>NZ_LMDJ01000036.1 GCF_001425045.1 Massilia sp. Root351 | reverse complement strand
GGACTCGAAGACCATCGTCGCCATCAACAAAGATCCTGAAGCGCCGATCTTCTCCGTGGCCGACTACGGCATCGTGGGCGATCTGTTCGACATCGTGCCTGAACTGGTCAAAGAACTGGGTTAATCCACACGTTTAGTACCGAGGCCACGCGGGTAAGGCATTGCGCCGCCGCGTGGCCTTTTTCTTGGAGAGAAGAAGATGAGCTATCAAGCCCCCCTGAAAGACATGCTGTTCGTGATGAACGAACTGGCCAACCTGCAAGGCGTGAGCCAGCTGCCCGGCTGCGAGGACGCCAGCCCGGAAACGGCGGAAGCCGTGCTGGAAGAAAGCGCGAAATTCGTCGCGGGCGAAATCGCGCCGCTGAACCACGCCGGCGACAAGGAGCCGAGCTACTGGAAGGACGGCAACGTCTTCACCTCCAAGGGTTTCAAGGAAGCGTTCAAGCAGTTCGCCGAGGCGGGCTGGCAAGGCCTGCAGCATCCGGCCGACTTCGGCGGCCAGGGCCTGCCCAAGCTGGTCGGCACGCCATGCGTGGAGATGCTGCACGGCGCCAACCTGGCGTTCGCGCTGGTGGCGCTGCTGTCGGACGGCGCCATCGAAGCGCTGCTGACCGCAGGCAGCGACGAAATGAAGGCGACCTATCTGGAGCCGCTGGTGACCGGCAAATGGACCGGCACCATGAACCTGACCGAACCGCAAGCTGGTTCCGACCTGGCCGCGGTGCGCACCCGCGCCGTGCCGCAGGACGACGGCACCTACAAGATTTTCGGCACCAAGATTTTCATCACCTACGGCGAGCACGACATGGCCGAGAACATCATCCACCTGGTGCTGGCGCGCACGCCGAACGCGCCGGAAGGGGTGAAGGGCATCTCGCTGTTCATCGTGCCCAAGTTCATGGTCAACGCCGACGGCTCGCTGGGCGCGCGCAACGACGCGCATTGCGTGTCGATCGAGCACAAGCTGGGCATCAAGGCCAGCCCCACCGCCGTGCTGCAGTTCGGCGACAACGGCGGCGCCATCGGCACCCTGGTGGGCGAGGAGAACCGCGGCCTGGAATACATGTTCATCATGATGAACGCGGCCCGCTTCGGCGTAGGCATGCAGGGCATCGGCCTGTCCGAGAACGCCTACCAGCAGGCCGTGGCCTTCGCCAAGGACCGCGTGCAGTCGCGCGACCTGGCCGGTTCGGCGGGCCCGGTGGCTATCATCCACCATCCGGACGTGCGCCGCCTGCTGATGAATATGCGCTCGCAGACCGAGGCGGCGCGCGCGCTGGCCTACGTCGGCGCCGCGCTGTACGACGCGGCGCACCACCATGCCGACGCGGCCACCCGCGCCGAGAACCAGGCCGTGTACGAATACCTGGTGCCGATCATCAAGGGTTGGTCCACCGAGCTGTCGCAGGACGTGGCGCGCGACGGCGTGCAGGTGCACGGCGGCATGGGTTTCATCGAGGAAACCGGCGCGGCGCAGCACTACCGCGACGCCAAGATCCTGACGATCTACGAAGGCACGACCGCCATCCAGGCCAATGACCTGGTGGGCCGCAAGACCGTGCGCGACGGCGGCAAGGTGGCCAAGGGCCTGATCGCGCAAGTGCGCGCCACGGAAGCGGAACTGGCCAAGCTGGACGGCGCTGACTTCGCGGCCATCCGCAAGCACCTGGCGCAAGGCGCGGCCGACCTGGAAGCGGTGGTCGAGTACGTGGCCGGCAATATGAAGACCGACATCAAGGCCGTGTTCGCCGGCAGCGTGACCTATCTGAAGCTGGCCGGCATCGTGCTGGGCGGCTGGCAGATGGCGCGCGCCGCCGTGATCTCCCGGCAGAAGCTGGACGCCGGCGACAGCGACGCCAGCTTCTACCGCGCCAAGATCGTCACCGCGCGCTTCTTCGCCGACCACTTCCTGACGCAATCGTCCGGCATGCGCACCGCCATCATCGACGGCAGCGCCGGCGTGCTGGCGCTGAGCGAAGACCAGTTCTAAGCCGCGCCCCGCGCAGGTCGAGCGCACTCCGCGGGACGGACTTCAAGGCAGCTTTGGCTGCCTTTTTTTCACCCTGCTTGAGCCAGCCCAAACATCCCGCGCATGGCGGCCGTGGCCGTGGCGCGCCGGGACCACACTGTGCCGATGCGCACCGACCCCGACACCGGCTACCCCTGGTCAAGCAGCGCAGGCTGGGGCGGAACGCCAAGCTGCCTGCGGTGCTGCCCATCGTGTTGTATGGCGGCGCGCGGCCCTGGCGCGCCAGCAGGTCGCTGTCGGGCCTGGTGCTGGCGCCACCGGAAGGCCTGGACTTGCTGCAGCCAGAGCAGCGGTATCTGCTGATCGACCGGGATCGCAGTGCCGTGTGCACCGCCGGGCGCAACCTGGTGGCGGCCTTGTTTGGCCTGCTCCATACCCGCTCGCGCCAGGCTTGCGCGCACGTGGTTAACCGGCTCACGGAGTGGATTTTGGAAGAGCGGAATCAGCTGCTGCGCGACAGCCTGTCGGGCTGGATTTCACGCGCGATGCAGCATAAGCTGGGAACAAAGCATCGTGCGGCGCGCAGGGAGGCGGCCATGAAAACGGCAGTGGTGGAGGATAAAGAGTTCGACTCGTGGGAAGAGTGTTTGTATGACTTGCTGGTCAATGGCAAGGAGCTGTTGCGCGACGATGCCAGGAAGCTGTGGATCTCGAAAGGGCTGGAGGAAGGCCGGGCGCAAGGATTGGAGATAGGCAGGGAACAAGGCAGGGCTGAAGGCCGGGAAGAAGGCCGGGAGGAGGGCCGGCGGCAAGTTGCCAGGGATTTGCTGCGGCGCTTGCTGGTTCGCCGGGCAGCGGCGGTCGCGCCTGAGTGGGCGCGGCGTATCGACGAGGCCGGGCAAACCGAGCTGGAGCGTTGGATCGAGCGCCTGTCCGATGGCGCGGTGCCATCGGACCTGTTCGGAGCGCCGGAAGCCAATGGTTGAGACGGGATGCCGGACGTGGGTAGAATAGGGCTCAACTCAAGGAGCCGGTCCCATGGAATTTTCCACGCTTGCGCTGTTTGTCCCGGCCTGCTTCGCGCTGAACATGGCGCCCGGGCCGAACAACCTGCTATCCATCAGCAACGCCACGCGCTACGGCTTCGGCCAGGCTTGCACCGCCGGGGCGGGGCGCTTGCTGGCGTTTGGCGTCATGATCGCGCTCGCTTCGGCCGGGCTGGCGGCGGTGCTGCACACGTCGGAGCTGCTGTTCTACGGCATCAAGACGGTGGGCGCGGCGTATCTGTTCTACCTGGCGTTTCAGCTGTGGCGCGCGGCGCGCGGCGCGGAAGCCGGGCCGGCCGCGCCGGCCGCAGGACTGATGCAGCTGGCGCGGCAGGAGTTCCTGGTGGCGGCCGGCAATCCCAAAGCCATCCTGATCTTCACGGCGTTCCTGCCGCAGTTCGTCGATCCGGCGCAGCCCATGGCGGCGCAGTTCACCGTGCTGGGCGCCTTGTTCCTGGCGCTGGAAATGGCGGCCATTGCCATCTATGCTTGGATGGGCACGCGGCTGCGGCGCTGGTTCGCGCAGCCGCGCGGCAAGCGCATCTTCAACCGCAGCTGCGCTGCCCTGCTGGCCAGCGCGGGACTGGGCTTGCTGCTGTCGCGCCGCGCCTAGGCGCGCTGCCGAGACCGGGCGAACGTTGATCAATACTTCAATTCCTCCGGCACGTTGTAGCTGAAGCTCTTGGTGTCGAACATCAGTTTCCAGTTCTTCGCTTCCACCGCCGCGCCGTTCATCATGCCGCTCAAGGTGACCGTGAACGGCACCGGCACGCTGCCGTTGACGGTCGCGGTGCGGTAGCTCCAGCGCCGCTTCTCGCAGCGCAGCGGTTCTTCGTATTCCGGTTCGGTCACGCTGTCGTCCGTGGCCGCGGCGGCGCTCTGCTCGGCCTGGTAGGCGTCGTAGCGGGCCTGGGCGCCCGCGCAGCCGTCTTCCGGCGCGTGCTCGGCAGCCGCCAGGAACTCGGCCAGCGTGGCGATCTGGGTGCCGTTCGGCGCCAGCACTACGTTGTGCGTCACCGCCCGCACCGCGCGCGGATCTTCGCCGTCGCGCGTCTTGACCACCCAGCCCCACAGATTGTCGCTCAGCGCCTCGAAGCGCACGTCCTCCGGCTGCACCGCGCGCGTGCCGGCATGCATGGCCGGGCTGCTGATCTCGGACAGGCCGCCGTCGGCCAGGTCGGGGCGGATGTAGAACACGCCGTAGACGGCGGCCTGGTCGCCTTCGGTGACCGAGGCGCCGCTCGCGATGAAATACAGCTCGTCGCCGTCGGCGCCGTCCTGCAGGCGCGCCTGCTGCACCACCCGCATCAGATAGGTGCGGTTGTCCTCGCCGACGTAGAGCCAGCCTTTCTTGGTGGGGGAGTATTTGCCGTAGTTGCTGGACATGACGCTGTCGATGACAGCCGCCTCGTCGATGACGATGCGCGCTTTCGGGGCCGGCGCCTTGAGCATGGCGTAGGCCACGATGCCCAGGAACAGCAGGCCGCAGGCGGCCAGCAGATAGAGCAGCACGCTGATCCAGCGCTTGCGGCGTGGCCGCGCGGCGGCAGGCGAGGCCGCAGAGGCGGCCGCAGGAGCGGCGGGCGAGTGGACCGGGGCGGGCCGGGCGGCCTCGGGTTCTTTCAGGTCTTCCATGATTACCTTGTCTTGTGGAAATTATCAAATCGTACACAAGACAAGGAATTCCCGGCGCTCGCTTGCGCGCCGGGCGGTGCCGGGCGGCTTAGCGGCGTACGATGGTGCCGTTGGCGCTCTTGACCAGGTCGCCGTTCGCGTAGCCTGGGTCTTTGTCGAAGCTGAACTCGCCCTGGGTGCCGTTGTCGTACTGGACTTTGACATTCCATACCTTGGTCGATTTGACGTGCTCTTCGACCTTGTTGCCGGCGTAGGCGCCACCGGCCGCGCCGGCGAAGGTGGCCAGCTTGCGGCCGCCGCCGCTGCCCACCTGGTTGCCCAGCAGGGCGCCGGCCACGCCGCCGGCGATCACGCCGACCGCGCTGCCTTCGCCTTTTTTATCCACCACGTTGACCGCGATCACGCGGCCGCAGTCGTTGCAGGCGGCCGGCTTGGCGCTGGCGTTTTTCAGGTCGGCCTTGGCTGCTGCCAGCGCCTTGTTGTACTCGGCCTTGGCGTCGCGCTGGCACTGCATGCGGGCGCCGGAGTTGCTCTCTTCGGCGCACAGTTTCTTGTCTTCCGCATAACGGGCGGCCGCCTGCTTGGTGTCGGCCGCGTACTGCGCCTTGGTGTAGCTCTGGGCCGACGCGGTGCTGGCCATGCCGGCCAGGATCAGGGACAGCGCGATGGCGCGCAGAGTGGTGCGGACATTCATTTTGGTTCTCCGGTGACTGGGTTATTTCTCCAGTATAACCGGTGAAAATGGCTTTACAGCAATTGTGCAATCGTATCGTGCTCGACGGCATTGCGGCCGTTCTGCTTGGCGCGGTACAGCGCGGCGTCGGCGCGGGCCACCAGGCTGGACAGGCTTTCGTCCGGACCCAGCGCGGCCACGCCGAAGGAGCAGGTCTTGCGGCCCACCTCCGGGAACTCGGCGGCGGCGATGCGCAGGCGCAGCATCTCGGCCAGCGCGCCCGCGCCTAGCAGTTCGGTCTGCGGGCAAATCACCATGAATTCCTCGCCGCCCCAGCGGCCCACGCTGTCGATGCTGCGCGCGCCGCTGCGCAGGATGGCCGCCACCGCCGCCAGCACGCGGTCGCCGGCGGGGTGGCCGTAGCTGTCGTTGGTCTGCTTGAAGTGGTCGATGTCGAGCAGGATCACGGCCAGCCCGCCGCCGTAGCGGTGCACGCGCTCCACCTCATAGCCCAGCACCTCGTCCAGCTTGCGCCGGTTGTGCAGGCCGGTCAGCATGTCGGTGCTGGCCACGCGCTGCAGTTCGCGGGTGCGCTCGGCCACCTGCGATTCCAGCGTGCGGTTCATTTCCTTCAGTTCAGCGTACAGCGCGGCATTCTCGGCCACCGACTTGCGCAGGGTGCCGGCCATCTGGTTCAGCTTGTCGGTCAGCTGGTGCAGCTCGTGTTTGCCCTTGTCCTTCAGCACGAAATGGCGGTCGCCGATGTTGTCGATATTGAGCTGGCCCACGAAGTCGCTCATCTGCCGCAGCGGCTGGCCCAGCGTGCGCTTGATCACGTACAGGAAGATGAACCACAGCGCCAGCGTCTTGATGACGGAGTTCACCAGGATCAGGAAGAAGCCGTAGGCCACCTGGCGCACCACCACCTGCTGGCTGGAGTACACGGTCCAGCGGCCCACCGGGTGGCGCTCGCCGGCCTCGTCCACGTAGACGGCGGCGAAGCTGCGGCTGAACATGCGGTCGAACAGCATGCCCGGCGCCGGCGCGGCCATCAGTGCGCCGTCCGGGCCCGCTTCCAGGCGCTTGCCGGCGCCGTCGTTGACGGTGCCGATGGCGCGCAGCAGCTTGCCCTGCTCGTCCTCGACCTTGACGCCGATGACGATGGGCAGCGCTTTTACGCCGGTGACGATGCTGCCCAGCACTTCGCCGTTGAAGCGCCACAGCGCGCCGGTGATGCCGGGGCCGAAGGTGTGCTCCATGGCGCCGATTTCCTCGTCCAGGCGCTGCTGCGTGTGGCGGTATTCGGCGGCCAGCTGCACGCAGGTGACCACCAGCGTGACGATGAAGTAGCAGCCGAAGATGATGCGCAGCAGGCGCGCCGCCAGGTTGCTCTTCATTCGGATTTGAGGATCTGGGTGGGATAGATGGCGCGGATGATGCGCAGCGATTCCTCGTCCGACCAGCGCTCGACGATGGCGCGGTAGCGCGCGGTGTTGCGCTGCGCGTGCAGCACCGCGTTGACCTTGGCGACCACCTGCTTGCCCCATTCGGTGCGCGGGCACATCACGCGGTTCACCGTGGGGTCGGCGTGCTCGCGGATGGTGAGCGCGGCCAGTTCGCCGTCGCGGCCCAGCTGGCGCGCCGAGTAGGTGCTGATAATGGGCAGTTCCAGCAGATAGTCCAGGCGCCGCGCCAGCAGCATCTGCAGCGCCTCGTTGAACTCCGAGTGGTACTGGCGGTTGGGGTGCTGTTCGAGCAGCGCGTTGATCTGCGGCGAGAACGAGCGCCCGCGCAGATAGCTGGTGCGCACGCCGTCGCGCGCCATCAGTTCGGCCAGCGAAATGCTGCCGCCGGGACCGGCAGCGCCGCTGAACTCGGCCAGCCGGTCGCGCCGCACCACCACTTTAAAGGGCAGGAACACCGCCACCGGGGCTGAAAAGTAGGCCAGCGCCTCGCGCTCCGGGTTCTTCACGCCGCCCACGAAGCACCACGGGTTGCCATTCCTGATTTCCTGGAAGATGCGCGGGAAGGGCGCTTGCACGTCCTTGTGCTCGTAGCCCGGCATCTCGTCCTTGAGCAAGCCCCGGATCTGGTCGAAGATGCCGTTGCCCTTGTCCGGCCCCTCGGCAATCATATAGGGTGCGGCGTTGAACCAGCCCCAGTTCAGGCGCTCGGTGGCGTGGGCCTGGGTGGTGACGGCGGCGGCAAGCGCGCAGCACAGCAGGGCGGAAAGGCGGAACGTCATCTGGTGGTGGCGGTGAGGGGCTGGGTCAGCCGTAAGCGCCCCCAGTGTACAGCAAGTCAAACAGGCGGGATATCGTGGCGATGAGGCTGGCACAGCCCACCAGCATGGTGGCCACCAGGATCACGGCCAGCGGCCAGCGCGTTTCGGAGCGGCGCGTGGAACCGCGGTTGAAGGTGGCGTCCCACTGCTCGTCGGACATCAAACCCAGCACCAGCGCCTGCAGGAAGCCGGCCAGCATCGACAGGAACAGCGGCAGCAGCTTGAAGAATATGTCGGCCTGCGGGGCCGCCGCCATCACCAGGCCGATGGCCGGCACGCTGGCCGCATGCACCCAGCCCCATGTATCATTTACGCCACGCAGGTAGAAGCGGTGTGCGCCGATACCGCCCAGCAGGAAGGCCAGCAGGGACGAGAAAGTCTTGTTTTTGTGTTGTGGTGTCATAAAAGCGATAACAATCGATAACAATGGCGAAAATGAAACGGCGGAGCGGCAAGTATCGGTCATAATCGCCTTCCGGCCCAGCCTTTTTGCACGCAATGCTTGCCCTGCTTGCCGGACTGGGGGATAATCTTCGATTGCCCCAAACCCACCCCAATTGTTATTAATGCTTGCTGGCGGAAGAGAAAGCGCGCTATAATTTGCGGCTTTTTCCGTCTCAGCACACTTTTTGGAAATATTATGGTCGTTATTCGTTTAGCTCGTGGAGGCGCCAAGAAGCGCCCATTCTTCAACATCGTTGCAACCGATTCGCGCAATCGCCGCGATGGCCGTTTCATCGAACGCGTTGGTTTCTACAACCCGATGGCTTCGGGTCAAGAAGTGCCATTCAAGATTACCGAAGACCGTCTGGCTCACTGGATCGGCGTAGGCGCACAGCTGTCCCCAGCCGTTGCTCGCCTGGTCGCTTCGAACAAGAAAGCAGCCTAATTCGGCGTTCAGGTTTTGACAGATAAATTGGCATCCGGGGTGCAACTCCCCGACGATCTGGTGCAAGTGGGCTTTGTGTCCGGCGCTTACGGCGTAGCAGGCGGAATCCGGGTTCGCCCCTTTTCCGACGATGCGGATGCCTTGTTGCATGTTAAGACCTGGTGGCTGGATAAACCCAGCCTGCACGCAGTCAATGTGCGCCGTGCGAAACTGCACGGCGGCGACGTCGTGACCCAGCTGGACGACCTGACCGACCGGGATCTCGCGGAGGCGCTGAAAGGCACCGGCGTGTACATCCCGCGCAGCCAGTTCCCCACGCTGGATGACGGCGAGTTTTACTGGTCCGACCTGATCGGGCTGGAAGTCGTGAATTTGCAGGGCGAGAGCCTGGGCGTTGTGGCCGACATGATGAGCAATGGTCCGCAGTCGATACTGCGTATTACCGCTCCGGTCAGCGCACAGCCTGGCGACGCCGAGTCCGCGGCGCAGGAGCGCCTGATTCCATTTGTGGACCAGTTCATCATCACGGTGGACAAGGAAGCGAAAAAGATCACGGTGGACTGGGGCCTGGATTACTGATCCGGGAGCCTGTATGCAATTCGATGTTGTAACGCTGTTCCCGGAAATGTTTGCCGCACTGACGCAGTCGGGCGTGACCCGCCGCGCGTTCGAGCAGCAGAAGTGGAATTTGTCGCTGTGGAATCCGCGCGACTTCACCACCGACAATCACCGCACCGTGGATGACCGCCCCTATGGCGGCGGCCCCGGCATGGTGATGCTGGCCAAGCCGCTGGAGGCGACCATCGCCGCCGCGAAACAGCGCCAGATCGACGCCGGCTTGCCGGCGCCGCGCGTGGTGTTCATGTCGCCGCAGGGCAAGCAGCTGACGCACGAACGCGTGATGCAGCTCAAAGCCGAGCCCGGCCTGGTGATTCTGTGCGGCCGCTACGAGGCGGTGGACCAGCGCCTGATCGACCGTTGCGTCGATGAGGAAATCAGCCTGGGCGACTTCGTGCTGTCGGGCGGCGAATTGCCGGCCATGGCGCTGATGGACGCAGTGGTGCGCCTGCTGCCGGGCGTGCTCAACACCGAAGCGTCGGCGGTCGAGGACAGCTTTGTCAACGGCCTGCTCGATTCGCCGCACTACACGCGGCCGGTGACGTATGAAGGCGAGGATGTGCCTGCCGTGCTGATGGGCGGCAACCACGCCGAGATTGAAAAATGGCGCCGCCAGCGCATGCTGGAAGCGACCGCGCGCAAGCGCCCGGATTTATTGCCCAAGGCGCGCCAAGCAGGCTTGCTGACGCGCCAGGACGAGAAATTTTTGGCCGGTTTAGAAAAACCGGCACTGTAGCAAAGCAGTAGAGACGAGAGGCATGTTGCCTCTTTGTTTAACCCCATCCTCTACCGGGTTTAGTACGCGCCGGCACGATGGTAATTGGAGTCATCAAATGAACCTGATTCAACAACTCGAGCAAGAAGAAATTGCTCGCCTGGGCAAAAACATCCCTGAATTTGCACCTGGCGACACCGTGATCGTCAACGTCAACGTAGTCGAAGGCACCCGCAAGCGCGCCCAGGCTTACGAAGGCGTGGTCATCTCCCGTCGTAACCGTGGCCTGAACTCGAACTTCATCGTTCGCAAGATCTCGTCCGGCGAAGGCGTTGAGCGTACCTTCCAGCTGTACTCCCCGCTGATCGCTTCGATCGAAGTGAAACGCCGCGGTGACGTACGTCGCGCCAAGCTGTACTACCTGCGCGACCGTTCGGGCAAATCGGCACGTATCAAAGAAAAACTGCCAAACCGTCGCCCAGCAGCGGCAAAAGCAAGCGCTTAATCGCGTTTGGGTTTGGGGCAGGGGCGCCTGGGTGGCGTCCCTCAAAAGGGCGCCGCTGGCGCCCTTTCGCTATTTGGAGGTGGTATGGCCAAGCTTTTGTTCGACCCGCAGCAACTCCCGATTGACGCTATCGCCGGCGAGCCGGCCGTGCCGGCCGAGCGCCTGGCGCCGGACTGGCTGCGCGCGCGCTTCGCCGCGCCGCCGCTGTGGACCCCGGAGGGCGATGAAACCCCGTTCGCGCCGCAGGCCAGCGCCAAGGCCGCCGCCGTGCTGGTGCCGCTGGTGCAGCGCGCCGAGGGCCTGCGGCTGCTGCTCACGCAGCGCACCGACCATCTGAGCAGCCACGCCGGCCAGATCAGCTTTCCCGGCGGCCGCGCCGAGGAATATGACGCCAGTCCGGCCGACACCGCGCTGCGCGAAGCGGAGGAGGAGATCGGCCTGGACCGCCGCCATGCCGAGATCATCGGCACCCTGCCGGTCTACTACACCGGCACCAACTACAGCGTGACCCCGGTGGTGGCCCTGCTGCACCCGCCGTTCGAGCTGCGCGCCGACCCGGGCGAAGTGGCCGAGATCTTCGAAGTGCCGCTGGCCTTCCTGATGGACGGCCTGAACCACCAGCGCCTGTCGGCCGAGCTGGCCAGCGGGCGGCGCAGCTTCTACGCCATGCCCTACCAGCGCTATTACATCTGGGGCGCCACCGCCGGCATGCTGCGCAATCTGTTCCATTTCCTCAGAGCCTGACGCGGCGCTCCCGGAACGCTAATAAGTTTGATTCCGGCGCGCTGCTGCGCTATCGTAGCGGGCATTGCGGCAATGCCAATCTTAAGGACGTTTAATGACTTTTCTTTCCATTCTTTGCGCGCTGCTGATCGAGCAGATGAAGCCGCTGCGGGCGGATAATCCCATCTACGCCGAGATCAAGAGCCTGGCGGTGCGCATGGAAGCGTGGTTCAACGCGGGCGACTCGCGCCATGGCCGCATCGGCTGGTTCCTGATGATGTTCGCGCTGGTGGCGCCCACCATGCTGATCTACTGGGTGCTGATCCGCTACGACTGGTTCCTGGCCGCGTTCGCATGGAATGTGCTGATCGTCTACCTGACGCTGGGCTTCCGCCACTACAGCCATTACTTCACCTCCATCCAGCTGGCCCTGAACGCGGGCGACGAGGCGGCCGCGCGCGCGCTGCTGGCCGAATGGACCAAGCTCGATACGGTGGGCATGGAAGCGGGCGAAATCTCCCGCATCGCCGTCGAAAAAGCCCTGATCACCACCCACCGCAACGTGTTCGGCGTGTTCTTCTGGTTCCTGATGCCGCTCGGCCCGGCCGGCGCGGTGCTGTACCGTGTGTCGGAATACCTGGCGCGGGCCTGGAACGAGCCCGAGCACATGCGCAACGAGGCGTTCGGCGAGTTCGCCACCCGGGCCTTTTACTGGATCGACTGGATCCCGGTGCGCCTGACCGCCGTGGCCTTCGCCGTGGTGGGCAACTTCGAGGACGCCATCTACGCCTGGCGCAACTTCGCCCACCGCTGGGCCGACGAGGCGCGCGGCATCATTCTGGCCGCTGGCGGCGGCGCCATGGGCGTGCGCCTGGGCACGCCGCAGGAAAACGCGGCGCGCCTGCTGCCGGCCGACGCGGCCGTGGTCGACAGCGGCGACATGGAATCGGAGGCGCTGCCGGGCGAGGAGCCGGGGGTGCGCGCGCTGCAAAGCACGGTCGGCCTGGTGTGGCGCGCGCTGTTGCTGTGGATGATGCTGCTGCTGTTGCTTTCCGGCGCGGTCTGGCTCGGCTGAGGGCGCTGAAAGAAATCCGACAGCTGGATCGGGTTACAATATCGGGATTGGCGCCCGCGCCCCAGGCAGTGCGGCCGCCAATGCGTGTTTCAAATCAAGTACTTACCTCCTTAGGTCTTCTATAAGATATAATACCTAGGATTTTTCACGCATCCAGGTCCCGCGAGTCATCTATGGCCGAGTCAGCTCAATCCCCCAAAGAACTGGCCAACGAGTTCTTTATCCTTGGCATTACTGCCGATGGCAGGCAATTCCGTCCCAGCGACTGGGCCGACCGCCTGTGCGGCGTCATGTCGTGCTTCCGTCCGGAAGGCACCAGCGGCCGAGATTCCCATCTCGGTTATTCCACCTTCGTGCGCCCGACCCACATCAATGGCGTCAAGGCGGTGGTGGTGAACGAAGCGCTGCGGGACTTCGAACCCATGGCCTACCATTTCGTCCTCAATTTCGCCAAGGATAACGGCCTGCAAGTGGTGGACGCCTGCTTCCTGCCGCTGCCCGGCGACCCCGCCTAGCCCTTCGCGGCCATGCAACCGGCCAGTTCGCGGGTGAACTGGTCGCGCAAGGCGGTATATTCTTCCATGTTCGCGTATTCGCGCACGTCCTTGGGCTGGCTCAGCATGTAAGCCGTGCCGATCACGCCGCTGGCCTCGTGCGCCAGCGTGACCATGCTGAGCGGTCCGCCGCGATCGATGGTCGGACTGGTCAGGTCGATCACTTCCACGCCGTTGATCTCGCTGCGCGCCGCCGCCACCGGGGCCGCTCCCGCCGCCGCTGCGCGCTTCGCCATCACGCCGTATTGCGCCAGGATGGCGTCGCGGTCCTGCCTGAATTGCCCCGGCGCCGACAGTTCTATCTTCAAGTTGACCAGCGGCGCCTTGCCGGCCTTGTGCAGCATGACGCGGTAGCCGTCGGCCACCGACACGGTGGCGGGGCCGTTCGGGCCCTCCACCTGGCGCGTTGGATCCTGGTTGGCGCGCCGCAGCGTTTCGGCCGACCTGAACTGCCCCTTGGCGATGCATTGCGCGATCGGCCCCAGGGGATCGGCGCTGGCCTGCCGGGCGGCGGCGGGCATTGCTGCCAGCGCAAGCGCCAGCGTCAGTACGGAGCGTTGATGCATGTTTTCCTCTCGCGGTTGAAAGCGGCCAGTATATCGATCGGCCCGGGCCGAAAAATGCGCGCTTTGTCACGCCGCCCCTGCGGGACTGTGAGGGGCGGGCGAAGTAGGGTAGGATGCAATTTTCCTGTACGGCTACTACATGAAACCACATCTGCCGGCGCTGCGCGCCACCCTGCTGCTGTGCAGCCTGACGCTGCTGCCGCCCTCCCTGGTCCTGGCGCAGGCGCTGCCGCCGGGCACCGTGAAAGGCCCGTCGGTCGAAGGCATCAGCGAATACCGGCTGCCGAACGGCCTCAAGGTACTGCTGTTCCCGGACGCCTCCAAACCCACCGTCACCGTCAACGTCACCTACCTGGTCGGTTCGCGCCACGAGAACTACGGCGAGACCGGCATGGCCCACCTGCTGGAACACATGCTGTTCAAGGGCGCGCCGAAGAACCGCAGCATCCCGCAGCAGTTCGCCGACCGCGGCATGGAGTACAACGGCACCACCTCGTACGACCGCACCAACTACTACGAAGTGTTCCAGGCCGGCGGCGACAACCTGAAATGGGCGCTCGACATGGAGGCCGACCGCATGGTCAATTCCTTCGTGGCGAAGAAGGACCTGGACTCGGAAATGACGGTGGTGCGCAACGAGTACGAGAGCGGCGAGAACAGCCCGTTCGAGGTGCTGCTCAAGCGCATGCAGAGCGTGGCCTACGACTGGCACAGCTACGGCCGCTCCACCATCGGCAACCGCAGCGACATCGAGAACGTCAAGATCGAGAACCTGCAGGCCTTCTACCGCACCTACTACCAGCCGGACAACGCGGTGCTGCTGGTGGCCGGCAAGTTCGAGCCGGCGCAGACGCTGGCGTGGATCAGCAAGTCCTTTGGCGCCATCCCCAAGCCCAAGCGCAAGCTGCCGCCTTTCTGGACCGTGGAGCCGACCCAGGATGGCGAGCGTTCCTTCATCGTGCGCCGCAAGGGCGACATCCAGATCGTCGCGCTGGGCTACAAGATCCCGGCCGCGCTGCACGAGGACAGCGACGCGCTGGCCTTCATGTCCGAGATCCTGAACGACACGCCGAACGGCCGCCTGCACAAGGCGCTGGTGGAAACCGGCAAGGCCGCGCAGGTGTTCAGCTTCGGCCAGACCGGCTACGCGCCCGGCCTGCAACTGATCGGCGCCGTGGTGAAGGCCGGCCAGCCGCTGGAGCCGGTGCGCGACGAGCTGATCGCCGCCGTGGAAGGCTTCGCGAAAACCCCCCCCACCGAGGACGAAATGGAACGCGTGCGCCGCAACATCGGCAATGGCATCGAGAAGGCGCTCAATGATCCGCAGAAGGTGGGCGTGGCGCTGTCCGAGCAGATCGCGCTGGGCGACTGGCGCCTGCTGTTCCTGGGCCGCGACAGTCTGCCCAAGGTGACGCCGCAGCAGGTGGCCAAGGCCGCCGCGCATTACCTGAAGCGCGACAACCGCACCGTCGGCAGCTTCGTGCCGGAGGACAGCGTGCAGCGCGCCGAGATCACCGCCGCGCCGGCGATCGAGAAAGTGATGCAGGACTTCAAGGGCAAGGAAGACACGCTGAAGTCCGAGGTGTTCGATCCGAGCCAGGCCAACATCCTGAAGCGCACCGAGCTGAAAACCATCGGCGGCCTGAAAGTGGCGCTGCTGCCGAAGAAGAACCGGGGCGAAACCGTGTCGGTGGAGCTGCGCCTGCACTGGGGCGACGAGAAGAACCAGTTCGGCAAGGCGATCGTCGCCGCCGCCACCAACCACATGCTCACGCGCGGCACCAGCAAGTACAGCCGTGCGCAGCTGGCCGACGCGATGGAAAAGCTGAAGATGTCCGGCAGCGTGTACCGCTTCGACACCACGCGCAGCAAGCTGGAAGCGGCACTGCGCCTGGCCGCGCACGTGCTCAAGGAACCGGCCTTCGACGCGGCCGAGTTCGAGCAGCTGCGCCAGCAATGGCTGGTGGGCGTGGAAGCGTCGCGCAACGAGCCGCAGGTGCTGGCCACCAATGCGCTGGCCAAGCACTACAACAACTACCCGAAAGGCGACGTGCGCTACGCGATGAGCACCGATGAGCAGATCGAAGCCATCAAGGCGCTGACGCTGGACGATTTGAAGGCCTATCACCGCGAATTCTACGGCGCCTCGCACGGCGAGCTGGCCATCGTCGGCGACTTCGATTCGCCCGCCGCGCAAGCCGTGGTGGCCGAGGAATTCGGCAACTGGGTGAGCAAGCCGAATTACGCGCGCGTGCTGAACGTGAACGTGGAACGGCCGCCGCTGCATACGGTGATCAACGCGCCGGACAAGGAAAACGGCTTCTATGCCGCGCAGGTGAACATCGACATGAACACCGAAGACCCGGACTTCGTGGCGCTGGAAGTGGCCAACTACATCCTCGGCGAAGGCGGCCTGAAATCACGCCTGATGGACCGCATCCGGCAGAAGGACGGCCTGTCCTACGGCGGCGGTTCCAGCCTGTCGGTGAGCGACGTGGACCGCGCCAGCAATCTCAGCATCTCGGCCATCGCCGCGCCGCAGAACCTGAAGAAGCTGGAAACGGCCATCCGCGAGGAAGTGGCGCGCGCGCTGAAGGACGGCTTCACGGCGGCCGAGGTGGCGGGGGCCAAGTCCGGCATGCTGCAGCAGCGCGTCCAAAACCGCTCGCAGGACAATGTGCTGGCCGGCGGCTGGGCCAACTTCCTGTACCTGAACCGCACCTACGCGTGGAGCCAGGCCTACGAAGACAAGCTGAAAGCGCTCACGCCAGCGCAGGTCAACGCCGCCTTCCGCAAGGCGGTGGACTTGAACAAGCTGAGCGTGGTGACGGCCGGCGACCAGGCCAAGGCCAAGTAAGCGGCTACGGCGTACTCAACTCGGCGACAAAGTCATACATGTCGCCCCTGAAGTAGGAGCGGCAGAACTCCACCGCGCGGCCGTCGCGCAGGAAGCCGAGCCGCTCCACCGCCAGGCCCGCGTCGCCTTCCTTCGCTTGCAGCAGCGCGGCCTGCTCGCCGGTGAGCAGCAGCGCGCTCAGGCGCTGCAGCGCGCGCACCGGCCGGTTGCCGGCCTGCTCCAGCGCCTCGTACATCGACACGCCCACCGCCTCCAGCGAGGGCAGGGCGCCGGCGACGATGGTGGCGTACTCCAGGCACATCGGTATCTCGTCCGCGTAGCGGATGCGGTTGAAGCGGTACACCGGCGCGCCGGGGCTGAGCCGCAGCCGCAAGGCCTCTTCCGGCGTCACCGTCCCCTCCGAACGCTTCAGCCACACGCTGCGCGGCGTGCGTCCGCGCGCCCGCATGTCCTCTGAAAACGAGGTCAGCTTGGCGAAGTTCTTTTCTATCCGCGTGTTGATGAAATTGCCGGAGCCGGCGCGCCGCACCAGCAGGCCTTCGTCCACCAGGCCGTCAATGGCCTTGCGCACCGTGATGCGGGAAATGGCCAGGTCGTTGGCCAACTGGCGCTCGGCCGGCAGCGCCTCGTCGGGTCCGAAAATGCGCTTGTCGATCGCTTCGCGCAGCGCACGCTGCAACTGCTGGTACAGGGGCTGGCTGCTGGTCTGCCCCAGGTGCTGCATGATCTGTTGAAGCGATGTCATGTCTGGTCCCCTGTTGTTTTTGTCTACTTTTATGCGCTCCGATAATACCAAAAAAAGACCGGCATGCTAGCGGTTTGCATTGCGCATGCGCAACCACAGAGGGAGGTAGCGCTATCTAAGGCGGAATGTTGGCAAAGTGGTCTGTGTGGTGCAAACAACATGTGAAAAAAATACGAAAATTGGTAGTGTTCTGGTATTGGATGAGAGTATATTGGCGTTGAATTGGTTTTGTTAGTGGTTGTATAGATGGATCTGCGGGGCGTTGCGGGGAGCGCGGCGGTCTGCAAGAGGATCTACTTAAAACGGACGGGCTTTCACCGAAGGCCACAATCAAGGGGGAGTACATGAAGCGCAATTTGACACCGATCGCCACTGCGGTCGCCATCCTGATCACCAGCACCGCCGCCATGGCGCAGGATGCATCCAAGTCGCCAGACGCGGTTGTGACCGTGACCGGCGTCCGTGCCGCATTGGCGCAGTCGATCAACCAGAAGCGTAACGCCGACTCGCAGGTGGAAGTAATCACCGCCGAAGACGTGGGCAAGATGCCGGACAAGAGCGTCGCCGACTCGCTGCAGCGCGTACCTGGCGTGTCCGTCGCCACGGCCGGCGGCGCCGAAGGCGGCTTCGGTGAAAACGACCGCGTCAGCCTGAAAGGCACGCCGTCCAACCTGACCCTGACCACGCTGAACGGCCACACCGTCTCGAGCGGCGACTGGTATATCTCCAACATCACCGGCGGCGGCCGTTCGGTCAGCTACTCGATGTTCCCGTCCGAACTGATCGGCCGCGTGACCGTGCACAAGAGCTCGCAGGCCAACCTGACCGAAGGCGGCGCCGCCGGCAATGTGGACATCGAAACCCGCAAGCCGCTGAGCTTCAAGAAACCGCTGACGCTGATGGGTTCCATCGAAGGCGCCTACGGCGACGCGGCCAAGAAGACCGACCTGCAAGTGAGCGCGCTGGCCAACTGGAAGAACCAGGAAAACAACCTGGGGGTACTGGTCCAGGTGTTTGACGAGAAGCGCACGCTGCGCCGCATGGGCCAGGAATTCCTGTGGTGGGACAAGCTGACCAAGGGCTTCGCACCGGACTGGATCGCGAAAAATCCTGAAGTGGAAAACAAATACCTGTCCATGCTGACCGGCTCCTCGCTGTTCCAGCAGAAGCGCGAACGCAAGGGCGGCATGATCGACGTGGAAGTGAAAGTCAACAGCGACTTCAGCTTCGACGTGAGCGGCCTGTACACCCGCCTGGACGCGGACAACGTCAACGCCAACTTCATGCTGGCACCGTACCAGCCGCTGTCGAACAACTGGTCCGGCGTGGGCGGCGTGGTGCCGTCGGCCTACACCATCACCGGCAACCAGATCACCTCGATCACCTTCCCGAAAACCTGCCCGGTCGCCAGCTGTGCCAATATGGGCCCGTCGGTGCAGGACATTATTGCCCGTCCAGGTTCGTACAGCGACTCGAAGTTCGTCAACGTGGACTGGAAATACCGCGTCAACGACGACCTGAAATTCACCGGCCAGGTCGGCACCACGCGCGGCACCGGCTACGCCCGCGACTACGGCTACGAAGCATGGCTGGCCTATTCAGGCACCAGCCTGACCATGAACGGCATGTCGCCCGCCACCGTCACCGTGGACAACGCCGGCACTTTCAGCCCGCGTACCGGCGCCGACTTCTTCGGCGGCTGGGCATCGGACACCACCGCCAAGGACAAGGAAACCTACGGCCAGGTGGATGGCACCTACAAGACCCCATGGGACATGGTGCCGACCATCCGCATGGGCTTGCGCACGGCCAAGCATGACCGCCAGCTGACCTGGCTGCAGGGCACCGTGGCCGACGCGGGTAAACTGCTGGCCAACCGCCCGACCGGCCTGACGACCTACCCAACCAGCCCGCTGAGCAATGTGCTGCAGAATCCGTGGACCTTCACCGCAGAATCGATGAAGGAATGGGGCGACAAGTACGTGAAGTTCGACAGCCACGCCTACCAGAACGAGTTCCAGATCGCCGAAAAGGCGCATGCCGCCTACGCGATGGCGGACCTGAACGTGGGCCCTGTCAGCGGTAACTTCGGCGTGCGTTTCGTGAAGACCGAAATCGACGTGGCCAACGGTTCGCCGAACACCGCCTGGAAACCGGTCTACACCTCGAAGACCTACAACGACTTCCTGCCCAGCCTGAACCTGCGTACCGACCTGACCTCCGACGTGGTGCTGCGCGGTTCCGCCAGCCGCACCCTGGCGCGTCCGGACTTCGGCGCCCTGGGTTCGCTGAGCCTGAACGACCTGACCTTCTCGGGCACCGGCGGCAATCCGAACCTGAAGCCGATCTACTCGAACAACGTGGAAGCCGGCGTCGAGTGGTACTTCATGCCGAAGTCGCTGATCGCCATGAGCGTGTACGACATGCACCTGGGTTCCTACGTGACCTTCGGCTCCTCGGTGGCGCAGTTCTACAACCAGTCCACCAACTCGATCACCAACTACAACATGAGCTCGGCCCTGAACACCAAGGCCCGCGTGAAAGGCGTAGAGCTGCAGTATTCGCAGGATCTGGGCAACGGTTTCGGCGCCAGCGTGAACTACACCTACGCGGACGGCAAGGAAACCGGCAAGGCGCCGAAATCGGCCTGCGCGGACCTGGGCGATTGCAGCATGATCGGCACCTCGAAGAACTCGTACAACGCCAGCGTGTTCTACGAGAACGACAAGTTCAGCGCACGCGTGAACTACAGCTTCCGCTCGGCCTTCCTGAACGGCCTGGACCGCAACAGCGCGATCTACCAGGACGACGTGGGCACCGTGTCGCTGGCGCTGAACTACAACCTGACCGAAAACCTGACGCTGTCGTTCGAAGGCAAGGACCTGAACGATCCGCTGCTGAAGTCCTACGCCTCCACCAAGGAGCAGCCGCGCGCCTTCTACAAGAACGGCAAGCAGTTCTTCCTGGGCGTGCGCGGCAAGATGTAATGCCGGCTGAAGTCTGACGCGATACAGGGCAGGGCTTCCTCGGAGGCCCTGCCTTTTTTCTTCCTGGAGCGGGAATGCATAATTTGATTAAAACGGCGCTGCTGGCGGGCGCCATAACGGGTTCGGCCTACGCCGCGGACACGGCGCCGCGCGTGGTCTACAGTCCCTACAAGCACCTGGCCATCCACAACGACCCGGCCAGCAACGCCATCACCATCGCCCCGGACGGCCAGCGCGTGCCCTATACCGGCCACAGCAGGCAGCCCCTGACCTGGGCCTTCGCCAGCGGCGAATGCGGCGAGGAGAACTGGGGTGGCCAGCCCGCGCAAGCGGTGGCGGAGGCCAACGTGGCGGCCTTCGCGGCGGCTGGTATCGGCTACATCATTTCCACCGGCGGGCAGGGCAACGTCTTCACCTGCGGCAGCGACGAGGGCATGGAGCGCTTCATCAGGCGTTACGAGTCGCCGCAGCTGATTGGTCTCGACTTCGACATCGAGGCAGGGCAGACCGGGCAGCAGGTGGACTCGCTGGTGCAGCGCGTCGTGGCCGCGCAGGCACGGCGCCCGCATCTGCGCATGAGCTTTACGGTGGCCACGCACGCGGCCTCGGACGGCAGCCGCCGCAGCCTGAACGGGATGGCCGAGACCGTGCTGGAGTCGGTGCGCCGCAACGGGCTGCAAGACTACACGCTGAACATCATGGTGATGGACTACGGCCCGGCGGCGAAGGACGTGTGCGTGGTGCGCAAGGGCCGCTGCGACATGGGTGCCTCGGCGCTGCAGGCGGCACGCAACGTGCATGAGAAGTACCAGGTGCCCTACAACCGGATCGAGCTGACCGCCATGATAGGCGTGAACGACGTGGTGGAAAATGTGTTCACCGTGGCCGACATGGACGCCATGGCGCGCGGAGCGCGCAAGCTCAAGCTGGCCGGCCTGCATTTCTGGTCGACCGACCGCGACACGCCCTGCCGCACCGAAGTGAAGGGCGCGGACGCCGCCTGCAGCGGCATGCCCGGCGTGCCTGCCGGCGCCTACGCGCGCGCGCTGCAGGAGCACGCCAAGGCGCGCGCGCAGGCGCACGCACAAGCTGCGGAGGCGGGCAGGTGAGCGCTTTGCCTTCTGCCGCGCCAGCGTCGGCGGCGCAGTCCGCCGTCAACGCAGTCAGCCGCTACCTGTCGCTGGACGTGCTGCGCGGCCTGACCGTCGCACTGATGATCATCGTCAACACGCCGGGCGACTGGAACACCGTGTTCGCGCCGCTGCTGCACGCGCAATGGCACGGCTTCACCCCCACCGACTGGGTCTTCCCCACATTCCTGTTCGTGGTCGGCAACGCACTCAGCTTCGCCCAGCCCAAGTACGCACGCCTGGGCCAAGGCGCGGTACTGGCCAAGGTCGGCAGGCGCAGCGCCATTATTTTCCTGCTCGGCTTCCTGCTGTTCTGGTTTCCCTTCGTGGCGGTGGACGGCGCGGGCAACTGGAGCCTGATCCCGCTGTCGGGCACGCGCGTTCCGGGCGTGCTGCAGCGCATCGCCCTGTGCTTCGGCCTGGCCTCGCTGATCCTATATTTCTGGAAGGAGAAGGGGGCGCTGGCCTACTGCGTGCTGGCGCTGCTGGGCTACTGGCTGATGCTGGCGCTGGGAGGCGACTACACACTGGCCGGCAATGCCGCCGGCAAGGCCGACCTGTGGCTGCTGGGCGAACGCCATTTGTACCGCGGCGAAGGCCTGCCGTTCGATCCGGAAGGCCTGCTTGGCACCCTGCCTGCCACCGTCAACGTCATTGCCGGCTACTTCACCGGCAGGCTGATACTGGCGCAGGGAGCCAACTACGAAACGCTGGCGAAACTGATGATGGCCGGCGTGCTGTGCGTTGGCGTGGCCCTGTGCTGGGACATGGTCTTGCCCATCAACAAAAAGCTGTGGACCAGTTCCTACGCGCTGTACACGGTAGGCCTGGACCTGCTGGTGCTGCCGTTGCTGATTTACCTGATCGAGATGCGCGGCCGCCGCCGCTGGACCTACTTCTTTGAAGTGTTCGGCAAGAACACCCTGTTCATTTACCTGCTGTCCGAACTGGCGGTGGTGATCCTGGTGAAGACCAAGGCCGGCAACGGCAACGGCTACGACTGGCTGTACGCGCATACCTTCCAGGCGCTGGCGCCGCCGAAGGTGGCCTCGCTGCTGTTCGCGGTGACGTTCATGCTGGCCTGCTGGGCGGTTGGCTACCTGATGGACCGCCGGCGGATCTATATCAAAGTCTGAGTCAGAACTTGAGGCGCAGGCCGGCCCGGTTGGCCAGCGCTGTCAGTCCCATCATCGCCACGGTCAGCGCGGCGGCGTTCAGCAGCCCGGCGCCGCCGCCCGACTCCAGGTAAGGCCACCACCAGCGCGGCATCCGCAGCACCGCCGCCAACTGCTCCCACAGGTCCGGCGCAATGAAGGCGAACAGCGCGTTCGCGCCGGCCGGCATCAGCGCAACGCTCCACCAGCGCCACTGCAGCACATCGATCAGCACGTAGAACAGAATGAACAGCGCCAGCACCAGTCCGGAGCACACCAGCGTGTACGACTCGGTGGCATGGACCTTGTTGATGCCGTGCAGGGGGCGTAGCAGCATGCCGGCGCCGAACAGCGCCACGGCGAAGCAGGCCATCAGCATCACGCGGCGCCGGTGCAGCAGCGCATTGCCTGCAGGCGCCGGCGGCACGGGCACCGCAGGCGACACCGGCCGCAGTCCTTCGGGCTGTGCGCGGCGCAGGAACAGCGTTCCCATCAGCGTGCCCGCCAGTACATTGGCCGAGGTGGACCCCAGCACCTGCGGCACGTTGACCACTTCATTTAGCGCCTGCGGCAGCGGCAGCAGGCCGGCGGTGCCGACAAGGTACAGCACGATCAGCAGCCCGAAGGCGGCCAGCAGCAGCAGCGGCTTGCCGTTTACCGCCAGGTAGATAACGCTGCACAGCAGGTAGGCCCAGCCTATCATCCCCAGGATGCCCCACCACGTGTGCTGCAGGTAGACGCTGCTGAACTCCGCGTTCAGCTGGCCCCGGAAGGACAGCAGCAGGAACAGCATCAGCGCCAGCCCGGCCCAGAAGGCCGCCCCGCGCTGCGCGGTTTGGCGCCACAGCAAGATCATCGCCACGTAAAACAGCAGGAAGTAGACCGCGCGCGGCAGCAGCGCGGCGGCGGCATCGTAGCGGTAGGCGTTGGCCAGCACCACGCCCGCCACCATCAGGCTGCCGGCGCGCCACAGCAAGCGCCCCAGCAGCGCGGCGCTGAAGCGGCCTTGCTCCCGGTGCAGCGCCAGCGGAATGGCGATGCCCACGATAAACAAGAAAGCAGGAAACACCAGGTCCGGCAAGGTAATGCCGTCCGCCGTGGGGCCGGCGTGCTCAAGCCAATAAGGAATGCCCGGCATGCCGGCGACATAGTTCACCCAGATCATGGCCAGGATGACGAAGCCGCGGAACGCGTCGAGACTGAGGAGGCGGGGGGACGTAGCCAAAATGCAAAATGGGGCCAGGGTTAATTAAGCAGCTAATTAACCCTGACCCCATTTGTTCCTTGGGAAATATTACTTGGCTGCAGTGGCGGCTGCGGTGCTTGGGCGGTTAACCCACAGGATCCAGTAGCGGGCCAGGTCGGCACGGCCGTCGGCGCCTTGCACGGTTTCCAGCACTTTGACCGCTTCTTCCTTCTTGCCGGCCAGCGCGTAGGAGTAGCCCAGGCGCAGCTTGGCGTCGTCGGCGTTCTTCAGGCCGCCCTTGGCGATACCTTGCTGGATCAGGTCGATGCCCTTGTCGAACTGGTCCA
Organism: Massilia sp. Root351; assembly: GCF_001425045.1. GTDB lineage: Bacteria > Pseudomonadota > Gammaproteobacteria > Burkholderiales > Burkholderiaceae_D > Rugamonas. The sequence goes on along the minus strand of NZ_LMDJ01000036.1, from coordinate 305,319 downwards.
GCGTCACGTAGGCGTAGCCCAGGTTGACCAGGCCGGTGCCGTCTTTCGATTTCTTGGCCGACGCTTCGCCGCTGGCGATGTTCTTCACGTCGTCCGCTGCCTGCTTGTCGGCCTGCGCCTTGATCTTCTTGTGCTTGTCCGCGTTGCCGCCGGTGCCCAGCACGCCGGCTGCGTAGCCCGCGTCCATGGCCTTTTTCGCTTCGATCGGCTGGCCGGCCAGCAGCGCCAGTTCAGCCATTTCCATGTAGTCTTCCTGCGCCATCTTCGATACGGCGGCTTTCTCCAGGCGGTACACGTCCAGCGCGAAGCGGGTCGAGTAGGTGGACTTGCCCTGGGTGCGGCTCAGCAGGTCGATCCAGTAGTCGTCGGTCGGGTAGAACTGCACCAGCTTCTCGACGGCGATCAGATAGGTGGCGGTGTCCTTGGACTTGGCGCCGGTGTTGGCCAGCAGTTGCAGCTCTTCCAGCGCGGGCGTCTTGCCGGCCTTGGTGTTCGCTTCCAGGTCCTTCAGCAGTTCGGCCTTGGCGGTGGCGAAGTCGTTGTTGAAGTAGTAGGCGCGCAGCACGTAGGGACGCAGCTTGGTGGCGTCACCGGTTACTTCGGCGTATTTGTTGAAGGTGGCGATGGCTTTCGGATAGTCCTTGCCGTTGTAGTACAGATTGCCCAGCGCCTGGATGAAGTCGCCCTGGTCGGCGGCCGGCAGCTTGCCCGACGCCAGCACGGCTTCCAGGCCCTGGATGGTCATGGGGTTGTTCTGGGTGACGGAGCCCAGCGATACCTTCATGCGGCTCAGCACGAAGGTCTCGTAAGGGGTCAGGTTCGCCATCGCTTCGGCCTGGGTGATGCGGTTCTGGACTTCGGCGTAGTTCTTGGCCGCCATCAGTTCCTTGATCTGGGCCGGATCCAGCAGTTTGAAGAGTTCAGGACGCACGGTGTCAGGCTTCGGTGCTTCCGGTGCGGGCGCGGCCTTTTCGGCGGCGGTCGCAGTAACCAGCAGGGCTGGCGCAAGGTTCAGGCCGAGTGCGGCAACGATCAGGCTGGTACGTGCGAAACGAAACTTGGACATGGATAATCCTTCAATCTAAATAAAGACAAACGCATATTCTCCCATAAAAAGGGAAGCGCGCCGGGTTTCAAAAGTGCGTGAATTGTAACCGCTGTTACACCCCGCGTGCGTAAGCTTGTCCGTCGGAATTAAATAGCAGGCAGCGCGCCGCCGGCAGGTGCAGCCGGGCCGCGCTGCCGGGCGCCAGCTGCAGGCCTCCGGCGGCCTGCTTGACCGCCACCATGTCCGGCACGCCGGGCAGGTTGGCGTAGACGATGGACTGGTCGCCCAGGTTCTCCACGTGGCCCACGGTGGCCTCAAGCAGGTTTTCTTCCTGCGGCGCGAGCTGGTCGTCCAGCACGGCGGCCGGACGCAGCGCCATGTGCTCGGCGCGGATACCGATGGTGACGCGCTCGCCGCGCTGGGCGCCGCCCCCTTGGGCGGCGACTTCCACCAGCGCGCCGCCGGCCGCCATCACCGCCACGAAATGCGGGCCGGCGGCCATCACTTCGCCAGGGATGAAGTTCATTTTCGGCGAGCCGAGAAAGCCCGCCACGAACAGGTTGGCCGGGTTGTTGTACAGCTCCAGCGGCGCGCCCACCTGCTCGATGCGGCCGCCGTTGAACACCACGATGCGTTCGCCCAGCGTCATCGCTTCCACCTGGTCGTGCGTCACGTAGATCATGGTGGTCTTCAGCTCCTGGTGCAGGCGGCTGATTTCCACCCGCATCTGCACGCGCAGGCTGGCGTCCAGGTTGGACAGCGGTTCGTCGAACAGGAACACTTCCGGTTTGCGCACGATGGCGCGGCCGATCGCCACGCGCTGGCGCTGGCCGCCGGACAGCTCTTTCGGCTTGCGCTTGAGCAGGGCCGTGAGCTGCAGGATGGCGGCGGCGCGCTCGACCATCTGCCGCACCTCGTCCGCCTTGTGGCCTGCCAGCTTGAGGGCAAAGGCCATGTTCTCGTACACCGTCATGTGCGGGTATAGCGCGTAGGACTGGAATACCATGGCGATGCGGCGTTCGGCCGGCGCCACGTCGTTGGCCAGGTGCTCGCCGATATGCAGTTCGCCGCCGGTGATGCTCTCCAGCCCCGCGATCATGCGCAGCAGGGTGGACTTGCCGCAGCCGGACGGGCCGACGAAGACCACGAACTCGCCGTCGCCGATGTCGAGGTCCACGCCGTGGATGACGGGGTGCTTGGCGTCGTAGTGCTTGACGACGCCTTTCAGGCTGACGCTGGACATGGGCTTAGCTCGCGGTGGCAGGTTCTTGCGCCCCAGCCGCCGGCTGGTCCTTGGCGGCGCGCGAGGCCATCGGTATCAGCTGCGACAGCACGGCCACGGGAATGGCCGACAGCAGCACCCAGACGAAGAACTTCTGGTAGCCGAGCGAGAGCTGGATGGTGCCGCTCACGTATTTGAACAGTACAAAGCCCAGCTGCATGATGCCGGTGGAGAAGGCGTAGTGCGCGGTCTGGTATTTGCCGGGTGCGACCACCTGCATCATGTACAGGATGATGCCGACGAAGCCGAAGCCGTAGCCGAACATCTCCGCGCCCAGCGCCGCGCCGATCAGGGGCAGGTCGGTGGGCTGGTAGGTGGACAGGAAATAGAAGGCCGCGTTGGGCAGGTTCATCGCCAGGATCAGCCACAGGATGGCGCGCCGCAGGCTGAGCCAGGAGGTGAAGTAGCCGCCCGCGATGGAGCCGATGAGGAAGGCGATGGTGCCGGTGGTGCCATACACGGCGCCCACTTCCGAGGTGGTCAGTCCCAGGCCGCCGAGGTTGCGCGCCTCGCGCAGGAACAGCGGGCCAATGGTCTGGATCTGCGCTTCGCCGGCGCGGAACAGGATGATGAACAGGATGGAGACCCAGATGCCCGGCTTGCTGACATAGTCGATGATGACGTCCTTCAGCGTGCGGGCGATGCCGGCGGCGGTGGCGTCGGCGGTGACGGCGTTCCAGGCCGGCGGCAGCGCCCAGCTGTGATACAGGCCGAGCGCGATCATGGTGGCGGCCAGGATGCAGAAGATGATGGTCCAGGCGGGTACCACGCCCTGCGACTTTTCCAGGTAGCCGGCCAGGATCACCAGCCCGCCCAGCGAGATGAAGCGGCCCGCGTTGAAGAAGGCGCCTTGCCAGCCGGCGTATCCGGCCTGCTGCTTCTCGGTCAGGCTGGCGATGTACAGGCCGTCGCAGCCGATGTCGTGGGTGGCGGAGCAGATCGCCACCAGGGCCAGCATGGCCACGCAGGCCGACAGCCAGAACGGCAGTTGCAGCGCCAGCCCCACCAGGCCGAGGCAGACCCCGCCGGCCAGCTGGAAGCCGACCACCACGACCTTCTTGCTGGCGGCCAGTTCCAGGAAGGGGCTCCACAGCGGCTTGAGCACCCAGGCCAGGCCGATGTAGGCGGTCCAGTGCGCGATGTCGTCGTTCGGCACGCCCATCGACTTGAGCATCAGGCCGGCGATCAGCGCCACGGCGAAGAAGGGCAGGCCCTGCGCGAAGTACAGCGTGGGAACCCAGGCCAGCGGGCTGCGGGTGGCGGTCTTGTCCATTATTGCGTCATCCTGTCGTTATAGTTGTCTGGGCCGGGCAGTTGGCGGCGCGCGGCAATACCGTAGGGCGGGGCGGTGCGCGCAGCGCCCGCAACCCGCCATGGCGGTGTCAATCGAATCCCGGCACCGGGCAGCGGCCCTGCGCTTCCAGCGCGCCGGCCAGCCAGGCGTTGACCGCCTCCAGCGCGGGCGCGGCGAAGCCGTAGGTCATCAGTGCGGCCGCGTCGATGTCCAGCGCCTGGTACGGATTCCACAGCGCCAGGTGCAGGTCCGGCTTCCACGTCGCGCGCGCATGGGCGCCGTAGCGCAGGCGGGAGGTCGAGGCCAGCATGGTGTAGCGGCCATCCTGCGGCAGCGCGGACCAGTCGAAGGCGTCGGCGTCCGAGTAGGTCACCAGTTCCACGTCGTACAGCCTGCCCAGCGACGCCGCCACCACGGCGGCCGGTACGCCGGCTTCCGATACGCCATCGCTCACCACGTCCTGGCGCGCCACCAGGCGCACCCTGGCGCCGGCGGCGGGGCGCTGCGGATTGCCGCGCGCGGTCAGGGCGCGGCGCCAGCCTTCGGCCATTACCTGGCGGTCGGCGGCGTCTTCCTTGTACGAGCGCGGCTTGCATGGATAGGCTTGCGCCAGCGCGGTCAGGCGCGCCAGGCGCTGGTCCACGGCGGCCTGCGGCAGCGAGCCCTCGGCCAGCGCGGCGGCGATGGCGTTCAAGGTTTCGTCCTGCGTTGCCGGCGTTCCCAGCGCCATCACCATGTCCGCGCCGGCGATCAGCGCGCGCACGGCGGCGTTGCCCACCCCGTAGCGGCCGGCGATGGCATGCATGTCCATGCCGTCGGTGATGATCACGCCCCGGTAGTTCCACTGCTTGCGCAGCAGGCCGTCCAGGATGGCGGGCGACATGGTGGCCGGATTGTCCGCATCAATGGATGGGTAGACTATGTGCGCCGTCATCATCGCGGGCGCTGTGGGCGCGGCCAGCTTGAAGGGCTTGAACTCGAAGTTCTCCAGCTCCGACAAGGGCTTGTCCACGGTGGGCAGGTCGCGGTGCGAATCGACGTGCGTGTCGCCGTGGCCGGGGAAGTGCTTCACGCAGCAAGCCACGCCCTCCGCATGGCTGCCCGCCATCCACGCCATCGCCAGCTCGGCGGCGCGCTGCGGCTCGGCGCCGAAGGAGCGCTCGGCGATCACCGGGTTGTTCGGGTTGTTGTTCAAGTCCAGCACCGGCGCGAAGTTCCAGTTGAAGCCCAGCGACTTGACCGCGCGCGCCACGGCCGCGCCGGTGCGGTAGGCCAGGTCGGTGTCGTCGGCCGCGCCCAGGCCCATGGCGGCCGGCGGCGCCGGCACCCAGGTCGAGCGCACCACGGCGCCGCCTTCCTGGTCGATGGCGATCAGCGCGTCCGGTCCCATCACCGCGCGCAGGTCGGCGGTCAGCTTGGCCAGCTGCTCGGAGTCCGCCATGTTGCCACGGAACAGGCATACGCCGCGGATGCTGTTGGTGCGGATGAACTCGGCGGTGGCCTCGTCCAGCACGGTGCCGGGGAAGCGGATCATGATCAGTTGACCGGCGATTTTTCGAAGTTCCTGGTGATTCATTTGACTGCTCCGTCCATGCCGCGCATGAAATAACGTTGGGTGAAAAGGAAAGCTGCCAGCGTGGGCAGGATGGTGAGCACCGTGCCGGCGGCGATCACGCGGGTGCTGCTGCCGAAGGTGCCGCGCAAGTACAGCACGCCCACCGACAGCGGAAACTCGTCCGGCTTGCTCATCACGATGGAAGGCCAGATGTATTCGTTCCAGGCCTCCACCGCCGTCAGGATGCCCACCGTGGCCAGCCAGGGCGCGATCAGCGGCAGCATGATGCGGGTGAAGATGATCCACTCGGAAGCGCCGTCCACGCGGGCCGCGTCGATCAGGTCCTGCGGCACTTCCTCGAAGGCTTGCTTCAGCAGCAGGATGGCGACGGCGGTCACCACGTTGGGCAGGATCACGCCGGCGTAGGTGTCCACCAGGCTCAGTTTGGTGACGGTGATGAAGTTGACCAGGAAGTTCACTTCGGAAGGCAGTACCAGCGTGGCCAAAATCAGGCCGAACACCAGGCGGCGGCCCTTGAAATGCATGCGCGCCAGCGGGTAGGCGGCCATCGAGCACAGCACCAGCTTCCAGAACACCGTGAACGCGGCGATCAGGATGGAGTTCTTGAAGAAGGCCAGGAAGGGGATGACGCGGAACGCTTCCTCGAAATTGACCAGCGACGGCGACTTGGGCCAGAAGGTGGGCGGGAAGGCGAAGATGTTGCCCTCCGTGGAAACGGCCGTCACCACCGTCCACCAGAACGGGAACACGCATACCAGCGCGATGGCGCACAGCGCGGCGTAATGCAGGACAGTGCGTGGCTTGATTGCGATCGTCATTTGTGGCTCGGCTTCAGATAGCGCAGGCACAGCATGGCGATGCCGACGCAGAATACAGAGACCACGAAACTGGCCGCCAGCGCGCGCGGCAGCTTCAGGTGCTTAAGGCCCTGGTCGTAGGAGTAGTACAGCGCCGTGAAGGTGGAGTTCATCGGGCCGCCTTGCGTGAGCACGTCCACTTCCTGGTAAGCCTTCAGCGCCGCCAGCACGGACAGGATGGTGCACACCATGATGGTGGGGCGCAGCGTGGGCACGGTGATTTTCCAGAAGCGCTGCCAGCGGTTGGCGCCGTCGAGGATGGCCGCTTCCTGCATGTCGGCCGGTACGGCCTGCAGCGCGGCCAGGTACATCACCATGTACCAGCCCAGGCCGCGCCACAGCGTGACGAACATGATGCAGAACAGGGCCAGCGTATCGTTCGACAGCCAGCCGATGGGCGCATCGACGAAGCGCATCGCCATCAGCACGTAATTGAGCGCGCCCTGCTCGTGGAACATGAAGCCCCACATGATGCCGACCACCGACACGGTGGTCACCACGGGCACATAGAAGGCCGCGCGGAACAGGCGTATGCCGGGCAGCTGGTTATTCACCAGTACCGCCAGTCCCAGCGCGCCCAGCTGCACGAAGGGCACCATCAGCAGGAACACCAGCGAGTTTTTCAGGCCGGTGACGAACATCTCGTTATCGAAGATGTAGCGGAAATTGTCCAGCCCCACCCAAGACGTGGGGCGGATCAGGCTGTAGTCCGTGAAAGCCAGGTAAGAGCCGAAGCCGACCGGCCAGAACGAAAACGCCGCCAGCAAAATCAGCGCAGGCGCCAGGAACAGCCACGCCGCCAACGTCGTCCGCCGCGCGCTCACAGCCGCCCCACCCAAGCAGCCTGAGCCGCATTTTCCAACCCCGGGGTCAGACCCCGTGTGCGCGCAATGCGGCTCAGCTCGCCTTCTTCCCAGAGTGACGCCGGCACCGTCATTGGCGAAACTGTCGCCGCTGCAATGCGAATCTCGGCAGGTTTCGCGTTCCGCTGGGAAACGAGCTGAGCCGCATTCTCCTGACTCGGGGTCAGACCCCGAATTGGGGGAATGCGGCTCAGCTTGCTTTGGCGGGAGAGCTTCTTGTTCCAGATGGCAGCAGCGGCGTCGAGCGCCTGCTTGATGTCTTGCCGGCCGGTGACGCCCGCTTCGACGGCTTTCACCAGAGAACGGCGCAACTCGTCATAGTCGGTGACGCCGGACACGTAGAGCGTATGCGAATGCGGCATCGAGACCGCTCCGGCCGACACCGCTTTTTCCGCAGCGCCTGCATTGGCCGGCACCGCCAGAAAGAACGGGTCGCGCGCCGCGTTGGCCGCGGCCGGGTACACGCTGGCCTGCTTGGCGAACGCCAGCTGGTTGGCGTCGTTGGTCAGGTAGCGCGCGAACTCGCCGATCTGCGGCAGCAGTTGCTTGTCCACGCCGGCCGGCACGGCGAAGTGCACCAGCCACCCGCCATCGGCGATGCCGGTCGGACCGAGCGGCGCGGGGGCCACGTCGGTCTTGGCGTAGATGTCTTTGGCGTCGGTTTCGATGCGTTTGACGGCCGTCGGCGGCGCTAGCAGCATGCCAAGTCGGCCGCCTTTGTAGGCGTCAATGGCGGCGGGGAAGTTGTCTTCGGCGAACAGGCTGTCCTTTAGCAGGCCGCCGGCCTTGTAGGTCTCGGCCAGCTTGGCGATCAGCGCCACGTGTGCGGGCGAGTTGAAGGCGGCGCGGCCGTCTTTGATCACCGGCAGGCCTTGCTGCATCATCAGGCCGTCGATCTTGGCCAAGGCCGGGCACAGGCCGGCCTTGCCGGTGCGCTGGGCGATCTGGCGCGCGAAGGCGAGCTGCTCGTCCAGGCTGCGCGGCGCGCGCGTCAGGCCGGCAGCCTTGAAGATTTCGGTGTTGTAGCTGATGACGGCGACGTTGCTGTACATCGGGAAGCCGTAGGTCTTGCCGCCGAAGGTGAGGTCTTCCAGCGTGCTGGCCAGGTAGCGCTGGCGGGCGCCTTGCAGCAGGTCGTCGACCGGGGTGAGCAGGCCGTCGCGGGCGAATTCATCGGCCCAGGGTACGTTCAGGTTCACCAGCGCGGGCGGGGTGCCGGCCACGATGCGGGTCACCAGCTTGGTCTGGATGATGTCCCATGGGAAGTCGACCCATTCAACCTTGACGCCGGGATGGGTGGCTTCGTAATTACGCGCCAGGCCCTCGAAATAGGGCGTGAATTTGGGCTTCATGCTGAAGGTCCAGAATTCGATTTTTTGAACCGGCGGCGCAGCCAGGGCGCACGTTGCCGCGCCCAGGGCCATCAATGCGGTCAGCAGTGTCTTGATTCTCATCGATGGTCCGGGGCAGGGCGCAGCTTGGCTTGCTTAATTGGTCTTGGTGACTTTGCTCAGGTGGCGCGGACGGTCCGGGTCCATGCCGCGCGCGGCGGACAGCTTGGCAGCCATCACGTAGAACGCCTGGATGGCGACGATGGGATCGAGGTCCGGCGTGGCGGCCACCGGCAAGGTCAGGTCGCGCTGGGCCACGTCGTCCGGCGCGGCCAGCAGCACGCGCGCGCCACGGCCGCGCATCTCGTCGGCCAGCGCCAGCAGGCCGGCCTGGGTCGGACCGCGGGTGGCGAAGATCAGCAGCGGGTAGCCTTCCTCGATCAGCGCCATCGGGCCGTGCTTGATCTCGGCGCCGCTGAACGCCTCGGCTTGCAGCGCCGAGGTTTCCTTGAATTTCAGCGCCGATTCCAGCGCCACCGGGAAGCTGATGCCGCGTCCCACCACCATGATGTTCTTGGCCGGGGCCAGCACGTCCAGCGCCTGCGACCAGTCGGCCTCGGTGGCCTTGCTCAGCGACTCGGGCAGTGCCTGCAGGCCGGCCAGCAGTTCCGGGTCGTTCTGCCATTGCGCCACCAGGCGCGCACCGGCCACCAGCGAGGTGATGAAGCTCTTGGTGGCGGCCACGCTCTGCTCTTTGCCGGCGCGCAGCGGCATCGACCACTCGGCGGCCTGCGCCAGCGGCGAGTCGATGTCGTTGACCAGCGCCACGGTGGTGGCGCCGCCGTCGCGGAAGTAGCGGATCGGCTCGACCACGTCCGGGCTCTGGCCCGACTGCGACACGGCGATGGTCAAGGTGTCGCGCGTGATCAGCGGCGACTTGTGCAGGGTCACCAGCGACATCGGCAGCGAGGCCACCACGCGCCCCAGGCGCGCCATGATCAGGTAGGCGATGTAGTTGCAGGCGTGGTCCGAGCTGCCGCGCGCCACCGTCAGCGCGGTCGAGAAGGGCGTGCTCCTCAATTTGCGTCCCAGGTCCGCGTAGCGGTCCGCGTCGTTCGCCAGTTGCAGCGCGACGCATTCAGCGGCGGACAGGGCTTCTTTAAGCATCATTGAGGTCACAACGTTCTCCTTCGATATATACGGCTTTGAGTTTGAGATCGCGATCCAGTACCACCAGATCGGCATACGCGCCCGGCGCTAGGCGGCCGCGTTCCTGCAGGCCGATGTAGTCGGCCGCATTGGTTGAGACCCGGGCCGAGGCGTCCGCCAGGTCCAGTCCGAGTCCGACCAGGTTGCGCAGCGCCTGGTCCAGTGTGAGGGTGCTGCCGGCCAGGGTGCCGTCGGGCAGGCGCACGCCGCCCATGCATTTGTGGACCACGTGCCGGCCCAGCATGTATTCGCCGTCCGGCATGCCGGTGGCGGCGGTGGAGTCGGTGACGCAGTACAGGCGCGGTATGGCGCGCAGCGCGGTCTTGATGGCGCCCGGATGCACGTGCAGCAGGTCCGGTATCAGCTCGGCGTATTCGGCGTGCGCCAGCGCGGCGCCCACCATGCCGGGCTCGCGGTGGTGCAGGCCGCTCATGGCGTTGAACAGGTGCGTGAAGCCGGCCGCGCCGTGCTCCAGCGCCGCCACGCCGTCTTCGTACGATCCCAGCGTGTGGCCGATCTGCACCCGCATGCCTTCGTCGGCCAGTTCGCGCACCAGGCCGAGATGGCCGGCGATTTCGGGCGCCACGGTGATCACGCGCAGCGGCGCCATGGCTTCCAGGCGCTGCACTTCGGCCAGCGTGGCGGCGCGCGCAAAATTGGGCTGCGCACCGAGCTTGCCGGAATTGATGTACGGGCCCTCGAGGTGGGCGCCCAGCACCCGCGCCTCGTTCTTGCCGCGCTGGCGCACCGCCCGGCCGATGGCCGTCAACGCGATGTCGATGTCTTCCGGCGGCGCCGTCATGGTGGTGGCCAGCATGCTGGTGGTGCCGTGCTGCGCGTGGATCCTGGCGATGGTGTGCACCGCGTCGCCGCCTTCCATCACGTCCTTGCCGGCCCCGCCATGCACGTGCAGGTCGATAAAGCCGGGCAGGATGTAGTCGTCGCCGTTCAGTTGCGGGTCGACTGCCGCGCCGTTGATGCCGGCGATGCGTTCGCCGAACGAGATTGCGCCGCTCAGCCAGCCGGCCGGGGTCAGGATATTGCCTTGGATCGTTACATCGCTCATCTGCGCGACTCCGCTACAAATTCATAATAATCGCTGCGGCAGTAGGAGTGCGTGAGCTCCACCGCTGCGCCGTTTTCGAGATAACTCACGCGCGTGATATGCAGCATGGCTTCGCCGGGCTGGATGTTGGCCAGCTTGGCTTGCTCGGTGGTCGCGTTGACCGCCCGGATGTGCTGCAGCGCGCGCATCGGCACCGTGCCGTTGGCTTCCAAAAAGCCGTACAGGGAACCCGTCACGCTGTGCGGGTTGGGCATGTAGGTGGCCGGGATGGTGGTGGTTTCGATCGCCATCACCACGTCGTCGGCGGTGCGCAGGCGCTTCAGGCGCGCCACGGCCATGTTGGGCGACAGGCCCAGCGACAGCAGTTCCAGCGGCGCCGCCACCCCGATCTCGCGCTGCAGCCAGCGCGAGCCAGCCGTGAAGCCGCGCTGGCGCAGCTCTTCGGAGAAGCTGGTCAGGCGCGACAGCGGCTGTTCCAGTTTCGGCGTGATGTAGGTGCCCGAGCCGCGCTTGCGGGTCAGCATGCCGCGGTCGCACAGCATGTCGATGGCCTTGCGCGCGGTGACCCGCGAGATGTCGAGCATTTCAGAGAGTACGCGTTCGGACGGCAGCGCCTCGTTGGCGCGCCAGTCGCCGCTGGCTATGCCGTCGGACAGCTTGTTCGCCAGCTGCATGTACAGCGGCGTGTCGCTTTCATGGTCCGGCCTGAAATCGCTCAACTGGTCTAGCACGGGTGGCTCCTTGCTGGTGGGTGCTTAGTTGTTGGTCTGGTGTTGTTGCGAGTGCTGCAGATGCTGCTGGATCAGCCGCAGCGCCCCGGCGGCCGAGTCGCCCTGCGGCGCGACGATGCGCTGCAGCAGCTGGGATGGCAGGTAGGCGCGCAGGGGCTCGCCCAGGCCGCCGCACAGCGCGATCGGCAGCTTGCCGGAGGCGTCCAGCGCCTGCGCGATCAAGGCTACCTGGCGGCCCGCCTCCAGCAGGATGGCGCGCGCCACCTCGTCCGTGTCCGCGTGCTGCAGCACGATGCGCGCCAGGTGCGCATAATGGGTCTGGGTGGCGTTGGCCAGCCACACCTGGATGGCGTTGCGTTCGCCCCCGCAGGCATTGATGACAGTGGCCGCGAAGGCGCCGCCTTCGGCGCGGCCGTCGATCACTTGCTGGATGTGGCTGATGGCGCGCAGGCCGATCCAGGCGCCGCCCGCTTCGTCGCCGGCCGGGAAGCCCCAGCCGCCCACTTCCTTGCGGCTGCCGTCGGCCAGCAGGATTTCGCCCACGCTGCCGGTGCCCAGCGCGATGATGGCGCCCGGCTGGCCCTGGTGGGCGCCCAGCACGGTGGTGTAGGCGTCCGTTTCCAGCGCCACGGCCGCGTAGCCGGGATTGGCTGCCACGAAATTGGCTGCCCACTGGCGGTTGTGCACGCCCGCCAGGCCCAGGCCGATGGCGATGCGCTCGCGCGCCGGATAGTCCAGGCCGCTGGCCTTGAAAGCTTTCGCAGCCGCATCCTCGACCGAGGACCACGCGTTCTTGATGCCGTGCAGCAGGCCAGAAGGACCGCTGTCGCCTTCGCCCAGCGCCGCGCCGTTGCTGCGCATCAGGCGCACCCGGGTACCGCTGCCGCCGCCATCGACGCCGATTAAGAATTCGATCATGTTCATGTGTATGTGAGGAGCTGTGGGGCACTATATGGTTGCCTAACCAGCTTGTCAACAGGTATTTAACTGGTATTGTATTTGGGTTAAGTGGACTTGCTTTCCAAGGCGGCAATTATTGCTTATATCTTTGTTTTTTAAGGGTAAATTATTTTGTTGCGTTGGTATTGAATCTGGTCTGGCATAAGGCCAATTTTCAGGGGGCGGGACCGTAAACGCAAAAACGCCCGGCTCGGGGCCGGGCGTTCGGGAAAGTCTGGCTGGGCGGACCCGCAGGCCCGCCTCCACCGTCAATTGTCGCGGCTGGGGCGTACGCCGCTGCGATCTATCATCACCATGCGCGAGCCTTCCGCACCGGACTGCTTGCCCTCGGTGTTCAGTTTGCCCTGCACGTGGACCCAGGCGCTGCCCGGGCCGCGCACCACCACGTCGGCCTGCTTGGCCACCAGGCCGCGCGCCTCCAGGTTGCCGGAGCCGCTCAGGCGGGCGTTCAGGTTGGCGGTGTTGCCGTCCAGGTGGACCTGGCCCGGGCCGCTCATGGTCAGTTTCACGTCCTTGCATTCAGCGGTGGTTTTCAGCTCGCCGGAACCGCGCACTTCGGCGTCCAGCGAGTCGCTCACCTTCTTGAGGAAGATATTGCCGGGGCCGCGGTTGCGGGTGACGGCGCGCGCCACCACCAGGCCCTTGGCGTCCAGGTCGCCCGAACCGTTCACTTCGGCGCTCAGCGTATTGCTGGTGCCGGACAGTTCCACGCTGCCCGAGCTGTCCAGGATGACGCGCACATTGTTGCTGGCCAGGCCGCGCGCGCTCAGGTCGCCCGAACCATGTACCTCGGCGTCGAATTTCTTGATGTTGCCGGCGATGCAGGCGTTGCCCGAACTGCGCAGCATGGCGCTGGCGTTTTCCACTGCCAGGCCGCACGCCTCCAGGTCGCCCGAGCCGGTAATCTCGGCGCGGATTTCCTTGCTGCTGCCGCCCAGGGTCACGCTGCCGGAGCTGTGCATCAGCGCGTTGACGGTGTTGGTGCGCAGCTCGGTGGCTTCCAGGTCGCCCGAGCCGCTCAGTTCGGCGTTCAGGTCCATGCTGACGGCGCCGGCCTGCACGTCGCCGGAGCCGCTCATCTGCAGGTTCACGCTGCCGCTTTTCAGCTGGCGCATGTCCAGGTCGCCGCTGCCGCCGGCGCGCACCACCAGGTTGCCGACCGCGCCGCTGGCTTCCACGTCGCCGGAGCCGCTGGCCGTGAGCGCGAATTGCTGCCCCTTGATCAGGTCGGCGCGCACGTCGCCGGAGCCGCCTGCAATCAGGCTTTTCAGGCCTGCCGCGCTGATGCGCACGGTGGGCGGTTCGGCGGTCTTGCCGAACTGGAAGGAAAAGCCGTTGCGCTTGACCGGGCGCACGATCAGCGTGCCGTTTTGCACTATGGTTTCCAGGTTGTCCAGCTGCTTGCGGGTGCCGCGCACTTCCACTGCGCGGCCGCCGTCATCCTTGATGACCACGTTGTAGGGGCCGGCCAGTTCGATGGCCGTGAAGGCCGCCACCGGGCGTGCTTCATTGGCCACGGCGTTGGACGGGGCGGTTTCCGCGCGGCTGGCCAGGGAGATGGCGCCGCCCGCTACCAGGAGGGAGGCCAGGGCGGTTTGTTTGATCAGCTTATTCATATAGTTTTCACACTGTAGTTTTCACCCAGGGGGCGGGAAGTGTGTGAACAATATGATAAAAAGCAGCGCGCGGTAGGCGGAATGGGATGAAAGCGCGAAATCGCGGGATCAACTGCAAAATAGCGGCGCTGAAATGCAGCGCCGCACAGGCAGGGGCAGGGCGCTTATCTGGTATAGAAGCTCAAGTCCCTGGACAGGGTGTTTTCATGGTTGCGCACCGCCTCGACGGCTTCACGCTGCACCTCGGCGCGCGAGCGGCCAATGTCTTTTTTGGCCGGTGCCAGGGGGGCGGCCACGGCGGTGGCAAGGCCGGCAGCGGCGGCCGGGGTGGCTGCGCTTGCCAGCAGCACCGGGGCCGGCTTGGCGTCGGCCGGGGCTTGTGCTTCGGCCTTGGGCGCGTCGGACGCGAAGGCGGAGGCGGCGCTCAGGACGGTCAGGGCGGCAATCAGTTTCAGCGATTTCATGGTCTGGCTCCTTGCGGGAAGAGGGAAGAGGGAAGAGGGAAGAAGTGTTTCCACATCAATATGAGCCCAGTGTATACAGCGCCATTGGCTTGAAAAAGCCGCATAATCGCAATGCACAATTCCAATGTCAGCAATTATCGGCGCCCTATAGATTTCCCGGTTCCATACCGTTAAGTTGTGTAGCGGCATAGCCACGCGAAATACCATTAGAAGCTCCCAGAGATGTCATAATGGTTGCAGAGCGACGCCGGCGGAGCGCATGCCAAGCCGGGAAGGAGAATCAGCATGATCAAATACATAGGGACCAGGAAAACCAGCGAAGGTGGCACTCTCTATGTCTTCCTGATAAACGGTTTGCAGAAGGAAGTGCGCGAGAGCGCGCTGAAGCAGTATCCCGGCTGCTATGACGCGTTGCCGGCGGCCGCCAAGGCCAAGATCAGCGCCAACCGCGCGTGGATGTCCAAAATCTAGTAATGCGCTGCCTGCCCCCCTCGTTGACAGCCGTTTTCGCGCTGAGCCTGCTGCTGGCCTTGCCGGCAACGCAGGCTGCGCCGCCCACCACTTTCGGCACGGTGATCGGCAGTGGCCTGCTGTGCCGCGACGAAACCAGCAACCGCTTTTACTATGACTACATGGTCAAGTTCTTCGGCCCGCCATACAAGCGCGAAGGCGGCGCCTGGTGGTTCCGCACCGAGGACGCGCGGCTGTGGGGCCAGGAGATCGTGGAAGTGATCGTCAGCGACGACAGCTGGCCCATGGTGTTCGTTGGCGCGGTGGCTGAAAGCACGCCGGAAAAGCTGGAAGAAGCCATCATTGCCCAGGATGGGCTGCGGTATGCGAAAATTGACAATTCGCGCTTTCCGGTGCGGCAAGCCGCGCTGGGCAGCCGCATCGTGTACGCCGACCGCAGGGCCAAGATTTACTGCGCCAAGTTCAAGCCGCTGCCGCCTGCCCTGCGCTGACGGCGGGCCGCAGCGCGGGCTTGGCCGGGCGTTCATCCAGGGACTACATGTACACGCAATTTTTCAACCTGAAACAATCGCCGTTTTCCATCGCGCCCGACCCGCGCTATTTGTACATGAGCGAACGCCACCGCGAAGCGCTGGCGCACTTGCTGTATGGGGTGGGCAGCGGCGGCGGCTTCGTGCTGCTGACCGGCGAGATCGGCGCCGGCAAGACCACCGTGTGCCGCTGCTTCATGGAACAGATTCCTGAAAATTGCCAGCTGGGCTACATCTTCAATCCCAAGCTGTCCGTGGAAGAGCTGCTGCTGTCGATCTGCGATGAATTCCGCATTACGCTGGCGCCGCAGGGAGCCGGCGCGGTCAGTGTCAAAGCCTATGTGGACGGCATCAACCAGCACTTGCTGGAGAGCCACGCGCAGGGCCGCAACAATGTGCTGATCATCGACGAGGCGCAGAACCTGTCGGCCGACGTGCTCGAGCAGCTGCGCCTGCTGACCAACCTGGAAACCAGCGAGCGCAAGCTGCTGCAGATCATCCTGATCGGCCAGCCCGAGCTGCGCGCCATGCTGGCCCGGCCCGAGCTGGAGCAGCTGGCGCAGCGCGTGATCGCGCGCTATCACCTGGGTTCGCTGTCCGTGGCGGAAACCGGCAGCTACATCGGACACCGGCTGGCGGTGGCCGGCTCGGTTGGCGCGGCGCCGTTCCCGGCCAGCCTGATGCCGCAGATTCACCAGCTGACCAAGGGCGTGCCGCGCCGCATCAACCTGCTGTGCGACCGCGCCATGCTGGGCGCCTATGTCGAAAACGCGCCGCAAGTCACGCGCACCATCCTGCGCCGCGCCGCCGCCGAGGTGTTCGCCACCGAGACCGGTACGGCGCCGGCCAAGCGCCTGTGGCCGGCCGTCGCCGCCGGCGTGCTGGCGGGTGCGGCCTTGACCGCCACCGCCGCCTGGCAACTGATGTCGCACCCGGTGACGGTTGTGGTGCCTGACAGGACGGGGCTGGCGACGGTTGCAGCCGCGCCTTCCGCCGCAACGCCGCCGCCCCCGGCGGCTTCCGGCACGCCAGTCGCCGCATTGCAGCCGGCGCCGGGTGCGCCCCTGGTTGCAAGCCCGGCTGCTGGCGCCGCTGCGAACGCGGCGGCAAGTGTCCAGCTTGCGCTGCGGCAGATGGCTACGCTGTGGGGGCAGGCTGTGCCGGCGGGCGAATTCTGCCCGGCCGCCGCGAAACTGAACTTGCGCTGCTTGTTCGGCAAAGGCGGCCTGGACGATTTGCGCTTGCTGGACCGCCCGGCGGTGCTGAAACTGATCGATGACCCGGTGGCGCCGCGCTACGCAGTGCTGACTGCGATGGACGGGCAGGGCGCCACGCTGGAAATTGCCGGCAAGCGTGAAACCGTGCGGCTGGAGGCGCTGGCCGGCCGCTTTGACGGCACCTTCGTTACGCTGTGGCGCGCGCCGCGTGCATGGCGCGACGAGGTGTCGGCCGGCCAGCAGGGACCGGACGTGGACTGGCTGGCCAAGCGCCTGGCGGCGCTGAGCGGCGCCCGCACGCCGCCGGAAAACCGGCCCATGGACGCGGAAACCCAGCGCCTGCTGCGCGAATTTCAGCTCAGCCAGAACTTGAAGGCGGACGGTGTCGCGGGGCCGAAGACTTTTATCAGGCTGAACCGGCTGGGCGGCGTGAACGAACCGCGCCTGCTGGCGCCGGCTAAGCCCGGCGTGGCCGTGGCGGGGAAATAATCATGTCGTACATACTTGAAGCGCTCAAGAAGGCGCAAGCGGAACGCCAGTTGGGCGCCACGCCGACCATCCACGCGCCCACCCTGGATGCGGTGGCAACCCGCCGCGCGCCAGGGCTGCCATGGAAGCCACTGGCGCTGGCCGCCGGAGCGGTGGTCATTGCCGGCGCGGCCGCGCTGGCATGGCGCGAGCAAGCCGCTCCTGCCGCCCCTGCCGCGCCGGTACCCGCCGCGCTTGTTGGCCAGGCGCCAGCGGTGGCGGCAGTGCCTGCCGCGCCCGGCACTGGCGCTGCTGCTGCTGCTGCTGCTGCTGCTGCTGCTGCTGCTGCTGCTGCATCGGCGCCGGCGCCTGCCGCCGCCGTTGCGCCTGCGGTTGCGCCGCCCGCCGAGCCTCCAGCGCCGCCGCCAGGCGCTGCTGCCGGGATGCCGGCCTCGCCGCCCGCCGCCAAGCTTGCCGTGGCCGGACCGGCCGCGCTGCCGCAGGCTGCCACGCCAGTGCAGGCAGCTCCGGCGCCGCTTCCCGCTCAATTAGCCGCTGCCGAAGCGGTGAAGCCTGCGCCGGCGAAACCCGCGCCAGCCGCTGTCGCCGAAGTCACGGAAGAGCCGGTCCAACTGCTGCGCGACTTGCCGGAGCCGATACAGCGCAGCATCCCGCCGATCACCATGGGCGGCTATATGTATTCCAAGAACCCGGCCGACCGCCTGGTGCTGATCGACAAAATCCTGCGCCGCGAAGGCGAGGAGGTCGCCCCCGGCCTGGTGTTGGAAAAGCTGCTGCCGAAAGCGGCCATCTTCACCTTCAAGGGCTACCGCTACCGCGTGCCGTACTGAAAGAACTTCTGATGCATCCACATTTCCCCGAACTTCCCGGCAACGTTATCGGCATCGTCGGCACCTCCGGCAGCGGCAAGACCACGCTGCTGGAACTGCTGGTGACGCAGCTGGCCGCGCTGGGCCTGCGCGTCAATGTCATCAAGCACAGCCACCACGACCTGGAGCTGGAGCCGCCGCGCAAGGATTCCGCGCGCCTGCGCATGGCCGGCGCGGCCGAAGTGATGGTGGCCTCCCCGTACCGCTTTGCCATTATCCAGGAGCTGCGCGGCGCCCCGGAACCCACGCTGTACGAGCAGCTGGCGCGCATGGCGCCCGCCGACCTGACCCTGGTCGAAGGCTTCAAGTCTTATCCCTACTACAAGCTGGAGGTGTACCGCCCGGAAACGGGGCGCCCGCCGCTGTACCCGTCCGACCCGCGCATCGCGGCAGTGGCCTCCGACCAGCCGCCGCCGGACCAGTTGCGCGACGGCCTGGCCTGGCTGGATTTGAATAATCCGCCGGCCATCCTGGCCTGGCTGCGGCAACGCGTGAAAATTATTTCGCCGGCCCCCTAAAGCTTTCACAAAAGCGCCCGTAAACAGGGGATAGCCCATAGTGGAGGATGTCATGGACGTTTCAGGAATTGCACGCGTAGCAACCAGTATCGCCGACACCGGCCTCAAGCAGGACGTGGCCTTGGCCGTGCAGAAAAAAGCCCAGGACGTCCAGGCATCGAGCGCACAGGCGCTGATCGAAGCGATCCCTCCTGTACCGAAGGCATCCAACCTGCCTTCCAACCTCGGCAACACCATCAACACCACGGCGTAGACCGCCGCCGCGCTCCTCGCGCGCCAGCAAGCCCGGAGACACCGCTCGGTGATGCCGGGCTTTTTCTTTTGTGAATTCAAAAAAATATGTAAGGATGCGAACTCGGTGCGCGACTATGCTTCAGCCGCAGACTTCTGCGCATCAAGAACGATAACCCTACTTATCCTTAGGAGATAGTCATGAACAAACGTCAAGCCCTGATCGCCGCTGCCCTGGCAACCGTCTGCAGCGCCGCCACCGTGTCCGCCTCGGCCATGGAACCTGCCGCCGGCAAGGAAAAATGCTACGGCATCGCCAAAGCCGGCCAGAACGACTGTGCTTCGTCCAATGGCACCCACTCCTGCGCCGGCCAGGCCAAAGCCGACAACGCGCCTACCGAGTGGAAATATGTGGCCAAGGGCACCTGCGAAAAAGCCGGCGGCAAGACCACCGCGCCAGCCAAGTAATCGCCCCTGCCGCCCGGAGCCACCGCCATGCCGCACGACGCCCATCCATCCCCCGCGCTGGGCGTTGGCGTTGGCCTGAGGGCGCAGCATTATCGCCGCTTCCTGGAGCAGCGGCCCACGGCCGGGTGGCTGGAAGTACACACCGAGAATTATCTCGACCGGGGCGGCTGGGACTGGCACGTGCTGCAGGACTTGCGGCGCGACTATCCGGTGAGCCTGCACGGCGTGGGGCTGGGGCTGGGTTCGGCGCGCGGCTTCTCCGAAGAGCACCTGGACCGCGTGCGCGAGCTGGTGCGGGCGGTGCAGCCGGCACTGGTGTCCGAGCACTTGTGCTGGGGAGCCGTGGCCGGCCGCCACCTCAATGACTTGCTGCCGCTGGCGCTTGACGGCGCCGCGCTGGATCTGCTGTGCGAGCGAGTGCATCGCGTGCAGGACAGGCTGCAACGCACGATACTGCTGGAAAATGTGTCCACCTATCTACGCTTTCGCGGCGACGCCATGAGCGAGGCCGAGTTCATGGCGGCGCTGGCGCAGAGGACCGGTTGCGGGCTGCTGCTGGACATCAACAATCTTTATGTGAACCAATGCAATCACGGCGAGGACGCGCTCGCTGCGCTAGCCGCGATCGCACCCGGCACGGTGGGCGAAATCCACCTTGCGGGCCACCTGGTGACGCCGGACGCGGTGATCGACCACCATGGTGCGGCGGTGGCCGAGCCGGTTTGGGCATTGTACGAAGCCGCTCTGCGCCGCTTCGGCTGGCTGCCCACGCTGATCGAGTGGGATACCGATATTCCCGAGCTCGACGTGCTGCTGGGCGAGGCCGGCAAAGCGCGCGCAATGGCTGAGAGATGGGCCGCCGGGCCACGGCAAGTGCGGCTGCCGCTGCCGGACGTGCGGCGGAGCGATGGCCGCGCGCCCGCAGTGCCGGGCGGGCTGGCCAAGCTGGCCGGTAGCCAGCAAGCTTTCGCCGCCGGCTTGCTCGACGTCGCCGATGCCGGCCCTGTGCTGGCGGCCTGCCGGGGCGATGCCAACGAGCAGCGCTACGCTCTGTATCGCGGCAATCTGGCCGTCAGCTGGCACAAAACCCTGGCCACCGCCTATCCGGTGATTGCCCAGCTGGTGGGCGAAGAATTCTTCGGCGGCCTGAGCGGGCAATACGGCCGCGCGCACCCGTCCTCCAGCGGCGACCTGAACCAGTTCGGCGCCGGCTTTGCCGGCTTCCTTGCAGACTTCCCGCACACCGCCGCTCTCCCATACCTGCCCGACATGGCCAGGCTCGAATGGGCGCTGCACCGCGCCCACTATGCGGCCGACTCGCCCGCGGTGCCGGCTGCCGATCTGGCCGCCGTCCCGCCCGAGCAACTGGAACAGGCGCACCTGGCGCTGCGCCGCGCATGCAGCCTGTTCGCATCCGGCTGGAACGTGGTGCAGTTGTGGCTGGCGCACCAGTCTGATGGCCCGCCGTTCCCGGACAGCATGGAGATCCGCGGTTTTGCGCTCATCACCCGCGCCAGCTGGAAAACCGCAGTGCTGCCGCTCGGCAGCGCAGGCCACGCCGCGCTGGCGGTGCTGCAGGGCGGCGGCAATTTCGGCGCCGCGCTGGACGCCGCGTTCGAGCAGGACGAAGCGTTCGACGTCGCCGCGCACTTGCAGCAATGGCTGGACCACGCCGTGTTCAGTGCGATCCGCACGCCGGGCGCCACGCTCACGCATTGATACCGCAGCCGCTGGCTGCCCCAACCTGGAATCGAGACTGACATGAAAAACCTGTCTGCATTGCATCGCCTGTCCACCCGCTACGACGCCGCGCTGAGCGCATGGGGCGGCTCGCTGGCCAGCCTGGCGGTCCGGCTGTACGTCGGCTGGCAATTTCTGAAAGCCGGCCTGACCAAAGTGAACGACTGGAGCACGACGCTGGCGCTGTTCCACGATGAATACCAGGTGCCGCTATTGCCGCCGGACCTGGCTGCCTACATGGGCACCGGCGGCGAACTGGTGCTGCCGCTGCTGCTGTTTGTCGGGCTGTTCTCGCGTCCGGCCGCGCTGGCGCTGTTCTTCGTCAATGCCATGGCCGTGCTTTCCTATCCACAGCTGTTCAGCTTTGAATGCCCGGCGGCCATCAATGACCATTTTTACTGGGGAGCGATGCTGCTGGTCGTGGTGGCCTTCGGTCCGGGCCGTTTTTCGCTCGATGCATTGATCGGGAAGAAACGGCCGGATTGACGGTGGCAAGGAACGGTTAGCGGAACGCGCGCATCAGCTTGGCTTCACCGCTGCTGTCGCGGTGCTGCAAGCTGGCGGCATGGGTGGCGGCGATCATGCGCGCCAGTTGCGCGTCTTCGAAACGCGCCAGTTCTTCGGTGGCGGCCTGCAGCGCCTGGGTGAGCTTCGCTCGCGCGTTTTGGTACAGCGCGCTGGTGTGCTGGTCGGTGTTTTTCAGGAGTTCTTCCGCGTTTTCAATCACTTGCCGCAAATCGCCGATCAGGCGCTCCTGGGTTTGCAGCTTGTGTTCAGGGCCGTCCATGGCGATCCCCCTCCTGCTGGTTGAGCAACATCACTGTGCGGAACAGGCACAGCCTGCTCCACCTTCAGCTTAGCGATTGATTGCCCAAATGCAAGAAATATTGCAATTGCGATTCCTGCCTTGCCACTCAAGCCCGATCAAGCGCCGTCTGCGCCGCTGTCACCCTCGACGCTGATGCGCACATCGCCTACGCTGACTTGCTGACCTGCGCGTATCTTGCAGGTCTTGCGCAATTCCTGCTTGCCGTCGACTTTCACCTGGCCGCTGGCCACCAGCACCTTGCCGGCGCCGCCGCTGTCGCACAGGCCCACGTTTTTCAACAGCTGGTTCAGTTCGATGAATTCCGACGTCAGTTCAAAACTAACCTTTTGCATTTATTTTATCCTTTGTCGCGATGACGTGTTGTTCAGTTATCAAAAAATTCAGCCGAAGCGCACAGGCTCAAGCCCTGGCGCTGGGCTGCGTCATCTCCAGCGGCACGATCCACTGGTCGAACTGTTCCGCGCTGACGAAGCCCAGTGCCAGCGCTGCTTCCTTCAATGTCGTGCCGTCGTGCTGCGCCTTCTTGGCAATTTGCGCGGCGCGATCATAGCCTATATGCGGCGCCAGCGCAGTGACCAGCATCAGCGACCGTTCCATCAGCTCGCCGATGCGGCCCAGGTTGGCCTCGATGCCCTGCGCGCAATGATGGTCGAAGCTGCGCATGCCATCGGCCAGCAGGCGCGCGCTTTGCAGGAAGTTGTGCGCGATCAGCGGCTTGTACACGTTCAGCTCGAAGTTGCCGGAGGCGCCGCCCACGGTAATGGCGACATCGTTGCCGAACACCTGGCAGCACAGCATGGTAACGGCTTCGCACTGGGTAGGGTTGACCTTGCCCGGCATGATGGAGCTGCCCGGCTCGTTTTCCGGGATGGTGATCTCGCCCAGTCCCGAGCGCGGGCCGGAGGCCATCCAGCGCACGTCGTTAGCGATTTTCATCAGCGCCGTGGCCAGGGTTTTCATGGCGCCGTGGGCGGCCACCAGCGCGTCGTGCGCGGCCAGGGCGGCGAATTTGTTGTCGGCGGTTTCGAACGGCAGCTGCAAGCGGTCGGCCAGCTCGGCGGCGATGCGGGTGGCGTATTCCGGGTGCGCGTTCAGGCCGGTGCCCACTGCCGTGCCGCCGGCGGCCAGTTCCAGCAGCGGGGGCAGGGCGGCGGTAATGGCCAGGTCGGCGTAGTCCAGCTGGGCCACGTAACCGGAGAATTCCTGGCCCAGGGTCAGCGGCGTGGCGTCCTGCAGGTGGGTGCGGCCGATCTTGACGATATCGGCGAAGGCCTTGGCCTTGGCGTCCAGCGTGGCGCGCAGGTCGCGCAGCGCGGGCAGCACGGCGTGGGCGAGGGCGTTGGCCGAGGCCACGTGGATGGCGGTGGGGAAGATGTCATTGGACGACTGGCCCATGTTCACATGGTCGTTCGGGTGCAGCAGGCGTTGTTCGCCGCGCTCGCCGCCCAGGATTTCCGAACCCCGGTTGGCCAGCACTTCGTTCATGTTCATATTGGACTGGGTGCCGGAACCGGTTTGCCACACGGCCAGCGGGAATTCGCCTGCGTGCTGGCCGGCCAATACTTCGTCCGCCGCCTGGGTGATGGCCGAGGCCTTGGCTTCGTCCAGCAGGCCAAGGTCGAAGTTGACGCGGGCGGCGGCGCGCTTGACGCTGGCCAGCGCATTGATCAGCTCGGGCGGCATGCGTTCGGTGGAGATGGCGAAGTGTTCCAGCGAGCGCTGGGTTTGCGCGCCCCACAGTTTATCTGCGGGGACGTCGATCGGGCCAAAACTGTCTCGCTCGGAACGGGTACTCATGGATGCCTCTCGTGATGGAATATGCAATTAGTGTAGCGCAGAGTCCAAATTCCGGCGCAGGACTTCAAAACCGGGAATTCCAGCCGTTAAGACTGTTACACTTTAGAAATTCGCAGCCTAGCGACCCCGAATACATGCAGCGTAGCCCTTACCGTTTTCCCGCCCGCCGCGCCGGCGCCATCGTGCTGGCGGCCGCCTTCTCGTGCGCTGCCTTGCCGTCCATCGCGCCAGCGGCAGAGCTGGGCGATGTGGTGGTGCGCTCGCATATCGGGCAGCAGCTGTCGGCCGACATTGAGCTGGTGATGCTGACGCCGGAGGACCAGGCGGGCGTGCAGGTCAGGCTGGCCGGACAGAATATCTACCTGGGCGCCAACGTGCGCATGCATCCGGCGCTGTCGTCGCTGCGCATGTCGGTGGTCAGGCGGGACAACCGGCAGTTTTTGCATTTAACGACGTTGCAGCCGCTGGACGCCGAACTGGTGCATCTCTTTCTTGAACTGGGTGCGGGCAGCCGCGCCAGCGTGCGTTCCGCCACGCTGTGGCTGACGCCGGAGCCGCCGCCGGTGCGCTCCGCGGCGCCTGCGCTGCCTGCTTCTACCGGTTCAGCCGCTGCGCTTGCCGCTGCCGCGCCACGGCCGCAAACCGCACCGCCGTTAGCGGTCGACGCCGGCGTCGGCCCCGCCGCCGCACCGTCCGCCGCCGAGCGCGCCGCCCAGGAAGCCCAGGCGGCAGCCAACCGCGCAGCTGCCATGCGCGCCGCGAGGATGCGCGCCGCAGCCAACGCCGCGCGCGATGCCGCCGGCGATGCCGCTTTCACGCCGCCGCCTGCGGCCGAGGTCAAGCCGGGCCCGGCGGCGGTACCGATCAAGCTTGGGTCTGAGCCGCGCGTGGCCAGGAGCAAAACCGGTGCGGCCAAGGCCGGCGTTTGCGCACCCGGCCAGTCCGACGCCGAAGCTCAGCAGTGCGTGGCGCTGGACCAGACCAATGCCGAGCTGAAGACCAAGCTGGTGGACCTGGAAGACAAGGTCAAGCAATTGCAGGCGGCTTTGGGGCAGGGCGGTGCAGTGGCCGCAGCACCAGCTGCGTCTTCCGCTGCATCTGCCGTCAATGCCGCCAATGCCGCCGCGTCCGCGCCGGCGCCAGGTCCCCAAGCCGCCCCGGCAGCATCGGCAGCCGCCGGCGCGGCCGAAGCGGCCAACAAGGCAGGCACGGTCATTCCGCCTTCCGCGCCGCCTAAGGTCAACGGCAAGAAAAAGCGCGAGGCCGGCGGCATCAACACCACCACCATGGTGGTGGGCGGCGTCCTGCTGCTGGCGCTGGCCGGCGGCCTGCTGGCCTATCTGATTCGCCGCAAGAAGATCAAATTCTCCACCGAGCCCCTGAAAGTGTGGCAAGGCTGGCGCAGGAACAAGAGCGCCGCCGCGCCGGAAGCCGCAGTGGCGGACGAGGCTATACCCGAGAAGGAATAAGCACCATGCGAGCGGTGCCGGCGGCGGTGCGCAAAACGCGCTATACTCGCCGGGTTGCCATCCCGGCATGCGCAAGCATGACTATCCCGGCGACTGACCCGGCCGCCGCTCTTCAGCATTCTTTCCGTTCCTTTCTTGTCAGCATAGCCAGCGCTCCCGCCTGGCGACAGGCGCTGGGTGGTGCCCGCGCACTGCGCACCCGCTTTCAATCCATAGGAAAGGCATCATGAGCACCGCAACTTCCGCCACCATCGCGTCGCAATACGACGCATTCAAGCAACTCGGCCTGAAACTTGACATGTCGCGCGGCAAGCCCGCGCCCGAGCAACTGGACCTGTCCAACCAGCTGATGGCCGCGCTGGACGGCTACGCCGCCGGCGACGGCACCGACACCCGCAACTACGGCGGGGGCGTGGGCCTGCCGGAAGCGCGCGCCCTGTTCGCCGAACTGCTGGACGTGCCGGCTGCGCAAGTGGTGGTCGACAGCAGCGCCAGCCTGTCGCTGATGCACGACGTCGTCGTCTACAGCCTGCTGCTGGGCGTGCCCGGCCATGCGCCATGGATCTCGTCCGGCCAGCCGGTCAGCTTCCTGTGCCCGGTGCCGGGCTACGACCGCCACTTCGCCATTTGCGAGCAGCGCGGCATCAAGATGATCAACATCCCGATGACCGACGACGGCCTGGACATGGACCTGGTCGAACGCCTGGTCGCGTCCGACGCCAGCATCAAGGGCATGTGGTGCGTGCCCAAGTACAGCAACCCGGGCGGCGTGGTCTACTCGGACGAAACCGTGCGCCGCCTGGCCGCCATGAAAACCGCCGCCCCCGACTTCCGCCTGATGTGGGACGACGCCTACCGCTTCCACCACCTGGGCGACGAGAAGATCGGCATGGCCAATATCCTGGACGAGTGCGCCAAGGCCGGCCAGCCGGACCGCGCCATCGTGTTTGCCTCCAGCTCCAAGGTCAGCTGGGCCGGCTCCGGCGTAGCCGCGCTGGCCGCTTCGCCGGCCAACATCGCCTGGTGGAGCAAGCACGCCGGCATCCGCAGCATTGGCCCGGACAAAGTCAACCAGCTGCGCCACGTGCGCTTCCTGAAGGACAAGGCCACCGTGGAAGCGCTGATGGAACAGCACCGCGCGCTGCTCAAGCCCAAGTTCGACATCGTGCTGGCGCAATTCGAGGAATACCTGGGGCAAGTGGAAGGTGTGAGCTGGACCCGTCCGAAAGGCGGCTACTTCATTGACCTGGTGACCCCGCCGGGCGCCGCCAAGCGCACCATCGCGCTGGCGAAAGAAGCCGGCATCACGCTGACCCCGGCAGGCGCCGCCTACCCCTACGGCAACGATCCGGACGACAGCCACATCCGCATCGCCCCCAGCTTCCCCTCGCTGGACGAAATCCGCCAGGCCGCCAAGGGCATCGCCTTGTCCCTGCGCGTAGCAATCAGCCGGTAATATTGTCAGAAGGGAAAATGGGGTCAGGCTCCATTTTCCTCTCAGGCAAAAAAAAGCGCCGTGAGGCGCTTTTTTTTCGTTGGGGCGTGGACGGCTTACTGGGCCATGCTACTGGGCCATGCCGGGCGTGCGGTTCAGCCAGGGTTCGGTCACGTCGCGGATGGCGCGGTCGTTGGCCAGGATTTGCTTCAGCAGGTCAATCTTGCGCTGGCGCGCTGCGCCGTCCAGCGGGGCGACGGTGGCGCCGGCAGCAACCGTGGCGGTTGCCATCGCAGTCTGCTTTTCCAGGCGGCCCAGGCTCTCCCAGTCGCTCGCGCGTGCTGCCATGGCCATGTTATTGGTCAGGCTGGCAACATTTTCGTACATCGAGAGGACTTCGTTGGAGGTCATGGCGCATCCTGAAAAGTAAAAATGGATTACTGCTTGTCTGGATTAACGTCATGCGTTTCGGGAACTTTAGGGTTTTTGAAAAATAATTTGAAAATAGTTTTGGGATAGGCAAAAAAACAAGGCCGGCGCGGCCCCGAAGGGCGGCGCCGGCCGGCGGCTGGCAGGCAGGGCTTTATTTGACCAGTTCTTCCAGGCCAGCGCTCAGTTCGCTAGGCGGCGGCATGTCGTCGATCAGCGCGTTCGGCTCCAGGCCCAGTTCCTCGGCGATCTCGGTCGGATAGCAGGCTTCGATTTCCTCGTCGGTCAGCTTGTTCTCTTCCACGCGCGCGCGCCAGGCGGCCAGGTGGATGATGCCGGCCAGGCGGGTGCCGTGCTCGTGGTTCATCGGGTCGGGGAAGGCCATGATGGTCTCGGAGAACGCTTCCGGGAACTTCCAGCGCTTGGCCAGTTCCGCGCCCACGTCGGCGAAGGTGTAGGCCAGCGACGCTTGCTCGGCATCCAGGCGGCGCGAGTCCAGCGGACCGGCAACCTTGTCCAGCTGCATGGCTTGCTCGGGCATGGCGGCGTGCATCACCAGTTGGCCGATGGCGTGCATCATGCCGATGGTGAACGCCAGGTCGGTGTTCTCTTTGGTCTTTTTGGCAATCCACTTGGCCGACACTGCGGTGTACAGGCTGTAGCGCCAGAATTGTTTCAGGTCCAGGCCGGGCACGGTCTTGAAACCGCTCACCAGGCCGGAGCTGATCACCAGCGTGCGCACGGTGACGAAGCCCAGCATCAGCACGGCGTCCTCGACGGTGCCGATGCTGCGCGAGACGTGGTAGTAGGCCGAGTTGGCCAGGCGCAGCAGCTTGGCGCTGAGCACTGGGTCGGTGGACAATTTTTTCGCGATTTCTTCGGTCGAAACGCTGGCCTTGTCGAAGCTGCTGATCAGTTCTTCAACAACCTTGGGAGCCGTGGGCAACGCAGTCGGGTTCTGGAAAAGGGCTTCAAGTTTCATAGGGGGCTCTCCTGGTTTTATGTGCGTTGCTGTAGGTGAACTATATAGCGATTCGCCCCAATTTTGTGGCCTTTTTATGCCGGGCGTAGCATTGACGCACAGCATTCCCTGTATTCTGCAGCGCATCCCTGGAATCTGCAGCCTGTCGCACAACGCTCGCATCCCGGCGGGCACTTGCTTAGAGTGGATGCTGGCGTACCACGCCGACCAAAAACACAACAACAGGAAACAGGAACATGCACGCACCCATCAAGACCGTACTCAGCTTCGCATTGGCCGGCGCGCTGCAGGCCATCGCGCCTGCCTGCGCGGGCCCGGCGGAGACGCCTGCCGTCCCCGCCGCCGCCATGGTGCAGCCTGGCGACGATTTCTTTGCCTACGCCAATGCGGACTGGCTGAAGTCCGCCCAGATCCCGGCCGACCGTGGCAGCTGGAGTTCCATGGCCCAGCTGGCCGAGGAAACCAACCAGCGCATCATCAAGCTGGTCGAAGCGGTGCCGGGCGACAAGCAGGCCGACGCCGAAGCGCTGAAAGTAAGCGACTACTATCGCGCTTTCATGGACGAGGCCGCCATCGAGGCCAGGGGCCTGGCGCCCATGCAGCCGGCGCTCAAGAAGATCGCCGCCATCAAAGACAAGACCGAGCTGACCCGCGCGCTGGCCGCCACGCTGCGCGCCGACGTCGATCCGCTCAACAACACCGAATTCCACACCGAGAACATCCTGGGCCTGTGGGTGGCGCAGGGTTTGAACGAGCCCAAGCGCAACATGCCCTACCTGCTGCAGGGCGGGCTGGGTCTGCCGGACCGGGTGTACTACCTGGAAGACAACGAGCGCATGCACAAGCTGCGCACCGCCTACCAGGCCCACATCGCCGCCATGTTCAAGCTGGCCGGCTATAGCGACCCGGAAACCCGCGCCGCGCGCGTATACGAACTGGAGCGCAAGCTGGCGCTGACCCACGCCAGCCGCGAAGACTCGGCCGACGTGCTCAAGGCCAACAATACCTGGCGCGCCGCCGACTTCGCGAAGAAGGCGCCGGGCATGGACTGGAAGCTGTTCTTCCACACTGCCGGCCTGGGCCGCCAGCAACAGTTCATGCTGTGGCATCCGGGCGCCGTGGTGGGCGTGGCCGCGCTGCTGAAGGAATGTTCGCTGGACGCGTGGAAAGACTTCCTCGCCTTCCACACCATCAACACCAATGCCGCGCACCTGCCGCAAGCGTTCAGCGAGCAGCATTTTGACTTTTACGGCCGCACCCTGGGCGGCACGCCGCAGATGGCCGCGCGCTGGAAGCGGGGCTTGGACGCCGTCAACCATGGCATGCCGGACGCCGTCGGCAAGATGTACGTCGCCAAATATTTCCCGCCCGAAGCCAAGGCCAAGCTGCAGCAAATGGTGGCCAACATCGTGCACGCCTTCCACGGCCGCATCGACCGGCTGGACTGGATGGCGCCGGCCACCCGCAAGGAAGCGCACGCCAAGCTGGACGCGCTGTACGTCGGCGTCGGCTATCCGGACAAATTCACCTCCTACGCCCAGCTGGCGGTCAAGGCCGACGACGCCTACGGCAACGCCGGGCGCGCCTCGCGCCTGCGCTACGTCCAGCAGCTGGCCAAGCTGAACCAGCCGGTGGATGGCAAGGAGTGGTGCATGCCGCCGCAACTGGTCAACGCCGTCAACATGCCGATGCAGAACGCGCTGAACTTCCCGGCCGCCATCCTGCAGCCGCCGTTCTTCGATCCGAAGGGGCCGGACGCGCAAAACTACGGCGCCATCGGCGCCATCATCGGTCACGAAATCAGCCACAGCTTCGACGACGCCGGCTCCCAGTTCGACTCCGAAGGCCGCCTGCGCGACTGGTGGACCCCGGCCGACGCGGCCCACTTCAAGACCGCCTCGGGCGCACTGGTGGCGCAGTACAGCGGCTACAAACCGTTCGCGGACCTGGCCATCAACGGCCAGCTGACCTTGAGCGAAAACCTGTCCGACCTGGCCGGCCTGGCGGCTTCCTACGACGCGTTCAAGATCGCCAACCCGCAAGCCGACGACCGCGCCTTCTTCCTCGGCTACGCGCAAGGCTGGCGCACCGTGACGCGCGAACCGTCGCTGCGGCGCCAGGTGATGACGGACGGCCACGCCCCGGCCCAATGGCGCACCTACACCGTGCGCAACCTGGACGCGTGGTACAAGGCCTTCAACGTCCAGCCCAACCAGCAGCTGTACCTGGCGCCGCAGCAGCGCGTGCGCGTCTGGTAAAGTAGGGGCATGGAACCGGATAACGACATCAAGCAACTCAAGCAGATCACGCAGATCACGCAGGCCACGCTGCAGCACTACGAGCACAGTGCGCAGCAGTTTTTCGAAGGCACGCGCGACCACGACGTCAGCCAGAATGTGTCTGCGCTGCTGGGCGCCATCCGGTCCAGCGCCCCATACCGCATCCTCGACCTGGGCTGCGGCCCGGGGCGCGACCTCAAGACCTTTAGCGGGCTGGGCCACAGTGCAGTCGGGGTCGATGGCTCGGCCGAGTTCGTGCGCATGGCGCGCGCCTGGAGCGGCTGCGAAGTGTGGCAGCAGGACTTCGTGCAGCTCGACTTGCCGCCCGGCGAGTTCGACGGCATCTTTGCCAATGCCTCCTTGTTCCACGTCCCCAGCGCCGCCTTGCCGGACGTGCTGCTGCGCCTGCACGCCGCGCTCAAGCCGGATGGCGTACTGTTCAGTTCCAACCCGCGCGGCGACAACCGCGAAGGCTGGAACGGCCCGCGCTACGGCAGCTACTACGATTATGAAACCTGGGAACGGTACCTGACCGCCGCCGGCTTCGAGGCGCTGGGCCACTACTACCGTCCGCCCGGCCTGCCGCGTGAACAGCAGCCCTGGCTGGCCAGCTTGTGGCGCAAGCCAATGTCCGCTTAGTGTGCGCGAGCGTACAGAAGCATGGGGGACCGGGGGCTACGATGCACTCCAGCACACCGCATCTGCGTGTGAGCCTAACCAACCAAGGAGAGCATCATGAACAAGGACCAAGTCAAAGGCAAAGCGAAAGACATCGCCGGTAAAGTTCAGCAGGAAGTGGGCGAACTGGTAGGCAGCTCCGAACAGCAGGCCAAGGGCCTGGCCAAGCAATCCGAAGGCAAGCTGCAGAAAGGCGTAGGCGACGCCAA
The DNA here is from genome assembly GCF_001425045.1 of Massilia sp. Root351. Taxonomy (GTDB): domain Bacteria; phylum Pseudomonadota; class Gammaproteobacteria; order Burkholderiales; family Burkholderiaceae_D; genus Rugamonas. The sequence goes on along the minus strand of NZ_LMDJ01000036.1, from coordinate 274,382 downwards.
GGAAGCGGTCAAGGACGCCATCGACCGCGGCAACCGCTAAAACGGAAAAGCCCGCATCACGCGGGCTTCCAGGCAGCAATATGGGGTCAGGGTTAATTATCCGTACGGATAATTAACCCTGACCCCTTTTTACTTTACTGAATCGTTTCGGGCTTGAGGTTCTTCTTGAAGAAGGCTTCGATGTTGCCGTACACGTGGCGCTGGCTGGTGGTGCCGGAGATGCCGTGCTTGGCGCCCGGGTAGGTCATCAGCTCGAAGTGCACATTGCGCTTGACCAGCGCGTCTATCATGCGCGTGGTGTTGGTGAACAGCACGTTGTCGTCGGCCATGCCGTGCACCAGCAGCAGCGGCGATTTCAGGCCGTCCACGTGGGCGTAGATGCTGCTCTGCTTGTAGCCTTCGGGGTTGTCCTTCGGCGTGCTCATGAACTGCTCGGTGTAGTGGGTGTCGTACAGTTTCCAGTCCGTCACCGGCGCCACCGACACGCCCATGGCGATCTTGTCGGACGCTTGCGACAGCAGGCGCAAGGTCATGAAGCCGCCATAGCTCCAGCCGAACACGCCGATGCGCTTGGCGTCCACGTAGCTTTGCTTGCTCAGCCATTCTACGCCGGCCAGCTGGTCTTCCACTTCCACCGTGCCCAGGCGCTTGTAGTTGGCGTCGGTGAACACGCGCTCGCGGCGCGAAGAGCCGCGGTTGTCCAGGCGGAACACCACGAAGCCTTGCTGCGCCATGTACTGGTCGAAGTAGTTGCCCCACTTGCGCGCCACGTGCTGCGCGTGCGGGCCGCCGTAGGTGGACAGGTACACCGGGTAGCGCTTGCTGGCGTCGAACTTGTAGGGCTTGATGATGGCGTAGTGCAGCGTCTGGCCGTCTTTCGCGGGCAGGGTGCCGAACTCGGTCGGCAGGTGGTCGGCCTTGAACTTGGCGTACGGGTGCTTGTCGTTCAGTTCGTTCTGTTCCAGCCAGTCGACCATGCTGCCGTCCGGGCGGCGGATGCTGACCTGCGGCGGCGTGCTCGGGTTGGAATAGGTGTCGACGAACACTTCGCCGTTGCGCGAGAACGCGGCGTCGTGCCAGCCGTCGCCCTGGGTGATGCGCTTGGGCTTGTCGGCCGTGCTGCCGTTCAGGGCCAGCACATAGGTCTGCTTGTCGACCACCGCGTCGCGGTTGGAGGCGACGTAGACCTTGCCGGCCTTCTCGTCCACCGCCAGCACGTTGTCGATGCCCCATTCGCCCTTGCTGATGGCGTGCAGCAGCTTGCCGTCCAGGCTGTACAGGTACAGGTGGTTGCGGCCGCTGCGCTCGGACGACCAGATGAAGGCGTCGCGGTTTTTCAGGAAGCGCAGGTCGTCGTGGATGGTGGTCCAGGTGTCGGCTTTTTCCGTGATCAGCACGCGCTGCTTGAGCGAGGCGGCGTCCACCGAGATCAGTTCCAGGGTCTTCTGGTCGCGGCTCTGGCGCTGGAACAGCAGGGCCTTGCTGTTGGCGCTCCAGTCGGCGCGCACCAGGTAGATGTCCGGGTTGCTGCCCAGGTCGACGTCGCGCGTCTCGCCGCTCACCGGCGAGACGATCTTCAGCTGCACCGTCACGTTGGGGTCGCCCGCTGCCGGGTAGCGCTGCTCGACCACGTCGGTGCGGTCGGCGTAGATCTCAAAGCGGCGCGCCACCGGCACCGGGCTGTCGTCGTAGCGCTTGTAGGCGATGGCGCTGTCGTCCGGCGCCCAGTAGTAGCCGGTGCGCTGGCCCATTTCTTCCTGGGCGATGAACTCGGCTTCGCCGTTGTGGATCAGGCCGCCGCCGTCGGTGGTCAGCTGGCGCTCCTTGCCGGTGGACAGCTCGATCACGAACAGGTTCTGGCTGCGCACGAAGGACACGTAGCGGCCCTGCGGCGAAATCTTCGGGTCCAGCACGGCGCCGGACGCCACCAGGCGCGCCGCGTCCGGCTTGGCGGTGTCGATCAGGTACAGGTTGCCGGCGATCGGCACCAGCAGCTGCTTGCCGTCCGGCGACCAGCTGTAGCTCAGGATGCCTTTCAGGCTGGCGGTGCGCTCGCGCTCGCGCTTGGCTTTTTCCGCGTCCGACAGGTTCTCTTCCGGCACCAGGGTCTTCGAGTCCACCAGGCGGTGCTGGGTCTTGTCCTTCATGTTGAATTCCCACAGGTCCAGCTGGTACTGGTTGTCGTCGCGGCCGCGCAGGAAGGTCACGCGGGCGCCGTCGGGCGACACCTTGAGGCTGCGCACGCCGGCGCCGGCCAGGGCCTGGTCGCCATAGATGCGGTCCAGCGTCAAACGTTCAGCGTAGGCGGGCATGGCCGCCGCCAGTGCCAGGAAGGAGAGGATAAAGCGCATGGAAGATCCCGAAATGTTCAAGTGGGCAAGACAATACCAGAGTGCCGCATTGCTTGGATTTGGAAAACGCGCCGAAAAACCGTGGTTCATTCGGCGCGCGCAGCGTCCTCAAGCGGATGCGTGCAGGCGCTGCAGCGACAGCCGGTTCAGGAAGCCGGTCAGCAGCACGGCGGCGATGGTCAGGCCCAGCACCAGGCCGATCCAGAAGCCGCTGGCGGCCATGGGCGCGGCGGGGACGAAGGGCGCCCATGGCGGCGCCAGCCCCAGCAGGTAGCCCAGCGGCAGCGCGAACACCCAGAACGCCAGCAGCTGGATCAGCATCGGCTGGCGCGTGACCTTGTAGCCGCGGATGGCGCAGGAGCAGGCCACCTGGGCCGCGTCGGACAGCTGGAACAGCGCGGCGAACAGCAGCAGGTGGGCGCACAGCGCCTGCACCGCCGCGTCGGAGGTGTAGGCGGCGGCGATCTGGTGCCGGAACAGTGCGATGAAGAGGGCCGACAGCAAGGCGAAGATGAGCGACATCGACACCCCCACCCAGGACGCGAAGCGGGCCCGCGCCGGGTTGCCTTCGCCCATGGCCTGGCCGACCCGCGTGATCAGGCCGATGCCGAAGCTGAGCGGCACCATGAACACCAGCGAGGCGAAGTTCAGCGCGATCTGGTGCGCCGACACTTCCACCACGCCGAAGCGCGCCACCAGCAGGCTGACCGCGCCGAAGGCGCTCACTTCGGCAAAATAGGTGACGCCGATCGGCAGGCCGAGCTTGAGCATGCTGCGGATTTCCGGCCAGTGCGGCCATTCCCAGTGCGTGAACGGGTAGGTCTGGCGGTAGGCGGGGGCGTGGCGTATCCACAGGATCATGGCGCCCAGCATCAGCCACATGCAGCCGGCAGTGGCCACGGCGCAGCCGACGCCGCCCAGCTTGGGCAGGCCGAAGCGGCCAAAGATCAGCAGCCAGTTGACGATCACGTTGAACACCAGCCCGAGCAGGGCGATCACCATTACCGGCTTGGTCTCGTTGATCGAGGTGGAATAGCCGTACAGCGCGCGGTAGGCGGCGAACGGCGGCAGGCCGAGGCTGATGATGTGCACGAACAGCGAGGCGCGCGCATTGATCTCGGGCGCCAGGTACAGGTGGTTGAACAGCAAGGTGGCCAGGTTGGCCAGCAGCGCGGCGATCACGCCCACGCCCAGCGCCTTCCACAGGGCCTGGCGCACCGAGTGCGGGATGGTGCCGAAGGCGCCGGCGCCCACCTCGTGCGCCACCACGCTGTTAACCGCCATCATGGTGCCGCTGACGGTGACCAGGATGATGGACCAGATCGACGCGCCCAGCGACACGGCGGCCAGTTCGCTGGCGCTGGCGTGGCCGGTCATGGCCACGTCGGCCACCGCCATGCCCACCGTCGCCAGCTGCCCCACCAGCACCGGCCAGGCCAGCTTCCACAGGGCGGCGGCTTCGGTGCGGATGCTGGAGAGGGTGAAAGTGGTCGGCATGGGGAGGAAATCTTAGGACTAAAGCAACGATTCTACTCGGTGCAGTAGGAATTTGTTACACAGTCGTGTAGGCTGATGCTCCAGCTAAATCGTTGATAGAAGGCATCGATCCGCTGGATGAGAAGAATATTACGGAGCTAAGACCCATGAAACGCACTAGCATCAAGACCCTGGCCTGCGCGGCCGCCCTGCTGAGCCAGTTCGCCGCCGCCCAGGCCGGCGAAATCACGCTGTTCTCGCGCGACAATTTCCGCGGCGAAGAAGTGACCATCCGCGACGGTGCGCGCGACCTGCGCGCGGCCGGCTTCAACGACCGCACTTCCAGCCTGGTGGTGCATTCGGGCGTGTGGGAAGTTTGCGAGCACAAGGACTTCGGCGGCTACTGCGCCGTGTTCGAGCGCGGCGAGCACAACGACCTGCGCCGCTTCAACAACAGCATTTCCTCGCTGCGCCAGGTGGAGCGTGGCGGACGCGGCGGCGGCGGGTTCCGCGACCGCGACCGTGACGGCCGCGATGATCGCGACGAACGCCGCGAGGCGCGCCGCGAAGAATGGCGCGACCGCCACGATGACCGCCAGGGCGGCTACCGCCCCGACCCGATCGAACTGTTCGAACACGCGCGCTTTGAAGGCCGCCGCGTGTCCTTCCAGGGCGAAACCCGCAGTTTCCGCGCCACCGACTTCAACGACCGCGCCAGTTCCATGGTCATCCACGAAGGCCAGTGGCAACTGTGCGAACACGACAACTTCGGCGGCCAGTGCGTCGTCTACGGCCCGGGCCGCTACGACAACCTGGGGCCGATGAACGACAAGCCGTCGTCGCTGCGCCGTATCCGCTAACCGCGGCCAACCGCGCTCCTGGCAGGCCGGCCAACGGTTCAAATCGCGCGCTGGCCGCGCGCGATTCCTTGTAATCTGGACCTGACAGGGCTGCCTGGAGACACTCCATCGTGGAATACAAGGACTACTATCATGCGCTTGGCGTTTCCAAGACCGCCAGCGCCGACGAGATCAAGAAGGCGTACCGCAAGCTGGTGCGCAAATACCATCCGGACGTCAGCAAGGAAGCGGACGCGGACAAGAAAACCAAGGAATTGAACGAAGCCTACGGCGTGCTGGGCGACGCGGAAAAACGCGCCGCCTATGACGCGCTGGGCAACAACGGCCAGTACCGCGCCGGCCAGGAATTCCGTCCGCCGCCGGACTGGGGCAATATGGGCGGCATGGGCGGCGGCCGCGCGCCGGGCGGCGCCGGCTTCGACAGCGACTTCTTCGCCGACCTGTTCGCCAATATCGGCGGCAACCGGGGCCGGGGCCGGCCGATGCAGCAGCGCGGCGGGGACAGCCACGCCGCGCTGGAAATCGACCTGGCCGACGCCTACCACGGCGCCAGCCGCACCGTCAGCGTCCGCCTGCAGGAGGAGGACGCGCACGGCCGCACCGTCACGCGCGAGCGCACCCTGGACGTGAACATCCCGCAAGGCATCACCGCAGGCCAGCAGCTGCGCCTGTCCGGCCAGGGCCATCCGGGCAGCGGCGGCGCGCCGGCCGGCGACCTGTATTTGGAAATCCGCTTCCGCCACCACGCGCGCTACCGCATCGAAGGACGCGACGTCTACCAGACGGTGCCGGTGGCGCCGTGGGAGGCGGCGCTGGGTGCGCAAATCGACGTGCCCACGCCGTCCGGCCGCGTCACGGTGGCGGTGCCGCCCAAGTCGCAGGGCGGGCGCAAGCTGCGCCTGAAGGGGCGCGGCATTCCGCCGTCGCGCGCGCAGGCGCAATCCGGCGCGGCCGGCGGCGATCTTTACCTGATGCTGGAACTGGTGCTGCCGCCCGCCGACACCGAGCGCGCGCGCCAGCTGTACGAAACCATGGCGCGCGAGCTGGACTTCAACCCGCGCGCCGGCATGGGAGCTTGATTATGCAGATTCATGGTGAGTTGCTGGACGAGGCTGCGCTGACACTGGAAGAGCTGGCGCGTGCCTGCGCCGTGGAGCCGGACTGGGTGGTGCGCCATGTCAGCAGCGGCGCGCTGCTCTGCAGCGTGACGGCGGCCCCTATCGTGGTGGACGCGGCAGGCGCGGCCACGGCGGCCCCGCCGCACGCGTGGCGCTTCGCCAGCGGCGAACTGCGGCGCGCGCTCCACCTGCTGCGCGTGGAGCGCGATTTCGAGGCCGACGAGGAACTGGCGGCGCTGGTGGTGGACTTGTGCGAGGAAGTGCGGCGGCTCAAGTCAAGACTGCACAGCGCGGGAGCCCCGTAGCGGTTTCGCCCGCCTTGCTGTCGCCCGGCCTGGCCTCGGCGAACTTCGGTTCCCGCAGCGCCGGCTTGCCGGCAGCCGAAGCGCTTTCCTCCGGCTGCGCCTGGCGGCTCCACACATTGCCGCTGCGGATATCGAAGATGATGCTGCGGTGCCCGACGCCGTACAGGCTTTCGGACACCACCGGGATGGCGTGCGCGCGCAGCAGGCGCAGCGCCACCTCGCCGTTCTGGCGCCCGATGTTGCTGGCCTTCTGGTCGTCCCGCCCCGGGAACATCTGGCTGCCGCCGAATATCTTGGCTTGGCACTCGGCCGGGTCCACCCCCATGGCGCGCAATTCGGCCAGCATCAGTTCCAGCGCCTCTTCCCCGTAACGGCTGTTCAAGCCCGGATCCTTCGATGAGTTGCGCGCCGACAACAGAAAATGCGACATGGTGCCGACCCGCCGTGCCGGATGCCACAGGGTAATCGACACGCATGACCCTAGCAGGGTGCGGATGCGGTATTCCGGTCCGCCCACGAAGTATTCGCCGGGCAGCAGGAAGATGTCGATGATGTCGTTATTTCTAGCCATGACCCACTCTAAAGGCAGCAGCGGGCCGCTGTAACTTGTACTTTGGTGCATGCAGGAATTCCACACTGTACCAAAGTACAGGTTACAGGCAGTTCCCTGGTGGATACAGTTTGCTGGCGACTTCACCCGGCTGGACGGGCAGCGTATCCCCAGGAGAATCCCGGCAGTGAAAAATTTCGTACGCAGCCATGCCTGCCTGTTCCTTCCGCTGTCGCTGGCGCTGCTGGCGGCGTTCGCGGTGCTGGCCTTCAGCGGTTTCAGCCTGGCCGGCGGCCTCACCGTGTTGCTGCTGGTGGCTTGCGGCTACGCCAGCGGGCTGTATTTCAACGCCATGCAAAGCACCTTCAACCAGTCGGTGGACGATTACCTGGAAGGGCAGCGCGCGCTCGGCGTGTCGGTCGCGCCGGTATGGTCGCGCCATATCGAGAATTCAATTGCGCAGATGGATGAGGCGGTGGCCGCGCTGGCCGGCCGTTTCGGCGGCATCGTGGAGCGGCTGGACCAGGCCGTGGGCGCCGCCAGCGTCGCCACCGCGTCCATGGACGGCGGCGACGGCCTGGTGACGGTGTTTGCCAACAGCGAGCGCGAGCTGCAAGGCGTGGTCGCCTCGCTGCGTTCGGCCACCGAAAGCAAGGCCGCCATGCTGGACAAGGTGAACGGCCTGGGCCTGTTCGTGCGCGAACTGAAGGAAATGGCGGCCGACGTCGCCAGTATCGCCGCCCAGACCAATTTGCTGGCGCTGAACGCGGCCATCGAGGCGGCGCGCGCCGGCGAGCGCGGACGCGGTTTCGCCGTGGTGGCCAAGGAAGTGCGCATGCTGTCCAACCAGTCGGCCGATACCGGCCGCCGCATCGCCGAAAAGGTGGCCCTGGTGAGCAATGCCATTGTCGCCACGGCGCAGGCGGCGCAGCAGTCGGGCGCGCTGGAAGAAGAGTCGATGCGCGTGTCCGAACAGGCGATTGCCGGTGTACTGAGCGGTTTCCGCGGTGTCACCGACGCGCTGGTCCAGTCCAGCAATCTGCTGAAGGAAGAAAGCGTCGGCATCCAGTACGAGGTGGGCGAGGCGCTGGTGCAGCTGCAGTTCCAGGACCGCGTGACCCAGATCATGAGCCATGTGAAGCAGAACATCGACTTGCTGCGCGCGGCGCTGGAACGGCATTGCGCCGGCTTCGAGCAGGACCGCCGCCTGCAGCCGCTGGATGCCGCCGGCTTGCTGGCCGAGCTGGAAAAAACCTATGCCATGGCCGAGGAGTATGCGCTGGACAGCCGGGCCGCGCCGCCGGCGCCGCCGTCCGCGTCCCCGCAGCGCGCCAAGCCGGCGGCGCTGCCCGCGCCGGCCGATGAAGTTACGTTTTTTTAAGGAGTAGGTATGGCCAAGACCATTATGGTGGTAGACGACTCGGCTTCGCTGCGGCAGGTCGTGGGCATCGCGCTGAAGAGCGCGGGCTATGACGTGATCGAAGCGGCCGACGGCCAGATTGCGCTGAGCAAGCTGGGCGAGAAGAAGGTCAACCTGATCGTGTGCGACGTGAACATGCCCAATATGGACGGCATCACCTTCGTGCGCGAGCTGAAGCAGCAGGCCAGCCACAAGTTTACGCCGGTGATCATGCTGACCACGGAATCGCAGGAGGCCAAGAAGCGCGAAGGCCAGGCGGCCGGCGCCAAGGCCTGGGTGGTCAAGCCCTTCAAGCCCGAAGTGCTGCTGGGCGCCGTGCAAAAACTCTGCCTGCCTTAAGCAGCGGGAGCGGCCATGCCAGGGGATATCGATCCGGGTCTGCTGTTTATCGAAGGCGAGCTGACCATCTACCGCGCCGCCGAGCTGAAGGCGGCGCTGCTGGCCGCCGTCAGCCGCGCCCACGCTGGCGGCCATGCACTGGAAGTGGACCTGGCCGGCGTGACCGAAATCGACACCGCCGGCGTGCAGCTGCTGATGCTGGCCAGGCGCAGCGCGCTGCAGCTGCAGCGTCAGCTGCGCCTGGTGGCTCACAGTCCGGCCGTGCTGGAAGTCTTCGAGCTGATGGACCTGGCCGGCTGGTTCGGCGATCCGCTGCTGATGGCGGCCGGCGGCAACGGCGGCGGCAGGAGCGTGGCATGAACCTCGACGACGCGCTGCAAACCTATATCGCGGAGTGCCGCGACCTGCTGGCCGACATGGAGAACGCGCTGCTGGCGCTGGGCCGCCATGGGGATCGGCTGGAAGCGGTGAACGCCATCTTCCGCGCCGCACACACCATCAAGGGCTCGGCCGGCCTGTTCAGCCTGGACCACATCGTCGCCTTCACCCACGTGCTGGAAAGCGTGCTCGATGAAGTCCGCGCCGGGACGGTCGATACGGACGGCGAGCTGGTCACGCTGCTGCTGTCCTGCTGCGACCATATCGGCGCCATGACGGACGCGCTGGAAGCCGGTCAGGCCGGCGCGGACGACGCCATGCGGCAGCGCGGCGCGCCTTTGCTGCTACGGCTGTCCGCCTACCTGGACGATGGGCATGCCAACGCCGCTTGCGCGGCGGATGGCGCCGCCGCCACGGTAGCGGACGGTGGAGCCCCGGTGGCGCGCAGCCAAGGCACGCACTGGCACATCTCCCTGCGTTTCGGACCGGACGTGCTGCGCAACGGCATGGACCCGCTGTCCTTCTTGCGCTACCTGAACCAGATCGGCCGCATCACCGCCATTGCCACCGTGGACGACGCGCTGCCGGATCCCGGCCAGATGGACCCCGAGTCCTGCTACCTGGGCTACGAGATCGCCTTCGACAGCGGCGCCGACCAGGCCACCATCGAGGCGGTGTTCGAATTCGTGCAGGACGATTGCACGGTGCGCGTCATGCCGCCCCAGCCTCCGGGGCTGCCGCAGCTGCAGGCCCCGGTACAGCCGCAGGAGCTGCAGAAAGCGCAGCCGGATCAACGGGGCGCCGAATCGCGCACCGTGCGCGTGGACGCTGACAAGCTGGACCACCTGATCAACCTGGTGGGTGAATTGATCATCGCCGGCGCCTCGGCCGACCTGATCGCGCGCCGCGTGCGCAACGCCGAACTGCAGGAAAGCACCTCGCGCCTGTCCACGCTGGTGGAGGAAGTGCGCGACAGCGCGCTGCAGCTGCGCATGGTGAAAATCGGCGCCACCTTCAACCGCTTCCAGCGCGTGGTACACGACGTGTCGCGCGAACTGGGCAAGGACATCGCGCTGGTGGTCAACGGCGAGGACGCTGAGCTGGACAAGACCGTGGTGGAGAAAATCGGCGACCCGCTGATGCACCTGGTGCGCAACGCCATCGACCACGGCATCGAAGCGGCCGAACGGCGCACCGCGGCGGGCAAGCCCGAGCGCGGCACCGTGCGGCTCAACGCCTATCACGACTCCGGCAGCATCGTCATCGAAGTGAGCGACGATGGCGGCGGCTTGAAGAAGGAGCGCATCTTCGCCAAGGCCGTCGAGCGGGGCCTGGTGGAGGCCGACCGCAAGCTGAGCGACGGTGAAATTTACGCGCTCATCTTCGAACCGGGCTTCTCAACGGCCGAACAGGTGACCAACCTGTCCGGCCGCGGCGTGGGCATGGACGTGGTCAAGCGCAATATCAACGCGCTGCGCGGCAGCGTGTCGGTCGACAGCGCGGAAGGCAAGGGCACCACGGTGACGGTGCGCCTGCCGCTCACGCTCGCCATCATCGATGGCTTCCTGGTCGGCCTGGGCAAGTCCACCTATGTGATCCCGCTCGACACGATAGAGGAGTGCATCGAATTCGCGGCCGAACCTGGCCAGGACTACGCCAACCTGCGCGGCCAGGTATTGCCCTTCGTGCGCCTGCGCGACATGTTCGGCGTGCAAGGCCCGGCCGGGCGGCGCGAATCCATCGTGGTGCTGAAGCACGCAGGCCAGCGCGCCGGGCTGGTGGTGGACAGCTTGCTGGGCGAGTTCCAGACCGTGATCAAGCCGCTCAGCCCCGTATTCAGCGGCGTACGCTGCATCAGCGGCTCCACCATCCTGGGCAGCGGTGAAGTGGCGCTGATACTGGATGTGGCGGCCCTGCTGCAGCACCATGGCGGCGCCGGGTCCCAGCACCTGCAACTACAAGCCGCGTAATTATTTCAAGATCTTTCGGAGACGAGCATGTTCAACAAACTCAAGGTAGGCACCCGCCTCGGCATCCTGGTCGCGCTGCTGTCCATCATCGTGATGGCTGTCGGCTACGCGGGCATGCGCGGCATGAACTTCAGCAACGGCAAGCTCAAAACGGTGTACGAGGACCGCACCATCGCCCTCGGCCAGTTGGCCAAGATCGGCGACGCCATGCTGCGCATGCGCCACCGCAGTGTGCAAGCCTCGTTCGGCGCCACGCCGGCCGAGGTGGAAGCCGACCTGGTGGCGCTGGAAAAGAACGACGCAGCCTTCAAGAAGAACATGGGCGATTACCTGGGTACGGTGCTCACGCCCGAGGAAAAGAAGATGGTCGATGAGTTCACGCCAGCCTGGAATGCCTACAACGACAAGCGCGCCGCCGCCATGGCGCTGGCCAGGGCCGGCAACCAGAAGGCTGCCGCCGAGGCCATGCGCAATATCGAAAAGGACTTTTACCTGCCCCTGGACTTGCTGACCAAGCTGCGCACGCTGCAGGAAGATGTGGCCAGGCAGGAGTACGAAGACGCGGTCAGGCAATACGACGACACCACGCGCCTGAACGTGGGCCTGATCTGCGGAGGCCTGCTGATTGGCGTGCTGCTGTCCTGGATCTTGATCCGCAGCCTGCTGCGCCAGCTGGGCGGCGAGCCTGATTATGCGGCGCAGATCGTCGGTGAAGTCGCCCACGGCAATCTGGCGGTCGACATCCGCGTGCGCGAAGGCGACCGCAGCAGCCTGCTGTATTCGATGAAGCAGATGGTGGACAAGCTGTCGCAGGTGGTGGCCGAAGTGACCAACGGCGCCCAGGTGCTGGCCGGTGCATCCGAAGAAGTGAGCGCCACCGCGCAGTCGCTGTCGCAGGCGGCCAGCGAGCAGGCGGCGGGCGTGGAGCAGACCAGCGCCTCGGTCGAGGAAATGACCGCCTCCATCGCGCAGAACACCGAGAACGCCAAAGTGACCGACGCCATGGCCAGCAAGGCCGCCATCGAGGCCACCGAGGGCGGTGCGGCGGTGAGGGAAACCGTGGCGGCCATGAAGCAGATCGCCAACAAGATCGTCATCATCGACGACATTGCCTACCAGACCAACCTGCTGGCCCTGAACGCTGCCATCGAGGCGGCGCGCGCAGGCGAACATGGCAAAGGCTTCGCCGTGGTCGCGGCTGAAGTGCGCAAGCTGGCCGAGCGCTCGCAGGTGGCGGCGCAGGAAATCGGCGAAGTGGCGGCCAGCAGCGTGAGCCTGGCCGAGCGCGCCGGAGAACTGCTGAACTCCATGGTCCCCAACATCAAGAAGACCTCCGACCTGGTGCAGGAGATCACGGCGGCATCGGAAGAACAGTCCACCGGCGTGGGCCAGATCAACGCGGCGGTCGGCCAGCTGTCCAGCACCACCCAGCAGAATGCCGCCGGCTCCGAGGAACTGGCGTCCACCGCCGAAGAGATGAGCAGCCAGGCCGAGGAACTGCAGGCCGCCATTGCCTTCTTCCGCGTGGCCGGCGCCGCGCCGGTGCAGCAGCGCGCCAACGTGCAAGTATTGCGCAAACCGCCTGCGCGCAGCGGCGGCCGCAAGCCCGCGTCGCCGTCCGGTGGCCATGTCAGCCTGGCGCACTTCCCGGACGGCGAGCCGGACGAAGCGCACTTCACCAAGTTCTGAGCGGGAACGGCATATGCAAGCGTTACCGCAAGCCCCTGCGCAATACCTGACCTTCACCCTGGGCGGCGAGACCTATGCGGTCGGCATCCTGGCGGTGAAGGAAATCATCGAATACGCCGGACTGACGCCGGTGCCGATGATGCCCGAAGCGATACGCGGCGTGATCAACCTGCGCGGCGCCGTGGTGCCGGTGATGGACCTGGCCGCGCGCTTCGGCCGCCAGGCCAGCGAAATCACCAAGCGCACCTGCATCGTCATCGTTGAAGTGGTGCAGGGGCACACCGGAGAACACCAGGTGCTCGGCGTGATGGTGGACGCCGTCAGCGCCGTGCTGGAAATTGCCGCGGCCGACATCGAACCGGCGCCGGCCTTCGGCGCGCGCATCCGCAGCGACTTCATCGCCGGCATGGGCAAGGTCAACGGCAAGTTCGTGATCCTGCTGGACGCCAGCCAGGTGCTGTCGGTGGACGAAATCAGCGCGTTGGCGGCCGCATGACACCCGCCGCCATCAGCGACCATGAGTTCGCGCAGTTCCAGCGCTTCATATTCGACGCCGCCGGCATCACGATGGCGCCCAGCAAAAAGGCGCTGGTCAGCGGCCGCCTGTCCAAGCGCCTGCAGCACCACCGCGTGAGCTCCTACGGCGAGTACTTCAAGCTGCTGGCCAGCGGGCAGGCGCCCGGTGAAACGCAATTCGCAGTGGACCTGCTGACCACCAACGAGACCTACTTCTTCCGCGAGAACAAGCATTTCGACCTGCTGCGCAATGTGGCGCAGGAAGCGCGCGCGAGCGGCCAGGCCCTGCGCGTATGGAGCGCCGCCTGCTCCTCCGGCGAAGAACCGTACAGCATCGCCATGGTGCTGGCCGACGTGCTGGAACAGCAGCGCTGGGAGATCACCGCGTCCGACATCAGCAGCCGCGTGCTGCACAAGGCGCGCTTCGGCCACTATCCGATGGAACGCACCGGCAACATCCCGCGCAGCTACCTGCAGCGTTTCTGCCTGAAAGGGATGGACCAGTACGCGGGCACGCTGCTGGTGCAGCGGCCCTTGCGCCAGCGCGTGCAGTTCATGGAAGTAAACCTCAACGCGCCACTGCCGCAGCTGGGCAGCTTCGACGTGATCTTCCTGCGCAATGTGCTGATCTACTTCAGCGCCGCGACCAAGCGCCAGGTGGTGGCGCGCGTGGCGCAGCAGCTCAAGCCGGGCGGCTACCTGTTCATCGGCCACTCCGAAAGCCTGAACGACATCAACAGCGACGTGGCCATGCTGGCGCCGTCGATTTACCGCAAGCCCTGAGCGCTCGTCCCCGCGCGGACTCAGTAGGCGCCGTGCGGCAGCTGGTGGTCCAGGTCCAGAAACTGCTGCGTGAGCCAGCGGCCTGCCGGTCCCGGCTCCTCGTCGCCGCGATGGATCACGAACAGCGGATACTGGAACGCCTTGCCGTCCGCGATATCGAGCTGCACCAGGCGGCCGCTGGCCAGGTCGTCGTAGACCATGGCGTGCGGCATGCTGCCCCAGCCCAGCCCCCCGCGCAGCAGCGCGTGCTTGGACGCCAGGTCGCCCAGGCGCCAGTTGCGCAGTCCCAGCACGCCGAAGTCCTTGCCGGCGGTGAGCGAACTGCGGTCGGTGAGCACCAGCTGCATGTGGTCGCGCAGCGCCGAGACCGGGATCTTGCCCTCGATGTTAGCCAGCGGATGGTCTGGCGAACACACCGGCATCATCGTCACTTCGCCCGCCGCGCGGCGCTCGATGGCGTCCGGCGGCGCGATCACCCCGCCGCAGATGCCGATGTGGCACACCCGTTCCAGCACCAGCTGGGTCACCGCCCCCAGCGCCTCGGTGCGCAAGCGCATCGCCACGGTGGGGAACTGCTGCTGGAACTGGTTCAGGATACGCACCAGCAGGCAGGTGGGGAACATCACATCGACCACCAGCGACACTTCCGCCTCCAGCCCGGCCGACAGCGCCTTGGCGCGCGAGCGCATGCTGTCGACCTTCATCGACACGGCGCGCGCGTCGGCCAGCAAGGCGCGGCCGGCCTCGGTCAGGGTGGGTTTGCGGCTGCTGCGGTCCAGCAGCGCGATGTTGAGCTGGTCCTCCAGGTTGGCGATGGTGTAGCTGATGACGGACTGCGTGCGGTGCAGCGCGCGCGCCGCGTGGGCGAAGCCGCCATGGTCGATGACGGCGATGAACACGCGCAGCTGGTCCAGGGAAGGGTGGCCGGGGTCTCTCATGATCTAAAAAATCGATGCTATCGATTGAAATTTGCAGTATTTCATCGATACTAAACCCGTTCTATGATGCATGCAATCCCAACCGGGTCCCACTTGGGTTCCACATCTTGAAGGAGCAGCATCATGGCAAATGTACTTTATATCAACAGCAGCGTACGTAACTCCGGTTCCCTGTCGCGCCAGCTGTCGGCAGAATTCATCGCCAAATGGAAGGCCGCCAACCCGTCCGACACGATCGTCGAGCGCGACCTCGCCGCCCATCCCGTGCCGCACCTGACCGAGCAGATGATGGGCGCCTTCTTCACCCCGGCCGAAGCGCGCAATGCCGACCAGGCCCACACGGTGAAGATTTCCGACACGCTGGTGGCCGAAGTGCAGGCGGCGGACGTGATCGTGATCGGCGCGCCGATGTATAACTTCTCGGTCAGCTCCACGCTGAAAGCCTGGATCGACCACATCGCCCGCGCCGGCGTCACCTTCAAGTACACCGAAACCGGCCCGGTCGGCCAGTTGACCGGCAAAAAGGTCTACATCTTCACGGCCACCGGCGGCGTATACAGCGAAGGTCCGGCAGCCGGCTACGACCACCTGAGCACCTACCTGCGCGCCGTGCTGGGTTTCCTGGGCCTGACCGACATCACCTTCGTGCAAGCCGAAGGCGTGGCGCTGGGCGAGCAAGCCGTGGCCGACACCCTGGCCAAGACCCGCAAATCGATCGACGAACTGGTTGCCGCCTAAGCAAGCTGTGCCGCATCCTTCCTACTTCGGGGTCTGACCCCGAAGTAGGAAGGATGCGGCACAGGTCGCTTGTAGGAATTCGCGAATGTTTGTAAGGATTGCACTAGTGTTTTGTAGGAAATCCGGGCTGAAGGTATCATGGGGCTATCGCGCCACGGAGCCTGACCATGAAACGCAAATTGCACCTGCTTGTCATCGATCCGCAAAATGACTTTTGCGACTTGCCTGCCGCTTATCTGCCGGAGAATCCGGCCACCAAGGGCTTGCACGCGCCGGCGCTGCCGGTGCCAGGGGCGCACCAGGATATGCTGCGCCTGGCGGGCTTGATCAACCGCGGCCGCCACGGCTTGACGGCTATCAGCGTCACCCTCGATTCCCACCACCGCTACGACATCGCGCATCCGACCTTCTGGCTCAACGCGGAGGGCGCCGCGCCCGAGCCGTTTACCCAGATCACCGCCGCCGACGTGCGCGGGAAAAAATTCCTGCCGCGCGATTCGGCCGCCTTGCCGCGCGCGCTGGCCTATCTGGATGCGCTCGAACAGGCCGAGCGCTATCGCCTGATGATCTGGCCGGTACATTGCGAGATCGGCTCTTGGGGCCACAATGTGCACGAGGATGTGCGCTCGGCCTATAACCGCTGGGAAGACGCGTCGCTCGGCACCGTCACCAAGATCGCCAAGGGTGCCAATCCCTGGACCGAGCACTATTCGGCCGTGATGGCCGAAGTGCCGGACGACGCCGATCCTGATACGCAATTGAACCGCACCCTGATCGACCGCCTGGCCGAAGCGGAACTGGTCTACATCGCCGGCGAGGCGGGCAGCCACTGCGTCAAGGCGACCACTGAACATATCGCCGCGCAGTTCACCGCGCGGTTCGGCGAGGACGGCCGCCGCCGCCTGGTGCTCATCACCGACTGCATGAGCCCCGTGGCCGGCTTCTGCGACCAGTACCAGGACTTCCTCGAAGAGATGGAGGAGAGCGGCGTACGCCTGGCCCAGTCGGGCGACGTGCTGCAAGAGCTGCTGGTCAATGCCGGCCGTTGAAGTGACTGGAGAATAACTTGATGATCCCCGTGGTACGCAGCCTGCTGGAAACCGACCTGTATAAATTCAGCATGTGGCAGGCTTTGCTGCATGGTCACCCCGGCGCGCACGCCGAGTACGAGTTCCTGTGCCGGAACACGACCGTGTTCCCGCTGGCCGAACTGGCCGATGAAGTGAACGCGCAGCTGGACCACTTGTGCGCCATGTCCTTCGCCGACGACGAGCTGGATTATCTGCGCTCGCTGCGCTACATGAAGGCCGACTTTGTCGATTTCCTGGCCGTGTTCCGCTTCCAGCGCAAGTTCATCCACGTGGAGGTGCAGGGCGACGCGCTGGCCATCACGGCCGCCGGCCCGCAGGTGCATGTGATGGGCTTCGAGATCTTCGTGCTCTACATCGTCAACGAGCTGTATTTCCGCCGCTTCGACCAGGCCGGCGCGCTGGCCGAGGGCCGCGAACGCCTGGTCGACAAGATCGCCTCGCTGAAGGCCTTCGGCCTGCAGCCAGGCCTGCGCCATCCCTTCGAGTTTTCCGACTTCGGCCTGCGCCGCCGTTTCTCCTCGGCCTGGCACGACGAGGTGGTGCTGCGCCTGGCGGCCGAGGTGCCGCAGTACTTCAAGGGCACCTCCAACGTTTACCTGGCCAAACGCCTTGGCATGGTGCCCATCGGGACCATGGCGCATGAGTACATGCAGTCCTTCCAGGCTTTCGGCGTGCGCTTGCGCGACTTCCAGAAGGCTGCGCTGGAGGACTGGGTGCAGGAGTACCGGGGCGACCTGGGCGTGGCGCTGACCGACGTGGTGGGCATGGATGCGTTCCTGGACGACTTCGACCTGTACTTCGCCAAGCTGTTCGACGGCCTGCGGCACGATTCCGGCGATCCGGTGGTGTGGGGCGAGAAGGCGCTGGCGCATTATGCCGCGCTGCGCATCGACGCCAACACCAAGCGCCTGGTGTTCTCGGACGGCCTGGACCTGCCGACCGCCTTCAGCCTGTACCGCCACTTCGCCGGCCGCATCATGACCGGCTTCGGCATCGGCACCAATCTCACCAACGACGTCGGCCTGACGCCGCTCAACATCGTCATGAAGCTGGTGCGCTGCAATGGCCAGTCGGTGGCCAAGCTGTCCGATTCGCCGGGCAAGACCATGTGCAAGGACGAGACCTTCCTGGCTTACCTGCGGCAGGTATTCCACCACCCTGTGTAAGCACCAGCCTGCCTTCCAGTCGCTCCTCGTCAACCGGACCTTGCTCAACATTTGATGCGGCGCAAGGAGCGTCTTGTTTCGGCGCGGGGCGCCGCTGCGCCGATTATTCTTAACTGCGTGAGTAGGGGAATGTCTACAACGCAGGAGGAAATCATGCCGAGCCTATCGAGCTGCTTGCCATTTACAGCGGCATTGCTGATGTCGCTGGCCTCAATTTGCCACGCGGATACCTGGCGCGGTACCGCGCCGTTCTGTGATGGCTCGTGTCTTCCCGGGGAGCAGAAAGTTGGTGAAAGCGACTATGGCGACGGCGGATATTGCGTCACCGGGAAGAAGGCCTTGTGCCGCAACGCCAATCCAGCCTGTCCGGTGACCTCCACGAAAACAGAGTGCTACGGCGTGGTCAAGATATGCGAGAACGGTTCTGCGGACCAGACCGGCTTCTGGCGCGGTTGCACCACGTACGCGTGCGGCGTGTGCATTGGAATCGGCAGCACGTCGTCGGCGCTGACCTTTGGCGCTCCGCCTTGCAGGCAGGGCTATGTATGGCGGGAGGCGGTGGCGGATGACTACGTCTGCGTTCCGCCGTCGACCCGTTCGCAAGCGGCCCGGGACAACCGGCAAGCCGCTGACCGCCGTTCACCCAACGGTGGTCCTTACGGCCCGGCCACCTGCAAAAGCGGATACGTCTGGCGGGAGGCATCCCCGAGCGACCTGGTATGCGTAACGCCGGAAACCCGGGCCCAAACGGCGGCCGACAATGGCCTTGCGGCCGAACGGCGGGTGCCGGCGCCTGTCAACTATGGTCGCGATACGTGCGAGCAGGGCTATGTCTGGCGCGAGGCGATTGCCAACGACCGCGTCTGCGTGACGCCGCAGACCCGCGCGCAGGCGTGGGCCGACAACGCGGCGGCGGCTTCCCGGCGTTCTCCCAATGGCGGGCCGTCCGGTCCCGATACATGCAAACCGGGCTTTGTCTGGCGTGAAGTGGTGCCCACCGATCATGTCTGCGTCGATCCGGCGGTGCGGCAGGCTGTGGCCAGCGACAACGGCGCCGCGAGGCAGCGGCGAGTGGCGCACTAGCACCTCCGCGGCTTGAGCTGCCTCCGCTGCGCCCGCTTGCCGCCGGCTTCGCGCGCACGCGGCACCTGGTTCGCGGCCTTCTGCAAGCGGCTGCGGTAATCGCCCGGCGTGACGCCCACGCCACGTCAGGCCTGTCGCAGTTCGCTAGGCGTCGATGGCGTTGTGGCGGCGCAAAATGGCTTCGGCCTGCTCGCGCTGGTCGTCGTCCAGCACGTCCACGCTCAGCAGCGCGACCGGGCGCGGGCGCGGCTCGTCGGTTTTGTCCGCGCTGTCCGGCGTGAGGGAGTTGAAGATATTATCGACTGCCGATACGGTGGTGCTTTGCGCGAGCGCACGGTGCGGCGCCAGGTTGAGGGCGCTGGCGGGGAAGCCCGCCGCCAGCAGCGCGCCGCGGGCGGCCTCGGCGTCGTCCTGCGACATGAAATTGCGGTGGATTGTATTGGCCATGACGGCGTGCTCCTTGGATCGTTGCGTGATGGCGTATTGTGGGCGAAAGCGGCGCGCCGCGTCGCCGCCTTCGGGGCAGGGGGCTTAGAAACCGGTGATGACGGTTTCGCTGTGCTCGACCTTGGGCGGCTGGGCGAAGAAGCCGCCCACCAGCGCGCGCCAGGCCTGGAAGTCCTCGCTGCCGCGGAAGTCGACGGTATGGTTCTCCAGCGTGGTCCAGTTGATCACCAGGTGGTAGGTGTCGGGACGCTCGATGATGCGTTCGAGGCGCATCGCCTCGCAGCCCTTGGCGCGCTTGAACAGCGGCACGGCTTCCTTGACGGCCGCTTCGAACGCGGCGTTGGTGTCGGGTTTGATCTGAATTTCGGCGACTTCGTAAATCATGGTCAGGTCCTCAGGTTGGCAATCCAACCATTTTGCCCGAAAGCACAGAACCATGCACGGAGCCGCCGTAATACCCGCTAGATGCCGGCGGTGTTCTATTGGCGATTGCCGCCGCTGCCGGAAGGGGCGGGTTTCTCCAGGCCTTGCCGCAGGGCGTCGGCGTTGCAGTCGCGCTGGAAGCCTTCGGCGCGCTGGTCTTCGGTGCAGCCGCCCGACAGCAAGTCGTCGGTGCGGCCGGCGGACTGGCTGTTGCCGGGCGCTGCGGCGTCGCGGATGCCGGACTGGCTGCTGCCCCCCGTGCTGCCGGCGCCCATGCTGCCGGCGCTGGTCGTGCCCGAGTGGGTTTGCTGCTCGAATTTGCGGCGTCGTGGTTCGTATGCGTCCATGATGGTCTCCTCATTCCGGTTGCGCGTGGGTATGAGGAGTATAGGACTCGCGCCGGGGATGTCCAGCAAAATAGATTCAGCTATAAATCAAGCTCAATCCAGGTGGGGGCGTGGTCGCTGGGCTTCTCCCGGCCGCGCACGTCGCGGTCCACATTGGCCGCTTGCAGCACGCTGGCCAGCGCGGGACTGAGCAGCAAATGGTCGATGCGCAAGCCGGCGTCGCGGCCGTAGGCGTTGCGGAAATAGTCCCAGAAGGTGTAGATGCGCTCGCCCGGGTGCATGGTGCGCAGCGCGTCGCACCAGCCTTGTTCCAGCAGCCGGTGAAAGGCCGCCCGCGTTTCCGGGCGGAACAGCGCGTCGTCCACCCAGCGCTCCGGCTTGTAGACGTCCAGCTCGGTGGGCATGACGTTGAAGTCGCCCGCCAGCACCACCGGCGCGCCGGTGTCCAGCAGCTCGGCGGCGCGCAGGATCAGGCGCTCGAACCACTTCAGCTTGTAGTCGAACTTGGGGCCGGGCGCGGGGTTGCCGTTGGGCAGGTAGAGGCAGGCCACCACCACCCCGTCCACCACCGCTTCGATGTAGCGGCTTTGCGCGTCGTCGGGATCGCCCGCCAGCCCGCGCCCCACCTCCAGCGGCGCCTTGCCGCGCGCCAGGATCGCCACCCCGTTCCAGCTCTTCTGCCCGTGCCAGATGCATAGGTAGCCGGCCGCGTTGAGCGCCGCTTCGGGAAATTTCTCCTGCGGCGCCTTCAACTCCTGCAGGCAGGCGACGTCGGGCCTGGTTTCGCCCAGCCATTGCAGCAGCGCAGGCAGGCGGCTGGTGATGCCGTTGACATTGAACGTGGCGATGCGCATGGCCCCTCCGCAGTCAGGTGGAGCGCCTATTGTGACCGCAAGCGGCCAGGTCTGCCGCACGCTTTCGCCACGCTATGCTGCGTCAGGCTGCCTCAGGCTGCCTCAGGCCGCGTCCGCCGCCAGCGCCGGGTAGTCCGTGTAGCCCTCGGCGCCGCCGCCGTAGAACGCGGCCCGGTTCGGCTCGTTGAGCGGAGCGCCACGGCGGAAACGTTCGGGCAGGTCCGGGTTGGCGAGGAAGCTGCTGCCGAACACGGCGGCGTCGGCTTGGCCGCCGGCCAGCAAGGCCTCGGCGCTTGCCTGGGTCAGCCCGCCGCCCACCAGGTAGGCACCCTTGAAGCGCGGACGCAGCAGCGCGTGGTAGTCGGTCTTGGCGCCGAACAGCGCCACGTGCAGGTAGGCCAGGCCCAGCTTGTCGATATGCTCGACCAGGTAGGCGTAGGTTTCCTGCGGCGCGTCGTCGCGGATGTCGTTGAAGTTCATCTCGGGCGAGATCTTGACGCCAACGCGGTCCGCCCCGGCTTCGCCCGCCATGGCGGCCAGCACCTCCAGCACGAAGCGCGCGCGGTTGGGCAGCGAGCCACCGTACGCGTCGCCGCGCTGATTGGTGCCGGAGGACAGGAACTGCTCGGGCAAGTAGCCGGACGCGGCGTGCAGCTCCACGCCGTCGAAGCCCGCTGCCAGCGCGCGGCGGGTGGCGCGGCGGTAGCCGTCGATCGCGTCCGCGATCTCGTCCAGCGCCAGCGCGCGCGGCGTGACCATGTCTTGCTGGCCCTGCGCGGTCCAGGCCTGGCCTGCGGGGCGGATGGCAGATGGCGCCACCGGCTGCGCGCCGTCCAGCAGCAAGGGATGCGAAATGCGGCCGCAATGCATGAGCTGCATGAAGATGCGGCCGCCGCGCGCGTGCACCGCGCCGGTGATTTTTTTCCACGCCTCGACTTGCGCATCGGTCTCGATGCCGGGCGTGCGCACATAGCCCTTGCCCGTGGCTGCGGGGAATACGCCCTCTGTGATGATCAGCCCGGCACTGGCGCGCTGCGCGTAGTAGGCGGCGACCAGTTCGCCGGGCACGCCCGCGTCGTCCGAGCGGGAGCGCGTCATCGGCGCCATGATCATGCGGTTGGACAGGTCGGTGCGGCCGATGCGGACGGGGGTGAGCAATTGTTTGGCGGTCATGACGGGTTCCTTGGTTAGCTTGCGTGCGACGAGTATCCGTCATTCCACCGATGGGATAAATATGAGAAAATGGAATTCATTAATTCATTTTTGACGCAATCAAGCGTGCGATGCCGATGGACCTGCTCAACGACATGGCCTTGTTTGTGGAGGTGGCCAAAGTGCTCAGTTTCCGGCGCGCCTCCGAAGTAACGGGCATTCCCAACTCCACGCTGTCGCGCCGCATCACGGCGCTGGAGAAGGCCATCGGGCTGCGGCTCATGCACCGCACCACGCGCCGGATCGAGCTCACGGAAGCGGGACAGACTTACTTCGAACGCTGCAAGCGCATCGTGGACGAGGCCCGGCTGGCGCACGAGCAACTGGGCGACCTGCTGGCCCAGCCCAGCGGCGTGCTGCGCGCTGCCGTGGCGGTGGACTTCGGCATCACCTTCCTGGCGCCTTTGCTGGTGGAGTTCGCGGCCCTGTATCCCGGCCTGCGCTTCGAGCTGGACCTGGCGCCGCGCAACGTGGACCTGGTAAGCGAACCGTTCGACCTGGCCATCCGCATGGGCGAGCAGCCCGATTCGACGCTGATTGCGCGGCCGCTGGCGCGCCTGCCCGGTTACCTGTACGCGGCGCCGGCTTACCTGGAGCGGGCCGGCGAGCCGGCGCAGCCGCACGAACTGGCGGGCCACGAATGCCTGGTGTTCCGCGCGGCGAAGGGCGTGTGGGCGCTGCAGCGCGGGGAGGATAGCGCCGGGGTGCCGGTGAGCGGGCGCTTCCGGCTCAACAGCCTGGGCATGGTGCGGCGCCTGGCGGCGCTGGGGCAGGGTATCGCCATCTTCCCGAAGGAGCTGGTGGCCGAGGAAGTGGCCAGCGGGCGCCTGCGGCAGATCCTGCCGCAATGGACGGCGCCATCCACCGCGGTGTATGCCGTCACGGCAACCCGCCTGCTGCCCGCCAAGACGCAGCGCTTTATCGAGTTCCTGACTGAACGGCTGCGGCAGGGTTGATGCTGTACGGCCGTTCGCGGTACTCGAAGTAGTCGAAGTCGGCGTGCAGGCCGCTGCCCGCCATGTCCTGGCAAGCCATGCCGACAAAAGTGCCGGTGAAGTTGGGCTGGCCCGGCGCGTTCGCTTCGTCCGACAGGATGCTGGCATCGAACTGCTGCGGCAGCCATTGCCAGTCGCCGCCGTCTGCGCCCACCCGGTAGCCGAACAGCAGGCGCTCCTCGTCCACTTCCACGCGCAGCTGCACCGGCACACCGGGCGGCAGCGCAATCGGCGCGGTGAAGGCGTCGCTCTGCACGTGGTTGGGCAGGCTGCTCATCACGCGCAGATGCTTGCCGGCGGCCTCGTCGTGCGTGATGTACAGGTAATGGAATTTGGCGCCGCCGTAGTAGCACACCAGGCCGGCCTGCTGCTGGTAGTGCTCGGGTTCGAAGTCCACGACGGTGGCGGCGCTGTAGCAGTGCGCTTGCTGGCGGCGCGCCACCAGCGCCTGGCGGAACTGGCTGCCCAGGCTTTCGCGGCCATACAGGCGCAAGTGGCCAGGCCGTGCCGTCAGGCTGAACAGCTCTTCGGGCCACGGCGTACGCAGCCACTGGAATGCCGGCGGCAGCGCCGGGGCGTCGAATTCGTCGCGCGCGGGCGCGATGGGGAAGCGCTGCTCCGGCAGGCCGGGCGCGGCGGCTTGCAGCTCGGGCGTGCCGTGGCCGTCCGCGCTGCGCAGCCAGCCGTCGCTGCCCCAGGCCATCGGCTGGATGGCGGTTTCGCGCCCCAAGGTGCAGGTGCCGCGGTTGCGCAGCGGACGGCCGCACAGGTACACCATATAGGTCTGCCCGTCCTGCGTCTCCACCAGGTCGGCATGGCCCGCGCGCTGGAGCGCAGAGTCGGGACGGTGGCGCGCACTCAGGATGGTCTGGTCTGGATGCAGCTCGTACGGCCCTTGCAGCTTGCGCGCGCGCGCCATGGTCACGCCGTGGTTCCAGCCGGTGCCGCCTTCGGCGGTGAGCAGGTAGTAGTAGCCGTTGCGCTTGTAGATGTGCGGCCCTTCGGTCAGCCCGTGCGGCGTGCCCTGGAAGATGTTCTCGCGGCGGCCGATCAGGCGGCCCTCCTGCACCGAGTATTCCTGCATCACGATGCCGGCGAAGCGGTTGCTGCCGGGACGGTGGTCCCACAGCTGGTTCAGCACATACTTGCGGCCGTCGTCGTCGTGGAACAGCGAGGGATCGAAGCCGCTGCTGTTGAGGTGCACCGGGTCGGACCACGGGCCGTCGATGGTGGGGCTGGTGACGAGGTAGTTATGGAAGTCGCGCAGCGAGGCGCCGCCGCTGGCCGCGCCGGTGGAGGTGCGGCCGTAGCGTTTCACGTCCGTGTAGATCAGCCAGAACAGGCCGTCCGCATGGGTCAGGCAGGGCGCCCACACGCCGCAGGAGTCCGGCGCGCCCAGCATGTTGAGCTGGCTGGCGCGGGTGAGCGGACGGGTGAGCAGGCGCCAGTGCACCAGGTCGCGAGAATGGTGGATCTGCACGCCCGGGTACCATTCGAAGGTGGAGGTGGCGATGTAGTAGTCGTCGCCCACGCGCACGATGGACGGGTCGGGATTGAAGCCGGGGAGGATGGGATTCTGAATCATGGTCTATTGGGTGACGAGGACGGGCTGCAGGGGCTCGCGCACCAGCACCCACAGCAGCAAGGCGGCCACCAGGTCCAGCACCGCCAGGCTGACAAAGAACGGCGTGTAGCCGACAGTGGAAATCAGGCCGCCGATCAGCAGCGAGAACAGCAGCAGCCCCAGGTTGCCGAAGCTGCCGCACATGCCGGCCACCGTGGCCACTTCGTTGCGGCGGAACAGGTCGGACGACATGGTGATGACGGTGACGGACAAGGTCTGGTGCGCAAAGCCGGCCAGGCTCAGCAGTGCAATCGCGGCATACGGGCTGTCCACGAAGCCGACAAAGGCCACGCCCATCATCATGCAGGCGCCCAGCGTGAACGCGCTGCGGCGCGCGTTAATCAGCCGCACGCCGCGCTTTTGCAGCGCCAGCACCACCACGGGGCCGAACAGGCAGCCCAGGTCGGCCGCCAGGAAGGGCAGCCAGGCGAACATGGCGATCTGCATCAGGTCGAAATGGCGCACCGTGGTCAGGTACAGCGGCACCCAGAACGACAGCGTGCCCCAGGTGGGATCGGCCAGGAAGCGGGGCAGGGCGATGCCCCAGAAATTGCGCATCCTGAGGATGCTGGTGATGGACGGGCGCTTGCCGTCGCCCTGCAGATGCTGTTCCTGTCCGTCCGCAATGTGCTTGGCCTCGGCGGCGGACAGGCGGCGGTGGCGCGCCGGCGCGTCGTACAGCAGCAGCCAGGCCGCCACCCACACCAGGCCCAGCGCGCCGGTGATCACGAAGGCGGACTGCCAGTTGTAGTGCAAAATGGCCCACACCACCAGCGGCGGCGCCAGCATGGAGCCGACCGAGGCGCCGATATTGAAGAAGCCGCCCGCCAGCCCGCGCTCCTTGGCCGGGAACCATTCGGACACGGCCTTCATGCCGGCCGGATTGGCCGATCCCTCGGCCAGGCCCAGCAGGCCGCGCAGCCAGGCCAGCGCCTGCCAGCTGGTGGCCATGCCGTGCGCCATGCAGATGACCGACCATGCCGCCGCAAACATGGCGAAGCCCCATTTCAGGCCGATCACGTCCAGCACGTAGCCGCACAGCGGCTGCAGCATGATGGCCCCCTGGAACGCCGCCGTGATGTACGAGTATTCCTGGGTGGTGATGTTCAGTTCAGTGAGCAGCGTCGGCGCCGACACGGCCAGCGTGCTGCGTGTCAGGTAGTTGATGACCGCGCCCAGCATGATCAAGCCTATCATCCACCAGCGCAGTCCTTTGATCTTGGAGATAGTCATGTTTGCGCAACCATAAATGTGACGGGATACGCACGATACCATAATTTCGAAAAGGCTTGCTGAGTAATGATTGCGCTATCTTTTGCGGCGAGAAGGGGGCCAGAAGCGCCAGCGACGCCATCAGGCCGGCGGCGGCGAGCATCGCAGCGGTGTGCACGCAGACTGCGGCCAGCGCCAGCCCCAGCGAGCCGGTGGCGGTGATCTGGCGCGCCGGGCCGTCGCTGAGGCAGAACGGAATCAGGGCCGGCACCAGCATCAGGCCTGCGCCGTGGATGGTGGACACCATGCAGGACCACAGCGCCAGCGCGGCATGGCGGGCCGGCGGGCGGCCCGGCGTGCATGTGCTGCCCGGCAGGCGCGCGGCCTTGACGCGGCGCCCCAGCGCCGCCGGCGCGCCCAGCAGCGTCAGCACCGCGAGCAGGAATAGCGCACCGGCCAGCAGCTGGAGCGCGGCGCGCTCCATCGCCATGCCCAGCATGGCCGCAGCGGCCACCAGCACCACAGACGCGGTGTGGCCGGCGGCAATCGGCAGCAGTGCACGCAGGGCCGGCATGCGGCCGCCGTAGCGTCGGCCATGTAAGGCGGCGAAGATCCAGCCAGTGGCAGGGTTCAGCCCGTGCAGCGCGCCACTTCCCGCCACCGCCAGCCATGGCCATATGCTATCCATGCCACCTCCGCGTGTCCGCGTGGTCCGTGCTTCAGGCTGCGGCGTGGCAGCAGGCTGCGGATGCCGCTGCGGGGGCGTGCGCCGGCGCCGGATCGTACAGGTCGTGGTGGCGCACCCAGGACATGGTGTCGGCCTGGCCTTCCTCCTGCCGGCCCTTGGGCGTCAGGTCCAGCAAGGCATAGGTGTGCATCATCACCTCCACGCCGCGTCCGTAGGTGGAGTAGGTGCGGTAAATGTGTCCGTCGCCGTCCTTGTAGAACACGCTGATGCCCGGAGCATCCGGCAGCGGGAAGGGCTGCATGGTGAAGTTATAGTAGACGTTGCCCTTGGCCGTCTGCTCCGGCGTGAAACTGACATCGAAGTCGTAGTTGAAATCGCCGCTGCCGGATGACACCCAGTTGAACTGCCAGCCCATGCGCCGGCGGAAACGTTCGATGTCCTCTACCGGCGCGCGCGATACGGCCACGAAAGCCAGATCCCGCTGGGCCTGGTGCGGCAGCGCGCCGTCCGTGTGGTCCGCCATGTAGGAGCAGCTGCGGCAGCCTTGCTCCTTGCCGGGTGTGAACATGAAGTGCTGCACCATCAGCTGGCGGCGGCCTTCGAACAGATCGGCCAGCGCGCGCTTGCCCTGGGGTGTATCGAACACGTAATGCTTGTCGATGCGCACCCACGGCAGCGCGCGCCGTTCGCGGGCGACTGCATCGTGCAGGCGCATCAGTTCCTTCTCGCGCTCCAGCAAGGCCTTGCGTTCGCTGGTCCACTGCTCGCTGCTGACCACGGGATGGGTATGGGTATCGTTCATGATTTGCTCCTTGATGGCTTAGTTTTTCGGGCGCCGCACGGCGCGCACTTTGCCGCTGCCGCCGCCGCCCGCGTAGAACAGGTCCGCGCCGTCCGATTCCAGGCCGCTGATGTTCGTGCCGGCCGGCATTGCCAGCCGCTCCAGCACATCGCCACTGTTCGGGTCGACGCGGCGGATCTCGCTGTCGTCGCCCTCCCAGGTGGCGTGCCACAGTTCGCCGTCCACCCAGGTCACGCCGGTGACGAAGCGGTTGGAGCTGATGCTGCGGATGACGGCGCCGGTGGCGGGATCGATCTGGTGGATCTTGCGGTCGCGGTACTGGCCCACCCACAGGCTGCCTTCGGCCCAGGTCAGGCCCGAGTCGCCGCCCTGGCCGGGCGCGGGGATGGAGGACAGGACGTTGCCGGTGGCGGGGTCGATCTTGTCGATGCGGTCCTCGGCAATCTGGTACAGATAGGTGCCGTCGAAGGCGGTGCCGGCGTCGCAGGCACGGTCCAGCGTGCGCGTGGTGTCGCCGCTGGCCGGATCGAAGGCGATCAGTTTGGCGCCGGTGGCGGCCCACACGCGCTGGCCGTCATGGGTGACGCCGGCGATGCTGCTGGCGCCGTCGAAGGGCCCATACTCGCGCACGATTTCCGCCGTGCGCGGACTGCTTTGGTTCTTGCTGGTCATTGCTGTCTCCTGGTGTCGCGCCACGGATCGGCGCCGCAAGAGAACTTTATGCCATCGCCAGCGCGGCAGGGAGTAACAAGATTGTCGTGTATCCGGCCAGCGGGGGCGCGAGCCAGCGGCAGGTGCGCGCCTTGCCGATGGAGCGCGCGCGTCCTACGGCTTCCAGATCGGCCAGCGCGCGCTGCACGGTGCGCTGGCTGGCGCCCAGGGCCAGCGCCAGGGCAGAGGTGGACCAGGCTGCGCCGTCGGACAGCAGGGCAAGCAGCGAGGCCTGGTCGCCGTCGATGGGCGGCGTCAGCACGGCCACCGGGCGTTCGCCGTGCGGCTTGAGCACGAAGCCGCGCGGCGTGGCTTCGATGCGGGCGAAGCCGGCGGCCAGCGCGCGCAGGCGGCCGATTTCAACGCGCAAGCGGGCCCGGTGGGTTTCGTCCGGGGCTTGCATATTGAAGGCGCTGGCAATCAGGGACTCGCGGTCGGCGCCGCCAGGCCATGCCTCGGCGAGTGTGCGCGCCAACGAGAACAGGATGGGACGGCGCGCCAGGGATTGCCATGCGGCCGGGCCTGCGTCGGCGTCTGCGCCGGTGCCGGTGCCGATGGCGCGGCGGCAGGCGTCCACCACCAGGGCGCCGGAGCCCAGCAGGGCGGCCACATCGTCCAGGCGCAGCAACTGCTCCTTGCCGGCCGAGATGCGGCGCGCGGCAGGGCGTTCCAGCGCGGTGTGCGCTTCGGCCACTTCGGCCAGCAACGCGGGCACGCGGGCGCGTTCGGCCGCATGGTGCGCATGGGCAAGCGCGTTGCGGGCCGCTTCCATGCTCAGTGAGCGCAGCGCCAGTTCCGCCGCCGCCAGTGCGGCCACGGCCGCCAATGCCGGCGGCAAGCCTTGCGTGTCGATGAGCGCCAGCGCGGCGGCGGCCTCGTCGAGACGGCCCAGCAGGAGGAGCTGGCGCGTGGACACCAGGCGCGCCTGCAGCGCGTTGGCATGGTCGGCATGCGCCTCAAGCGTGGCAATGGCTGCACTCAGCGCGCGCGGCGCGGCGCTGAAATCGCGCATGGCAAGCGCCACTTCGGCCTCGGCCACCACGCAGCGGGCGCGCGACAGTTCCTCGTGCGCGCCGAAGCCGCGTGCGGCCAGCCTGAGCAGTTCGCGTGCCCGCGCATGCTCGCCCAGTTGCGCCATGGCGATGCCGCGCAAAGCCAGCGCGGGCGGATCGCCGCGCAGGGCGACGCGTTTCAGGGCGCCGAGAGCGTCTCCGGCAGCGAGGGCACGCGCGGAGGCGGCGATCAGGGAGTCCATGCCGCTAGCATACACCGGGTGGCGCCGGGGGCGCCGGGCGTCACGCCGACAGGGCCTGCTGGCCTTGCAAAACGGATTCGAAGGCCTGCACCGGCATGGGACGGCCGAACCAGTAGCCCTGGTAGCCGTCGCAGCCCAGCTCCGCCAGCAAGGCGAACTGCTCCGGCGTTTCCACCCCTTCGGCGACCGCTGCCAGCCCCATGGTGTGGGCCAGGCTGATGATGGTCTTGGTGATGGCGGCGTCGCTGGGGCTGTTCAACACGTCGCGCACGAAGCTGCGGTCGATCTTCAGCTGGCTGATGGGCAAGCGCTGCAGGTAGGACAGCGAGGAGTAGCCGGTGCCGAAATCGTCCAGCGCAAAGTTCACGCCGCGCACCTTCAGGGCGGCCATCTTGCAGATTGCCTGTTCCACGTCGTCGAGCAGCATGGTTTCCGTCAGCTCCAGTTTCAGGCGGCGCGGATTGGCGCCGCTGGCAATCAGCACCTCGTTGACCTGCTCGACGAAATCGGGCTGCCGGAACTGCAGCGGGCTCACGTTTACCGCTATCGCCAGATGGGCCATCTCCGGCTGTCCCGCCCATGCCGCCAGCTGGGCGCACGCCGTTTCCATCACCCAGCGCCCCAGCGGCAGTATCAGGCCCGATTCCTCGGCCGCCGCGATAAAGTCCAGCGGATGCACCAGGCCGCGCTGCGGGTGCAGCCAGCGCAGCAGTACTTCCGCGCCGGTGACGCGTTCCGCCGCATCGACCTGCGGCTGGTAGTACAGCCGGAACTGGCCATGCTGCAAGCCGAGGCGCAAGTCGGCGTCCAGCGTGGCGCGTACCGTCACCACTTCCTGCATGCTGGGTTCAAAGAAGCGCATCGCGTTGCGGCCCGCAGCCTTGGCCTGGTACATCGCCAGGTCGGTCTGTTTCAGCAGGATGGCCACGCTCTGGTCGTGGCCCTGGAACACGGTCACGCCAATGCTGGCGCTGCAGGTGAAGTCGTGGTCGCCCAGGGCGTAGGCGTCGTTCAGGCGGCGCAGGATTTTCTCGCCGGTTTCGCGCGCGTGCGCCACGGCCTCTTTTTGGCAGGTGCCCAGGTCTTCCAGCATCACGATGAACTCGTCGCCGCCCAGGCGCGCCACGGTGTCGCTCGAGCGCACGCTGGACACAAAGCGCTGCGCTGTTTGCTGCAGCAGCAGGTCGCCCATGTTGTGGCCCAAGGTATCGTTCAGGTCCTTGAAATTATCCAGGTCGATGAAGAGCAGGGCGCCGTATTGCCCGCTGCGCTCGCTGCCGCGGATGGCGTGTTCCAGCCGCTCCATCAGGCAGCGCCGGTTGGGCAGCGTGGTCAGGCAGTCGTACAGTGCCAGGTTGCGGATTTCCTCTTCGTCGGCCTTGCGGCGGGTGATGTCGGTCAAGGTGCACACGTAGTGCGTGGCGTGGCCGGCGGCGTCGCGCACGGCCGTGATGGTCAGCCATTCCGGGAACGATTCGCCGGACTTGCGCCGGTTCCAGATCTCGCCCTGCCATGCGCCTTCGCTGCGCACGGCTTGCCAGATTCCGGCGCAAAACTGGACGTCGTGGCGGCTGGCGTCGGCCAGGTCCAGCTTGCGGTCGACCGCGTCCGCATCCGTGTAGCCGGTGATGTCGGTGAAGGCGCGGTTGATGCGCAGGATGGTGCCGTTGGCATCGGTAATCACCATGCCTTCCTGGGCCTCGAACGCGGTGGCGGCCACGCGCAGGTCGGCTTCCACCTTGTGCGAGGCGCGCAGGTACAGCACGACGGCCGAAGCGGCGACGATCAGCATGCTGCCGGCCAGCGCGATCAGCGCGAACAGCCACAGACGCTCCGTGCTCAGGCGGGCCAGTTCCGGCAGCGGGCGCGCCACGTGCAGGGCCATGTCGTCACTGGCCAGTGGCGCGGAGGAGATCAGCACCGGCGCCTGGTCGGCGCCGATGCGAACCGCCGCCGGGAAATAGGCCTCGCCCCAGGAGCTCACCTGCAGCACATCGAAGTGTCCGCGCCGGTACTGCGACAGGCGCTGCTGCGGCGTCATCGCATTGACCGCCGCCTGCGGCAGGGCGCGGAATTCAAGGCGCGCATCGGCCGCCTGCACGATGACGCCGTTGGCGTCGGAGAGGAAGGCGCGCACCGGCCCGGTCCACGCCGCCAGCCGCGAGACGTTGCGCTTCACCGCCACCGCGCCGGTGAACGTCGCGCCGTCGAAGACGGGCGTGGAGTAGTACAGGCCGGCGACATTGCTGGTGCGGCCGATGGCGTACTGGCGGCCGTTGCCGCCTGCTTTGGCTTGCTTGAAATAGGTGCGGTCGGCGTAATTGGTGCCGACAAAGGTGGCGGGCGTATCGGCGTTGCTGGAAGCGATGCAGAGGCCGTTCGCGTCCATGATCCACAGGGCGTCGGCATCCAGGTCTTGCGCCGTCAGCTTCAGTTCCCGGTTCAGCGCGGGCGGCACGGGCCCTGGTTGGCGCAGGGCGCTGCGCACCGCTTCATTGCGGCTGAGCATCGCAGGAATGCCTTTCAGCCGCTGCAAATGGGCCGAGATGTTGTCCGCCGCGTCGCGCGCCTGTTGCCGGGCCTGTGCCGATTCGTGCCGGTCCAGCTCGCGCACCATGCGCTCGTGAAAATAGTTCGCGCTCAGCCACGCGACCATGATCCAGCCTGCCATCACCAGGCCGGCCAGCTTGTAGGATCGCTCGAAGGAGAACAGCTTGTGCTTGCCGATGTAAGTGGCCACGATGGTGATCACAATGATCAGGCTGGTGGCGAACAGCACGATGGTGGCCAGGAAGGTGGCGCCGATTTCGGACTCGGCGGCGGGATTTTCGCCGGCGCGGATGAAATAGGCGGCGGCCATGGCCGTGTAGTGCATGCCGGCCACGGCCAGGCCCATCACGCACGCGCCGATCAGCGTGGCGTGCTGGCGCCAGCCGGCGCGCAGCGTCATCAGGCGGAACTTGGTCCACAGCGCCAGCGTAGCCAGCGCCACGGCCACTACGATGGAAAGCAGGAACAGTTTCAGGTCATACTGGATAAAGCCGTCCAGGCGCATGGCCGCCATGCCGGAGTAATGCATGGCGCCTATGCCGGCGCCCAGCAGCAGGCCGCCGACGGCCAGTTCGCGGCCGGTGATGTCGCGGTGGCTGATCTGGCTCAGGGCCATGGTGCTGGCCAGGATGCCGGGCAGCGTGGAGAGCAGGGTGATGCGGTAATCGTAGCTGCTGGTGCAGGGCAGCGTGAAGGCCAGCATGCCGACGAAGTGCATGGCCCAGATGCCCAGGCCCAGGCACAGCCCGCCCACCAGCAGCCAGCTGCGCCGCCGCGCGCCGCTGGCGATGCCGGACGCATGCTGCGACACCAGCAGCGCGGCATATGAGGCGAAGATTGCCACCACCACCGATAGCAGCACCAGCAAGGTGTCGTAACGCCCCTCGTACAGCAGGCTGCTGGACGGCACGGCTGTGATCAGGGTCAGGTAGTTGGGCATGGCGATCGATTAATGCAGCGTCTGATCCGGCGGATGGATACCAATATGCGACATTAAATATATACCAATAATCAGCTTGCAGCGTGATTGTTGCTCAATTACAACTTGGCCGAAAGGATGAACTGCCGGCCATCGTGTTCCTCGACGAAAGCGACGTGCGCTTTCGGGCAGTACAGGATGGCTTCGCTCATCTGTCCTGCAACAGAAGCCAGGGCAGTGCGGAAATCCACCTGCTGGCCGTCGAGCGCATGCCGGCGGCTGAATATGAAACAGGTCTGCCCGGCACCCTTTTTGCGCAGTAGCGCCAGCAGCTGGTCCGGATCGGACTGCGGCGGCTCCAGCGCTTGCCGCTTGTCGCGGCGCAAGCTGCTGGCGTCATGCAGCAATTCTTCATAGAGCTGTGAACGGCGTTTGGGCTTCTCCAGCAGGTAGAGAAAGCGCTCCGCATGTTCCGGCTGTACGAAGCGGTCGATGATGTCGCGCAGCACCGCGTCGCTTGCTTCCATGTCTCGTCCAGGCTGGTTGGGCGGATTGCCGAGTGACCTTGCTTAAAGGGTAGCATGTTGCTAGAGCGAAAAATGCACACATTGTCACAGGCTGCGCTGCGGATTGGGGCGAGGGGCGGAGATGCGTGGAAGTGAGATGATCAGGTTGATAGACGCCGCACGCGGAAAATCGCCAAAGGCGATTTTCGGAATGGGCGAGTCGGAGAGGGTTGCGCTTGCAAGCGCAACCCGCTTTTGCGGCGGCGAGCATGCTCGCCGAATTCCCGCAAAAGCCCCGCGTCCGCCGGGGCGGACGCGGATCCGATTCCGCTGGCTGCGCTACCGAACAAATAAAATGGGCCCCAAGCTTGCGCTTGGGGCCCATTTTATTTGTTCGGTGGTGGAGACGGCGGGAATCGAACCCGCGTCCGCAAGCACTCTACAGACAGTTCTACATACTTAGCACTATCATTTAATTTAACCGGTACGGCACGGATGTGCACGTTACGTACCAGCGATTCACCTTAGATTTAGCGCTACTTCAAGTGACCCGTTATAGCGCGATTCCCTGTAAATGACTCCTCAGCTTTTAACGGCCCGCCCCAGGGAAGAAGCGTTGAGGAGCTAACAGCAATTAAGCTGCCAGTGCGTACGAGTTATCGTTTGCAGTTATTGATTTCTGGGTGTATTTACGAGGTAACCAGGCCTCGGTATGCCCTGTTCTGCTTTGCAACCCACGTCGAAGCCAGGTCGTCCCCACAGACTTACTATTGTACTCCATTCCTTCACCTCGTGTATCACGCTTTGCCGGCCGTTGCGAACAGTGTCTGGCGAGCAATCACGGAGGCAAAAAACTTTCCTTGTTGCGTCGCTAAAGGTGTCTCTCGGAAAACTCGGGCAGGCTCAGTACTCAATGCGCGAGCTTGACGGGGGAACTTATGGGATGGTTTGTTGTCAATATCTGGTTGCCGATTTCAATGCCGACTGACCCGGGTGTCACACCTTGCCCGGCACCCGGAACACCGGTTCGGTTCCCTTGAAAGTGACTTCGAACAGGTGCCGGTCGGACACTTTTACCATGTCCGAGAACAGGTTCTGGAACGCGTCCGGCGCTTCCAAGCCGAGGTCCACTTGCAGGCGCTGCAGCATGTGCGCCTGGTATAGCGCTGCCACGCGCGCTTCGCGGGCCTGCACTTCGCGCGGACTGCGCATTTTCTCGTCGTCTTTCTCGAAGTACTTGATGAGTATGCACTCGAGCAGGTCCATCTGGTCCTTGAGCATCAGGTCGTGCAACTCGTCCGAGGCGCCGTCGGTCACTACCGGCGCGCCGGTGCTGAAGTCCATGCGCTGGATCAGCAGGAAGTTGTCATTGTCCGGGCCGCTGTTGTCGCAAGCGCGGTTGACGCCGCTGATGCGGCCTTTGATCAGGCGCCCGGCCGGGTCGCGCGTCTGCCCCACGTAGTGCACTTTGGTCGGGTAGTCGTGCTTGGTGTTGAAATTCTGCAGCAGGTCGTGGATCGAGTAGGTTTCGATCATCGAACCCCAGTTCAGCGTGATGAAACGCTCGAAGACCTGCACCGTGGGCTTCTTTAAGGTGGCGTCCTCCGGCGTGTTGAGCTCGATGGTCAGCGCGTCGCGCTTCTGGTCGGCGCCCACCAGGATGGGAATGCTCAGCTTCAGGCCGAAAAAGCCCCAGCTGGTCGAGCGCGACGTGTCGAAACGCAGCTTGGGACGGCTCACCAGCATGTACATCAGCCGCTTTTCCATGGTCGCTTCCACCGCGAACTGCATGCGGCGCAGGTAGCGGCCCAGCGGATCGCGGAAGTCGGGGATGGGCGGGAAATCCGTCAGCAGGTCGTACCAGTAAAACTTGGATTCGGACACCGTCACATCCCAGCTCTGCGGCGTATGGCTGCGCGCAGCGGCGTCGGCGATTAGTTCATCGCTAGTCATGTGCGTACTCCGGCTTTCATCGTGTTTGATTTCCCGTTTATCTTACTGGGAGAATTTCCGTACGGCAATGGTCGTGTGACAATCTATCAGGCTGCCAGCGCGTTTCCGGCGCGCGCAGCCAACACTGTTTGCACAAGCTGCAACAAAGATTGCGGCGTCGGCAATAAATAGTCGGCGTTCCAGGCGGCCGGTTCGGTGGCGCCGCAATAGCCCCAGGCGCAAGCCACGGTGGCCATGCCGGCGGCCTGGCCGGCCTGGATGTCGCGCAGGTCGTCGCCCACGTACCAGCACGCTTCCGGCGGCAGGCCGAGGCGGCGCGCCGCTTCCAGCAGCGGGGCCGGGTGCGGCTTGGCATGCGCGGTGGTGTCGCCGGAAATGACGCAGCCGGCGTGCGCCAGGCCGATCAGCGGCAGCAGCGGGTCGGTAAAGCGGGCTGGCTTGTTGGTGACGATGCCCCAGGCCACGCCGGCCGCTTCCAGTCCGGCCAGCAGCGCCGGCACGCCGTCGAACAGCGTGCTGTGCACCGCGATGGCGGCCTCGTAGTTGTCGAAGAATCCATGCTTGAGCTCGTCAAAGCCGGCGTCCTGCGGCGTCAGCCCGAAGGACGCGCCTATCATGCCGCGCGCGCCGGCCGACGCGGTGGGACGCAGCAGCTCGTAGGGCGTGGCTTCCAGGCCGCGCGCGCTGCGCAGCAGGTTGACGGCGGCAGCCAGGTCGGGCGCGGTGTCGGCCAGCGTGCCGTCCAGGTCGAACAGCACGGCGCGCGGGGCGGGCAAGGGGGCAGGATGGCTCATGAAGGGGACGGTGAGAGGGCGGCCGCAGCCGCCGTTAAGAGGGAGAGTCAGTCGGTGCGGCTGGTGGCCACCATGTAATTGACGCTGGTGTCGTCGTTCAGCGAGTAGATCTTGCTGAGCGGGTTGTAGCCCAGGCCCTTCAGGCCGTTCACCTGCAGCCCGGCGCTGCGCACATATTGCGACAGTTCGGCCGGCGTGATGAACTTGGCGTAGTCGTGGGTGCCGCGCGGCAGCATGCGCAGCACGTACTCGGCGCCGATCACGGCAAACAGGTAGGACTTGGGATTGCGGTTCAGCGTGGAAAAGAATACGTGGCCGCCCGGTTTCACCAGCGTGGCGGCGGCGCGCACGATGGCGGCCGGATCGGGCACGTGCTCCAGCATTTCCATGCAGGTCACCACGTCGTACTGGCCGGCTTCCTGCGCGGCCATCTCTTCGGCGGCGATCAGTTTGTAGCGCACCTGCACGCCGCTTTCCAGGCTGTGCAGGTCGGCCACCTTGAGCGCCTTCTCGGACAGGTCGATGCCGGTCACCTTGGCGCCCTTGCGCGCCATCGATTCGGCCAGGATGCCGCCGCCGCAGCCGATGTCGATCACGTTCTTGCCCGCCAGCGGGGCGCGCGCGTTGATCCACTCCAGGCGCAGCGGGTTGATTTCGTGCAGGGGACGGAATTCGGACGTGGGATCCCACCAGCGGTGGGCCAGTTCGCTAAATTTTTGGATTTCTAGAGGGTCGGCATTCATATCCGCATGATAGCGGGATTTTGCCTGGCGCCAAAGCGTGTGCGTAACAAAAAGCATGCGAAGAGCGCGCAAAAAAAGCCGCCCGGCGTGAACCGGGCGGCTTGAGCGATGTTGCTATCTACGAATTACTTGCTGCGGGTGCCCACCACTTCGATTTCCACGCGGCGGTTTTTAGCGCGGCCGGCGGCGGTCTTGTTGTCGTCCACTGGCTGCTTCTCGCCTTTGCCTTCGGTGTACACGCGGTTCGCTTCCACGCCTTTGGAGACCAGGTAGGCTTTGACGGCTTCCGAACGCTTGATCGACAGCTTCTGGTTGTATTCATCGGTGCCCACGGAGTCGGTGTGACCCACGGCGATGATGACTTCCAGGTTGATGGCGCCCAGTTTCGAGCTCAGGTCGTCCAGCTTGGCTTTGCCTTCAGGCTTCAGCACGGCTTTGTCGAAGTCGAAGAAGGCGTCCGCTGCGAAGCTGACTTTTTCCGAGGTTGGCGCTGGCGCCGGGGCTGGCGCGGGCGTGGCGGCTGGCGCCGGGGCTGGTGCTGGGGCCACTGGTGGCGGCGGTGCGACGCACTTGCCGTTTTCCAGTTTTTCCGGTTCTACGCAGATCGGCAGATCGCAGCCTGGCACGGCGTCAGCCGGGGTCCAGTAGCCGGTGCGCCAGCACAGGCCGAACGGATCACGCGCGATCACGCCGCGTGCATCTTGCACGTAGGCGCTCTTGGGCGTGGCTGCTTTGATGTCCTGGGTCACTGGGGCGAAAGGCGGGGTGGTTGGCTGCTGGGCCATGGCGGAACCAGCGATCACTGCCGACGCAGCAAAAATCGATGCAACATATTTATTCATATTTTTTCTTCCTTTCGGGGTGATATCCGCAGAAAAACTGCGCGACGTTGGTACGTGGGCCGCATCCTACCATACGCCCCTATGTCGCGCCGGTTCCCGATTGCGAAACAAGCAATTAACTTCTCGTCCATTTTGCCATAGGCATCGGAACGGAATACGAACAGCGCAAACTGAATCCGGGCCGCAATCGACCAAAATGTTGTTTTTGCGCAACGTCGGGCGAAATAATAACGTTTCATTATTTCCGCTCCATGACATGCGGCGGCGCGGGCTGGCAGCGGGCCGGCGGCGGAATTGCGCAGCAGCCATGGCGCGCATGCTAAAATCGTACGCTTGTCTGCGGACAGCGGGTTAATCACGGTCAGCGTGCGTAACAGATAAGTCAACCTCAGTAAAGAACAGACGAAACCCACCCATGGATCAATTCGCAAAAGAAACAATCCCAATTTCCCTCGAAGAAGAGATGCGCAAGAGCTACCTCGATTACGCCATGAGCGTGATCGTGGGCCGTGCCTTGCCGGATGCGCGCGACGGCCTGAAGCCGGTACACCGCCGCGTCCTGTTCGGGATGCACGAACTGAATAATGTCTGGAACCGCCCCTACGTCAAATGCGCGCGCGTGGTCGGTGAAGTCATGGGCAAATACCACCCGCACGGCGACGCCTCGATTTACGACACGCTGGTGCGCATGGCGCAGGATTTCTCGCTGCGCTACATGCTGGTCGACGGCCAGGGCAACTTCGGTTCGGTCGACGGCGACAACGCGGCAGCGATGCGTTACACCGAGTGCCGCCTGGACAAGATCGCCGGCGAAATGCTGGCCGACATCGACAAGGACACGGTCGATTTCGCACCGAACTACGACGGCAAGGAAAAAGAGCCGACCGTCCTGCCGACCCGCATCCCCAACCTGCTGATCAACGGTTCGTCCGGTATCGCGGTGGGCATGGCCACCAACATCCCGCCGCACAACCTGACCGAAGTGATCAACGGCGCGCTGCACGTGCTGCGCAACCCGGATTGCTCGATCGACGAGCTGATCGAACTGATCCCGGCGCCGGACTTCCCGACCGCCGGCATCATCTACGGCGTGTCCGGCGTGCGCGACGGCTACCGCACCGGCCGCGGCCGCGTGGTGATGCGCGCCAAGACCCACTATGAAGAGTACGGCAAGGACGGCGGCCGCACCGCCATCATCGTCGACGAGCTGCCGTACCAGGTCAACAAGAAGTCGCTGCTCGAACGCATCGCCGAAAACGTGCGCGACAA
Organism: Massilia sp. Root351; assembly: GCF_001425045.1. Lineage (GTDB taxonomy): Bacteria > Pseudomonadota > Gammaproteobacteria > Burkholderiales > Burkholderiaceae_D > Rugamonas. Next base: position 235,465 of record NZ_LMDJ01000036.1, on the reverse strand, counting down.
GAAACTGGAGGGCATTTCCGACATCCGCGACGAATCCGACAAGTCGGGCATGCGCGTGGTCATCGAGCTGAAACGCGGCGAAGTGCCGGAAGTGGTGCTGAACAATCTGTACAAGCAGACCCAGCTGCAAGACACCTTCGGCATGAACATGGTGGCGCTGGTCGACGGCCAGCCCAAGCTGCTGAACCTGAAAGAGATGCTGCAGTGCTTCCTGTCGCACCGCCGCGAAGTGGTCACGCGCCGCACCGTGTTCGAGCTGCGCAAGGCGCGCGAGCGCGGCCACGTGCTGGAAGGCCTGGCCGTGGCGCTGGCCAATATCGACGACTTCATCGCCATCATCAAGGCCGCGCCGACGCCGCCGGTGGCGAAAACGGCCCTGATGGAGCGCGGCTGGGATTCGTCCATCGTGCGCGAAATGCTGGCCCGCACCGGCGACGAAGGCCAGGCCGGCATCGAGGCGTTCCGCCCCGAGCACCTGCCGAAGCACTACGGCCTGCAGCCGGACGGCCTGTACAAGCTGTCCGAAGACCAGGCGCAGGAAATCCTGCAAATGCGCCTGCAGCGCCTGACCGGCCTGGAACAGGACAAGATCGTCAACGAGTACAAGGACGTGATGGCGCTGATCGCCGACCTGCTGGACATCCTGTCCAAGCCGTCCCGCGTGACCACCATCATCACCGACGAGATGACCGCCGCGCAGCTGGAATACGGCAGCAAGGACGAGCGCCGCTCCACCATCGAGCACAACGCCACCGACCTGGGCACGGAAGACCTGATCACGCCGCAGGACATGGTGGTGACCCTGTCGCACCTGGGCTACATGAAGTCGCAGCCGATCTCCGAATACCGCGCGCAAAAGCGCGGCGGGCGCGGCAAGCAGGCCATGGCCACCAAGGACGAGGACTGGATCGACCAGCTGTTCATCGCCAACACGCACGACTACATCCTGTGCTTCTCCAACCGTGGCCGCATGTACTGGCTGAAGGTGTGGGAAGTGCCGCAAGGCTCGCGCAACTCGCGCGGCAAGCCTATCGTGAACATGTTCCCGCTGCAGGACGACGAGAAGATCACCGTGGTGCTGCCGCTGTCGGGCGAAAACCGCACCTTCCCGGAAGACCACTACGTGTTCATGTCCACCAGCCTGGGCACCGTGAAGAAAACCCCGCTGAAGGACTTCAGCAACCCGCGCAAGGCCGGCATCATCGCGGTCGACCTGGACGAGGGCGACTTCCTGATCGGCGCCGCGCTGACCGACGGCCAGCACGACGTGATGCTGTTCTCCGACGCCGGCAAGGCGGTGCGCTTCGACGAGAACGACGTGCGTCCGATGGGCCGCACCGCGCGCGGCGTGCGCGGCATGAACCTGGAAGAGGGCCAGAACGTGATCGCCCTGCTGGTGGCCGAGAACGAGCAGCAGTCCGTGCTGACGGCCACCGAGAACGGCTTCGGCAAGCGTACCCCGATCACCGAGTACACCCGCCACGGGCGCGGCACCAAGGGCATGATCGCCATCCAGACTTCCGAGCGCAACGGCCGCGTGGTTGCCGCCACGCTGGTTGAACCGACCGACGAGATCATGCTGATCACCACCGGCGGCGTGCTGATCCGCACCCGGGTGGCGGAGATCCGCGAGATGGGCCGCGCCACGCAAGGCGTGACCTTGATCGCGGTGGAAGACGGCACCAAGCTGTCCGGCCTGCAGCGCATCGTGGAAACCGATATCGACGAGGTGGAACTGGAGCCGTCCGGCGGCGCGCTTGCCTCGCCGGACACGCCGGACGCGACCCCGGATGCTTCGGAATCGGCGCCGGAGTAAGCAGCAGCGTAGGGCGGGTGAGGCGCAAGCCGTAACCCGCCACAGCGGGGGCAGTGTCGTGTACGCAGAATAATGCGACAATGACATTGCCCCCGTTTTACATTTCAAAAGGAAACCTGTGAAGAAAATCGTTGCACTGTTGGCCGCCGCCCTGGCGTTTTCCTGCGTTCCTGCCGCTGCGCAGGGTATCGCGCCCAGCGGCGCGGCCACGGCCGAGTCCACCGCCGCAGCCAGGCAGCTGATGGACGCGATCAACGCGCGCAGCCTGATGCAGGCGTCGATGCAGCAAGCGGCGGCGCAGCTGCCGAGCATGATGCAGGCCATGACGGCGTCGATGGTGGAAAGCAAGGGCAAGGGGCTGAGCGCCGCCGACAAGAAGGCGATGCAGGCCGAGATCGAAAAAGCCGTTCCCGGCATGATGGCCTCCATGCAGAAGCTGTTCAACGATCCGGCCATGCTGGATGAGCTGGAGCGCGAAACCACCGCCATCTACGCGCGCAACTACAGCGTCGATGAGATGCGCCAGCTGCTGGACTTCTACCGCAGCCCGATCGGCGCCAAGATGCTGTCGACCATGCCCAAGGTAATGCAGGAATCCATGGTGGCGAGCCAGAAGATCATCATGCCGCGCATCGGCAAGATGGTTGAGGACATGACGGCGAACATCGTAAAAAAATAAGGAAAGAGACGTGACGAATATCTACAATTTCTCCGCCGGCCCAGCCGTATTGCCGAAAGAAGTGCTGGCCCAGGCCGCCGCTGAAATGCTGGACTGGAACGGCAGTGGAATGTCCGTCATGGAAATGAGCCACCGCGGTCCGGAATTCATCTCCATCTACCGCGCGGCCGAGCGCGACCTGCGCGAGCTGCTGGCGGTGCCGGACAACTACAAGATCCTGTTCATGCAGGGCGGCGGCCTGTCGCAGAACGCCGTCATCCCGATGAACCTGGTCGGCAGCAGCGACGCCACCATCGATTTCGTGCAGACCGGTTCCTGGTCCAGCAAGTCCATCAAGGAAGCGGCGCGCTACGCCAGGGTGAACGTGGCCGCCAGCGCCAAGGACAACAACTACACCTTCGTGCCGCCGCAGGCCGAATGGAAGCTGACGCCGGGCGCGGCCTATCTGCACCTGTGCACCAACGAGACCATCGACGGCGTGGAGATCGATTTCGTGCCCACCGCACAGGGCGACACCACTGTGGTGGCCGACATGTCCTCGCACATCCTGTCGCGCCCCGTGGACGTGTCCAAGTACGGCCTGATCTTCGGCGGCGCGCAGAAAAACATCGGCCCGGCCGGCGTCACCGTGGTGATCGTGCGCGACGACCTGATCGGCAAAGCCTTGCCGTTCTGCCCGTCCGCGTTCGACTTCAAGAACGTGGCCGACAACGAATCGATGTACAACACGCCGCCCACCTACGGCATCTACATCGCCGGCCTGGTGTTCCAGTGGCTCAAGCGCCAGGGCGGCGTGGCCGAGATGGAACGCCGCAACATGGAAAAAGCAGCGCTGCTGTACGCCGCGCTCGATGCGGACGACTTCTACCAGAATCGCGTCCTGCCGCCATACCGTTCGCGCATGAACGTACCGTTCTACCTGCGCGACGAAAGCAAGAACGAAGCATTCCTGGCCGGCGCCAAAGCGCGCGGCCTGTTGCAGCTGAAGGGCCACAAGTCCGTCGGCGGCATGCGTGCATCCATTTATAACGCCATGCCTATCGAGGGCGTGCAAGCCCTCGTCGATTACTTGAACGAATTCGCCGGCCGCTGAGCGCTGGCCCCTGAGGCAACCTTCATGAACGATAAACTGAAACCCCTGCGCGAGCAGATCGACGCGATCGACGCGCAGATCCTCGCATTGTTGAACCAGCGCGCCAAGGTGGCGCAGGAAGTGGGCCACGTCAAGGCCGAGACCAACGCGCCGGTGTTCCGGCCCGAACGCGAAGCCCAGGTGCTGCGCGGCGTGGCCGACCGCAACCCCGGCCCCATGGTCGCCACCGACGTGCAGACCATCTTCCGCGAAATCATGTCGGCCTGCCGCGCGCTGGAAAAGCGCGTCACCGTGGCCTACCTCGGCCCGGTGGGCACCTTCAGCGAGCAGGCCGTGTACCAGCAGTTCGGCAGCGCCGTCGAAGGCCTGCCGTGCGCCTCCATCGACGAAGTGTTCCGCGCCACCGAGGCCGGCACCGCCGATTTCGGCGTGGTGCCGGTGGAGAATTCATCCGAAGGCGCCATCAACCGCACGCTGGACCTGATGCTGGGCACCACCACCCTGATCAGCGGCGAAGTGGCCATCGCGGTGCACCACAGCCTGATGACCAAGACCGGCAATATGGACGGCGTGCAGGTGATCTGCGCCCATTCGCAGGCGCTGGCGCAGTGCCAGGTGTGGCTGAACCAGAACTACCCCAACATCGAGCGCCGCGCGGTGGCCTCCAACGCCGAAGCGGCGCGCATGGCGGGCGACGACGCCAGCGTGGCGGCCATCGCCAGCGAAATGGCCGGCACGCAGTACAAGCTGGGCGTGGTCAAGGGCCACATCCAGGACGACCCGCACAACCGCACCCGTTTCGCCGTCATCGGCCACCTGCAAACGCTGCCGTCCGGCAAGGACCACACCTCGCTGGTGCTGGCCGTGCCGAACAAGGCCGGCGCCGTGTACCAGCTGCTGGCGCCGCTGGCCAAGCACGGCGTGTCGATGACGCGCTTCGAATCCCGCCCGGCCCGCATCGGCACCTGGGAGTACTACTTCTACGTCGACGTGGACGGCCATGTGAACGACGCGGCCGTCGCACAGGCCCTGGCGGAACTGAAAGACCAGGCCGCATTCTTCAAGGTGCTGGGTTCCTACCCGGTGAGTCTCACCTGACCTTTGACCTGACCTTTACCTAACTCGAGAATTACTATGTCCAAGAATTTCGGTCCAGAATACGTCCGCGCCATCGCCCCCTACCAGGCCGGCAAACCCATTTCCGAAGTGGCGCGCGAGTTCGGCCTCGACGAGGCGTCCATCGTCAAGCTGGCCTCCAATGAGAACCCGTTCGGCGTGCCGGAATCGGCCAAGGCAGCCATGGCCGCCGCTGCGGCGGACCTGGGCCGCTACCCGGACGCCAACGGCTTCGAACTGAAGGCCGCGCTGTCCGAGCGCTACGACGTGCCGGCCGACTGGATCACGCTGGGCAACGGCAGCAACGACATCCTGGAAATCGCCGCCCACGCCTTCGTGGAAAAAGGCCAGGCCATCGTCTACTCGCAGTATTCGTTCGCGGTGTACGCGCTGGCCACGCAAGGCCTGGGCGCGCGCGCCATCGTGGTGCCGGCCAAGGACTACGGCCACGACCTGGACGCCATGGCCGCCGCCATCGACGCCGCAGCTGACGATGTGCGCCTGGTCTTCATCGCCAACCCGAACAACCCGACCGGCACCTTCATCGGCGCGGCCGAGATCGAATCCTTCCTGAAGAAGGTCCCGGCCAACGTGGTGGTGGTGCTGGACGAGGCCTACAACGAATACCTGTCGCCGGAAAACCAGTACGAGTCGGCGGCGTGGGTCAAGCAGTACCCGAACCTGCTGGTCTCGCGCACCTTCTCCAAGGCCTACGGCCTGGCGGGCCTGCGCGTGGGCTTCGCCATCGCCCAGCCGGCGCTGACGGACCTGATGAACCGCATCCGCCAGCCCTTCAACGTGAACTCGCTGGCGCAGGCCGCCGCCATTGCCGCGCTCAACGACAAGAGCTTCCTGGAGCAGGGCGCGCGCAACAACGCCGCCGGCTACCAGCAGTTCGTGGAAGCGTTCGAGCAGATGGGCCTGGAGTACGTGCCTTCCTACGGCAACTTCGTGCTGGTGAAAGTGGGCAAGGACCTGGCCGCCGGCGCGCGCGTCAACCTGGCGCTGCTCAAGCAGGGCGTGATCGTGCGCCCGGTCGGCAACTACGGCCTGCCGGAGTGGCTGCGCATCTCCATCGGCCTGCCGCAGGAAAACGCCATCCTGATCTCGGCTTTGCAGAAAGCGCTGGCGACGGACCGTGAATAAGGTAGTCATATTCGGCGTCGGCCTGATCGGCGGCTCGTTTGCGCGGGCGCTGAAGCAGGCCGGCGCCGCGCGCAGCGTCGTCGGCATGGACCGTTCGCCGGCCTCGCTGCAGCGGGCGCTGGAGCTGGGCATCATCGACGTGGCCGGCAGCGACATTGCCGGCGCCGTGCGGGACGCCGACCTGGTGCTGCTGGCCGCGCCGGTGGCGCAGACCGGCAACATCCTGGCGGCCCTGCTGCCGCACCTGGGCCCGCGTACCGTGGTCACCGACGCCGGCAGCACCAAGGGCGACGTGGCGGCCGCCGCGCGCGCCGCGCTGGGCGAGAAGCTGGGACGCTTCGTGCCCGGCCACCCCATCGCGGGCCGCGAAACCAATGGCCCGGACGCGGCCATTCCGAATCTGTATCAAGGCAAGAAAGTAGTGCTCACGCCGCTGGCCGAAAACGCCGAAGCGGACGTGGAGCTGGTGGCCGCCGCCTGGCGTGCCTGTGGCGCTGTGATCCATCGCCTCTCGCCGGAGGAACACGACAAGGTGTTCGCCGCCGTCAGCCATTTGCCCCATTTGCTGGCTTACGCACTGGTGGACGACATCGCCCACAAGCCGCACGCCGATTTGCTGTTCCAGTACGCCGCCAGCGGCTTTCGCGATTTCACGCGCATCGCCGGCTCGTCGCCGGAAATGTGGCGCGACATCAGCCTGGCCAACCAGGCCGCGCTGCTGACGGAACTGGACGCCTATCTGGCACAATTGACCACGCTGCGCGCGCAGCTTGCCGCCGGCGACGGCGCCGCCCTGGAGGCGGTGTACGGCAATGCCCGGCACGCGCGCGAGCGCTGGATCGCGACGATCGAGGCGGCCGAGGCGCCGCCCGCACAAGATAAAGCTGAATGACAAAGCTGAATAAGCAAGCAAAAGGACTGGTATGACGCAGCACTATCCCGAACACATCGACCTGGCGCCGGTCGCCCACGCTGAAGGCGTGGTGCGCCTGCCGGGCTCGAAATCGATCTCCAACCGCATCCTGCTGCTGGCCGCGCTGGCCGAAGGCGAAACCCGCATCGGCGGCCTGCTGGCGTCCGACGACACGCACGTGATGCTGAACGCGCTGCGTTTGCTGGGCGTGAACTGGAGCGAGCAGCCCACCATGGACGGCTACCCCATGCACACCGTGCAGGGCGCCGGCGGCGACGCCGGCGTCACGCTGGCGCCATCGGCCGACCTGTTCATGGGCAACGCCGGCACCGCCATCCGCCCGCTGACGGCGGCCCTGGCCGTGATCGGCGGCGACTACACGCTGCACGGCGTGGCGCGCATGCACGAGCGCCCGATCGGCGACCTGGTGGACGCGCTGAACGCCATCGGCGCGCAGATCGAATACACCGGCAACCCCGGCTTCCCGCCACTGCACATCCGCAAGGGTAAGCTGGCGGCCCAGCGCCTGTCGGTGCGCGGCGACGTGTCCAGCCAGTTCCTGACCGCGCTGCTGATGGTGGCGCCGCTGATGGCGCAAGGCCAGGCCGTCACCATCGCCGTGGTGGGCGAGCTGATTTCCAAGCCCTACATCCAGATCACGCTGAACCTGATGCGCCGCTTCGGCGTGGCGGTGGAGCAGGACGGCTGGGCCGCGTTCACCGTGCAGGCCGGCCAGCGCTACCGGAGCCCGGGCCTGATCCACGTGGAAGGCGACGCTTCGTCGGCGTCCTACTTCCTGGCCGCCGGCGCCATCGGCGGCGGTCCGGTGCGCGTGGAAGGCGTGGGCCGCGACTCGATCCAGGGCGACGTGCGCTTTGCCGAAGCGCTGGAGCAGATGGGTGTGCAGATCACCATGGGCGACAACTGGATCGAGGCGAAGGGCAACGGCCCGCTGAAGGCGGTGGACATGGACTTCAACCACATCCCGGACGCCGCCATGACCATCGCCGTGGCCGCGCTGTACGCCGAAGGCACCACCACCTTGCGCAACATCGCCAGCTGGCGCGTAAAGGAAACCGACCGCATCGCCGCCATGGCCACCGAGCTGCGCAAGCTGGGCGCCGAGGTGGAAGAGGGCGCCGACTACCTGAAGGTGACGCCGCCGGCCGCCATCGGCACGGCCGCCATCGACACCTACGACGACCACCGCATGGCCATGTGCTTCTCGCTGGCCTCGCTGGATGGCGCGTTGCGAAAAGGCAACAATGTGCGGATCAACGATCCCAAGTGCGTGGCCAAGACTTTCCCCGATTATTTCGCCGCCTTCGCGGCGATCGCCAAATAACTATGCCGACAACCCATATCCCTGTCATCACCATCGACGGCCCCACCGCATCCGGCAAGGGCACCGTCGCACACAAGGTCGCCGACCACCTCGGCTTCCACCTGCTGGACTCGGGCGCGCTCTACCGTTTGACTGCGCTGCAGGCGATCCGCCGCGACACCAGCCTGACCGACGAACATGCGCTGGCCAAGCTGGCCGAGCACCTGCACATCAGTTTTACCGGTGAGGCGGTGTTTTTGTCGCATGAAAACGTCACCGATGCGATCCGGCAGGAAGACGTGGGCAACACGGCATCGAAAATCGCGGCGTTGCCCGCTGTGCGCCAGGCGCTGTACAGCCTGCAGCTGGGCTTCCGCAAGACCCCGGGCCTGGTGGCGGACGGGCGCGACATGGGCACGGTGATCTTCCCGAGCGCCCAATTGAAGGTGTTTTTGACCGCCAGCGTGGAAGCGCGCGCCGAACGCCGATATAAGCAATTGATAGCTAAGGGATTTTCTGCTAATATGGAAGACCTCCTGATGGATTTGAAGGCAAGGGATGACCGGGATACAAACCGGGCCATCGCGCCGCTGGTCCCCGCAGAGGGGGCGCATGTCCTCGATACCTCGCAGATGACCGTCGATGAGGCGGTTTCGCAGGTGTTGCAGTGGTATGCGGCCATCGGGAAATAGTTGGTTGCCGGGCAAGCTCTGAGTGCCTTGGCAGTTTATTAACCCTAACCCAGTTGAAGCCGCATGGTGCGGGTCTTACTGGCTAACCTGGAAGTACTATGTCTAATATGGAAAGTTTCGCAGCCCTCTTCGAGGAATCCCTGTCCCGTCAGGACATGCGTTCCGGCGAAGTGATCTCCGCTGAAGTCGTTCGTCTGGATCACAACTTCGTGATCGTAAACGCCGGCCTGAAATCGGAAGCTTTCATCCCTGTTGAAGAATTCAAGAATGACCAAGGCGAACTGGAAGTCAAAGTAGGCGACTTCGTTTCCGTGGCCATCGAATCGCTGGAAAACGGTTTCGGCGATACCATCCTGTCGCGCGACAAAGCCAAGCGTCTGGCTTCGTGGCTGGCTCTGGAAAAAGCAATGGAATCCGGCGAAATCGTCGTCGGTACCGTCAATGGCAAAGTCAAGGGCGGCCTGACCGTTCTGACCAACGGCATCCGCGCGTTCCTGCCAGGTTCGCTGGTGGACACCCGTCCTGTCAAAGACACCACCCCATTCGAAGGCAAGACCCTCGAATTCAAGGTTATCAAACTGGACCGCAAGCGTAACAACGTCGTTCTGTCCCGCCGCGCCGTCATCGAAGCTTCGATGGGCGAAGAGCGTCAGAAACTGATGGAAACGCTGAAAGAAGGCACCGTGGTAACCGGCGTGGTGAAAAACATCACCGACTACGGCGCGTTCGTGGACCTGGGCGGCATCGACGGCCTGCTGCACATCACCGACCTGGCATGGCGTCGTGTGCGTCACCCATCGGAAGTGCTGACCGTTGGCCAAGAAATCACCGCGAAAGTGCTGAAGTACGATCAGGAAAAGAACCGCGTGTCCCTGGGCGTGAAACAGCTGGGCGACGATCCTTGGACCGGTCTGTCCCGTCGTTACCCACAAGGCACCCGCCTGTTCGGCAAAGTAACGAACCTGACCGACTACGGCGCGTTCGTTGAAGTGGAACAGGGCATCGAAGGCCTGGTACACGTTTCCGAAATGGACTGGACCAACAAGAACGTTGCTCCTAACAAAGTTGTCCAGCTGGGCGACGAAGTAGAAGTGATGGTTCTGGAAATCGACGAAGAGCGTCGTCGTATTTCGCTGGGCATGAAGCAGTGCAAAGCCAACCCATGGGACGACTTCGGCGTAACCCACAAGAAGGGCGATAAAGTCCGTGGCGCCATCAAGTCGATCACCGACTTCGGCGTGTTCATCGGCCTGGCCGGCAACATCGACGGCCTGGTGCACCTGTCCGACCTGTCGTGGACCGAGTCCGGCGAAGAAGCCGTGCGCAAGTTCAAGAAGGGTGACGAACTGGAAGCCGTGGTTCTGGCCATCGACGTTGAGCGCGAGCGCGTTTCCCTGGGCGTCAAGCAACTGGAAGGCGACCCGTTCAACAACTTCGCAGCCATCAACGACAAGGGCGCACTGGTAACCGGCACCGTTAAATCGGTTGAGCCTAAAGGCGCCGTGATCCAGCTGTCCGAAGAAGTCGAAGGCTACCTGCGCGCTTCCGAAATCTCCCGCGATCGCGTGGAAGATGCCGGTACGCACCTGAAGGTGGGCGATTCCGTGGAAGCGCTGGTCATCAACATCGACCGCAAAGCACGTTCGATCCAGCTGTCGATCAAAGCTAAAGACAATGCTGAAACTGCAGAAGCCATGCAGAAGATGGCATCGGTCGACAGCAGCGCCGCTTCGGGCACCACCAGCCTGGGCGCACTGCTGAAAGCCAAGTTCGACAACAAGAACTAATAGCATCAGTCAACGTAGATGACCAAGTCCGAGTTGATCAACCGCCTGGCTGAGCGTTATTCTCAGCTGGTGGCCAAGGATGCGGAGTACGCCGTCAAGACGATACTCGATGCGATGACCGGCGCGCTTGCGAGCGGCCAGCGCATCGAGATCCGCGGCTTCGGCAGCTTTGCTTTGAATAGCAGGCCGCCCCGCATCGGCCGCAATCCGAAGTCCGGCGACAAGGTGATGGTGCCCGAAAAACGGGTGCCGCACTTCAAGCCTGGCAAGCAGTTGCGCGAGCGTGTCGACGCGATGGTGGGCCAGCCCATCATCGAGGACTGAAGCGTCTACATGACGGTAGCCGGGGCGGGTGCAAGCCTGTTCCGGCTGATGTAAAAGAGCGGCGTCCCTGGATGCCGTTTTTTTTTGAAACGGGAAGCTGACGAATGAAAATTGTTTCCACTGTTTTTGGTTTTATCCTGTTCGTGCTGTTTTTCGGCTTCGCATTGAAAAACACCCAGGAAGTGAATCTGGTCCTGTTCCTGAATTACGAATTACGCGGCCCCCTGGTGCTGATGCTGCTCGGCTTCTTTGCCGCCGGCGCCTTCCTCGGCGTGCTCGCGCTCACCCCCACCGTGTTCCGCCACCGGCGCGAAGCGACCAAACAAAAATCCACCATCCAGACGCTGCAAACCTCGGCCCTGCAGGTCAATGCCCAGCCGCAGCCGGACAGCGTGAATACTCAGCAGTAATGCCAACAATCGTCCTATAAAAAAAGCATGGAATTCGAACTCTGGTGGTTATTGGGCATGCCCATCTTCTTCGGCCTGGGCTGGGTCGCCGCGCGGGTGGACATCCGCCAGCTGGTGTCCGAATCGCGCACCTTGCCGCGCGGCTATTTCAAAGGCTTGAACTTCCTGCTGAACGACCAGCCGGACAAGGCCATCGACGCCTTCATCGAGATCGTGCGCCTGGACCCGGAAACGGCCGACATGCACTTCGCGCTGGGCAACCTGTTCCGCCGCCGCGGCGAAACCGAGCGCGCCATCCGCGTGCACCAGAACCTGCTGTCGCGCCCGGACCTGCCGCCCGAGCAAAAGGCGCACGCCGAGTATGAACTGGGCATGGACTACCTGAAGGCCGGCCTGCTGGACCGCGCCGAGGAAACCTTCAAGCGCCTGCTCGATACCTCCTACGGCGTGCAGGCGCGCCGCTCGCTGCTGGAGATCTTCCAGCGCGAAAAGGAGTGGCCGCGCGCGATCGAAGCGGCGCTGGGCCTGCAGGAATCGGGCGCCGGCGCGCGCCAGAAGGAAATCTCGCAGTTCTATTGCGAAATGGCGCAGGATGCGCTGGTCCACATCCACCCCGAAGAAGCGCTGCAGCTGCTTGAGCAGGCCTTGCAGGCCGACCGCACCAGCGTGCGCGCCACCATCCTGGTGGGCGACGCGCAGCTGATGCAGGGCGACGTGGAAGCCGCGCTGAACACCTGGCGCCGCGTGGAGCAGCAAAGCGTGCCGCACGTGGCGCTGGTGGCGCAGCGCCTGATGGACGGCTACAAGAAGGTCGGCCGGCCGCAGGAAGGCGTGTCCGTGCTCAAGTCCTATTTGGAGCAGGCATCGTCGATCGACCTGCTGGAAGTGGTGTTCAAGGCCGTCATCGAGCTCGACGGCGTAGGCGCCGCCAAGCAGCTGGTGAGCGACGAGCTGCGCCGCACGCCGACCCTGCTGGGGCTGGACAAGCTGCTGGAAGCGCGCATGATGGACGCGCCGGCCGAGCTGCTGTCGGAACTGTCGATGGTCAAAGGCCTGGTGCACGGCTATACCCAGAAGCTGGCGCGCTACCAATGCGGCCATTGCGGCTTCAAGGCGCGCCAGTATTATTGGCATTGCCCGGGCTGCAGCAAGTGGGAATCCTACCCGCCGCGCCGCACGGAAGAACTGAACGTAATGAATTGATGCGCCGGCGGGTTACGGCTGCGCCTAACCCGCCGGGCGCGCCGCGACCCTGAGAGACCGCCATGAGCACTTCCGTGACCACCTACCAAGCCCCTGCACTCGACCAGGTACGCATCCTCGTCGTGGGCGACGTGATGCTGGACCGCTACTGGTTCGGCGATGTCAGCCGCATCTCCCCCGAAGCCCCGGTGCCCATCGTGCGCGTGGACAAGCGCGAAGCGCGCCTGGGCGGCGCGGCCAACGTGGCGCGCAACGCGGCCGCGCTGGGCGCGCACGCCGGCCTGCTGGGCGTGGTCGGCGCCGACGAGGCGGGCGACCAGGTCGAGCAGTTGCTGCACGGCGGCGGCATCCACAGCTACCTCAAGCGCGACGAAGCCATCTCCACCATCATCAAGCTGCGCGTGATCGGCCGCCAGCAGCAGATGCTGCGCATCGACTTCGAAGAGCCGCCCAGCGACACCGTGCTGCGCAACAAGCTGATGCAGTACAAGGCGCTGCTGGCCGACTACGACGTCATCATCCTGTCCGACTACGCCAAGGGCAGCCTGGTCAACGTGGCCGACATGGTGGCGGCGGGCCGCGCGGCCGGCAAGGTCGTGATGGTGGACCCGAAGGGCGACGACTTCACGCGCTACGCCGGCGCCACCGTGCTGACGCCGAACAAATCCGAATTCCGCCACATCGCCGGCGGCTGGAGCAGCGAAGAGCAGCTCACCGCCAAGGCCCAGAACCTGCGCCGCGAGCTGCGCCTGGACGCGCTGCTGCTGACCCGCTCGGAAGAGGGCATGACGCTGTTTACCGAACAGGAAGTGTTCCACATCCCGGCCGACGCGCGCGAAGTGTTCGACGTCTCCGGCGCCGGCGACACCGTGATCGCCACCATGGCGGCCATGCTGGGCGCGGGCGCGGGCTGGAACGAGGCCGTGCAGACCGCCAACCGCGCCGGCGGCATCGTGGTCGGCAAGCTGGGCACGGCCACCGTCACGCGCGAGGAATTGTTCGGCTAAGGTCCGGCGCGCCATGAACGCCCTGTTCAACGTCGAGTTCCAGGCCATGGCCAGCCCCTGCCAGGTGCTGCTGGCGGCGGCCGGCGAAGCCGAGGCGCGCGCGCTGGCCCAAGCTGCCATCGCCGAAGTGCTGCGCATCGAAACCAAGTACTCGCGCTACCGCGCCGACAGCGTGGTTAGCGCCATCAACGGCGGGGCGGGGCGCGGGCCGGTGCAACTGGACCCGGAGACCCTGGCCCTGCTGCAGTACGCTGGCCAGCTGTTTGAGCTGAGCGGCGGCCTGTTCGACATCACCACCGGCGTGCTGCGCAAGGCCTGGAACTTCAGCGTGCCGCGCGTGCCCGCGCCGGATGAACTGGCGCCGCTGCTGGCCTTGACCGGCTGGCGCCGCGTCGAACGCGACGCAGGCAGCGTGCGCCTGCCGCAGGCCGGCATGGAGCTCGACTTCGGCGGCTTTGGCAAGGAATACGCGGCCGACCGCGCCGCCGCCATCCTGCAGGCACAGGGCGTGCAATCGGGCTATGTGAACCTGGGCGGCGACCTGCGCGTGCTGGGGCCGCAGCCGGACGGCAGCCCGTGGCGCATCGGCATCCAGCACCCGCGCCCGGAAGGCGAGCACGACCAGACTATGGCGTCCATCGACGTCAGCAGCGGCGCGCTGGCCACCTCGGGCGACTACGAGCGCTACTTCGAGCTGGACGGGCGGCGCTACTGCCACATCCTCGATCCGGCCAGCGGCTATCCGGTGACGGCCTGGCGCTCGGTCAGCGTGCTGGCGCCGCTGACGGTGGCGGCAGGCGCCTGCGCCACCATCGCCATGCTCAAGGGCCCGCAGGGGCTGGACTTCCTGGCCGCCAGCGGCAATGCCTGGCTGGCGCAGGACGCGGCCGGCGGACTGCACAGCTCGGGTGTTTGACTTTCATCAAGCTTGCCACGTCAACTGCGCTCAGCCGTAGCCGTTGATGGGAAGCGCGGCGGAACCCCGCCGTCGCTATCCCACCTGATGGAGAGAGACATGATGAAGAAACTGATGATGGCAGTCGCCGCGCTGGTGGCGACGATGGGTTTCGCATTCGCACAGGTCGATGTCAACAAGGCCGACGCGGCCGCGCTGGACGCCGTCAAGGGCATCGGCCCGGCCAAATCGAAAGCCATCCTGGATGAGCGCGCCAAGGGCGAGTTCAAGGACTGGGCCGACTTCGAGACGCGCGTGAAAGGCGTGGGCGAGAAGAACGCCATCAAACTGTCCGAGGCCGGGCTGCAGGTGAACGGCAAATCGCGCGACGGCGCCGCCGCCAAGCCGGCCAAGGCTGACAAGATGGCCGCCGCCCCAGGCGCGAAAAAGTAATTCCGCCTGACCCAGCCCCGCCGCGTCATGGCGGGGTTCTGCAACTTGCCGATACAAAAATCCCGTTCCGCCGCGCGCGGGCTTCATGAGAAGATCGTAGCCTGTTACCACCACAGGACGCGCCCGCATGGCTCACCGTTCCCTCCTTTTGCTGGCCGCTTTGGCCGCCGGCAGCGCCGCCGCCGGCCCCGACACCGTCCGCCGCCAGCCCGGCATCGACCAGATCGTGCGCGACATCTCGCCGCAGCGCATCGAGGCGCTGGTGCGCAAGCTGGTCTCCTTCCAGACCCGCCACACCATGTCCGAAACCGGGTCCGACACCGTGGGCATAGGCGCAGCCAGGCGCTGGATCAAGCGCGAGTTCGAGCGCTGCAACGCGCAGAATGGCGGCCGCCTGCAAGTGGCGTTCGACAGCCACGTCGCGCCCGTGTCGCGCCGCATCAGCCGTCCGACCGAGATCGTCAACGTGGTGGCCACCTTGCCCGGCACGCAGGACGCATCGAAGGAACGCATCTACGTTGTCAGCGGCCACTACGACTCGCGCAACACCGACGTGATGGACGCCACCGGCGCTGCGCCCGGCGCCAACGACGACGCCTCCGGCACGGCGGCCGTGATGGAAATGGCTTGCGTGATGTCGACGTACCAGTTCGACGCCACCTTGGTCTTCATGACGGTGGCGGCCGAAGAGCAGGGCTTGCTGGGCGCGGCGCACTGGGCCGAGCAGGCCAGGCAAAAGAAACTGAACATTGCCGGCATGTTTACCAACGACATCATCGGCAGCTCGCGCGACGAGCACGGCAAGGTGGACCACAAGAGCGTGCGCCTGTTCGCCGAAGGCTTGCCGGTGGAGAAGGAAGCCAGCGAGGCGAACCGCGCGCTGATCCAGACCGGCGGCGAGAACGACTCCATCTCGCGCCAGCTGGCGCGGCACGTGAAAGAGCAAGGCGAGCGCTACGTGCAAGGCTTCAAGGTCAACGTCATCCAGCGCCGCGACCGCTACCTGCGCGGCGGCGACCACATGCCCTTCCTCGAGCGCGGCTACGCGGCGCTGCGCTTCACCGAGCCGGCCGAAGACTTCAAGCACCAGCACCAGAACGTGCGCACTGAAAACGGCGTGCTGATCGGCGACATGCCCGAGTACAACGACTACAACTACATCGCCCAGGTCACGCGGGTGAACGCCGCCGCGCTGGCCACGCTGGCGCTGGCGCCGGCCGCGCCGCGCCAGGTGCAGCTGCGCACCGCCCAGCTGGAGAACGACACGGCGCTGGTGTGGCAGGCCAACGGCGAGCCGGATTTGGCCGGCTACCGCATCGTCTGGCGTGAGACGGACGCGGCAGGCTGGCAGGGCGGCAAATTCGTCGGCAACGTCACCGAAGCGCGCGTGCCGCTGTCGAAAGACAACTACTACTTCGGCGTGCAAGCCATCGACAAGGACGGCAACGCCAGTCCCGCCAGCTATCCCGTGCCCCTGCGCTAAACATCTGCCATAAAAACAGGCAAGCTGAGCCGCATTCCACCCACATCGGGGTCAGACCCCGACGTGGGTGGAATGCGGCTCAGCTCGGCTGGGGAGTTACAGCTCGGGAGGGAGGTTGGCGAGGAAGGCGTGGATCTGGGAGACGACCGCGGCGCCTTCGCCGACCGCCGCCGCGACGCGCTTGGTGGAGTTGGCGCGCACGTCGCCAATGGCGAACACGCCCGGCACGCTGGTTTCCAGCGCGGCGCGCGCCGGCAGGTCGGCCGGGTACACGCCTTTGGCGAAGTTGGCGCGGCATTGCGCCTTGGTGACGTCGAAGCCGGTGCGGATGAAGCCTTTGCTGTCGACATCGACGCCGCAGTCGCTCAGCCAGCCGGTGTTGGGGTCGGCGCCGATGAACAGGAACACGCGGCACACGTCGTAGTCGGTTTCGGTGTCGCTCTTGCTGCAGCGGATGCGCACCTGCTGCAGGCCTTGCTCGTCGTCGCCTTCCAGCGCCACGATTTCACTGTGCGTGTGCAGCACGATGTTGGGCGTGGCCTGGATGCGCTCGATCAGGTAGCTGGACATGGTGGCCGCCAGGCTGGGCCCGCGCACCAGCATGTGCACCTTGGAGGCGTGCCCGGACAGGAATACCGCCGCCTGGCCGGCCGAGTTGCCGCCGCCCACCAGCACGATTTCTTCCGTCTTGCACAGCTTCGCTTCGATCGGCGAGGCCCAGTAGTACACGCCGCGCCCTTCGAACTGTTTCAGGTTGGCCAGCGACGGGCGGCGGTAGCGCGCGCCGCACGACAGCACCACGGTCTTGGCCTGCAGCCGCGTCAGGCTGCCGCACATTTCCACTTGCAGCGGGTAGGTGTCGCAGATCAGGCGCCCGGCCGGGGCCGGAATGGCGATCTCGACGCCGAATTTCTGCGACTGCACGTAGGCGCGCCCGGCCAGGGCGCCGCCGGAAATGCCGGTCGGGAAGCCGAGATAGTTTTCAATCCGCGCGCTGGCCGCCGCCTGGCCGCCGAAGGCGCGCGTTTCCAGCGCCAGCACCGACAAGCCTTCCGAGGCGGCGTACACCGCAGTCGCCAGCCCGGCCGGACCGGCGCCGACCACGATCACGTCCCACACCTTGTCGCTGCCCAACTCGGGCAGCATGCCCAGGCAGCGGCCCAGGTCCACATTGGTCGGGTTCTTCTTCACGCTGCCGTCCGGGCACACCACCAGCGGCATCTCGTCCGCCGTGGGCTGGTAGTGCTCGCACAGCGCCCGCGCCTGGGCGTCGTGTTTCGGGTCCAGCACCGAGTAGGGATGGCCGTTGCTTTGCAGCCAGGTCTGCAGGTTGTGCAGACGCGGGTGGCTGGGCGCGCCCACCAGCACCGGGCCGCCGGACGGCGCCTCGATCAGCCCCACGCGGCGCAGGATCAGCGCGCGCACGATGCGCTCGCCCAGTTCGGCCTCGGCCACCACCAGCGCGCGCAGCGATTCGGACGGGATCACCAGCACTTCCACGTCGCCCACCGCGTCGCCGTTGACCAGCGACGGCCGGTCCGACAGCTGGCCCACTTCGGCGCAGAACTGGCCGGCGCCGTGTTCGATGATCAGCGACGTGTTGCCCAGCCCGTCGTAGCGGCTGATGGCCACCCGGCCCTTCAGGATCACCAGCATGCCGAAGGTGGTGCGGCCGGCTTCGAACAGGCGCTCGCCGTTGCGGAAATGGCGCACCGTGCCGAAGCGGTCCATGCGTTTTATTTCGGCCTCGGTCAGCGTCGGGAACATCTGGTGGCGGCGCGATTCGAGCGAGCTGGGCACGCCTTCGATGGCGTTGTTCGCGTTGGCTTCTGCCTGGAATGGGGTGTCGTCGTGTGCCATGGCGGGATTCGTTAAATGGAAGAGGGGAGGGCGTCACGAGCAGTCTAGCGCATGGCATCGCTTTCATGCCAACATCTTATTGGAGAGCTTGGCTGGTACAATCTTCCTTATTCTTTCTGACAACCCGCCCATGTCCGTTGTTCCTGCCATCCGCGCGCTCGATCCGCGCGAGACCGACCATTTTTTCGTCTACCTGAACGATCATTTGCAGGACAACGGCGCCGGCAGCCATCCGCTGTTCCAACCCATGCCGCGCAGCCGCTCGGTGTTCCCGGATGAGAAGGCCGCCGCTTTCGTCAAGGGCATGCGCATTGCCGTTGGCGAGCCGGGCTGGCGCCGGGCCTGGGTGGCCACCGGGCGCGACGGCATCCTCGGCCACATCGACCTGCGCGCCCGGCCGGAGCACGCCAGCGCCCACCGCGCCATGCTGGGCATGGGCGTGCACCGCCTGGCGCGGCGCCAGGGACTGGGCCGGGTGCTGCTGGCGTCCGCCCTGGACTGGGCCCGCAAGCAGGGCCTGGAATGGGTGGACCTGGAAGTGCTGAGCATCAACGAACCGGCGCGTGCGCTGTACCGCGACAGCGGTTTCCGCCAGACCGGTGAAATCGACGACATGTTCCGCATCGACGGCGAACAACTGGCCTACACGCTGATGAGCCTGAAGCTGTGAGGCTCTGGAAGCCCGGGTCCGACCTGTGCCGGGCGCGCTTTTGCGTCCCGGATTAAAATGATCTCTTTTGCTGAACGAAAACAGAACACGATGGCTTACATGACTATTGCCGATACGATCGGCAACACGCCCCTGGTGCAGCTGCAACGCATCCCCGGCGCCGACGCCGACGCGCGCGGCAACATCATCCTCGGCAAGCTTGAAGGCAACAATCCGGCCGGTTCCGTCAAGGACCGCGCCGCCATGTCCATGCTGCGCCGCGCCGAAGAACGCGGCGACATCAAGCCGGGCGACACGCTGATCGAAGCGACCTCGGGCAACACCGGCATCGCGCTGGCGATGGCGGCCGCCATCCGCGGCTACAAGATGCTGCTGCTGATGCCGGAAAACCAGAGCGAGGAACGCAAGCAGGCCATGGCCGCCTACGGCGCCCAGATCATGCTCACGCCCAAGACCGGCGGCATGGAATACGCGCGCGACATGGCCGAGCAGATGCAGAAGGACGGCAAGGGCACCATCCTGGACCAGTTCGGCAACGGCGACAACCCGCGCGCGCACTACGAAGGCACCGGCCCGGAAATCTGGCGCGACACCGGCGGCCGCGTGACCCACTTCGTCAGCGCCATGGGCACCACCGGCACCATCATGGGCGTGTCGCAGTACCTGAAGGAGCAAAGCGCATCGGTGCGCATCATCGGCGCGCAGCCGGAAGAGGGCTCGCAGATCGCCGGCATCCGCAAATGGCCGGAAGCCTACCTGCCGAAAATCTACGACAAGGCGCGCGTGGACCAGGTGGAATACGTGACGCAGGCGGCGGCCGAACGCATGGCGCGCCGGCTGGCGGCGGAAGAGGGGATATTCTGCGGCATTTCGGCGGCGGGCGCCTGCGAGATCGCATTGCGGATTTCGCAGACCGTGGAGAACGCAACCATCGTGTTCATCGTCTGCGACCGCGGCGACCGTTACCTGTCGACCGGCGTGTTCCCCGCTTAAGGTTTCAGGAAAACTTTATCCCTCCTCCCTGGCGAGGGGAGGGATCGCGAACCGGGCTGCAATCAGCCCTGGTTCGGGGTTTCGCCTTCTTTAGGCTTGAACTGCTTGTCGCTGATGCGGAACTTGTTGCGGCGGTCGCCCATCAAGTAGCGCAGGTCGCGAATGCTCAGGTCGCTCACTTCGTGCATGCGGATCAGCAGCGAAGCACCCACCGGCAGGCGGTGGTGGCGGATTTTGCTGATCACCGGCGGCGCCACTTCCAATGCGCGCGACAGGGCGGCATCGTTTTTCAGGCGCAGATTTTCGATCAGCGTGTCGAGCAGTCGGTTCGGATTGTATTGCAGCAGGTCGTCGCCTTCCGAATCGCTGTTCATATCAATACCCACTTGGTTAGTCATGATTCGTCTGTTCCTTGTAAAGTTTGTCCTGCAAAGTGAAACACTCGGAGCCTAGCCATGTTCATCCTTACTCGGGAACGAATTCACCACACGGACGGAATTCCGAAATAACAAGTTTCATAATATATACACAATTGTACAACATCACGCAATGTAATACTTACGAGCAATAAAAAATACCTCTGCCGCGTAGCTCTTGTTGTCGGTCCGCAACAATGTGTGAGAATTGACGCTGGTTGCGTGTGCTACCATGCCTCTGCGGATGCCGACGCATTCTTTGTCTTTTGAACAAAGTTGAGTATAGGGCAAAACCACCTTGCATTGCCGCACGATATGATTCCTGTCGTGTTTCCAACTATCAATTATACAATAGCTGCCAATAGGCAAGATTTCAAGGGGCTTTACGCTTCCTTACATCTCCCGCCGCGACAATTTGACAGCCCGGCCCAGTTCCAGCACCGACATCGCGTAGAAATAGCTGCGGTTGTATTGGGTGATGGCGAAGAAATTATTGGTGCCCAGCCAAAATTCGGTCGGCTCGGAGCCGTTCTGCAAGTCCACCAGGCCGAACAACATTCCTTCAGGCAAGGACGATGTGGTGACGACCCCGGCCGACATCAAGTCCTGCTGGCGGAATTTCGCTTCCAGGCCCTGGTTGATGTAGCGTTCCCACTGGCGGCTGGGCGACACGGTGGCCGGGTACACCAGCGGACCCGGATCGTCGCGGCGCCAGCCGTGCGCCACCAGGAAGGCCGCCACGCTGCCGATGGCGTCGGTGGGCGAGTTGCGCAGGTCGACCCGGCCGTCGCCGTCGAAGTCGACCGCGTACTTCACGATGTTGCTCGGCATGAACTGCGGCAAGCCCACCGCGCCGGCATAGGAGCCCAGCAGCGAGAACGGGTCGATGCCGGTCTGGCGCGCGTACAGCAGCGTGCTTTCCAGTTCGCCCTTGAAGAAGGTCATGCGGGCGTCGCGCGAGGGCGCCAGCGGGTAGGCGAAGGCCAGGGTGGTGAGCGCGTCCATGACGCGGAAGCGGCCCGTGTTGCCGCCATAGACGGTCTCCACGCCAATGATGCCGACGATGATTTCGGCCGGCACGCCGTACAGCGACTCGGCGCGCGCCAGCGCCTCGCGGTTCTCGTTCCAGAATTTCACGCCGCCGTTGACGCGCACCGGTTCGATGAACAGCTTGCTGTACGCCTGCCAGTTCTTCGGCTTGCCGGGCGGCGCGGGCTTCATCAGCTGCACCGCCGAATCCACGTAGCGCACCTGCATCATGGTCGCGTCCAGTTCCTTGCGGTCGAAGCCGTGCCTGGCGGCCATGTCGTCCAGGAAGGCGCCCACTTCCTTCCACTGGCCGAAGTTGACGAATTCGCCTTCGTAGTCGGTTTTCCTGGCGGCCGTCTTGGCCTTGGCTTTCTTGGCCGCGGCGGCCTTGGCTTTGGCCTTGCCGCCCTGGCTGGTTTGGGCGGATGCCGCGCATGGCGCCACGGCCAGGGCTAGGCCGCTAGCGGCCAATGCCAGGGCCAGGAAGGCGGACGAGAGGGTGTTGTTGCGCAAAGACAGTTTCATGTTGATCGTTTCAGCAAAATGGCCAGCCGTTTGGCGGGCGCCGTTATCTCGTCATCAGGCGCGGCGTATTTCAGCGCGCCATACAATTCCAAAAAGGCCTGCATGGCCTGTTTCTTGTCATCCGGTGCCTGCATCGCCTGCAAACGGCGAGCATAGCTGTGCGGTCCTTCGTGCGGCGCACGCGGCATGCCGCGCCTGGCCATCAGGCGGCAGAAGGCGGCGTACACCGCCTCCACCGGCTCCTGCGCCGCCCGCGCCCGCAGTTTGCGCCACAGCACCAGCAGCGCGGCCACCGCAGCCAGCGCGGCGCCGCTGCGCCAGTTGCCGAGCGCGGCCGTTAGTTCCCCAAGGAAACTGCTCTGCCGTTCTGGATTGTAATCCAGGACCCATTGATTCCACGCATTATTCACCGCGTGCAGGCGGAATCTGAGCTGCGCCAGCCACGAATTGCTGTCATTGCGGAAATTCATCAACTGGCCCAGGCCGTCCAGGCCGAACGGCGCCTGCTGCGGCAGCGCGCGCCCCAGGCCGAGGCTGACGCGGTCCGGCGCCACGGCGGCAGTGGGGTCGACCCGCAGCCAGCCCTGGCCGGCGATCCAGATTTCGGCCCAGGCGTGGGCGTCGGACTGGCGCACGGTGAGGTAGCCGTCCACCGGGTTCAGTTCCCCGCCCTGGTAGCCGGTGACCACGCGCGCCGGCACGCCCATGGCGCGCATCAGCACCACGAAGGCGCCCGCGTAGTGCTCGCAGAAGCCGGCCTTGCTGCCGAACAGGAAATCGTCCACCGCATGCCGGCCCAGCAGCGGCGGCTCCAGCGTGTAGCTGAACTGCTGGGTGCGGAACATGCGCAGCACCGCCTGGGCCGACGCGGCCGGGCCGTCCGCTTGGCGCAAGGTGGCCGCCAGCGCCACGCTGCGCGGGTTGTAGCGGTCCGGCAGGCGCAGCGCGCGCGCCAGCTGCGCCTGGTCCAGGCTGGGCTGCAGGCGGTAGCTGAGGTAGGCGCTGGCCTGGTAGCGCAGGCGCTGCTGCACCGGCTCGCGGCTGATGAATTCGAACTCGTCGCTCAGGCTGGTGCGCAGGCCCGGCATGGGCTCGTTGGGATTGGTCAGCTCCAGCGCGAACAGCCAGCGCTTGCCGGTCGGCTCCATGGTCACTTCATGGCGCAGCGCGCTGCCGCCGACCGAGGCGCGGGTGTTGGCTTCGCCGGCCCGGAAACGGGGGCGGTCGGTGCGGGTCCAGGTGGCGCCGTCGTAGTTGCTCAGCACGATGCCGCGCCAGTACAGCTGGTGTTGCGGCGGCAGCGGGCCGAAGAAGCGCACCCGGTAGGCCACCTCGTCCGACAGCGCCAGGCTGGTCATGCTGCCGGGCGACATGGTGTCCGAGATGCCGCTGCGCGCGCTGCGGGCGTCGCCCGGCAGGCCCCACAGCGGGCCCTGGATGCGCGGGAAGGCGAAGAACAGCAGCACGGCCAGCGGGGCGGCGGCCAGGAAGAGCTGCGCTGCCGCCAGCAGCCGGCGGCGCAGCGGCGGCACGGCGCCGGTGTACTGGAAGGTCATCAGCGTGGCCAGCAGCAGGATCACCGTGGCGACCATGGACAGCCCGGTGAGGATGGACTGGGAATAGAAGAAATTGGTCAGCAGCAGGAAGAAGCTGAGGAAGATGACCACGAACAGGTCGCGCCGGGCATGCATCTCCAGCAGCTTGAAGGCCAGCAGCAGGGCCAGCATGGCCACCCCGGCGTCGCGGCCCAGCAGGGTGCGGAAGGTCAGGTAGACGCCGCCCATGGCCAGCAGCGACACCGGCAGCAGCAGCCACAGCGGCGGCATGCGGCGGCCCAGCAGCGTGATGGCGCCGCGCCACAGCAGCACGCAGCAGATCACCGCGCTGGTCCAGGGCGGCAGGTGGCCGACATGCGGCGCCAGCACCAGCAGCGCGGCGGCCAGCAGCAGCAGGGTGTCGGCCTTGTCGCGCGTGAGCCGCTGCGCCCAGCGCGCCAGCGGGCCGGCCGCTGCGGGCGCGGGCTTCACCCGTACGCCTCCTGGCCGTACAGGGCCAGCGCGCGCAGGCAGGCGGCGCGGTGCGCGTCGCCCAGGCCCGGCGGCAGGTCGTGGTGGCCGAGGCGGAAACCGTAGGGCAGGGCCAGCTGCTCGGCGTCCAGCACCCAGCGCGCCATGCGCGACAGTTTCTGTTCCAGATCCATGGTCAGCGGCAGCTGGGCGAAGTCGAGCACCATCTCGGCCACCGCGCCGCCCTCGAAATGCTTGGTGCTGAGCTGGCCGCCCAGCGCCGGGTCGTGGCGCGCGATGTGGCGCCAGGCCAGCTGGCGCATCGGATCGCCGGGCTGGTAGCTGCGGATGCCGGCGAAATTGTCCAGCCCGACCTGGCCGTGGCCGTCCTCGCTGGCGGCGCCGCGCACCGGCAGCGGCGGCGCATTGTGCTCCGGCGCCGGGTACACCAGCACCCGCAGATCCGGCTCCCAGTAGGCCCAGGCGCGGAACAGGCCGAGCGGAAAGCGCGTCACCAGCCGCACGCGCGGGGCGGCCAGCCAGCCGCGTCCTTCGGTGGGGGCGGCCAGCGCCAGCGCCGTGCTGGCGCCGGACGGCACGTCCACCGCGTGGCGCGGCTCGCCGTCGTGCTGGAAGCCGAGCCAGACGGCGTAACGGTCGCGCGGCGTGCCGTTGCGCACCAGCAGCTCGAACTGCGCCTCCTGCCCGGAAAACACCGGCTGGGCGCGGCCCGGGGCCAGGCGCAGCATGGCCAGGTTGCGGGCCGTCATCACCATGTCGGCCACGGCGCAGGCGCCGGTGAAAAAGGTCAGCGCGAAGCCCAGGCCCAGCGTGTAGTTGACGGAGCCGATCAGCATGATCAGCAGCAGGCCGCAGAAGGCCATGCCGGGCCGTGTCGGCAGGATGAACACGCGCCGCATCACCAGCAGCACCTCGCCGGGCTCGCGCCCGCGCAGCTGGAACAGCCAGCTGTTGAGCCAGCGGCGCAGCGCTGCGGGCGGACGGCTGCGGCCGTCATCGCCGCTGGCCGCGCCGGCGTCTCCCATGGAGCCGGGCTTGCTGGCCATGCCTAGACCGGCACCGATGCCTGCAGCTGCAGCACCAGGTCGCGGCTGGCCAGTGCCACGCCGTGCGCGGCCTTCAGCGGCCGCAAGCGGTGCGCGCAAACCGGCACCAGCACCGCCTGCACGTCCTCCGGCAGCACATGGTCGCGGCCCTCCAGCGCGGCCCAGGCGCGCGCGGCCTGCAGCAGCGCCAGCGCCGCGCGCGGGCTCAGGCCTTCGGCGAACGCGCCGTTCTGGCGCGAAGCCTGGGCCAGCGCCTGCACATAGGTCGCCAGCGCCGGCGACACGTGGATGCGGCGCAGGCTGCGCTGGGCCTCCAGCAGCTCGGCCGACGTCATGGCCGGCGGCAGCGATTTGAGCATGGCGCGCCGGTCGTCGCCCAGCAGCAGCGCGCGTTCGGCGGCGGCGTCCGGGTAGCCCAGCGACAGGCACATCAGGAAGCGGTCCAGCTGCGATTCCGGCAGCGGGAAGGTGCCCACCTGGTGCAGCGGGTTCTGGGTGGCGATCACGAAGAACGGCTCGGGCAGCGGGCGCGTCACGCCGTCGGCCGACACCTGGCGTTCCTCCATCGCCTCCAGCAAGCCGGACTGGGTCTTGGGCGTGGCGCGGTTGATCTCGTCGGCCAGCAGCACTTGCGTGAAGATGGGGCCGGGATGGAACACGAAACCGTTCTTTTCCCGCTCGTAGATGGAAATGCCGGACACGTCGGCCGGCAGCAGGTCGCTGGTAAACTGGATGCGGTTGAAGTGCAGGCCGAGCGAGATGGCCAGCGCGTGGGCCAGCGTGGTCTTGCCCACGCCCGGTACGTCCTCCACCAGCAAATGGCCGCCGGCCAGCATGCAGGTGAGCGCCAGGCGCAGCTGCGGGTCCTTGCCGACTATGACCTGGCTCACCTGGCGGGCTACCGCGTGCAGTTTGGTATACATGGTTCCTGTTATTATCCCGTGGTAGATTACTACTTGATTCTACGGCAAAGAAATAAGACATGAGTACAGCAATTTACAGTCACCCCGACTGCCAGCGCCACGAAATGGGCGAATGGCACCCGGAATCGCCCGCCCGGCTGCAAGCGATTGCGGACCAGCTCATCAATTCGCACATCGACGATCTGCTGGAGCACCGCGAGGCGCCGCTGGCGGAGCTGGCGGCCATCGAGCGCAACCACAGCCGCAACGCCATCGGCATCGTGCGCGACAATGTGCCGGCGGCGGGCGACTATTACCCGATCGACGGCGACACCTCGCTCAACGCGCACAGCTGGAAAGCGGCCCTGCGCGCGGCCGGCGCGGCCGTGGCGGCCACCGACGCGGTGATCGCCGGCGAGATCGCCAACGCCTTCTGCGCCATCCGCCCGCCCGGCCACCATGCGCGGCCGAGCGAGCCGATGGGCTTCTGCCTGTTCAACAACATCGCCATCGCGGCCAAGCACGCGCTCGATGTGCACGGGTTGCGGCGGGTGGCGGTGGTCGACTTCGACGTCCACCACGGCAACGGCACCGAGGAGGCGCTGCGCGACGAGCCGCGCGCGCTGATGGTGAGCTTCTACCAGCATCCCTTCTATCCCTATAGCGAAGTGGCGCCGGACAGCCCGAACCGGGTCAACGTGCCGGTGCCGGCGCACTCCAAGGGCGACACGGTGCGCCAGCTGGTGATCGACAAGTGGCTGCCGGCGCTGCACGCCTTCAAGCCGGAGATGATCTTCATCTCGGCCGGTTTCGACGCGCACCGCGAGGACGACATTGGCGGCATGGGACTGGTGGAGGCGGACTACGCCTGGATGACACAGCAGGTGATGGCGGTGGCCGATGAATACGCCAAGGGCCGCATCGTCAGCTGCCTGGAGGGCGGCTACAACCTGTCCGCGCTGGGCCGCAGCGTGGTGGCGCATGTGAAGGCGCTGGCGGAACTGTAAACCGGACCTGTCAGT
The DNA here is from genome assembly GCF_001425045.1 of Massilia sp. Root351. Lineage (GTDB taxonomy): Bacteria > Pseudomonadota > Gammaproteobacteria > Burkholderiales > Burkholderiaceae_D > Rugamonas. The sequence goes on along the minus strand of NZ_LMDJ01000036.1, from coordinate 208,634 downwards.
CCAACCATGGGAGGCAGCATGGCGATACAGCTGGACCATTTCATCGTACCGACCCGCGACCAGGCGGCGGCCGCGCAGTTGCTGGCGGAACTGCTGGACGTGCCGTGGTCCCCGACCGCGCTCGGACCGTTCTCGCCGGTGTTCATCAACGACGGCCTGACGCTGGATTTCCAGACCACCGAGGAAGCCTTCCCGGTGCACCACTACTGCTTCCGCGTGGACCAGGGCGCGTTCGACGCCATCCTGGCGCGCCTGAAAGGGCGGGGCATCCCGTTTCGCGGCAGCGTGCGCGGGCCGAACGACGGCCGCATCAACACCGACTACGGCGGCCGCATGGTCTACTGGAACGAGCCGGACGGCCACCAGTGGGAAATGCTGACGGTGAGCTACGCGCGCCAGGCGCAGGCGGTCTAGCCGGCATACTCCGGCAGCAGCAGCTCCACTTCCTCCACCACCGCCGGCAGCGCCGCGAGCACGATGGCGACGCCATTGCCGCAGGCTTGCGCGCCCCGGTCCTGCCGGATGGTCTGCTCGGCCAGCGCGGCCAGCTGGCTCAGCTGGTCGGCGCCTATGGTGCCGGCCAATCCCTTCAGGATGTGCAACGCCGCGCGCGCGGACGTGAAGTCCTGCGTGTCGATGGCGGCACGCATTTGCCCGGCCAGCTCGTCCGCCTCGGCGCCAAAGCTGCGCAGCGCAATGTGGTAGACCTGCTTCAGTCCGCCCATGCGTTTCAGCGCGCCGGCGCTATCCAGCTGCGTGGCGCGGACGGCGGGCGGAGCGGAGCGAGGCGCGGGAGGCGGCGCGGGCGCAGCGGTGGCGGCGGCGATGGGCGCGGCGGCGGCGGCCACGGCGGTCGCGGGCGCTGCTGCCGGCGTGGGCGCCATGGCTGGCGCTGCCGCTGCCGCGGCAGCGCGCGGCACGGCATGCAGCAGGATCACGGCGATCAGCTGGCGCAAATCGAACGGCTTGCCCACGTGGTCCACCATGCCGGCCGCCAGCGCCAGTTCGCGGTCCGACTGCATGGCGTTGGCCGTCATGGCGATGATGGGCGGCGCGCGGCTGCCCAGCAGGTCCAGGATGGCGCGCGTGGCCTGGTAGCCGTCCATGTCCGGCATCTGGATATCCATCAGGATCACGTCCGGCAGCGGTCCTTCGCGGCGCACCGCGTCCATCGCGTCCAGCCCGCAGGGCGCCACTTCCACCAGCGCGCCCTCATGGCCCAGCAGTTCGCGCGCCACCTGCTGGTTGGTCGGATTGTCCTCCACCAGCAGGATATGCATGCCGTCCAGCAGGCGCTGTGCCTGCACCGGCTCGTGCAGCGCGGCCGGACGCTGGCCGGTGCGCGCGTCGGCCACTGCGTCGAACAGCATCGACGCCGTGACCGGCTTCACCAGCACGCCGTCCAGGACCGGCGCGCCGCCCTGCTGCAGCTGTTTGCGCGCCAGCATCTCGCGGTCGTGCGCGGTCACCATGATGATCAGCGGCGTGCCGGCCGAAGGCATCAGTTCGCGGATTTGCATGCTGGTTTCCCAGCCATCCATCAGCGGCATGCGCCAGTCCACCAGCAGCACATCGTAGGGCCGGCTGGCGCTGCGTCCCATCACCAGCCGCAGCGCCTCCAGTCCGTTCTCTGCCGTGTCCACCCGCCAGCCGAAGGATGCCGCCATACGCGCCAGGACCTGGCGCGCGCTCGGGTTGTCGTCCACCACCAGGCAGTCCAGGTCGCGCAGCGGCGCCGCGCCGGCTGCCTGCGGCGCGGGCGGCGCCGCTTGCGCCAGCTGCACTTCAAAGTGGAAGGTGCTGCCCTGGCCCGGCGCGCTGTCCACTTCCAGCGTGCCGCCCATCATGCGCGCTAGGCGCTGCGAGATGGCCAGCCCCAGCCCGGTGCCGCCGTAGCGGCGCGCAGTGGACGCTTCGCCCTGCGAGAAGCCGTCGAAAATATGCGCGCGCTGCTCGGGCGTGATGCCGATGCCGGTGTCGCGGATGGCGAAGGCGACCGCGCTTCCCTTGCGCCGCACCGACAGCACCACCTCGCCCTGTTCGGTGAACTTGATGGCGTTGCCGGTCAGGTTCAGCAGGATCTGCTGCAGCCGCAGCGAATCGCCCAGCAGCCATGGCGGCAGCGCCGGATCGACCTCGAACAGCACCTCCACCGGCTTGCCGCCCACGTAAGCGGACAGGATTACCGACAGGTCGCGCAGCATCCGGTCCAGGCTGAACGGATGCGGCTCCAGCGCCAGCTTGCCCGCCTCCACCTTGGAATAGTCGAGGATGTCGTTGAGCAGGCCAAGCAGCGAGCGCGCCGCCGATTCGGCCTTGGCCGCGTAGTCGCGCTGGCGGCCGTCCAGCTGCGTTTGCTGCAGCAGTTGCAGCATGCCCAGCACCGCGTTCATCGGCGTGCGGATCTCATGGCTCATATTGGCCACGAAGGCCGACTTCGCGCGGCCGGCCTCCAGCGCCTGGTCCTTGGCCTCGCTCAGCTTGTCCACCGTGCGGCCCAATTGGCCCAGCGCGTAGTGCGCGCCGAGCAGGGAGGTGCTGGCCATGATCAGCAGCACCGCCAGGAACAGGGCGTCGTTGAGCGCCTCCTTGCGCCACGGGGCCAGGAAATCGTCGCTGGACAGGCCCACCAGCACGAACACCGGGTACTCGCCGATGCGCTCGATGCTGACCACGCGCTGCAGGCCGTCGCGCGCGCTCAGGGTGGTGTAGGTGGCATGCTTGCGCTGGCTCGACAGCACCGCCAGGGTGGGCGGCGACATGGCCGCCTGCGTGCCGAGCGGCAGGTCCGCCACTTCCGGGTAGCGGTGCAGCAGGCGGCGCTCCCGGTCGATCAGCGTGATCACCCCGTTCGGTCCCACGTTGAGGGACTTGAGCACCGCCGTGACGGTATCGGTGGTCATGTTCACATAGGCGGTGCCGCCGAAGCTGCCGTCCTCGTAGGTCAGCGGATACACCAGCGGCAGCACGAAGTCGCCCGTGATGCGCGACTTGACCGGCACGCCGAACACCAGTTCGCGTCCAGCTTTGACACGCTCGAAGAACTCGCGGATGCCCAGGTTCTGAACCTTGGACAAGTCGATATCCTCGCCGTAGATGACGCGGCCGTCGCGGTCCGAACCGCGCACCGAGCGCGCGTGGGGGATGCGTTCCTTGAGCGAGCGCAGATAGGCGCTGAAGGCGGCGTCGTCGAAGCGGCCCTGCGCGTGCGCGGTGCGGAATTCCAGCGCGGCGCGCCGCATGGCCAGGTCCACTTCGTAGAAATGGCCGCGCAGGAAGTGCTCCAGCGTGATGGCCAGGTTGCGCGACGTTTCTTCCGCGTTGGCGAAGTAGCGCTGGCGGCTCTCGTGCAGCGTATGCAGCACAAAGCCGGTCACGATCAGGAATGCCGCCGCCACTGCCGCCACCAGCACAGCGAACAGCTTGCGCAATTTTCGCAGGGTTTCTGATTTCATGAAGGTTCGGGCGGGAGCTGTTCATTGCTACCTTAACACCGCCGCGCGCGGCTGTATATTGCAACATGGCGCAGCATGCCGCGCATGCCGGCCGATTTGCAGCCGCGCCACAAGCGAACCGGCCGCCGTGTCGGAGACAGGGCGGCCGGTTGCAGAAGGGCGTTCAGCCCGGGGCAGCGCTTACGCGGCGACGCGCTTGGCGTTGCTGCTGGACCAGCGGTACAAGCCCGTGACCACGGCCGCACCCACCACCAGCGACACCAGCATGGCGGCATGCTCGCCCAGCGAGTTGGCGATGGCCAGCGGCTCGCCTTCGCCGGACAGCACGATCAGGCCGGCCAGCGCCACGTTGAACAGGCTCTCGCCGACGATGAAGCCGGACATCACCAGCACGCCCAGGCGCTTGGCCACTTCGCCCCAGGTCTGGTGGTGCACGGCACGTTCGAACAGGTAGCCGACCACCGCACCCACCACCACCGGCGCGGTTACCACGCTAGGCAGGTAGATCGCCAGGCCCACGCCCAGCGGCGGCAGGCTGTACTTGTTGTTGCTGGCTTTCTTGACCAGGAAATTGACCACCACCAGGCCCAGGCCCAGGGCCGCGCCCCAGCCGATCAGGTGCCACGGCAGGTTGCCGCCGATGACGCCCTTGGCCAGGGTGGAAATCAGCGTCGCCTGCGGCGCGGCCAGCGGTTGCGAGGAAATCGCCTGCAGGTTAGGCGCGCCGGCAAAGCCGTTGGCGCGATTCAGCAGTTCCAGCACCGGCGGCACCACGCAGGAGCCGGCGAACACGCCGATCAGCAGGGCGACCTGCTGCTTCCACGGCGTGGCGTCGACCAGCTGGCCGGTCTTCAGGTCCTGCAGGTTGTCGTTACCGATCACGGCCACCGCCAGCACCACGGTGGTGACGAACAGCGCGTAGGCGATCAGCGCGTGCGCCACTTCAGGACCCATGATGTGTTTGCCCACCGCGCCCACCGACAGGGCCGCGCCCAGCACGGTGAGGATGGCGATGCCGGATACCGGCGAGTTCGAAGAGCCGATCAGGCCGGCCATGTAGCCGCACACGGCGGCGGCGAAGATGCCGGCCACCAGGATGTAGCCCACGCCCACGGCAATCAGCGCCGGCGCCACGCTTTGCAGCACGCCGCCTTGCAGGAAGGTGGCCAGCAGCCAGCCTGCCGGCACCATGGCGAGCAGGGTCACCAGGCCGACCACGAAGATCGGCAGGTCCTGCTCGGTGCGCGGCAGCACGCCGCCATTCGCCTTGGCCTTGCGCGACGCTTCCATGGCCGACTTCAGGCCGCCGATGACCGGCTTGGCCAGGCCGGCCAGGGTCACGATGGCGGCCGCGCCGATGGCGCCCGCGCCTATCATGCGCACGTCGGTTTTCCACACCTTCAGCGCCCAGTCGGCGGCCGACAGGTCGGCCATGGGCTGGGCTGCGGTCAGGATAGGCACCAGCACGCCCCAGGCGATCACCAGGCCGGCCAGCATCGCGATGCCGACCGTGATGCCCATCAGGTGGCCGGCCCCGATCAGGGCCAGCGAACTGGCTGCGCCGAGGCCGGTGGCGCCGCTGCCGGCGCGGAAATACACCGCCATTTCGCCGGCCAGCATCTTCATGGCGGCGCCGGCGGCGTACAGCGCGGAGGCCACGCTGCCCAGGATTACGGCCATCAGGCCGGCTTTGCCTTCCAGCGCGCCGGCGCGCGACGAGGTGCCCACTTTCAGCACCTCGGCGGCGGCCACGCCTTCAGGGTAGGGCAGGTCGGAGGTGGTCACCAGCGCGCGCCGCAGCGGCACCGTGTACATCACGCCCAGCACGCCGCCGATGGCGCAGGCGCCGAAGGTCGGCCAGAACGGCACGTTGGCCCACCAGCCTATCATCAGCAAGCCTGGCAGCACGAAAATCACCGACGCCAGCGTGCCGGCGGCCGACGCGATGGTTTGCACGATGTTGTTTTCCTGGATGGTGGCGTTCTTGAAAGCGCTCAAAAGCGCCATCGAAATCACGGCCGCCGGGATCGACGTGGCAAAAGTCAGGCCCACCTTGAGGCCAAGGTAGACCTGCGCCGCCGTAAACACCAGCGTAATCAGGATACCCAGGATCACGCCGCGTGCTGTGATTTCGCCGGGCGTGGACGGGGAAGCTTTAGTCATGTTTCACGACTCCATGTATATAGTAATGTTTATAAAATGGATAAGAATTTGTGCCCCATGATAGCCGACCTTGACGTAAACGGGAACCAATCGGATGGCGCGGGCGGGGGAACAGGTAAAATAGCGGATTACACCTTAGGCGCAGAAGGCAACAGCATGGCAATTCAATGGTATCCGGGGCACATGAACGCCGCCAAAAAGAAGGCGGCCGAGCAGATGGAGAACACCGATCTGGTGATCGAGGTGGTCGACGCGCGCCTGCCCGAGGCCAGCTGCAACCCCATGGTGGAAGAGCTGCGCCTGTTCCGCCAGCGTCCCTGCCTGAAGATCCTCAACAAGATCGACCTGGCCGATCCCGCCGCCACGGCCGCCTGGGTGGAGTACTACGACCGCCAGGAGGGGGTGACCGCCTACGCCATGACGACCAAGAAGCCGGGCGACGTGGCGCGCATTCCCGACATCGCCAAATCGCTGGCGCCGCACCGCGGCGTGCCGACCAAGCCGCTGCGCATCATGATCATGGGGATTCCCAACGTCGGCAAATCGACCTTGATGAACGCGCTGCTGAAAAAGCGCGTGGCCAAGGTGGGCGACGAACCGGCGGTGACCAAGGTGCAGCAGAAGCTCTACCTGGACAAGAACACGGTGCTGGTCGACACGCCCGGCATGCTGTGGCCCAAGATCGCCATGCCCAGCGACGGCCTGATGCTGGCCGCCAGCCACGCCATCGGCTCGAACGCGCTGATCGAAGAAGAAGTGGCCGAATACCTGGCCGGCGAGATGCTGCGCCGCTACCCCGGGCTGCTGGAGGCGCGCTACGGCTACAAGAACGTCGAAGAGATGGACGCCATCGCGGTGGTCGAAGGCATCGCCGCCAAGCGCGGCTACCGCCAGAAAGGCGGCGACTACGACTACGAAAAAGCCGCCCACATCTTCCTGCAGGACTACCGCACCGGCGCGCTGGGCCGCATCTCGCTCGAAACGCCCGCCACCCGCGAAGCCGCGCTGGCCGTGTTCGCCGAAGAGCAGCGCGTCAAAGCCGAACTCGCCGCCGCCAAGGCCGCCGCCAAGGAAGCCGAGCGCATGAAAGGCAAGCGCGGCACCTGAGCGGCGCAGTGTTGACTCAGTTGCTGTACACCAAAATGGGGTCAGGGTTAATTAATTTGGCAATTGTTGCAAAATTAATTAACCCTGACCCCAATTTGCGTTTAGGCAAAGCGGAAGCTGGAGACGGCGAGGCTGCCCATGAAGGCGTCTTCGTGGTAGACGTTGCTGGCGGGCTCGCCGCCGGCGGCGCCGTGGGCGACCATCAGCGGCAGCAGGTGCTCTTCGCGCGGGTGGGCGGCGCGGGCGGCCGGGGCGCTTGCCCACGCCAGCAGCCGCGCTTCGCGCTCGGCCGGCGGCAGCGCCATCGATTCGCGCAGCCAGGCGTCGAACTGGTGCGAGGCCGCCGCGCCCGCCGCGCCGAACTGGCGCAGGTTGTGGTAGCTCAGCCCGCTGCCCACGATCAGCACGCTCTCTTTGCGCAGCGGCGCCAGCGCGCGGCCGATGGCGATGTGCTCGGCCGGGTCCAGCCCCTGTTTCAGCGACAGCTGCACGATCGGCACGTCCGCCGCCGGGTAGATCGGCTGCATGGCCGAGAAGGTGCCGTGGTCGAAGCCGCGCTGCGGGTCGAGCTGGGCGGCGATGCCGGCGCCGTTCAGCAACTGCTGCACGCGCGCGGCCACCTCCGGCGAGCCGGGGGCGCTGTACTGGATTTCGTAGGTGTAGGCGGGGAAGCCGCCGTAGTCGTAGATCATCGGCGGCCTGGGACTGGCAGAGATCAGCGGCTCGCGCGCTTCCCAGTGCGCCGTCACCACCAGCACGGCCTTGGGACGCACGCCGCCGAGCTGGCGCGGGATGTCTTCCAGCGAGGCTTTCAGCGCGTCGTAGCGGCCGCCGTACTGGTCGAGCATCCACGGCCAGGGGCCGCCGCCGTGGGACAGGAAATAGGTGGGCAGTGCAGTGCTGGACATGGAGCGCTCCTGGGTTGCAATGCACGGACTATAGGCCTCGCCGCCATGTTCATCAATCGTGATTTTATGGATGGATCATTCAGGATTTGTTAATGATACCAATCAGCGCGAATAGGCGCGCGGCGCGCATCCAGGCCAGCAGCATGGCGATCGCCTGCGTCAGCAGCAGAGCCCACAGGAAACCGGCGGTGCCGACGTGCGGCAGGTGGATGCGTGCCAGGCCCAGCGCGGCCACCGCCGCCAGGCCGGCCAGGCTGATGGCCAAATAGCTGCCCAGCATCGCGCCCGGCCGGCGCGCCAGCAGGCGCAAGCCATGCCACCAGCCGATAACGGCCGAGCGGCGGCGCCGGTCGGCCGCCAGCACTGCGCGGCCTACGTCCAGCGTGGCCAGCGCCAGCGCGAACAGCAGCGCGGCGATGGCGTCGGCCGCGATGCGCAGCACCTGGCCCTCGTCCGGCGTGATGGCGCTGTCGGCGCCGCTGCCGGCCAGGTGCTGCAAGGCGCCGCCCAGGCCGAGCGCGGCGCCCAGCGGCGCCACGGCCCACAGCAGCATGCGGCACATGCGCGGGTATTCGGCGACGGCGCCGGCGAACAAGTCGCGCATGGCGGGCGTACCGCCGAAGCGCGCGGCGGTGGCGACGGCGCCGGTGAGCAGCGGCGAGAGCAGCAGCGTGAGCAGCAGCGCGCAGCCGGCGCCCAGCTTCATGGCCAGCGGATTGCGCCCCGGGTCGCTCATCAGGTCGGCGATGTTGGACAGGTCGAGCCGCTGCGCCAGCGCGGCCGCGTGCACCGAGTGGTCGAAAGAAGCGCTGAAGTGGCTCCAGAACGGCAGCGCCAGCGCCAGCGTGGGCAGCAGCAGGGCGATGGTCCACAGCGCCAGCAGGCGCCATTGCAGCGCGGCGCGCGCGGCGCGCAGGCAGTTTGTGATCAGTTTCATATTGTCGCGATCAGGGTCAGGAAGGCTTGCGCCAGCGCGGCCAGGTCGAAGGTCCAGCGGCGCGCGGCGGCGCCGTCGGCCTTCAGCGTGCGGCTGTCGTCGAGCTTGTTGATGTCGAGCAGATGCCGGCGCTCGGGATCGAGTTCGGCCGACACGGCCTTGGCCGGCTTCTGCCACACGAAGCGCTGCCAGCGCTCGCCGTTCTGCGGGTCCCATTTGACGGTTTCGCTGCTGCCGTCGGCGAAGCGCACCAGCAGCGTCTGCGGCACGGCGTCGCCGCGCCGGCGCACGACAACCTCGGTGCGGAAGGGGTAAGGGCCGGTGCCGGGCTTGGCCTGCGGATGGGCCTGCTCCCACTTTGCGCGCGCGTCCTCGATCTGCTGGTCGACCTGTTCCTGCGTCAGCGCCGCGCGCTTGCCGTTGACGATGCTGCTGCCCGGCTGCGGCAGCACTTCGTCGCTGCGGATCGATTGCACCCGGTCGTCCACCTTGCCGGTGCGGTAGACCTGCTGCGCGAACACGCGCTCCACCAGCGCGCGCTGCCCGCTCGCCTCGGCCAGCGTTTCGCGCAGGTCGGCGATGCTGGGGTGGCGGAAGCGCCAGCGCTTGTAGTATTCCTTGAAGGCCTGTTCGGTCGCCTCCTTGCCCAGCTGCGCTTCCAGGTCGTGGAAGAGGAGGGCGCCGCGGTTGTACACCGGGCCGATGCCCTGCAGGCGCGACCAGGCGTTCTGGCCGGCCGGGTCGGCCGGGTTTTCGCGCACGGCGCCGCCCAGTTCATAATGGAAGCCGTCGAAGCCGGGCGAGATGCCCACGGCGCGCAGCCACCAGGGTGCCGGGTACAGCTGCTGCCCGCGCTCGCGCACCATGCGCATGTTCCAGTATTCGTTCAGGCCTTCATCGAGCAGCGGTTCCTCGAATTCGTTGGAAGCGATGATGCCGTAGAAGTAGCCGTGGCCGAACTCGTGGATGTTGACCAGGTCCAGGTCGAACTCCTCCGGCGACCTGGGCGCCACTTTGGTGTAGCTGTCGGCGGTGTAGAAAGTGGGATATTCCATGCCCGCCGCCGCGCCGGCGTTGTGCGGCGGCAGCACCACGGTCAGTGTCTTGTAGGGGTAGGGACCCAGCGTTTTCGAGTAGTAGGTGAGCGCGTCCTGCGCGGCCTTCAGCGACGGTGCGGCGCTGGCCTGGAACTCCGGCGCGTACAGTACCTTGATGCTGACGGGCGGGCTGCCGGCGCCGCTCCAGCTGCCGGTCAGCGGCGGGGCGTAGCGCTTGTCGGCGGTCCAGGCGAAATCGTGCACGTCGCCTTGCACGTAGTGGTGGGTGAGCATGCCGGCCTTCTCCACCGGCGCGCCCTGCAGCTCGCCGGTGGCGCCCACCGTGTATTCCTTGGGCACGGTGAGTTTCACGTCGTAGCTGCCGAAGTCGGCGTAGAACTCGGATTCGGCGTGGTATTCGTGCACGTTCCAGCGCGGCCTGGTGGCGCCCCGTTCGCCCGGCAGCTCCAGCACGCCGATCTTGGGGAACCACTGCGCCACCAGGTGGAAGCTGCCGAAGTAGCCGCTGCGGGCCAGCAGCCGTGGCAGCTGGCTGTGGAAGTCGATGGCGAGCGTGGTGCTGGCTCCCGCTTCCACCGGCTGCGGCAGGTCCAGGCGCACCACGGTGCGGTCGCTGGCGGGGCCGTCGTCCGGCTGCACGAAGGACTGCTCCACCCTGGCCCCGCCCTGCGTCACGCTGCGCAGGTCGATATGGCCCCAGTCGCCGTCCTTGGGATCGGTGCTGAACATGCCGCCGCCCATGGCGCGGTGCTCGGTGAAGAAGGTGGTGCCGGCGTGCTCGAAGGCGTTCAGGTAGAGGTGCAGGTAGACCGTGCGCACCGGGTGCGCGCTGCGGTTGCGCCAGGTGAGCTGCTGCTTGCCGTCCACCGTGTGCCTGACCGGGTCCAGCGTGGCTTCGATCCGGTAGTCCACCACGCGGTCCGACAGCGTGGCCTCGCCGCCCGTGCGCGGGCCGCCCCAGGCGTCCGGTGCGCTGGGCACCGTCACCGCGCCGGCCTGCGCCGGGGCGAAGGGAATGCCGGTGTCGGTGTAGGGCTCGGGGATGGCGATGACCTGGACTTGCGCCAGGGCCAGCGCTGCCAGCGCGGCTGCTGCGGCTGCCGTGCATATGACGGCGGCGAGCTTGCGGTAGGGGTGTGCGTTCATGCCCGCCACTATAAACCAAGCCAGTAATAAATTACCAACGTTATCAACTTTGTGCGCAGGAGTATAATGGCGGCGTTTTGGTGCCCGCGTCCATGTCCATGGATGCAGTTAAACGGGAAACACAAGGCAGCCAGCGCTCATCGGCAGCGCGGCGGCCAAGGTGTGCTGCCCCCGCAACGGTACGCAAGCGCCGCGCCCGGATTTCCGGTTCGCGCGGCAGGCTGGATCGACAACCACTGTGCAGCAGCGTCTGCGCCGGAAGGTGATCCCGTCCCGTCTTGCCAGCCCGGATACCGGCCAATCCAGGTGGAAGCGCGACAGCTTCCGTTGAATCCAGCTTGCGGGGACGCAGGCGGATGCTCACTACGCGTAAAGACACAATGAACAACTCGAATTCCCGCCGTTCGCCGGCACCGCTGGCGCTTGCCGTCGCCCTGTGCTTCTCCGCTCCTTCCGCCGCATGGGCCCAGGCCGCGGCCGAGGTGCTGGCCCCGGTGGTGGTCACCGGCGCCCGTTTCGACAGCGACCCTTCGCTGCTGCCCATCGGCGCCACCGTCATCAGCGCGGCCGAGATCCGCCGCTCCGGCGCCAGCGACGTCAACCAGGCCATCCGCAAGGTCGGCGGCGTGCTGGGCCACCAGAGCCTGGACGGCAGCCCCGATTTTGCGCTGGACCTGCGCGGCTTCGGCACCAACAGCAGCCAGAACATGGTGGTGATGCTGGACGGCGTGCGCCTGTCCGAGAACGAGCTGAGCTCGGCCATCCTGTCCACCATCCCGGTCGACTCGGTCGAACGCATCGAGATCACGCGCGGCGGCAGCAGCGTGCTGTTCGGCGACGGCGCCACCGGCGGCGTGATCCAGATCGTCACCAAGCGTCCCGGCGAACGCACGGCGGGCAGCCGTGGCAGCGTGTTCGGCGAAGTGGGCCAGTTCGGCCTGCGCGAGGGCCGCGCGGCGCTCACGCACGGCGTGGGCAACTGGGCCTTCGACCTGTCCGGCGGCGCGCTCGACACTGACAACTACCGCGACAACAACGCCTTCAAAGCGCGCAGCCTGAATGCCGGGGCGCAGCTGGCCTTCACCGACGGCCGCGCCGGCGTGCGCCTGTCGAGCACGCGCCAGGACTCGCGCTTCGCCGGCTCGCTGAGCCAGGCCCAGTTCGGCACCAATCCGCGCCAGGCCAGCACGCCGGATGACTTCGGCTCGCTCGACAGCGACCGCTTCACTGCCTTCATTGAAGCCAAGGTGGCCGGCTACGACCTGGCCGCCGAGCTGTCGCACCGCCGCAAGGAGCTCGAAGCGACTTATGTTTTCCCCACCTCGACCTACCAGGTCGACTACGAAAGCAAGCAGACCCAGTTCTCGCCGCGCGTGCGCAAGCTGAGCCAGTTCGGCGGCGTGCTGAACGAGGCGGTGGCGGGCGTGGACTTCATCGACTGGACCCGCGACGCGAAGGGCGCCAGCCCGTCCAGGGCGACGCAGAAGTCGAAGGCGCTGTACCTGCGCGATGAAGTCAAGTGGGACGCCTTCCGCCTGGCCGCCGGCGTGCGCCGCGAATTGTTCGACAAGGCCAACACCGATCCGTCGCCGTGGTCGGTGGCCAATTACGACGTGATCCAGGGCCTGAACGCCTGGGATGTGCAGGGCAGCTACGCGCTGTCGCCGAAGGCCACGCTGCACGCCAAGATCGGCCACAGCTACCGCGTCGCCAACGCCGATGAAAACGGCTACACCCCGCTGCCGGACAGCGTGCTGCAGCCGCAGACGTCGCACGACCTGGAACTGGGCACCGCCTACACCGACGGCGGCAGCAAGCTGTCGGCGCGCGTGTTCCGGCACGAGCTGCGCAACGAGATCTTCTACGATCCGACCGCGGGCGCGTTCGGCTACGGCGCCAACACCAACCTGGCGCCGACCAAGCGCCAGGGCTTCGAGCTGGACGCGAGCGTCGAGCTGGCGCGCGACTGGACCCTGAGCGGCCACTACCAGCGCGTGAAAGCCACCTTCACCGAAGGCGCCGTCGCCGGCCGTGAAATGGTGCTGGTGCCGAAGAACGTGCTGAGCGCGCGCCTGTCGTGGACCCCGGCCGACGGCCAGACCGCCGACATCGGCGCGCAGTGGGTGGACAGCCAGCGTTTCGGTTCCGATTTCGACAATAGCTGCGCCGCGCGCATCCCGTCCTACACCACGCTGGACGCCCGCTATGCGCGCAAGTTCGGTGCCTGGGAAGTGGCGCTGTCGGGCCTGAACCTGACAGACAAGAACTACTACGGCATGGCGTTCCAGTGCAAGGGCGGCATCTACACCTCGGACGGCCGCCAGCTGAAGCTGTCGGCGCGCTACGAATTCTGAGGCGCGCCTGGCCCAGGCTTCATTAAATGAAGCTTAAAATCCCCGCTGGCCGGGGATTTTTGTTATCCGGCCTGATGGCGGGCCCAAAAAAATGGTAATCTCGCGGCGTTTGCCACTCTTACTCTAGAAGGACCACTATGCGATTTCTGCGTCTGATCATTGCTGCCGCCGCCCTGTCGTTCACCGCTGCCGGCGCTTCCGCCGCCGAACCGAAGGAAGGCGTGGACTTCACGACGCTGGCTTCGCCTGTGCGCACCGACACCGGCAAGAAAGTGGAAGTGATTGAATTCTTCATGTATTCCTGCCCGCACTGCAACGCCATCGAGCCGATGATGGCCGACTGGGTGAAGAAGCAGGGCGACAAGATTGCCTTCCGCCGCGTGCACTTCCCGGCCGGCGGCCCGAACGACGCGCAGGCGCACGCCTACCTGACCCTGGAAGCGATGGGCAAGCTGGAAGAAATGCACAGCAAGATCTTCCGCGCCATCCACGTCGACCGCAACCGCCTGAACAAGGACGATGCGATGACCGATTTCCTGGTCAAGAACGGTATCGACAAGGCGAAATACCTGGAATACTTTAATTCCTTCGCCGTGCAGACTAAAATGAAGCGTGCAGCCCAGGTGGTGGCCTCGTACAAGGTCGACAGCGCGCCGACCATCGTGATCGATGGCCGCTTCGTCACGTCGCCTTCGCAGGCCGGCCGTCCGGGCATGTCGGAGATGGCGTCCCAGCAGGCGACGCTGCAAGTGATGGATTACCTGGTTGCCAAGGCCGCCAAGAAGTAAGTTGAAAGCACCATGAGCGATACCGAAAAAGAAGTGATGGCGATATACCGCGAGTCCGCGCCGGACGAGAACAAGCTGTTCTGGCGCAGCCATGTCAACCACGTAGCATGGAGCTTGCTGCTGGTCGTTATCGCCTTTTCGGTATGGCTGATGATAGCGCTGGCCAACGCCGAGAACCAGCGCAACGCCTACGCGGGCAAGAAGTGCGAAGACCGCATGTTCAAGGGCGAGACCGACATGCAGTGCATGAAAACGGTGCGCACGCGCGACCACTGGTGGGAGCATGTGGGCTACGCGCTCACGCACACCTCGCCGTAAAGGCCAACCCGCCGCGGCGGGTTTTTTTTCGTCAGCCGTGGATGCTGACGGTGCAGGTGGTGCCGGCCACCAGCGTCAGGTCCTTGGGAACCCCGTCGAGCTTGATGCGCACCGGCACGCGCTGCGCCAGGCGCACCCAGTTGAACGTCGGATTGACGTCGGCCAGCAGTTCGCGGCCGGTGCCGGCGTCGCGGTCGGTGATGCCGCGCGCGATGCTGTCGATATGCCCGCGCAGGATGGCGCCGCCGCCCATCAGGCTCAGCTCCACCGGCGCGCCGGCTTTCAGCAGCGGCAGCTTGGTTTCCTCGAAATAGCCCACCGCGTAATAGGACGCGCTGTCGATGATGGCCAGCTTGGCCGCGCCCACGGCGGCGAAGTCGCCGGCGTGCACGTTCAGGTTGGTCACATAGCCGGACACCGGCGCCCGCACCACGGTGCGTTCCAGGTTCAGCTGCGCCAGCGCGCGTGCGGCCTGCACGGCGCGCAGCTGGGCGCCGGCGCTGTCGGCGGCGAATCCGGCGCTATCGCGGCTTTCTGCGGAGATCACGCCGTCGTCCAGCGCGGCGCGGCGCTGTGCTTCCCTGTTGCGGCGGCCGCGCTCGACCTGCTGGCCGGCCAGCGCTGCGTTGGCCTGCGCCAGCGCGGCGCTGTAGCGCGCCTGGTCGATCACGAACAGCACCTCGCCTTGCCGCACCTGCTGGTTGTCCTTCACCAGCACCTCGGTCACGGTGCCGGCCACATCGGCGCCGATGTTGACCACGTCGGCCTTGATGCGGCCGTCGCGCGTCCAGGCCGATTCCATGTAGCGGTCCCAGGCGGATTTGCCCAGCCACAGGGCGCTGCACAGCAGCAGGGCGGTAATGAGAAAGCGGAGGATCTTGGCGGTCATGGTCTATGGTGTAGTCAGGAATAGAGGCCCAGCGTCAGCGCGCTGAAGATGCAAACAAGCAGGCACAGGCGCACCAGCGCCGGGTGCCACGCGCGGCGGTACAGGCCGGCGTGACCCAGCACCCAGTCAAGCGCGCCTTGCAGCAGCAGGCTGGCCAGGAACAGCGGCAGCAGGGTGGGAATCAGGATGCCGAAGACGGCGATTTCACGCGGCATGGCGGGCTCCGTGGCTGTGGCTGGCGCCAGCGCTGGGTTGCTGCAGCTGGTCCAGCAGGCAGGTGTAGATCGCGTGCAGATCGGTCAGTGCGGTGCGCAGGCGGGCGCTCCGGCCGGGCGCGGCATCCGGCAGCGCGGTGCGCACGGCTGTGCCGGCGCGCAGCACGGCGCCGACGGCGGTGGCGCAGCGTTCCTGCGACGGCGCCTTGAAGTAGGCCGCCAGTGCCGACACGCAGTCCTGCAGTGCGCTGCGGGCCTGGCTGCGGCCGGCTTCGCCGACCAGTGCGCGCAGCTCTAGCACCGAATGCCCCAGTTCCAGCAAGGTCAGGCCTTGGCGCACCACTTCGCGCGCGCCCTCTCCAGGCGCCGGCCCGGAGGCGGCGTTCAACTGGCTGAGCAGGTCGCGCACGCGGCTGTCGAAGCGGTGGCGGATCGCAGCCAGGCGCGGCGCGCCGGCGCGCCATCGCAGCGGCGGCATGGCGCGCAGCGGTGCGGTGCAAGTGGCCAGCGCTTCGCGCCACAGCGCGGCGGCCACATGGTCCTTGTGGCCCATGGTGTGCTCGGGCAGCACCACGGCGAAGATGGCCCAGGCCAGCGCCACGCCCAGCGGCATGGCCAGCGTGGTGTTGAGGAAGGCGGCCACGTCGTAGTGCGCCAGGTTCAGCGGGGCGATCACCTGCGCGCTGAACAAGGTGACGCCGATGCCGATGCCGGCGCGCTTGGGATCGGTGATCAGGTAGGCGCCCGCCGCGAACAGCGGCGCCGCGGCCAGCACCAGCATCGGGTAGCCGCCGCCCGGCATGACGAGCAGGAACTCGGTCAGGAAGGACAGCGGCCAGGCGATCAGGAAGCCGGTCATCACCTGCTTGATCATGGCGGTGGGGCGCGGCGACGAGGATGCCAGTGCGCAGAAGATGGCCGTCATCAGCACCGCATTGATGGCGTAGGGCCATGCCATCCAGTACCAGACGCCGGCCACGGCCAGCAGCGCGGTTGCCGCGCGAAAGCCGCTGGCCAGCACGATGGCGGGCGGCGTCTTGGGCATGTAGGCCTGGGGCTCGCTGGCCTGGCTGCGCTTGCGCCGGGCCAGGCCGTGGTAGACGGCGGCGAACTGGCCGAACTGGCGCGCAAAGCGTTCCAGCAGCTCGATGGCCGTTTCAAAGTCGATCCGGTGCGGCGGTGCTGGCGCCCCGTTGCTGGACCCGGGCGCGGAGCCGGGCGCGGGCGCATCGCGCTGCGCCGGGCCGCCTGCGTCCGCGGCCTCGGCCCGGGCAGCGGCGATCGCGGCGGCCAGCGCGCTCTGCATGTCGTCCAGTGCGGCGCCTTGCAGGGCGTCTCCGCGCGCCAGGGCGGCAGCCAGCCGCGCCAGCAGCGGTTCAATCAGCGCCGGCACGGGCGAGGCCGCATCCTGGCGCAGGCGGTGGGTCAGGCGGTGCAGGGTATAAAAGGTGGTGAGCGCGGCCATGAAGGCGTTGTTGAATTCGTGCAGCTGGCGGGTGTGGGCGCGCGCGTGCGCGGCTTCAAAGAAGGCGGCGGCGCGGCCGGATTCAAGCGCGGCGATGTCGGCGGCGAAGCGCAAGTGCGCCAGCTCGGTTTCGGCCGGCGGCGCCTTGTGCTCCAGCACGTCGCGGCAGAAGCCGAGGAAGCGCAGGTAGCGCGCCTGCACGGTGCGCATCACTTGCGCGCTCTGGTGGCGCGGCAGCAGCGCGTCGTGCACGACGGTGGCGCAGATCACCCCCAGGCTCACCTCCACCACGCGCGTGACGGCCAGCGCGAAGGCGCCCGCCGGGTGATCCAGCGCGGGGATGGCGATCATGGCGGCGGTATAGCCGGCCAGCACGAAGCTGTAGGATTGCTGGTTGCGGTACATGGCCGCGCCGCAGGTGCAGGCCGCGATCCACAGCGCCAGGCCGAGGAACAGCAGCGGCGCCTGCTGCGGGCACACGGCCACCAGCAGCAGCGCGCTGGCGCAGCCGACCACGGTGCCGAGCAGGCGGTAGAAGGCTTTCTCCAGCACCATGCCGCTGCTGGGCAGGGCCAGGATGAAGGTGGTGGTCATCGCCGTGGTGGGAGAATCGAGGCCGAGGCGGAAGGCCAGCCACAGCGCGGTGAAGGCGGCCAGCAGGGTCTTGGCGACGAACAGCCAGCGTTCGCCCTCGGTGGCGGCCCAGTCCCCGGTCAGCCGCGCCAGATTGTGTTTGATTTTGCAGGGGGCCGGGTCCAGGGTCATGTTTTCAGGTCAGGTCAACTGACGTTCTCTAAGTTTTCCAGCTGTCGCTTGAACAGCTGCTCCAAAAGCTTGCGGTCTTCCGCGCTGTAGCCGTCGTAGGCGCGGGTGGTGCGGGCCCAGACTTCGGGCATGACTTGTTCGATCAGCTTGCGGCCGCTGTCGGTGAGCGAAATCATGACGCAGCGGCGGTCGCCGGGCCGGTTGCCGCGCGTGATCAGGCCTTGCGCTTCGAGGTCGTTGCACACGCGCGTGAGGTTGGCCGGCTTTTCCATGCAAGCCTCGCCCAGCGTGGACGCGGTCGACGTTTCATCGTCCGAGCCGTACAGCACGGCCAGCACCATGTAGCTGGCGTCCACCAGGTCGTACTTGCGCAGCGCCGCGTTGGACAAGTCCTTCATGCGCTTCTGCACGTGGTACGTCAGCCGCATCAGGCGCATCATCTCTTCCGGAAATTCCGGTATGCGCGCGTGGATGTTTTTAAGGCGCTTGTTGGTCGCGTCGAAACTGCTCATTGCGCTCTCCTCTCCCTGTACGAAAGCCTTGATTGTACTATCGTTGTATCAGGGCAAATCCTGTTTAATTCCTCCCCCCAGCGCGGCCATCAGCGCCGCGTAGCTATCAAGACGCTTGCTTTGCACCTGCACCATCTGCTGCTGTTCGGCCAGCAGTGTCAGGCGCGCCTGCAATACGCTGAGCGCATCGGTCATGCCGGCCCGGAAGGCGCGGTCGGCCAGCGCGTGCGCTTTGCCGGCCGAGGCCAGCGCCTGTTCGGCCAGCTGGCGCTGCTGGTCAGCCGAGCGCGCCTGGGTGACCGCGTTGGCCACCTCGGCCAAGGCCTGCACCAGCGTGGCGTTGTATTGTTCCACGGCCATGTCGTACAGCGCGTTGCTGCTGCCCAGCTGGGCGCGCAGGCGGCCGCCTTCGAAGATGGGCAGGCCGATGGCGGGCGCCACGCCGCGCGTGGCCGACTGGGCGCTCAGCAGGCGGCTGAAGCCCAGCGCCTGGAAGCCGGCGAACGCCACCAGGTTGATGTTGGGGTAGAAGTCGGCGCGCGCCACGCCGATGCGTTTGGCGGCCGCTTCCACGCGCCAGCGCTGGGCCGCCAGGTCGGGCCGGCGCGCCACCAGTTCAGCCGGCAGGGCGCTGGGCAGCAACGCGCCGCGAGCACCGCTGTCCAGGGTCAGCACTGGCCGGGCGATGGTGTCGCCATCGCCCGGTCCCTGGCCGATCAGGGCCGCCAGCTGGTTGCGCAGCAGGGCGACCGCTTCGGCCGCCTGTTCCCGCTCGCGCCGTCCGGCCGGCAGCGTTGTTTCTATAGTGGCCACGTCGATGTCGCTGGCCAGGCCGGCATTGCGGCGGCGCTTGGTCAGCTCCAGGATCTGCCGGCGCTGTTCCAGGCTGGCCGCCACCGCGTCCTGCATGGCCCAGGCGCTGGCCAGCTGGATATAGCTGTGCACGATGGCCGTTTGCAGCGCCAGCCGCACCATCTGCGATTCGGCGGCGGCCATCTGCGCCTCGTGCAGCGCGGCGGCCAGCGCGTCACGGTTGCGGCCCCACAGGTCCAGGTCGTAGGACGCGGTGATGTTCACCGTGGCCTTGGTGGCGTAATTGCCGGCCAGCGGCGCCGGCACCGTGCTGTGCGCGGAATAGCGTTCGCGGTCGATCACGGCGTTGCCGTCCACGCGGGGCAGGCCGGCCGCTTCGGCCGCGCCGGCCAGCGCCTGCGCCTGGCGCACGCGTGCCAGGCTGGCCTTCAGGCTGGGATTGCCCTCCAGTGCGCGCGCCAGCAGGCGGTCCAGCTGCGGATCGTTCAGCGCCTGCCACCAGGCCTGCCGCGGCCACGCTTGCTGCGCGGCCCGGCCTGCCGCGGCGGCTTCTCCGATGGCGGCGCCTGCGTTCAGCTGCACCGGGTCCAGCTTGCGCGCCTGCGGCGGCGCGACCTTGTCCATGCCGGCGCAGGCGGCCAGCAGCAGGGCGGGGGCCAGCAGGGCGAGGGGACGCAGCAAGCTCATCGGCACGGTCGATGCGGGCTTACTTGGCGATGTGCTTGCGGGTCTGGGCGACGTCCATGTCGGCCTCGGTTTCGATCAGGGTGCCGTTCTTGCGGGCCTCGATCACTTCGGCGATGACTTCGGCGCGGGTGCGGCCGGTGCTGGGCTGGGACTGCCTGGTGTCCGCTGCGGGGGGCGAGGCCGGCGCGGTGGCTTGGGCCGAGGCGGCGGTTGCGGCGGCAAGGGCGAGCGTGGCGATGGCGGTCTTGATGAGGGTGGTCATGATGGTTCTCCTGATGAAGTGAAACAAGTATATCACTGAATAGTACATTTGTGAAATAAGTGAAAACCACAAGGCCTTGCACTGTTCGGTCGCGCAACCGGCTGGCCGGCAAGGCGGCGCGCCATGCCGTGATGCGCGCCGCTTGCGCTGCCGCTTTGCTACAGTCGATGCATACGCATTCTGGCTTATGGAGGCAATCATGGCAGGCAGCAGTACACTGGATCCCGATAATTTCCCCACCGCACCAGACCGCACCTTGGGACGCGGCCACGGCACCGGCGCGCTGGGACCGAGCGACAGTTCGGACTCCGGCAGCGATGTGAACGGCGGCACCGCGGCGCGGGAGCTGGGCGACGCGGACCTGGACAGCGACACCGATTCGCGCGGCACCGGCGAGCGCGCCGAAGTGGGGCGCGAATCGGTGGAGCAGGACGGCAGCGATATCGATGTCGACCACGTTGAAACGGTCCCGCTGGTGGACCTGGAAGGCGACGAGGACAGCAGCGCCGGGGACCGGCGCTGAGCGGTAGTCCCGGTCAGGAGGCGGCGGACATCATGTCCGCCAGCCAGTCCACAAACACCCGCACGCGCGGCGACAGCTGGCGCTGGTGCGGGTACATCACCGACACCGGCATGGCCGGCGGCCGGCAGTCGTCCAACACCTCCAGGAAGCTGCCGTCCCGCAGCTGCGCGGCAACGTGGTAGCGCGGCAGCTGGATCAGGCCCAGGCCGTCGGCGCAGCACAGCACGTACGCTTCCGCGTTGCTGACCGACACGGAGCCCGGCAGCGCCACGCTGCGCGCCGCGCCGTCCACCATGAAATCGAACGGGAAGGTCTTGCCGCTGGCGATGGAATGGAAATTCACCGCGCGGTGCCGCGCCAGCTCGTCGAGCGTGCGCGGCGTGCCGTGCCGCTCCAGGTAGCCCGCGCTGGCGCAGGTGACCTGCTGCAGGCTGGCCACGCGCCGCGCCACCATGCTCGAGTCGCGCAACTCGCCGCCGCGCAGCACACAGTCCACGCCTTCGCGCACCAGGTCCACCAGCCGGTCGCCCATGCCGATTTCCAGTTCGATGTCCGGGTAGCGGGCGAAGAATTCGGACAGCCGGGGCAGCACGAAGTGGCGTGCCAGCGTGCCCTGCAAATCCACCCGTAACTTTCCGCGCGGCAGCACACCGCTGTTGCCGAAGCCGGCCTCGGTTTCCTCCACGTCCGCCAGGATGCGTACGCAGCGCTGGTAGTAGGCCTGGCCGTCCAGCGTGGCGCTCACGTGGCGGGTGGTGCGCTGCAGCAGGCGCACGCCCAGGCGCGCTTCCAGCTGCTTGATGGTGTGGGTGGCGGTGGCGGCCGGCAACTGCAGCTTGTCCGCCGCGCGGCTGAAACTGCCCAGTTCCACTATGCGCGTGAACAAGCGCATGGCGTCCAGTCTGTCCATGATTATTGGTGAGTATTGAATTGTGATAGTGATTCTAGTGCATTTATTGACCATGGTGGTTAAGTGATACTGGCTTCACTGCAGCACACAACCCAAGCAAGGAGCCTCATCATGAACAGTACGAACAAACAAGTTGCCATCGTCACCGGCGCGTCGCGCGGCATCGGCGCCGCCATCGCCCAGCGCCTGGCGCGGGACGGCTACGCCGTGATCGTCAATTACGCCGGGAATGCGGCCGAGGCGCGGGATGTCGTCGGCGCCATCGAGGCGCACGGCGGCGATGCGCTGGCCGTGAAGGCCGACGTGTCCGACGCGGGCGCCGTCAAAGCCATGTTCGACAGCGCCGTCGAACGCTTCGGCCGGGTCGATGTGCTGGTGAACAACGCGGGCATCATGCCGCCCTCGCTGCCGTCGCTGGCCGACACCGACGACCAGACCTTCGACCGCCTGTTCGCCGTCAACGTGAAAGGCACGTTCAACACGCTGCGCGAGGCGGCCACGCGGCTGGAGCAGGGCGGGCGCATCGTCAACTTTTCCACCAGCGTGATCGGCCTCGGCTTGCCGGGCTATGCGGTGTACGGCGCCACCAAGGGCGCGGTCGAGGTGATGAGCAACATTATGGCCAAGGAACTGCGCGGCAAAAACATCCGCGTGAACGCCATCGCCCCCGGCCCCACCGCCACCGACCTGTTCCTGAACGGGAAGTCGGACGAGGCCATCCAGCGCATGTCGAACATGGCGCCGCTGGAGCGCCTGGGCACGCCGGCCGACATCGCCGCCGCCGTCGCTTTCCTGGCAGGCCCGGACGGCGCCTGGATCAACGGCCAGACCCTGCGTGCCAACGGCGGCCTGGTCTGACCTGCGCGCCTGGAATTGGCCTGACCGCTAATTAACCCTGCCCCCATTTTGCCTTGGAGAATAGCTATGAAGAAATCGATCGTTCCGGTGACCGGTGCGGCGGCCGGAATCGGACACCTGGCCGTGAAGGCGCTGGCGCTGGCGGGACGGCCGGCCGACGCGGCCACCGTGGCGGCTTGCTCGCGCTACGACGGGCTGCCGGACCAGGTGGGCGCGGAGATAGCGCGTATCGTCGGCTTGCCGCACGGCGCGCGTCCGTTGCGCTCGGTGGTGGATTTTATCGACCACGGCGCGGCGGCGGTGACGGAGGTGGCCGAGCGGGCGCGCATCGAGTTCGCGCAGCGCATCGGCATTGCGGACTTGCTGCAGCCAGGCCTGCAATGAGGCGCGCGGCAAGGGCGCGCCGGCCATGAAGCAGTCCACCACCCATCTGCACCTGCTGCGCAACACGCTGTTCTTCACCCGGCTGGAACGCAGCCAGCTACAGTGGGTGATCGCCCATTCCACAGAGTGGGAGGTGCAGCCGGGCACGGAGATCAGCAAGCGGCTCGATGCGGCCGACCATCTGTGGGTGCTGCTGGACGGGGGCTGGCAAGTGGCGCAGCGCGGCAGGACTTACCCCGCCGGCCATGCCGACAGCCGCCTGGTGGCCACCACCCATAGTTATGTCATGCCGATCCGGCGCAGCGACTTCGACGAGATGCTCAAGCGCGGCTTTGACTTCGATGCGCATCTGCGGCAGGGCGCGGCGTTCTACGCCGGGACGGCCGACTGATGCGTACTGTACCAAGGTACAAGTTACAATCTGGCCCCGGAGCGCTAGCATCGCTGGCACAAGGGAAAATCCGGGCGGGATCATGGGGACAGTTTCAAACTTGGCGGATCGCTGCACGCTGGCGGCGCGGCGTTGTGCCGCGCGCCTGGCGGACACCTGCTTGCCGCGCGCGCTGTTGCAGCGCATCGCCAACCGCCGCGTGTCCATCGCGCTGATCGTCAGCCTGGCGCTGGCGGCCCTGGTGACGGTGGTGCTGCTGGCGTTCGCGGTGCTGTCGTACAACCAGGAGCGCGACGAGCGCTGGCGCGGCCTGCACCGGGAGCTCGACGCCAGCGCCGACCAGCTGACCGCCGCCATCGCGCTGCCGGCCTGGAACTTCGACGACAGGCAGATTGTCGCCATCGTCAGGGCCAGCCTGAATAACCGCGACCTGTACGGCTGCTCCGTCACCCTCAGCAACAAGATGCAGTTCGTTTTCCTGCGCAATGCGCAGGGCGTGCTGGAGCAGGTGGCGCAGCCGCCGGACATCCCTGCGCTGCGCACGGCCGAACGCCAGATCCGCATGGCGGGCCGCGAAATCGGCGTGGTGAAAATGTATGTCACGCCGCAGTACGTGCTGCAGACCTTGCGCGAGCGCCGCATCGCGCTCGGTTTCGCCATCGTGGCGCTGGATGTCACGCTGGTGCTGGGCGTGTACCTGCTGTTGTGGTACCTGATGCTGAAACCGCTGAAACTGGTGGGCGAGTACGCCGCCAGCGTGAAGGCGGGCGATGGCGCCGGCAAGGGACCGCACCAGTCGCTGTTCCTGGGCGAACTGAAAACGCTGAACGAATCGATCCTGGAAATGGTGGCGCTGCTGGACCAGCGCTACAGCGCCATGCAGGCCAGCGAGGAGCGCCTGGCGATCGCCACCGACGCGGCCCATATCGGCATCTGGGACTGGGACGTGGACACCAACCAGCTGCTGTGGGACCGCGAGATGCACCGCCAGTACGCCGTGCCGCAGGGCGGGTTCGACAACACGCTGACGGCGTGGGAGCAGCGCCTGCTGCCGGAAGACCTGGCGCGCGTGAACCGCCTGGTGGCGGAGGTGCAGCGCGGCGAGCGGCATTACACGGTCGAGTTTCGCATCCGCTGGCCGGACGGCCAGCTGCGCCACATCAAGGCGGCCGGCAAGGCCTTCCGCGACGCCGGCGGCGCGCTGCGGCGCCTGGTGGGCGTGAATTACGACATCACCGACATCAAGCAGGCGGAGGAGGAGCTGCGGCGCCACCGCAACCACCTGGAGGAACTGGTGGCCGAACGCACCGAGGCGCTGTCGGTGGCGGTCACGGAGGCGAAGGCGGCCAACCGCGCCAAGAGCGTGTTCCTGGCCACCATGAGCCACGAGTTGCGCACGCCGCTGCATTCGGTCATCGGCTTTTCGCGCCTGCTGGCGGACTCGCAATCCATGACGGAGGAAGAGAAGCGCAACCTGGGCGTGATCAACCGTTCGGGCCAGCACCTGCTCACCCTGATCAACGACTTGCTGGAGCTGTCCAAGATCGAGGCCGGCCGCATCACGCTGCAGTCCACCGTGGTGGCGGTGGAGGGCGTGCTGCGCGAGGTGATGGACATGCTGGGCGCGCGCGCGCGCCAGGCGGGCCTGCACATGACGCTGGACTGCCACGGCCTGCCCGCCGCGGTGCAGATGGACGGCGCGCGGCTGCGCCAGGTGCTGCTCAACCTGGTGTCGAACGCGGTGAAGTTCGCGCAGCAGGGCAGCGTGATGCTGATCGCGCGCGCGCAGCCGCTGGCGGGCGGGCGCCACCGGCTGTCGTTCTCGGTGCGCGACACCGGCAAGGGGATCGCCAAGGCGGACCAGCAGCGCATCTTCGAGCCTTTCGTCCAGACCGACAACACCGGCGCGCAGGAAGGCACCGGCCTGGGACTGACCATTTCGCGCGAGTTCGTGCGCATGATGGGCGGTGCGCTGGAGGTGGAGTCTGAACTGGGCCGGGGCGCCGAGTTCCGCTTCACCATCGACGTGTCGGGGGCGGATTATGTGCCGGGCGAGGCGCTGAACGTGGTGGAGGCGCTGGAAGCGTCGCAGCGCGGGCGCCGCATCCTGGTGGTGGACGACAATGAGGACAGCCGCCACCTGATCGACAGCCTGCTGTCGCCGTTGGGCTTCGAGGTGGAGCTGGCGGACGATGGCGCCGCCGGGCTGGCGGCGCTGCGGCGCGCAACCCCGGCGCTGGTGTTCATGGACTGGCGCATGCCGGGCCTGGACGGGCTGGCGGTGATACGCCAGCTGCGCGCCGAGGCGGCGCTGGCGCAGCCGCGCGTGGTGATGATGACCGCCCATGCTTTCGAGGAGGAGCGGCGCGAAGCGCTGGCGGCCGGCGCCGACGAGTTCCTGTGCAAGCCCATCGAGCAGGATCGGCTGTTCCAGGTGCTCGAGCAGCAGCTGGGCGTGCGCTTCCGGCGCCGCCAGCGGCTGCCGCCGGCCCAGCGCGCACCGCTGACCGAGGCGCGCCTGGCGCTGCTGCCATACGAGGTGCTGGTGGCCATGCGCGAGGCGCTGCATCTGCTGTATCCGGCGCGCGCACTGCAGCTGCTGGAAGCCTTCCGCGCCGACCACGGCGACACCGTGCTGGCGGTGGAGGCCATGCTGGCGCAGCACCAGTACCCGCAGCTGTGCAGCATGATCGAGTCGGTGTGCGCGGAGCAGGCGCGCTGAGGCGGCCGGTCAGCCGCGCCCGCGTGCGCCACTTCAAGGCGGTGTAAGGCGGCTGTTTTGCCGTTCGTCGCAGCTATTGCCGCTTCGTCGCAAACTGCTGCGGTGGCAGTGCGCATATTGATAAGCTGGCATCCTGCTGAGATCCAAGGAACGCCATGCCTGGTTTGACACTGAAAATGACGGCGCGCGACTGGCGCGCGGGGGAGCTGCATCTGCTGCTGGCGGCGCTGGTGGTGTCGGTTGCCGCCCTGTCGGCGGTGGGCTTCTTCGCCGACCGCATCCGCAACGGCATGCAGCGCGACGCCAGGCAGGCGCTGGCGGCTGATCTGCTGGTGAGTTCCGACGCGCCGCTCGATCCAGCCCTGCGCGCGGACGCCGCGGCGCGCGGCCTGCGCGCTGCGGCCACCACCTCCATGGTCAGCATGGCCACGGCGGGGCAGGGCGATGAGGCGCGTTCGCAGCTCGTATCGCTCAAGGGCGTGTCCGATGGCTACCCCTTGCGCGGCGCGCTGGCGTTCGCCCCGGCCAGCGCGCCCGCCGCTGCGGCCGAGCCTCCGGCGCCCGGCACGGCCTGGATCGATCCCGCCCTCGCCAGCCGGCTCGCGCTGCATAGCGGCGGCAAGCTGCGCGTCGGCGACGCGGAATTTGCCGTCGCCCGCGTGATTGCCGTCGAGCCGGACCGCCGCTTTTCCCCTGTCAACCTGTCGCCGCGCGTGATGCTGGCCGAGCGGGACCTGCCCGCCACCGGCCTGCTCGCGCCCGGTGTGCGCGCCACCTACGGCCTGCTGCTGGCTGGCGAGCCGGCCGCCGTGGAAGCCTTCCGCGCCGCCCTGCAAGCCCGCCTCGCCGCCGCCGACAGCAGCAATGTGCGCATCCAGACCGTCAAGGACAGCAGCGCCGCCCTGGGCCAGACGCTGGACCGCGCCAGCGCTTTCCTGTCCCTGGTCAGCCTGCTGACAGCCATGCTGGCGGCAGCCGCCATCGCCATGGCCGCGCGGCGCTACATGCTGCGCCACATTGACGCCTGCGCCATGCTGCGCTGCCTCGGCTTGCGCCAGTCCCAGGTACTGCGGCTCTACCTGACCGAATTCCTGGTGCTGGGCCTGGCCGGCAGCGCTGCCGGCGTGCTGGCCGGCTACGCCGGCCACTTGCTGTTGCTGGCATGGCTGGAGCCATTGCTGCCGGCCGGCTTGCCTGCCGCCGGCTGGGCGCCCGCCTTGCAAAGCCTGGCTGCAGGCTTGATCCTGCTGGCCGGCTTCGCGCTGCCGCCGCTGCTCCAGTTGCGCGACGTGCCGCATGCGCAATTGCTGCGCCGCGAACGGCACGCGCCGCGCGGCGCCACGCTGGCCGCATGCGCCTTGGGCGCCATCATGTTCTGCGGCCTGATGCTGTGGATTACCGGCGACGCCGCCCTCGGCGCCGTCAGCGCGGCCGGCTTCCTGCTGGCGGCCCTGCTGTTCGCCGCCGCAGCCTGGCTGGCCCTGAAAGCGCTGGGCCGCCTGCGCGGCGCATTCGGCAACCCGGCCTGGCGCTTCGCCGTCACCGCGTTGCAGCGCCGGCCCGGCGCCAGCGTCGCGCAAACCGTCGCATTGGCCATCGGCTTGACGGCGCCGCTGTTGCTGACTGTGGTGCGCGGCGATCTGCTGGACGCATGGCAAGCCGCTACCCCGGCCAATGCCCCCAACCACTTCATCGTCAACGTGCAGCCGGACCAGGTGCAGGATGTCGCCTCGCGGCTGCAGCACTACGGCAGCCCGGCACTGCACCCCAGCATCCGCGCGCGCCTGCTGGCGGTCAACGGCAAGCCGGTGCGTGGCAAGGACAACAAGGAAGCGCTCGGCCACGCGGACGTGGACCTGTCCACCGCCGCCGCGCTGCCTGCCGCCGACACGGTCATCGCCGGCCGCTGGTTCGATCCCACGTCGAACAAGGCTGAAGCATCGCCCGACGAGGGCATTGCGCAGGCATTCGGCATCCAGCCTGGCGACAGCCTGAGTTTCGATGCCGGCGGCCTGCCGCTGCAAACCGTGGTGAGCAGCGTGCGCAGCACGGACCGCCGCGCGCGCGCGCCCAGTTTCGAGTTCATGCTGAACAGCGTGGCGGCGCAAGGCCTGCCGCGCACTTACGGCGCGGCTTTCCACGTGTCTGACAATGACCGCAAGGTGGCCGACCGCCTGGCACAGGACTTCCCCAATGTCACAGTGTTCGATTTTGGCTTCCTGGTGCGCCAGATGCAGGCGGCGCTGGCGCAAGTGAGCGTGGCAGTGGAATTCCTGTTCCTCTTCACGCTCGCGTCCGGCCTGCTGGTGCTGTACGCTGCACTGGCCGGATCGCAAGATGAGCGCAAGCGCCAGGCAGCCTTGCTGCGCGCGCTGGGCGCCACCCGCAGCCAGCTGGCGCGCGCGCAGTGGATGGAGCACCTGCTCACCGGTGCACTGGCCGGTCTGCTGGCGGCGGCATGCGCCACGCTGTGCAGCTGGGCGCTGGCGCGCTTCGTATTCGAACTGCCCTGGCGCTGGCCACTGCTGTTGTGGGCGGCGGGCCTGGCGGCGGGATCGGCCAGCGCCGTCGCCGGCGGCTGGCTGGGCCTGCGCAACGTATTGAATCAACCGCCGCTGCTCACGCTGCGGCAAGCTTAAGGAGATGCAAATGCAGTCCATCATAGAAGTGCGCGGCCTGGGCAAGCGCGTAGCCGACGCCACCGGCGAGCTGACCATACTCGACGACGTGAACTTCAGCGCCCGGGCCGGCGAGACGCTGGCCATTGTCGGCGCGTCGGGCTCCGGCAAGTCCACGCTGCTGGGCATCCTGGCCGGCCTCGATACGCCCAGCAGCGGCACCGTGCGGCTGGACGGCAGCGACATCTTCGCGCTTGACGAAGACGGCCGTGCCGTGTTCCGCCAGGCCAAGCTGGGCTTCGTGTTCCAGTCCTTCCAGCTGCTGCCGCACTTGACTGCGGTGGAGAACGTGATGCTGCCGATGGAGCTGCGCGGCGAAGGGCATGCGCGGGCGAAGGCGGAGGCGATGCTGGAGCGGGTGGGGCTGTCCACCCGCCTGCGGCACTATCCGAAATACCTGTCCGGCGGCGAGCAGCAGCGCGTGGCGCTGGCGCGCGCGTTCGTCACCGAGCCGCCGCTGCTGTTCGCCGACGAGCCTACCGGCAGCCTGGATGCGGCCACCGGCGAGGCCGTGATGCAGCTGATGTTTACCCTGAACCGGGAACGCGGCTCGACGCTGGTGCTGGTAACGCACGACAGCAAGATCGCCGCGCGCTGCGGCCGCACCGTGACCATGGCCGCCGGCCGGCTGTCCGGGCAGCTGGCACGGGAGGCCGCATGATGTCCCGCGCTGTCCTGGGCGCTTGCTGCATGGCCGCCCTGGCCACCATGGCGGCTGTCCCCGCCCGCGCCGACGGCCTGGCCGACCTGAAAGGCGCCCTGGCCCGCTTGCAGGCGCAAACGCCGCTCAAGGCCACGCTTGAGACCAGGACCTGGCGCCGTACCGGCGAGGGAAAGGATGCCGAGGAATTCTCGGGCCATGCCGCCGTGGCGCTGGAAGACGGCAGCCAGGGCATGCGCCTGCAATATAGCCGCGACTTGCTGTCCCGCATGGACGGCGAGCAGCAGGCTGTCGCCAAAAATCCCAACGCCAGGACGCCGACCTTGTACGCCATGCGCGAGCTGGGGCCGGACGATTTGCGGCCCATGGTGTCCGCCGCCGAAGGCCTGGCGCGCCAGCTGGAGCGCGGCACCTTCAAGAGCGAGAAGGCCGCCGCCTACGGCGGCAAGCCGGCGCGCCAGCTGACCTTCAATGTGCCCGTGACCACGCTCAGCGACCGTGACCGCAAATACATCAAGGACTTCAGCGGTTCGCTGGAGGTGTGGATAGGCGCCGACGGCACGCCCATGGCCAGCAGCCTGAATCTGCACGCCACCGGGCGCGCCTTCGTGGTGGTGAGCTTCGAATTCAAGCAGGAAGAGCAGAGCGTGTATGCGCTGGCGGGCGACCGCCTGATGATCGCCCGCAAGGAGAGCAAGACCAGCAACGCGGGCGCCGGGGAGCGGTCCGAGGACCGCATCATCAAGACGCTGCAGCAGGGCTGAACCGCCAGCCCCGCCGCAAGCTAGTTGTACAGCACTCCCGGCAGCCACAACCCGATTGCGGGGAACATGTACAGCAGGAACACGCCCAGCACCTGGATCGCCATGAAGGGCAGCATGCCGAGGAAGATCTGGTTCAGGGTCACGTGCGGCGGCGCCACGCCCTTCAGGTAGAAGGCCGACATCGCCACCGGCGGGGACAGGAAGGCGGTCTGCAGGTTCATCGCCACCAGCAGGCCGAAGAACAGCGGGTCGATGTTGAAGTGGCCCAGCAGCGGTATGAAGATGGGCATGAAGATCACGATGATCTCGGTCCACTCCAGCGGCCAGCCGAGCAGGAAGATGATGACCTGCGCCAGCAGCATGAACTGCACCGGCGTCAGGTCCATGCCCAGCACCCAGCTGTTGATCAGCTCCTGCCCGCCCAGCAGCGCGAACGCGGCCGAGAAGATGCTCGAGCCGACGAACAGCCAGCACACCATGGCGCTGGTCTTGGCGGTGAGGTGGGCCGACTCGCGCAGCATGCCGATGTTGAAACGGCGGTAGGCGACCGCCAGCACCATGCCGCCCAGCGCGCCCATGGCCGCCGCCTCGGTGGGGGTGGCGAAGCCGAACACGATGCTGCCCAATACCGCCAGGATCATGAACGCCAGCGGGAACAGGGATCCCATCAGCATTTTCAGGATCTCCAGGCGGGCGAAGGAGAAGTAGGCGTAGAACAGCAGCAGCGCCACCGTGCCGATTCCCAGCGCGATCCAGTAGCCGGCCGGCGCCGGCTTGGGCTGCGGCGCGTCCGCCGGGGCGGCGGCGGTGGCCGCTGCGCCGTTGCGTGCCGTTGCGGCTCCCGCTGGCGGCGTGGCGGCGGAGCTGCCCGGTCCGGCTGCAGCGCCTGCCGTGCCGGTCGCCGTATCGCTTGCCGGCTGCGGCGCCTCCGTGCCGGGCGGCTCGGCCAGGTCGTTGTTTGCCGGCGGTTCTTCCAGGCCGCCTTCCGGCGGCGGCTCCGCAAGGCCGCCTGCGTCGCTGCCGGACGAACTCAGATCCTGCGCGCTGCCCATCTCCACCAGTTCGCTGGGCGGCGCGGCAGGTTTGGTGACGATGCCATAGCTCACCCCCATGAAGGCGGCGAACGCCAGCGCGGGCAGCAGCGCGATAAACAGCTGCTGCATCAGCGTGCGCTTGCTCGCGCCCGCCGGCGCCGGAGCCGCCTGCGCCAGCGCTGCGGCCAGTCCCGGCACGGCCATCGTCCGCCTGGACGCGGTGATGGCTTGCGCGAACGGCGGCAGGGCCACGCTGCGTTCTTCGGCAGTGAGCGGCGGCGCCGCGCTGGGCTTGAGTTTGGCCACCAGCATGACGTAGCCCACATACAGCACGGCCAGCATGACGCCGGGGAACAGCGCGCCCGCGTACAGCTTGACCACCGACACCCCGGCGGTGGCGCCGTACACGATCAGCAGCACCGATGGCGGGATCAGGATGCCCAGGCAGCCGCCGGCGGTGATGGCGCCCGCCGACAGCTGGGTGCTGTAGCCGGCCTTCAGCATGGCGGGCAGGGCCAGAAGGCCCATCAGTGTGACCACCGCGCCGACGATGCCGGTGGCGGTGGCAAAGATGGCGCAGGTGACGATGGTGGCCACCGCCAGCGAACCGGGCACGCGCGCCATGGCGATGTGCAGGCTCTTGAACAGCTTCTCGATCAGGTTGGCGCGCTCCACCAGGTAACCCATGAAGACGAACAGCGGGATCGAGATGAGCACGTCGTTCGCCATCACGGAGTAGGCGCGCTGCACCATCAGGTCCAGCGTCAGCTGGATGGCCTGGTTGGGATCGCGGCTATGAAAGGCGTACCAGGCGAACAGCACCCCCATGCCCATCAGCGTGAACGCAGTGGGGAAGCCCAGCATGATGGCTACCACCACCAGGGCGAGCATCAGCAGGCCGACGTGGCCGTTGGTCATGTCGGCCGGCGCCGGCATCAGCGCGAACAGGGCGATGACGATGCCGATCAGCATCGACAGGCCGAACCAGATCTCTTTCCTCATTTTTGTTCTCCAAGATCGTCCGCGTGCACCATTTCCTTGAGCTTGTCGACGTCCACTTCCTCGACATCCGGCTCGCGCGAAGGCCATGCGCCATCGCGCAGGCACAGCACGCAGCGCACGATCTCCACCGCGCCCTGCATCAGCAGCAGCGCGCCGGACAGCGGGATCACCATCTTGAAGGGATACAGCGGCGGACCGTTCGCGGTCAGCGTGGAATGCTCGTTGATGGCCAGCGACTCGGCCGCGTAGGTGTAGCCGGCCCACACCAGCGCCACCACGCCGGGAATGAAGAAGGCGATGTACAGCACCAGGTCCAGTCCGGCCTGCAGCCGGGGCGGGAAGAAGCTGTACAGCACGTCGCCGCGCACGTGGCCGTTCTTTGCCAGCGTGTAGGCGCCCGCCATCATGAAGGCGGCGCCGTACATCATGATCATCAGGTCGAAAGCCCAGGGGTTGGGGCGGTTCAGCGCGTAGCGCGCGAACACTTCCCAGGAGATGAGGAAGGTGAGCACGACAATCAGCCAGGAAAAGGCCTGGCCGATCCAGCTGCTTACCCGGTCGATGAAAAACAGAACGTTCTGCATGCAGGGACTCCGGAACAAGGTGTGGGCGCGCGTGGCATGCGCCAGCGCGCGGGCCGGCGCGGCCGGCTATGGCGCGCGCCGGGTGCTGCCGGTCCCGCTGTCAGGCCTTCCTGCCGAAGTAGTGGTTGTACGCCATGCGGCGCGGATTGTTGGTGTCCATGTCCCACTTCATGGCGCGCGCCGCAAATGCGCGCTGCGACTTTTCAACCTCGCGGAACAGCGGATTGTCGGCGCCTTTCTTGGCCACCACCTCGTCCCATATTTTCAACTGCTCCTGCAGCAGGGCGTCCGGCGTCTTGTAGAACTTCACGCCGTCTTTCGACTGCAGTTCGCCGTAGTCCTTGGAATAGCGGTCGATCGCCTTCCACGACATGTCGGCCGACGCCGCCTCGACGGCGTTGTCGATGATGGCCTTCATCTTGGCCGGCAGGGCATCGTACTTGGTCTTGTTGAAGGTGATCTCGAACTGCTCCGAGCTTTGGTGGAAGCTTTGCAGCATGCACACCTTGGAGACGTCCGGGAAGCCCAGCAGGCGGTCGGACGTGGCGTTGTTGAACTCCGCGCCGTCCAGCAGGCCACGGTCCATGGCGGGCACGATCTCGCCGCCGGGCAGTGCGTTGACCGCCGCGCCCATGGCGGTGAACAGGTCGATGGCCAGGCCGTTGGTGCGGAACTTCAGGCCCTTCAGGTCGTCCTTCTTGGTGATCGGTTTTTTGAACCAGCCCAGCGGCTGGGTAGGCATGGGGCCGGTCAGGAAGGACACCACGTTGGCGCCGATCGACGAATACAGCTTGACCAGCAGCTCCTTGCCGCCGCCATATTTATGCCAGGCCAGCACCATGTTCGCATCCATGCCGAACACCGGGCCGGAAGTCCACAGCGCGATGGCGCTCTGCTTGCCGTAGTTGTAGCCCATCACGCCGTGGCCGCCGTCCAGCGTGCCTTTCGACACCGCGTCCAGCAGGCCGAAGGCAGGCACCACCGAGCCGGCCGGCAGCACTTCGATTTTCAGCTCGCCGCCGGTCATGTCGTTGACCTTCTTGGCGAAGTCGCCCGCGTATTCGTGGAAGATATCCTTGCTCGGCCAGGTGCTCTGGAAGCGCAGCTGGGTGGGCGCTTGGGCGGTGGCGATCATTGGCAGGGCGAGCGCTGCGCCTGCGGTGCCGGCGGCGGCGTTGCCCAGAAACTTGCGGCGGGTGCTGAGGGACTGCTTGGCTGGGGTGTCGATCTTCTTCATCGTGTGTCTCCTGTTGTAATTTTGTACATGGAACAAGCCGATAAATCCTGATGCGATGAGATCTGAGGCGAAGTGATACGGGGCGACGCGGCGGGGTACCTCCTGTGTGTCAAGTTACTGATAACTGAATTGCAAGAATGTTCCAGCATGCTTACAGATTGCTTACACCGGGCTTACACGCAACGAAGGCTGTGCACGCTTCAGGAAATCAGTATATGATGACCATCATCTGGTTGGTTTATCAGAATTAATCTGCGAAGTAAGCCAGCCAGACTTTTTTTTCGACAATAATATGATGAGCATCATATTCATAAATCTGAGAGGGAATGCCATGAGTAAGCAAATTGCAGTGATCACCGGCGCGTCGTCTGGCATCGGCGAGGTGTACGCGGACCGCCTGGCCCGGCGCGGTTACGACCTGGTGCTGGTGGCGCGCCGCGCCGAGCGCCTGCAAGCGCTGGCCGCCCGGCTCACCGGCGCGCACGGCGTCCGGGTCGACACGCTGGTGGCCGACCTGGAAACGGAACAGGGCCTGGCGCGCGTCGAGCAAGTCCTGGCCAGCGGCCCGGCGGTCAGCATCCTGGTCAACAATGCCGGGCTGGCCCGCCTTGCTCCGCTGCAGGCCAGCCCGGTGCAGGACTCCCTGTCCCAGATCGCCCTCAACATCACGGCGCTGACCCGCCTGACGCATGCGGCGCTGCCCGGAATGATCTCGCGCAAGGAAGGCGTCATCATCAACATCGCTTCGGTCTTGGGCTTGCACACGCTGCCGTTCAGCGCGGTCTACAGCGGCACCAAGGCCTTCGTGGTGGCGTTCAGCCGCGGCCTGCAGCAGGAACTGGCCGACACCGGCGTCAAGGTGCAGGTGGTGCTGCCCGCCGCCACGGCCACTGAGGTCTGGGACAACTCCGGCGTGCCGCTGGCCGCGCTCGACCCTGCCACCGTAATGCAGACCGGCGACATGGTGGACGCCGCCTTGCGCGCGCTCGACCAGGGCGAGCAGCTCACCCTGCCTTCCGTGGCCGATGCGGAAGCGATCGAACGTTTCGAGACTGCCCGCGTGGCGCTGTTCGATGCGTCGCAAACCGGCAAGGTCGCTCCGCGCCTGCTGCCGCACTGATTCAACTGAACCCGATCAAGGATACTGCCATGTTATTTGACGCCTACTCCCTGCGCGCCACCGTGCTGAAGAACCGCGCCGTGATGTCGCCGCTCACCCGCAGCCGCGCCGTGCACAACAACACCTCGAACAGCCTGATGGCCACCTACTACGGCCAGCGCGCCGGCGCCGGCCTGATCATCACCGAGGGCACCTCGCCGTCGCCGAACGGGCTGGGCTACGCGCGCATACCCGGCCTGTTCAACGACAGCCAGGTGCAGGGCTGGAAGCTGGTGACCGAAGCGGTGCACGCCAAGGGCGGCAAGATCGTGGTGCAACTGATGCACACCGGCCGCGTGAGCCACCAGGCCAACCTGCCGGCCGGCGCTGAAGTGCTGGGACCGTCGGGCCAGACTTGCCCGGGCGAGATGTGGACCGACAGCCAGGGCAGCCAGCCGCATACCGCGCCGCGCGCGATGACCGACGCCGACATCGCGGCCACGGTCAGGGAGTTCGCCACCGCCGCGCGCCTGGCGCTTGCCGCCGGCTTCGACGGAATCGAACTGCACGCCGCCAACGGCTATTTGCTGGAGCAATTCCTGAACGCCAACGTGAACCGCCGCAGCGACAACTACGGCGGCTCTTCCGAGGGACGCAACCGGCTGGTGCTGGAAGTGGCACGCGCCGCCGCGAACGAGATCGGCGCCGAACGCGTCGGCATCCGCCTCTCGCCATATGGCGTGTTCAACGCCACTGGCGGCTACGATGGCGTGGACCAGCAGTACCGCGCGCTGGTGCAGGAACTGTCGGCACTGGGCCTGATGTACGTGCACGTGCTGGACCACTCGGCGCTGGGCGCGCCGCAGGTCCCGGCCGAGCTCAAGGCCGGCCTGCGGGCGGCATTCAAGGGACCGTTCATCCTGGCGGGCGGCTTCGGCAAGGAGAGCGCGGAGCGCGCGCTGGCCGAGGGCCGGGCGGACCTGATCGCGATGGGCCGCGCCTTCCTGGCCAATCCCGACCTGGTCGAGCGCATGCGCCTGGACCAGCCACTGAACGCGCCCGACCCGGGCACCTTCTACACGCCGGGCGAGCAGGGTTACACGGATTATCCGGCGCTGGCAGCTTGAGCACAGGTGAAAAATGAAAGCACTCGTCCTGAAACGCTACGGCGGCGCCGGCAATCTCGAGCTGTCCGATGTCCCCCGGCCACTGGTCAAACCGGATGAAATCCTGGTGCAGGTGCACGCTGCCGGCCTCAATCCGGTCGACAACATGATTTCGAAGGGCATGTTCAAGCCCATCATCAAGCTCAAGCTGCCCGCCACCATGGGCAGCGACCTGGCCGGCGTGGTGCTGCAGGTGGGCAGCCGCGTGAGCCGCTTCAAGGCGGGTGACGCGGTGTTCGCCAGCGTGTTCGACCTGGGCGTGGGCTCGCTGGCTGAACTGGTCGCCGTGCCCGAATCCGCCGCAGCGCACAAGCCGGCCAATCTGGACTTCGTGCAGGCGGCCTCGGTTCCCATGGTGGGGCTCACCTGCTGGCAAGCGCTGCAAGAGCGCATCCAGTTGCGCCCGGGGCAGAAGGTGTTCATCCCGGCCGGATCGGGCGGCATTGGCACGTTCGCCATCCAGCTGGCCAAGCACCTCGGCGCCAGGGTCGGCACCACCACCAGCACCGCGAACCTGGAGCTGGTGCGCAGCCTGGGCGCCGACGAGGTGGTCGACTACAGGAAGGAAGAGTTCGAGCGCGTACTGGAGAACTACGATGCCGTGCTCGCAACGGTCAAGGGCGAAGGGCTGGAAAAGGCCGTGGGCATACTCAATCCCGATGGCGCGCTGGTCTCGCTGGTCGGCCCGCCGGATGCCGCCTTCGCGCGCGCACGCGGCATGAATGTGCTGATGCGCTTCGTGTTCGGCCTGTTGAGCCGCAAGATCAGGCGCCTCGTGCAGCGGCGCGACGCGCGCTACTCCTTCATGTTCGTGCGTCCCGACGGCCGCCAGCTGGCCGAGATCGGCGAGCTGCTGCAGCGTGCGCGCCTGCGCCCGGTGATCGACAAGGTGTTTCCGTTCGCACAGGTGCAAGAGGGGCTGGCCTATCTCGAGCAGGGCCGGGCCAGGGGCAAGGTTGTGGTGCAGATGGTTCAGGGTTGGCAGGGGACGGCGAAATCCACGTGATAGTGCTCGTCGTGCCGCACCCAGGGGCTGGATTTCATGAAGCGCAAGTGCTGGCGCAGATACGCGCCGCGCGGCGTCGCCATCAGCTGCGGCAGGTAGCGCGGATCGACGATCACCAGCGCCAGGTCCGCCTCCTGCGCCAGCGCGGCCTGGCGCAGCGCGTGCAGGTGATCCGCCAGGGCCGCGAAGTCGATGCGGTATGCGCCGTAGCGGCCCTGGGCGTCGAACTCGATGTCATAGCCGAAGCGGTTCAGCGGATTCGATGGCAGCATGGCCGATTGGCCGTCCGCCCCCAGGACCGGCATGAAGAAGTCCACCGAGGTGCCGGTCTGGTGCGTTTTGTGCGGCTTGAACGGCCCGCCGTTCTTCAGCCCGACCTCGCCGTAGACGTAGTGCGTCTCCGGGCGCGACGCCGCCAGCGCGGCGTAGGCGTCCTCCACGATGCGCGCCACCCGGGAATGCGCATAGGTGCGTCCGGCGGATGCCGCCAGCGCGCTGTAGGAGGAAAAATTCACGCCCTTGGCCGCCAATTGCACGCCGCCTTCGAGCCGTCCGCTGGCCACGCGGCCGTGGCATTGGCTTTGGGCCGCCAAGGCGTTTCCAGCAGCGAGGGCGGACAGGGCAAGCAAACTGAAGAGTTTCATCGGGCAGGTATCCAGAGACGAAAAAAAACCTGCGCCGCAGCGCAGGTTTTCGGGAAGCGGACGCCTCGCGATTAAGCGAAGTTGGCGGCCGCGAAGTCCCAGTTCACCAGGTTGAAGAAGTTCTCAACATACTTCGGACGCAGGTTGCGGGTGTCGATGTAGTAGGCGTGCTCCCACAGGTCGCAGGTCAGCAGCGCTTTGTTGTCGGTGGTCAGCGGGGTGGCGGCGTTGGAGGTGTTGACGATGTCCACGGTGCCGTCCGGCTTTTTCACCAGCCAGGTCCAGCTCGAACCGAAGTTGCCGATGCAGGACTTGGTGAACTCTTCCTTGAACTTGGCGAACGAACCCCATTTCGCGTTGATCGCGTCGGCCAGCGCGCCGGTAGGCTCGCCGCCGCCGTTTGGCTTCAGGCCGTTCCAGTAGAAGGTGTGGTTCCACACCTGGGCCGAGTTGTTGAAGATGCCACCGGAGGACTTCTTGATGATCTCTTCCAGCGACAGGGCTTCGAATTCGGTGCCCTTGATCAGGTTGTTCAGGTTGGTGACATACGCTTGATGGTGCTTACCATAGTGGTATTCCAGCGTTTCTTGCGAGATGTGCGGCGCCAGGGCGTCCATTGCATACGGCAGAGGTGGCAGGGTATGTTCCATGTGTCTATCCTTTTGGTTAAGTCTGAAAAGTCATTTTTGCTGAAACGACCATCATTGTAATCCTTAGCGGGCCAAGGCGCTGAATTGCCCCCGGATGGTGTGGGGGCAAGCGCGTGCCGCCGGGCGTCAGCGGCGCCGCGTGGTTTCGCGCACCACCAGTTCCAGCGGCGGCACCTGCGCCTGCACCGGCTCGCCGTTGATCAGGCGCAGCAGCGCGTGGGTGGCCACCAGCCCCATGTCGTATAGCGGCTGGCGTATGGTCGTTAGCGGCGGCGTGGTATAGGACGAGCCGGGCAGGTCATCGAAGCCGACCAGCGACACGTCGTCCGGCACCCGGATGCCCTTGCGGTACAGGCACAGGCGCACGCCGTAGGCGCTCTGGTCGTTGGCGGCGAACACGGCGGTGAACTGCTGGCCGGTGTCGAACAGGTGGTTGACCGCCAGCAAGCCGCTGTTTTCATGGAAATTGCCCTCGACCATCAGTTTCCGGTCGACCGCGATGCCGGACTCGCTCAGTGCGCGGCGGTAGCCGGCGGCGCGCTCCTCGGCGTCGATATTGTCGGCCGGGCCGGAGACGAAGGCGATGCGCCGGTGGCCCAGCTCGATCAAATGGCGCACCGCCATCCAGGCGCCGTATTCATTGTCCTGCTTGAAGCCCAGCGCGCTGCGCGTGTTCAGGCTGCGGCCGGTGGAGACGATGGGGCGCTGGGCCGAGAATTGCAGCACGGTCTCGTCGGACATGCGGCCCGACAGCAGGATGATGCCGTCCACCTTGCGCGCCAGCAGCAGGCGGATGCGGTCCGCTTCCTCCTCGGCGTTCCAGTGGCCGGACACGATCACCGAGGCGTAGCCGGTGCCTTTCAGGCCGTCGTCCACGCCGCGCAGGGTTTCGTCGAAGTAGGGCGAGGAAATATCCTGCACCACGATGCCGATGGTCTGCGAGCGGCCGCGCTTGAGGCCCTGCGCCATCAGGTTGGGCGCGAACTGGGTGCGGGCGATGGCGGCCATGACGGCCTGGCGCTTGTCGTCGGACACCTTGGCGGTGCCGTTCAGGATGCGCGACACGGTGCTGGGCGACACCCCGGCTTCGCGCGCGACGTCCAGCAAAGTCGAAGGGGAGGTGTGTTCGGTGTCGCTCAAGGTCGGTCCTGTCGTTGTTTTTTGAAATCCTTTTCAAGTACAGAATACCACAGTTTTTTGGCGCTTCCGCCCGCATTTTCACTCGTGGCAAGGCCGTATCGGACCGCGAAAAAAGCATAGTTGTTCAAAATATTATGATTGACTTCGCCTTTTCGCCGGTGTTAAATGCACACATTCTCTGAAAACGTTTTCACAGCCCTGAACATCCATATGACCAAACCCGACGCAGTTCCAACCACCGTGCCGGCCTTCCCGCCGGCCTTCACCTGGGGCGTGGCAACCAGCGCCTACCAGATCGAAGGCGGCGCCGCCGACGACGGCCGTGGTCCATCCATCTGGGACACCTTCACCCATACGC
This sequence comes from Massilia sp. Root351, assembly GCF_001425045.1. Taxonomy (GTDB): domain Bacteria; phylum Pseudomonadota; class Gammaproteobacteria; order Burkholderiales; family Burkholderiaceae_D; genus Rugamonas. Next base: position 168,981 of record NZ_LMDJ01000036.1, on the reverse strand, counting down.
CAGGCAAGATCACCGACGCCAGCACCGGCGACGTCGCGTGCGACCATTACCACCGCTATGCCGAAGACGTGGACATCATCGCGTCGCTCAACGTGGACGCCTACCGCTTCTCGATCGCCTGGCCGCGCGTGCAGCCGGACGGCAGCGGCGCCTGGAATGAAGCCGGCTTCGATTTCTATGCCCGCCTGCTGGACAAGCTGGCCGAGAAAGACATCGCCGCCCACGTCACGCTGTACCACTGGGATTTGCCGCAAGCGCTGGAAGACAAGGGCGGCTGGCTTAACCGCGACACCGCCAGGCACTTCGCCGCCTACGCCGCCGAAGTGGCGCGCCGCTTCGGCAACCGTGTGGCCACCATCGCCACCCACAACGAGCCGTGGTGCACCGCCAACCTGGGTTACGGCATCGGCCAGTTCGCGCCCGGCATCGCCGATCCGGCCGCCGCCGTCAGCGCCTCGCACCAGCTGCTGCTGTCGCACGGACTGGCCATGCAGGCCATGCGCGCGCAGAACGTGTCGGCCAAGCTGGGCATCGTGCTGAACCAGTGGACCGCCAGCCCCGCCACCGATTCGGCCGCCGACCTCAAGGCTGCGGAAGTGGAGTGGGCGCGCTCGGTGGAATGGTTCATGGACCCGATCTTCAAGGGCAGCTACCCGCAGCTGGCGCTGGACAATATCGACTGCTCTTTGCTGTCTATTCATGAAAACGATTTCAACGACATCCGCCAGCCGATCGACTTCCTGGGCGTGAACTACTACTTCCGCGCCTACGTCAGCACCGAGACGCCGCCGCGCACGCCGCCGTGCGCGCTGGGCACCACCGACATGGGCTGGGAGATTTACCCGCAGGGCCTGAGCGAGCTGCTGCTCAAGCTGCACGGCCAGTACCAGCTGCCGCCGGTCTACATCACCGAGAACGGCATGGCCGTGGCGGACCGGCTGGAGGACGGGGCGGTGCACGACCAGCCGCGCATCGACTACCTGAAGATGCACCTGGCCGCGCTGCGCCAGGCCATGGCGGCGGGCGTGGACGTGCAGGGCTACTTCTACTGGAGCCTGCTCGACAACTTCGAATGGAACTCCGGCTACCTGCGCCGTTTCGGCCTGGTCCACGTCGACTACGAGACTCAGCAGCGCACCCTGAAGGACAGTGCGCACTGGTACCGCAACTTCATCAAGGAGCAATGACATGAATTCGAGCTGAGCTCAGCTGGAGTGCGGTAGTAGCCAAAGAGCTATGCAACACCATTAATATCAACGGACTAATAGAGGAAAGACAATGAAGAATTCGCACACCAAGGCGATGTGGAAACTCGCGCCACTCGCCCTCCTGACCGCCAACGCCTTCGCGCAGGAAGGCGCTGCAGCGGCAGCGGCCATGCCGGCGCCCGCCGCCGCCCCCGTGGAAGCGGCCGCCCCGGCGCGCAACGGCGAGATGGAAAAGATCATCGTTACTGCTACCCGCCGCAACACCTTTGTGCAGGAAACCCCGCTGGCGATCACCGCCTACAGCCAGGACACGCTGGCCAACAACCAGGTGAAAGACCTGGCCTCGCTCACCACCATGGTGCCTAGCCTGGTGGTGGAACAGCATGGCGACTCGGGCGGCGTGCACGTCTACATGCGCGGCGTCGGTTCCGCCAACCACACCGAGCTGGGCGACCCGGCCGTGGCCTTCTACATCGACGGCATCTACTCGCCGCGTCCACAGGGCGCCACCGCGCTGATGTACGACCTGTCCCACGTTGAAGTGGCGCGCGGCCCGCAAGGCACGCTGAACGGCCGCAACTCCACCGCCGGCGCGGTCAACCTGGTGTCCGGCGCGCCCAGCACCGAAAAGGTGTTCGGCTCGGCCGGCATCACCATCGGCGACTACCACCGCCTGCAGACGCAGGGCATGATCAACATTCCGCTGTCCGACGATATCGCGCTGCGCATCGCCGCCATCAAGGACAGCCATGACGGCACCGTGGACTTCCGCAAGGGCTCCAACGTGCTGCCCGGCGCAAAAAAATACGGCGCCGAAGACAAGATGGGCGCGCGTGCTTCGCTGCTGTGGCGCTTCACGCCGGACCTGAAAGCCACCGTCATCGCCGACTACTACAAGGACCAGGGCGCCGGCAACGTCTACCTGGCGGCCGAACCGGCAGCCGGCACCGAACTGCGTTCGGCGCTGATCGACAGCCCGGGCAACCTGGACCAGTCGATCACCACCTTCAAGGGCAAGCTGAACTACCACCCGAGCGACGCGCTGGACCTGACCTACCTGGGCAGCTGGAGCCGCTACAAGCGTTCCAACGTGAACGATGCCGACGCCGGCCTGTTCCCCGGCTTCAAGTCCGAAAACCGCACCGAGTGGGCCAAGTTCGACAGCTACTCGCATGAACTGCAGGCGCGTTCCGACAACGACGCGCCGTTCCAGTGGGTCGGCGGCCTGTTCCTGTTCGGCGAGAAGAACAAAGTGCGCTTCGACATCGACCGCAGCCAGATTTCGCAAGCGACCGTGCAGCAGGACATCGCCGCCGGCAACGTGATCTTCGTGCGTCCTACCGTGGGCCAGTACGCATCGGCCATGTCCTTCATCCAGGGCGACCGCCAGCTGAAATCGAAAGCCGTGTTCGCGCAGGGCAGCCTGCAGGTAAACGACGAACTGAAAGCCACCGTCGGCGCGCGCTACACCAAGGACCACAAGTTTGACATCGGCGGCCAGAACTGGGCCTGCCCGAACTGGCCTGCCAACGTCCCGCTGGGCACTACCGTGCTGACGCCGGACCAGATCAAGCAGCTGGTCACGCCGGGCACCGGCACCATCAACACCCACAACATCGGCCCTGGCGGCGTGGTGAGCGCGGCCACCTGCGGCAATACCTACGGCGACAACACGGCCGACCTGCGCTACGGTCAGGCCACCTGGCTGGGCCGCGTGGAATACAAGCTGCGTCCCGAGATCCTGCTGTACGGTTCGGTCACCACCGGCTTCCACTCGCCGGCCATCGGCGACGGCGGCGCCACCACCAAGCCGGAAAAGCTCACCAGCTATGAGCTGGGCATGAAGTCCGACCTGCTGGACCGCATGCTGACGTTGAACGTGGCTGCCTTCCACATGAAGTACAAGGACAAGCTGGAGTCCCAGGTGGTGAACAGCGTGCTGGCCAACTTCAACGCGGCCGGCGCCACGGTAAACGGCGTGGAAGCGGAATGGACCTGGCGCCCGACCAAGGTGGACCGCCTGACCGGCAACGCCACCTGGCTCGACGCCACCTACGACAGCTTCATCTCCTGCGACGTGGACTCGGCGCGCGCCAAGGGCCTGTCCTGCGGTTCCACCGCGCCGAACGTGGACGTGGGCGGCAGCGTGATGAAGCACGCGCCGAAGTTCGCCACCACGCTGCAGTACGAACATGACTTCGCCACCAGCAAAGGCTTGTTCACGCCACGCATCTCGGCCCACTACGAAGGCGAAACCTTCGTCGGCGCCGGCGCCTTCAGCAACGACGTGCCCGGCCATGCCGGCGTGAAGAAGCAGAAAGCCTACTCCACGCTGGACCTGAGCCTGCGCTTCCAGCCGTTGAACAAGGCCTACACGGCGGAGCTGTTCGTGCAGAACGCCACCGACCGCGAAGTCAAGCTGGACGTGGTGGAGCTGTGCACCGACACCGGCATGCCATGCCAGCCTACCCAGCAGATCTACGGCGCGTTCTATAATGCGCCCCGTACGATAGGCGCGCGCGTGTCGATGAAGTTCTAAACCAACCCCGTAAGGCCGGGGCCGGTCCCAGCGGGACCGGCCCCAGGTTGTGCCGTGGGTTCAAAGGTGGCAACCATGAAGATCGAGAACATCCCCCAGCATTCCCTCGCGTTCTTTGACGAAGGTGAAGACGAGGACGGCGGCGGCGCGCGCTACGAGCGGCCCTGGCTGCTGGCCGACATCGGCGGCACCAACGCCCGCTTCGGCCTGCAGACCGCGGCCGGACGCATCGACGCCATCTGGGTCGCCGAATGCGCCGCCTATCCCACCCTGGGTGCGGCCATCGTGCAGTACCTGTCGCAGCCCGCCACGGTGGCGGCCGGCGGCTACCAGGCGCGCCAGGCAGGCATTGCCATCGCCAATCCCATCGACGGCGACGCGGTGCGCATGACCAACCACCACTGGTCGTTTTCCATCGAAGCGATCTGCTCCCAATTCGGCCTGGCCTCGCTGCATGTGGTGAACGACTTCGCCGCGCTGGCGCGCGCCGTGCCGTTCCTGTCGGCGCAGCACCGCGTGCAGGTGGGCGGCGGCGAAGCGCGCGGGCGCGGCGTGATCGGCCTGGTGGGCGCGGGCACGGGACTGGGCGTATCCGGCCTGGTCCCGGCGGGCAAGCAATGGATCGCGCTGGACAGCGAAGGAGGACACAGCACCTTCGCCGCCGTCAGCGAGCGCGACATCCACATCCTGCGCAAGGCCAGCGAGCGCTATGGCCACGTGTCGGCCGAGCGCGTGGTGTCCGGGCCCGGCATCCGGCTGATTTATGAAGTGCTGGCCGAACGGGCCGGCGCGGGGCCGCAGGCCATCGACACGCCCGCCATCATCGAGCGCGGCCTGCGCGGCGAATGCCTGGTGTGCGTGGAGACCCTGGAGACGTTTTGCGAGATGCTCGGCACCATCGCCGGCAATGTCGCCATCACGCTGGGCGCGCGCGGCGGCATCTACATCGGCGGCGGCATCGTGCCGCGGCTGGGGGCATTTTTCGCGCGCTCCGGCTTCCGCGCCCGGTTTGAACAGAAGGGGCGGCTGAGCAGCTACAACGCCCAGATCCCCACCTACGTCATTACGGCCGACTATCCGGCGCTGATCGGCATGTCCGTCATCCTGGCCGAGCTGGCGTAACGCAGCCGTAACCCGGCGGATCAGCCGGCGGCAGGCTTGACGGCCGCGATCTCAATCCGGGCGCTGCCCTCGGCCAGCCGCACCGTCACGCTGTCGCGTGGCAGCAGCTGCGATGGCGCGCGCAGGATGGCGCCGTCCTGGCCGGTGACGATGGCGTAGCCGCGTTCCAGCGTGCGCTGTGGATTGAGCATCTCCAACTGCGCCGCCAGCGCATTGAGCGCATCGCGCTTTTGCGCCTGCTGGTTGGCGATGCTCAGGGCGGCGCGCCGCTGCAAACCCTCCATCTGCGCCCGCAACGCGCGCACGTCCGGCCGCAGCGCCGACCAGCGCGACTGCAATTTGTCGAAGCCCACGCGCGCGTAAGCCAGCGGGGCGCGGTTGGCGTGCGTCAGCGCCGTGGCGTGCGCCTGCAGCTTGCTGCGCTGCTGCGCGATCTGCGCGGAAGGACTCAGCAGGCGGCGCGTGTAACCGTCCAGCGTCTGCGCCGCGTCGCCCAGCGCGCGCTGCATGGCGCGGCGCAAATCGGTGGCGTCGGCGCGCAGGGACGCCAGCCAGTCGGCGCGCGGCGTGGCGGCCAGCTCGGCGGCTGCAGTCGGCGTGGCCGCGCGCAGGTCGGCCGCGAAGTCGGCGATGGTGAAATCGGTTTCGTGGCCGACGCCGGAAATCACCGGCACATTGCAGTTGGCCACCGCATACGCCACCGCCTCGTCGTTGAACGCCCACAAATCTTCGATACTGCCGCCGCCCCGGCACACGATCAGGATCTCGCACTCGGCCCGCGCCGACGCGGTATTGATGGCCGCCGCAATCTGCTCCGGCGCCTGCTGGCCCTGCACCAGGGTGGGGTAGAGCACCACGCGCACGTGCGGCGCGCGGCGCTTCAGGGCGGTCAGCACGTCGCGCAGGGCGGCGCCGGTGGGGCTGGTGACCACGCCGATGGTGCGCGCGAACAGGGGCAGGGCGCGCTTGCGGTCCTGGTCGAACAGGCCGGCCGCGCCCAGGCGCTCCTTCATCCGCAAGAACGCCTCGAACAGGGCGCCCACGCCGGCGCGGCGGATCGCTTCCACATTGATCTGGTAATCGCCGCGCGGCCCGTACAGGGTGACCAGTGCCCGCACTTCCACCTTGTCGCCCTCGCGCGGCACGAAGCCGGCGTACTGGGCCCGGCCACGGAACATCACGGCCCGCACCTGGGCCGCATCATCCTTCAGCGTGAAATACCAATGTCCGGAACTGGCGCGCGTGAAATTGGAAATTTCGCCAGATATCCACGTAAGCGGAAAACTGCGCTCCAGCAGCCGGCTGACCGCCTGGTTGAGTGCACTGACGGTGATGACGGCTGCTTGCGGGGTACTGCTGTCGGTTGGAATGCTGGTATTCATCGTTCAGGAAAGGGAAACTGTCCACAAAATCGCGCGCAGGTCATGCTTATGTCACACATCATCTTTCAAGGCAAGTATTTTTTGTAAACACTTGATTTTAAAGGGTAAACCAGGATGCTACATTAGCGTGCACTGCAGGAAAATCCTTATGGATCAAGTACTTTGCTGCGGGCGGCGGGGGTTACGCACAAAGTTATCCACAAAAAATGTGCGGAACTTTTCGGTGGCAAATGCCCCGTCTGTGGACAAGAACAACTGTGCTAAAAATTTACGCATAGAAATATTTACTTTATAAATCAAGTACTTGATCCCGCCCAGCCCCGCTTGCGCACAATTTTATCCACAGAAGATGTGCATAGGTCCTGCTGCATACCAATTGCCGAAGCAGCGCCGCAGGGCGGCGGGGAGGGCGCGCCGCGCGCTGTATAAAATTTAAGCACCATAACTTAATTGTTACGAATCAATGACATAGCTGCCACTTCGCAGCCTTGCACACAATCTTATCCACATATTGTGTGCAGAAGTGCACAGTTGTACACCTGCCTCGCGGCAAGTAACTCGCGGTACCTGGTCCGGATATTGCTGCCTGTTTTTTGATCGCTGGATAATTTTCCTTTAAAAACATGGTCTTAGCCATTATTCATTGGCCTTGCTAACAATTTTGTCCACAGTTTTTGTGCAGAATCAGGCACTTGTCCCCAAAGGCCTTTAGAACCATGGGTTTTCATGTCAATAACCATACAAAACCCAGCCGTTTCGACCGTATGCGAAATTTTTACGCATGGAAAGAAAGTGCTTATGAATCAAGGACTTTGCCATCCATCAATGTCCTTGCTAACAATCTTATCAACAGAATATGGGGAGAACTGTGGAGATCCGTGGGCGCGTGCACCCGTAGCGCGCTGCGTCATTTTTATGCATGGGTTAATTTTCCTTTGAAATCAGGTGCTTGAAGTGTTGCGAGCTGCCTTGCTAACAATCTTGTCCACAGAAAGTGTGCAGAATGGTGGATAAGCCCGCTTGCAGCGAACTACTTGCCGATCAGGCCTCAACAAGATACATTGCGCGTCTAGGCATTCCTGCCTGCGCAGTCCCCAAACACAGGAGTTCGTTTTGCTCGCCATCATCCAAGCCGCAGGCTGGCCCATCTGGCCTCTGCTGATCGCCTCCATCGTTGCCACCGCCCTCATCATCGAACGTCTGCTGTTCCTGCGCCGCGCCAAGATCATCCCGCGCCAGTTGCTGGATGAAGTGGTGGGCGTCTACCGCAGCGGCAATATCACGCCGGACGTGATCCAGAAGCTCGAGCAGAGCTCGCCGCTGGGCGTGGTGCTGTCGGCCGCGCTGCGCAACATCGACTCGCCGCGCGACGTGATGAAGGAAACCATTGAGGAGGCCGGCAGCGGCGTGGCCCACATGCTGGACCGCTTCCTGACCACGCTGGGCACCATCGCCACGCTGGCGCCGCTGATGGGCCTGTTTGGCACCGTGGTCGGCATGATCGAGATCTTCGGCGCGCAAAACGCCACCGGCACCAATCCGGCCCAGCTGGCGCACGGCATCTCGGTGGCGCTATACAACACCGGTTTCGGCCTGGCCATCGCCATGCCGACGCTGGTGTTCTACCGCCACTTCCGCGCGCTGGTGGACAGCTTCATCATCGAGATGGAGCAGCAGGCCATCAAATTTGTCGACGTGGTGCACTGCTCGCGGAAGACCTGACCATGGGCATGAACTTCCGCCGCGGCCAGCACCGCGAAGACCCGGAGATCAACCTGATCCCGTTCATCGACGTGCTGCTGGTGATTTTGATCTTCCTCATGGTGACCACCACCTACAGCAAGTTTACCGAGCTGCAGATCACGCTGCCGACCGCCGAGGCCGAAAAGGCGCACGAGCGGCCCAACGAGATCAACGTGACGGTCGACGCCAAGGGCAACTACACGGTGAACAACGTGCCGGTATCGTTCCAGAACGTGGCCGGCCTGGCCGAGTCGCTGAAGAGCGCCGCCAAGGCCGACGGCCAGGACGGCAAATCGCCGGTGATCATCATCAACGCCGACCAGTTCGCCATGCACCAGATGGTCATCAACGTCATGGAAGCGGCACGCCTGGCCGGCTACGACAAGCTCACCTTCGCCGCCCAAACCGGCACCACCAAATAAGAAACCGCCCCAGGATTCAGCCCCTTCCTACAAGCAGCCTGAGCCGCATCGCCCCAACTTCGGGGTCAGACCCCGAAGTTGGGGCGATGCGGCTCAGCTTGTTGGGGCAGGGGCTGCTCAATCAGTCGTTATGACCAGAACTTCCTCGCTTGAATCGACGCTGACGCGCAATTGGCTGCGCAGGGGGGCGCTTGCTTGCGCGCTGTGGCCGCTGTCGCTGGTGTTTGGCGGGCTGGCGGGATTGCGCAGCGGACTGTTCCGTGCGGGCGTGCTGAAGTCGGAGCGGCTGCCGGTGCCGGTGGTGGTGGTGGGGAATATCTTTATCGGCGGCACCGGCAAGACGCCGCTGACGATCTGGCTGGTGCAGGCATTGCAGCAGGCCGGCTTTCATCCCGGCGTGATTTCGCGCGGCTTCGGCAGCAAGGACAGCGCGCCGCGCCTGGTCACCGCCGCGTCCACGCCGCAGCAGGTGGGCGACGAGCCGCTGCTGATCGCCATGCGCACCGGCTGTCCGGTGATGGTGGGGCGCGACCGCGCTGCGGCGGGCAGGGCGCTGCTGGCGGCCGATCCGGCGGTCAACATCCTTGTCGCCGACGATGGCTTGCAGCACTACAAGCTGCAGCGCGATGTGGAGATCGTGCTGTTCGATGGCCGGGGCGTGGGCAATGGCTGGCTGCTGCCGGCCGGGCCGCTGCGCGAGCAGCCGTCGCGCCGGCGCGATGTGACGGTGGTGAACGCGCCGGCGCTGCCGGCCGCGCTGGCCGCCAGCGTGGCGCCGCCCGGGGCGGTGCGCGGCCGCGCCGACGCCCGGGCCGCCGCGCCGGTGCAGATGATACTGGCCGGCGATACCGCCGAGCGCCTGGCCGACCGCAGCGAGCGCGTATCCCTGGCCGAGCTGGCCGGGCGCAAGCTGCGCGTCGCGGCGGCGGCCGGCATCGGCAATCCGGGGCGCTTTTTCGGCATGCTGCGCGGCGCCGGCCTGGAGCCGATCGAGCTGCCTTTGCCGGACCATCATGATTTTCTCGACCGCCCCTTCGACGGCCTGGACGTCGACATCGTCTTGATGACCGAGAAGGATGCAGTAAAATGTGCCCAAATTGAAGAACTGAGGGATGACCCGCGCTTGTGGGTGGTTCCGGTGACAGCGCGCATCGATGCCGCGCTGGCCGAATACATTGTGGAGAAATGTCGTGGATGCTCGTCTGCTTGATATCCTGGTCTGCCCCGTTTGCAAGGGCCCGCTGGAGTACGATAAAAAAGCCCAGGAAATGATTTGCCGCGGCGACCGCCTGGCCTACCCGATCCGCGATGGCATCCCCATCATGTGGGCCGATGAGGCGCGCACCCTGCAGGATGCGGTGGAATAAGGGACGGACCAGTGAGCTTCATCGTCATCATCCCGGCGCGGCTGGCGTCCACCCGCCTGCCCAACAAGCCGCTGGCCGACCTGGGCGGCAAGCCCATGGTGGTGCGCGTGGCCGAGCGCGCAGCGCTGGCCGGCGCGGCCCGCATCATCGTCGCCACCGACCATGAGGACATCGGCGCCGCCTGCCGGCAGCACGGCGTCGAAGTGTGCATGACCCGCGCCGACCACCCGTCGGGCACCGACCGCATCGCCGAAGTGGCGCGCGCGCTGAACCTGGCGCCGGACGCGGTGGTGGTGAACCTGCAGGGCGACGAGCCGCTGATCGACCCGGCGCTGCTGTCGGCCGCCGCCGCCCGCATCGGCGCCGACGTGCCGATGGCCACCTGCGCCCACCCGCTGCACGATGCGGCCGACGCTTTCAATCCCAACGTGGTGAAGGTGGTGCTGGACAAGGCCGGCCGCGCCCTGTATTTCTCGCGCGCTACCATCCCCTGGCACCGCGACGCTTTCGCCCTGGACACGAGCGTGCTGCCGGGCGCCGGTTCCGGCTATGTGCCGCTGCGCCACATCGGCCTGTATGCATACCGCAACGATTTCCTGCAAGCCTATCCCCAGCTGGCGGTGTCGCCGCTGGAGTCGATCGAGGCGCTGGAACAGTTGCGCGTGCTGTGGCACGGCTATCCGATCGCCGTCCACGTGACCGACTCGGCCCCGGCGGCCGGCGTCGATACGCCTGAAGACCTGGAACGCGTGCGCCGGCATTTCGCCAATTAGCCACTAAGCAAGCATAAAGCCATGCCAAATCGTCCACAAACTGGCGTCAGGCGGGCGTTTTGTGGTAAGTTTCGTGACGAAGGTAGACGAAGCGGCAGCATTTCCAACCATACCACCAGATTCTTATAATCGTTTTAGGACTTTTCATGCGTCTCATTCTGTTAGGAGCACCCGGTGCCGGCAAGGGCACCCAAGCGAATTTCATCAAGGAAAAATATAATATTCCGCAGATCTCCACCGGCGACATGCTGCGCGCGGCCATCAAGGCCGGCACGGAAATGGGCCTGGCTGCCAAGAAGGTCATGGACGCTGGCCAGCTGGTATCGGACGACATCATCATCGGCCTGGTGAAGGAGCGCCTGAAGGAATGCGACTGCGAGAACGGCTACCTGTTCGACGGCTTCCCGCGCACCATCGCGCAGGCCGACGCCATGAAGGAAGCCGGCGTCAAGGTGGACTATGTGCTGGAAATCGCCGTGCCGGACGAGGCCATCATCGAGCGCATGAGCGGCCGCCGCTCGCATCCTGCCTCGGGCCGCGTGTACCACGTGAAATTCAATCCGCCCAAGGTCGACGGCAAGGACGATGTCACCGGCGAAGACCTGGTGCAGCGCGACGACGACAAGGCCGAGACCGTGAAGAAGCGCCTGGACGTGTACCACAACCAGACCGAAGTACTGCTGGGCTACTACAACAACTGGGCCCAGTCCGGCGACGCGGCAGCGCCGAAGTACCGCAAGATCGAAGGTATCGGTGCCGTGGAAGAAATCCGCGACCGCGCGTTCGCAGCCCTGTCGAACTAGGCTTCACCATCTCAGCAGCACCCTCGCAGGCGGACCGACCGGTCCGCCTCGCCGTTTCAGCCTCCCCACTGCACCAAAGTACAACACCCGATTTGCCTGCGCGCCATTACACTGGGCGACGGGAATTCTTACGCCCGATTACTTTTGGGGAGAAAAAATGAATATCAGGGACTGGAGCATAGGCCGCCGCCTGGCGCTGGGTTTCACGGTGCTGCTGGCCGGCATGATCTTCAACACCGGCTTCGGCATCTACCGCCTGCAAGGCAGCGCCGACGCCACGCGCGCCATGATGGAAGTACCGCTGGCCAAGGAACGCCTGATCTCCGAGTGGTACCGCATCGTGTTTGCCGGCATCCGCCGCACCACCGCCATCGCCAAAAGCAGCGACACGTCGCTGGCGCCGTTCTTCGCCGAAGATATCGCCAATTCCACCAAGCGGGCACAGGAACTGATCAAGCAGATCGAGGCGCTCTCCACCGACGAGGACAAGCGGCTGATGGCCGAACTGGGCGGCGTGCGCAAGGCGTACGTGGACTCGCGCGACGGCATCAACAAGGCCAAGGCGGCCGGCAATATGGACGTGGCCGCCGCGCTGATGGAGAAGGATTACCAGCCGGCGGCCAAGGGTTACGAGGCCATGCTGCAGAAGCTGCTGGAGCATCAGAACAAGAAAATCGACGACGCTGCGCGCGAGATCGACGCGATTGCCGCGCAAAGCCGCAACTTGCAGCTGGTGCTGGCGCTGCTGACGGTGGCTTTCAGCGTGGCGTTCGCGTGGTGGCTGGCCACCGGCATCACGCGCCCGATGCGGCAGGCGGTGGACATGGCGCGCCGCGTGGCGGACGGCGACCTGACCGGCGAACAGGGCGGCGGCCAGGGCAGGACGGCCGCCGGCCCGTACGCCAGGGACGAAACCGGGCAGTTGCTGCACGCGCTGGACGATATGCACAACAGCCTGGTGCGCATCGTGAGCCAGGTGCGCAGCGGCACCGACGCCATCACCTCGGCGTCCAGCGAGATTGCCAGCGGCAACCTGGACCTGTCGTCGCGCACCGAGCAGCAGGCCAGCGCGCTGGAGGAGACCGCGTCGTCGATGGAGGAGCTGACCTCCACCGTGCGCCAGAACGCCGACAACGCGCGCGAGGCCAACCAGATGGCGCTGGCCGCCTCCGACGTGGCCCGCAAGGGCGGCGAGGCGGTCTCGGACGTGGTGGGCACGATGCAGTCGATCGACGAATCTTCGCGCAAGATCGTCGACATTATTGGCGTGATCGACGGCATCGCCTTCCAGACCAATATCCTGGCGCTGAACGCGGCGGTGGAAGCGGCGCGCGCGGGCGAGCAGGGCAGGGGCTTCGCGGTGGTGGCGTCCGAGGTGCGCAACCTGGCGCAGCGCTCGGCGGCCGCGGCGCGCGACATCAAGACGCTGATCGGCGATTCGGTCGACAAGGTCGGCGCCGGGACCCGCCAGGTGGCGCAGGCCGGCGCCACGATGCAGGAGGTTGTGGCCAGCATCGAGCGCGTTACGGCCATCATGGGCGACATTACGCATGCCAGCCAGGAGCAGAGCGCGGGCATCGACCAGGTCAACGGCGCGATCACGGAAATGGACAACGCCACCCAGCAGAACGCGGCCCTGGTGGAGCAGGCCGCCGCCGCCGCGCAGTCCATGCAGGACCAGGCCGGCGAACTGGCGCAGGCGGTCAGCGTGTTCAAGCTGGACGGCATGCGGCACGGCGGCCATGCCGGCGCCGGCGTGGCATCGGCGGCGGCGGCCGCAGCGCGCCGTCGGTCCGGCGCCAGCGTGGCGCCGGTGCGCGCCACGCTGGCCAAGCGCGCGCCGGCCAGGCCGGCGGCCCAGCCCGCGACGCCGTCGTCCGGCGCCGGCCGCGCGCCGCTGATCGAGCGCGCCGCGGCGCCGTCCCAGCCGCGCAAGGCCGCTCCGGTGGTGAACGATGAGTGGGAGGAGTTTTGAGCTGTTCACAAATTCCCCACATTGAGCAAAAATCAATTCAAAGGTGAATTGCTTAATTTTCCACGTTTGTTGTAGACTCGACCTCAACTTCTGTTTTCGGCCCGCCGTCCTGCGGCGGGTGCATCAGCGCAGTGCAGTACGCAGTTTGGCAGCGGGTCCAAAAGACCGGCTTTCGAAGTCGTAGTGGTCGAGCTTGATAACAAACGAAGGGGACAATATGACAGCAAGCCTATGGTTCGCAGTGGCGTGCGGCGTGATCGCCGTGGTGTATGGTTTATGGGCCCGAAGCTGGATCTTGAAGCAGGACGCCGGCAACGCCCGCATGCAGGAAATAGCAACTGCGATCCAGGAGGGTGCTGCCGCTTACCTGGGCCGGCAATACAAGACCATCGCGCTGGTGGGGGTGGTGCTGCTGATCGCCATCGGCGCGCTGCTCGACATCAAGACCGCGCTCGGCTTCCTGATCGGCGCCGTGCTGTCCGGCGCCTGCGGCTTCATCGGCATGAACGTGTCGGTGCGCGCCAATGTGCGCACCGCGCAAGCGGCCACCAAGGGCATGAACGAGGCGCTCGACGTGGCCTTCAAGGGCGGCGCCATCACCGGCATGCTGGTGGTGGGCCTGGGCCTGCTGGGCGTGGTGCTGTTCTACGCCATGCTGACCAGCCTCGCCTCCAACGGCTACCCCAATCCCCAGCTGACCCCGCACGATGTGATCAAGCCGCTGATCGGCCTGGCCTTTGGCGCCTCGCTGATTTCCATTTTCGCCCGGCTGGGCGGCGGCATCTTCACCAAGGGCGCGGACGTGGGCGCCGACCTGGTGGGCAAGGTGGAGGCCGGCATTCCGGAGGATGACCCGCGCAATCCGGCCGTGATCGCCGACAACGTGGGCGACAACGTCGGCGACTGCGCCGGCATGGCGGCCGACCTGTTCGAAACCTATGTGGTGACCCTGATCGCCACCATGCTGCTGGGCGCCCTGATGATCGTCAATGCGCCGACCCAGGCCATCGTCTATCCGCTGCTGCTGGGCGCGGTGTCCATCCTGGCGTCCATCGTCGGCTGCTCCATGGTCAAGGCCAAGCCAGGCAAGAAAATCATGTCGGCGCTGTACACCGGGCTATGGTGGGCGGCAGGCCTGTCGCTGGTGGGCTTTGCCGCCGTCACCTGGCAAGTGTGGCCGGACGACGCCATGCGCTACAAGATGATGGGCTCGACCGTGGTGGGCATCGTGCTGACCGGGCTGATGGTCTACATCACCGAGTACTACACCGGCACCGACTTCCACCCGGTGCGCCATATCGCCGAGGCGTCCACCACCGGCCACGGCACCAACATCATCGCCGGCCTGGGCGTGTCGATGAAATCGACCGCCTATCCGGTATTGGCCGTGTGCGCGGCCATCCTGGTGTCGTACCAGCTGTCCGGCCTGTACGGCATTGCCATCGCCGCCACGTCCATGCTGTCGATGGCCGGCATCATCGTGGCGCTGGACGCCTACGGCCCGATCACCGACAACGCCGGCGGCATCGCCGAAATGTCCGGCATGCCCGACTCGGTGCGCGCGATTACCGACCCGCTGGACGCGGTGGGCAACACCACCAAGGCCGTCACCAAGGGCTACGCCATCGGCTCGGCCGGCCTGGCCGCGCTGGTGCTGTTCGCCGACTACACGCACGCGCTGGAGTCGGTGGGCAAGAGCATCACGTTCGACCTGTCCAACCCGATGGTGATCGTGGGCCTGATCATCGGCGGCCTGATTCCCTACCTGTTCGGCGCCATGGCGATGGAAGCGGTGGGGCGCGCGGCGGGCGCGGTGGTGGTGGAGGTGCGGCGCCAGTTCCGCGACATCAAGGGCATCATGGACGGCAGCGGCAAGCCGGAATACGACAAGGCGGTCGACATGCTGACCGCGTCGGCCATCAGGGAAATGATCGTTCCCTCGCTGCTGCCGGTGCTGGTGCCTATCCTGGTGGGCATGCTGCTGGGGCCCGCAGCGCTGGGCGGCCTGCTGATGGGCACCATCGTCACCGGCCTGTTCGTGGCCATTTCCATGACCACCGGCGGCGGCGCCTGGGACAACGCCAAGAAGTACATCGAGGATGGCAATTTCGGCGGCAAGGGATCGGACGCGCACAAAGCGGCGGTGACCGGCGACACCGTGGGCGATCCGTACAAGGACACGGCCGGCCCGGCGGTCAATCCGCTGATCAAGATCATCAACATCGTCGCCTTGCTGCTGGTGCCGCTGCTGCCTGCGGCCGGCTGGCTGGCCGTCACGCCGCAGGCGCCGGCGCATGCTGCTGCGCCGATGCATGCGCCGGCCGTCGCGCCGCCGCCGCCGTTGATGGCGCCCGCCGAGCCGGCCGTGGCCTCGCCTCCCGCCGAGCCGGCACCCAAATAGTCCATAGGGCGGGCAGCTCAGCGTCCCCCGCCCGAGCCGCCGCGAACGCTTGGCGCCCCGCCTACCCGCCCTGCGGGGCGCGCCGGTGGTGCCGCGTGCGCCAGGCCCGGCCGGGCCGCGTTATCATGCGCTCATCTCCGCGCTGCGGGAGGACGCCATGAAAACTCCGCTGTTCACCGGGCTGCTCCTTTGCCAGCTCATGTTCCCGGCCGCCCACGCCCAACAGCCCGGTTCCGCGCTGCCGCGCGTGGTGCCGGACGCGTCGGGCGGCGCAGCGGCTGCCGAAGCGTTCCGCAAGCTGCCGGTCTGCTCGCTGGCCCCGGGCGGCACGAAACTGCTGGTCGAACCCTGCCGTCCCGCGCCGTCGCGCAATTTCACCCAGCGCCGTTCGGTGCCGCAGGCCATCCTGAGCATGCCGCCGTCCCAGCCGCTGCCCCAGCTGCCGCGTCCGCCCGCCAGCGCCTACACGCCGCTCCCGGCCCCTGTCGCGCCGCCGGCCAGCCGCCCGCTGGGCACTTGCGACGCTGCCGGCTGCCGCGACGCCAACGGTACCCGCTACCAGGGCACCGGGCCGGTGCTGCTCGACCCGTCGGGCCGCCCCTGCCGAAGCGATGGCCATTGGGTGCAATGTTGAGCTACAATCGGGTCTTACGTTTACGTAAGCGTAAAGTAAGCGCAAGCGCAGCAATCGAACGAACATCCAGCCGAACTCAGACTAGGGGAAGACATGCAAATCAAGGACAACGTATTCATCATCACCGGCGGCGCGTCGGGCCTGGGCGCTTCGACCGCGCGCATGATCGTGGAAGCGGGCGGCAAGGTGGTGCTGGCGGACGTGCAGGCGGAAGCCGGCCAGGCGCTGGCGGCTGAACTGAAGGGCGTGTTCGTCAAGTGCGACGTCACATCGGAAGCGGACGGCAAGGCCGTGGTGGAAGCTGCCGCCGCACTGGGCACCCTGCGCGGCCTAATCAATTGCGCCGGCGTGGCGCCGGCCGTGAAAACCGTGGGCAAGGACGGCCCGCATCCGCTGGAGGTGTTCCAGCGCACCGTGAACATCAACCTGGTGGGCACCTTCAATATGTGCCGCCTGGCGGCGGACGCCATGGGCAAGACCGAGGCGGCTGAACACGGCGAGCGCGGCATCATCATCAACACCGCATCGGTGGCCGCGTACGACGGCCAGATCGGCCAGGCCGCCTACGGCGCCTCGAAGGCCGCCGTGGTCGGCCTGACCTTGCCGATGGCGCGCGACCTGTCGCGCAGCGGCATCCGCGTCATGACCATCGCCCCCGGCATCTTCGAAACCCCCATGCTGCTGGGCATGCCGGCCGAAGTGCAGGACGCGCTGGGCAAGATGGTGCCGTTCCCGCCGCGCCTCGGCAAGCCCTCCGAGTACGCGATGCTGGCCAAGTCCATCATCGAAAACGTCATGCTGAACGGCGAAACCATCCGCCTGGACGGCGCTATTCGCATGCAACCGAAATAAACTTCAGGTACGATGCTCCAGTCATCGGGCGCGCAGCCTTGGTTGCGCGCCCGATTTATTTTTGGAGCTTACATGATCAAGTTGCACGCGCTGGCCCTGGCCGCCTTTCCCGCACTGCTGGTGCCTTCCGTCCACGCGCAGGACCGCGCGCCCGAAATCGCCACCGGCTACAGTGAAAAAACCGGCGTCACCGCCGGGAAATTCATGGTGGCGGCAGCCAACCCGCACGCCACCAACGCCGGCTACGAGATACTGAGGCAGGGCGGCAGCGCGATCGACGCCGCCATCGCAACCCAGCTGGTGCTGACGCTGGTGGAGCCGCAATCGTCCGGTATCGGCGGCGGCGCCTTCGTGATGCACTTCGACGGCAAGCGCGTGCAGGCTTACGACGGCCGCGAAACCGCGCCGTCCGCCGCCACCGAAAAGCTGTTCCAGGATGCGAACGGCAAGCCGCTCTCGCGCGAAGCGGGCGTGGTGGGTGGCCGTTCCACCGGCGCCCCCGGCGTGCTGCGCATGCTGGAAATGGCGCACAAGGAGCACGGCAAACTGCCGTGGGCCACGCTGTTCGGCCCCGCCATCAAGCTGGCCGAGAACGGCTTTGCCGTCAGCCCGCGCCTGAACGGCCTGCTGACCTGGGACAAATACATCGTGCGCGACCCGGTGGCCGCCGCCTATTTCTACGACAAGGACAAGCAGCCCTGGCCGGTGGGCCATGTGCTGAGGAACCCCGAGCTGGCGCGCACCCTGCGCGAGGTGGCCAAGGGCGGCGCGGACGCCTTTTACCAGGGCCGCATCGCCGCCGACATCGCCGCCAAGGTGGCCTCGCACCCGACCAACCCCGGCCTGCTGACGGCTGCCGACATCGCCGATTACCGACCCAGGCAGCGCGATCCCGTGTGCGCCGACTACAAGGCATGGACCGTGTGCGGCATGCCGCCGCCGTCCTCGGGCGGCATTGCCATCGCCCAGATGCTGGGTGTGCTGGAGACCAAGGGCATCGAGCGCTACGCGCCGGTGAACGGCCAGCTGGGCGCGGATGCGATCCACCTGTTCACCGAGGCGGGCCGCCTGGCCTACGCCGACCGCGCGCGCTACCTGGCCGACACCGACTTCGTGCCGCTGCCGGGCAACGGCGCGGCGGCGCTGCTGGACAAGCATTACCTGCAGCAGCGCGCCGCCCTGATCGGCGAGCGCTCCATGGGACGCGCCAGCTTCGGCGTGCCGGACAGCGTGAAAGTGGCGTGGGGCGCGGACACCGCCATTGAAAGCCCGGCCACCTCGCACTTGTCGGTGGCCGACGCCTACGGCAACGTGATTTCCATGACCACCTCGGTGGAAGACGCCTTCGGCTCGCGCCAGATGGTGGATGGCTTCATCCTGAACAACCAGCTGACCGACTTCTCTTTCGATTCGGTGGACGAGAACGGCCCCATCGCCAACCGCGTGCAGCCGGGCAAGCGCCCGCGCAGCGCCATGTCGCCCACGCTGGTGTTCGACAAGGCCACCGGGAAGCTGGTGCTGTCGACCGGTTCGCCGGGCGGCTCGGCCATCATCAACTACGTGGCCAAGGTGCTGGTCGGCACCCTGGACTGGAAGCTGGACGTGCAGCAGGCCATCAGCCTGCCCAACTTCGGCAGCCGCAACGGCCCCACCGAGCTGGAAGCGGCACGGGTGTCGCCGGACGTGGTGGCGGCGCTCAAGGCGCGCGGCCACGAGGTGCGCCAGTATGAGCAGAATTCGGGCCTGCAGGGCATCATGCGCGTCACGCGCAACGGCAAGGAAGTGTGGTTCGGCGGCGCCGACCCGCGCCGCGAAGGCGTTGTGCGCGGCGACTGACCCTGCTACTCTTGACAAATGGGAATGAAAAAGAAAACAGGCCTGATCCTTTCCGGCGGCGGCGCGCGCGCCGCTTACCAGGTGGGAGTGCTGCAAGCGATTAACGCGATCCTGTGGGAAGAAGGCTGGCCGCCTTCACGCAATCCGTTCAACATCATCTGCGGTACCTCGGCCGGCGCCATCAACGCCACCGCGCTGGCCTGCCGCGCCGACAACTTCAGCGAAGGCGTGCAAAAGCTGCTCGACGTGTGGCTCAATTTTTCGGCCGAACAGGTCTACCGCGCCGATTCGCTGGGCGTGATCCGTTCCGGCGCGCGCTGGCTGTCGCTGCTGTCCTTCGGCTGGCTGCTGCGCAAATGGCGCGCCGCGCCGCCGCGCTCCCTGCTCGACAACACGCCGCTGGTCAGCCTGCTGCACCGCATGCTGGACCTGCCGCGCCTGGACATGGTGCTGCAGGAGGGCCTGCTGCACGCGCTGGCCGTCACCGCCTCGTCCTACACCGGCGGCCAGCACGTCACCTTTTTCCAGACCGCCGCCGAGATCGCGCCGTGGGTGCGCACCCAGCGCGTGGCCATGCAGGACCAGATCGGCGTCGAACACCTGCTGGCGTCGTCGGCGATTCCCTTCATCTTCCCGGCCACGCCGCTGTACCTGGGCGGCCAGCACGAATATTGCGGCGACGGTTCGATGCGCCAGCTGGCGCCGATCTCGCCGGCCATCCACCTGGGCGCCGACAAGGTGCTGGTGATCGGCGCAGGCCGCCTGCACGAGCCGGCCGCGCAGCGCACCGAGACGGCGCGCTATCCCAGCCTGGCGCAGATCGCCGGCCACGCGCTGTCCTCGATTTTCCTCGACAGCCTGGCGGTCGACATCGAGCGCCTGGAGCGCATCAACAAGACCTTGTCGCTGCTGCCGCCCGAGTACCTGGCGCAGACGCCGCTCAAGCCGGTGCAGCTGCTGGTGATCGCCCCGTCCGAGCGGCTGGACGATATCGCCAGCCGCCACATCGGCAGCTTGCCGGCGCCGATCCGCACCATGCTGTCGGGCATAGGCGCCACCGAAACACGCGGCTCCTCGCTGGCTTCCTACCTGCTGTTCGAATCCACGTATACTTGCGAGCTAATCCGGCTAGGCCAGCGCGACACGCATGCGCGCAAGGCCGATGTGCTGGCCTTCTTCAATAGCTAGGTCTGTTCCGTGCTGTCTTTCCGCCGTCTTCTCCGCCGAGTGCTCTGTCGGGCACTGCTCCCTGCCGCCGTGCTGGCCGGCGGCGTGCTGCCGGCCGTGCCGGCCGATGCCGCCGCGCCGCCGCGCACCTTGCGCTTCGAGCAGCTGGACGTGGAGGACGGCCTGGCGCAGGAATCGGTGCTGGCGGTGGCGCAGGACCAGCAGGGCTTCATGTGGTTCGGCAGCCAGGCCGGCTTGAGCCGCTACGACGGCGCCCGCATCATCACTTACCGCAATTCGGTGTCCGATCCGCGCAGCCTGGCCGACAACTGGGTGCGCGTGCTGCACATGGACCGCACCGGCCGCATGTGGATCGGCACCGACGGCGGCCTGGACCGTTACGAGCCGCTGACGCAGAGTTTCACGCATTTTCCGCCCAGCGAGCCGGCCAAGCGCGGCAACGGCAACCGCCACGTGCGCGCCATCGTCGACGACGGCAAGGGCGGCCTGTGGATCGGCACCTCGGACGGGCTGCAGCATTTCGATCCGGCCAGCGGCCGCTACACCTATTGGCACCACGACGCCGCGCTGCCGGGCAGCCTGGGCAGCGACCAGGTCAACGCGCTGGCGCGCGACGCCGACGGCCGCCTGTGGGTCGGCACGGCCGCCGGCCTGGACCTGCTGGAGCCGGGCGCGCAGGCGTTCCGCCACTTCAAGGTGGAGGCGGCGCCGGACACGCGCTTCGAGGCGGTGCTGTCGCTGTTCGCGGACAAGGACCACACGCTGTGGATAGGCACCATGGCCGGCATCGAGCAATGGAAGCTGGCGGCCGGGGCCGACACGCCGCAGCGGCGCCGCCTGGGCGAGAAGGAGGGCCTCAAGCCGGGCGTGGTGACGGTCATCTACCAGGACCGCGACGGCACGCTGTGGGCCGGCAGCCAGACCGAGGGCCTGTTCCGCTGGCGCCCGGCCGAGCGCCGCTTCGTGCAGTACCGGCACCAGGTGACGGACCCGCACAGCCTGGCCGACAACTATGTGTCGGCGCTGTTCCGCGACCGCCTGGGCACCATGTGGGTGGGCACCTGGTACAGCGGCGTGAGCCGGGTCGACCTGGGCAGCGGCGGCTTCGCGCGCCTGGTGCACGACGCCGAGCGTCCCCGCTCGCTGAGCGACAACAAGGTGCGCGCCATCGTCGATGCCGGCGGCGGCAAGCTCTGGCTGGGCAACAACGACGGCTTGACGCTGTACGATCCGATCGGCGGCGAAGGCCAGGTGTTCCGCGACCCGGCGCCCGATTTCGCCGACGTGCGCGATCCGCAGGTGATCTCGCTGTGGAAGGACAGGAACGGCAGCGCGCTGTGGGTGGGCGGACGCAACGGCCTGCGCCGCTTCGACACCGAGACCCGCCGCTACCAGCGGGTGCGCGCCTGGCCCAGCGACCCCGATGGCGACAACGTGCGCAACATCATGGGCGACCGCAGCGGCGTGCTGTGGGTGGCCACGCGCGGCGGCCTGCATAGCTACGACCCGAAGACCGGCGCCGCCAAAACCTACCGCCACGACCCGGCCGACAGCAACAGCCTGGCCGACAACGTGGTGCGGCCCCTGCTGGAGGACCGGCGCGGCGCGCTGTGGGTGGGCACCTTCAACGGCCTGGATTTGCTGGACCGGCAGACCGGCCGCTTCCGCCACTTCCATCACAACCCGAAAGACCCCACGTCGCTCAGCCACGACGAGGTGCACTACCTGTACGAGGACAAGCAGGGCGTGATCTGGGTCGGCACGGCGGGCGGCTTGAACCGCATGGAGCAGGCCGCCGACGGCACGGTGCGCTTCAAGCGCTACCAGCGCAAGGACGGCATGGCCGACGACGCGGTGGCCGCCATCCTGGACGACGGGCAGGGCAACCTGTGGCTGAGCACCAATACCGGCATCACACGCCTGACGGTGCAGACCGGCCAGATGCGCAACTACGCCGGCGCCGACGGCACCATCGAGGGCGCTTATTTCGACGGCGCGGCGCTGCGCGCGCCGGACGGCACCATGTACTTCGGCGGTTTCAACGGCGTGACCGCGTTCGCGCCGTCCGAGATCCGCGAGAACAGCGTGGCACCCACGGTGGCCATCACCGATTTCCAGATCTTCAACAAGTCCGTCAAGGCCGGCCAGGACGGCGCAGCGAGCGTGCTCAAAAGCGCCATCGAGCACACCGCCGCGCTGACCCTGCGCGAAGAGGACTCGGTGTTCTCGCTGGAGTTCGCGGCGCTGCACTACGCCGCCCCGCAGCGCAACCGCTACGCCTACCAGCTGCTGGGCTTCGACCAGGACTGGGTGGTGACCGACGCCGCCAAGCGCTTCGCCACCTACACCAACCTTGATCCGGGCCGCTACGTGTTCCGCGTGAAGGCTGCCAACAAGGACGGCATCTGGAACGACAACGCGGCCACGCTGGAAATCACCATCCTGCCGCCGCCGTGGAAAACCTGGTGGTTCCGCGGCGGCGTGGCGCTGCTGCTGCTGGGCAGCGCCTACGGCGTGTACCGCGTGCGCATGCGCCAGCTGCGCGGCCAGAAGACGCGCCTGGAGCAGCAGGTGGGCCTGCGCACGGCCGAAGTGGAGCTGAAGAACCAGCTGCTGCAGCAGCAGAAGACGGAACTGGAACGGCGCCGAGTGGAAGCGGAGGCGCAGCGCGCCGAGGCCGAGCAGCGCCGCATGGACGCCGAACGCCAGAAGCAGGAAGTGGAGCTGCAGAAAGAGGCGGTGGAGCAGGCGCACCGCAACATCTCGGTGCTCAGCGAGATCGGGCGCGAGATGAGCGCCACGCTGGACATCGAGAAAGCCATGCGCACGCTGTACCGCCACGTGCGCCACCTGATGGATACCCACATGTTCGGGGTCGGCTTCTACCGCGAGGAAGAGGGCATCCTGGAATTCCCGTTCTCGATGGAGCGCGGGGTGCGCAGCCTGCCTTACAGCCGCGACGTGCACGACCCGGACCAGCTGGCCGTGTGGTGCTGGTACCAGCGCAACGATATCTTCATCAACGACTTCTTCGCCGAGTACAGCCGCTACATGGGGCCGGCCGGCCTGGAAAAGCTCAAGCCGGTGCCGCTGGCCGACGGCACCGAGCCCGATTACGCGCAGTCCATGCTGTACACGCCGCTGATCGTCAATGACCGCGTGGTGGGCGTGCTGTCGGTGCAGAGCAAGGAAAAGAACGCCTACCGCCAGGTGCACCTGGACATGCTGCAGACGCTGGCCGCGCATGCGGCCGTGTCGCTGGATAATGCGCTGGCCTACCAGCGCCTGGAGGAAACGCTGCAGGAGCTGCGCGAAACGCAGGGCGAACTGATGCAGCAGCAGGCCAAGGTGCGGCTGCACACCGAGGAACTGGCGCTGGCCAACCGCGCCTTGCAGGACAACGAGGAGCGCCTGCGCTACGCCAAGCAGAAGGCGGAGGACGCCACGCGCCAGAAGTCCGAATTCCTGGCCAATATGAGCCACGAGATGCGCACGCCGCTGGCCGGCGTGATCGGCATGCAGGGCTTCGCGCTGCGCGATCCGACCTTGCAGGACGCCACCCGCGAGCAGATCGAACGGGCGCAGGTGAACGCCCAGGCGCTGCTGGGCATCATCAACGACCTGCTGGATTTCTCCAAGATCGAGGCGGGCAAGCTGACCATCGAGAATATCGACTTCGCGCTGGGCGCCATGGTGCAGAATGTGGCCGCGCTGTTCGGCGAGCAGGCCGCCGCCTACAGCGTCGGCTTCGAGGTGGAGCTGGACGACGACTTGCCGCTGTACGTGCTGGGCGATCCCACCCGCTTGCGCCAGGTGCTGGTGAACCTGGTGGGCAACGCCTTCAAGTTCACCCAGCGCGGCGAAGTGCGGCTGCGGGTGGAGCTGTTGCGGGAGCAGCGATCCGCCGGCCCGGCCTTAACGGCCGCCGGCGCCAACCTGATCCGCTTCACGGTGGAGGACACCGGCATCGGCATCCCGGCCGACGCCATGCCGCGCCTGTTCCAGAAGTTCGAGCAGGCCGACACCACCACCACGCGCCGCTACGGCGGCACCGGCCTGGGACTGGCGATCTGCCGCCAGCTGGTGGAGCTGATGGGCGGCGAGATCCGCGTGGCCAGCACGCCCGGCGTGGGCAGCGTGTTTACCTTCGAGCTGCCGTTGGCCGACGGCGTGGCGCCGCCGGTGGTGGTGCACATGCCGCGCGAGCCGCACAGCCACCAGCTGCGGGTGCTGTGCGCGGAAGACTTCCCCACCAACCAGATCATCATCCGCATGATGCTGGAGGAACTGGGCCACAAGGTCGACATCGCCGCCAACGGCCTGCTGGCGGTGGCGGCCTGCGCGCGCACGCGCTACGACCTGATTTTGATGGACGGCCGCATGCCTGAGATGGACGGCCCCACGGCCACGCGCCTGATCCGCGAGGGCGGCCCGGACGGCGCGCCGGTGCGCGACCAGGAACTGATGATCATCGCGCTCACCGCCAACGCCAGCGAGGAAGACCGCAGCCGCTACCTGGCGGCCGGCATGGACGATTTCCTGACCAAGCCGATCGACGAGGCGGCGCTGCATTACCAGCTTAGCCGCGCCATCGAGCGCCAGCTGCAGCGCGGCATCGCGCTGCCGCGCATGGCGCCGCGCGCGCCCAGCGTGGACGAACTGGACGCCATGTTCGGCGTGCCGGCGGCGCCGGTCGCACCGTCGGTGCCGGCCCTGCAGGGCGCGGCGCGCGGACATGATGACGATCCCTTGAAGGCGCGCCTGCGCGCGGCCTTCCTGGCGGACTTGCCGGCGCGCCTGGTGGACCTGGACGACGCCATCCAGGCCGGCGACGCCGACGGCGCGGCGCGCCTGTTCCACGGCATGAAGGGCAGCGCGGCCTACCTGGACGAACCGGAGCTGCGCGATCTGTGCGGCGAACTGGAACAGTGCGCCGACCGCGCCGCGTGGGACGATGTCGGCGGGCAGATGCCGCAACTGCGCGCGCTGCTGGCGGGACTGGCCGGAACCAGCGGCATCGCCGGTATTGCCGGACTGACACAACCGGACTGACAGGGGCGGTCTTATCGGGTATATTGACGCCAGTGCCACAGAACGGCCACACTGACTGACAGCGCGCATCGGAACGGATGCGGCGGGGCACTGGAGAGTTACATGAAAGTTTTGGTAGTGGACGACGACGTGGTGTCGCGCATGGTGCTGATGCACCTGATCGACAGCTGCGGAAAATTCGACATCGTGGAAGCGGAGGATGGGGCGGATGCCTGGCAGCAGCTGGAAAACGGCCTGCGGCCCGCGATCGTCTTTTGCGACCTGCGCATGCCGCGCCTGTCGGGCATGGAATTGCTGCAGCGCGTCAAAGGCGACCATGCACTGACTTCCGTGCCTTTCGTGCTGGTCTCCTCGGCCACCGACAAGGAAACCGTACAGCAGGCCACCAAGGCCGGCGCGGCCGGCTACATCGTCAAGCCCTTCCAGGCCGACCAGGTGCGCATCCACCTCACCGCCTTCCTCGACCAGGCCGCCAGCGGCTATGAGCACCTGGCCGAAGCGCCTTCCGCCACCCAGCTGCGGCTCGGCATCAACGCCGACCGCCTGCTGGTCTACCTGACCGGCTTCCAGAACCAGCTCACCGTGGCCAGCGGCGAACTGGACGCGCTGTTCG
This sequence comes from Massilia sp. Root351, assembly GCF_001425045.1. GTDB lineage: Bacteria > Pseudomonadota > Gammaproteobacteria > Burkholderiales > Burkholderiaceae_D > Rugamonas. The sequence goes on along the minus strand of NZ_LMDJ01000036.1, from coordinate 143,071 downwards.
CGCGCGGCGAGCAGCAGGAGGCGCAAACCCGTATCGACCGCCTGCACGCGGGTTGCGTCACGCTGGGCCTGAACGGTGCGGCGGCAGCGCTGAAAAGTTTCGCTCCCGGCTTCCTGTCCAGCGACGCGGTGCAAGCCGTGCTGTCGGACGTGATCCGCGCCGTCATCCACCAGTCGGCGCTGGTGCGCAAGTCCATCGGCGGCGGCAACTGAATCCATTTGAATCCGCTTGTTCCCAGGATAGTTCAGGTTTAAAGTAAGCCTGACAGGCTGACTTGAACCGACCATCCATCCGGGGCGACCATGAACAGACCCAACGCCGCACCCTCAGCGGGGCTTAACGCCAGCGCACACGAAGACACTTTCGCGCGCGACCACCTGCCAGCGCCGGCGCTGTGGCCCGAGCTGCGCTTCGACCTTCCCGAACTGGCTTACCCTGAACGCTTGAACTGCGTGGCCGAACTGCTGGACCGCGCCGTGGCGGCCGGGGAGGGCGGGCGCACCGCCGTCCGCTTCGCCGGCGGGAGCTGGAGTTACGCCCATCTGCTGGAGCAGGTGGACCGCATCGCCCACGTGCTGCGCGGCCCCATGGGCCTGAAGACCGGCAACCGCGTGCTGCTGCGCGGGGCGAACAATCCGATGATGGCGGCTGCCGTGCTGGCGGTGCTGAAGGCCGGACTGGTGGCGGTGCCCACCATGCCGCTGCTGCGCGCGCGCGAACTGGGCGCCATCATGGCCAAGGCGGCGGTCAACGCCGTGTTGTGCGCCGACGGCCTGCGCGCCGAACTGGAAGCGGCGCCCGGCCTGCCAGCCAGCGTGGTGTGGTTCAACGCCGATGCCGATGCCGATGCCGATGCCGATGCCGCCTCGCTGGAAGCGCTGATGGCGCGCCAGCCGGCCCGCTTCGACGCCTGCGATACGGCAGCCGACGACATCTGCCTGATCAGCTTTACTTCCGGGACCACCGGCGTCCCCAAGGGCACCATGCACTTCCACCGCGATGTGCTGGCCATTTGCGACTGCTTTCCGCGTTCGGTGCTGCGCTCGCAGCGCGGCGACACCTTCATCGGCACGCCGCCGCTGGCCTTTACCTTCGGCCTGGGCGGCCTGCTGCTGTTCCCTTTGCGGGTCGGCGCGGCCACCGTGCTGCTCGAAAAGCTGACGCCGGAAACGCTGCTGCAGGCGATCGCGCAATACCGCGCCACCGTGTGCTTCACCGCACCGACCTTCTACCGCCAGATGGCGCCGCTGGCCGCCGGCTACGACCTCTCCAGCCTGGCGAAATCCGTGTCGGCCGGCGAGGCGCTGCCGCTGGCCACGCGCGAAGCGTGGCAGCAGGCCACCGGCCTGCGCATGATAGACGGCATCGGCGCCACCGAGATGCTGCATATCTTCATTTCGGCGGCGGACGACGACATCCGTCCCGGCGCCACCGGCAAGCCGGTGCCGGGCTATCAGGCCTGCATCCTGGACCGCGACGGCAATCCAGTGGGGCCCGGCGTGACCGGGCGCCTGGCAGTGAAAGGGCCGACCGGCTGCCGCTACCTGGCCGACGAACGCCAGCGCGACTATGTCCACCAGGGCTGGAACCTTACCGGCGACGCCTATGAAATGGATGCGGACGGCTATTTCTTCTACCGCTCCCGCACCGACGACATGATCATCTCGGCCGGCTACAACATCGCCGGGCCGGAGGTGGAGGATGCGCTGCTGCGCCACCCGGCGGTGGCCGAATGCGGCGTGGTCGGCAAGCCGGACCAGGAGCGCGGCCAGATCGTGCAGGCGCACGTGGTGCTCAAGCCCGGCCACGAGGCCTCGCCGCAACTGGCGGCCGAACTGCAGGAGTTCGTGAAAGGGCAGATCGCGCCGTACAAATATCCGCGCGCCATCGAATTCCTGCCCGCCTTGCCGCGCACTGAAACGGGCAAGCTGCAGCGCTTCAAGCTGCGCGCAATGTAAGTGAACAAGGATACCTATGCCACTATCGGACCACCCTGACCACGACCTGGACCTGGCCAGCCGCCTGACGCAGGACCACCACCAGTCGCTCAAGCTGTGGCTGCGCATGCTCTCATGCACGGTGAAGATCGAAAACGAAATCCGCAGCCGCCTGCGCGCCACCTTCGGCATCACCCTGCCGCGCTTCGATTTGATGGCGCAGCTGGAGCGCCATCCGGATGGCATGCGCATGGGCGAACTGTCCAAGCGCATGATGGTCACCGGCGGCAATATCACCGGCATCACCGACCAGCTGGAGCAGGAAAGGCTGGTGGTGCGCGTGCCCGATCCGAAGGACGGCCGCGCCTACAGCGTCAAGCTCACGCCGGAGGGCCGCAGCGCCTTCGCCGACATGGCCGCGGTGCATGAAGGCTGGGTGGCTGAACTGCTGCAGCCGATGTCCGCCGACGACAAGGGCCAGTTGATCGAACTGCTGTCGCAGATGAAGCGCCACCTGAACGCGCCCTAGGGCCGGCCTCGTTTCCGGTGCTTCGGCGCTGGCATCAGCCGGCGCACGGCGTGCGCGCGTACAGCTCCTCCATGGTACTGTCGGCCGCGCCGATGTGGACGAAGTCCGTGTACACGTGGCGCGACGCGACGTGCATGGTGCCCGGCTGGTAGAGGCCGGTCTTGGGGAAATTGCCCAGCTCGTTGGCGTAGTGGCTGCTCAGGTTGTTGGTGGCGTAGGCTGGCTCGCCGTTCATCCACAACTGCAGCGCGCCGGTGCCCAGTCTGTGCTGCCAGTCGGCACGCACCACGAAGCAGTACCACTGCCCCAGCCGCAGCTTGTCCAGCACCACGGTCTTGACGGAGGCGTTGGCCCGGGTGGGGACGGTGGTGTCGGTCGCATTGCGGTGGTTGGCCGTGGTGTGCAGCCGCAGCAGCCCGTCGCTCGCCTCCAGCGCCATGGGCGGCGGGCCGGCGAACACGCCTTTGGCGCTGTTCAACTGGAATACCACAACCGGCCGGCCCGGCTCGGATTCTGTGACCCAATCCGTTGGAAAATACACACTGGCCGCGTACCAGCGCACGCCCTGGCGCATATACTCGTAGGTGGGTACAACCTCGGTGCGCTTGGCGCCGGCACTGTCGGGGTCGGTATTTCGCAGCACCATATGGAACACGTTGCGGCGGCCGTTGGCCGGGTCCGGCACCAAGGTGACGTTGGATAAATTGCCTGCGTTGAGCGTGTAGAAGCGGTCGAAGCGGCGCAGGCTGGCCCCGGCGTTGCGGTTGATTTCATCTTGCACGCCGCCCTTGGGCGGCAGCGGCAGCGGGGTGGCTTCCATGGTGTCGATCTCCCCGCCCAGGCCCGCTATGAGCTGGGCGGATGCGGGCAGGGCGGCGCTGAGCATCAGCGCTACGGCGATAAAACGCATGCGAGGGTCTCCATTTGGATGGGCCCGGCATGATATGCCAATCGTGGCGACAGGCGCGCACCGTTGTGCTAATGTTAAATCTTTTGCAAGAATCGATGGAGGCTGGAATGTTGAACGCTGTGAGGACCGCCGTTCTGGCGGGACTGCTCTGGTGTCTGGGGGCGGTGCCGGCGCATGCCACGCCTATCATGACGACGGAATTGAAGACCCAGCTTCTGGGCTGGTTGGGCAAGCCCAACGCGCAACTGGACTCGGTGTTCGTGCGCAAGGACGGCGACACGGCCAAGGATTTCCACGCTGCGGCCGACGGCAAGGGCGCCACGTTTACCCTGCTGATGGCGCGCGACAGCGCCGGCAATAGCTGGCTGATCGGCGGCTACAACCCGCAAAGCTGGAGCTCGACCGACGGCGACCATGTGACACTGCCGGAGTCGGAGCGCACCGCCTTCATCTTCAACGCCACGGCCAACCACGTGTACCGCCAGGTGCCCACGCCGCCGGACCAGGGCGTGCCCGACTACGGTTCGCACCAGACCTACAACTGCGAGCAGTGCGGCCCCTCCTTCGGCAGCGGCGCCGACTTGCTGGTGACCGACGACCTGACCACCGGCGGCAGTTCCTATCTGACTTCCTACTACAGCTTCGAACCGGGTGCCGAACCGTTCGGCGGCAGCCTGGCGGGCACCGGCCAGTTCACCTACTCGGCGATGGAGGTCTACGCGGTGCGCGAAGTGCCCGAGCCGGCCACGCTGGCGCTGCTGGTGGCGGGCTTGGGCGCGATGGCGTACGCCTGTCGCAAGGCGCGCTGAACACCAACTTACAACGCGCGGCGCAAATTTTGCGGGGACGCGCGGGTTCCAAGTGATATACTGCATCTGTCATTGTCATTTGGAAATATATATTTCCCATGAGTAACTTAAATAAAGACGACATCCTGCTGATGCTGGAGCAGATGGAGGACGAGCTGATGCTCGCTGAAGAACAGCGTATGGCCGGGCTGGCCGAAGCCGGCGCCGTGCGCGCCGGCCTGGCGCGCCGTGCCGATGCGGCGCTGCGCAGCTGCAACGCCGTGATTGCGCGCGCATTCGGCGGCAGCCTGGTATGCCAGTCCAGCCGCAAGCTGTTCGACACCCACGCCGGCATGACCTTGGACGTGCGCCCGCGCGGCGCGCCGGACAGCTTGCTGACCGTCAGCCTGCGCATTCCACGCGACGGCGACGCCTCGCTGGTGGCCGAGCGTGCCAGCGGCGGCCTGCGCTATTTCAGCGGCAAGCTGGCGCTGGCGGACGGCGCCGAGCCGCACCTGGCCGCCACCCTGTCGCACGTGCTGGAGCGCGCGCTGCAGCCGGCCTGATTGCGGGTCCGCCTGCGGTTCACAGCATGGGCAGGCGCAGCGCGTCGACGATCTTGCGCATCAGGAAGGTGCGCTGCCTGGTGTAGGGCGGGAAGAACAGCTTGATCAGCATCAGCGGCGAGGCGCGCAGCAGCGCACGCTGGTGCGAGAACGCCTTGAAGCCGTGCACTCCGTGCGCGCTGCCCATGCCGGAATGATTGACCCCGCCGAACGGCAGATTGCCATGCGCGAAATGCGCCACGCAATGGTTGACGCAAGCGCCGCCCGAACTGGTTTGCCCCAGCACCTTGCGCACCGCGCGCCGGTCGCTGCTCCACACGTACAGCGCCAGTGGTTTGGGCGCCGCGTTGATGGCAGCAATCACCGCCTCCAGTTCCGTGTATTCGATAACGGGCAACAGCGGCCCGAATATCTCCTCCGACAATATCGCCGCGCCGGCTGGAATCTGGTCCAGCAGGGTGGGCGCGATAAAGCAGCGCTCCTCATCCACTGTGCCGCCCGCCAGCAGGCGCGCGCCGCGCCGCTGCGCATCGGCCAGCAAGGCCGCCAGGCGCTGCGTATGGCGCCGGTTCACCACCCGCGCCAGGTCGGCACTGGCTTGCTGCGCCGCGGCGCCGGCGCCGTAGCGTTGCTGCAGCACCGCGCGGCAGGCATCTACGAAAGCGTCCTTCACGGACGCGTGCACATACACATGGTCGGGCGCCACGCAGGTCTGGCCGTTGTTGAGGAACTTTCCCCACATTAGCGTTTCCGCCGCCAGCTTGATGTTGGCGCTGGCGTCGATTATGGTGGGCGATTTTCCGCCCAGCTCGAGCGTCACGCTGGCCAGGTGCCTGGACGCCGCCGCCATCACCTGTTTGCCGACGGCAGGCGAGCCGGTGAAGAAGATGTGGTCGAAGGGCAGGTCCAGCAGGACGCGCGCGGTTGGCTGGCTGCCCTCGAACAAGGCCACTTCATGGGCCGGAAACACGCTGGCGATGATGCGGCCCATCAGCGCCGATACGGCAGGCGTCATCTCGGACGGCTTGATGATGACGGTGTTGCCGGCCGCCAGCGCCGAGACCAGCGGCCCGAAGCACAGGCTGAGCGGATAGTTCCACGGCGCGACAATCAGCACCCGTCCGCGCGGCTGGTAGCGTACCGAGGCGCGCGTGCCGAGCATGGTGGTGGTGGGCCACATGGGGCGTGGCTTCATCCAGCGTTTCAGGCGGCCGAGCGCCTGGCGGATTTCTTCCATCACCGGCAGGAACTCGGACGCCTCCACTTCGGCCGGCGGCTTGCGGTAATCCTGCGCGAAAGCGGCGTAGAAGGTCTCGCGCTGGGCCAGCATGGCGTCGCGCAGGCGGCCGATGCGGCGCAGCCGCTCCTCGGCCGTCGAGGTGCGCCACGCCAGCGCAGTGGCCAGCTGCGCATCGAACGCGGCCTGGATGTCGAGGGGATCGGATTCACCTGAGGGCAGGGCAGGGACAGCGTGCAGGGCTTCGCTCATGGCGGCAGACGTGAAGAAAGAAGCAGTCAGCGTAGCACGGTCCCGTTGCCGTTTTTTACATAAACCCTCTAATCGGGCAGACAGGCAATGGGAAACGCACTAGTGCATCATGGCGAAGCCGCGCACCGTCAATATGGTGACCAGCGCGGTGGTGGCGCAAATGCCGATGGCCAGCAGCGGCATCCACCTTTGCCAGGCCAGGCCGAGGCTGGAGGCCAGCGCCGCCGACAGCGTGGCGCCCAGCAGGATGGGGCCGAGCAGGCCGATGGCCCACGGGCCCTTGCTGGCCAGCCAGCCGGAGGTGCCTTTGCTGAAGTCTTTGCCGCGCGAGCGCCAGTTCAGCAGCTTGTGCACGGCGCCGCCGGCAAAGGTCGCCAGCGCCGCGCCGGCAAAGGCGCCGGCCATGGTCACGGCGCCGACCAGGTAGGGATCGAGGTCCAGCTTGATTCCGAGTGGCACGGCGGCCCACAGTTCGATCATGGCCAGGGCGAACACGCTGAAAGCTTTGGCGAGCAAAATAGGTCCCTCTTGAGGTTGAGAATTTTGCAAGAGTAGACTAGCCGCGCGGATGGCGCAAGGCGGCGCACGGTGGCGGAAATGTGGGGCATGGCGGACGGTGCTGTTGGTCCCCCCGACTGGAATCAGCACCCATTTAAAATCAACGACTTGTGACGTCGATGCGTAATTTATGCGTAATGTCGCTGAGCTTTTGAAAAATGGCAAGCTACAGCGATCCGGAACCGAATCAAGAATTCAGGTTGAGAACCGAAATAAAGGTTGCGCGTGATTGTGAATCGGTCCGCGGCATATGTCCAGAGGAACTGTGGGGCGGCGCAGCATGATGACGGATGATGAGGGTGAGCTCGCCACTTCCCCGGAGGACGTAGAGCGCCGACGTAGTCTGCTCTGCCTCCCTTGTTGACAATGGAGTTAGTTGTCGTTATCATGTGAGAACGGTTGACTTACGTCTACCGACCGTCGAATGGGGGTAACCCTGGCGACAAATACGGTTTAATCCGCCAAACAGCCGCTCTAGCGGCTGTTTCCATTTTGGAGCAACGAATGTCATACATCTGCTATATCGACGAGGCGGGCTGCTCCACCGCGCTTCCTTCCGCCACAACGGACATCCAACCCGTCCTCGCTATTGGTGGGTTGATCGTACCGCAAGCAGCGCTGGCTGATCTCACGACTGATTTTCTCAAACTGAAGCGTAAGTTCTTCCCTGGGCAATTTCAGTCGGCGCATCTCTTGGACGACGTTCGCCAAGAAATCAAAGGCTCAGACGTGCGTGGCAGTATCCGTAAGCTCGGCACTAAGGCCTCCACGCAGTTGCGATTTGCTGATGAAGTGCTGGCCCTGTTAGAGCACTACAGTTGTCGCATTTTGGGAGCTGTTTGGGTGAAGGGCATTGCAAAACCATTCAAGCACAGGGAAGTTTACACTCGTTCGGTGCAGATGGCCTGCAAGCGATTTCAGGATTTCCTGGAAGACAAGAAGTCCCATGGGCTGATCATTGCTGATTTTCGAACCACTCAGCTTAATGACCAGGTTGCTCATTCGATCTTTACTCAAAAGTATCGCGCGAAGGGCGATCCGTACAGCCGTATTCTTGAGCTGCCAACCTTCGGAGTTAGCAACAATCATGTGGGGCTCCAGCTGACGGATGTCCTGTGTAGCACGATGTTGTTTCCCATGGCCACCTCGGCGTACATGTACGGGCACTTGACTGGTGTGCATGTGAACGCACGTGACCTGATAATTCGCCGACGGTATGCTAAGCGGTTGAAAAATTTGCAATTCCGCTTGAACGGGGACTGGAGTCTCCACGTAACGGACTTCAACGCTGGTAAGCCATCAGCGGAGATATTCGTTGTGCCACCGGTAGCGCCGAAAAAAGCGGCGCTTGGCGGTGTGGCTCCCACGCCAGTGGCTGTGGCAATCAACTTAAAGCCTGCGAAGCGAAAAGCAGCACCGATAGCGATGCAGACTGTGATCGGGCAAAAATTGATTGAGGCTACGCAACGTGCTGCCGCGAAGGGTAATTCAGGTGGCGCGGGTCCGAGTATGCCACCTACGTCCCGAGCCTTGCCTACGGATGCTGCGGGCTTGGGGTTGCCCACACCACCTGCGGCACTACCAGAGAAAAAAAAGCCATAGAGGCGGCAGGTTGCTGGTCTGTGGTCTGCCGAATTCGAGGATAAAACTTGGGCGCTCGGGCTTGCCTGCTCCGGTGAATGCTACAGGGCAAGGATAGCAACGGTCGTTTCGTACTTATCCTCAACGTAGCCGGTGGACTCTTGACCGACATGGACCAGCTTGCAGCCGTGATCTTGGATGTAATGATTAACGGCTCTGGTGAACCAAGTAGGTCCGTCAATGGACTCAGAACACAGCGCACAGCTGCTACTCTCTGCACTTGATACTCGGAAAATTTCTTTAGCGTTAGTTTCCAAAATTGTCTCCTTGTCGTGGAAGCTTGAGCATAACATTTCCCGGCAGATAAAAGAATGGCCGCTCTGGGCGGCTATTCTTCATTGCGGGAGTCAGTGCCGTTCTTGGTGACTCTGAACCCAGGTGATTACGTCCTTAGCGTTGTACAAGGGCTGTGCCCGGCCGTTCTTCGTCGGCAGACGTATCGCCTTCGGGAAGCTCGGCAGACACGCCATACGCTCGCGTACGACCTGTGGCTCTCGCTTGAGGTATGCGGCGATGGTGGCAATGTCCCACAGGTCGATGGACAGTGGAATCGCCGGCCGGATGTGCTGGGCCATTGCCTCGGCCAGCTTCGAGATCATCATATCCATTTCGCTCATTCTGAACTTTCTTGCTGCGAGACCTGCACCTCAGGCTGGTTCAGCATTTCGGGAGTTGTAGCGACTATCGCCACGTCAATTGCTTCAATGCCATCAAGGCCTTGGGCCAACGCCTTGGACAACGCGGCTGTGCGCTTGTTGGTGGTTGCGTCATCAATGCCGGTGAGTATTGGAAGTGCCCAGGTTAAGCGAATGGAGTCGTTGGATTTTCTCATGCTGACCTTTGCCTCAGCCCTAACCAGTGTTGAAACCCAGGCTTCAATATCGGTGGCCTTCCAAGCAACGGCGCGCTCCCCCAATTTTAATGGGGCTGGGAACGTACCGCGTTTAACGCCATCGTATATCGCCGTTTTCTTCAGTCCAACTTGTGCCACAACTGAGGGAAGCCGCAGGAGGCGCACATTAGCGTTGATTTCTTCCGTTTTGCTCATTGCACCCCCCAGTTCTGTTCAGCGAAGAACTTTGCCTGGGCGATCAGTTGCTCGCGCTCGACGTGGCGAGTGAAGCCATCGTCCGTGATTTTGCGCGAACGCAGGATCGATCCGACCAACTGCTTTTGCTCCAGCGTTAGTTCGCGCACCAGGACGCCGATAATCGCGTGGGCCAGTTGGAGCTCGTCGGTCAATTCTCCCGCAGTACGGTCGGCGTGCTGCAGCTTGGCTGCCAGTGCGCTTGCGGCTTCGCGGAAGCTGTGATTTGCTTGGTTCATGTATGTTTTCCGTAATTCGAAGTGGTTGTTTGCAGTAACTTGGCGGCAAGCCAGCGATTAAATTTTTTGGAGCGAGTCAGTTGGGAAGGGCCATGCCACCGCTGGGTTTGAGGGTAATGAGGCGCTGCGGTTCTTCTTGGTCTTAATGACTGGGCCATTGGGCGCTGCTTCCGCCGCAAGCTTCGCTTTCGCTTGCAGCTTCGGACGTTGCCGTGAACTCTGCTGCGCAGTTGCGTCGGCCTGCACCTGGGCAGCGCCGTCAGCATCCTCGGCCTTGCTCCAGCCGTTGTTGTAGAAGTAGCCCAGCCTGTTGGCGGCAGCTTCGACGTTGCCTGTGAGGTGCGGCGCTTTGTCGATGATGTGGCGCGCTACGTCGGCCAAATGCTCGATGTTCGCAGCAAGAACCTCTTGCACGTCGCTGGGGTTCTTCATGTCGCTGATGTCGATCCGCTCGATGGCGATTTCGGTGGTGCTCGCGCTTACGCCTTCGATCTTCGCCAGTGCAAGCAGTGCTTCGTCGGTGAGTTCGGGGTCGTCGTCCAAGCTGTGCGCGCTGACGCTCAGGGCTTCGCCGAGCAGCATGTCCATTATGAGCAACTGCACCTCAGATTCGTCCGCCTGGTCGATGTAGGCACAAGTGTCGTCGTCACTGCGGTCGAATTTATAGAGGTCGCCCAAGATGTCGTCCGGCAGGCTGTAGCTGTTGTAATCGCGGACGAGGAGCTTCGCCAGTTCGCGGAGCATGGGAAGAGTCAGCCCGCTCTTTGCTCGCTCCCGGAGCTTACGGTAAATTACCGTGCGTTCCAGGGTGATGCGCGCGGCGCGCTCCTCAGCTTTCTGCTGCTGTTTGTAGCGCGCCTGCTGCGCTTCCTCTTGTTTGGAAAGGGCTGGTGCTTTCGACGGGTCCGCAGCCTCCTCTGCGAGGCGAGCCTCGCGAACTGCGGGCGTCTCGCAAATGCCTTGCCTCTCCAGTACTGCTTGAACGTCGCTGCGCTTAAAGACTGGCGTCACTTCACCTTTGCTGTTTTTTAAGTAGCTGGCAGGGGATGGCAAAGCGTCGGACGGTAGAAGCTCTTTGATGTGACCGCTCATGCCGGTGGCCGGCGCCACGCGCTCAAAGCTGGACAGGTGCGTGCCGGCACTGACGAATTCGCTCTCGCTGCTCCAGGTGTTGTAGGAGATGTTAGTCGCCTCTTGGCCTTCAAGTATGGGGATGCCGCGTTTGTTGGCGACGACGATGATTCGCTGGTAGTGCGCAGCTTTCTTCTCGGCGTAGCAGTCCGGATCAGTGCAGACGTGTGCACTTTTTGCATCTGGATACACCTCCGGCTGGTTGCCAGTACGCTTAGGACATTTCGTGCAGTTGCCGGCGGTCGCCAGCAGCTTGCCGTCTTTGATATCGAATGGCGCGCCGGTGAGGTCTAGCGTGTACGTGTCCTGAATATAGTCGCGTGCGCGACGGTGCGACATCGGTTCGTGCGTTGGCCATGTGGTCGGACTCAATATTTCCTTGAGCGCGCGCTTCTGCAGCGCAGGCACCGGAATGCGTGCGATCAGCAGTGCAGTCGATGCTGAAATGTCGCCATCGAGGAATACCTCGCGCACGTCAGTGGCCAGTGCGCACAGCTTCAAGCGGCCGTAGATGTAGGCGCGAGACTTCTTAACGCGCTCCGCCAGCTGGTCCGCGTCGTAGCCGTGGTTCTGCATCAGCATTTGGTAGCCTTCGGCTTCCTCCAGCGGATGCGGGTCTTCACGCTGGATGTTCTCCAGCAGCTGGATCTCGGCCGCTTGCAAGTCGCTGAGCTGGCGAACAATGACCGGCACCTGGTCGAGGTTCGCCAGCACTGCGGAGCGGAAGCGGCGCTCGCCGGCGACGATCTCAAACGCCTGCGGATGTTCGTCCGTTGGCTTCACCGGGCGGATAAGGATCGGCTGCAGTATCCCGACCTCCTTCACGTTGGCAGCCAGTCGCTCCAGCGCGTCAAGATTAAACCGCTTGCGATTGGTCGTAGAGATGCGCAGCAAGCAAAGCGGCAGGGTTTGGTAGCCATCGAGCAGCATCAGCTCCGCGACGTCAATGGTGGCACCTGCGGGCATGGGTGTGATGGGAGCGGGTAGTACAACAAGCTTGGACATGGAGGCTCTTTCGTTAATCGCGGTCATTGGCCGCTTGGCGTTTCAAATCGGGGTATGTGCTGGCAGGTTGCCTTTGCGCCGGCGGCGTCCACGGCCTGCCTGCTGGCGCCGGCATGTAGTGGGGTTTGCGGGCAACGCGGCGTATAGCGATAGCGAGTGACTTGTCCTTCAGCGCGTCTTCCAGCGACCCTTGGATGGCCAGTAGACGGTGTGCGCGCGCAAGCGCGGCGTGGTCCGGTTCGCATGGGGTGACGGAGATAGCGCACGGCGTGTCCCCCTGCGTATCGGCTGCCTGGCTGTACGCACCAAAGCTGCTGGACGCGCAAGTGTGATAGGCGCAGGTGCATTCCGCAGTGCGAACGCGCACGCTGAACTCGCGCACCAGGTGCACGTGCATTGCCAGCGCCACTCTGAGATCATCCGCAGTGTCGCCGGCTGCACCGGCATGGCCGGACATGTTGAGCAGATCGAGCGCGCTATGGGTTGCGCTTTCGAGTCGGGCTCCGCTCGAGGTCAGCGCTGTGGCGAAATCGCTAAGCGTGCCGCCGGAGATCGTCAGTGGGGAGGACGGTTTAGCGGCCATTGCAGGCCTCGTTAGGCACATTCACTTGAACGTGTGCAGACGTCTGCACACGTTGGACAAGCGTCTTAAGATTGCGCGCTTCGATGTATGCGTGACCTTTCAGGCCCGCATATGGGTCGTCAATGATCTTGACGACCCGCACCTTGTAGGTGGGAACAGGGACGTGCTGCTGGGTGAGGCACGGTGAAATCATCATCCACTCCGCGTTTTTGTAGTAACGGGGTGGATATTAGATAAATCTAATATCTAGGTCAAGAAAAATTAGAGAAATCTAATATTTGCTACATAGGGTGGCATCAATTCTCACCAATTATCACCAATTGTCACGAGTAGTTGTTGTTTTGTTCGTACTTTTATTAGTTTTAGCTACCGTTTTTTGTGGTCTTCTGTGCAAGTAGCCGCTCAAGCACGCTGAAGAAGCCCACTACTTGGCCTTGCAGCGCTTCGGGGAGTTGTTCAGTTGTTAGCATGTCCAGCGCGACCTGGGCAAGGATCGGGGGCATGTCGTTACCCTGTGCTACATACTCAGCATAGGCCTTTGCCATATCTGCTCCGTCCCTTGTTCCTTGCAGATAGTCCCCGTTGCAGGGCGTGGTCCAAAACGATAGGGATTGCTTGTGTTTGGTGCGGCCGACGAATGGGAGTGCTGTCGGAAGATTTTTGTTTCTCACTTCGTACATCCTTTTCAGATTGCTTCAGGTTCTACTTCAGGCGCTACTGCGGGATAGGGCCTAAGCCCGAGCCTTCTCTCCAATTCGAGGCCTCGAAAAATACCGAACGATTTCCAAACATTGCACATTTGCAAATGTTGTTGTACGCTGGGAAACGTATACTGTAGCAGATAGCGTCACGGTGACGCTATTTCGCGCTCAGTTCAAGCCTTGTATGCTGGGTGAATGACACAAAAAGAAGAGAATCCTGTCGCTGACCGCACTGACCATAAGTTCACGTTACGGTTAACCGAGTGGCTCCATGACGCGATTTTTGAGAGCAGCGTGCGGCAAGGGCGGTCGGTAAATACTGAGATCCTGCTGCGCCTGGCGAGGACTGTGGAGGAAGACCAAGCCTTGCAGGCCAGCGAAGCGCGGCTGCACGCAGGTGTCATCGAATTCCTGGCCATCGGTGTTGAGGAGTTGGCGGCGCTACTCCCTGAGGAACAGCGGAAGTCTGAGCGTGTGAAAATGCTGCTCGAACTGACTGGGCGGCTGACACCCCCTAAAGCCTGACAAATACAAAAAAGCCCGCTTTACGCGGGCTTTTCAATTTTGCGGTTGGCTAGGCTCAGGGCGCTTCGTGCCCGCCAGGGTCTTAATGATTCCAAGGGCTTGGGCCAGCTCGTACGCCGGCATTTGCTCCATCAAACTAACCGCCTCAGCAATCTCAGAATTACTCCCGAAATACGTCTTCAGTGGAATGCCCTCCGCTCCCTGCGACGCTCCAGACATCAGCCATTCGGGCGTGATGTTCAAGACTTTGCAGATGTTCATGACGTTGGTGGCTGATGGGGCCGCTGTGTCCCCTCGTTCCCACTCGGTGATCGTAGGAGGCTTTACGCCAATCGCTTTGGCAAAGTGGGCTTTCTTGAAGCCTTTGGCCTCTCGGGCCACGCTGAGTCGTTCGAACCATTTCATTAGATCATCCTAATATAACTAAAATTAGATTTAGCTAAAATTTTCCTTGATGAAAAAGTTAGATTAATCTAACATTCGAAACACTTTTTCATGGGGTGAACACATGCACACGAATCATTCGCGGTTGATTGACGACCTCGGCGGTACGGGCGTGGTGGCAAAGATGTTCAACATCGAGCCGCCCAGTGTCTCTTACTGGCGAGCGAACGGCATTCCCAAGGCGAGGCTGATGTACCTGAGAGCCGTCTTTCCGTCCAAGTTCGACGCGGATGGAAGTGTAGTTCTTCAAGATCAATGTAAAAACCACACTTTTTAGGATTTAGTATGGATGTGCGAAAAGCGGTACTGAAGATGATTGGAACTGTGAACGGTTCCTGGACTGTGGCAGCGGCGTACCTTGGGATGACCGAGAACTCGCTGCGGAATCGTGCATACGAGACGAAGGGACAGGCCCTCTCCACGCACGATCAGCTCACGCTGCAGGAGCTGTCAGGGACGACCCTATTTGCGGAGGCCATTGCTGTCGCGAGTGGGGGAACGTTCGTCAAACTGCCTGGTGTTGATGAGATCGAAAATGATTCCATTCAAGCTATGTTCAATCAGCATTACGCCGAGCTGGGCGTGCTCTTTAGCACCTTCACCGCAGCTATAGGCGACGACGAAATCGACGAGGATGAGCGCGCCAAACTGGAGGCACAGGGCGAGCTACTCCACCGCAAGACTGAAACGTTGTTGGCCCTGATGTTCAGTGTTTACTGCCGTCACAGCAAGGCATTGAAGCTTGAGCCGGTTCGAGAGGTGGCCAATGGCTAACCACCAACTCCCACGCAAGGGCAGCGCCGCTGCGAACGGCCTCGTGACACTTCACGGTATGGGCGGGGTTGCCCCGGCCGTCAAATGGCAGCGCATTGCCGGCTGGAAGGGCACCGGCTATCAGTTCCATGCGAACGTCATTGACCGGCTCCTGCTGTCCGGCCTCGTCGTTGTAAACGATATCCAGTACATCGTAACGGATGCCGGCCTCAAGTTCCTCGGCTTGAAAGGCGATCACGAAGGTGAACAGCCTGGCGTGCCGGCTGGTCCGCGCTATGCACCGTCCCCGCTGTCGCGTGCGCCTCGCGGCCGTAGCCGAAGCCCAATGGTCATCCGCGAGGGCGCTTTCGATTTCCGGAATCACCCGTCGCGCATTGGTGACGAGCGCCTGGCGTACAGAGGGCCGGGCAGCTTTGCCGGTGCCGCGCTGCACGCTGCTGCTGGGAGCGAGCGCAGCTGATGCACGACTTTGACGCAATTCCACAAGAGCTGCGCGAGAGGGCGCAATGGCTCCTGTGGCGATTTGAGCCGAACCCCAATCCGGCGAAGAAGCCCCGAAAGATGCCGTACTACGCGAGTGGTGGCCGGCGCTTCGGCGATCAAGGCACTGCGGGCGACCGTAAGAAGTTGGTGACGTTCGAGCGCGCCATGGCGGCGCTTCAACGGCAGACGGCGAACCCATATAGCGGCATCGGTTTTGCATTCTTGGCAGGTGATGGCCTGATCGGTATCGACATCGACAACTGCTTCGACCAGGAGACAGGGGAGTTTTCCGACTTGGCCACGGCAGCAATTACCGGCTGCAACTCCTACACTGAATTCACGCCTTCTGGCAAAGGCCTGCACATCATTGTCGCGGGCGCCACAACTACGTTCAAGTCGGACAAGATCGGGCTGGAGGTGTTTTGCTCCAGCCAGTTCTTCACCTTTACTGGCATCCAGTGCGGCGGTTCGCCCTCGGCGATCAATCCGATATCGGACGCGGAACTTGACCGGCTGCGCGTCCTCGTCCAGAGCGCGCGTCCTGCTGCTTCGCCGGCCCGCGCGACGGCCCCCCTTCCCCCCGGCGGAGCCGACCTGCGCGCGCGCCTGGACGCGGCGCTGGCCCATATCAGCCCGGATGAATACGACGTCTGGTTCCGGGTAGGGATGGGGCTGTACAGCGCTCTGGGCGACGCTGGCCTCCGCGTATGGGACTACTGGTCTTCTCGCTCCGACAAGTACGCGGGGATGGAGGAGTGTCAGAAGCGCTGGGCGTCGTTCGGCAAGCGTGGCGTGAATATTACGGAAGCCACCATCTTCAAAATGGCTATGGACGGCGGTTGGAAACCACCGCGCTCCGTTCTTCCACCTCCCATCAAACCCGGTTCTTTGTCCCCCCGTCCCCCCAGCGGAAGCGAAGCCGCTGACTTGCCCGTCGCCCCCCCGCCCCCGGCCGGAAGCGACGGCGGCGTAATCAGCGCTGGGCAAGCCCAGCGAGGAGAGGAGGGAATTCAAGCGGGGGCGGAGGCCCCCGAATCGGAAGTTGCAGTCGAGGCGGCTGCTGACCAATTCATGGCCGCCGTGCACGCCATGACCGAAGACTATGGCTACCCGCTGCAGGAAGACATGGAAGCTGTGCAGCTGGACGATATCCCGCTCGGCGAGAGCGCGCCGCTTTTCACCGGGGGGGAGGGGGCCGCGGTGAAGCCGCGCAAGAAAGAGAAGTCCAAGAAGGAATACGGCGAGGCGCACTGGGACGCCGTGGACGACGTGCTTGAAAACTTTGTCCTGATTTACGGCGAAGACCTGGTATGGGATTGCCGGCAGCGCATGCTGATGAAGATCTCTGCCATGCGCACGGTGGTGCAGAACAACGACGTCATGAAATTTTGGGGTGGCGAAGGACGTAAGTGGGTCCTGAAGAAGAACATCGTGTTCGATCCGACGGAGACACCCAGCCCGGCCGAGCGCGGCCCCACGGCCACGGTCAACCTGTTCAGCGGGTGGAAGATGACGCCGAAGGAAGGTAACTGCATCCAAATCAAGACGCTGCTGCTGCACCTAGTGGACGGCAACGACGATATGTTCACTTGGATCGCCCGCTGGCTGGCGTACCCGCTGCGCAACCCTGGCGCCAAGATGGAGACGTCGATCATCATGCACGGCGACGAGGGCTCCGGTAAGAACTTCTTCTTCGAGAAGGTGGTCAAGGCGATCTACGGCGAGTACGGCTACGTGATCGGCAACCAGCAACTCGAAGCGCCGTTTAACGATTGGGCGTCGATGAAGCTCTTCATGGTTGCGGACGAGGTGGTGACACGGGCCGAGCTGAAGCAGATGAAGGGCAAGCTCAAGTACTTGGTTTCGGGCGACACCATCATCATCAACCCGAAGGGTTTGCCGGAACACAGCGAGCGCAACCAGATGAACTTCGTGTTCCTGTCGAATGAGCTGCAGCCGCTCGCGCTGGACAAAACCGACCGCCGTTACCTGGTTGTGTGGACGCCGCCGGCACTGTCGAAGGAGTTCTATATCGGCGTGGCCGAAGAAATCAAAGCCGGCGGCATCGAGGCGTTCTACCACTACCTGATGCACGAGCTGGACATGGGCGACTTCAACGAGCACACGAAGCCGATCTACAACGAAGCGAAGGACAAGCTGATCGAGAAGAGCCTGGCGCCAGCTGAGCGCTTCTACCGTGAATGGTCCAGTGGCCTGTTGCCGCTTCCATTCATCACCGTAGGCGTGACCCAGCTATACGAGGCGTTCCAAACTTGGTGCGCCCGCTCAGGCGAGTCTCGGTACACGACGCAGACCATGTTCAGCCCCTCCGTCGAGCGGTATGCGGGGGCGGTGCTGAAGAAGCAGCCTATCAAGTATGAGTACGGTGAGGTAGTGAAGCAGCGGATTGTGTTCCTCATCGGCGAGCATCCGGAGGGAAAGACGCTGCGAGAGTGGGCCGAGTCGGCGTGCGGTCTGTTTGAGACGGCGCTGAAGTCGTACAAGAACCGGAATTTTATTGATGTTGAGGGCTGACCGTCCACATCAGGCAAGCCGCCCACATCGCAAACCCGCATGGATACAGGGGTGTTGGCAGTGTTGGCAGTATTGGCGGTTTTGTCTCACATACGCGCACGTAAGCCACGGGTAAGAAAGTAGCAGGAAGGACGGAATTATTTATATCAATTTAGATTTAACTATCAACACTGCCAACAGAGTCAACAAAGCTAGTAAAAATCAGGCTCTCCGATGTGGAGGGTAATGTTGGCAGTGTGGATGGTTAGGAACAACGGTAACAACACGCGCTGACCGGGTGGCGGCGGTGGTGACACAACAGAATGGGATAGCGATGAAAGAGTTTGAAGCACGGATGGACAACTGGCGCCGCGTGGTTAAAGCAGGCAGCGGCAGCGCGGCGAACGCTACGTGCGCCAGTTGGGCGAAATGGTACGTGGCCTTGCGCACATCCGAAGCGCCGCCGGCAGCGGACGTCCTGGCGGCGAAAATCCGCCCGCTCGGCGGCCTGGTGACTGCGGACCAACTGGACGGATGGATCGTGGAAGCAGCCTGGCGCATGCTCGGCGACTACAACGACCGTACGGCCCTCAAGCACCTGTATATCCACCAGTTGCCGGAGGACCGCCTGCGGGTCAAGTTGAAGGGAGTGCGCGGGCCTCACGTGCGCTTGGTGGTTGCGCGCGCCAAGAATAATTTGCTAGCCATCTTGAAAAGGCTGGACGGCGCGGATACCATTCGATCTACAACTTGCCTGCCGGGGTGTCCCGTGCCTACTGCCGAATTGGCGCTTCCGTGATGGAGGCATCGATTCGTCAGTAGTGGCCTGGAAGCCTGGCCCAACTCGGACTAGGCTTTTTGCTCCCGATGTAGGGCATCGTCTTCACAGAACGGGAGTTCCCATGGCTTGGCCAGCAATATTTGCAGGGCTTCGGATGGTGCAGAAGGAAGATACTGTGCTGGAATTTTGATGTAGTCGTTAATTGCACTGTCCACTAAATAGTATGCCTCTTCCTTGAGATTCGTCTCAAACTCAAGATTCTCACTGGCTTTGATATTCTTCCCCGGAAAGCCAGCATGCTTTAGCGCTGAGTATGCCAATTGATAGTATGTTCTTCCTTGGCGAATGAGTTGCGCTCGCTCTTCCGGAGAGAATAACGGGCCGTCAAGCTCCTTGAACTCAACAGCACCGCGCGCAAGCCCGATGTGGTGTGGCACGATACCAAGCTCCTTTAGCAAAGGTTCGACAATTCCAGTAACCGCGCCAGCAACCAATATGCTTTTCGCGTAGTCCTGATCACACGCAGCGTTGCGGCAGTCCTCAGCCGCAGCCACGAGAAGTTCGCCGGCTAACTGCAACTTGTTGTATCTCATGCTTGCGTCCCTTGGCTAAAAGGTTGGCCGAATTGGCAACGGAGAATTTTACCCCGATCACTTGACGCAGGTGCTTTTTTGACTGCAGACGTCTGCACTCACAAGAGATCCAAGCTCTCGCAGTGCGATGTAGTTTTCAGCCGATGCTGCTAACGATACTTGCATTGCCTGAAAAAATCCTGCCGTGATAGTATTTCCATTCAACAATAATTGGAGGTAAGCATGGTCCCGTCGTCACCGTATATTCTAGAGAAAAGTACCGAGGTAGCCCGTGGGACTATCGTTCTCGTCCCTTCTGCTGGGGAGGCATCAGTGGCAGTAAAAATCGGATCTGACGATGACGGTGACTCGATCTTGCATTTGAGTGGCAATAGCGCCGGTAGTCTGGATGCGGTCCCCCAATATGTAATGGTTCCCATTCTGGACTGCGAACTCAAGCTTCCAACCGAAGCTGCTGGATGGACGCAGTCTGTTCCAGATGATGCTCCTCTTGCATTCGCCATCGGTGTTCAGGGTGCCGCGTACATCATTGTCAAAATCGAAGGGAAGCGATTTGCTATTGACGCCAGAAGTGGTGAGTGGTGTTCCATACCGAAGAATATTGTATATGCGCAGAAATGGTCGTTTTGGACGTTGGAGGACGATCCGCGTAAGTTGTACGAGTGTTAGCCCGCCACGGTCGTGGCCGAATAGCGAGCCCGCAAATTGCGGGCTTTTTTTATGTAGTAGCGGGTAGGTGGTTAGACCAATGATCGATTAGGAGATTTCATGCCCGTATCAGCACCGCGTCCGTGCTCCTTCCCAACTTGTCACGTGCTTGTCAGGGGCGGCAGCGGGCGTTGTATCAAGCATCCCCGCGAGCAGTGGCAGAAGCAGGTGACTGCAACGCCTCGCATCACCGGGCGTCGGTTGCAGGCGATGCGGGCATCACTGTTCCAGCGCTATCCGTTGTGCGCCGAGTGCGAGCGGCAAGGACGTGTTACGGCGGCCACTCAGCGCGATCACGTGGTGCCGCTGGCAGAAGGCGGCGCGGATGATCACACGAACGAACAGGGCTTATGCGATCCATGCCATGAGGCCAAGAGTTTGACGGAGTCGGCGCGCGGTCGCTGGCATCGCAGCCCGGCTCCAAGCAAGGGGAGGGTGGGTCAAAAGTTTGCGCGCCGCGCGCGGAAACCGTTAGCTTAGGCGAATTTTTTCGCGGAACAAAAACTACCCCCCGGGGGATTAACTTGGAGAGCCAGCAATGAGCTTGAACGATTATCCGATGAGCGTTTCACCCGGCGCGGCACGCTCCGGTGTCGCCACTAAATCGCCAGATCCGCCGCCAGGCGTGCAGCTTTCGCCGGTTGAGCGGGAGATATGGGACTACATCTGCCGGCATCTGCGAGAGGCCGGCATCGAACACCTCACTTCCGGCATGACCGTCGTCATCGTTGCGCGCACCTATGTCGCCTGGGAGGAATCGATTCAGCTGTGCCTGGAAAAAGGGCGTGTGCAGATATCGAAGAAGAACGGCTACGCGACTCCTTACCCTTGGGCCAATGACGAGCAGCGCCTCAAGATGGAGCTGGGCCAATGGCTACCGAAACTATGTTTGACGATTCCCTCCCTGCAGCGCGTACGCAAGGACGCAGGGCCGCAGGGGCAGCAGGACGATCTGTTCGCAAGCCTCGTAAACCACGCTACCAGCTCACCGCAAAAAAGCTCGCGTCACTAGTCCCCGCTCAGCTCGAACTGTGGGATGAAGAGTATGGCCTGCCCGTGCTGCGCGGCGAGATCGTCACCGGCCGGTACGTCTACCTGGCGGTGCTACGGCACTACGAAGACTTGATCCACGGCCGGGCGCGGGGCCTGAAGTTCGTGCCGGCGCACGGCTGGCACATCATCAACTACATCGAGCAATTCTTCGTCCACGTCAAGGGGCCGCTTGCCGGCAAGCCGATCCTCTTGGACCCGTGGCAAAAATTCTGGACGGCGCTTCTCTATGGCTGGCGCCGCGAGCGCGACGGCATGCGCCGCTTCGCCCGCGCCTATGAAGAAGTGGCGCGAAAAAACGGCAAGTCCACATGGAAGGGGCCGCAGGGCGCGTACCTATTCTCCATGGACCGGGAGGCCGGCGCGGAAGTCTACGCGGTGGCCACCACGCGCAACCAGGCGATGACGGTATTCAAGCCGGCGTTCGACAACATCCGGCGCTGGGTGCGGCGCTCGCCGGGCGTGGCCCGTTCGTTCAAGATCTACGCCGGCATGAACCACGAGAAGGTGGAACTGGACGACAACTCTGTCTTCCTGCCGTTGCCGGCGAACGCCGAGAACCTGGATGGCCTAAACCCTTCGGCGATTCTGTTCGATGAGCTGCACGCGCAGAAGCACCGCGACGTGTGGGACGTCATGGAGTCGGCATTGGGTGCGAGGCAGCAGCCGCTGCTCTCCGCGATCACTACCGCCGGCTTCATTCTTGACGGGATCTGCACCGAGCAGCGGGGTTACCTGATATCAGTGCTGGAAAAGAAACGCGTGGACGACGCCTATTTTGGCTACGTCTACACCCTGGACAACGACGACGATCCGTTCGATGAGCGCACCTGGGCGAAAGCCAATCCTGGCCTCGGGCGGTCCAAGACCGTGGAGTACATGCGCGGCCAGGCGCGCAAAGCCGCTGCCATGCCGGGCGCGAAAGCGAACTTTCTGACGAAGGACTTGAACATCTGGTGCAACAGCGCTGACGGCTGGTTTGACCTGGCGGTCTGGGACAAAGGCGGCAAGAAATTCGACCCTGGCGTTCTGAAAGGCCGGCGCTGCTACGGCGGCCTGGACTTGGGTTCCACCCGTGACCTTACCGCCTTCTCACTGGTGTTTCCGCCGGACGAAGAGGGCGGCCAGTGGTACGTGCTGCTCTGGTTCTGGTGTCCGCAAGAGAAGGTGGACACGCAGTCTGCCGACGATGCTGCGCCCTATGAGGCGTGGCAAAAGGCGGGGTGGCTCTCGGCCACGCCCGGCAACGTGACCGACTACGGCCCGGTGCGCGACTGCGTGCTGCAGGCGGTGCGTGACTTCGACGTCGTTGAGGTCGGCTTCGACCGGTGGAATGCGCTGCAGTTGGCTAACGAGCTGATGGAAGAGGGTGTGCCCCTGGTTGAGGTTCCGCAGAACACGGGCGGCATGTACCCCGGCAGCAAGAAGCTGGAGGAGCTGGTCTACGGCAAGCGCCTGCAGCATGGCGGCAACCCGGTCTTGCGCTGGTGCGCCGGCAACACTGCGCTGTTGTTCGACACGAACGGCAATTTCCGACCCGATAAAAAGAAGTCGAACGCGAACGGGCGTATCGACGGCATCGTCGCAACCGTCATGGCGCTCAGCCGTGCCGCTGCAGTGAGCGAAGAGGGCGACCTCGACGACTTTATCAATAACCCTGTGGTGGTGGGATGAGACTGAAAAATCAAGTGTACAAGGCCGCGATGTGGCTCAAGAAAAGCATCGCTGGCGCCGTGCAGACGCTACAGCCGACCGTTGGGGGAACCTATTCGCTGTCAGGCCAGAACGTCAACACGCAATCTGCGATGCAAATCGCCACCGTATGGGCCTGCATTCGGCTGATCTCGGAGACGATTGCCACGCTGCCGGTGGGAGTCTTCGAACGCGACAAGGCCGGGCGGCGCAAGGCGATCCGCGATCACTGGCTTTACTCACTGGTGCATGACCAGCCGAACGCCAACATGACCGCCGTGGAGTTCTGGGAAGCAGTGGTGGCGCAGATCTGCCTGTGGGGAAACTGCTACTGCCTGAAGTCGTACTCGGGCGGCCGGCTGGTGTCCATCGATCCGCTGCAGCCGGATCAAATGAAGGTGGAGACCAACGAGCGCGGCGAGCTGGTCTACAAGTACAAGACCAAGACTGGTGTGGTGCCGTACACCGAAGACCAGATTTTCCACATCAAGGGTTTTGGTATCACGGGCCTGATCGGCCTGTCGCCCATTTCGTATGCGCGCAACAGCCTGGGCGCGGCCATGTCGGCTGACGAGGCCAGCGGCAAGCTGTTCGCCAACGGCATGCGTGCTGGCGGATCGATCAGTTTCCCGGCGGTGCTGACCAAAACGCAGCGCAAGGAGATTCGCGAGGACATGGTGGAGAACCTGGCCGGCACGGCAAAGGCGGGAAAGATCATGGTGCTGGAAGGCGGCAGTACGTATCAGCCGCTGACCATGAATCCCGACGACGCCCAGATGCTGCAAACGCGGGCCTTCAATGTCGAGGAAATTTGCCGCTGGTTCCGCGTGCCGCCGTTCATGGTCGGCCACAGCGAGAAGTCCACCAGCTGGGGCACCGGCCTGGAGCAGCAGATGATCGGGTTTCTCACCTTCGCCCTGCGCCCTTACCTCACGCGCATCGAGCAGGCCATCAAGAAAAGCCTGCTCTCGCCGGCCGAGCGCGCGCGTGTCTCCGCTGAATTCAACTTGGAAGGCCTCATGCGCGCCGATTCGGCTGGCCGCGCCGCGCTGTACGCGTCTGCCGCGCAGAACGGCTGGATGACCCGCAACGAGATCCGCGAGCTGGAGAACAGGGAACCGCTGGAAGGCGGCGACGAGCTCACGGTCCAAAGCAACCTGACGCCGCTGCGCTTGCTCGGCAAGGTATCGGACGCGGCGAAAGCTGCGAAGAACGCGATTTTGAGCTGGCTGGAGTTGCCGGTATTGGGAGGGAGTGATGAAGCATAAGGGCATGGCAGGGACGCAGACCATCCAAGTCGCGGCGCAGGGTAGGCCGATGCCGATCCTGTGGCGGCACGATCCTGGCCGCTCGATTGGCCGGTGGACGCGAGTCCACGAAGACGAACAGGGCGTGCTGTACGAGGGACAGCGCGTGCCGGAAGAACAGAAAGGGGAAGGCAATGAATCGTAAGGGAGCGTTGTACAAAACGCGCTCATTTGAACTGGATGTGAAGTCCGTCGCCGAGAGCGGGATTTTTACTGGCTACGGCTCGGTCTTTGGCGTGGTCGATAGCTATAGCGAAGTGGTGGCGCCGGGCGCGTTTAAAAACAGCCTGGCGCAGCTGGCCGCCAAGGGGCGCTCGCTGCCGATCCTGTGGCAGCACCGCACGGGCGAGCCGATTGGCGCTTGGACCAGCCTCAAGGAAGACGGGCACGGCCTGCTGGGCGACGGCGAGCTGTGGCTCGATGACGCCCAGTATGCGCGCATCGCCTACAAGGGCATGCAATCGAAATCAATCACCGGCCTGTCCATCGGCTACTACGTGATCAAGTCGAGCTACAACGAAAAGACCGGTATCCGCACCTTGGAGGAACTGGACTTGGTGGAGGTCAGCATCGTCACGGTGCCGGCCAACGACGAGGCCCGCATCGATTCGATCAAGTCGCGTATTGCCCACGGCAGCCTGCCCGACATGCCCGACTTCGAGAAGTTCCTGCACGAGGCGGGCTTTTCCAAACACCAGGCTGCGCAGATCGCAAACCGTGGCCTGAAGCAGCTGCTGCAAAACGAGCCTGACAACGACAGCGCGTCCGAGCTGGCGGCGCTGCTGCAGCACACCAGCAATTTTTCTCTCCCCATCTTGTAAGGAAATGACCATGTACGAACGTAAAAATGCAGGTGAGCGCCACGAATCGCAACTGGAGCTGAAGCAGCTGGGCGACGCGCTGAAGCAGCGCGATGCCGAGATTAAGGGCTTCTGCGAAAAGGCGGCGGCCGAGCTGAAAGACCTGGGCCGCGTGTCTAGCGAGACCCAGCAAGCACTTCAGAAGCTGTCCGACAGCGGCAGCGAGATGCAAGCCCGGGTGCTGGAAGTGGAGCAGAAACTGGCGCGCCGCGCTGGCGGCAACGACCAGGTGGTCAAATCGGTAGGCGAGCAGTTCACCGATTCCGACGACTTCAAGGGTATGCAGGCCAAGGGCGGGCGCGGTACGGCGCGTATGGAACTGAAGGCCGTGACCAGCATCACCAGCGCGACGGCCGGCACTGGCGCCGCTGGTGCGACGACCCGCCCGGACCGCGTGCCGGGCATCATCTCGCCGGCCGAGCGTCAGTTCACGATCCGCGATCTGATCATGCCCGGTCGCACCGGCACGAACGCCGTGGAGTATGTGCAGGAAACGGGCTTCCAGAACATGGCCGATAGCGCAGGCGAGCTGACGCAGCGCGCGCAGTCGGACCTGAAGTTCGAGTTGAAGACGGCGGCGGTTCGTACCATCGGCCACTGGATTCACGCGTCGCGTGAAATTCTGAACGATGCGCCGCAGCTGCAAAGCTACATCGACGGCCGCATGGTTCACGGCCTGCGCTACAAAGAAGAAGAGAAGCTGCTGGGCGGCGACGGCACCGGCCAAAACCTGCTGGGCCTGATTCCGCAGGCATCGATCTTCAACGAGGCCCGCCGCAAGGCAGGCGATACCCCAATCGACATCCTGCGCAAGGGCATCCTGCAGGTGCGTATTGCCGAGTTCCGCGCCAGCGCTATCGTGCTGAACCCGGCTGACTGGGCGGACATCGAGCTGCAGAAGGACGATACCGGCGGCTATATCTGGGTCAACGTTGGTACGCCTTCGGAACCAGTGATGTGGCGTCTGCCGGTGGTCGATACGAACGCCATGCCAGAAGGCAAGTTCATGGTCGGTGCGTTCATGCTGGGCGCGCAGATCTTCGACCGCGAAGAGGCTAGTGTGCAAGTGTCCACCGAAGACAAGGACAACTTCGTCAAGGGCGGCGTGACCATCCTGGCAGAAGAGCGCCTGGCGCTGGCGGTGTATCGCCCGCAATCGTTCGTATACGGCAACCTGCGCGCCGCCTAACCAACACGGAGCCTGGCAGGCAACCCCTGCCAGGGATGAGACATGGATATTCTGATCGTGAAAGACCATATGGAGGGCGGGGCCTGGGTGCACGCGGGCACTTCCAAGTTGGATGTTGATCCGGTGCGCGCGGCAGACCTGATGCGCAACGGCCTCGCGCGTCCGCTGGTTTCGCTCAAGCTGCATGGGGAGGCGGACGCTGCCTCGGCAAAGTCGGCAGCGCCGAATCGCAACCAGGCCGCAGCGCCGAAGCGCAACCAGGCCGCAGCGCCGAAGCGCAACCAGGCCGCAGACAGCAAGCCGCGTGTGCAGACGTCTGCACAAGATGTGCAAACTCCGCCGCCCTCCCTCAGCGCCATCCAGCCCGAGGAACCGGCGGGCGCCGCCATTGTGGCCAGCCCGGACCAGGGCGCGGGTGATGCAGCCGGACTAGCACCGGACGGGGCAGACAATGCCGCTGATTAGCATGGACCTGGCGCTGGCGCACTTGCGCGCCGAATCGGGCGATGAAGACATCCTGATCCGGCTATATGCCGACGCGGCGGTGCAGGCCGTGTGCGATTACACGGAGCGGCAGTTCTATCCCGACCAGGCGCAGCTGGACGCTGCGATGCTGGCGGGCACGGCCGGCGATGCGCCGAAGGTGGCCACGGCATCGGTCCTGGCCGCCGCGTTGCTAATGCTGGGCCACCTGTACGCAAATCGGGAGGACACAGTGGTGGGTGTTAGCGTGGCCGAACTGCCAATGGGCGCGAAGTCGCTGCTCAGTTCCTATCGCGTCGGCATGGGGGCGTAATGCAGGCGGGACGGCGTAACAAGCGCGTCATGTTGCAGGCGCTGATTCAATCGAAGGACAAGGCGGGCGGGACGTTGCGGGCGTGGACCGACGTGACGGCGCTTTGGGCGGGGATGCGTCACCTCAGTGGCGACGAGAAGCGCGTGACGAAATACGGTGGCGAGCAGGCCGGCACGCGCACGGAAATCACGATCCTGTACCGCCGTGACGTGGATGCGAGCATGCGCGTGCTGCATGGCGATGCGGTCTACAACATCCGTCATGTCAACAATGTCCGCGAGGCGAATCGTGAATTGGTGCTGACGTGTGATCTGGAACCGCGCGGAGTGGGGCCGTGAGCGGGCGCCTGGAAGGACTGGGCGAACTGCGGCGGGCATTTGCCGGCGTGGCCGACGACATGCGCACGCGTACCTCGCGGCTGATGGTTGCCTCGGGTGGCGGAATTTTGAGAAAGGAGGCCCGCAACCTGGCGCTCGCACAGGGGCTCAAGCTGACCGGCGCCCTGGTCAGGAATATCGCGATCAAGCGCGAACGCACGCCCGACGGGGTGACGCAGTACAACCTGGGCGTGCGTTATGGCCGCGACATGGGGCGCAAGGCGGCCAAGCAACTGGTGGTGGGCAAGAACGGCCGCGTGGTGAGCGTCTACGTGAACGATCCCTTCTACTGGAGATTCCTGGAGAAGGGCCGCAACGTGTACCACGGCGATGGCAAGCGGCGGCGCGGCGTGAAGAACCAGGTGGAGGCCACTCCCTTCATCGCGCCGGCACTGGAGAACAAGCGGGCGGACGCCATTGAGGCTATGGCCAACAGGCTCGCTGCGGCGATCAGAAAGGCAAATGGAGGATGAGCGTAGAGGAAGCAGTGTACGCGGCGCTGTGCACCGTCTTGGCCAATACCCACGCGGTCGAACTACCGGAGTCGCCGACCTGGCCGGCGCTGGTTTTTGAAGTCACAAGCACGCCTGAGTCGGGATGGGTGATGGGCGGCGGTTACGACAAGAACGACATCACCGTCACCTCCCTGTCGAAATCAAAGCTGCAGCTCACCGCGCTTCGAGGGCAGATATTTTCGGCCCTTGAGGGAGTGGACGGCTTCATGGGGGATGACTTCGCGGGCGACGCCGACTACCAGGGCGAGGCGAATGTCTACGCCTACGTGCAGACATTCACTGTGCGTACGCGCCGGTAGCAACGAACCACCTACAACCTGGCCCGCTTAGCGGGCCTTTTCTTTTGGAAGAGCGAATGAAGCAAAAACCGATTGCTGCGGCGACGCAGCAGGCCGAGCCGGCCGAAGCGCCGGCATTGCCGCGAGACGTCCACACCGGCCGTGGCGGCAGCTACATCTACGACCCGGTGCGCAAAGTGCGTGAGCCGGCGCAAACTAAGCAGCGGGACACCGCAGAAGGAGAGCTGGGCAATGAGTAAAAAGATTCGCAACGCGGTGCTGCTGGCGATGCTGCAGGCGACGGAAGGCGTCGCTGCGCTGCCTACCGGCGCGGCCAATGCCATGATGGCCATGAATATTTCGGCGCAGCCAGTCTCCGCCGAGTTCGCCAAGCGCAACAACATCAAGCCGTACATGGGCAACATGGGCAGTGTGCCGGTGGCCATCCATGCGGAGATCAGCTTTGAAGTCGAGTTGGCCGGCGCGGGCGAAGCTGGCGACGTGCCGGCATTTGGCGTGCTGCTGCGTTCCAGCGCTTTCTCCGAAACCGTCGTGCCGGCCACCAGTGT
The DNA here is from genome assembly GCF_001425045.1 of Massilia sp. Root351. Taxonomy (GTDB): domain Bacteria; phylum Pseudomonadota; class Gammaproteobacteria; order Burkholderiales; family Burkholderiaceae_D; genus Rugamonas. Next base: position 114,452 of record NZ_LMDJ01000036.1, on the reverse strand, counting down.
CGTCTACGAGCCGGTGACGAATGGCCTGGAGTGCGCCACGCTCTACTACAACTTGGACGGCGTTCTGTTCAAGATGACGGACGCGAAGGGCACGGTGTCGTTCGAGCTCAATGCCAAGGGTATCCCGGTGATGAAGTACAAATACCTGGGCCTGTACAGCACGCCGAAGGACGAGCCGCTGCCAGCGGTGGTGAACTACGACGGCTTCAAAGATCCGGTGGCAGTGAACGCCGCCAACACCCCGACCGTCGCGCTGCACGGCTTTGCTGGCAAGGTGCAGAGCATCAGCGCCGACATGGCCAACCAGCTGGTGTACCGCAACTTGATCGGCAAGGAATCCATCGAGATCACGGACCGCCAGCCAACCGGCTCCATCGCGATGGAAATGGAATCGGTAGCCACCAAGGACTGGTACGCCACCATCAAGGACGGCGTGCTGGGTCCGCTGCTGGTAGTGCACGGCAAGGTGGCCGGCAACATTGTCGAACTGGCCGCGCCTAAGGCGCAGGTGCTGGAGCCATCCTTCAGCGACAGCGACGGCATTGTCATGCTCACTTGCAAACTGGACCTGCAGCCCGCGCAGGGCAACGACGAGCTGACGCTGACCGTCCGCTAGCCGACCTCTAAACCCGCATCCCAGATCCCGCCTCGTGCGGGACTTTTCATTTCTAAGGAATTAATCATGGCTTTCAAAATCGCTGTCACCCCTACCTACATGGCAAAGATCGTTGTCGAACTGCTGAACATGCACGGCAAGCACGAGAAGAGCGACTTTATGGCGGAGTTCAAGCGCGTCTCCCTGGACGAGCTGGACGAACTGCGCACTCTGCCGCAGAAGGAAGTGCTGCAGAAAGTGTTGGTGGGCTGGAGTGGCCTGCTCGACGAGAGCAACACCTCGGTGCCGTACAACCAGATGAACTTCGACGTGGTGCTGGCGATCCCTCAGGCGTTTGCCGCCCTGTCCGAAGGCTTCTGGGCCTCGATCTTCAAGGCCAAGGAAAAAAACTAATTGCGGCGGCGCGGCACTGGGCTGGCGACACGCCGGCCGCCGCCGTGATTGATGACGACGTGATCGCGCAGCTGGAGGCGATGCACGCACCGGCGCACGTCATCGACGCGGCGCGCGAGAAGCTGCAGCCGGTCGATCTGGATTGCCACGTGTGGGAAGAGAACTGGGCCACGGTGCTGCTGTTCCTTGATGTGTCCACGCAGTGGAACGTGTCAGCGGGTATGGAAGGCCGGATCTATTGGGGCCTGGACTATCAGAAAGTCGAGTCCACGATGCGCATGCTGGGGATCGCCCAAGAGCTGCAGCCGGATCTGTTTCGTGGATTGCGCGTAATGGAGCAGGCAGCGCTGCCGCTGCTGAATGAACGAAAGGCGCGCTGAGACGCGTCGAGAAATTGGGAGGTCTATGTCAGCACTTGGATCGCTGGTGGTGAAACTGGCCCTGGAGTACGCCGAGTACACGCGGGGTCTGGAGCGCTCCGACCAGGCCGCGCTGCAGTTCGCGCAAAATGCACAGCGGCACTTCGACCGTGCGAGCAGCGCCGGCAAGGAATATTTTGCCGGCTTGGCTCGTACAGCCGTTGGCGCTGTCGCCGCATATGCCAGCGTGAGCACTGTATTGGAGCAGTTCAACCGCTCCATCGACAGTCTGGCATCGCTGGACGACTTGACGCAGAAGACGGGCGCATCGGTTGAGAACCTGTCGCGGCTGCAGCAAGTCGCTGTGGCCTTCGATACCGATTTCGGGAAGGTTGACGGCGCGTTGACGATCCTCGCAAGGGGGATGGCTGGCGTCGATGAAGAAAGCAGCAAGACGCGAAAGGCGCTAGGCGTGCTGGGTGTGTCGGCAAAGGATGCAGCAGGCAATCTGCGCGACCCGGCCGAAGTGCTGGTGGAAGTGGCGAAGAGCCTGCAGGGGTATGAAGATGGCGCAGGCAAGGCCGCGCTCATTACGGACGTGTTCAAGAAGAGCGGTGCTGAACTACTGCCATACCTGAACGACGTGGCCGATAGCGTCGACAAGTTCACAGGTGTGAGCGCCGATGCGGCGAGCGCTGCAGCGACATACCAGGACCAGCTGGGCATGCTCAAGGCGAATTACCAGGCTATGGCGACGACGATCACTATCGCGGCGCTGCCCGCTCTCAATGACCTGCTGGGAGCGTTTTCAGATACTGGCAAGATGGAAGCGGATTTGGCTAAGGGGCCGGCGGGCGGGTGGGCCGACGACCTGGCCGTGGGCATTGCGCGTGTAATTGATGTGGCTAAGCTGCTGCCGGGCATTTTCTCCGCGATTAAGGGCAGCTTCAAAGCTGTGTACGCCGACATCGAATTTGCGGCGACGGCGGCGCACAACCTGAGCCCGACTGTTTTTGCGACAAAGCTGGCGCAAGGGCGCAATCCGGTGGACGATCTGCGCAAGGCGCTCGCCGAACGCAATGCCGTGTTGGACGACGCGAACCGGCGCTATGAAGAACTGTGGAACAAGCCTGCAAACTTGATGGAGCAGGCGGTGTTGGCGCGCATCGCAGCGCGCGCTAATAAGCCGACACCGGCGGCAGGCGCGGAGAAGAAGACGCTGTCATACAGCACCGGAACGGACAAAGATGCGAAAGAGGCCAAGAGCGACTATGACGCGCTCAACAAAGCCCTGCAGGAGAAGATCGCTTTGTCGGCCAGAGAATTGGAACTGGCCAGGCCCTTGACTGAAGCCGAGCGGCAGATCGCCACGCTCATTCGTGGCCGCGCCGAAGGCACCGTGAACCTTTCCGACAAGGAGCAGCAACTGCTTGAAACAGGCTTGATGCAGCTTAGCTTGAACCAGCGGCTGTTGGTGAGCCGTGGTGAGACTGAGCGGCAGGAAAAGGAGGAGTTGGAGGCTAATCAGAAGCGTGTGGCTGGCGCTTTTGAATCGGTGAATGCGCTGCAGGCGGAGATCGACAACTACGGCAAGCTGCCCGAACAGATTACGCGCGCCGCCATTGCCAAGCTGGAGCTGCGCAAAGCGTCGCTGGAGGCCAATGAAGGCAGCCAGGCGGAGATTGCCACCGTAGAGGCGCTCATCATTGCCAACACACGCTTAGCTGAGTTGCAGGGCAAGAAAACGGCGCTGGAAAAGGGGAGTGGTGTTGCCGAGGCGAAGGAACTGCTGGACGTAATGTCGTCGCTGGATGAAGTGACCAGGTCGGCTGCGGCTGGCATGGCGAAGTCCTTCGGCGAGGTCGGCAGTGCCATCGGTGGCATCACCACGGCCTTGTCAGGGTACGGCAAGGCACAGGCGGCGGTGGCGGCCCAGTTGGCCGTGTCCCTGAAGGAGGCTGGGCCTGACCAGGCAAAGATTCACAAGGCCAATGCTGCGGCGGCAGCGCAGAGCGCGCAAGCGCAGGTGCGCTCGTATGGCGACATCGCGGGGGCGGGCAAAGCCTTCTTCAAGGAACACACGGCCGGCTATCGGGCCATGGACGCCGTGGAGAAGACTTTCAGGGCGGTCGAGATGGCGATGGCCATCGAGAGCATGGTGGCCAAGAGCGGCCTGCTGACGGCCTTCACGAGCCTGTTCGTGGCCAGCCGGGCTACGGAGACTGCAGTCGATACCACGGCCACCACGGCATCGGTGGCCAATTCCGGTGTGCGGGCTGCAGCGGACGGTGTGGCGGCTGTAGCGAGAACCCTGGCCTCGCTGCCGTTCCCCGCAAACGTCGCCGCCGGCGCCGCCGTCATCGCACTGCTGGCAGGCCTGGGCGTGGCGATCAGCGGCGGCGGTTCGGGCGGCGCGAACGTGTCCAAGGAACGCCAAGAAGCGGCCGGCACCGGCTCGATTCTTGGCGATCCGACTGGCAAGTCGGATTCGATCGCTCGTTCCCTTGATGCGCTGGAGAAGAGTTCGAACATCGAGCTGTCCCACACTGCCGGCATGCTGGCCTCTCTGCGCAACATCGAGAGCTCGATCTCGGGCCTTGGCAACCTGCTCGTCAGGACGGCTGGGCTGACAGGGGAAATGGCGCCCGACAGCAAGGGTAGCGCGTACGAGCTGGGCAACTCGACGCTGATGACGGCGGTCCTGGGCGGCGGCGTCGGCCTGGTGCTGGACAAGCTCACTGGCGGCCTGGTCGGCAAGATCACCGGGAAAATCCTGGGTGGGGTGTTCGGCGGCAAGGTGACCACGCTCGATACCGGGGTGACGCTCGCTAAGTCCACACTGGGCAATGCGTTGTCCAGTGGCGTCGTGGCCAGTCAGTACACGGACACGAAGAAGGACGGTGGCCTGTTCCGCAGCGACAAGTTCAGCACGTCGCTGTCGGGCCTGGGAACCGAGGCGAACGACCAGTTCACGAAGGTGATCCGCAACCTGGCCACCAGCGTATCGGAGGCCGGCAATCTGCTGGGCGTCGGCGGCTACGAGTTCACGCAGCACCTGAACTCGTTCGTGGTGGACGTGGGCAAGATCAGCCTGAAAGGGCTGAGCGGTGAGGAAATCCAGAAGCAGCTTGAGACGGTGTTCTCCAAGGTCGGAGACGACCTGGCCAAGTTCGGAGTCGCTGGCCTTGACCAGTTCCAGCAAGTCGGCGAGGGCTACCTCGAGACGCTGGTGCGGGTGTCGAGCAATTACGCGAACCTCGATTCCATCTTGGCCTCGAGCGGTAGCACGTTCGGGCAAACCGGGTTGGCCAGCATCGCCGCGCGCGAACGCCTCATCGGACTGACCGGTGGCATCAACGAACTGGCCAGCAAAACCTCTTCATTCAACGACAACTTCCTGACGGAGGCGCAGCGACTGGCTCCGGTGCAGAAGTACGTCACCGAGCAGCTGGCCGCCATGGGACTTGCCGGCATCACCACGCGGGACCAGTTCAGGGACGTTGTCCTGGGCCTGGCTTCGTCCGGGGCGCTTGCCACGGAGGCCGGCGCCAAGCAGTACGCGGCGCTGATGGATCTGTCCGATGCATTCGCCAAGACGCACGCGGCAATCGTGGACCTCAGCCGTTCGCAAGAGGACATCGCCGAAGAGCGCAGGTTGCTGCAAGAGCGCTACGACCAGGCCACGCTGACCTCTGTGCAGCTGCTGGAGCGCGAGCGTGACGCGAAGGACAAGAGCAACTTGGCGCTCTACGAGCAGACCATCGCGGCCGAGAAGGCGCGTGCGGCCGCCGATGCACTGGCGGAGACGAATGCAGCTATCAAGGCCGACATCGATGAGCTGGTTAAGGCTGCGCTGCCGCTTGCCGAACAGCGCGCGCTGGAAGTGAAGGGCATGGCCGCGTCCACGCTGGCTCTATACGAGCAGCGTGAGGTGCTGCAGGCGCAGGCCAAGGCGGCGGCCGAAGCGAAGGCGGCGGCAGATGCCAAAGCTGTGGCGGACAAGGCCGCAGCGGAGGCTCTAGCGCGTACCAATGAAAGCTACCAGCAGCAGATCGACGCCATCCTGAAGTCGCGGATGAGTGAAAGTGAGCTGCGTAAGTTCGAGACGGCTGGCATGTCTGCGTCTACCAAGGCGCTTTATGACCGGCTGAAGGCATTACAGGGAGAGCAGAAGATGGTTGAAACGCTCAAGACGGCCGCGAACTCCGCGATGGCCGTGGTATCGAAGAGCATTGAGGCGGAGAAGGCCAGTGCCAAGGCGTCGCTCGATGCCCAGCTGGCCATCCTCACGGCGCGCAAGACGTCGGCCGAAGAGCTGGCCAAGCTCGAAGCCGATTCGATGGCGGCCAGCATTGACGCAGAGAAGGGCAAAAATGATCGGTTGCGCCAGCTGGGGCAGTCGCTCAAATCCACGCTGGACGGTATGCGGCTGGAAGACTCGGCAGGGATGGATCGCCGGGTGGGCCAGTCGCAGATCGCGGCGGCGCTGGCTGTGGCGAAGGCCTCGGGTGTGCTGCCGAGCGCGGACGCGTTGAAGGACGCACTGGGCGTGGTGTCGCAGCCGAGCGCAGGCCTGTTCGAGTCGTTCGAAGATTATGCCCGGGACTTCTACGTGACTGCCGGCCAAATCGCGGACTTGAACGATCTGACGGACAACGCGCTGACGAAGTCAGACTCCGCTATTGAACTGGCCGAGAAGCAGCTGGATCAACTGCAGAAAGGCCAGGCTGCGGCGTCCGCTGCGTTTGATCGGGAGATCAAGCTCGCGCAGGATGCCTACGACGCGCAGATCCTGCAGCTGGATCAGACGCTCGCTGCAGCGCAGGCGCAGTTGGATGCGACGCTGGGCAACACGGTGGCCACCGTGTCGGTGGTGGATTCCCTGGCGGACTTCAAGGTCCGTATGGCGGCGTTGATCGAAGGCTTGAAGACGCCTGCAGGGCAAGCCGCCACCGGGGGAACCGCCACGGTGGCGGGACGCGGCGTAGACGCAGACAGCACGCGCGTCGAGTTCGTGCAGCCTACGCGTGCATCCGCCGGCGAGACGTCGACGGCCGGCCTGGCCGGCGCAGACGTGGCGCAGCTGGCCCGCGAACTGGCACTGGTGCGAACCGAGTTGGAGGCGATCCGGATCGCGTCGAAGGCAACGGCGGTAAGCACCGACAAGCTTGCCACGCAGTTTGACCAGGTAACGGAGGGCGCAGTGGCGATGCGCACGGTAGAGGAGGGCGCGTAATGGCGGCTTCGCTTAGCGTGCTGGTGCCCACAGCGATCTCCGATGACAACCTGGTTAGCAGCAACGTGCCGGAAAACGAATACGTGCTATGGGACCCGAACGCAACGTATCCCGTTGGTGTGCGTTGTCGACGGACTGGTACGCATCGGATCTTCGAGAGCCAGCGTGCCGGCAATGTGGGAAAAGATCCCGCCTTGGACGTGAACCAGGCCGCCCCTGCCCCGTGGTGGCTCGACCTGACTCCAACCAATCGGTACGCGATGTTCGACGGTGAGGTCAACACGCAGACGGAGGTGGATCAGCAGTTGCGTGTCGTGCTGAAGCCGGGCGCGGTCACCGGCATCTTCGGCGGCGGCTTGGACGCGGAGCTGCTCAGCATCATCGTGACGTCGCCGCCGGGTGGCGAAGAAGTCGGCCGCTATCAGGCCAGCTTGGAGGATAGCGCGCCTGACGACTGGTTCGAGCATTTCTATGAGCCGTACAGACCGGTGACCGACTTTCTCGTCACAGGCCTGGAGCCTTATCTCTCCTGCCAGGTTGAGTTCGTGCTCTCGCGTGCGAGCGGCGTAGTGAAATGCGGGATTCTGTCGGTCGGCGATCTCAGGCCGCTTGGCGATACACAGTTCGGTGCTACGGCCGAGCCGAAGTCTTACTCGTACGTGAAAACGGATGAGTTTGGCAAGACGAAAATCAAACGGCGAAAGAGCGCGCAGGACATGACGGCCAGCGCGATCTTGCCCATCGCCGAGGCCAACGGGGTGCTGCGTACGCTGAACTTGGTGATGGGCGTGCCGTGCGTTTGGATTGGCACCAACCTACCCAACTACTCGGGGCTGCGCTCGTTCGGCCTGGGTGTCGGCAAGCTCACATATGAAAACTCAAAAGAGGTCAACCTGACCCTAACCGTACAAGGAATGATCTGATGGCAGTAGAGAACCCACCTCCATTAACACCGCTGGCCACTGCGGCGCCGCAGCGGGGGAACCGGGCAACCTTTTCCCTGCTCGTTGACGCGTTCGTGACATGGCTCATCGCTGCGGTTCTTCAGTTCAAGGCGCTCGGTCAGAACGTCTGGCACAACGCCACGGAGGCCTATGGTTCGGCGCTGGCTGCGGCGATGAGCCAAGGCGCTGCATCGGCCAGCGCAAGCGCTGCGGGAGCAGCTGCCGGCGACGCGCATGACCGGGCTGATGCTGCAGCGGCCAGTGCCTCTGCCGCTGGTCTGTCCGCCACGGCCGCCGCCGGCAGCGCGGGGGCGGCGCTTGCCAATGCGACCTCGATTGCACAGATGGGCGCTTCGGTGCTTGCCCATGCCGCTCTGGCTGGCTTGCCGACGCTGGCTGGGCAGCGATTGAAAGGCGTGCGCGTCAACGCGGACGAGAGCGGGCTGGAAATGGCAGAGTTCGTTACGGCCGTGAAGGCCTACGAGGACCGCGCTGACCTGCGTGCCATCGCTGGCGGGTTGGTGGCGACTCGTTACCTGGTGCGGCGGCTTGGCCTGTTCGAGTGGCAGGCTGGCAGCGTCGAGCCGGATGATGACGCTACGTCGTTCCGTACCGTGGGTGGCGCCTGGATCATGATTGCGGCCGATCCCGATTTCGCTGCCGAGTGCTGGCTGTCGGAACTGCCGTTACGGCTGCGCTTCAATATGACCCTCACCAGCATCGCCGGCAACGCTGCGGTGGACATCACTGTACCAGCGCCCGGGGTGGCCGTTGGCGACTTGGTTGCGGTGATCCCAGTCGTGGCGCTGCCCGTGGGCCTGAGCGTCAGCGGCGTAGTGAGCGCCCCCGGCACGGTATCGGTGAGGCTGTCAAACTCGTTTACCTCGACGTCGATTGCCTTGACCCCTGGGTATTGGGGCTTGCAGGTAACTAAACAATAGGACGGAATATGAGTGTTCAAAAAGGCCTCAGGCTGCTGCGCGCGGCCGCGCTGGGGAATGTGACCGCGGCTGAGCTGCAAGCGTACCTTGCCATTGCGGAAAACCGCGCTGGCTTCCAGAAAGCACTGCGCCTGCCCGGGCGTTACGCGGGCGTGGTCGACTCGGTCACGGCTGCAGCAGTTTTTGCCGGTTCGCCGTTGGCGATGACAGATATCTGCGCCGCTGCATCGAGTAGCTCGGGCGGTTTGCTGGCGGCGCTACTCAACTCCGCGTCCACGCAGGCAACGCTCTTGAATAGCGCCGTGGCCATGGGCGCGATGCTCAGCTCGGCCGCCGGCCTGACAGCGCTGTACACCAACACGCCACTCCTGGCCACGCTCGTCAATTCGGCCGGCTACATGGCTACTATCGCGGCGAATCCGGCAGTGTTCGTGAATGACGCGACGTGTGCGAGTGCGGCATGCGCAAGCAACACAGCATTGGCCGCGCTGTTCGGCAGTTCAGTGGCGAAAGGCGCGATTGCGGTATCGGAGAACTTCATTGCCCGCTTGGTTGCGAGCGCAAGCGCCAAGTCGTGGTTAATCGCAAATAAGCAGGTAACGAAGCAAACGCCGAATGAGGACGGCATTGTAGGAACCTATGTGCCGTTCGGTCCAACGTTCCCATCAAAAATCCTGATCATTGCTACCAAGATGATCGGCAACAACCTCGGGGCGATTTCGCTTACCTACAGTGGTCGGCTCATTGGCGGCAATGCTGGTAGTTCGAACACCGTTATTTCCGGTGCAACCGTTGTCATCACCAACATGACGAACTCCTCGACCATGCAGATATGGGGCTCGTTTGAGAACTGCGCCTTCGACATTGGTAGCACTGGTTACGGAGGCGTGAATGCCGCCCAGAGCGTCAACTACGTGGACATGACCTAAAGGAACGATATGAAATTGATCATTAACGACAACCGCGTGTTCGCGACCGCCACCGATGAGCATGTGCCGTCGGGCTCGGAGCAGGCAGTGCTGACTGCGCCGGCCGACTTTGACCCCGGGCGCATCGACCAGTACCGCTACGTTGATGAGGTGCTGGTTGGGCCTGTTGAGGTCCCCGAGTGAGCATCCTGTTAAGTCGTCGTGCCCTTCCATTCCAACTCTTGCAGCCCGCCTTGGCGGGCTTTTTCTATTCCTATGAAAGACACCATGCCCGCAATCGAAACCACCACTGCCGGCGTCGGCGCACTGTACAAGATCGTCGGCGTTCCTGTCCTGGCCGGCGCAGCCGCTTCGGCCGTCACGTTCATGTTCATGTGGCCGCGTACGCGCCGCGAAGCGTTCATCCGCTTCACCTGTTCGATTGCCACCTCGGCGCTGTTGGGGCCGCTGCTGGTGGCTGCGCTGCATAGCTGGTGGCCGACCTTGTTTGACTCCGCGCGCTTTATGTCGGCGGCCAACGGCGCCGATCCCGGCCTGGGTATGCTGGCCGTCGCCACGCCCATCATGGTGTTGGCCGGCGTGCCTGCGTGGTGGATCTTGGGTGGCATCGTGCTGTGGCTGGAGCGCCGCCGTGGCAAGGACATCGGCGAACTGGCGCAGGATGCGGCACAGATCGTCAAGGACGTGCGAGGTGGCCTGTGAATGCCGCGCAACTGGCAATGATGATGCCACTGGCCTCCAACCGCATTGACGCGCTCCTGGGGCCGCTGAACGCGGCTATGGCGGAGTTCGATATCACAACGGTCGTGCGCCAGGCAGCCTTCCTCGCGACGGTTGGTCACGAGTCGAAGCAGCTGACCAAGCTCGAGGAGAGCCTGAACTACTCGGCGGAGGCGTTGATGCGCACTTGGCCGCAGCGCTTCCCGCCTGCGGTGGCCGCAGCCTACGCGAGACAGCCTGAGCGCATCGCAAACCACGCATATGCGAACCGCGAGGGCAACCGGGATGAGGCCAGCGGCGACGGCTGGCGCAACCGTGGTGCCGGCGCCATTCAGCTCACGTTCGAGAACAACCACGCCGCATGCGCAAAGCACTTCGGGATCGCGCGCGCCGAGGTCGCCGCCTGGTTGCGCACGCCGGCAGGGGCGCTGCGCAGCGCCGGCTGGTTCTGGTCCGCGAACCGCGTGAACAGCTGGGCCGACGCCCGCGACTTCGATGGCGTATGCGACGTCGTCAACAGGGGCAAGAAGACGGCGGTGATTGGCGACGCCATTGGCTGGGCGGAACGCTTGGCGATGTATCAGAACGCCCTGCAGGTGCTCGCGTGATTGGCCTGGTAATGAAGCTGGGGCAGTTCGTGCTGCCCGGCTGGGCACGCTTGCTGGCGATAGGCCTAGTCGCTGCCTCCGTGTTCGCCCTGGGCGTCATGCGCGGCGAGCGCAGGGCTGGCGAGCGTCACATTGACTACGTGACGCGCCAGGCCGCGCAGACGGTGGCCATAGCGCGCGCGCAAGCCGAAGTCGTAGTGCGCACCGAAATCAAGTATCGGGACCGCATTCAGAAGATCTACGTCAAAGGAGAAGAGAGTGAACGACAAGTGCCGATTTATGTCACGGCGGCTGATAACGCTGCTTGCAGCGTCAATGTTGGCTTCGTGCGGGCATACAACGCCGCCTGGACAGGTGACGCTGCCGGCGCTGCCGAAGGCGCTGACCGAGAACCCTCCGGAGTTTCGCTCGCTGCCGTCGCAGAAGCAGACGCCCACAACGCCGCGTCCTGCCGCGTCTGGCGGGAGCAAGTCATCGGCCTCAGGGAGTTCTACAGCAATTTGAAGTTGGCGACGGATCAGGCACGGCCTGAGTAATTCGCCAGTGCAGACGTCTGCACAAAAAACAGAGAGCGCGCTTCGAGGACTTTCTACCGATCGTAACGACGGCGCTCATACGGCACAGTTGCTATCTGAACCGGATCAAGAGCATAGGGTGGGTACGCCTGTAGACGCCGGGGATATGGGTCCTCCAAGACACATAACACGGCGAGCGCAAACCCATCCTCATATTGAAACGCAGGCAGTGTAGCGAGCACAGCCAGTTCCGGGCCGCCGCATTTCAAGCGCACGATATCGCCTTCGTTGAAGATGGCCATGAACGCTCCGCACAGCAAAGTGGGTCATCACTACAGCATAACTTACTTTCCTTGCTGTGCAATGACAGCACCGCTTGGACAGAACTCTGTGGCAAGCGGATATGGCGGGAGGCCGAGCGCCGCCTGCGAAATTCGGCTGTGCATGACTGCACAAAAAACAGAGCGCCCACGGCAGCTGCGCTAACAGCGGCTGTGGGCCTCAGTTCACTGATTGGGCCAGTAAACCAAGCAAGACTCTGCTACCTTCCGGAAGGCGGCGAGAGTCTAGCATAAATGTAAACGTTTACCTATGGCAATGCCTATTATTCCTTGGATCGGCGGCAAACGACGCCTCGCCGACCGCATCATTCCTCAGTTCCCCGCGCATACATGCTACGTCGAAGTTTTTGCCGGCGGCGCCGCGCTGTACTTCATGCGGCCGCCGGCAGAAGTGGAAGTCCTCAACGACATCAACGGCGAGCTGGTCAACCTGTACAGGGTCGTCAAGAATCACCTGGAGGAGTTCGTCCGCCAGTTCAAGTACGCGCTGTCTAGCCGCGACGTGTTCAAATGGCTGCAGGACACGCCACCCCACACGCTTACCGACATTCAGCGCGCCGCGCGCTTCTTCTACCTCCAGCAGCAAGCGTTTGGCGGTAAGGTTGAAGGGCAGACCTGGGGTACGGCGACGACGGCGCCGCCGGTGAACCTGCTGCGCATTGAAGAGAACCTGTCTGCGGCACACCTCCGCCTCTCTGGTGCCTACATCGAGAACATCGACTGGTACAAGTGCATGGAGCGCTACGACAGGCCGCATACGCTTTTCTACCTTGATCCGCCGTACTTGGACACGGTCGGTTACGGAGTTGACTTCCCGCTGATCGAGTACGAGCGAATGGCTGATCTTATGACAAAGCTCAAGGGCAAAGCTATCCTCAGCATCAACGATCATCCGGAGATTCGTCGCATCTTCGGTTGCTTCCAGATGGACGAAACTGGGATCAGTTACACGGTTGGTGGTGGCGCAGGCGTGCAGCGTCGGGAACTCATCATCTACAGCTGGGACAAAGCCTCCGAGCCATCAGGATTGTTCTGACTGGACTTTCGACTGGCCGTGATATACTGTATAAAAAAACAGTTATCTATCGCCAATGTCAAACAACCCGCACTTAAATCGTAAGATGAGCGCTAAGCAACTCAGTGAGGTGCGGCAACGTAGCGACTCATCGGACGTGAGGCTCTTGCTTTGGGAAATCAAGCGCCTGCGGGCGCTTGTGTTGCGTGCGAACCAGCTATTGCGTTGTCTGGATTCTGGCTCGGGCTCGCTGCTGATCCGTGACATATTGGGGCAGGAGTTGAGCGGTGAGCCTTGTATTGAAGAGGCGGAACGTGATCGGCTCATCAAAGATCTGTAGACGCTTGCGAATTTCTTGGTTATAGATCGGCGGTGGGTCAATTAATGTGCCGGGCCAATTGGGTTGGCCTCAATTACCTCAATGGCGTGTAAAACGTTGTATGTTAATACGATCCCAGTATTAACTTTTACCGAAAGATCCCGGCGTGTCAACCCGTTGTGTTGAATCTCTTTACGCTCGGATCGGTAAGCTGATACTACGGAAAGCACTTCAAGTTGTTTCGTGTCTGGATCGAAAATCACCACTGGTCCGCCCGAAAATCCAGGATTGTTGTGGCCGTCCAGGTAGATGATTGATGGGCGTCCACCATTATTAAACGAAGAAATTATAGAGCGTTTTACAAATGGCATGGGGTAGTTCTGATTAAGCAAACCTACATCTCCAAAATCTCCATAAGGAAAGCCTAAGAAATAAGCATCCTGTGTCAAATGGGACTTCTTCGCTGCGGGTAATGCTAAGCTCGGCGCAACAATTGCACTGGGTAGTGCGAGGACACTTATGTCTGCCTCGTGGGCGGCATGTCCAACTAGCGAAACCTTCACAGGCGTCCAGGCTTTGTTGTTCATAATTCCCAATTCAAACGTCCCCGATGCGCCGGCGCCAATGACGTGTTTGGCTGTGATCAGATACTGGCGTCCCCCATGATCCAGAAGGAAACCAGTTCCCGTGCTTCCATTGATACTCAGATGGAGTGTGCGCTGAAGTGCATTGGCAGTGATCATTTTAATCCTTGTTTATATGATGGGGAGTTACAGCTTCTTTGCTAAATTGGCAGCTGTTTCATTGTAATAGATTTGTAGCATATTTAAGTCTCTGTGGCCTACGGCGCGTGCCAACTCAAGAACGTTGAGTTTCTTGGATAACCTGGTGATAGCCTCGTGTCGGGTATCGTGAAAGACGAGGTCTTCAATCGAGGTTGTTGCTCGCATTTTTCGAAAGTTTGCATCAAGTGAGGCTTCATTTATACCAAATATAGGTGAGTCGCCGGGCACCTTGGGGAGGTATGTCAACAGTTCGAGAGCCCTGGGCGATAGCGGCACTTGTCGTCGCGTCCCGTTCTTTGTATCTTCGAGTGTGGCAACGGCACCGCTAATGTCGCCTGGTCTAAGGCCGCAGATCTCGCCGGCCCGCATTGCGGTTTCGATGGCGAACAAAAATGCCACGCCGACGCGCTGACCAACCTTCCGAACCTCGGCTTCACAGAACCCGGAGGCGAGGGTAATCATATCGACTTCGTTATCGAGAATCCGACGATCACGTGGCGGCGGATCTTTGGGTCTGCGGACGTCGGTGGACGGACTCGCGCGCATCCACTTCCACTCCTTCCTGGCTACTTGGAATACATTCGAGAGCAGGCTGAAGTCTCGATTAATTGTTGAACCGGCGACCTTGTCTGTGTTGAGTCGCTTGTCGCGCCATTGCCCAAGCATATCGGACGTCAGCGAGTTCAGGAGTACGTCCTTGAGGAGTTGGCCGCCGACGGCCTGGTTGCCGATAAAGGCAAGGCGGGTCTGCTCCCACTGAGTCTTCTTTTTCCTAATGGACACTTCGCGGCCGTAGCGGTCGAACGCATCGCCGCAAGTTTTGCGCACATCGATGCCGGTTGTGACTTGTTTGCGTATTTCAGTTTCGCGCTCGGCTGCCCAGCTGGTTGCCTCGGCCTTTGTGGAGAACGTCTTGGATTCGCGCGTGCCTTTGATGGCAATCTGTGCGCGCCATCCGTTACCATTTTTTTTGATCGTCGCCATTGCGTAATTTGTGCGTAAAAATTGCGTAAAGGCTAGCACAAAATAGCGGTTTTTAGTGTGTTTTTGTAGGTTTGGTCTTGCTGGTGGAGTCGCCGTAACTTGCTGATTCTACGTGATAAACGGCGATTTATGATGGTATGTGTTGATGGGCTCTGGTCCCCCCGACTGGAATCGAACCAGTATCCCACGCTTAGGAGGCATGTGCACTATCCATTGTGCTACGGGGAGGACGCTAAGCGAGCGCAATTATAGCTGATGGCCGGGCAAAAAATAGTCCCGCCTCCGCGATGTCGGTACAATGCTGGCTTCATTCATCTTTTCAGCGGCTTTTTCAGCACGCCGCGCGCAGGCTTACTCACTATGGCAGTCATCTCTCTTTCTTCCGCGCAACTGGCGTTCGGCCACTTTGCGCTCCTTGACCATGCGGAATTTTCGCTGGAAACGGGCGAACGCGTCGGCCTGATCGGCCGCAACGGCACGGGCAAGTCGTCCCTGCTGAAAATTATTTCGGGCCGCTTCAAGCTGGACGACGGCTTGCTGGTGATGCAGCAGGGCCTGAAAATCGCCTATGTGGAGCAGGAGCCGGTGTTTGAGCCGGAGATGAGCGTGTACCAGGCGGTGGCCTCCGGCATGGGCGACCTGCAGGACCTGCTGCAGGAGTACGATGCGCTGACCGGCCAGTTCGGCCAGGGCGACGACGACGCGCTGATGGAGCGCATGCACGACATCCAGGTCAAGCTGGACGCGGCCGACGCGTGGAACCTGAAGAACAAGGTGGAAGCCACGCTGGACCGCCTGAACCTGGGCGCGGATGCGCTGATGAAGACGCTGTCCGGCGGCATGCAGAAGCGCGTGGCGCTGGCGCGCGCGCTGGTGTCGGCGCCGGACGTGCTGCTGCTGGACGAACCGACCAACCACCTGGACTTCACCTCCATCATGTGGCTGGAAGGCTTGCTGAAGGACTTCAAGGGGTCCGTGTTGTTCATCACCCACGACCGCTCCTTCCTGGACAATGTGGCGACCCGCATCATCGAACTGGACCGTGGCCGTTTGCTGTCCTACCCGGGCAACTTCACGACCTACCAGGTACGCAAGGCCGAACAGCTGGAAATCGAGGAAATCGAGAACGCCAAGTTCGACAAGTTCCTGGCGCAGGAGGAAGTGTGGATACGCAAGGGCGTGAAGGCGCGCCGCACCCGCGACGAAGGCCGCGTGCGCCGCCTCGAGCGCCTGCGCGAGCAGCGCGCCGTGCGCCGCGACCAGCAGGGCCAGGTCACCTTGCAGGTATCGGCCGGCGACCGTTCCGGCAAGATCGTGGCGGAACTGGAGAACGTGTCCAAGTCCTATAGCCGTCCCATCGTCAGCAACTTCAGCGCCACCATCCTGCGCGGCGACAAGGTCGGCCTGATCGGCGCCAACGGCGCCGGCAAGACCACCTTGCTGAAACTGATCCTGGGCGAGGAAAAGCCGGACAGCGGCACCGTCAAGCAGGGCACCAAGCTGCAAGTGGCGTACTTCGACCAGATGCGCACCCAGCTGAACGAGGAAGCCAGCCTGCTGGAAACCATCGCCCCGGGCAGCGACTGGGTGGAAGTGAACGGCCAGCGCAAGCACGCCATGAGCTACCTGAGCGACTTCCTGTTCGCGCCGGAACGCGCCCGCTCGCCGGTCAAGACCCTGTCGGGCGGCGAACGCAACCGTCTGCTGCTGGCGCGCCTGTTCGCCAAGCCGGCCAATGTGCTGGTGCTCGACGAACCGACCAACGATCTGGACATCGACACGCTGGAGCTGCTGGAGGAGCTGCTGGAAGACTACCCGGGCACCGTGTTCCTGGTCAGCCACGACCGCATGTTCCTGGACAACGTGGTGACCCAGGTGATCGTGGCCGAAGGCGAGGGCCACTGGCGCGAATTCGTCGGCGGCTACACCGACTGGGAGCGCGTGCGCGATACCACCGCCAGCGCCAAGGCTGCCGCCGCCAAGGCGGCTCCCAAAGTTGAAGCCGCGCCGGCCGCCGCCAGCACGGCGGCGCCGGCAGCTGTCAAGAAGAAACTTTCTTACAAAGAACAGCGCGAGCTGGACGAGCTGCCGAAACTGATCGCCGCGCTGGAAGATGAGCAGACCGCGCTCAATCTGCAGCTGTCCGACCCCGATTTTTACAAGAAGAACGCGGCCGAGGCGAAGCGCGTCAACGCGCGTATTGAGCAAATCGAGGGCGAACTGCTGGAAGCGCTGGAAAAATGGGAAGCGATCGAGTCCCGCGCTAAGGCTTAGCAGCCGCTGCGCAGCCGTGCGCTGCTGCTGAGCGGAAAATTGTAAGATCTGCAAAGTTGCCTGGGCGGCCCGATCGGGCTGCGGCAGCAATGCAGATCTTTCAATTTGGCCGAGGCGCACGACTGTGAAACCCTACATCTCTACCGCCGAACCCGCAGGTTCAGCTCCCGCCCTTGCGCGGATTGTTCCGTTCGCCCTTTACCTGGTCTTTATTTTCATCGCCGACGTGCTGTCCCGCATGGGGTACGGCGCGCAGGAAACGCGCTGGCTGTACGGCGTAAAAATCCTCGCCGTGAGCGCCGCGCTGGCGCTGTACTGGCGCCACTATGCCGAACTGGCCTGGCAGGGCATGCGTGCGTCCATGCTGGCCGCCAGCGCCGCCGTCGGCGTGGCCGTGTTCGTTCTGTGGATCAGCCTGGATGCCGGCTGGATGCAGATCGGCAGCGCCGCCGGCTTCGATCCGCGCGCCGCCAACGGCGCCATGAACTGGCCCCTGGTGGCGCTGCGCATGGCCGGCGCCGCCCTGGTGGTGCCCGTGATGGAGGAGCTGTTCTGGCGCTCCTTCCTGCTGCGCTGGCTCCATTCCCCCGATTTCCTCGCCGTCCGCGCCGCCGCCGTCTCCCTGAAGGCGTTGGTCATCACCGTGGTGCTGTTCGGTTTTGAGCACAACTTGTGGCTGGCCGGCATGGTTGCCGGCCTGGCTTACGGCCTGCTGTATATGCGCAGCGGCAATCTCTGGACCGCCATCGTGGCGCACGGCGTCACCAATGGTGTGCTGGGCGCGTGGATCGTGGTCACAGGCAATTGGCATTACTGGTAAATTCTCATGCGACTCCTATTCAAACCCCACCCACTGGCGCTGCTCATCGGCGCTATCGGCGCTATCGGCGCCGCGGCGTGCGTCCCGGCCAGCGCCGGCGTCAGCGACACCATCCACCCCTATCTGGCCGTCACGCGCTCGTACGACGCCAACCTGTTCCGGCTGGACGACAACAGCCCCGGCTTCGGCGGCCCGCGCGGCGACACGCTGATGCAAACGCAGTACGGCGTGCTGTTCGACATGCCCATCAGCCGCCAGAAGCTGACCGGGCAGTTCAAGCAGTCGCGCGTGAAGTTCGACCACTACAGCGAACTCGATTACAGCGGCAAGGATTACCTGGCCGACCTCGAGTGGCACATCGGCAACCACCTGGAAGGCCACATCGGCGGTCTGTACGCGCAGACGCTGACCTCGTTCAGCGACTTCCACAGCAACCAGCGCAACCTGCGCAAGCAGCGCCGCGAATACGTGGACGGCGCCTGGCGCTTCCACCCCAGCTACCGCGTGCGGGCGGCGGCCAGCAGCCAGAAGTTCACCTACGACTTGCCGCAGCAGCAGTTCAACAACCGCACCGAGGACCAGGTCGACCTCGGCTTCGACTACCTGCCGCACAGCGGCAGCCGCTTCGGCCTGCAGGTCAGCCAGCTCAAGGGCAAATATCCCAACCACCGCTTCCTGGGCGGCACCTCGATCGACGACGGCTACACGCAGAACGAGCTGAAGGCCAATGTCTACTGGCTGTTTTCCGCCACGTCGCAATTCACCATGCTGGCCGGCTGGGCCGAGCGCAAGCACACCTTCTTTGGCGAACGCGACAGCAGCGGCTTGAACGGCCGCGCCAAGATGAACTGGTCGATGCTGCGCAAGCTGCGCATGGACGCGTCGGTGTGGCGCGAGTTCGCGCCCGTGGAAAGCAACTTCGTCAACAACAGTTTGAACAAGGGCGCCAGTTTCAGCACCACCTGGGACGTGAGCGCCAAGGTGAACGTGAATGCTGCAGTGCGTCGTGAAAAGCGGGATTTTAGTACGCTAGAGGGCCGGATCGCGCCGCCCAACTTGCACGACAAGAGCCGCAACGCGTCCCTGGGCGTGAATTACGCGCCGCTGCAGTCGGTACGGCTGTCCGCTAATGTGTTTCATGAAGTTCGCAGCGGAAACGCCTCCACCAACTACCGCACTCACGGCGCCGCCGTCAGTGCCAGCATACAGTTTTGAGAATGACCATGACGGTTAACGACATACCCCTGATCTCCTTCTTCCAGCGCGTGCTGGATCCGCTCATCATCATGGGTACGCTGTACCTGTTTTCCATGCTGTTCGCCGAGCCGTTCACCGGCTATTCGCTGGTGCTGATGATACTGGCCTTCTTCATTTCGTCTTCCGTGTACCAGTACGTCGACCCCTACCGCACCTGGCGCAGCGGCCGCATGATGGCCTACGCGCGCGACATCGTGGTGGGCTGGGTGGTCACCGCGCTGATCCTGGTGTTCCTCGGCTCGGTCAGCGGCCTGTCCTACCACTACGACGAGAACGTGGTGCTGGTGTGGTTCGCCGCCACCCCCTTCGTGCTGCTGGCCAGCCATTTGGCCGCGCGCAAGCTGGGTTCGGATCCCAACAAGGACAGCGAAGTGCGCTCGGTGCTCATCATCGGCGCCAACGACGTCGGCGTGAAGTTCGCCAATACCATCGACCGTTTCCCCAACCTGTACATGAAGGTGTGCGGCTTCTTCGACGACCGCACCGACGAGCGCCAGCCGCGCAATATGCGGCACCCGGTGCTGGGTACCATGGACGACATCGCCGCCTACGTGCGGCAGCACCAGATCAAGATGATCTTCATCAGCCAGCCGATCTCGGCGCAGCCGCGCATCCGCCGCCTGCTGGATGAGCTGCAGGACACCACGGCCTCGGTCTATTTCCTGCCCGATATTTATGTGTTCGACCTGATGCAGGCCCGCTTCGACAACGTGGGCGGCATGCCGGTGATCGCCATTTGCGAGAGCCCGTTCACCGGCTTCAACAGCCTGGTCAAGCGCAGCAGCGACATCGTGCTGGCCGCGCTGATCACGCTGGCGCTGGTGCCGGTGATGGCGGTGATCGCCGCCGCCGTGCGCATCAGCTCTCCCGGCCCGGTGATTTTCCGCCAGCGCCGCTACGGTTTGTACGGCGAGGAAATCATCGTCTACAAATTCCGCTCGATGACGGTGGCCGAGGACGGCGCGCAAGTGGTGCAGGCCAAGAAGAACGACCAGCGCGTGACCCGCATCGGGGCCTTCCTGCGCAAGTCCTCGCTGGACGAATTGCCGCAGTTTATCAACGTGCTGCAGGGGCGCATGAGCATCGTCGGCCCGCGCCCGCACGCGGTGGCGCACAACGAGCAGTACCGCAAGCTGATCAAGGGCTACATGCTGCGCCACAAGGTCAAGCCCGGCATCACCGGCTGGGCCCAGGTCAACGGCTTGCGTGGCGAGACTGAAACGCTGGACAAGATGGAGGCGCGCATCCGCTACGACCTCGATTACCTGCGCAACTGGTCGCTGTGGATGGACCTGTGGATCGTGGTGCGCACCGTGAAAGTGGTGGCCGCGCGAGAAAACGCCCATTAAATCCCTTACCGCCCCGTCTGCTCTGCCATTCGTGCGTCACGGTTGGCGTTGTTTCGCTAAGATGTTTGTCTAATGACAATGTTGCACAGAAAAGCTTTCACAAAGGAACGATCATGAAAAATGCTTCCCCATCCAGTCGTTCGGTCGCCGCCGTGATGCTGCTGGCGGCGCTCAGCTTGTCCGCATGCGGCGAGAAGGCCAAGAAAAACGGCCAGGCGCTGGCCAGCGTCAACGGCGAAGAAATCACCATGCTGCAACTCAACGAGGAAATGCAGCGCTCCGGCGTGCAGGCGGCGCAGCAGGAAACCGCCCGCAAGCAATTGCTGGAAGGCCTGATCGACCGCCAGCTGCTGCAAAACGAGGCCGCCAAGGACAAGCTGGAACGCGATCCGCAGGTGATGCAGGCCATCGAGCGCGCCAAGGCCATGATCGTGGCGCAGGCGTATATGCAGAAACGCATCGGCAGCCAGGCCCGCCCGGGCAAGGCCGAAGTCGAGCAGTACTACGCGCAGCATCCGGAGTTCTTCGCCAACCGCAAGCAGTTCGACATGCGCCAGCTGGTGCTGGCCACCAAGGATGTCAGCGAACCGCTCAAGGCCCAGCTCGACAGTGCGAAATCGCTGGAGGACGCCGCCGCCTGGCTGGACCAGCACCAGGTCAAATACGTGCGCGCCGGCCTGACCCGCACCAGCACCGACCTGCCGCCGGAACTGGGCGCGCGCCTGGCCTCGATGCCCAAGGGCCAGCTGTTCATCATCCGCGAGGGCGAGCGCAGCATGCTGATCCAGATCGCCGAGATCAAGGAAAGCCCGCTCAGCCTGGACGCGGCCACCAGCCAGATCGAGCAGTTCCTGTTCAACAAGAAGAACAAGGAAGCGGCCGAGGCGGAAATCAAGCGCCTGCGCTCGACCGCCAAGATCGAGTACTTCAACAAGCCGGCCGACGGCGCCCCGGGCGCCACCGGCGCGCCGGCCAGTCCGGCCGCCGCCACCGCCGCGGCACCGGCCGTGGCGCCAGCGGCCGCGCCTGCCAGCGCCGCCGCGCCGGTGCCGCCGGCCCAGGCCGCCGCATCGCAGTCGGTGGCCGACGATGCCGCCGCGCGCGGCGTGGCCGGCCTGAAATGACATCCTCCGCATCCACCTGAAAAATAAGTGAGCTCATCATGAAAAAACTCATCCTGTGGCTGGCCATGGCAGTGTCCCTGGTCATGGCGCTGGCCGTGCGTCCCGCCCTGGCGGCAGACATCGTGCTCGGTTCCGGCGACGTGCTGAAGATCTCGGTCTACGGCAGTCCCGACCTGGCGCTGGAAACCCGCGTCAGCGACAGCGGCAGCATCACCTTCCCGCTGATCGGCCAGGTGGCGCTGGGCGGCCTGACGGTGCCGGCCGCCGAAAAGAAAATCGGCAGCGCGCTGGAAAGCGGCGGCTATGTGAAGCGGGCCCAGGTCAACATCCTGGTCACCCAGATCCAGAGCCAGCAGGTGTCGGTGCTGGGCCAGGTGAACCGCCCGGGCCGCTACCCGGTGGACGGCAAGCGCAGCCTGATGGACATGCTGGCCCAGGCCGGCGGCATCGGCCCCGAGGGCGGCGACAGCGTGACCCTGATCCGCACCCGCGACGGCAAGACCACGCGCGAAGTGATCGACGTGCTGCAGATGGTGCAGGCGGCCGACTTCGGCCGCGACTACCAGCTGCAGCCGAACGACATCATCTTCGTCGAGCGCGCGCCGCGCTTCTACATCTACGGCGAAGTGCAGCATCCCGGCCCGGTGCGCCTGGAGCGCGGCATGACCGTGCTGCAGGGCCTGTCCGCCGGCGGCGGCCTGACCCCGCGCGGCACCGAACGCGGCATGCGCATCAAGCGCAAGGACGCCAACGGCCAGCTGCAGATCCTGAACGTCAAGCACGACGACCCGATCCAGGTTGACGACATTGTGTACGTCAAGGAAAGCCTGTTCTAAGGAAATACCATGAATTTCGCCCAATTTTTACTGATACTGCAGGCACGGAAGAAAATCGTGCTCGGTACGCTGATCGCCACGGTGGCCATCACCGTGCTGGTCAGCCTGCTGCTGCCTGCCACCTACAAGGGCGCCTCCACGGTGCTGCTCAATACCAAGGGCGTCGACCCGGTGACCGGCATGACCATGCCGGGCCAGCTGATGCCGAGCTATGTGGCCACCCAGATCGACCTGATCTCCAGCAAGAACGTGGCGCTGCGCGTGGTCGACCAGCTCAAGCTGGCCAGCAATCCGGCGGTGCAGCAGCAATTCCGCGAGGATACCGGCGGCAAGGGCACGGTGCGCGACTGGCTGGCCGACCTGCTGTTGAAGAAGCTGGACGTGGTGCCCTCGCGCGAGAGCAGCGTCATCGAAATCAATTTCAAGGGGTCCGATCCGGCCTTCGTGGCGGCGGTGGCCAACGCCTTCGCCGATGAGTACCAGAAGCTCAGCGTGCAGCTGAAGTCGGACCCGATGAAGAAGGCCACCGGCTACTTCACCGAGCAGATCAAGGGCCTGCGCGACCAGCTGGAAGCGGCCCAGAGCCGGCTGTCGAAATACCAGCAGGAAAACGGCATCGTCAGCGTGGACAACCGCCTGGACGTGGAGTCGAACCGCCTGAACGACCTGTCGGCCCAGCTGGTGGTGGCGCAGGCGCAGCAGATGGAAGCCAGTTCGCGGCGCAGCGTGGCCAGCGGCCGCGCGCTCGATTCGCCGGATGTGGCGGCCAGCCCGCTGGTGCAGAACCTGCGCGCCCAGCTGAGCCTGGCGGACACCAAGCTGGCCGAGGTTGGCCAGCGCCTGGGCCGCAACCACCCGCAGTACCAGAGCGCCAAGGCGGAAGCGGACCAGCTGCGCGCCAGCCTCAATTCGGCCGTCTCGTCGACCTCCAACAGCGTGGGCAACAACGCCCAGATCCTGGGCGCGCGCGAGTCGCAGCTGCGCCAGGCGCTGGCCGAGCAGAAGACCAAGATCCTCGAGATCAACCGCTCGCGCGACGAACTGAACGTGCTGCAGCGCGACGTCGAAGCGGCCCAGCGCGCCATGGACGCGGCTTCGCTGCGCCTGTCGCAAACGCGCATGGAAGGGCAGTCCGACCAGTCCGACATCGCGCTGCTGAACCCGGCCGTGCCGCCGGTCGAGCCATCCTCGCCGCGCCTGCTGCTCAACACCGCGCTGGCGCTGTTCATGGGAACCCTGCTGGGCGTGGGCTTCGGCATGCTGGCCGAGATGCTGGACCGCCGCGTGCGTTCGCGCACCGATCTGGCCGACCTGGTGCAGATCCCTGTGCTGGGCGAAATTCACTGGGGCCCGGCCCGTGCCCGCTCCAAGCTGGGCATGGCGCTGATGCCGCGCCGTGTGCGCCTGACCTGATATGGGACTGATTATGAACCACCCTGCCATGACCCCGGCGGCGCTGCCGCCCGCCATCGACTCCAGCATCGGGGGCCTGCTGCTGGCTTCCGGCAAGCTGAGCCCTGAAAACGCCGAGCGCGTGCTGCGCATGCAGCAGGAGCTGGGCATCCGCTTCGGCGAGGCGGCCCAGCGGCTGGGCCTGATTTCCGAGGCCGACATCCAGCAAGTGCTGGCGCGCCAGTTCGACTATCCCTACCTGACGCCGGGCGACGGCGGCATGTCGCCGCAGCTGGTGGCGGCCTACCATCCGTTCTCGCCGCAGGTCGAAGTGTTGCGCGCGGTGCGCAGCCAGCTGATGCTGCGCTGGTTCGGGCGCGGCCGCAAGGCGCTGGCCGTGGCCGGGGTGGAGCCGGGCGACGGCGCCAGCCTGTTTGCCGCCAACCTGGCGGTGGTGTTCTCGCAGCTGGGCGAACAGACCCTGCTGGTGGACGCCAACCTGCGCACCCCGCGCCAGCAGGACATTTTCGGCCTGAAACAGCGCGCCGGCCTGTCCGACGTGCTGGCCGGGCGCGCCGAACTGGGCGTGGTGGAAAAGATCGCCGAGCTGGTCGACCTGTCGGTGCTGGTGTCGGGCACCTTGCCGCCCAATCCGCAAGAGCTGCTGGCGCGCGCCGCGTTCGCCGGCCTGAACCTCAATTTCGAATCGCGCTACGACGTGGTGCTGTACGACGCGCCAGCCTGCGTGCTGGGCTCGGACACGCTGGCGCTGGCCTCGCGCGTGGGCGGGGTGCTGCTGGTGGCGCGCAAGAACCGCACCTCGCTGGCGGCCATCAGCGCCTGCGTCGACCAATTGCAGCACGCCGGCATCGCGGTGGTCGGCTCGGTGATGGTGGAGCACTAAATGTTCTCCGCCAGCACACCGATGCCGCCGGCGCGCCAGTCCGCCGCCAAGCCGCTGCCGGCCGCCTGGCTGCTGGCGCTGGCCGGCCTGCTGGCGCTGTACCTGCCCACCTTCTACGACGCGCTGCAGGAAGTGTGGGGCCGGGAAGAGCAGGCCCACGGCCCCATCATCCTGGGGGTGTCGCTGTGGCTGCTGTACCGCAACTGGCCGGCCATGCTGGCCGCCGCGCCCGGCGACAGCGCCCAGGCGCGCGCCGCCGCCTCGGTCTGGGGCTGGCCAGTGCTGGCGCTGGGCTTGCTGAGCTATCTGCTGGGGCGGGTGCTCAACATCCAGGTTATCGAAATGTTTTCCTTCCCGTGCACGGTGGTGGCGGTGCTGCTGCTGCTGCAGGGGCCGGCCGCGCTCAAGGTGCAATGGTTCCCGCTGTTCTTCATGCTGTTCATGCTGCCGCTGCCAGGCCCGTTTGTGGACACGGTGACCATGCCGATGAAGATGGCGGTATCCTGGTGTGCCGAGCACATCCTGTTCGCCGTCGGCTACCCGATCGCGCGCAGCGGGGTGGTGCTGCAGGTGGGCCAGTATCAACTTTTGGTCGCTGACGCGTGCGCCGGCCTGCACACGCTGTTTACGCTGGAAGCGCTGGGCCTGCTATACCTGAATATTGTCCGGCACGCCTCCTTTTTGCGCAATGTGGGCCTGGCGCTGCTGATCGTGCCGATTTCATTTACCGCCAATATTATTCGCGTCATTACGCTGACTTTGATTACCTACCATTTCGGCGATGCCGCCGGGCAGGGTTTCCTGCACGGCTTTGCCGGCATGGTGCTATTTATTAGCGCGCTATTGCTGATCATCGGTGTCGATACACTGCTGCGCGGGGCGGTGCGCAGCCGCAGCGGCCGTGCGCAGAACAGGAGTGCAACATGAACCGCAGAACTGCCGCCGGCGCCTTGCTGGCCACCTTGATGGGCGGCACCAGCGCCGCCGCCGCGCTGCTGAAGCCGAAAAAGCACGATACGCCGGAGATGGAAAAGCTGGGACTGGAAACCCTGATCCCGGCCGAATTCGCCGGCTGGCGCATCGACCGCAGCGTGGTGCCGGTGCAGCCGCCGCCCGAGGTGGAAGAGGTGATCGGCAAGCTGTACGATGAAACGCTGGCGCGCACCTATATCAACGCGCGCGGCCAGCGCGTGATGCTGTCGATCGCCTACGGCGGCGACCAGACCGGGCGGCTGCGCGTGCACCGTCCCGAGAAATGCTACTCCGCGCAGGGCTTCCGGGTCGACAAGGTGGCGCAGCAGCAGGAAGTGATCGGCGGCGCCAACGTCACTGTCAACCGCCTGTACGCGGCGCTGGGGGCGCGCCAGGAGCCGATCAGCTACTGGGTGCGGGTGGGCGACGAAACCGTGGACGGGGCGCTGGCCCAGCGCCTGACCCAGCTGCGCTTTAGCCTGAACGGCCAGATTCCCGACGGGCTGCTGTTCCGCGTCTCCAACATCGGCGCCGACCGCGCCGCCGGCTACGCGCTGCAAGATAGTTTCATCGCCGACCTGGTGCGCAGCATGCCGCCGGCCGACGCCGCCAAGCTGGTGGGCAATCCAGCAAGGAAGTCATAAAAGAAGACCATGTCAGAAAATTACTCCGGCCGTGCTTTTAATAAGAGCATAGGCTATTACGTAGGCGGCCGTTTTTTAAATGCGTTGGCCGCTTTTTTTATTCTTATCTGGATTGCGCGGCAGCTCCCCGAGAATCAATATATTAATTATGTGGCGGCCTATTCGATTATCGAAATGGGCATCGTCCTGTCCGGTTTTGGTATGGAATGGGTGACCGGTATTTATATTCCCCAAATCCGCATGCACGCCAGCGGCAAAGCGCTGTACCGCTTTGTATGGCAAAGCGTGGGCCTGCAAGCGCTGCTGCTGGCGGGCGGCGCCTTGATACTGTTTTTTACAGCGCCGCTGCTGACCGGCTGGCTGGGCCTGCGCGACGCGGAGGGCGTGCTGCGCCTGTACGCGGGCGTGATGCTGATCGAAGGCGTGAGCCGGGTGTTCCGCGACCAGTTGCTGTCGAGCTTGCTGTTGCAGAAGGCCGGCCAGGCCAGCCAGCTGCTGCGCAACCTGGCGCTGGCCGGCTACGCGGTGCTGGCGTTTTCGCACGAGGAATGGCGCAACGCGCACGCCTTGGCGGTGGGCGAGCTGATCGCCAGCAGCTGCAGCCTGCTGGTGGCCGCCTGGTGCTTGCAGCGCCACTTGCTGCAGGTGCGAGGCGCTGCGGCGGGAGCGGGCGGCGCCGCTAAGGCGGACTGGTCCATGCCGGCGTGGCGCGACATGCTGCGCGTGGGCCGCAACGCCTGGCTGAGCAATATTGCCAACCTGACCTGGAGCTGGCAGGCCGTGATCCTGCTGGCCACCCGGACCTTGGGACCGGACGCGGCCGCGCCGCTGGGCTTTGCCCGCAACCTGGCCGAGCAAGTGCGCAAATACCTGCCCAGCGAATTCTTGCTCGGCATCGTGCGCACCTTGCTGGTGGTGCGCTATGCCGCCGAGCAGGACAAGGGCAAGCTGGGCGTGCGCGCCGGGCTGATCTACAAGGCCAACCTGCTGTGCCTGCTGCCGCTGCTGGTGCTGTGCGCCGTGCGGGGCGCCGAACTGAGCGCCTTCCTCAGCAACGGCCGCTACCCGGATGCGCACTGGCTGCTGACAGGCTGGCTGGCCGTGCTGGTGATCCTGGCGCACCGCCGCCTGACCGACCTGATGGCCCACACGCTGGGGCGCTCGTCGGCCACCACGCGCGCCAACTTCGTGCTGCTGGTGACGCCGCTGGCGCTGCTGCTGGCCGCGCCGCAACAGCGCTGGAGCCTGCTGTTCGCCGTGCTGGTGCTGGCCGAGACCGTGTATTCGGCGCTGGTGCTGCGCCAGCTGCGCACGCCGCAGTGGCACTACCGCCCGCACTGGGGCGGGCTGGCCAGGTTCGGCGTGGCGGGCCTGCTGGCGGCCATGGTGCTGGCCGGCTTGCCGGCCGGCCGGGATGCCTTCCACCTGGCGCTGGCCCTGGCCGCGGCGACCGGCGTGAGCTGGGGCGTGCTCCTGCTGCTGCGCCCGCTGTCGGCGGCCGAGCTGGCGTTGCTGCCGGCGCGCGCCTTGCGTCTGTTGCGCCAGAGGCCGGCTGTTTCAAGTTAATATAAATGAATCCGCTTATTCCGGAACTAATATTAACGAAAATAAATAATCGTGATGGCTTTATCAATTGGCGATATTTCATTCAAAAAGTGCATGCGGAGTTAATAAGCGAATTTAGCATAAGGCTGTTGGTCTACGGCAACGCTTAATTAGGCTGTTTTATGCTATCGTAATTAAATAACGAAACACGGAGGACGCCGTTATGCAATTACCGAAACTTGGTTTTATTATTTTGAGTGTAGTAGCCAGCGCTTCGGCCTGGAGCCAGATCGATCCCAGCGTGGGCGGCGCGGTGCCGCAAGCCGATTTCAGCAAGCGCTATGCGCTGTATTCCGCCTGGAGCGGCAACCTGACGTATGCGACGGACCCGGCCGGCAGCGGCCGCACGGTGTTGCGCAGCCGCGTGCGCAGCACCGACGCCAAGGTGGGCGGCCTGCTGCGCACCGATTTCCTGCCGCTGGGCGAGGCCGGCAAGACCGGGCCGCGCTGGTACGGCCTGAGCGTGTATTTCCCCACCACCTGGGTGGCCCATCCGAATCCGGCCGTCGTGGCCCAGGTGGGCCCGGCGGTGCCGCTGGCAGGCCTGCCGCCGCCCATGTCCATCGTGGCGCGCGGCACGTCGATCGAACTGAACCTGGGCTTTAACCACCGGCCGCTGAGCGGCGCCACCGACATCGCCACGGCGGCCAACTCGGCGGTCAAGGCGGTCAAGCTGGGGACGCTGCAGACCGGCAAATGGTATTGCTTCGCCGTGCGCTCGGAGTGGTCGCCCACCCTGGGCAGCGGCTCGCTGATGATTTACCAGAACCGCGACAAGATCTTCGACGCGCAGCGCGACATCAATTCCTATCCTGGCGTATCGGGCAACACGCCGCGGGTCGGCCTGTCCTTCCCTGGCTTGCTGGGCGTGGCCGAGCGCGTGCTGTACACCGACTTTATCCGCCTGGGCGGCCCGGACACCACCCTGGAAAAACTATTGGCGGAAACGCCATGCAAAACGACCAGCGCGACCACGGCGCTGGTGAAATAAGTACCCGAGAGAGGTTAAGCATGCAATTGACGAATAAACTGATCGCATTGGCGTCCCTGTGCGGCGCCATGGCCGGCGCCCATGCCCAGATCGACCCGGCGCGCGGCGGCCCGGTCACCACCATGGCCACCAACCCCAAGACCTACCAGTACATTTCCTGGCTGCTGGCGGCCAACGCCACTGCGACGACCCGGTATTTCCCGGACTTCTACACGCTGAACAGCAGTTCGATCAACAACGTCACGCTGGTGGACGACCCGGCCGGCAGCGGCAAGAAGGTGTTCCACATGAAAGTGGCGAAGACCGACCCGCTGGTGCTGGGCGGCTCGCGCACCGAAATCTCGCCGCGCAACGAATACGTCAAGGAAGGCTTGCGCTGGTACACCTTCAGCATGTATTTCCCGGGCGACTGGGTATTCCACAACACGCCGACCCTGGTGGCGCAGCTGCACACCAGCCAGAACACGGCCGTGGTGTCGCCGCCGGCCTCGCTGACGGTGACCGACCGCACGCTGGCGCTGGACTTCAACTACAACCACCGCAGCACCAGCGGCGGCAGCGACCCGGCCACCCGCGCCAATTCGGTGGCCGAATCGATCCGCCTCGGCACGGTAGAGCTGAACAAGTGGTACTGCTTCGTGGTGCGTGCGGACTGGTCCTACAAGCCTGGCGTGGGCCAGATCCAGGTGTGGATGAACGGCACCGAGGTGTTCAGCGCCAAGAACACCTACAACAGCTATGAAACGTGGCTGGGCAACTATGCCAAGGTCGGCCTGTATCTGCCGGGCACCATGATGGTTCCGTCGCGCAACCTGTATGCCGACTTCATCCATCTGGGCGGTCCCACCAGTACCTACGACCTGATGTACGGGCAGACCCCGTGCGCGCCGAAGTGAGCTTGAAACAACGCTGAAATACCGCTGTAACGGGCTGCAATCCGAAGACCGCTTGCGCAATCGCGTGGGCGGTTTTTTGACGATATGATAAGTTACCCGGACTACAGATTTCCACGGTATCCATCATGAAGTTCCCCACCGCGCCGCGCCTGCCTGGCCAGCTGCGCTCCAGCCTGTCCGTGCTGCCCCTGGTTCTGGTCGGCCTGCTCAGCGTGCTGCTGTTCGGCGGCCTGGTCGGCCTTGGCGCCGGCCTGTTTGCGCTGATGCTGATCGCACCCGTCCTGATTTTCGGCGCGCTGCTGTTCACCGGCTCTTTTTCCAGTTTCCGCTTCGGCGGCGAGGGTGTGTTCTGGCTGATGCTGGCGCTGACCCTGCTGACCGCGCTGGCCGACACGGTCTCGCCGGTGCGCACGCGCGGCGTCATGTCGATCGTGCTGATTCCCCTGGCCATCTACGCGCTGCGCGGCCTGTTCGTTTTTGCCGGCAATTCCTGGCTGGGCAAGTTGATGGTGGCGGTGTTCGGCCTGTTCTTCGTGCTGGGCGCGGCCGGCTCCATCAGCGCTGGCCGCATCCACTGGCATCCCTTCTTTTACCAGATCGCCTATGACCTGAAGCTGCCCATCATGCTGCTGCTGGGATTTAGCGTGAGCTTGGGCGAGCGTAGCGAACAGCGCTTCTGGCTGGTGGTCAAGATCGTGCTGGTGCTGTGCCTGGGCGCGCTGGCGCTGGAGTTTGCCGCGCCGTCGGTACATCACATGATCGCGCGCAACGCGGGCGGCGGGCAAAACGGCAACCCGCTGCTGCCCGGCCTGCACCTGGCAACCGGTCCCTTCGTGCACCCCGGCGTGCTGGCCTCGGTAGCCGCGCTGTTCCTGTGCTGCGTGTTCGTGCGGCGCATGAGCGGGCAGGGCAGCACCACGGGCAACTATGTGCTGCTGTGCGGGTTCATGCTGGTGCTGCTGCTGGCCGGCGAGCGCCAGGAAATCTTCGATGCGCTGGCCGCCTGCGCCATCTTGCTGTTCGCATCGAAAATGAAGCCGAGGCTGAGTGCCGTGTTGCTGGCGCTGGCGGCCGTGGTGCTGTTGCTGGGCGCCTTGCTGCTGGTGCTGGGACCGCACAACCGCGCCGAACTGGGCTTGCAGTGGGGCTTGCTGCCGTCCTACCAGGCGCTGGCCAATCCGCGCACGGTGCTGTACCTGGATGGCTTCCATTTGGCAAATACCTATTTCCCATTCGGCACCGGCTTCGGTAAATTCGGCGGCGACGCCGCGCGCATGTACGACCGCTCGGTGTACGAGATGCTGGGCTACAGCACGCGCTACTGGTGGTACCGCCAGGACTTGTACCTGCTCGACACCTACTGGCCCAACCTGTTCGGCGAGACCGGCTGGATAGGCGGCGGCGTGGTGTTCCTGTTCGGCGCCCTGATGACCCTGTTCGCGCTGCAGCGCGCCTGGACCGTGCAGCATCCGCGCGAGCGCATGCTGTGGCGTCTGGCCTTCGTCGGCCACTTCCTGGCGTTTACCGGCTCGCTGACGGCGCCGATCTACGGCGACCCGAACGCGGTGGCGATCCCCTTCATGTTCTTTGGCATGGCCTTCGCGTACTCGCTGCAGCTGCGCCGCGCGGAGGCGGCCGAGCGCGCCAAGCGCAGCAGTGACCTGTCGGCCCACGCGCCGCGTCCGGCCGGCGTGCCGGTCACGCCGTGGGCCGCCTGAGGAACGGCCCCGGCCTCAATGCTGCGGGAATAGTTCTTCGACGCTGGCGCCGTCCAGTGCTGCCAGTGCCCAGCGCTCGATCTGCGCGCTGGGCGCCGCTGCG
Organism: Massilia sp. Root351; assembly: GCF_001425045.1. GTDB lineage: Bacteria > Pseudomonadota > Gammaproteobacteria > Burkholderiales > Burkholderiaceae_D > Rugamonas. The sequence continues at coordinate 82,862 of NZ_LMDJ01000036.1, read as the reverse complement.
ATGCGCTGCTGGACTTGCTCGGGGAGCGGGCCGAAGCGCCTGCTCAGCAAATTTTCCAGCAGCACGGCTTGTCCAGCCTGTCTGCCTTGTTGCAGACCTTGCTCCAGACCTTGCTCCAGACCTTGCTCCAGTCCTCGTTCCAGCCCCTGTTCCAAACCCCGTTCCAAGCCCTGCTCGAGTCCCTGCATCCAGCCCAGTTCACGGCCTTCCTGCAAGCCGCGCCGTTGCGCCGCACGGCGCGCTTCACGATAAATGGCGCGTATGCCACGTGGCACGTATGTCATGGCAGTCCTCCTTTTTAGTGCATGTACACCCAGCATGAGTTCACTTTCGAGCTCCGCCGGCAGGCGCATCATCCAGTCGATGACGTGGAATAGCTCCATGATACGTTGCCTGTCCCAGTCGCGCTGGTACAGCACATGCATCAAGCGCCATTTGGCCGCGTAGCGCAGCGCGGGCTGTAAATGCGTTTGCTGCGTGAGCAAATGCGCCGCGGTCACCAGGGCGAACGGATGGTCTTGCATCAGCAGCTGGTCGATATCGCCTGCGTAGGCGTTCAGCGAGGTAGTCCGGAAATCCAGGCGCATCTGGCTGCCGAACAAGCTGTAGCCGAAACTGGCCGGCTGCGCGCTGGCTGTGCCGCCCAGCACCGCCAGGCTGGCAACCGGCTGCCGATAGTGGTCGTAGATCCGGTAGTTGTAAACGAACATGCGCTCGGCGAAGTCGGCGTCCCGGCTGGCTTGTACTTCAACGTGGATCAGCACCCATTGCTGGCCGCCGGCCGTGTGCACTTGCACCAGCTTGTCCGCCACGCGGCGGCCGATTGCCGCCGTCCGCGTGGCTTGCGCCAGTTCTTTGTCGAGCAACGTCCAGGGCCGCGTCCAGTCTATGGCGGCGTGGATGTCAGGGAAGTAGAAGGACAGAAAGTCCGCGAAATAATGCGCCAGGATCTGCTTCCAGGGCGTATCGTAGTCGTCGGGGTGGGGCGGCGGCATGGGCATCGGCACAGCGTAGCGCGCCGACCTGGCGCCGCATTGATTTGGCGCAAGCTTTGCTCAGCGGTACCAGACCAGTTTTTCGTACTGGTGCACCAGCAGGATGCCCCAGCAGCGCGGGCTGGTCAGCAGCAGCTTGGCCAGCTCGGCCCAGCGCTTGCCGTGCACAGCGGGCTTGAGCCGCGCCTTGGCGTCCAGGCCGCCGATCAGCCAGCCGCGCAGGCGCGCGGCCAGGCGCGCGGCCAGCGGCCAGCCGGCGCCATACTGGCGCACGATCTCGCGGTGCAGCCTGAGCGGCGACACGGTGTCCACCTTGGTCTGGCTGAAGTTCTTCTCGGCCAGCCGCATGGTGTAGCGGTAGCCGGCAAACGGCAACAGCTCGGCGCGCGCACCGGCCATCACGGCGTCGGCCAGCAAGCGCCAGTCCTCGCCGAAACGCAGCGCCGGCTGATAGCGCAGCCGGTGCTGATTCAGCCAGGCGCGCCGGAACAGCGGCTTGCTCCAGCCCAGCGGCGCGCGCTGGCCCGGCAAGTCCCACAGCAGCAACTCCTGCATGCCGATGCAGTGCGGCCTGCGCACCCACGGCCAACTGGACGCCACCACCTTGTCCTGCGCCGCGTTGTACAGCGCCAGGCGGTCGCATAGCAGGTCGTGCCGCCCGGACGCCAGATATGGCATGAAGCTGGCCAGGCGGTCCGCGGCCCAGGCGTCGTCCGCGTCCAGCAGCGCAATCCACTCGCCGCAAGCGGCGTCGAAACCGGCGTTGCGGGCCACCGCCGGGCCGCCGTTCTGCGGCTGTTCGATCAGGCGGATGCGGTCGTCGGCCAGCGCCCAGCGCCGCACCACGTCGCGCGTGTCGTCACGCGAGCAGTCGTCCACCACCAGGACTTCCCAGTCGCGGTGGCTTTGTCGTTGCACGGACCGCAGCGCCGTTTCAATGCAGGCGGCGGCGTTGTAGGCGGGGATGACGATGCTGATTTTCATGCTCTGATTCTAGCATGGCACTTTGTCAAACTTGCTCTAAACATATCTCGTATCGTGCGCACCGAGCACGATAGAATCGTCGTGCATTACTGCTATGATTGTCTCGCTTACTTTCATTTTAGTCATTGATCAGTCATGAGTTCAGCCAGCACAGCAGCTTCCGGCCCGCGCCGCATTTTGATGGTCGGCACCGGCCTGCAGGCCCACGGCGGCATCACCGCCGTGATCCGCTCCTACATGGAGGTGGGTCTGTTTGAGCAATGGGGCGTGCGCTATATCTCGACCTACGAAGGCGCCGGAAAATTCACCCAGTTGCGCACCATGGCCTCGGCGCTGTGGCGCATCGTGTGGCTGCTGGCCGCGCGCCGCATCGACGTGGTGCACGTGCACAGCGCCTCGCGCGGCAGTTTCTGGCGCAAGTCGCTGGTGGCGGCGCTGGCATTCGTGTTCCGCGTGCCTTATGTGTTCCATATCCACAGCGGCGAGTTTCCCGATTTTTACGCGCACAGCTGCGGCGCCGCCGCGCGCGCCTGGGTGCGGCTGGTGCTGCGCCGTGCTGCGCGCGTGGTGGTGGTGGCGCCGCGCTGGCGCGCCGACGTGCTGCGCATCGAACCGGCGGCGCGCGTGGCCGTGGTCGGCAACCCGGTGCGGGTGGCGCCGCTGCTGGCGCCGTTGCGCGCCGCGCCGCCGGGCGCCCCGTCCACCGTGCTGTTCCTGGGCCGCCTGCATGAAAAGAAGGGCATTTTCGACCTGATGCGCGCCATCCCCCACGTGCTGGCGGCGCTGCCCGGCACCGTGTTCGTGTTCGCCGGCGACGGCGAAATCGACGCGCTGCGCGCGCTGGCCGTCGAGCTGGGCGTGGCGCACGCGGTGCGCCTGCCGGGCTGGGTCGACGGCGCCGCCAAGCAGCAGCACCTGGAGCAGGCCGACCTGTTCGTGCTGCCCACCTATTTCGAAGCGCTCGGCGTGGCGCTGCTCGAAGCGATGGCTTGCGGCGTGCCCGTGGTGGCCACGCCGGTCGGCGGCATCCCCGATTTTATCGACCACGGCGTGGAAGCGCTGCTGGTGCCGCCCGGTCCGGGCACGGCGCTGGCGCACGCCATCGTGGCCGTGTTGCAAGACCCGGCGCTGCGCGGCCGCCTGCGCGAGCAAGCCTTCGCGCGCGTCGGGCGCGATTATTCGTTCGACGCCGTGCTGGCCCAGCTGCGCGCCATCTATACCGAGCTGGGTGTGCCGCTCAGCCCGGCCATCGTGGCCAAGCCGCTGGCGCGCGCCGCCTGACTCAGCCGTGCGACAGGAAATGCTGCACTGCGATTAACATGTTGTCTCTTTGATCTTTTTTATGCTTAGGAATGTTATGGCTATGATTTATCTGGTCGCCGGTGCGCGTCCGAACTTCATGAAAATCGCCCCCATCGTGCGTGCGCTGCAGGCGCACGGCGGGCTGTCGTTCAAGATCATCCACACCGGCCAGCACTACGACCGCGAGATGAACGACGTCTTCTTCGAAGAGCTCGGCATCCCCCAGCCCGACCTGTTCATGGCCGCCGGCGGCGGCAGCCACGCGCAGCAGACTGCCAAGATCATGCTGGCGTTCGAGGAGCTGTGCGTCGCGCAGCGTCCGGACGCGGTGCTGGTGGTGGGCGACGTCAACTCCACGCTGGCCTGCTCCATCGTGGCCAAGAAGCTGACCATCCCGGTGGCCCACGTGGAAGCGGGACTGCGCAGCGGCGACATGAGCATGCCGGAAGAGATCAACCGCCTGGTCACCGACAGCATCAGCGACTGGTTCTTCGTCACCGAGCCGAGCGCGGTCGAGCACCTGCGCCGCGAGGGCAAGCCGGAGGCGGCCGTGCACTATGTCGGCCATGTGATGGTGGACAACGTGCTGTTCCAGGCCAGCAAGCTGGCCGCGAGCGGCGGCGCCGGTCTGGACAGCGCCGCCATCAAGGCCGGCCTCGGCCTGTCGGACGGCAAGCGTTACGGCGTGGTCACCTTGCACCGCCCCAGCAACGTCGACGACCCGGCCATGCTGGCCCAGCTGGCCGGCGCGCTGCGCGACATCGCGCGCGAACTGCCGCTGGTGTTCCCGGTCCATCCGCGCACCCGCGCCAACCTGGAGAAATTCGACATCAGCCTGGGCCCGGACATCACCCTGGTCGGCCCGCAAGGCTACATGGCCTTCCTCGACCTGTGGAAGGACGCCGCGCTGGTACTCACCGACAGCGGCGGCCTGCAGGAAGAAACCACGGCGCTGGGCGTGCCCTGCGTCACGCTGCGTGAAAACACCGAGCGCCCGGTGACGGTGGAAGAGGGCACCAACGTGCTGGCCGGCACCTCGCCGCAGGCCATCACCGGCGCGGCCGCGCAAATCCTGCGCGGCGCCGGCAAACAGGGCCGCCGCCCGCACCTGTGGGACGGCAAGGCCGCCGAGCGCATCGTGGCCGTGCTCGACAAAGAACTGAACAAGGAGCGCACAGCATGAACGCACGCATCACCATGATGGGCTGCCAGGTCGATAATCTGACGATGGAAGAAACCCTGCAGACCATCGACGGCTTCATCCAGAGCGGCAAGCCGCACCAGCATGTGGTGGTCAACGTGGACAAGCTGGTCAAGGCCGCCCACGACGCCGAATTGCGCCGCATCATCAACGAGTGCGCGCTGATCAACGTGGACGGCATGCCGGTGGTGTGGGCCTCGCGCCTGCTGGGCAAGCCGCTCAAGGAGCGCGTGGCCGGCGTCGACCTGTTCGAGGCGCTGATGCAGCGCTCGTCCAAGACCGGCTGGCGCGTGTTCCTGCTGGGCGCGCGCGAGGAAGTGGTGTCCGAAGTGAAGCGCCAGTACGAACTCAAATACCCCGGCCTGACCGTGTGCGGCTACCGCAACGGCTACTGGAAGCCGGAGGAGGAGGCCGGCGTGGTCGAGCAGGTGCGCGCCGCCAAGGCCGACCTGTTGTTTGTCGCGATCAGCTCTCCGAAGAAGGAGCATTTCCTGGGCCAGTACCAGGAGCATATGAAGATCCCGTTCGCCATGGGCGTGGGCGGCACGTTCGACGTGGCGGTCGGCCGCGTCAAGCGCGCCCCGCTGTGGATGCAAAAGTCCGGGCTGGAATGGTTCTACCGTTTTCTGCAGGAACCGCGCCGCATGTTCCGGCGCTATTTTATCGAGGACATGGCCTTTGTCTGGCTGTTCCTCAAGGAGGCGGCTGGCAGCCGCCCCCGCTAACACGCAATCCCCAACACTAGGATGAAGAAAATGACGACAGTTGCAGTAATTGGCCTGGGCTACGTGGGCCTGCCCCTGGTGATCGAGTTCGGCAAGCATGGACGCACCATCGGTTTCGATATTTCGCAAGCGAAAGTGGACGCCTGCCGCCACGGCACCGACCCGTCGCGCGAACTGAGCGACGAGCAGATGGCCGCCTCCGAGCACGCCGAGTACACCTCCGATCCGGCCATGCTGGCCGAGGCCGACATCATCGTGGTGGCCGTGCCGACCCCGGTCGACAACGCCCACAACCCCGACTTCACGCCGCTGGTGGGCGCCAGCAAGAGCGTGGGCAAGCACATGAAGGACGGCGCCATCGTCGTCTACGAATCGACCGTCTACCCGGGCGCCACCGAGGAAGTGTGTATCCCGGTGCTGGAGCAGGCGTCCGGCCGCAAATGGAAGGAAGGCTTCAACGTCGGCTACTCGCCCGAGCGCATCAACCCGGGCGACAAGCACCACACCCTGACCACCATCCTCAAGGTGGTGGCCGGCGACACCCCGGACACGCTGGAAAAAGTGGCCCAGCTGTACGAGCGCATCGTGGTGCCGGGCGTGCACCGCTGCACCAGCATCAAGGCCGCCGAAGCGTGCAAGGTCATCGAGAACACGCAGCGCGACCTGAACATCGCGCTGATGAACGAGCTGGCCATCATCTTCGACAAAATCGGCATCGACACCTCGGAAGTGCTGCAGGCCGCCGGCACCAAGTGGAACTTCCTCAAGTTCAGCCCCGGCCTGGTGGGCGGGCACTGCATTGGCGTCGACCCTTACTACCTGACCCACAAGGCCGAGCAGCTCGGCTACAACCCGCAGGTGATCCTGGCCGGCCGCCGCATCAACGACGGCATGGGCAAATACATCGCCGAGCAGACCGTCAAGAACATGATCGCCGCCGGCAGCTACATCAAGGGCGCGCGCGTCAACGTGCTGGGACTGACCTTCAAGGAAAACTGCGCCGACCTGCGCAATTCCAAGGTGGGCGACGTCATCAACGAGCTGCGCGACTTCGGCATCGAAGTGTTTGTGCACGACCCGTACGCCGACGCCGACGAGGCCATGCACGAATACGGCGTGCGCCTGTACAGCTGGGACGACCTGCCGCGCGCCGACGCGGTGGTGGCGGCGGTGTCGCACGCCGAGCTGCTGGCGCGCCCGGTCGAGGACATCCAGAAAAAACTGATCAAGGGTGGCTGCTTCATCGACGTCAAGGCGGCGTTCGACACGGCGGCACTGAAGGACGCCGGACTTTGCGTCTGGCGCCTGTAAGAACACAAGGGGCCGTTCGCGGCCCTTTTTTAATTCAAGGAGTGTACGCATGAAAGCGATGATATTGGCAGCTGGCAAGGGGACGCGCGTGCGTCCGCTGACCTACGATTTACCGAAACCGATGATTCCCATCCTGGGCAAGCCCGTGATGGCTTACCTGGTCGAGCACCTGGCCCGCTACGGCATCACGGAAATCATGGTCAACGTCAGCTATCTGCACGAGAAGATCGAGGAATATTTCGGCGAGGGGCACCAGTTCGGCGTGCAGATCGGCTATTCCTTCGAGGGCTACACCAATAACGACGGCGAAGTCGTGCCCGAGCCGCTCGGCTCGGCCGGCGGCATCAAGAAAATCCAGGAGTTCGGCGGCTTCTTCGACGACACCACCATCGTGCTGTGCGGCGACGCCATCATCGACCTGGACATCAAGTCGGCGCTGTTCGAGCACCGCCGCAAGGGCGCGCTGGCCTCGGTCATCACGCGCGAAGTGCCGTGGGACAAGGTGCCCAGCTACGGCGTGGTGGTCACCGACGCCGACGGCCGCATCCGCGCCTTCCAGGAAAAGCCCAGGCAGGAAGAGGCGCTGTCCAATTTTGCCAGCACCGGCATCTACATCTTCGAGCCGGAAGTGATCGACCTGATCCCCACCGACCGTCCGTTCGACATCGGTTCCGAACTGTTCCCGCTGCTGGCCGAGAAGGGCCTGCCGTTCTACGCCCAGCAGCGCAAGTTCAACTGGATCGACATCGGCAGCGTCAAGGATTACTGGGAAGTGCTGCAGAGCGTGCTGCTGGGCGAGGTGGAAAACATGAAAGTGCCCGGCATCCAGGTCGACGAGGGGCTGTGGGTCGGGCTTAACACCAGCATCGACTGGAGCGGTGGCACCAGGATCGAGGGACCGGTGTACATCGGCTCCGGCGCCAGGGTGGAAGCGGGCGCCCGCATCGTCGGACCGACGTGGATAGGCCACGGTAGCCACGTCTGCAGCGGCGCGGAGGTGGTGCGAAGTGTGTTGTTCGAATATACTCGCGTGTTACCGGATGTTACCTTGGAAGAATTAATTGTCTTCAAGGATTATAGTGTCGACCGCGCAGGTGAAATGAAGCATGTTTCGGAATACGAAACAGGCGAATGGGCCAATGCCCGCGACCGTCGCCGCCGCCGCAGGCAAGAAGAACTACTCTATAAATAATTGGATCGATCGGATCAATACTGCATGAAAATCTATCCCGTCATACTGTCCGGCGGCGCCGGCACCCGTTTGTGGCCGCTGTCGCGCGCTGTGCTGCCAAAGCAGCTGTTGCCGCTGGTTGCCGACAAGACCATGCTGCAGGAAACCGCGCTGCGCGTGGCCGGCCGCGCGCCTACGGCGACGGTCGAGCTGATGGCGCCGCTGGTGGTGTGCGGCAACGAGCACCGTTTCCTGGTGGCCGAACAGATGCGTGAAATCGGCATCAAGCCGCTCGGCATCCTGCTCGAGCCGGTCGGCCGCAACACGGCGCCGGCCGTGGCCGCCGCCGCCCACTACCTGAAGGCCATCGACCCCGATACCGTCATGCTGGTGCTGCCGGCCGACCATGTCATCAGCGACGTGGCCGCCTTCCACCAGGCGGTCGAGCGCGCGCTGGTCATGGTCAAGGACGGTGCGCTGGCCACCTTCGGCATCGTGCCGACCGCGCCGGAAACCGGCTACGGCTATATCCAGAGCGGCGCCGGCGCCGGCGCCGAGCAGTGCTTCAAGGTGGACCGCTTTGTCGAGAAGCCGGACCGCGCCACCGCCGAAGGCTTTGTCGCCGCCGGCAATTACTTCTGGAACAGCGGCATGTTCCTGTTCCGCGCCGACGCCTACATCGCCGAGCTGGCCAAGTTCCAGCCGGAGATCGCCGCCGCCGCCGAGGCGGCCGTGCAGAAGGATTACCGCGACCTGGACTTCTGCCGCCTGGACGAAGCCGCCTTCACGGCCTGCCCGTCGGACTCGATTGACTATGCGGTGATGGAAAAGACCCAGCACGCGGTGGTGGTGCCGGCCGACATCGGCTGGAACGACGTGGGCTCCTGGTCCGCGCTGCACGACGTGCTGCCGAAGGACGCGGCCGGCAACGTCACCCGCGGCGACGTCTACCTGGACGATGTGCAGGGCACCCTGGTGCGCGCCGAGAGCCGCATCGTGGCGGTGGTCGGCGTCAAGGACCTGGTGGTGGTGGAAACCAACGACGCGGTGCTGGTGGCCCACAAGGACCAGGTGCAGCGCGTCAAGCAGATCGTCGAGCACCTGAAGACCAAGGACCGCACCGAGCACCTGCACCACACCAAGGTCTACCGTCCTTGGGGCTGCTACGAGGGCATCGATATCGGCGAGCGCTTCCAGGTCAAGCGCATTACCGTCAATCCGGGCGGCAAGCTGTCGCTGCAGATGCACCACCACCGCGCCGAGCACTGGATCGTGGTGAGCGGCACGGCGCGCGTCACCTGCGGCGAGAAGGTCACGCTGCTGACGGAGAACGAATCCACCTACATTCCTATCGGCATGAACCACCGCCTGGAAAATCCGGGCAAACTGCCGCTGCACCTGATCGAGGTGCAGTCCGGCAGCTATCTGGGCGAGGACGACATCGTGCGTTTCGAAGACGTCTATCAGCGTACCTGACCATAACCAAGCGTACATACTGATAAGCAAGAAGGGGGCCGCGGCCCCCTTTTTTCATGCCCGCGCCCCTTCCTGGATGGCTTGCATTTTTGTAGGCTCAATCCTACCCCGTTCAGCGGATCGCCCGCGAGGCCAGTAACTGCCGGGCTTGCTAGTCACCTTGGCCCTAAAATTTACGTAAGGCATTGTTTTTGAACGGAAATTTTTCAGTGATTCCTTGTTAATGTTTCGTTTAGAGCATGCTAGGATGGGTTTGCAGTCTTGTGCGCACACGACAGCTTTCCTGCTATTCATCCTTTTTTACCGGGGGTAAACATGATCAAAACCAAATCCATCGTAGCCGCGTTGGCCCTGCTGGGCGCCAGTGCGGGCGCTACCCTGGCACACGCTGCGGACATCAGCCAGAGCAGCGCCGTGTCGCTGACCGGCAATACCGCCCACTTCGGGCGCGACCTGACCTCGGTCAGCGCCGGTGACATTTTCAGCGACCGCTGGAACTTCTCCACTGCGGGCGCGGTCAACTTCGTCGGCGGCGTCATCGCTGTGTCGCCCGGCCTGTTCGACAATATCGCCATCACCGATCTGCGCCTGTTCAACTCGGCTGGCCTGTCGATCGGCGGCGTTCAGCACGGCAACGGCGTAGCCGACGTGTGGACCATCAAGGCCCTGGGCCCGCTGGTCGCCGACAGCTACTACCTGCAAGTGACCGGTTCCGTGCTGAGCGGCGCCAACACCAGCTACGGCGGCATGCTGACGCTGGCTCCCGTCCCTGAGCCTGCCACTTACGGCATGCTGCTGGGTGGCTTGGGCGTGCTGGGCTTCCTGGCCCGCCGCCGCAAGAACCAGGCTTGAGCATCGGCTTGATGCAACAAGGATGATGTGGCGCCGGAGGGCGCTATAATCGGAACGGAAGCTGCGGCTTCCGTTTTTTCGTCAGGGAGACCCTCATCCGCTTGCTCGCCACTTCGCTCGCCGCTTCGCTCGCCGCTTCACGCGCCTCCTTGCTCGCGGCTTTGGCCGCGCTGTGCCTCGCCGCCGCTCCCTTAGCCCAAGCCGCCATCATGCCCGCCCAGCTGGCCGTGGTCGTCAACGACGCCGATCCCAACAGCGTGCAGGTGGCCGAGTACTACCGCCAGCAGCGCGGTATCCCGCAGCAGAACATGGTGCATGTGCGGATCGCCGACAAGCCGCGCAAGCTCAGCGCGGCGCAGTTCCGCCAGCTCAAGGACGATATCGACGCCAAGCTGGGGCCGGACATCCAGGCCGTGCTGATGGTCTGGAGCGCACCCTATGCGGTCGAGTGCAACGGCATCACCGCCGCCTACACGCTGGGGCTGGACAGCGCGCTGTGCGCCAAGACCTGCCAGCCGGCCAAGCCCAGCGCCTACTTCAACGCCACCGCCCCCTTGCCGTTCACGGCGCTCGGCATGCGCCTGGCCATGCTGCTGCCGGCCGACTCGGTGCAGGAAGCCAAGACGCTGATCGGGCGCGGCGTGGCCAGCGGCTTCCGCATGCCGGCCGCCGGTGCCTACTACCTGGCCACCAGCGAAGTGCAGCGCAACAGCCGCGCGCAGTTCTTCCCGCGCGCCGGCGTGCTGGCGCAGCGCAAGCTCACCATCCACAACCGCCAGGCGGACGCGCTGGAAGGCGTGCGCGACATCATGGTCTACCAGACCGGCATGGCCAAGGTGGACAAGCTCGACACGCTGGGCTTCCTGCCCGGCGCGCTGGCCGACCACCTGACCTCCTTCGGCGGCGACCTGTACGGCACCACGCAGATGAGCAGCCTGCGCTGGCTGGAAGCCGGCGCCACCGCCAGCTACGGCACCGTCAGCGAGCCTTGCAATTACTGGCAGAAGTTTCCCCATCCGGCGGTCCTGCTGCGCCATTACCTGAACGGCGACAGCGCGCTGGAAGCGTATTGGAAAAGCGTCTCCTGGCCGGCGCAGGGGGTCTTCATCGGCGAGCCGCTGGCCGCGCCATATCGACGACCCTGAGCGGCATGCCGGGGCATGGTCCTCAGGACACTTGTTGGGCGATTACAACTTTAGTCCGTTTGGACTAATGACAAGTCATCAATTTGTCATGTGCTTATATTAATATGTGGATAGCAATTATAAAGTCATATTGTTAACACCCTCCACATCAGGACCGCATATGAAACCATCCGCCCCGGCCGTGCCAGGCCGCCTTACCGTCCTGGCCGCCTTGCTGGCCAGCCTGTCCGCACCCGCCTTGGCCGATTCGGCCGTCGTCATCAGCCAGGTTTACGGCGCGGGCGGCAACGGCACCGGCGCCACCGGCGCAACGCTGAAGCACGACTTCATCGAACTGTACAACCGCAGCAGCGCGCCGGTGTCGCTGAACGGCTGGAGTGTGCAATATGCGTCCGCCACCGGCAGCAGCTGGCAGGTCACGCCGCTGACCAGCGTCACGCTACAGCCGGGCCAGTTCTACATGGTGCAGCAGGCTGCCGGCGCCGGAGGCACCGCCACCACCGTCACGGCCGACAAGATCGGCACCATCCCGATGGCTGGCGGCGCAGGCAAGGTTGCCCTGAGCAGCACCACCACTGCCTTCACCGTGGCCAACCCGAGCGGTGCATCGCTGGTCGACCTGGTCGGCTATGGCAGCACCGCCAACTTCTCCGAAGGCGGCACGCCCACCGGCACCCTGGGCAACCTGACCGCCGCGCTGCGCAAGAACAACGGCTGCGTCGACACCGACAACAACGGCGCCGACTTCGAAGTGCTGGCGCCGAACCCGCGCAACAGCGCCGTTACCCAGGCCTGCGGCGCCACCGTGGTCAAGCCCATCGTTGCCACTTGTCCATCGACCTTGTCGGTGGCGCAGGGCTACAGCGGCAGCGTGCCGCTTACGGCCACCGATGAAGACAGCATCGTCAACGCCGCCACCATCTCCGTTGGCGGCATGGCCGGCATCAGCCTGGACGGTTTCACGGCCGCCGGCGCCGTCGGCGGCACCGCCAGCGTCAACCTGAGCGCGGCGGCCGGCCTGGCTGTCGGCAGCTACCCGGTCACCATCCAGTTCGCCAACGACGGCAACCAGTTCGCCACCTGCCCGGTTACCGTGAAGGTAACCGGCCTGGCCAACGTTACCATGACGATTCCGCAGATCCAGGGCGCCAGCGCCGGCGACACGCCCAGCCCGGTGGCCAACACCGTGCAGACCGCCGAAGGCGTGGTGACCCTGAAAGTGTCGAACGGCTTCTTCATGCAGGACGCGGCCGGCGACAACGACCCGACCAGCTCCGATGGCATCTTCGTCTACACCGTCACTGCGCCCACCGTGCAAGTGGGCCAGGTCGCCCGCGTCACCGGCCTGGTGTTCGAATATACGCCGAGCGGCGCCAAGCGCTCCTACACCGAATTCAAGGACGTGACGGCCGTGGTGCCGATGGGCGACGGCCCGGCCATCACGCCGGCCAATGTCGAACTGGGCGCCAACCTGGCGCACTACGAAGGCATGCTGGTGCGCTTCACCCGTGCGCTGACCATCAACCAGGCCGAATTCCTGGGCGACCGCGGCGAGCTGACCCTGGCCAACGGCCGCCTGGAAGTGCCGACCAACCGCCATCCGGCGCGCACCCCGGAAGCCTACGCGCTGGCAGCGTCCAACGCGGCCGGCATGATCGTGCTGGACGACGGCCTGTTCGTCACCCCGGCCACCATTCCCTACATCGGCCAGGACGGCACGGTGCGCGTGGGCGACACGGTCACCGACCTGGTGGGCGTGATCGACTTCGGCGCCGTGGGCGGCAACACCACCGCGTTCAAGCTGCAGCCTAGCGCCGCGCCGGTGTTCTCGCGCAGCAATCCGCGCGAAGACGCGCCCGTGCTGGCGGCGGGCAACGTGAAAGTGGCCAGCGCCAACGTGCTGAATTTCTTCACCACCTTCACCAACGGCCGCAACGTCGAAGGCCAGAGCGGGCAGGGCTGCAAGGTCGGCAGCACCACCACGGCCGGCAACTGCCGCGGCGCCGACAACATGGAAGAGTTCGTGCGCCAGCGCGACAAGATCGTGGCCGAGCTGAAAGCCATCGATGCCGACGTCTACGGCCTGATGGAGATCCAGAACAACGGCGAGTACGCGGTCACCTACCTGACCAATGTGCTGAACGAGGCGGTCGGCTCCAGCGCCTACGCCGTGGTGCCGGCCCCGGCCGCCACCGGCACCGACGCCATCCGCGTCGCCATGATCTACAAGCCGTCCAGGCTGACGCTGGTGGGCGGCGCGCTGTCCGACGCCGACGCCATCAACAACCGTCCGCCGATGGCGCAAACCTTCCAGGCCGGCAACGGCGAGAAATTCTCGCTGGTGGTGAACCACCTGAAATCGAAAGGCAGCTGCCCGTCCGGCAGCGGCCTGGACGCCGACCAGGGCGACAGCCAGGGCTGCTGGAACAATACCCGCAAGCAGCAGGCCGCGCGCCTGGTCAACAGCTTCGTGCCGCAAGTGGCCGCCGCCGCCGGCGACCCGGACGTGCTGCTGATCGGCGACATGAACTCCTACGGCATGGAAGACCCGGTGTTCGTGATGACCAACGCCGGCTTCGTCAACCAGCTGGAGCGCTATGTGCGTCCGCACGGTTCGCCGTACTCTTACGTATTCGGCAGCAACAGCGGCTACCTCGACCACGCGCTGGCCAGCAGCACGCTGAGCCCGCAAGTGGCCGGCGCCGCTGAATGGCACGTCAACGCCGACGAGCCGACCGTGATCGACTACAACAAGGACGGCAAGCCGCAGGACCTGTACAACGCGCTGGCCTACCGCGCGTCCGACCATGATCCGGTGGTGGTCAGCCTGAACCTGCAGCCGAAGTTTGCCGACATCAGCGGCAGCATCAAGTTCGTGCAGCAGGGCACGGTGTACAACCGCTTCACGCAGAAGTCGTCCGGCGTGCTGTACCTGACCAACAATGGCAGCACGCCGCTGAGCGGTCCGTTCCAGCTGCAGCTGAACGGCCTGGCCAGCGGCCTGGTGCTGGACAACGCCAGCGGCATCTACGGCGGCGCGCCTTACCTCACGCTGGGCGGCACGCTGGCGCCCGGCGCCACCATGACGGTCTCGCTGACCTTCAGCAATCCGAATAAAGCGGTCGTGACCTACACGCCCAAGTTCTACACCGGTACCTTCTAAGGAAAACAACTTATGCGCAACTTCTTCAGCAAAACCCTGCGCCGCGCCGCGCTGACCCTGGTGCTGGCGGCTGTCAGCGGCCTGGCTTCGGCCGGTGTGATGGTCTCGATCGACACCCGCACGTTCGGCGTGGCCGGCGGCTACCTGGACTTCCAGTTCAGCTCGCCCGGCAACGGCGTCGAGGCGACCGCGCTGATGTCCAGCCTGGTCGGCTTCGACCATGCGGTCGTGGATTTGAACGACAATGTCACGCCGCAAGGCGGCGGCTACCTGTTCAGCAACCTGGCGTTCAATGAGCTGGCGTTCGCGGTCGATTTCAATTCCGTGTACTCCTTCGACCTGAGCTTTGCCGGCGCGGCCGATCCGGTGTCGGGCTACATCTCCAACTTCAGCATCACCGCCTTCGACAGCCTGGGCAACCTGGTCGGCAACTACGACCCGGTCACCGGCGCCATCGCCCAGTACCTGTGGACGCCGCCCACCACGCCGGGCGGCAGCGGCTCGATCGGCAACGGTCCCGGCGACCCGGGCGCCGTCGTCACGGTGCCTGAGCCGTCCGACTGGCTGCTGACCGGCACCGGCCTGGCGCTGATGGCGCTGGTGCTGCGCCGCCGCCGCGCCACCGGCGCCGCGCCCGCGCAGATGCAGGCGCTGGCTGCCTGATGGCCGCAGCCGCTTAGCTGGCGCGGTGGCCGCCGCATGGCGGCCCGCTTGCCGCGCTGTTGTTTCCGCGCACTTGCCGCCACGCGCGCCGCCCCTGACAAGGCGGCGCGATTTTCATGGGCGGGACGGAATTTAGTCGGAAAAACTATCAATCGCGCAATTAAATTGTATTAGTGTGCACTATCCGGGCTGATGCATAGTGAAGTTTATGCCGCCCCCTATCCTCATCATCGACTGCGACCCGCAGGTGCAGCAGCTGCTGGCGCTGAACCTGCGCCAGGCCGGCCATCAGCCGCTGTGCGCGCTGGACGCCGAGAGCGCGCTGCTGATGCTGGAGTCGGCGGCGCCGGAACTGCTGCTGCTTGAATGGGACTTGCCCGGCCAGTCCGGGCTGGCGCTGCTGCGCCGCCTGCGCGCCCTGCCGCGCACTGCCGGCCTGCCCATCATCATGCTCACCGCGCGCGGCGCCGAGGCCGACAAGATCCTGGCGCTGGAAAGCGGCGCCGACGACTACATCACCAAGCCTTTCAGTCCGCGCGAAACGCTGGCCCGCATGCACGCAGTGCTGCGCCGCCAGGCGCACGCCGCTGCGCACGCGGCCATGCTGTCCCCGGCGCCTGCCATGACGGGGGCGGGCGGCGTGATACAGCTGGCCGCGCTGCGGCTCGACGCGTCCTCCCAGCGCGTGCTGGCGGGCGGGCGGCAGCTCAGTTTGGGACGGGTCGATTTCCGCCTGCTGCATTTCCTGATGCGGCACCCCGAGCGGGTCTTCAGCCGCAGCCAGTTGCTTGACCTGGTGTGGGGCGCCGACGCCTGCGTCGATGAACGCACCGTGGACGCGCATGTCGGCCGCTTGCGCAATGCGCTGCAGCCGAGCGGCCATCAGGACCATATTGAAACCGTGCGCGGCAGCGGCTACCGCTTCACGCTTGACGCCGGCGCACATCAGGCCGGCCGCGCAAGCGCGCAAGCGCAGCCCAAACTGCAATATGCTGCGGCTGCGGTCGCCTGAGACCCGGGACTCGGCCATGGAGCAAGCCGTCATCCTGAGCAAGCGGGAGCAGGAATACCTGCTGGGCGCCATCGAGGCATCGCTCTCGGTGCGCGAGCTGCGCAGCTATTTTTTGTGGACCCAGGGCCAGCTGCAGGCGCTGCTGCCGCACCGGCTGATGGTGTGCATGCAGTTCGGTCCGGCCTGCCCGGGCGGTTCCGTCCTCGCGCACATTGATTGCTTGCACGGAACAGTGATCGACAGCGCCGTGCTGGAGCAAGTGTCCGATCCCGTCCACGGGCTGGCGCCCCGGCTGGCGCGGCACGCCCAGGCGCGTGCCGGAACCGGCGGCTGGCAGGCGCCGCCGCTGGCGCTGGAGGCCGCCGCGCAGCCGGCCGCAGGGCCCGGCGCCTGGCCCGCCTTCGCGCCCGAACTGCTGCGGCTGGGGTTGGACAATGTGCTGCTGCACGGCGCCGGCCCGCTAACGGGCGGGGGCACGTGCTTTGCCCTGTTCGGCATGCCGCAGCGGCCAGGTCCGCGCCAGGCCTACTTCATCGAACTGCTGCTACCGCACTTGCACTTTGCGTTGCAGCGGCTGGAGCGCATGCCCGGTGCTGCCTGGCCGGCGGCTTCGGCCGCCGCCTGGGCCGAGCGCCCGGTCAGCCGGCGCGAAATGGAAATCCTGCACTGGGTTAAGGAAGGCAAGAGCAATGTCGAAGTCGGCCAGATCCTCGGCATCAGCGGCCTCACGGTGAAGAACCATTTGCAGCGCATCTACAAGACCTTAGGGGTCAGCAACCGCACCCAGGCGGTAGCGCGCGGCATGGCCTTGCGGCTGCTGGACGGCGGCGCAGCGCGCGCTTGACTCGGCCGCTGCGCAAGCCCATGATGGCGCATTGTTGTTCCTTTTTTCACTGTCCCGGCACCCGCCTCCTGCATCCATGCGACTGACTCTGCTACTTGCCATTGCCGCCGCCAGCGCCGCGCTGGGCTGCAGCGCGCTCGCCTGTGGGCAAGGCGCCAATGCCGGCGCGGGCAGCCCAGACGGCCAAGGTGCGCCGGAACTGCTGCAGCGCCTGCGCGCGCTGGAAAGCGCCTCCACTTGCAGCGTGGCGGCCGATTGCCGCGCCGTGCCGGTGGGCGCCCGCCTGTGCGGCGGTCCGTCGGCGTGGCTGGCCATGTCGGCCGCGCATATGGCCGCAGCAGCGCCGCTGGCCGAGCGCTACACCGCGCTGCGCAAGACGGCCAACGAAGCAGCCGCGCAAGAGGGCAGGGTCTCCACCTGCCAGGTTATTCCGGAGCCGGCCGTTGGCTGCACCGGTGGTGTTTGCCGCACCCTATCTAACGCGCCGTCCGGCCGCGCTGACTAATTGCTGCTGTACCGCCCGCGTGAAGTTGCTTCACGTAGGAAACTTTTTCTGTCGAAAAATTTTACACTTTAACTTCCTTGCAATCATGATGTAGGGGCAACATCATGATTCTTTTGAAAATCTTTCATAGGCACGTTTAATGCTTATTAGAGCGGACTCAACTAGGGGAGTGGTTGAGGCGGGCAAGCGATCTATCCACAAGACAAGATAGCTTTCTAAAAATTAAGACCATCTAAATCCAGGGGATTCCGTGGCTAATATTTCGACAAAAAAAAGCGGTATGAGCAATCTGTTCAAAAAGGCGGCTGGTGCCGCAGTGCTGGCGGCCAGCAGCGTGGCGCAAGCGGGTGTGATTGATTTTGAAACTGGTTTTACCAGCCCCATCCTGACTGCGGGCGGCATCGTGGAAACCGGCGATTTCTGGATCGAGACCTACGCCTATGGCAATACGCAGACCGACGATCTGGTCGGCGTCATCGTCGACGGCTCCGACAACGGCCTGTGCATTTCGGGCGGCTGCCCGGTCAACAACCCGACCAACTACTACGCCGGCCTGAACGACGGCTATCTGTACTTCGGCCTGAACAACGGCAATAACTTCCGCCTGGGCTCGCTGCAAGCGAGCTACATCGGCGCCGATGGCACCACCTTCCCCAGCACCGCAGGCGCGCTGCTGATCCAGGGCTTCAATGCGGCCGGCCAGGCGGTGGGCGTCTCCCAGACCATCTTCCTGCCAGGCCCAACCGGCGGCGCCTTCAATTTCGCCAACTACGACCTGTCGCCGCTGTCGGGCTACGAGTTCAATTTCGTGCGCATCTACGGCTACGGTTGCGACTTCTCGGGCAATTGCAGCCGCACCAGTGGCATCGGCAATATCGCGCTCGATAACATCACCACAATCCCGGAACCCACCAGCATGGCGCTGTTCGGCCTGGGCCTGATCGGCTTGGGCGCGCTGTCGCGCCGCCGCCGTTCGGCTTGAGTCTGCCTGCTGTTTCTTTCTAATTTATTCCGGGAAAAATCATGAACCTGAATCTGCGTCCTATTTCGCTGGCCGTGCTGGCACTGATGTCCAGCCTGGCGATCACCGCCACCGCGCAAGAACAGCGCCGCACCTACATCGTGCAGCTGCAAGACCAACCGGCCGCCACCTACAACGGCGGCGTCAGCGGCCTGGCTGCCACCCAGCCAGCCCCCGGCCAGGTATTCGACTTCCGCGCGCCCAGCGTGCAGGAATACATCCGCTACCTGGGCGAGCGCAAGACCGAAGTGCTGGCCAGCGTCGGCAATCCGACCGTGGTGGCCAACTACGACGTGGTGCTGAACGGCTTCGCCGTGCAGCTGACCGATGCCGAAGTGCTGACGCTGAAAAGCAATCCCGCCGTGGCCGACGTGCAAGCCGATACCGCGCGCCGTCTCGATACCATTTCCAGCGCGCGCTTCCTGGGCCTGAGCACGGCCGGCGGGCTGTGGTCGAAATTCACCGGCGGCCAGCTGGTGAAGGGCGAGAACATGGTGATCGGCGTGGTCGACAGCGGTGTCTGGCCTGAAAATCCAGCCTTCGCCGACCGCGTCGATGCCGACGGCAACCCGACCTTCGACGGCTCCGGCACCCTGGCCTACACCAGCGCGCCGGCCACCTTCAAGGGCGGCTGCCAGAGCGGCGAGGGCTTCGACGCCGCGCTGCATTGCAACAACAAACTGATCGGCGCCAAGTACTACAACGCCGGCTTCATCGCGTCCCCGAACGGCGCCAAGAAAAACTGGAGCGAGTTCTACTCGCCGCGCGATTCCAACATCGGCAGCAACGGCGTGTCCACCGGCCATGGCGGCCACGGCAGCCACACCGCTTCCACCGCCGCC
The DNA here is from genome assembly GCF_001425045.1 of Massilia sp. Root351. GTDB lineage: Bacteria > Pseudomonadota > Gammaproteobacteria > Burkholderiales > Burkholderiaceae_D > Rugamonas. The sequence continues at coordinate 63,650 of NZ_LMDJ01000036.1, read as the reverse complement.
GGCAACTCCGGCGCCTTTGCCACCGTGAACGGCGTGCCGATGGGCGCCAGCACCGGCATGGCGCCGCGCGCCCGCATCGCCGCCTACAAGGTGTGCTGGACCTTCGACGATCCGACCGCCGAAGACGGCACCAACGCCAGCAACACCTGCTACAACTCCGACTCGGTGCTGGCAATCGACGACGCCGTCAAGGATGGCGTCAACGTCATCAACTACTCGATCAGCGGTTCGCAGACCTCGGTCAACGACCCGGTCGAGCAAGCCTTCTACCGCGCCTCGCTGGCCGGCGTGTTCGTCGCCGCGTCGGCGGGCAACAGCGGCCCTGCGCAAGCGGTGGCCCACGTCAGCCCATGGCTGACCACGGTGGCAGCGTCCACCCACGACCGCAGCACGCAAGCGGACGTTAGCCTGGGCAACGGCGCCAAGTACAGCGGCGCCTCGCTGAACGTCAATCCGCTGTCGGCGGCGCCGCTGATCCGCGCGGAAGACGCCGGCCTGGGCGGCGGCACCGCCAGCCTGTGCGTCAGCGACGCCGGCGCTGCCGCCCAGCTGGGCCAGGTCAAGCTGGACCCGGCCAAGGTGGCCGGCAAAGTGGTCATCTGCACCCGCGGCGACAATGCACGCGTCGACAAGAGCCTGGCCGTGCTGCAGGCCGGCGGCGCCGGCATGGTCCTGTCCGACAACGGCGGCGGCCTGGTATCGGAAGCGCATTCGGTGCCGTCGGTGCACGTGTCGGCTGCCGATGGCGCCGCCATCAAGGCCTACGCGCAGGCGGGCAACGCCAGCGCTGCCATCGGCGCCTTCGCCATCAAGTCGGTGCCGGCCCCCATCATGGCCGGCTTCTCGTCGCGCGGCCCGAATGCCGGCGACAGCAATATGCTGAAGCCCGACCTGACCGCGCCCGGCGTGGACGTCATCGCCAGCGTCACCGCAGCGCTGACCCCGGCCGAGCACGCGCTGGTTGCCGCCGGCACCCTGGTGCCGCCGCCCGCCTATGCGTCCTACCAGGGCACCTCGATGTCCAGTCCGCACGTGGCCGGGCTCGGCCTGCTGCTGCGCCAGCTGCATCCTGACTGGTCGCCTGCGGCCATCAAGTCGGCGCTGATGACCACCGCCTTCACCACGCTGAACGACAACCTGGCAGGCGCGCAGAACGGCCTGCTGCCGTGGGCGCAGGGCGCCGGTCACGTCGACCCGAACAAGGCCGCCGATCCGGGCCTGGTGTACGACGCGAAAAAGGCTGACTACGTGGCCTACCAGTGCAAGGTGAACAAGGCCGCCGTGCAGCCGCAAAGCGATTGCACCGTGTATGGCACGCTGGACGAGTCCTACAACCTGAACCTGCCGTCGATCACCGTCGGCGGCGTGCAGAACAGCGTGACGGTGCGCCGCTCGGTGACCAACGTGGGCGGCGCCAGCGCCACCTACAGCGCCACCGCCTCGGTGCCGGGCTTCACCACCGTGGTCACCCCGTCCAGCCTGACGCTGGCGCCGGGCGAAACCGCCGCCTTCACCGTCAAGCTGACCACCGCTGGCGCGGCCAACGGCGTGTGGAACTTCGGCAGCCTGAGCTGGACCGACGGCAGCCACGTGGTGCGCAGCCCGATCCAGGCCCGCACCGGCAAGTCGATCGCCTCGCCTGCGCTGCTGACCGGCGACAAGCCATCGGGCACCCGCATCTTCCCGGTGAAAGCCACCTTCAACGGCCGCATGACGGCCATCAAGGGCGGCCTGAAGGCGCCGACCCTGGGTGAGCAGGTGACGCTGACGCCGGGTGGCCTGAGCTCGGCCAACCTGAAACTGGCTTGCGCCGCCGGCACCGACCTGCCGAACGTGAAGGTGTACAACGTGGCCATTCCAGCCGGCAGCGTGGCGGCCCGCTTCGCGCTGCGCGACCTCGACACCAGCAGCGAGGGCGACGACAACGACCTGGGCGTGCTGACCCCGTCCGGCGCCTGGGGCTACTCGGGCAATGCCACCAGCAACGAGGCGGTGCAGATTGCCGCGCCGGACGCTGGCAACTACAAGGTCTGCGTGCTGGCCTACGGCGGCGGCGAGACCATGTCGCACAAACTGCTCTCGACCGTGGTGACCACCGCCGACGTGGGCGGCAAGCTCACCGTGGCGCTGCCCGGCAAGGTGGTGGCCAACGTGGCCGCCAGTGTGGCTGCCACCTGGTCCGGCCTGGCCAACGATACCTCCTATCTGGGCGGTTTCCAGTTCCAGGACCTGAGCGGCAACGTGCAGACCACCACCGTCATCAACGTCAACACCGGCAGCGCCACCATCCCGGTGGCGGAATCGGATCGCACCCGCGCCAAGCTGATCGACTAATTGTCGTTTAGCAAGGCCGTATCCGCAGCCGCACAGGCTTGGCCTGTGCGGCTGTTTTTATTGCGGAAAACGTTGTCGAAAGCTTAAACAGCGTGTTAGGCTAGGCGGTTTCAGCCTTCCGCCGTAAAAAGGAGTCGTTCGGATGCACGCAGCACTGCTACAAGGCAATAAAGCGCCACGCCGCGCCCGCGGTTTCACCTTGCTGGAACTGCTGGTGGTGATCGTCATTATCGGCCTGCTGGCCGCCTACGTCGGTCCCAAGTACTTCTCGCAGCTGGGCAAATCGGAAGTGACGATCGCCAAGGCGCAAATCGAAGCATTCGAAAAATCGCTCGACACCTACCGCCTGGACGTGGGCCGTTATCCCAGCGCCGAGGAAGGCCTGGGCGCGCTGCTGGCTGCGCCCGCATCGGCCGGCGCCAAATGGAACGGTCCCTACCTGAAAAAAGGCGTGCCGCCCGATCCGTGGGGCAAGCCTTACCAGTACCGCGCGCCCGGCACCAAGGGCGAATATGAGATTTTGTCCCTGGGCAAAGATGGCCAGCCCGGCGGCACCGGCGAAGACGCCGACATCACGTCCCAATAACCTTCCGCGGCTTAGCGACAGCAACCACAGCAACCTCAGCAAACCGGCTCCCCATGCAGTTCGAAGTACGTACCTTGTCGCCGGAGATGGTGATCGGCCGCCAGGTGGTCGACGGCCGCGACGAAGCGGACGCGCGCCGCCAGGTGGAGGCGCGCGGCCTGTTCGTCAGCGCCATCGCGCCGGTGCGCGGCGGCCTCGGCCTGCCCCTAGGCAGGGGCCAGGGCAAGTCGCTGTCGCTGGTGCTGTTCAGCCAGGAATTGCTGGCGCTGCTCACCGCCGGCCTGGGCGTGGTCGAGGCGCTGGAAGCGCTGCTGGAAAAGGAAGCCAGCCCCGCCACGCGCGGCGTGCTGGAACGCCTGCTGGGCGGCCTGCGCGAAGGCCAGCGCTTCTCGGCCGTGCTGGCCGAGCAGCCTGCATTGTTCCCGCCGCTGTACGTCGGCATCGTCAAGGCCGCCGAAGGCACCAGCGATTTGCCGCGCGCCCTGTCGCGCTTTATCGATTACCAGCAGCGCATCGACACGGTGCGCGCCAAGATTGTCAGCGCCGCCATCTATCCTTCCATCCTGCTGCTGGTGGGCGGCGGCGTCAGCCTGTTCCTGATTACCTACGTGGTGCCGCGCTTCGCCGAGGTCTACCAGGGCGCCGGGCGCAACCTGCCGTGGATGTCGCAGCTCATGCTCGGCTGGGGCCAGTTCGCCGCCGCCCACACCACCGCCTTGCTGGCCGGCCTGGCGCTGCTGCTGGGCAGCCTGGTGTTCGGCCTGCGCCGCCTGATGGCCAACGGCGGCCTGCTGCGGCTCATGTCGCGCCTGCCGGGCATCGGCGAGCGCGTGCGCATCTACGAGTTGTCGCGCCTGTACCTTACGCTGGGCATGCTCAGCGAAGGCGGCATCACCATCCTGCACGCCATCGACACGGTGCAAGGCATGGTCTCGCCGTCGGTGCGGCAAGGCTTGCAGGCCGCGCGCGCGCACGTCGAATCGGGCTTGCCGCTGTCGTCCGCCTTCGAGGCGAACGGCCTGACCACGCCGATCTCGCTGCGCATGCTGCGGGTGGGCGAGCGCACCGGCGACATGGGCCCCATGCTGACCCAGTCGGCTGCTTTCTACGACGGCGAAATCAGCCGCTGGATCGACCGTTTCACGCGCACGTTCGAGCCGCTGCTGATGGCCTGCATCGGCCTGGTGGTGGGCGCCATCGTGGTGTTACTCTACATGCCAATTTTCGATCTCGCTGGAGACATGTCATGATGCCAACCCCGGCCAGGGATGCGGCCAGCCCGGCGGTCCCGGCAATCGAGCATGCCATGCTGATCCGCGCCCGCGCGCGCGCCCAACAGAGCAAGCGCAGCCTGGTGGAAGAGCTGGAAGCGCTGACCGGCATCGAGCCGCGCCTGGCGGTGCACGCGCTGGCCCAGCCCTTCGGCCTGGCCGTGCTGGAAACGGTGGACATGCTCAGCTTTACGCCGGCCTTCGACCTGCTGCCGCTGTCGCAGGCCATGGCGCGCCGCTGCGTGCTGCTGCGCGCGCACGACGGCCTGCTGGTGGGCGTGATCGCCGACCCCTTCGACCTCGACCTGCAGACCTGGCTGGGCGCCCAGGCGCGCGCCACACCGCATACGCCGCTGCAAACGCGGCTGGCGCTGCAGGCCGACATCCAGGCCTACCTGTCCAAGCAGGAGGAATCGGCGCGCGCGGTGGACAGCCTGCTGCCCGGCGCCAGCGAGGGCCGGCGCGACGGCAAGACTGCCGCCGTGCTGTCCTTCGCCTCCGTGTCCGAGGCTGCCAGCCCCGCCGTGCGGCTGGTGAATTCCACCTTGTACGACGCGCTCAAGGCCGGCGCCTCCGACATCCACCTGGAAAGCACCGCCGGCGGGCTGGCCGTCAAGTACAGGGTGGACGGCGTGCTCGATCACGCCACCGCCGTCAACGGCATCGAAGTGGCCGAGCAGATCATCTCGCGCCTGAAGGTGCTGGCGGAACTGGACATTTCCGAACGGCGCATTCCGCAGGACGGCAGCTTCCGTGTCGAGGCGGGCGGGCGGGAGATCGACCTGCGCGTGTCCATCATGCCCAGCATCCACGGCGAAGACGCGGTAATCCGTATTCTGGACAAGCGTGCCATGATCGAGGCCTACGGCTCGCTTACACTGGAGGCGCTGGGCTTCGACGCGCCCTCGCTGGCCACGTTGCGCGTGCTGGCGCAGGAAGCCTACGGCATGCTGCTGGTGACCGGCCCCACCGGCTCGGGCAAGACCACCACCTTGTACGCCGCGCTCACCGAGATCCACAACGGCCGTGAAAAGATCATCACCATTGAAGACCCGGTGGAATACCAGCTGCCCGGCATCCTGCAGATCCCGGTCAACGAGAAGAAGGGCCTGACCTTTGCCAAGGGCCTGCGCTCGATTTTGCGCCACGACCCGGACAAGATCATGGTGGGCGAGATCCGCGACCGCGAGACCGCCGAAATCGCCGTGCAGTCCGCGCTCACCGGCCACCTGGTGCTCACCACGGTGCACGCCAACAATGTGTTCGACGTGTTCGGCCGCTTCACCCACATGGGCATCGATCCATACGCCTTCGTGTCGGCGCTGAACGGCATCTGGGCGCAGCGCCTGGTGCGCATCAATTGCCCGCACTGCGCGGCCGAATACACGCCCTCGGACCAGGAACTGGCCAGCGTCAACCTGACCCGCGCCGACGCCTTCGACTACCGCTTCATGGAAGGCAAGGGCTGCGGCGACTGCCGCGGCACCGGCTACAAGGGGCGCCGCTCGATTGCCGAGATACTCACGCTGAACGACGAAATACGGGAACTGATCGTGGACAAAAAACCGATCCGCCAGATCAAGGCCGCCGCCTACAAGAACGGCACCCGCAGCCTGCGCCTGGCCGCGCTCGAGCTGGTCAAGCGCGGCGGCACCACGCTGTCGGAAATCAAGCGGGTGACGCTGCATGCCTAGACTGCTCAACAGACTGCCGGGGCAGTCGCTGCGCATCGGCGTGTCGGGTTTCGCCGTGAGCCTGCTGAAGGTCAGCCGCTGGTTCGGCCCCCGCGCCGAGCTGCTGGCCGAGCAGCCGTTTTCGCCGGAAGGCGTCGGCGCGCTGCACGCCCATCATGCCATTGGCCTGGCGCTGCGCGAGCTGCTGGCGGGACAGGACGTGCAGGGCTGGCCGGCCGGCTTCGTGCTGGCCGACGACCTGGCCCGCATGTGGTCCGTCACGCCGCCGGCCCAGGCTGCGCGCCTGGCCGACCTGGAAGCGGCAGCCGCGCTGCGCTTTCACAGCCTGTACGGCGAACCGGCCGGCGGCTGGAAAATCGTCGCCGACTGGGACACCGGGCAGCCGTTCTTTGCCGCAGCCATGCCGCAGCCCTTGCTGGCGACGCTGGAGCAGGCCGCCGCCGATCACGGCATGGCGGTGGTGGAAGTGCTGCCGCATTTCGTGACCGCGTGGAACCGCTGGCAGGGCGCGCTCAAGGACGGCGCGTGGTTCGGCCAGGTGCACGACCATCTGCTGACGCTGGCCATCATCGCCAGCCGGCGCCTGCACGCGATCCGCGCAATGCCTGTGCCGCGCGGCGCCGACCAGTACTGGCTGGCGCAAACGCTGCAACGCGAAGCGCTGCTGGCCGGCGTGGACGCGCCGCAGCTGCTGCAGCTGTGCGGCCAGGTGCCGCCGCTGCTGGCCAAGCCCGCCGCCAACGCCGGGCAGATTTCCTGCAGCACGCTGGGCGCCGCCGCGCCGGGCGAGGACAGCTGGTCGCTGGCGAGCGTGCTGGCGTGCGGAGGGCTGGCCGCATGAGGAAAATGCGCATCGATTTCGCCGCGCCGGGCTGGCGCCGCGCGCTGTACCGGCTGGGCCGGGAACATCCTGCTGCGCTGGCAGGCTGCGTGCTGGGCCTGGCGCTGTGCGCCGGCGCCGCCCTGTACGGCTACCAGATGGTGCAGCAGCAGCGCGTCCGCGCGGCCCAGGTGCGCGAGCTGGAGCGCCGGCAGCAGCGCGCCTTGCAGGAGCAACAGCAGCAACTGGTGCAGCAGCGGCAGGGCGCACAGGGCGCGGCCGCCGTGCAGGCAGCCAAGGTGCGGATACCGGACGCGCAGGCGAAAGCCATCAACGCCGCCGTGCTGCAGCTGAACCTGCCGTGGCGCGACATGCAGGAAGCGGTGGGCGCGGCCACGCCGGCCAGCGTGGCCTTGCTGGCGCTGGAGCCGGACCCCAACAAGCAGATGCTGAAGATCAGCGCCGAAGCCAGGAACGCGGATGACATGATCGCCTACATCGAACAGCTCAAGCAGCAGGAATTTTTCGTTGGCGCGGCCTTGTCGCGGCATGAAATCAACGACACCGATCCAAACCGGCCGATCCGCTTCCAGGTCGAAGCGCAGTGGGGGGCGCGATGACGGCGCAAGGCACCAAGCAGCGCAAGCAGCCGGCGGCCTCGGCGCAGCTGTCCGTGCCGGCCGTGCTGCTGCGCGCGCGCCTGGCCGCTGTGCGCGCCGGCGCCGCTGGCTGCGTGGCGGCTTTACTGTGCGTGGCGGGCGCCGCGGCGTGGGCCTGGCTGATTCCGCAGCGCGCAGAGCAGCGCGTGGCGCTGGCCCGTCCGCTGCCGGCGCCGGGCGCGCTGGTGGTGGCCGCGCCGCCGCCGTCGGCCAATGAAAACCTGGCCCTGTTCCAGGAAACACTGGGTGAAAAGCGCTACGCCGAGCAGCACGTGAAGGTCCTGTTCGGGCTGGCCACGAAGGCGGGCCTGAGCCTGAACCAGGGCGAGTACAAGTTGGGCTACGACAAGGCCAGCCGCGTCGCCAGCTACCAGATCACACTGCCGGTCAAAGGCAGCTACCAGGCCATCTGGCAGTTCGCGCTGACAGCTTTGCGCGAACTGCCGTTCGCTGCGCTGGACGACATCGGCTTCCGCCGCGAGAACATCGGCGACACGCAGGTGGAGGCGCGCATGCGCTTCACGCTGTACCTGAAGGACTTGAAGGACGGCGCCGTGCCGGGGCAGCCATGACGCCGCGCCACATGCTGATGGCCGCCGCGCTGGCCGGCGCCGCCGGCCTGGTGATCTTCGGTGACAAGTCGCCTGCGGACGGCGAGGTCGCCGAAGCGGTGGATCGCCGCGCGCCCGCCGGTGCGCCGGCCGCCGCGCCCCCCGTAACTGCGCCGGTTGCCGCCAAGGGCGCACCGGCGGAGGTGCAGATCCTGCGCCTGCTGCCGCGCGCCGAACTGATAGGCGAGTCCGGCGAAGGCAGCTTCGGCGGGGCGGGGGGCGTGTTCGGCAGCCAGAACTGGGCGCCGCCGCCACCGCCACCTGCGCCGGCGCCGCCGCCGCCGCCGCCGCCCCAGGCGCCGCCGCTGCCGTTCACCTACATCGGCAAGGCGGCCAGCGACGGCGCCTGGGAAGTCTTCCTGGCCCGCGCCGACAAGACCTACGTGGTGCGCGCGCAAACGGTGATCGACGGCGTCTACCGCGTCGACGCCATCGCGCCGCCCATGCTGAAGCTTACCTATCTGCCGCTGAATCAATCCCAGCAGCTCAATATTGGAGTTCCCGACTAATGGCCCGCATCCCACACCGCATGTTCAAAACCACGGCCATGGCCGCGCTGGTGGCGCTGGCCTTGGCCGGCTGCGCCGGCGAGATGGCGTTCCGCGAGGGCCGCGCCCTGGTCGAGCAGAACAATCCGGAAGCGGGCCTGGCCAAGTTCCAGGAAGCCATTTCCAAGGACCCGCAGAACGCGCAGTTCCGCTCCGCCTACTTGCTGACGCGCGACCGCGCCGCCGTGCAGTACCTGGAGCAGGCCGACCGCGAACTGGCCGATGGCCGCCGCGCCCCGGCCCAGCAGGGCTACCAGCGCGTGCTGGCGCTGGACCCGATGAACGAGCGCGCCCGCGCCGGCCTGCGCGCGGTGGAAGCGTCCGAGCGGCTGGAAAAAATGGTGGCCTCGGCCGGCGAGCTGGCCGCCAGGAAGGACTACGACGGCGCCCGGCAAAAGCTCAATGCCGTGCTGGCCGAAAAACCGTCCTACGAGCAGGCGCGCCTGATGCTGCGCGACGTAAACGAGAAGGGCGCCCAGCCGACTGCGGAGGCGGGCCTGTCGAAGGCCTTCAGGCAGCCCATCAGCATCGAGTTCCGCGACGCGCCGCTAAAGCAGGTGTTCGAGATTATCGCGCGCCGCTCCGGCCTCAATTTCGTGTTCGACAAGGACGTCAAGACCGACCAGAAAGCGTCCATCTTCCTGAAGAACAGCACCGTGGAAGCAGCGGTCTACTATCTGCTGATGACCAACCAGCTCGAGCAGCAGGTCCTGGACGGCAACACCATCCTGATCTACCCCAACGTGGCGGCCAAGCTGAAGGAATACCAGGAGATGGTGGTCAAGACCTTCTTCCTGGCCAACGCCGAGGCCAAGTCGGTGGCCAACACGCTGAAGACCATCCTCAAGTCGCGCGACGTGGTGGTGGACGAAAAACTGAATCTGCTGATCGTGCGCGACAATGCCGAGGCGATCCGCCTGGCCGAGCGCCTGGTGGCGCTGCAGGATGTGGCCGAGCCGGAAGTGATGCTGGAAGTGGAGATTTTGGAGGTGAAGCGCACGCGCCTGATGGAGCTGGGCGTGGCCTGGCCCTCCAGCGTCACCTTCGGTCCGCTGATCTCCTCCGGCGGCACGGTGCTGACGATTAACGACCTGAACCACCTGAACCAGCGCAGCATCGGCGTGTCGGCCGTCAACCTGACCGCCAACGCCAACAAGACCGACGGCGACAGCAAGCTGCTGGCCAATCCGCGCATCCGCGTGCGCAACAAGGAAAAGGCCAAGATCCTGATCGGCGACAAGGTGCCGGTGATTACCACCACCATCTCGCCCGGCACCGGCGGCTTCGCCAGCGAGTCGGTCAGCTACGTGGACGTGGGCCTGACGCTGAACGCCGAGCCCACCATCTACCTGAACAACGAAGTGGCGATCCGCGTGGCGCTCGAGGTCAGCAACCTGGTCAGCCAGGTGGAGACCAAGTCCGGCACCAAGGCTTACCAGATCGGCACCCGCCAGGCCACCACCATGCTGCAGCTGAAGGACGGCGAGAACCAGGTGCTGGCCGGCCTGATCAACAATGAAGACCGCAGTAACGGCAGCAAGGTGCCGCTGTTCGGCGACGTGCCCATCCTCGGCCGCCTGTTCGGCAGCACCACGGACGACAAGCAAAAAACGGAAATCGTGCTGTCGATTACGCCGCACCTGATCCGCAACGTGCAGCGTCCCGAAGCGGCGGCCGCCGAATTCTCGGCTGGCACCGAGGGCAATTTCCGCCGCCGTCCCGATCCCGCCGTGCGCACCACCGTGACGCTGCCGCTGGGCGCGCCCAGCGCGCCGGCAGCCCCGGTGCGTCCCGGCGCGCCGCAGCTGCCGCCGCCGGGCCAGCAAGGCCAGGGCGCCCAGCCGCTGCCGGTGCCGGCGCCCGGCCAGCCGCTGCCGGCCACGCCGGCCGTCTCCGGCGCCGATGCTTCCGGCACGGCGCCCGCGCTGCCGGCCAGTGCGCCGGCCGGCGTGCCGCTGTCCACCTCGCAACCCGGCCCCGCCACCAGCGTGGCCCAGCCCGAACCTGCGGCGCCGATACCGGCCCCGCCGCAGCCGCCCGCAAAATGAACCCGCGGCGCCGTGGCTTCACGCTGATCGAACTGCTGGTGACGCTGGCCATCCTGGGCCTGCTGGGCACGCTCGTGGTGCCGGTGGCCCAGGTGACCATACAGCGCCGCAACGAGCAGGAGCTGCGCCGCTCGCTGCACGAGATCCGCCAGGCCATCGACGCCTACAAGCAAGCCTACGACGACGGCCGCGTGGCCAAGAGCACCCTCAGCACCGGCTACCCGAAGAACCTGGAGCTGCTGGTGGAAGGCGTGCAGGACCAGAAAAACCCCAAGCGCAGCAAGATCTACTTCCTGCGCCGCATTCCGCGCGACCCCTTCAGTTCCGAGCCGGACGCCTCCGACGCGCAAACCTGGGGGCTGCGCAGCTATGCCAGCGACGCCGACCAGCCGCGCGAAGGGGAGGACGTGTACGATGTCTTTTCCCTGTCCGAGAAGACCGGCCTGAACGGCGTGCCCTATAAAAAATGGTAACGATGAACAAAGCCCAACGAGGATTCACGCTGATCGAGCTGCTGGTGGTGCTGGGCATCATCGCGCTGCTGCTGACGCTGGCCGTGCCGCGCTATTTCCCCAGCGTCGACAGCGCCAGGGAAACCATCCTGGCCGACAACCTGCGCAGCACCCGCGCCACCATCGACCAGTACTACGGCGACACCGGCCGCTACCCCGACACGCTGGAACAGCTGGTGGAGAAAAAATACCTGCGCGCCGCGCCCATCGATCCCATCACCGAGAGCAGCACCACCTGGGTGCTGGTGCCGCCGGAAGACGGCAGCAAGGGCGGCGTGGCGGACCTGAAGAGCGGAGCGCCCGGCAATGACCGCCATGGCAAGCCCTACGCGGACTGGTAGGCCGGCCGGGCGCCGCCGCGCCGGTTTCACCTACATCAGCCTGATCATCCTGGTGGCCATCATCGGCCTGGTGGGCGCGACCGCCGTCAAGCTGGGCGCGGTGATGCAGCGCAGTGCCGCCGAGCGTGAATTGCTCAACATCGGCGCCCAGTTCAGCGACGCGCTGCAAAGCTATGCCAAGGCCACGCCGCCCGGCCAGCCGACCCAGCCGCCTTCGCTCAAGGAACTGCTGCTGGACCCGCGCTTTCCCGCCGTGCGGCGCCACTTGCGCAAGATTTTTGTCGATCCCATGACCGGCAAGGCCGAGTGGGGCATCAGCTACGCGGCCGGCACCACCGGCGTGGTAGCGGTGTACAGCCTGTCCGACGCCAAGCCTGTCAAGATCGGCAACTTCCCGGCGCGCTTCCAGGGTTTCGAAGGCAAGCAGCGTATCGCGGACTGGAAATTTGTCAGCGCCGGCGACGCCCAGCCTTTGCCGGGGCAGCCGCCCACCAGCCAGCCCCGTCCCGGCCAGCCGCCGCTGCCTGGCCAGCCGCCATCCGGCGCCGTCGCTGGCGCCGGAGCGCCGCCGGCCGACGCGCCCGCCGAGCCGGCCGAGCCGGCCGAACCGCCGGCCCCGCCCGAGCCCGCCACCCGGCCCGAGCCGCCGGCCGAGGAGGCCAAGGCGGACGAGACCAAGCCCGATCCCGACCCGCCGCCTGAGCCGCAAAAGTGATCCAACAAGCCCGGATGCCCTCGCATGCCGGGCTTTTTACTGATCCAAATATTGCTGTGCAACATAATTAAATTACTTGCATAAATTACTTTATTATCGGAAATTAAATATAATCAAAAGAACAAGACTTTTAATGTATTTATGCTATGCTGCCTTCGCAGTCCCGATTAAACGTTGGTTGGCTCATCAACCAATAACATCAACTTTTTAAGGATAACCTATGAAATTGAAACTTATTGTTGCGAGCCTGTTGGCCGCAGCATCCTTCGGCGCCTCGGCGGCTGATCAGCTGGTCATTCTGGATGACAACCCGCTGGCGAACAACTTCTTCCAATCCGTCAAATCCCCGGTCGATGATGTGCTGTCGGGCGGCTCCGACGTGATCACTTTTGGCGGCCTGGCACCAGGCCTGTACGAGATCGTTGTGACGATCAGCGGCCAGAACCTGACCTTCGACGGCACTCTGTCGAACCTGAACGGCACCACCGGCAGCGTCTTCAACGACGGCAAACTGCGCTTCTTCGGCGTTGAGCACAGCGGCGCTGCGCCATTCGTGCTGAACCTGTTCGGCGTAGGCGGCGTGGGCGCCAAGTACAGCGGCGAAGTGAGCGTAACGGCAGTTCCGGAACCAGCTACCTACGGCATGCTGTTGGGTGGCCTGGGCATCCTGGCTTTCCTGGCTCGCCGCAAAAAAGATACTGACGCATGAGGCGGGATCAAGCTTAAAAAAACCCGCGCAAGCGGGTTTTTTTGTATCCGGGGCACTGGCGCGATGGCTGCGCTACTTGGCGCGCCTTTTAAAGTCGCGGAAACGGAAGCCCATAATAAATAATACCAGGAAATAAATTACCGCACAGATAGTTATTAAAAGAAATAATATACCTGCACGCAGGAAAGGTTGGTGGCTCATTGCAAGCCAGTCAAATTTTGCTGCAGCGAACCATGCGGCGGCACCCATGAAACCGACTGCAACCAATAGTTTCAAATAAAATTTCCCCCAGCCAGCTTTGGGCTGGTACACGCCGCGCCGGCGCAAGCCCCGGTACAGGAAGGCGGCGTTGATGCAGGCCCCCAAACCGATGGAAAGCGCGAGTCCGGAGACGGCGATGTAGGGTACAAACAACAGATTCATGAGCTGCGTGGCAATCAGCACGCCCACGGCGATCTTCACCGGCGTGCGGATGTCCTGCTTGGCGTAAAACGCCGGCGCCAGTGTCTTCACCAGGATAATGCCGATCAGGCCGGCGCTGTAGGCCATCAGGGGCTGGGCCGACATGATGGCTGCCTCGGCGGTGAATTTGCCGTAGTGGAATAGCGTGCTGATCAGCGGCACCGCCAGGGTCGCCATGCCGACCGCGGCCGGCAGGGCCAGCAGGAAGGTCAGGCGCAGGCCCCAGTCCAGCAAGTCCGAGTATTCCTCGTGGTCGGCGTCGGCATTGGCCTTTGCCAGGCTTGGCAGCAAGATGGTGCCCAGCGCCACCCCCAGCATGGCGGTGGGGAATTCCATCAGCCGGTCCGCGTAGGACAGCCAGGAGATGCTGCCCTCGGCCAGGCGCGAAGCAATGCTGGTGTTGATCATCAGGCTGATCTGGGCCGCCGACACGGCGAACACGGCCGGCCCCATCTTTTTCAGCACGCGCCGCACGCCGCCGTCGCGCAAGCCGACCATGGGATTCAGATAGAGGCGCGGCAGCATGCCGATGCGGATCAGCGCCGGTACCTGGATGGCCACCTGCAGGATGCCGCCGACGAACACCGCGATGGCCATGGCGTAGATCGGCTGCGCCAGGTGCTGCGCCAGGAACAGCGAGGCGGCGATGAAGCTCAGGTTCAGCAGTACCGGCGTGAACGCGGGGATCTTGAACTGGCGCCAGGTGTTCAATATGCCGCCGGACAGCGCCACGAAGGACATGAAGGCAATATAGGGGAACATCAGCCGCGTCATCCAGACCGAGGCGTCGAAGGCGTCCGGCGTGCTGCGCAGGCCGGTGGCAATCAGGTAGACGAACAGCGGGGCGCCTATGATACCGAGCGCGCTCACCAGCACCGTGGCCCACACCAGCGTGGTGGCCACATGGTCGGCCAGGTCCTTGCTGGCCTGCTGCCCGTGCTGGTTCTTGTATTCGGCCAGGATGGGCACGAAGGCCTGCGAGAACGCGCCCTCGGCGAACAGCCGGCGCAGCAGGTTGGGAATGCGGAAGGCGACGATGAAGGCGTCCGTGTAGGCGCCGGCGCCGAAAGCGCGCGCGAACAGGCTTTCGCGCAGCAGGCCGGTGACGCGGGACAGCATGGTCATGCTGGAGATGGCAGCGAGGGTTTTGAGCAGGTTCATGGGCGGCGATTATAGCGGGCGCGTCCGCCGCGCAGGCTTAAGGCCCCGTGAAACTGCTGCAAAAAGAGCAATTTGCCATTTTGGGAATTGCCCTGCCGCCAAAAGCCCGCTATAATTTAAGGCTGTACAGATTTCAGTATCGCAGACACTAATGTTTTGCCAGCGTCCCTTGGCTTACATGGTTAGGCAGACAGACTGAACAAACACCTGTTTGGCAAACGCTATTGTTTGCAAACGAACTTTGACAACGATTAGGAACCACCATGGCAAATACCGCACAAGCGCGCAAACGCGCTCGTCAAGCAGTCAAGCAAAACGCTCACAACTCGGCTCAGCGTTCGACCCTGCGCACCGCAATCAAGGCAGTGCGTAAAGCGATCCAGGGCGGCGACAAAGCTGCTGCTACCGCAATCTTCCAGGCATCCGTGTCGACCATCGACAGCATCGCCGACAAGAAAATCATCCACAAAAACAAGGCAGCTCGCCACAAGAGCCGTCTGGCCGCTGCTCTGAAGGCACTGGCAGCCTAATTGCGCCGGCGGCGTTCGCGCCGCTGTGCACCAGGCAGGATGAGGCAGGAAACCCGCATGGCGCAAGCCATCGCGGGTTTTTGTGTTTTGTGCGCGCCTTAGCGCGGCGCCGGCAACTGCTCCACCTTCATGCCGGGCGTGATGTGGCGCTGGCGGAACCAGCCCACATTCATCTGCAGCGCATAGCGCACCGGCTGGCCGCTCGCGGAGCAGTGGCTGTCCAGCGTGTTGGCGCGCATGTTTTCGATATTGACGATGCGCCCGTCGGCGCCGATAAACGCCACCGACAGCGGCAGCGGCGTATTTTTCATCCACAGGCAGTGCGCGCCAGCCCGGTCGAACACCAGCAGCATGCCGCTGTTGGCCGGCATGGCGTCGCGGTGCATCAAGCCTTGCCGGCGCTGTTCCTCGGTGGCGGCCAGTTCCGCGCTGATGCGGTGCCCGCCCGCGCTCAGCTGGACGCTGCCGGGCGGCTGGACCGGTTGCTGGCTGGATGCCGGCGCGGGGGCCGCTGCCGCCAGCAGGGCGGCGCATCGCAAGATGGTCTGCATGCCGCCGCTCAGCGTGGCTTCAAATCGCGCGGCGCCACTTCCATCCACTCGCCCGGCATCAAGGGGTGGCTGGCCAGCGAAATGCCGCCTATGGCGCTGCGCACCAGCCGCAGGGTAGGGTGGCCGATGGCCGCGGTCATGCGCCGCACCTGGCGGTTCTTGCCTTCCTGCAGTGTAATCGCCAGCCACGCCGTCGGCGCGTCGGCCCGGCTGCGGATGGGCGGATGGCGCGGCCATAGCCAGCCCGGTTCGGCAATGCGCACCGCCTGGCACGGCTTGGTGGTGAAATCGCCCAGGTCGAGCGGCGCCTGCAGGCGCGCCAAGGCGGCCGCGTCCGGCACGCCTTCCACCTGCACCAGGTAGACCTTGGCCTCCTTGCGCTCCGGGTGGGCGATCTCGTGCTGCAGCTTGCCGTCGTCGGTGAGCAGCAGCAGGCCTTCGCTGTCGGCGTCCAGCCGGCCGGCCGGGTACACATTGGGCACCTTGACGTAGTCCGCCAGCGTTTCACGCTCCGGCTGCGGGGAAAACTGGCACAATACCTGGAATGGTTTGTTGAATAAGATTAGCGGCATAGACGAATTGTACCGTGCGCCCGGCGAAATACTGGTGCATAATGTGAAACACACGTCTTATGTCTTATAGAAGACCTGCTTACCTGGACTTGCCCACTATTTCGGAGATCACGATGTTTCAACATATCAAAGTTCCTGCTGACGGCCAGAAAATCACCGTCAACGCCGATTTTTCCCTGACCGTACCCGACAATCCCATCATCCCCTACATCGAAGGCGACGGCACCGGCGTGGACATCAGCCCAGTCATGATCAAGGTGGTGGACGCGGCGGTGGCCAAGGCCTACGGCGGCAAGCGCAAGATCAGCTGGATGGAAATCTACGCCGGCGAGAAGTCGACCAGCGTGTACGGTCCGGACGTGTGGCTGCCGGAAGAGACGCTGCAAGTGCTGAAGGACTACGTGGTTTCGATCAAGGGCCCGCTGACCACGCCGGTCGGCGGCGGCATCCGTTCGCTCAACGTGGCGCTGCGCCAGGAGCTGGACCTGTACGTCTGCCTGCGCCCGGTGCGCTACTTCAAGGGCGTGCCGTCGCCGGTGCGCGAGCCGGAGAAGACCGACATGGTGATCTTCCGCGAAAACTCGGAAGACATTTATGCCGGCATCGAATACCAGGAGGGCAGCGAAGGCGTGAAAAAGCTGATCGACTTCCTGGTCAAGGAAATGGGCGTCAAGAAGATCCGCTTCCCGGACACCTCGGGCATCGGCATCAAGCCGGTGTCGCGCGAAGGCACCGAGCGCCTGGTGCGCAAGGCCATCCAGTACGCGATCGACAACGACAAGCCATCGGTGACCATTGTCCACAAGGGCAATATCATGAAGTACACCGAAGGCGGCTTCCGCGACTGGGCCTACGCGCTGGCGCAGAAGGAGTTCGGCGCCCAGCTGATCGACGGCGGTCCATGGTGCAAGTTCAAGAATCCGAAGACCGGCCGCGACATCATCGTCAAGGACTCGATCGCCGACGCCTTCCTGCAGCAGATCCTGCTGCGCCCGGCCGAGTACAGCGTGATCGCCACCCTGAACCTGAACGGCGACTACATCTCGGACGCGCTGGCCGCGCAAGTGGGCGGCATCGGCATTGCGCCGGGCGCCAACCTGTCCGATTCGGTGGCCATGTTCGAAGCCACCCACGGCACCGCGCCGAAATACGCCGGCAAGGATTACGTGAACCCGGGTTCGCTGATCCTGTCCGCTGAAATGATGCTGCGCCACATGGGCTGGACCGAGGCGGCCGACCTGATCATTTCTTCCACCGAGAAAGCCATCGCCTCGAAGAAAGTCACGTACGACTTCGCGCGCCTGATGGAAGGTGCGACCCAGGTGTCGTGCTCCGGCTTCGGCGACGTGATGATCGAAAACATGTAACGCCAACCGTGCAGTTGGCAGGGCCCCGCACTCCCAGCGAGTGCGGGGCCTTTTTCATTGGTGTATGCTGATGCTACAGAACAACAGAATACAGGAGCGATTCATGCAGTGTCCATTTTGCGGCGAAGGCTCGCTGGTGCACCAGACCAGGGACATGCCGTACACCTACGACGGCGAATCGACCGTCATCCCCAATGTGACGGGCGACTTCTGCGGCGCCTGCGGCGAGTGCGTATTCACCGACAGGGAAAGCAAGCGCATCGGCGATGCCATGCTGGCGTTCAACAAGGCCGTGAACGCGAGGAACGCGGCGGCGTAGCGGGCCCGCAACGGCAAAAAAAAACCCCACGATTGCGGGGTTTCTTACTTCCAAAAAAGCTATTGCTTACATCGACTGGATGTTGGAAGCTTGCTTGCCTTTAGGGCCTTGGGTGACTTCGAACTGAACTTTTTGACCTTCTTTCAGGGTCTTGAAGCCATTCATGTTGATCGCGGAGAAGTGTGCGAACAAATCCTCGCCGCCATCATCAGGAGTGATGAAGCCAAAGCCTTTGGAGTCATTGAACCACTTAACGGTACCAGTTGCCATAAAAAAAACTTTCAATAAAAACGAATCACACGAGCCATAAAAGCAAGAAGCTTCCTGCCCCCTCCTCGACGCCTCACTTCTTATCAACATGTACATTTCTGCACAAGTCGATATCGCATTGTTGGCGGAACAATTTTTAATGTCAAGCGCTTTCGAGGGGCTATTAGTATTTTTCTTGCAACAGCCGCACAGCCCGTCTAAAAAGCCACTCTTGATTTTGCCGCGACGGTCGCCATCTGCGCCAAGTCGGGAAAACGCGTAAGATGGAATACAAATGGATTTACATCCATAAAGCACGTTGCAACAACACCGAAAGCATTAGAATATAAGCGTATGGCAACCAAGCATGATACCGAACAGCTGCTGGAACGGCAGACGCTAAAACCGCCTCCCCTGTATCAGGTGGCGTTGCTGAATGACGACTACACCCCGATGGAGTTCGTGGTGGCCATCATTCAGGAGTACTTCAACAAGGACCGTGAGACGGCCACCCAAATCATGCTGAGCGTGCACCGCTACGGCAAGGGCGTGTGCGGCGTCTTCTCGAAGGATATCGCGAGTACCAAAGTGGAGTTTGTATTAACGCATGCACGCAAGGCAGGCCATCCCCTGCAGTGTGTGATGGAGGAAGTATGATTGCGCAGGAACTGGAAGTAAGTTTGCACATGGCGTTTGTCGAAGCACGGCAGGCACGGCATGAATTCATCACGGTAGAGCATCTGCTGCTGGCGTTGCTGGACAATCCGTCGGCAGCCGAAGTGTTGCGTGCGTGCGCGGTCAACATCGAGGACCTGCGGAAAACCCTGACCAACTTCATCGGCGATAACACGCCGACCGTGCCGGGCACGGGCGAGGTGGATACCCAGCCGACGCTGGGCTTCCAGAGGGTGATCCAGCGCGCCATCATGCACGTGCAGTCCGCTTCCAACGGCAAGAAGGAAGTCACCGGCGCAAACGTGCTGGTGGCCATCTTCGGCGAGAAGGATTCGCACGCGGTCTACTACCTGCACCAGCAGGGCGTGACCCGCCTGGACGTGGTCAACTTCATTTCGCACGGCGTGCGCAAGGACCAGCAGAGCGACGCCGCCAAGGCTTCGGAAGGCGTGGAAGAGGGCGCCCCCGGCGCCGAGGGCCAGCAGAAGGAAAGCCCGCTCGACCAGTTCACGCAGAACCTGAATAAGGCCGCCGCCGACGGCAAGATCGATCCGCTGATCGGCCGCGAAGAGGAAGTGGACCGCGTGATCCAGATCCTGTGCCGCCGCCGCAAGAACAATCCGCTGCTGGTGGGCGAAGCCGGCGTGGGCAAGACCGCCATCGCCGAAGGCCTGGCCTACCGCATCACGCAAAGCGACGTGCCGGAAATCCTGCAGAACGCCGTGGTCTACTCGCTGGACATGGGCGCGCTGCTGGCCGGCACCAAGTACCGCGGCGACTTCGAGCAGCGCCTGAAGGCCGTGCTCAAGCAGCTCAAGGACAACCCGAACGGCATCCTGTTCATCGACGAGATCCACACCATCATCGGCGCCGGTTCGGCGTCGGGCGGCACGCTGGACGCGTCCAACCTGCTCAAGCCGGCCCTGGCCAACGGCCAGCTGAAATGCGTCGGCGCCACCACCTACACCGAGTTCCGTGGCGTATTCGAGAAGGACCACGCGCTGAGCCGCCGCTTCCAGAAAGTGGACGTCAACGAGCCTACCGTCGAGCAGACCGTGCAGATCCTGCGCGGCCTGAAGTCGCGCTTCGAGGAACACCACGGCGTGAAGTACTCCGCGTCCGCCTTGTCGACCGCAGCCGAACTGGCGGCCCGCTTCATCAATGACCGCCACCTGCCGGACAAGGCCATCGACGTGATCGACGAGGCCGGCGCCGCGCAGCGCATCCTGCCGAAGTCCAAGCAGAAGAAGACCATCGGCAAGGCCGAGATCGAGGAAATCATTTCCAAGATCGCGCGCATCCCGCCGCAAACCGTCAACCAGGACGACCGCAGCAAGCTGCAGACCATCGACCGCGACCTGCGCAACGTGGTGTTCGGCCAGGACCCTGCCATCGACGCGCTGTCGTCCGCCATCAAGATGGCGCGCGCCGGCCTGGGCAAGACCGACAAGCCGATCGGCTCCTTCCTGTTCTCCGGTCCGACCGGCGTCGGCAAGACCGAGGTGGCCAAGCAGCTGGCCTTCATCCTGGGCATCGAGCTGATCCGCTTCGACATGTCCGAGTACATGGAGCGCCACGCCGTGTCGCGCCTGATCGGCGCGCCGCCGGGCTATGTCGGTTTCGACCAGGGCGGCCTGCTGACCGAGGCGATCACCAAGAAGCCGCACGCCGTGCTGCTGCTGGACGAGATCGAGAAGGCGCATCCGGACATCTTCAACATCCTGCTGCAGGTGATGGACCATGGCACGCTGACCGACAACAACGGACGCAAGGCCGACTTCCGCAACGTGATCATCATCATGACCACGAATGCGGGCGCCGAGAGCTTGCAGAAGACGTCGATCGGCTTCACCACCACCAAGCAGGCGGGCGACGAGATGGCCGACATCAAGCGCATGTTCACGCCGGAGTTCCGCAACCGCATCGACGCCACCATCAGCTTCCGTGCGCTGGACGAGGAAATCATCCTGCGCGTGGTGGACAAGTTCCTGATGCAGCTGGAAGAGCAGCTGCACGAGAAGAAGGTGGAAGCCGTATTCACCGAGGCGCTGCGCAAGTTCCTGGGCAAGAAAGGCTTCGATCCGCTGATGGGCGCGCGCCCGATGTCGCGCCTGATCCAGGACATGATCCGCAAGGCGCTGGCCGACGAGCTGCTGTTCGGCCGCCTGGTGTCCGGTGGCCGCGTCACGGTGGACCTGGACGAGAAAGACCAGGTCAAGCTGGAGTTCCCGGAATCGGACGCCGCGCCAAGCCCGCCGCCGGAAACCGTCGAAGTGGAATAAGACCCGAACCCGCCTCCGTGGCGGGTTTTTTTTCGTCCGGCTTGCCTTGCCTTTATTGGCTGGATTGCAGCCAGTCCAGCATCAGCTGCGCCAGCGCGGCGGGCTGCTCGAGCGGAATCAGGTGCCCGCTGCGCTCGACCACTTGCAGTCTGGCGGCGGGAATGCCGTCGCGCAGTTCCTCGGCCTCGGCCAGGGAGCGCAGCTGGTCCTGCGCGGCCGCGATTACCAGGGTAGGGCAGGCGATGGCGCCCAGCCGTTCCATGTCGCCGCGTTCCAGCAGCGACTGGCGCAGGAACACGTCGCGTCCCAGCCGCGCGCCCATGGCGCGCACGCGCTCGACCAGCGCGGCGTTGCCAGCCTGGTCCGGGTGCAGCGACGTGACGATGGCGCCCTTGCTGAGCCCACGGAACGGCCCCTGCGGCGTATTCCGGGCCGCCTTGGCGCGTTGTTCGCGCGTGGCCTGCGAGTCCGGCCGGCTGGAGGTGGCGACCAGAATCAGCGACTGCACCCGTTCGGGCGCCAGCCGCGCGATCTCGCGGGCGATGTAGCCGCCCATGGAAAAACCGGCCAGCACGAGGCGCGGCGGGCTGGCGGCCAGGATGCGGCGCGCCATTTCTTCCACGGCGCCGCCTTCGCGCAGGCTGCCGTGGATGATGGGCCGGTCCACGCCAAGCAGCGGCAGCACGTCGTCCCACAGGGTTTCATCCAGCATGTAGCCGGGGATCAGGAGCAGCGGTGTCATAAGCTTGAGAGGAGTTTGAACTGGGCTGCGCGGCGGCGGGATACTTCCACTGCCGGGCCGCCCTGCAGCACCAGATCGAGCCCGCCTGCGTCGTTCGGGGCCACGCTGCGCACACAGTCCAGGTTGACGATGTGGCGCCGGCTGGCGCGGAAGAAGCGCTGCGGATCGAGCTTCTCCTCCAGCTGCGTCAGGGTGCGCAGCATGAGCGGCTGCTGGCCATCGAAGTAGACGCGCGTGTAATTGCCTTCGGACTCGAATAAACGGATATCGTGCAGCGCGACGAACCAGCAGCGCTCGCCGTCCTTGATGAAGATCTTGTGCGGCGCCGGCGGTTCCGTGGGGGCGGCAGGCATCGCCGCCGCCCCTGCTGCGGCCACTGCCGCCGCAGCCTGCCTGCGCTGGGCCGCGCGTGCCAGCGCAGCCGCCATGCGCGCCGGCTGGATGGGCTTTTGCAAATAGTCCAAAGCATTCACCTCGAACGCCTGCAACGCAAATCGGTCGAATGCCGTCGTGAAGATCACGTCCGGTACATTGTCCAGCGAGGCCAACAGATCGAAACCGCTGCCGCCGGGCATCTGCACGTCCAGCAGCAGCAGGTCGGGCCGCAGCGCCGCGATCTGCGTTACGGCATCGGCCGCGCTGACCGCCTCGCCTACGATCTCCATCACCGGATGCGCGGCCAGCAGGCGGCGCAGTTCGGCGCGCGCCAGGCGTTCGTCGTCCACCAGCAGTACGCGCATCAGGCAGCCTCCGGCAGTGTCAGCCTGGCGCGCACACAGCCGCCGGTTTCAGACAAGTCGAGGCTGGCGCCTTGTCCCACCGCCAGCGCCAGCCGCTTGCGCGCGTTGTTCAGCCCGACTTGCGTGGAATTGCTGAACTGGCGCAGCGCGCCTGTGTTGGCGATCTCGATCAGTATGCAGCCTCCCGCGCGGCGCGCGGTGATGGTAATGTCGCTGCCCGTGGTGCTGCTCTCCACGCCATACTTCACGGCGTTCTCCACCAGCGTTTGCAGCGCCATCGGCGGCACCTGCACCGCCTCCAGGCCGGCGTCGATGTGCACGCTGGCGCGCAGGCGCTCCTCGAAGCGTATCTGTTCGATCGCCAGGTAAGCCTGCACCGCCTCCATTTCCGCGGACAGCGGGACGGTGCCGGTCTGGCCGGATTGCAGCGCATAGCGCATCAGGCTCGCCAGCTGGTCTATCATCCGCGCCGCCGCGTCGCGATCCTCGTAGATCAGGCCGCGCACGCTGTTCAGGCTATTGAAGAAGAAGTGCGGATTGACCTGCGCCTGCAAGGCGCGCAGTTCCGCGTCCTTGCCACTTACTTCCAGCCGCAGCGCCTCCGCCTCGAAGCGCGCCGCACGGCCGATAGCTTTGACCATCAGATAGAAACCGGTCCAGCTGATGAAGACCAGCGCCCAGAAGGTCAGCGCCATCGGCAGGAAGCCATAGTTCGCCGGCGACGAGTTCTGAATCAGCCTGATGCCCAGTGTGACGCTAGCCGCTTGCAGCGGCGAGAGCACCAGCGCCGGCAAGGCGAACATTTGCCAGCGAATGCGCGGCGTGTGCCACCCTCGGCGCTTGAAAAACCAGCGCCAGCCATGCGAGAGCAACAGGCCGCTGGCGGCTGACCAGACGGTGGTCAGCACCACGCCCTTCATGTGCAGCGTCCAGCTATAAGTGGCCAGTACAAACAACAGGATGCACAGCCAGCCGATCAACTGAAGTGTCCAATACCAGTTAAGGCGCGTGGGCCAAGGGCGGGTAGCGTGGTCCATTATTTTTGATTCAAAAATTGGTCGATGCGAGCATACATCCATTCTGGATCGTCGTACATGATGAAGTGGCGCGCAGTGTCGGTCAGCTCGAATTTCACGTCGGGCAGCAGCCGGTACTGGCCTTGGTACATGGCTTCGATCGCGCTGCGCGGCAGCATGCCCTTGTGGGCCGCCCAGCCGGCCAGCACCAGCGTCGGCGCAGTCACGCGCGCCAGGTCCGGACGCAGGTCATGCGACAGCATCTGGTACATCGAGGTCGCCATGGCCTTGCGGTCGGACTTCTGGCCCCAGCCCACGATGCGCTCGACGTCCGCGGCGGAACTCGCCATGGTGCCCGCCGTGCGGCGCTGCTGCGTTGCGAATGAAGCATCGTCCGCCTGCAGGGTGCGGTCGCGCGCTTGCGCAGCCACTGCCTCCAGCTGCTCCGGCGTCATGTTCGGCATCTGCGTGGCAGCCAGTGCTGGCAACATGTCCACCACCACCACGCGGCCCACTTGCGCCGGGTGGTCAGCCGCGAGCTTCAGCGCCAGGTAGGCGCCCATGCTGTGCCCGATCAATACCGGCTGTTCCATCCTGTGCTCGGCGATATAGTCCGACAGCTGTTGCTCGGCCGCTGGCAGCAGCGGCGCCTCGATGGCGGGCGTGCCCGCGAAGCCGGCCAGCGTCAGCACATGGCACTGGCGCTTGGCGCAGAAGCGCTGCACGGTGCCATCCCACACCTCGCCAGGGGATGCCAGGCCCGGAATCAGGATCACGGGTGCGCCGCTGCCGGTGACCTTCACGTTGAAGGCGGGATGGCTGGCAGCTGTGGCGCCTATGGCGGGCAGCAGCGCCGCGCAGGTGAACAGGGTGCGGGAGATCAGGCGTTTGAACATGGTGTCGTTCCTTGTGAGTGGTGGCAATGGAGACCATGCTACCGGCGCCCCGCCGGGGCAGCCACGGCCTTGGGATGAGCGGTAAAAATTGAGGATGAACGGCGTGGCGGGGTAGTGTATATTTGCCAACCAGGTATTGCCATGTTCCCAACCACCGAGCGAGCCACACTTGAAACGACACAGTCTCAGAACCGCCATTGCCCCGCTGGCCGCCGCCAGCGCCATGCTGATCGCACAATCCGCCGCAGCGCTTCCCAACACCGGCGACACCCGCATGCTGAGCGAGCCGGCCGTATCGGCGCGCCACATCGCCTTCATGTACGCGGGCGACCTGTGGCTGGCCAACCTGGACGGCAGCGCGCCGCGCCGCCTGACCTCGGACGTGGGCGACAAATCCAATCCCGTGTTCTCGCCGGACGGCAAACTGCTGGCCTACACCGCGCAGCTGGACGGCAATGCCGACGTGTACGTGCTGCCGGTGGAGGGCGGCGTGCCCAGGCGCCTGACCTACCACCCCGGCCCGGATGTCGCGCAAGGTTTCGCGCCGGACGGCAAATCCGTCCTGTTCACCTCCCCGCGCGCGGCATTCAACAACCGCTACCGCAAGCTGTTCACGGTGCCGGTGAATGGCGGCGTGGAGACCGAACTGGAGATCCCGAACGCCGCGCGCGCTGCCTATTCGCCGGATGGCAAGCGCGTGGCGTACAACCCGTTCTCGCCCGCGTTCACGCAGTGGAAGCGCTATCGCGGCGGCACCAACTCCATCCTGTGGCTGTACAGCTTCGGCGACAAGTCGGTGGAAAAAATCCCGCAGCCCGCGACCCATTCCAACGACGTCGATCCGGTGTGGCTAGGCGATACGGTCTACTTCCGTTCCGACCGCAGCGGCGAATTCAACCTGCACGCCTACGACCTGAAAACCAAGGCCGTGCGCCAGGTCACCAACCACCGCGACTTCCCGGTGCTGAACATCGCTGCCTCGGGCAACACGCTGGTGTACGAGCAGGCCGGTTATCTGCACACGCTGGACCTTGCCGGGGCCAAGGCGAACAAGCTGACCGTCGGCGTCAGCACGGACCTGGGACTGTCGCGCGAGCGCTGGGTACGTGGCGCCAAATACATCCGCAACGCCTCCATTTCCCCGTCCGGCGCGCGCGTAGCGTATGAGTTCCGGGGCGAGATCGTCACCATTCCGGCCGACAAGGGCGACGTGCGCAACTTGACGCAGAGCTCGTCGGCGCACGAACGCAACCCGGCCTGGTCGCCAGACGGCCGCTCGGTGGCGTACACCTCCGACGCGTCGGGCGAGTATGAACTGCACATCCGCCAGCAGGACGGCAAAGGCGCGGCGAGAAAATTCAAGCTCGCCGGCGCCGGCTATTACGACAACCTGGTGTGGTCGCCCGACTGCAAGAAGATCGCCTACACCGACAACGCCTGGACCATGTACGTGCTGGACGTTGCCACCGGCGCGACAAAAAAGGTGGCCGCCGAGCCGCTGTACGGCGTGAACAAGACTCTGCGCGCAGCCTGGGCGCCCGACTCGCGCTGGATCGCCTACACGCTCAATTCGATGAGCTACACGCGCTCCGCCTACATCTACTCGCTGGAACAGAATAAATCGTACGCGGTGACCGACGGCCTGTCCGATGTGGCCAATCCCGTGTTCGACAAGAGCGGCAAATACCTGTACTTCTTCGCCTCCACCAACGCCGGCCCAAGCAACAACTGGTTCTCGCAGCAGAACGAGGACAACCTGGTCACGCGCACCATCTGGATGGCGGTGCTGCGGCGCGACCTGCCGTCGCCGCTGATCAAGGAAAGCGACGAGGAGAAGGGCGCGCCGCCATCGGCCCCGAAAGAGCCGGAGAAAAAAGACACGGCGAAGGACGCGGCCAAGGCCGCCAAGGCCGAAGCCGAAGCGGCCGAGCCGCCCAAGGTTGATCCGAAAACCGGGCGCGACGACCCGAAGGTGGCGCTGGCCGTGGTGGCCCCGATTTCCATCGATTTCGACGGTATCGAAACCCGCATCATCGATCTGCCGGTGCCCGCCGCGCAGATCTCCGAGCTGGAAGCCGGCGCCGCCGGGCAGATCTTCTTCATGCGCGAGGCGGACGGCAAGAAGGCGGTGCAGCGCTTCGACCTGAAGGACCGCAAGGCGGAAACCCTGGTGGCGGAAGTGGATGGCTACGACATCTCGGCGGACGGCAAGAAGCTGCTCTACAAGCACAAGGAAAACTGGGTGATGGGTTCGGCCACCGGAAAGATGCTGCCGGCCGGCGAAGGCCGCATCAAGGTCGACAACATTGAAGTGAAGGCCGAACCGCGCGCCGAGTGGGTGCAGATCTTCAATGAAGCATGGCGCATCAACCGCGACTTCTTCTACGACCCCGGCATGCACGGCGTGGACTGGAACAAGATGCGCGACAAGTACGCCGCCTTCCTGCCCGACCTGTCCAGCCGCGCGGACCTGAACCGCCTGATCCAGTGGATGTGCAGTGAACTGGCGGTGGGCCACCATCGCGGCGGCGGCGGCGACAACTTCGTCGAAAGCCGCGCCGTGCCGGGCGGCCTGCTGGGCGCGGACTACGAGATCGCCAATGGCCACTACCGCTTCAAGAAAGTGTACGGCGGCTTGAACTGGAACCCCACGCTGCGCGCGCCGCTCACCGAGCCGGGCCTGAACGTGAAGGCCGGCGAGTACCTGCTGGCGGTGGAAAGCCGTCCGCTGCTGCCGCCGACCAATCTGTACAGCGCGTTCGAGAACACCGCCAACAAGGCCATCGACATCACCGTCGGCCCCAATCCGGACGGCAGCAAGTCGCGCACCATCACCGTGGTGCCGGTGGCGAACGAGGACGCGCTGCGCAACCGCGACTGGGTGGAAGGGAATATCCGCAAGGTGCACGCGGCCACTAACGGCCGCGTGGCCTACGTCTACGTGCCGAATACGGCGGGGCTGGGCCACACCTACTTCAAGCGCTACTTCTTCCCGCAGGCCGACAAGGACGCCGTCATCATCGACGAGCGCTTCAACGGCGGCGGCAGCGTGGCCGACTACTACATCGAGATCCTGCAGAAGAAGGAGATCGCGTGGTGGACCATGCGCTACGGCGCCGACATGAAGACGCCGTCGGCCTCCATCCAGGGCCCGCGCGCCATGCTGATCGACGAGACGGCCGGTTCCGGCGGCGACCTGTTGCCGTGGAT
Source organism: Massilia sp. Root351 (assembly GCF_001425045.1). Taxonomy (GTDB): domain Bacteria; phylum Pseudomonadota; class Gammaproteobacteria; order Burkholderiales; family Burkholderiaceae_D; genus Rugamonas. Next base: position 36,030 of record NZ_LMDJ01000036.1, on the reverse strand, counting down.
GTTCCGCAAAAACCAGATGGGACCTTTGATCGGCAAGCGCACCTGGGGCGGGCTGGTGGGCATTCTCGGCTTCCCGGTGCTGATGGATGGCGGTTTCATCATGGCGCCCAACCTGGCGTTCTGGACGCGCGACGGCGGCTGGGGCGTGGAGAACGAGGGCGTGGCGCCGGATATCGAGGTCGAGCAGACCCCGGCACTGGTGATCGCGGGCCGCGATCCGCAGCTGGAGAAGGCGATCGAGGTGATCAAGGCCGAACTGGTGAAGAACCCTCCTGTGCGTCCGGTGCGTCCGGCCTTCCCGGACAAGAGTAAATAGCCGGCGGCTGCGGTGCTGATTGGCGGGTTGCGCGGCGGTAGGGCGGCTTGGCGCCTGGCGCGTAAGCCGCCTGGGGGAGGCGTTAGCTACCCTGCTCGGCGCGCAGGCGGCGCCAGAGGGTGGTGCGGCTGATGCCGAGGTAGTCGGCGGCGGCGTCGCGGCGGCCGCCGAAACGTGCGAGAACGGCGCTGGCACTTTCCTGGCTGCCAGTGCCGCCCGCCGACGCGGCGGGCGACGGGAAGGGGCCGCTGGCGGCTGCCAGGGCCGCTCCGGCGCCTGCCGCCGCCATGCTGGCGCTGCCCTGCAGCTCGGGCGCGACGCCCAGCACGAAACCTGGAGTGAGCGCCTGCAGCGGCTCGGCCGCCAGGAACAGCGCCAGCCGTTCGGTCAGGTTGCGCAGTTCGCGCACGTTGCCCGGCCAGCCGTAGCCCAGCAGCAGCGGGGCGCAGGCGCTGATTTCGGCGTGCAGATTGGGATGCGGCCGCGCGCCCAGCGCCGCCAGCGCGTTCTTCAGCGACCACTCCGCCAGCGGAACGATATCGTCCGCGCGCTCGCGCAGCGGCGGCAGCGCCAGGCGCAGCACCGCCAGCCGGTAGAACAGGTCGGCGCGGAAGCGGCCTTCGCGCACACGCTGCTCGAGGTCGCAGTGGGTAGCGCTGATGATGCGCACGTTGATGGCGATCGGCCGCGTGCCGCCGACCCGCACCACTTCGCGCTCCTCCAGCACCCGCAGCAGGCGCGTTTGCAGCGCCAGCGGCATTTCGCCGATTTCGTCCAAAAACAGCGTGCCCCGGTTGGCCGCTTCGAACAGTCCCGCGTGCCCGCCGCGCCGCGCGCCGGTGAACGCGCCTTCCTCATGCCCGAACAGTTCGGACTCCAGCAGCGACTCGGCGATGGCGCCGCAATTGACCGCCACGAAGGGCCGGTTCGCCCCCAGCGCGCGCGGCGCTTCGCGGTGGATGGCCTGCGCCACCAGTTCCTTGCCGCAGCCGGTCTCGCCCTGGATCAGCACCGTGGCGGGTGACTTCGCGTACAGCACCACGGCCTGCCGCGTCTTTTCCATCGCGGCCGATTCGCCGCGCAGATCGTTCAGGCCATGGCGTGCGCGCAGCGTGTCCGCCACCACGCCCACGCGGCTGCGCGCGCGGTTCGCCTCGAGCTGGGTCAGGCGCGCCATTTCCAGTGCGTCGTCGAAGGCGCGCCGGATCGATGCGGCGGAGTACATGAACACCGCCGTCAGTCCGGCTTCCTCGGCCAGGTCGGTGATCAGCCCCGCGCCGACGATGGCGCGCACGCCGGACGCCTTCAGGTCGTTGATCTGGGCCCTTGCATCCTCTTCGGTGGCGTAGGTGCGCTGCGCCACGTCGAAACCGAAGGTGGCGGTAAACTCGGCCAGCTCGGTCATCTTGTCCTGGTAGGTGATGACGCCGATGCGTTCGGACACCCGCCGCGCGCGCGCCAGTGCCTGCATCACGTCGAAACCGCTGGCCTTGGCGATCACCACCGGCACCGACAGCCGCCCCTTCAGGTAGGCCGCGTTGGAGCCGGCTGCGATCACCGCGTCGCAGCGCTCCGTGGCCATGCGTTCGCGGATGTGGCGCGCCGCCTCGTCGAAACCGAGGTTGATCGGTTCTATCGTGGCCAGCTCGTCGTATTCCAGCGTGATGTCACGGAACAGCTCGGACAGGCGCGACACGGCCACCGTCCAGATTACGGGTTTGTCGGCGGCATCGAAGGGCGGGGGAGAAGCATGGCGCATGTTTCAATTGTAGTCCATTCTGGTTTCAATGTTTCATTGTGTTTCAATATGAAACATGCGACGCTGTTGCCCATGGAGGCAAGTGCTTGATTTTGCGGTACTTCAGCATCTGGCACGGCATTTGCAATAGTGGCTGCAACCTAACTTGAAAGGGCATCACATGAGCCAATACTCCGCAGGCGCCGCGTTCCGCAAAGCCGTCCAGGAAGAGTCCCCGCTGCAGGTCGTCGGCGCCATCAACGCCAACCACGCGCTGCTGGCCAAGCGCGCCGGCTTCAAGGCCATCTACCTGTCCGGCGGCGGCGTCGCAGCCGGTTCGCTGGGCCTGCCCGACCTGGGCATCTCCAACCTGGACGACGTGCTGACCGACGTGCGCCGCATCACCGACGTGTGCGACCTGCCGCTGCTGGTGGACGTGGACACTGGCTTTGGCGCTTCCGCCTTCAATGTGGCGCGCACCGTCAAGTCCATGATCAAGTTCGGCGCCGCCGCCATGCACATCGAAGACCAGGTGGGCGCCAAGCGCTGCGGCCACCGTCCGGGCAAGGAAATCGTATCGAAGGCAGAGATGGTGGACCGCATCAAGGCCGCCGTCGATGCGCGCACCGACGAGAACTTCGTCATCATGGCCCGCACCGACGCGCTGGCCGTGGAAGGCCTGGACGCCGCCATCGAGCGCGCCGTGGCCTGCGTGGAAGCCGGCGCCGACATGATCTTCCCTGAAGCGATGATCTCGCTCGACATGTACAAGCAGTTCGCCAAGGCGGTGGGCGTGCCCATCCTGGCCAACATCACCGAGTTCGGCGCCACCCCGCTGTTCACGGTGGACGAGCTGCGCTCGGCCGACGTCGGCCTGGTGCTGTACCCGCTGTCCGCCTTCCGCGCCATGAACAAGGCTGCGGAAAACGTCTACGGCGCGATCCGCCGCGACGGCACCCAGCAGGGCGTGCTGGACACCATGCAGACCCGCCAGGAGCTGTATGAGCGCATCAACTACCACGACTTCGAACAGAAGCTGGACGCCCTGTTCGCTGCGAAAAAAAATAGCTAATCGAGGAGACCCCAAATGACCGAACAAGCCCCTACCTTCAAGCCTAAAAAATCCGTTGCCCTGTCCGGCGTTACCGCCGGCAATACCGCATTGTGCTCGGTCGGTAAAACCGGCAACGACCTGCACTACCGCGGCTACGACATCCTGGACGTGGCCACCACCAGCGAGTTCGAGGAAATCGCCTTCCTGCTGGTGCACGGCAAGCTGCCCACCGAATCGGAACTGCGCGGCTACAAGGCCAGGCTGAAATCGCTGCGCGGCCTGCCGCAGGCGGTCAAGTCGGCGCTCGAAGCGCTGCCAGCGTCGGCCCACCCGATGGACGTGATGCGCACCGGCTGCTCCGTGCTGGGCTGCGTGCTGCCGGAAAAGGATGACCACAACGTGCCGGGTGCGCGCGACATCGCCGACCGCCTGATGGCGTCCTTCGGCTCCATGCTGCTGTACTGGTACCACTACAGCCATAACGGCAAACGCATCGAAGTGGAAACCGACGATGACTCCATCGGCGGCCACTTCCTGCACCTGCTGCATGGCGAGAAGCCGAGCGCATCGTGGGTCAAAGCCATGCACGTGTCGCTGATCCTGTACGCGGAACACGAGTTCAACGCATCCACCTTCACCAGCCGCGTCATCGCCGGCACCGGTTCCGACATCCACTCGGCCATCACCGGCGCCATCGGCGCGCTGCGCGGCCCGAAACACGGCGGCGCCAACGAGTTCGCGTTCGAGATCCAGAAGCGCTACGAGAACGCCGACGAAGCCGAAGCGGACATCCGCAAGCGCGTGGAAAACAAGGAAGTGGTGATCGGCTTCGGCCATCCCGTGTACACCATCTCCGACCCGCGCAACGTGGTCATCAAGGAGGTCGCGCGCAAGCTGTCCGAGGAAGCCGGTTCGACCAAGATGTTCGACATCGCCGAGCGTCTGGAGTCGGTGATGTGGGAAATCAAGAAGATGTTCCCCAACCTGGACTGGTTCTCGGCCGTGTCCTACCACATGATGGGCGTGCCGACCGCCATGTTCACGCCGCTGTTCGTCATTTCGCGCACCTCCGGCTGGGCCGCCCACATCATTGAGCAGCGCATCGACAACAAGATCATCCGCCCGAGCGCGAACTACGTCGGCCCGGACGACCTGAGTTTCGTGCCGATCAAGGACCGTAAATAATGAACTCCGCTCACCGCAAGCCCCTCCCGGGCACCAAGCTAGACTACTTCGACGCGCGTGCCGCGGTCGATGCCATCCAGCCAGGCGCGTACGACAAGCTGCCGTACACCTCGCGCGTGCTGGCCGAGAACTTGGTGCGCCGCTGCGACCCGGCCACGCTGAACGCGTCGCTGTCCCAGCTGATAGAACGCAAGCGCGACCTGGACTTCCCGTGGTTCCCCGCCCGCGTGGTGTGCCACGACATCCTGGGCCAGACCGCGCTGGTGGACCTGGCCGGCCTGCGCGACGCCATCGCCCTGCAGGGCGGCGATCCGGCCCTGGTCAACCCGGTGGTGCCGACCCAGCTGGTGGTGGACCACTCGCTGGCGGTGGAATGCGGCGGCTTCGATCCTGACGCTTTCGACAAGAATCGCGCCATTGAAGACCGGCGCAACGAAGACCGCTTCGACTTTATCAACTGGACCAAGAAGGCGTTCAAGAATGTCGATGTGATCCCGCCCGGAAACGGCATCCTGCACCAGATCAACCTGGAGCGCATGTCGCCCGTGGTGCAGGTGCAGAACGGCGTGGCCTATCCGGACACGCTGGTGGGCACCGACTCGCATACCCCGATGGTGGACGCGCTGGGCGTGATCGCCATCGGCGTGGGCGGCCTGGAAGCGGAGAGCGTGATGCTGGGCCGCGCCTCCTGGATGCGCCTGCCGGATATCATCGGCGTGGAGCTGACCGGCAAGCCGGGCGAAGGCATCACCGCCACCGATACGGTGCTGGCGCTGACCGAATTCCTGCGCAAGGAAAAAGTGGTGTCGTCCTACCTGGAGTTCTTCGGCGAGGGCGCTACCCACCTGACACTGGGCGACCGCGCGACGATCTCCAACATGGCGCCGGAATTCGGTTCCACCGCCGCCATGTTCTACATCGACGACCAGACCATCAAGTACCTGAAGCTGACCGGCCGCGACGCCGCGCTGGTGGACCTGGTGGAGGTCTACGCCAAGGAGACCGGCCTGTGGGCCGATGAACTCAAGCACGCCAAGTACGAACGCGTGATCCGCTTCGATCTCTCGACGGTGGTGCGCAATATCGCCGGCCCGTCCAATCCCCACAAGCGGGTGCCGACCTCCGAGTTGGCCGCGCGCGGCATTTCCGGCGTGGTGGAAAGCGAGCCGGGCTTGATGCCGGACGGCGCCGTCATCATCGCCGCCATCACCAGCTGCACCAATACCAACAACCCGCGCAACATGATCGCTGCCGGCCTGCTGGCGCGCAACGCCAACAAGCTGGGCCTAAGCCGCAAGCCCTGGGTGAAAAGCTCGCTGGCGCCCGGTTCCAAGGCCGTGACGCTGTACCTGGAAGAGGCGCACCTGATGCGCGAGCTGGAACAGCTGGGCTTCGGCGTGGTGGCATACGCCTGCACCACCTGCAACGGCATGTCGGGGGCGCTCGACCCTGTCATCCAGAAGGAAGTCATCGAGCGCGACTTGTACGCCACCGCTGTCCTGTCCGGCAACCGCAACTTCGACGGCCGCATCCATCCCTACGCCAAGCAGGCCTTCCTGGCTTCGCCGCCGCTGGTGGTGGCCTACGCCATCGCCGGCACCATCCGCTTCGACATCGAAAAGGATGTGCTGGGCGTGACGGCCGACGGCAAGGAGATCCGCCTGGCCGACATCTGGCCGAGCGACGAAGACATCGACGCCCTGGTCGCGGCCAGCGTCAAGCCCGAGCACTTCCACAAGGTCTACATCCCGATGTTCGCCAAGCAGGCCGACGACGGCGTGAACGTCAGCCCGCTGTACGACTGGCGTCCGCAGACCACCTACATCCGCCGCCCGCCGTACTGGGAAGGCGCGCTGGCCGGCGCGCGCAGCCTGGCCGGCATGCGTCCGCTGGCGGTGCTGGGCGACAACATCACCACCGACCACCTGTCGCCGTCGAACGCCATCATGCTCGACAGCGCGGCCGGCGAATACCTGGCGAAAATGGGCTTGCCGGAAGAGGACTTCAATTCCTACGCCACCCACCGCGGCGACCACCTGACCGCGCAGCGCGCCACCTTTGCCAACCCGACGCTGAAGAACGAAATGGTGCTGGAAGACGGCAAGGTGAAAGCCGGTTCGCTGGCGCGCATCGAGCCGGAAGGCAAGGTCACGCGCATGTGGGAAGCCATTGAAACCTATATGGAGCGCAAGCAGCCGCTGATCGTGATCGCCGGCGCGGACTATGGCCAGGGTTCTTCGCGCGACTGGGCCGCCAAAGGCGTGCGCCTGGCCGGCGTGGAAGCGATCGCGGCCGAAGGCTTCGAGCGCATCCACCGCACCAACCTGGTGGGCATGGGCGTGCTGCCGCTGGAGTTTACGCCGGGCGTGAACCGCCTGACCCTGGGCATCGACGGCACCGAGACCTTCGATGTGAAAGGCGAGCGCACGCCGCGCGCCGTGCTCACGCTGGTGATCCACCGCAGGAACGGCGACACCGTCGAGGTACCGGTGATCTGCCGCCTGGACACGGCGGAGGAAGTGTCGATCTACGAAGCGGGCGGTGTGTTGCAGCGCTTCGCACAGGATTTCCTCGAATCGGCAAAGGCTGCATGACCATGGCACACCAGGCTCAAATCAAGATTGCCGCCACCTATATGCGTGGCGGCACCAGCAAGGGCGTGTTCTTCCGCCTGCAGGACCTGCCGCAAGCGGCGCAGCTTCCGGGCAAGGCGCGCGACGCCTTGCTGCTGCGCGTGATCGGCAGCCCGGACCCGTATGGCAAGCAGATCGACGGCATGGGCGGCGCCACATCGAGCACCAGCAAAACGGTGATCCTGTCGAAAAGCGCCAGGCCGGAGCACGATGTCGACTACCTGTTCGGCCAGGTCGCCATCGACAAGGCCTTCGTCGACTGGAGCGGCAACTGCGGCAACCTGTCGGCGGCCGTCGGCGCCTTCGCCATCAGCGGAGGCCTGGTGGATGCTGGCCGCGTGCCGCGCGACGGTGTGGCCGTGGTGCGCATCTGGCAGGCCAACATCGGCAAGACCATCATCGCCCACGTTCCCATGAACAATGGCGAAGTGCAGGAAACCGGCGACTTCGAACTGGACGGCGTGACCTTCCCGGCGGCCGAAGTGCAGCTCGAATTCATGGACCCGGCGGCGGACGAGGAGGGCGCGGGCGAGGGGGCGAGCAAGTCGATGTTCCCGACCGGGAACCTGGTCGATGAACTGGAAGTGCCGGACGTCGGCACCTTCAAAGCGACCATGATCAACGCCGGCATTCCGACCATCTTCGTCAACGCGGAAGACATCGGCTACACCGGTACCGAACTGCAGGACGTGATCAACGGCGACAGCAAGGCGCTGGCGCGCTTTGAAGCCATCCGCGCCTACGGCGCGCTGCGCATGGGCCTCATCAAGCATATCGATGAAGCCGCGCAGCGGCAGCACACCCCGAAGGTGGCCTTCGTTGCGCCGCCGTCTGCTTACCTGTCTTCCAGCGGCAAGCCAGTGGCTGCGGGCGATATCGATTTGCTGGTGCGTGCGCTGTCGATGGGCAAGCTGCACCACGCCATGATGGGCACCGCCGCAGTGGCCATCGGCACGGCCGCTGCGGTGCCGGGCACGCTGGTCAATTTGGCGGCGGGCGGCGGCGCGCGCAGCGCGGTGCGCTTCGGCCATCCGTCGGGCACCTTGCGCGTCGGCGCCGAAGCGACCCAGGCTGGCGCTGAATGGAGCGTCACCAAGGCCATTATGAGCCGCAGCGCGCGGGTGCTGATGGAAGGCTGGGTGCGCGTGCCCGGTGACGCGTTCTGAATTTTTTTCAGGACGCGTAAGGGGCCGGTAAGTCTGGCGGTTTATTGTGGACGCAAGCTCTGGGAAAAGAGCACCGTCCACATATCAAACCCAAGGAGACAAGCCGTGCATGACGATCTCGTTCAACAAATCAAGCGCGACCCCAGCTACCATCAGCTGGTCAAGTCGCGCTCCCGCTACGGCTGGGCGCTGACCGCGCTCATGATGCTGGTCTACTACGGCTACATCTTGCTGATCGCCTTCAACAAGGAATTCCTCGCCGCGAAAACCGGCGCCGGCGTGATGACCTGGGGCATGCCGATCGGCTTGCTCGTCATCGTGTTCACGGTGCTGGTCACGGCGGTCTATGTGCGCCGCGCCAACGGCCAGTTCGACGAGCTGACCCAGGCCATACAGCAGCGGGTGCAAGCATGAACGCCGCGCAACGCAGCCTGAGCTGGCTTGGCGCGCTGGCGCTGCTGGGTGCCAGCGGCGCCGCGCTGGCGGCCGGGGCCGACCTCGGCCAGGCCGAGCGCCAGCCCACCAACTGGACCGCCATCGTGATGTTCGGCGCCTTCGTCGTGTTCACGCTGTTCGTCACCAAGTGGGCGGCGGCCAAGACCAAGTCGGCGTCCGACTTCTACACCGCCGGCGGCGGCATCACCGGTTTCCAGAATGGCCTGGCCATCGCCGGCGACTACATGTCGGCCGCTTCCTTCCTCGGCATTTCCGCCGCAGTGTTCCTGAACGGCTACGACGGCTTGATCTACGCCATCGGCTTCCTGGTGGGCTGGCCCGTGATCACCTTCCTGATGGCGGAGCGCTTGCGCAACCTGGGCCGCTTCACTTTTGCCGACGTTGCCGCCTACCGCTTCAAGCAGGCGCCGATCCGCATTTTCTCGGCCTCCGGCACGCTGGTGGTGGTGGCCTTCTACCTGATCGCGCAGATGGTCGGCGCCGGTCAGCTGATCAAGCTGCTGTTCGGTCTCGAATACTGGATCGCGGTGGTGCTGGTCGGCTCGCTGATGATGATCTACGTGCTGTTCGGCGGCATGACCGCCACCACCTGGGTGCAGATCATCAAGGCGGTGATGCTGCTCGGCGGCGCCAGCTTCATGGCCATCGTGGTGCTGGCGCAGTTCAACTTCAGTCCCGAAGCGCTGTTCGCCAAATCGGTTGAAGTGCATGCCAAGGGCGACGCCATCATGGGGCCCGGCACCTTTATCAAGGACCCGGTCTCCGCGATCTCCTTCGGCATGGCGCTGATGTTCGGCACCGCCGGGCTGCCGCACATCCTGATGCGGTTCTTCACCGTGCCAAGCGCGAAGGAAGCGCGCAAGTCGGTGTTCTGGGCCACCACCTGGATCGCCTACTTCTACGTGCTGACCTTCATCATCGGCTTCGGCGCCATCGTACTGGTGAGCACCAATCCGGAGTTCAAGGACGCCGCCGGCAAACTGCTGGGCGGGAACAACATGGCGGCTATCCACCTGGCCAAGGCCGTGGGCGGCGACGTCTTCCTGGGCTTCATCTCCGCAGTGGCCTTTGCCACCATCCTGGCGGTGGTGGCCGGCCTGACGCTGTCGGGTGCTTCGGCCGTGTCGCATGACCTGTACGCCACTGTCTTCAAGAAGGGCAAGGCCAGCAGCACCAGCGAACTGCGCGTGTCGCGCCTGACCACCATCGCGCTGGGCGTGGTCGCCGTGGTGCTGGGCATCGTGTTCGAGAAGCAGAACATTGCCTTCATGGTATCGCTGGCCTTTGCCATCGCCGCGTCGGCCAACTTCCCGGTGCTGTTCATGTCGGTCCTATGGAAGGACTGCACCACCCGCGGCGCCACCATCGGCGGCTTTATCGGCCTGATCTCCGCCGTGGTGCTGACGGTGCTGTCGAAGTCGGTGTGGGTGGACGTGCTTGGCAATGCCGCCGAGGTGTTCCCGTACGCTTCGCCGGCCATCTTCTCGATGCCGGCCGGCTTCCTCGGCATCTGCCTGTTCTCGCTGCTGGACAAGAGCGCACGCGCCCGCATCGACCGCGCCGGCTACGAGGCGCAGCAAATGCGCTCGGAGACCGGCATCGGCGCTGCCGGAGCCAGCGCGCACTGACACGCCGGGCAGTTTCAGGCGTATTGTTGTAACTATGCCCGGCCAGACCGGGCATAGTCGCTTTTAGAGGGCGATGTCGGGCAGTCCGGTGGCAATAACGGCGGTTTGTGGTTATGATCTGCCAACTACGCTGCCGCTGGAGACAGGCATCGTTTCTAACAAGGTGCCAAGGTGTACATGAGTCGTATTCCGCCCCATCCGGATTCCGTGGCCGAGGCTTTGCTGCTGATCGGCCTGCCCGCGTGCGCGTGCGGCGGCGACGGGCTGGTGCTCGCATCCAGCCCGGAGCTGGACCAGTTGCTCGGCTTTGCCGCCCAGGGCCATCCGGCGGCCGACGTGTTCGCGCGCCACGCGCGCGCCGACAGCGCCGCGCGGCTGAAGCAGGCGCTGGAGGCGGGCGCCGGCGCGCTGCTGAAGTGGGACAGCTGCCTGGCGCACGCGGACGGCCAGTACATCCCGGTGCAAGCCACGCTCAAGCCGCTGCCGGGCGAAGGCGCGGCCGGCGGCGCCATCCTGGTGTTCCACGACACCAGCAGCTTCCAGCGCGACCAGCGCGCGCTGCGCAAGACGCTGCTGGAACAGCAGGCCATCCTCGAGAACGCGGCGGTTGGCATCATCTTCGGCAAGGCCGGCTTCATCATCGAATGCAATATCCGCGCGGCCGAAATGTTCGGCTACGCGCGCGACGAGATGGAAGGGGCCAGCGGCAACATGCTGTACGCCACGGACGAGATCCGCCTGCGCGTGGCCGAGCAGTCGCGTCCCTTGCTGGTGCAGGGCCAGTCCTACAAATCCGAAGTGCAGCTGCGCCGCAAGGATGGTGCGCTGTTCTGGGGCCGCATCTACGGGCGCTCGCTGGACCCGTCGGACATCGCCGAGGGCACGGTCTGGATCGTGGAGGACATCAGCGAGCAGCGCGCGGCCGAGGAAAGCATGCGCAAGGTGCTGATGGAACAGAACGCCATCCTGGACAACGCCTCGGTCGGCATCCTGTTCACCAAGGCGCAGACGCTGCTGAGCTGCAATCCGCGCATGGCCGAAATGTTCGGCTACACGCGCGACGAGATGTATGGGCGGCCGTCGGTGGAGGTGTTCCCGTCGCTGCAGGCGTATGCGGAGTTCGGCCGCGAAGCCGGCCCGCTGCTCGGCAGCGGCCTGCCTTTCGAAAAGAAGGAATTCCAGTTCAAGCGCAAGGACGGCAGCCTGCTGTGGTGCCGCGTGCGCGCGCAGGCCATCAGCCACGAAAGCGGCGACGGCGGCACCATCTGGATCCTGGAGGACATCACGCTCTCGCGCCAGACGCAGATGGAAGTCGAAGCCATCATGACCAACGCGTCGATCAGCATCCTGTTCACCAAGAACCGGGTGATCACGCGCTACAACCGCGGCTTCGCCGAGATGTTCCGCTACGACGGCGACGAGGGCCTGGGCTTGCCCGGCATGTCGCTCTACCCCACGCAGGACGCCTACGAGCGCCTGGGCGCTGCCGCCACCCCCTTCCTGATGGTGGGCAAGCCCTTCCTGACCGAAGTGGAAATGCGGCGCAAGGACAACACCACCTTCTGGGCCCAGCTGATCGCCTACGTGGTCAATCCGGACGACCCGAGCCAGGGCACCATCTGGATCGCCGAGGATCGCACCGAACAAAAGCTGGCCGAGGAATCGCTGCGCAACGCGCTGCTGGAAAACCAGGCGATCCTGGACAGCGCGGTGCTGGGCATCTCGGTGTGCGAGGGCGGCTACAACCTGCGCTGCAACGCCAAGATGGAAGAGCTGTTCGGCTATGCGCCGGGCGAAATGAACAACCTGAGCGTGCAGGCCTTCTACCCCGACCTGCAGGCCTGGGACGCGGCGCGCAAGGAAACCGCGCGCGATTTCCAGGCCGGCCACGTCAACACTTCCGAGTACCAGCTGGTGCGCAAGGACGGCAGCCGCTTCTGGGCGCGCCTGTCCGGCCGCCCGTTCGACATGGCGCAGCCCAACGGCCGCTCGGTATGGCTGGTGGACGACATCACAGCGCGCCGCGCCGACGCCGAAGCGGTGCGCCAGGCGCGCGACGAACTGGAAGTGCGGGTGCTCGAACGCACCGCCGAACTGGCCGGCGCCAACGCGCAGCTGCAGGGCGAGATCGTGGAGCGGCGCCAGGCCGAGGCAAGGGTGCACCACATGGCCTACCACGACAGCCTGACCGGCCTGCCCAACCGTGCCCTGCTGGCCGACCGCCTGGACCGCGCCATGCTGGCCGCGCAGCGCTCGGACCGGCGCCTGGCCGTGATGTTCCTGGACCTGGACCGTTTCAAGACCATCAACGATTCGCTGGGCCATCTGACCGGCGACCAGCTGCTCAAGGAAGTGGCCAGCAGGCTGTGCCGCGCGGTGCGCGCCAGCGACACCGTGGCGCGCCTGGGCGGCGACGAATTCGTGGTGCTGGTGCCGGGCATCCGCTCCATCGAGGAAGCCAGCCGGGTGGCCGAGAAGATCATCGAGGCGCTGGCCGTGCCCTTCCCGCTGGAAGGGCGCATGCTGCACATCACGCCGTCGATCGGCATTTGCGTGTTCCCGGACGACGGCGAGGACGTGGAGACACTGATGCGGCACGCCGACGGCGCCATGTACCACGCCAAGGCTTCCGGCCGCAACAACTACCAGTTCTTCACGCAGAAGATGAACGTGTCGGCGGCCCAGCATTTCGAACTGGAGAACAGCCTGCGCAGCGCGCTGGCGCTGGGCCAGTTCGAGCCGCACTTCCAGCCCATCATGGACATTGCCACGCGCCGCGTGCACGCCATGGAGGTGCTGCTGCGCTGGCGCAGGCCGGGCCTGGGCCTGGTGATGCCGGACAGCTTCATCCCGCTGATCGAGGAAAACGGCATGATCGTGCCGATCGGCGAATGGGTGATGCGGCGCGCCTGCGAGCAGAGCATGGAATGGCTGAAAATGGGGCTGCAGCCGGTGCCGCTGGCGGTGAACCTGTCGGCGCGCCAGTTCATGCACCGCGGCCTGGTGGAATCGGTGCGCCGCATCCTGGACGAAACCGGCATCGACCCGGCCATGATCGAGTTCGAGATCACGGAAACGGCGCTGATGCAGCACGGCGAGCATACGCTGGAGATCCTGGGGCAGATCAACGCGATGGGGATCCGCCTGTCGATCGACGATTTCGGCACCGGCTACTCCAGCCTGGCCTACCTGAAGCGCTTCCCGGTGAGGAAGATCAAGATCGACCGCGCCTTCATCAAGGACCTGGAGCACAGCGCGGAAGACCGCGCCATCGTGGCGGCCATCATCGCGCTGTCGGACAGCCTGCAGATGCCGGTGGTGGCGGAAGGGGTGGAGACGGAAGCCCAGTTCGCCCTGCTGCAGCAGCAGGGCTGCCAGTACGCGCAAGGCTATCTGTTCTCGCAGCCGGTGCCGCACGAAAACGCGCAGCACATGCTGGAGCGGCTGAGCTGACTAAACGGCCTAGTCGCTGAGCGTGGCGACCACCGGCGCGTGGTCGGACGGCTGCTCCCACTTGCGCGGCGCGCGGTCCACTACGCAGGCGGTGCAGCGCGCGGCCAGCGGCGGCGACAGCAGGATATGGTCGATGCGCACGCCCTTGTTCTTCTGGAAGCCCAGCATGCGGTAATCCCACCAGCTGAAGGTCTTCTCGGCCTGCTCGAACATGCGGAACGAGTCCGCCAGGCCCAGCGCAAACAGCGCCTGCAGCGCGGCGCGCTCCGGCTCCGAGCACAGCACCTGGCCGGCCCACAGCACCGGGTCGTGCACGTCGCGGTCGTCGGGGGCGATATTGTAGTCGCCCAGCACCGCCAGGTTCGGATGGAGCGCCGCTTCCAGTTCCAGCCAGTGGCGGAAGGAGGCCAGCCAGCCCAGCTTGTACTCGTACTTGTCGGTGCCCACGGCCTGGCCGTTCGGCACGTAGGCGCACACCACGCGCACGCCGTCGATGGTGGCGGCCAGGATGCGCTGCTGCGCGTCCTCGTAGTGCGGGTTGTTGTGCACCACGTCCGTCATCGGCAGCTTGGACAGGATGGCTACGCCGTTGTAGGTCTTCTGGCCGCTGAAGATCACGTGGTAGCCAGCCGCCTCGATTGCCGCCGTCGGGAATTTGTCATCCGTCAGCTTGGTCTCTTGGATGCACAGCACGTCGACCGGGTTCTCATCCAGCCATTTCAGGACGTGGGGCAGGCGGACGTTGAGCGAGTTGACGTTCCAGGTGGCGAGTTTCATGTGTAGTGTCTTTTCACGTAAATCAGATCCGGCATTCTAACCGAATGCGCCGAGCAGGAATTCGCGCAGCAACTGCGCGCTGGGACCGATGCGCTGCGAGTGCACCAGGTAGATCTCCAGCGGGGCGGTTTGCACTTCCGGCAGCAGATGGATCAGGTCGCCCGAGGCGATCAGCGCGGCCGCGTCGTAGGCTGGCAGGCGTGCCACGCCTTCGCCAGCCAGCACGAAGGCCAGCCGGGCCGCCGCGCTGTCGGTCACCACGTCGCCGCGCACGGGGATCTGCACTTCCTGTCCGCCGGCGCGCGCCGTCAGCGAGCGCTGGGTGGGTGGATACGCCACCCAGCTGAGCCGGGTTGCCTGGGCTACGAAGTGTACCGGGGTGTGGAGGCGCCCGGCTCCCTGCTGCTGATCGAGCGCTACCGCGACGAGGCGGCGCTGGAGGCGCACAAGCAGTCCGGCCACTATCATGCGCTGGTGGTGGGGCCGGTATTGCCGCTGCTCGAGGCCCGCCGGGTGGAGATTTTCCGCCAGTAATGAACGAAACAGCGAGGAAACCCACCCAGCCCGCTTGCGCGGGCTTTTCTTTTTCATCCAGGCAGTCCTATTGTGTTGGCGGAAATTTCCCAACGCGGCAAACTACGCGCTGGCAAAAAAAAGCCAGTGGAATCGAACTATTGATCAGCAAGCTGTTTGCAAAATGTAACAATATGAAAAATAATTGCCGATAGTGCTTCATTGTTATCAAATTGGTACTAATATTCCATAAACGGCAGCCGAAAACAGAAATATACTTAAAGAACTCGGGATGACACTGAATTTTCCATGAAGCAACACTTTTGATGCAAAAAAAGTTAGAATCGTGTTGGAACGCGTCAAGAAATGGTACTATTGGGAAATAGTTGTTGTTTAAACAGTGAGATATGCGCGAAGCATTTGTAAAGGACTGAAATGCGATCTGCATTTGAAGCATGGGCGCAGCGCGATGGCCACATCGTGCGCCGCCGCGAGGACAAACCAGAAGAGTACCTGGTATTCGAAACGCAACGCCGCTGGGTGATCTGGCAGGCGGCGCTGGAGCACGGCAAAACGCCGGCGGGGCGAAAGACGGCAGCGCAGAAGGAAGCAGCTGCCGCCGAGAAAGCCGCTGCTGCGCGTGGACCGGGCTTGCAGCGCGTTCCGGCCTTGGGGCAGGACGAAGCGGTGGTTCGCAACCAGGTGCTGAATGAAGTACTGGACGCGTTTTCGCGGCTGAATGGCGAGTCGGGCATGGAAGACATTCTCCAGGTGATCCAAAGCCTGAAGCAGCCGTCCAAGCCGAAAGCCATGGAGCGCGCAGTGGACAGCAAGGCTATCGAGCGCTGATACGCCGGCGGCGGGCCACGGACGGGCAGCGCCGCCAGGTGCTGCCTCGGGGCTCTGCCGCCTTGCCTAAAGGAGCGACATGCGGACTGACATGTCACGGATAGCGGTCGTTGCCGTTCTTGCCGGCTCAGCCGCCATGGCCATGCTGGCAGGCTGCGGCACCCTGACCGAAGCGCCCAGCCAGCGCGTGCTGGTGCAGACCGTGCTCGACCACCGCGAGGTGGCCGGCGCCGGCTGCATCCTGCAGAACGACGCCGGCAAATGGTTCGTCACCACCCCGGCGCGGCTTGCCATCCGCAAGAGCAAGGG
This sequence comes from Massilia sp. Root351, assembly GCF_001425045.1. Classification (GTDB taxonomy): domain Bacteria; phylum Pseudomonadota; class Gammaproteobacteria; order Burkholderiales; family Burkholderiaceae_D; genus Rugamonas. Next base: position 19,953 of record NZ_LMDJ01000036.1, on the reverse strand, counting down.
CCAGCTGCGCGTGGACTGTCGCCTGGACAACGCGGCCTGGGCCGACGAGAAAATCAATTCCAAACAGAACAGTACGCTGTGGGGCAATGTGGTCCTGACGGCCGGTATCGGCGTGCTGGTCGACCGCAACACGGGGCAGGGCTTCGATTACCCGGATGTGCTGACGGTGGAGATGAAGCGCTTCCAGCCGGCGCCCGGTCAGAATGGGCCGGATGCGGGACGCGCGGTGTACTGAATAAGAAACGGGCCTTGCGGCCCGTTTGTTTTTTATGCGCGGTTAATCAGGAAGTTCGCCAGCAGCGGCACCGGACGGCCGGTGGCGCCCTTGGCGCCGCCCGACTTCCAGGCGGTGCCGGCGATGTCCAGGTGGGCCCAGTTGTACTTGCGGGTGAAGTTTTCCAGGAAGGCCGCCGCGGTGCACGAGGCGCCGCCCGGGGTGCCGATATTGGCCAGGTCGGCGAAGTTGGACTTCAGCTGTTCGTTGTACTGCTCGCCGATCGGCAGGCGCCATGCGGTGTCGCCGCTGGCCTTGCCGGCAGCCATCAGCTCGGCTGCCAGCGCGTTGTGGGCGTCGTCGTCGCGCGTGAACAGGCCGCTGTTGTGGTGGCCCAGGGCCACGATGCAGGCGCCGGTCAGGGTGGCGATGTCGATCACCGCGGCCGGGTTGAAGCGTTCGGCGTAGGTCAGCGCGTCGCACAGCACCAGGCGGCCTTCGGCGTCGGTGTTCAGGATTTCGATGGTCAGGCCGTTCATGGAGCTGACAATGTCACCCGGCTTGGTGGCGCGGCCGGAAGGCATGTTCTCGCAGGCGGCGATAATGCCCACCACGTTCGATTTCAGGCCCATCTCGCCGATGGCGCGGAAGGTGCCCAGTACCGAGGCGGCGCCGCACATGTCGTACTTCATCTCGTCCATGCCGGGACCGGCCTTGATCGAAATGCCGCCGGTGTCGAACGTGATGCCTTTACCGACCAGCACCACAGGCGCGTCCTTGGCCTTGCCGCCCTTGTGCTTGAGGACGATGAACTTGGGCGGCTGCTCGCTGCCGTTGGTGACGGACAGGAAGCTGCCCATCTTCAGTGCTTCGAGCTGCTTGCGGTCCAGGATCTCGACGTCGAAGCCATGGTCCTTGGCCAGTTTCTTGGCGGTGTTGGCCAGGTAGGTCGGGGTGCAGACGTTGGCCGACAGGTTGCCCAGGTCCTTGGTCAGCTCCATGCCGTTGGCGATCGCGATCGCTTGCGCCAGCGCCAGCTTGTTGGCGGCGGTGTTGGCCACGGCCAGCGCCACCTTCTTCACGCCGGCCGGGGCCGGGTCTTTCTTGCTCTTCTGGCTGTCGGTGCGGTAGATGCTCTCGCGGCCGGCCTGCACCACGGTGCGGATGGCCCACGCCGCGTCGCGCTCTTTCACTTCTTCCAGCGGTAGTGCGATAATGGCGTCCGCCGCGCCCAGGGAGGAAAACGCCTTGACCGCAGCCTGTACGCCGGAGGCGAAGCTTTTCTCGCCGACGGCTTCGTCGGCGCCCAGGCCGATCAGCAGCACGCGCTCGGCGGCGGCGCCTTTCAGGCCGCGCAGCAGCAGGGCCGTACCCGGCTTGCCGGTAATGTCGCCGGACTTCAGCGCAGCCGTGATTTCACCCGCACTGTCGAGGGCCTTGGCCGCTTGCGAAAGCTTCTTGTTTTCGAATACCGCGACGGCGATGCAGCCGGTCTTGGCGGACGCAATGGTGTTTTTTGCGTCGAATGCTTTTATGCTAAAGTCCATTAGATTTCTCCGTGTAGGCTTGGTTCTTACTTAACTTGACGACCGAATTATAAACTTCGAATGATTTTTCAACGTGCCCTTCAACGCGAGTTGGCCAGTGCTGCCGGGGCAACCTTCACGGTGCTGTTCTCCCTAATCGTCACCTGGGCCCTGATCAACATCCTCGGCAGAGCCGCCGGCGGCAGGGTCGCATCGAGCGACGTGGTCGCGCTGATAGCGTTCGCGGCCCTGAATTATCTGCCAACTGTCCTGATCCTCACCAGCTTTATTTCAGTGCTGATGGTGGTCACCCGCAGTTACCGCGATTCCGAGATGGTGGTGTGGTTCGCTTCCGGCCTGAGCCTGGCGCGCTGGATCCGCCCGGTGCTGACCTTCATCCTGCCCATCGTGCTGGTGACCGGGGTGCTCAGCTTCTACGCCACGCCGTGGGCCAAGCAGAAGAGCAGCGAGTACACGCAGCGCTTCCAGAAGCGCGAAGACCTGCAGCAGGTGTCGCCGGGCCAGTTCCGCGAGTCGGCGTCGGCCAACCGGATTTTCTTTGTCGAAGGCGTGTCCGGCCAGAGCGCCGTGGTGCACAACGTGTTCGTCAATACGGTGGACGCGAAAGGCACCGCCACCGTGGTGGCCAAAGAAGGCGTGATCACCACCACGCCCGAGGGCGACCGCTACCTGGTGCTGAAGAACGGCCGCCGCTATCTGGGCGCGCCCGGCAGCGCCGACGTGCAGACCATGGAGTTCGAGCGCTACAGCATGCGCGTGGCCAGCAAGTCGCAGGAGCTGGGTGCTGCGCAAGGCGTGGACGCGATGCCGAGCGCGGAGCTGTTCAAGGGCAGCGGGCCCGCCATCCAGGGCGAAATCCTGTGGCGCATTGCGCTGCCGATCACCTGCTTGCTGCTGCCGCTGCTGGCCATCCCGCTCGGTTTCGTCAACCCGCGCGCGGGCAGCTCGTCCAACCTGATCGTGGCCTTGCTGATCTTCTTCAGCTATAACAACCTGGTCAAAGTGTTGGAGGCCAGCGTGCGCGAGGGCCGCGTGAGTTTTGCCTTGTCCTGGTGGCCGCTGCACCTGGCACTGGCTACCGTGGTGGCGCTGCTGTTCGTGTGGCGCCTGAATGTGAATCACCGCTATCATCCGCGCGTGCTGTGGGCTGCGTTCAAGCGCGGCAAGCAGGTGTCCTCGCCAGTGCCCAAGGAAGTGAAGTAATGAGTATCCTGCAACGCTATTTCGCCACCTCGATTGCGCAGGCGGTGTCCTTCGTGCTGCTGGCGCTGCTGGGCCTGATGGCCTTCATGGACCTGACCGGCGAATTGCCGTCGGTGGGCAAGCACGGCTACACGCTGCAGCACGCGGTGCTGTATGTGGCCATGATGGTGCCCGAGCAGATTTACCGCGTGCTGCCGGTGGCCACGCTGATCGGCACCATCTACACCATGGCGCAGCTGGCCTCGTCGTCCGAGTTCACCATCATGCGCGCGGCCAGCATGTCGACCCGCATGGCGATCGGCATGCTGTTCAAGATCGGCGTGGTGATCGTGGCGATCGCCTTCGTGTTCGGCGAACTGATCGTGCCGCGCACCTCGCCGCTGGCCGAAAAGGTGCGCCTGACGGCGCAGGGCGCCGCCATCTCGGCCGAGTTCCGCTCCGGCCTGTGGACCAAGGACATCATCAAGAGCGAAGGACTGACCGGCACCGTGCTCGGTTCGCGCTTCTTCAATGTGCGCGAAGTGCGCCCGGACGGCCAGCTGCTCGACGTCAAGCTCTACGAGTTCGACAACAGCTTCCGCCTGCGCGCGCTGATCCAGGCCAAGCGCGCCACCTTCCAGGGCAAGAGCGTGTGGCGGCTGGAGGAAGTGACCGAGAGCCGCTTCAGCAATCCGGCGCTGCTGGTGGCGGGCGCCACCGCCACCGCGCAGAACCACTTCGCGCAGGAAACCAGCCTGGTCGAGGTGGTGAAGCTGGCCTCGCGCGACCTGGTGTCGGAGATCACGCCCAAGATCCTGTCGGTATCGCGCCGTGATCCGGAGCGCATGTCGGCCAACGAGCTGGCGGTCTACACCCGCCACCTGCAGGAGAACAAGCAGGAGACCAAGGTATTCAAGGTGGCGTTCTGGAAGAAGCTGTTCGATCCGCTGGCCATCTTCGTGCTGATGGCGCTGGCGCTGCCGTTCGCCTATCTGCACGCGCGCAGCGGCGGCGTTAGCCTGAAAGTGTTCGTTGGCATCATGATAGGGGTGAGCTTCCTGCTGGTGAACACCCTGTTCTCGCACGTGGGCATGCTCAGTACCTGGCCGCCATTCCTCACCGCTGCGGCGCCCAGCGTGATTTATCTGATGTTGGCCATCGGCGCATTGTGGTGGGTGGAGAGACACTGATGACGACTGAAGCCATGACAAGCAAAAAAGCACTGATCCTGTTCGCGCACGGGGCGCGCGCCGCCAGCTGGGCCGCGCCCTTCGAACGCCTGAGCGCCATCACGCAGGCGCGGCTGCCCGATGTGGACGTGTCGCTCGCGTTCCTGGAGTTGATGTCGCCGCGCCTGCCGGAGCGGGTTGCCGAACTGGCGGCCGCCGGCGTGGCGGAAGTGGCGGTGGTGCCGATCTTCCTGGGGCAGGGCGGCCACGTGCTGCGCGACTTGCCGCTGATGCTGGATGAGTTGCGCGCAGCCTATCCGGCCATGCGCTTCAGCGTGGCCGAAGCGGCGGGCGAAAACCCGGCCGTGCTGAGTGCTATCGCGGACTATTGCGTCGGCACGCTGCAGGGGGCGGCCGGCGGCGCTGGCGCCTGAGCGGGCCGCTGGGCCTTACGCTTCGCCGTCCGCTTCGGACTGGGCCGCCATGGCGGCCAGCGTGGAGCCGGGCTGTTCCAGTTCGCGCTGGATGATGGCGCGCAGGCCATCCGAACGGACCTCGTCCAGCGCCAGTTTCTGCATGTTGTCCGCTTCGCCCTTTTCCTCCAGGCCGTTCAGCACGGCCAGCACCAGGCGCACTTCCTTGGCATAGTTGAGCACATAGGCCAGCAGCGTCGGCGCGGCCGAGGCGGGCTGGCTGGCCAGCGCGTCGGCGCCGTCGTTCAGGCGCGCGGCCAGGGCCTGGATGCGGCCGGAAGGCGAGGGCAGGAAACGGCGCGCCAGCTGGAAGTCTTCGCATTTCACCAGCGCCGTCATGGCCAGCTCGGCGCACTGCTCGGCCAGCGCGGAGTCGATCTCGTCGAGCTTCAGGAACAGCGCGTGGGTGGCGCCCACTTCGCGCAGCGCTTCATTGATGGCGGCCACTTCGCGGAACCGCTCCACGGTGGCCGCGCCCAGCAGCATGCGCGACGATTCGCGGTCGCGGATGCTCTGCAGCGCGGCGCGGGCGGGCGGGAAGGCGTCGGCCAGATAGATCCAGTCGCGCAGGGCGAACGACAGGCGCACGCCGCGCCATTCGGGCGACACCTCCAGCGCATGCTCATGCAGCCAGAGGTGGTCCTTCAGCGCGTCCTGGTAGCGGCCGGCCAGACGGGCTTCGCGGGCGCGTTCAAATACTTCATTCGGCTGCTGCATGTCACCTCCTTGAAAATCGAAGGCGACATTTTAACAGGCGCCGCCGCAGCGCCCACGCAGGCCCCTACCACACCCGGCAAATCTTCTGCTTCGGCTTGACCATGGCCTGGCCGGGCTTGCAGGCGAAGGCCTTGGCGAATTCCGGCATATTCACCACCACGCCGTTGATGCGGTACTTGCCTGGCGAGTGCGGGTCGGTCATGGCGTGCAGGCGCAGGCTTTCCGGCCGCTCGCTCTGGCAGGTCCACTGCGCGGTACCGACGAAGAAGCGCTGCTCCGGCGTCAATCCCTCGCGATTCTCCAGCACCTTGTCGGCGATTTCGGTCTTCCACGCCATCCAGGCCAGTATCAGGCCGCCCAGGTCGGCCGCGTCCTCGCCCAGCGTCAGCTTGCTGTTGATCTTGATGTCGTCCACCACGGTGTACTGCGCGTACTGGTCCACGATGCACTGCGCGCGCTGCTTGAATGCCTTGGCATCCTGCCTGGCCCACCAGTCCTTCAGGTTGCCCTTGGCGTCGAACTGGCGGCCTTCGTCGTCGAAACCGTGGATCAGCTCATGGCCGATGGTGCCGCCGGTGTTGCCGTAGTTCGGCGCGTCGTCCATGTTGCCGTCGAAGAGCGGCGGCTGCAGCACGCCCGCAGGGAAGTTGATGTCGTTCATCTGCGGGTTGTAGTAGGCGTTCACGGTGGGCGGCGTCATGCCCCACTCGGAACGGTCCAGCGGCCTGCCGATCTTGTCCAGCTGGCGCCGCACTTCGAAGGCGGTGCCGCGCACCACGTTGCCGGCGAAGTCGTCGCGCTTGACGCCGTAGGCGCTGTAGTCGCGCCAGCTGTACGGGTAGCCCACCTTGTTGGCCACCGCGTGCAGCTTCTCGCGCGCCTTGGCCTTGGTCGGCTCGCTCATCCACGTCAGCGAGTTGATGTCCTGCTCCATGGCGGCCTCGATCTGGCGCGTCATGTGCAGCGTCTTTTCCTTCAGTTCCGGGCTGAAGGCGCGGCTGACGAACTCCTGGCCCAGCGCTTCGCCCAGTTGCAGGTCGACCAGCTGCACGCAGCGTTTCCAGCGCGGCTTCTGCTCCGGCGTGCCGAGCAGGGTCTTGTGGTAGAAGGCGAAGTTCTCGTCCACGAAGGCCTGCGACAGGAACGGCGACATGGCGCGCGTGGTGTGCCAGCGCAGATAGGTCTTGATGTCGGCCAGGCTCAGTTGCTGCAGGCCCTGGTTCAGCGCGCGCAGATAGGCCGGTTCGTTGGCGTTGAAGCGCTTCACGCCTGCCACGCCGGCGGCCTGCAGGTAGTCCTTCCAGTTGAAGGCGGGCGTCATCGCCTGCAGGCCTTTCAGGTCGGTCTTGTGGAACATCTTGTAGGGGTCGCGCTGCTCCACGCGCGACAGCGAGGCTTTCGCCAGCGCGGTTTCAAAGCGCAGGATGGCTCTCGCGGCGCGCCTGGCCTCGGCCGGCGTATCGCCCGCCAGTTCCAGCGAGCGGGCAATGTGGTCCACGTATTGGACACGGATGGTTTTCGACTTGGCGTCGGTCTTGAGGTAGTAGTCGCGGTCGGGCAGCCCGGCGTCGGCGTTGCCGGCGAAGGCGATCACCTGGGCCGAGTCGCCCAGGTCCTGGTTGGACGAGAAAGCGAACAGCATGCTGTTGGCCACGTCGGTGTGCAGCCGGGCCAGCACGCCCGGCAAATCCTGTTTGCCTGCCATGCCGCCGATCAGCGCCAGGTATTCCTGCAGCGGCGCCGCGCCGCGCTGGTTGACGGTCTGCTCGTCCATGCAGGCGGCGAAGTAGTCGCCGATCTTCTGCTGGGCCGGGTTGCGGCCGCTCTGCTGCGCGGCCAGGGCGGACAGGATGCCCCACAGGAAGCGCTGGTTGTCCTGCGCGGCCTTGCCGTAGACGCTCCAGGCGCTCTGGTCGGCCGGGATCGGGTTGTTCTTGATCCAGCCGCCGCAGCTGTACTGGTAGAAGTCCTCGCAGGGATCGGCGCTCTTGTCCATGGCGGTAACGTCCAGGCCGGGCGTGTAGGGCAGCGCGGCCAGCGGCGCCTCGTTGGCGGCGGCGGTCCGGGCCGGCGCTTGGCCATAAGCGGCGCTGACGGCAAAGGCCAGCAGGACGGGGACGAGATTGCGCATGAATAGTGCTCCGGTGAGTCGAAGCAGCTATTCTACGGCGGGGATTGTTGAAATGGCAACCGGCGGCGCCGGGAATGTCAGTCGGCGGCCTGGTGCGGGCGGCGCGCCATGGCGTGGCCGAGCATCACCAGCACCGGACCGTGCGACGGCTCCAGGCCGTGCGCCAGCGTGTCCAGCGTCAGGCGCAGGATGCGCTGGTCGGGACGGCTGACGTTTTCGATCACCACCACCGGCGTCGCGCCCAGCCGGCCCTGGTCCAGCAGGCGCTGCGCAGTGATGATGGCTTCGCGTCCGCCCATGTACTGTACCAGCGTGTCGCTGTCCGGCATGTCGACGTCGGCCGGGTGCTCGGGCGCGGTGCTGGAGGTGAAGAAGGCCACGCTGCGCGCCACGCCGCGCTTGGTGAGCGGCTGCCTGGCGGCCGCCGCCGCCGCCACGGCGGTGGTGATGCCGGGGACGACTTCGACCTCGATGCCGGCTTCCTCCAGCGCCCGCAACTCCTCGTCGGCGCGGCCGAACAGCATCGGGTCGCCGCCTTTCAGGCGCACCACCAGCTTGTGCCGGCCGGCCTGCTCGACCAGTTGCGCGTTGATGGCATGCTGCGCGGTGGAGCGCTGGCCCGAGCGCTTGCCGACCGAGATTTTCTCGGCCTGCGGGCACAGCTCCAGCATCTCTTCGGTCACCAGCGCGTCGTGCAGCACCACGTCGGCTTGCGCCAGCAGGCGCGCGCCGCGCATGGTGATCAGATCCTGCGCACCGGGACCGGCGCCGATGAGGAAAACCTTCCCGAACACAGGCACGGACATGGTCAAGCCAGGCGGATCATGCCTGCGGCCACGGTCTGGTGGGTGACTTCATCGATCAGGATGAAGGCGCCCGTCGCGCGGCTGTCGGTATAGTCGTCGGCGGCCAGCGGCTGCTGCACGGTCAGCGCAATGCGCGCCACGTCGTTCAGCTTCAGCGCGTCGGCGATGCGGCGTTCCTGGGTGTTGATGTCGAGCAGCGACGCGATACTGGTGATCTTGGCGGCGGTTTGCTTGGTGCCGTGCTTGATCCAGTACTTGCGGCGCAGGTCCAGCGCGTCTTCCGACAGCCAGCACACATCCGCGTTCAGGTTCTTCAGCAGGGTGGCCGGCTGCTCGCTGCTGGCCAGCAGGTCGCCGCGCGAGATGTCCAGGTACTCGTTGAGCAGCAGGGTGACCGACTGGCCGGCCGATGCCGACTGGTGCGAGCCTTCCAGCGTCAGGATGTCCTTGACGGTGGCGGCCTGGCCCGAAGGCTGCACCACCAGCTTGTCGCCCACCTTCACGTTGCCGGCTTCGATGCGGCCCATGTAGCCGCGGAAGTCGTTTGCCTCGTGGCCGTTGTGGCGCGCCACCAGCTGCACCGGAAAGCGGAAAGGCGCATTGTGCGACTCGTCGTACACGGACAGCGATTCCAGCAGCTCGATCAAGGTCGGGCCCTTATACCACGGCATGTTCTCGCCGGCGTCCACCACGTTGTCGCCGCTCAGGGCCGACAGCGGGATAGGCGTGATGTCCTTCAGGCCCAGCGACTGCGCGAATTCCTGGTATGCCTTGACGATACGGTCGTAGATCGCCTGGTCGTAGTTCACCAGGTCCATCTTGTTGACGGCCACCACCACGTGCTCGATTTGCAGCAGGTGGGCGATGGTGGAGTGGCGCTTGGTCTGGATCAGCAAGTCCACGCCGCCGTCTTCGCGCAGCTTCACTTTCGACACGTCGATCAGGATGATCACGGCGTCGGCGGTGGAAGCGCCGGTGACCATGTTGCGGGTGTACTGCTCGTGGCCCGGCGTGTCGGCGATGATGAACTTGCGCTTGGGCGTGGCGAAATAGCGGTAGGCCACGTCGATGGTGATGCCCTGTTCGCGTTCCGCTTCCAGGCCGTCGGTCAGCAGCGACAGGTCGATGGTGTCGCCCACGGTGCGCTTGTTCTTGGCGCGCGACACGGCGGCCAGCTGGTCGGCGAAAATGCCCTTGCTGTCGAACAGCAGGCGGCCGATCAGCGTGCTCTTGCCGTCATCGACGGAACCGGCGGTGATGAAGCGCAGCAGGCCTGCCTGGTTTTCAGTATTTTCAATGCGAGCGTTCATCAGAAGTAACCTGCTTTCTTGCGTTTTTCCATGGAGGCTTCGGAGGTCTGGTCGTCCATCCGGGTCGCGCCCCGTTCAGTAATCTGGGTGACGGCGGTTTCGGCGATGATCGCCTCCACCGTTTCCGCGTCCGACGACACCGGGCAGGTGCAGGAGATGTCGCCCACGGTGCGGAAGCGCACCACTTGCGTTTCCACCGCTTCGCCGTCGCGCGCCGGGGTCAGGTCGGTCAGCGGCACCAGCAGGCCGTTGCGCGGGATCACCTGGCGTTGGTGCGCGAAGTAGATCGGCGGCAGCGCCAGTTTTTCGCGGGCGATGTACTGCCACACATCCAGCTCGGTCCAGTTAGAGATCGGGAACACGCGCATGTTTTCGCCTGGGTGCACGCGGGTGTTATACAGGTCCCACAGTTCCGGGCGCTGGGCTTTCGGGTCCCACTGGCCGAATTCGTCGCGGAAGGAGAAGATGCGCTCTTTCGCGCGGGCCTTCTCTTCGTCGCGGCGGGCGCCGCCGATGCAGGCGTCGAACTTGTGTTCGGCGATGGTTTCCAGCAGCGTCACCGCCTGTGCGGCGTTGCGCGAATCGGTCTGCGGATTACGCAGGCGCACGGTGCCTTTCTTGATCGAGTCCTCCACCGAGCCGACGATCAGGCGCTCGCCCAGTTCGGCCACGCGCTGGTCGCGGAAGGTGATCACTTCCTCGAAGTTGTGGCCGGTGTCGATGTGCACCAGCGGGAAGGGGAACTTCCCGGGGCGGAACGCCTTCTCGGCCAGGCGCAGCAGCACCACGGAGTCCTTGCCGCCCGAGAAGAGCAGGGCGGGGTTGCTGCATTCGGCGGCCACTTCGCGCAGGATGTGGATGGCTTCCGATTCCAGCGCGTCCAGGTGGCGGGCGTTTACGTCGCTCAAGCCTATGGTGGAGGCGTAACGGTCAACTACAGTGTTCATGGTGCTTGCCTATTCTTGTGTTGGTGGCCGGCGCGTCATTACGCCGCCACGGATTTGATGCGTATCAGCTTGCCGTCTACCACGTGCAGGCCGCATTCCTTCGACTCCGGGTTTTCCCACCACCAGCGGCCGGCGCGCACATCCTCGCCCGGCTCGATGGCCCGGGTGCAGGGTTCGCAGCCGATCGACGGGTAGCCCTTGTCATGCAGTGCATTGTAAGGCACCTTGTTTTCGCGCAGGTAGTTCCACACGTCTTCCTCCGACCAGTCGGCCAGCGGATTGAACTTGGTCATCAGGTGCGCCGGATCGTCTTCCTCTATCATAAGCGAGGTGCGGGTGGCCGACTGCGCGCGGCGCTGGCCGGTGATCCAGGCCTGGTTGCCGGCCAGGGCGCGGCCCAGCGGCTCCACCTTGCGGATGCGGCAGCATTCCTTGCGCATGTCCACGCTGTCGTAGAAGGCGTTCAGCCCGTTCTGCGCCACATAGGCTTCCACCGCTTCCGGCTGCGGGCGGTACAGCGTGATCTGGTAGCCGTAGGTCTCCTTCACCTTGTCCAGCATGGCCAGCGTTTCAGCATGCAAGCGGCCGGTCTCCAGCGAGAAGATGGTGATCGGCAGTTTGGCCTTCAAAATCAGATCGGTCAGCACCATGTCTTCGGCGGCAAGGCTGGAGGCGAACACCGCCGGCGTGAAATCACGGACGATGCGCTCCAGGGTTTGCTGCGTGGACTGGGTCAGGGTATTCAGCTCGCTCATGGCTGGCTCCGCGCTTCAGATGCCGTAGCCGGCGTCGCCGCTGCTGGCAACGTTGGCGGCGGGCGTGGCGCGGGCATGGCGGCGGAACAGCGGCACTTTCTGGTCCACGGAAGCCTGGTAGGTCTCCGAGAAGTCGGACAAGCCTTTCAGCGCGTCCTCGATGCTGCGGTCGGCGCGCACGTCATAGGCGTTGAAGCCCACGCGCTGCATCGAGAACAGCTGGTCGCGCAGCACGTCGCCGATGGCGCGCAGTTCGCCGGCGTAGGCCAGGCGGGTGCGCAGGTTGTAGGCGATGGAGTAGCCGCGCCCGTCGGTGAATTTCGGGAAGTCTACCGCCACCACGGCGAAGGCATCCAGCTCGCCCTTCAGCGTTTCAGGACGCTCGTCCGGGCCGAACCACACGCCGATTTCCGCGGCGGCGCGGCGCGGCGCCAGGGCTGCAGCCTGCGCCTGCCAGGTCGCCAGCGGCACGATGACCTTGCCGGCCGGGACGGCCAGTGCGGCCGCGTCTTCGCCTTCGGCGGCGCGCAGCACGGTCCAGTCGTCGCCGACGATTTCACGGCCCTTGATAATCAGTTTTTGCTCAGACATATTCATCTTCTCCAACCAGGCGGCCCACGTCGGCAATCGGCGTGGCGTATACAAATTCCTTGAACGGCGCGACGCCCAGGCGCTGCACGGTATCGACAAAGCGTTCCGCTTCGTAGCGCTCGCGGACGTACACCTGCAGCAGGCGGCCGATCACTTCCGGCATCTGCAGCGCCGAGAACGACGGGCCGATAATCTTGCCGATGGCCGAATCGTTGCCCTGCGCGCCGCCGATCGACACCTGGTACCACTCGCTGCCGTCCTTGTCCACGCCCAGCACGCCGATGTTGCCCACGTGGTGGTGGCCGCAGGCGTTGATGCAGCCCGAGATGTTCAGTTCGATCTCGCCGATGTCGTGCTGGAAGTCCAGGTTGTCGAAGCGCTCCGCGATGGCGGCGGCGATCGGCAGCGACTTGGCGTTGGCCAGCGAGCAGAAGTCGCCGCCCGGGCAGCAGATCATGTCGGTCAGCAGGCCGATGTTCGGCGTGGCCAGGCCATGCGCCTTCACTTCCTGCCACAGGGTGAACAGCTGGCTTTGCTCCACGTCCGCCAGCACGATGTTCTGCTCGTGCGTCACGCGCAGTTCGCCGAAGCTGTAGCGGTCCGACAAGTCGGCCATGAAGTCCATCTGCTCGGCGGTGGCGTCGCCCGGCGGCACGCCGGTCTTCTTCAGCGACAGCACCACGGCCGCGTAGCCGGGCTGCTTGTGCGCCTTGACGTTGCGCTTGAGCCAGTTGGCGAAGGCTTTGTTGTCGGCGTGCGCGGCCTGCGGGTCGATCGCTTCCAGCGCCTTGTACGGATGCGGCTCGAAGTAGGCCACCACGCGGTCGATCTCTTCCTGTGTCAGCGTTTCGGCATTGCCCTTCAGGTCAGCCCATTCCGCTTCGACCTGGCGCGTGAATTCCTCCGCGCCGATGGCCTTCAGCAGGATCTTGATGCGGGCCTTGTACTTGTTGTCGCGGCGGCCGTACTGGTTATACACGCGCATCACCGCTTCGATGTAGGTCAGCAGGTGTTCGCGCGGCAGGAACTCGCGGATCACCGTGCCCAGGATGGGGGTGCGGCCCATGCCGCCGCCAACCATTACCTTGAAGCCGATTTCGCCGGCGTCGTTGTACACCACGGTCAGGCCGATGTCGTGCACGGCGATGGCCGCGCGGTCCTGCACGGCGCCGTTGACGGCGACCTTGAACTTGCGCGGCAGGGCGATGAATTCAGGGTGGAAGGTCGACCACTGGCGCAGGATCTCGCAGTACGGGCGCGGATCGATGATCTCGTCGGCCGCCACGCCGGCGAATTCGTCGGTGGTGGTGTTGCGGATGCAGTTGCCCGAAGTCTGGATCGCGTGCATCTCCACCGAGGCCAGGTCGGTCAGGATGTCCGGGGTCTGTTCCAGCTCGATCCAGTTGAACTGGATGTTCTGGCGCGTGGTGAAGTGGCCGTAGCCGCGGTCGTACTTGCGCGCGATGTGGGCGAACATGCGCATTTGCTTGGAGGCCAGCAGCCCGTACGGCACCGCGATGCGCAGCATGTAGGCATGGCGCTGATAGTACAGTCCATTCTGCAAACGCAGGGGCAGGAATTCGGCTTCCGTCAGCTCATCGGCCAGGCGGCGGCGCACCTGGTCGCGGTATTGCGCGATGCGTTCGCGGACGATGAGGTGGTCGTATTGATCGTATTGATACATGTCATTCCTAAAAAAATCGCTTGCCGGCGGGGCTGGCTCTTTCAAAGTATCCCAAACTGGCGACAATGGTAATAAACTTCATCTTTATTCCAAACGACTTAGTCTTTATTTGCTTATATACGTATTGGGTATAAGCATGAGCGTAAAATAGAGCTAGAGCAGCCCCAACGAGAGAACAATGAATCTTCATCAACTGCGCTTTGTCCGTGAAGCAGTACGCCAGAACTACAACCTGACAGACGCCGCCAAGGCCCTGTTTACGTCCCAGCCGGGGGTGTCCAAGGCTATTATCGAGCTGGAAGAGGAACTGGGCGTGGATATTTTCACGCGGCACGGCAAGCGCATCCGCGGGCTGACCGAGCCGGGACGGCTGGTGCTGTCCTCGGTGGAACTGATCATGCAGGAGATCGACAGCCTAAAGCGCATCGGCAAGGAGTACGCGGCGCAGGACAGCGGCAGCTTCACCATCGCCACCACCCACACCCAGGCGCGCTACACGCTGCCCAAGGTGGTGCAAGCCTTCATGCTGAAATTCCCCAAGGTGCGCTTGTCTTTATTGCAAGGCAATCCGCGCCAGATCGCCGAAATGGTGCAGCGCGACCAGGCCGACCTGGCCATCGCCACCGAATCCATCGCCGGTGTTGATAATTTGATCACCTTGCCTTGTTATCAATGGGAGCACGTGGTGGTGGTGCCCCCCGACCACCCGCTGCTCAAATCGAAGACGCTGACGCTGGAGGAGATTGCTGCATTCCCGCTCATCACCTATGATGGCGCCTTCGCCGGCCGCAGCAAGATCGACCACGCGTTCTCGCTGCGCGGCCTGAAGCCGGACGTGCTGCTGGAAGCCATCGACGCGGACGTCATCAAAACCTATGTTGAGCTGGGCATGGGCATCGGCGTGATTGCCGGCATGGCCTTCGATCCCGAGCGCGACCGCAGCTTGCGCGCGCTGCCGGCCGGCCACCTGTTCGGCATGAACGTGTCGCGGGTGGCGGTCAAGCAGGGCGCCTACCTGCGCAGCTACATCTACACCTTCATCGAACTGTTGGCCCCAACGCTCAACCGCAAGTTGATCGAGCAGGCCATGAGCGGTGAAAAAGACACCTACGAGTTGTAAATTATATGAAGACCCAAAAAGAATACTACGCGGCCGTTGCCGCCACCTACGACCTGCAATACGAGCGTCCCGAAGTGGAACAGGACCTGGCAGAGCTGCACGAGGCGCTGTCCGAACTGCTGAACGGCCACAAGGTGCTGGAACTGGCCTGCGGCAGCGGCTACTGGACCGAAATCATCGCCGACGTGGCCGAGTCGGTGCGCGCCATCGACAACAGCCCGCAGATGCTGGCCGCCGCCGCCGAGCGCGGCCTGGACGAGGACTTCGTCCAGTTCACCGAAGGCGACGCCTTCAACCTGCCGGCCGACATCGTCCCGGGCGAATACACGGCCTGTTTTGCGGCCGGCCTGTGGTCGCAAGTGCCGCGCTCGAGCCAGGACAAATACCTGGCCCACCTGCGGCTGAAACTGGGCAAGGACGTGCTGCTGGTACTGCTCGACAACAACTATGTCGAAGGGTACAGCGAGCCCATCGCGCGCACCGACCTGGACGGCAACAGCTTCCACATCCTGACCGACACCAAGGGCGAGCGCTACGAAGTCGCGCAGAGCTACCCGTCCGACAGCTGGCTGCGCAAGCGCCTGTCCGGCGCCGCCAAGGAAGTGCGCGTCGAGCGCCTGGAACACTACTGGCTTGCCACCTGCCGCCTGAAATAACCCGTTTCCGTACCGACAAATGGGGTCAGGGTTAATTACACGGTTCGTATACGGTTCGTGTAATTAACCCTGACCCCATTTTTCTTTTGAGAAAAACAAAGTTTGTTGCGGATACGCAACAGCTTGTCGATGTCATATTGTTGAAGCATTTGTTAGGCAAGATTCGTCCCGTCAAGTTTGCAAGCGACGCTTTCCTCAACAAACAACATGGATCAACAAGTGAAAAAACTTACTCTGGCAGCACTGCTCATCGGCGGCTTCGTATCCGCAGCGCAAGCGCAATCGAATGTCACGGTCTACGGTGTTGTCGATCTGGGCCTGGCAAAGACTTCCGGCCAGTCGGTCATCGAACGTGAAAACCACGCGTCGCGCCTCGGCTTCCGCGGCACCGAAGATCTGGGCGGCGGCCTGTCGGCCATCTTCAACCTGGAAAACGAGATCCTCGCCGACACCGGCGCCCAGAAGGGCAATCTGTTCGACCGCCAGGCCTGGGTAGGCTTGAAGGGCGCCTTCGGTACCGTCTACATGGGACGTACCAAGGACATCATCGACGGCGCCATCGGCCGCATCGAACCCTTCGGCGCCGATGGCGTGATCGGTAAAGTCAACGAACCGATGATGCGCGGCGGCGTGGGCGCGTCCCGCGTGTCGAACGCTGTCACTTACCAGAGCCCGAGCTACAACGGCCTGGTGTTCAGCGCGCAAGCCGTGCTGAGCGAAATCAAGGACGCCGACAGCGGCTTCAGCGGCCTGGTCACCTATGACAATGGCCCGATCAGCCTGCACGCCGGCTACCAGCGCGCGGTGCAGACCGCCGTCTCGGCCGTCAAACCTACCCTGTGGAGCATCGGCGGCGCCTACAAATTCGGCGCCTTCAAGCTGACCGCCGGCTACACCAAGGGCGATACCGACCAGGTCGTCACCAACGCCGCCAACGGCGAATACGACAGCTTCCTGATCGGTGGCGTCTACACCGTCGGCAACGGCGACTTCAAGGCTGTGTACGGCAAGCAGGAACGCGACTACGTGAAGTCGGGCAAGGCCATCAGCGGCGAAGAGACGGTCAAGGAAATGGGTATCGGCTATGACTACCACCTGTCCAAGCGCACCGACCTGTACGCTTACGCCGGCCGCGAAAAAGTGAAATCGCTGACCTCCTACCAGGTTGGCATCTCGCACAAGTTCTAAGCTTTAGTACGGATTGAGCCTGGCTTGAGCGAAGGCGCCCTGCGGGGCGCCTTTCTGCGTTCAGGGCGGCAGCGGCAGTTCCACCGTGATGCGGGTGCCGCCGCCGTTGCCATCGCCGCCCGCCGCGCCGCCCTGGATATCGATCTCGCCATCCAGCGCCCACACGCGCTCGCGCATGCCGAGCAGGCCGAAGGAGTGCGCCTTGTTCAGGTCGTCCGGCGAGATGCCGCGCCCGTTGTCTTCTATCTGCAGGTGCAGGCGGCCGTCACGGCGCCGCACCGAAATGTGGACCCGGCTGGCGTGCGCGTGGCGCGCAATATTGGTCAGCGACTCCTGCACGATGCGGAAGGCGGCGGTGCTGTAGCGGTCGTCGAGTATCAGTTCGTGTTCGTGGGCGTCGAGCTGGCAGGCGATGCCGTGGCGCTGGGCGAATTCCTGGCGCAGCGTTTGCAGCGCGTAGTACAGGCCGCCTTCGTCCAGCGCGTGCGGGCGCAGATTGGTGGCGATGCGGCGCAGCGAGGTGATGGCGCGCTGTAGCAGCTTGTCCATTGAGCGCATCTGGCGCGTGGCTTGCGGACTGGCAGCGGGCTGTTGCAGCAGGCTCAGGTCGACGCGCAGCGTGGCCAGCAGTTGGCCGAGGTCGTCGTGCAGTTCGCGCGCGATATGGGCGCGCTCTTCTTCGCGTATGGTTTGCAGGGCGGCGGACAGGTCGCGCAGTTGTTCATAGGAGATGGCGCGGTCGGTCGCGCGCCGGCCGGGCGCCTGGCCGTTGCGCCGTGAGCGCTCGCCTGCCGTTTTCGGCCGCCGCCGCGCCAGTTTACCGAGCTTGTCCATGTGCACGTCCCTGTGGCCGGGAGTCGGCCTTAGGGTACACAATAGGATAGCCGCCGCGCCGGACTTTGATCTGGCGCAGGGCGGCACGCATTACATCTGCTTGAACAGGTGCAGGAAGCTGCGCGAGACTTCCAGTTTGTCGGAGCGGTCTTTGATCAGCACCAGGTGGCGGCCGCGGATGTCGCGCGTGACACCCTCGATGGCGTTGACATTGACCAGCGTGGCGCGGTGGATCTGCCAGAACAGGTCCGGATCGAGTTCATCGGCCAGGTCGCGCACCGGCTTGCGGATCAGCGCCTCATATTTGGCGGTCTGCACGCAGGTGTATTTTTCATCGGAGCGGAAGAACAGGATTTCCTCGACCGGTATCATGCGCAGGTCCTGGCCGATGCTGGCCTGGATCCATTGCAGATAGGTCTTCTTCGGCGCGGCGATCTTTTCGGCCAGCTGGGACAGCATGGCTGTCACGCTGGCATTCACGTCGGCGCCGCCCGTACTGCCGGCCGGCGCGCTCATGCGGTGCTTCAGGCGCTCCACCGTGATTTGCAGGCGTTCCGGCTCGGCCGGCTTGAGGACATAGTCCACGGCGCCGCGCTCGAACGCTTCCACCGCGTGCACATCGTAGGCGGTGACAAACACCACATTGCTCTTGTTGCCGATGGCGGCGGCCGCTTCCATGCCGCTCTTGCCTGGCATGCGGATATCGAGGAAGGCGAAGTCGGGCTTGAGCTGGTCGACCAGGTCGATCGCTTCTTCGCCGTTTTTCGCTTCGCCGATGATGTCCAGCTCCGGCCACACCTGGCCCAGGCGCAAGCGCAGCTGGTCGCGCATCAGTCTTTCATCGTCGGCAAGAATTGCAGTTGGCATAGTCGAAGGCGTGTTAAAAAGTGAGTGCTAATTATTCAACGAATCGGCGGCTGGCGCAATCGATTACTTGGCCGCCAGCGCATAGGGCACTTCAATGGTGGCGATGACGCCGCTGGGCTGGTTGGGCTCGATATTCAGCGCGCCCTGGCTGCCGTGCAGCAGCTTCAGGCGTTCGCGGATATTGCTCAGGCCCAGGCCGGTGCCGTCGCTGGGCTTGGCGCCGAAGCCCAGGCCGTCGTCGGCCACGATTACGCGCAGCTTGTTGTGCGCCACCTCGGCGCGCACCCGCAAGGTGCCGCCTTCGGGCTTGCCTTCCAGGCCGTGCTTGATGGCGTTTTCCACCATCGATTGCAGCATCATGGGCGGGAAGGCTGCGGTGCGCAGACCGTCCGGTACGTCGAAATCGATCGTCAGGCGCTCTTCCATGCGCATTTTCAGCAAAGCCAGGTAGGCGGCCACCATGTCGGCTTCGCGGCCCAGGTTAGTGATCAGGTTGCTGTCGCGCATTTGCGGCAGCACGGCGCGCAGGTATTTAATCAGGCTGCGCTGCATGGCCGAGGCGCGCGGCGGATCGGTCTCGATCAGGTGTTCGACCGAGGCCAGCGTATTGAACAGGAAGTGCGGCTCCACTTGCGCCTGCATCATCTGCATTTTCGCCTCGCTCAGCTGCCGTTGCATGGATTCGCGCTCGGCGGCGGCGTTGGCCGACAGCGTTTGGGCCTCGGCGCGCTTCTTTCCGCCCATGAGCGCCTTGGTGGCGAACAGGGCCAGCACCAGCAGGGAGACGAAGCTCTTGAACCAGGTCGATGCCTGCTTGTGGTAGCGCGACACCTTCTGCTCGGCGGCATCATCCACTGCCTCTTCGATGGCGTTGGACAGTTCTTCGCCAATTTGTGGCGGCAGTTCGATGTGGACTTCTTCGCCTGGCAAGGCCGGAGCAGCGGGCGCGGCAGGCGCGCGGGCGGCACGGCCGGCTCTGCTGCCGGTCTCGGCTTTGCTGGATGGGGTGGCTGGTGGCTCCGGCGGCGCAGCCGGGGCCGGTGCTTCGGCAGGTGCGGGCGGCTCGGGCAGGGCGGGGGCGGCCGGCTCGCTGCCGTCTTCGCCGCCGGCCGGCGGAGCTTCCTTACGGATCTTGCTGCCGCGCGGGTTGAAGTGGATGCCGCTGTCGTCGATCAGGATATTGGTGTCGCCACCCGGGCGGGAGCGCTTGCGCTCCTTGGTGACATATTCCTCATCCGGCCGCGAGGAGAATAGTTCGTCCTGCAGAATGGAACCGGCGATCAGGGCCAGCGCTGCAAACAGGAAGAATTTCCACCAAGACAATTGGGTAACCCAGGTTGCCGTCGCGTCGAAGCCTTTGTGCAGCCAGGCAATGATAGTCTTCAGTGTGTCATGGACTTTGGGTTGGGGAAACATGTAATGCCTTCAATTTCTCGGATGGTGCAACTGTACGCAATGTGGCCATGATGCGCCACGGCATTGCGACAGTCTGCAAAAATCGAGGCCTGGAAGGGCGCGGGCCGTATCCGGACGGCGGGGGCTTGCGGATGCAAGGCCGTTCAGTTATAGTTCTGTCCCCGCGCTGCTGAGCACTGCTTGTAGCGTAGGGAGAGGTAGGAAAACAGGGGTTGACGGATTTAACGAAAAGCCCCATAATCTTCCTTCTCTGCTGCTGAACAAAACGCTTCAGCAACAACGCAGAATTCTTTAAAAATTTACAATCGATAAGTGTGGGCGTTTGATGATGATGCCGGAGGCGCAA
>NZ_LMDJ01000035.1 GCF_001425045.1 Massilia sp. Root351 | reverse complement strand
ACCGTACTGGCGGCGCTCATCGCCGAAATGCTGGTGGCGGGTTCCGCGTCCGCGCAAACCGCAGCCGAACCGGTGGAGGCCGGCGCCAAGGTCATCGTCAGCGGCATCCGCGCCTCGCTGTCCTCATCCCTGACCACCAAGCGCATGCAGGACGGCGTGGTGGACGCCGTGTCGGCCGAAGACGCCGGCAAGTTCCCGGACACGAACATCGCCGAATCGCTGCAGCGCGTGACCGGCGTGCAGATCCAGCGCAACAACGGCGAGGGGCGCTACATCTCGGTGCGCGGCCTGGGGCCGGAGTTCAACAACGTGCTGGTGAATGGCCGCACCATGACCAGCGACACCGGCGGCCGCGAGTTCTCCTTCGACCTGCTGTCCTCCGACCTGATCTCGAAAGCGCTGGTCTACAAGACCTCGCAGCCCTTCCTGCCAGARGGCGGCATCGGCTCCACGGTCGATATCCAGACCGCGCGCCCGCTGTCCGGCAAGACCGGCCACTCCTCGGTGCTCAACGTGTCCGATTCCTGGGACTCCAATTCCCGGAAGCACACGCCCAACGCCAGCGGCATGTACTCCTTCGCCAACGAGGAACGCACCTTCGGCGTGACCGGCTCGCTGTCCTTCACCGACCGCAAGTCCAAGCAGAACAAGGCCGTCACCGACGCCTGGAACTACCGCGACGTGAACATGATCAACGGCGACCTCAACTCCAAGGGGTTGACCATGGCCGACGTGACCACCAGGAAGCTGTACATCCCGCAAAGCTACGGCTTCCAGCAGGAGAACGAAACCCGCAAGCGCCTGGTCGGCAACCTGACGGTGCAATACAACCCGTCGCCGACCTGGAAGCTGACCGCCGACGCCCTGTATTCCCGCCTGGACCAGGAAAACGCGGTGATCGCCTTCAGCGACTGGAACAACCCGCAGCAGYTGGGCGTGAAGTACGATTCCAACAACCAGATCACCAGTTTCCTGCGTCCCGGCGCCACCTTCTACGCCAACAATCCCGCCATCGCCGGCAGCGGCAAGCTGCTGGGCGAGGCCAACTCCAACGACATGATCGTCAAGGGCGGCGACCGCCTGTCGACCACGCGCGCCTTCGGCCTGAACTCCAGGTGGGCGCTGGCGCCGGAGTGGAAGCTGGAGGCGGACGTGTCGAGTTCCCGCACCAGTTCCCAGTCGCCGGACATGTGGATCGTGGCCGGCATGGTGCCGAAAAACGGCGACGTGCTGTCCTTCAACGGTACCCCCAGCATCACCTTCGGCGACGGCATTGCCGACCCGACCGCCGTGCGCGCGCACGCGGTGTCGTACGGCGACATCCGCAACAGCGACAAGCTGCATGAAGGGCGCATGAACCTGTCCTGGAACCACGAGATGGGCTACTTCAAAGGCGTCGATTCGGGCGTCGCCTATTCGCAGCGCAGTGTGGGCCGCAGCCAGTGGAACAGCGATTCGTGGAACGCCTTCAGCGGCTACCACGTGGCGCTGCCGTCGTCGCTGTTTACGGTCACGCCGATGGACAAGTTCATGGGSGCGGACGTGAAGATGCCGGATGCGTATCTGAGCTTCGACCCGTACGCCTACATGAACTACCTGAACCAGCCCGCGCTGCTGGCCCAGTCGAACGATCCGGCACTGTACTCGGACAAGACCAGGTTCCCGAACGGCCCGATGGCGATCGACTACACCAAGCCGAACATGTGGGGCGTGAAGGAGAAGGTATCGAGCTTCTTCGTGGACTCGAAATGGGAAGGCGAGGGCTGGTCCGCCAACGCGGGCGTGCGCGTGGTGCACGTGAACTCGGCCTCCACCGGCATCAGCCGCACCTTGCTGTCGGCGACCAAGAGCCCGAACGACACCACCTATATCCTGAACTACGGCCCGGCCAGCACCACCACCGTGAGCAACAGCTACAACAGCGTGCTGCCGTCGGCCAACCTGAAGTTCGACCTGASCAGCGACATGCTGCTGCGCCTGGGCGCCTCCAAGACCGAAACCCGCCCGACCCTGAACCAGATGGGCGTGGACAACTGGTACGGCGGCCGCTTTGGCGACGTGCAGACCGGCGGCGGCAATCCCTACCTGAAGCCGATGGAGTCGAAGAACCTCGACGTGTCCTACGAATGGTATCTGTCGAAGACCAACTACGTCAGCGCCGCGCTGTTCCAGAAAAAGGTCTCCAACTTCCTGGAAACCCAGCTGGTGGACCTGCGGATTCCGCAATACACGGAAGTGGTGCACGACACGCGCGTGCGCAACGGGCAGTCGGGCAAGATCAAGGGCCTGGAGCTGGCCGGCCAGTATGCCTTCGACACCGCAATCCCCTGGCTGCAGGGCTTCGGCGTGGCCGCCAACTACACCTACGTCGATGCGCAGGCAAGCCGCAACGGCGGYCCGTCCGCTTGCGGCTACCCCGGCCTGTCGCCGCAGTCGTACAACGGCTCGATCTTCTATGAGAACAGCAAGTTCTCGGCCCGCGTGAGCTACAACTGGCGCAACCACTTCTCGGTGGACTGCGGCGGYGGCAGCACCATGCCGCGCAACCGCGCCGCTTACGGCCAGACCGACGCCAGCCTGCGCTACAACATCACGCCCAAGATGTCGCTGTATGCAGACGCCATCAACCTGGGCAACTCGCGCATGCACGAGTACGCGCTGAACGAGTCCCAGTTCCTGACACTGGAAGACGTGGGCCGCCGGGTCAACCGATCCACCTGCTCGGTGAAGACCCGGTCGACTCCATGCGCATCCTGATCAACAGCGCCATCGTTGTATGCAGACGCCATCAACCTGGGCAACTCGCGCATGCACGAGTACGCGCTGAACGAGTCCCAGTTCCTGACACTGGAAGACGTGGGCCGCCGGGTCAACGTCGGCCTGAGGATGGCGTTCTAAATGGCGCGCGCGAACCTGCCCCGCCGCCGCCTGCTGCAAGGCGCCGCCGCCGCCGCCGGCGGCGCGCTGCTGCCCATGCGCGCTCTCGCCCAGGGCGCCGCGTCGCCGCGCTTTGCCATCGGCGCCAGCGACTTTCTGCTCGATGGCAAGCCGCTGCAGATCCGCTGCGGCGAAATGCACTTCGCGCGCGTGCCGCGCGAATACTGGCAGCACCGCCTGCAAGCGATCAAGGCCATGGGCCTGAATACCGTGTGCGCCTACCTGTTCTGGAACTACCACGAATGGCGTGAGGGGAAATACGACTGGAGCGGCCAGCGCGATGCGGCCGAGTTCTGCCGCCTGGCTCAAAAAGAGGGACTGTGGGTGATCCTGCGCCCCGGCCCATACGCTTGCGCCGAATGGGAAATGGGCGGCCTGCCGTGGTGGCTGCTCAAGAAGCATCCGGGCGATGCCTATCTGCGCACCCGCGACCCGGCCTTTGTCGATCCGGCGCGGCGCTACCTGCGCGAAGTGGGCCGCGTGCTGGCGCCGATGCAGGCGACGCAGGGCGGTCCCATCCTGATGGTGCAGGTTGAGAACGAGTACGGTTTCTTCGGCGAAGACCTGGAGTACATGCGCGTGATGCGCCAGGCGCTGCTCGATGCCGGGTTCGATGTGCCGCTGTTCCAGTGCAATCCCACCAACGCGGTGGTCAAGACACATATCCCCGAGCTGTTCTCGGTGGCCAATTTCGGCAGCGATCCCGCCGCCGGCTTCAAGGAGCTGGCCAAGGTGCAGCGCGGACCGCTGATGTGCGGCGAATATTACTCGGGCTGGTTCGACACCTGGGGCAACCCGCACCGCCGGGGCGACAATGCGAAGGCCGTCATCGATATCCAGGCCATGCTGGAGGCGAACGGTTCGTTCAGCCTGTACATGGCCCATGGCGGCACCACCTTCGGCCTGTGGGGCGGTTGCGACCGTCCGTTCAGGCCCGACACCACCAGCTACGACTACGACGCGCCGATCAGCGAGGCCGGATGGGTGGGCGCCAAGTTCAAGGCCTACCGCGAAGGCATGCGCCCGTTCCTGGCGCCGGGCGAAGTGCTGCCGGAGCCGCCGGCCCGCAATCCCGTCATGGCGATAGGCCCATTCGCACTGAAGGAGTCGGCGGCGGTGTTTGCCAACCTGCCTGCGCGCGCGATCAAGGCGGTTTCGCCGGAACCGATGGAACAGTACGACATCAGCCGCGGGCTGGTGGCCTACCGCGTGCAGCTGCCTGCAGGACCGGCGGGCCTGCTTGCCGCGGCCAAGGTGCGCGACCTGGCATGGGTGTACATCGACGGCAAACAGCTTGGCACGATGGATACGCGCCACCGGCGTTTCTCGGTGGCCGTTCCGGCGCGCAGCAAGCCCGTGACGGTGGAGATCCTGCTGTACACCATCGCGCGGGTCAACTTCGGCCTGGAGGTCCACGACCGCAAGGGCCTGCACGGTCCGGTGACGTTCACCGTCAAGGGCGGCGCCGCGCAGGCGCTGGAGAACTGGGAAATCCGCGCCATCGACTTCGACGCCGATGGCACGCTGCCGCCGCTGGCGTTCAAGGCCGGGCGCGCGCAGGGGCCGGCATTCTGGCGCGGCGGCTTTGACGCCGCCCGGCAGGCCGACACCTTCCTCGACATGTCCAGCTGGGGCCAGGGCATAGTCTGGATCAACGGCCGCTGCCTGGGACGCTACTGGAGCATAGGCCCGACCCAGACCATGTACCTGCCCGGTCCGTGGATCCGCAAGGGCCGCAACGACGTGGTGGTGCTGGACCTGACCGGCCCGCGCAGCGCGCGCATGGCCGGCCTCACCGAGCCTATCCTGGACCAGCTCAATCCCGAGCTGGACCTGGCGCGCCCGCCCAGCACCGTCAGGCCGGCGCTGGCGGATGTGGTCCCGGCCGGTGCCGGCGAATTCGCGGCCGGCGGCGCCACCCAGGATGTGCTGTTTGCCGCGCCGGTGGCGGGGCGCCAGTTCTGCCTCGAATCGCTGGATGCCTTTGACGGCAAGCAGTACGCGGCGGCGGCGGAGATTTCATTGCTGGGCAAGGACGGCAAGACGCTCAACCAGCAATCCTGGACCATCGCCTACGTCAGCAGCGAGGAGCTGAAGAAGGAGGACGGTTCGGCCCTCAACGCCATCAACGGGCAGGCCTCGGACCACTGGCATACCGCATATGCCGGCGCGGCGGCGGCCGGCGCCGCGCATCCGCACCGGCTGATCATCGACCTTGGCCAGCGGGTGGCGGTGGCCGGCATGCGCTATACGCCGCGCCAGGGCCCCGATACGGTCACCGGCCGCATCAAGCAATACCGCGTGTACGTCGCAGACAAACTGGTCAGCGAGTAGCGCGCCGGCGCCGGGGGATGGCGGCCATCCTCCGGCGCTCCACATATGCCAAATCGGCATACGTTCGCGCAAACATTACATATTTACGCGCTAGCTATGCGCGCTAGACTGGCGTCAAACCATCACCCCTTCTTTGACCGCCATGAAAATTACCAAGCTGACTACCTACCGTATTCCACCGCGCTGGATGCTGCTCAAGATCGAGACCGACGAAGGCATCGTGGGCTGGGGCGAACCCGTCATTGAAGGCAAGGCCCGCACCGTCGAGACGGCGGTGCAGGAGTATGCGCAATACCTGATCGGCCAGGATCCGCGCCGTATCAACGATTTGTGGCAGGTGATGTACCGGGGCGGTTTCTACCGCGGCGGCGCCATCCTGATGAGCGCCATGGCCGGCATCGACCAGGCGCTGTGGGACATCAAGGGCAAGGCCCTGGGCGTGCCGGTGTATGAACTGCTGGGCGGCCTGGTGCGCGACCGCATGAAAACCTATAGCTGGGTAGGCGGCGACCGTCCGTCCGACGTGATCGAAGGCATCCGCGCGCTGCGCAAAGCCGGCTTCGACACTTTCAAGATGAATGGCACCGAGGAGTTCGGCATCATCGACAGCGCCGCCGCCGTCGACGCGGCAGTGGGCCGCATTGCCGAGATTCGCGGCGCCTTCGGCAACGAGATCGAGTTCGGCATCGACTTCCACGGCCGCGTGGCCGCGCCGATGGCCAAGGTGCTGCTGCGCGCGCTGGAGCCTTACCGCCCGCTGTTCGTCGAAGAGCCGGTACTGGCCGAGCAGGCCGAGTACTATCCGCGCCTGGCCGAGTCGACCTCGATTCCGCTGGCGGCCGGCGAGCGCATGTACTCGCGCTTCGAATTCAAGAACGTGTTCCACGCCGGCGGCTTGTCCATCGTGCAGCCGGACCTGTCGCACGCCGGCGGCATCACCGAATGCGTGAAGATCGCCGCCATGGCCGAGGCCTACGACATCGCGCTGGCGCCGCACTGCCCGCTGGGCCCCGTCGCGCTGGCCGCGTGCCTGCAGGTGGACTTCGTGTCGCACAACGCCGTGCTGCAGGAGCAGAGCATGGGCATCCACTACAACAAGGGCGGCGAAGTGCTGGACTATGTGCTCAACAAGGAGGACTTCCACCTCGAAAAAGGCTACATCAAGCCGCTGCCCAAGCCGGGCCTGGGCGTTGAAGTGGACGAGCAGCGCGTGATCGAAGCCAGCAAGAACGCCCCCGACTGGGCCAATCCGCTGTGGCGCCACTTCGACGGGAGCGTGGCGGAATGGTAAGCGCGGCCACGCCGGGGAACGCCGATGGCAACGCGGCCGCATTGGCGGCGGCGCGCCTGATCGGCATCGACTGGGGCAGCACCGGCTTGCGCGCCTTCCTGGTCGGCGCCGACGGGCTGGCGCTGGTGGAACGCGCCACGGCGCAGGGCGCGGCCACCTTGTCCGGCGCGGCGGCTTATGCGGCGGTGCTGGACCAAGCGGCGGGCGACTGGATGCGTGCCCGTCCCGACCTTCCGGTGCTGGCCTGCGGCATGGTCGGCAGCCAGTACGGCTGGGTGGACGTGCCTTACGCCGCCTGCCCGGCGGACGCGCAGGCGCTGGCGTCCGGCATGCGCCGCACGCCGGACGGCGCGGCCCTGATCATTCCCGGCCTGCTGAAGGAGGGCGGCGGCTTGCCGCCGGACCTGATGCGCGGCGAGGAAACCCAGATCGTCGGCGCGCTGCAGCGGCGTGCCGAACTGCGGGAACAGGCTTGCATCGTGCTGCCCGGTACCCATTCGAAATGGGCACAAGTGCGCGGCGGCCGCGTGGAACGCTTCGCCACCCACATGACGGGCGAGCTGTACGCGGTGCTGCGCCAGCATTCGGTGCTGGGCCGGCTGATGCCGGAAGCGAAAGACGCCGGCTCCTTTGACGAAGAGGCCTATTGCGAAGGCGTGGAAATGGCGCGCGACGCCGGCCACCTCGGCATGAGCCACCAGATCTTCTCCGCCCGCAGTCTGGGCGTCACCGGGCGCATGCCCACCTCGGCGCTGGCCGATTACCTGTCCGGCCTGCTGATCGGCCACGAGCTGCGCGCCGGCCTCGACTGGCGCGCCGAGGCAAAACTCGACCACGCCCCGCTGGCGCTGGTCGGCAGCCCGGCGCTGTGCGCGCGCTACCAGCTGGCGCTTCAGCGCTACAGCGGCGTGCCGGCCCTGGTCTTGGACAACACCGCGCCTGCGGGCCTGTTAAGCCTGGCGCAAGCCGCCGGCGTCGTTAAGGAGAATGCAGCATGACCCCATCTTCGACCCCATCCTTATTCGCCAGCGCGTTCGATGCGCTGCCCCTGGTCGCCATCCTGCGGGGCCTGCGACCGCAGGAAGCCGAAGAAGTCGGCGCGGCGCTCTACGAAGCGGGCTTCCGCATGATAGAAGTGCCGCTCAATTCGCCGCAGCCGCTCGAATCCATCGAACTGCTGTCGCGCAGCCTGCCGGCCGACGCGCTGCTGGGCGCCGGCACCGTGCTGAGCGTGCAGGCGGTGCAGGAGGTGAAAAATGCCGGCGGCCAGTTGATCGTGATGCCGCACGCGGACACCGAGGTGATCCGCGCCGCCAAGGCGGCCGGCATGTTCTGCGTGCCCGGCGCCGCCACGCCGACCGAAGCTTTCGCCGCCGTGCACGCGGGCGCGGACGCGGTCAAGCTGTTCCCGGCCGAACTGATCACCCCCACCCTGGTGCGCGCCATGCGCGCCGTGCTGCCGCCCACGCTGCGCCTGCTGCCGGTTGGCGGCATCACGCCGGAAGGCATGGCGCCGTACCGCGCCGCCGGCGTGGCGGGCTTCGGCCTGGGCGGTGCGCTGTACCAGCCTGGCCTGAGCGCGGCGGAAGTCGGCGAACGTGCCCGCGCCTTTGTGCGCGCATGGCGTAGCTGATGGACGCCGCCGCGCGCCAGCACGTGGCCGCCGGTGTGGCGAAGGCGGTAGCGCCTGACGCCCACGTGGCGGCTCTGCGCTGGCACGCGGACCGCTGGTGGTGGACCGATCCGGACAGCGCCGCGCTGTACTTGTGGAACGCCGCTGGCGCCCATGCCGGAACCAAAACCGCCGCGCCCTTGCGCAGCCGGCTGCCCGATTCCGTCACCGCCTTTGCATTTTGCCAGTCCGGCCGCGTGCTGCTGGCGCAGGCCAAGTGGCTCTGCTTCGCCGATCTGGCCGTGCCGCCGCTGGAAGGGCTGGGGCGGCGTCCGCCGCAGCCTGCCGTGGCGGTGGACCCGGCCGAGCCGCGCACCGCCATCAGCGACGGCAGCACGGACCGCGCCGGCAATTTCGTATTCGGCACCGCGGCCGCCCCCAGCCGGACCATGGGCGGCACCGCCATCGGCAGTTTTTACCAGTACTCCTCGCAGCACGGCCTGCGCCGCCTGGCGCTGCCCACGGTGGCCGCCGCGCACAGCATCTGTTTCAGTCCGGACGGGCGCATCATGTACTTCAGCGACGCGTCCACGCGCCGCATCCAGCAGTGCGACTACGACGCCGGCGCCGCGCGCGTGGCCAATGTGCGCCTGTTCGCCGAACTGGCCGATGGCGAGCCGCTCGGCGCCACCATCGACAGCGCCGGCTGCGTGTGGAGCGCGCAGGCTGCCGGCAGCGCCGCCGGCGTCGGCCGCCTGGTGCAGTACGCGCCGGACGGCAGCGCGCTGCGCAGCACAGCGCTAGCCTCATCGCACCCCATCCGTCCCGCCTTCGGCGGCCCCGAATTGAACCAGCTGCTGGTGGGCGCTGCCGGCGGCATGCATGTGATTGACGGCGGGGGCGCGCGCGGCCTGCCCGATGCCTTGTTCGACGATATAAAAACATAATCAAAAAAACATCACCAACCGGACCAACTGGAGACACGCATGAAGATCAAACTACTCGCAGCAGCCCTGACAGCAACGCTGGCCGCCGCCGCCTTCACTGCGCACACCGCGCAGGCGGCCGACCCGGTCAAGATCGGTTTCCTGGTCAAGCAGGCCGAGGAGCCGTGGTTCCAGGATGAATGGCGCTTCGCCGAGCAGGCAGCCAAGGAAAAAGGCTTCACGCTGGTGAAGATCGGCGTGCCGAATGGTGAAAAAATGATGGCCGCGATCGACAACCTGGCCGCGCAAAAAGCGCAAGGCTTCATCATCTGCGCGCCGGACGTGAAACTGGGCGCGGCGGTCGAACGCCAGGCCAGGCGCCAGAACCTGAAAGTGATGTCGGTGGACGACCGCCTGGTGGACGGCGCCGGCAAGCCTATCGCCAGCATTCCGCACATGGGTATTTCGGGCTACGAGATCGGCCGCCAGGTCGGCCAGGGCCTGGCCGAGGAAATGAAGGCGCGCGGCTGGAAGCCGGAGGAAGTGGGCGCGCTGCGCATCGCCTACGACCAGCTGCCGACGGCCAAGGAGCGCACCCAGGGCGCGGTGGACGCGCTAAAGGAAGCCGGCTTCCCGGCGGCGAACATCGTCGATGCGCCGCAAAGCCGTACCGACACCGAAAGCGCGTTCAACGCGGCCAACATCGCGCTCACCAAGCAGGCCCGCTTCAAGCGCTGGGTGGCCTTCGGCCTGAACGACGAAGCGGTGCTGGGCGCGGTGCGCGCCGCCGAAGGACGCGGCCTGCGCGCCGATTCCATGATCGGCATCGGCATCGGCGGCAGCAAGACCGCGCTGAACGAGTTCGCCAAGCCGGCTGCCACCGGCTTCTACGGCACCGTGCAGATCAGCCCCAAGCGGCACGGCTACGAAACGTCGCTGCTGATGCACCAGTGGATCACCGCCAACCAGCCGCCGGCAGCGGTGACGCTGACCAAGGGCACGCTGATGACGCGCAAAAATCAGGCCGAGCTGGTGAAAGCCGGAGGCTGAAGTGTCGGCCTACCTGCAATTTGAAGACGTCAGCAAAGTCTTCCCCGGCGTGAAGGCACTGAACGGCGTGAGCTTCGAAGCCCGGGCCGGCACCGTGCATGGCCTGCTGGGCGAGAACGGCGCCGGTAAATCGACGCTGCTGAAAATCCTCGGCGGCCAGTACAAGCCGGACGGCGGCCGCCTGCTGGTGGCCGGCAAGGAGCGCCACTTCACCTCGGCGGCGGACGCGATCGCCGCCGGCGTGGCCGTGATCCACCAGGAGCTGCAGTACGTGCCCGAGCTGACGGTGGCCGAGAACGTGCTGCTGGGCCGCCTGCCCACGCGTTTTGGCCTGGTGGACCACAAGGCCGCGCAGCAGCTGGTGACCAGCCGCCTGGCCGAACTGGGCGTGGACCTGGACCCGGCCGCGCGCCTGGCCGACCTGTCCATCGCGCAGCGCCAGATGGTGGAGATCTGCAAGGCCCTGATGCAGGACGCGCAAGTGATCGCCTTCGACGAGCCGACCAGCAGCCTGTCGCACCGCGAAAGCGAAGTGCTGTTCCGGCTGGTGCGCGAACTGCGCGAGGCCGGCCGCACCATCATCTACATTTCGCACCGCCTGGAAGAGCTGTACGCGCTGTGCGACACCTGCACCATCTTCCGCGACGGCCGCAAGATCGTCACCCACCCGGTGATGGCCGACGTGCCGCGCGAACGCCTGATCGCCGACATGGTGGGCCGCCAGGTGAACGACATCTACGACTACCGCATCCGCCCGGCGCACGGCGAGCGCCTGTCGGTGCGCGGCCTGGACGGCGCGGCGCTGGACGGCCCGGCCAGCTTCAGCGTGCGCGGCGGCGAAGTGCTGGGCTTCTTCGGCCTGGTGGGCGCCGGCCGCAGCGAATTGATGCGCCTGCTGTACGGCGCCGACCGCCGCAGCGCCGGCCAGGTGCTGCTGGACGGGAAAGCCGTTCCCGCCGGCGGCCCGTCGGCCGCCATCGCGGCCGGCATCGTGCTGTGCCCGGAGGACCGCAAGGAACAGGGCATCCTGGCGCGCGCCTCGGTGGCCGAGAACATCAACATCAGCTGCCGCCGCAACAACCTGCTGGGCGGCCTGTTCCTGCGCCACAAGCAGGAGGCGGCGCGGGCCGACGATTTCATCCGCCGCCTGCGCATCAAGACCCCCAGCCGCGAGCAGGAAATCCGCCTGCTCTCCGGCGGCAACCAGCAGAAGGTGATCCTGGCGCGCTGGCTGGCCGAGCCGGACCTGAAAGTGCTGATCCTGGACGAGCCCACGCGCGGCATCGACGTCGGCGCGCGCAACGAGATCTACCGCATCATCCATGAAGTGGCCGAACGCGGCTGCTGCGTCATCGTCATCTCCAGCGACCTGCCGGAAGTGCTGGGCGTGGCCGACCGCGTGCTGGTCATGCGCGAAGGCCGCATCAGCGGCGAACTGTCCCGCGCCGACGCCAGCGAAACCGCCGTGCTGCGCCTGGCGCTGCCCGACGCAGTGGACACCACCGACAACACCCCATCCCGGAGTTTGCAATGAACAGCCTCAGTTCCCCCCCATCCGCCGCGCCGGATGCGCCAGCCTCCGCGGCAGCTCCAGCCACCGCTGCCGCGCCAGCCGTCGCAGCCAGCCACCGCAAGCACGCCTGGCTGGCCGACTACAGCATGCCGCTGCTGTACATCGCCCTGTTCACCGTGCTGGCGCTGACGGTTGAAAACTTCTTCTCGGCCGGGAACGTGGTCGGCCTGATGCTGTCGGTGGCGCAGATCGGCATGGTGGCCTGCACCATGATGTTGTGCCTGGCCTCGCGCGACTTCGACCTGTCGGTCGGCTCCACCATCGCCTTCTCCGGCGTGCTGGGCGCCATGCTGCTGGAACGCACCGGCAGCGTGGTGGTCGCCGTCGGCGGCGGCCTGCTGGCCGGCGCCCTGATCGGCGCCGGCAACGGCGTGCTGATCGCCTACCTGCGCATCAACGCGCTGATCGCCACGCTGGCCACCATGCTGATGGTGCGCGGCCTGGCCTTCATCGCCTCGCAAGGCCAGGCGGTGGGCATCGCCGATGAAACCTTCATCAGTTTCGGCGACGCGCGCGTGTTCGGCATGCCGTTGCCGGTGCTGGTGGTGGCGGCCTGCTTCCTGATCTTCGGCGTGCTGCTGAACCACACCGTGTTCGGCCGCAACACGCTGGCCGTGGGCGGCAACCCGGAGGCGGCGCGCCTGGCGGGGGTGAAGGTGGAGAAGCTGCGCGTATGGATCTTCCTGCTGCAAGGCCTGGTCACCGCGATGGCGGGCCTTATCCTGGCCTCGCGCATCACCAGCGGCCAGCCCAACGCGGCGCAGGGTTTCGAGCTCGATGTGATTTCGGCCTGCGTGCTGGGCGGCGTATCCCTGCAGGGCGGCAAAGCGCGCATCATCGGCGTGCTGGTGGGCGTGCTGATCATGGGCACCGTGGAAAACGTCATGAACCTGATGAACGTGGACGCGTTCTACCAGTACCTGGTGCGCGGCCTGATCCTGCTGGCCGCCGTGCTGCTGGACCAGCTCAAGACGCGCGGCGCCAGCGGCCACCGCGACTAAGCGGCGGCCATGGCTTCCCGCATACAGGGCAGGGTCCAGGACAAGGTCGCCATCGTCACCGGCTCCACGCTGGGCATCGGAGCGGCGGTGGCGCGCCTGTTCGCGCAGGAGGGCGCGCTGGTGGTGCTCAACAGCCACCGCGACGACGATGCCGCCGCCGCCATGCGCGCGCAGTTGGATCCGGCGCGCACGCTGTTCGTGCAGGGCGACGTGTCCGACAAGGCCGCCATGCAGGCGCTGGCCGGGCAGGCGGTGGCCCGCTTCGGCCGCATCGATATTGTCGTAAACAACGCGGGCATGAATATGTTCACCGACCCGCTGGAAATGAGCGACGACCAGTGGCAGCGCTGCTTTGCGGTGGACCTGGAAGGCGCCTGGAACGCCACCCGTGCTGCGCTGCCGCACATGCTGGCGCAGGGCGGCGGCAGCGTGGTCAACATCGCCTCGGTGCACGGCCACAAGATCATCCCGGGCTCCTTCCCCTACCCGGTGGCCAAGCACGCGCTGATCGGCCTTACCCGCTCGCTGGGGATTGAGTACGCCGCGCGCGGCATCCGCGTAAACTCGATTTCACCGGGCCTGGTCATGACGGAGAACGTCGTGGCCTGGCTGGATTCCTGCCCCGACCCGCAGGCCGAACGCGCCAGGCAGGCGGCCCTGCTGCCTTGCCGGCGCATCGGCGAACCGCGCGAAGTGGCTTACACGGCGTTGTTCCTGGCCAGCGACGAGGCCCGTTTTATCAACGCCACGGACATCCTGATTGACGGTGGAAGGTCACAGATCTATCATGACTGATGACTTTTTGCCGCCATAGGCCTGCATGCCCGATCCACGCTCCGACCGATTTGTCCGTTCACACCTGAAGACGCGCCACCTGGTTCTGTTGGTAGAACTGGGCCGGCATGGCTCCATCCTGCACGCCGCACAAGCCGCCAACCTGACGCAACCCGCCGCTTCCAAGCTGCTGGGCGAGCTTGAACACGCCCTCAACGTCCAGCTATTCGAGCGCCTGCCGCGCGGCGTGGTGCCGACCTGGTACGGCGAAGTGATGATACGGCGCGCCAGCGCGGCGCTGGCCGAGATGGACGCGGCCCACCAGGAAGTGATGGAGCTGCTGTCCGGCTTGAGCGGCCGGGTGGCGCTGGGCACCGTGCTGACACCGTCGGCTGGGCTGGTGACGGACGCCGTGAAATTGATCAAGAGCCGCAACGCGCGCTTGCAGGTGGCCATCACGGTCGACACCAGCAAGGTGCTGGCGGAGCGCCTGCGCGCCGGCGAACTGGACCTGGTGATCGGCCGCATCCTGGACACGGCGCTGACCGCCGAACTGAATTTCGAGCCGCTGACGGACGAACCGCACAGCGTGATCGCCGGCGCGGGCCATCCGCTGGCCGGCCGCAAGGACCTGCAGCTGGCGGATTTGTCGCGCGAAGGCTGGGTCCTGCCGCCGGCCGGCAGCATCCTGCGCGACCGCCTCACCGCCCTGTTCCTGTCGCAGGGCCTGGAGCCGCCGTCGGAAACGGTGGAGACGCTGGCGCTGCCGGTGGTGACCAACCTGCTCAGCGGCAGCCGCATGGTGGCGGCCTTGCCGGAGGAGCTGGTGCGGCCCTATCTGGACGCGGGGCTGCTGGTGGTGCTGCCGTATGAGCTGGGCCTGCGCATGGATTTGTATGGGATCGTCACGCGCCGCCAGCACCAGCTGTCGCCGGGCGCCGAGGCCATGCTGGCCACCGTGCGCGAAGTGGCCGCGCTGCGCTATCCGGCGCGGACCTGAGCGCCGATCTGCTAGTCTGGCGGCTTCAGCATAAAGAGGCCTCGCCATGAAAGCCCGCGAACTTTTTCGTCTTGCCACCGATGTGAAGCTGCGCGATGCCGACGCCGCGCGCCAGCCCCTGGACAAGGGAAATGCGGACAAGCAGGACACCAAGGACGCCGCCCAGCGCCTGCTGGAGCGCATCGCCGAACTGCAGCCCATGCTGCACGCGCAGGGCAAGCACAAGGTGCTGCTGGTGCTGCAGGGCATGGACACTTCCGGCAAGGACGGCGCCATCCGCAGCCTGTTCGGCGCCATCAACCCGGTCGGCTTGCGTGCCGTGTCCTTCAAGGCGCCGACGGAGATCGAGGCCGGCCACGACTTCCTGTGGCGCGTGCACCGCCAGGCGCCCGCCAAAGGGGAGATGGTGGTGTTCAACCGCAGCCACTACGAGGATGTGCTGATCACCCGCGTGCTGGGCATGGTAGACGCCAAGGAATGCAAGCGCCGCTACGCCCATATCCGCGATTTCGAGCGCATGCTGGCCGAAACCGGCACCACCATCATCAAGGTCTTCCTGCACATCTCCAAGGACGAGCAGCGCGCGCGGCTGCAGGCGCGCCTGGACGACCCTGCCAAGCAGTGGAAGCTGGACCCGGCCGATTTCGAGCAGCGCAAGAAGTGGACCGCGTTCCAGCGCGCCTACGAGGACGCCATGCGGGCCACTGACGCCGATCACGCGCCCTGGTACGTGGTTCCGGCCGACTCCAAGCCGCACCGCAACCTGGCCATCGCCTCGCTGCTGCTGGAGACGCTGGATAGCCTGAAGCTGGCCTGGCCCAAGCCCGATCCGGCCCTGCTGGCGCTGAAGATCAAGTAAGCGCCGGCTTCCTGCACGCGCGCCGGCTCTGTGGCATAGTAGGCAATGATATTCACTATGCACGGAGACCCGCTATGCAATTGAAAGATCCCACCCTGCTGCGCCAGCAAGCCTACATCAACGGCGAGTGGACCGATGCCGACAGCGGCAAGACGCACGCAGTGACCAACCCCGCCAACGGCGAACAGATCGGCACCATTCCGGACTGCGGCGCCGCCGAAACGCGCCGTGCCATCGAAGCGGCCAACGCCGCCTGGCCGGCCTGGCGCAAGAAAACCGCCAAGGAGCGCGCCGCCGTGCTGCGCAAATGGTCCGACCTGATCGTGGAGAACGTGGACGACCTGGCACTGCTGATGACCACCGAGCAGGGCAAGCCGCTGGCCGAGTCCAAGGGCGAGGTGATCTTCGGCGCCTCCTTCATCGAATGGTTCGCCGAAGAGGGCAAGCGCGTCGCCGGCGACACCCTGGCGTCGCCATGGCCGGACCGCCGCCTGATCGTCACCAAGGAGCCGATCGGCGTATGCGCCGCCATCACGCCGTGGAACTTCCCGGCCGCCATGATCACCCGCAAGGCCGGCCCGGCGCTGGCGGCGGGCTGCCCCATGGTGCTGAAGCCGGCCGAAGCGACGCCGTTCTCGGCGCTGGCGCTGGCCGTGCTGGCCGAGCGCGCCGGCGTGCCGCCGGGGGTGTTCAGCGTGGTGACCGGTTCGCCGCGTGAAATCGGCGCTGAAATGACCGGCAACCCCATCGTGCGCAAGCTGACCTTCACCGGCTCGACCGGGGTGGGCCGCCTGCTGATGGAGCAGTGCGCGCCCACGATCAAGAAATTGTCGCTGGAGCTGGGCGGCAACGCGCCCTTCATCGTGTTCGACGACGCCGACCTGGACGCTGCGGTGGAAGGCGCCATCGCCTCCAAGTACCGCAACGCCGGCCAGACTTGCGTCTGCGCCAACCGCATCTACGTGCAGGACGGCGTGTATGAAGCCTTCGCCGAGAAGTTCGTGGCGGCCGTGTCCAAGCTGAAAGTGGGCGCGGGCACCGAGCCGGGCGTGACGCAAGGCCCGCTGATCGACGGCAAGGCCGTGCAGAAGGTGGAAGAGCACGTGGCCGACGCGCTGGCCAAGGGCGGCCGCCTGTTGTTGGGCGGCAAGCGCCACGCGCTGGGCCACAGCTTCTTCGAGCCGACCGTGATCGCCGACGTGACGCCGGCCATGCGCGTGTCCGACGAGGAAACCTTCGGCCCGCTGGCGCCGCTGTTCCGTTTCCACACCGACGACGAAGCCGTGGCGCTGGCCAACAGCACCGAGTTCGGCCTGGCCAGCTATTTCTACTCGCGCGACATCGGCCGCATCTGGCGCGTGGCGGAAGGTCTGGAATCGGGCATGGTGGGCGTGAACACCGGCTTGATTTCCAATGAAATCGCGCCCTTCGGCGGCGTCAAGCAATCCGGCCTGGGCCGCGAAGGGTCGGTGTACGGCATGGAAGACTACCTGGTCATCAAGTACATCTGCCTGGGCGGCATTTAAGCGTCCGGCATGACGGTGGCGGGCGCGGCGCTCGCCGCCGGCTGCAGCAAGTGCAGCAACTGCTGGCTTACCGCTTCATAGCGCGCGCGGTCCTGGGTGCGCAGCGTGCGCAGATAGTCGGCGATCAGTTCGCCGCTCAGCTCTCCCGGCGCCAGGTAGCGTCGCTGCAGCTTCATGCGCTGGATGTCGGCGTTGGCCAGGCGCAGCTTGCCGAGCGGACTTTTCTCGTCCGCCGGCACATCCTTCATGGTTTCCAGCAGCACTTCCGTGATCCAGCCCAGCTGGCTGCCATAGGACGCGCGCTTGAACGCCGCTTCCTCGATGTCGCCATCGCCGGCCGAGCGCGGGATCGCGTTGAAAAACCGGTCCAGCTCGATGTCCTGCCTTACACTGCCGCTCCACGGCAGGAAAAACTGCGGCGATAGATTCCAGAACAGGGGAAACATGGCGATCTCCTATGGGCAACTGCCTACGACGAAATGGCTGGGCGCGGTGCGCCGCAGCGTGGTGCGCACGAACAGGCTGTTCAGGCCCATGCTCTGGCCTGATCCCTGCGCATACGCGAAGAAGAAACGCTCGTAGGCGCGGCCGGCGAGCACATGGTCGGGATTGCTGGCGGTGAAGCAGACCGCGTCGCCGGGCGGCGGCGGCGCGGCGCCGCCGCCGGTCAGCCGGTCCGCCATGGCCTTCACGGCAGCCATCTGGCGGCCGTTCTTGCGGGCGAAATTGGCGTCGTCGTAGTTGAACCAGTCCCAGCAGGCGTTCGGGTTGGCCAGCGGAAATACCGGCGCCGCTTGCGGGAACAGCACCAGGATGCGGTTGCTGTCGGCCCAGCGCAGGTAGCCGGTGTCGCGGATGAATTTATCGCCGATGCTGCGCGCGTCCTGCTTGCAGCCGTGGAAAGCCACGTGCAGCTTGCAGCCCTGGCTGCCGCCGCCGTCGCAGGCGGGCGGGATGTACAGGAAGCCGCTGGCGGCCATGCCGTGCGCGGTGGGGTCGGCCAGGTATTGGCCCTGGTCGAATTCCAGCAAGCGGCCGGCCGGGGCGCTGGCGCTGCGCGGCGCCAGGCCGGGGTAAATCCACTGCAGCAGCTGGCCGGCGGCGTCGACGCCGCAGTTGTTGATGTAGGGCGAGCCCAGGCTGGCGCAGGCGTTGCCGGCGCTGTCGGTGGGCATGGCATGCTGGGCGGCAACGTCCTTGCGGTAGCTGATGTTGTCGGCCCCCATGAAGCGCCGGTAGTAGCCGTGCAGGTCGTTCATGACCGCTTGCGGCACGACGGTGTCGGCGGTGCCGGAAAACAGCCAGATGCGCTGGCCGGCAAGGTTGGAAACCGGATCGATGCTGCGGGCGGCGGCATATTGCTCGGTGAGGGCGGCCAGCGCGGCCACATTGGTGCCGCCGGGGCTGACCCGGCACATGCCGAGGCCGGTGCAGCTGCACAGGGTGGTGGCGGTGTCCACGCTGCCGCGCGAGCAGCTGTAGGGACCGCCCGCCACCACGCCCGCCCCCTTCACGCTGGTGGAATAGGCTACGCCATACTGGACCGCCATGTAGCCGCCGGAGGACAGGCCCGACACCGACACGTCGGAGGCCTGCATGGCCGGCAGTCCGGGCAACTGGGCGCGCAGCGGCAGCAGTAGCAGCGCGATGCCGATCAGTGCCAGCAGGACCGCCACGTGCAATACGCGGCGTGAGCGGGGGAGGCGATGCATGGGAAAGCTCGTCGATGGCAAAGTAGACGGCCATTTTGCTGGCGCGGCGCAGGCATGGGTTTAATCTGCATCAATAGTGCGGCGCTTATGGCTTTGGCATAGAATGGATTTTTTTATCAGATTGCGCACCCACCATGTCCAAGAAACCTGCCGCCTTCGCCTTTGTGTCCTCGCTGGGACTGCTCGCATGCGTTGCCGCCGCTGCGCAACCGGCGGCTCCCGCCGCCGCGCCGGCTGCAGCACCGGCCGCCAGCTGCCCGGCCATCCTGAAACAGTCGTTCAACCGCCTGCAGGACGAGGCGCCGCAGGACCTGTGCCAGTACGCCGGCAAAGTGATTCTGGTGGTCAATACCGCCAGCTATTGCGGCTACACCAAGCAGTACGAGGGGCTGGAAGCGCTGTACGGCAAATACAGCGGCAAGGGCCTGGTGGTGCTGGGCTTCCCGTCGAACGACTTCGGCAAGCAGGAACCGGGTTCGGCCAAGGAAATTGCCGACCTGTGCTACAACACCTATGGCGTGAAGTTCCCGATGTTCGCCAAGACAGTGGTGTCCGGCACGGCCGCCAATCCCTTGTACGCCAGCCTGATCAAAGCCACCGGCAAGAGCCCGGCCTGGAACTTCCACAAGTACCTGATCGATCGCAACGGCAAAGTGGTGGAGAGCTTCCCGAGCAAGGTCACGCCGGAAGACAAGCAGCTGGTCGGCGCGGTGGAAAAGGCGCTGGGCGGCTAAGCGGCCCGCGCCATGGCCGCCAAGCCAGCCAAGCCGGCCAAGGCAGCCCCGGCGGCGCGTGTCCGGCCCGTGGCGCCGTCCGGATCGTCCCGCGTGGCCGACCTGATCGGCGCAACCCGCCTGGCGGCAAGCGCGGTAGGCGGCGTGGCCGAGCTGGCGGAGACGCTGCACATGGCCGTGCTGGGCAATATCGCCGCGCCTGTGGGCCGGCCGCTGGCGCGGGCAAGCGCGCTGGTCTACCGCAGCGTGCGCGGCGTGGCCGGACTGGCCGGCGGCGGCCTGGAGCGCACCCTGGCGCGCCTGCAGCCCCTGCTGGGCGAGCGTAGCGGCTGGTCCGGGCGGGAAGCCGTCCTGGCCGCGCTGAACGGCGTGCTGGGCGACCAGCTTGCGCGCGACAACAATCCTCTCGCCATCCCCATGCAGTTGCGCCGCGCCGGCGTGCTCCTGGCCTTGCCGGACGCTCCGGGCGCGGCTGCAACTGCGTGGAGCAGCCGTGTCCTGGTGCTGGCGCACGGCCTGTGCATGAACGACTTGCAATGGCGGCGCAACAGCCACGACCACGGCGCCCTGCTGGAGCGCGAACGGGGCTATACGCCGGTCTATTTGCATTACAACACCGGCCGCCACATCTCCGAAAACGGCGACGAATTCGCCCACAAGCTGGAAGCGCTGCTGGCGCAATGGCCAGTGCCGGTGGCAGAACTGGTGATCGTCGGCCACAGCATGGGCGGCCTGGTGGCGCGCAGCGCCTGTCACTACGGCGCGCAGGCCGGCCACCGCTGGCTGGCGCGGCTGAGCAAGCTGGTCTTCCTCGGTTCGCCGCACCACGGCGCGCCGCTGGAGCGCGGCGGCAACTGGGTGCACCTGCTGACCGAACTCACGCCCTACACCGCGCCCTTCACCCGCTTGGCCAAGCTGCGCAGCGCCGGCATCACCGACCTGCGCCACGGCAGCTTGCTGGATGATGACTGGGCCGGCCGCGACCGTTTTGCCCACGGCGGCGCGCCGCCGGCACCGGTGCCGCTGCCAGCCGGCGTGGCCTGCTACGCCGTCGCCGCCACCATCGGCAAGGATGCGGACCAGCTCAGCGGCCGGCTGGCGGGCGACGGCCTGGTCCCCCTGGCCAGCGCCCTCGGCCGGCACCCTGACCCGCAGCGCAGCCTCGACATCCCCGCCGAACGGCAGGCGACCGTGTACGGCGTCAACCACATGGAACTGCTGGACGCCCCGCAAGTCGCCATGCATCTGCTGGCCTGGCTGTAGTCTTGTTGTGGGCTCCCTGCGGCCCGCATGGAATTACGCGGCGGCGGGGAGGGCGGAGCGCTCCAGCGAAAAACCTTCATCCAGCCATCCGGTGATGCCGCCTGTCATCAGTTTGACGGGCAGGCCCAGCCTGGCCAGGCGGATGGCGGCCCGCGCGGCGCCGTTGCAGTGCGGCCCGGCGCAATAGACCACGAACAAGGTGCCGTCCGGGTAGGCCGCCATCTTCGAGCCGATGATCTTGCGGTGCGCCAGGTCCACCGCGCCCGGCACATGGCCGGCTGCGTATTTTTCGCTGCCGCGCACGTCCAGCAGTACGAAATCCTGCTTCCCGGTACTGAGCGCGTCGTGCACGTCCCAGCAGTCGGTTTCGAATCTGAATTGCGCTTCAAAATGCGCCAGGGCGAGCCGGCTGGGGGCGGCGGCGGTTTCGGTGACGAACGACATAACGGACTCCTTGTTGGTTGCGGTGAGGCCATTATCGAAGTTGCCGGCGGCGCCCGGCAGTGGCGCATATGCCAATATGCAGTAAGATTGCGCCATGAGAAAGCATCTTGTCGTCGCGCTGGCCTATGACCGGCTGTGCACCTTCGAGTTCGGCTGCGTGGTCGAACTGTTCGCGCTGGAGCGCCCTGAACTGGGCGTGGACTGGTACGACTTCAAGGTGTGCGCAGTGGAGCCCGGCCCCATCCGCGCAGCGGGCGGCATCACCGTGCAGGCGCCTTACCAGCCGGAACTGCTGGCGCTGGCCGACACCATCGTCATCCCCGGCTGGCGCGATGCCGACGAAGCGCCGCCGCCAGCGCTGCTGGACGCCATCCGCGCCGCCCATGCGCGCGGCGCGCGCCTGTGCTCGATCTGCTCCGGCGTGTTTGTGCTGGCCGCCGCCGGGGTGCTGGACGGCCTGCGCGCCACCACCCACTGGCGCTATACCGAGCGCCTGGCGCGCCGCCACCCGCGCGTGGTGGTGCGGCCGGACGACCTGTACGTCGACCAGGGCCAAATCATCACCTCGGCCGGCTCCGCCGCCGGCATCGATATGCTGCTGCACCTGGTGCGGCGCGACCACGGCGCGCGCGTCGGCAACCTGGTGGCGCAGCGCCTGGTGGTGGCGCCGCACCGGGAGGGGGGCCAGGCCCAGTTCCTGCCGCGCCCCATGGCGCACGACGAGCAGGGCCGCCTGTCGCGCCTGATGGACTGGCTGCGCGCCAACCCGGCCCAGCCGCACACCGTCAAATCGATGGCCGCGCAAGCGGCCATGAGCGCGCGCACCCTGCAACGCCAGTTCCAGGATGCAACCGGCATGGGGCCGGCCGAATGGCTCACGCGCGAACGCATCGCCATCGCCAAGGACCTGCTGGAAGCGGCCGATGTGCCCTTGGCGCAAGTGGCCGAGCGCGCCGGCTTCGGTTCCGAAGAGTCGCTGCGCCACCACTTCCGCCGCCTTGCCGCCACCAGCCCCGGCGCCTACCGCCGCCGCTTCGCTGCCATCGTTTAGCCGCACCGCCTTTGATCCCGCGCTATCGTGCGCGCCTTGTGTTGCACGCGGGCTTGGCCTAATCTGGGAAGTTCACAACCCCCGAAGGAGACAGCCATGCCTTATGTCGATGGATTTGTTTTGCCGGTACCGTTGAACAATATGGACGCGTACAAGAAGATGTCCAACGCTTGCGGCGCCATCTGGCGCGAGTATGGCGCGCTCGAATATCGCGAGTGCGTGGGCGACGATGTGAAGCCGGGCGAGCACACTTCGTTCCCGCAAGCCGTGAAGCTGGAGGAGGGCGAAACGGTGGTGTTCTCGTGGATTATTTATGAGTCCCGCGCCAAGCGGGACGAGGTCAACGAGAAGGTGATGAAGGACCCCCGCCTGGCCGACTGGATGAAGCCGGAGAGCTTGCCGTTCGACGGCAAGCGCATGTTCTGGGGCGGCTTCGAGATGATCATCGATTTGTAGCGGCCAGCTGCGCACGCAGCGTGTCGATTAGTGTGTGTCGCGAGCTGCGCGCGCGTTCATGCGGGGCGAATGGCGAGCTGGCCAGGTCCAGCAGGGCTATGGCCGCCACCAGCCGCTCGTGCTGCGCACCTGTCAGCTCGGCCACGCCGTCCGCCGACAGGCTGCGGATGGTGGCGGCGGCCAGCTCCTTGGCCGCGATGTCCTCCGGCAGTCCGGAGCGCGTGCACAGCCCGTAGGTGCCGTTCAGGAAGTGGCGCCATTCGTCGCGCAGGTCCGGCCGGTGCGCCGCGCCGCCCAGCGCTTCCAGCCGTGCCAGATAGCGCCCGGCAAACAGCCTGAAGCCATCCTCTTCGTGCGCCAGCGCGCGCACCGCGCCGATCCACGCTACGCAGCCTTGCGCGTAGTAGCGCGCGCCGCTTTGTTCCGTATGCGCGCCGAAACAGGAATCGCAGGCGACACCCAGTTGCAGCGTGTAAGAAGGCCGCGGCATCAGCTTGCGCGCTTGCAGGTCCATCAGTCCGGCCGCGTCCAGGCCGCTTGTCGAGAGCAGCTGTTCCTCGCTGAGATAATTTGCTTCCAGGTAGCGTATCAGTTCCATGTTTGTTCCGCGCAGTGATCGATGGCGCTCACTGTACGGCGGCGGCTGCAGCCTCGCTTCGGGCTGCGGCGAAACGAGGAATGCTTACAGGGAGCGCTTACAGGACCGCGCGCACCGCGCCGCGCAGGGCGTTGCAGATCATGATGTCTTCGGCCTGCGCCAGCATGGCGCGCGTGATTACGCGTTCGCTGGCGTTCCAGGCCGGATCGTCCAGCATGGCCGCGCGCATCACGCCGGGCAGCAGGCCGCTTGCCAGCGGTGGCGTGTACCAGCGGCCATCCAGCTTGACGAACACGCTGCTGCGGCCGCCTTCGGCCAGCTCGCCGCGCTCATTGAAGAACAGCATGTCGAATGCGCCCTGCGCCTCGGCCGCGCGCCAGGCGGCGTCGTAGCGGGCGCGCAGGTTGGTCTTGTGGCGCAGGAACAGGTCGCCGCTGTCGGTGGCGTCGTCGGACAGCAGCACGCGCACCGGCTCGGCCAGCGGCGCCAGCACGCCTTGCTGCACGGCGAAAGCGCCGGCCTGGTTCAGCGCCAGGCGCAAGCGCGTTGGCGTGGCGGGCGCCATCATATTGCAGGCCATGGCGACGTAGGCGCGCGCGGCGCCGTCGTTGTAGGCGAAGCTGAAGTAGCGCGCGGATGCGGACAGGCGCTGCAAATGCCGCTCAAGATTGCGCGCACCTTGTTCGCGCGTGGCATACATGGTTTCGAACAGTTCGAAATCGTTGGTCAGGCCGGTCAGGAAGCGCGCCTTCAGCTGGCACTCTGCGAATTCGTCGTTCGCTTCGCTGTCGTAGACGATGCCGGCGCCAACGCCCATTTCTCCGGCCCGGACGCCATTCACCGGCGCTTGCAGCGCCAGGGTGCGGATCGGCACCGACAGGCAAAAGTCGCCCACGCCGTGGTCGGACGGCTGGAACCAGCCTATGGCGCCGGTGTACAGGCCGCGCGGCGCCGGCTCCAGTTCCGCGATGATCTCCATGGTGCGGCGCTTGGGGGCGCCCGTGATGGAGCCGCAGGGATAGAGCGCGTGGAAGATGCCGGCCATGTCCACGCCGTCGCGCAGCCTGGCGCGCACGGTGGAGGTCATCTGCAGCACGCTGCTGTAGCGCCGCACTTCGAACAGCGCCGGCACTTCCACCGTGCCGGTCTGCGCGATGCGGCCTATGTCGTTGCGCAGCAGGTCCACGATCATCAGGTTTTCCGCGCGGTTCTTGGCGTCCGCCGCCAGCGCCGCCGCGCGCTGCGCGTTCTCGGCCTCGTCGTTGCCCGCCGCTGCGGGGGCCGTGCCCTTCATCGGGCGTGCGGTCAGTTCGCCGTCGGCGTGGCGCACGAACAGTTCGGGCGACAGCGACAGCACCGCCGTGCCGTCCTCCAGCGCCACCAATGCGCCGTAGGGCACCGGCTGGCGCGCGCGCAGGCGTTCGTACAGGCCGAAGATGGAGCCGAAGGTGTCGAAGCGCAGGCGGTAGGTGTAGTTCACCTGGTAGGTGTCGCCCGCC
The DNA here is from genome assembly GCF_001425045.1 of Massilia sp. Root351. Lineage (GTDB taxonomy): Bacteria > Pseudomonadota > Gammaproteobacteria > Burkholderiales > Burkholderiaceae_D > Rugamonas. The sequence goes on along the minus strand of NZ_LMDJ01000035.1, from coordinate 327,862 downwards.
GCAATGTACTCGCGGATGCGGTTGATGGCATCGGTAAATTGGTCCTGGCCGACATTGGCGCGCACGCCGGCGATGCCGGCCGGCGTTTCGTCGGCTTCCGAGCAGGCGGCCAGCCAGGCCGCCACTTCGGCTTGCGACAGCAGGTCGCAACGGTTGAAGATCAGGATCTGCGCCAGCGGCGCGCCGGGCTGCTGCTGCTGCTGCTGCTGCGCCGGCATGCCGGCGATATGCGCGCCCAGCTCGTAGGCGCACAAGGTGACTGCATGCTGGCCGTTGCCCAGCGCGGTCTCCATCTGCTCGAGGATGCGGTGCCAGCCGGCCAGGTCGTGGCAGCGCAAGGTGGCAGCATGGCTGGTGTACAGGCGCGAGCGCGCCGTGGCCATGCCGTCCGGGCTGGCATCGTCCAGCAATGCGAAGCACTGCACACTCGGTTCAATACGCATGTTCTTGCCCGTTCCCTTACTCAGTTCAGCAGCAGGGAGATCTGCAACGCCGCGTCCTGCGCCGGATTCAGCCTGAAGCCGCTCTTGGCGTAGCGGTGCCAGCGGCCCGCCACATAGCTTACCAGCATGGCCGCGCGTGCGGCGACGTCGGCCTCGTGGCCATGGCCGGTGCTGGCTGCCAGGCGCAAGGCCTGCTTGAACGCCAGCTCCACGCGGTCATAAAACTGGTTCATGCGCTGCTGCAGGCGCTCGTCCTCGTTCACCAGCGCGTCGCCGATCAGCACCCGCGTCATGCCCGGATTGCTGCTGGCGAACTGCAGCAGCATGCCGACGATGCCGCGTGCCTGCGCCATGCCGTCCTCCTCGCGTTCCGCGATCTGGTTGATCAGGCCGAACACGGTGGCCTCGATAAACTCGATCAGCCCTTCGAACATTTGCGCCTTGCTGGCGAAATGGCGGTACAGGGCCGCTTCTGAAAATTCCAGTTTACGGGCCAGCGCGGCGGTGGTGATCTTGTCGCCTTTGGGCTGCTCCAGCATCTCGGCCAGAGCTTCCAGAATTTGTTGCCTGCGTTGGCCTGGCGGTGTGCTTGCCATGGGATCTCGACGGTTGGTAAGAAAGCGGGATGAAAAAGAGTCAGCGCAACCGGGACAGGCGCGCAGGCAGATGCCTTACGGATTTTACTTTGACATCGACCCAAGCGGGGCGAATAAGTCTTTTCGGCACGTGGGCCGCGCCGATAGGGTCGGCCATTTTCAGGTATTGCGTCACCCACGCGGTGCGCATGCCCATGCCGTGCGCGGTACGCAAGTTGGCCAGCGTGTCCTCCACCAGGATGCAGCGGCCCGGCGTCAGGCCCTGTTTACGCATCAGCTTGCGCAGCATCAGGCGCGATGGCTTGGGCCGCAGCTGGCGGTGCACGCGCATCGATTCGATCGCGATGTGGTGCGAGAAGTGGCGGTGCAGCCCCATGTGCCGCAGCACCATGGCGGAATAGCGGTGCGGCGCGTTGGTCAGCAAGACCTTGCGGCCGGGCAGGGCGCGCAGCAAACGGCCCAGGCCCTTCTCGGCCCGTATCATGTGCGCCAGACCGGGCATGTTGTGGGTCTCGTGCAGGAAGTGCTCGGAGCGTACGCCGTGGTGCTTCACCAGGCCCAGCAGGGTAGCGCCGTAGCGCTGCCAGTACAGCTTGCGCGCCGCGTTGACCTCATCCGCGCCGGCCGGCGTGCCTTCCTTGCCCAGCACGCGCGCGATGTAGGCGTTCATGTTGGCGGTAATGGCCGGGAAAATGGCATGCGACGCGTTGTGCAGCGTATTGTCCAGATCAAACAGCCACACAGGTGCCCTGGTGGAAGGTTTATTATTCACAGCTAAGCTCAGTACAAAAGGTAAACATGCGACGCCAGATTATAGTGATGTTTTGCAGCCTCTTCCTGCTGGCCTTTGGGCTTGCCCAGGCGGAGGCGCCGGCGCCGCAAATCGCCGTCCCCAACCGCGGCGCGCTGTTCAAGCTGGAGCAGGGCGGACATACAGCTTACCTGTTTGGCACCATCCATGTCGGTGCGGCCGATTTCTATCCGCTCGAGCCGCGCGTGATGCAGGCTTTGCAGCAGGCCACGGTGCTGGCGCTGGAAGTCGATCCGCTGGGCGACCCTGCCAAGATCGGCCACGCGGTGCGCGAGCACGGGCTCTACCAGCGCGGCCGCGGCCCGGCCGCCGCCGAGCTGCCCGCGCCGTACCGGCCGCGCCTGGAGCGCCTGCTGCGCCGCTACGCCATCGCCGACGAGGCGGTGGCGGCGATGAAGCCCTGGATGCTGGCCAGCCTGCTCACCGTCAGCGAATTCGCCGCGCAGGGTTATGAGGCCGGCCTGGCGGTGGACGCCTGGCTGTCGCAGCAGGCGCGCGCGCGCAAGCTGCGCGTGGTGGAACTGGAGTCGGTGGCGGGCCAGATGGCGCTGTTCAACCGCATGACCATGGCCGAACAGTCGCTGTTCCTGCAGGAAGGCATCGCCGCCATCGAGGACCAGGAGCAGGCCGCGCAGGCGCGCGAGATCGCCAATGCCTGGCGCAACGCCGACGTCGCCGCGCTGGACGCGCTGGCGCGCAAGGCTGCCGGCGACGACAGTTTCTCGGGCCGCTTCGTGCAGAAGGTGCTGCTGGACGGGCGCAATCCCGCGCTGGCGGACAATGTGGTGAAACTGATGGCGCGCGAAAAGAACAGTCTGGTGGCGATCGGCATCCTGCACCTGGTGGGCACGGGCAGCGTTCCGGAATTGCTGAAGCAGCGCGGCGTTGCGGTGGAGCGGATTTACTAAGGGAGATGTACTGCAGGAGATGTACTGCAGGAGATGTGCTACGGGAGGGTGCTGCAGGAAAGGATGGTGCCCTTGACGTGGATTGAACACGTGGCCTCTCCCTTACCAAGGGAGTGCTCTACCACTGAGCTACAAGGGCATACACATCGGCGGTGCAAGTGGTCTTCAGCACCGCCAAAACTTTAGTGAGACCGGATCATAGTGCCAAAAGCCTGTTCCGTCAAGACTTCGAGCAACAAAGAATGCTCGATGCGGCCATCGATGATGTGCACCGTGTTCACGCCGGACTTCGCCGCGTCCAGCGCTGACGAAATTTTAGGCAGCATGCCGCCGGAGATGGTGCCGTCGGCGAACATCTCGTCGATCTCGCGCGCCGACAGGTCGGTCACCAGGTTGCCGTTCTTGTCCTGCACGCCGGCGATATTGGTCATCATGATCAGCTTTTCGGCTTTCAGGATTTCCGCGATCTTGCCCGCCACCACGTCGGCGTTGATGTTGTAAGCCTGGCCATCCTGGCCGAAGCCGATCGGCGAAATAATTGGAATGAAGGCGTCGTCCTGCAGCGCTTTCACCACCGCCGGGTTGATCGCGTCGATCTCGCCGACGAAGCCGATGTCCAGGAACTGGCCCGGATTCTCGCGGTCGGGCATGGCCATCTTGCGCGCGCGGATCAAGCCGCCGTCCTTGCCGGTCAGGCCCACTGCCTGGCCACCGTAGTGGTTAATCAGCATCACGATGTCCTGCTGCACTTCGCCGCCCAGCACCCACTCCACCACTTCCATGGTTTCTTCGTCGGTGATGCGCATGCCCTGCACGAAGGTGCCTTGCTTGCCGATTTTCTTGAGCGCGTTGTCGATCTGCGGACCGCCGCCGTGCACCACCACCGGATTCATGCCCACCAGTTTCAACAGGATCACATCGCGCGCGAAGCCGTGTTTCAGGCGCTCGTCGGTCATCGCGTTGCCGCCGTATTTGATGACGATGGTCTTGCCATGGAAATTACGGATGTAGGGCAGCGCCTCGGCCAGGATCTGTGCCTTGATTGCGGGCGAGACCGCAGTCAGGTCGTCAGGGGGTACGGCCAGGTTCAGGTTGGTGAGTTGGGTCATGGCGAATCCGGTAAAAAGGTGAGCGATTTTAAGTCAAAAGCTGGCTTCCAGCACGCATTATAGGGCCTTTTGCTGTTGTAATTTCCGGGACGTTCCGCTAGGCTGGGCCAAAATGGATCCTACCGTGCCAACCACCCAACCACTCCATAGCCAGCTCGAGGCTATGCGGCCCCAGCTCGTCCGCTTCGCACTGTTGCAATTGCGGAATCAGGCGCTGGCGGAAGACGCGGTGCAGGACACGCTGATCGCGGTGCTGGAACAGCCCGAACGCTTTCAGGGCCAGTCGTCTCTGCGCACCTATGTCACCGGCATCCTGAAGTACAAAATCATCGACAACCTGCGCGCTTCCACCCGCGAACGCCAGATCGACACTGCCGAGGACCAGTCCGAGGACGATGCCATCGACGCGCTGTTCGCCGCCGACGGCCATACGGTGGACATGCCGCGCCAGTGGGGCGATCCCGACCGCACACTGGAGCAGAAGGACTTTTTCAAGGTGTTGGAGGTGTGCCTGGAAAAGCTGCCCGCCAAGAATGCGCGCATATTCATGATGCGCGAGTGGCTGGAACTGGAGACGGAAGAAATTTGTAAGGAATTGACGATTACTTCGGCTAATGCCTGGGTGCTGCTGTACCGGGCGCGTTTGCGCCTGCGCGAATGCCTGGACTTGAACTGGTTCGGCGCACGGGGATAAAGCGGAGAGATGATGAGTCAGGACGGCCTGAAGCCAACTTGCAGGGAAGTGCACCGCCTGGTATCCGAAGGCATGGACCGGGAACTGTCGCTGGTCGAGCGCACGCGCATGCGCCTGCACCTGATGGTGTGCGGCGCCTGCACCCGCTTCAACAACCAGATGGATACCCTGCGCAAAGCCATGCGCGTGTTTCCCGGGGACGAGCCTTGAGCGTATGCAAGCGCTGCGGCGCTGCCTTCAGCTGCGCCATGGTGGACGGCAACGATGGCGGCCCATGCTGGTGCACCGCCATGCCGCCGGCCGTACCCGTGCCCGACGTCGGCACGGACCTCACATGCTGGTGCCCCGCGTGCCTGAAGCAGCACATCGCCGAGCGTGAAGCCCGCGCCGCCACCGCAGGGCGGCTTAGCGGAGCGTAACCCGCCAGCGCCGCGGCAAACGCCTATCCTGCCACGGTACGGAAAAACCGCATCATCTCCCTGCTCGCGTCCGGCCCTTTGCCGTCGGTATAGCTGCCCGCCGCACTGCCGCCCGACCACGCATGGCCCGCGCCATGCACCACCCAATGCTCGCCCAGCGGCGTGCCGTCCTCGTGACGGTGCGTGGTCACGGTGTAGCGGTGCCCATTCGGCACGCTGCCCGCATCGGCTTCCGCCCTGGCCTGCGCCAGGCCGTGCGCGCGCAGCTTCTGCTCCATCACCTGCTCGCCGTTGCGCGGATGGACCGTGTGGTCCTGGTCGCCATGGAACACGATGATGGGCGGGCTGGCGCCCTCGGTGTGCGCCGCCTTGTTTACATTGCCCGATGCGCCGCGCTTCATGGCGCTCAGCGCCGAAGGCAGATCCTGCGCCGACGCGTACGGCAGGCCCGAATGCACACCCACGGCCGCGAACAGGTCCGGGTACAGCGTGCCGGCGATCACGGCCATCGCGCCGCCCGCCGACAGGCCGGCCACGTATACCTGGCGTTCATCGACCGGATAGTCGGCGATCACCTGTTGCGCAATGCCGGCAATGATGGACGGTTCGCCCTGGCCGCGCTGCTGGTCGAGCGCATTGAACCAATTCCAGCACTTGTGGTTGTTGGCTTGCTGCGACTGCGCGGGATACACCACGAAGCACTGCTTCTCCTCCGCCACGGCGTTCATCTGGGTGCCGGCCGCGAAATCGTCAGGATCCTGGGTACAGCCGTGCAGCATCACCAGCAGCGGCATGGCCTGGCCATGATAGGTGCTGGGGATGTACAGCTTGTAGCCGCGCGTGCCGGCATGGTTGGTGTAGCTGCCGCTGATGAATTGCGCCCCTTCCGGCAGCGGCGCCGGTTTGCCGCCCTTCATGCCGGGCAGGTCGAAATCCGGCATCTCGAAATTGCCGAGGTCCAGTCCTTGCGGCAGCTTGCCGCCATTGACGCCCAGCTGGCCCAGCAAGTCTTCGACGAAAGCTTGCGCATTGGGCGGCATCTGCGGCATGGCCGGCGGCGTCCAGGCCTGGCCCGCTGCTGCTTCGGTTTCCGCGTGAGCGCCGCGCGGGCCAGCGTGCTGGCCTCCACTGCGCGAAGGCTGCGCAAAGCTTGCTGCATCGGCATGCGGCGCCGCGCCGCTGCCGTGCGTGGCGTCGGCGCGCGCGGCGCCGGGGGGGGGATTGATGTCGCGCATCGGCGGCGCTTCGGGCGCTGCTCCCGGCGCGGATTGGGGCCGGCGGCTGCCCAGGTTCAGACCGGCCAGCGCCTGCTGGATCGCGGCGGTGGCCGCCGCCGCCCCCTTGCCTGGTCCTTTACCGAACAATTGCTGCGTGGCCGCTCGCATCTGGCTGAATAGTTGATGATTCAATTTCATGTCCTGCCCCTCAAGCGCCAAATCGGCGCTAATGAATGCGCCCTGCAAGCGCGGTTTTCAATACGGCGCTGGCGTGCAATGCACCCAGCACGAATATCGATTCTATGGTCGCCAGTGCCAGTTCCACCGACACGTCGTTGGCAATGCTGGCCAGTCCCAGCACATGGATGCGCAAGCGCTCGCCGGCCGCCTGCAACTGCTCCAGGTCCTGCCGGCTGTAGTGCTGCATACCCAGTACCAGGCTCTTGCGCGCGACGGTCTGCTTCACCACGTCGGCATGCTGCGCCAGCTGGTTGCGGATCGCGGTGCGGATCAGATCGGTGCGGTTGGCGTAGAACCCTTCCTGCACCAGCAAATCGATTTGCCCGAGGTCGATCGGCCCCAGGTTGATCGTGATCTTTTCCGAATCGCTTGTTTTCAATCTCAGTTCTTGCGTTGCCATAGTCTCCTGTTCCTTCCGGATGGCATCTGTGTGCCATCCACCTGGATGGTAGTATAGGGCCGAACCTTCTAATTGCAAGCGCCTTTTCCGGGCTTGGAGTATGGTTGAGGGATGTTCACATAGGTAAACCTCGGCAAAACCATGGCAAAAATAATTGGACTCGACCACGTGCAGGTGGCCCTCCCGGTCGGCGCGGAAGATGCAGCGCGTGATTTTTATGGCAATGTTCTGGGCATGCAGGAGCTGGAAAAGCCGGCCAACCTGGCCGTGCGCGGCGGCTGCTGGTTCGCCGCCGGCAAGCAGCAGATCCATCTGGGCGGAGAAAGCAACTTCCTGCCGGCAAAGAAAGCCCACCCCGCCCTGCTGGTGGACGACCTGGCCGGCTATCTCGCGGAATTGAAGCAGCGCGGCCTGGACGGCGGCTTCGACGAGCCGGTGCCGGGCGCACTGCGCGCCACCATCTTCGACCCCTTTGGCAACCGGATTGAACTGGTCGAACGCCTGGCGCGGTAAAATGCGCACATTCTTCCCGTAAAACTGCGCAATGAGCACTGAAAATCCCACCGGCACGCCCGAACTGGCCTCCCCGGTGCCATCCCCCTGCGTCAGCCTGTGCAAAATGAACCGCGACACCGGTTATTGCGAAGGCTGCATGCGCACCATCGATGAGATCGTCCAGTGGTCGCGCGCCGACGACGATTTCAAGCGCACCGTGTGGGCCGAAATCCGCCGCCGCGAGCAGCTGATCGATTTTGAGTAGACGTAACAATGAAAGCATTGCCCGATAATGTCCACGTCTTCGAACGTGGCTGGCTCTCGTCCAACAACGTGCTCATGCTGGGCCGCCACGAGACCACGCTGGTCGACAGCGGCTACCTGATCCACGCGCCGCAAACGCTGGATCTGGTGCGCCACGCCCTCAAGGGCCGCCGCCTGGACCGCATCGTCAACACCCACCTGCATTCCGACCATTGCGGCGGCAACGCCGTCCTGCAGGCGCACTATGGCAGCGAAACCCTGGTGCCGGTTTCCGAGCTGGACAATGTGCGGCACTGGGACGAGGAAAAGCTCAGCTTCAAAGCCACCGGCCAGCAATGCCAGCGCTTCAACGCGGACGGCGTGCTCACACCGGGCGACAAGCTCACCATGGCCGACCTGGAATGGCAGGTGATGGGCGCGCCCGGCCACGATGCGCACTCGCTGCTGCTGTACTGCCCCCAGGAAGCCATCCTGATCTCGGCCGACGCGCTGTGGCAGAACGGCTTCGGCGTGATTTTCCCCGAGCTGGACGGCGAGTCCGGCTTCATCGAGGAACGTGCCACGCTGGACTTGATCGCCTCGCTGGACGTGCGCACCGTCATCCCGGGCCACGGGGCCGTGTTCACCGACGTGGCGGCGGCGCTGAAACGCGCCCGCACCCGCCTCGATTTCCTGTCCGGCAACCCGGTACGCAACGCCGAATACGCCGTCAAGGTGCTGCTCAAGTTCCTGCTGCTGGAGCGCCAGCGCATGGCGCTGGACGAGCTGCCTGCGCTGTTCGCCTCGCTGCCCATCATCCAGGCCGCCTCCCGGCGCTACCTGGACAAGACGCCGGAAGAAACGGCCGAGTGGACTATCAGGCAGCTGGTGCGGGCCTGCAGCGCTCGCATCGAGAGTGGGTACTTACTCAACGACGGCTAGAGGCGAAGTTATCGCACGATCGTACTTTTTTCGTTTTATAATGGATTGATCGTTTTCAACCATATCATTCGGAGTCCGACATGGCCTTGCCTACCGTGCTGCAAAACCTGACCCTTCCCGTCATCGCCTCGCCGATGTTCATCGCCAGCGGCCCGAAACTGGTGGCGGCGCAGTGCAAGGCCGGCATCGTCGGCTCCTTCCCGGCGCTCAACGCCCGTCCGGCCGAGCTGCTGGACACCTGGCTGACCGAGCTGCAAGCCGAGCTGGCCGAGTTCCAGGCCGCCAATCCGGGCAAGCGCGTCGGCCCGATTGCCGTCAACCAGATCGTGCACCAGTCGAACGACCGCCTGGCGCATGACGTGGAAGTATGCGTGCAGCACCAGGTACCCATCATCATCTCCTCGCTGCGCGCGCCGCCGAAGGAGATGATGGACGCCATCCACAGCTACGGCGGCATCGTGCTGCACGATGTGGTGTCGATCCGCCACGCGCAAAAGGCGCTGGAAGCGGGCGTGGACGGCCTGATCCTGGTGGCCAGCGGCGCCGGCGGCCACGCAGGCACCCTGTCCCCGTTCGCGCTGGTGGGCGAGGTGCGCAAGTTCTTCAAAGGCCCGATCGCCCTGTCCGGCTCGATCGCCACCGGCGACGCCATCCTGGCCGCGCAAGCCATGGGCGCCGATTTCGCCTACATCGGCTCGCGCTGGCTGGCCACGCAGGAATCGAACGTGACCGACGCATACCGCGACGCCATCGTCGAGTCGGCGGCGGCGGACATCGTCTACACCAACCTGTTCACCGGCGTGCACGGCAACTACCTGAAGAAATCCATCGTCAATGCCGGCCTGGACCCGGACGCGTTGCCGGAATCGGACAAGAGCAAGATGAGTTTCGGCTCCGGCAGCGCCAAGGCCTGGCGCGACATCTGGGGCGCCGGCCAGGGCGTGGGCCTGATGGACGACGTGCCGAGCGTGGCCGAGATGATGGAGCGCCTGAAGGCTGAATACGCGGCAGCCCGCGCCCGCCTCAGCCTGTAACGATTGCTGCTGGCGTAGCGGTCAAAGAAAGTGCGCGCCACGATTGTGCCGCTTGGCTGCGCTGCTTTCAGCAAGCCTTCGCATTCAGCAGTAAGTTGCCTTCGGTCTTATCACTCGGCTTGAGTGCTCCTTGCGGTACTGCATGCAATTGCATACGATGAATGCATTGAAGGCGCTTCCGGGGTGATGACATGGCTATGCTAACAATACGCAACTTGCCCGACGAGGTGCACCGCGCCTTGCGGATGCGGGCTGCACAACATGGGCGTAGCACGGAGGCTGAAGTGCGCGAAATACTGGCCAGTGCAGTGCAGCCGCAGACGCGCGTCCATATGGGCGACGCTCTCGCCGCATTAGGGCGCGAGCTTGGCCTTGCCGACGAGGATTTTGAAGTTTTCAACGAGATCAGGGACAAATCCCCGGCTGAGCCACCGAGGTTTGAATGATCGTCCTTGATACCAACGTTGTTTCTGAAGCGATGAAGCCGGCTCCCAATCCGCACGTGCGTGCCTGGCTGAACAATCAAGCCGCAGAAACGCTGTATCTGACGAGCGTGACATTGGCTGAATTGTTGTTTGGAATACGGCTACTGCCGTCAGGCAAGCGTAAAGACATATTGGTCCAGGCCCTTGACCGTCTGATGGCGTTGTTTAGGGATCGGGTACTTCCATTCGATACCGATGCTGCCAAGTTTTATGCTGAGCTTGCGGTAGCGGCCAGAGGTGCCGGACGCGCATTTCCGACGGCAGATGGTTACATAGCCGCGATCGCTGCCTCCCGGCGGTTCATGGTGGCTTCGCGCGATGTGGCGCCCTATGAGGCAGCCAAAATCGTTGTCATTAACCCGTGGGATTGATCCGCAGTTGCTGTCGCCCAGGCCGCCAAGAGTTTCTCATGCAACGCCAACCCCTGCAGGTTGGCGTTGTCGTTTCTGGCCTAAAACTCCCGCTGTCGGGTAAAAGTCAGGTAGATTTCGTCACCGACAGGGCAGGTCACGCTGGATACTCAAGGTTCACAAGCACCGGAGCGCATGAATGATACTCAAGCAACTACGCCTCAGCCGCAATCTATCCCAAGAGCAGTTGGCTCAGATGTCCGGCCTGAACGTCCGGACCATCCAGCGGATCGAAAGCGGCCACAAGGCCAGTGTCGAGTCTCTGAAATGCCTGGCTGCGGCGCTCGAAGTGGAGATATCAACTTTGAACCAGGAGAAATTCGTGATCGACAAACATACGCATAACTGGGAGAGCCTGCCGTTGTGGCTCAAATGCTGTTTCTCCCTGAACTTGCTCGCTGTCCAGCCAGCCCGGAAGGCCGCCCGCAGGATCGAAATCATTTCCCATGTCAGCGGTTTCGTGTTTTGCCTGCTCGGCCTCATCAACGAGGCTGCGCTGGCCGGCGGCTTGCTGATGCTGGCGAACGCCTACCTGTTTCATCTGCTGATATGGCAGGGCGACAAGCTCGGCATCTGGTACGACGCGCCCGAGATCGCCGCGCACTGAACGGACGCCGTCAGGGATGCTGGGCCAGCCTGATCAGTTCGGCCTCCGTGCCCTGGATGAAAATCTTGGGCTGTTCCAGCACGGCGCGCAGCGCCGCGTCGCCGCTGCGCCATAGCTGGCCGAATTGCCCGGCCGTGTGGAAGGCCGGCCGCACTTCGCGGCCCAGCTCGCCCGTCAGCGCTCCCAGCGCCTGGCGCAGTGCAAGCTGCCGGATCTGGGGCGCAACCACCATCAGATCGATGCCGCTGCTGGCGTGCACCGTGCCCGCCACCGCGTCGCCGTGGATGAAAACGGCGTCCAGCTGTGGCAGCTGGGCTTGCAGCGCGGCGCGGATCAAATCCCCCGCGCCGAAGGTTTTCACGACGATGCTGTGCAGTTCCTCGAAGATGGTGGCGTCGCGGTCGACCTGGTAGTGCTTCTGGTTGCCGGCGCGCCAGCTGTGCACCAGGCCGGATTCTTCCAGGCTGGCCAGCTCGCGCTGCACCGCGCCGGAACCGCAGGCGGCCAGCGCGATGATTTCGTTGGCGTAAAAAGACCGGTTGGGCTGGCCATAGAGCACGGCCAGCACCCGTTGCTGCGTCTTGGTGAATAGTACGTCGGCGAAGATACCCATATTGGGTATCTTAGTTCGCCCCGGCACGAACGTCCAGAAGCGTGTCTAGACGTTCAGGTCGTCGGTGTTGATGGCCCACAGCCCCGGCAGGTTGCGCCAGTAGCCATAGGCGTCCATGCCGTAGCCGACCACGAAGCGGTTCGGGATGGTGATGCCGACGATGTCGGCCGTCACCGGCTTGACCTTGCCGATGGCCTTGTCGCAGAACACGGCCAGGATCACTTCGGCCGCGCCCATGTCCAGCAGGCGCTGTTTCACGTGGGCCAGGGTTTCGCCTTCGTCCAGGATGTCGTCCAGCACGATCACGGTGCGGCCCACCACGTTGGAGCGCGGGATCACTTTCCACACCACGGCGCCACCCTTGTCCTCGTCGCCATAGCGGCTCACATGGATATAGTCGAATTCAAGCGGGAAGGTCAGCTGCGGCAGCAGGTTGCCGGTGAATACCACCGCGCCGCCCATCACGCCCAGCACCAGCGGGAAGGCTTGGTCTTCCGGCCGGTCGAAGCGTTCGTTCAGCTCGCCGGCCATGCGGCTGACGGCTGTCTGCACGGCTTCTTGGTCGAAAATTTCTTCTGCGTTCTTCAGCAGGTCACGGGCGCGGTTGTGATGAAAGTCTTGCATGATCTGGTCTTATTCTGACATCGGTAGGAATGGTCTTTATTATCCGCCATATCCCGCGCGCCCGCTCCGGCGTTGGATTCCTGCTACAGATGTCAGGAATAATCGCGTACGTCGTCGATCACCTTGCCATCGTTCGGCAAACTGCCTTTAACCGCAAACGCCACCTCGCCCCGCAGCTTGGTCAGGTCGCGAATAGTTTCTATGATGGAATTGGCCTGTACAACGCCGGGATTGTCGACTTCGCAATGCAAGGTCATCACGTCGTTGGCCATCTTGCCCGACACCACCAGCCGCGCCTTCAGGATTTCCGGGTGCCGGCGCGCGATTTCATGCACTTGCGAAGGGTGGACGAACATGGCGCGCACCTTGGTGGTCTGGTCGGCGCGGCCCATCCAGCCCCGGATGCGCAAGTTGGTGCGCCCGCACGGCGAGGGCGGGGCGTCGGTCAGGATCGCCGACAGGTCGCCGGTGGCGAAGCGGATTAGCGGATAGTCGGGGTTGAACAGGGTTACCAGCACTTCGCCCACTTCGCCCGGCGGCACCGGTTCGCCGCTGCCGGGGCGCACGATTTCCAGCAGCACGTCCTCGTCCAGCACCATGCCGGGATGGACCGTGCCGCCGCTGCGGGTTTCGTAGGCGATGCTGCCGATGTCGGCCGAGGCGTAGGTTTGCAGCACGTGCGGCACGCCGTTCTCGGCGAACCAGCGGCGCAATGATTCGGGCAGCGCTTCGGCGCCCATCATGGCCTGCTTCACGCTGCTGATGTCGGCGCCCATTTCGCGCGCCTTCTCGATGATGATCTTGAGGAAGGACGGCGTGCCGATATACGTGTCCGGCTTGAGCGATTCCATGGCCTGCACCTGCATCTCGGTCTGGCCGCTGCCGGCCGGGATCACCGCGCAGCCGATGCGGGCCGCGCCGCCTTCCACCATGAAGGCGGCTGGCGTGAAGTGGTAGGCGAAGCAGTTTTGCAGCAGGCCGCCGGCGCGCACGCCGGCAGCGTACATCGGCCGCGAGAAGCGCCACCAGTCGGCGCCGCGTCCCTCGGGATCGAAGATGGGGCCGGGCGACATGAACACGCGTCCCAGCTGGCCCAGCGGCGTGGCGTTCAGGCCGCCGAACGGCTTGATCTCCTGCTGCAACCCCTTCAGTTCGGACTTGCGCGTAACCGGCAGCGCGGCCAGCGCTGCGCGGCTGTTGATGGTGTTGGGGTCCACGCCGGCCAGGATGCGGCCCCAGCCCGGCGCACTTTGCGCGCGCGCTATCAGGCCGGGAAGGCGTGCCAGCAGTTCGCGTTCGCGCTGCTCGGGCGCGCGCGTTTCCAGACTGTCCAGGGTGTCGCTCAGGATTTCGTTCATGACGGCGTGTCTCCGATTTCGCGCTGCAGTTTCTTGGTCAGTTTGCCGAAAATGATTTCGTAAGAACGTTTCAGCAGCGCGGCCGCTTCGGCATCGCTCACCGCTTTCAGGTCTTCAATCTTTACCCACTTGGCGCGCGCCAGGTAGGGCGCGGGGACGATGCCCGGACGGTCGGTCAGCTCGAGGAAGCGGTCATCGTCCACTTTGAAACTGATGCCGTCGGCCGCTTCGCTGCCGGTGACCGCGAACATTTTCTCCCCCACCGAGAACACCAGGTCGGCGCCCCATTTGATGTCTTCAGTGGCGCCGGGCAGGGCACGGCACACGGCTTTCGCCTTCTCGATATTCATGCTCGCCTCATGCCAGCCAGCGCTTGCGGCGGCGGTAAAACTTCATGTCGCGGAAGCTCTTGCGGCCGGCGCCGGACATGCCGAGGTAGAACTCTTTGACGTCCTCGTTGTTGGCCAGTTCGGACGCTTCGCCTTCCATCACCACGCGGCCGTTCTCCAGGATGTAGCCGAAGTCCGCGTAGCGCAGGGCCACGTTGGTGTTCTGCTCGGCCAGCAGGAAGGACACATTCTCCTTCTGGTTCAAGTCCTTCACGATGCCGAAAATCTCGTCGACGATCTGCGGCGCGATGCCCATCGACGGCTCGTCGAGCAAAATCATGGAAGGCTTGGCCATCAAGGCACGCCCGATGGCGCACATCTGCTGCTCGCCGCCCGAAGTGTAGCCGGCCTGGCTGGCGCGGCGCTCCCTCAGGCGCGGGAAATAGTGGTACACCTTGTCCAGCGATTCCTTCAGTTCTGCGCGGCTCAGGCTGCGCGTATAGGCGCCGGTCAGCAGGTTTTCCTCGATGGTGAGGTGGCCGAAACAGTGGCGCCCTTCCATCACTTGCGACAGGCCGCGCTTCACCAGTTCGTTCGGCGTCAGCTGGTCCACGCGCTCGCCCTTGAACTGGACTTCGCCCTTGGTGACGTCGCCCCGTTCTCCGCGCAGCAGCGTGGACACGGTCTTGAGCGTGGTGGATTTGCCAGCCCCGTTGGCGCCCAGCAGCGCCACGATTTTCCCTTGCGGGACTTGCAGCGAGACGCCTTTGAGCACCAGGATCACGTGGTCGTAGATGACCTCGATGTTGTTCACCGAGAGGTAGGGAGGCGGAGCGGCGATGGCGGCAGTGTTCATATGCGTTCTCGATCAGGTTTGGTAGGGCGGGTGGGCACGCCAGTGCGTCACCCGCCAGCGCGGCAGGCCGGCTTACTTGGCGCAGGCCGGCGTAATGCCTTTCTCGGCCGCGTACTTGGCGGACGATTCCTCCACCAGCTTGCGGGTCAGTGCCTTGTCGCCCACCACCCAGTTCGGCGTGATGGCGACCCACTTCTTGCCATCCCATTGCTGCACTTTCACCGCACCCGAACCTTCGTGGTCGTCGCAGGTGGTTTTCACCGGCGGGAACATGCCCAGTGCGCCCAGCGCTTTCTGGCGCGCTTCGTCGATGTTCAGGTTCTCCAGGCCCCAGCGGATCTGGTCGCCGGTCATGACCTTGCCCTTGCCGAATTTTTCCTGCGCGGTGCGGATCGCCTCGCCGTACAGCACGCCGGCCGTTACGCCGCGCATGTGGTACACCGAACCGATGCGGCCCTGGTCCGCCAGGTTGCCTTTGCCGGCCGCATAAACCTTCTTGCGCAAATCATCGAGCAAGGGGTAGTTGCCGGGGGTGTTGAAGGTCATCGAGGTGTAGCCTTTGGCGGCGTCGCCCGAGGCGATGGTGTCCTCCTCCGAGCCGGCCCACCACACGCCCAGCATCTTCTCGCGCGGGAAGCCGTTGCGCTGCGCGGTCTTGATGGCGACCGAGTTCATCACGCCCCAGCCCCACAGGATCACGTGGTCCGGGTTGGCCTGGCGGATCTGCAGCCACTGCGACTGCTGCTCGCTGCCCGGCGGCGCCACGGCGATCTTGATCAGCTCAAAGCCGTGCTGCTTGGCCAGCTCCTCCAGCACAGGCAAGGGTTCCTTGCCGAATGCCGAGTCGTGGTACAGGTGCACGATCTTTTTGCCCTTCAGCTTGGCCATGCCGCCGTTTTTGTCGCCCAGGTATTTGATCATGGCGGCTGCCTGGTTCCAGTAGCTGGTAATCAGCGGGAACACATACGGGAAGACCTTGCCGTTGGCGGCGTCCGAGCGGCCGTAGCCCAGGGTGGTCATCGGCACTTTGTCCTTGGCCACGCGGTCCAGGATGCCGTAGGCGATGCCGGTCGACAGCGGTTCGACCAGGGTGGCGCCGCCGTTCTTGGTCTTCATGCGCTCATAGCATTCGATGCCGCGCGACGGGTTGTATTCGGTCTCGCATTCCTCCCACGAGATCTTGGTGCCGTTGATGCCGCCATTGGCGTTCACCAGGTTAAAGTAGTCGATGATGCCGCCGTAGAAGCCGGAGCCGCCGGCTGCGTAAGGGCCGACGCGGTAGGAAGGCAGCGCGATGAACTGTTCGGACTGGGCGAAGGCGCCGCCCACGGATGCCAGCAGCGTTGCGCCTATCACCAGGGATTTGATCGATTTCATTTTTGTCTCCTTCGTTGTTGTAGGTCGCGCTCAGTGCGGGAAAGGCCACAGGCGCAATTTCTCTTTGCCGATTTGCCACAAACGCGCCAGACCGTGGGGTTCCACGATCAGGAAAAAGATGATGAGGGCGCCAAACACCATCAACTCGAGATTCGATGCCACGCTGGTCGGCAGCCCCAGGCCGTGCGCCAGAATGTTGAGGAACACCGGCAGCAGCACGATGAATGCCGCGCCCAGGAAGGAGCCCAGGATGGAGCCCACGCCGCCGATGATGATCATGAACAGGATGCGGAACGACAGGTCCAGGTTGTATGCTTCCGGTTCCACCGTGCCGAGGTAGGCGAAGGCGTACAGCGCTCCTGCCACGCCGCAGTAGAAGGAGCTCACCGCGAAGGCCATCAGCTTGGTGCGCAGCGGGCGAAAGCCGATCACTTCGGCCGCCACGTCCATGTCGCGGATCGCCATCCAGGAGCGGCCCACGTTGGAGCGCACCATGTTCTTGGCCAGCAGCGCCATCACCGACACCACCAGCAGCACCAGCAGGTACTTGCGGGCTGGAGTGTCGAAGGCGTAGCCAAGGATTTCCATTTTCTGCGCGGTGATCACGCCGGACGAGCTGTAATTGGTCAGCCAGCCTATCTTGGTCAGGCACCACACCACGAAGAACTGCGTGGCCAGCGTGGACGCGGCCAGGTAGAAGCCGCGGATGCGCAGCGACGGCAGGCCGAAGGCGATGCCCACCATGGCCGCGCACAGGCCGCCCAGCACGAAGGCCAGCAGCACCGGAATGCCGGGAATGCGCAGGATGAAGTTGTAGGAGGCGAAGGCGCCCACCGCCATGAAGGCGGCGGTGCCGAGCGACAGCTGGCCGGCATAGCCGGTGAGGATGTTCAGTCCCAGTGCGGCCAGCGCAAAGATCAGGAAGGGGATCAGGATGGCCGACAGCATGTAGGGCGACGCCAACAGCGGCAGCACCAGCACGGCCACCACCATGGTGACGGTGACGGCGATGCGGTCCTGGCGGATCGGAAAGATCTGGCCATCGGTTTCGTAGCGGGTTTTGAATTGTCCTGCTTCACGGTAGAACATGGTGGAGTCCTCTCAAATCCTGCGGATGATTTTTTCGCCGAACAGGCCTTCGGGCCGTACCAGCAGGAACAGCAGTGCCAGCACGTAAGGGAACCAGCCCTCGATGCCTCCGCCCACCATGGGGCCGATGTAGACTTCCGCCAGCTTCTCGGAAGCGCCGATGATCAGGCCGCCGACAATCGCACCGGGCACCGAGGTGAAGCCGCCCAGGATCAGCACCGGCAAGGCTTTCAGCGCGATGAAGGTGAGCGCGAACTGCACGCCGTTGCGCGCACCCCAAAGCAGGCCGGCCACCAGGGCCACCATGCCGGCCACCGCCCACAGGATGCCCCAGATGCGCTGCAGCGGAATGCCCACCGCCAGCGCGGCCTGGTGGTCGTCGGCCACGGCGCGCAGCGCGCGGCCTACCTTGGTCTTGGAGAACACCAGGGAGAGGATCAGTACCATGACGCCGCACACCGCCGCCGCCATCACGTCGAATTGGGAGACGATGATGTTGAACTTGTCCATCAGGATCTGCAGCGGCACGTCCTCGATGGGCAGCTCCAGGCGGTGCACTTGCGAGCCCCACATCAGCTGCGCCAGGCCTTCGATGAAGAAGGCCAGGCCGATGGTGGCCATGAACAGCGTGATTTCAGGCTGGTTTACCAGCGGCCGCAGCACGACGCGTTCGATCGCCAGGCCGAGGATGATCATGGCCACCACCGTGGCCGGTATCGCCAGCCACAGCGAAAAGCCGAACTTGTCCATCAGGCCGACGCAGGTCAGGGCGGCGAAGAACACCATCGCGCCCTGGGCGAAGTTGAACACGCCGGACGCCTTGTAGATCAGCACGAAGCCGATTGCCACCAGCGCATACATCACGCCGGACAGCAGGCCGCCGATCAGCACTTCAAAGAAAAAACTGATATTCATGTGGCGCCCCTTAATGCGTGCCGAGATAAGCGTTGATCACGTCCTGGTTGCTGCGCACTTCGTCCGGCGTGCCGTCGCCGATCTTCTTGCCGTAGTCCAGCACCACCACGCGGTCCGAGATATCCATCACCACGCCCATGTCGTGCTCGATCAGCACGATGGTGGTGCCGAACTGGTCGTTCACATCGAGGATGAAGCGGCACATGTCCTGCTTCTCCTCCACATTCATGCCGGCCATCGGCTCGTCCAGCAGCAGGATTTCCGGCTCGGCGGCCAGCGCCCGGCCCAGCTCCACGCGCTTTTGCAGGCCGTAGGGCAGGCGGCCCACCGGCGTCTTCCGGATGGCCTGGATTTCCAGGAAATCGATGATCTCCTCGGCCTTCACGCGATGTTCGATTTCCTCGCGCCGCGCCGGTCCCCAGTACAGGGCCTGCATCAGGAAGTTGGATTTCATCTTCAGGTTGCGGCCGGTCATGATGTTGTCCAGCACCGTCATGCCCTTGAACAGCGCGATGTTCTGGAACGTGCGCGCGATGCCGGACTTGGCCGCCGCGTAGCAGTCCATGCCCTTGCGCTGCTGGCCCTTGTGGATGATGGCGCCCTGCTGCGGGCGGTACACGCCGTTGATCACGTTCAGCATCGAGCTTTTGCCGGCGCCGTTGGGGCCGATGATGGCGCGGATCTCATGCTGGCGCACGTCGAAGGAAATGTCGGTCAGCGCCTTCACGCCGCCGAAGGACAGCGAGATGTTCTTCAGGTCCAGGATCACGGGGCCAACGCGCCGCGTGGCGCGCAGCAGCGCGTCGGGTTCGTTCATTTGCATGGAAGTCTCCTCGATCGCGCTCACGCGGCTTTCCCGACGATGGGATAGGTTTTGCTGTCCTGGATGCGCAGGTCGGCGGCGGCCGTGCCCACGCGGCCATCCTCGAATTTCACCTGCGTCTCGATGTACTGCGATGGCTTGCCGCTGTAGAGCGCATCGATCAGCACCGCGTACTTTTCGGCCACGAACTTGCGGCGCACCTTGCGGGTGCGGGTCAGTTCATCGTCGTCCGGGTCCAGCTCCTTGTGCAGCACCAGGAAGCGCGAGATCTGCGTGTTGCCCATCAGCGCTTCCGAAGCCAGGTCGGCGTTGACCTTCTCGATGCATTCCTGCACCAGCTCATAGGTTTGCGGCAGGCCGGCCAGGTCGGTGTAGCCCGAGTAGGCGATGCCGCGCCGCTCGGCCCAGTTGCCCACCGCTTCGATGTCGATGTTGATGAAGGCGCACACCTGGTCGCGCTCATGACCGAAGGCCACCGCCTCCTTGATGAAGGGGAAGAACTTGAGCTTGTTTTCGATGTAGTTCGGCGCGAAGATGGTGCCGCACTTCATCTTGCCCACGTCGGCCGCGCGGTCGATGATCTTCAGATGGCCTTCGCTGTCGAACACGCCCGCGTCGCCGGTGTGGAAGTAGCCTTGCTCGTCCACTGCCTCGGCGGTGGCGTCGGGTCGCTTGTAGTAGCAGTGCATGGTGGAGGCGGACTTCACCAGCACTTCGCCATTGGACGCCAGCTTCACTTCCACGCCCGGCGCAGGCAGGCCCACGCTGTCGAACTTGATGTTGCGGTCCGGCTGCAGGCAGATGTAGGCGCAGGTTTCGGTGGAGCCGTAGAACTGCTTCAGGTTCACGCCGATGGAGCGGTAGAAGCGGAACAGGTCCGGGCCGATGGCGGCGCCCGCCGTGTAGGCGACGCGCACGCGCGACATGCCCAGCACGTTTTTCAGCGGGCCGTAGACGAAGAAGCGGCCCAGCGCGTACTTGATGCGGTCGCCCATGGGAACCGGCTTGCCGTCCAGGATGTCGGCGCCGCTGCGGCGCGCCACGTCCATGAAGTAGTGGAACATGCGCTGCTTGATGGCGCCGGCGTCTTCCATCCGTATCATCACCGTGGTCAGCATGTTCTCGAACACGCGCGGCGGGGCGAAGTAGAAGGTGGGACCGATTTCGCGCATGTCCGTCATGACGGTGTCGCCGGACTCCGGGCAGTTCACGGTGAAGCCGGCCACCATGGCTTGCGCCATCGAGAACAGGCAGTCGCCCACCCAGGCCATCGGCAGGTAGGACAGCACGTTCTCGTCGTCGGTCAGCTTCTCGAAGGTCACGCCGCCCTCGCCGGCCTCGATAAAGGCGGCGTGGGTCTGGCACACGCCTTTCGGGCGGCCGGTGGTGCCCGAGGTGTACAGGATGATGGCGGTGTCGCCGGCCTGGCCGGCCTGCACGGCGGCGTCGAAGAAGCCGGGGTTGGCCTTGTCGTAGGCGCGGCCCAGTTCCTGCAGCCTGGCAAAGGAGATCAGCTCCTTGTGCGTGTAGTGGCGCATGCCCCGCTCATCGTCGTAGGCGATGTGCTCGATGTGCGGATAGAGTTCGGCCAGCTCGTGCAGCTTGTCGACCTGTTCCTGGTCTTCCACGATGGCGTAGCGGATTTCCGCGTTCTCCAGCACGTAGGCCATGTCGGCGGCGGGCGCGTCCTGGTACAGCGGCACCGGCACGCCGCCCAGGCATTGCGCGGCCAGCATGGACCAGTACAGGCGCGGACGGTTGTCGCCGATGATGGCCAGGTTCATGCCGCGCTCGAAGCCGAGCGCGGCCAGGCCGCAAGCCAGGGCGCGCACTTCCTCGTTCACCTGGCCCCAGGTCCAGGTCTGCCAGATGCCCAAATACTTCTCGCGGAACGCAGGCTTGTGCGCTCTCACTTTCCCGTGCTGCAATAAGCGGCGGGGGAATGTCTCCAGATCTTTCTGCACCGTTGTCTCCTTCGTGGCCCGTGAGAGCGAGGGGTATACTAATGTCTGGTTCAGTGCTTTTTTGTGTGATGATAGTAGCTCGCGATTTGCCGGCGCGTTGTCTTTTCGGTGACAATTCACTCATATTTTGACGTTGCTATGCAACAATGACAAACAACCAACCGACACTTAAAGAAGCGCTGCGCTCCGCCATCTGGGCGCAGGCGCTCACGCCCGAGCAAATGGCCCGGGTAGAAGCCGACACTTACGAGACGTTCGTGCCGAAAGGCGGCTTTGTGTGCCGTAAAGGCGAAGAGGTCGACAACTGGGTGGGCATCATTGCCGGCATGGTGAAGATGAACAATTTCTCCCCGTCCGGCAAGAGCGTCACCTTCACCGGCGTGCCGCCCGGCGGCTGGTTCGGCGAAGGCTCCCTGCTGAAGAATGAACCGCGCAAGTACGACGCCATGGCGCTGCGCGACAGCCGCATCGCGCGCATGCCGGCCGACACTTTTAACTGGCTGCTGGAAACGAGTCTACCGTTTACCCGCTTTTTATTGATGCAGCTCAATGAGCGGCTGGGGCAGTTCATCGGCATGGTGGAAAACGACCGCCTGCTCGACATCGACACACGCGTGGCGCGCTGCCTCGCCGGGCTGTTCAACTCGCTGCTGTATCCGGGGATCGAGAAGCTGGTGCAGATTTCGCAGGAAGAAATCGGCCTGCTGTCGGGCGCCTCGCGCCAGCGCGCCAACCAGGCCTTGCAGGTGCTGGAGAAGCAAGGCCTGCTGCGCCTGGACTACGGCGGCATCCGCATCCTCGACCTGGAAGGCTTGCGCCGCTTCGAGACGTCCGAGCCTTAGAACCAGTTGCGCCTGAGGCCGAAGGCGATCCCCAGCAATGCGGCGCCGGCCAGGGACAGGACGGCGGCGCGCTTGCTTTGCATCATAAGCGGCGTTTGCCCGTCAACTCGCAGCCGCAGCCATTCGAGCAGGTAGGCCAGCGCGAACGCAAAGTATCCCAGACTGGCGAGCAATTCGTACTTCTTCCCTTCGGAAATTCCGGCAAGCAGATCGGAAATCGCGGCAATCAGGAACAGGCCGGCAATCCAGGGGGCGTATTTTCTTTGCATGCAGCAATTTTATCATCTGACAACATTGTTGGGGGGTGTTGCTCAGCGGGTGGAAGGGGAAGCCCGGTTTGTTCATCTGCGTCGGAGCCTGAGCCGCGTCGAGCGCAACCAGTAGCGGCGCGCGCATGGCTGGACAAGCTGGGCCTTGACTACAGCACCGGGCGCAAAGCGCGTACTGGGAAAGCGCAAGGCGTGCGCTGTCCGGGCCGCTGGCAGTGTTAGTGGCATAACACTGCGCGGTGAGCAGTTGGTATAAGCTGTGGGGTATCACTCACCTGTTGCAGGAGGGCACAGCATGGATACCCTGGCACGCCGGATCGGCGAAATGTTGGTGTTGCGCGGCGCGGCGTCGGCCGTGGCACGGTGGGGGTTGATGCGCGTGGTCGGCGTGGCCGGCCTGGCGGCGCTGGCCGGCTACTACCTGTTCTCCCACAAGAAAGACGAGCAGCAGCAGCGCCTGCTACCGGCGCCCGATGCCGGCGAACGCAGCGCTTCGAGCGGCTGGCCCGGCGAAGACCGCCGCCGCGCCCCGGAACTGGAACCTGGCATGACCTATCCTGGTGAGCGGCGCACCCTGCATTGAGGTCTACATCAAAGTTTGCTGCAAGGTATGATAGAGCCAAGTCGACTGCATCACTTTGCTCATGCCTAACTTAGAACTTTCTTCCATCGCCGGCCGCCTCGCCGCATTGCGGGCGGCCATGCGGGACCACCAGATCGACGCCTGCATGGTGCCGTCCGCCGATCCGCACCTGTCCGAATATTTGCCGCAGCACTGGCAGGGCCGCGAATGGCTGTCGGGCTTCACCGGCTCGGTCGGCACCTTCATCATCACGGCCGATTTTGCGGGCGTGTGGACCGACGGGCGCTACTGGACCCAGGCCGAGTCCGAGCTGGCCGGCAGCACGATACAGCTGATGAAGATTTCATCCGGCGCCAGCGTGCAGTATGTGGACTGGCTGGCCGAGCATATGCAGCCCGGCCAGACCGTGGCGGTCGACGGCGCGGTGCTGGGCCTGGCCGTGGCGCGCCTGCTGCAGCAGGCGCTGGCGGCCAAGAGCGTCACCCTGCGCACGGAGCGCGATCTGCTGAACGACATCTGGCAGGAACGCCCCAGCCTGCCAGCTGCGGAAGTCTACGAACTGCTGCCGCCTTACGCCACCACCAGCCGCACCGAAAAACTGGCCGACCTGCGCGCGGCGATGGCCAGCCACGGCGCCGGCCGCCACGTGATTTCCACGCTGGACGATATCGCCTGGCTGTTCAACCTGCGCGGCGCGGACGTCAATTACAACCCGGTTTTCCTGGCACACGCCCTCATCGATCCGGTACGCGCGACATTATTCGTGGCCGAAGGCAAGGTGCCGGCCGCGCTGCGCGCCGCTTTGGCGGAGCAGGGCGTCGACCTCGCGCCGTATGCCGGCTTCACCGCCGCCCTGGCGGCGCTGCCGCTGGACCAGCCGGTGCTGCTGGACCCGCGCCGCGTCACCTACGGCACGCGCCAGGCGCTGCCGGCCGGCGTGAAAGTGGTGGAAACGGTCAACCCGACCACCTTGGCCAAGTCCAGGAAATCCGCTGCCGAGGCCGCGCACGTGCGCGCTACGATGGAGCAGGACGGCGCCGCGCTGTGCGAATTCTTCTGCTGGCTGGAACAGACCCTGGCCGACCCGCAGCGGGCACCGTTGACCGAGCTGGACATCAACACCCGCATCACGGCCGCCCGCGCGCGCCGTCCGCGCTTTGTGAGCCCTAGCTTCGGCACCATCGCCGGCTTCCAGTCGAACGGCGCCATCATGCACTACCGCGCCACCGAGGCCAACCACGCGGTGATCGCGGGCGATGGCCTGCTGCTGATCGATTCCGGCGGCCAGTACACGGGCGGCACCACCGACATCACGCGCGTGGTGCCGGTGGGCAGCATCACCGCCGAGCACAGGCGCGACTTCACGCTGGTGCTGAAAGGCATGATCGCCCTGTCCGCCACCAAGTTTCCGAAGGGCACCAAGTCGCCGATGCTGGACGCCATCGCGCGCGCGCCGATCTGGGCGGCGGGCATCGATTTCGGCCACGGCACCGGCCACGGCGTGGGCTTTTTCCTGAACGTGCATGAGGGGCCGCAGTCGATCTCGCCGTCGGCCATGCCGGAACCGCACACCGCCATGGAAGAGGGCATGATCACCTCGATCGAACCGGGCATCTACCGGCCCGGCCGCTGGGGCATCCGCATCGAAAACCTGGTGCTGAACCAGCCGGTGGAGATGGGAGAGTCCGGCGGCGAATTCGGCGCCTTCCTGCGCTTCGAAACGCTGACACTGTGCCCGATCGACACGCGCTGCCTGGAGCACGCGCTGCTGCGCGACGACGAGCGCGCCTGGCTCAACGACTATCACGCCACGGTGCGCCAGCGCCTGGCCCCGCACCTGTCCGGCGACGCGCTGGCCTGGCTGCACACCCGCACGGAGGCAGTATGAGTTCAGCCCGTTCCACTCGCGCCAGCAACGCGCTCGACCGGTTGAAAGAGCGCAGCGGCAACAAGCTGTACACCATGTCGCGCACCGGCAGCGGCCATTTCTTCCTGACCGCCGGTCCTGGCCAGCCGCCGCTGTGCCCGCCAATGGAACTGGACGAGTTCGTCGCCTTCGTCAACGCGCAAGGACCGCAGCAGGTGCGCCGCGTGAGCAAGCTGGACGTGGCGTTTGAAAAGCAGCTGACCAAAAAAACACCCGAAAAATAACCTGGGGACGGCCATGCCTACCAACGCATTACTGGAAGCCTACTGGTCCGCCAGCGAACTCGCCACCAACGGCATCGTGCTGCTGAACATCTTCGGCGCTTTGTTGCTGGGGCTGCTGGTCGGCTATGAGCGCTCCTACCACGGGCGCGCGGCCGGCATGCGCACGTACGGCCTGGTGTGCATGGCGTCGTGCGCGCTGACCGTGATCTCCGGCTATCCTTCGTTCTGGTACGGCGGCCATATGGCGCAGGTCGGCGGCCTGATCGGCACCGACCCCACCCGTGTCATCCAGGGCATCGTCACCGGCATCGGCTTCCTCGGCGCGGGCGTCATCATGCGCGAAGGCTTCAACATCAGCGGCCTGACCACGGCGGCGTCGATCTGGGCCTCGTCGGCCATCGGCGTGATGATAGGCGTCGGCTTCTATATGGGCGCCATGGGACTGGCCTTCCTGTGTTCCATGTCGATGATTTACCTGTCCAAGCTGGAAGCCTGGCTGCCATCGCGGCACGCGGTGGCGATGACCATGCGCTTCAAGGCGGGTTACGTGCCCAACGAAGCAGCGCTGCGCGACATAGCGCTCAAGCGCGGCTATGAAATTGCCGGGGGATCGATGATGATCGCCAGCGACAAGGGCATGCAGGAGTGGCGCTTTGTCGCCATTGCGCTGAGCAAGCGGTCCGGCGCTTCGATGTCGGAACTGGCGGCGGAGATGGCGCAGTTCGACGGCCTGGAGGGTTTCCAGGTTTCCCACGCGCGCAATTGAGGGGACTTTATGGTGTCAGCGACAGCACAAGACGTACTGGATTTCTGGTTCCTGCCGATCGGCGTCAAGGGCCACAACACGCAGCGCCCGGAATGGTTCCGCAAGGACGCGGCCTTCGACGCGCAGATCCGCGCCCGGTTCGGCGAGCTGGTCGAACAGGCCCTGCAGGGCGGCCTGCGCCACTGGGACGACGAGGGCACGCAAGGCACGCTGGCGCGCATCGTGGTGCTGGACCAGTTCACGCGCAACATCCACCGCGACACGCCGCTGGCCTTTGCGGGAGATAGCCTGGCGCTCGAAGCGGCGCTGGCGCTGGACAATTCCGGCGCCAACCAGACCTTGCCGCCGGTGCAGCGCATGTTCGCCTACTTGCCGTTCGAGCATGCGGAAAGCCTGTCCATGCAGCTGCGTTCGCTGGATCTGTTCGACATGCTGCGCGCCTCGGCCACCGGCTTTGAGAGCACCTACGACTACGCCAAACGGCATCACGAAATTATTCGCCGCTTCGGCCGTTTCCCTCACCGCAACGCCATCCTGGGCCGCGCATCGACGGCGGAAGAGACCGAGTTTCTCAAGCAGCCGGGATCGGGATTCTGATGCGCAGCCTGAGCGTGATCGGCGGCGGCCACGTGGGCCGCGCGCTGGGGCGCCTGTTCGCGCAAGCCGGCGGGCCGGGCGGCGCTGCTGCGCCGTTCGCGCTGCAGGACGTGCTGGCGCGCTCGCCCGCAACGGCGCAGCGCGCGGCGGACTTCATCGGCGCCGGCACGGCGGTTGACGGTTATGCTGCGCTGCGCCCGGCCGACGTCTACATGCTGTCGGTGGGCGACGACCAGATCGTTGCGGCTTGCGCCGCGCTGGCGGCCGCGCTGCCGCTGAAAGGCGCCATCGTGTTCCATTGCAGCGGCGCGCTGGCCTCCGACCGCCTGCAGGTGGCGCGCGACGCGGGCGCTGTTGTAGCCAGCGTCCATCCCATCCGCAGCTTTGCCGATCCCGAAGCCGTGGCCGCTTCGTTTGCCGACACCTTCTGCGGCATCGAGGGCGATCCGCCGGCGCTGGCGGTGCTGGCGCCCGCGCTGCTGGCCATCGGCGCGCGCCCGGTCGCCATCGACGCCGCCGCCAAGACGGTCTACCACGCCGCCGCCGTGTTCGCGAGCAACTACCTGACCACCGTGCTGGACGCCGCCTTGCGCGCCTACCAGGCCGCCGGCATTCCCGAAGCCATTGCGCGCGAGCTGGCCCAGCCGTTGGTGACGGAGACCGTGGCCAACGTGTTCCGCCTCGGCGCCGCGCCCGCGTTGAGCGGTCCCATCGCGCGGGGCGACATGGCCACCGTGGCCCGCCAGCAGCAAGCCGTATCGCACTGGGACGCGGCCACGGGCGAGCTTTACCAGGCCCTGGTGGCGCCAACTGTGAACTTGGCGCGCCGAAAGCACAACAAATAGAGAGAGTTGCTCCTCTACACTTCCGATTTCCTTGTAAAACCTCGGCAGAAGCAATAAGCTTAATTACTGGAAAACAAGAGCATGCCGGCCCCAATGGCGCGGCGGCCAAAGCGATAGGGGCAAGACCATGTTATTTCTGAAAAGTACGTCCGTGACCAAGGCGCCAGGCATCTACGAAGTAGATATCGCCGCCAAACCGCCAGGCAAGACTTACGGCGTCTACCTGGCCACGGACCCGGACAATCCGCCCGCCGACGTGCTGGCGGCGCTGGCAGCGGCCGGTTTCCAGAACACCCACAGCTCCGGCTACACCCATAAAGACCGCGGCAAGGTGCTGGACCTGCATTTCCAGAAAGATGGCACCGACCTGTTCAAAGGCTGGAAGCCTGAAGAGAACGAAGCCAACATGGCCCAGATCACCAAGATCTTCAGCGATGTCGGCATTGCCATCGCGCCGCGCGTCATGTCGCTGGCCGAAGCCTACGCCTAACTCCCTGCGCTGATCCCGGCAGGCCGGTCAGGCCTGCACTTCAATGTGGTACAAGGCCCATGGGCAGGAACCGAAGCGGTCCTGCACGGGCTTGCTTGCCATTTCCGGCACCTTGTCCGCCTCGTACACCGCCCATAGCGGGCCCAGGCCGCCCAGCGCCATCGGGGCTCCGTCCATTTGCGTGGCGACAATGTAGCGGTGCGCGCGCGCCTGCGCCACCGTGATGCCGGCCGCGTAGCCATCTACTGCGCGCAGCACGATCTTGCTGCTGTCCGCCAGCGTGGCGCCG
The DNA here is from genome assembly GCF_001425045.1 of Massilia sp. Root351. GTDB lineage: Bacteria > Pseudomonadota > Gammaproteobacteria > Burkholderiales > Burkholderiaceae_D > Rugamonas. The sequence goes on along the minus strand of NZ_LMDJ01000035.1, from coordinate 300,029 downwards.
GCCGCCTTCAACACGTCCAGCAGCAGCGGGCCGCGCAGCGCGTGCACCTTGCCGTCGTATTCCAGCGTCGGCTGGATGGCGATGGCCGGCAGCGCCGACAGTGCGGCGAAGTCGAAGGCGTGCGCCTTGTCGAAGCTCAGCTTTTGCTTGTGCATCATCTGGTCGCGCACCGGCTCGAAGGGGCCGCGGTTGGGCCTGGCGATGGCGCCGGTGACGGTGAGCAGGGCGGGGCCGCGCGCCGGGACGGCTGCGTGGGCAGATTGCAGGGCGGGCAGGGTGGCCGCCGTGGCCAGCGTGCCGAGGAAGAGTCGTTTTTTCATGCAGGTATGATAGCGGTTATGGACCTTTTTTCCGAGCATTCCGGCGTGCTGGACGCCATCCCCATAGACGACGGCGAGCTGTACTTCATGCCCTGCCTGCCGCTGTCTCGGGACAGCGCCGCCGTGCTGGCGCGGCTGCTGGCAGAGACGGACTGGCGCGCCGAGTCGATCACGCTGTGGGGCAAGCAGCTGCTGCAGCCGCGCCTGACCGCCTGGCACGGCGAGGCGCGCTATAGCTATTCCGGCATGACGCTGCAGCCGCAGCCGTTCACGCCGCTGCAGCTGGAGATCAAGCAGGCCGTCGAGCAGGCCAGCGGCCAGCGCTTCAACAGCGTGCTGCTTAACTATTACCGAGACGGCCGGGACAGCATGGGCTTCCACAGCGACGACGAAAAGGAACTGGGCCGCAATCCCGTCATCGCCTCGGTCAGCTTCGGCGCGCCGCGCACCTTCATCCTCAAGCACAAGCGGCAGCCCCGGACGGTCAAGCTGGCGCTGGGCAACGGCAGCCTGCTGGTGATGGCTGGCGCGCTGCAGCATCATTGGCGGCACGGCATCAACAAGGAAAAGTCCGCTGCCGGGCCGCGCGTCAACCTCACCTTCCGCAATATCCTCGCTTAAACCCTTCCTTAAGTCCTTCTTAAGCTAAGTTCTGCCATTTTGTGGCGATCTTCGCCGTTTCAATAGCGATTACAACTTCTAACAATTATTACGGAATCCGGTGGGACGGAGTGGCTTTGCCAATGCTATCGTCCTTACATCGCGCTTCCAAACGAACTGCGATCCCAAGCAAGTCCCTTACTTTTTGCTGAAAGATCACTAACATGAAAAAGATTCTGTTCGCACTGATTACCTCCGCTACCGCCCTGGGCGGTATTTCCGCAGCCCAGGCTGCCGAACCAGGCACGGCTTACGTTGGCGCCGGCGTCGTGGCAAGCCAGCACAAGTACAACCTGTCCAACGACACCAGCACCGGCGACCGCAAGAGCGATGAATGGTCCGGCAAGATTTATGGCGGCTACCAGATCGACAAGACCTGGGCGGTTGAAGGCGGCTACACCGATTTCGGCAGCTCCAACTACAAGTACTCCGTCGGCAACAACAACGGCGCCATCGACAGCAAGTCGCACTCCTTCTACGTAGCAGGCAAGGGCAGCTACCCGATCAACGAGCAGTTGTCCGCGTTCGGCAAGCTGGGCGTGGCCTACAACAAGAATGAGGTGCACGGCACCGGCCTGGCCGCGCCGTACGCGCTGGGCGACAGCAACCGCACCAACCTGTACGCGTCGGTGGGCGCCGAGTATGCGATCAACCAGAAAGTGTCGCTGTCGCTCGAGTATGAGCACTACGGCAAGAACGATATCGACCAGGGCCGCAAGAAAGGCGCAGTCACCCTGGGCGCGCGCTACAACTTCTAAGCCGAACGCTTAGCGCGGTTGCCGATCGAGGCCGGGCGCGACAGCGGCATCCTTGCGATGCTTATGTCCTTGTGCCCGCCTCCCAGTTTTAAACCAGCTTCACACTGCTTCAAACCTGTTTCAACTGCTTCAACTGTTTTCTCCTCCCCTTTTACTTCCCCTCGCAGCTGACGCGCTGCAAGGGGAAATCTTTTCCCCTTGCCTTGCCGTTCATGGTGCCCTCGATACGGGCCTGCAGCTTGTCGCCTTCGCGCTTGTAGATGATGCGCTGCGGGAAGTCATGCTGGGGGTTCTCGAATACCGCGCTGCTGCCTTCCACGCTGACCAGTTTGAATGAGGCCTCCGGCTGGCTGTGCGGTTTGGCCACATAGGCCAGCTGGCCGTCGACTTCGCGGATCTGCAGGAATTCCCAGGCGGTGGTCTTGCCGTTCTTCACCGTGCGGCTCATGCCGAGCAAGGTGCCGCCGGCCGGCGCCATCCACTGCTCGCCGGAGCCGGCTTCGGCGCCGGGCGCGGCCCAGCAGCCGGCGAGCCAGCCGAGCTGGCCGATGGCGTCGGCGTTGAGCGGCGCGGCGGCGGCGCCGCCGGCGGCCAGGACTGCTGCCGCAGCGGCGGCGAGGGCTGTCTTCATTTTTTTCTCCCGGGAATAAAAAAAGGCACGGTAGTAACCGTGCCTTTCGATGTTACACCTGATTAAGTCGTCAGGGGCTTGTAGCGGATACGCTTCGGCTTGGCGCCTTCTTCACCCAGGCGCTTCTTCTTGTCGGCTTCGTATTCCTGGTAGTTACCGTCGAAGAAGGTCACTTGCGAGTTGCCTTCAAAGGCCAGGATATGGGTCGCGATACGGTCCAGGAACCAGCGATCGTGCGAAATCACCATCACGGAGCCGGCGAATTCCAGCAGCGCATCTTCCAGCGCACGCAGGGTTTCCACGTCCAGGTCGTTCGACGGTTCATCCAGCAGCAGGACGTTGCCGCCCATCAGCAGGGTCTTGGCCAGGTGCAGACGGCCGCGCTCACCGCCGGACAGGTTGCCGACAATCTTCTGCTGGTCGCCGCCCTTGAAGTTGAAGCGGCCCAGGTAGGCGCGCGACGGCATTTCAAAGCGGCCCACGCTCAGCATGTCGGCGCCGCCGGTCACGTCTTCGAACACGGTCTTGGCATCGGACAGGGCGTCGCGGTGCTGGTCGACGATGGAAACCTTGGCCGTTTTGCCGATGATCACTTCGCCGCTGTCCGGCACTTCTTTGCCGGTGATCATCTTGAAGAGCGTGGATTTACCGGCGCCGTTCGGACCGATAATGCCGACAATCGCGCCGGCAGGAATCGTAAAGCTCAGGTTGTCGATCAGCATGCGGTCGCCGAAGGACTTCGACACGTTCTTGAACTCGATCACTTCATTGCCCAGGCGCTCGGCCACAGGGATGAAGATCTCCTGGGTCTCGTTGCGCTTCTGGTATTCGTGCTCGCTCAGCTCGTTGAAGCGGGCCATGCGGGCCTTGGACTTGGCCTGGCGCGCTTTCGGATTCTGGCGCGACCACTCCAGTTCCTTCTGCAGCGCCTTCTGGCGGGCCGATTCGGTGGCTTCTTCCTGCTTCAGGCGGGCCTGCTTCTGGTCCAGCCAGGAGCTGTAGTTGCCTTTCCATGGAATGCCGCTGCCGCGGTCCAGTTCCAGGATCCACTCGGCCGCATTGTCCAGGAAGTAGCGATCGTGGGTGATGCCGACCACGGTGCCGGGGAAGCGCACCAGGAACTGCTCCAGCCATTCGACCGATTCCGCGTCCAGGTGGTTGGTCGGCTCGTCGAGCAGCAGCATGTCCGGCTTGGACAGCAGCAGCTTGCACAGCGCCACGCGGCGCTTTTCGCCGCCGGACAGCACGCTGATCTGCTGGTCCCAAGGCGGCAGGCGCAGCGCGTCGGCGGCCATTTCCAGCTGCAGGTTCAGGTTGCCGCCGTCGGACGATGAAATGATCGCTTCCAGGCGCGCCTGCTCGGCGGCCAGCGCGTCGAAGTCCGCGTCTTCCTCGGCGTAGGCGGCGTACACGGCGTCCAGCTTGGCTTGCGCTTCGAACGCTTCGCCCAGGCCGGATTCCACTTCCTGGCGCACGGTCTTGTTCGGGTCCAGCTGCGGTTCCTGCGGCAGGTAGCCAATGTTCAGACCCGGCATCGGGCGCGCTTCGCCCTGGATGTCAGTGTCGATGCCGGCCATAATTTTCAGCAAGGTCGATTTACCGGAGCCGTTCAGGCCCAGCACGCCGATCTTTGCGCCCGGGAAGAAGGACAGCGAAATATCTTTGAGGATCTGGCGCTTGGGCGGGACGATTTTGCCCACGCGGTTCATGGTATAGACGTAGTTTGCCATTAGGAAATTCTCGATATGTTACGAAGGTCAACAAGGATACGCCAAACGCCGCCATCCAGCTAGTTTCAGCTGGTTTCAGCGCGTTTGGCTGGCGTTCCGGCTGCGATCAGGCGGTCCAGCGGGCGAACAGGGCCGCGTCCACGCCCGGCGGGACGTACCATTTGCGGCGCTTGGGGTCCCAGCGGGCGCCGAGCTGCTTGGCCTCGTCCTTTTCGGCAAACGGCACGTTCAGCACCGTGACCGCGCGCGCGGACTGGCCGGGCTGGCCGGCGCGCTGGGCCGGCGCATCGGCGCCGGCCATGCCGGCGGGCGGCATCGCCGCCGGCGCGCTGGTCTCCACCATGGAGCCGTCGGCGCGGACGTCCATCCATTTCACGCTGCCGTCTGCGAGGACGATGCTGGTCTTGTATGGCGGGTCAAACGGCGGAGTGCTGGTCATGGGCTTTCTGCATGGGGACTGTCGGGCTATGTATTATATGGCGGCCGGGCGCCGCTCCACAGTGCGCGTGCCTCGGCGACGATCACCTCCGGCCGTTCCTCTGGCCAGAACAGCTTGCTGCCCGCCAGGCGCAGCACGCCTTGCGACCTGCCCAGCGTGCGGTCCAGGTAGTTGGCGCCGGCCGGGGAGAAGATGGTGTCGCTGCTGCCCCACAGGATGCGGGTGGGGATGGCGGACGCTTTCAGCCCCGCCTCGACGCCGGCCAGCACGTTGCGTTCCAGTGCGATGGCGTAAGCGTGCACCAGCTGTTTGCGCTGCGGCGACGCGACCAGCGGACGCAGATAGGTGTCGATGGCTTCGTCGCTGGGCTGGCGCGGATCCTGGTAGCACTGGCCGCCCAGGCCCTGCGGGGAACGGGCCAGTTCCTTGTCGGCCACCCAGGCGGCCAGCCAGGCGTCGGCGAAAGTGCCCGCGTGCGCCATCTGGATAACCGGCTTCAGGGCTTCGGGAGGGCAATCGATTTCGCTGTCGCAATTGGTCAGCAGCAGGGTGCGCACCCGGTCCGGGTGGCGCGTCATGAACAGCTGTGCGACGGCGCCGCCGCTGTCGTTGGCCACCAGGTCCACCTTGCCGACCGCCAACTGGTCGAGCAGGGCGATCAGCATCGCCACCTGCGCGTCCGGCCCCACCTCCTGGCCGGGGGCGGGTTCGGTGTAGCCCAGGCCGAGGAAATCGGGGGCGATGCAACGGCGGGCCGTGGACAGCGGGGCAAGCACGCCGCGCCACTGGAAGCTGTTGAGGGGAAAGCCGTGCAGGAACAACGCCGCCTCGCCGCTGCCGCGCTCCACGTAGGCGATGCGGCCGAAACGCGTCTCTGCGAAGCGGCGTGCCGCATGAAACCCGGCGGCCGATAGCGGAGCGTGCGGTCCGGCTGGCTGCGCCGCCTGCGGCAGGCTGAGCGCTGCGGCGGTGCTTGACGCGGTGGCCGTCGCCGCTGCCTGGTGCGGCGCCGTGATCGACATGGCAGCCAGGGTAAGTCCGATGAAGTCTCTGCGTTGCATGGTCAGCTCCTCGTATGGTCAGGGCTGCATCTTCGCGCGCGCGCCGGCGGGCCGCAATGCCGCGCGGCGTCATGAAAACATGACTTCGGAGGTTATGGAAGCTGGCCACGCGCTTCATTACAATGCTTGCATGGAAAACAAAACCCCAGCAGCAGTCGGCGCCATGTTGCGCGAGTGGCGCATCGTGCGGCGCCTGAGCCAGCTCGACCTGGCACTGCAGGCCGATATCTCTGCGCGCCACCTGAGCTATGTGGAAACCGGCAAGGCCCAGCCCAGCCGCGACATGATCGCGCGCCTGTCCGATACCCTGGAAGTGCCTTTGCGGCAACGGAATGCGCTGCTGGTGGCCGGCGGCTTCGCCCCGGTCTATCCCGAAACCGGGCTGGACGCGCCCAAGCTGGCGCAAATGCGCTACGCCGTGGAAGCCATGCTGGCGCAACAGGAGCCTTATCCTGCCTTTCTGCTCAACAAGCATTGGGACGTGCTCATGGCCAACGAGGCGGCGAAAAAGCTCAACCGCTTCATGCTGGGCGGACGGGACAGCAAGCACGGCAATATGCTGCGGCAGATCTTCGATCCGGACGACCTGCGCCCCGCCTTCGCCAACTGGGAGGAACTGGCCGGCAACCTGCTGCGCCATCTGCAAAACGAGGCAGCGGCCGCGCCGGCGGACGGCAAGGCGCAGGCGCTGCTGGATGAAATGCTGGCCTATCCCGGTGTGCCCCGCCACTGGCGCCACCGCACACCGGACAGCGCGCCGGCGCCGGTGCTGACCACTTCGTTCGACCGCCATGGCGAGCAGCTGGGCTTTTTCTCCACCATCACCACCTTCGGTACCCCGCGCGACGTCACGCTGGCCGAGTTGCACATCGAGTCCTGCTTTCCGGCCGACGCGCGGACGGCGGCATTCTGCCGCCGGTTGCGCTAGCCGGCGGCCTTGGCGCCGGCCGCCGCGGTGGCCCGCCGCGAGGCCCACAGCCCCTCGGCCATATAGATGCCCAGCGCGCTCCAGATCACGATGAAGCCGGCCAGCCGCTCAGCGGAGAACGCTTCGTGGAAGATCCACACGCCCAGCAGCATCTGCATGGTGGGCGACAGGTATTGCAGCATGCCCAGCACGCCCATCGGAATGCGGCGCGCGCCGGCGGCGAACATCAGCAGCGGAATGGCGGTGATCGGGCCGGCCGCCGCCAGCAGCCAGCGGGTGCTGTCGTGCGGCGCGTTGATGAAGGTGTTCTGGCCGTGCAGCGACAGCCAGATGACATAGGCCAGCGCCAGCGGGAACAGGATGATGGTCTCGAAGGACAGGCCTTCCAGCGCCGCCAGCGCCGCCGTCTTGCGCAGCAAGCCGTAGCCGCCGAAGGTGATGCCCAGGATCAGCGCGATGTACGGCGGCTGGCCGGCCTGCCAGGTCAGCCAGGCCACGCCGCAGGCCGCGATGCCGACGGCGATCCACTGCCCGCGCCGCATCTTTTCCTTCAAGACCAGCAGGCCCAGCAGTACGTTGACGAGCGGATTGATGAAATAGCCCAGGCTGGCGTCGATCACGTGGCCATTGTTGACGGCCCAGATATAGACGAACCAGTTCGCCGTGAGCAATACCGCACTTGCAACAAAACTGGCCACCACGCGCGGCTTGCGCAGCACGTCCGGCAGCCAGCGCCACTGGCCGCGCGCGGTCAGCACCAGTGCCAGGAACAGCAGCGACCACAACATGCGGTGGGCCAGGATTTCGATCGGCGGCACCTCGCCGAGGGCATGGAAATACAGGGGGAACAGGCCCCAGCAGAAAAACGCGAGTGTGGCGTACAGGATGCCGGTGTTCATGGGTTGACTGGATATGGGGCGGCGGGTCTGCCATTATCCGGGAAAACGCCATCCGGCGCTGGCGGCGGTAGAATGGACGCCAAAAACAGCGGAGTCCGGCCATGCCAGAATGCACTTGCAAATTGACCATAGTTGGCCTATTGTGCAACGCACCAGAACAAACTCAGGTGCAATCTTGACGTCGGAACATAAGAAAAGCAGCCTCGTCGCACTGACGCTAGCTGCCGTCGGCATCGTCTATGGCGATATCGGCACCAGTCCCCTGTACACCCTCAAAACCATCTTCGACCCCGAACACGGGCTCGCGCTGAGTACCCCCAACCTGCTGGGCATCATCTCCCTGATCTTCTGGGGGCTGACCATGATCGTTTCGCTCAAATACGTCAGCCTGGTGCTGCGCGCGGACAACCGCGGCGAGGGCGGCATCATGGCGCTAATGGCGCTGGCCCTGAATTCGGTCAGCAAGCGCTCCGGCTGGCACGGCCCGCTGCTGCTGCTGGGCGTGTTCGGCGCCACCATGTTCTACGGCGACAGCGTGGTCACCCCCGCCATTTCGGTGCTGGGCGCGATTGAAGGCCTGGAAGTGGCTGCGCCGGCGCTGGAGCAGTACGTGGTGCCGCTGACCATCATCGTGCTGGTGTCGCTGTACGCGGTGCAGCGGCACGGCACTGCCGGCATCGGCCGCTTCTTCGGCCCCATCATGGTGGTGTGGTTTGCCGCGCTGGCGGCGATGGGCGTGGTCAATATCGTGGCGGCGCCGGAAATCCTGGCCGCGCTCAATCCGCTGCACGCCTTCCGCTTCATGCTGGAGAATAAATACAGCGGCTTTGTGGCGCTGGGCGCCGTGGTGCTGGCCTTCACCGGCGCCGAGGCGCTGTACGCCGACATGGGCCACTTCGGCAAGCAGCCGATCCGCATGGCCTGGTTTCTGGTCGCCATGCCGGCGCTGGCGCTGAACTACCTGGGCCAGGGCGCGCTGCTGATCACCCGCCCCGAAGCCATCTCCAATCCCTTCTTCCAGCAACTGGGCAGCTGGAGCGTGTACCCGCTGGTGGTGCTGTCGACCATGGCGGCGGTGATCGCCTCGCAAGCCACCATTTCCGGCACCTTCTCCATGACCAAGCAGGCCATCGCCCTGGGCCTGCTGCCGCGCATGCGCGTCATGCACACCTCGGAAAGCCAGATCGGCCAGATCTACATCCCGGCCGTGAACTGGCTGCAACTGGTGGTGGTGCTGATCGCCGTGGTGGGCTTCGGTTCGTCCGACAAGCTGGCCGGCGCCTACGGCATTGCCGTTACCGCCACCATGCTGTGCACCACCATCCTCACCTTCTTCGTGATCCGCTACCGCTGGCACTTGCCGCTGGTGCTGAGCTTCGCCGCCACCGGCTTTTTCATCGCCATCGACATCATGCTGTTCTCGGCCTCCACGCTGAAGCTGCTGCACGGCGGCTTCTTCCCGCTGCTGTTGGGCGGCGTGCTGCTGACCATCATGCTGACCTGGCGCGAAGGCCGCGACCTGGTGTTCAAGAACCTGGAAAAGCACGCCATTCCGCTGGAAGCCTTCCTGTCCTCGCTGTTCATGGCGCCGCCGGTGCGCGTGTTCGGCACCGCGATCTTCCTGCGCGGCGAAAGCGACGGCGTGCCGCACGCGCTGCTGCACAACCTGTCGCACAACAAGGTGCTGCACGAGCGCGTGGTGTTCATCACCGTGCACATCGTCGAGGAGCCGTGGGTGGCGCCGGAGGAGCAGGTCAAGATCATCGACCTGGGCCACCAGTGCTACCAGGTCAACGTGCAGTACGGGTTCAAGGACGAACCGGACATTCCGAATGTGCTGGCGCTGTGCGGCAAGCACGGCCTGGAGTTCGAGATGATGGAAACCTCCTTCTTCATCGCGCGCCAGACCGTCATTTCCACTCCGGGCGCCGGCATGGCGTCGTGGCGCGAGAGCCTGTTCGTGGCCATGTCGCGCAACGCGCGCGCGGCGGCGGATTATTACCAGATTCCACCCAACCGGGTGATCGAACTGGGTACGCAGGTGGAAATTTGAGACAGGCAATTTGTAACTGAATGTTCTGCCTGAAAAGGCGCCGTTGCAGTCTGATACACTTCTGCTCCGACGGCGCACGGATGGAGTGCCAGCGCAGTGCAAGTTACATGTTCAACAATACAAAGGTAATCATGAAATCGATGTTCCAACTGATCGCGTCGCTCGCCTGCGTAGCGGCACTGACCGCGTGCGGCTCGCCTGCCAGCACCACCAAGACCGAGGAGCTGCCGCCCCAGCCGGCCTACGCCAAAACCGAACTGGCAGCCGGCAGCGGCGATCCGGTAGTGGCCAACGACCTGGTGCAAGTGAGCTATTCGACCTTCCTGTACGACTCGACCAAGCCCAATTCGCGCGGCGCCCAGGTGGACGGTTCGCCTTCGGCGGTGTACGCGATCGGCACCGGCCGCTGGTTGCCGGGTGCCGACCAGGGCGTGATCGGCATGCGCAAGGGCGGCACCGTGCAGCTGGTGCTGCCGACCAACCTGGCCTACGGCGTGTACACCTTCGAAAACAAGACCTACACGCCGAACAAGGTCGCTGCCAACACCCCGGTGGTCATGGAAATCACGGTACTGGGCATTTCCAAGCCGTCGCCGTCGGCCCAGGTCACCATCATCGACAAGGTGATCGGCACCGGCGCCGAAGTCGCTGCCACCAAGACCCTGAGCGTGCACTACACCGGCTGGATCTACGACAAGACCGCCGCCGACCAGCACGGCGCCAAGTTCGACAGCTCGGTCGACAAGGGCACGCCGTTCGAATTCACGCTGAGCAGCAGTGTCATCGAAGGCTGGAAGCGCGGCGTGGTGGGCATGAAAGTGGGCGGCAAGCGCACCCTGATCATCCCGCCTGAACTGGGCTACGGCTTCACCGCGCAGACCTCGATCCCGGCCGGTTCCACGCTGATCTTCGATATCGAACTGCTGGCGGTCAAGTAATCCCGGGTCTGCAACGCGACCCATGAAAAAGGGCGGCCGACAAGCCGCCCTTTTTGCATGGCGCCGGCTTACGGCGCCAGCGTGAAGTTGACGCCGGCCTGGTTGGCCGCCGTGATGTCGACCGAGGCGGCGCTCTGGCGCGCGTAGCCGGCGGCGGTGGCGTCCACCTGGTATTTACCCACGCCCGGCAGCACCGTGGCGGCGCTGGCGAAGGTCAGCGGCAGCGTGGCGCTGTACGGCGCGTACAGCGGCGCGGCCAGCGGCAGGCCGGCCAGCGTGTAGGCGCCGCTCGCCAAGTCCGCGCCCTGGTACTTGATGGTTACCACCGGACCGGCGGCAAAGGTCTGCTTGGCGGCCACGTAGGCGGCCTCGGTGGCGCTGGCCGGCGCCAGCGTCACGGTGCCGGCGATGCTGCCGGTCAGCGAGGCCGGCAGCCCGATTGGCGTGGCGGCCTGGCTGACCGGCACCATGGCGCTGGTGCTGGTCACCGGCACCGCGCCGATCACGGCGGCGGCGCGGCTGTCGGCCGTCACCACCACGTCGTAATTGCCGAGCGGCAGGCGCGTCAGCGCGAACTCGCCGGTGGCGGGGTTGGGCACGGTGGCGCTGACGATGGCGCCGTTCTGCTGCGCGCTCACCATCACCCGGCTGCCCAGCAGGCTGGTGGCGACGTAGCCGCTGATGCCGTTCAGCGCGGTCGGGACCACCTTGACCACCGGTTTCAGCGCGTACTTGCCGTTGCCCCGGGTGACCACTGATTTGCAGGCGTCGAAGTCCAGCACCAGGTCCACGCGCTGGCCGGCGGCCACGTCGAATTCACTGGTCAGCTTGATGCCGCTCTGCACCGCGCTGGGGGTTTCCAGCGAGACTACGGCGGTGCCGCCGGACGGCACCACGGAGTTGGCCAGGCCGCTGCCGGTGTTGGCGTCCAGCACCAGGCGCAGCTGGGTGTAGCGGCCGGCCGCCAGCGAAGTCTGGCCCAGCGCGTCGAGCGTGCCGTTGGCCAGGTTCAACAGATTGATCTTGCGGGCCGGGGACAGCACGATTTCGCTCCAGCCGCTGTCGGTGTCGCCGGCGGTGGCGCTCTGGTGCACGCGCACCTTGCTGACGGTGACGTTGACGGCGTCGAAGCCGCAGGCCGGGGCGTCGGTCAGCGACACGCCCAGCGTGCCCAGGGTGACCGGCGGCGGCGTGGTGCCGCCACCGCCGCCGCCGCCGCAGGCGGCCAGGGTGAGGCCCAGGGCGCTGGCCGCAGCCAGTGCGCCGGTGCGCAGTAGGGGGGAATATGCAAGTGTCTTCATGGTGGACCTCTCTGTCGGTGGCGGTCTTCGGCTTCGATAGCGAGGAGCTCGCTATCTGGCCATTATCAGCCTGCAGCAGAGGCCGCTACGTGCGTTGTCGCACATAGCGGATTGCAAGTTATATCATTTACACGGCAGCGCCGCTAGCTGCGCAGCGCCAGGGCCGGCGACATGCGCAGCGCCGCCAGCGTGTGGCGGGCGGTGGCCAGCAGCGCCACCAGCGCAGCCAGGCCCAGCGCCGCCAGCAGCGGCCAGGCCCCCATCGGGGCCCGCTCCACGTAGCCGGCCAGGTAGCGCTGGATGGATAGCGCCGCCAGCGGCAGGCCCAGCGCGGCGCCGGCCGCGATCAGCACCGCGAACTCCCTGCCCACCAGTCGCGCGATGGCGCCGCGTCCGGCCCCGTGCAGCTTGCGCAGCACGATTTCCTTGCGGCTGCGCTGCACGCTGTAGGCCGACAGCACATAGATGCCGCATGCCGCCAGCGCCACCGCGATCAGGCTGGAGGAGGCCAGCATGCGCGCCAGCCGCACGTCGTCCGCATAGGCCAGGCCGAACAGGCTGCTGGCGGTCTGCAGCTCCAGCACGCTGTCCGGAAAGTACTGCTTGAACAGCGGCGCGATGGCGGCATGCGCGGCTGCCAGGCTGTCGCTGGTGCGCACCGCCAGCACCTGTGCCGGGGCCAGGCGGTACACCATCGGCTGCGTCATCTGCTTGAGGCTCTGGTAACGCACCTCCGGCGCGATGCCGATGATCTGGATCGAGCGTTCGCCGCTGGTGAGGAACTGGCCCACCGCCGCTTCCGGCGTGGCAAAGCCCAGCGCCAGGGCGGCCGCCGCATTGATCACGCGCGCCGGCGTCTTGTCGTCGTCGCGCGCCGGGTCGAACAGGCGGCCGTGCAGCGCCTTCAGGCCATAGACCTGGAAGAATTCCGGGCTGATGGTGCGGTACTCCAGGCTGACCGTGTCGCCGTTGCGGCTGGGGATGGCGGAAATGCTCTTCGAGCGGTCGCGGCCCGGCGCCTCCGACATGGCGGCCACGCCTTGCACGTGCGGCATGCGCGCCAGTGCCTGCACGAAGCCGTCCGTGGCCGGCTTGCCGGTCTCCTGCGGCAAGTCCAGGATCAGCATGCCGGCCGGATCGAAGCCGCGGTCCGCCTTGCTGGCGTAGTCGGCCTGCCAGGCGATGGCCAGCGTGGCGCCGCTGAGCGCCATGGCGGTGGCGAACTGCAGCACGGTCAGCACGCGGCGCAGCCACAGGCCGCCGGCCGTTTCCTGGTCGCCGCGTCCGGCCAGCGCCGCAGCCGGGCGCACGCGCATGGCCAGCATGGCCGGGTAGACGCCGGCGCACAGGCCGGTCAGCAAGCCGCCCAGCAAGGCCAGCGCGCAGCTGGCAGGCGAAAACAGGCTGTCCAGCTGGCGCGCCACCAGGCCGCTGAACATGGGCAGGCACAGCCAGGCCATGCCCAGGCCCAGCACGGTGGCCAGCAGCGCCACCACCGAGGACTCGGAGAGGAACTGCAGCGCCAGGCGCGCGTGGCTGGCGCCGAGCAGCTTGCGCATGCCGATTTCGCGCTGGCGGCGCAGGGTGCGCACCGTTGCCAGGTTGACGTAGTTGCTGGCCGCCAGCAGCAGGATCAGCAGCGCGATGCCGGCCAGCGCGAACACGCTGCCGCGCTGGCCGTAGTCGCCGCCGCTGCGGCCCGAGGCCAGCCCTTCGTCGAAGTACACCTCGGGCATGGCCACGATGGCCACGTCGGTCACGTTGCGCCCGTCCAGCTTCTTGCCCATCGGGCCGGTGCGCCAGGTGGTGTCGAGCGGGCTGGCGTTGACGGCGTTTTGCAACTGGCGCTGCAGCTGCGCCGGGGCGGCGCCCGGCTTGAGCTTCAGGTAAATGCCGCCGCGCCGCTGGAAATTGGTGGTGTGGTCGCCGCGCTCTTTCTCGGACCAGCCGGTGCTGGCGCTGCCGACCAGCGCCTCGTAGCGCAAGGTGGAATTGGCCGGCGGATCGGGCAGCACCGCCCGCACCTGCAGCGTCTCGCGCCGCAGGCGCAGATGCTGGCCCAGCGCCTGTTCCGAACCGAAGATGGCGCGCGCCTTGCTGGCGGTCAGCGCGATGCCGTCCGGCTGCGTCAACGCCGCCTGCAGGTCGCCCTCTAATGCGCGCAGGCCGAACAGCGCCTCGAAGGCGGGGTTGACCACGCGCAGCTCGGTCTCGTGGCGCTGGGCGCCGAGCCACAGCGGCAGTTCCAGCTGCTTGGCGATGCTGGACGCTTCCACCATGCCGCTGGCGGTGGCAGCGGCCTGCAGCGGCAGGCCGGCGTATTCGGCCCAGTCCGGGCGCGGGAACACGTTGATGCGCTGCTTTACCGAGTACACGCGCTGCGCGTCCGGCACCTGGCTGTTGTAGCTCAGGCAGTAGTGCACGAAGCCGAGCAGCAGGAAGCAGGCCGCGAAGCCGACCGCCAGGCCGAGGATGGAGACGGCGGAATAGGCGCGTTCCTGCAGCAGCAGGCGCCAGCCGATACGGAAGTCTTGTAGTTGCATGCTTGCTCCTTGGGCTTCAAGTACGCAGGGCCAGCGCCGGCGACATGCGCAGCGCGGCCAGCGTGTGGCGGATGGTGGCGCCCAGCGCGACGGCCAGCACCGCGCCGAGCGCCGCCAGCAGCGTCCAGGCGCCGATGGGCGCCTGCTCGGCGAACTCGGACAGGTAGCGCTGGATCGCCAGGGCGGCCAGCGGCAGGCCGAGCAAGGCGGAGCAGCCCGCCATCCAGGCAAACTCCCTGCCCAGCAGGCGCGCCACGGCGCCGCGCGGCGCGCCGTACAGCTTGCGCAGCACGATCTCTCTGGCGCGCCGCTGCACGTTGTAGGCCGCCAGCACGTAGATGCCGAAGGCCGACAGCAGCAGGGCCATCGCGCTGCCCGCCGCCAGCATGGCCGCCAGGCGCGCGTCGTCGTCGTAGTTGTCGGCGAAGTAGCTTGCGGCGCGGTGCATGTCGGGAATGGCGTCCGGGAAGTACTGCCGCCACAGCGCGTCGGCCGCGCGTTCCAGCTCCGCCATGCTGCCGCTGTAGCGCACCGTCAGCACGGAGGCGTTGCGGTTGTTCATGTACAGCACCGGGGCCGGCGCTTCGCGCAGCGACTGGTAGCGCAGGTCCGGTACCACGCCGATCACCACCGGCTGGATATCGCCCTTGCGGCCTTCCAGCGTGACGGTTTGGCCCACGGCCGCCTGCGGCGAGGCGAAGCCCAGCGCCTTTGCGGCGGCCGCGTTCAGCACCACGGCCTTGTCGTTGCCTTCCTGCTCGCGCTGCGGATCAAAACCGCGCCCGGCCAGCGGCGCCACGCCGTACACCTGGAAGAAAGTGGGCGACACGGCGCGCTGCTGCAGGGTGGCGGAGACGCCGGCGGCGGTGCGCACCGGGTTGTTCAGGCCCAGGTAGTAGCGCCCCGCAGGTACCGGCGAGTAGGTGACGCCTTGCACGCCGGGCACCCTGAGCAGGGCCTCGTGCAGCTGGCGCGGCGCGTCCCCTTCCCACATCAGCGAGGGCAGCTCCAGCACCAGCAGCGGACGCGGGTCGAAGCCCGGATTGGCGTTGCTGGCAAAGCGCGTCTGCCATGCCACCGCCAGCGTGGTGGCCACCAGGCCCATGGCGCAGGTCATCTGGAAGATGGTGACGGCGCGCCGCATCCAGGTGGCGCCATGGGTTTCCTGCCCGCCGCGCGCGGCCAAGGCCTGGGCCGGCCGCACGCGCAGCGCCAGCCAGGCCGGATGCAGGCCGGCCAGCACGCCGGTGGCCGCGCCCACGGCCAGCGCCGCCAGCACCGCGCCGAGCCCCATCACAGTAGCCAGCGGCCGGTTCAGCAGCTGCGCGCAGCCGGGCAGCAGCAGCCAGGCCAGCAGCAGGCCCATGGCGGCCGCCAGGATGCTGGCCAGCAGCGATTCGGCCATCAGCATGGCCGCCACCCGCGCATGGCTGGCGCCCAGCACCTTGCGCATGGCGATTTCCGCGCGCCGCCGTATCACGCGCACGGTGGCCAGGTTGACGTAGTTGATGGCAGCCAGCAGCAGCACCAGCGCGCCGACGGCAGCGACGCCCAGCACCAGCTTGGCGTCGCCATGGCGGGCGCTGCCGCTGCCTGCCAGGTCGGGGTCGAAGTACCAGCCGCGCAGCGAGACCAGGCCGATGTCGGATGGCGGGCGCCCTTTCAGGCGCTGTAGTACGTCCGGCGCCAGCGAGCTGGCGAACGGCGAGCGGCTAGACGCGTCCTGCATCACGCGCTGCAAGGCCTGCGGCGTGGCGCCCGGCGCCAGGCGGACATACAGGCGGGAGATGATGCCGCCCCAGTTGGATGGCTGGCGTTTGTCCAGGCGCTTGTGCATGGCTTCGGGCAGCAGCTGGCTGGCGGTGCCCATCAGCGCCGCGTAGGGCAGGGTGGTGGCGGCCGGCGGATCGGCCACAATGGCGGCCACCCTGTACTGCAGGTTCTCGATGGCCAGTGTCCTGCCCACCACGCCGCGCGTGGCGCCAAGCAGCTGGCGCGCCTTGCTCTCGGTGAGGGCAACGCTGTCGGGCCGCTGCAGCGCGGCATCCAGGTCGCCTTCCAGCGCGCGCAGGCCGAGCACTTTCGGCATGGCGGTGCTCACCAGCACGAAGTCCAGGTTGGCCAGCATGCCGTCCTGGCGTAGTGTGGCCGAGCCGGTCAGCGCCACGGCGGCGGCCTCCACCAGCGGGCTGCCTTCGGCCACGGCCAGCAGGTTGATCGGCGTGTTCTCGAACCAGCCCCCGCGCTCCAGGATGTTGAGGCGGTTCTTCGCCACGTAAACGCGTTCGGCCAGCGGCACGTGGCTGTCGTAGCTGAAGCTGAACTGTACGTAGGCCATCAGCAGGAAACAGGCCGCGAAGCCCAGCGCCAGGCCGAGGATGGTCACCGCCGAATAGCCGCGCTCCTGCAGCAGCAGGCGCCAGCCGATGCGGAAGTCGGAGGCTTTCATGCGGCGCGCAGCGCGTCAACCATGATGCGGCCGTCCAGCAGGTTCAGCGTGCGCGAGGCCTGCGCAGCGTGCGCCGGCGAGTGGGTCACCATCACCACCGTGGTGCCCTCGGCGTTGATGGTGCGCAGCAGGCGCATCACCTCGTCGCCGTGCGCCGTATCCAGGTTGCCGGTCGGTTCATCTGCCAGCAGCAGCGCCGGGCCGGACACCAGCGCGCGCGCGATCGCCACGCGCTGCTGCTGGCCGCCGGACAGCTGCGACGGGCGGTGCCCGGCGCGGTGCAGCACGCCCAGCTTGTTCAGCATGGCCGTCACCTTGGCCTTGCGCTCGGCCTTGGCCATGCCGGTGTACTCCAGCGCCAGTTCCACGTTCTCGAATACGCTCAGCTCCTCGATCAGGTTGAAGCTCTGGAAGATGAAGCCGATGCGGCCGCGCCGCAGTTCGTTCAGCTTGCCCTCGCTCCAGCCCGCCACGTTCTTGCCCTCGAACCAGTACTCGCCGCTGCTGGGCACATCGAGCAGGCCGAGAAGGCTCAGCAAAGTGGACTTGCCGCAGCCGGAAGGACCGGTGATGGCCACGTATTCGCCGGCGTCGATCTGCAGGTCGATGCGGTCCAGCGCGGTAGTCTGGATTTCACCCGCCAGGTGGGTTTTGCTGACGCCTGAAAGCTTGAGCATGGGAGTTCCTTTTTTCGTTGGTGAAGAGCTTACTTGGAAATTTGCAGCCTGGGTGAATCGCCATAGGCCGTATAGCCGGACACGATCACGCGCTCGCCCACGGCCAGGCCGGACAGCACTTCGAGCTGGCCGTTGTTGCGGCGCCCGCTGCGGATGGCGCGCCGCTCGGCCACGCCGCCATCCTGCGTCACGACGAAGACCCAGGTGCCGCCGCTGTCGTTGAGGAAGGCGCCGTTCGGCAGCAGCAGCGCGGGCGCCGGCTCGCCCAGCGTGATGGTCGCGTCCACGCTCTGGCCGGGGCTGAGGGCTTCCGGCTGCGCGGCCTTGAACGTCAGTTCCACGGTGAAGCGGCCTTCCTTGATCTGCGGGTAGATGGTGGAGACATCCACCGCGTAGCTGCGGCCGTCCATCTGCACGCTGCCGTGGCGCCCCACGGCCACGCGCTTCAGGTAGTACTCGTCCACTTCGGCCGACAGCTTGAAGCGCGCCGGGTCGTCGATGCGGCCCACGTGCTTGCCAGTGGCGATGGACTCGCCCACCTGCAGGCGGAAGTCGGTCAGCCTGCCGGCGCTGGGGGCGCGCACCGCCAGCGCCTCCACCGTGGCGCTCACCAGTTTCAGGCCGGACTGCAAGCCGTCCAGCGCCTTGTCCAGCTGCGCCAGCGCGGTGCCGCGCACGCGCCGGTCGGTATCGTCGCTGGCCTGCGCCTGCGCCAGCACGCGCCACTGCTGCGCCAGGCGGTCCGCCGATTCCTCCAGCGCCACCGGAGACAGGAAGCCCTGCGCCGCCAGTTTCTCTTCGCGCGCATGGCGCTTTTGCGCCTGCTCCATGGCGAAGGTGAGATCGTCCAGGCGGCGCTGGTGGTCGCTGCGGCTGGCTTCCTGCGCCACGCGCAGATTGGACAGGTTGGAAATCTGCTGCGCGTGTTCGGCCTGGCGCGCCAGCAGCTCCAGGTTGCGCTGCGGGTTGGAGATGCGGAACAGCAGCTGGCCCTGTTTCACCAGGTCGCCGTCGCGCGCATGCACCTCCTCGATGCGGCCGGACTCCACCGAGTCGAGCATTACCGACTGCAGCGGCTGCGCGGTGGCGCGCACCACGATATCGTCGCGGAACACGCCGCGCTCCACGGCGGCGATGCGCAACTCGCCCGCAGTCACCTGCAGGCCGCGCGGCATCCAGTGCCACAGCGCGAAGGCCAGCGCGGCCACCATTGCCGCGCCTGCGGCGGCGAGCGCAATCGCCTTGCCGCGCCGCTTGGGCACGATGGTATCCATGGCGGCGCCGGTGACGAGTTTAGGCTGGGGAGTGTTCATTTTTTTTCGCAAACAGGTGACGATGGACTGAGCCTTTGCAAGGCCTGTGCCAGCTGCCGAAAATGGCGTATCCACCCGGTTTCGCGGCGCATGCGGCCGGCCCTTGTCCGCATGCGGACAGTGCCGGGTGTTCGGAAACGGACAGTGCGCTTCCGGGTTGCGGAAATGCGTCGAAATGCGCGGAAAGCCTTGCTCCGCAAGGCGATCCAGGCTGCTAGAATGCGCCACATGGCCGACACCACAGCACACATCCTGATACTCGACGACGACACCGACGTGGCCTGTGCCGCGCAGATGCTGCTGCGGCGGCGTTACGGCACCGTCGCCACCCTGAACGACCCGGCGCAGCTGCCGGCCTTCCTCGCGCGCGGCGTGCCCGACGTGGTCCTGCTCGATTTCAATTTCACCCCCGGCCGCATCGACGGCGCCGAAGGCCTGGCATTGCTGGACAAGCTGCGTGCGCAGCGCTGCGCCGTGATCGCGCTCACCGCCTATGCCGACGTGCCGCTGGCGGTGGAAGCGCTGAAGCGCGGCGCCTGCGACTTCATCACCAAGCCATGGGACAACGCGCGCCTGGTGGCCGCGGTCGATGCCGCGCTGGCGCGCCGCGCCGCCGAGTTGCCCGCGCGGCTTGCGGCCGGCAACGCCGACGACGCCAGCGCCGCCCTGATGGGCGACTCGCCCGCCATGCGCAGCGTGAAAGCGATGATCGCCAGCGTCGGCCCCACCGGCGCCAACGTGATGGTGCTGGGCGAAAACGGCGTCGGCAAAGAACTGGTGGCGCGCGCCATCCACCTGTCCTCGCAGCGCGCCGATGGCACCTTCCTCGCGGTGGACATGGGCGCCTTGCCCGAATCCACCTTCGAGAGCGAATTGTTCGGCCACCGCAAGGGTTCCTTCACCGACGCCAAGGCCGACCGCGCCGGGCGCTTCCAGGCCGCGCGCGGCGGCTCGCTGTTCCTCGACGAAATCGGCAATATGCCGCTGGCCGCGCAGGCCAAGCTGCTGACGGTGCTGGAGCGCCGCGAAGTGACGCCGATCGGCGCAGACAAGCCGGAAGCCATCGACGTGCGCATCATCAGCGCCACCAACCTGGATGAAGTGCGGCTGTTCGACCCGGCCGAATTCCGGCCCGACCTGCTGTTCCGGCTCAACACCATCGTCATCCGCGTGCCGCCGCTGCGCGAACGGAGCGAAGACATCCCCGGCTTGCTGCGCCACTACCTGGACGCCTATGAGCGCCAGTACCAGCGTCCGGCGCGGGCGCTGTCGGCCGCGGCGCTGGCCTGGCTGGTTGCGCACCCCTGGCCCGGCAACGTGCGCGCGCTGCGCCACGCCTGCGAACGCGCCGTCATCCTGGGCCGCGACAGCGAATACCTGGCCGACGACTTCGGCCTCACCGGCCCGGCCTCCGCCAGCATCGCCGCGAGCGCTCCCGCCAACGCTCCCGGCAACACTATCGCCAACGCCCCCATCCGCCTCGACGCCGCACCGTCCGCTGCGGGCGACGACCTGACCCTGAGCGCCCTTGAGCGCGACGCCATCGCCGCCGCGCTGGCCGCCGCCAATGGCAACATCAGTCACACCGCCCGCATGCTGGGAGTCAGCCGCGCCGCGCTCTACCGCAAGCTGGGCAAGCATGGCATCTGAGCGGCCGGGCAAGTTCGCCAGCTGGGCCGCCGGCTACGGCAGCGCCGCCGCGTTGATGGCGCTAAGCTACGCCGCCGCCGGATACGCCGGCTCGCCGCGCATGCAAGTGCTGTGCGGGCTCGCCGCCATTGTCCCCGCCTGCCTGCTCCACCGCCGCCTGCGTGCCGCCCCGGTGGCGCGAGGCGCAGCGCCGGCGTTCTCTCTCCTGTTGGCATCGGGATCGGCACCGGCTACGGTCAACGCCAACGCCACGGCTACGGCCCACGCCACGGCCACAGCCCACGCCACGGCCACAGCCACGGATGGCGCGTGGGGACTCACGCCAGACCGGCGCGCGCTGCTCGATGCGGCGCAGGCGCTGGAGGCGCGCCTGGAGCATGCGCCGATCGCGCTGTTCTCCATCGCCCACCTGAACGGACCGGGCGCGCTGACGCCACTGAACGCCAGCGCGCGGCGCCTGCTCGCCCCCGGCCGCGCCAGCGATCCGGCGCAGCTGGCGCAGCTGCTGGCCGCGCAAACGGCCGAGCGCCGCGAGCTGGTGAGCTTTGAATCGGAGCGCGGCACCGAGCGCGCGCTGGCCGCCGTCACGGCGCTGACCTTGCAAGGCGCCGGCCAGCGCCTGGCCGCGCTGATGCCGGTCGAGAGCGAGCTGGAAGCCGAAGCGATGAACGCCTGGCGCCAGCTGGTGCAGGTGCTCACGCACGAGATCATGAATTCGCTCACCCCGGTGGCCTCGCTGTCGCGCACCGCCTGCGACCTGCTGGAGGAAGCCAGGGCCGACCTGGCGCCGGACGTGAGCGGCGACCTGGGCACGGCGCTGGACGCCATCGCGCGCCGCGCCGCCAGCCTGGTGGAGTTCGTGGCCAGCTACCGCAGCCTGTCCAGCGTGCCGCAGGCGCAGCCTGAACGCGTGCACCTGGGCGAGCTGTTCGCGCGCCTGTCCATGCTGATGGCGCCGCAGTGGCTGGCGCGCGGCGGCCGCGCCGATTTTTCGGTGGAACCGGCCTCGCTGGACGTGATGATGGACCCCGGCCAGCTGGAGCAGGCACTGATCAATTTGCTGAAGAACGCGGCCGAAGCCACCGCCGCCACGCCGCAGCCGCAAGTGCAGGTCAGCGCGCGCCTGAGCCGTGGTGGGCGGTTGCGCATCGAAGTGGCCGACAACGGCCCCGGCGTGCCGCAGGAGCTGGCCGCGCAAGTGTTCACGCCGTTTTTCTCGACCAAGAAGCAGGGGCGCGGCATCGGCCTGGCCATGGTGCGCCACCTGGTGCACGCCAACGGCGGCATGGTGCGCTACGCCAAACCGGTAGGCGCCGGCGCGCGCTTCGTCATCACGTTTTAACGCGGGTCATTTCACGTAACGCGAACGTGATGAGAAGTTGAACGCAAGTTGAACGCAGTAGGGGGGCGGTGGCTAGCGCAGCATGTCAATGTGCATGATGCCGTCTTCGTCATACGGTTCGCTGGCGCGCGCGAAGCCGAAGCTGCCGTAGAATTTTTCGAGGTAGAGCTGGGCGCCGATGCGGAAGCGGTGGCCGGGATGCAGCGCTTCTGCGCGGCGGATGCCTTCTTCCAGCAACTGGCGGCCAATGCCGCTGCCGCGCGCGGACGACGCCGTCAAGACACGGCCCAAAGACATTTCAGGGAATTTCACGCCGGGAGCGATGCAGCGCAGATAGGCTGCCAGCTGGCGTTTGCCGTCAACGACGTGCCAGGCCATCAGATGATGCGCCGCCTGGTCGTATCCGTCGATATCGGGATACAGGCATTTCTGTTCCAGCACGAAGACCTCTTGCCGCTGGCGCAGCACTTCATACAGGTCGCCGCGCGGAATGTGTTCAAACTCAAGCCATTGCCACTCAATCATGGTTGCCTCTGCGGGAAAGAAGCAACCATTGTAAGGGGCTTTACTCATAGCGTGGCAGCGTGCCGGCCTTGATCGCCTGGGCCAGTTCGGCGCGCACTTCCTGGCGGGTCTTGCCCTGCGCCTGGGATGGTGCGGTGATGCTGGCGGGGTAGGTTTCGCCGCTCAGGATCAGGCCGTCGCGCAGGGCGGCGATGGTCTCGGCTTTCACTTCGGCGCGGGTGCGGGTCGAGGTGGACGATACGTCGCTGGTGTAGCCCTGGTAGCCTTCGCCGCTGTTGACGGGTTCGGCTGCATAAGCGCTCGAGGTCAGGGCGATGATGACGGCGGCGGCGGACAGGATAGATGCTTTCATGATAATGCTCCTAATTAATTGTGTTCGATTAAATCGCTAACTACTTATTGGCTGCGCTGCCTATGCGGGCTTACTCGTAACGTGGCAGGGTGCCGGTCTGGATGGCAAGGGCCAGTTCAGCGCGCACTTCCTGGCGGGTTTTGCCCGGTACCTTGGCTGGGGCGGTCAGTGTGCCCGGATAGGCCTCACCGCTGAGGATCAGGCCGTCGCGCAGGGCGGCAATGGTTTCCGCTTTCACTTCGGCGCGGGTGCGGGTCGAGACCGACGACACAGCGCTGGTGTAGCCCTGATAGCCTTCGCCGCTGTTGACGGGTTCGGCGGCATAGGCGCCGGCGCTCAGGGTCAGGATGGCGGCAGCGGCGGACAGGATGGATGCTTTCATGGTATTTCTCCTAAGTTTAAATTGGTATCTATTTAATTGTGCGCTACTTATTTCAGCGCCTTCCAGGCCGCTGCCACCGCCTTGGCGGTAGCAGCAAGGCTTGCTTTATACGATGGTCAGCGTGACGTCGATGTTGCCGCGGGTGGCGTTCGAGTACGGGCAGACGATGTGGGCTGCGGCGACCAGCTTTTCAGCGGTTTCGCGGTCCAGGCCTGGCAGCGAGATTTTCAGTTCCGCTTCGATGCCGAAGCCGGTTTCGATGGCGCCGATTCCCACGGTGCCTTCCACCGACACGTCCGCCGGCACGGCGATCTTGTCGCGGCCGCCGACGAATTTCATGGCGCCCAGGAAGCACGCCGAGTAGCCGGCAGCGAACAGTTGTTCAGGGTTGGTGCCGACTGCGCCTGCGCCGCCCAGTTCTTTCGGGGTGGTCAGCTTGACGTCCAGCACGCCGTCGGAGGAGACCGCACGGCCTTCACGGCCACCGGTTGCTTTGGAAGTTGCGCGGTACAGGACTTGTTTGATCGACATGATGTTTCCTTTGCTGTGGGTTAAGTTAGATTGCTATCTATTAAATCGTGCCCTACTTTTTGCTGCGTCGCGCTGTGTTTGCAGCGCCGATGTGCTTACTTTATATCGTGCGCTATGTAATAGCAAGCGATATTTTAAATATTTTTGAAAAATCTTTAGGGCAGCTTGCGGCGTCCCAGCAGTTTGAGGGTGAGGTTGCGGCCGCAGCGCAGCACGGGATAGAGCAGGCGCGACAGCGTGCGCGAGCGGAACACCGCGCTGTTGACGCGGTTGAACACGCCGGGGGACGTGCTCAACAACGCAAGCAGGTGCACGCAGTCCGCGCCGTAGTAGACGCCGCCGCCGTACAGGGCCACCATGCCCTCGTTCAGGTCGTAGCCGCCGCGCCGCAGCCGGGCGGCGAGCGCGGCGTCGCTGCGGGCGTCGACCAGTCGCACCGGGCCGGCTGCCTCGCGCAGCGCCAGCACCTGCACGTAGTTGGAGCAGAACGGGCACTCGCCGTCGTAGACGATCACCAGGCCGCCGGGGAACTCAGCCTGCAAGGTCGATTCGGTATTCATTGCGGTAGACCTTTCTTTTCACTGCGCCGGTGTCCGGGTCCAGGCACACCGAGTCGATCACCATGCGGTAGGCGCGCACGCGGCGCATGTCCACCCCGGCAAACGCCTTCTCCACCGATGGCGCGCTCCAGAAGTGGTGCGGGTAGGCCGTGTTCGACCAGCGCCCGCCGGCCCCCGCCTTGTTCAATACCTGCCGATGGTAAGCCCGGATGAAGGCGGACACGCTTGCACCGTCCCATACAACACCGGTGGCCGGGGCCGCGCTGGCGAAAGCGCAGCGGTAGGACTGGCGCCGGATGGCGGACGAGAACGTGCCGCCGTTGGTCGCGGTGGGCAGGTATTTCCCGGGTGGCAGGCCGAAGCTCATGTGGGAGATCGGGTAGGAGTAAAAGCCGAACGCGGTGGACGGCATGCGCTCGGTTTTGCCGTCCGCCAGTTCCACGTCGAAATGGACTGTGTTGACCGCCAGGCTGTCATACCAGCCCAGCTTGGCGACGTTGGCGAACAGCGGCGACAGCAGAATGGCGAGCGCGCCCGCCGCGCCGGTCCGCCAGTTGAAGGCGTCGCGGGGCAGTTGCGATACCGCCGCGATGATGGACAGGTTCACCATGAACCAGGTCCAGAAATTGGCGCCCACCAGCACAAAGATTCCGATGTGCATCAGGTCGAACAAGGCAAACAGCACCAGCAGCAAGCGCCGGTTGGCGAACACCAGTATTGCCGCCAGCTGGATCAGGAACACGCCTATTGCGAACGGCCGTCCCGCCACCTGCAGCAGCGCCGACACCGCGCCGGTCAGCGCGCTCCAGTCGCCCCACAGCAGCTGCTTGTTGTGCAGCGCGACGTGGTAGATGTTGCGGTTCTCGTTATTGAGCGCCCAGTCCAGCACGCCGCCGTCCAGGCCGCCCTTGGCCAGCGATGAATGGAAATAGTTTGCCGCCTGCATGGCGATGGCGATGAACAGTATGGTCCAGTAAGGCGCGCTGCCGCCGATGCGGGGCCAGGTCGCCGGCCAGCGCCGCTTCGCCAGTTCCAGCGTGAGCACCGACAACGACAGGTAGACCGGCAGCTGTATCATCGGATTGACGTCGAGCAGGGTGTGGAAGGAGAAGCCGGTGATGTAGCCGGCGGCGTGCTTGATCCAGTAAATGTAGAAGCCGCAGTACAGCAGCCAGGCCGGGCGCCGCATGGACAGCAGCGCCGCCATTGCGGCCATCAGCCATGCCAGGTTGAGAATGGACTGGCTCCAGCCCTTGAAATCGTGCGCGACGGCGGGCAGCGAAGGGTAGAGCAGCAGGCTGTACACGCCGCACGCCATGCCCACGCCGCGCATCAGCGTGGCGAGCGGGCGCGGCACGGAAGCGTAGCTGACGCCGGAGGCGGCGAGGCAGGCGGCCGCCACGGCTATCAGCGCCGGCAGCGTGGTGGACGGGTACCAGCGCAGCACGTCCTCCAGCAGCCAATAGGCCTGGAACACGGCTGCCGAGAGCACGGCAACGCTGGCGATGACGAATGCGTCGGCCGCCGGCGCTAGCGGCATGCCGGACGGTTTTGCCGCACCATAAGCTGACGGTTCCATGGGCTTCCTTTGTCCGTGACATTCAACACTAACCGCCGGCCGCGCCGCCCGTCCACCGCAACGAACAGGTTTCATGACCAAGCTCAATACGGTAGAATCGCGGCATTAACGTGATTGGTGCCCTCCCGCTTGCCGGCTGGAGGGTGAAACGGGAAGCCGGTGACGCGCGGGATTTTCATCTCGCGCCAGTCCGGCGCAGCCCCCGCTGCTGTAAGCCTGACGACTTCGATCGAACGCCACTGTGCACCGCACGGGAAGGCAGGGTTGAGGAAGGATGAAGGCCAGCCAGAAGACCGGCCAGTCACGAAGATTGCGCAAGGCCCGGGGTGTGGCTTTGCCTGTTTTCCTGCGCGCCCGGCGCGCAGCTACTGGTTAAAGTTCAAATTGAGCACCTCCATACTCCTGCGGCTGGCCGCAGCGCTGTTGTGCGCCTGCGCCTGTGCGCACGCGCCGGCCGCCACCCTGTTCGCCATCGTCACCGAGCGCGCCGCGCCGGCCGCCATCGAGGCTGCGCACCGCCACCTGGCCAGCCATCCGCAGGACCGCATCGTGCTGCGCACGCCCGCCCAGTGGATGGCCGCCAGCGAGCGCGAAGCCGGCCTCTTGCTCAGGCAGGCCGACACGGTGCTGGCGGTGTCCCTGTTCGGCGATCCGGCGCGCCGCCTGAAAGAGGTGTTGCCGCGCCACGCCAGGCCGCAAACGCCGGTGCTGGCCTTCAATGGCGAAGCCAGTCTCAGCCTGATGAGCCGTGATCCGCACGCCAGGCTGCACGACTTCTCGCCGGACACGCTGCGCGAACTGTCGTCCGAGGCGCCGCCCGCAGCGGCCCTGAAGGCGGCCCAGGCCAACCCCGCCGCCAGCCGCTGGCTGGCCGCGCGCCGCGTGTGGCAGGCCGGCGGCGCCGACAATACGGCGGCGCTGTTCGCGCATTTGCTCAATCCGTCCGTGGCGCTGGCCGGCCCGCAGCCGGAACCGACGCTGCGCCTGCGCGTGGGCCAGCGCGAACTGACCGACGCGGCCGCTTGGGGCAAGGCCGCGCAACTGGGTCTGAAGCCGCGGCCCACCGTGGTGGTACTGGATCTGTCCAATATGGATAGCGCGGTTCCCGCCGCCGTGTGCCAGCGCATCGAACAGCGCGGCCAGCCCTGCGTGCAGGTGCTCACGCGCTGGGGCGGGGCTTCGCGCGAGGCGCTGGAGCGCCTGCCCGAGCTGATCGCGCCGGCGCAGCCGGCGGCGCTGGTGGTGCTGCAGGACTTCGTGGTGGGCGCGGCCGAGGGGCGCGAAGCGGTCACCGAAGCGTTCAAGCGGCTCAATGTCCCGGTGTTCAAGGCCATCCGCCTGTCCGACCGCACCGCCGTGCAGTGGCGCCTGTCGCCGGACGGCCTGCCGCCGGACTCGGTGCAATACCGCGTGGCGCTGCCCGAACTGCAGGGTATCGGCCAGCCCATCGTGGTGGCCGCGCTGGGCCAGGCGCAGCTGGACCGCCGCACCGGCATCGAGAACCGTCCGCCGGTGCTGCTGCCCGAGGAGGCCGACCGGTTGTCCGCGCGCGTGAGCCGCTGGCTGGCGCTGCGCGGCAAGGCCAATGGCGATAAGCGCGTGGCGCTGATCTATTACAACCATCCGCCGGGCCGCCAGAACATCGGCGCCGACAACCTGGACGTGCCGGCCTCGCTGTTCGACATGCTGCATGCGATGAAGAACGCCGGCTACATGGTGGGCACGCTGCCCGGCTCGCCGCAAGCGCTGCTGGACATGATCATGGCGCACGGCGTGAACCTGCCGGAGGACCGCGCCGCGCTGCGGGAGCTGAGCGGCACGGTAAACAGCGTCAGCGCTGCGGACTATGCGCGCTGGTTCGGCACCCTGCCGCCGCGCGTGCAGGGCGAGATGACCAGCGGCCTGCTGGGCCGCCTGCACGCCGACGTGCTGGAAGCGGAAGCCGCCGGCGAACGCGCGCTGGGCCGCAAGCAGGCCGAAGTCATCATCAAGGAATTGCAGCACCTGGTGGAAGGCGCCGACCACCCGCAGCGCGACGCGGCGATCCGCGACCTGGCGGCGCTGGCCGAGGGCTATCACGCCTGCCTGGACGTGGGTGCTACCAGCCCGCGCGGTGCAAAGGCGCGGGCCAAGGGCGCGGGCACCGGCTGCGCGGCCTTGGCGCCACTTAGCAAGCGGCTGTCCGGCTACGGCATCGAAGGCTTGAAAGGCTGGGGCGCTGCGCCCGGCAAGATCATGGTCGACAGCGGCAAACTGCTGGTGCCCGGCCTGGTGTTCGGTAATGTGTTCATCGGTCCGCAGCCGCCGCGCGGCTGGGAAGTGGATGAGGAGCTGCTGCACGCGAACACCAGCATCACGCCGCCGCACCAGTACCTGGGCTACTACCACTGGCTGCGCGACCGCTTCAAAGCCGACGCGCTGGTGCACGTGGGTCGCCATTCCACCTATGAGTTCTTGCCCGGCAAAGCGGTCGGCCTGAGTTCCGACGACTATCCCAGCCTGATCGCCGGCGACCTGCCCGGCATCTACCCCTACATCGTCGATGGCGTGGGCGAGGGCACGCAGGCCAAGCGGCGCGGGCTGGCCGTCATCGTCGACCACCTGACGCCGCCGTTGGCATCCACGCCGCTGTACGACGATCTGCTGGCCCTGCGCCAGGTGGTGGAGAGCTTCGAGGCCGCCAGTTCGGAGTCGCTCAAGACGCAGGCCGCCGCGTTGATGCGCGAACGCGTCAACGCGCTCAACCTGAAGGCTGAGCTGGAAGCATCCATGGCCGACGTGCTGGCCGTGCGCGGCATCGGCTTCGACGCAGCCGACGACGACTTGCTGGCGCATGAGGTGGGCCACTACCTGACCAAGCTGCAGGAAAAATTCATGCCGCACGGCCTGCACGTTTTCGGCCGCCCGTGGAAGCAGGAGTCGATCGACCTGATGCTCGATTCGATGAAGAAGGGTGGCATCGACGGCCCGGAGATTGCCGAACAGCTGGCCGATTCGCCGCGCCGCGAGATGCGGGCGCTGCTGGCCGGGCTGGATGGCGAATACATCGAACCGGGCAAGGGCAACGACCCGCTGCGCTCGCCCGAAGCGCTGCCCACCGGCCGCAATTTCCACGCGGTGGACGGGGACATCCTGCCGACCCGCCTGGGCTACCAGCTGGGCGAGCGCATGGCTGCCAAGGCCAACACGGGCAAAGGCGCAGACACTTCCGCCAAGGGCAGCGAAGGCATCATCCTGTGGGCCTCCGACGCGGTGCGCGACGAGGGCGTGATGGTGGCGTTCGCGCTGGCCATGATGGGCGCCGAGCCGGTGTGGAACGCGCGCGGTATCGTCACCGACGTGAAGCTCAAGCCGGGCGCCGTGCGGCGCGACGCGCTGGTGACCACCTCGGGCCTGTTCCGCGACCTGTATCCGAACCTGATCCGCCTGATCGACCGTGCCGGGCGCATGGCGCTGGCGGCGTCGGCCGCGACGCTGGCCGAGCGTGACCCGGCGCTGAAAGAAGCCTTGCAGGCGGCGCTTGCGCCGCTGCCGGGCGTGGCCTGGGGCAGCGAACCGCCGGCGCAGAATCGCGTGGCGCGCGAATGGCTGGTGCGCCAGCGTACGCTGGCCTCCGCCGGCATGCCGCCGGCCGAAGCTGGCCGCGCCGCCGCGCAGCGCGTATTCGGCGATGCGCCCGGCGCGTACGGCACCGGCGTCAATCGCCTGACCGAGCGTTCCGGCGCCTGGCGCGAACGCGAGGAAATCGGCCGCGCCTACCGCAACCGCATGGGCCACGCCTACGGGCTGGACGCCAGCGGCGAGGCCACCCACGCCGCGTTCGACGTGGCGCTGGACGGCATCGAGCGCACCTATCACGGCCGCGCCAGCAATCTGTACGGCCTGCTCGACAACAACGACGCCTTCGACTACCTGGGCGGCCTCTCGCTGGCGATCGAGGGCCGCACCGGCCGCGTGCCGCAGGCCTTTATCCTGCAGCATGCGCAGCCAGGCCGCGCCGACGTGGAACCGCTGGCGTCGGCCTTGCTGGGCGAGCTGCGCGGGCGCTTCCTCAATCCCGCCTGGCTCAAGCCGCTGATGGGCCACGGCTACGCCGGCGCGCGCACCATGGGACAGGAATTCCTGGAGAACCTGTGGGGCTGGCAAGTCACGCGGCCGGACCTGGTGAAGAACTGGGCCTGGGACGAGGTGAAGTCCGTGTACTTCGACGACGCGCACAAACTGGGCCTGCCGCAGTTCCTGGGCCGGCAGCACAACGCGCACGTCAAGGCGCACATGCTGGCCATCTTCATGGTGGCCGCCGAAAAGGGCTACTGGAAAACCGACCCCGCCACCATCAAGCAGATGGGCGGCGAACTGGCGCAGCTGGTGGCGACGAACGGCTTGCCGGGAAGCGGCCACGCGGCGCCCAACCATCCGATGTGGGACTGGCTGGCGCCGCAGCTCGACAGCGCCGACGCGGCCGCGCTGGGCGTCACGCTGGCCAAGGCGCGCGGCGAACTGCTGCCCGCCGAACCTGCCAATTTTGGCGGCGTGGCCAGCCTGCCGCCCGCAGCTGATACGGCCGCAGCTGCTGCTTCTGGCGCCGCCGCGCCGGCGGCCGCCGCGAAAGACAGCGCCGCCAAGCGCGCCGAACCGCCAGCCAGCGCCGAGGCGCCGGCCGAGCCGGCCCCGCGCGTCTACGAATTGCACCAGAAAGCCGTGCCGCCCGATGCCCCCGCCGTGCGCGCCGCCAAGCTGCTCGGCGCACTGGCCGCTTTCCTGGCGCTGTTCGCGCTGGGCCTGTGGCGCGGCCGTCGCGTGCCCAATGTACTCAAACCTCTCAACCTGTAAGGAGTCCCCATGATCGAAACCATGTCCTACGCCTGGCTGCACGATGCGGTCAGCTGGCTGCTGGCGCCCGCGCTGGCCACGCTGCTGCTCGGCTGCGCCATTGCGGTGGTGGAAGCGGGCATCGCCGTCGGCGAACGCTTCCACGGCCTGGCCAAGCTGGCCGCAGGGGGCAACCTGGCGCAGGTGCAGGCCATTGCCCGCCACCGCCTGGAGCGCGCCGACCTGCTGGCGCGCATCCCGCCTATGCTGGGCCTGATGGCCACCATCATCCCCCTCGGGCCCGGCCTGGCCGCGCTCGGCCAGGGCGACCCCGCCCAGTTGGCAAGCGCCGTCACCGTCGCCTTCGACGCCACGGTGCTCGGCCTGGTGGCCGGCATCGGCGGCCTGGTAATCGGCAAGCTGCGCCGCCGCTGGTACGAAGAAACGCTGGAAGCGATGGAGCAATCGATGGGGCAAGCAGCATGAGCACCCAGCCCGCGCGCCAGCGCATGCGCCTCTACTCCCGCCTCGACGCCCGCTTCGACGACAGCGATGAAGACCCGCGCGCCAGCCTGGTCAACCT
Organism: Massilia sp. Root351; assembly: GCF_001425045.1. Lineage (GTDB taxonomy): Bacteria > Pseudomonadota > Gammaproteobacteria > Burkholderiales > Burkholderiaceae_D > Rugamonas. The sequence continues at coordinate 269,013 of NZ_LMDJ01000035.1, read as the reverse complement.
GGTCGACGTGATGCTGGTCTTCGCCTGCGGCCTGATCGCCGCCATCGCCGGTTCGCAGCGCGCGTTGAAGGCGCCCAAGCCGGTGGAGAAGGGCCGCCAGATCGAACGGCCCGCCGACGGCGTGAGCCAGAACGGCAGCGGTTACGACCGCGTCGGCGAAGTCTTCCGCGACCCCAAGACCGGCCAGCTGGTATTGATCGAACCCCCCAAGAAAAAATAAGACTGTTTTCATGAAGCTCAAGAATAAAAATCGCCACACCATCCGCCCCATCGCCGCCGCCATCGCATTGCTGTGCTCGGCCACGGCAGCCGCGCAGCACGCCGACACCCTGCCCACCGTGACCGTCCTTGGCGCAGCCGTGCAGGAAGGCCTGGGCCTGGCGCGCGAGAATGGCACCGCCAGCCGCCTGGACCTGAGTGCGCAGGACATGCCCGCCAGCGTCGAGTCGCTGAGTGCCGCCACCATGCAGGCGCGCGGCGATCTGCAAGTCAAAGACGCCATCACCCGCAGCACCGGCCTGACCGACACCAGCTCCCCCGGCAACGGCATCGCCTACTCCGCGCGCGGCTTCAGCGGCAACAACGCCATCGCCATGCTGGAGCACGGCCAGCGCCTGCTGGTGGGCTCCGGCACCGCCACCTCCCCGGCCGATCCGTGGGGCTATGAATATATCGAAGTGCTGCGCGGGCCCGGCTCGGTGGTCTACGGCAGCGGCAGCACCGGCGCCACCATTAACGCCGTGCGCAAGGCGCCGCAGCGCGCCGCGTCGCTGGAAGCCATGGCCGGCATCGGCGGTGGCAAGGCGTTGCGCGCCGGGCTGGGCGGCACCGGCGCGCTGGGCGGGAAGGGCGCCTTCCGCGTCGACGCCTACGCCGGCCGCAGCGACGGCTTCGTCGACCGTGGCGACGCGCGCAACGGCAAGCTGCTCACCAGCCTGACTTACGCGCTCACGCCCGACCTGGACCTGGACGCACAGCTGGACCACGCCGAGCAAAAGCCGCGCCGCTACTTCGGCACGCCGCTGGTGAACGGCCGGCTGGCCGGCCACCTGCGCAACGAGAACTACAACGTGGGCGACGCCGACATCGAGTACGTGGACGACAAGGCCGTCGCGCGCCTCACCTGGCGCGTGTCGCCGGCGCTCGCCATCAGCAACGAACTGGCCTACATGAAGGCGCGCCGCAACTGGCGCAACGCCGAGTACTACGTCTACAACCCGGTTGCCAACGCGGTCGAGCGCAGCGACTACATCGCCATCCAGCATGACCAGGAGCAGACCGCCAACCGGCTCGAGGCGCGCTGGAACGCGGGCGCCAACAAGCTGGTGGCGGGCTGGGAAGCGGCCACCGTCAACTTCCTGCACACGAATAATTCGCCCTACGGCGGCAGCTCCACCGTGGCGCCCACCGGCTTTGACCCTGGCGTGTTCGACAGCCCCGATCCGCTGCGCCCGAACTTCGCCACGGATACCGCCACTAACGCGCTCTACATCGAAGACGCCTACAGCCTGAACGGAAGCCTGCTGCTGTTGGCCGGCGTACGGCATGACCGCTATGAAGTGGATCGTGTCAGCCTGCTGGGCGCCGCCGGCTTCAGTGCCACGCTGATCTCGAATTCCGCGCGCCTGGGCCTCACCTGGAAGCTGGGGCCGAGCACGTCGCTGTACGGCCAGTACAGCACCGGCAGCGACCCGCTCACCAGCCTGCTGTCGCTGAACCTGGCCAATGCGCGCTACAAGCTGACCCGCTCGCGCCAGGTGGAGGGCGGCGTCAAGCAGTCGCTGGCCAACGGCAAGGCCGAGTGGACCGCCGCGCTGTACCGCATCCGCAAGGACGACATCATCACGCGCGACCCATCCAATCCGGCGCTGTCGATCCAGGGCGGTTCGCAGTCTTCGCAGGGCGCCGAGTTCAGTGCCAGCGCCAGCCTGGCCGCGGCCTGGCGCGTGGACGCCAACCTGGCCTACACCGACGCGCAGTTCGACAGCCTGATCGAAGGCGGCAACATCTCGCGCGCCGGCAAGCGCCCCACGGATGTGCCGGAAACCTCGGCCAACCTGTGGCTCACCTACAAGGCCGATGCCTGGCGCGCCGGCGCCGGCGCGCGCTACGTCGGCAAGCGCTACATCGACAACGGCAACACCCAGGCGCTGCCTGCCTACACGGTGCTGGACGCCACGCTGGGCTGGAACGTCAACCGCAACGTGCTGGTGCAGCTGAACCTGCGCAACCTGGGCGACAAGCTGTATGCCAGCACGTCCTACAGCGACAGCCAGTACTTGCTGGGCGACCGCCGCCATGCCGAGCTGACCGTGCAGTGGCGCTACTGATCAGCCAGGCCATGGTTAACTGGAAGCGCCAGCTGCACCTGTGGCACCGCTGGCTGGGCATCGTCATCGGCCTGCTGGTGCTGCTGTGGTTCGGCTCCGGCATTGTCATGATGTACGTGCCTTACCCTGCGCTCACCGAGCAGGAACGCATGGCCTGGCAGTCCCCGCTGGACGCGGCGCAAGTGCGGCTCAGCGCCTGGGATGCGTGGCAAGCAATCGCGCAGCAAGACACGCAGCCCGGCATGCCGGATGCGGTGCGCCTGAACACCGTGGCCGGCCGGCCCGCCTACCATTTCCAGTCCGCGCGCGGCCTGCATTCGGTATGGGCCGATACCGGCGCCCTGCTGCGCATGACGGACGCCATGGCCATCGCCGCTGCCGCGCCAGCCATGGCGCCCGGTGCGCGCGGCGCATCCTCGCCGTCCGTGCAGCAGATGGAATTGGACCAGTGGACTTTCGGCCGCGTGGCCGCGCATCGCCCGCTGTACCGCGTGGACGCGGGCGACACCGCCGGCAGCGTGCTGTACGTGTCCGGCCGCACCGGTGAGCTGGTGCGCGACACCACGCGCAGCGAGCGTGCCTGGAACTGGGCCGGTTCGGTGATCCACTGGGTCTACGTCATGCCGCTGCGCAAGCATGGCGAAGCGTGGCGGCAAGTGGTGATGTGGACCTCGGCCGTGGCGCTGTTGCTGGCCATGACCGGCATGGTGCTCGGCATCCAGCGCCTGCGCCTGCGCCGCCGCTACGCCAGCGGCGCGCGCTCACCCTACAAGGGCTGGCAAGCCTGGCACCACTGGCTCGGCCTTACCCTCGGCACGCTCACGCTTACCTGGCTGTTCAGCGGCTGGCTCTCCGTCACGCCGTTCGGCTGGCTGTCCTCGCCCGGCATCACCGCGCAGGACAAGCGGGCTTTCGCCGGCGGCCCGCTGGCGCGCGACGACCTCACCGTGGCCGTGGCGGACGCGGTGCGCACTTATCCCGGCGTGCTGGAACTCGAATGGCGGCGCGTCGGCGGCCACCTGTACCTGGCCGCGCTGGAACGCTCCGGGCGCCAGCTGCTCGACGCGCACTGCGGCGAAGCGGTGGGCGCGCTGAAAGCGGACGCGCTGCTGCGCGCGGTGCAGGCCGTGCGGCCCGGCGTACCGGTGCGGCAAGCCGTCATGCTCACCGCCGGCGACCACTACTACTACAGCCACCACAGCCAGGCCGCCTTCCCCGTGCTGCGCGTGCAGTTCGCCGATCCCGGCGCAACCACTTTCTACGCCGACCCGGTGCAGGGCAAGCTGGCCGGGTACGCCGACAGCAACAGCAAATGGAACCGCTGGCTGTTCAACGGCCTGCACCAGCTGGACTTTGCCGCCGCCGTCCGCGCGCGCCCCGCGTGGGACGTGCTGGTGGTGTCACTGTGCCTGCTCGGCGCCGCGCTCAGCCTGACCGGCGTGGTGCTGGGCTGGCGCCGCCTGCGCAGGTAAAAGCGTTGCGCGTGCGCCGCAGCCGCAGCCGCAGTTAAAGCACCGCGCGCGGTCAGCCGAACTTCACCAGGTTCAGGCTGGGCAGCGGCCCGCCCGGGAACTGCGCCAGGCGGCCGCCGCCATCCAGCGTGCCCAGGTCGATGCCGGCGAAGCCGAGCTGCTGGATCAGCGCCATCACGGCGTGCTTGGAGGCGGCGTGGTCGCCCGAAACGAACAGCACCCGCTTGCCGCCCTGCGCGGCAGGACTGGCGGCCAGCAGGCCCGGTTGCAGGTGGTTGAAGGCCTTGACCACGTGCGCCCCCGGCACCAGGTCCTGCACCACCGAGCTGGACGCCTTGCCGTTCAGATCAGCCGGCTGGAACAGCGGCGCCTCGATCGGGTTGCTGGTGTCGACCACGATGCGCTTGGTCCACGGACCCAGGCCAGCCACGGCCGCCGGGATCCTGGACCAGGGGACGGCCAGGAATACCAGGTCTGCCTGTGCCGCCTCGGCGGCGCTGACGGCGGTCAAGGTGGGGCCGAGTTCGTCGGTCAACGCGGCCAGCGAGGCGGGGCCGCGGCTGTTGGCGATGGCGGCCGGGATGCCGGCACGGGTCAGGATGCGGGCGATGGCCGAGCCGATCTCACCGGCGCCGATGATGCCGATTTTCATGATGATGCTCCTTTCAACCAGTGGGGATTACGCGGTGAAGCCGCCGTCGACCAGCATCTCCAGGCCGGTGACGAAGGACGCTTCCGCGCTGGCCAGGTAGGACACGGCGCCGGCGATGTCGTCGCCCACGCCGTAGCGGCCCACTGCGATGCCAGGCTTGACGAAGTCGGCGACCGGACCGTCGGCCGGATTCATGTCGCTGTCGGTCGGTCCGGGGTGGACAACGTTGACGGTGATGCCGCGCGGGCCCAGGTCGCGCACCAGGCCGCGCGTGTAGCCGGACAGCGCGCCCTTGGTCAAGGTGTAGGCCGCGGCGGTCGGGAAGGCTGCGTATTGGGTCATCGAGCTGCCGATGTGGATGATGCGGCCGCCCTGGCCCATGTGGCGCAGCGCTTCCTGCGTGGCCACCACGGCGCCGGTGACGTTCACGGCCAGGATGCGCTCGAAGTCTTCGAACTTGATCTCTTCCGGCGCGCCCAGCACGCTGATGCCGGCGTTGTTGACCAGGATGTCGATCTTGCCGAATGTGGCGGCAACCTGCGCCACCGCCTCGCGCACCGCTTGCGGCGCGCCGGCGTCGGCCTGGATGGCGATGGCGCGGCCGCCTGCCGCCTCGATCGACGCCACTACCGCCTGCGCCTTCTCCGGCGAAGCGTTGTAGGTGATGGCGACGGTGGCGCCGTCGGCGGCCAGGCGCTTGGCGATGGCGGCGCCGATCGAGCGCGATGCGCCGGTGACGATGGCGACTTTGTCTTGCAGTTTCAGGGTGCTGGTCATGGTGTGCTCCGTTGAGGTGAAAAGTGGGGGACGACGGACACAGTATGGTTCCGGCCAGCCAACAGCAGTAGTCGGGACTGGCTATAATCAGTTTCAACGAATACTTGAAAGGCGAAGCGTGGAAACCCTGTCCAACCTGGCGTCCTTTGTGCGCAGCGCGGAGTCGGCCAGCTTCTCGGCGGCCGCGCGCCAGCTTGCGCTCACGCCGGCGGCGGTGAGCCGCAACGTGGCGCAGCTGGAGCGCAACCTGGGCGTGCGCCTGTTCCAGCGCAGTACGCGCGGGTTGAAGCTGACGGAGGAGGGCGAGCGCTTCCTGCAGGCCGTCAGCGGGGGCCTGGACAGCATCCAGGGCGCCATCGCCGAAGCCACCGCCAACAAGGGCGAGCCGGCCGGCGTGCTGACCCTGTCGATGCCGCCGCGTTTCGGGCGCCTGCACCTGCTGCCGCTGCTGCAGACCTACGCACGGCGCTACCCGGCCGTCACGCTGGACTGCAGTTTCGACAACCGCCAGGTGGACCTGATCGCCGAGCGCATCGACGTTGCCATCGGCGGCGGCTTCGAGCTCACGCCGGGCGTGGTGGCGCGCGAACTGGCGCGCGCGCACGTGGTGGCGGTGGCCTCGCCCGATTACGTGCGGCGCGCCGGCACGCCGCTGCCGCGCACCCCGGCCGACCTGGCGGGCCTGGACGGCGTGGCCATGCGTTCGCCGCAGACGCGCCGGGTGCGGGTATGGGAAATGCGCAACCGCAAAGGCATGGAGATGGCGGCCGAGTTGCGGCCCGTGCTGCTGGTGAACGACCCCGACGCGATCTGCGCCGCCGCGCTGATGGGCATGGGCGTGGCCATGCTGGCGCTGGCCGACGTGGTCGAGCACATCGAGCGCGGCGAACTGGTGCGCCTGCTGCCGGACTGGTACGCCGACGCCGGCCCTGTCTCGCTGTACTTCGCCAGCCATAAGCTGCTGCCTGCCAAGACCCGCGCCTTCGTCGACGTCGTCACCGAGTCCTTTCGCGAGCAGGGCCTGGCCCGGCGCTTCTCCGCGCAGTAGGCTCCCGCGTCAGGCAGACGGCTGCGGCAGGCCGGCCCGCACCGCGCCGGGCTTACTCCAGCGCTGCGAACAAGTCCGCCGTCCAGTCGATAAAGACCCGCAGCCGGCTGCTCACGTAGCGCTTGGACGGGTACACCACGTAGAACGGATAGCGGGCCGGCTGCCAGTCGTCCAGGATGGGCACCAGCGCGCCGCTGGCGATGTGCGGCGCGGCCGCGTGGCGGAAGGTCTGCATCACGCCCAGGCCGGCCAGCCCGGCGGCCACGTGGGCGTTGCTCTCGTTGACGCCCACCGAGCGCTCGCCCAGGATCTCCAGCCTTTCCCCCTGTTTGGCGAAATTGAGCGGCATGCCGCGGCCGGTGCGGGTGGACAGGTAATGCACCACCACGTGGCCCTGTTCCAGTTCCGCCGGATGCCGTGGCGTGCCGTGGTCGCGCAGGTAGGCCGGCGTGGCGCAGGTGACCCAGGAGGTGCTGCCCACCTGGCGCCCGATCAGCGACAGGTCCGTCAATTCCCCGCCCCGAATCACGCAGTCGACGTTGTCGCCGATCAGGTTCACGTGCTTGTCCGATACGCCCAGGTCGATGCGGATGTCCGGATAGCGCGCCAGAAAGGCCGGCAGCGCCGGCAGCAGCACCAGGCTGGCGGTGGAGCTGCCCAGGTCCACCCGCAGGTGGCCGCGCGGGCGCGACTGCGCCGCGCTGAAGCTGGCGTCGACGTCGTCCAGCTCCTTCAAGAGCCGCTGCGTTTTCTCGTAATACTGCCCGCCCTCGGGCGTGACCGACACCCGCCGCGTAGTGCGCTGCAGCAGCTTGATGCGCAGGTGCGCCTCCAGCGCCTGCACCGCCTTGGTCAGCGTGGCGTTCGGCATGCCGAGCGTATCGGCGGCCTTGGTGAAGCTGCCCGCTTCCACCACGCGGGCGAAGGCCCGGATGGCTTGCAACTGGTCCATAGTTTGTCCTTATTATTCACAGAAGGGAATAAAGCATTCTGTTATTGACACTTTATTCAACAATGGAGCGGGCGTAAAGTGACTTCCGTCGTCATTCACATTCACTCTCTTGAAGGAGCATCAAATGAACAACGCACTGAAACTGGCAGGCAAAATCGCACTGGTCACCGGCGGCACCACCGGCATCGGCCTGGCTTCGGCACAGGACTTCGCGGCGCAGGGCGCCACCGTCTACCTCACCGGCCGCCGCCAGGCCGAGCTGGACGCCGCCGTGGCCACCATCACCGCCACCGGCGCCACCGCCTACGGCATCCAGGGCGACGTCGCCAGGCTGGAAGACCTGGACCGCATCTACGCCGACATCGAAGCGCGCTCCGGCCACCTGGACGTGTTGTTCGCCAACGCCGGCGGCGGCGACATGATGCCGCTGGACGCCGTCACCGAAGAGCACTTCGACCGCATCTTCGACACCAACGTTAAAGGCACGCTGTTCACCGTGCAAAAAGCGCTGCGCCTGCTGAAGGACGGCAGCTCGGTGATCCTGACCGCCTCCACCACCTCGGTGAAAGGCACCGAAAACTTCAGCGTCTACAGCGCCAGCAAGGCCGCCGTGCGCAACTTCGCCCGCACCTGGCTGCTGGACCTGAAACCGCGCAACATCCGCGTCAACGCCGTCAGCCCCGGCCCGGTGCACACCCCGGGCTTGGCCGGCCTGGTACCGGAGGAGCATCAGTCCGGCCTGCTGGGCCACCTGGCCACGCTGGTGCCGATCGGCCGCCTGGGCCAGCCTGCCGAAGTGGCCAAGGCCGTCACCTTCCTGGCTTCGGACGACAGCACCTTCATCAACGGCATCGAACTGTTCGTCGACGGCGGCATCGCGCAGATCTGAGGCGCGCCATGACCGCCTGCGCGGCATGGCCGTGCATGCCAACTCCTGAGTAAAGCGGTTATACTCGGCACAGTCCCGACACCTGATTCCTCATGACCCTGCCGAGTAACCGTCCGTATTGCGCCGTTTCGCCCCATTGTGGCGAAGGCTGGCGCGCGCACGCGCGCGATCTCGCCGGCCTTTCCTGAGGCCCGGCGGGAACGCCGGGAAGACACCGTCTTCCCTCCCTCCGGGCCGCTCTCCATCTGCCTTGCCTTTTTCCTGACATTTGTGGAGTTACATCATGAGACCCAATATCGTTGTGTCGTCCATCGACATGGAACGTCTTGAAGCGCTGATCGATTCGCTGCCTGCGGCGCAATCAGCCGCCCAGCATGCGCTGCTGGAAGAACTGGCGCGCGCCGACATGCTGGAGCCGGCGGACATGCCGCCCGACGTCGTCACCATGAATTCGCGCGTGCGCTTCGCGCTCGACCGGCCCGCCGAGGAGTTCACGCTGACGCTGGCCTATCCCAGGGACATGCAGCCCGGCGACGAGCGCATCTCGGTGCTCACGCCGGTGGGCAACGCGCTGCTCGGCCTGGCCTGCGGCGACAGCATAGACTGGACCCGTCCCGACGGCGCCGCTTTCAACCTCACCGTGCTGGACGTGCTGTACCAGCCGGAACGCGCCGGCGAGCTGCACCGCTAGGACGGCGCGGCGGCGGCCCGCTCAGTCCTTGTGTTCGGGAATGGGCGTGAACTGGTAGTCGCTGCGCGCGAACTGCTGGCCGCGTTTCACGGTCAGCACCACCGAGCGCAGGTTGGCGATGTCCTGCAGCGGGTCTTTTTTCAGGAACACCATGTTGGCGAACTTGCCCGCTTCCAGCGTGCCGATGTCGCGCTGCTTGCCGACCGCGATGGCGGCGTTGGCGGTGGCGGCGATGATGGCTTCGTTCGGCGTCAGCCCCGCGTACTGCACCAGCCGTTCCAGCTCGCGGTCCAGGATGGGGTAGGGATCGTCGCCTTGCCCGTCGGTGTCGGTGCCGGCGATGATCTTCACGCCCGCCCGGTGCGCGGCGCGGGTGATGTCGCCCGCCAGTTCGATCCGGCAGCGCGGCGTGCCCGTGGGCGCGTACACGCTTAGCGTGGCGTCCAGCAGCGAGCCGGATTTGGCCAGCGCAGCGATGTATTTGCGGATGCCGGGATCGGCCGCCGACAGGCCCGCGTAGGAAGGCTCGCCGCTGTGCCCATAGGCGGCCTTGCCGGCCTCGCGCACGTAGCGCGCCACCATGCACGCGTGCGACACCGAGGTGGCGCCCAGCGTGTCGTACGGCGTGGACGGATAGACCTGCTGGTGCGTCCATACCGGGAAGCCCTGGCGCTTGCCTTCCTTGATCAGCTTCGCCACCAGCGGGCCCGGCAGGTTGGCGTAGATTTTCAGGCCGGCGGCGCCGGTGCCGCGCGCTTGCGCGATGGCCAGCGCGATGTCGGTCTTGTCGTCCACCGAGTACAGCCAGGGCACCTGTCCCGGCACCGTGCCTTGCGCGGCGGCGACGGTGCGCGGGTCTTTGAAGAAGCTGGGGCCGGCCACCAGTGCCGAGTAGTAGATGTCCGGCGACGGGATGCGGTTCAGCAGCGCATCGCGCGACAGCGAAGCCAGTTCGCGCGCATCGCCCGCCATGTCGCGCACGCCGGTCACGCCGCCGTACAGGTTGCGCTTCAGTTCCGCTTCGGCATAGGGCCGGTCCGGGTTGGTGGCGTAGTGCACATGCGAGTCGATCAGGCCGGGCACCACGTACATGCCTTGCGCGTCGTACTCGGTGGCGCCGCTGTCCGCCGGCACCTGCGCTGAGGGGAGGATGGCTTTGATGCGTTCGCCTTCCACGACAATCGCCATGCCGGCGCGCGGCGCGGCGGCGGTGCCGTCGATCAGTGTGGCGCCTCGGTAAATGGTCTGCGTGGCTGCTGCGTGGGCGGCGCCTGCGCACAGCAGGGCGATGGCAGCCGCGACGGGCTTGCGGAGGATGCGGGTGATGTGGAGCATGGATGCTTTGCTAAAGGTGGATCAGCCCCACACGCCGCCGGCGGTGCGCAGGAAATTGAGGCCCAGGATTTTGTCGATGCGGCTGGCGCTGTGGCCGCGTTTGGCCAGCAGGTCCGCCAGTTTCCAGAACTTATCCGGTCCTTGCAGGTCGGGCAGGAAGGTCACGATGTCGGCGCGTTCGCCGGTGGCGCCGATGCCGCTGGCGCGCCGTTGCGCCACTTCCTTTTCCAGCCCGCGCATGTAGGCCGGCATGTCGTCGATGCCGCTGACGTTGCCGTCCGTGCCGATGCCCACATGGTCTTCGCCGCACACGTTGATGGCGTGTTCCAGGTGCGCCACCAGGTCGGCCGCCATGGGCTGCCGGCCGATGGCGAGGAAGGGCATGAAGTAGATGCCGACGAAACCGCCCTTGTCGGCCACCATGCGCAGTTCGCGGTCGGTCTTGTTGCGCGGCAGGTCGGCCACGGCGCGGCAGCCGGTGTGCGTGATGGCGACCGGCTGGCTGGAGGCGGCGATGGCGTCCAGGCAGATGCGCTCGCCGCTGTGGCTCAGGTCCACCAGCACGCGGTGCCGGTTCAGCGCCTGCACCACTTCGCGGCCGAACGGCGTCAGGCCGCGGTTCTCCGGCGCCATGGCGCCGTCGCCGAGCTGGTTCGGGCCGTTGTAGGTCAGCTGGATCACGCGCACGCCGAGGTTGGCGAAGGTCTCCACGCGGCGCGCGTCCTTGCCCATCATGGCGGCGTTCTGGAAGCCGAGGATCACGCCGGTGCGGCCCTGCTGGTGCGCGCGGCGGATGTCGGCTGCGCCGTGCACTTTCAGCAGCGCGCCGTTGCGCCGGAGGAAGGCGTCCCAGGCCGCCACTTCGCGCACGCTTTGTTCGTATGGATCGTGCTTGCCGAACACGAAGCCGATGGTCATGTTGAAGGCGCTCAGGCCTGCGGTCCTGGCGTCCTGCAGCGAACGCGCATCGATGGCGATGGCGTTCGGGGCGTCCTGATCCGCTTGCGGGCGATTCGGGTTGTCGATGCCGCCCAGCGCGTCGATGATGATGGGACGGCGCACGCGGGCATCGGCTGCATCGGCCGTTGCGGCCGCTTCTGCCAATGAAGGCAGGCTGGCGCCAAAGCCGAGCGCAGCCGCCTGCTGAAGGAAAGCGCGGCGGGTGCCGGCCGCTTCCTTCACCGCGCGCCCCGCTTGTGCGCCGGCGCCGGCGGCGCGTAGGCCAGACATTCAACCTCGATCTGGCCGCCCAGCGCCAGGGCGTTTACGCCGAAGGCGCTGCGCGCCGGCAGACGGCCGGGTGTAAAGTAGTCCACGTAGATCTTGTTGAAGTCGCCCCACTTGCCCATGTCCGCGATCATCACCGTGCATTTGACGATGTGGTCCATGCTCAGGTTCATGCCCTTGAGGATGTCCTGGATATTGTCCATCGTCTTGCGCGCCTGGGCTTCGAAGCCGCCCGGCACCAGGCCGTTGGCGTCGGTGCCCATCTGGCCGGACAGGTGGATGTAGTCGCCCGCCCGCACCGCCAGCGTGAACGGCCGCGAAGCGGGGTTGCCTTCATTGTAGTAGCCCAATTGCGGCACGGGGGCGGCACTGTAGGCCAGGCCTGGCAGCGCCACGGCCATGGCGCTGGCAAGTTTTTTGTAGTGTCTGCGTTTCATGCGGAAATTATAGGCACGGGTGTGCCTCGCGCGGTAAACATTATGTTGAAAATGATGGTTCGGTTAGAATACTTCAACACTTTGTTGAATCTCTGCGCCATGAAAATCAAACCCTCCCCCGCAATCCAGGCCGAACGGGACGCCGTCATCAATGCCCTGCGCCCCGTGGTGCCCATGCTGGCGGCCATGGCGGGCACGCACCTGGAAGTGGTGCTGCACGACGTGAGCCGCCCGCAGAACTCGGTGGTGGCTATCGCCAACGGCCACATCTCGGGGCGCGCCGTCGGCAGCTCGGTGCTGGAGGGGCCGCACGGCGACAAGGGCTTTGCCGCCGCCACGCGGGTGATCTCCACCAGGGGCGCGGTGCACAGCGTGGTGGACGACTACACCACGGTGACGGCGGACGGCCGCACGCTCAAATCGGCCTCGGCGATTTTCCGTGACGCCAGCGGCGTGCCCTTCGCAACCCTGTGCCTGAATGCGGACGTGTCGGTGTTCCAGGCCACGCATGCCTGGCTGGGGCAGATGCTGCAGCCGTTCCGGCAAGCCGAGGCGGAGGCCAAACCCTTCGTACCGGCAACGGCGGCACCGCAGATGGACGCGCTGATGCGGGAAATTATCGGCGACGCGGTACAGTTGGCGAAGATGAGCAAGGAGGAGAAAATCCAGGCGGTGCGCGAGATGCAGCGGCGCGGCCTGTTCATCGTGAAGGGCGGCGTGCAGCGCGCCGCTGCGGCGCTGCAGGTATCGCGCTTCACGATCTACAACTACATGGAAGAGCTGCGCCGCCGCGAGGGCGTGCAGTAACTACAAGGCCGTCTCGTACCCTTCCAGCACGTTGACCACGTTCACGCCCAGTTCCTTGACCGCGTAGCCGCCTTCGAACACGAAGGCGGTGGGCACGCCCAGCCATGCCAGGCGTTCGCCAATGCGCAGGTAGTCCGCGCTTTGCAGCGCGAAGTGCGACAGCGGATCGCCGGCGAAGGTGTCCACGCCCAGCGACACCACCAGCGCTTCCGGCGCGTACATCTGCAAGCGCAAACAGGCCGTCTCCAGCGCGGCGAACCACGCCTGCGTGCTGCTGCCATGCGCCAGCGGCAGGTTGACGTTGAAGCCCAGTCCCGCCCCGGCGCCGGTCTCGTCGGCGTGGCCGAGGTAGAACGGATACTCCTGGCGCGGGTCGGCGTGGATGGAAACGAACAGCACGTCGTTGCGGTCGTAGAAGATGCTCTGCGTGCCGTTGCCGTGGTGGTAGTCGATGTCGAGGATGGCGACCTTGCGCGCGCCGTCGTCGAGCAGGTGCTGGGCCGCCAGGGCGGCGTTGTTCAGGAAGCAGTAGCCGCCGTAGAAATCGGCCCCGGCGTGGTGGCCCGGCGGGCGCGTCAAGGCGAAAGTGCTGCGCTCGCCCAGGCGCAGCGCATGCGCCGCGTTCACCGCGCAGTCGGCGCCGGTCTTGGCGGCGGTCCAGGTGCCGGCCGTGATGGGCGTGCCGCTGTCCATCGAGTACAGGCCCAGCTTGGCGCAGAAATTGTCGGGCTCAACGTCCGAGCGCAGCGAGCGCACCGGCCACACGGCGGGGAAGGCGTCCTTGCCGGCGTTGGCCGGATCGAGCGCCAGCCATGCGTTCCAGGCGCCGCGCAGGAAGTGCAGGTAGCGCGGCGCGTGCACGCGTTCCAGCGTCATCAGCGGCACGCCGTGCGGCGTGACGATCTGGCCCAGGCCGCGCCGGCCCAGCTCGGCCAGCACGGAGTCGGCCCGCTCCGGTTTCTCGAAGCAGGGCACCATCTCGCCGCGGAAGATTTCAAAGCGCCCGTGGTGCTGGCCGTGCTGCTCGTTGTAGAAGGTGAGCACGGTGCTAGCCTGCGCTCAACCGACGTTCTTGCACAGATTGCTGTTGCGGTAGGCCGCTACGAAATCGTCGAAGCTGCCGGTGTTGGCCGCTTCCATCCCGGCTTGCTCCGCCAGCGAGGCGGCGGCCTGCGCTTCGAAGTAGGCGTTTTCCTCGGCGGTGGGCGGATGGCTGCGGAAGTAGGCCGCGTGGCGCTCGCTCTGCCGCAGGCCGAAGGCGGCGAAGGAGCCGCCGTTGGCGCGCAGTTCGCGCAGCACGTGGGCCGACGGCGTGCGGTCCGGATCATCCAGCTTGGCCGCTTGCACCGCCATCGCATCGGCGTGCGCGCTGTCGCCGCGCTGGCGGTCGAGCAACTCGGCCACCGGGCGGATGCGCTCCAGCAGTTCGCGGCCCCACACCGGCAGTGCCACTTCGGCGCCGTTGTTTTGCAAGGTCAGGCCCGGGCGGCGGCCTTCCTTGACGGTGCGCGCAAAATTTTCGGTGTAGATGCGGCCCTGCTCTTCGGAGATCACCGGGCTTGCCTCCAGCGCGCAGAACAGCAGGAAGGCGTCCAGGAAGCGGCCGGTTTGCAGGCTGATGCCGATCGGCTCGAACGGGTCCACGTCCATGCAGCGCACTTCGATGTACTGCACGCCGCGCGAGCACAGCGCCTGGATCGGGCGTTCGCCGCTGCGGATGACGCGCTTGGGGCGTATCGTCGAGTAGTACTCGTTCTCGATCTGGATCACATTGGTGGACAGCTGCACCCATTCGCCGTCCTTCTTGGTGCCGATTTCGGCGTACGGCGCGTACGGCTGGTTCACCGCCTTGGTGAGCGTGGCGACGTAGCTGTCCAGGCAGTTCTCGTGCGGGCTGAGGCCGGACTGGGCGTCGTTCTGGTAGCCCAGGTCGCTCATGCGCAGGCTGGTGGCGTAGGGCAGGTAGAGGGTGTCGTCCGACAGCTGCTCGAGCTTGTGCGGACGGCCGCGCAGGAAGCTCGACGACAGCGCCGGCGAGGCGCCGAACAAGTACATCAGCAGCCAGCTGTAGCGGCGGAAATTGCGGATGGTGGCGAAGTAGCTTTCCGACTGGTAGGCCTTGGCCGACTGCTTGCGTTCCGTGTTCTCGCTCTCGTCCAGCAGGCGCCACAGCCGCTCGTCCAGCGAGTAGTTGTAGTGGATGCCCGCGATGCATTGCATGGCCTTGCCGTAGCGCAGCGCCAGGCCGCGCCGGTACACATGCTTGAGCATGCCCATATTGGATTTGCCGTACCAGGCGATCTCGATGTCTTCCTCGGCCGGCAGCTGGCAGGGCATGGATTGGCTCCACAGCATTTCGCTGCCCAGCTTGGTGTAGCTGAAGCGGTGGATGGCGTCCAGCTTGTCCAGCGTGATGGCGATGTCGTGCTCGGCCGGGGTGATGAACTCCAGCAGGGTTTCCGCGTAATCGGTGGTGATTTCAGGATGTGTCAGCGCCGAGCCCAGGGCCGCCGGGTGCGGGGTTGCCGCCAGGTGGCCGGTGGGGTCCACGCGCAGGGTTTCTCGTTCAATGCCGCGCAAGCCGCCGCCCAGCACCGCGCGGTGCTTTTCATCGGCCAGGATGGCCAGGCGGCGCGTCAATAGGTTGGACAATTTGAGCTTCCTTTCTGGTGCAGCAACTAAGATTGGTGCGAGATTAACCGAAATCCGCCAACTGCGTCGGAGATGGTCCAAAAAGCTCGGATTGCTATATTAACAAACTGCGCCGACGACCCCGCCGGTGACGCGTTCGATGCCCGCCAGGTCGCGCCAGCTTTGCACCTCAGTGTACCCCTGCGCGGCCAGCAGGGCGCGCACGGACTCAGCCTGGTCGTAGCCGTGTTCCATCAGCAGCCAGCAGCCCGGCGCCAGATGCTGCGGGGCGCCGGCGGCGATGGTGCGCAGCGCGCTCAGGCCGTCCGCGTGGTCGGTCAGCGCGCCGCTCGGTTCGAAGCGCAAATCGCCCTCGGACAGGTGGCGGTCGCCGCTGGCGATGTAGGGGGGATTGGAGACGATCAGGTCGAAGCGTTCGCCGGCGGCGGCGCTGTACCAGTCGCTTTCCAGGAAGCGCACGGCGGCCTGGTTCAGGGCGGCGTTGCCGCGCGCTACCTCCAGCGCGGCTGGGCTGACGTCGAGCGCGGTGACGGCCGCGTCGCGCCGGGCGTGGGCCAGCGCCACGGCGATGGCGCCGCTGCCGGTGCCCATGTCCAGCACGCGGCCGGACGGCGGCAGGCGCTCGATGGCCAGCTCCACCAGCAGCTCGGTGTCCGGGCGCGGAATCAGCACGGCCGGGCTGACGTTGAACGGCAGGCCGAAGAATTCGCGCTGGCCGACGATGTAGGCGATCGGCTCGCCGTCCAGGCGGCGCTGCAACAGCGCGGACAGGCGCGCCGCTTCGTCTTCGGTGATGACGCGTTCGGACTGGGTGATCAGGCCCACGCGCGTGAGGCCCAGCGCATGGCAGACCAGGATGCGGTTATCCAGCGGGTCCAGGCGTTCCGGGTAGCCGGTTTGCGCCTGCAGCGCGGCGACGGTGGTGCCGGCTGCGATCATCGCGCCCGGCGGCGCAGCAGGGACCAGCCCAGCGCCACGGCAAACAGGCCGAACCAGACGAAGGCCCACTGCGGAATCGACATGCCCAGGATGCCGTCGGTGGCGTTCTCGCACAGGCCGTCCGCTTCGAACAGGAAGGGCAGGTAGGTGGCGGTGGGAATCTTGTTGAGCATGGTTTCCATCGGATCGATACCGCAGGACAAGCCGGGGTGTGCCAGCACGTACAGGTGCTTGCCGGCCACGCCCAGGCCGCCCAGCGCGCCCAGCAGGCCGATGCCGGTGCCGATGGCGGTGTGCTTCATGAAGTAGCCGGCCAGGCAGGCGAAGCCGATCAGCAGGAACAGGTAGCGCTGGATCACGCACAGCGGGCAGGGCAGCAGATCCACCACGTGCTGCAGATACAGGGCGACGCCGATCAGGCCGAAACAGGCGAGGGCGATGGACAGGAGCAGGGAACGTGGATTCATCATGACAATGGAAAGATTATAGGCGGGCCAATTCTCGCACAAACCGGCGCGCCCGCGCCTTAAGCCTCAATTAATCAAGGTCAATCCGCGATCAATCGCCCAGCGCGGCCAGCAGCTCGGCCTGGTGTTCGGCGGCCAGCGCGTTGGTCAGCTCAGCCAGGTCGCCGTCCATGATGAAGTCCAGCTTGTACAAGGTGAGGTTGATGCGGTGGTCCGTCATGCGGCCCTGCGGATAGTTGTAGGTGCGGATGCGTTCGCTGCGGTCGCCCGAGCCGATCAGGCTCTTGCGGGTGGCCGCCTCCTTCGACTGCTGCTCGCGCAGCTGCACGTCCTTGATGCGCGCCGCCAGCACCTTCAGCGCCTGCGCCTTGTTCTTGTGCTGCGAGCGGTCGTCCTGGCACTCCACCACGATCCCGGTGGGCAAGTGGGTCAGGCGCACGGCCGAGTCGGTCTTGTTGATGTGCTGGCCGCCCGCGCCCGAGGCGCGGAACGTGTCGATGCGCAGGTCGGCCGGGTTGATGTGCACGTCCTCCACTTCGTCCGCTTCCGGCATCACCGCCACGGTGCAGGCCGAGGTGTGGATGCGGCCCTGGGTCTCGGTGGCCGGCACGCGCTGCACGCGGTGGCCGCCGGACTCGAATTTCAGTTTCGAGTACACGCCGTTGCCCACCAGGCGCACGATCACCTCGCGGTAGCCGCCCAGGTCGGACGGCGATTCGGACACCATCTCCACCTGCCAGCGGTTGCGCTCGGCGAAGCGGGTGTACATGCGCAGCAGGTCGCCGGCGAACAGGGCCGACTCGTCGCCGCCGGTGCCGGCGCGGATTTCCAGGAAGATGTTGCGCTCGTCGTTGGCATCCTTGGGCAGCAGCATTTTCTGCAGCGCCAGTTCCAGCGCGGCCAGGCGCTCTTTGCCCGCCTCGATTTCTTCCTGCGCGAATTCCTTCATTTCCGGATCGGCCAGCATGGCCTGCGCCTCGGCGATGTCGCCCAGCGCGCCCTGGTATTCCTTGTACAGCGCCACCAGCGGGCCGAGTTCGGCGTGCTCGCGCGTCATTTTGCGGTAGCTGTCCATGTTGGCGGTGGCGCCTTCGGACATCAGCAGTTCGTCCAGTTCGGCGAGTCGGTTTGCCAATTGGTCCAGCTTGGCCAGCATCGATGGTTTCATGGGTGCTCTTTAATACGGGTATTGGATGGAGTGGCGCGCACGGCGCCGGCTAAACGGAAGGTGGCGCGGACGCCGGGTGCGGGCAGCGCTAACGGCGGCCGCGGAACATCTGGGGCAGCAGGGTGGCCAGCTGGGCGCGCTCGTCGCCCTGGGCCCGGTGCAGCGCCTGCTGCGGCCCGTGCATGAATTTGGCCGTCAGGCCCTTGGACAGGGCTTCCAGCACCGCGTCGATGTCCTCGCCCTTGGCCAGCATCTTGCGCGCCCGTTCCAGTTCCGCCTGGCGCATCGCTTCGCCGCTTTCCTGCAGGGTCTGGATCACCGGCACCACGGCGCGGTCGTCCACCCAGTGCATGAAGGACTGCACCCGGGTTTCAATGATGGCTTCGGCCTGCGCCACCGCCGCCTGGCGGTTTTCCATGCCGGTTTGCACCACTTTGCCGAGGTCGTCCACGGTGTACAGGAACACGTCGCTCAAGCGGCCCACTTCGGGCTCGATGTCGCGCGGCACGGCCAGGTCGACCATGAACATGGGTTTGTGGCGGCGCGCCTTGATGGCCCGCTCCACCATGCCCAGGCCGATCAGCGGCAGCGAGGAGGCGGTGCAGGAAATCACGATGTCGTAGTGCTGCAGGCGGTCCTGCAGGTCGGCCAGGCGCATGGCCTTGGCGCCGAAGCGGTGCGCCAGCTGCTCGCCGCGCTCCATGGTGCGGTTGGCGATGGTGATGCTTTTCGGATTCTGCGCCGCAAAGTGCGTGGCGCACAGCTCGATCATTTCGCCGGCGCCGATGAACAGCACGTTCTGCTCGGAGATCTTGTCGAAGATGCGCTGCGACAGGCGCACGGCGGCGGCCGCCATGGACACGCTGTGGGCGCCGATCTCGGTGGTGCTGCGCACTTCCTTGGCCACCGAGAAGCTGCGCTGGAACAGCTGGTGCAGATAGGTGCCCAGGCCGCCGGCTTCTTCGGCGGTGCGGATGGCGTCCTTGATCTGGCCCAGGATCTGGGTTTCGCCCAGCACCATCGAGTCCAGCCCGGAGGCCACGCGGAAGGTGTGGCGCACCGCCTGGTGCTGGGGCAGCATGTACAGATGCGGCCGCAGTTCGCTGTAATTGAGCTGGTGGAAGTCGGCCAGGAAGTGGCCGCCCGCGTCGAGCGGATTGGCCACGTGGCTGGCCGCGTACAGCTCGGTGCGGTTGCAGGTGGACAGGATGGCTGCTTCGTCGCTGCCCACCGGGTCGATGCGCTCGAACCACGCGCGCGCAGCCGTCACCGCCTGGCCCAATTGCTCAGGGGCGAACGCCAGTTGTTCGCGCAGCGACACTGGAGCGGTGGTGTGGTTGAGGCCGACGGCAAGCAGTTGCATTTTAGACAGTGTGCGGACGGGATAGGAACGTTACCGGTCATTATACCGTGATGTGTCCAGCCTGACCGGCAGCCCGGGCCGTATAGCCCCTATGCGGCGGCCGGCGGCATTAGGCGCCGAGCTTTTCCAGGCGGTAACCGTAGCTGTACACCGGCACCAGGCGGAAGCCGTTTTCCGGCTTCAGCTGCAGCTTGTTGCGCACCCGCGAGACGTGGGTGTCCATGGTGCGCGACGGTACGGCGGTTTCCCGTATCCAGACCGCCTCGTGGATGTAGGCGCGCGACAGCGGCCGGCCGATGTTGCGGAAAAACAGCAGCGCCAGGTAGAACTCCTTGTGCGTCACGTCCAGCACGGCGCCGTCCATCAGCAGGCGGCCCGGACGGGTTTCGAAGACGTACTGGCCGAATTGCAGCTGTTCGGCGCCGTTCTGGGTGGGATAGGCGCGGCGCAGCAGCGCTTGCACGCGCGCCACCAGTTCGCTGCGGCGCAGCGGCTTGATCATATAGTCGTCGCTGCCGGCGGCCAGGCCGGCCACGATGTCATCCTCGCCGGAGGCGGTGGTGAGGAACAGCACGGGTGCCTGTTCCGGCATTTTTTCGCGGGCGCGGCGCACCACTTCGGCGCCGCCCATGTCGGCCACCTGCCAGTCCAGGATCAGCATATCGTAGCTGTCCTTGCGCAAGTGGCCGAGCAGGTCCTTGCCGGTCTGGAAGCCATGGCAGATATGACCGGCCGAGGTCAGCACCTGGCAGATCACGTCGGCTTGGCTACGGTCATTGTCTAGAACTACGATTCTCATGATGATAGGGCGGGTCGAAGCCGGCAGTGCAGCTGCCGTTAGTTAAATTATAGTCATGCTTTTGCGACAGAGTGTTAATTACTTCATAAATTGATGATTTCCACGGGATTTTTCCAATAGGAATCACTGATGTTCTTATGCAAACTCGTCGTATGATTACACGGTACACGGTAAAAACGGGCTTTTCAATGTCCTTTGGTACAATTGCGTAACACGAAAAGTCACTATGTTTACGAAAAAAGATGCCAAATGGACATTGATTCCAGCCTCCGACCGGGAGCTGGAAGAAGTGCGCGCGCGCTGCCGGCGCCTGGTGCAGCGGCGCGCGGCGGTGTCGGCCGGGATCTCGGCGGTACCGATCCCGGGCCTGGACGTGGTGTCCGACCTGCGCCTGTTTTCCGAGCTGATCGAGGACGTCAACCGTGAGTTCGGCCTGACGCCGGAACAGGTGGGGCGTTTGCAGCCGCGTTTCCGGCTGCTGGCCTACCAGGCGGCCGTCAACGTGGGCGGCACCATGGTGGGCAAGTACGTGACCAGGGAAGTGGTGCTGCGGCTGCTGCAGCGGGCCGGCGCCGGTTTGATCGCCAGGCAGGCGACCCGTTTCGTGCCGCTGGCCGGCCAGGCCACGGCGGCGGCGATCGGCTTTTTCGCCTTCCGCCAGATCGGCTACCAGCACGTGGAAGCCTGCGCCAAGGTGGCGCAGGAAGTGATGCTGGCGCAGCAGCAGGCCGCGCCTCTCTGAATTTGCGCTGGATTATTACGCGTCCGGCAGCACCACGTTCACATCCAGCACCTCCAGGTTGCCCTGGCGGTCCAGCGAAATCTTGATGTCGTCCGCGTTCACCTTGGTGTACTTGGAGATCACTTCGATCAGTTCCTTATGCAGGGCGGGCAGGAAATCCGGACCGGCGCGGCCATTGCGTTCGCGCGCGATGATGATTTGCAAGCGTTCCTTGGCGGCAGTGGCCGTCTTGGGCTTGGACGGGAACAGGAAGGACAGCAGGGCCATATCACTTCCCTCCGAAAATACGCTGCAGCAGGCCGGGCTTTTCGTAGGTCGTAAAGCGCAGCGGCAGGTCCTGGCCAAGGAAGCGCGACACCACATCTTCGTAGGCGTCGGCCACATCGGTGCCCTTGAAATGGATGGCCGGATTCCCCTGGTTCGACGCGTGCAGCACCGATTCCGATTCCGGAATGATGCCGATCAGCGGAATGCGCAGGATTTCCTGCACGTCCTGGTAAGACAGCATTTCGTCCGCTTCCACGCGCTTGGGCGAGTAGCGGGTGATCAGCAGGTGTTCCTTGACCGGCTCGCCGCCCGATTGCGCGCGGCGCGACTTGGCCTGGATGATGCCGAGGATGCGGTCCGAGTCGCGCACCGACGACACCTCCGGATTGGTCACCACCAGCGCCTCGTCGGCGAAGGTCAGCGCCATCAGCGCGCCGTGCTCGATGCCGGCCGGCGAATCGCAGATGATGTATTCGAAGCCCATGTTGATCAGCTCGTGCAGCACCGCTTCCACGCCTTCTTCCGACAGCGCGTCCTTGTCGCGCGTCTGCGAAGCGGGCAGGATGAACAGGTTGTCGCAGTGCTTGTCCTTGATCAGCGCCTGGGTCAGCGACGCTTCTTTGTTGATGACGTTGATCAGGTCGTACACCACGCGGCGTTCGCAGCCCATGATCAGGTCCAGGTTACGCAGGCCGACGTCGAAGTCGATCACCACGGTTTTGTGTCCGCGCAGGGCCAGGCCGGAAGAGAAGCTGGCGCTGGAAGTGGTCTTGCCGACACCGCCCTTACCGGACGTTACAACGATAATTCTTGCCACGAAAGAGTCCTTTACAAAGCTGATGCTTTAAGCGCGAGTAGGTGAATTGACAGATAGTATATCGATTCGGTCCCCCACCAGGCTGATTTGTGTCGGCTTGCGTGCGTGCTCGGCGGGGAAACCGTCTTCAAAAGTGCTGTACACGCCGGCAATCGACACCAACTCCGGCGACATCGACATAGCGAAGATGCGCGCCTCGGCATTGCCGGAAGCGCCCGCCAGCGCGCGGCCGTTGAGGGTGTTGTAAACATGTATGCTGCCGTCGGCAATGATCTCGGCGCCGTTGTTGACCACGGCCGTGACGATCAGGTCGCCGCCGCGCGCGTAGATGCGCTGGCCGGCGCGTACCGGGGTGTCGATGATCATGGTGCCGGCGGGGGCGTTGCCGGGCGCCAGGGTGGGCGCGGCGGTGCCGGATGCCGCAGTCGGGGTCGGCACCGGGGCTTCCACCTTGGCCGGCCGGGGCGGCTTGGCCGGGGCCGGCTCGTCGCGCTTGCCGCTGTCCAGCGACAGGCCGTGGGCCACGATCTCGTCCACCATGTCCGGCGCGGCATTGCGGACTGCCACCGGGTTCAAGCGGTATTTTTTCAGGAGGGCAATAGTGCTTGCCCAGTCGATGCGTTCGCAGCCGGGCGCCAGCGAGCCGACGTCGATCACGGCCAGGTCGCCCTCGAAGAAATCGGGCGTGCCGCCGGTCATTTCGTTGAGCGCAGCGTCGAGTGCGACGCCATCCGAGGTGTACAGGATGGCGGAAACAGCGACTACAGTGGAAATCTTGATTTCGATGGGCTTTTGGAACGAGCTTTTGGACATAAAACGATCAGTAAAGGAGTCGGCTTGGCGGCCCATCGGCCAGGATTTGCCAAAGGCTCAAGCATTTTACTGTGGTTATGCCGGAAATGGGAGTGCCGTTCTGTTAATCAAACGGCGGGAGAGGCAGGCGGCATGCGGCATGCGGCGCTGGCCACTCCCGCGGCGGGAGCGGCCAGCGCCGCCGGGGGAAGGGGACGGCGTCCTACGCCGCGCGCAGTTCGCGCGCCGCCGCCACCATATTGCGCAGCGCGCTCTCGGTTTCCGGCCAGCCGCGCGTTTTCAGGCCGCAATCCGGGTTGACCCATAGCTGCGCCGCCGGGATCACGGCGCTGGCCTTCTTCAGCAGGCGCACCATCTCCGCCGTGTCCGGCACGCGCGGCGAGTGGATGTCGTACACGCCCGGGCCGATCTCGTTCGGGTAGCGGAAGGCGCCGAAGCCGGTCAGCAGCTCCATGGCCGAGCGGCTGGTTTCTATCGTGATCACGTCCGCATCCATGGCGGCGATCTGCGGCAGGATGTCGTTGAACTCGGCGTAGCACATATGGGTATGGATCTGGGTCGCGTCCGCGGCCACGCTGGCCGACACGCGGAAGGCGCGCGTGGCCCAGTCCAGGTATTCGCCCCAGCGGCTGCGGCGCAGCGGCAAGCCTTCGCGCACGGCCGGCTCGTCGATCTGGATGATGCCGATGCCGGCCTGCTCCAGGTCGGCCACCTCGTCGCGGATGGCCAGCGCGATCTGCAGCGTGGTCTGCGCGCGCGGCTGGTCGTCGCGCACGAACGACCACTGCAGGATGGTGACCGGGCCGGTGAGCATGCCTTTCACCGGTTTGCCGGTCAGCGACTGCGCGTGCACGGCCCAGTCCACCGTCATGGCTCGCGGGCGCGCCACGTCGCCGTAGATTACTGGCGGTTTCACGCAGCGCGAGCCGTAGGATTGCACCCAGCCCAGCTGCGTGAAGGTGAAGCCGTCCAGCTGCTCGCCGAAGTATTCCACCATGTCGTTGCGCTCCGCTTCGCCGTGCACCAGCACGTCCAGGCCCAGCTCCTCCTGGCGCGCGATGGCGTAGGCGATTTCCTCGCGCATGCTTTGCCGGTAGGCCGCCGCGCCGATCTCGCCGCGCTTGAAGCTGGCGCGCGCCGAGCGGATGGCGTGCGTTTGCGGGAAGGAGCCGATGGTGGTGGTGGGAAAGGACGGCAGCTGGAAGCGCGCGCGCTGCAGCGCCTGGCGGGCAGGGAAGGGCGAGGCGCGGCGGTCGGCGTCCTGCGGCAGCGCGGCGATGCGCGCGGCGAGCGCCGGGTTATGCACGCGCGGGCTGGCGCGGCGGCTGGCGCACGCGGCGCGGGCCGTGCTCCAGGCGGCGTCGAAGGCGGCGCTGTCGGCGGCGCTGCCGAAGGCCGCCAGGCCTGCACCTTGCGCGTCATCGGCGCCGGTGCGCAGCAGCGCGGCTTTCAGCAGCGCCAGTTCGCCCAGCTTTTCGCCGGCAAAGGCCAGCCAGTTCTTGATCTCGGGGTCCAGCGCGGTTTCCTGCTCCAGGCTGAACGGCGTGTGCAGCAGCGAGCACGAGGTGGACAGCCACAGCTTGCCGCCGCGCTTGGCGGCGATGGGCGCCAGCTGCGCCAGCGCCAGGTCGAGATCGGTGCGCCAGATGTTGCGCCCGTCCACGATGCCCACCGACAGCACCTTGTGCACCGGCAGCCAGTCGGCCACGCTGGTCAGCTCATGCGCGGCGCGCACGCCGTCCACGTGCAGGCCGGCCACCGGCAGGCGGCAGGCCAGGCTCACGTTTTCCTCCAGCGGCGAGAAGTAGGTCGCCAGCAGCAGCGGCACGCCCACCTGGGCCAGTTGCCAGTACGTGTGCTCGAACGCGTTGCGCCATGCAGGGGGCAGGTCCAGGCCGAGGATGGGTTCGTCGACCTGGACCCAGTGCACGCCTTGCCGCTTCAGGCGGTCCAGCACCGCGCCGTACACCGGCAGCAGTTTTTCCAGCAGGCTCAAGCGGTCGAAACCGGCCGCGCGCTCCTTGCCCAGCCACAGGAAGGTCAGCGGCCCGATCAGCACGGCCTTCACCGCGTGGCCCAGCGCCTGGGCTTCGGCCACCTCCGCAAACAGGCGCTCGCACGCCAGTGAAAATGCGGTTTCCGGCGAGAACTCCGGCACCAGGTAGTGGTAATTGGTGTCGAACCACTTGGTCATTTCCAGCGCGTGGGCGTCCTGGTGATGGTGGCTGCAGCCTTCATGGTGCTCATGCCGGCCGTGCGACACGCCGCGCGCCATCGCGAAATAGCGTGCCAGCTGGCTCTGCTCGGCGGTGAAGCCGAAGCGGGCCGGCTCGCAGCCCAGCAGCTGGATATGGTTGGCCACCTGGTCGTAAAAGGCGAAGTCGCCCACCGACACCAGGTCCAGCCCGGCGTCGCGCTGCTGGGCCCAGTGGCGCGCGCGCAGGGCCGCAGCGGTGGCTTCCAGTTCGGCTTCGCCGCTGTCGCCGCGCCAGTGTTTTTCCAGCGCGAACTTCAGTTCGCGCGCCGCGCCGATGCGTGGAAAGCCGGGGATATGTGTCTGAATTGGTTTCATGAAAGTTGTCATCCGCATTAAATATTGGTGAGGTAAAGTGTGCGGCAAACGCGTTTATAATCAAAACGAAAGATTTTGCGTTTCAACTTGAATGAATTTCATACAAAAGATAAACACAAGGCCCGCCATGCTGGAAATCCGTCACCTCCGCACCCTCAGCGCCCTGCGTTCAGCCGGCAGCCTGGTGCGCGCCGCGCAACTGCTGAACCTGACCCAGTCCGCCCTGTCGCACCAGATCAAATTGCTGGAAGACCGCTATGGCAGCCCGCTGTTCGAACGGAAATCGGTGCCGATCGGCTTCACCGCCACCGGCGCGCGCCTGCTGCGCCTGGCCGACACGCTGCTGCCGGAAATCGAGCAGGCCGAGCGCGACGTGGCGCGCCTGTCGCAGGGCGACCAGGGCCAGCTGCGGGTGGCGCTGGAGTGCCACACTTGCTTCGACTGGCTGATGCCGGTGATGGATGAGTTCCGCAAGCGCTGGCCGGACGTGGAAATCGACCTGGTGTCGGGCTTCCACAGCGAACCGGCCGACCTGCTGCGCGCCGGCAGCGCCGACCTGGTGATCGGCTCGGACTACAGCGCCGACTTCGCCACCTTCCCGCTGTTCCGCTTCGAGATCCTGGTGGTGATGGCGCAGAAGCACCGGCTGCAGGCGCAGCGCCGCCTGCACGCGGCCGACTTCGAGGGCGAAACGCTGATCACCTATCCGGTGCCGGAAACGCGCATCGACCTGATCCGTGAAGTGCTGCGCCCAGCCAATGTTGCCTTCGAGCGACGCACTGCGGAATTGACTGTGGCTATTTTGCAGCTAGTCGCTAGCCGCCGTGGTTTAGCGGCTTTACCGAATTGGGCAATAAAAAATTATGTTGATTATGATTATGTCAGCGCCCGCCCGGTTGGCGAGCAAGGTTTATGGAGCGACTTATTTGTTTCCGTACCGGAACCATTACGTGATAAAGCGTATGTCGTCGACTTCGTTAATGTGATACGTGAGCAGTGCGCGGCCACCTTGGATGGAATCAAATTGCTGTCGTAGCATTGATTAATGTCAAAGCCCGCGCCCCGGGAAGGCGCTAAGATCGAATTTTTTCCACCGCAGGACCGCGTCGATATAAGGAATTCATGTTTAGCCACGCACAGTATGCGCAAGCGCAATCCCTGATAGATGACCATCTCCGCAGCGTCTCCGATCTGGCCGTATTGCAGCGGGATTTTGTAAATGCGGCACTCGCCAACTCCACGGTCTTTTCCCGTCAAATGTGCAATGCCTTAAATGGCACGGGCGTGCTGTTCGTCGAAGCAACCGAGCAAATACAAGGGTTATTCAACCGCGTGCCCAACAAATCGTTAAAATGAATGCACCGCTAATCTTAATCACCTGACCACTCGGTTGGAAACTCTGGAGAATCAAATGGATGATGTAGTTATCGTAGCGGCCGGCCGCACCGCAGTTGGCAAATTCGGCGGCAGCCTGGCCAAGATCCCGGCAGCCGAACTGGGCGCCCATGTCATCAAGGGCCTGCTGGCCAAGACCGGCCTGGACGCCAACCTGATCAGCGAGGCCATCCTCGGCCAGGTGCTGACCGCCGGCGTCGGCCAGAACCCGGCGCGCCAGGCTGTCATCAAGGCCGGCCTGCCGACCAGCATTCCTGCCTACACCATCAACAAGGTGTGCGGTTCGGGCCTGAAAGCCACCCATCTGGCCACCCAGGCCATCAAGTGCGGCGACGCCAGCATCATCATTGCCGGCGGCCAGGAAAACATGAGCGCTGCGCCGCACGTGCTGAACGGCTCGCGCGACGGCTTCCGCATGGGCGACGTGAAGATGACCGACACCATGATCGTCGACGGCCTGTGGGACGTGTACAACCAGTACCACATGGGCGTGACAGCCGAGAACGTGGCGAAGAAATACGACATCTCGCGCGCAGCGCAGGACGAGTTCGCCCTGCAGTCGCAGCTGAAGGCCGAGGCGGCGCAAAAGGAAGGCAAGTTCAAGGACGAGATCATTCCGCTGGAAATCGCGCAGAAGAAGGGCACCATCGTGTTCGACGCCGACGAATACATCAAGCCGGGCTCCACGCTGGAAGCGCTGGCCGGCTTGCGTCCCGCCTTCAACAAGGAAGGCAGCGTCACTGCCGGTAACGCCTCCGGCCTGAACGACGGCGCCGCCGCCGTCATCATGATGAGCGCCAGCCAGGCGCGCGAGCTGGGCCTGACCCCGCTGGCCAAGGTGAAAGCCTACGCCTCGTCCGGTATCGATCCGGCCTACATGGGCATGGGCCCGGTCTCGGCCGCCAAGCTGTGCCTGAAAAAGGCCGGCTGGACCCCGGACGACCTGGACCTGATGGAAATCAACGAAGCCTTCGCCGCCCAGGCGCTGGCCGTGAACAAGGAAATGGGCTGGGACACCAGCAAGATCAACGTCAACGGCGGCGCGATCGCCATCGGCCACCCGATCGGCGCATCCGGCGCGCGCATCCTGGTCACCCTGCTGCACGAAATGGTGCGCCGCGACGCCAAGAAGGGCCTGGCCTCGCTGTGCATCGGCGGCGGCATGGGCGTAGCGCTGGCAGTCGAACGCGCATAAGAAACAGGCAGTACCGTAGCAGCAACAGGCAGTTCAGTTCTTTTAGTGTTCGAAACAATAAGAGGGGATGACAAATGGCAAGAATTGCATTGGTAACAGGTGGTATGGGTGGTCTGGGCGAAGCGGTGTGCATCAAGCTGGCCGCGCTGGGCTATAAGGTCGTAACCACATATTCCCCGAGCAACAAGAAAGTTGACGAATGGCTGGCCACGACGCGCGACATGGGCTTTGACTTCAAGGCTTACCCGTGCGACGTGGCGGATTACGACTCGGCGCAAGCCTGCGTCGCCGCCATCACGAAGGATATCGGCCCGATTGACGTACTGGTCAACAATGCCGGCATCACGCGCGACATGACCTTCAAGAAGATGGACAAGCTGAACTGGGACGCGGTGATGAGCACCAACCTGGATTCCGTGTTCAACATGACCAAGCCGGTAGCGGATGGCATGGTGGACCGTGGCTGGGGCCGCATCATCAACATCTCGTCCGTCAACGGCCAGAAGGGCGCTTTCGGCCAGACCAACTACTCGGCCGCCAAGGCCGGCGTACACGGTTTCACCAAGGCGCTGGCGCTGGAAGTGGCGCGCAAGGGCGTCACCGTCAACACCATCTCGCCGGGCTACATCGGCACCAAGATGGTGACGGAGATCCCGCAGGAAGTGCTGGATTCGAAAATCCTGCCGCAAATTCCGATGGCCCGCCTGGGCAAGCCGGAAGAAGTGGCCGGCCTGGTCGCCTACCTGTCGTCGGAAGAAGCGGCTTTCGTTACCGGCGCCAACATCGCCATCAACGGCGGCCAGCACATGTCCTAAGACCGGGCTGCAGCAAGCCACGAAAGCACCGCGCATGCGGTGCTTTTTTTTTGCCCTGCGGCGTAGGACAATGCGGCAGAGGAGAAACATCATGGACCGACATTTGCCCGAAGGCGGCCTGGCGCTCGACAGCCTGGCCGAACAGATGCTGCAGCCTGGCGTAAAAGGCCTGCCGCTGACTGAACCGATGCGCCAGGGCGCCATCCCCGTGCAGCGCTGGAACGTGCTGCGCGCCGACACCGGCTTCCCGGTCGCGCTGCTGAAGGAATCGGCGCTGTTGCACAACCTGGACTGGATGAGGCGCTTCTGCGAGCGCTACGGCGCGGTGCTGGCGCCGCACGGCAAGACCACCATGAGCCCGCAGCTGTTCGGCGCCCAGCTGGCCAACGGCGCCTGGGGCATGACCCTGGCCACCGCCGCGCAAGTGCAGGTGGCCTACCGTTTCGGCGTGCGCCGCGTGCTGCTGGCCAACCAGCTGGTGGCCCCGGCCGACATCCGCGCCATGCTGGCGCTGATGAAGGACGACCCGGGCTTCCAGTTTTACGCGCTGGTCGATTCCGACGCAGGCGTGCAGCGCCTGGCGCGCGCGGCGGCCGAAGCCAGGCTGGCGCGGCCCTTGCCGCTGCTGGTGGAGTTCGGCCTGCCCGGCAAGCGCGCCGGCTGCCGCACGCCGGCCGAAGCGATGGCGGTGGCCCAGAAAGTGGCCAAGGCGCCCGGCCTGCAACTGGCCGGCATCGAGGGCTATGAAGGCCTGCTGCAGGGCCACGACCGCGCCGCCAGCGTGGAAGCGGTGCGCGCCTTCGTGGCGCAGCTGGCCGCGCTGGTGCGCCAGGCGGACGGCAAGAAGCTGTTCGGCGGCGAACAGATCTTGCTGTCGGCCGGCGGCTCGGCCTATTTCGACCTGGTGGCGCACGGCTTTGCCGGGCTGGCTGGCCTGTCGCGGCCGGTGCTGCCGGTGCTGCGCAGCGGCTGCTACCTGACCAACGACCACGGCTCCTACCAGGACCTGACGCACGACATCGCCGCGCGCGAACACGCCGCAGACGGCCTGCGCCCGGCGCTGGAAGTGTGGAGCATGGTGACCTCGCGCCCGGAGCCCACGCTGGCCATCCTCAGCATGGGCAAGCGCGACGCGTCATACGACCAGGAACTGCCGATTCCGCTCTACACGCACCGCCCCGATGCGGCGCCGCAGGACGGCGCGAGGGCGGAACCGACCGACCTGCCG
This sequence comes from Massilia sp. Root351, assembly GCF_001425045.1. GTDB lineage: Bacteria > Pseudomonadota > Gammaproteobacteria > Burkholderiales > Burkholderiaceae_D > Rugamonas. The sequence goes on along the minus strand of NZ_LMDJ01000035.1, from coordinate 239,164 downwards.
CCCGGCTGCCGCGTCGAAAAGATGAACGACCAGCACGCGTACCTGCGCCTGCCCGAAGGCGACGCGCTGTGCAAGGCGCTGCAAGTGGGCGACCTGGTCGGCTGCGGCATCTCGCACCCCTGCACCACTTTCGACAAATGGCCGCTGCTGCTGGTGGCCGACGATGCGTATACTGTGCGCTACGCCGTCAATACCTTCTTCTGAAAGCGATCCATGCCTGATTCGAACCAGTCCCTGTTCCCCGCCATCGCGCCGCTGCGCCACGGCATGCTGGAAGTCGACGCGCTGCACACCATCTACTGGGAGGAGGTCGGCAATCCGAACGGCACTCCGGTGCTGTTCCTGCATGGCGGCCCCGGCGCCGGCCTGTCGCCGGCGCACCGCCGCTTCTTCGACCCGCAGCAGTACCGCGTCATCCTGTTCGACCAGCGCGGCGCCGGCAAGTCCACCCCGGTGGGCGAATGCCGCAACAACACCACCCAGCTGCTGATCGGCGACATCGAGCGCCTGCGCGCCATGTTCGGCATCGAGCAATGGCTGGTGTTCGGCGGTTCCTGGGGCTCCACGCTGGCGCTGGCCTACGGCCAGGCGCATCCCGAACGCTGCCTGGGCTTCGTGCTGCGCGGGATCTTCCTGTGCACCCAGCCCGAGATCGACTTCTTCCTCGAAGGTTCGCGCTGGTTCCACCCGGACGTGTACGACGAATTCGTGGCGCCGATTCCGGAACAAGAGCGCGGCGACCTGCTGCAAGCCTACGTCAAGCGCATCATGAGCGACGACCCGGCCGTCTACTGGCCGGCGGCGCGCGCCTGGAGCCGTTTCGAAGGCCGCCGCGTGTTCCTGCTGCCGCAGCCCGAGGAAGCGCCGTCGGACGCGATGGACCTGGGCGTGGGCCGCCTGGAATCGCACTACATGGCCAACCTCGGCTTCTTCGAGGACGAACAGCTGCTGCGCAACGTGGACAGGATCGCCCACCTGCCGGCGGTCATCGTGCAGGGCCGCTACGACGTGATCTGCCCGCCAGTGTCGGCCTGGAAGCTGCACAAAGCCTGGCCCGGCTCGGTGATGAAGATGATCCCGGACGCCGGCCACGGCGCCATGGAGCGCGGCATTTCGGCGGCGCTGGTGGCGGCCACCGAGCAGTTCAAGCGCCTGCGCCGCTTCGAATAAGGCCTTGCGGCCTGTTACACTACGGTCTGGATCCCCAGCAAGCCCAAGAACAAGCAAGTACCCAAGCACGAACGCGCAATGAATATACAAGTCGGCGATATAGGACACATCATCCAACTGGCGATTGCGCCGGTCTTCCTGCTCACGGGCGTTTGCACCAATTTGATGGTGCTGACCAACCGCCTGGCGCGCATCATCGACAGGTCGCGCGTGCTGGAAGACCGGCTCGACGTTGGCTACAACGACAACTACCTCAATGAACTGGACGTGCTATACCGGCGTTCGCACCTGATCAACGTCTCGATTGGTTCGTCGACCGGCTGCGGCCTGCTGATTTGCCTGGTGATTGCCATGCTGTTCGTGGGCGACACCACCAACGTCACGCTGGACAAATACATCGCCGGCTTGTTCGTGCTGGCCATGCTGGGCCTGATCATGAGTTTCGTCTACCTGCTGCGGGAGATTTTCATCGCTTCCGCCGCCATGCGCGCGCACCGCCACGTGCGCCCTCCCCTACAGAAATAAGAGAAACACTGCGCCATGCACGACTATCAACGCCCCCCGACCCTGTACCGCTACGGCGAGCGCAGCGACCTTGAACTGGCCCTGACGCAGGGACAGTTCATCCTGCATCCGGCTTCCAACTGCCTCACGCTGAGCTTTTCCAAGGCATGGGACCGCAAGCTGTTCGACCTGTTCACGGCCGACGCCTGCCTGGTGATCCACAACACCGAAGAATTCGGCGAGCGCATCCACCGCGCCGTGCAGCGCGCGCTGCCCAGCTGGGCCGGCATCGACGGCGCCGTGGAATACGGCCACCGCGCCGCCCTGGGCGCCGCCTTCACCAAGACGGCTGCCGAGAAGCAGGAGCGCGAATGGCAGTTCGCCTGGCGCGCCATGCAGGCCAACCTCAGTCTCAACTCGGTGATGATCAAGATCGGCAGCATCGAGCAGTTCGCCGAGTTGCGCGGGCCGGAATACGCGGCGCAGTAAGCGCACGCAGCCGGCTAGTTCCTGGCCGCGGTGCTGTCCGGCCGGTCGATGCGCGCCAGCACGGCGCCCATCATGCGTTCGATATCGCCGCGGATGATATTGGTGCCCAGCAGCCCGGGCACGTAGAAATTCGGCACCAGCCTGCCGGTGTAGACCACTCTGGTCCCGCCCTCGGGCAGCGGAAACAACTCCCAGCGCGACTCGTAGTGCTTCATGTCGCCCGAAATCAGGGCGATATCGATGCTTTGCATCGGCGTTTCCGTCGCGCGCACCACCAGGTGGATGGACTTGGACATGAACAGGAAGCGCGCCGTGCCGAACTGTTCGATGATCACTTCATTGCCGTTGCGCGACAGCACCCGGCAGGACGCCATGTCCGGCACGAACTCGTTCATGCGCTCATAGGTGGTGAGCGTCTTCCACACGGTGGCCAGCGGTGCTTGCACGACGCCGCTGGCGTCCACTTCGTACAAGTGCAAGGCGTCCTGCGTGACCCGCGACACTGAAACTTCCAGTTTCGGCAGCTCAAGTTTCGGCCCCTGTGCGAGTAGCGGCGCAGAAATGCTGAATAACAAAATGGCAATCAATCGCTTCATCTGTCCAGCGTAAGGGAATAACTGTCGAAACACAAGTACGGCACAATACGCTTACAAATTAAGTGCTTACAGAGCATTAGCGGTATTTTAGTAACATTGGTCTAGAGAAAACGGCTCTAATGCGGAATGAGGTGCCAGCCACCGCCAACGCAACCAATAATCAAAATGACAACGCCAAGCTACCCGCACCTGCTCGCTCCCCTGGACCTCGGCTTCACCACGCTGCGCAACCGCGTCATCATGGGCTCGATGCACACCGGCCTGGAAGACCGCTTCTACAATTACGGCAAGCTGGCCGCGTTCTACAAGGAGCGTGCCAAGGGCGGAGTGGGGCTGATCGTCACCGGCGGCATCTCGCCCAACCGTTCCGGCTGGCTGCTGCCTTTCGGCGGCACCCTGAATTTCCTGGGCGACGTGCCCAACCACCGCAAGGTCACCAGCGCGGTGCACCAGGAAGGCGGCAAGATCCTGATGCAGATCCTGCACGCGGGCCGCTACGGCTACCAGCCTTTCGTGGTGTCCGCTTCCGACCGCAAGTCGCCGATCTCGCCGTTCAAGCCGCGCGCGCTGAGTGAGGCCGGCATCCAGGCCACCATCCGCGACTACGCGCGCTGCGCCAAACTGGCCAGGAAGGCCGGCTACGACGGCGTGGAAGTGATGGGCAGCGAAGGCTATTTGCTGAACCAGTTCCTGTGCGCGCGCACCAATTTGCGCACCGACCGCTGGGGCGGCAGCATCGAAAACCGCATGCGCCTGCCGGTGGAAATCGTCAAGCGCATCCGCGCCGCGGTGGGACCGGACTTCATTATCATGTACCGCCACTCGCTGCTGGACCTGGTCGACGGCGGCAACACCTGGGACGACGTGCTGGCCGTGGCCAAGGCCCTGCAGCATGCCGGCGTCACCATCCTCAACACCGGCATCGGCTGGCACGAGGCGCGCGTGCCCACCATCGTCACCTCGGTGCCGCGCGCGGCTTTCGCCAGCGTGGCGGGCCGGCTGCGGCGCGAAGTGACGATACCGGTGGTGGCGTCGAACCGCATCAACATGCCGGGCGAAGCGGAAGGCATCATCGCGCGCGGCGACGCCGACATGGTGTCGATGGCGCGCCCCTTCCTGGCCGACCCCGAATTCGTGGCCAAGGCGGCGTCCGGACGGGTGGACGAGATCAACACCTGCATCGGCTGCAACCAGGCCTGCCTGGACCACACCTTCTCCAACAAGCGCGCCAGCTGCCTGGTCAACCCGCGCGCCTGCCACGAGACCGAGCTGGTCTACAAGCCCGCCGCCAAGCGCCGCAAGGTGGCGGTGGTGGGCGCCGGCCCGGCCGGCCTGTCGGCCGCCACCGTGGCCGCCGAATGCGGCCACGACGTGACGCTCTTCGATTCCAGCGACAGCGTGGGCGGGCAATTCAAGGTCGCCATGCAGATCCCGGGCAAGGAAGAATTCGCCGAGACCATCCGCTACTTCAAGCGCAAGCTCGAGCTGACCGGCGTCCATCTGCAGCTGGGCCAGCGCGTTACGCGCGCGCAGCTGCTGGCCGGCGGCTATGACGACGTGATCGTCGCCACCGGCATCAAGATGCGCAAGCCGCCGATTGACGGCATCGACCATCCGAAAGTGCTGTCCTACCTGGATGTGCTGGCGCACAAGAAGCCGGTCGGCAAGCGGGTAGCGATTATCGGCGCCGGCGGCATCGGCTTCGACGTCGGCGAATACCTGCTGCACGACCCGCGCCATCCGCTGCCGCTGGCGGTGGATACCTGGACCAAGGAATGGGGCGTGGACCTGAAGGCCACCACCGGCGGCGGCCTGGTGCCGCCGAACGCTGACGAACCGGTGCGCCAGCTGTACCTCCTGCAGCGCAAGACCTCCAAGCTGGGCGCCGGACTGGGCAAGACCTCGGGCTGGGTGCACCGCGCGGTGCTGGCGCGCAATGGCGTGGTGATGCTGGCGGGCGTGCAGTACAACAGGATCGACGATCACGGCCTGCACATCACGGTGGACGGCGGCGAGCGCCTGCTGGCGGTGGACAACGTCATCATCTGCGCCGGCCAGGACAGCCTGGCCGAGCTGATGCCGCCCGCCGGCGCCGCTGCGGAAAACGGCGCCCCGCGCTTTCACAAAATCGGCGGTGCCGCGCTGGCCTCCGAGCTGGACGCCAAGCGCGCCATCAAGGAAGGCGCCGAACTGGCAGTCAGCTTGTAGGCGCCAAAGGATCAGTGGCCGTTGTGCGCGCGCGGCTGCCTGAAATCGTCCAGCACGAATTCGGCCATGCCGTTGGCCAGCTCGTGCTCGCCGATGAAGATCTTGCCGGCCCGCTCATTGCTGAGCAGCTCGGCCTCTTCTTCGCTGTGCGTGCGCACCACCGTCTTGATGTTGGGATTGAGCGCGCGCGCCGTCTCCACCATGCTGCGCACGTGGAAGGTGTCCGGCGTGGCGATCACCAGCATGCGGGCGCGCGCAATATGCGCCTGGATCAGCACCGCAGGCTCGCCCGCATTGCCGGCCACCGCAGGGATGCCTTCCTTGCGCAACTGGTCCACCACCTCGCGGTTCTGTTCCGCCACCACGAAGGGAATGCGCTGCGCGGTGAGCGCGGCGGCAATGCGGCGGCCCACGCGGCCGTAGCCCACCAGCACCACCTGGTCATGCAGATGCTCCTGCGGCACCGTCATCGGCAGCTCGGCCAGCGGGTCGGCGCTGCGGTCGAATTTGGCGGCCAGGCCGGTGTTGCGGCCGAACCAGCGCTCCAGCGGCTTCACGGCGAGGAACACCACCGGGTTGAGCGCGATGGAAATGATGGCGCCCGCCAGGATCAGGCTCTGGCCCTCGTGCGGCATCAGCTTGAGCGAAATGCCCAGCGCCGCCAGGATGAAGGAGAACTCGCCGATCTGCGCCAGGCTGGCCGATACCGTCAGCGCGGTGCGCAGCGGGTAGCGCAGTACGATCACCAGCAGATAGGCCGCGATCGATTTGCCGAACACGATGATGCCCACCACCGCCAGCAGCTTCAGTGGCTGCTCGGTGACGATGGTCGGCTCGAACAGCATGCCCACCGAGACGAAGAACAGCACCGCGAACGCGTCGCGCAGCGGCAGCGATTCCTCGGCCGCGCGGTGGCTCAGTTCCGATTCGCGCAGCACCATGCCAGCGAAGAAGGCGCCCAGTGCGAACGAGATGCCGAACAGTTTGGTCGCGCCGTAGGCGATGCCGACCGCGGCGGCGATCACGCATAGCGTGAACAGTTCGCGCGAATTGGTGCGCGCCACCTGCCACAGCAGCCAGGGGAACAGCTTGCGGCCGATCAGCAGCATGAAGGCGATGAAGCCGCCCACCTTGCCGAACGTGATGGCCAGCGTCTGCCACAGCGGGACGGCTGCTGCTGCGGCGGCATCGGCCGCGCCGTGGCCGTCGTCCGGCGTCACGCCGCCCAGCGAGGACGCCAGCGGCGGCAGCAGCACCAGCACCAGCACGGTGACCAGGTCCTCCACCACCAGCCAGCCGACTGCGATGCGGCCATTGAAGGAATCGAGGATGCCGCGCTCCTCGAGCGCGCGCAGCAGCACCACGGTGCTGGCCACCGACAGTGCCAGGCCGAACACCAGACCGCCGCCTATGCTCCAGCCCCACCAGTGCGCCAGCGCCATGCCCATGCCGGTGGCCGCCGCGATCTGCAAGATCGCCCCCGGCAATGCGATGCGCCGCACTTCCCACAGGTCGTCCAGCGAAAAATGCAGGCCCACGCCGAACATCATCAACATCACGCCGATCTCCGCCAGCTGGCCGGCCAGCACGGTATCGGCTGCAAAGCCCGGTGTCGCCGGGCCGATCAGGATGCCGGCCGCCAGGTAGCCCACCAGCGCGGGCAGTTTCAAGCGGGTGGCGATGAAGCCGAATATCAGCCCGAATCCGAGCGCGGCGGCGATGGTGGTAATCAGCGGAATGTCGTGGGGCATGCGTGCGGGGTTCCTCTCAGGTGGCGGGTTGTAAAGCAAACCACCCCAGTATAACCCGCCGCGCCCCCTTCGTGACTTTGCGCCCCCCGCAAAACATGTTGTCAGCAGATGTGCAGAGATCGTAGGACGATCAGCGATGATGGAGGCCACATGGGGTCAGCCACATGGGGTCTGACCCCGAAGCGGGTAATTTGCGGCTGAGCTTACTTGTAGGAGGGGGCCTAGTGGCGTAAGACCGCAACTTGCGCACCATCGCCCCAATGGCACTGCTGCTTCATGATCCTCCCCCGGCGCCCGCTAAAACGAAGCAAGCTGAGCCGCATTTTGCCAACCCCGGGGTCAGACCCCGAAGTGTGGCAAATGCGGCTCAGCTCGTTTGTAGGAGGGGGACTAGCGGTGTGGGATTACAACTTGCGCACCACCACCGCGCCGATCGAGTAGCCGGCGCCGAAGGAGCAGATGACGCCCAGCGCGCCTTGCGGCAGGTCGTCGTTGTGCTTGTGGAAGGCGATGATGGAGCCGGCCGACGAGGTGTTGGCGTAGGTGTCCAGGATCACCGGCGCTTCGCCCGGCTCGGCGTCGCGGCCCAGGATCAGGCGGCTGATCAGCAGGTTCATGTTCAGGTTGGCCTGGTGCAGCCAGTAGCGGCTCACCTGCGGCACTTCCAGTCCGGCGCGCGCGATGCTTTCCTTGATCATCTCGGCCGCCATCGGGCACACGTCCTTGAACACCTTGCGGCCCTGCTGCTTGAACAGCTTGTCCGGCTGGCCCGCGCCCGCTTCGTCGAAGCGGTTCAGGAAGCCGAAGTTGTTGCGGATGTTGTTGGAGAAGCTGGTCTTCAGCTTGGTGTCCAGGATTTCCCACTGGTGCTTCGACACCGCCGCGTCCTTCGCTTCCACCACGATGGCGGTGCAGGCGTCGCCGAAGATGAAGTGGCTGTCGCGGTCGCGCCAGTTCAGGTGGCCGCTGGTGATCTCCGGGTTCAGCACCAGCACCGCGCGCGCCTGGCCGCTTTGCACCGCCGCCACCGCCTGCTGGATGCCGAAGGTGGCCGAGGAGCAGGCCACGTTCATGTCGAAGCCGTAGCCGTCGATGTTCAGCGCCTGCTGCACTTCCACCGCCATGGCCGGGTAGGCGCGCTGCATGTTGGAGCAGGCCACCAGCACCATGTCGATGTCGGCAGCGCTGCGGCCGGCGCGGTCCAGCGCCTGCTGGGCGGCGGCCACGCAGATTTCTGCCTGCAGCGACAGCTCGTCGTCCGCGCGCTCGGCAATGCGCGAGACCATGCGCTTGGGGTCCAGGATGCCTTCCTTTTCCATCACGTAGCGCGACTTGATGCCGGACGCCTTCTCGATGAAGCCCACGCTGGACGGTTCCAGTGCCGTCACCGAGCCCGCTTCGATGCCGGCCGCGTTCTCGGCGTTGAACTGTTCGACGTAGGTGTTGAAGCAGGCCACCAGTTCTTCGTTGCTGATGGAGTTCGCTGGCGTGAAGAGGCCGGTGCCGCTGATGACGACTTGTTTCATATTCTTCAATCTTTCTCTTGTGGATAGGGCTGTCGCCTTTATGGGAGAAATTCTACACGAACGCTCGTACTAAAAATGAAGAACGGCGCCACAAAGGGCGCCGCAGCTTGCCGGAATGCCGTTTTGACCGACTTTATTTTCGCATAGGATCCTTGGCCACGGGATCGGCCGCCTGCACCAGCTTCGATTCCTGCTTGGCCAGCTGCACCGGCAAGCCTTTCAGGTGGTTCAGCGCCTGCTGCAGCTGGAAGTCGTCGCCGCTGCCGTATTCCAGCGGCTTGCGTTTGCGCTCGGCCGCCAGGATGCGCAGCTGCTCTTCGGCTTCGTCGCGCTTGCTCTTGGCGCCTTCCTGCTCGCGGTCGTTGGACAGGTGCTTGACCAGGTCCGCCTCGCGCATGCGCAGCGCGTTCAGGCCGTCGCCGTCGGCGTTTTCGTCCACCAGCAGTTCCGGGGTAATGCCCTTGGCCTGGATCGAACGCCCGTTCGGCGTGTAGTAGCGCGCCGTGGTCAGTTTGACGGCCGTGTCGGCGGTCAGCTGGCGGATGGTTTGCACCGAGCCTTTGCCGAAGGTCTGGCTGCCGATGATGGTGGCGCGCTTGTAGTCCTGCAGCGCGCCGGCCACGATTTCGGAGGCGGACGCGGAACCGGTGTTGACCAGCACCGCCATCGGCACCTTCTTCACCGCCGCCGGCAGCTTGGCCAGCACGTCGCCCTCGCTGCGCAGCGCGTAGTATTCGGGACGGCCGTAGAAGGTCTGGCGCGAATCGGGCAGCTGGCCGTTGGTCGAGACGATGGCCGCGTCCTTCGGCAGGAAGGCCGCCGCCACGCCGATCGCGCCTTGCAGCACGCCGCCCGGATCGTTGCGCAGGTCCAGTACCAGGCCCTTGATATTGGGATCCTGCTTGTACAGTTCGGTGATCTTGGCGGCCAGGTCGTCCACCGTGGGCTCCTGGAACTGCGCCACGCGCAGCCAGGCGTAGCCCGGCTCGACGATTTTCGCCTTCACGCTTTTCTGCACGATTTCTTCGCGCGTGATGTGGAACACCAGCGGTTCCGGCTCGTCCTTGCGCAGCACCGTCAGTGACACTTTGCTGTGCGGCTCGCCGCGCATCTTCTTCACGGAGTCGTCCAGGCTCAGGCCCTTGACCGGGGTCGAATCGAGACGGGTGATCAGGTCGCCCGCCTTGATGCCGGCGCGGTAGGCCGGCGAGTCTTCGATCGGCGCGACGATCTTGATGTAGCCGTCCTCGCTTTGGCCAATCTCGATGCCCAGGCCGACAAACTTGCCCTGCGAGCCTTCGCGCAGCTCGGCGTAGGCTTTCTTGTCGAGGTAGGCCGAATGCGGATCGAGCGAAGCGACCATGCCGGAAATGGCTTCCGTCAGCAGCTTCTTGTCTTCCACCACTTCCACATAATCGGATTTGATGAGGCCGAATACGTCGGCCAGCTGGCGCAGTTCTTCCAGCGGCAGGGCTGGATCGGCGGGGCGCTGGGCCATCGCGGAGAACTGCAGGGAGACGGCAATGCCGGCGACGACACCCAGGCCGACCAGCCCGGTATTCTTGAGTTTCTTGCCCATGTTTCACCTGTGTCAAGCTGCCGCAGTCACTCTACTGCGCGCCAATTCAGTATAAACCTGATTTCCGGCAATCTGCGTAGCTCGCCTGTAATTTATCTGCGCTTTACGGCGATTTACACCACAGCATGTTAGGCCGCCAATATTGCCGTTTTTTCGCCTCTGTATCGCTTCTGTAAAGCTTGCGTTCACGACAGTAAGGAATTGTAAGAGTGCGGGAAGCCTGCAAAATCAGGGTATACAGTGGATTCGTAGTTCTTCTCTACCCTGTAGTGGTTTTTTCCGCCTGCGCTCCCGCGCAGGCTTTTTTTTGCCTGGAGCCCAGATGACAAGCGAGACAAGTAAGCTGATTTCAACATATGCCCGCACCCTGCTGCTGACCAGCGCGCTGGCCTTTTTGCTGCCCGCAGCGCCCGCGTTGGCCGTGCCGGTGAGCGAGATGCGCGCCGAAGACCTGCTGGCCATGGCCACGGAATTCCGCAAGGAGCTGAACCTCAATCCCAACCAGTCCACGCTGTGGCAGCAGACCGAGAACCGCACCCGCGCCCTGCTGCGCGAACGCCAGTCGCGCCGCGAGCGCATGCAGGCCGCGCTGCGCCCCGCGCTGGATCGCAAGGACGTGGAACTGCGCGAACTGGCGGGCGGGCTCGATGCGGAAGCGGCCGCGTCGGCAGCGGAGGAACGGCAGCTGCGCGCATGGTGGCTGGATGTCAACGATGCACTGGATGAAACGCAGCGCAAGCAAGCGGCGGTATTCCTGGCCGAGCAGATGCAGCGCGTGGCAGGCGGCGCGCTTGGCGAACGGGGCGAGCGTCCGAAAGAGGGCGGCGCGCCGGGGCGCGGCGAGCACAAGGGCAAGGGCGGCATGGGCGGCGGCATGGGCGGGATGGGCGGCGGCCGGGGCGGCTGATGCGGCCATGCCACAGCCCGTGCCTGCGCCGTGTATCGAAAAGTAAAAAGCGCCCGCCGGCGCGGCCCGCCGGCGTCCACCCCGCTTAGAATGGCGGCTGGAACCAGGTGCGCATCAGCCAGACCAAGAGCTGCAAGCCGTCCGCTGGGAACCACATCTAACAAGGAGAGAGCAGTTGAAACGTACTATGCTGAGCACCCTGGTCATCGGCCTGATGGCAACCCAAGCAATCGCGCATGAGGGTGACCACCCCGCGCCGGCGGCCGCGCCGATTTCCGGCATCGACACCCAGTACATCGATGCCAGCGTGCGCGCCCAGGACGACTTTTTCACCCACCTGAACGGCGGCTGGCTGAAAGCCACCAAGATCCCGGACGACAAGGCCAGCTGGGGATCGTTCGCCAAGCTGCGCGACGACACGCTGCCGCAACTGCGCGGCCTGATCGAAGACACCCAGAAGACCAAGCACAAACAGGGCACCGAGGCGCAGAAGATCGCCGACCTGTACACCAGCTACATGAACGAGGCGGCGCTGGAAAAGCTCGGCACCAAGCCGCTGGCCGGTGAGCTGAGCGCCATTCGCGGCCTGAAGGACAAGAAAGCCCTGCCGGGCATGATCGCCCACCTGACCCGCCTCGGCGTATCGGTGCCGTACGGCGTCTACATCAGCCAGGACGCGCGCAACTCTACCCAGCACGCCGCCAGCATCGCGCAAAGCGGCCTGGGCCTGCCGGACCGCGACTACTACCTGAAGAAGGACGACGCCAAGCTGGCCGCCGTGCGCGACAAATATGTGGCCCACATCGAGCACACGCTGACCATGGCCGGCCACAAGAACGCCGCCGCCGACGCGAAAGCCATCATGGCGCTGGAAACCGCGCTGGCCGAAGTGCAGTGGACCAAGGTGGACAACCGCGACCCTGTCAAGCGCTACAACAAGACCGAGATCGCCAAGCTGGCCGAGCTGGCCCCGGGCTATGACTGGCAGGACGCCATGGGCAAGGCCGGCATCGCCACCAAGACCGACACCATCATCGTCAACCAGCCGAGCTACCTGGCCGGCTTCGCCAAGATCGCCGAAGCAACCGCGCTCGACACCTGGAAAGCCTACTTCGAGTGGCAGCTGCTGCGCGACGCTTCGCCTTACCTGAACAAGGCCTTCGCCGACGCCGACTTCGCCTTCTACAGCGGCGTCATCAACGGCGTGACGGTGCAGGAGCCGCGCTGGAAGAGCGGCGTGCGGGTGGTGGAAGGCGCCATCGGCGAAGGCTTGGGCAAGCTGTACGTGGCGCAGTACTTCCCGGCCGAGCGCAAGGCGCGCATGGAAGCGCTGGTGAAGAACCTGATGGTGGCCTATAAGGACAGCATCGACACCCTGGACTGGATGAGCCCGGAAACCAAGCGCGAAGCGCAAGCCAAGCTGGCCAAGTTCACCACCAAGATCGGCTACCCGAACAAGTGGCGCGACTACAGCGCGCTGACCATCGTGGCCGGCGACCTGGCCGGCAATATGCGCCGCGCCGCCGAGTTCGGCTACAAGCGCAACCTGGCCAAGCTGGGCGCGCCGGTGGACCGCGAGGAATGGGGCATGACGCCGCAGACCGTGAACGCCTACTACCGTTCCACCACCAACGAGATCGTGTTCCCGGCCGCCATCCTGCAGCCGCCGTTCTTCGACGCGCGCGCCGACGACGCGGTGAACTACGGCGGCATCGGCGCCGTCATCGGCCACGAGATCAGCCACGGCTTCGACGACAAGGGCAGCCAGTCCGACGGCGACGGCAACCTGCGCGACTGGTGGAGCGCCGCCGACCGCGCCAACTTCAAGGCCAAGGCCGACGCGCTGACCAAGCAGTACGACGGCTACAGCCCGCTGCCGGGCTACTACGTCAACGGCGCGCTGACCCTGGGCGAGAACATTGCCGACAATTCCGGCGTGGCGGTGGCCTACAAGGCCTACAAGCTGTCGCTGGGCGGCAAGCCGGCGCCGGTGATCGACCAGCTGACCGGCGAGCAGCGCTTCTACATGGGCTTCGGCCAGGTATGGCGCAGCAAGATGCGCGAAGAGGCGCAGATCAAGCAGGTCAAGACCGACCCGCACTCGCCGGGCCAGTTCCGCGCCAACGGCACCATGAAGAACCAGCCCGGCTTCTACGATGCCTTCGGCGTGAAGGCAGGCGATCCGATGTATCTGGCGCCTGAACAGCGCGTGATTATCTGGTAATGTGAAACGACAAAAAGGCCACTGCATGTGGCCTTTTTGTTATCAGCGCCGCGGCGCTGTGCTAGAGTGAAAAACCGGCCACGAGCCGGAACATAACCAGACAAACAATGAGAGGGAAGTAGCCCGTGAAACGACATCTGTTGAGTACCTTGACCCTGGCCCTGTTGGCCACCGCTGCGGCCGGCCACGCCGGCGCTGCCGGCGCCGCCAAGAGCCCCACCGGGGGCAAGCTGACGTCCGGCATCGCCGTTGAATATATCGACCCGTCCGTGCGCGCGCAGGACGACTTCTTCACCCACCTGAGCGGCAAGTGGCTGGCCACGACCGAGATCCCGGCCGACAAGTCCAACTGGGGCAGCTTCGCCAAGCTGCACGACGACATCCAGCCGCAGTTGCGCGCCATCATCGAGAACGCGGCCGCCAAGCAGAACGCCGGCGCGGACGAGCAGCGCATCGGCGCCTTCTACGCCAGCTACATGGACGAAGCCAAACTGGAACAGCTGGGCGCCGCGCCGCTGAGCGCTGAACTGGCCCGCATCGCCGCGCTGAGCGACAAGAAGCAGTTGCCCGCGCTGATCGCCCGCAACAACCAGACCGGCGCAGCCGCGCCGATCGACCTGGGCATCCACCAGGACAACAAGGACTCCACCAAGTACGTGGTCGACTTCGTGCAAAGCGGCCTGGGCCTGCCGGACCGCGACTACTACCTGAAAAAGGACGACGCCAAGCTGGCCGACACGCTGGCCAAGTATGAGCTGCACATCGCCAGGATGCTGACCCTGGCGGGCGACCAGGACGGCGCCGCCAAGGCCAGGGCCATCGTCGCGCTGGAAACCGAACTGGCCAAGATCCAGTGGAGCAAAGTCGAACTGCGCGACCCGGTCAAAGCCTACAACAAGGTCGAGATCGCCAAGCTGGGCGAACTGACCCCGGGCTACGACTGGAACGCCTATCTGGACGCGCTGAAAATCACCGGCAAGGTGAACTATGTCATCGTCAGCCAGCCGAGCTACCTGAAGGGCTTCAACGACCTGCTGGCGGCCACCCCGCTGGACACCTGGAAAGCCTACTTCCAGTGGCACGCGGTGCGCGCCAACGCGGCCTACCTGTCGAAGGCCTTTGTCGATGAAAACTTCGCCTTCTACGGCACCGTGCTGAGCGGCGCCAAGGAACAGCGTCCGCGCTGGAAGCGCGGCGTGGTGGCGGTCGAAGGCGCGCTGGGCGAGGCGGTGGGCAAAGTCTACGTCGAGCAACACTTCCCGGCCGAGCGCAAGGCGCGCATGGAAGCGCTGGTGAAGAACCTGCTGGTGTCGTACAAGCAAAGCATCGACAAGCTGGACTGGATGAGCCCGGCCACCAAGAAGCAGGCGCAAGCCAAGCTGGCCAAGTTCACCACCAAGATCGGCTACCCGAACAAATGGCGCGACTACTCCGCGCTGGTGGTCACGCGCGACGACCTGGTGGGCAACGTGCAGCGTTCGCGCCAGGCCGACTACAACAAGGAAATCAACAAGCTGGGCAAGCCGATCGACCGCGACGAATGGGGCATGACGCCGCAGACCGTAAACGCCTACTACAACCCGGAAATGAACGAGATCGTGTTCCCGGCCGCCATCCTGCAGCCGCCGTTCTTTGACGCCAGCGCGGACGACGCCGTCAACTACGGCGGCATCGGCGCGGTCATCGGCCACGAGATCAGCCACGGCTTCGACGACCAGGGCGCCCAGTACGACGGCGACGGCAACCTGCGCGACTGGTGGAGCGCCGCCGACCACAAGAACTTCGAAGCCAAGACCAAGGCCCTGGTGGCGCAGTACAACGCCTTCAGCCCGCTGCCCGGCTACCATGTGAACGGCGAACTGACCCTGGGCGAGAACATTGCCGACAACTCCGGCGTGGCGATCGCCTACAAGGCCTACAAGCTGTCGCTGAAGGGCAAGCCGGCGCCGGTGATCGACGGCCTGACGGGCGACCAGCGCTTCTTCATGGGCTTTGCGCAAGTATGGCGCAGCAAGATGCGCGATCCTGAAATGATCAGCCGCATCAAGACCGACCCGCACTCGCCGGGCCAGTTCCGCGCCAACGGCACCATGCGCAACCAGCCGGGCTTCTACGACGCCTTCAAGGTCAAGCAAGGCGACAAGATGTATCTGGCGCCGAAAGAGCGCGTCATCATCTGGTAAGCACGGACGTAAAAAAACCGCTCAGTTCAAACTGAGCGGTTTTTTTTATTGCGTAGGGCGGGCTAGCTAAGCATCACCCGCCGGACCTCAGCCTCAGCCCTTGGGCGCCTCCGCCGGCGCCGCTGCCGGGGCAGCAGCAGGCGCCGCCGCCGGTACTGCCGGTTCCTTCAGCGAGCCGCCCGATTTGTTGGCCATGAACACCACCGCGCGTGCCACTTCGACGTCGTCCAGATCCGGGTTGCCGCCCTTGGCGGGCATGGCGCGCAGGCCTTCGATAGCGTGTTTCATGATCGTGTCGTAGCCCTGGGCCAGGCGGGCGCCCCAGGCGCCGTTGTCGCCCACTTTCGGGGCGCCTGCCACGCCGGCGCCATGGCAAGCCGCGCAGGTCGAGGTGTAGATGGCTTCGCCCGATTGCAGTACCTTGGGCGCGTTGGCGTCCTTCAGCGTGAAGCCCACATCGGCCACCGGCTGCAAGCGCGAGCTGATGGCCTCGGCGGACTGGCTTTCGGTGCCGGCGCCGGTCAGCTTGGTGGCGGTAACGAATTGCACCAGCAGGGCGATGCCCAGCACGGTGATGAGGAAGAAGCCGATCACTGCTGCTGCGAGCTGCTTGGGCGTTCTGATGGCGGATTCGTGGTTGTGTGCGTCGCTCATGATTTCCTTAATAACAAATTTCGAAACTTGCGTCGGCGTTACGTTATCGGTTTTGCATGCAGGTGAAGAAGCGCATTTGCTCGCCAAACGGGCGATTATAGTCTCAAAAGATTGCCTGTGGATGCAGAACGGTGCAAAAGCGACACTTTTCATGGACGCACAAGACGAAACCCGGTATCCTTCTGTCACCTCCGAAGTTCCCTCTACGCGGCTGTAGCTCAATGGATAGAGTATTGGCCTCCGAAGCCAAGGGTTGTGGGTTCGATCCCCGCCAGCCGCACCATAAAAATCAATGACTTAGGTGATTTTCCCGCCGCCATCTTTTTTGCCGGGGCTACACCAGGGTTACACTCTGCGTTAAAAACCGTTAATGTTGTGATGACTTGGCCACATCTTGGGTCAATCGAAATTCCTGCTGTGCCTGTCCAGCGCCCTCGGCCGGCGAAACAAGTCCACCAGCCGCTTGGCGGCCAAAGCCGCAAGCTGTTTGCAGTGTGCCACTGGGCGGTGTCGCTATCGGTGCGCTCCGCCTTGGCGGCCCGCGTGAGCTTAGCCAGGTACCCGGTGCGCCATTGCTGCGGCTGTGGTGAGCGTGGCGCGGACCTGCAGGCCGACGGAAGTCCGCAAAGGCACCGGCACCAATCCTGAGGTAAATGACCTGTCGGCAAGCGCCGACTCCAGGATGCCTGAGGCGGAGGCCATGGCGGCCGGCGCGCTCACCATGGAGGCCAGCCGGGCCATCATCGCGACCGGCCTTAAGGTAAACAGCCGCATTGCCCGCCGCTGCGCCATCGCTTCCGTGTGCGACATGGCGAGTGGCGGCGGTGCGGCGAGGAAGCCTAGTTGGCGCTGCGCCATGGTGCGCGCTTCGCGCAGCGCCTCCAGATAGCGTCCCGCTTCGCTGTTCGGACCTGTCCGCGGTTCGACCATCGGCAGGTAACGCTCCAGCAGCGCCAGTGTCGTGCGGAACCAACCGGTTGCCGGCTCAAGCGCCTCTGCCAGATCGGAGCGCCTGTCTGCGTTTGCCGGGACCAGCGCTTCGCGCCAATGCGGCACTTCCACAGTGAGGCAGAACGTGCCGCCCGGCGCGGTGTATCCGAAGCTCGACTGGCCGCCTGTCCATATGGCGGCGCGGCGCTCGGCCGGCACGCTCCGCAGCATCGCCGCGACGTCGAAGGTCTGGAAGACGCCGGGAGACAGCGCGGTCAAGCCGGCACCAAGCTCGCCCAGCGTGTCGAGCGGAATATCGAAGTCGGCCGCTTCGCGCGTGAGCTGCGCTGCCAGTTCATGGTGGGGATGGGACAGGATATGAAACGCGCCGCCATGCTCGGCGTTGTGCAGCGAGACCATCAAATCAGGCCGTGTCAGCGCAATGGCCTCCTGCCAGGCGTGGTTTTCCGGCGTCGAGCGTTCGAAATGCACATCGTCGACGGCCAGGGGAAAACTGTACTCGGCCTGCTCCTGCAAGGCCGGCCGGAAAAAGCCGCGCAGATAGGCGCCGACATCGTGCGGTGTGTCCAGCCATGCCTCGTTGCGCCGCAAGCCGTCCGGTTCAATCGAACGGATGAAGTGCCATGTGTAGCCGAGGTCCTTGCGCAGCCGCTCGTCGTGGCGCAGGCGGTCAATCAGGTATTCGGTCGTGAGGCAGCCGATGGCTTCGTTCGGGTGCGGCGTGCCCACCACCAGCGCGCTGCGTCGGGCGCTGCCGATCGAGATCAGCTCAATCGGCTGTCCTTCGCGGCTGGTGCCGATTCGGCGCACCTGCACGTTGGGATCCTGCAGCGCCGCCAGCGCGCGGGTCTGGGCCTGCATCTGGCGTACTGTTGGCAGGGCGCGATAGTCGGGGATCGATGAAATGATGTGCGAGACCATAATGCCCCGTCAGAAATCGGTACGCAGCGAAACGCCCGCGGAGCGCGGTTTCGTCAGGTAGTAGTTGGTGTAGCCCGAGAGGGGGCCGCCCACGGCGGATACCACGCCCATGGTGTCGCCCGCGTTATGCACGAACAGGGTCAGCTCTGCCAGCGGCCAGGCCAGGCGCAGGCTCAGATCGACCTGCTTGTAGCCGCCGATTTGCACACTGCGCTCAAGGTCGTTATAGGAACGGCCGACGTAGCTGTGGACGACGCCTGCTGTGGCGCGCGCCCCGGCGGGTCCGTCGAAACGGTAGCTGAGTTCCGTCGCCGCCTGTTGGCGTGGCGTGGCCGGCAGCGGCGTGCCATTGCGGATCCATCGTTCGAACGGCGCGGCGCGCCCCGTGTCCAGATCGCCCAGCGTGTGCGCCTTGGTATAGGTGTAGCTGGGACGGACCATCAGGCCGGCGAGCGGCCGCCACGCCAGCAGCGCTTCGACACCGTCGACCCGGGCGCGGCCGATATTGGTCACGTAAGGGAAGCGGTCGGTCGGGCGCACCAGCACGACCTGCACATCGCGCCAGTCTGAGCGGAACATGGCCAGGTCGAACTGGGTGGCGGATGGCGAGCCGTAACGCAGCCCTGCCTCCCACGTGCGCAGCTTGTCGCTGCGGAAGCTGGCGGGCGTTGGAAAGACCGGGTCGGCCGCAATGATGTTGTTGCCGCCGAAGCGGTAGCCGTCGGCCATCGACCCATAGAGCATCAGGTTGGCGGCATGCCGGTATTTCAAGCTGAGGCGCGGCGTATATCCGCTGTCGGAAGTGCTGTCGTTGCGCGGGTCGTCCGGCGTGCCGGCCAGCAGGCCGGTGGCGTTGATGGCGGAGCGCATCGAGGTGCGGTAGAAACGGGCGCCGATGCCGGCGCTGAATTTCTCGCCCAGCGTGGTTTCCGCTTCCGCGAAAACTGCAGCTTCGGTGGCGCGCGCTTGGTCCACTTCGCGGTAAATCCGGTCCGGCGCGGCGGTGGAAAACAGCCCGCCGACGCCTGCGCCGTAAACACGCTCGGCCAACTGGCGCGCGCCCGGTGCATGCACGCCGCCGTCCAGCGCGATGCGGAACTGCTGATAGAAGGCGCCGGCGACAACGCTGACCGGACCGGCTTCACGGCTGGCGATCCGCAGTTCCTGCGAGTTGGCGCGCGATCGATAGGACTGCGCAAACTGCATGTAGGGCGCCTGGGAGGCAAGCACGGGGCCGAAGCGCTGCGTGACATCGTTGCGGGCGTCGTACCGCTTTTCCAGCGTGGCAGTGGACGAGGTGACAAGGTAGTTTCCCAAGCCGTATTCCAGTACCAGATTGAGCATGGCGTTTTTGCTGGTGCGCGGCGATGCCGTCGGAGTGTTCGTTTTCAGCCTCGCGTTGTGCAGAGTGCTATAGCCGGCATCCGCGACATCGGTGCGCTGCTGCATGCCCAGCAGGGTTGCCTTGAATGTATCGCCCAGTTTGGCGGACCATCCGACGCGCAGCGCCTGCTGTTTCAGATCGTTGCTGCTGCTTGCGATGGGGTTGTCGATCGTGCCGCCATCCTTGCGCACGAAGCCTCCGATCCTGAGCGCAGTGGCGCCGTCGGGAGCCGCCCAGTTCGCGCTGACCCAGCCCTGGCGCGCCAGGGCGCCGTCGCCTGAGCCGACGGTGGCCATGGCCGTGGCGCTGGTGCCGCTGAAATCCGGCTTGGCCGGCACGTAGCGCAAAGCGCCGCCAAGCGAGGATGAACCATAAAGAACGCCTTGCGGACCGCGCATGACTTCGACGCGCTCCATGTCGAAGGGCGCCAGATCGGGCAGGCCGAGGCGGCCAAATGGATCGGTGAACGGCACATCGTCCACATAGACTCCCACCGTTCCCTGGGTGACCCCATTGGTGGGGTCGGTGAAGGTATTGATGCCGCGGATCGACAGTACGGCGGCATCCGGTTCGCCTTTGCTCAACTGGACGCCAGGCGTCAGCTTCAAATAGTCCTCGAATCCCGTGGCGCTCAGCTGTTCGAGCTGGCCACCGCTGACGGCGGTGACGGTGCCGGCGAGATCGCGCAGCCCTTGCGGGCGCTTGCCCGATACTTCGACAACCTGGATCTTGGCCTCCTGTGCGAGTGCCGCCGGCTGGCCGGCGAAACTACAGAGCAGGGCCGCTGCCGTCGAATGCAGGCAAAGGCCGGGGATGGGGCGGGTGAGCATGCTGGTCTCCTGGTTTTTATAAAAAGACCGGGTGGTCTGTTTTAAAAAAGACTAACAGGTCTTTTTTTGGGAGTCAAGAAATGGAGCCGCGTTGACGGCTGCATGCTGGTGTGACAAGATGCGCGCATGCCACGCCGCCCTCCTGAATACATGCTGCAAAAGCGCGCCGAAATCGTCGAGGCGACGATTGCCTGCCTGTCACGCGTGGGGGTGCTGAACACGACATTGAGCGACATCTGCGAAGCGGCGGCGATCAGCCGGGGCGCTTTGTATGTGCATTTCGAAAGCAAGGACGAGATTCTCGGGGCGGTGGTCGATCAGTTCAGCGCGGCAGGGCTGGTGCGGCTGCAGTTCGACAGCGCCGAGGCGCTGGTGGCGGTGCTGGAGCGGCACGTGGGAATGCTGACTTCAGCCGAGTTTCGGATGGCGAGTCGTATCGAGCTCGAATTGATACTGGCCAGTTCCACCAGCGCGGGCCTCAAGGCGAAGCTGGAGAATGCGGCAAAGGATCGCTACAACCAGTTCTACGAAGGCTTGAAGAACTTGCGCAAGCAGGGAGCCACCTGTCCGGACATCGATTTGCATGGCGCGGCAACGGCCATCGACGCGTATTTGTCCGGTGTGATCCTCACGCATGCGATGGGCGGCGCGCGCCCGGCCAAAGAGCATCTCAAGGCGCTGGCACTGATTCTGAACGCAGTCGTTTCCAACAAAGGCTGAACTCCCTCCGGGCCGGTAACGGCGCGCGCCCTTGCTCGGCAAGGGTGTCAGCGCGCGGACTCCAGCATCCATCCGATGCTGCACGAGGCGGGCAGGCAATGGTATGCTAACTGGCCACGGCAAACATAGCTCCCAAGGACAATGGCCACACCGAGTCACCCATCCATCACCCTGCAAGCCGAGTCCCTGTTCGCGCAAGGCCTGCAGTTTCACAGCCAGGGTGAGTTCGCCCAAGCCATGCAGACCTATGAGCAAGTGCTCAAACTGGCGCCCCGGCACTTCGAGGCGCTGCACCACGTGGGTATCGTGGCGTTCCAGACCGGAAATTACGAACTCGCCGCCGGTTTTATCCGCTCTGCGCTGGCCGTCGATCCGGGCCACGCCGGCGCGCACAGCAACCTGGGCAACGCGCTGCGCGAGATGCAGCACCTGGAAGACGCGCTGCGCAGCTACGGCCGCGCGCTCGAACTGACCGGCGGCGACGCCGATACCTGTTACAACCGTGGCGTGGCCTTGCAGGCCCTGCAGCGCAACGAGGAAGCACTGTACAGCTACGACCAGGCGCTGGCGCTCAATCCGGCCGACGACCAGGCCTGGACCAACCGCGCAGGCGTGCTCAGGCAACTGCAGCAGCTGGAGCCCGCGCTGCACAGCGTGGAGCAGGCGTTGGCCGTCAATCCCGGCAATCCCGAGGCTTACAACAGCGGCGCCGCCATCCTGCTGGCGATGGGGCAGGTGGCCGAGGCCGAAGCATGCTGCCGGCGTGCGCTGGAGCTGGCGCCGGACTACGTGGACGCGCTGTGCAACCTGGCACGCCTGTGCCTGTCCCGCCTGGATTTCGAGCAGGCGCTGCAGTGCAGCAGCCGGGCGGTCGGCTTGGATCCCGGCCTGGCGCAAGCCTACAGCCTGCGCGCGCAAGCGCTGCGCGGACTGAACCGCAACGAGGAAGCGCAGCACGACAGTGCGGGCGCGGCAGCGCTGCGGCGTGAACGCGTGGCCGCCTATCGCCAGCTGGGCGCGCAGTTACAGCAGCAGGGCCGGCCGGAATCGGCGGCGCGCCTGTTCGCCGCCGCGCTGGAACTGGACCAGTCCGACGCCGGCCTGTGGCAGCTGCATGCGCGCATGCTCAACGCGGCGGCCCGGCGCGAGCAGGCGCTGGAGAGCATCGACCGCGCGCTGGCGCTGGCGCCGGAGAGTGCCGACTACCATGTAACCCGTGGCGCCATCCTGCGTGCCAGCCTGCGCTACGCGGAGGCGCAGCAATGCTACCAGACAGCGGTGCAGCTGGCGCCGCACCATCCGGGCGCCTACACCAACCTGGGCAGCCTGCTGGACCAGGTGGGCCAGGCCGGCCTGGCGATGCAGCACTATGAACGCGCCATCGCGCTCGATCCGCAGTGCGCGCTGGCGCACTGGAACCGCGCGCTGGTCCATTTGCGGCGCGGCGACTATGAACAAGGCTGGCGCGGCTACGAGTGGCGCTGGAAGGCTGAAACGCTGGGCGTGTACAAGGGCAAGCGCGACTTCCCTCAGCCGGCCTGGACCGGCAGCGAAGCGCTGGCGGGCAAGACCATCCTGCTGCATGCCGAACAGGGGCTGGGCGACGCCCTGCAATTCTGCCGCTACGCGGCGCTGGTGGCCGGGCGCGGCGCCACCGTCATCCTGGAAGCGAAGCGGCCGCTGGCCGCCTTGCTGGGCACCCTGGCGGGCGTCAGCCGCGTCGTCGTCAAGGGCGAGGCGCTGCCGCCGTTCGACTATCACATCCCGCTGATGAGCTTGCCGCTGGCGTTCGGCACCCGGCTCGACACGGTTCCGGCGGCAACGCCCTACCTGGCAAGCGATCCGGCCAGGGTGGCGCAATGGCAGGCGCTGCTCGGCCCGAAGGCCCGGCCGCGCGTCGGCGTGGTGTGGAGCGGCCACCCGGCCAACCCGAACGACCTCAACCGCAGCGTGCCGCTGGCGGTGTTCGCCCGGCTGTTCGCGGCGCCGTGCGAATTCATCAGCCTGCAGAAGGACGTCAAGCCTGCCGAGCAGGCGCTGCTGGATACGGCGCCGGTACGGCAGCTGGCCGGCCTGCTGCAGGACTTCAGCGACACCGCCGCCCTGTGCCAACTGATGGACGTGGTGGTCACGGTCGATACCAGCGTGGCCCATCTGGCGGGAGCGCTGGGCAAACCGGTCTGGATATTGCTGCAGACGCCGTTCGAATGGCGCTGGCTGGAGCAGGGCGCCGCCAGTCCGTGGTATCCGAGCGCGGTCCTGTACCGCCAGCCGCAGCGCGGCGCATGGGAGCCCGTGATGGATGCGGTGGCCGCTGATCTGGCCAGGCTGGCCGGGGCTGCCGCGCTGCCGGACGGGGAAAACTGAGCGGCTCAGGGCCGCTGTTTCCAGTTGCTTAGGGTCTGATCGAACTTGATGTGGTTGCGTTTGCCCATGATCACGTAGTCGTACTCCAGCCAGACCTGCGCCGGCAGGGCCTTCCCCGACGCATCGGACGTATAGCGGACCTTGAATGGTGCGCGCGGACCGAACGGCGCCGGCACCTCCAGCATGCCGTCCGCCTTCACCGGCGCGCCGCTGTCCGGTTTGACCCAGACCCGCATGCTGACGGGCAGGGTGCGCTTCAGCACATGCTGGGCGCGCACGTCGAACACGGCGAGAGTCTGGCCGTCCACTTGCTGGTCCGCCAGGCGCGTGACGTCGGACGCGTTCTCGAACAGGTGTTCCGGGTTGTTGGCGAAGTGGTTGGCCAGCGCCATGTCCAGTTTCGATGCCTTGTAGTCGCTGCTGTTGTCGGTCGCCTCGTCTTTCGCGGCGCGCACCGGCCGGCCGGTGATGTCGAAGCGCTGCAGCACGGTTTCATATCTACCCTCGCCGATGGCCGGCTCGCCGCCCGTGTCCACCTTGGTCGCGATGTTCTGCGCGATCAGGCCCTTGTTTTTCACCAGCAGCGCCTGGGAGCGTGCCCACAGCGCATCGTCGGCCTGGGCGGCGGCGTGTACCGCCAGCAGGCAGGTTGCGGCGCCGGCTGTGCGCCTGATCAAGTGCCTCATCGCGATCTCCATTGAAGAAAAGCATCATTCTATAATTGCAAAATAGATAATGCGCGCACGGTAGGCGTGATACCGAAATCGGTATAGATTCCTGCAATTTAGTTATTGGTATTGGATCGCGTAAAGCTCTAGCATGGAAGGCTCCAAAATAAGATTTTCAGGGGACGTTCCGTGGCTGCGCCTATTGTTTCTGTCAGTAATTCTTCCAAAGGGCAAGCGCCCGCAACGGCCAGTTACAAGTCGGCCATGTCGCTGCTGGCCAGCCTGTTCTTCACCTGGGGTTTCATCACCGTCATCAACAATACGCTGCTGCCCCATCTGCGCAGCGTGTTCGAATTGAACTACACGCAGACCACGCTGATCGAATCGGTCTGGTTCATCGCCTACTTCGTCGCGTCTATCCCTTCGGCGCGCCTGATCGAGCGCATCGGCTACAAGAAATCGCTGGTGGTGGGCTTGTCCATCATGGCGCTGGGCGCGCTGCTGATGATTCCGGCCGCGCGCCTGCCGTCCTACATCGTCACCCTGGTGGCGCTGTTCGTCATCGCCTGCGGCATCACCTTGCTGCAGGTGGCCGCCAACCCCTACGTGGCCGTGGTCGGCACGCCGCAGACCGCGTCCGCGCGCCTGAACCTGGTGCAGGCCTTCAATTCGCTGGGCACCATGTTCGCGCCGCTGTTCGGCGGCTACCTGATCCTGGGCCGCTCCAATTCCGGCACGGCGGACGCCGGCCATGTGCTGACCCAGGCCGAGCGCCTGGCCGACGCGCAGGCGGTGCAGCTGCCTTACCTGATCGTGGCCGGCGTGCTGATCGTGCTGGCGGTCATCATCGCGCGCTTCCCGCTGCCGGAGATGGGCGCCGCCAACAGCCGCGTGTCGAAAGCCGAGCGTGCTTCGCATTCGCTGTGGCGCCACCGCAACCTGGTGTTCGGCATCCCGGCCATCTTCATCTACCTGATTGCCGAAATCGGCGTGGCCAACCTGTTCATCAATTTCGTGTCGCAGCCGGACATCGGCAACGTCAACCACGAGCGCGCCTCGCACTACCTGTTCCTGCTGTGGGGCGGCATGATGGTGGGCCGCTTCGTGGGCAGCGTGCTAATGCGCTCGATCGCCGCCGAGCACGTGCTGGCGGCGGCCAGCGTGGGCGCCTGCATCGTCATGCTGGTGGCCACCTTCAGCAGCGGCCCGGCCGCCATGTGGGCGCTGATCTCCGTCGGCCTGTTCCATTCCATCATGTTCCCCACCATTTTCACGCTCGGCATCAAGGGCCTGGGTCCGCTGACCGAGGAAGGCGCCGGCCTGCTGATCATGGCCATTGCCGGCGGCGCGCTGGTGGTGGTGCAGGGCTGGCTGGCCGACATCTACGGCCTGCAGATGTCCTTCCTGCTGACCGCCGCGTGCGAACTGTACGTGCTGTTCTACGCACTGTGGGGCGCGCGCACGACTAATGCTTTCCCGGACGCAGCTACCTAAAATTCCATTGTAAAATAGTTAATCGCGCGGCCGGTTGCCGCGCGATCGACTCAAATGGAATGCCATGAATCTGGATAAACTGTATTGTGCGGTCGGACTGGCCTTGTGTATGGCTGCGGCCCCGGCCCAGGCGCAGGACTGGCCCCGGCTGACGAATGGAAAACAGGTGGCCGAGTGCCAGGCTGCCTTGTGGCTGGCCACGCTGAGCCACAAGTCGGCCAGCGTCGTGCCGTGGACCCACCCGTACGCCATCCCGGACGATTTTCCCAGCGACCTGGTGCTCGGCCCCAAGAGCACCAGCCTCGCCCACGGCGACGTGCTGGAGTTTGACACCGACGTTTTCACGCAAGTGCCCCTCCCCGAATATAAGCCGCGCAGCATCTACTGGCAGACCGACGCCGTCAACGGCAAGCGGCTGGTGGTGGAGGAAGTGCCGCTCGGCTGGCAGGGCGACATGCACAGGGTGCGTGTGGTGGACCAGTACCTGACCGCCAAGGATTACCTGGGCACGGGCCTGGAAGAACGCAATGCCAGGCTGGGCAAGCCGTTCAGCGACGGCTGGCGCGCGCCGTTCGTGTTCAGGAAAAAGGGCGACAGCGCGCTGTGGATGATGTACATCGCCGAACCGGGCGGCTTCTCGGGCAACTGGAAGGTGTTCGTGCCGGCCGGGGGCACGCCGAAACTGGCGTGCGAAATCCAGTTCCGTCCGCAAGTGAAGCACGCGGTGCAGCTGTTGCCGCCGCCGGTGCGGAAACTGGCGGCGCTGCTGGACCGGACCCTGGGCAGCGGCAAGGGCGAAAGCTTCTGGCAGCCTACCGCCCGTGTGCGCGCCGCCGTGCAGCAGGCCTGGGCCAACGCCGCCCTGCGTCCCTGGGTGGCGGACACCCCCTACAACACGCGCGAAGAAGTGGACGAAAACCTGCTGGCCTGGTCGCAGCAGGGCAAGAAGAACAAGAAGCACGCCGCCGCCATCCGGGCCCAGTACGCGCCGGCCGAGCGCGCGCTGGCGCAGCATTATGCGCGCCAGCTGCGCATGCCTGCGGACGAAGCGGCCGGCACCGCCAAGACCGTGCTGGACACCGCCTTCCGCATGTACTTCGTCATCAACAAGGAGCAGTACTAGGCAGTAACAGGCGCGCCTTCAATAGCTGACGTGATAATCCTTGGGGAACTTGCGCCCGGAGAAGGCTTTTTTCTGCGTCCAGTCCAGCGCCGGCGCGGTCCAGTAGCTGTCGCTTTCGGGCAGGCCCAGCGGCAGCAAGGTGGCGGAAGCGATGTACATGCTGCCGTTGTTGGAATACCAGTCGCCCAGCTCGGGCTGGTGGCCGACGAAGCCGATGGTCAGGTAGCCGTCCTTGGTGAAGTTGCTTGGCGCGGTCCACACCGCCTTGTGCACCGCGTGCAGCGCGGCGCGCACCTGGCCTTCCGGCAGCGAGGGCGGCAATTGCTTGCGCCAGGCCAGCAGGGCCAGCGGCTGGAAGGCGGCGGTGCGGTAGGTCAGCGAGCGGCCGATGGGCGGGTAGCTGCCGTCGGTGGCGATGAAGCGCTCCAGGTGCTCGCTGTAGCGCTGCATGCGCTTGACGGCCTGCGCCTGCAGTTCCTCCGGCTTGCCGTTCCAGAACGGGCCCTTGAACTTGGCCAGCACGTCCAGGATTTCCACCAGCATCGGGTACATCACGTAGGAATTGTAGTAGTCGAAGTGGAACGCTTCGCCATCCTTGATCCAGCCGTCGCCCACGTACCACTCGTTGATCTTGCGGATGGCCACGTTCATGCGCATCGGGTCGTATTCCTCGCCGATGGACATCAGCCACGCTTCGTTCATGGCGGCGAACAGCATCCAGTTGATGTAGGGCGGCTCGATGCGGCGCAGGCCCTTGATGGCGGCGATGATGCGCTGCTTGGTGGTGCTGTCGAGCGGTTCCCACAAGGTCTTGGGCGCGCGCATCAGGGCGTTGGTGTAGTAGGCCGAATCGACCAGCGTCTGGCCGGGGCCTTTCCACAGCAGGCAGTCCGGGCTGGCCGGGTCCACCGAGTGGACGTAGCTTTGCAGCGCCATTTGCTGCATGCGCTGGCGGTAGCGGCCTTCCTGCGTACCGTCGGCGGGCAGGGCCAGCCACGGCGCCACGCCGGCGATCAGGCGGCCGAAGCACTCCAGGTAAGCCACCTTGGAGTCGCGGCCGTCCCAGGTGGGGCTCAGCTCGAGCGCGAATTTTTTGTGCAGCTGGCCCTGCGACATAGCCGACAGCACCGGGTCGGACATTTTTTGCAGCAGGCCGAGCAGGTAGGCGCGGTCGCCGCCCGCGGCCGCTGCCGTGGCGGCGGCCGCGCTGCCTGCGGCCAGCGTACCGCTGGCGGTGATCAGTCCGCTCATCGCCGAACCAGCCGTGCCGGCCGCCAGCGTGCGCATGAAATTGCGTCGTTGCATGTGTTCTCCTAGTTGCCCGTGACGAGCTGGTCGCCGATATAGATACGGTATTGCTTGATGCGGCCGGTCACCTCGGCCGTGCCCTGGCGCGGCACGTAGCGCAGGCCTGCCACTTCCACCGCCTTGCCCAGGTCGATAATGATACGGTGCGGATGCGGCAGGCTGGCGGCCGCGCCGCTGTAGGCGGTGTGCCAGTAGTCGGTGTTCTGGCCGTTGATGGCGTTCAGCGCCGAACCGTCTTCCTTGCGCGCTTCCTCGCTGCTGGCGTAGGCGATGGTCCAGCTGGACTGGTTGAGCGGCTTGCCGGCCTGGTCCAGCAGGGCGATTTCGGCCACCGCCGCGTAGCGCTTGCCGTCGAAGGCGTTCAGCGACTCCAGGCAGAACTGGCGGCCGCTGGCGGGCGCGGCGAACATCACGTCCTGGGTGGCCGGGCCGGGCGCGAATTCGGCCGCGTGCACCGGCACCACGCCGTCCAGCTGCAGCCTGGCGGTGCTGGGCGGACGCGCCAGGTCGAGTTCGGGGCGCAGCCGGTCCAGCACCGGCATGGCCAGGCCGGCGATGCGCGCGCTGCGCGGGCCGGTCAGGTCCAGCACCACCACTTCGTTGCGGCCGCGCTTGATCCACGGGCCGGGCAGGTACATGGTCTGCGTCGGGCCGATGCTCCAGTAGCGGCCCAGGCAGCGGCCGTTGATCCACACGATGCCCTGGCCCCAGCCGGCCATGTCGAGGAAGGTGTCGCCGGTCTGCGCGGCGTCGAAACCGCCGCGCCAGAACGCCGGGCCTTGCGCGCGGCTGCGTTTCCATTGCAGCGGCGGCAGCGTGCCGTCGGCGTCGAAGTCGATGGCGCGGATGGCCCAGTTTTCCACCGCCTGGGCCGGCCCTGCGCCGTCCTTCGGCGTGAAGGTGACCGGGCCGTGCAAGCCCTTGCGGTCATGGATTTCCACGCCGAAGTTCACGCGCGCGATGGTGTACAGCAGGATGTCCACCGTCACCGGCTTGCTGCGCGCGGCCAGCGCCACCTTGAAGCGGCGGTGGCGCGTGTCCATGGTGCCCACTTGCTTGCCGTCCACGAACACCCAGGCCAGGTCGCGCACCTTGGCCGCCGCCAGCGTGCCGGGCGGGCCGGCCGGCAAGGTCACGCGGTAGGCCACCAGGCCGCGGCTGATGTCGTACTGCTCGATCGGCTTGGGCGACACGTCGCCGATGGTGCGCGGCGGCAGGTTGGCCATCACGGCGGCCGTCTCCTGCAAGGCGAACGGCGGGATGGTGATGACGGGCATGCGCGCCGGCGCGTCCGGCAGCTGGTCGCCGGCCGGCAGCAGTGGCGCGATGCCGTCGCGGTAGGCCTTGAACTTGTCGCCGGTCCAGCCGGCTTCGCCGATGGGCGCGTCGTAGTCGTAGCTGGTGGTGTCGGGGCGGAAGGGGCGGTCGCAGCCGCCCCACAGGCCGAAGGTGGTGCCGCCGTGCGCCATGTACAGGCTGAAGGAACCATTGGCCTTGAGCATGGCCTGGATGTCGGCCACTGCCTTGTCGGCCGAGCCGCGCCGGTGCGGCGCGCCCCAGGTGTCGAACCAGCCGGAATAGTATTCGCCGCACATCAGCGGGCCGCGCTGCACCTTGGCCAGTTCCTTGAAGCCGGTGGCCGGATCGCTGCCGAAGTTGGCCGCCGAGAACAGCTCGGGGATGTGCGACTTCACCACCGCGTTGGTCGGATTGCACTGGAACAGCGGCACGTCGAAGCGCGCCTCCAGCAGGGCCTGGCGCATCGCGCGCATATAGTCCAGGTCTTCGCCGAAGAAACCGTATTCATTCTCCACCTGCACCATCAGGATGGGGCCGCCCTGCGTCGCCTGCATCGGCGCCAGCACGCGGCCGACTTCGCGCAGCCAGCGCCGCGCCGGCTGCACGTAGGCCTCGTCGCGGGTGCGCAGGAAGGCGTCACCGGGCTGCTTCAGCAGCCACCACGGCAGGCCGCCCATTTCCCATTCGGCGCAGGCGTATGGACCGGGCCGCAGGATCACCCACAGCCCGGCCTGCTGCGCCAGGCGGCAGAACTCGGCCGCGTCGCGCTGGCCGCGCCAGTCGTATTGTCCTTCGCGCCATTCGTGATAGTTCCAGAACAGGTAGGCGCACACCGTGTTCAAGCCCATGGCCTTGATGGCCTGCAGGCGGTGCGTCCAGTATTCGCGCGGCACGCGGGCGAAATGCATTTCGCCGCAGCGGATCTGGACCGGTTTGCCGTCGAGCAGGAAGTCGTCCTGGCCGATGGCGAAGCGCGCGGCAGGCCCGGAGGCGGGGACCTGTGCGCCGGCAGAAAAAGGCAGCAGCGCGCTGGCTGCTGCAACCGCCGCACCTTGCAGGTGCCGGCGGCGAGAGAACTTGGTCGTCATCGATTAATCCAGGGTGTGCTGGTCGAGGAAACGCGCCAGCTCGGCGGCCGCCAGCAGGAAGGCGCCCACGCCGAACGAGGCGGTGGAGTTCTTGTCCACCACCTGGCCGGGAATGGCGCGCTCGCCGATCGGCTGCACATAGCCCAGCTTGCCGTCCGCCTGCAGCGCGGTCTTGCTCAGGAATTGCCAGCTGCGCCTGACCACCGGCGCATACTCGGCCCGCTCCAGCAGGCCGTGGTTCATGCCCCACAGGTAGGCGTAGGTGAAGAAGGCGGTGCCGCTGGTCTCCGGGCCGGGCGCGTGCGCCGGGTCGAGCAGGCTGCGGGTCCAGTAGCCTTCCGGCCGCTGCGCCGCCTTCAGGGCCTGCGCCATGCGCTGGAAGCGCGCCACGAACAGCGGACGGCAGCGGTGGCCGGCGGGCAGGTCGGCCAGCGCTTTGGCCAGGCCGGCGAACACCCAGCCGTCGCCGCGCGCCCAGAAGTCCTTGCCGCCGTTGCTGCTCTTGTGCCTGGGGTAGATGTACTTGGCGTCGCGGTAGTACAGGCCGGCGTCGGCGTCGTACATCAACTGGTCGGCGAACTGGAAGTAGTCGTACAGCTTGTCGAGGTAGCGCTGGTCGCCGGTCACCTTGTACAGCTTGGTCATCACCGGCATCACCATGTACAGGCCGTCGGCCCACCACCAGTAATCGTCATTGGGCGTACTGAGCTGGTATTCCATCACCTCGCGCGCGCGGGCGATCTTGCGCGGGTCTTTGGCCGGGTCCAGGTTGTACAGGTCGACATAGGTCTGGAAGCACACTTGCCAGTCGCCGAACAGCACATGCTCGTTGGTTTCGCCGTAGGTGTATTTCCACGCCGCTTTCACGTCGGAGCGCGCCGAGCTCCACTGGTTGTGTTCGGCCCATGCGGTGGAATATTGGCGGTAGCGTTCGTCACCGGTGAGGAAGTAGGCTTCCATGTTGCCGGTGTGGTAGGCGGCCACGTCCCAGAACGACCACAGCGCGGGCGAATTGCTGCGCTGCCAGTAGTCGTTGGCCAGGCGCAGGGAAGCCAGCACGTCGGATCGGGTTACGGCGGCGGAGCTTGCCACGCCGCCCAAGGTGCAGCCTGCGGAGATCGCCGCCACGCTGGCCAGCGCCGCCTTCAAACAAAGTCGTCTTCTCATCATGTTCTTGATCCTTGCGTGGATGGGGTCAGAAGTCCGGTGTCCATTGCAGCACCCGCACCGGGGAAGGAGCGGCCTTGGCCACGCCTTCGCCGTCGATCTGCTGCACGGTTTGCAAATACAAGTTCAGTTCGCCGCTGCGCTGCCAAAGTTCGGTGTCGAAACTGGGCTCCCAGGCGCCCACGGAGGCGCTGTCGAGGTCGAGTACGCGCCACTGCGCCTTGCCGAAGTCCGCGATGCGCACCGCCGACACCTTGCTGCCGCGTTCGGCATCGCGGAAGATCAGCAGGCCGGACGGTTGCTCGCGCTGGATGTTGACCATGATCTGCGGGCGCGCGATGGGAATGGCCTTGGTGCCCACGCCGCTCAGCGAGAACGGCTGCTTGCGAAAGTCCAGGTCCAGCCGCCGCCAGGCGCCGCCGCCCAGGTAGACCACGCGGTACTGCGGCACCGGCGAGGCCGCGTCGCGCCAGTAGGTGGCGATGTAGGGATTGCCCTGCCGGTCGGCGGACATCGACGTTTGGTTGATCAGCTCGCTGTTTTGCGGGATGCGTGCTGCGTACTCGGCGGTGGCTGCCGTAATCGGCAGCGTGTAGCGCTCGCCGGTCGACTTTTCCCATGTCAGGCCGCCGTCGCGCGAGCGGGCGTAGGCCAGGTCGTGGTTGCTGGCCACGTCCGGCGTTTCGCGCCACACCCAGGACAGGTGCAGCGTGCCAAGGTGGTCGAGAAAGGCCTGCGTGTAGGCACTGCGCTGGCCTTCGCCGCTGATCAGCTTGCTGTGCAGCCGGCTCCAGCGGGGACCATCGGCTGCGGCCGGATCGTAGCGGTTCATCACCAGGTCGCCGCGCCCGGAGCCGCCGTCGCGGTACAGGAACAGCAGCTTGCCGTCCGGCTGGCGGTAGAACTCGGGGTAGGAGACCGACTTTTCCTGCGTGCCCGTCATCGGCATGGTGTCCGACATGGCCAGCGCGCCGGGACGCACGCTGCGCGCGTAGCGCAGCGGCTGGTTGTGCAGGTCCCAGGCCAGGTGCAGGAAGCCGGCCCCGTCCACCATCAGGCTGATGCTGTTGTGGGCGTCGCGCACATTGCCCTGGTACTGGCTGCGCTGCAGTTCCCACGCGGCGCCGCCCAGCTTGCGCTTGCCCAGCACCACGTAGGCGTCCTTGTCGTAGAAGGCGATGTACTGCGTGTCGCCGTGCGTGACGAGGGCGTTTTTACGGAACACCACCGCATTGACCGAGTTGCCTGCCCAGCCCGGCGCCACATCGACGATGCGGACCTGGTCCGCCGCGCGCTCCGGGGTCTCCGGCGGCGCATGCGACTGGCCTGCGGCGGCCGCGAAGCTGAGTGTGGCGAACGCGGCGAGGCGGGCGATCATGGTCATGGGTGGTTTCCGTTTCTGCTCTTTACAGCTTGCCGCGAATGCCGATCTTGATGGTGCGGCCGTCGTACTTGGCGTAGTCCATGCGGCTCTTCTTGCCGCTGCCGAACTGGCCGGAGGCGTCTTCGAAGTAATCGTAGCTCAGCGTGTTGGACAGGTTCATCGCGTCAATGCGCAGTTCCAGCATGTCATTGATCTTGTAGCTGATGTTGCCGTCCAGGTAGCCGCGCGCGGCGCGCCAGCGGATCAGGTCGTCACCCAGGTTGCGCGGGTTGTCGCCGTGCAGCGAGCGGCCCTTGTAGTTGTACGACAGGCGCACCGCCAGCGGGCCGTTTTCGTAGTAGGCCGTGGTGCTGTAGGCGTACTTCGGCACCGAGTTGACCTGGATCTCCTTGCCCGCATTGGTGATCCACTTGGCGCTGTTGAACGGATCGATGTGGGTGTAGCTGGCCAGCGCGCCGAAGCCCTTGAACGGTTCCGGCAGGAAGGTGAAGGCTTGCTGGTAAGCCAGCTCGTAGCCTTTCAGCGTCTGCTGGCCGGCGTTGGTGAAGCTGCGCAAGGTCATCGGCAGGTTGGGGTCGACCCGGCCTTGCGCGTTCTGGAAGATCGCGCCCAGCGCCGTGTCCGGCAAGCCCAGCGCGCCGAAGGTGGTGTTGCTGGTGTTGGCCACGGTGGCGTCGGTCAGGTCCTTCTTGAAGTAGGCGGCCGACAGCAGGCTGCCCGGCTGGAAGTACCACTCCAGGCTGGTGTCCATGTTCTTCGACTGCTGCGGACGCAGGCCGGGGTTGCCGGCGGTGGCCGTGTTGTCGAACGGATTCGGGATCACGGTCTGCGCGGCGATGATGGACAGCGAAGCGCGGCTGATGGTCTTGCCCCAGGAGGCGCGCCACATCAGGTTGTCCGTCACGTCGAAGGCGGCGCTGAAGGCCGGCAGCAGGTTGTGGTAGGCGCCGGACTCCTGGTTCGGCGCATAGGTCAGGCTGGCGCCCTGCTGCTTGAAGTTGTCGATCTGGGTCTCGGTGCGCGAGTAGCGCACGCCGGCGTTGAAGCGCAGCTCGTGCTCCATCACCTTGCCGACGAAGTCGGACTGCACGAAGCCGGTGGTCACTTTCTCGCCCGCAGTGAAGCTTTGCGCCGGCGTGAAGGTCGATTCCACGTTGTTGGCCAGCGGATCGAAGGTGGAGTAGGCGTAGTCGCGCGTGAACGTGCCCCATGCGCTCGGCCAGCCGGCGCCCATGTCCAGGTTGCCGATCGGCAGCTGCGTGGTCATGCCGCTGCGGATGCCGGCGGTGCCCAGCTGGTTCATCTTGGCCTTGGCCAGCGCGGTGCCGTTGCGCTTGTTGATGCCCTTGGTGGTGTCGACATAGCTGACGCCCGCCTTCAGGTGGCCCTTCCATTCGCCCGGCAGCTGGTAGTCCCAGTCGGCGATCAGGCGGCCCTGCTTGGCCTTGTCGGTTTCGCGGGTCCAGCCGGTGCCGATGTCGAAGCCCTGGTAGTTGTTCAGGTCGGTGTAGCTGGAGCTCGAGGACAGCGATGGATACACATGGTCGTCACCGTAGTCGATGGTGGAGGTCACGCCGAAGATCTGGCCGGACAGCGTGTCCTGGTAGCTCAGCGCCTTGCTGTTGTTGACGCTCAGCTGGCCGCTCAGCACCAGGGTGTCGCTGGCGGCCCAGCGCCCGTTCAGCGAGGTGTAGCCGAACTTGGTCTCGTCTTCGCTGTAGGTCACGCCGCTGCTGTACGAGGTGTTGCCGAAAGTGCCGGTCAGCAGGTTCGAGTCCGGGTCCACCTTCACGTTGATCGGCACGAAGCCGTTGTGGCCGGCCTGGCCGGCGGGCGCGGCGCGGTTGGTGGTCTTGCTGTTGCGCACCAGCAGGCCGAAGTACATTTCGTCGCGCGTATTCTTCAGCTTGGAGTACAAGGTGTCCAGGCTCAGGTTCAGGCCGCCGCTCTTGTACTGCAGGGACGACACCAGGCCGTCGCGGGTGCGGTCGTTGGCCGAACCGTAGAAGCGGTAGATGCGCGGCAGCAGCGCATTGTCGACCTGGGAGCGCGTCAGGCCGCCCAGGTTGGCGCGCGGATCGTCGTAGTCCAGCGTGACGGCGAAGTTTCCCTTGACCGGACTCTGGCTGCCGCGCGCCGAGCTGTTGTAGCCGCCGGTGGCTTCGAAGCCGGAGCGGTTGTTTACGCTGGACGAGTGCGCTGCGCCGATCAGGAAGCCGACGTCGTTCCAGGTGTTGGAATACAGCGCGAAGCCGCTCGGGTCGGCTTTCTTGGACATGGTGTTGTAGGACTCGGACAGCGCGTAGCGCACGGTGCGCTTCGGATTGTCGAAGGGGCGCGGCGTCTGCAGGTCGACGATGCCGCCCAGGCCGCCTTCGGTCAGCTCGGCCAGCGGCGACTTGTAGAAGTCCACCCGGCCGAACAGTTCGGAGGCGAACACGTCGTAGTTGAAGCCGCGCGCGGCCGAACCGATGGTGCTGGTGGAGGTGGTGTTGACCGGCGCGCCGTTCAGCGTGGTCACCGAGTACTCGGTGGGCAGGCCGCGGATGGAAATGCGCTGGCCCTCGGCCGAGCTTTCGTCGCGGTTCAGGATTACGCCCGGGACCCGCTGTAGCGATTCGGCCACATTGGCCTCGGGGAATTTGCCGATGTCTTCAGCCACGATGGAATCGCGCACGCCGATGGCTTGCATCTTCAGGTTCAGCGCTTTTTGCAGGCTGGAACGGAAACCGGTGACCACCACCGTGGCGACTTCCGGCGTGGCGGCGGGCGCCTGCGCTTGTGCGGCCGTGGCGTCCTGCGCCATGGCAGTGCCCCCGTAAGCGGCGGCCAGGGCCGCCGGCAGCAGCGCGGCCAAAATCTTCTTATTCATGTGCTCCTCCAAGTGAACGACAGTCAGACCATCTCCCCAGGTACTTTTGATATTGTTGTCAGTACCATGTGGTCACGTTACCACCTTGCTAGTCGTCATACGACCGTTGTTTTGCTCAACTTTTTGATCATTGTCATAAGCGATTGATTTTTATAATGAATTTATTATTGAAACGAATTTGGGTCATGTGGTATCGTGACCACATTGGCGGAACAGACAACTGGGCGGCGGTGAGAAAACATGGGTAAGACGAGCAAACTGAGTGAAGTGGCCAAGGCCGCCGGCGTGTCGCCGATCACGGCATCGCGTGCGATAAGGGGCACCGGCTATGTGTCGGAGGCGGCGCGCGCGCGCGTGATGGCGGCGGCGGCCCAGCTCAACTACACGCCGGACATGCTGGCGCGCCGCATGCGCGGCGACAAGAGCAACCTGATCGGCATCTTCGTCAACAACTACGGGTCCCTGGTGCTGCACGAGATCACCAAGGCCATCAGCCAGGAAGCGCGCCGCATCGGCTACGACATCCTGATCTTCAACGCCGAGCGTTTCGACGGCCCCGGCCGCGCGCCCACCTGCGACATGCTGAGCAAGCTGTGCGACGGCCTGGTGCTGCTGCTGCCCAATGCCGAAGACGGCTACCTGGAGGTGATCGAAAAGCAGCGCATCCCCGCCGTGTTCTTCAGCTTCGAGGCGCGCGACGTGAGCGTGCCGGTGGTGGCGGTGGAAAACCGCCAGGCAGCGCGCACCGCGGTCGAGCATTTGATCGGGCTGGGCCACCGGCGCATCGCCTTCATCGCCGGCTCCAAGGGCACCGGCCAGAGCGCGCAGCGCGAGAAAGGCTATATCGACGCGCTCACCGCCGCCGGCCTGCCGGTGCTGCCGGAGTTGATGGAAGTGGGCCGCTTCGTGCAGGCCGGCGGCTACGCGGCCGCGGAACGGTTGCTGGCGCTGGCGCAGCTGCCCACCGCCATCTTCGCCGCCAACGATGAAATGGCCTTCGGCGCCATCGACGCCATCCACAGCAAGGGCCTGAAGGTGCCGGGCGACATCTCGGTAATGGGCTTCGACGACATTCCCACCGCCGCCGGGAAGTTCCCCACCCTGAGCACCATGCGCCAGCCGCTGCAGGAAATGGCGGCGCGCGCGGTGGGCGAGGTGGTGGAGATGATCCAGGGCGCGCCCGCCGCGTCGAAGAAGCTGGCCTTCCCGATGGAACTGGTGGTGCGCAACTCCACCGGCCCGGGTCCCGCTGCGCCAGCCGGCGTCGCCACGGCGGCCTGATGTCCGCCGACGGCGCAGCGCTGACCGCCGCACCGCCCCCACGCGGCCGCAGCGCTGCGCTGCCGCTGACGGCAGCCGGCCTGTTCGCGGTCGGCTGCTGGCTGATGCTGGGCGACCTGGGCATTGCCATGCGCGAACGCGTGGCCCTGCCCAGCGGACTGGAACTGCTGCGCCGCAACGCCGCCTCCGACACCACCACCTCGCTGCTGCTGGCCACCGTGCCGGCGGTGCTGAGCGTGCTGCTGGTGCCCTTCATCGGCTACCATTCGGACCGCTTCCGCAGCGCCTGGGGCCGGCGCCGTCCTTTCCTGCTGGTGATCGCGCCGATCGGCTGCGCCGCCATGCTGGGACTGGCCGTCTCGCCGGTGCTGGGCGCGTGGACCCATGCCATGCTGGGCGCCGCTTCGCCCGGTGCGCGCATCTGCAACCTGGGCTGGTTCTGCCTGTTCTGGACCGTGTTCGAGTGCGCCGCCATCAGCGCCGCCTCGCTGTTTACCGGCCTGGTCAACGACGTGGTGCCGGCCGGCCTGCTAGGGCGTTTTTTCGCCGGCTTCCGCATCGTCGGGCTCAGCTTGGGCATTGCCTTCCACACCTGGGTGTTCGCGCTCACCGACCACTACCTGGCCGAGATCCTGGCCGCCATCGGCGTGGTGTTCGCGCTGGCCATCCTGGTCATGTGCGCCACGGTCAGGGAAGCCTGCCCGCCGGGCGAGATGCATGCCGCGCCGCGCGGGCGCTGCACGCTGCTGGTGCCGCGCGCCCACATCCTCGAGTGCTTCGGCTACCGGCCCTATTTGTGGATCGTGGCGGCCTTCGTGTTCGCCTGCGTGACCTTCAGCCCCTTCAACACCTTCTGCCAGTACTACGCGCAATCGATGGGCATTTCCAAGGCCGCGCTGGGCAGCATGACGGCCTACGGCTACATGTTCTCCATCGCCTCCGCCTTCGGCGTGGGCTGGCTGGCCGACCGCTACGGCGCGGTGCGCGTGTCGGCCATCTTCATGGTGCTGTACTGCGCTGCGGCTGCCGTGGGCTATCTGACGGTGCGCGATGAAGGCAGCTTCCGCCTGTTCTACATGGCGCACATCATCATTTCCGGCGCTTACTTCACGGCGGCCGCCTCGATGCCGATGGCGCTGTTCCCGCGCGCGCGCTTCGTGCAGTACAACTCGACCAAGGACTTGATGGTGGTGTTTGGCAACATCCTGGTCAGCAGCGCGCAAGGCCCCATTCTCGATTTTTCGGGGCACGACTACCGCCTCACCCTGCTCAGCGGCGCGTCCTTTGCGCTGCTGGCCATTCTCTGTTTGCTGCGCTTGCTGCGCTGCCGTGAATGCGGCGGATGCATTGTGCTAAAGTCAACATCTTGAGCGTAAGCATTCATTGATAGGAGGCAACGTGGCGGTATTGATCGAGTCAACGTACGACATCCAATGGGTAGTCGATCTGGACGTGGCAGCCATTGTCGCCAGCGTGCGCGACGCCATCCGCGCGAGCCGGTTGCCCGGTGCGACCGGCGCGGCGGTGTTCTTCCTCGGCGAGCAGCACAATACGCCGTATGACATCGAGCGCCGCAGGCTTGTGATGGCCCAGTTGCTGGGCGAGGAGGGCTTGATGGTGGTGCTGGAGCGCGGCATGCCCCTGCCGGGACTGGCCGTTCCGGACAATGTGGTGCAGGAGAAGCCGCTGGAAACCACCCGGTTTAGCTCGGGCAGCGATGCGCGCAATACCGACATCGTGGGCGACATCGGCGCCAGGGCGGCGGGCTACAAGGTGTACTTGTTCTGCTACGGCCAGGAGCACCAGGCCCGCTTGAAGGAGTTGATGGTATCGGCGCCGGTGCAGGCCGTGTTCCGCAGCTGGCCCGCCGTGCGCTGGACTTCCGTGCCGCCGGCGCTGGACGTGGTCGCGGCGTTGCCGGCGCATGCGCGGGCAGGCAACGTGCCGGCCATGATGCAGCCCATCGGCTATGTGGCGCGCAATGACCGCGATGACGTGGTGGCCATGCGCCTGCTGGCCAAGGGCATCGTCAAGTATCCGTTCAACCTGCAGGTATACCGGCGCAGCGTCATGAAGAGCATGGGCCAGGTCAATGTCTGGGCGATCTATCTGGTGGCCGATCCGGATGCGATCCGCAACCAGGGTTGGCTGATTGCGGACGGCGAACTGGACTTGCACCTAAGGGTCGATGCGCGCCAGATTTACTGGTGCAAGGCGGTTAACCTCAACGCTTAGTTGTAGCCGGAGCCGTAGTCGTAGCCGGCGTTCCCGGTGGTGACGTAGACGCGCTTGCCCATCAGATAGGTCTTTTCCACGGCGCGGTCGTCGCCCAGCGTTTGCAGCACGAACAGCTTGTCCTCGATGCTGGCGGCGCGCTGCATGCGGAAGCGCAGCAGGTCGGTGGCGTTCGGGTTGAGCACGATGAAGTCGGCCTCGTTGCCGGCCTTGAAGCTGCCGATCTTGCTGTCCAGGTCGAGCGCCCGCGCGGCGCCCAGCGTGGCCAGGTAGTAGGCCTTCAGCGCGGTGAGCGGGCGCTGCTGGTCCGGCGTGTCGCTAAAGGCCTTGTGCAGCTGGATTGCCTTGTAAGCCTCGTTCATGGTCTGCAGCGCCGAGAAGCTGGTGCCGCCCCCCACGTCGGTGCCCAGGCCCACATGCACGCCGTAGGCTTCCGCCTTCTGCAGGTCGAACAGGCCGCTGCCCAGGAAGAAGTTGGAGGTGGGGCAGAAGGCCACGGCGGACTGGGTCTGCGCCAGCGAGGCAAATTCATCGTCGCGCAGGTGCACGCCGTGGGCAAACACCGAGCGCTTGCGCGACAGGCCGTGCCGGTTGTACACGTCCAGGTAGCCGGTGGACTCGGGGAACAGCTCCTGCACCCACGCCACTTCGCCCTTGTTCTCGGACAGGTGGGTGTGCATGTAGACGTCCGGGTACTCCTGCAGCAGGCGGCCGGCCTCGGTCAGCTGCGCCGAGGTGGAGGTGGGCGCGAAGCGCGGCGTGACCGCGTACAGCGCGCGGCCCTTGTTGTGCCAGCGCTGGATCAGTGCCTTGCTGTCGGCGTAGGAGGTGGCGGGGGTGTCGAGCAGCCAGCTCGGCGCGTTGCGGTCCATCATCACCTTGCCGGCGATGATGCGCATATTGCGCGTCTGCGCTTCCTCGAACAGCGCGTCCACCGACTGCGGGTGCACGGTGCCGAACACCAGCGCGGTGGTGGTGCCGTTGCGCGCCAGCTCGTTCAGGAACACCTTGGCCACGCCCTTGGCGTAGGTCTTGTCGGCGAACTGCCGCTCGGTGGGGAAGGTATAGGTCTCCAGCCATTGCAGCAGTTGCTGGCCGAAGGAGCCTATCATCTCCGTCTGCGGATAGTGCACGTGGCTGTCGATGAAGCCGGGCATGATCAGCTTGCCGGAGTAGTCGACCACGTTTACCTGCTGGTAGTTGCCCAGCACTTGCGCGGCAGGGCCGACGGCTTTCACCTTGCCGTCCGCGCCCACCAGCAGCACGCCGTCTTCGTAGTATTCGTAGGGATGCTCGCTGGTGGCCGGGTCGGCCACGAAGTGCAGCACCGAGCCGCGGTAGGCGGTGCTTTGGTACTGGTTCTGATCCTGGTTCTGGGCGATTGCCGGGAAGGCCGCCGCGAGCGCGGCGGTGCACACTGCTGCTACTAGTTTCATAAAAGTCTCCGTATAGAAATTATTTCGGCAGAGGTATATGCCGATACAGAATCTAAAAGGAGGGCCGCGTAGGTACTATATGAAACGGGCTATGTGTCTATTTGTCCGATGCGCTTGCCAGCTTAGCTGAAAGCGGTGCGCATGATGGCGGCAGTGGCTTCCTGTTGCAGCGCGGCCAGTTCTCCGTGCTTGGGGCGGGTGTCCGACAGGAAAATCATCAGGCCTATCATCTGCGACACGATCAGCGCACCGCGGATTTCGCACTGGCCAGGCGCCAGTTCCGGTGCGATGTCGCGCATCAGGTTGCGCAAGGTGCGGCGCGCGCGCGTCAGCATGGTGTCGAACATTTTCGAGGCGTAGGGATGGCGGTTGGCCAGCGCGGCGATCTCGAAAAACAGGCCGCTGGAAATCTGGTCGCGCAAGTCGTCCAGGAAGTAGTCGATGATGGACTGGAACACGGCCTTGCCGCTGTCGCTGTCGCTGCCGGTGCGCTGCGCCAGGCGCTGGTCGATGCCGGCCTGGTAGCCGTCGAAGGCCTGGTTCAGCAGTGCCTCCAGCAGTACCTCCCGGCTGGGATAGTAATGCTGCACGGTGGACAGGCTGACGCCTACCCGCTGCGCCACGCTGCGCATCGACAGCGCGCCGTAGCCCTCGGTGCCAAGTAGCTCGCGCGCCACGCACAGGATGGCGCCGGCCCGCTCGTGGCCCTTGGTGGTGGTGTGCGATTCCTTGCGTGGCATGGTCATGGCGGATTGCGCTTTTCCGGGAAATAGGTCAACATACCTGCAAATAATAGGTCGGATGACCTAAAAATACAAGGAGACCAGTATGATCCCCCGCACTTTGTTTACCGAAGAACACGACATGCTGCGCGAATCGGCGCGCCGCTTCATGGAAACCGAGGTGCTGCCGCACCACGAACGCTGGGAAGAGCAGGGCTATGTGGACCGCGAAGTGTGGCAAAAGGCGGGCGCCGCCGGCTTCCTGTGCGCCAGCATGCCGGAGCAGTACGGCGGCGCGGGCGCGGACCAGCTCTACAGCGTGGTGCTGATCGAGGAACAGGCGCGCATCAACGCCACCGGCCTCGGTTTCGGTCTGCACTCGGAAATCGTGGCGCCCTACATCCTGCACTACGGCAGCGAGCACCTGAAGTCGCATTACCTGCCCAAGCTGGCCAGCGGCGAGATGGTGGGCGCCATCGCCATGACCGAGCCGGGCACCGGTTCGGATCTGCAGGGCGTGCAGACCACCGCCATCCGCGCTGGCGATCATTACCTGCTGAACGGATCCAAGACCTTCATCACCAATGGCTGGCACGCGGACCTGGTGATCGTGGTCGCCAAGACCGACCCGGCGGCGGGCGCCAAGGGCATCAGCCTGTTCGTGGTCGACACCGCGATGGCCGGCTTCTCGAAAGGCAAGCGCCTGAAGAAGGCTGGCATGAAAGCGCAGGACACGTCCGAGCTGTTCTTCGACAACGTGCGCGTGCCGGCCGCCAACTTGCTGGGCGAGGAGGGGCGCGGCTTCGCCTACCTGATGCAGGAACTGCCGTGGGAACGCCTGCAGATCGCCATCATGGCGGTAACCTCGGCCGAAGCGGGCCTGGACTGGACGTTGCAATACACGCGCGAACGCAAGGCTTTCAAGCGCGCGCTGGCCGAGTTCCAGACCGTGGCGCACACGCTGGCCGAGATCAAGACCGAAATCACCTGCATGCGGGTATTCGTGGACCGCTGCATCGGGCTGCTGCTGGAGAAAAAGCTGGACGCGGCCACCGCCTCGATGGCCAAGCTGGCCGCCACTGAGATGCAGTTCAAGGTGCTGGACCGCTGCGTACAGCTGCACGGCGGCTATGGCTACATGTGGGAATACCCGATCACGCGCGCCTGGGCCGACGCCCGCGTGCAGCGTGTGTACGGCGGCACCAGCGAGATCATGAAAGAACTCATTAGCCGCAGCCTTTAATCTGGAGTCAGTCATGGAAGCATACATCTACGACGCTGTGCGCACCCCGCGCGGCAAGGGAAAAAAGGACGGTTCGCTGCACGGCGTTACGCCGATCCGGCTGGCCGAAACGGCGCTGCGCGCCATCGCGTCGCGCAACGCGCTCGACACCGCGCTGGTGGACGATGTGGTGCTGGGCTGCGTGGAGCCGGTGGGCGAGCAGGGCGCCTGCATCGGCCGCATTGCGGTGCTGGCGGCGGACTACGCGGAGTCGGTGGCGGGCGTGCAGATCAACCGCTTCTGCGCCTCCGGCCTGGAAGCGGTCAACATGGCGGCGGCGCAGGTGATGGCCGGCCAGTCCGACATGGCCATCGGCGGCGGCGTGGAAGCCATGTCGCGCGTGCCCATGGGCGCCAGCGGCTGGGCCTGGCCGGTGGACCCGCAAGTGGCGTTCAAGACCCACTTCGTGCCGCAGGGGATATCGGCCGACGCCATCGCCGCCCTGCACGGCTACAGCCGCGCCGACGCGGACGCCTACGCCGCCGAAAGCCAGCGCCGCGCGCACCACGCGCAGCAGCAGGGCTGGTTCGATGGCAGCGTGGTGCCGGTGGTTGACCGCAACGGCCTGACCATCCTGGCGCGCGATGAATTCATCAAGCCGGGAACCACGGCCGCCTCGCTGGCCGCGCTGAAGCCGGCCTTTGCCGACATGGGCGAGCAGTTCGGGTTCGACGCCGTGATCCGCATACGCTACCCGGAAATCGAGCAGATGCAGCACATCCACCACGCCGGCAACAGCTCCGGCATTGTGGATGGCGCGGCCGCCGTATTGATCGGCAACCGCGCGGCGGGCGAACGCGCCGGGCTGAACCCGCGCGCGCGCATCCGTTCCTTCGCCTCCATAGGCTGCGAGCCGTCCATCATGCTCACCGGCCCGAGCTACGCGGCGGAGAAGGCGCTCAAGCGCGCCGGCATGGCGCCCGCCGACATCGATTTGTGGGAACTGAACGAAGCCTTCGCCTCGGTGGTGCTGCGCTTCATGGAAGTGCTGTCGGTGCCGCACGACAGGATCAACGTGAATGGCGGCGCCATCGCCATGGGCCATCCGCTGGGCGCCACCGGCGCCATGATCCTGGGCACGCTGCTGGATGAAATGGAACGCCGCGGCGTGTCCACCGGCCTGGCCACGCTGTGCGTGGGCGCCGGCATGGGCACGGCCACCATCATCGAACGCATGTGAGGAGCAGCCATGATCAATGTGAATATCGACGCTGACGGCATCGCCACGCTGAGCTGGGACATGGCGGACCGCAGCCAGAATGTGCTGAACGCGGAAAGCTGCCAGATGCTGTGCGACCTGGTCGACGAGGCGGCCGAAGACGGCGCCGTGAAGGCGGTCCTGATGACCTCCGCCAAGCCGGACTTCATCGCCGGCGGCGACCTGGAATGGCTATTGGACACCAGCGACGCGGGCGTGCTGTTCGAGCGCGTGATGCGGCTGCACCGCGCGCTGCGCAAGCTGGAAACCTGCGGCAAGCCGGTGGCCATGGCGTTGCCGGGTTCCGCCCTGGGCGGCGGCCTGGAAGTGGCGCTGGCCGGCCACTACCGCGTGGCGGCGGACAATCCGGAAGCCTGCTTCGGCCTGCCGGAAGTGACGCTTGGCCTGCTGCCCGGCGGCGGCGGCACGCAGCGCTTGCCGCGCCTGATCGGCATCCAGAAAGCGCTGCCGCTGCTGTTGGAGGGCAAGCGCCTGAAGGCGGCCGACGCGCTCAAGGCCGGCATCCTGCACGCCGTGGTGGCGCCGGGCGGCG
The DNA here is from genome assembly GCF_001425045.1 of Massilia sp. Root351. Taxonomy (GTDB): domain Bacteria; phylum Pseudomonadota; class Gammaproteobacteria; order Burkholderiales; family Burkholderiaceae_D; genus Rugamonas. The sequence goes on along the minus strand of NZ_LMDJ01000035.1, from coordinate 195,090 downwards.
AGCAGGAAGCCGCGCGCGCCTGGCTGCGGGACGCCATGCTGGCCGCGCCTTCCGAACGCGTGCAGCAGCCGTGGGACGCCAAGGGCTACAAGGTGCCGGGCGGCGCGGTGGCCGCGCCGGCGGTGCAGCAGGCCATCATGGCGGCCAATGCCATGGTGCACGCCAAGACCTGGGGCAATTACCCGGCGCCGATGAACATCCTGTCCTGCGTCTACGAAGGGCTGATCACGGACATCGACACCGGCCTGATGACCGAGGCGCGCTACTTTGCGCAGACCGTGCTGTCGCCGGAGGCGAAAGCCATGATACGCACCCTGTTCTTCAGCATGGGCGAGGCGAAAAAACTGGCCGCGCGCCCGGCCGGCGTGCCGCAGCAGAAGTACGCAAAAGTCGGCGTGCTGGGCGCGGGCATGATGGGCGCCGGTATCGCTTACGTGGCCGCCAAGGCGGGCCTGCAGGTGGTGCTGGTCGACCGCTCGCAAGCCGATGCCGACAAGGGCAAGGCCTATTCGCAGGCGCTGCTCGAGAAGCAGGCGGCGCGCGGCCAGGCCACGCCGCAGCAGGCAGAAGCACTGCTGGCGCGCATCACCGCCACCACCGACTACGCGCTGCTGGCCGGCAGCGACATCGTCATCGAAGCGGTGTTCGAGGACCGCGCGCTGAAAGCAGCCGTGACGGCGCAGGCCGAAGCGGTGCTGGCGCCGGACGCCATCTTCGCCTCCAACACCTCCACCTTGCCGATCGGCGGCCTGGCCGAGGCGAGCGCGCGCCCGTCCAACTTCATCGGCCTGCACTTCTTTTCCCCGGTGGACAGGATGCCGCTGGTGGAAGTCGTCGTCGGCAAGCAGACCAGCGCAGCCACGCTGGCGCGCTCGCTGGACCTGGTCAAGGCGCTGGGCATGACGCCCATCGTCGTCAACGATGCGCGCGGCTTCTACACCAGCCGCGTGTTCTCCACCTATGTGCTGGAAGGCCTGGCCATGCTGGCCGAAGGCATTGCGCCGGCGCTGATCGAGAACGCCGGCCTGCAGGCGGGCATGCCGCTCGGGCCGCTGGCGCTGACGGATGAGGTGTCGAGCGAGCTGATCGACAAGATCGACCGCCAGACGCGGCGCGACCTGGGCGAGGCCTACCGGGGCCGTCCCGGCCACGCGGTGGCGGCGCGCATGGTGCAGCTGGGGCGCATCGGCAAGAAAGCGGGGCAGGGTTATTACGACTATCCAGAGGGCGGCAGGAAGCGCCTGTGGCCGGGGCTGGCCGAACACTTCCCGCGCGCGGCCGCGCAGCCCGGCGTGGCGGAACTGGTGGAGCGCCTGATCGCGGTGCAGGCGGTGGAAACCGTGCGCTGCATGGAGGAAGGCGTGCTCACCACCGCGCGCGACGCGGACGTGGGCGCCATCCTCGGCTGGGGTTTCCCGGCTTTCCGTGGCGGCCCGCTGAGCGAGGTGGACAAGGACGGCACGGCGGCCTTCCTGGCGCGCTGCGAACGCCTGGCCGCGCGCCACGGCGAGCGCTTTGCGCCGCCGGCGCTGCTGTGCAGCATGGCGGCGTCGGGCAAAAAATTCTACGGTGGCTGAGGCCGCATCCTGTAGCATTGTCATTTTGCCAGCAAGGCGCGGCTTGCGCCTTTTTCTTCATGACCATGCCAAACGATGACGCCGCGCGCCGTTCCGCGCTCTTGCTGATTGCCGCCTGCCTGCTGGCGGTGCAGCTGGCCCTGCTGGCTGTGAGCATGCCGCTCAGCAAAGTGCTGAGCGGCGAGCATAGCTATTACATCGACAATCCCTACCACGTCTACCAGCTGGAGGGCGGCCGCGAATTGCTCGGGCAGGGGCGGCTGACCGGCTACGACACGACGCTGGGCGGCGGCCACCTGGGCGGGGCCAATGAAAACCTCAGCGCGCGGGGCGCGGTGATGCTGGCGGCCGTGCTGCCGTCTTCGCTGCCTGCGGGACAGGTGTACACCCTGTATGTGCTGATCTGCGCGCTGTGCGGCCCGCTGGCGGTGGCGGTGCTGGCGGGCCTGTTGCGCTGGCCCGCGCGTACCGCTGCGCTGGCCTCCATGCTGGGACTGGTGTTCTGGTGGGTGGGCGCACTGCGCTGGTACCACACGGCGGGCATGGTCAGCTTCGTGTTCTGCTGCTACATGGGCTTGCCGTATGCGGCCTGGGTCTGGCAGCTGTGCGGCGCGCCCATGGCGCGTGCGCGGCTGGCGGCGGGCCTGGCGGGAGCCGGCCTGCTGGGAGGCTTGGGGATTTGGCTGCATCCGCTGTTTCCGGTGATCGCCGGGCTGGCCTTCATCGGCTATGCGGCCGGCTCCGGGGAGCGCCCGGCGCTGCCCCGCCTGCTGCTGCGCGGCGCCGCCGTGGCCGCCATCGCACTGCTGGTCAACCTGCCCTGGCTGGCGGTGCTGCAGGGCCAGCGCGACGTGTCGGCCAATGTGTTGGCCTTGCACCCCTATCAGAAGGCGGTCGGCTTGCTGTTCGCGCTCAAGCCCGCACTGGGCATCTGGGGCGCCGATTCGCAAGGCATTCCGCTCAATCCCTTGTTGCTGCTGGCCTGCGCCGCCGGTGCGTATTTCCTGCCCGCCGCGCAGCGCCGGCGCATGCTGCCCTTGCTGCTGGGGGGCTTGCTGCTGCTGGCGTTCGCGTCGTTCGGCGCGGCTGTTCCGGGGCTGGCCCAGGCGCAGCCGAACCGCTTCGTGGCGCCGGCCTTCCTGTGCATTGCGCTGGCGGGCGCCTATTGCGTGGGCGCCGGCGTGCCCTGGCTGCGCAGCGCGGGCGGGCGCTACCTGAAGATCGGCCTGGCGCTGGCCGCCGGCGCGGTGCTGCTGTACGCCTGCCGCGAGACGCTGCGCGAGGCGACGCCGGGACCGCATGGCCATTACGGGCCGTCCGCTGCGGAGCTGGGGGGGCAGCCGCGCGCGGTGGCGGAACTGGTGGACTGGCTGCGCGCCAACACCACGGCGCAGGGCCGCATCGCGTTTGAAACGTCCCTGGGCCGCGTGCACGGCGGCGGCCACGTGGCCGGGCTGGTGGCGCTCAAGTCGGGCCGCGAACTGATCGGCGCCGGCTATCCGTTTTCGCTGCCGGAAGTGTCGCTCTGGGACCGCAGCGTGTTCGGCCGGCCCATCGCGGAGGTGACGCCGGCGCAGCTGTGGCAGGGGCTGGACTTGTACAACGTGGGCTGGGTGGCGGCGCATTCACCGGAATTGCAGCGGGCCATGGCGGCGCTGCCGCGCGCCCGCGCGGTGGCGGATATCGGCCCGGTGCGCATGTACCAGCTGGACCGGCCGCTGTCCTTCGTGGCGGCCGGCCAGGCCCGCATCGCCGGCCGCGGCGTGAACCGGCTGGAACTGGCCGGTGCGGCCGGCGGCGAACTGGTGCTGCGCTACCACTGGCTGCCGGGCCTGGTCGCCAGCAACGGCGCCGTGCTGGAGCCGGCGCCCTCGGCGCCGGGCTTCCCGCCATTCATCCGGGTGCGCAATCCGCCGGCGTCGTTTACGGTGTCGCTGGGCCGCTAGCGGCGGTGCTGCGCAGTCAAGCCAGGCCGGCGCTCTGGTAGCGCCACGCGTCCACGCACATCTGGTCGATGGCGCGCTCGGCTTTCCAGCCCAGTTCGCGTTCGGCGCGGGTCGGGTCGGCGTAGCACTGCGCCACGTCGCCGGGCCGGCGCGGGCCGATCTGGTAGGGCACCGGCCGGCCGCTGGCGGCGGCGAAAGCCTGCACCATTTCCAGCACGCTGTAGCCGCGCCCGGTACCCAGGTTGTAGGTCAGCAGGCCGGGCGCCTGCGCCAGCCGCGCCAGGGTACGCACGTGGCCCAGCGCCAAGTCGGTCACGTGGATGTAGTCGCGCACGCCGGTGCCATCCGGCGTCGGGTAGTCGTTGCCATGCACCGACAGCAGCGGGCGCTCGCCGGCCGCCACCTGCGCCACGTAGGGCAGCAGGTTGTTGGGGATGCCGTTCGGCGTCTCGCCGATCAGGCCGCTTTCATGGGCGCCCACCGGATTGAAGTAGCGCAGCAAGGCCACCCGCCAGCGCGGATCGGAACGGCACAGGTCGCGCAACATCTCTTCCACCATCAGCTTGCTGCGCCCGTACGGGTTGGTGGCCGACAGCGGGAAGTCCTCGGTGATGGGTACGCTGGCCGGGTCGCCGTAGACGGTGGCCGACGAGCTGAACACCAGGGTGCGCACGTCGAACTCGGCCATGGTCTCGAACAGCACCAGGCTGCCCGCCACATTGTTGTCGTAGTACTCCAGCGGCTTGCTGACCGATTCGCCCACCGCCTTGAGTCCGGCGAAATGGATCACCGCGCCGATCGCGTGTTCGCGGAACACCGCGCGCAGCGCGGCGCGCTCGCGCACGTCGGCCCGCACCAGCGGGAAACTGCGCCCGGCAATGCGCTCGACGCGCTGCTGCACGGCGGGCTGCGCGTTGCTCAGGTTGTCGAGCACGACGACGTCGTGGCCTTCGGCCAGCAGTTCGACGCAAGTGTGCGAACCGATATAGCCCAGGCCGCCGGTGACCAGAATTTTCATAACATGTCCCAAGTGAGTGCAGTGCAACGGTGATAATAAATTGATATGCTTTTTTTAGCAAACCGAGCCCCTGAATCCCTGCAGCAATTCCTGGTCGGACAGCGGCTCGCCCTGCAGCCGGCCGAAGAAATAGAAACCGGACGCGGCGTCGTAGTTGCTGCGGTTGGCGTGCACCAGGTAGTCCAGCCAGCGCAGCGGCCACGCCGCCAGCAAGCCGGCCAGCTTGAGCCAGCGGCGCGCGCCGGGGCGGTCCGACAGCGCGGCCAGCGCGTAGCGCAGCATCTGTCCGGCGCTGACGCCGGTGCCGGCCGTGGGGCCGCTGCGCAGCTCGGCGAAGTGGCGGAACAGGCGGCGGTGCCCCAGGTGGGTGAAGCGGGTGAAGTCATACTGGCGCATGTGCACCGGCTGCATGAAGGGCGTTTCCGCGTACACGAAGCCGCCTGGCCGCAGCACGCGGCGCATTTCTTCCACGCAGCGGTAGGGGTCGAGCACATGCTCCAGCACGGCGCACGCCACGCAGGCGTCGAAGCTGCGCGCCTCGAAGGGCAGGTCGTGCGCGTCGGCGATGCAGCTGACGTGCTTGCCGAACGCCACGTCGGTGTAGACCGCGTCGCCCGCCAGCGTGCGCTCGCCGGCGCCGATCACCAGGATGCGGGCCTGCGGCTGCTCGCGCAGGATGGCCGCCAGCGCGTCGGCCACGCCGAAGTCGCGCCGCGGCGGTTCGGCGTCCATCAGGACCATCATGGCGCGCCGGTACAGGCGGCGCAGGCCGCTACTGCGGTCCAGGCTGCCGGCATAGCCGCTGGCGCCGTCGTAGCCGCCGTGGCTGCCCTGCTGCGGCAGGTAGTCGGCTTCGCGGAACACGCTGTTGCTGTGGTGCAGCAGGATGGGAATGCCGCGCACGGCCGGATAGCTGCGGCCGCAGTGCGCGCAATGCAGGTTGGACAGCGCGGTCTTGTGCACCGGGCAGGCATACGTTGTGGGACGGCAGGCCGCGTCGTTCATGGCGACTCCCTCGCGTGGGCTGAGAAGACGACCATAGCAAGGCGGCGCGGCGGCCGTTCTGGCTTGCGTCAAAGCGGCGCCATATTTCTCCGCCCGCGTTGACACTTGGTTTTATATCAACTAGGCTCTTGCAGGAAACTCACACGCCCACCAGGAAAGACCCGCCATGCCCCGCGTCACCGTCATTACCGCCACCTACAATGGCACCCGCTACCTTGCCGCCGCCATCGATTCGGTGCTGGCGCAGTCGCTGGCCGATTTCGAGTACATCATCATCAACGACGGCTCCACCGACGGCACGGCGGCCATGCTGCAGCACTACGCGGCGCGCGATCCGCGCATCCGCCTGGTGCAGCGCGAGCAAGCGTCCGGCGGCCCGACCGTGCCAAAGAACATGGGCCTGGCGCTGGCCAGCGCGCCCTACGTCTGCTTCCTCGACCACGACGACTACTTCCACCCCGACAAGCTGGCCCGGCTGTGCGAGGGCATGGATGCGCACCCGGAGTGGGTGGCCGCCTTCCATGACGTACAGCTGGTGGCGGAAGACGGCCAGCCGCACCGCGGCACTTACCTGTCGAACGCCGCCTTCAGGCAGATCGCCGCTGCCCACCTGGCGCCGCTGGGCGGGGACTGGTACGGCTGCGGCGAGCGCTTCTATGAATTCATGTCGCTGCGCTACGCCGCCATGCACACCATTTCGGTGATCCTGGCGCCGGGCCGTTTGCTGCGCGATCCGGTCAGCTTCCGCGCGCGCTTCCGCGGTTCGGACGATACGGATCTGTGGCTGCGGGTCGGCTTCCAGGGCCAGCTGGGCTACCTGGACCAGGTGCTGGCCTATTACCGCCAGCACGGCTCCAACCTCAGTTCGGACAACGTGGCCATGACGGCCAATGCCGTGGCGCTGCACGAGGACAACTACCTGCGCGCCCAAGAGCGCTTGCGGCCGCCGGAAATGGCGGCCTACCGCAGGAAGATCCTGTCCTACCGCAATTCGCTGGGCTACGGCCTGAACCGGGCCGGGCGCTACGCGGACGCGCGCGCCGTCTACCGCGACATGCTGCGCGCCGGCCCCTCGCTGCGCGCGCTGCGCGGCATCGGCAAGAGCTGGCTGCTGCAGCTGCTGGGCCGCTAGCGGCGCAGCGCCTTGTCGATCAGGTAGCGCTCGGCGCCCACCGGGCGGCCCGCCAGCTGCCACAGGCCCAGCAGCACCAGCACGTACAGGACGGCGCCGGCGGCGGCGTCGGCCAGCAGGCGCAGCAGCGGCGCGGCGCCGTGCAGCTGGCTGTCGAGCAGCTGCACGCCGGCGTACATCAGCGCCACGCTGGCGGCCGGGCGCGCGATCATGGCCAGCATGGCGGACCAGCGGAAGCCCAGCAGGCGCTTGGTCACCGTGATGGTGTAGGGCAGCGTGGCCGCCGTGGCCAGCAGATACGCGTAGCCGGCGCCGACGATGCCGAACTGCTTGAGCAGGAAGTACAGCGCCGGGAACAGCACCAGCAGGAAGCCGCCGGCCAGCAGCGTGGTGTTGCGTGGCTTGCCCAGCGCCATCCAGACGGTGCTGTTGTTGCCCTGCGTGGCGCCGATGGCGCCGTGGATGGCCATCAGCTGGATCAGCGGGATGGCGTCGCCCCACTTTGTGCCCAGCAAGGCCAGCACCAGCGGCTCGGCCACCGCCGCGATGCCCAGGCCGACCGGCAGGATGATGGTCGAGATGGTGCCCAGCAGTTTCAGGTAGGACTGGCTGATCTCCGCCGCGTTTTCCATCTTCGAGAAGCCGGGCAGCGTGGCGCGGTTGATGGGCGCCACCAGCTCGGTCGACGGCAGGTTGGAGATTTCGTAGGAAATCGCATAAATGCCCAGTTCGTTGGCGCCGAACATGCGGCCGATGATGAAGGTGCAGCCGTCGTGCAGCAGGAAGAACAGCACGTTGTTGACCAGCAGCCATTTGGAAAAATGGAATAGTTCCTTGGCCGCCGACAGGTCCAGGCGCGGCCGGTAGCCGTTCATGCGGTAGCTGATCCACACGCCCACCACGCGGCCCACCGTCATGCCGATCAGCAGCGCCCAATAGGAGCGCAGCGTGAAGGCCGCCACGATGGTCACCACGAAGGTCACCACGCGCCGCGCCAGCACGAAGTTGAACTCCTGGCGGAAGTTCAGTTCCTTGCGGAAGGCCACCACGCCGACGTTGCCGAAGCCGCCCACGAAATACGACAGCGACAGCACGTACATCACCAGTTCCAGGCGCGGCTCGCTGTAGAAACCGGCCGCCGGCCCGGCCAGGGCCAGCAGCAAGCTGCCGCACACCAGGCCGAAGATGACGTTGAAAGTCCACACGGTGTCGTAGTGGCGGCGGGTGGCGTTGGCGTTCTGGATCAGCGCCAGGTCGAAGCTGAAGGCGCTCATCAGATCCAGCACGCCGCCCACGGCGGTGGCCATGGCCACCAGGCCGAAGTCGCCCGGCACCAGCAGGCGCGCCAGGATCAGCGTACTGACGATGCCGATGCTGCGGTCGATCAGGCGCGCGCCCACCATCCAGAAGATGCCATTGGCCATGCGGCGGTTCAGCGTGGCCATGCGCAGCCCAAGTTCAATTTGCAATACAAGATTAGCCTGTCAGGAAAGGGAAGGAAGGGAGGACGCCGGCAGCAGCGCGGCGTAGCCGGCGCTGCTGGCGTGCCAGGAAAAACGGTTCTGGACGTGCTGGCGCAGGCGCGCCCCCATCGCTTGCGCGGCGTCCGGGTTGCGCAGCACGGCGCGCAGCGCCTCGGCCAGGCCGGCCGCGTCGTCCGGCGGCACCAGCCGGGCCGTCACGCCGTCGTCGAGGATTTCCGGCACGCCGCCCACCGCCGAGGCCACCACCGGCAAGCCGAATGCGCCGGCTTCCAGCAGCACGATGCCGAACGGTTCCTGGCGGCTGGGCAGCGCGAATACGGTGGCGCTGGCGAACAGCTGCGCGACCGCCGCGTGCGGCACGTCGCGCAGCAGGCGCACGCGGCTTGCCAGGCCCAGCCGCGCGGCCTGCTGTTCCAGGCCGGGCAGCGCCTGGTCGCTGGCGCCGGCCAGGGTCAGCGTCAGGTCGGGAAAATCGGCGGCCAGGCTGGCAAAGGCGTCCAGCAGCACGTCCTGGCCCTTCTTGTGCTCGAACTTGGCCACGTTCAGGATGGTGCGCCCGGCGCCCGGCGCGGCGCCGGCCGGCGCGGCCATGGCGGCAAAGCCGGCCGCGTCCAGGCCGTTGTGGATGACCGACACGTTCAGCTGCGCGCCGCAGGTGTCCAGCAGTTCGCGCCGCAGGTCGCGCGAGCAGGTCACCAGCGCGTTGGCGCGCGGCAGCGCGGCCGCCCACAGTGCCCGCTCGGCGGCCGGCGCGCGCCGCAGCGCACCCAGGTCGGCGCCGTGGAAGGACAGGATCAGCGGCACCGGCCGCGCCATGGCCGCCACGCAGCGCTGCAGGGCCAGCGCGCTGGCGCCGGGATAGTGCACATTGATGGCGGCCACGCGGCGCGTGCGGCACAGCTGTTCCAGCGCGCGCCCGAAGCCGCGCTCCCACAGCCGGTAAGCCAGCGTTTCCTTCAGGCCCATGCCGCTGTGGTAGGCGCGCACGCGCCAGCGCAGCGTGGGCAGGCCGCACTCGGTGCCGGCTTGCGGCGACTGCGCGTCCCAGTCGGTGATCAGGATCAGCGGCTCGAAATGGCCCGCTTTTTGCATCTCGCGCGCCAGGTTGATGACAACCTGGTTGACGCCGCCCACGCCGGTCAGCGACCAGGGCAAAACAAACAGATAGACCGGGGCGGCGCCGCGCTCGGCGAAGCGCTCGAGTGACTCGGGTGGGTTAAGCAAACCATTCCTCTTAAAACGGGGCGCCCTCAGGCGCCGCTAATCGGCCTGGCGACCACGGCATACTGGATGTGCCGGGTGTCCGCCAGAAAACTCTTAAATACCCGGAACGCCAGCCGGCGCGGCAGCGACGGCGTCCACCAGTCCTCGTTGATGCCCTCCAGCGCCAGGATCTCCAGGCCGCTTTCCTCAAACAGGCGGGGCAAGCTCTTCCTGGTGTAGAAGCGCAGATGGGTCCGGTCGCGGATGCCGGTGGCTTCGTAGTTGAAGTCCCGGTCCCGCACGATGTGCAGCAAATTGTCGATGTGGCGCAGGTTCGGGATCGACGCCACGATGCTGCCCTGCGGCGCCAGCTTGCCGGCCGCCAGTTTCAGCGCGGCCCACGGGTCCGGCATGTGCTCCAGCACATCGTTGAACACCACCGCATCGAAGTAATGATCCGGCAGCGCCAGCTCGGCGCTGAACAAGCCGGTCAGCACCCGGTCCAGCGAGCGCGCCGCCACGCTGGCCGTGTCCGGATTGGGCTCCACGCCCCACACCTCGGTCTGGCCGCGCGCCTTCAGGGCCCGGCCGAAGCCGCCCATATGGCAGCCGACGTCGAGCACGCGGCGCGCCTGCTGCGGCACGAAGGGCAGCATTTGTACCCGGGCAAAGTCTTGATACGGCGTCGACGAGCTTTCCGTTTCCATGGCGGCCTCACTGGTTTCGCGTCCAGAACCCGGGCCATTATAAAACGCGGCGGGCTCAACTTTTCAATTACTTTTTATTATTATTTGACGCTTGCCGCCGGGCCCGGAAACTTTAATATAATGACAAATTGCGATACACGCAGGGAATTCCCATGGAACAAGCAAACCACCCGCTGGTCGTCGATCTGGACGGCACGCTGACGCCGACCGACACGCTGGTCGAATCCGGTATCAAGCTGATCCGGAGTTCGCCCGGGGCGCTGCTGCGCATGCCGTTCTGGCTGCTGTCCGGGCGCGCCGGCTTCAAGCGCGCCGTCGCCGAGCGCTGCGGCATCACGGCCCACAGCCTGCCCTATCACCAGCCGCTGCTCGAGTACCTGCGTGCCGAAAAGGCGCGCGGGCGCCGCATCGTGCTGGCCACCGCCGCCCACAGCAGCATCGCCGACCAGGTCGCCGGCCACCTGGGCCTGTTCGACCAGGTGCTGGCCACCGGCGCCGGCGACAACCTGAAGGGTTCCACCAAGCTCAGCATGATCCAGCGCGAAGTGGGCGCCGACTTCGTCTATGCCGGCGACAGCCGGGCCGACCTGCCGGTGTGGCAGGGCGCGCGCGGCGCCATCCTGGTGGGCGCCAGCGCCCGCACCAGCGGCATCGTGCGCGGCGGCACGGTGCCGGTGGAGCGCGAATTCAACGGCCACAGCCGCTCGCTGAAAGTGTGGCTGCGCGCGCTGCGGGCCCACCAGTGGCTGAAGAACCTGCTGCTGTTCGTGCCGCTGTTCGCCGCCTTCTCCTTCCTCGACCTGGCCAAGCTGGGCCACCTGGCGCTGGCCTTCGTGGCCTTCTCGCTGGCAGCCTCGGCCACCTACGTGGTCAACGACCTGTGGGACCTGGAGTCGGACCGCGCCCACCCGCGCAAGAAGCTGCGGCCCTTTGCCAGCGCCCAGCTGCCCATCCTGCAGGGGCTGGTGGTGGCCGGGGCGGCGCTGGCCGTGGCGCTGGGGCTGGCGGCGCTGGTGTCGAAGGGCTTCCTGCTGGTGCTGCTGCTGTACCTGCTGCTCACCAGCGCCTACAGCTGGGTACTGAAGGAATACATGCTGGTCGACGTGCTGATGCTGTCGCTGCTGTATACCTTGCGCATCCACGCCGGCGCGGTGGCCACCGGCATCACCAACAGCTCCTGGCTGCTGGCCTTCTCCGTGTTCGTCTTCCTCAGCCTGGCGCTGATCAAGCGCTGCTCCGAACTGGTGCTGCTGCAGCAGGAAGGCCGCACCGTCACGCGCGGGCGCGACTACCGGGTCGACGACCTGGTGGTGCTGTGGCCGCTGGGCGTGGGCGCGGCGCTGAGCGCGGTGGTGGTGCTGGGCCTGTTCATCAGCGCGCCGGAAACGCAGGCGCGCTACCACACGCCGGACCTGCTGTGGCTGGCCGCGTTCGGCATGATCTACTGGCTGGGCCGGCTCTGGATCAAGACCTCGCGCGGCGAGATGCACGACGACCCGGTGGTGTACGCGGTGCGTGACGGCGGCAGCCGCGCCGCCATCCTGGCCATCGTGGCGCTGGCGCTGGCGGCGCGCTTCCTGCAACTGTGAATGCGAATTATTTCCTGCCGGAATAGCCTGACGCCAGCGGCGGGATTGAAATACCGCTATGAAAATTGCAACAAGTATTGTATTCTAGTACATGGTTCGTGTAGAGTTTTCAATTGTTAATTCTGCATTGGAACTGTGTGGCGCTGGCCCAACAGTTCAGCCTGGCGTCAGCGGCGGCATGATCCATGACTGCGCAGTAGCGCTAAAATGAATGCCCGCCCCGGCTGACCCGCGCGCCGCAACACGAACTTGTTATTCTCTAGCAAGATATTTTATTTCTGTATGGGTTTGAAATGAACAATGCCAAGGTAGTTGCGGTTGTCGGTCTGGGCTATGTGGGGCTGCCGCTGGCGGTGGAGTTTGGCAAGAAGCGGCCCACCATCGGATTTGACTTGTCCGAACGCAAGATCGACAGCTACCGCCGCCATTGCGACCCGACCGGCGAAGTGTCGCCGGCCGAACTGCAGGCCGCCACGCAGCTCCGGGTGACCACCGATCCGGCCGAGCTGGCACGGGCCGACTACATCGTGGTGGCCGTGCCGACCCCGGTCGACACCGCCCACAATCCCGACTTCGCGCCGCTGGCCGGCGCCAGCGCCACGGTCGGGCGCCACATGAAGAAGGGCAGCATCGTGGTGTTCGAATCGACCGTGTACCCGGGCGCCACCGAGGAAGTGTGCGTGCCCATCCTGGAGCGCGAGTCGGGCCTGACGTGGAAGCAGGACTTCCATGTCGGCTACTCGCCCGAGCGCATCAACCCGGGCGACAAGCTGCACACCCTGACCACCATCCTGAAGGTGGTGTCCGGCGACGACGCCGCCACCCTGGACGAGGTGGCCGCGCTGTACGAATCGGTGATCACGGCCGGCGTCTACCGCGCCTCCAGCGTCAAGGTGGCCGAGGCCGCCAAGGTGATCGAGAACACCCAGCGCGACCTGAATATTGCCCTGATGAACGAGCTGGCCCTGATCTTCGACAAGATCGGCATCGACACGCTGGAAGTGCTGCAGGCGGCCGGCACCAAGTGGAATTTCCTGCCCTTCCGTCCGGGCCTGGTGGGCGGCCACTGCATCGGCGTCGACCCGTATTACCTGACCCACAAGGCCGACATGGTCGGCTACCACCCGCAGGTGATCCTGGCCGGGCGCCGCATCAACGACGGCATGGCCAAGTTCGTGGCGGAAAAAACGGTCAAGACCATGATCGCGGCCGGCTGCCACGTCAAGGGGTCGCGCGTGATCGTGCTGGGCCTGACCTTCAAGGAAAACTGCCCCGACCTGCGCAACTCGAAAGTGGCCGACATCATCACCGAACTGAAGAGCTACGGGGTGGAAGTGCACGTGCACGACCCGGTGGCCGAACCGGACGAGGCGGTGCATGAGTACGGCGTCGAACTGCAGCGCTGGGACGACCTGCCGCGCGCCGACGCCATCGTGGCCGCCGTGCCGCACGCCGAACTGCTGGCCATTCCGCACGGCGAGCTGTGCGCCAGGCTGACTCCGCTGGGCTGCTTTATCGACGTCAAGTCGGCCTTCGACCTGGCGCCGATCAGCGCGGCCGGCCACGCGGTGTGGAGGCTATGATGAGCGTGGCGCCGGCGGCCTACCTGGAGCGGCAGCAGCAGCTGCGCGAGCAGCCGCGCCACTGGCTGGTGACGGGCGCGGCCGGCTTCATCGGCTCCAACCTGGTCGAGGCGCTGCTCAAGCTGGGCCAGCGGGTTACCGGGCTGGACAATTTTGCCACCGGCCACCAGCACAACCTGGACCAGGTGCGCGCCGCCGTCGGCGAAGCGGCCTGGCGGCAGTTCCGCTTCCTGCGCGGCGACATCCGCGTGCCGGCCGACTGCGCGCAGGGCTGCGAGGGCGCCGACTACGTGCTGCACCAGGCCGCGCTCGGTTCGGTGTCGCGCTCGATCGCCGATCCGCAGACCACCAACGACGTCAACATCACCGGTTTCCTCAACATGATCGCCGCCGCGCGCGACGCCGGGGTGCGGCGCTTCGTGTACGCCGCCTCCAGCTCCACCTACGGCGACCATCCGGACCTGCCCAAGATCGAAGAGCGCATCGGCAATCCGCTGTCGCCTTACGCGGTCACCAAGTATGTCAACGAGCTGTACGCCGGCGTGTTCGCGCGCTGTTACGGCACCGAGACGGTGGGCCTGCGCTATTTCAACGTGTTCGGCCCGCGCCAGGACCCGCACGGCGCCTATGCCGCGGTGATCCCGCAATGGGTGGCGGCGCTGATCCGCAACGAGCCGCTGTTCATCAACGGCGACGGCGAAACCAGCCGCGATTTCTGCTTTATCGACAATGTGGTGCAGGCCAATGTGCTGGCCGCCACCGCCACCGCGCCGGGCGCGGCCAACCAGGTCTACAACGTGGCGCTGAACCAGCGCACCAGTTTGAATCAGCTGTACGGCATGATGGTGGCCCTGCTGCGGGAACGCTGCCCGCATCTTGACCAGCACCGGCCGCAGTATGCCGGCTTCCGGGCCGGCGATGTGCGCCACTCGCAGGCGGACATCGGCAAGGCGGTGCAACTGCTGGGGTTTGCGCCCACGCACCGCATAGAGGACGGCTTGGCCGTGGCGATGGATTGGTATGTCGGCAGCCTGACAGCCAGGTAAACACTATAGAACGGTAAGGCCTGCGTACGGCCCGCCCCGTCATCCGTCGCCGCGAGTAGTACGCACTGGGGAAGGAAAACAATATGTTAAAAATTGCCAATCACTACGTGTCCAAGGTCGCGTTCAGCCTGCTGTTCGTGGAGATCCTGATTTTGATCGGCGCCTTCTACGCCGGCTCCGCCATCCGTTTCTTCGACGGCGACGACTTCCTGCTGCCGCGGCTCGACCATTTCCTGCTGTCGGCCTGCGTGTTTACCGCCGCCATCGTGTTCTCCATGAGCGCGCTGGGCATGTACCAGCTCAATTTCAGCGAAGGCTTGCGCAATCCCTTCTTCCTGCAGCTGGTGCCGTCGTTCGCCATGGGTTTCGGCATTTTGACGCTGGTGTTCTACGTGGCGCCGGACCTGTATTTCGGGCGCGGCATCCTGCTGCTGGTGTTCGCCATCTCGGCCGGCGGCATCCTGGTGGTGCGCGCCATCTTCTTCACCAGCTCCAAGTTCCGCTTCCTCGAGTCGCGCATCATTTTCCTCGGCAACGGCGCGCTGGCCAAGGAGTGCGGCGACCTGGCGCTGCACTCGAACAGCTACCACAAGTACGACGTGGCCGGCTACGTGGCCATGCCGGAAGAGGAGTCGCGGGTGGCCGCCAATTCGGTGCTGGCCATGGAGCCGGGCATGTCGCTGGTGGCGCTGGCGCAGAAATACAATGTGCGCGAAATCGTGGTGTCGGTGCAGAACCGGCGCGGCGGCACCTTCCCCATCCGTGAGTTGCTGGAATGTAAGCTGTTCGGCGTCAAGGTGACCGACGCGGCCACCTTCTTCGAGCGCGAGACCTGCCAGATCCGGGTCGAGTCGCTGCAGCCGAGCTGGCTGGTCTTCGGCGGCGGCTTCGACCAGAGCTTCATGCGCACCTTCATGAAGCGCACTTTCGACATCATCGTGTCCATCATCATCCTGCTGCTGGCGCTGCCGGTCATGCTGTTTACCGCCATCTGCATCAAGCTGGAGGACGGCGGCGCGCTGATCTACAGCCAGGAGCGGGTCGGCAAGGGCGGGCGCACCTTCAAGGTGCTCAAGTTCCGCAGCATGGGCACGGACGCGGAAAAAGGCGGCAAGCCGCAGTGGGCGGCGCAGAACGACCCGCGCGTGACGCGCGTGGGCGGCATCATCCGCAAGCTGCGCGTCGACGAACTGCCGCAGCTGTGGAACGTGTTCAAGGGCGAGATGAGCTTTGTCGGCCCGCGCCCGGAGCGGCCCTACTTCGTCGAGCAGCTGTGCGCCGACATCCCGTACTACAACGTGCGCCACAGCATCAAGCCGGGCATCACCGGCTGGGCCCAGGTGCGCTACGGCTACGGCGCCTCGGTGGAGGACGCGGTGCAAAAGCTGCAGTACGACCTGTACTACGTGAAGAACAACAGCCTGTTCCTGGACCTGCTGGTGCTGATCGATACCCTCAAGGTGGTGTTGTTCGGCAGCGGCCGCTGATGGCGGGGCCGGCATGCTGAGCAGCGTCGCCGTCTTCAGCTACGGCGCGGCGGCGCTGGCCTTCGCGCTGCTGTTCGTGCTGCAGCTGAGCGTGTGGCGCGGCCGCGCGCACGCGCCCGCGCTGGCCGTGGCGGCGCTGGCCACCGCGCTGTGGGCCGGCCTGAATGCCTGGGAGGCGGCCTACGCGCCGGGCCTGTCCGACTGGAACGACGCGCTCGACATCTGCCGCAACGGGGCCTGGTCGGTATTCCTGCTGGCGCTGCTGGGCTTTTTCCAGCGCGGGGCCGGCTGGCAAGCGCTGCGCCACAACCGCCTGCTGCGCCTGGTGGCCGGCTTTTACGCGCTGCTGCTGGCGGCCGAGGCGGTGGCCAACTGGGCGCCGGCGCTGCTGGCCAGCGTGGGCGGCATGCTGCCGCTGGTGATGCTGCGCGCCGGCGCGGCCGTGCTGGGCATGATCCTGGTCGAACAGCTGTACCGCAACAAGCCGCTGCAGGAGCGCTGGGCGCTGAAATACGCCTGCCTCGGCATAGGCGGCATGTACGCCTACGATTTCTACCTGTACAGCGACAGCATGCTGTTCCGCCAGCTCAACCCGGACATCTGGGCCGCGCGCGGCTTCGTGCACGCGCTGACCATGCCGCTGATCGCGCTGGCCGTCTCGCGCAGCAAGGCCTGGTCGAGCGAGCTGTCGGTGTCGCGCCGGGTGCTGTTCCACTCGGCCGCGCTGGCCGGTTCGGCCGCCTACCTGCTGGTGATGAGCTCGGCCGGCTACTACCTGCGTTTCTTTGGCGGCAGCTGGGGCTCGGTGATGCAGGTGGCCTTCCTGTTCGGCGCCACGGTGCTGCTGGCCGGGGTGTTGTTTTCCGGTTCTTTCCGCGCCTGGCTGAAGGTGTTCATCAGCAAGCATTTCTACAGCTATAACTACGACTACCGCGAAGAGTGGATGGGCTTTACCCGCATGCTGTCGGCGGACGGCCCCAACCTGGCCGAGCGCGCCATCCAGGCCGTGGCCGGGCTGGTGGAAAGCCCGGGCGGCGCGCTGTGGCTGCGGCGCGAGTCGGGCCAGTTCGAGCCGGTGGCGCAATGGCATATGCCGCTGGTGAGCGAGACCGAGCCGGCCGAGTCGGCGCTGTGCCAGTTCCTGGAAAGCAAACAGTGGGTGATCGACATGCAGGAATACGAGCGCAGCCCCAGCCTGTATGACGACATCGTGATCCCGCACTGGGTGCGCAACTTCCCGCGCGTGTGGCTGGTGCTGCCGCTGGTGATGCAGGGCCGCCTGTCCGGCTTCATGCTGCTGCAGCTGCCGCGCAGCGCCATCCAGCTGAACTGGGAAGTGATCGACTTGCTCAAGATCGCCTGCAGCCAGGCCGCCAGCTACCTGGCCCAGCAGGACGCGGCCATGGCGCTGATGGTGGCGCGCCAGTTCGAATCGTTCAACCGCATGTCGACCTTCGTGGTGCACGACCTGAAAAACCTGGTGGCCCAGCTGTCGCTGCTGATCCCGAACGCGCACAAGCACCGCAACAACCCCGAATTCCAGCAGGACATGCTCGACACGGTCACCCATTCGGTGCAGAAGATGAAGCTGATGCTGCAAAAACTGAGCCGCAACGACGCGCCGGCCCGTCCGGCGCCATTGTTTATTGACCAACTGTTGCAACAAGCCGTATCCTTGAAGGCAGCGTTCGAACCGCGTCCGCAATTGAAGGTGGAAACCCCCGGACTGCGCGTGCTGGCCGACTGGGAGCGCCTGGAACGGGTGCTGGGACACCTGATCCAGAACGCGATCGAGGCCACGCCGCTGGACGGCCAGGTCGTCATCGCGCTGCGCAGCAGCAGCGGCGCCGGCGGCGACAGCGTGCTGGTGGAAATCAGCGACAGCGGCGCCGGCATGACGGAGGAATTCATCCGCGACCGGCTGTACAAGCCGTTCGAGTCGACCAAGCCGGCCGGCATGGGCATAGGCGCGTTTGAAAGCCGCGAGTACATCCATGAGCTGGGCGGCACGCTGGAAGTGAGCAGCCGCCCGCAGCAGGGCACGACCTTCCAGGTCACCCTGCCGCTGTACAATGCAATGTCCGCAGAGCGCGCCGCCTGATGGCGGCGGACGCGTCAAAACGGATGGCAAAAGGAATATTGTGAGCAAATCGAAGCTGTTGATCATCGAAGACGACCCCGGCCTGCAAAAGCAGCTGCGCTGGAGCTTTGACGCCTATGAAGTGCTGGTGGCGGGCGACCGCGAGGCGGCGCTGGCGCAAGTGCGCCGCCACGAGCCGGAAGTGGTGATCACCGACCTGGGCCTGCCGCCCGACCCGGACGGCGCCACCGAGGGCCTGGCCACCTTGCAGCAAATCCTGGCGCTGGCGCCGGAAACCAAGGTGGTGGTGCTCACGGGCAACCAGGACCACGCGCACGCGGTGGCCGCCATCGGCCTGGGCGCCTACGACTTCCACCAGAAGCCGGCCGACCCCGACCTGCTGGGCCTGGTGATCCAGCGCGCCTTCTACCTGCACGCGCTGCAGCGCGAGAACCGCCGCATGCAGCAGGCCCAGGCCGATTCGCCGCTGGCCGGCGTGATCAGCCGCGACGCCGGCTTGCAGAAGATTTGCCGCAGCATCGAAAAAGTGGCGCCCACCTCGGCCTCGGTGATGCTGCTGGGCGAGAGCGGCACCGGCAAGGAAGTGCTGGCGCGCGCGCTGCACCAGCTCAGCCCGCGTTCCAAGGAGCGCTTCATGGCTATCAACTGCGCGGCCATCCCGGAAAACCTGCTGGAGTCCGAGCTGTTCGGCTACGAGAAGGGCGCGTTCACCGGCGCGGCCAAGCAGACCAAGGGCAAGGTCGAGCTGGCGCACGGCGGCACCTTCTTCCTCGACGAAGTGGGCGACTTGCCGATGGCGCTGCAGGCCAAGCTGCTGCGCTTCCTGCAGGAGCGTGTCATCGAGCGCATCGGCGGGCACGAGGAAATCCCGGTCGACGTGCGCATCGTCTGTGCCACGCACCAGAACCTGAAGGAGCTGGCCACGGCCGGCCGCTTCCGCGAGGATTTGTACTACCGCCTGTCGGAAATCGTGGTCACCATTCCGCCGCTGCGCAACCGGGTGGGCGACGCTGCGCTGCTGGCGCACCACTTCAAGAACAAGTTCTGCGCGGCCGAGTCGCGCCCCGCGCTGCATTTCAGCCAGGAAGCGATGAACGTGATCGAAGCGTATCCGTGGCCGGGCAATGTGCGCGAGATGGAGAACTGCATCAAGCGCGCCGTCATCATGGCCGACGGGCCGCACATCGTGGCCGAGGACCTGGGCCTGTCCGGTGCGCTGCTGCCGGAAGAGCCGCTGAACCTGCGCCAGGTGCGCGACGAGGCCGAGTACAAGGCCATCGTCAAGGTGCTGGCGCGGGTGGACGGCAACATCGTCAAGGCTTCCGAGCTGCTGGGCGTGAGCCGGCCCACCCTGTATGACCTGATGAGCCGGCACGCCATCAAATCCGGCTCCTGACCGGCGCCATGCGCCAGGCAGTTGTCGTCTACGCTTTCCTGCTGTTCTACGGCAGCCTGTATCCCTTCCAGTGGGCGGCCCGCACCGAGCCGCTGTTCGCTTTCCTGCTGCACCCGGGCGACGCCTACCTGGGCAAGGTCGACCTAGTGCAGAACGTGCTGGTCTACATGCCGTTCGGCCTGCTGCTCGCGGTGTGGTGGGCGCGCCGCCACCGCTACTGGACCGCGCTGCCGCTGGCGGTGGCGGCCGGCACCTTGTTCAGCGTGGGCGCCGAGATCGTGCAGCTGTGGCTGCCCGCCCGGGTGTCGTCGGCGGCCGACGTGGCCATGAACCTGCTGGGCACCCTGTGCGGCGCGCTGCTGGCCGGCTTGCTGCGGCGCGACACCCACAGCGGGGCGCGCCTGCAGGGCTGGCGCGACTGCTGGTTCGCGCGCGGCGCCATCGCCAATACCGGCCTGGTGGTGGTGGCGCTGTGGCTGCTCTCGCAGACCAGTCCGCTGATGCCGGTGTTCGGCCTGGGGCGCTGGAAGCAGGCGCTGCTGCCCGTGTATTTCCAGCTGCGCGGGTATGCGCCGCTCAGCGCCGCCCTGCTGTTCTCGCTGGCCTGCAATTTCACCGCGCTGGGCCTGCTGCTGCGGGCGCTGATCAAGCCGGGCAAGCCCTGGTGGCGCCTGCACGGCGCCTTGCTGTTGGCGGTGCTGGCGGGCCAGTTCCTGATCGAGGGGCACGCGCTGCGGCTGGAGGAGGTGGCCGCGGCGCTGCTGTCGCTGCCGCTGCTGGCATTGGTGCTGGCGCTGGTGCGCGGACCGGCGCAGGCGGCGCAGTGGGCCCGATGGTCGCGCTCCCTGCGCTGGCTGCGCTGGCCGCGCCCGGCGCGGCCGGACCTGGCCACGCATGCGGAACAAGGCGCGCAGGCGATGGCCGCCGCCTGCGCCGCGATCGCGCTGCTGGCGCTGGCCCTGGTGGCCAGCGAACTGACGCCGGCGCACGGCAACTGGCGCGGCGGCGGCTTCAACTGGGTGCCGTTCCGCGGCCACATGCGCAGCCTGCAGGGCTTTACCAACATCCTGGAATTCCTGTGGCCCTTCATGGGCATGGCCTGGCTGGCGCGGCAGGTGGCGCCGCCCGCGCGCCACCATGCGATCGCGGCCGTCGGCGGCGTGGCGCTGGCGGCAGCCATGTTCGGCATGGAGTGGGCGCAGCTGTACGTGCCCGGCCGTTCGGCCGATGTCACGCAAGTGTTGCTGGCTTGCGCGGGCTGGGCCGCGCCGTGGCTGGTGGAGGAATGGGTGCTGGCGCACCCGCCGGGCGCCGGGGCGCCAGCCTAGTTGGTCTTGGCCGGCGCTGCCGGGGCTGGCTGAGTGGCTGGCGCGGCGGCCGGCGTGGCCGGCGCCGCCTGGCCCGGCGCGTCGGCCTTGCCTGCGTCCGGCGCCGGCGGCGCCTTGCCCTCTTCGGCCGCTGCAGCTTCCTCGCCCTTGCCCTTTTTCTTCAGCGACTCCGGCGCCGGCGCGGCCGACGGGTCCCATTTGCCGGCCTGCACCAGCAGGTTCTTCAGGCCCGGCAGCGGGAACTCCAGCGCATACGCGATCTGCGCGTACTTGTTGGCGTTCACCATGTCCTTGTTCTTGTAGTAGACCAGGCCCAGGTTGTAGTTGGTGCTGGGATTGTCCGGGTCCAGCTGCACTGCGGTCTGGTACTTGAGCAGCGCCTCGGCCTCGCGGCCGACCGACAGCAGGTAGCTGCCGTACAGCGTGTGCGTGGACGGATCGTCCGGCGCGAAACGCACGGCGCGGTCGAAGTAGCATTCCACCGGCCGCGTGCCGCCCGGCAGGAACAGGCTCTTCTTGTCGCGCGAGGCTACCCGGATCACCGTGCTGAGCGCCACCGCGTGGTTGGGGAAGGCGCGCAGGGTGTAGTCGATGTCGCCGGCCAGCGTGCTGCTGCGGCCCTTGATGCCGTTTTCCACGTCGGCGGTGAAGTGGGCGCCTTCCACCAGTTTCAGGTTGAACTCCAGCTCGGTGGCGCCCTTGCGGTAGTCATAGGGGCCGTAGGCATTGTCCAGGTTGCCGCAGTATGGCTCCTTGCGGGCCGCGTGGGCGGGCAGGGCCAGGCTGGCTGCAGCCGTCATGGCCAGCAGGGCGGCGGCCAGCGCGGTGCGCGGGCGGCGGTGGTGCGTCAAAGTGTGCTTGCTCATGTCCATCTCCATCATGCGTGGTGTGCGGCGACCTGGTCGAGCAGCTGCGCCAGCTGCTCGGTGCGCGCGCGCCGCGAGTGGGCGGCGATCACGGCGGCCGACGCCAGCGGCGCGGTGCCGTTGCGCACCTGGTCCAGAAAACGCGGCAACGCGTCGATGATCGCATCTTTTTGGTCCAGCGGGGCAATGCTGTCGACGCCGGCCTGGCGCAAGGTGGCGGCGGTGTCGCCGTCGCTGTCGGTCAGCGCCAGGATGGGGCGCCGCGCGCGCAGGTATTCGTACAGCTTGGCCGGCACCTGGTGGTTGCAGTTGGTGGCCTGCAGGATCAGCAGGCCGTCCGCGCTCAGCATTTCTGCCAGCGCGGTGCGGTAGGGCACGTGCGGCGCCAACTGCACCAGGTCGGCAATGCCGTGCTCGGCGATCAGCCCCGCCAGGTAGTCGTCGTGCGCGGTGGCGCGCAGCACCACGCGCAAGGTGGCGCCGCTGACGGCGCCGCGCTGCTTGAGCGCGGCCAGCGCCTGGAACAGCGGCACCGGGTCGCGCTCGGACGGGTAGATGATGCCGCTGTGCACCAGGGTCAGCGGGCCGCCGTGCGCGCCCGGCGCGGCCGCCGCGCCGCCGCGCTCGGCGTCGGCGAAGTTCTCCTCGTCGTAGGCGTTCTCGATCAGGCGGAAGCGGTCGCGCGGGATGGCCGGGAAGCGGTTCTCGTAGGTCTTGATAGCGCCCGGCGTGGTGCACACGGCCACCGTGCAGTGCTCGATGGTCTTGCGTTCTATCCACTGGAATACGCGGCGCGTGCGCGGGTCGGACGGATAGCTGACGTCGGTCATCGGGTCGCGCAGGTCGGCCACCCAGGGCAGGCCGGTCAGGCGCCGCAGCACCAGCCCGATCAGGTGCGCGCTGGCGATCGGGTAGGTCGACCAGATCACGGCCGGACGGTGGCGGCGGATCAGCCGCCAGCCGGCCGGGATGGCGCCCAGGCACCAGCTGGCCCAGCGGTCCGGCAGCGCCATGAAGCCGGCGTAGCGTCCGCCGATCGCCAGGTGGCGCGCGGTGTCGAGCGCGAAGGCGCGCGTGACCGGCACACTGGAGGGAATGTCGCCCATCTGGTCGTCGCCCGGGTTGGCGTAGGCGCGCGGATGGGCCGACAGCATCACCGGCCCCCAGCCCGACTGCGGCAGGTATTGCGAAAACTTCAGGGTGCGCTGGATGCCGCTGCTGCCCCGCATCGGCGGGTAGTGGTAGGCAATCATCAGCACGCGTTTGTTTACCATGAACGCATCCATTCTCCGGTCCAGTCTGCTACTTGGTCGCGCCAGGCACGGCGCGAGAAAGTGTGGTCGGCTTGCGCCAATTCGTATCGGGTCACGCGCGGCGCGGCCAGCAGCTGCTGCCAGGGCCGCGAAGCTTGCACCGCGTCGCGGAATTCCTGCGCCGTCAGGTCGGCGCCGCTGAGGATCAGCAGCACCTTGCCCTGGAACGCGGCCAGGCTGTCGTGCATGCGCCCGGGCAGCGGCGGCAGGTCGGGGTCGGCGATGCGCGGCACCGGCGCGGCGCTGATGCTGGGCGCCGCGGGGGCGGACGGCGCCGCCGTGGGTTCCGCGGGCGCGGCCTTGCCGGACGCGGCGCCCAGCAGGCCGGTGAACGAGCGCAGCGCGGCGCCGTAGTTGAACTGCCCGGTAAAGATCTTTTTCCACAGTGCCGGCTGCAGCAGCCGGTCGCGGTAGTAGTGTTTCAGCGTGGCCTTGGCCAGTCCGCCCTCGGTGCGCACCCAGGGGTTGAGCAGCACCACGCCCTGCACGCGCGCGTCGTGCGCGGCGTAAAACAGCGCGGCCGAGGCGCCGTCGCACAGGCCCCACAGCACCACTTCGCGCACCGCCGGCACGCTGGCCTGGAAGCGGTCGATGGCGCAGCGCAAGTCCTCGCCCACCATTTCGAAGTCGCGCTGCTCGCCTTCGGCGTCGCCCATGCCGCGGTAGTCGAAGCGCAGCACGGCGATGCCCTGCGCGGCCAGGTGGCGCGCCAGCAGGGTGAACTGGCGGTGGCTGCCGCCCCGGTACTGCGGGCCGCCGACCACCACCACCACGCCGCGTTCGGCCGGCCGGGCCGGCACGCTGGCGACGCCGAACAGGCAGTCGCCGCCGCAGTCGAAACTCAGGGCGCGTTCTTCAAACTGCATGGATGGCCTCGCTGTTGTCGCCGTTGCCGCTGCTGTCGATGCCGGCGCGGTGCGCGCCATCGCTGAAGATCGCGCTGCTGGCCTCCAGCAGCGCCGGGCAGGTGGCGATTTCCTGCGTGCCCCAGAACTGCGGGCCGGCCACCGCTTGCGCGTCCAGCTCGGCGCCTTGCTGTTGCCAGGCGGTCACCAGCTTGGCCGATGCCGCCGTCAGCGGCCGGCCTTCAGCCGCCACCACGTCCAGCCAGTGCAGCGGGCACGGCGGCGGCGCGATCTTCGCCAGCTCCAGCGCGTCCAGCGCGTCGGCCAGCTCCGGCGCCAGTTCGTAGCCGGCCACTTCCAGCGCCTGGCCCTCGCGCAGCTGTTCGCGCAGCGCGGCGGTGCCGGTCTTCTGGCTGCCGTCCGTGCCCAGCATGTCGCTGGCCATGCGCAGGCGCAGGAACTGGGTCAAATAGGAACTGCCGCTGTGCACCGGCTGCCACAGCAGCATGCGCTGCGGGGCCGGCGCGCCCAGCGCCTGCTGCGCGCGCGCATAGTCGAGCGCCAGCAGCGCGCCCAGGCGCAAGCCCCACAGCCCTACCGGGCGGCCGAGGCGGGCCGCCAGCCACTGGCAGCCCAGCGCCACGTCGGCCAGCCACAGTTCCCAGCGCGCGTCGGCGAAGTCGCCGCTGCTCTCGCCGGTGCCGTACAGGTCGATCTGCAGCACGGCAATGCCCTGCGCGGCCAGCGCGCGCGCTTGCAGCGCGGCCATGCGGCGCGATTTATTCATTTCCTCGCCGAACGGCGGGACATACACCAGGCCGCCGCGGCAGGCGCCGACGGCAGGATGGAACAGGCAGTAGCGCTCCCCCGCAGCGGCCTTCAGGAAGAAGGGCTGGGCGTGCGCGGCAGGGGAAAACAGACTCATTGTTCAGTTCAGGCGGTCAGTTTGTGCTCGACAAAGGCGGTCAGGCTGCCGACGCTGGCGAAGGTGGCGGCGTCGATCTCGTCGTCGTCCACGCTGAAGCCGAACTGGTCTTCCATGGCGGCGATCAGCTGGACCACGGCCATCGAATCGAGTTCGGGAATGGCGCCCAGCAGCGGCGATTGCGCGGTGAGCGTGTCGGCGGCGGCGCCCAGGCTGAGCACGTCGGCCAGGATATTCTTCACTTCTTGCAGATACATTGCTTACTCCGTGGATGGTTCGGTATGGCGGGCGGGGACGGGCTGTGCAGCGGGCTGCGCCGGCGCGCGTCCGCCCTTGAGGTTCTTGACCAGGGTGTGCAGGCTTTTCAGGGCCGGCCACCGGTAGTGGGTGATATGGTACATGCTGCGCACCTCGTCAGTCCACCGCAGGTGCCACTCCATCACCTTGCCGTAGAACTCCAGGCGCTCGAACAGGCGGTCTTCGAACAACTGGTGGCAGGTGTCTTCGCGCATCAGGAAGGCCGGCGAATAGTGGCTGCTCAGGCTTTCGTCATAGGTGGTTTTCAGCACGATCTTAGCGCCGCCGCCCTCGATGCACAAATTCATCGCCACCAGGCGGTCGTCGAACCAGTAGCGGTACACGCTGGCTTCGCCGCGCTGGGCGAAATTCTCCAGCATGCTGCGGTAGAAGCGGCCCTGGGCGTTGTCCGGGTGGATTGCCGTGCCGAGCTCGGCCTTCCAGCCGGCGCTTTCCAGCACGCCGTAGTCGGCCACGGCCTGGGCCATGTCGGCCGGCGCACGCAGCACGTCCATGCGCGCCACGATGCCTTCCTTGGCCAGCCTGGCGCGCTGCTTTTTCAGGTTGGCGCGCAGGTTCTTGCCGCGCGCGGCCCAGTATTCGTCGAAGGTGCCGGCGATGGTGATGCGCGCCGTGCTGATGTAGTCGGCGGTGCGCAGCTGGCCGCCGTCGGCCGGGCGCGGGTGCAGCCAGGAATCGAACTGGGTCAGGCCCAGCACCAGGGGCATGCCGGGCAGGGCGCGCAGCAGCGAGTCCATCAGCTCCGGCAGCGCCTGGCCCGGCAGGTGCAGCCACATGCCCAGCGGCTGCTGCGAGGGCTGGAAGGTTTGCCAGGCGCCTTGCTGGGTTTTCTTCAGCAGCGCCATGGCGACCGTGCGCCCATCCCGCTCGCACGCGGCCAGCCACTCGCCGCCGTCGCCGAACTCGGTGAGCAGCGGCTGCACGAAAGCCGGCTCCAGCAGCGGCGAATTGACGCTGGCCTGGTTCAGCGCGTGCCAGCGCGCGGCGTGGGCGGCGAACTCGCTGGCCGGCAGCAGGGTCCAGCTCATGGCGCGCGCGCCGCCAGCATGGCGGTCTTGATCTTGTCTATCATCCAGTCCAGTTCCTGTTCCTGTAGTTCTTGATGGCAGGGAAACTGCAGCACGTGGCGCGACAACTCCACGCTGTTGCTGCAGACCGTGGCGTCCACCCCCTGCCACAGGTATTCGGCGAAGCGCACTATGGGCACGCCGTCCTTCTTGAGCGAATCGAATACCGGCCCGGGCAGGTCCACGTACAGCGGGAACACCCAAGGGTAGACCCGTTCCGGCAGCACCGCGTGCAGCGGGCGGCAGCCGGGCAGGCCGGCCAGCGCGCTTTGCAGGCGCAGGTAGTTGCTGCGGCGCAGTTCGCCCATGCGGCCGCGCGAGACCAGGCGCAGCATCAGGCGCGAGAATAGCGAGCCGCGCTTGTGCAGCCAGGCCGGGTCGAAGCCGAAGCCGCCTTCGGACGAGCGCGGCGCCATGGCGGCCGGCGCGCCGTGGCTGTGCCGCTTGAGCTGGCCCAGCAGGAAATTCTTCAGGCCCAGCGGCAGCGCCAGCAGGCGCCGCACCGTGCCCAGGCGCCGGTATTCAAAGCCGTCCTCGAGCGCGTTGACGGCCATCTTGGCCTCGAACTTGAAGCCGCCCGCCTGCAGCCGCACCGGCGCCAGCGAATGGCGCGCCGACACCAGGCAGCCGCCCTCGTAAATGGGGAAGAATTTCATGGTGCTGGCGATGGCGTAGTCGCCGAAGGAGCCCACCGGCCGGCCCTGATGCTCGCCGAGGAAGCAGTGGGCGCAGTCTTCCAGCAGCATCAGCTGGTGCTGGTCGCAGAAGGCGCGCAGCGCCGACAGGTTCTGCGGGAAACCGAAATAATTGGTGGCCAACATCACTTTGGCGCCGGCCAACTTGGCAGCCACGTCCTCCAGGTTGACCTGGGTGTCGCCGTGGATGCGGTAGAACACCGGCGTGGCGCCCAGCCATACCACCGGTTCTATCATCGAGGCGCAGTGATAGGACGGCATCAGCACGCGGTCGCCGGGGCCCACGCCCATCTGGCGCAGCGCCAGCGCGATGGCGACGCGGCCGCTGGTGACCAGCAGCGCCTCGCGCGTGTCCAGGATCGACGGCGCGTGCCCGCCGGCACGGCGGAACGAGTCGCGCGAGAGCACCGGCTTGGTGGGGACGTGCGCGCGCGGGTAGTTCGGCAACACCGGCGGATGGCCGGCCGGCGGCGCGGCAGGGCTGGCCGTGGATTGCTGCGGGGCGCGGTCTGCGAGGGGGGCCATCTCCGTGTTTCTCCGGTAGTTGCGGGGCGTTTCGGCTTGTTTCAATTAATACATCAGATAGTATAACTGTTGCAATAATTTCGCACAATCACACTGTCTGCCCCGGGCGGTACAGATTGTGCAGCAGGCGCAAGGTGAAGCCCAGCGGCTTGCGGTCCCAGGGCGTGAAGCGCGGCAGCTGGTACAGGTCGGCATCCGGCCCGGCCGCGCCCCACGAGGTGCACACGGCCGCCTCGAAGCCCAGCTCGCGCGCCAGCGCCACATGGGCGGCGTGGTAGTCGCGTCCCGGCTTGCCGTTGGGGTAGGCGAACAGGCGCACCGGAGCGCCGGTCATGTCTTCCAGCGCCGCCTTGCCGCGCGCGATCTCCTGCCGCGCGCCGTGCTCGTCCATGCTGGCCAGGATGGGGTGGTGCACCGTGTGCGCGCCGATCTCCATGCCGGCCGCGTGCAGCCGGCGCAACTGCTCGGTGTTCATCATCAGGTCGTCCGGCAGCGCCAGGCCGAGGTGGCCGCGCAGCTGCTCGACCGCCGCCAGGCGCGCCGCCGGCTCCAGGTATTTCAGCTGGCCCAGCAGGGCGTGGATGGCGGCCGTGCGTTCGGCGTCGCTGCCGATGGCGTGGCTGCCATAGCCCAGCGCTGCCAGTTCCAGGCGCGGTCCGGGCGCGCGGCGCACCAGCTCGATGACGGTGTCGTTCCACATGCGCCCGCCGTTCAGGAAGCCGGTGGCGACAAAGAAGGTGGCGGCCAGGCCGTGGCGCTGCAGGATGGGCAGCGCGATCTCGGCGTTGTCGGCGTAGCCGTCGTCGAAGGTGACGCAGGCTGCGCGCGGCGGCAGCGTGCCGTCGCGCAGCCGCTGCGCGGCCTCGGCCAGCGGCATTACGCGGAAGCCCTGCTTGAGCCAGGCCATTTGCTGGTCGAAGCGGGCCGCGTCGACCTCGTCCGGAAACAGCGGGTCGGTCTGCGGCAGGACGCGGTGGTAGATCAGGATGCTCAGGCTGCGGCGGGCGCGGCCGAGCGCGCCCAGGCGCAACAGGGAACGGCGCGCCAGCGCGGCCAGCTTGGTGCTTACACTCATGGATCAGGCCTGCTTTACCGTGGGTTGTGCCGCGATGGCATGGGGCCCGCTGCCGCCGGCGGTGGCCGGCGCGGGCTGCTGCAGGGCGTCCTGCACGATCTGGCCGGTCACCAGCAGGGCGCCCATCAGATAGTAGGGCACGTCGAAGTACAGCAGGCTGAGGAAGGCGCCGCCGACGCCGAAACCGATCATGCTGACTTGTATCATGCCGGCCAGCTGGGCGGCCCATTTCAGGTCGTCGCGCTTGGCGGTCTGGCGGATGATCCACTTGGCCCGCCGCCAGCAGATGACGATCAGCGCCAGGTACAGTCCCAGGCCGATGAAGCCGTGCTCGCCCAGGCATTGGAAATAAATGCTGTGGGCGGCGTGGATGTCGTTCGGCACCGGCGCGTAGCGTCCGAACACGTAGGCGTCGTAGATTTCAAAGCCGCCGCCGGTCAGCGGACGGTCGATGGCCAGGTTGGTGGCCATTTGCCAGGCGTTGATGCGGCCCATGGCCGAACCGTCCTCCTGGTAATTGTCGATGGTGTCCATGCGCTCGGTCCACTGGGCCGGCATGAACAGGATCAGCAGCGGCAGCATCAGCGCCATGCCGGTGCCCAGCGCGGCCTTTTTCGGGCTTTTCAGCCACAGGAAGCCGCACATGCCGACCAGGGCCAGCAGCGCGCCGCGCGAATACGAGCCCAGCGAGGCCAGCGCGCACAGGCCGATCGCCCCCAGCAGCCCGTATTTCAGCCACTTCTTGACCGAAACCAAGTGCAGGTAATACAGGATGGGGATAATCACCACGAAGGCCAGCGCCACTTCGTTGTTGCCGTAGATAAAGCTGCCTTCCGGGCCCCAGACCCGGAAGCTGCCGCCGGTGGCAATGGTGAACACGCCGCCCTTGACGCCGTAGTACGCCAGCGAGCCGGCCAGGGTCCACAGCATCAGGTGCAGCTGCTCCTTGTTGCGGATCAACATCATCACCACCAGGTTCATCAGCATGATCTTGAACACGCGCTGCAGCATGACGAACGATTCGCCGGGGTTGATGGCGAAAATGGTGCTGATGCACATCCAGATGGTAAACGCCACCAGCACCGGCACCGCCGGCGAGGACGGCGGCCGCTTGGGACCGGGTGCGACCAGCAGGGCCAGCATGGTGGTGGCGGCGATGATGGCGGCGAACGGGAAATCGTAGGCAAAGCCCCAACTGAGGCGGTGCGGATTCATGACGCTGATCCAGATCCACATCAGCGCCCCGATGTAGGGTTTCTTGAAAGTGTAGGGCAATGAAGCGAACACAATCAGCGTGATGACGATATCTCTCATGCAGCATCCTGTAGGGGTGGCTTTATCAAGCAAATACTGTTGTAATACTGCAATTGCTTGTTTCCATTTATATATCGCCGTAGTATAACCCGGCCTCGGCTATTTTAATCCGTTAAGGCAAGCTTTTTGCCATCGTTCGGCGCAGGTTTGTTGCAGACCCGGCGATAGACAGGGCGGAGGGCCACGCGTACCATGCTGCATTGTGTCACATTGTTAATTCAAACATATTGTTGAGAATCATGAGCGACCTGATCCATGAATTCATCTTCGCCAGCGCGGCGCGCACGCCGGCCGCCGAGGCCCTGGTGTACGGCCAGCGCCGGCTCGACTACGCGGCGCTGGCGCTGGCCGTGCGCGGCGCGGCCGACGCGCTGCTGGGCGCCGGCCTGGGACGGGGCGAGCGCATCGCCGTCTATATGGAAAAGAACGTGGAGAACGTGGCCGCCATGTTCGGCGCGGCGGCCGCCGGCGGGGTGTTCGTGCCGGTCAACCCGCTGCTCAAGCCGGAACAGGTGGCTTACATCATGGCCGACTGCAATGTGCGGATCCTGGTGACCTCGGCCGACCGCCTGCGCCTGCTGGCCTCCAGCCTGGCGCTGTGCCCGGACCTGCGCATGGTGTTCGCCGTCAACCCCAACGGGCTCGACTTGCCGGAAGTGGCCGGCGTGTCCGTGCTGGGCTGGGACAGTGCCACCGCGGCGCCCCCAGGCATGCAGCCGCACCGCGCCATCGACACCGACATGGCGGCCATTCTGTACACCTCGGGCAGCACCGGCAAGCCGAAAGGTGTTGTTTTGTCGCACCGCAACATGGTGGCCGGCGCCGTCAGCGTCTCCACCTACCTGGAAAACACGGCCGCCGACCGCCTGCTGGCGGTGCTGCCGCTGTCCTTCGACTACGGCCTGAGCCAGCTGAGCACCGCGTTCCGGGTCGGCGCCACCGCCGTGCTGATCAACCACCTGCTGCCGCGCGACATCCTGAAAGCCGTGGCGGCCGAGCGCATCACCGGCCTGGCGGCCGTGCCGCCGCTGTGGATACAGATTGCCGGCCTGGACTGGCCGGCCGACTGCACCTTGCGCTACCTGACCAATTCCGGCGGCGCCATGCAGCGTCCCACGCTGGACGCGCTGCGCCGCGCGCTGCCGAACGCCAAGCCCTTCCTGATGTACGGCCTGACCGAGGCCTTCCGTTCCACCTACCTGCCGCCGGACCAGGTCGACCTGCGCCCCGATTCCATGGGCAAGGCCATCCCGAACGCGGAAGTGATGGTGCTGCGCCCGGACGGCAGCGAGTGCGATCCGCACGAGCCGGGCGAGCTGGTGCACCGCGGCGCGCTGGTGTCGCTGGGTTACTGGAACGATCCGGCCAAGACCGCGGAGCGCTTCAAGCCCTACCGCGCCGAACCCGGCATCGTGCTGGCGGAAATGGCGGTGTGGTCGGGCGACACCGTGCGCAAGGACGAGGAAGGCTATTTGTACTTCATCAGCCGCAACGACGAGATGATCAAGACCTCCGGCTACCGGGTCAGCCCGAGCGAGGTGGAAGAAGTCATCTATGCCCGCGAGCAGGTGTCCGAGGCGGCCGCGCTGGGCGTGTCGCACCCCGCGCTGGGCCAGGCCATCGTGGTGGTGGCGCTGTGCAAGCCGGGCCAGGAGCTGACGGCCGCCGAGCTGCTGGCCGCCTGCAAGCCGCACCTGCCGGCCTATATGCTGCCGCAGCGCATCATCATGGCCGAGGCCAGCTTGCCGCGCAATCCGAACGGCAAGATAGACCGCAAGCTGCTCAGCCTGCAATACGAACACTGTTTTACGGAGAACTCCCAATGAGCGCAGTGCGCCCGCAGCATGCGCCCCTGGTGCAATTTCCCATCGTCGACGACTGCCTGCAGATAGGCGGCGTGCCGCTGACCCTGCTGGCCGCGCGCGTCGGCCAGACCCCGTTCTACGCTTACGACCGCGCCGCCATGACGGCCCGCGTGGCCGAGCTGCGGCGCCATTTGCCGCCGGAAATCGAGCTGCATTACGCCATGAAGGCCAATCCCATGCCGGCCGTGGTGCAGCACATGGCCGGCCTGGTGGATGGCATCGACGTGGCCTCCGGCGGCGAGCTGCGGGTGGCGCTGGACACCACCATGGCGCCACGCAACATCAGCTTCGCCGGCCCCGGCAAGAGCGACGCCGAGCTGGCCTGCGCGGTGGCGGCCGGCATCGTGCTGAACATGGAATCGGCCGGCGAGATGGAGCGTATCGCCGCCATCGGCGAACGGCTGGGCGTGCGGCCGCAAGTGGCGGTGCGCGTCAACCCGGACTTCGAGCTGAAATCGTCCGGCATGAAGATGGGCGGCGGCCCCAAGCAGTTCGGGGTGGACGCCGAGCAGGTGCCGGCGCTGCTGGCGCGCCTGGGCCAGCTGGCGCTGGACTTCCACGGCTTCCACATCTTCAGCGGTTCGCAGAACCTGAAGGCCGAAGCGCTGCAGGAAGCGCACGAGAAAACCTTCGCGCTGGCGCTGCGCCTGGCCGCACACGCGCCGCGTCCGCTGCGCATGCTCAACATCGGCGGCGGCTTCGGCATTCCCTATTTCCCCGGCGAGGGCAGGCTGGACCTGGCGGCGGTGGGCGAGAACCTGAAGCGGCTGCTGCCCGACGTCAAGCGCGCGCTGCCGGAGGCCCACATCGTCATCGAGCTGGGACGCTATCTGGTGGGCGAGGCCGGCGTCTACGTCAGCAAGGTAATCGAGCGCAAGCTCTCGCGCGGCCAGGTCTACCTGGTGACCGATGGCGGCCTGCACCACCACCTGTCGGCCTCGGGCAACTTCGGCCAGGTGATCCGCAAGAACTATCCCGTCGTGATCGGCAACAAGGTGCGCGGCGGGGAGCGCGAAACGGCGTCCGTGGTGGGGCCGTTGTGCACGCCACTGGACTTGCTGGCCGACCAGATGGAGCTGGCGCAAGCCGGCCCCGGCGACCTGGCCGTGGTGTTCCAGTCCGGCGCCTATGGCCTGACGGCCAGCCCCGGCGCCTTCCTCAGCCATCCCGGCGCGGTGGAAGTGCTCGTCGGCAGCGATGTGCTCAGTGACGAACCAGTTGGAGACAGTGTATGAGCGGTATTTGCGGTTGGATGGGCCATGGTCACGGCGCGGCGGAAAACCGCGCCCTGATCGAGGCGATGGCGGCGCCGCTGGCGCGTTTCGACGGCAGCGCCGTGCACGCCCTGGCGGGCAATGCCAGCGCGCTGGCGGTGGCGGCGGGCGTGGACTGCGCCCACAGCCTGCAGCGCGACGGCGTCTCGCTCGCGCTGTGGGGCGACGTGCAGCTGCGCGACGCCGCGCGCCGCGAGCAGGCCGTGGCCGAAGGCATGGGCGCGGCCTTGCTGGCCTTGTGGAAGCAGGGCGCCGAAGCGCTGTGCAACGGCCTGGTGGGTGCCTTCGCGCTGGCCGTGCTGGACGAGCGCGCCGGCGAGGCGCTGCTGGCCATCGACCGCATGGGCACGCATCCGCTGGCCTGGCAGCTGGCCGGCGAAACGCTGGTGTTCGGCTCATCGGCCGACAGCCTGGTGCGCCACCCGCAAACGCCCGCCAAGCTGGATCCGCAGGGCCTGTACAACTACGTATACTTCCACATGGTGCCGGCGCCCGGCACCGTGTACCAGAACCAGCAGCGCCTGTTGCCGGGCACCTATCTGCGCTACCGCCAGGGCCGCGTCGAGCAGCAGACCTACTGGCGCATGCAGTTCCAGGAAAACGGCAACCGCCCGTTCGGCGAACTCAAGGAGCAGTTCCGCGACGTGCTGCGCAGCAGCGTGCGCGACGCCTGCGGCACCCAGCCGGTGGGCGCCTTCCTGTCCGGCGGCACCGACAGCTCGACCCTGGCAGGCATCCTGTGCGAGGTGGGCGGCCAGCCGGCCAGGACCTATTCGATCGGCTTCGAGGCCCAGGGCTACGACGAGATGGAATACGCGCGCATTGCCTCGCGCCATTTCGGCACCGAGCACCATGAATACTATGTGACCCCGGCCGACGTGGCCGACGCCATCCCGCAGATGGCGCAAGTGTTCGACCAGCCCTTCGGCAACGCTTCGGCGGTGCCGGCCTTCTACTGCGCCCGCATGGCGCGCGCCGACGGCGTGGCGCGCATGTTCGGCGGCGACGGCGGCGACGAGCTGTTCGGCGGCAATGAGCGCTATTCCAAGCAGCACGTGTTCGCGCTGTACGAGCGCGTGCCCTCGCTGCTGCGCAAGGCGCTGCTGGAGCCGGCCGTGTTCAACTTCCCGGGCGGCGAGCACGTCAAGCTGTTGCGCAAGGCGCGCAGCTATATCGAGCAAGCCTCGGTGCCGATGCCGGCGCGCCTGGAAACCTACAACCTGCTGGGCCGCTACGGCCCGACCCAGGTCTTCACCGACGAGTTCCTGGCCGGCGCCGACGTCGGCCAGCCGCTGGCCGGCCTGAACGCCACCTACGGCCTGAGCGACGCCCCCAGCCTGATTAACCGCATGCTGGCGCTGGACCTGAAGGTGACCCTGGCCGACAACGACCTGCCCAAAGTGATGAAGGCGTGCGAGCTGGCCGGCATGGAGGTGGCGTTCCCCTTCCTGAGCGAGCAGATGGTGGCCTTCTCGGCCGGCCTGACGCCGCAGCAGAAGCTGAACGGCACCCAGCTGCGCTATTTCTTCAAGGAAGCGCTGCGCGACTTCCTGCCCAACGAGATCATCACCAAGCAAAAGCACGGCTTCGGCCTGCCGTTCGGCGTCTGGCTGCAGCAGACGCCGCAGCTGCAGGCGCTGGCGGCCGACAGCTTGAGCGACCTGAAGCGGCGCGGCATCGTGCGCGCGGACTTCATCGGCAAGCTGATGGACCAGCACCTGGCCGAGCACGCCGGCTACCACGGCACCATGGTGTGGGTGCTGATGATGCTGGAGCAGTGGTTCCGCCAGCGTCCCGGCACGACGGCCTAGGCTCCGCCGGCACGATTTGTTGCTGGACGAGTTATTGCTATTGCTACACAACTGTGAACATGCCAACATGACGGGAGGCCATAGGCCGCCCTGTCGTCCGTTACCAAGAGGAAATATATGTCGCATCGCCTGAACAAACTGACGGCAGCCGCCGTGATTACCGGAGCTTGTGTCCTGACCGCCGGGTTGAGCGGCTGCAAGAAAGAGGAGTCGGCGGCCACGCTGGTGGCGCAGGCCAAGCAATTCCAGCAGAAGGGCGACAACACCGCCGCCATGATCCAGCTGAAGAACGCGCTGGCGGCCAGTCCGGACGACGGCGAGGCCCGCTACCTGCTCGCCAGGCTGTCGCTGGATGGCGGCGACGTGCTGGCCGCTGAGAAGGAAGTCCGCAAGGCCATCGGCCTGAAGTACCCGGAAGCGCAAACCATGCCGGTGCTGGCGCGCGCGCTGCTGATGCAGGGCAAGTTCAAGGAAGCGCTGGATGAAACCGAGGCGGCAGCCAAGGCCGGCGGCGCCGAACTGCTGAGCGTGCGCGCCGACGCCATGCTGGCGCTGGGCAAGCGCGACGAGGCCAAGGCCGTGTTCGAATCGGTGCTGCAAAGCCAGCCCGCCTTCGCGCCCGCGCTGGTAGGCTTGGGCCGCGTGGCGTTCCTGGCGCGCGACCCGGCCGCCGCCATGGCGTATGCCGAGAAGGCGGTCGCGGCGGCGCCCAAGAACGACGAGGCGCTGCTGTTCAAGGCCGACCTGCTGCGCGCCCAGAACAAGCCCGAGCAGGCGCTGGAAGCGTATTCACAGGTGCTGGTGGCCAATCCGGCGCACCGCTCGGCCCACATCGAGAAAGCCTACCTGGAAATCTCTTCCGGCAAGTACGAGCTGGCCCAGGCCGACCTGGCGGCGGCCAAGAAGACCACCCCCAACAGCATGATGGTGACTTACACCCAGGCCTTGCTGGACTTTACCCAGGGCAAGAACGCGGCGGCCCTGGAGTCGCTGCAGAAAGTGCTGCGCGCGGCGCCCGAGCACATGCCCAGCATCCTGCTGGCCGGCGCGGTCAACCTGAACCTGGGTTCCATGCAGCAGGCCGAGCAGCACTTGCGCAAATACCTGGAGAAAAACCCGGACAACCTGTACGCCCGCAAGATGCTGGCCACCACCTTGCTGCGCGGCGGCCAGACACCGGATGCGCTGGCGGTGCTGGCGCCCGCGCTGAAGAGTACCGAAACGCCGGACGTGCAGCTGCTGGCCCTGGCCGGCGAGTCCTATATGCAAGCGCGCGATTTCAACAAGGCCACCGAGTACTTCGAGAAAGCCAGCGCGCTGGAACCGAAGACGGCCTCGTTGCGCACCTCGCTGGGCTTGAGCAAGCTGGGCAAGGGCGACCAGGCGCAGGGCATCAGCGACCTGGAAGCGGCCGCCGCGCTGGACACCAAGTCGCTGCAGTCCGGCATCGCGCTGATCCGCGCCGAGATCGGCCTGCGCAATTTCGACAAGGCGCTGGCGGCGGCCACCCAGCTGGCCAAGAGCCAGCCGAACAACCCGGAAGTGTCGCAGCTGACCGGGGTGGCCCTGCTCGGCAAGGCCGACGCCGCCGGCGCGCGCGCCAGCTTCGAAAAGGCGCTGACGCAGCAAGCCGGCTTCTTCCCGGCCGTGGCCGCGCTGGTGCAACTGGACATGTACGAGAAAAAACCGGAAGCGGCCAAGCAGCGCCTGCTGGCGCTGGTGGAGAAGGACAAGAAAAACCTGGACGCGATGACCGCGCTGGCCGGGCTGGCAGCGTCCCAGGGCCAGCAGGCCGAAGTCACCAGCTGGCTGGAAAAAGCCAGCGCCGAGCATCCGGACGCGGTGCAGCCGGCGCTCCGTCTGGGCGTGCATTACCTGCGCAGCGGCAAGGCCGCGCAGGCGCTGACCCTGGCGCGCAAGCTGCAGCCGACCTATCCGTCCAATACCGACGTGCTCGAACTGGTGGCGCAGAGCCAACTGGCCACCAAGGACGTCAACGGCGCGCTGGAGTCGTACAGCAAGCTGGCCGGCCTGCTGCCGAAGTCGCCGGGCGTGCAGCTGCGCCTGGCCGAAGTGCACATGGAGTTGAAGAACGAGGCCGCCGCCGCCGATGACTTGAAAAAGGCACTGCAGCTGCAACCCGACCTGATCCAGGCGCACGTCATGCAGGCCGGCATGCTGGTGCGCCAGAACAAGCACGATGCCGCGCTGGCGGTGGCGCGCCTGGTGCAGAAGCAGCATGCAAAATTGCCGGCCGGCTACGCCATGGAAGGCGACATCCTGGCCGCGCAGGGCAAGGTGGCGCTGGCGCCGCCGCTGTATGAGAAAGCCTTGGCGCTGGGCAAGGCGCCCGGCTTTGCCATCAAGCTGGCCGACGCCTACCGCGCCAGCGGCAAGGTCAAGGAGTCCGAGCAGGTGGTGGCGCGCTGGCGCAAGGACAATCCGAACGATCCGGCGGTGGCCATGTACCAGGCTGAAACCAGCCTGGTCACCAAGCAGTACCCGATTGCAATCGAGCAATTCGAAGCTATCCTGAAGAGTAATCCGAAGAACGCGGTGGCCCACAATAACCTGGCGCAGGCGTATGCGCAGGTCAAGGACAAGCGCGCGCTGGCTGCGGCCGAGCAGGCGGACAAGCTGGTGCCCGGCCATCCGGCCATCATGGACACGCTGGGCTGGATCCTGGTCGAGCAGGGCGATGTCGCGCGCGGCCTGCCGCTGCTGCAAAAAGCGGCCGCTGCCGCAGCCGGCAACGGCGAGATCCGCTATCACTACGCGGCCGCGCTGAGCAAGTCGGGCGACAAGGCAGGCGCACGCAAGGAACTGGAACAGCTGTTGGCTACAGGCAAGACATTCCCGCAGGCGGACGAAG
The DNA here is from genome assembly GCF_001425045.1 of Massilia sp. Root351. GTDB lineage: Bacteria > Pseudomonadota > Gammaproteobacteria > Burkholderiales > Burkholderiaceae_D > Rugamonas. Next base: position 157,723 of record NZ_LMDJ01000035.1, on the reverse strand, counting down.
CGCGGGCCCTGCTGAAACAGCTCTGATCCGCCCCCCTCCGGGTCCGCAAGCCGCATGCACAGCGGCTTGCGCCCGCGCGCACGGTTGAATTTGCATGTGCGTGCTGGCCGGAAATAGGTTATCTTTGCGCCTGAGCTTTGGCTTGCATGTGGTGAGCCAGTGCCCGGCGCCCGACTGATGTGCAGATAAGGAACGCACAATGCTGCTCGAGCGAATATTCGGCAAGCGCGACATTCTCATCCCGTATTTCGACTTTGCCAGCGTCATGAAAGGCGTAACGGATTCGGCCGTGTTGGCCGAGATCTATCGCCTGCGCTACGAAGTGTATTGCCTGGAATGCCATTACCTGGACGCGGCCGAGTTTGATGAAGGCAAGGAAACGGACGAGTACGACCCGTGTTCGATCCATTTCGCTGCCTACACGCTGGACCAGGCCATGGTGGGCACGGTGCGCCTGGTGCAGCCGGGGGAGGGGCAGGTGTATCCCTTCGAGTCGCACTGCACGGTGTTTGAGGATTTCACCATGCCGCCGCGCGAGTTGGCCGGCGAGGTGTCGCGCCTGGTGGTGAAGAAGACCCACCGGCGGCGGCGCGGCGATACGCTGGAAGGCGTGTCGAAGGAGTTTATCGAGCAAAAGGGCGGGCCGGCTGCGATCAAGCCGCCCAGCGGCAAGGAGCAGCGCACCAACAGTCCGCTGCTGTTGCTGGGGCTGTACCGCGAGATGTACCGTTATAGCCGCAAGCATGGCATCCGTTACTGGTATGCCGCCATGGAGCGCTCGCTGGCGCGCTCGCTCGACAAGATGGGGTTCCGTTTCGTCCCCATCGGGCCGCAGGTCGACTATTACGGGCCGGTTACGCCCCATATGGTGGACCTGGATGAACTGTACGAACGATTGAAGCAGGAAAACCGTTTTCTGGCTGCTTGGTTCAATGACGAGCCTATCCCTTTCTGGACGGTGGTGAAAACCATGGTAGCCACGTTCATGATCGGGCGCACCAGAAAGAAATGAAACCCGTAGGAGAATTCGCTGTATGGCGCACGTATTTGCAGGACCAGGCTACCGCAGCGTACTTTCCCGCCAGGAATATCAAGCCCATTTCGAAACGGTGGACCACGCCAACCGTAATATTTTCCGTTCCTTTCGCGGCGACCAGCACGGCAAGGTGCCGCACGATATCTTCAAGCTGCGCTACGACGTGTACTGCATCGAGTGCGCCTTCCTGCCGCAGGCCGAGCAGGCCGGCGGCATGGAGCTTGACGAGTACGAGACCCGCGCGGTGCACATCGCCGCCTACTCCATGGATGAAAAGCTGATCGGCACGGTGCGCCTGGTGCAGCCGGACGCCGAGCAGCCCTATCCCTTCGAGCGCCACTGCGCCGTGTTCGACCATTTCGACCATCCGCCGCGCGAGCTGGCCTGCGAGATTTCCCGCCTGGTGGTGCGCAAGGAGCATCGCCGTCGCCGCGCCGACAGCCTGGACGGCGTGCCGGGCCTGCCGCCGCTGGTGCCGGCGGCCGAGCGCCGGCATGGCGAGCGGCGCCGCGATTCGCCCATGCTGCTGTTCGGCATGTACCGGGAAATGTTCCGCCACAGCCGCAACGTCGGCATCCGCTACTGGTATGCCGCCATGGAGCGCGCGCTGGCGCAGTCGCTGCAGCGCATGGGCTTCGGTTTTCAGCCGATCGGCCCGCCAGCCGACTACTACGGCGCCGTGGTGCCGTACGTGCTCGACTTGCACATGCTGGAAGCCAAGCTGGCGGCCGACAACCCGAAGCTGTCGGCCTGGTTGCACGAGCGCCCGCAGGCGCTGCTGCCAAGGCTGGCCTGGCAGCGCAACCCGGCGCGCAAGCATCCGCGCACGGTGCGGCCGCGCTCCTGACGCGGCCCGGCTTAGTCGGCGCTGATCCTGATCTTCTTGGTGACGTGGTTGCGGAAGCTGTGCACCACGATATTGGGCGCACTCTCGACCGGCAGTCCGGCCAGCATGTCGTGCATCATGGTCACCGCCAGCGCCGCCACCGAGAACGTGCCCACCGCGATCTGCGAAGCCGGGCAGGGACGCCCGTCGTCCATGATGGTCAGCGCGCGCGCCACTTCTCGCACCACCTGCTCGTCCAGGTGGGCGCCGATGCGCGCCATCACGCGTCCGAACACGGCGGTGTAGTTCAGGTTGCCCTCCGCCGCGGCGGCCTCCACATCGCGTTGCAGGATGGCCGGCAGCGACTCGGCCGCGCCGGCCGGGAAGTACAGCACGGCGGCGCCGAAGCCGACGTTGATGGCGGTGAAGATGGGCTTGCCTTGCATGGTGGCGGCCATGTGCAGCGCCAGCACCGCTTCCAGGTCGACGAAGTCGATGGTGTCGAACACGATGTCGACCTTGCCCACCAGCTCGGCCGCGTTGTCCTTGTCCAGCATCTTGTAGTGGGTTTCCACCCGGGCTTGCGGGTTGATGCGCAGGATGTGCTTCTTCAGCGCTTCCACCTTGGGCTGGCCGATATCGTCCTGGTCGTAGAACTGGCGGTTCAAGTTGTGCGCGTCGATGGTGTCGCCGTCGATCAGCACGAAATGCTGGAAGCCGCTGCGCGCGGCGCAGATGGCGACCGGGCTGCCCAGTCCGCAGCCGGCGAACAGCAGCCGGGTGTCGCGTATTTTGGCTTGCGTGGCCTTGTCTATATAACCCTCATTGCGGGTGACGAAGCGGTCATAGTCGAATGCGTTAGCCATGGCGGAAAAACCCTTTGCATGTGTGGTTGGACGGCGCCGCGCGTGGCGGCTGGGCTCGTTACTGTTTGACAATGCCATAGTAGCGCAAGCGCCTTGGTCTGCACAGCGGACCGGCTGTCGACTTTCTTTACATGCGCGCTCTTGCCGCGCCACGGATTTCGTTGCTTGTGCGCCTGCATGGCGCCGTTTTGCCTGGTAAATCGGCTGCAATGGGCGCTGCGGACCGCGCAATGTCCGACGGGCAACAAATGTCACACGGGCTGTCGAAATTCTTTACAGCGCGGGTGGCATCGGCAAATGTTCGCGGCGGTAAGGAAAACCTGGACCCCCTGTGTTCGCTAGGCGGGGCGCGGTTTGAGGGCGGTTTTTCATATCGCTGGCACGACGATTGCTTTGTACCTCGGTGTGACGCTACTGACAGCGCCCTTACCAACAACTGGAGAAAAGAATGAATCTCAAGAAAATATCCGCACTGGCAGCTGGCGTGGCACTGGCGTTCGGCGCAGCAGGTTCGGCTCAAGCGGTTGAACTGGTCGCCGGCGACCTGAAGTTCACCTTCAACGCCTATGACAGCGCGACCGCGCGCTACACGGCCAATTGCACCGACGCCGCCGGTTGCGACGCGGTCACCGCACCAGGTGCCGCCGCCATCAGCGCCTACAATGAAGACAGCTGGGGTATCTTCTCGATCGCCAGCATCACCCGCGTGTCGGACAACGCCATCCAGTATGTTGCTGGCCAGGGCGGCAAGTTCCTGACCGGTATTTTCGGCGGCCTGCGCGACTATGACGTGCAGCGTACCGTGCTGGGCGGCGCCGGCGGCGTGATCGACCAGGTGCTGGCTGCCGGCGGCTGGCTGAAAATGTTTGAAAACAACAGCGACTACAGCGCCATCCAGGGCACCGCCGGCCGTACCGGCCAGTACGACTACAACGGTATCAGCGGCGGCACGCTGGTACTGGACGCGGTGTTCGCCACCGGTATCCTGGGCGGTAACAACAGCGCCACCTACAGCGGCTTCTTCAACGAAAACGGCATCACCGGTGCTTCGGGCGGCTACCTGAACGTGACCGGCGGCAGCTGGCAGACCAAGCTGGACACCGATGGCCTGGTAGATGAAAACGGCAACTCGCGCGATCTGCTGCTGACCTCGACCTTCCAGGGTTTCAAGCCAGCCAATCAAGTGGCTGACTGGACCGTACTGGCCAGCGGCCATGTAACCGGCGCCGCCATCCCTGAGCCAACCTCGCTGGCCATCTTCGGCCTGGGCCTGGCTGGCCTGGCAGCGCTGCGCCGCCGCAAGCAGAAGTAATCCGGCACCGCGCGGCATGGCGCCGCGCGCAGCCAGACTGACCCGCCCGGGCAACCGGGCGGGTTTTTTCATTTCAGGGCCGGTAGTTTAGGTCCGGTAATCAGGGCTTTTTCAGCGCGCCGGTGGCAGCCGCCCCGGCCGGATACGGATGCAGCGCATGCTTGTACAGCCGCGCCAGCCGTTTCACGTATTCCTGTGTTTCAGCGTACGGCGGCACGCCCTTGTAGCGGTCGACTGCCTTCTCACCGGCATTGTAGGCGGCCGCCACCAGTTGCACGTCGCCGCGGAAGTAGCCCAGCAGCCAGCGCAGGTAGGCCAGGCCGCCACGGATGTTCTGCTCGGCGTCGAACGCGTCTTTCACGCGGAAGCGTTCCGCCGTTTCCGGGATCAGCTGCATCAGCCCTTGCGCGTTCTTGGGCGACACTGCGCGCGTGTTGAAGCCGGACTCGATGGCGATGATGGCCATGGCCAGCTTGGGATCGATATCGAACTGCGGCGCCAGCAAGTCCACCAGCGCGCCGATTTGCTTGCTGGCCTGCGGGTAGGGCGCGGCCTGCTCGGGCGGCATGGGGGCAAACGGCGTGTCGGGCAGCATGCAGGCCGGCAGCGGCGTGCTGAGCGAGGCGTTGGTCATGTGCAGCATGGCTTGCGCTTGCGGGTGGCCCTGCGCGGCGGCCATCCCGAACAGCTGGGCGGCGGCGCCGTCGTCGCGCGCCGCGCCACGGCCGTTGGCCAGCATCCAGCCCAGCGCGTACTGCCCTTGCGGGTCGCCCTGGCGCGCGGCGCGGCAGTACAGTGCCAGCGCTTGCGGCATGTCGCGCGGCACTCCCTCGCCGTGCTCGAGCCGCGCGGCAGTCGCCAGCAGTTCGGCCACGGCCGCCGGGGCTGCGCTGCGCGGCGCTGCCGCCGTTGCCGCCACTGCCGCCGCTGCCTCGGACGGGGTCCCTGCCGCAGCCGAGGAAACCAGTCCCAGCAGGCCGGCCAGCAGGGCCGCCGGCCGCAGTGCGGCGCGCAAGCGGGTGGGGCGGGAAATGCGGGAGGAAGGTGCGGACATGCTGCGCTCCTGTGATGGCAAGGCCATGCTTGATTGTAGAGCAGTCAGGGCTGCGCGGCTTGATCTTTGTCTTTGGGTGACAGAAAAGCTTTGTGAAACAAGTGGCGTGCCAGCAGCAGCGGCGGCATGCGCAGCCAGTTGGCACGGATGTACAGCAGGAAGCGCGCGGCCGGCGTGAAAGCGTCGTCGCAGCTGGCGTGGGCCGGCAGCAGCGCGCGGCCGTACAGCGCGTCCATCAGCCGCAGCAGCAGGGCGCCGGGGCGGCCCGGTTCGGCCGCCGCCAGCGCCGCCGGCGGCAGCGGCGTGTGCAGCAGCTGCGCCGAGTAGCGCAGCGCGTAGAACAGCGGCCGCTGCAGCTGCAGCTGGGCGGCGCGCTCCTGCAGCGCCGGCCAGAAGCCGGGCTCGGCGCCGTAGTGGCGCAGCAGGCCGTCCAGGTCGACCAGGTCGCGCAAGCCGTGTTCCAGCTCGCCGTCGAAGAACAGGTGGGTGGCGCTGTGCAGCACCAGGTCCGGCGGCGCCAGGATCAGCAGGCCGGGGTGGCCCGGCAGTTCCTGCGCGGCGGCGCGCAGCCGGACCGGGTCGGGGTGCACCGGCGCGGTCTGCGGCAGGATGGCGTGGTGCACATCGATGGCGGTGCGGCGCTTGACGTGCTCCATCGGCGGCAGCTCGTGCATCCACTGGCGGTAGTAGCGCTGGTCGTATTCGTCCAGATGGGTGCTGGCCCAGCCATGCAGCATCAGCGCCATCTCGGCGTCGTCCAGCTTGTCCTTCGGCAGCAGGAGGTCGATGTCGGAAAACAGCCGGCCGCTGGCCGGCGGCAAGCCGGCCAGCGCGTACGCCGCCCCCTTGAGCAGGATCAGCGGCGTGTCCAGCCCTGCCAGCGCGTGGCGGATCTGCGCCACTTCCCAGCGCACCGCCTGGCTGTGCCGTTCGGCCACCGTGCGCGACCATTCGAGGTGGCGCCGCGCCGGGGCCGGCACCCGCTCCAGTTCGCCGCGCTCGCGCAGCAGGTAGTACAGGCGCGGCTGCAGGTTGGCGCTGGCGCACTGGCGCAGCAGCAGGTTCCATTCGGCCTCGCCGTAGCCGGCCAGCAGCGCGGGCTGGCGGAAGGCCAGCACCGCCAGCGGGGCCGCGGAAACGGCGCTCATGGCTGCTCCGCCAGGCGTGCGAACAGCTCGACCGCCTCGTCCAGCCGGCTGTAGACAAAGCTGTAGCAAGCCGAGGCGCCCACCAGGTCGGCCATGGCGTCGAAGCCGGGTTCGGCCAGCAGGCTGTAATTGAAGGAATTCTGGGCCACGCGCAGCACCGTGCCGGCTTTGGGCAGCGGCGCCAGTTCGGTAGCGGCCCCGGCCTGGTAGCGCGGGAACACGATCCAGCCCGGCGCGGCGCGCTCGGCCGCGCGTGCCACGCTGTCGGCCGGCGCCTGCAGGTGCGCGACCGTGCCTTTGACGGTGTCGGCCACAGGCGGGCTGAACACAACGTCGCCGAGGTAGGCCTGCATCAGCGGGATCGATGCGTTTTTCAGGCTGACCGGCCGAGGCAGGGGCTGCAGGCGGCCGTCTGTCAGCTGCACCAGCGCCAGTTCGTCCGACAGCAGGCGCCAGCCCCGGTGCGCCAGCGCCGCGCACAGGGTGCTCTTGCCGGAACCGGGTGGCGCGGGCAGGATCAGCGCGCGGCCGTTGCGCTCGAGTACGGCAGCGTGGATGATCAGGCAGTCGTGCGCCCGGCTCGACACACACCAGTTCAGGCCCCATTCAAACATAGGGAAGGCTTGCGCCAGCGGCAGCGGTTTGAACATTGAGGTGCCGTTGTGCATCAGCATCACTTGCGGCCGCCACCAGCGGCGCGGGCCGCCCGGCCGCACTACCCGCAGATGGAAATCGGCGAAGGCGCACGCATCATGCAGCGGATAAGCGCCGTACAGCAGGCTCAGGCCGTGCGCTACGCTGGGCACGCCGCTTTCCAGATGGGTGGTGTAGGCCCCGGTCTGCAGCACGATGCCGCCGTGCGCCAGGCGCCGCGCCAGTTCGGCCGGCGTCAGCGAAGACAAGGTCAGCATGCGCGCGGGTCCAGCGTGCCGGACGCTTCCACCAGGTTGAGGGCGCGCAGCTCGTCCAGCAGTTCCTCCAGCTGGGCCAGCTCGGTGCTGTCGAGCTGCAGGGCGTCAGCGAGCACGGCCGTACCGGCCGCGCCGCGCTGCAGCGCGTTCAGGACTTCAATGGAAGCGGCGTCAAGCAGATGGGTATCGCCCGACAGATTGTTGTACAGCACGAACTCTTCGCCATCCCAGCTGCGGCTGCGCAGCCGCTGGCCAGCCATCAGGCGCCACATGGCAAAACCGGCTCAGTCAGCATGCGGCCGTGTCAGTCCATGGTGCCGCGCAGGTAGGCGACGATTTGCGGGCCGTACCATTTCTTGCCGGCCATGGGGGTGTAATAGCCGCGGCCCGAGCCGCCGGTGCGCCAGTATTCGTTCCAGATCGCCTGCACGCGGTCCGGCTTGAGGAAGGAGGTGTAGCCCTTGAGCGCGTTCTGGTAGGCCGCCACGATGTGCATGGCGACATTGTCTTGGTCGCAATCCTGGTGCGACAGCATGGTCAGCATGCTCTTGTTGTAGAAGCCGCTGCTGCTCGAGCAATTGAAACGCCGCTGGAACTTCATGCTGGGCGCGCAGCTTGAGTGCCAGGAACCGGTGTGGTTCTTCCAGTAGCCGGGCGACAGGCCCTCGCATACCACGGCTTCCGGCGCGCGGCTGTTCAGGTTGCCCGACGCGAAACCGGACGGCGAATGGCAGATGCTGCACGCCATGCCCGGCTGGCTTTTCACGGTCAGGATGGCGCCGACCGCAGCCGCGCCCTTGGTGGCGAAGCGGCGCCGCGCGGCACCGGCGAACGCCGGTTTGGCCGCGCCGGCTTCGGCGGCCGTGCCGGACGCTGCGGATGGCGGCGGCGTAGCGCCGTTGTCGCCGTTGTGCTGTTCTGAGTTAGCCACGTCTGTATCCTAGGTAAGCGGTCGGCCCGGAGGCCAAGGTCTGGTTATGAAGGGAAACAAAGCAATATTTGTTCCCATTCACTTGGTGTACACGGAACTTGATATAAATCAAGGAGTTAGCGAAAAATCCCTGGTGCCGTGCCATAACCTGGCGACTCTACCGCAAAAACTGTAAGAATTCTCGACACTATGTCGCGAGAGTATCAGAAGTAGCTCTCCGGCACCACCAGCACGTCGCCCGGGCGCATCGGCAGGTTGGCCGAAATGTCGCCGTCCTTGATCAGGTCATTCAGGCGCACGTTCAGCTTTTGTTGTTTGCCGTCCACAGTGCGCAGGATGATGGCGCGGTTGCCGGCGGCAAAGTCGGTGACGCCGCCGACCGCGATCAGCACGTCCAGCAGCGACATGTCGCGCCGGTAGGGCAGTGCCTGCGGGCGGGCGGCCTGGCCGATCACCTTGATCTGTTCGCTGTACACGCCGACGAAACCGGTCACAATCACCGTTACCACCGGCTGCTGGATGAACTTCGACAGCGCCTTCTCAATGTCGCGCGCCAGTTCGGTGGAGGTCTTGCCGCTGGCTTGCAGGTCTTCCACCAGCGGGGTGGTGATCTTGCCGTCGGGGCGTACCGGCACGCCTTGCGACACTTCCGGATTGCGCCACACGACGATGCTGAGGTTGTCGCCCGGGCCGATCAGGTAATCGGTGGCCGGCGTCGCTTCTTGCGGCAGCACTTGCTTGGTGGCGCAGCCGCCGAGTGCCAGCGCGGATAGCGCCAGGGCGCCGCAGGCCAGCCATTTCGTCATGGGAGTGTTCACGTGCATGTCCTCTTCTTGGGATAGGAAATTCTGAAATTCTTTTGGGCAAGATGCATGGTATTTTATGTAGCATTTTTGCATGCCTATTCTATACCAGCCCCTGCGGCGATAGCCGGGACCGGGCTAAAATTTTTGTCAGGGCACTTTTCTCTGCAACAGTTCCTGCACATAGCGCGCCGGAATGGCGTAGGTGATGCCGCTGGGGCTGGTGATGGCGCTTTCTTTCAGCCCCTTGATGAACACCATGTTGATGATGCCGACCACGCTGCCGTCGGCCGGGTCGTACAGCGGGCTGCCGCTACTGCCGGGGTAGGCGGTGCCGTCCAGTTGCAGGATGTTGAAGGGCGCGCGCTGCAGCGCGGCCACGGCGCGCGCGTCGAGCTGGCGCGAATTGGCCGACGGCAGGATGATGGGGGTGATGGCCGACAGCATGGCGCGGTGGGTGACCGGATGCAGGCCCAGCACCATGCCCAGCGGAAAACCGGTGAAGGCCAGCTCGCGTCCTTCGCGCAGCCCGGACGAGTCGCCCAGCTTGAGCGCCGGCAGCGGCGCGCCGCTCAGGCGCAAATGAGCCAGGTCGTGTTCCTTATCGACCGCCACCACGGTGGCCGGGCGGAAACTGAAGGCCGTGCCTTCGCCGGCGATCAGCACGCCCAGCGTTTCCTTCTGGTCGCCGTCGCTGAATTCCGGCACCACGTGGGCATTGGTGACCACGCTCAAGCCGTCGCCCAGCACCACGCCGGTGCCGTTGAACACGGCGGCCGGGCTGCGCAAGCGCTGGTAGCTGCCGACCCCCACCACCGAGGGCTTGACTGCGGCAATCACGGTGGACAAGTCGGCGCCCGCGGCGAACGGCGCCAGCGTCGAAAATCCGGCGCAGACGATGCTCCAAAGTAATATTAGTGATGGGCGGAAATTCATAATGCTCTATGTAGTCATGGCGCAACAACGATAGCAGATTTTTGCTGCAATTAGCTGTCTTTCGCACAACAATTCCGGCGCCGCTTGTGTCACAATTATGCTTGCCTCTTTGGAAATAGATATTTCACGGAGTTAAATGCGCAAAGCTGTCTGTCGGCTGCCACACAGGGGGCGGATGCGGCGCCATTTAGTAGTAACATGGCTTGCAAACTCATGTATCATAGGTGCGATTTGATGCATTTTAAGCAAGTACGATGCGCGCAGCAATTCATTAGGCGAGATAGACAATATGGCGGAATTACAGGCACTGCTCTTAACCTTCCTCAAAGCTATCGGCAAGTACCGCTGGTACGCCGTGGCGATCTCCTGGGTGGTGGCGGTCGTTGGCTGGGCGGTGGTCTACCGGATGCCCGACGATTATCAGGCGTCGGCGCGCGTGTACGTCGATACGCAAAGCATTCTGCGGCCCTTGCTGTCGGGCATGACCAGCGTGCCCAACGTGGAACAGCAGGTGCAATTCATGCGCCGCACGCTGATCAGCCGTCCCAATGTGGAAAAGGTCATGCGCAGCGTCGACCTGGACATCAAGACCAAGACGGTGCAGGAGCACGAAAAACTGGTCGACGAGCTGACCGCGCAGATCAAGGTGACCGGCACCGAGCGCGACGACATCTACACCATTTCCTATAACAATCCCGATCCCAAGCTGGGCAAGCAGATCGTGCAATCGCTGCTGACCCTGTTCGTCGAAGGCAGCTTCGGCGGCAAGAAGCTGGAGTCGGACAAGGCGGTGCAGTTCATTGAAGACCAGATCAAGAGCTACGAGGAAAAGCTGGCCGCCGGCGAGAACGCGCTGAAAGACTTCAAGATCCAGAACATGGGCCTGTTGCCGCGCCAGGGCACCGACTACAGCAGCACCCTGGCCGACATGGCCGACAAGCTGAACGCGGCGCGCCTGGAATTGGCCGAGGCCGAGCAGGCCCGCAACGCCATCAAGCGCCAGATGGGCGGCGAAGAGCCGGCCCCGCTGACCCAGGCCATCCCGCAGCAGGATGAAGGCTTGAATCCGGAACTCGACGGCCGCATCCAGACCGTCGAAAAGAATCTGGACGCGCTGCGCCTGCAGTTCACGGAAGAGCATCCCGACATCGTGTCGAACCGCCGCCTGCTGGCGCAACTGCAAGCGCGCAAGAAGGAAGAAGCCAAGAAGCGCGTGCGCAGCGCCGATCCCGGCATCAACTACAGCCCCATGATGCAGCAGATGAACGTCGCGCTGTCGGTGGAGGAAGCGCGCGTGGCGTCGCTGAAGGCGCGCGTGGACGAGTACAGTGCGCGTCTGGGCCGTTTGCGCGGCCAGAGCACGGCGGCGCCGGAAGTCGAAGCCCAGCTGGCGCAGCTGAACCGGGACTACCAGATCAACAAGGAAAACTACAGCAAGCTGGTGGAGCGCCGCGAGGCGGCCCGCCTGTCCGGCGACCTGACTTCGGCCACCGACATGCTGAGCTTCCGCGTGATCGACCCGCCCACCGCATCGACCTTGCCGATCGGCCCCAACCGTCCGCGCCTGATGTCCATGGTGTTCGGCGCAGCCTTGCTGATGGGCCTGGGCGTGGCGCTGCTGATGAGCCAGATCCGGCCGACCTTTGTCAGCCAGTCCGCCTTGCGCAGCATTACCGGCGTTCCCATCCTGGGCACCATCAGCATGAACTGGACCGAGCAGCAAAAAGTGCGCCGCCGGCGCCGGCTGTACGCCTTCAGCGCCGCGGTGGCGGTGCTGTTTACCGCCTATGGCGGCGTGATGGCGGCTTTGCTGCTGAAACCAATCTGATAGATCCACGGGGAATCCGATGAGCATTATTGAACGCGCGGCCAGCCGCATAGAGCACCCGAAGGACGCGCCGGCCGCCGATAGCGCCGCGCCGGCGGCCGCCCCGGCCGTCCAGGACGCCGGCCACGCCGCCGCCGTGGCTGCCGCCATGGCCGCCGCCCCGCAGGAAGCTGCGCCCGCCGCCGCAGTGGCCGCAGCCGCGCCCGCGCCCGCAGCCGCTCCGGTTGCAGCCGTCTCCGCGGCATCTGCTCCGGCAGCCGCCCCGTCGGGCGACGCCGCCGTGGCCGAAGGCGCGCCGCGCCGCGGCCCGCGCCGCGTGGAACTGGACTTGCAGCACATGCAGGACATCGGCCTGGTTACCGCCGCCGGCGGCCGCACCACCCTGGTGGAGGACTTCCGCGTCATCAAGCGCCCGCTGATCAAGCGCGCCTTCGGCCCGCGCCCGGCCGGCGAGAAGCCGGGCAACCTGATCATGATCACCAGCTCGCTGCCCGGCGAAGGAAAAACCTTCTGCTCGATCAATCTGGCCATGAGCATCGCGATGGAGCTGGACCACACGGTGCTGCTGGTGGACGCCGACGTGGCGCGCCCTTCGGTGCTGCGCACGCTGGGCCTGCCGGTCCAGCGCGGCCTGATGGACCTGCTGCTGGACGAGAAGGTCGACATGGCCGACGTCATGCTGCGCACCAACGTCGACACGCTGACCCTGCTGCCGGCCGGCACCAGCAACCCGCGCGCCACCGAGCTGCTGGCCAGCCAGACCATGACCTCGCTGGTCTACGAGATCGCCAACCGCTATCCGGACCGTATCGTCATCTTCGATTCGCCGCCGCTGCTGCTGACCAGCGAAGCGCACGTGCTGGCCGGCCACATGGGCCAGATCGTGGTGGTGGTGGAAGCCGAGCGCACCACCCAGCACGCGGTCAAGGAAGCGCTGAGCCAGCTCGAAGGCTTGAACAATGTGAACCTGATCTACAACAAGACCCGAGAATTCCCCGGCACCGAAACCTATGACTATCACTATGGCTAAACCGCGCCGCACTGGATTGGCGGCAGCGGTGGGCCTGGCTGCGCTGTCGCTGGCGCAGCCCAGCCGCGCGGACTGGACCTTCGCCCCCAACGCCAGCCTGCGCGAGACCTGGACCGATAACGTGATGCTGGCTGCCGAAGGCCAGGAGCGCAGCCAGTTCATCACCGAGCTGTCGCCGGGCTTCGTACTGCAGAACCAGGGGCCGCGCATCGACTTTCGCGCCAGCTACAACAAGCATTTCTACAAGTACGCCGACGAGAACCTGCGCGGTCCGAACGGCCAGAACGCCAACAGCGGCCAGCAGAACCTGCAGGCCGACTTGAAGGCCAAATTGATCAGCGAAATGCTGTTCCTCGACAGCACCGCCAGCATCACCGAGCAGGGCGTGTCGGCGTTCGGCCCCAACGTCGGCGGCACGCCGGCCAACCCGTTCGCGCCCGGCATCAGCAGCGAGATCAAGACCTGGCGCGTCAGCCCCTACCTGCTGCACCGCTTCGGCTCGCAGGCCAACGCCGAACTGCGCTATGCGCGCGACAGGGTCAGTTCCGACCGCAGCGATTTCGGCACCAGCACCAGCGACCAAGTGACCTTGAACCTGGCCAGCGGCAGCGCCTACCGCCAGATCGGCTGGAACCTGTACTACACGCGCCAGAACCTGGACGACTCGATCGCGCAAAGCTCGAGCAGCCAGAACATGCTGGGCACGTTGAACTACCTGTATTCGCCGCAGCTGACCCTGACGGTGACCGGCGGCTACGATAAGTACGACTACCAGTCGCTGGGCGGCGTGACCAAGGGCAAGAACTGGTCGGTGGGCGGCAGCTGGCGTCCCAGCGGGCGCACCAGCGTGCAGCTCAACGTGGGCAAGCGCTACTTCGGCGACAGTTATTTCCTGTCTGCCAACCACCGCACCCGCACCAGCGTCTGGTCGCTGACCTACAGCGACGCCGTCACCACCACCCGCTCGCAGTTCCAGCTGCCGTCGGCGGTCAATACCTTCGCCCTGCTGGACCAGCTGTTCCAGGCCCAGATACCGGACGCGGCGGCGCGCCGCCAGGCGGTTGAAGCCTACATCATCGCCGCCGGCCTGCCGCCGTCGCTGGCCAACAGCATCAATTACCTGAGCAACCGCTACATGCTGCAGAAACAGCTGCAGGCCACCGCCGCCTTCAACAGTGCGCGCGGCACGCTGGTGCTGGCGCTGGTCAGTTCGCGCCGCAACGGCCTGTCGCTGCTGGACGTCGATGCCGGCCTGCTGGGCGGCTCGACCAATACGCTGAACGACAATACGCGCCAGAGCGGCGCCACCGCCACCTTCAACTGGCGCCTGTCCCCGCGCACCGGCCTCAATCTGACCGGCACCGTCAACCGGTCCGAATCGCTGACGCAGGACCGCAGCGATAACAACCGCTCCATCAGGCTCAGCCTGACGCGCCAGTTCGCCCGCAAGGTGAACGGCAACCTGGAAGTGCGCCGGGTCAAGGGCGTGACCGCAGTCGCCGGGCGCGACTACACCGAGAACGCCATTTCGGCGTCCGTGAGCAAGCAGTTCTAGTGGAGTCTGGCAAGGATGTACGAAAGTTACTACGGCCTTAGCGCCAAACCGTTCCGGCTGCGGCCGGACCCGCATTTTTTCTTCGGCAGCAAGGGCCACAAGCGGGCCATGGCTTACCTGGAGTATGGCCTGTCGCAGGGCGAGGGCTTCATCGTCATTACCGGCGAAGTCGGCGCCGGCAAGACCACGCTGGTGCGCAACATGCTCAACACGCTGTCCTCGCAGCAGATCGTGGCGGCGCACATCGTCAACACCGCGCTCAACTCGGAAGACACGCTGCGCATGGTGCTGGCGGCCTTCGGCCTGCCCAGCGAAGACGCCAGCAAGAGCACGCTGCTGACCCGGCTGGAAGCCTTCCTGCGCGCCTGCGACCAGCAGGGCCGCCGCGCGCTGCTGGTGGTGGACGAGGCGCAGAACCTGACGCCGCGCACGGTGGAAGAGCTGCGCATGCTGTCGAACTTCCAGACCGACGACAAGTCGCTGCTGCAGACTTTCCTGCTGGGCCAGCCCGAGTTCCGCGCCACCCTGCACAGCCCGGACATGCAGCAGCTGCGCCAGCGCGTGATCGCCACCTACCACCTGGGGCCGATGGACGCGCAGGAAACCCAGGCCTACATCGAGCACCGCCTGCACACGGTGGGCTGGAACAACGACCCGGCCTTCACGCCGGAGGCGCACGCCGCCATCTTCAGCTACACCGGCGGCATCCCGCGCATGACCAATGCGCTGTGCGACCGCTTGCTGCTGATGGGTTTCCTGGAGGAGCTGCACGAGTTCACCGGGGCCCACGTGGAAGACGTGATCAAGGACATCGCCACCGAATTCCAGGCGCCGCCGGAGCCGGCCAAAGTGCAGGTCGACGAGGCCGACATGGCGGTGGTCAATTCGGCCTACCCGGACGGCATGGACGAGCGCATGATGCGGCTCGAGCGGTCGATGGGATCGGTGCTCAACATCCTGAAGAAAATCGTTGCCGCGCCGCCGGCCGGCGCCGGCATGGGCGCCGGCGCCAGCCCCAGCCCCAGCGCCGCCAACGGCGCGGTGCAGGACAACAACGAATGAGCGCCTTCCGCATCCTGTGCGTGGTGGGAGCGCGCCCCAATTTCATGAAGATGGCGCCCATCATGGCGGCGCTGTCCGCGCTGCGCCCGCAGGTGGATGTCAAGCTGGTGCACACCGGCCAGCATTACGACGTGGCCATGAACCACCAGTACTTCGAGGCGCTCGGCATCCCGGCGCCGGACATCAACCTGGAAGTCGGTTCCGGCAGCCACGCGCAGCAGACCGCCGAGGTGATGAGGAAGTTCGAACCGGCGCTGGATGAGGTGCAGCCGACCGCCGTGCTGGTGGTGGGCGACGTCAACTCCACCATCGCCTGCGCGCTGGTGGCGGCCAAGAAGGGCGTGCCGGTGATCCACGTGGAGGCGGGCCTGCGCAGCTTCGACCGCGCCATGCCGGAGGAAATCAACCGCGTGCTGACCGACCAGATTTCCGACCTGCTGTTTACCACCGAGGAAAGCGGCGAAGAAAACCTGCTGCGCGAAGGCGTGGCGGCGCACCGCATCCAGTTCGTCGGCAACGTGATGATCGACACCCTGGTGCGCAACCTGCCGCGCGCCGTGCCCGCCGCCGCCATCGTGGCCGATGCCGGCCGTCCCGGCCTGGCCGACGGCGCCGAAGGCTACGCGGTACTGACCCTGCACCGTCCGTCCAACGTGGACGACCCGGCCGTGCTGCGCACCCTGCTCGAGACGGCGGCCGTGATCGCGCAGCGCACGCCGGTGATCTTCCCGCTGCATCCGCGCACGCGCGGCATGATAGAACAGGCCGGCCTGAACCACCTGGTGGAAACGGACAACGTGCTGCTGCTGCCGCCCATGGGCTACCTGGAAATGCTGGGACTGATGAAGCAGGCGCGCGTGGTGCTGACCGATTCCGGCGGCATCCAGGAAGAGACCACCGCGCTGGGCGTGCCCTGCATCACGCTGCGCAACAACACCGAGCGTCCCATCACGGTGGCGCAGGGCAGCAACACCATCGCCGGCCAGGATCCGCAGCGCATCCTGGCCATCTACGCCGAAGTGATGGCCGGCGGCGGCAAGGCCGGCCGCGTGCCGCGCTTCTGGGACGGCCAGGCCGCCGTGCGTATCGCCGCCGCGCTGCAAGCGTGGATGCAGAACGGATGCAAGACATCATGAACCACGTCCAGAACCCGGCCCGCGCGCCGATCCGCAACGCCATGACCATCGACGTGGAAGACTACTTCCAGGTCTCCGCCTTCGCGCCTTATATCGCGCGCGACAGCTGGCCCGAGCGCGAGTGCCGCGTGGAAGCCAATATCGACCGCATCCTGGCCATCCTGGAAGCGGGCAATGTGCACGCCACCTTCTTCACGCTGGGCTGGATCGCCGAGCGCTATCCGGCCATGGTCAAGCGCATCGTGGCCGGCGGCCACGAGCTGGCCAGCCACGGCTACGGCCACCTGCGCGCCTCGGACCAGGACCGCGCCGCCTTCATGCAGGACATCGGCAGCAGCAAGGCCATCCTGGAGGACCTGGGCGGCCAGGCGGTGCTGGGCTACCGCGCGCCGAGCTTCTCCATCGGCCATGGCAACCTGTGGGCGCTCGATGCGCTGCAGGAAGCGGGCTACCGCTACAGTTCCAGCATCTACCCGGTGCAGCACGACCACTACGGCATGCCGGACGCGCCGCGCTTCGCCTGGCATCCGGAAAACGCCGGCGGCCTGCTGGAAGTGCCGATCACCACCGTGCGCATGGGCTCGCGCAACCTGCCGGCCGGCGGCGGCGGCTATTTCCGCCTGCTGCCGTATTCGCTGTCGCGCTGGATGATGCGCAAGGTGAACCAGGAGGACGGCCAGCCCGCGATCTTCTACTTCCATCCATGGGAGATCGACCCTGGCCAGCCGCGTCCGGACGGCATCAACCTGAAGACGCGCTTCCGCCACTACGTCAACCTGGCCAGGATGGATGGCCGCATCCAGGCGCTCACGCGCGATTTCGCGTGGGACCGCATGGACCGCATCTTCCTGGGCAAGCCATGAGTTCCGTCATCGACGCAGTGCCGCAGCAGCAAGCGCCGGCCGCCGCCGCCACCCTGAAACTGCTGACCCCGGCCGACCACGGCCGCTGGGACGCCTTCGTGCGCGCCGCGCCGCAGGCCACCTTCTTCCACCTGAGCGCATGGCAGACGCTGATCCAGCGCTGCTACGGCCACAAGACCTGGTTCTACTACGTCGAGCAGGACGGCCAGATCCAGGGCATCCTGGGCTTGTGCCAGATCAAGAGCCGGCTGTTCGGCCACTCGCTCAGCTCGCTGCCATTCTGCGTGCACGGCGGCGTGGTGGCGCTGAACGACCACGCGCGCGCCATGCTGGACGCGGCCGCCGCCAAGTTGGCCGGCGAGCTGGGCGTGGGCCACCTGGAATACCGCAACATCGAACCGACCGGCAAGCCGGGCTGGCACGTGAAGGATTTGTACGTCACCTTCCGCAAAGCCATCAGCGCCAACCACGAGGAAAACATGAACGCCATCCCACGCAAGCAGCGCGCGATGGTACGCAAGGGCATCAAGTGCGGCCTCACGGCGCAAATCGACCAGACCGTGGACCGCTTCTTCCACATCTACGCCACCAGCGTGCTGCGCCTGGGCACGCCGGTGTTCCCGAAGAAGTACTTCGCGCTGATCAAGGAACTGTTCGGCGAGCAGTGTGAAATCCGCATCATCGTCAAGGACGGCGAGCCGGTGGCCGGCGTGATGAGCTTCTTCTGGCGCGACGAGGTGTTGCCCTACTACGGCGGCAGCATGCCGATCGCGCGCGAGGTGGCGGGCAACGACTTCATGTACTGGAACCTGATGGAAGCGTCGGTCGAGCGCGGCGTGCGGCTGTTCGACTTCGGGCGCAGCAAGCTCGGCACCGGCGCCTACGACTTCAAGAAGAACTGGGGTTTCAGCGCTACCCCACTGGCCTACGAGTACCAGATGCACGCGGCCAGCGAGCTGCCGGACAACAATCCGCTCAATCCGAAGTACCAGCTCTTCATCAAGCTGTGGAAGAAGCTGCCGCTGCCGGTGGCCAATCTGCTGGGACCGCATATCGTCCGCAGCCTGGGATAGCGCCATGGACAACCTGCTCCTGCTGGTACACCGGATACCGTACCCGCCCAACAAAGGCGACAAGATCCGCTCCTACCATTTGCTCAAGCACCTGGCGGAGCACTACCGCGTGCACCTGGCCACCTTTGTCGACGACGAGGACGACTGGCAGCACGTGCCGCGCCTGGAAGCGCTGACCGCCAGCGCGCACTTCGCGCCGCTGCATCCGAAGCAGGCGCGCGTGCGCAGCCTCGGTGCGCTGCTGGGCAACCGCTCGCTGTCGCTGGACTACTATCGCGACGCGGGCCTGCGGCGCTGGGTGGACGGCACCGTGCAGCGCGAAGGCATCAGCCGCATCGTGGTGTTCTCCTCGGCCATGGCGCAGTACGCCGAGGCCTATCCGGACGCCACGCGGGTGGTCGATTTCGTCGACGTCGATTCCGACAAGTGGCGCCAGTACGCCGAGAAGAAGTCCTGGCCCATGAGCATGCTGTACGCGCACGAGGCGCGCCAGCTGCTGGCCTACGAGCGCCGCGTGGCGCGCGAGTGCGACGCGGCGCTGTTCGTGTCCGAGCCGGAGGCCGACCTGTTCCGCAAACTGGCGCCGGAAAGCGCGGCGCGCACCGGCCACTTCAGCAACGGCGTGGACACGGTGTACTTCTCGCCGCAGGGCGACTACGCCACCCCCTACGCGCAGGGCGAGCAGGCGCTGGTGTTTACCGGCGCCATGGACTACTGGCCCAACATCGATGCCGTCACCTGGTTTGCCGAGGAGGTGCTGCCCGCAGTGCGCGCGCGCCATCCGCAGGCCGTGTTCTACATCGTCGGCGCGCGGCCCGCGTCCGAAGTGCAGCAGCTCGCCGGCCTGCCCGGCGTGGTGGTCACCGGCACCGTGCCGGACGTACGGCCTTACGTGGCGCACGCCGCGCTGTGCGTGGCGCCGCTGCGCATCGCGCGCGGGATCCAGAACAAGGTGCTGGAGGCGATGGCCATGGCGCGCACGGTGGTGGTGTCGCCGCAGGCGCTGGAAGGCATCCAGGCCGAACCGGGCCGCGAACTGCTGCTGGCGGCCGACGCGCACGCGTTCATCGACGCCGTGAACGGCGCGCTGGAACGGCCGGAGGCGGCCATCGGCGCCGCCGCGCGCGCCACCGTTGAACATCTGTATGGCTGGAACAGCCATCTGGCCCAGGTCTGTGCACTGCTGGAAGCCGGCCGCCCTGTAAGGAAAGAAGCATGACATCCAGTATCCTGCCAAGCGCCGCCGACGCGGCCAATGCGGCCGGCGCCGCCGCCGGGCCAGGCTCCGCGCCGGCCCCCATGCCCGGCGCGCGCAAGGCCTTGCTGCTGTTGACCGTGGTGGCGCTGCTGCTGCCCTTGCTGGCCTATTTCGCCACCGCCCGCTCCATCGTCGAGATCTGGGACAGTTCCGGCACCTTCACCCACGGCTACGTGATCGTGCCGATCAGCCTGTGGCTGGTGTGGCAGCGCCGCGACGCCATCGCGCAGCTGCCCGCCGCGCCGTACTGGCCGGCCTTGCTGCTGCTGGCCGCCTGCGGCGCCGGCTGGCTGCTGGCCGAATTCGGCGACGTGCAGATCGTGCGCCACTACGCCTTCGTTGCCATGCTGCCGCTGGTGGTGCTGGCGCTGCTGGGCAAGCGCATCGCCTGGGCGCTGGCCTTCCCGCTGGCGTTCCTGCTGTTCGCCGTGCCCTTCGGCGACATCTTCATCAATCCGCTGATCGGCGTCACCGCCGACTTCACCGTGTGGGCGCTGCGCGCCACCGGCATTCCGGTGCTGCGCGACGGCACCAACTTCTCCATCCCGAGCGGCAACTGGTCGGTGGTGGAGGCGTGCAGCGGCGTGCGCTACCTGATCGCCTCGGTCACGCTGGGCTGCCTGTATGCCTACCTGACCTTCCGCAGCACCTGGCGCCGCGCGCTGTTCATCCTGGCCTCGGCGCTGGTGCCCATCCTGGCCAACGGCCTGCGCGCCTACATGATCGTGATGCTGGGCCACCTGAGCGGCATGACAGTGGCGGTCGGCGTCGACCACCTGATTTACGGCTGGCTGTTCTTCGGCGTGGTGATGTTCCTGCTGTTCTGGCTGGGCAGCCTGTGGCGCGAGGATGCGCCGCCGGACCAGCAGAGCGCGCCGGCGCGCTCCGCCGCCGAGGCGGCGGCGTCGGCCGCCAGCGCGCCATTCGGCCGCTTTGCCGCCGCCGTGCTGGCCATTGCCGTCTGCGTCGGCGTCTGGCCGGCGTACGCGGCCTGGCTGGAGCAGCGCGAAGGCGCGGCGGCGCCCGCCGAGCTGTCCGGCTTCGCCGCCGCCTGGCCGCAAACCACGCCATTCGTGCAATGGTCGCCGAGCTATCCGGCGGCCAGCGCCGAACTGCAGCAGTACTACGCGCTCGGGGCCGGCCATCCGGTCGGCGTGCACCTGCGCTACTACCGCAAGCAGGACCACAATACCAAGCTGATCAGCTCGGTGAACCGCATGGCGGCGGAGAAGGATCCGCACTGGCAGAGCGTGGCGTCGGCGCTGCGCGAGGAGAACGTGGGCGGCCGCATGCTGGCCGTGCGCGAGAGCACGCTGGCGGGCGCCGGCGGACGCATGCTGGTGTGGAACTGGTACTGGGTCGACGGCCGCTACACCGCCAACGATTACCTCGGCAAAGTGCTGCAGGTGAAGCAGAAGGTGCTTACCGGCAGCGACGACGGCGCCGCCGTCATGGTCTTCTCGCCGTTCGAAGACAAGCCGGAACTGGCGCGCGCCGCGATGCGCGAATTCCTCGCTGCGAACCTGGCCCGGGTGGATGCCGCCCTGGATGCGAACAGACGCAAGTAAGCAGCGTTAATAGATACTGAAACTGGAAAGCGCGGGACATCATGTGTGGAATAGTCGGAATGTTTGATACGCGCGGCACGCGCGAAATCGACCGCGCGCTGCTGGCGCGGATGAATGAAACGCAGCACCATCGCGGCCCGGACGAGGCCGACCTGTACATCGAGCCGGGCGTGGGCTTCGGCCACCGCCGCCTGTCGGTGATCGACGTGGCGGCCGGCCTGCAGCCGCTGGGCAACGAGGACGGCAGCGTGATGGTCTGCTACAACGGCGAGATCTACAACTACCGCGAGCTGACCGAGGAACTGAAGGGCCTGGGCCACACCTTCCGCACCCGCTGCGACACCGAGGTGATCGTGCACGCGTGGGAAGAGTGGGGCGAGGACTGCGTGCACCGCTTCCGCGGCATGTTCGCCTTCGGCCTGTGGGACCGCAACCAGCAGGTGATGTTCCTGGGGCGCGACCGCATGGGCGTCAAGCCGCTCTACTACACCATGCTGCCGGACGGCTTCTTCGCTTTCAGTTCCGAGCTGAAGGCGCTGCGCACCCTGCCGCAACTGAACCGCGAGATCGATCCGCAGGCAGTGGAAGACTACTTCGCCTACGGCTACGTGCCGGAGCCGAAAACCATCTTCAAGGGCGCGCTCAAGCTGTCGCCCGGCTTCACCCTGCTGCAAAAAGTCGGCGCGCCGATGGCCCAGCCCAAGCAATATTGGGATGTGCCGTTCAAGCTGCACGGCGCCATGTCCGACGAGGACGCGCAGGAAGAGCTGCTGACCCGCATCCGCGAGGCGGTCAAGATCCGCCTGGTGGCCGAGGTGCCGCTGGGCGCCTTCCTGTCCGGCGGCGTCGATTCGAGCGCGGTGGTGGCGATGATGGCCGGCTTGAATGAAGGCCCGGTGCACACCTGTTCGATCGCCTTCAACGACAAGGCCTACGACGAATCCGAGTACGCCTCCATGGTGGCCGCGCAGTACCAGACCGACCACTACACCGAGACCGTGGACACCGACGACTACGGCCTGCTCGACACGCTGGCCCACCTGTACGACGAACCCTTCGCCGACAGTTCCGCGATTCCGACCTACCGCGTGTGCCAGCTGGCGCGCAAGCGCGTCACGGTGGCGCTGTCGGGCGACGGCGGCGACGAGAACCTGGCCGGCTACCGCCGCTACCGCTATGCGATGGCCGAGCAGAACGTGCGCGGCCGCATTCCCGACAGCCTGCGCAAGCCGGTGTTCGGCACCCTGGGCCGGCTGTATCCGAAGGCCGACTGGGCGCCGCGCGTGTTCCGCGCCAAGACCACCTTCGAGGCGCTGGCGCGCGACGCGGTGGAGGGTTATTTCCACGGCGTGACCATCATGTCCGACGCCATGCGCGACAAGCTGCTCAGCCCGAGCTTCCGCGCCGGCCTGCAAGGCTACCGCGCCATCGACGTGATGCGTGGCCATGCCGCCAAGTCGCCCACCGACGATCCGCTGTCGCTGATCCAGTACATCGACATGAAGACCTATCTGCCGGGCGACATCCTGACCAAGGTCGATCGCGCCTCAATGGCGCACGCCCTGGAAGTGCGGGTGCCGCTGCTGGACCACAAGCTGGTGGAATGGATTTCCGGCCTGCCGTCGAACATGAAGCTGCGCGGCGGCGAGGGCAAGTACGTGTTCAAGAAGAGTCTGGAGGCGCACCTGCCGCACGACATCCTGTACCGCAAGAAAATGGGCTTTGCCGTGCCGCTGGCGGCGTGGTTCCGGGGCCCGCTGGCGCAGCGCGTGCGCGACTCGCTGCTCGGGCCGATGCTGGCCGACACGGGGATATTCAACAAGGCCTTCCTGCACGAGCTGGTGGAGCACCACCAGTCCGGCCGCCGCGACTACAGCGCGCCGATCTGGACTTTGCTGATGTTCGAAGCCTTCCTGCGCAAGGAAATGGCGGCTTAAAAAAAAGCGGGTTACGCGGCTGCGCCGCTAACCCGCCCTGCCTGCCGGACGTGTAACCCGCCGGCCTTCACGCGGCCTCGGTCGCCGCCGGCAGCGCCAGCGTGCGCAAACAGATGTCCTCGAACACCCGCGCCGCCTTCTCGTGGCCGAAGCGCTCTTCCACCAGTTGGCGCGCGCGCCGCGCCAGGCCGTCGCGCAGCGCGCCGTCGGCCAGCAGCTGCAGCACCGCGTCCGCCATGGCGGCCGGATCGTCGCGCTCCAGGTAGTGCACGTCCTTGTCCGCATCCAGCCCCTCGATGCCGATCGCGGTCGACACCACCGGGCAGCCCATGGCCATGGCCTCGAAAGCCTTGATGCGCGTGCCGCCGCCCACCAGCAGCGGGATCACGAAGGCATGCGCCTTGTGCACATAAGTGCGCACATCATCGACAAAGCCGGTGAACTCCACGTTGGCGGTGGTGCGCGCCAGCGCCTGCAGCGAGGCCGGCGGGTTGCGCCCCACGATCACGAAGCGCGCTTCCGGCCGCGCCGCCAGCACTTTCGGCCATACCTGGCCCAGGAAAAACTGGATGCCGTCGATATTGGCGGCCCAGTCCATGGAGCCGGTAAACACCACGGTCGGCGGCGTGGCCGCGTCCACCGCCGGCGGGTCCTGGTAGGAGAAGAAATCCAGGTCCACGCCGGTGGGAATCGCGTACGACTCGGCCACCTGGTAGGCGTCCTTGAAGAAGCGCGCGTCGCGCTCGGAGACCGCGATCACGCTGTCGAAGCTGCGCAGCGCGTCGCCTTCGAACTGCGCCATCTTGGTGTGCTGCGAACCCCACAGCCAGCGCTTGTGCGGGCCGCGCGCCTGCTTCGCGTGGCGCGCAAAAATTTCCGCCTCCACGTTGTGCGTAAAGCAGGTGCTGCGCATGCGCAGGGTGGCCGGACGCAGTACGGCCGAATGCACGAAGTCGAACACCATCAGGTCGACATCGGG
The DNA here is from genome assembly GCF_001425045.1 of Massilia sp. Root351. Taxonomy (GTDB): domain Bacteria; phylum Pseudomonadota; class Gammaproteobacteria; order Burkholderiales; family Burkholderiaceae_D; genus Rugamonas. Next base: position 133,611 of record NZ_LMDJ01000035.1, on the reverse strand, counting down.
CCGCTGCGCCAGCTGGCGCACCGCGTCCATGCCCGGGCGCGTCCTGTCGTTGGCCACATTCACCGGCAGGCTGCCCAGCAGGTCGAAGGCGCGCCGCCACATGGGGCGGTGCGGCGCCGGCTGCCACGGCACGAATTCGTCGCACACGCCGGCAATTTCCTTGCTCCAGCGGCGCGCCTGCTCCGGCGTGGCCGCGCTCAGCAAGGTCACGTGGAAGGCGCCGCCCTTCAGGCCGCGCAGGATATTGGTGCTGCGGATCTTGCCGCCCGCGTCGTTCGGAAACAGGAACACGGGCGAGATGAAGACCAGCTTCGGCTTGGAACCGTTCACCAGCAAATGCCCTCGTACAGTGCGCCCGGCGCGTCGCGCAGCTCGGCGTAGCCGGACAGGTCGATGATGCGGCGGCCCTTGGCGCGCGAAACGATGGCCTGGCGCGCCTCGGCGTCGGCATGTCCGATGACGATGATTTCGGCGTCGTGCAGCGCCGCTTCCGGCGTGTCGCGCAGCAGCTTGTCCAGGTGCGGGATTTCCTGTTCGATGAATTCCTTGTTCTTGCCCAGCAGGCGGCTGATCTTGACGAAGCGGTCGAAGATGGCCAGTTCGAAGCCCTTGCCCAGCAGGCGCTCGGCCAGCACCACTAGCGGCGAGTCGCGCATGTCGTCGGTGCCCGGCTTGAAGGCCAGGCCGAACAGCGCCACCTTCTTGCGCCCGTTTTTGGCGATCATGTCGTAAGCGCGCTTGATGTGCGCCTCGTTCGAGTCGAGCAGGGCCGACAGCGTGGGAATCGGCACGTCCAGGTCGCGCGCCATGGTCAGGAAGCCTTTGACTTCCTTCGGCAGGCAGGAGCCGCCGAAGGCGAAGCCGGGGCGCAGGTAGGCCGGCGAGATGTTCAGCTGCGTGTCCTGGCAGAAGATCTTCATCACTTCGCGGCCGTCCAGGTTGCAGGCCTTGAGCACCGAGCCGGCTTCGTTGGCGAACACGATCTTCATCGCGTGGAACACATTGCACAGGTACTTCACCGATTCGGCGATCTGCGTGGTGGTGCGTTCGAATTTGCCCGGCAGGCCCTGGTACATGGCCTCCATCGCTTCGTAGCCCGCTTCGCCCAGGCTGCCCACCACGGTTTGCGGCGGATTGTGGAAGTCCTTAACGGAGCTGCCTTCGCGCAGGAACTCGGGGTTGAACACCAGCGACAGGCCTTCGCCTATCTTGCGGCCGGACGCTTCCAGCAGGATCGGCAGGATGCGCTCTTCGGTGGTGCCCGGCGGCACGGTGCTGCGCAGCACGATAACGTGCGCGCCTTTTTTCTTGCGCAAAGTGGCGCCGATCGAACGCACCACCGCGTCCACCGCCGTCAGGTTGGGCGAGTAGTTGGGGTTGGACGGCGTGGCCACCGAGATCAGCGACACGTCCGAGTTCAGCACCGCGTCCTCCACGTCGTGCGTGGCGCGCAGCTTGCCGCTGGCCACGGCCTTGGAGATCAGCTCGTTGATGCCTTCCTCCACCACCGGCGACTGGCCGTCGTTGATCATCTTCACCTTGAGCGGATTGGTGTCGACACCGATCACTTCATGGCCAAGTTCGGGCAGGCAGCCGCACGAGACGGCGCCCACGTAGCCAAGTCCGAAAACAGAAATTTTCACGGCAATCCTTTCAATTGTTTTTGGCGGCCGGCGCGAGCGTATCCCGCTCGGCGCGCCACGGCAGATACCAGTCGCGGAAACGGGACAGGCCGGTTTCCAGCGTGGTGGTCGGCGCGAAGCCGACCCAGTCGCGCAGCCTGTCGATGGCCGCGTACGTGGCCGGCACGTCGCCCGGCTGCATCGGCAGGAAATTCATGTTCGCGTTCACGCCCAGCACCCGCTCCAGCGTCTGGATGAACTCCAGCACGCGCACAGGCTGGTGGTTGCCGATGTTGAAGACGGTGTGCGGCACGCGGTCTTCACCATTCGCCCCGGCGGCAGGCTGCGGCTTGTGCAGCAGGCGCACCACGCCTTCGACGATGTCGTCGATGTAGGTGAAGTCGCGGCTCAATTTGCCTTCCGCGAAGACCGGTATCGGTTCGCCGCGCATCATCTTCTCGGCAAAGCTGAAATAGGCCATGTCCGGGCGGCCCCAAGGGCCGTACACGGTGAAGAAGCGCAGTCCGGTGGCGGGCAGGGCGAACAGGTGGCTGTAGGAGTGCGCCATCAGCTCGTTGGCCTTCTTGGTGGCGGCGTACATCGACACCGGAGCGTCGGTCTTGTCGTCCTCGCTGAAGGGCAGGCTGGCGTTGGCGCCGTATACGCTGCTGCTGCTGGCGTACAGCAGGTGCTGCACCTTGTGGTGGCGGCACGCTTCCAGCATGTGGCCAAAGGCCACCAGGTTGGACTGCACATAGGCGGCAGGATTGTCGATCGAGTAGCGCACGCCGGCTTGCGCGGCCAGGTGCACCACCAGCGCCGGCTGCTCGCGTTCGAACAGCGCCTGCACCTGCGCGCCGTCGGCCAGCTCCACGCTGTGGCAGGCAATGCCGGCGGGCGCCAGCAGGGACTGCACCCGGCCGGTCTTCAGGCGCGGATCGTAATAGTCGTTGAAGTTGTCGCAGCCCACCACGCTGTGGCCCATGGCCGCCAGCCGTGCGGCGACGGCGCTGCCGACAAAGCCGGCCGCACCCGTCACCAGGACTTTCCGCAATGCGCTTTGCATCGGATCCCCGCTCACGTATTCAGCGCGTGGTTGATGCGCCCTATGCCTTCATAGGACAGGCCGGCAGCGGTGACCGCTTCCAGGTCGTAGATGTTGCGGCCGTCGAACACCGCCTTGTCGCGCAGCGTGGCGGCCAGGTAGCGGAAGTCCGGCGAGCGGAACTCCTTCCACTCGGTCACCAGCACCAGCGCATCGGCGTCGGCCGCCGCTTCCTTGGCCGACGCGGCCAGGAACAGCAGGTCCTTGCAGCGCGCCTGGCCGTGTTCGGCCAGCAGCAGGCGCTCGGCCTCCTTGCTCGCCACCGGGTCGTAGGCGCGCACCTTGCAGCCGGCCGCGAACAGCGCGCGGATCAGCACCAGGCTGGGCGCCTCGCGCATGTCGTCGGTGTTCGGCTTGAAGGCCAGGCCCCACAGTGCGATGGTCTTGCCGTGCAGCGCGCCGGCGCTGCCGAAATGGCGCACCAGCTTGTCGAACAGCACACTCTTCTGGCGCTCGTTGACGTCCTCGGTGGCCTGCAGGATGCGCAGCGGCTGGTCGAAGTCGGCCCCGGTGCGTATCAGCGCCTTCACGTCCTTCGGGAAGCAGGAGCCGCCGTAGCCCATGCCGGCGTACAGGAACTGCGGGCCGATGCGCGGATCCTTGCCCATGCCCAGGCGCACCTGCTCGATGTCGGCGCCCAGCAGCTCGGCCAGGTTGGCCAGTTCGTTCATGAAGCTGATGCGGGTGGCCAGCATGGCGTTGGCGGCATACTTGGTCAGTTCGGCGCTGCGCACGTCCATCTCGATGAACTTCTCGTGCTGGCGGCTGAACGGCGCGTACAGCTGGCGCATCTGCTTGAGCGCGGCCGGGTTGTCGCTGCCGACGATGATGCGGTCCGGACGCGTAAAGTCTTCCAGCGCCGCGCCTTCCTTCAGGAATTCGGGATTGCTCACCACGTCGAACTGCACGGCGGCGCCGCGCCTGGCCAGCTCGCCGGCAATGGCGGCGCGCACCTTGTCGCCGGTGCCCACCGGCACGGTGGACTTGTCGACCACGATCACGGGCCGGGTGATGCGCTGGCCGATGCTGCGCGCCGCCGCCAGGATGTATTGCAGGTCGGCGCTGCCGTCCTCGTCGGGCGGGGTACCGACCGCGAGGAAGATCACGTCGGCGTGCTCGACCGCCTCGTCGTAGCTGGTGGTAAACAGCAGCCGGCCGGCGGCCGCGTTGCGCGCCACCAGCGCGTCGAGGCCGGGTTCATGGATGGGAATGCCGCCGCTGTTGAGGAGGGCGATCTTGCGCTCGTCCACATCCAGGCACAAAACGGTGTTGCCGACATCGGCAAAACAGGCTCCGGTCACAAGACCAACGTAGCCCGAGCCTATCACTGAAATATTCATTTATCGTGCCTGTAGACTGAACGCCGGTAGAGGCGAGAGGCGGATTGCGCTTGGCCGTCCAAGCGTAGCTCTTGCGTAATTGTACTTTCAATTTTATTATCAGTAAACGTGCCGCAGTGCGGCGTAACGCCCACCGGTTCTTACCTCAGAAAATGAAGCTACTCACCTTCAGCACCTTATTTCCCAACGAGCAACATGCAGGCCACGGCATCTTCGTCGAAACCCGGCTGCGCTACCTGTTGGCCAGCGGCAAGGCCACCTCCCGCGTTGTTGCTCCAGTGCCATGGTTTCCATCAACCAACCCGCGCTTCGGCGAGTACGCCAGCTACGCCAAAGTGCCGCGCCACGAGGAGCGGCACGGCATACGGGTAAGCCATCCGCGCTATATCAGCCTGCCCAAGATCGGCATGCGGGTGGCGCCGCTGCTGTTGGCGCGGGCCGCCAAGCGCGAAATCGGCCGCATCCTGGACGAGGGCTACGACTTCGACCTGATCGACGCGCACTACTTCTATCCGGACGGCGTGGCGGCGGTGATGCTCGGCAAGTACTTCAACAAGCCGGTGGTGATCACCGCGCGCGGCACGGACATCAATTTGATACCGCAATATTCATTGCCCAAGCGCATGATTTTGTGGGCTGCACGCAACGCACAGGGCATGATCACCGTGTGCCAGGCGCTCAAAGATGAAATGGTGCAACTCGGCGTGGACGCCGACCGGGTGACGCCGCTGCGCAACGGTGTGGATTTGCAACGCTTTGCACCGTTGCCGGAACGCGACGTTGTGCGCAGCGAACTGGGCCTGAACCGCTACACCTTGCTGTCGGTCGGCTACCTGATCGAGCGCAAGGGGCACGAACTGATCATCGCCGCGCTGCCGGCGCTGCCGGACGCCGAACTGCTGATCGCCGGCAGCGGCCCGGACCGCGCCAAGCTGGAAGCGCTGGCGGCGCAGCTGGGCGTGTCCGCACGCGTGCGCTTCCTCGGCCCGGTGGCGCAGCCCGAACTGAAGCGCTATTACAACGCGGCCGACGCCATGGTGCTGGCCTCCAGCCGCGAAGGCTGGGCCAATGTGCTGCTGGAAGCCATGGCGTGCGGCACGCCGGTGGTGGCCAGCAATGTGTGGGGCACGCCCGAAGTGGTGGCCGCGCCGGCGGCCGGCGTACTGATGCGCGAGCGCACGCCGCTGGGCGTGGCCGACGCGGTCAAGGCGCTGCGCGCCGCGCCGCCCGAGCGCGCCGACACGCGCCGCTACGCCGAGCTGTTCAGCTGGGACGCCACCACCGAAGGCCAGTTGCGCCTGTTCAGCGACATCCTGCAGGGCCGCAGCACGCCGGTGTGGCAGCCGGCCGGCGCGCGCCCCGGGGTGCGTCCATGAGCGTGCCCTTGAGTGTGCCCGCGAGTGCGCCTGGGATCGCGATGCATGCGGCCAGGCAGGCCGCCGGCGAGCCGGGCGGGGAACGCGCCAACGGGCCGGCCACGGCGGCGGCCGACACGCGCCCGCTGGTGCTGCACGTGATCCACCACCTCGTCATGGGCGGGCTGGAGAACGGCCTGGTCAACCTGATCAACACCATGCCGGCCGAGCGCTACCGCCACGCCATCCTGTGCGTGGAGAACTACAACGATTTCCGCCTGCGCATCCAGCGCCAGGACGTGGAAGTGTATGCGCTGCACCGCTCGCGCGTCGGCATCTGGCGCATGCGGCTCGAAATGCTGCGCCTGTTCCGCCGGCTCAAGCCGGCCATCGTCCACTCGCGCAATATGTCCGGGCTGGACGCGCTGCTGCCGGCGCGCCTGGCCGGGGTGCGCGCCTGCGTGCACGGCGAGCACGGCTGGGACGTTGGCGACCTGGACGGCAGCCAGTGGAAACCGGCGCTGCTGCGCCGCCTGCACGCGCCGCTGATCGACCGCTACATCACCGTCTCGCAGGACCTGGCGCGCTATCTGGCGCGCCGCGTCGGCGTGGCGCAGCCGCGCATCAGGCAGGTGTACAACGGCGTCGACACCACGCGCTTCGTGCCGCGCGCGGCGGACGCGCCCAGGCCCGCGTTGCCGGACGGCTTCGCCGGGCCGCAGCACATCCTGATCGGCACCGTGGGCCGCCTGCAGCCGGTGAAGGACCAGGCCACGTTGCTGCGCGCCTTCGCCCGCCTGCGCGATACGCAGCCCGGGCTGTGGCCGCGCCTGCGCCTGGCGGTGGTCGGCGGCGGCCCGCTGGAGCAGGCTTTGCATGACTTGGTGGCCGAACTGGGCCTGCAGCAGCAGGTGTGGCTGTCCGGCGCGCGCGACGACGTGCCCGCCATCCTGGCCAGCTTCGACGTCTTCGTGCTGCCCTCGCTGTCCGAAGGCATTTCCAACACCATCCTGGAAGCCATGGCCTGCGGCCTGCCGGTACTGGCCACCGGCGTGGGCGGCAACCTGGAGCTGGTGCGCGACGGCGTCTGCGGGCGCTACTTCAAACCGGGCGACGTGGATGGCCTGGCCGCCTTGCTGGCCGCCTATGGCGGCGACGCGGACCTGCGCGGCGCGCACGGCGCAGCGTCGCGCAAGATCGCAATGGAGGAATTCAGCATGGCGGCAATGGTCAACAACTACATGGCGGTGTATGACAGCACCGCACGGCACGCATGAGCACGGTGCACAACCACCGCAGCGCCGCCGGCGGCGCCGCCGGCCCCGGGCGCGCCGCCGCGCAGGCGGACGTGGCGCATGGCGTGCGCGCGCAGGGCGCGACCGCGCGCGGCACCTACTGGCTGATCCATCTGGCGCTGGCCGCGCTGGTCGGCCTGCTGTTCCTGGGCGCCCACGCCGACGGCTCCTACTGGTGGAGCGACGCGCCGCGCCACGCCCTGAACGGCGTGTTCGTGAAAGACCTGGTCGCGGCCGCGCCGTGGTCCGATCCGTCGCGCTACGCCTACGACTACTACGCACAGTATCCCGCGCTCACCATCCTGTTCTACCCGCCGCTGTTCTACGCCATCAGCGCGCCGTTCTATGCGCTGTTCGGCGTTTCCGAAGGCACGGCGCTGCTGGTGGTGGCGCTGCATTACGTGGCCTTCGCCTGGGGCGCATGGGCGCTGTTCCGCTGCTGGCTGCCGGCCTGGCCGGCCGCTGCCGCCGCCGCCATGCTGGCGCTGCTGCCGGAGATCGCCTTCTGGGGCCGCCAGGTCATGCTGGAGCTGCCCAGCCTGGCCTTCTTCATCTGGAGCGCCGCGCTGTTTACGCGCTACCGCCACACGGGATATCAGCGCCCGCTGCTGCTGTACGGCGCCGCCGCCTTGCTGCTGCTGGCCATGTATACCAAGCTGACGGCCGGCTTCCTGGCGCTGGCGTTTGCCGGTACCCTGCTGTATGAACGCCGCGCCGAGGCGCTGAAGGACCGCCACGTGTGGCTGGCCGCACTGGTCGCCTGCATCGGCCTGATCCCGCTGCTGGTGCTGACCGTGAAATTCGGCCAGGCCAACATCCAGTCCGCCTCCGGCATCAACGACTCGCTGGTGTCGCGCCGCTCGCTGGCCGGCTGGCTGTGGTATCTGCGCCAGTTCCCCGGCCAGCTGGGCTGGGCCATGCTGGCCGCCGGCGCGGCTGGCTTGCTGGCCGCCGCCGTGCCCGCGCTGCGCCGCCGCAGCCCGGACGGCATGGCCGCGCCGAACCAGGGCGACAGCGTGTTCTGGCTGTTGTGGCTGGTGGCCGGCTACCTGTTCTTCTCGGCCATCGACCTGAAGGAAGCGCGCCACAGCGTGTTCATCCTGCCGCCTGTGGTGCTGGCCGCCGCCTTGCTGCTGATGCGGCTGCCGCAGCCGCGCTGGCGCGGCGCCGCGCTGGCCGCCCTGACGGCGGCGGTGGCGCTGCAGACCGTACTGATGCGGCCGGTGGCCTATGTCGGCGGCTACGCCGAGGCCGCCAGGTTGGTTGCGGAAAAAGCCCCCAAGGACAGCAGCGTGTTGTTTTCCGGCTACCGCGACGGCTCCTTTGTGTTCAATATGCGCACCCACGAGGAGCGCCGCGACCTGACCGTGGTGCGGGCCGACAAGATGCTGCTGAATGTGGCCGTGCGGCGCGAGCTGGGCGTCAAGGAACACGACTTGAGCGAAGCCGACATCCTCAGCCAGATCAACGCGTTGAACGTCAGCTACCTGGTGGTGCAGCCCGGTTTCTGGAACGACCTGGCGGTCATGCAGCGCTTCGAGCGCGTGCTGGCGGCTGGCCAGTTCGAAGTGGTGGCACGCATCCCCACGCCCAACAATGTGCGGGCCTACGAGAAGGAACTGGTGATCTACCGCAACAAGGCGCCGTCCGGCCGCCGGGCCGGTCCGCGCCAGCTGGACCTGCCCATCATCAACCGGTCTATCAATGCCGGGAATTGATGCTGACCGAAAATAATTTCCGATTGCAACAATTGGTGACAATCTGGGGTGAATCGCTGGCTATACTGAAGTTTCCCAGCGAGCCCCCACCCCCGTCTCGCGTATCGAAAGCCTACCCGACAAGGATATGCGATGCGCCAGAATACTCCCGTTACCCAGAATGAATACGTGCTCGAAGACGGCAAGACCATCGTATCGACCACGGATTTGCAGGGCAATATCAATTACGCCAATCCCTATTTCATCGAGGTGAGCGGTTTCACCGAAGCCGAGCTGCTGGGTGCGCCGCAAAATATCCTGCGCCACCCGGACATGCCGGTGCAGGCGTTCGCCGACCTGTGGGCCACCATCAAGGACGGCATGCCGTGGACCGGCATGGTCAAGAACCGCTGCAAGAACGGCGACTTCTACTGGGTGCTGGCGAACGTGACGCCGGTGATAGAAAACGGCAAGCCGGTCGGCTATATGTCGGTGCGCACCAAACCCAGCCGGGAGCAGGTGGCGCAGGCCGACGCGCTGTACCGCGAAATCAAGGCAGGCAATCCGAACGGCGTGCGGATCCGCAACGGCCGGGTGCTGCGCAGCGGCCTGCTGACCCGGCTCAATGAGCTGCGCAAGCTGTCGGTGGCCAGCCATCTCGGCATCAACTGCGCCTGGCTCACGGCCAGCATGCTGGTGTTCGCGGTGGCCTTCTGGACCATGGACAGCCGGCACGGCGCGTGGCTGGGCGCCGGCGCGTTGCTGGCGGCTGCCATCGTGCTGTATTTCTGGTACAGCCTGCACCGCGCCATCGTCGGCCCGCTGAAGCGCGCCACGCTGGCGGCGCGCAAGATGGCGGGCGGCGACCTGACCGGCGTGATCGACGTGCCGCGCGACGACGACATGGGCCAGTTGCTGGCCGCGCTGCGCCAGATGAACGTGAACCTGCACAGCATCATCGGCGATGTGCGCAGCAATTTCGACGAGATCAAGCAAGCCACCACCGAGATCGCCAGCGGCAACCAGGACTTGTCGGGCCGTACCGAGTCGCAGGCCAGCAGCCTGCAGCAGACCGCCGCCAGCATGGAGCAGCTCACCACCAATGTGCAGCAAAGCGCCACCAACGTGGCCAGCGCCAACGAGCTGGCCGAGGCGGCCTCGCACATTGCCGAGCAGGGCGGCAGCATCGTGTCCCAGGTGGTCACCACCATGGACGACATCAGTACCTCGTCGCGCAAGATCCTGGACATTATCGGCCTGATCGACGGCATCGCCTTCCAGACCAATATCCTGGCCCTGAACGCGGCGGTGGAGGCGGCCCGTGCCGGCGAGCAGGGCCGGGGCTTCGCGGTGGTGGCCGGCGAGGTGCGCAACCTGGCGCACCGTTCGGCCAGCGCGGCCAAGGAGGTCAAGCAGCTGATCGACCTGTCGATCGCGAAGGTCAATGCCGGCACGGTGCTGACCGGGAGCGCCGGCGCCACCATGAACGAGGTGATCAAATCGGTCAGCCGCGTCACCAGCGTGATGGACGAAATCTCCACCGCCACCAAGGAGCAGGGCAATGGCATCGTGCAGGTGAACCAGGCCGTGATCCAGATCGACGACATCACGCAACAGAACGCGGCGCTGGTGGAGCAGGCTGCCGCCGCCGCCACCAGCCTGGCGCAGCAGACCGAATGCGTGGCCCAGGCCATGGCCGTGTTCAAGCTGCGCGAGCTGTCGGCGCGCCGCGTGGCGCCGCCGGCGCCGTCAGGCGCGCTACGCGTCTTCCCCTCCAGCGGCCGTGCGATCCCGGCGCCATCCGCGCCGCCCGCTGCCATCCGCGCCAAGGTGCGCCAGCTGGCCTGACCGAGTTGTCTCCTCCCGCGCCCTGCCGCGCGTTGTCCCCGGTGAAGGACGTGCAAGGTCCGCTAGAGGTCGGTGTAAGATAGCGGAGTAATTCACCGGGGAAATTTTCATGCGTTTGACCATCCTGCCGGCTGCCGCCACGGTTGCCACCTTAGTTGCCATTTCGCTTGGCGCCACCGCAGCGTCCACGCCCGCCGCCGATCCACGCCTGGACGGCATCAAGCAGATCGAGCGCAGCGCCTGCGTGCGCCTGGGCAATACCGGGCCGGGCGCACCCAAGAACCTGAAGCTGGTCCCCAAGTACTGCGCGTGCGTGGCCAAGGCCTACTGGGACAATATTCCGAAGGCCGAGGTCGACGAACTCATGAACAACGGCCAGTCCGCCGCCGTGGACCAGCGCAAGGACCAGCGCATGGCCGCAGCGCGGGCGGCCTGCCAGGCGACATGAAGGTCAGCCTGACCATCCAGGGTTGGGAATTCGACGCCGGCGGCGGCAGCACGCTGCTGATGGCGGCGCAGCAGGCCGGCATCCGCCTGCCCAGTGCATGCCGCAACGGTACCTGCCGCACGTGCATCTGCCACATGGGCAGCGGCAGCGTGCGCTACCTGATCGAGTGGCCTGGCCTGAGCGCGGACGAAAAGCGCGAAGGCTACATCCTGCCCTGCGTGGCCGTGGCCCAGTCCGACCTGGAACTGGCGGTGCCGGCCGCGCGCCGCATCGCGCCGGATCCCGGCGCGCCGCAGCCTTAGCCGCCGGCCTGCGAGCCGCCGCCGGTTTCGCCCCGGCGCAGCCGGCTCAGCAGTGCATCCGCGCTGCCGCTCAGCGGCAAGCCGTGCTGGCGCAGCATCTGAATGTGCAGCACCAGGTTTTCCAGCACCAGCTTGGCCGCCACCGCCATCAGCGTCAGGCGCCGGTCCTCCTCGCTGAAGGACGCCATGGCGTCCGCCATGTCCACCAGGTGGCTGGCCACCAGGGCGCGCAAATCCTGCTCCGCGAAGGGCAGGTCGGCGAAATCGATCGGGTCTTCCTGCTCCACTTCCAGCATCAGCGCTTCCAGTTCTGCACGCGAGATCGCCATCTGTTGCTCCTGAGGTTGCCCTGCCTGCATTTTAGACCTAAGCTGGTCCGATCCGCGCTAGAATTTCCGGTCCAGGAGCACGGTTGGAGCCATTGATGGCGCACATCATTTTTACTCAGCAACTTGCCCGTTTCCTGCCCGTGCCCCGGCTCGAGGTGCAGGCGGCCGACCTGCGCGGCGCGCTCGACGCCGCCTTTGCCGGCAACCAGCGCCTGCGCGGCTACGTGCTCGACGACCAGGACCGCCTGCGCCAGAACGTGGTGGTGTTCATCGACGGCCAGCGCAGCCGCGACCGCGAACGGCTGGACGATGCATTGCGTCCCGATTCCCAGATCTACATCTTGCAAGCACTTTCAGGAGGCTGACATGGCAGACCGCGCGTATCTTGCAACCCGCAAGGGCTTGTTCGAGCTGGCCGCAAAGAACGGCGAATGGAAACTGGAAGGGCGCCACTTCCTCGGCGAGCCGGTCAGCCAGGTGCTGGCGGACGAGCGCGACGGCGCCCTGTACGCGGCCCTCAACCTGGGCCATTTCGGCGCCAAGCTGCACCGGCGCGACGCCGGCAGTGCCGAGTGGACCGAAGTGAGCGTGCCGGTCTACCCGCCCAAGCCCGAAGGCAGCGAGGACCAGACCGACTGGACCCTGCGCCAGATCTGGTGCCTGGAGGCGGGCGGCAAGGACGAGCCGGGCGTGCTGTGGGCCGGCACGCTGCCGGGTGGACTGTTCAAGTCCAGCGACCGGGGCGACAGCTGGCAGCTGGTGGAAGCGCTGTGGAACCTGCCCGAGCGCACCCAGTGGATGGGTGGCGGCTATGACGCGGCCGGCATCCACAGCGTGTGCGTGGACCCGCGCGACAGCCGCAGCATCCTGGTCGGCGTGTCGGTCGGCGGCGCCTGGCTGACCACGGACGGCGGCGCCAGCTGGACCCTGCGCGCCAGCGGCATGGTGGCCGGCTACATGCCGCCCGAGCTGGCCGAAGACGGCGTGGCGCAAGACCCGCACCGCATCGTGCGCTGCGAAGCCGAGCCGGACAAACTATGGTGCCAGCACCACAGCGGCATCTGGCGCAGCGTGGACAACGGCGCGCGCTGGACCGAGGTGACGCAGGTACAGCCGTCCAGCTTCGGCTTCGCCGTGGCGGTGCATCCGCGCGACGGCGACACGGCCTGGTTCGCGCCCGGCGTGGCCGACCAGCAGCGCATTCCGGTGGACGCGGCCATGGCCACCACCCGCACCACCGACGGCGGCGCCACGTTCACGGCGCAGCGCAACGGCCTGCCGCAGGAACACTGCTACGACCTGGTGTACCGCCATGGCCTGGCGGTGGCCGAGGATGGCAAGACCTTGTTGATGGGATCGACCACCGGCGGCGTGTGGCTGTCGGCCAACGGCGGCGACTACTGGCAGACCATCTCCAGCACTATGCCGCCGGTGTACGCGGTCAGGTTCGGCTGACCTGCTAGCTGGCGTAGTAAGCCAGGAACATCTCCACCGCCGTCTGCACCAGGGCCGCTTCGGCAGCCGGTTCCAGCACCGGCTGGCCCATGGTCACCTGCGGCCAGAAGGCGAATGCCTTCAGCTGGCCCTGCAGCAAATGCGAGGCCAGTACCGGGTCCATGGGCTTGAGCTTGCCGTCGGCCTGCGCCGCGCGCAGCCAGGCCGCCACGCCTTCCTCCTTGTCGGCCAGCCTGGCCACCATTTCCTGCGCCCGTTCCGGGCGGTGGATGCCCTCGGCGATGGCGACCCGCGCCAGGTCCAGGAAATAGCCGTCGCGCAGCAGCGCCATCTTGGCTCCCATCAGCTCCAGCAATTGCGCGCGCAGCGGCTGGTCAGCGCGGTAGCGGAACGCCTGCAGGGCCGCACTACTGTCCCACAGTTGCTGCAGGATATGGGCGAACAGCTCGTCCTTGCTGGCAAAGTGGTTGTAGACGGTGCGCTTGGACACGCCGGCGGTGGAGGCAATCTTGTCCATGCTGGTGGCGTCGAAGCCGTTGGCGCGGAATTCCGCCACCGCTGCGGCGACGATGGCCTGGCGCTTGCGGTCGGTAAGGCGGGAGGCTGGGGGAGTAGGCATGCAAGTATTTTACACCCGGCAGTTTACTTTCTCAAAAAATGAAACTACACTGTGCAGTATACTTTTGAGGCCGCCGATGAAACGCCTTGCACTGCTCACCTTACTCCTGGGAACCCTGACCATGGCTTACTGCACCTTGTCCGCGCACGAACTCGACCACGTCTCGCCGCAGTACAGCGACGGCGCCTTCCGCAACCCGGTGCCGATGCACAAGACCGGCTTCATGGGCGGGATGCGCATCCTGTACCGGATGGCGTTTGCCAAGCCGGCCGACACCGCGCCCGCCAAGGCGGTGCCGGTGCACGCGATCACGCGCGGGCAGTTGCTGGCGGCGCCGGACAACAGCGTGTTTCGCCTGGGGCACTCGACGATACTGCTCAAGCTGGACGGTCAATTCTGGCTGACCGACCCGGTATTCTCGGAACGGGCATCGCCGCTGCAGTGGCTGGGGCCGCAGCGTTTCCACCAGCCCCCGATCAGCATCGCCGAGCTGCCGCCGATCAAGGGCGTGATCTTGTCGCACGACCACTATGACCACCTCGACCACGCCGCCGTGCTGGCGCTGGCGGCCAAGACCGAACACTTCCTGGCGCCGCTGGGGGTGGGCGACACCCTGGTCAAGTGGGGCGTGCCGGCAGCCAAGGTGCAGCAACTGGACTGGTGGCAATCGACCGCAGTCGATGGCGTGCGCCTGACCGCCACGCCGGCGCAGCACTTCTCCGGCCGCAGCCTGACCGACCGCAACAAGACCTTGTGGGCGTCCTGGGTAATCCAGGCTGGCGGCCAGCGCATCTTCTTCAGCGGCGACACCGGCTACTTCAAGGGATTCAAGGAGATCGGCGACAAATACGGCCCATTCGACCTGACGATGATGGAAACCGGCGCCTACGACCCCCAATGGCCCGACATCCACATGCAGCCCGAAGAGACGATGCAGGCCCACATCGACCTGCGCGGCAAGCTGCTGATGCCGATCCACAACGGCACCTTCGACCTGGCCATGCACGCCTGGAACGAGCCGTTCGACCGCATCAGCGTGCTGGCCGAGCAGCGCGGCCAAGTGCTCGCCACCCCCGAAATCGGCCAGCAGCTCAACCTGCGCCAGATCCCCGCCACCGGCAAATGGTGGCAGCAAGTGCTGTAAGCCCCACCGAGCTGAGCCGCATCCGCCAAACTTCGGGGTCAGACCCCGAGGCGGTGCGGATGCGGCTCAGGCTGCTTGTCGGCGCTGTCTTAGCACTGTCAGATGGCTGCGTGGCGGCCGCAGGGCCAAATCTGACTTTGTATCCCGGCGAAGCGGACTGTGCACCACTTCGGGGTCTGACCCCGAAGTGGTGGGAATGCGGCACAGCTTGCCCGTAGGAGGCGGCTGAGGCGGGTCAGACGATGATGTTGATGATGCGTCCTACCGTCTGACCTTGGGTGTTGAGCTGGGGCGCGCGGGGGAGTGCGTCGAGGTCGGTGGGGACGGGCTTGGCAATGGCTTTGTCGAGCTGTACCGGGGCGGCTGCGACAGCAGTCGCGCTTTCGGCCTGGCGGCTTTCTTTTTGACGGGTGCTGAGCTGTTCCTGGTCCTTGGCCAGCTGGACCCGGCTGTCCTGCAGCCGGCTGGCGTCCTGGTCCACACGCGTCTGGTCCTGCTGGACTTTGCGTTCAGCAACCGCAACCGCATTGCGCAGCGTATCGACGGACGTGACGGTAGCCACGGTGCACCCCTTAGAGCGGACTTATCTCAAGCGTAGGCGAAAAGTAGCGCAGTTGCAATAGTCGCGCAGACAAAAAAGGGCAGGGCCGGAGGGGAACGGCCTTGCCCAAGACTACAGGGAGTAATGCCGGCTGATCGCCGTGTTTAGAACCGGTACAGCAGCGAGCCTTCCACCGCGCGCCCGAACAGCGGACGCGCATTGACCGGGCCGCTGTTGCCGCTGGTCAGGCGCGAGTTGCCTTCGGTCAGGCCGAGCTCGTTGTTGACGTTGGTGGCCGCCACCCGGATCTCGATCTTCTCGCCCAGCGAGAACAGCGCGCCCAGGTCCACCGTCTTGTACGACGGCAGGTATTGCAGGTTGGCCTGGTCGGCCCAGCGGTCGCCGATCTTGGTGAAGGTGCCGTACAGCTTGACCGAGTTGTCCTCGCCCAGCGGGATCTTGTAGGTCGGCGTGAAGCGGAACTGCAATTTGGGCTGGCGCTGAACAGTCTTGCCTTCGGTGGCCGGATTGTCCTTGTATTCGGACTTCTGGTAATCGCCCGTCAAGGTCAGCGTCAGGTTGCGCACCGGGCGCAGCGACACTTCCCACTCCAGCCCGTTGCCCTTGGAGCCGCTGGTGGAGTTCAAAATGCTGCCGTTGGACAGGATCTGCTGGAAGGCAATGCCGTCGAACTCCGTGTGGAAGGCGTTGATGTAAGCGCTGTACAGCTCGCCCACCGTCTTGAAGCCGATCTCCAGCTGCTTGATCTTGGGCGTCGGCAGGATGCCGCGGTCGTCCACGTTCTTCTGGCTGCCGGCGTTGCGCAGGTCGTCGAAGGTGATGAAGGTGTGGCCGGTGTTGGCGCGCGCGAACACGCTGGCGTCCTTGCTCAGCTTGTAGTTGCCGCCGATGGTGAAGGAGCTGGCGGTGTCCTTGCGGCCCAGCGCGGTGTACGCGCCGGAGGGCATCGAGGTGCCGTTGTTGTACACGGTCAGCGGGTTGTTGTCGGTGTCGCCGGCGATCAGGTTGGAGATGGTGCCGTCGATCTTCTGCCGCTCGCGGCGCGCGCCCGCGTCGACCTTGATGCGCTCGTTGACTTTCCACTCGTTGCTGACGTAGAAGGCCGTGTTGCTGCCGTCGTACGACGCGTTCGGCGCGTAGAACACGTTGCCGTCGGTGCCGTTGTTGGACACCACCACGCCGTTGTTCAGCTTGACGTTGATCAGGCTGGCGTTCGGCACCGCCGTCATCAGGTGGCTGTTGCCCAGGTACCAGACGTCGTCCGACGAGTAGTTGGCGAAATACCCGCCCACGGTGACGGTATTGCCGGCCATCCATTCGCGGCTGATGCGCAGCTCGTCCGTAAACGATTTCAGTTTCTTCTCCACCGCCCACAGGCCGGCCTGCACCACCTGCGTGCTGTCGGACACGGCGCCGCCGCCGTTGACGAAGGTGGCCGCCGCCGACGTGGCCGGACGTCCCGCTGCCGCCAGGGTGGCCGCGCTGCCGTTGGCCGAGGCGATGGCGGCCGCGTTGTAGGCACCCATGGTCAGCGGATTGTTGCCGGTAAACATGGCGATGGTGTTCATGTCCGCGTCGAAGCGGTTGAACTTGTTGGACACGGTCCAGCCGCTGAAGGTCTGGTCGAACTCGGCGCCGAACACGTTGCCTTTCAGCCCGCGGCCGTCGCCCAGGTCGTAGCTCAGGGTCTTGCCGGGCGCCGCTTCGATGGTGAAGCGGCGCATTTCACCGCTCATCAGGGTGCCCTTGAGCGGGTCGAAGCCGGGGAAGGCGCTGATGCTGCGGCCCTCGTTGGCCGAAATCAGCGGCACGCCGGTGTAGAAGGCGTTCTTGTCGCTGGTGCTGCGCGCGTACAGGGTCAGTTCGCCCTGGTCCAGCTTGCGGGTCAGGGTGGCGGTGATCTGGTGCCCGTCGTCGGCCGGGAAGCCGGCGTCGCGCACGCCGTGCGCGGTGCGGTAGAAGCCGCCGACGCTGCCATACCAGCCTTCGCTGATTTTGCCGCCGTAGAACAAGTCCACGCGGCGCAACTCGCCGGTGCCGGCGGTGAAGCGCAGCGTGCCCTCCGGCGTCTCGCCGCCTTTTTTCAGGATGAAGTTCATGGTCGCGCCCGGCTGGCCGCTGGAGAAGATGGTGCTCGGGCCGCCGCGCAGCACTTCCACGCGCTCGATGGTGTCGTCCAGGCGGAAGGCCGACGAGCCTTCGAAGAAGGACAGCGTCGGCACCGGATAAATGGGATTGCCCTGCATCTGCACCGATACGAACGGCGAATCGGAGCCGGACGGGAAGCCGCGCACTTCGATGTTGGCGCCGGACTGGCCGCCGGTGGCTTCGGCGTACACGCCGGGCACCAGCTTCATCACGTCGGCGGTGCTGCTGGGGGAGGCTTGCTTCAGCTGCTCTTCATTGGCGGTGGTGATGGAAAACGCCGAATCGAGCTTGCGCACGCCGCGCGAGGCCGCCACGCCGGTCACCACCACTTGCTGCAGTTCGGCGGCCACGGAATCCTTGGCCGGGGCGGCTGGCGCTGCAGGGGCTGTTGGCGTGGCGGCCGGCGCGGCGGCAGCTTCCTGCGCCAACGCCGATTGATTCATCAACGACAGGACGGCCAGCGTCACTGACGACAACAGGAACTTGTTCGAGCTGTTCATATGCTTCTCTTTCTTATCGAGGTAATCGTGCTGTCTCCTGGACATGATGCCACTGTCCACACGCTTCGCAGAGGTCATTGCTGCGAGAGTGTAGTCATTAAATCCACAAATGATATCGATGTCAATCAAAATGTTATCGATGTCATTTTTCTGTTGCATACGAAAAAAATCTGGCATAATAAGTTTCAGAACTGACGAAAAGACAAATGCATGCCTGCACCAAAGACTGGAATCCGCAACAGCGACGCGGGCCTGACCATGGAAGACCTGGCCAAGCTGGCCGGCGTGTCGAAGATCACCGTGTCCCGCGCGCTGCGCGACAGCCCGCTGGTGACCCCGGAGACGCGCGAGAAAGTGCGCCAGATCGCCAGCGAGCAGGGCTACCGCCTGAACGTGAGCGCGCGCAATCTGCGCATGCGCCGCAGCTATTCGGTGGCGGTGGTGGTGGAAATGACGCCCGTGAAGGGACGGCCGATGTCGGATCCGTATCCGCTGGAACTGCTGGGCGGCATCACCCAGGAATTGACGACAGCCGGCTACAGCGTGGTGCTGACTTCCAAGCAGTTGCTGGACACGGCGCCGGTGCAGGGCGCGGACGGCATGATCCTGCTGGGCCAGGGCTCGCACGGCGAGGCGGTGCACGCGCTGCAGCGCACCGGCCTGCCGCTGGTGGTGTGGGGCGCGCCCGAGCCGGGCGGCGACTACATCGTGGTCGGCTCGGACAACCGGGCCGGCGGGGTCAGCGCTGCGCAACGTTTTATCGACCAGGGCCGCCGCAAGCTGGTGTTCCTGGGCGACGTGGACCACGCCGAGGTGCAGGAGCGCTGCGCCGGCTTCATCGACGCCATGGGCGGGCAGGGCACGGTGCACATCATGCGGCCGAAGGCGTTCACCTTCGAGGCCGGCTTCGATTGCATCTCGGCGCTGCTGAAAAAGAAGGGGCCGGTGGTCGACGGCGTGTTCGCCGCCAGCGATTCGCTGGCCATGGGCGCCATCCGCGCGCTGGCGGAAAAGAATATGCGGGTGCCGGAGTCGGTGTCCGTGATCGGCTACGACGACACGCCGAGCGCCGCCAGCTTCGTGCCGCCGCTGACCAGCGTGCACCAGTACCTGCGCGACGGCGGCGTGCTGCTGGCCAGGAAGATGCTGGGCCTGATCGAGGGCCAGCCGGTGCAGTCTGAAATGCTGCCGACCACGCTGATGGTGCGGCAGACCTAGAAGCAATTGCTACCCCCGGGGACGGACCCGGCGGGTCCGACCCCAGCCTGCGCGGCTGGTTTTTTTGGACCGGTGTCCAAACCGGTTTGAATCACCGAAAAGGAACAATATCGTGCCCGTTGACGCCCCAAACCACACGTATCCGCTGGAACCCTGGTGCATACGCGAAACCGCCTTTGACACCGAGTCGCACTTCCTCGATGAGACGCTGTTCGCGCTGGGCAACGGCTACATCGGCCTGCGCGGCACGCACGAGGAAGGCTACACGGGGCCCAAGGGCAGCTCCCTGGACGGCACCTATCTGAACGGCTTCTACGAATCGGAAGCCATCCACTACCCGGAAGCGGCGTACGGCCTGGCCAAGACCAACCAGTTCATGCTGAACGTGCCGAACGCCAAGGGCATCGCGCTGTGGCTGGAGGACGAATGCTTCGATCCGCTGCAAGGCACCCTCGACAGTTACGAACGCGTGCTGGATTTCCGCACCGGCGTGCTGCGCCGCACGCTGGAATGGAGCTCGCCGCAGGGCCGCCGCGTGGCCATCGCCAGCCGCCGCCTGGTCAGCATGGCGGACAAGCATCTGTTCGCCATTGAATACGAAGTGACGCCGCTGAACTTCTCGGGCAAGGTGGTGCTGGTGTCCAGCGTGGACGGCGCGGTGAAGAACCTGGAGGCGGGCGACGATCCGCGCGTGGGCTCGGCCATCAGCGGCCAGTCGCTGGCGCTGGTGGCCGCCGAGCAGGCGCCGCACTTCTCGGCGCTCACGCAGCGCACCGTCAACAGCGGCTTCCGGCTGGTGAGCGCGGTGCAGACCGAGATGCGCGGCGTGTTCGAGCTGGCGCAGCCCAGGAACGGCGCGGGCGATCAGCGCCTGGAGCAGGCCTACACCGTGGCCGCCATGCAGGGCGAGGTAGTGCGGCTCACCAAGTACGGCAGCTACCACACCTCGCGCGACTATCCCGAGACCGAGCTGCTGCCGCGCGCCAAGGCCACGCTGGCCGCCGCCGCCGCGAAAGGCTTCCGCGCGCTGGCGCAGGAGCAGGAGCAGTACCTGGCCGACTTCTGGCAGCACGCCGACGTCGAGATCAGCGGTGACGACGCGCTGCAGCAAGGCATGCGCTTCAACCAGTTCCACCTGCTGCAGTCGGCTGGGCGCGACGGCAAGACCAACATTTCGGCCAAGGGTGTCACCGGCGAAGGCTACGAAGGCCACTATTTCTGGGACACGGAAATCTACATCTTCCCCTTCTTCCTGTACTCGAAGCCGGAGATCGCCAAGAAGCTGCTGGAGTACCGCTACGCCGGCCTGCCGCTGGCGCGCGAGCGGGCGCGCCAGATGTCGCACGCCAAAGGCGCGCTTTACCCCTGGCGCACCATCGCCGGCGTGGAATGCTCCGCCTACTATCCGGCAGGCACCGCGCAATATCACATCAATGCGGACATCGCGTACTCCATCAAGCTGTACATGGAGGCCACGCGGGACCAAGCGTACCTGCTGCAATACGGCGCCGAGATCGTGCTGGAGACCGCGCGCATCTGGATGGGCATCGGCGCCTATGACCGCGCCGGCCGCTACTGCATCAACGAGGTGACGGGGCCGGACGAGTACACGGCGCTGGTCAACAACAACTACTACACCAACGCCATGGCGCGCATGCACCTGAACTTCGCCGCGTCCATCGCCGAGCGTCTCGCAGCGCAGCAGCCGGCCGAATTCGCGCGCATCGCCGCAGCGGTGCAGCTGGACCCGGACGAAGCCGCGCAATGGCGCCGCGCCGCCGCGCAGATGCTGCTGCCGTACGACGAAGCGCTGCGCATCCACGCGCAGGACGACAGCTTCCTGGACAAGAAGGTGTGGGATTTCGCCAACACGCCCAAGGAAAACTATCCGCTGCTGCTGAACTACCACCCGCTGGTGATCTACCGCCACCAGGTGTGCAAGCAGGCCGACGTGGTGCTGGCGCTGCTGCTGCTCAGCGATGAATTCGAGCAGGACGACAAGCGGCGCGACTTCGACTACTACGAGAAGGTGACCACGCACGACTCCTCGCTGTCGTCCTGCATTTTCAGCATCATCGCGGCGGAAGTGGGCTACCAGGACAAGGCCTACGACTACTTCATGGAGACCGCACGCCTGGACCTGGACGACACGCACGGCAACACGCACTACGGCGTGCACACTGCCGCCATGGCCGGCACCTGGATGGGCGTGGCCTACGGCTTCGCCGGCATGCGCGTAGTGGACGGCGCGGTGCGCTTCGCGCCGGCCTTGCCGAAGCAGTGGCAGCACTACCAGTTCAAGCTGCACCTGCAAGGCTGCCTGCTGCAGGTGCGCGTGGAAGCTGGCCGCACCGCCTATACGCTGCTGCAAGGCGACGCGCTGGCATTTACCCATCGCGGCCAGCCGGTTGAACTCAGCGCCGCCGCCAACGTGAAGGAACTCGCATGAGCAGCAATGACAGCAAATTCGACGCCGTGATCTTCGACCTGGACGGCGTCATCACCGACACCGCGCGCTACCACTACCTGGCCTGGAAGCGCCTGGCCGAAACCCAGGGCGTGCATTTCGACGAAGCGTTCAACGAGCACCTGAAAGGCATCGACCGCATGGGTTCCCTGGAGCTGATTTTGGCGTCGGCCAGGCGCAGCTACGCGCAGGAGGAAAAGCTGGCGCTGGCCGACGAGAAGAACAAGCACTACGTCGAGCTGATTTCGACCATGTCGCCGGCCGACTTGCTGCCCGGTGCGGTGCAGGCGCTGGACGCGTGCCGCGCGGCCGGCTTGAAGATAGGCCTGGCCTCGGTCAGCAAGAACGCCTTTGCGGTGCTGGCCATGCTGGGCATCACGCGCAAGTTCGACTACGTGGTGGACGCGGCCAGGATCGCCAAGGGCAAGCCGGACCCGGAGATTTTCCTGAAGGCCGCGTCGGAACTGGGCGTGTCGCCGTCGCGCTGCCTGGGCGTGGAGGACGCGGTGGCGGGCGTTGCGTCCATCAAGGCGGCCGGCATGACGGCCCTCGGCGTCGGCGACCCCGCGGTGCTCACACAGGCGGACCGCGTGATACCGGGCCTGGATACGTTCAGCCTCGATTTCAGTCCCGATCCCGGTCCGGCCGAATAAAACTACAATCCTAAAAATACCGGAGACACCATGAACAAGCAGCGCATCCTGTTCGCCCTGTTTTTGATTTACTTCGTATTCGCCATCCTGCTCAACAGCGTGGGCACGGTGATCCTGCAGGTGATCGGCAACTACGGCGTGACCAAGTCGGGCGCCAGCGTGCTGGAAGGCTTCAAAGACCTGCCGATCGCCATCGTCTCCTTCCTGGTGGCGTCCTTCCTGCCGCGCATCGGCTACAAGAAGGCCATGCTGGCCGGGCTGGCGCTGGTGACCTTCGCCTGCATGGCGATGCCGCTGGTGCCCGGCTTCCTCACCACCAAGCTGCTGTTCCTGTGCGTGGGCGTGGCCTTTGCGCTGGTGAAGGTATCGGTGTATTCCACGCTGGGCCTGATCGCAGCGGACCGCAAGCAGCACGCCAGCATCATGAACACACTGGAAGGCTTCTTCATGGTGGGCGTGCTCAGCGCCTACTGGGTGTTCGGCTACTTCATCGACTCGGACAATCCGCAATCGCAAAGCTGGCTGCAGGTCTACTGGGTGCTGGCCGCGCTGTGCGCCATGACTTTCGCGCTGGTGCTCACCACGCAGTTCGACGAAAGCACTGCCGCCCTGCCGCCCGAGCGCAGCCTGGCGCAGGACTTCGCCGCCATGCTCAAGCTGTTCTTCAAGCCGCTGGTGTGCGTGTTCGTCATCACGGCCTTCCTGTACGTGCTGATCGAGCAGAGCGTGGGCACCTGGCTGCCGACCTTCAACAACGAAATCCTCAAGCTGCCGGCGGCCATGAGCGTGCAGGTGACCAGCATCTACGCGGCCTGCCTGGCGGCGGGGCGGCTGTCGGCCGGCGTGCTGATGCGCAAGCTGAACTGGTATCCGGTGATGAACGGCTGCGTGCTGGGCATGGGCGCCATGGTGCTGCTGGCGCTGCCGCTCACGCACGACATCGCGCACGACCCCTACGTCACCTGGTCGAGCGCGCCGGTGGCGGCCTTCCTGTTCCCGCTGATCGGCCTGTTCATGGCGCCGATCTACCCCGGCATCAATTCGGTCATGCTGAGCTCTCTGCCGAAGCACCAGCACTCGGCCATGACCGGGCTGCTGGTGATTTTTTCTGCGCTGGGCGGTACCACCGGCTCGCTGGTCACCGGTTATGTATTTGGTAATTTCAGCGGCCATTTCGCCTTCTACCTGACCCTGGCGCCGATCTCTATCATCTTGATTATGTTGTATTTTTTCAAAAAGTCGGTGGATGCGGGGGCGGATGGCTATGGTGGCTCGGCTATAATCACCGGTCAGCATTGAAGCCTCCGCCATGAATCTGAAGAGTCTTGCCAACCTGCTTGGCATGTCCAAAACCACGGTAAGCCGGGCACTGAACGGGTATCCCGAAGTGAACGTGCACACGCGCGAGCGTGTGCTGGCGGCTGCGCGCGAGGCGGGTTACGAGGCCAATCCGCTGGCGCGCGGGCTGGCGGTGGGGCGCACCAATGTGTTCGGCATCATCTACCCGCTGCTGCCGGCGGACCTGGGCGACGCCATGTTCCTGCACACCGTGGGCGGCATGACGGAAGCGCTGGAAGCGCGCAAGATGAACTTCATCATCGGCCCTGTGTCGGCCAACAATGAGCTGGCCTCGTACGAGCAGATCGTGCGCGGGCGGCGCGTGGACGGCCTGGTGGTAAGCCGCACGCTGGTGCGCGACGAGCGCATCGCTTTCCTGAGCAAGGCCGGCTTTCCCTTCGTGGCGCACGGCCGCACCGAGCTGGACTCGCCGTATGCGTGGTTCGACTACGACAACGAGGCCGGCATCCGCATGGCGGCGGCCTGTCTGCTGGAACAGGGCCACCAGCGTATCGCGCTCCTGAGCGCGCCGCTGGAAATGAACTTCGCCCGCCAGCGCAGGGACGCCTTCCTGGCGGCGCTGGCCGGCGCCGGCTTGAGCGCCGATCCGCGCTACCTGATTTCGGACACCATCGACCGCCGCAGCGGCTACCAGGCCATGCAGCAGTTGCTGGCGTGCTCGCCGCGTCCCACCGCCGTCATCGTCGACAACCATTTGTCCGGCGTGGGCACGGTCCGCGCGCTGTTGGATGCGGGCGTGGAAATTGGCAAGGAAATGTCGGTCATCGTGTGGGGCAGCCTGGCCGACACGCTGGCCGGCGCCAACGTCACCACGATAGACCAGCCCGACCCGGCGGGCGCCGGCGCCAAGATGATCGATATGCTGCTGGCGCTGTCCTCCGGCACGCCGGCCGGGGAGTTGCAGGTGCTGTGGCAGCCCGTCCTGCTGCCCGGCGCCACCGTCGGCCGCTGCCCCTCCTGAGGCGCCCGCTGCGCAGGAGGCGCCGTTTCTGCATGAGTGCCATCCGCTACTTGCGCCGGCGGCGCGGCGGCGGTTCGGGGTCCTGTTCCGGTTCGGATTCGGTTGCCAGGCGGTGCGAGACGGCGAAGATGTCGGCGAAGGTGCGGCGGCGGATTTCGTTTTGCAGCAGCTCGGCCAGGGTCACTGGGTCGAGCAGTCCAAGCTCGCCGGCGTCGTGCACCAGCTGGTCGGGTAAGGAGATGTGTATGGTCGTCATGAGCCCTCCGGTTTGACCCAGCATAGGCGAAGAGCAGGCGCCGATATTGATTATTCTCCTGAAAAATTCACTTAGGGCATCATTGGAGAAGCTGGCCAGCTGGGCCGCCAGCTGGCCGCGCTGCGTGTCGTCACCGAGGCCTGCGCCATGACCAGCCTGCCTTTGAACGTGATGGTGCCTCCCGGGCTTCCTGGAAGCGAGGCGCTTATGCAGGAATAGCTCACTCGGCAGTAAAGCGGATGCGGTTGCCGAACGGGTCCCACACGGTCATCTCGCGGCCCCAGTCGCGCGCCTCGATGCCGGGCCGCATATTCCGGTACTGCCTGGCGTTCAGTTCCGCGTGCAGCGCATCCAGGCCGTCCACCTGCACCAGCAAAGTCATGCCGGGCGAGCCGTCGCCGTGATGCTCGCTCAAGTGCAGCGTCAGCGTGCCACGCCGCAGCTCCATGTAGAGCGGCGCGTCGGGTTCGAAGCGGTGTTCCCACGCCACTTCGAACCCCAGGAAATCGACATAAAACTCCCGAGCCTTGGCCTCGGAAAAACTGCGCAGGATGGGGATGGCTGGAGAGAGTTGCATGATGCTCCCTGAAGAAATGGCGCCGCGGCCCACTGCCACGGCGCCAGGGAGTATTACATATTGCGGCGGTACTGGCCGCCGACCTCGAACAGCGCGGCGGTGATCTGGCCCAGCGAGCAGACGCGCACGGCGTCCATCAGCTTGGCGAACACGTTTTCGTTGTCGATGGCGGCTTTCTGCAGCGCAGCCAGGGCGGCCGGGGCGGCTGCCGCGTGGCGCGTGTGGAAGTCTTCCAGGCGCTTGAGCTGCGACTGCTTTTCATCGTCGGTGGAACGCGCCAGCTCGATCGGCGCCGGCACGTCGGTGGCCTTCGGATTGCGGAAGGTGTTCACGCCGATGATGGGCAGCGTGCCGTCGTGCTTCTGGTGCTCGTACAGCATGGACTCTTCCTGGATCTTGCCGCGCTGGTAGCCGGTTTCCATCGCGCCCAGCACGCCGCCGCGCTCGGCGATGCGCTCGAACTCCTGCAGCACCGCTTCTTCCACCATGTCGGTCAGCTCGTCCATGATGAAGGAACCCTGGTTCGGGTTCTCGTTCTTGGCCAGGCCCCATTCGCGGTTGATGATCAGCTGGATCGCCAGCGCGCGGCGGACGGATTCGTCGGTCGGCGTGGTGATGGCTTCGTCGTAGGCGTTGGTGTGCAGCGAGTTGCAGTTGTCGTAGATGGCGATCAGCGCCTGCAAGGTGGTGCGGATGTCGTTGAAGTCGATCTCCTGCGCGTGCAGCGAACGGCCCGAGGTCTGCACGTGGTACTTCAGCTTCTGCGAGCGGTCGTTGGCGCCGTACTTGTCGCGCATGGCCACGGCCCAGATGCGGCGCGCCACGCGGCCCAGCACCGTGTATTCCGGGTCCATGCCGTTGGAGAAGAAGAACGACAGGTTGGGCGCGAAATCGTCGATGTGCATGCCGCGCGCCAGGTAGGCTTCCACGAAGGTGAAGCCGTTCGACAGCGTGAACGCCAGCTGCGAGATCGGGTTCGCGCCCGCTTCGGCAATGTGGTAGCCGGAGATGGAGACCGAGTAGAAGTTGCGCACCTGGTGGTGCACGAAGTATTCCTGGATGTCGCCCATCACCTTGAGCGAGAACTCGGTGGAGAAGATGCAGGTGTTCTGGCCCTGGTCTTCCTTCAGGATGTCGGCCTGCACGGTGCCGCGCACGTTCTGCAGCACCCAGTCCTTGATCTTGGCCGCTTCGTCGGCGCTCGGCTGGCGCTTGTTCTCTTCCACGAACTTGTCCACCTGCTGGTCGATGGCGGTGTTCATGAACATGGCCAGGATGGTGGGCGCGGGTCCGTTGATGGTCATCGACACCGAGGTGCTCGGACTGCACAGGTTGAAGCCGTCGTACAGCACCTTCATGTCGTCCAGCGTGGCGATCGATACGCCCGAGTTGCCCACTTTGCCGTAGATGTCGGGACGGATCGCAGGGTCGGCGCCGTACAGCGTGACCGAGTCGAACGCGGTCGACAGGCGCTTGGCGTCCATGCCGGTGGAGACCAGCTTGAAGCGGCGGTTGGTGCGGAACGCGTCGCCTTCGCCGGCGAACATGCGGGTCGGGTCTTCGCCTTCGCGCTTGAAGGCGAACACGCCGGCCGTGAACGGGAAGGATCCCGGCACGTTCTCGGACATCAGGAAGCGCAGCACTTCGCCGTCGTCCTCGTAGCGCGGCAGCGCCACCTTGCGCACCTTGGTGCCGGACAGCGTGTGCGAGATCAGGCGGGTGCGGATTTCCTTGTCGCGGATTTTCACCACGTAGTCGTCGCCGGCGTAGGCGGCCTGCATGTCCGGCCACTGGGCCAGCAGCTTCTTGGCGCCGGCTTCCATGGCGCTGTCGCGCTCGGCGATCAGTTCGTCGAAATCGGCGCCCAGGTCCAGGCCGGCCTTGGCGGCGGCCAGCATGCGCTTCGATTCGCGCAGCTGCTGGCGCTCGCGCGCCAGTTTCACCTGCTTGGCGGTGTTCTTGTGGTAGCCGCGCACGGTGTCCGAAATCTCGGCCAGGTAGCGCGCGCGCGCCGGCGGCACGATCACGTTCTTGCCGCTGCTAAAGCGTACTTCGGACTTGGCCAGCGCGCCCGGCACGGTCTTCATGCCGAATTCGGCCAGCTTGCCCACCAGGCCCTGGTACAGCGCGGTCACGCCGTCGTCGTTGAAGCGCGACGCCTGGGTGCCGTACACCGGCATTTCGTCGGGGCGCCGGCTCCACAGTTCGCGGTTGCGCTGGTATTGCTTGGCCACGTCGCGCAGCGCGTCCTGCGCGCCCTTGCGGTCGAATTTGTTGATGGCGATGAAGTCGGCGAAATCGAGCATGTCGATTTTTTCCAGCTGCGAAGCGGCGCCGAATTCGGGCGTCATCACGTACATGGAGACGTCGACGTGCGGCACGATGGCGGCGTCGCCCTGGCCGATGCCGGAGGTCTCGACGATCACCAGGTCGAAGCCGGCCACCTTGCAGGCGGCGATCACGTCCGGCAGCGCCTGCGAAATTTCGGAGCCCGCTTCGCGCGTGGCCAGCGAGCGCATGAACACGCGCGCTTGTCCGGCCCACGGGGCGATGGCGTTCATGCGGATGCGGTCGCCCAGCAGTGCGCCGCCGGATTTGCGGCGCGACGGGTCGATGGAGATGACGGCGAGGTTGAGCGCGTCGCCCTGGTCCAGGCGGATGCGGCGGATCAGCTCATCGGTCAGCGAGGACTTGCCGGCGCCGCCGGTGCCGGTGATGCCCAGCGCAGGTACCGGCAGGTTTTCGGCCGCGGCGCGCAGTTCAGCGCGCAGCTCGGGCGTGGCCTTCTCGTTTTCCAGCGCCGTGATCAGCTGGGCCAGCGGACGGTGGCGGTCCGCCACGCTGCCTTCGCGCAGTGGCGCCAGCGCGGTCGGGGAATACTGGGACAGGTCGATGTCGCATTGCTGCACCATCCACTGGATCATGCCCACCAGGCCCATGCGCTGGCCGTCTTCCGGGCTGAAGATGCGGGTCACGCCATAGGCGTGCAGGTCGGCGATTTCCTCCGGCACGATCACGCCGCCGCCGCCGCCGAACACCTTGATGTGGGCGCCGCCGCGTTCGCGCAGCAGGTCCAGCATGTATTTGAAGTACTCGACGTGGCCGCCCTGGTAGCTGGAGATGGCGATGCCTTGCACATCCTCCGCCAGCGCGGCGGTGACCACTTCGTCCACCGAACGGTTGTGGCCCAGGTGCACCACTTCCACGCCGTTCGACTGCAGGATGCGGCGCATGATGTTGATCGAGGCGTCGTGGCCGTCGAACAGCGAGGCGGCGGTGACGAAGCGTACCTTGTTGGCCAGCTTGGCCTGCTCGGGCACGGCGGCGAGTTTCGGAGCGGAGAGGTCGTTCATGGGTGTCCTTGTCGTTCTGGAACGCGAGAATTTTGATTATATGACGTTTACGTTAACGTCAAGTCAAGCGGAAAATGCAGGGGTCGGACCCGGCAGGTCCGACCCGAGGTCTTATCACGCGGCGTGCTGGTGCCCGCCGCCCAAGGCGGCCAGCAGGCGCGCTTTCTCGGCGCGGAACTCGGCCACCGCTTTTTCCTTCACATGGCCGAAGCCGCGGATCTTCTCCGGCAGTTGCGCCAGCGCCACGGCCGTGTCGTAGTTGCCGGCGTTCAACTGTGCCAGCACGGTGCCGACCAGTTCGCGGTACTCGGCGATCAGCGCGCGTTCCATCTTACGCTCTTCCGTGTAGCCGAAGATGTCGAACGCACCGCCGCGCAGGCCTTTCAGCTTGGCCAGCAGCTTGAATGCGCTCCACATCCACGAGCCGAATTCGGCTTTCACCAGGTGGCCCTTGGCGTCCTTCTTGGCCAGCAGCGGCGGCGCCAGGTTGAACTTCAGCGAGAAGTTGCCTTCGAACTGGGACTGCAGCTGCTCGACGAAGCGGCCGTCGGTGTACAGGCGCGCCACTTCGTACTCGTCCTTGTAGGCCATCAGCTTGGAGAGCGACTTGGCCACCGCCATGGACAGCTTGTTGCCCAGGTTCAGGCCGGCATCCTTGGCGCGCACCTGTTGCACCAGCTGTTCGTACGACGCGGCGTAGCCGGCGTCCTGGTAGCCGGTCAGGAACTCGACGCGCTTCTTGATCACCGCTTCCAGGCTTTGCGGCATCTGCACCACGATGGCCTGGCTTGGAATCGCGGTCTTCTCCACGCGCTTCAGGTCCACGGCGGCGCGGCGGCCCCACAGGAAGCTCTTCTTGTTCGCTTCCACGCCCACGCCATTCAGTTCGATGGCGCGCAGCAGCGACGCTTCCGTCAGCGGGATGCGGCCGCGCTGCCAGGCGTAGCCCAGCATGAACAGGTTGGCGGCGATCGAATCGCCCATCAGCGCGGTGGCCAGCTTGGTGGCGTCGATGAAGTCGGCGCTGTGGTACTGGGCCGCGCCCACCGATTCCTCGATCAGCGCGCGCACTTCGGCGGCCGGGTACTGCCAGTCGGCCTGTTGCGCGAAGGTGCCGGGCGGCTGCTCGTGCAGGTTGACCACGGCCAGCGTGCGGCCCGGACGCATCTTCGATACCGCATCGGCCGCGCCGGCGGTCAGCATGTCGCAGCCCAGGATCAGGTCGGCCTCGCCGGTGGCGATGCGCTGCGCGCGCAGGTGCGACGGCGACTTGGCCACTTTCACGTGCGAGGTGACCGAACCGTTTTTCTGCGACATGCCGGTCATGTCCAGCACCGACGCGCCTTTGCCTTCCAGGTGCGCGGCCATGCCCATCAGCGCGCCGACGGTAATCACGCCGGTGCCGCCGATGCCGTTGATGAGGATGTTGTACGGCTGCTCGCAGGCCGGCAGCGTTGGCTGCGGCAGTTCTTCCCAGCCGTCGCCGACGCTCTTGTCCTTGCTCACGCCGGTCTTCGATTTCTTCAGCGCGCCGCCTTCCACCGTCACGAACGACGGGCAGAAGCCCTTCACGCACGAGTAGTCCTTGTTGCAGGAGGACTGGTCGATGGTGCGCTTGCGGCCGAAGTCGGTTTCCTTGGGCAGGATGGACACGCAGTTGGACTGCACGCCGCAGTCGCCGCAGCCTTCGCACACCGCTTCGTTGATGACCATGCGCTTGTTCGGGTCGGGGAACTCGCCCTTTTTGCGGCGGCGGCGCTTCTCGGCGGCGCAGGTCTGGTCGTAGATCAGCACCGAGCAGCCTTCCAGTTCGCGCAGTTCGCGCTGTACCGCGTCGATCTCCTTGCGGTCGTGCAGCGAGACGATGGCAGGCAGGGCGGAGCGGTCGGTGTAGCGGCTCAGGTCTTCGGTCACCAGCGCGATGCGCTTGACGCCCTCGGCGGCCATCTGCTGCGCGATCATTGGCACCGAGACGGTGCCGTCCACCGGCTGGCCGCCGGTCATGGCTACGGCATCGTTGTACAGGATCTTGTAGGTGATGTTGACCTTGGCCGCCACGGCGGCGCGGATCGCCAGGTAGCCGGAGTGGAAGTAGGTGCCGTCGCCCAGGTTCTGGAACACGTGCGGCACTTTCGAGAACGCGGCCTGGCCGATCCACGGCGCGCCTTCGCCGCCCATGTGGGTGGTCAGCTTGTTGTACTCGGGGTAGATCGAGGTGGCCATCACGTGGCAACCGATGCCGGCCAGCGCGAAGGAACCGTCCGGGACCTTGGTGGAGGTGTTGTGCGGGCAGCCGGAGCAGTAGAAGGCCGGGCGGAACGGCGTGTTGATGGCTTTCTTCAGTACCGCGTCCTTGGCGTCCAGGAAGGTCAGGCGGGCCTTGATCTGGTCCTGGATGTTGGTGTCGGTGATGTACTGCTTGACGCGCGAGGCGATCACGCGCGCCACCTGCGACACCGAGAAATCGGCCTTGGGCGGCAGCAGCCATTCGCCGCGCGGGGCCACCCATTCGCCCTTGTCGTCGAACTTGCCGATCACGCGCGGACGCACGTCGTCGCGCCAGTTGTACAGTTGCTCCTTGAGCTGGTATTCGACGAACTGGCGCTTCTCTTCCACCACCAGGATCTCGTCCAGGCCCTGCGCGAATTCGCGCACGCTGTCCGGCTCCAGCGGCCACGGCATGGCCACCTTGAACAGGCGCAGGCCGACGGTGGCGGCCATGGCTTCGTCGATGCCCAGTTCTTCCAGCGCTTCCAGCACGTCCAGGTAGGACTTGCCGGAGGCGATGATGCCCAGCTTGGCGTCCTTGGAGTCGATGGTCGTGTGGTTCAGCTTGTTTTCGCGGGCGTAGGCGAGGGCGGCGTAGATCTTATAGTCCTGCATCAGCGCTTCCTGGTTGCGCGCCTGCTGGCCCAGCGGGATGGCCGACAGGCGGGCGTTCAGGCCGCCTTCCGGCATATGGAACTCCTTCGGCAGCCTGACCTCCACGCGGAAGGGATCGGCGTCGATGGAGGCCGACGATTCGACCGTGTCGGCCAGCGCCTTGAAGGCCACCGCGCAGCCGGAAAAGCGCGACATGGCCCAGCCGTGCACGCCCAGGTCCAGGTATTCCTGCACGTTGCAGGGGTACAGCACCGGGATCATGCAGGCCGAGAAGATGTGGTCGGACTGGTGCGGCAGGGTGGACGAGTAGGCGCCGTGGTCGTCGCCGGCCACCAGCAGCACGCCGCCGTGCTTCGAGGTGCCGGCATGGTTCATGTGCTTGAAGACATCGCCGCAGCGGTCCACACCCGGGCCCTTGCCGTACCACATGGCGAACACGCCGTCGTACTTGCTCTCGCCGATCAGGTCCACCTGCTGCGAGCCCCACACGGCGGTCGCGGCCAGGTCCTCGTTGACGCCCGGGATGAACTGCACATGGTGCTGTTCCAGGTGCGGCTTGGCCTTCCACAGGGTCTCGTCCAGGCCGCCCAGCGGCGAGCCGCGGTAGCCGGAGATGAAGCCGGCGGTATTCAGGCCGGCGGCGGCGTCGCGGATCTGCTGCATCATCGGCAGGCGCACCAGGGCCTGGATGCCGGACAGGAAGATGCTGCCGGCGGTGGCGGTGTATTTGTCGTCGAGCGTGACGCTGGTCAGGCGCGAAGGCGCCTGTGCTGGTGCCGTATTGTCGGCCATGGTGATGTCTCCAAATGGTGTTCGGGTGGTTCGCCGCTCCTGCGCCGCGCCGGGTAAGGCACAGCAGGTGCAGCCGTAACGCCGCCGGTGGGCGGCATTACCAATGTTTCAGTGTAGGGCTTAGTTGACGTATACGGAAATACCGATTGCCAATGGGGGTATAAGAAAAAATGATGGAACGCTGCGGAAATTAACCCTGACCCCATTTGTCGGTGGGGAAAGGGGGGATTTAGAGCAGGCGGGCGCCCAGCCAGTAGTGGCTGTGGCAGAGGTCGGCGGCCACCTGGCAGGCCAGGCGGCTGACGGCGGCGCCGGCGTTGGTCAGGGGGATGTTCTTGGAGCCGCACAGCACCACCGTGCGCGAGATGGACGGCTGCTCGATCGGCAGGGCCACCATGGCGCCGCGCTCGATCTCGGCCAGCACCGGCGCCACAGGCAAAATGGTCGCGCCCATGTCGGCCAGCAGGGCGGATTTCAGGATGGCGATGGAGTTGATTTCTATGACGTTGGCGGTGGCCAGCCCGGCGCCGCGCGCCACGCTTTCGATGCGCGGCCGCACGCCGTGCTGCGGCCCGGGCAGGATCAGCTGGGCCGCCAGCGCTTGCGCCAGCGTGACCTTGTCGCGCCCTGCGGCCCAGGGCGAGCCGGCGCGGCAGATGAAGCGCAGCTCTTCTTCCACCAGCGGGGTGCAGACGAAGGGCGATAGCTGGCCGTCGTCGAACAGCACGGCCAGGTTGACGCGGCCGGATTTGAGCTGCTCGGCCAGGTTGCCGGTCAGTTCTTCGGTCAGCTGCAAGGTAATTTCGGGGAACTGGGCGCGCGCGGCGGACAGCAGCGGCAGCGCCAGCGCGCCCGAGATGCTGTGCGGCAGGCCCAAGGTGACGCTGCCGCTGGGCCGCTCGGCGGACTGGGTGACGGCCGATTTGGCGTCCGCCACCTGCTTCAGGATGGCCTGGGCGTGCTCGTAGAACACCTTGCCGGCGTCGGTGCTGAGCACGCCCTGCGCGGAACGGTGCAGCAACTGGGCGCCCAGTTCTTCCTCCAGCTGGCGCAGCTGTTGCGTCAGCGCCGGCTGCGCCACGTGCAGCACTGTGGCCGCGCGCGACAGCGCGCCGTGGTCGACGATCGCGACGAAATAGCGGAGTTGGCGTAATTCCATGTGGCGTGGGGCTATGTTCAGGACAAAAGTGTAAATCCGGGTGGAAACTATTTGTTATACTGATTCTAACCCTTCCCTATCGTTTACCGCGTTTGCAGGCCCCGTATGCTCAAGAAAGTTGATTCTTCCCAGCTGGCAGTGGGCATGTATATCCATGACCTCAGTTGCGACTGGATGACCCATCCGTTCATCCGCAACCGTTTCGTCATCAGCAGTGAGGACGAGATCCGCAAGATCCTGAAGGCCGGCATCCATGACGTGGTGATCGACAGTTCCAAGGGACTGGATGTGCAGGACGCGCCCACGCTGGACGAGGCCAATTTGGCCACCGAGCGCGAACTGACCGAACTGGCCGCCAAGCCGGCGCTGGTGACCCGGGTGTCGCTGGGCGAGGAGCTGTCGCGCGCGGCGCAGGTCCGGCACCAGGCGTCCAGCCTGGTGCGCACGGTGATGCGCGACGCGCGCCTGGGCAAGGCCATCGAGATCGGCCAGGTGCAGCCGGTGGTGCAGAACATCACCGAGTCCATCCTGCGCAATCCGGGCGCGCTGGTCGGGCTGCTGCGCATCAAGAACAAGGACGATTACACGTTTCTGCACTCGGTGAGCGTGTGCGCGCTGCTGGTGGCGTTCTGCAATTCGCGCGGCATGGATCCGGACATCACGCGCCAGGCGGGCTTGGGGGGGCTGCTGCACGACACCGGCAAGGCGCTGGTGCCGGACGCCGTGCTGAACAAGCCGGCCGCGCTGACGGACGAGGAATTCGCCATCGTCCGCAAGCATCCGCAGGATGGTTTCGATATCCTGCGCCAGTCGCCGGAGGTCAACGACATCGCGCTCGACATCACGCTGCACCACCACGAGCGGCGCGACGGCAGCGGCTACCCGAACAAGCTGTCCGGCGACGCCATCAGCGAACTGGCGCAAATGGCTGCCATCGTCGACGTATATGACGCCATCACCGCCGATCGCTGCTATCACAAGGGCATGCCGGCGGCCGCCGCGCTGCGCAAGATCTATGAGTGGAGCAAGTTCCACTTCAACCCGGTGTACGCGCAGGAATTCATGCGCTGCGTCGGCATCTATCCGGTGGGCACCATGGTGATGCTGGAGTCGGGCCGCCTGGGCGTGGTGGTCGAGCCGCACGAAACCAATCTGCTGGCGCCCAAGGTCAATGTCTTCTTCCACACCAGGAACAATGTCTACATCAAGCCGGAAACGGTGGATCTGGCGCGCGGACTGGGCTTTGGCGGCGGCGACAAGATCGTCGGCCATGAGTCGCCGGCGAAGTGGAATGTCGACCCGATGCGCTTTCTCACCCTGGCGGGTTAGATAGGCCCGGCTGGCCGGGCCGGCTTAGAAGAACTCGGCCTCGTCGTTCGATTCGATCACCTGCAGCAGGCCGCCGCTGACCAGCTCGTCGTAGTGGCACACTTTGTTGCGGCCGTGGCTCTTGGCATAGTACAGCGCCTGGTCGGCCTGGCCGAGGATGATCACCGGCGCCTGATAGGCGCTGATGCTGACGTAGCCGATGCTGACCGTCACCTTGCCCACCTGCGGGAACTCGTGCGTTTCGACATTGGCGCGGAAGCGGTCGATGATGCGGTGCGCGTTGTCCTGCGAGGTCGAGCGCAGCAGCACCACGAACTCCTCGCCGCCGAAGCGGAACACGCGGTCCTGCGCGCGGAAGGACGAGGTCAGCAGGTTGGCGATCAGGATCAGCACCTCGTCGCCGTACAGGTGGCCGAACTTGTCGTTGACGTGCTTGAAGTGGTCCACGTCGACCACCGCCAGCCACTGCTTTTCCTGGTCGTTATGCTGGCGCCGCTCCAGCTCGCCCGGCGGCAGCGCCAGCGCGTCCTGCTCGGCGGTGCTGGCTTGCAGCATCTTGGCCAGCTGGTCGTCGAAGGTCTTGCGGTTGAGCAGGCCGGTCAGCGAGTCGCGCTCGCTGTAGTCGAGCAGGTTCTGGAAATTGCGGTAGACGCTGACGATGCCGCCCACGATGTGGATGGTTTCGCTGGTGTAGGGCGTGGGATTGACGATTTCCAGGCAGGTGTTGGCCTTGTCGCCCAGCCAGATCGGCAGCCACAGCGTGTGGTTGCCGTTGGCGTCGACCTGGTCGGCCGACGCTTCGTGGCGCGCGATGCAGTCGGCCAGGGCGGGAAACTGGCTGATGGGATCGCCTGCGCACGATGGGTCGGCATGCTCTTCCATGCGGGCCGGACTGCCCGACACGATGATGGCGCGCGGACGCACGAAGATCTGGCCGCGCACCGAGGTGAGCGTCAGCACGCGGGTCTGCCGCGCGCCAGCCAGCTCCTGGACGGCGGATATAACCGACACGTCCAGCATCGTGTGATCGCGGTGGCCAGTCATGTCCACCATGTGTTTCAGTAGGGAATCCATCGTCGTTCTCTGATCACGGCACCAAGGCGTACAGTGCTCATAAGCACGAGGCCTTTCCAAAAGACAGCTAAGCAGAATAATACCTTTTTGTATTATAGGCAATTCCAGCGTGCGATATTTCTGCTAAAACGCCACGATTCTACCCCCCAATGACGAGCGCAAGCGCTCGCCACTGCGGCCATTCCCTGAAAGTTTGATGTAAAACAGTTTCGTTCATACCACACATGGTCTCGCGCCCCGGCCGGAAAGATTCCCAGAGGAAAACTTGCGCACAATCAACGTCGCCGAAACTGGCCGGAATATAGTGGTTCCAATGGCCGCCGGACTGCAGCCGGGCCGCGCCAGGGCGTAGCTTTGATTTCTTTTCAAGGGGTACATCATGAACAGTTTTATGCAGGCAGCCCGGCACTTCGCCCGGGATGAGGAAGGTATCACCGCCATCGAGTACGGCTTGATCGCGGCGGTCATGGCCGGTGCGATTGCCGCCGCGTTCGGTCCGCTCAGGGACGCCATCGAGGCGGCCTTCGAGGACATCGTCACCAGCATGGCCGTCACGCCCTGATGGGTGGGCCGGGCGCGCCGTGCTGCCGCGGCGCGCCCTTTTTCCGTCCGGAGTTCGCCATGTGGACTGCTAGCGAAGTGATATTGCTGTGGCTGGTCTTGCAGGCGGCGGTGACCGACCTGGCGCTGCGCAAGATCCCCAACGTACTGGTGCTCGGCGGCCTGCTGCTGGCGCTGGTGCTGCACGGCCTGGCCGGACCGCCGTGGGCGCTGCTGTCGCAGTGGCTGGCGGGCCTGCTGGCCGGCTTTTTCCTGTATTTGCCGCTGTACCTGCTGCGCGGCATGGCCGCCGGCGACGTCAAGCTGATGGCCATGGTGGGCGCCTTCACCGGTCCGCTGCAGGCACTCGACGTCGCCCTGCTCAGCTTTGCCGCCGGCGGCGTGCTGGCGCTGGCGCTGATGGCGGCCAGCGGGCAGTGGCGGCGCGGCTGGGCCAATCTGCGCGCCACCTTGCTGCCCTGGCTGCTGCGCCTGGCCGGGGTGCCGCTGCAGCCGGTGCCGCTGCAGCCGGCCCAGAGCGTGGGCGGCATGCCTTACGGCGTGGCCGTGGCGCTGGGCACGCTGGGGGTGGTGCTGGCACCGCATTGCCGTGCGTAAGCTTTGCTGTAACTCAATATCCGCCAGGCAAGCCGTTGCTAGTATCAATTCCTCATCGCAACACTTATCAGGAGTATCGCATGATGGACTTTGCCACCGCACTGCCGGCTGCCCGCAGCGACGAGGACGCGCATGGCGCGCTGCCGCCGCAGCCCAGGACCGCGCGCGAGACCGGGCTGGAGTTGCAGCTGATCGTGGAACTGGCCGCCAAGGCCATCTACGCTGCCGGGCGCACCCACTTGCCCATCCTGGCCACCCGCCTGCGGCTGTCGATCAATGTGCTGCGCGAGGCGCTCGATTTCATGGTGGCCGAGCAGCTGGCCGAGGTGGCCTGGCGCGGCGACGCCGACATCGACGTGCAATACCAGCTGACCGGCGCCGGCAAGCAGCGCGCGGCCGGCTGGCTGCAGCGCTCGCCCTACCAGGGGCCGGCGCCGGTCACGCTGGAGGCCTGGTGCGCCATGGCGGCGCGCCAGGCGCTCCAGCTGCCGGTGCCCAGTGCGGAAGACGTGGAAGCGGTGTTCGGCGAGGCCGGGCTGGAGCCGGCGGTGCGCAACCTGATCGGCGCGGCCATGCACGCCGGCCGCTCGATGCTGCTGTACGGTCCGCCCGGCAGCGGCAAGAGCACGCTGGCGCGCAAGCTGGGCCGCCTGCTGCAGGGCACGGTGCTGGTGCCGCACGCGGTGGCGGTGGGCCAGGAGATCGTGCAGCTGTACGATCCGGCGCTGCACCTGGCGCCGTCCCTGCCGCCGGGCACGGCGGCGCGCCAGCCGTTGGAGCGGCGCAGCACGGACGCGCGCTGGGTGCTGTGCCAGCGCCCCGTGGTGCCGCTGGGCGCCGAGCTGGACGAGTCCATGCTGGAACTGCGCCACGACGCGTTTTCCGGCTGCTACCAGGCGCCGCCGCATTGCAAGGCCAGCCATGGCCTGCTCATCATCGACGACCTGGGCCGCCAGCGCATGGCGGCGCCGGCGCTGCTGAACCGCCTGATCCAGCCGCTCGACGCGGGCCAGGACCAGCTGTCGCTGCAAGGCGGGCACAAGTTCGCCATGCCGTTCGGCGCCATGCTGGTGTTCGCCACCAACCTGGCGCCGCAGGCGCTGCTGGACGGCTCGGCGCTGCGCCGGCTGGGCTACAAGATCCACGTTGGCGCGCTCAGCGAAGCGAGTTACCGCACCCTGTTCCGCCAGCAGTGCCGCGCCGCCGGCGTGGCGCTGGACGACGCCGGGCTGCGTTACCTGATCGAAGAGCTGCACCGTGGCAGCGGCCAGCCGCTGCTGGCCAGCTATCCGCGCGAGATCCTGGGCCGCATCGCCGACTTCGCCGGCTACGCGGGCCAGGCGCCGCGCCTGACGGTGATGGCGCTGGAGCAGGCCTGGTCCAGCATGTTCGCCACCTGCGCGCCGGCTGTCGTCCCCGGCGGGGACGAGGCCGGGCCGGCCGCGCTGCGGGCGAGGGCGGCATGAAAAACCGGCGCGCCTACCTGATGCTGGGGCTGGCCGTGGCCCTGGGGCTGGCGGCGGTGCTGCTGGCGTCGCGCTGGCTGCTGCGGCAAACGCCCGGCACGGCCGGCCGCATCGTGGTGGCGGCGGCCGACGTCAACCTGGGCCAGCGCCTGGCGCCGGACATGTTCAAGCTGGCCGACTGGCCGGCCGACTCGCTGCCGCCGGGCGCGCTGCGCGACCCGGCCAGGCTGAACGGCCGGGTGCTGAAGACCAGCGTGCTGCGCGGCGAGCCGCTGAGCGAGGCCAAGCTGGCGCCGGCCGGCACGCTGGGCGGGCTGTCGGCGCTGATCGCCGAGGGCAAGCGCGCCATCACGGTGCGCGTCAACGACGTGGTGGGCGTGGCCGGCTTTGCGCTGCCGGGCAATTTCGTCGACATCATCGTGCACACCCGGGCCGGCGAGCGCCTGCACGAGCGCGACATTTCCAAGATCGTGCTGGAGCGCATCCTGGTGCTGGCGGTGGCGCAGGAAGTGAGCCGCGACGACACCAAGCCGCGCGTGGTCAATGCGGTGACACTGGAAGTGACGCCCGAACAGGCCGAGCACCTGGACCTGGCGCGCAGCGTGGGCACGCTGTCGCTGGCGCTGCGCAACCAGGTCGACCC
Organism: Massilia sp. Root351; assembly: GCF_001425045.1. Lineage (GTDB taxonomy): Bacteria > Pseudomonadota > Gammaproteobacteria > Burkholderiales > Burkholderiaceae_D > Rugamonas. Next base: position 94,494 of record NZ_LMDJ01000035.1, on the reverse strand, counting down.
CAGGCCGGGCGTGACGGCGGGCGCTACCAAGGGCACGCTGCTGGGCATCGCGGAGCCGGCCCCGGCGCCCGAACCGGCGGCGTCCGCCGAGCCGCCGCGGTCCGCGCTGTCAGCTGCGGCTGCGCCCGCACCGCGTGCCCAGCTGGCGGTGGCGCCCGCGCGCCATTGCATCGGCGTCATCAACGGCCTGCACAGCAGCCGGGAGTGCTTGTGATGCGCGCCATGAAATCCATGCCCGTGCTTGCGCTGCTGGCGTGCTGTGCGCAGCCGGCGCTGGCGGCGCGCACGCCGCGCATCCCGGCCGTCCCTGCGGCGGCGGCCGTAGCGGTGGCTGCGCCGATAGCCGCCGCGCCCGCCGCTGCGGCCGCAGCGCACAAGGCTAACCCGCCGGCGCCCCGCCAGGCGCCGTCCGCCAGCGACGGGCCGCGCTGCACCGGCGATACCCCGGCCCAGCACAGCATGGCGCTGCAGCCCGGCAAATCGACCTTGCTGCGCATGCCGGAAGCGGTGGCCAGCCGCAGCATCGGCAACCCGGCCGTGGCGCAGGCAATGCTGGTGGCGCCGGACACGCTGTATGTGGCCGGGGTCGACATCGGCAGCACCAATATGGTGGTGCAGGGCAAGAGCGGCAAATGCAGCCTGATCGACCTGGTGGTGGGCATGGACGTGGCCGGCCTGCAGGCGTCGCTGGCGCAGCTGATGCCGCATGAGAAGAACATCCGCGTCACGGCGGCGGCGGACGCGCTGGTGCTGAGCGGCACCGTGGAGGACGGCGCCACGCTGATGAACGTGCTGGAGCTGGCGCACGCCTATGTGCGGCGTCCGGTGCAGGCGCTGGCCAGCCCGCGCGCAGCGGAGGACAAGGCGCCGCCGCCGGCGCTGCCCTCGGCCGTGCCTTCCGGTGCGGTGCCGGCGGTGGCCGGATTGAGCCTGAGCCGCGTGGTCAACCTGCTGTCGGTGACGGCGCCGCAGCAGGTGATGCTGGAGGTGAAGATCGCCGAAGTGTCCAAGACCCTGCTCGATAAGCTGGAGGCCGGCGTGATGCTGCACTACGCCGGCGGCGGCTGGGCCGCCACTGTGCTGTCCAGCTTCCTCACCGGCACCGCCGGCGGCCGGCTCGACGTGGTCAAGGGCGACAAGCGCCGTTTCACGCTGGACGCCGAGCGCAAGGACGGCCTGGTGCGCATCCTGGCCGAGCCCACCGTGATGGCAATCAGCGGCCAGGAGGGCAGCTTCCTGGCCGGCGGCAAGATCTTCATTCCGGTGGCGCAGGACCGCGACAAGGTCACGCTGGAAGAGAAGGAGTTCGGCGTGGGCCTGCGCTTTACGCCCACGGTGCTGGCCGGCGGGCGCATCAACCTGCGGGTGGCGCCGGAAGTGTCGGAGCTGTCGCGCGAGGGCGTGGGCATCTCGGCCAGCGGCTTCAGCGGCGGCGCGCTGCTGCCGCTGATCACCACGCGCCGCGCCAGCACCACGGTGCAACTGTACGACGGTCAGAGCTTCGCCATTGGCGGGCTGATACGCAACACGCAAAACACCAGCGTCAAGGGCTTGCCGCTGCTTGGCGAGCTGCCGGTGCTGGGGGCGCTGTTCCGCAGCACCGATTTCCAGCATGACCGCAGCGAGCTGCTGTTCGTCATCACCGCCCACCTGGTCAAACCGCTGCCCCCCGGCCAGCCGCTGCCCACCGGCAGCATGGCGCCGCCGGGGCGCGGCCTGCTGTTCCTGGGTGCAGGCCCGCAAGGAGGATTGCCATGACACCACGCCCGTCCCGCACCTGGCTGCCGTTGCCGGCGCGCTTGCCGGCGTTGCTTCCGGCTGCGCTTTCCGTGCTGTTGTCGGCTTGCGCCGGCGGCGGCGCGGCGCCGCCCGGGCTATCCGTGCCGCCATTCGGCAGCGCCACCCGTGCCGCGCTGGCGCTGCAGATCGCCAACCCGGACGCGGCCCGCCAGGCCCAGGCGCGGGGCGATGGCCAGGCCGCCGGCGTGGACGGCCGCGCCGCCAGCCAGGCGCAGGGCCGCTATCAGAAGGGCTTTGCCGAAGCGGCGCCGCAGCAGGGCAGCTTCACCATCGGCGTGAGCGGTGCAAAATGACAGCCCTTGCGCCCTGTGCACGCCGCATCGCGGCCCGCCAGCGCGGCGTGCTCACCTTGCTGTTCGCGCTGCTGCTGCCGGTGCTGCTGTGCGCGGCCGGGATGGCGCTGGAGCTGGCCCTGGTGTACCAGCGCCGGGTGCAGTTGCAGAACTATGCGGACGCGGTGGCGCTGGCCGCCGCGCGCTCGCTCAACGGCACCGCGGCCGGGGTCAACGACGCCGCCGCGAAGGCGGCTGCGGCGGCCGCCGCCGACGTCCATTTCGGCGCCAGCGTGAGCTGGCAGTCCGGCGCCCTGCAGTTCAGCGCCACGCCGGACGCGCCGGACGCGGCCTGGCTGGACACCGGCTCGGCTGCCGCGGCGCCCGCCGGCGTGGCCTACGCCAGGGTGGATAGCGGCAAGCTCACGGTGGCGCCCGTCAACAGCGCGTTTCTCGGCATGCTGGGTGCGGCCGCCAATGCCACCGCCGCCGCCCGCGCCGTGGCCGGGCGCGCCGGGACGCGCGTCACGCCGCTGGCGGTGTGCGCCATGGGGCCGGCCACGGGCACGCGCAACAATGCAGGCGCCGCCGGCGGCGCCGCGCAGGAACTGCTGCAGCATGGCTTCCGCTTCGGCGTGTCCTACAACCTGCTCAAGCTGAACCCGGAACACAACACCGAGGCGGCGGAGTACTTCCTGGCCGACCCGATCCAGCCTGCCGGCGCCGGGCCTGCCGGGATGGTGGACCATACCGCCGACGCGGTGCTGGCGCCGTTCATGTGCGCCGGCACGGTACAGCTGCCACGCGTGGCGGGCGCCACGCTGCGGCTGCGCCGCCCGGCTGCGTTCACGCTGGGCGAGCAGCTCAATTCGCGCCTGGGCGTGTACGGCGCGGGCCCGCTGGCCTGCCTGCCGGCCACTGCGCCGCCCGACACCAATGTGCGGCAGTACAACAGCGCGGGCAGCTGGATGTCGCCCGCGCCCGCCGCCGCCAGCGCCACCCCGGCGCCGGCTGCGCCCGGCCAGCCCTACAACACCATGGCCGACCGGGCCAGCGCGGCCGGCGCGGCCGACTACGGTCCGCTGTGGGCCTACAGCGGCGCGCGCCAGTCGGCAAACGGCGCCGCCATCAGCCGTAACCAGTGGCCGTGGCTGTATCCGGTGGCCGCCGGAGCACTGCCCGCGGCGCCCAATTACAACACGCCGGCCTATTTCCAAACCACCGCCGCCTATTATCTGGCGCCGGCCCAGCCCGGCCTGGCGCTGCGCCGCCTGCTGGTGATTCCCTTGCTGGACTGTCCGGCGCCGCCCGGCGCGCTCACCGAGGCGCCGGTGCTGGCGCTGGCGCAGTTCTTCCTGATGGAGCAGGCCGGCGCGGGCGGCGTGCGCGGCGAGTTCGCCGGCGTGGTGGAGGAAAGCACGCTGGCCGGCGCGGTGGAGCTGTACCGATGAAGGCGCCGCCACCCGGCCGCCGGGCGCGCGGCGTGATTGCGCTGGAATTGGCGCTGATCCTGCTGATGATGCTGTTCTTCGCGCCCTGCCTGCTGACGCTGGGCAGCGCCGTGCGCCAGTTCGTGGTACTGGACAAGGTGGCCTACCAGGCCGCGCGCCAGCTGGCCGCCATGCCGCGCCTGCAGATGGCCAGAAAGGGCAGCTACGACCAGGCCGAGGCGCAGGCGCTGGCGCAGGTGATGGCGGCGCTGGCCGACGCCCAGGTCAGCACCGGGGAGCTGGAGTTCGAAGTCGACTGCGATCCCGGCTTCTGCGGCAGCGCCACCATGCCGCAGCGCTTGAAGGTCAAGCTCGGCTTCACCGTGCATCCGGTGGGCTGGGACGGCCTGAGCGGCTGGCTGCTGGGCGCCAACGGCTTGCAGCTGCAGACGGCAGTGGTGATGCGCTATGAGAACTAGACACTGCGTTGAACATGGCCGCAGACGTACTCTTCGGCGTCCGGCCGCCGGCGTGCTGCTGATCGAACTGGCGCTGGCGCTGCCGCTCTTCCTGCTGTTCATGTACGGCCTGCTGGAATGCGCGCGCCTGATCTATTTGTGGAACACGCTGCAGGAAGTCACGCGCAGCGCCGCGCGCGCAGCCGCCATGGCCGACTACACCGACCCGGCGGCCATGGCGGCGCTGCGCCGGCGCGCGCTGTTCCGGCCCGGCGGCGGCTCCTTGCCGATGGCGCCGTCGTTCGGCCCGGGCCATTTGCGCATCGAGTACTTGTGGCAGGACGCGGCCGGCGCGCTGCAGCCGGTGGCCGCCGCGGCGCGTGCGCCGTGCCCGGCGCTGAACCGGCTGTACTGCCTGCGCAATCCGAATGGCAGCGATTGCATCCGCCATGTGCGCGTCAGCGTGTGCGACCCGGCCGATGCGGCCAGCTGCCAGCCGGTGCCGTTCCAGGCCCTGCTGCCGCTGCCGCAGCTGAACTGGCAGGGCCTTGCGCTGCCGGCTTCGGCCACCACCGCGCGCGCCGAGGCGCTGGGATATCAGCCGGGCAGCGCGCTGTGCGCCGCGCCTGCCCCGCCGCCTCCCTGACACGGCGCGCTCTTTGAGAGGGAAGACCCATGAAAGCCTTGATGATAAGCCGGGACAGCCTGCTGCACGCCGAGGTGGCGGCGCAGGGATCGGCGCGCATGCCGGCGGTGCAGCTGGTGGCCACGCGCCAGGGATTGCGCGACGCGGTCGAGCGGGTGCTGGCCGAGCCGCCCGAACTGGTGATCTTTGACGCCAGCGACATGGCGCCGGGGGAGGCCGAGCTGGTCGAACGCCTCGGCAAGCACTATCCGCGCGCCTCCTACATGATGCTCACGCGCGAGCCGCAGCAGGACCTGCTGATCCGCGCCATGCGCGCCGGCATGCGCGAGGTGCTGCCGCTGCCGCTGGTGCACCGCGCCTTCCACGAGGCCATGGACCGCATCGAAATCGAGACCGGCGTCACCCATATGCGCGACGGCAAGGCGCTGGCCTTCATTTCCTGCAAGGGCGGCAGCGGGGCCACTTTCCTGGCCACCAATTTCGGCTATGCGCTGGCGGTGCTGGCCGAGCGCAAAGTGCTGCTGATCGACCTGCACGGCCAGTTCGGCGACGCCACGCTGTACGTGTCGGACCAGAAGCCGGCCATGACGCTGTCCGACATCTGCGCCCAGATCGGCCGCATGGACGGCGCCTTCCTCGATTCCTGCCTGGTGCACGTGACGCCCAACTTCGGCGTGCTGGCGGCGGCCGACGATCCGCACCAGGTGTCGGACATGAAGCCCGACCACATGGACGCCATCCTGCGCGTGGCGCGCCAGCACTACGACTACATCGTGCTGGACGTGGGGCGCCAGATCGACGCCATCTCGCTGCGCGCGCTGGACGGCGCCGACGCGATCTATCCGGTGCTGCAGCTGGCGCTGCCCGACATCCGCGACGGCCGCCGCCTGCTCGACATTTTCCGCTCGCTCGGCTACCCGGGCGAACGCATCCGCCTGATCGTCAACCGCTACGAGCGTGGCGGCAAGCTGCGCCTGGCCGACCTGGAGCAGGCGCTGGGCGCGGAGGTGATGCACACGGTGCCGAACGACTACCTGTCGGCCACCGATTCGGTGAACCAGGGCGTGCCGCTGCTGCAGCTGTCGCGCAGCAGCCCGGTGGCGCGCAGCCTGGCCGAGCTGGTGGAAATGGTGACGGCGCGCCGGGTCCCGGAAAGCAAGGGCCTGTTCGACCGCCTGTTTGGCCGCAGCGATGCGGAATTGTGAAGGTCCATCCGAGGAGAGCGACATGAGTTTGCGGGAACGCCTTGCCAGTGGCGATGAAACCAGGGGGGCCGTCAACGTGATGGGCTTGCAGCCGGGGCTGATGGGCAGCCTGCCGGACGCGTCCTACCAGGAGCTGCGCAAGACCATGCACCAGACCATCCTGGACCGCATCGACCTGGAGCGCCTGAAGCGTCTCACGCCGGAGCAGTTCAAGCACGAGCTGGCGCTGCTGGTGCAGCGCGTGATCGAGGACGAGCGCATCGTGCTGAACCAGCAGGAGCGGCACCGCCTGGTGCTCGACATCCAGCACGAGATGCTGGGCTTCGGCCCGCTCGAGCCGCTGCTGGCCGACGCCGGCGTGTCCGACATCCTGGTCAACACTTGGTGCAAGGTCTATGTGGAGCGCGCCGGGCGGCTGGAGCTGAGCGGCATCACCTTCCACGACAACGCGCACCTGATGAAGATCATCGAGAAGATCGTCTCGCGCGTGGGCCGCCGCATCGACGAGTCCAGCCCGATGGTGGATGCGCGCCTGCCGGACGGCTCGCGCGTGAACGCCATCATCCCGCCGCTGGCGATCGACGGCCCCATGCTGTCGATTCGCCGTTTCGCGGTGCAGCCGCTGACGGTGGCCAACCTGCTGGCCTACAAGAGCGTCACGCCGCCCATGGTGCAGGTGCTGGAGGCGCTGGGCCACGCCAAGATCAACATCCTGATTTCGGGCGGCACCGGCAGCGGCAAGACCACCTTGCTCAATGTGCTGTCCGGCTTCATTCCCGGCAGCGAGCGCGTGGTCACCATCGAGGACGCGGCCGAGCTGCAACTGCGCCAGCCGCACGTGGTGCGCCTGGAAACGCGCCCGCCGAATATCGAAGGCAAGGGCGAGGTGACGCAGCGCGCGCTGGTGCGCAACGCGCTGCGCATGCGTCCCGACCGCATCATCCTGGGCGAGGTGCGCGGGGCCGAGGCGGTCGACATGCTGCAGGCCATGAACACCGGCCACGAGGGTTCGCTGGCCACCATCCACTCGAACACCCCGCGCGACGCCCTGTCGCGGCTGGAGAACATGGTGGGCATGGCCGGACTGACGCTGACGCCTCGCGCCACGCGCCAGCAGATCTGCTCGGCCATCACGGTGGTGATGCAAGTGTCGCGCCTGACGGACGGCGCGCGCAAGCTGGTCAGCCTGCAGGAGATCACCGGCATGGAAGGCGACATGATCGCCATGCACGAGATCTTCCGCTACGAGCAGACCGGGGTGGACGCCGAGGGCCGGGTGCAGGGCCAGTTCCGCGCCACCGGCGTGCGGCCGCGCTTCGCCGAGCGCCTGCGCCTGTTCGGCGCCGCCGTGCCGGACAGCGCGTTCGATCCGGACAAGATCTACGAATAGGGACTGCTACGGGAGAAGCTTATGGATCTGGTCTTCACGTGCTTCGCGGTGCTGCTGTTCGCTGCCGTGATCCTGTTGATCGAGGGCGCCTGGCTGTGGTGGTCCGGCACTCACGGCGGCGGCGCGCGGCGCATTGCCCGGCGGCTGGAACTGATGGCCGCGCGCGGCGACGACGGCGGCATGGCGCCGCGCGTCACCATCCTCAAGCAGCGCCGCTACAGCGGCGCGCCGTGGCTGGAGCAGCTGCTGCGGCGCGCGCCGCTGTTGCCGCTGGCGGCGCGGCTGGACCGGCTGCTGCTGCAGTCCGGCCTGGGCTTGAGCGTGGCGCGCCTGCTGGGCGTGCAGGCAGCGCTGCTGATGGCGGCCGCCGCGCTGCCGCCGCTGGCCGGCTTGCCGCGCCCGGCGCACTTGCTGTCCCTGGCGGCGGCCGTGCTGGCGCCGGCGCTGCTGCTGTACCGGGCCCGCAGCGCGCGCCTGGCCAAGCTGCAGGAACAACTGCCGGAGGTGGCCGATTTCCTCAGCCGCGCGCTGCGCGCCGGCCATTCCTTCGCCAACGTGCTGCACATGGTGGGCAATGAAATGCCCGAGCCCATCGGCAGAGAATTCCGCATCGCCTATGAGGAGATCAACTATGGCGTGCCGATGAACGAGGCCTTGCACAACCTGGGCGCGCGCATTCCGCTGACGGATTTGCGCTACCTGGTGATCGCGGTGCTGATCCAGCGCGAATCGGGCGGCAACCTGGCCGAATTGCTGGGCAATATCTCGCGCATGGTGCGCGCCCGCCTGCGCCTGCTGGCGCAGATCCGCGTGCTGTCGGCCGAGGGCCGCATGTCGGCCTGGATACTGGGCCTGCTGCCGCTGGCGGCCATGGCGCTGATGTCGCTCACCAGCTACAAGTACATCAGCCTGCTGTGGACCGATCCGGCCGGCGTGACCTTGCTGTGGTACGGCGCGGCCGCCATGCTGGGCGGGCTGCTGTGGATGCGCCAGCTGATACGGATCCGCCTATGAGCGCCCTGCAGCTGGAGTCCGGCCACCTGTTGTTCCTGCTGGTGGTGTTCGTGGTGGTGGCGCTGGTGGCGCTGGCGGCCATGCTGCTGTTCGCGCCAGGCGCGCTACGCCAGCGCCTGGCCGCGCATGCGCTGCCCGAGGGCGCGGCCGAGCCGCCGTCCGGCTGGGTGGAGCGGGCGGCCAAGGTGGCGCAGCCATTCGTGCGGCTGTCGCTGCCGGAGGAAGGCTGGGAACGTTCGCCGCTGCGTACGCGCTTCATGACGGCGGGCTGGCGCCACGCGTCCGCGCCCACGTTCTATTTCGCCGGCAAGAGCGTGCTGGCGCTGCTGCTGCCGGCGCTGCTGGCGGCGCTGGCCGCCGGCCTGAAGCGCGGCGCCGTGGGCGGGGGCTGGCTGTACTTCCTGCTCGGCGCTGCGGCGGTGGGCTACTACCTGCCCAACGCGCTGCTGGCGCGCACGGCGGCGCGCCGCCAGCGCGACATCTTCGAGCATCTGCCGGACGCGCTGGACCTGCTCACCGTGTGCGTGGAGGCGGGCCTGAGCCTGGAGCGCGCGCTGGCCAAGGTGGCCGGCGAAGTGCATCTGAAGAGCGTGGTGCTGGCGCAGGAGCTGCAGCTGGTGCTGATGGAGATGCGGGCCGGCTTCAGCAAGGAGAAGGCCTTGCGCAACCTGGCGCTGCGCAGCGGCGTGGAGGACGTCGACACCCTGGTGGCGATGCTGATCCAGTCGGAGCGTTTCGGCACCAGCATGGGCGAGTCGCTGAGGGTGCATGCGGAGAACCTGCGCAGCAAGCGCAGCATGATGGCCGAGGAAGCGGCGGCCAAGATCGCGCTCAAGCTGCTGTTCCCGCTGATCTTCTGCATCTTCCCGACGCTGATGATGGTGCTGCTAGGACCGGCCATGCTGCAAATGTCCAGGGTGCTGCTGCCGGCCGTGGGGGCGCGCTAGAGATCCGCGCTCAGTTCCAGGCCACGCTGCCCAGGCCGCGCGCGCTGGCGCTGCGGTTGGCGGGCTTGCCGTACACGGTGGCCGAACCGAGTCCGCTCAGGCGCAGCTTGGCGCTGGTCCTGGCGTAGACGGTGGCGCCGCCCAGGCCGCTGAGGTCGACGTCCACGCTGTCGGCGCGCAGCTGCTGCGCGTCCAGGCTGCCGATGCCGCCCAGTTTCACGTTCAGGTTTTTGCTTTGGCCGCTGACCACCATCTGCCCGGCGCCGCGCAGGTCCAGGCCCACCGAGTCGGCCTCGCCGGCGTTCACATGCATGCTGCCTACGCCGGTCAGCTTGGCGTTCAAGGTGCGGTAGCGCGAGGTCAGGCTGACCGCGCCCGCGCCTTCCAGTGCCAGGCGCATTTCGTCGCCGGAGAAGCCGCTCACTTCGGTCGACCCCACGCCGGCCGACACCAGTTCGCGCAGATTGGGCAGGGTCAGTTCCGCGTGCAGGTTATTGCTGTGCATTTGCACGCCGCGCAGCTCGGTGCCGATGCGCAGCGTGTCGCCGGTTTGCACCACGGTCACTTTGGGCAGGTAGCGCTTGTCGCCGCTGACCACCAGCGAGGCGGTCGGGCCCTGCTTGATATTCAGGCTGATGACGCCATCCAGCACCACTTTCACGGCACGCGCATCGATGCTGCGGCTTTCGCTGGCCAGTTCCTGGGCGATCACGGCGCCGTGCGTCGCGTACAGGGTGACGGCCATCATCGTTGCGCTGATAAAGTTGTTCATTGCGTGCTCCGGGCGAGTGGTGTGCGGCATGTGCTGCGCTTAGTTGGCGAGCGCGGCTTTTTCAGCTGCGCTCAGCCGTTTTGCGGTAATCGTCACCACCGGCATGGCGGTCGCGGCGGGGGCAGCCTTGACGGCCTTGGCGACGGTGGCCGGTGCTGCCGGCACGGCGGCAGTGGCGATGCTGGCGGCGCCGGCCAGGACAACGGCGGCGATGAAGATGGCTTCCATGTTTTTAGCGATGTTCATGATGTTTCTCCTTGTGAGTTCGGTTCGTGCTGCGTTGGTGTTTGCGTTTGCGTTGAGTGAACTATAGATAAACCCAACGCACCACTCCACCGGAGTGCGACGAACTGCGAATTCGGCGACATGAACTGCAAATAGGAGAGCCTGAGCGCGCCCGGCGCGGCCCGACATCAGATCAGCGCGGCGATCGCCTCTCCCATGCCGGTGGTGCTGGCGCTGCCACCCATGTCGGGCGTGCGCGGGCCCTGCACCAGCACGGTTTCTATGGCGCGCATGATGTCGTCGTGCGCGCTCTTGAAGGCGGCCTGCTGCGCAGCATCCGCCAGGCCCTGGCCGAGGAACTCCAGCATCAGCGCGCCGGACCAGATCATGGCCACCGGGTTGGCAATGTTCTTGCCCGCGATGTCGGGCGCCGAGCCGTGCACCGGTTCGAACAGCGAGGGGAATACGCGCTCCGGGTTCAGGTTGGCGGAGGGCGCGATGCCGATGGTGCCGGTGCAGGCCGGGCCCAGGTCGGACAGGATGTCGCCGAACAGGTTGGACGCCACCACCACGTCGAATCGCTCCGGGCTGAGCACGAAGCGGGCCGCCAGGATGTCGACGTGGTACTGGTCCCAGCGCACGTCCGGGTAGCCGTCCGCCATCCGCTTCACGCGCTCGTCCCAGTATGGCATGCTGATGGCGATGCCGTTCGACTTGGTGGCCGAGGTCAGGTGCTGCTTGGGGCGGCTCTGCGCCAGCTCGAAGGCGTACTTCAGGATGCGGTCCACGCCCTTGCGCGTAAACACGGCTTCCTGCAGCACCGTTTCGCGCTCCGTGCCTTCAAAGATGCGCCCGCCCACCGACGAGTACTCGCCCTCGGTGTTCTCGCGCACCACGAAGAAGTCGATATCGCCCGGCTGCTTGTTGGCCAGCGGGCAGGGCACGCCGGGCATCAGGCGCACCGGGCGCAGGTTCACATACTGGTCGAATGCGCGCCGGAACTTGATCAGCGAGCCCCACAGCGATACGTGGTCGGGCACCGTGTCCGGCCAGCCGACGGCGCCGAAGTAGATCGCGTCGTAATCCTTCAGCTGCGCGAACCAGTCGTCCGGCATCATCTTGCCGTGGCTGGCGTAGTAGTTGCAGTCGGCCCAGTCGAAGCGGGTGAATTCCAGCGCCAGCGCGTGTTTGCGCGCTGCCGCCTGGACGGCGCGCAGGCCCTCCGGCATGACTTCCTGGCCGATGCCGTCGCCGGCGATGACTGCGATGCGATGCGTTTTCATGCGTCCTCCTGTGAATGAGCTTTTAGCATAGCGTTAATCGCCAGCGCTATAATCGGCTGATTCGTAATTGCGGCATGCACATATCGTGAATGATCAACCTTTGCTGGCCGACCTGCGGCTGTTCTGCACCCTGGTGCGCGAACGCGGTTTTGCCGCCGCCGCGCGCGCGCTGGGCGTGTCCAATGCCTATGTCAGCAAGCGCATCGCGCTGCTGGAGCAGTCGCTGCAGGTGAAGCTGTTGCACCGGACCACGCGCAGCGTGACGGTGACGGAGCAGGGCGCCCTGGTGCACCAGTGGGCGCAGCGGATACTGGAGGACGTGGACCAGATGCGGGACGCGGTGTCGACCGGGCAGCGCGCGCCCAGCGGCCTGCTGCGCCTCTGCACCAGTTCCGGCTTCGGCCGCAACCGGGTGGCGCCGGCCATCTCGGCGCTGGCGCTGCGCTATCCGGCGATGGAAATCCAGCTGGAGCTGCTGGACCGCCCGGTCGACCTGATAGGCGAAGGCTTCCACCTGGACATCCGGGTGGGCGAGGCGCACGAGCCGCACCTGATGTCGCGCCGCATCGCCGCCAACCAGCGGGTGCTGTGCGCGGCGCCGTCCTACCTGACCCGGCATGGCGCGCCGGCCACCCTGGCCGAGCTGGCGCAGCACCGCTGCATCGTGGTCCGCGAGCGCGACCAGGGGCACGACCATAGCGCGGGCCGCTGGCTGCTGACCGGGCCGGCCGGCATGGAGTCGGTGAAGGTGGCCGGGCCGCTATCGGCCAGCAATGGCGAAATCGTCCACCAGTGGGCGCTGGACGGCCACGGCATCATCTTGCGTTCGATCTGGGATGTGGGGCCTGCGCTGGCGCGCGGCGCGCTGCAGCGGGTGCTGCCGGCCTATGCCCAGCCGGCCGACGTGTGGGCGGTCTACACGTCGCGGCTGTCCACCTCGGCCAAGGTGCGGGTGTGCGTCGAGTTTATCGAGCAGTGGCTGGCGGGGGAGACGGCTTAGTCTTCCGCTACTTCTTCCACCTTGGCCGAGCGCATCCAGGTCACCAGCGGGTAGGCGTCCTTCAGGCCGTTGGCGATCAGTGGCAGCAGCAGGTCCGGCTTGTTCAGGTCCAGTTTCATCTCGGTCCACACGAAGAAGCTCTTCAGCTTGATGAACTCGATGTGTTCATGGTCCGCGTCGAAGCCCTTGGGCGGGCGCTGCAGCTTGCCCTCGTCCTGGATGGTGCCGTAGCGCGCCTTCAGTGCCTTGTTCTTCAGGGCCTTGGAAAAGCCGGCCGCGTCTTCCACCATGTGCTTGCGCAGCGCCCTGGTGCGCTCCGGCGGCGGCATGTACTCGCCGGCGCCGAACAGCAGCCGGCCTTCGCCGTCCAGCTGGAAATAGTAGGTGGGGCCGCCGGCCTTGGACGGGCGGCGCATGTCGTTGGGCGCGATGGCGGCCGAGAAGCGCGTCTTGTACGGGCTCTTGTCGTGGGCGAAGCGCACGTCGCGGTTGATGCGGAACATGGCCTTCTTCGGATTGCAGAACTTCACCGCCGGGTCGAATTTGCCCAGCTCGGCGATCACTTGCGTGACCAGTTCCAGGAATTCTTCGCGCAGGATGTCGTAGCGCGGCTTGTTCATGATGAACCAGGGGCGGTTGTTGTTGTCGGCCAGTTCGGTGAGGTAGTTCTTCAGGTCGCGCAGGTGCATGTCGGATCGGGGGCGGGTGTTTTATCGTGAAATCGGGCGCTTGCCCACGGTAATGGCAAGGTCCGTCTCGCGGCTCTTGCGCAGCACCCGCATTGTAGCTTTTTCCCCCGGCGGCAGTTGGGCGATCAGATTGAGCATGTCGTTGGTGTCGTTGACCGCCTTGCCCTCGACCTGCAGCAGGATGTCGCCCGGCTTCATGCCGCCCTTGTCGGCCGGGCCGTTGCGCACCACGCCGGCGATGATGGCGCCGCTTTGCACCTTGAGGCCGAAGCTCTCGGCCAGCTCGGGCGTGATTTCCTGCGATTCCACGCCGATCCAGCCGCGCACCACGTGGCCCGAGCTGATGATCGATTCCATCACGGTCTTGGCGGTGGACACGGGAATGGCGAAGCCGATGCCCACCGAGCCGCCGGTCTGCGAGTAGATGGCCGAGTTGATGCCCAGCAGGTTGCCACTGGTGTCGATCAGCGCGCCGCCCGAGTTGCCGAAGTTGATGGCGGCGTCGGTCTGGATAAAGTTTTCGAAGTTGTTGATATGTAAATTATTGCGGCCCAGCGCGGAAATGATGCCCATGGTGACGGTCTGTCCCACGCCGAAGGGGTTGCCGATGGCCAATACCACGTCGCCCACCTTGGCCTGCTCGGCGTGGCCCAGCACGATCACCGGCAGCTTGTCCAGGTCCACCTTGATCACGGCCAGGTCGGTTTCGGGGTCGGTGCCCACCACCCTGGCGGCGGCCTTGCGGCCGTCGGCCAGCACCACCTGGATCTCGTCGGCGGCGTCGACCACGTGGTTGTTGGTCAGGATGTAGCCTTGCGGGCTGACGATCACGCCCGAGCCGAGGCTGGACTGGTCGTCCTCGTCGCCGTCACGGTCGCGGTCGCCGAAGAATTTCTTGAAGAAGGGATCGCGCGTGAGCGGATGCTTGCGGCGCGGCGCCTTGGTGGTGAGCACGTTGACCACGGCCGGCATGGCTTGCGCCGCCGCCGCCCGGTACGAGCCCGGCGAGGGGGGCGCATGGCCGCCCAGCAGGGCGCTGCGGGCCGCGCCCGCCGGCGTGGACGGCGCGGCGCCCAGCCCGGGCACGCCCGGCAAGCCTTGCCAGTCCGGCCGCATGGCGCTGTAGACGAAGTACAGCGCCAGGACCACGGTCACCGCTTGTGCAAACAATAACCATAGTCGTCGCATGATGCCGTCCTAACCGGGCGCCCAGCTTGGCGTCCTAACTTTGCCGCCGGGCGCTGCGCGTGCCGCCAGGCTTATTTTTTCAGTGCGTCGCGGATTTCACGCAGCAGCAGGATGTCCTCGGCGGTCGGCGCCGGCGTCTCCGTCGGAGCAGGCTCGGCTTTGCGGGCCTTCTGCAGCATGCGCACCATCTGGAAGATGATGAACGCGAGGATGATGAAGTTTAACAGGATGGTCAGGAAGTTGCCGTACGCCAGTACCGCGCCCAGCTTCTTCGCTTCCACCAGGCTCAGATTGGCGGCCTGGCCGTTCAGTGGCAGGTAATAGTTGGCGAAATCCAGGCCGCCGATCAGCCTGCCGATCGGCGGCATGATGATGTCCTGCACCAGCGAATCGACGATCTTGCTGAAGGCCGCGCCGACGATCACGCCGACCGCCAGGTCGACCACGTTGCCCTTCATGGCAAATTCTTTGAACTCTTGCATCATGCCCATTGTGACCTCCTTGCTATGTTGTATAGCCGATCATAGCGTGTTTTTTAGCAACTGGGCGATAGTCTGCGACGATCGGGATGGGGCAGAATTTAGACAAATGCAACGTTTCGCTTTAAAACGGTTTTGGCTTCACCTATAATCTAAGGTTGCTGGAAGCTTGGTTAACGCATAATAACTATTTCGCAATTTGATGATTGGGGTTTGGTATGAGTAACGATAAGCAGGTCGATTCTGGCCGTCGTGGCTTGATCGCCGCAACATGCGCGGCAGGTGGCGTAGTTGGACTGTCCACCGCCGGTGTCCTGGTAAGCACCTTCCAGCCGTCCGAGCGAGCGAAAGCGGCCGGCGCACCTGTCGAAGTCGATATCTCCACGCTGCAGCCGGGCGAAATGCGCACTGTCGAATGGCGCGGCAAGCCGGTCTGGATCCTCAAGCGCACGCCGGAAATGGTTGCCTCGCTGAAAAAGACCGAAGGCAAGGTGGCCGACGCCGACTCCAAGCGCAACCCGGACGAGTACACCCCGGAATACTGCCGCAACCAGAACCGCTCCATCAAACCTGAAATCCTGGTCGCGGTGGGCATCTGCACCCACCTCGGCTGCTCGCCATCGTCGAAATTCACCCCGGGACCGCAGCCGTCGCTGCCGGACGACTGGGAAGGCGGCTTCCTGTGCCCATGCCACGGCTCCACCTTTGACATGGCCGGCCGCGTCTACAAGAACAAGCCTGCGCCGGACAACCTGCAGGTTCCGCGTCATATGTATCTGGGCGACACCAAGCTGGTGATCGGCAAAGACGAGAAAGGCGAGGCATAAACATGGCTGCTTTTAAAGAGACGAAACTCCCCGCCAATGCCCCGGTGGCGCAAAAAGCGCTGGGCTGGGTCGACGACCGCTTCCCGCTGACCAAGCTGTGGAACGACCAGTGGGGCAAGTACTACGCCCCGAAAAACTTCAATTTCTGGTACATCTTCGGCTCGCTGGCCATGCTGGTGCTGGTGCTGCAGATCGTCACCGGCATCTTCCTGACCATGCACTACAAGCCGGACGCCAACCTGGCCTTCGGCTCGGTGGAATACATCATGCGCGAAGTGCCGTGGGGCTGGCTGGTGCGCTATATGCACTCGAC
Source organism: Massilia sp. Root351 (assembly GCF_001425045.1). Taxonomy (GTDB): domain Bacteria; phylum Pseudomonadota; class Gammaproteobacteria; order Burkholderiales; family Burkholderiaceae_D; genus Rugamonas. Next base: position 78,556 of record NZ_LMDJ01000035.1, on the reverse strand, counting down.
CGGCGCCTCGGCCTTCTTCATCATCGTCTACCTGCACATGACGCGCGGCCTGCTGTACGGTTCCTACCGCAAGCCACGTGAACTGATCTGGCTGTTCGGCTTCGCCATCTTCCTGTGCCTGATGGCCGAAGCGTTCTTCGGCTACCTGCTGCCATGGGGCCAGATGTCGTACTGGGGCGCCCAGGTGATCGTCAACCTGTTCGGCGCCATCCCGCTGATCGGCCCCGACCTGTCGCTGTGGATCCGCGGCGACTACGTGGTGTCCGACGCCACCCTGAACCGCTTCTTCGCCTTCCACGTGATCGCCATCCCGCTGGTGCTGCTGGGCCTGGTTGCCGCCCACCTGATCGCACTGCACGAAGTCGGCTCGTCCAATCCGGACGGCATCGAAGTCAAAGAGAACCTGGGCCCGGACGGCCATCCGGTCGACTCGATCCCGTCGCACCCGTACTACACCGTGCACGACCTGTTCGGCGTGTCGGTGTTCCTGCTGATCTTCAGCACCGTGGTGTTCTTCGCGCCTGAAATGGGCGGCTACTTCCTGGAATACAACAACTTCCTGCCGGGCGATTCGCTGAAGACCCCGCTGCACATCGCGCCAACCTGGTACTTCACGCCGTTCTACTCGGTGCTGCGCGCCACCACCGCCGACTTCATGTGGGTACTGATGGTGGCCGTGGCTGCCTACGTGGCCTTCCTGTGGCTGAAATCGCGCCTGGCCTTCACCACCAAGGCGGCCATCGCCGTGGTGGCGCTGGTGGCCATCGTCGGCATGCTGCCGTCGGTGCTGGACGCGAAATTCTGGGGCGTGGTGTTCTTCGGCGGTTCCGTCGTGATCCTGGCCTTCCTGCCGTGGCTGGACCATTCGCCGGTGAAGTCGATCCGCTACCGCCCGGACTGGCACAAATATGTGTACGCCGTGTTCGGCCTGTCGTTCCTGACGCTGGGTTACCTGGGCACCCAGGCGCCAAGCACCATCGGCACCATCGTGTCGCAAGTGTGCACGCTGTATTACTTCTTCTTCTTCCTGCTGATGCCGTGGTGGAGCGCGATGGGCCAGTTCAAACCTGTGCCATCCCGCGTGACTTTCCATCCGCACTGATCCGCCGACCACAGCTCAAAAGGACAAGAATATGAATTTTGCAAAGAAACTGCTTGCGATCCTGGCGCTGCTGCCAGGCCTGGCCCTGGCAAGCGAAAGCAGCCACCCGCTGGACAAGGCGCCGGACCGCTCCACCAACATGGCCGCGCTGCAAAATGGCGCCAAGTTGTTTGTGAACTACTGCCTGAACTGCCATAATGCGTCTTCGATGCGTTTTAACCGCCTCAAGGACCTGGGCCTGACGGAAGAGCAGATCAAGAACAACCTGTTGTTTACCGGCGAAAAAGTGGGCGAAATGATGACCACGGCCATGCCGGCCAAGGACGCCAAAGCCTGGTTCGGCGTGGTGCCGCCGGACTTGTCGGTGATTTCGCGCGCCAAGTCGGGCCCCGGCGGCACCGGCGGCGACTATCTGTACACCTATCTGCGCACCTTCTACAAGGATGACACCCGCCCGAACGGCTGGAACAACCTGATGGTGGCGAACGTGGCCATGCCGCACGTGTTGCATGAACTGCAAGGCGTGCAAGTGGCCAAGTTTGCCGAAGAGAAAGATCCGCACGATCCAAGCAAGAGCGTGCATAAATTCGTCGGCTTCGAGCAGGTCAAGCCGGGCACCATGAGCAAGCTGGAGTTCGACACCAATGTGGCGGACCTGGTCGGCTACATGGAGTGGATGGCCGAACCTGCCGCGCAGACCCGCAAGCGCCTTGGCGTGTGGGTGCTGCTGTTCCTGACCTGCTTCGCGCTGCTGGCCTGGCGTCTGAACGCATCGTACTGGAAAGAGGTCAAATAAGTGAGCATGCCGGCCTAGGCCGGCCATGTTGTTTTGTGCGTCGCCCGCGTGGCGGGCGCGTTCTGGGGTGAGCCGTTCGCGGCTGCATCCCATTTTGTTTCTAAGGAACTACAAAAATGATGGTTCTCTATTCGGGTACAACCTGCCCATTCTCGCAACGCTGCCGCCTGGTCCTGTTTGAAAAAGGCATGGACTTTGAAGTGCGCGACGTCGACCTGTTCAACAAGCCGGAAGACATTTCCACCATGAACCCGTACGGCCAGGTGCCCATCCTGGTCGAGCGCGAACTGATCCTGTACGAATCGAACATCATCAACGAGTACATCGACGAGCGCTTCCCGCACCCGCAGCTGATGCCGGCCGACCCGCTGATGCGCGCCCGTGCGCGCCTGATGCTGTTCAACTTCGAAAAAGAACTGTTCGTGCACGTGCACACGCTGGAAAGCGAGCGCGCCAAGGCCAACGACAAGAGCCACGACAAGGCGCGCGCGGAAATCCGCGACCGCCTGACCACGCTGGCGCCGCTGTTCCTGAAGAACAAGTACATGCTGGGCGACGAGTTCTCCATGCTGGACGTGGCCGTGGCCCCGCTGCTGTGGCGCCTGGACCATTACGGCATCGAGCTGTCGAAGACCGCCGCGCCGCTGATGAAATACGCCGAGCGCATCTTCTCGCGTCCGGCCTACATCGAAGCGCTGACGCCGTCCGAGAAGGTCATGCGCCGCTGATCATGTCCGAGATTTCCACCAAGCCCTACATGCTGCGCGCCATTTACGAATGGTGCACCGACAGCGGCTACACGCCCTACCTGGCCGTGAAAGTCGACGCCGCCACCACGGTGCCGATGGAATACGTCAAGAAGGGCGAGATCGTGCTCAACATCAGCTTCGGCGCCACTTCCGGGCTGAAGATGGACAATGACAGCATCCGCTTCCACGCCCGCTTTGGCGGCGTGTCGCGCGAGATCTACGTGCCGGTCAACAACGTGATGGCCATCTACGCCAACGAAAACGGGCAGGGCATGGCGTTCGAGCCGCAACTGGGCGGCTACGACGACGCGCCGGTCGCCTCGGCGCCGGCCCCGGCTCCGCTGGCGCCGGTGTCCAGCACGCCCACCCTGGCCCCGGTGCCGACCCCGGCGCCGCAAGCGCGCCCGGCCGGCAGCGACGGCGAGGACGAGCAGGGCGGTCCGGATGGCCCGGACGGCGGCGGCGAGCCGCCCAAAAAAGGCGGCGGACGCCCCACCCTCACGCGTATCAAATAGCGTATAATCTTCGCGCAACGCCGACTTAGCTCATTTGGTAGAGCAGTTGATTTGTAATCATCAGGTGGCCAGTTCGAAACCGGCAGTCGGCACCAGATACGGAAAAGCCCAGCCTATATGGCTGGGCTTTTTGCATTTCCAGAACATCTTCTTGTATCCCCGTGTATCAAGTCCGCGCCGGATACATGGCGACTTCTCCGCAGCCTTGTCACGACACATGGCCGATACGCGCCGCCGGTCTAATGGCGGTACGGAATCGATATCCGATCCGGTCAACGCAGAAAAGGACGTCCAGATGAAAACCGTACCCACCATGATGGCAGCAGTAGTGATCGCCGGCAGCGCCCTGCTGGCCCAGGCGGCACACGCGCAGATGCCGATGCAGATGCAGGGCCTGAAGCGCACCGACATCCTGAAGAGCGACTTCAGCGTGCCAGGCCGCGAAGTGCTGCAGGTGCGCGTCGACTTCGAAGAAGGCAGCGAGTCGCCCAAGCACGCCCACCCGGGCGAGGAAATCGCCTTCGTGCTTGAAGGCACGCTGGAATACCGGATCGACGGCCGCCCGCCGGTTACGCTGAAAGTAGGCGACGCGGTCTTCATCCCGGCCGGCGCCATGCACGTGGCCAAGAACGTCGGCACCGGCAACGCGGCAGAACTGGCGACCTATCTGGTGCAGAAGGGCAAGCCGCTGGCGAGCTTTGCCAAATAAGCGACGCTGCTGCCAGCCTGACCCAGCCAATACTTGACTTTCCCCCAGAAAGATGTCATTTTTATATGATAAAAATTACATCGTTATCGAGGGATGAGCATGGGACGCAGGGCAGCTGAATTTCCGAAACCTGCCAGCTGGCAGGACTTTGACCGCCTGGGCCGTGGCCTGATGTCGGCGGTCCATGGCGTGCAGTTCGAGCGCTGGGGGCCGTTGGACCGCAGGGAGCACGGCGCCGACGCCTGGGCCAAGCTGCCTGACGGCAAGGTGCTGCTGCTGCAGTGCAAAGGCCGCAGCCGCAGCTTCGGCAAGTCGCTCAGCATCGCCAACCTGGATGCTGCGGTGCGCGAGATCGACGGTTTCCCGCACCCGGTGCACGAGCTCATCATCCTGACCACCACCCCCGACACCGTCGCGCTGCAGGACCGGGCCGAGGACCTGACCGAGCAGCGCACCAAAGCCGGCCTGTCGCGCGTGTCGCTGCACGGCTGGCACAGCATCGGCAGCCTGCTGGCGCAGCACGAGGCGGCGCTGCAGGGCTACCTGCGGCCGCGCCGCGCCCTGTGGCAACGCCTGCGCTGGCTTTCCCTGGCGGTGCTGGCGGTGCTGCTGACCAGCATAGCCTTCCTGCCGGGGCTCAAGTTAGGCGGATGACCTGCGGCTTGCGCGAACTGCTGCCGCACACAACGAATGCCTGCAGCGACGGAACCCAGCGGAACTTGGACCAATAGCCGTACTCCGCTTTTTGTATCGTTGCCTGGCCGTTGGTGTCCGACGGCCAGTGCTGCAGCACGGTCTTGCTCCAGGTCCAGGGATTGGTGGCGGGATTGCTGGCGGGCGGAGTCAGCTTGACCAGCGTTGGCGGCTGGTCGACCTGGTCCAGCCCGACGATGCAGCCCAGCTCCTCCACCCACTGCAGGCCCATGATGTCCATGCGGTGGAAGTTGGGGCTGGTCGCGCCGTCGTAGCCCAGGGTTACCGACGGCACGGTGCCGCTGGTGCGGTTCTGGCTGACCTGGCCGTTGGCCAGATTGCGGATGTGCAGCGTGCGGTAGCTGGCGCTGGCGTTGGGACCGCTGGCGTAGCCGCCGTCGATGGCGATCAGCAGGTTCAGCGACGGGCACAGCACCATCGAGGCGTTGATCAGGTTGCCGCCCAAGGCCGGGTATTGCGTGATCTCGCCAGTCTTGCTGACGAACAGAGTGTAGCTGACCGGACCGGCCACGGCCGCCCACCAGCCCTGGCGCTGCTCGTCCTGCACCGTGATCGGATAATTGCCCCCGGTGGAGGTGGGCGAGAACCGTATCATGGTCGGGTCGGCGTTCTGCGGCTGGCGCGTGCTCATGGTGCTGTAGCCCAGGCTGGTGCGCGATACGTCCAGCAGGCGGATGCGGTTGGGCCAGACCGAGCCGGCCCAGAAGAACGCCACCAGCGTGCCTTGCGCAGCGCCGCCCCAGGCTTTCGGCATTTCCTGCAGTCCCAGGTAGCTGTGCGGGCAGTAGGGGGTGCCGTCCGGGGCGTAGCCGTTGACGAAGGTGTTGCTGTTGTTGCTACGCAGCGGGATGTTGGCGGTGCGCCAGGTCAGGCTGGAAAAATCGCAGATCAGCGAAAACTGGAAGTTGGGCAAGCCGCCTGCCGATTCGTGGCCTGCCGAATAAAACACTTGCGCGCCCAGTTCGCTGTAATCGCGCAGGATGGCGCTGCCGCCCCACTGCACGAAGGGGTTGTTCATCAGGTAGTTGTCGCGCGTGTAAATCGGCGGCACCACGTCGTTCGGCGTGTTGCGCATCGGGATGTCGGCGAAGTAGCCGGCCGGCGGCATCCAGGCCGGGCGCACCGGCTGCGGCGTGTTGGCCGCCTTCACGCTGACGGAAAAAATGTTGGACGAAGCTTGTGACATAGTGATTCCTCAATTGGCGCGCGGCGCCACGCCCCACACAGGCTGGCTATTCCAGCCGGAGACGATCTGGTTCCAGTTGCTGGCGCCGGTCATGCGCGCATAGGCCGCTTGCGCGCCCTGTACGCCGTGCTGTACCGCGTAGGCGATGGCCGGCTGCAGGTTGCCCCAGTAGCTGGTGGGGTCGGGGAAGTAGGCGCCGCGCAGCGGTCCGCCCACGCCGGGATTGCGCTTGCCCACCGTGGCGGCGTACGCGTCGCCCCAGCTGGCATACCAGGGCCCGGTGCCGCCGTTGAAATCGGCCCGGTTGGCCGGAGCCACCGCGACCGTGTAGACGGCCGCGTCGCAGTACAGGTATTCGTCGTCGCCGGTGCCGCCCAGGCGGCCGATGATGCTCTTGGCCTTCCACGCGAACAGCGCACCCAGGCGCGTGGCCGAGGCGGCAGGCAGCGGCGGCGCGAGGTCGATCGCGTAGCCCAGCGCGGCGGTGAAGAAGTCCTGCTGCCAGGCCGCCTCCATGTATTTGCCGCTGCCGTCGGCATAGTTGGCGTACGGCGCCACCATGCCCTGCGGGCTGTTCGGCTTGGCCACGTAGATGCCGTGGTACCAGTCCACATTGGCCGCCAGCGAGGCGGCGAACTCGTTGCGCAGCTGCGTGTCGCTGTCGGGCGTCACGCACAGCGCCTGCGCCAGTGTGCGCAGCGACCAGGCCGCGCCGCGCACCGTATTGGCGCCGGAAGCGGACTGGAACACGCCGCCGGCGAACAGGCGGTAGTTGTCGGTGTTCTTCAGGTAGTGCACGGTGGCGGCGAATTGCACCTCCTCCATGAAGTAGTAGCGTCCCGTCAGCAGGTAGGCGGTGTAGCCCACGGAAGGGTGGTGCGGCGAGTCCCAGATCGGCGGCGCGGTGCCGGTGGCCGCCGGCGTGAAGCTGCCGGTGCTGGAGCTGCCGGTGCCGGCCACGCCGCTATTGCCGCCCAATACCAGATTGGGGTGGCTGGAGAAGCGCGCCGGACGGTTGCTGCTCTCGTCGCGGTAGTGAATCGGGTAGCGCCCGGCGCTGTACGCATTGATGAGCACGCCTGGCAGGCCGCGCGCATCGTTGCTGGCCAGGTAGAGCACGTCCCACTCCGGCAGCAGGCCGATGCCGGGATGGTAGCCGGTCTGGCCCATGGCGCCGGCGTAGTTGCTTTGCTGCAGGGGCGTATAGCTGCTGGCCAGGGTCGACCAAGCCGCTGCGGTGGAGGGCACCGCGGCGCGGTAGTTGGGCACCAGGCGCGACGCCTGCAAATAGGCCTTGTCGTGGCTGGGCGCCACGCGCGGATCGGTTCCCAGCCAGTAGCTGTGCGCCGTGCCCTGCAGCAGCACGGTGCGGCAATGGTGCGGCAGGTCGATGGCCGCGCTGAAGCGCTGCGTGCCGCCCAGCGTGAAGGTATAGGTGGCGCTCTTGCTGGTGGGGCCGGCCACTTTCAGATAGCCGTTTTCGACCCACGGCAGCACCTCGACGGCGCCGCCCGCATACAGGCGCACCTCCAGCCACGCCACCAGGTGGGCGTCGCTGCCGATGGGCTTGCGGTAGATCCAGGAACTCATGGCCGGACCGGCCACCCACGCCATGAACGGGGCGTCCCAGTCGGCGCCCGACCAGCTGGCCGTGCCATAGCTGCCGGCGCCCACGGCGGCGCTCAGGTTGGTGGCGCGCAGCGCTGCGGTGGTCAGCGCGGCGCCGGTGTTGGCCGTGCCGGTGGCGTTCAGCGTGTAGCTTTGCGCGGCGTTGGCCGCCAGCGTGGCGCGCCCGGACAGCGTGGCGAATTTCAGCGAACCGTCCGGCCAGTGGTTCTTGGCCGTCACTTGCAGGCCGGGCAGGCTGCTGCCGACAAATTTGCCGGCAGGCACCTGGCCCTGGCGAAAGGCCTGGCCCAACGTGAACGGCAGGTTGGCGCCGCCGGTCGCCGAAGTCAGCGTGAAGGTGGCGAACGATGCCGCCGGCGCCTGCACCTGGATGATGAAGGGGTTGGAAGAGGACTGTGCCATAGCGTCGGACCGTCAGATGTCGCTGGCGGTCAGCACGTGGCCGTCGGTGCTGCCCACCGCGCCGATGCCGTCGTAGACAAAAGACAGGGTGCGGGCGTTGTAGGTCACGCCGGGCGGCAGCGCGATGCCGTTCAGGGCGATGGCCAGCGGCCCGCCGCTGGAACTCTTGACGTATTTGCTGATGGAGATGGTGCTGGCCACGCCCTGCGTGAAGGTCAGCGTGGGCACAATGGTCCAGACCGGCGGCGCGCTGGCCGGGACCAGGGCCGACGGGCCGCTGGCGCCCGAGGCAGTGCTCGGCGGCGTGGCCGGTTCGCCTGCCGGCGCGGGGCCGGCCAGGCTGGTGCCGGCTTCGGCACTGCCACCGCCGCCGCACGCCTGCAGCGCCATGGTGGCGGCGCTGGCCGACATCAGCTGGATGAAGCGGCGGCGCTGTTTTGCCGGGTTGTTGTCGCTGGATGGTCCGCTGGACTCAAGAGAATATTTCATTGCCAATGATCTTCTGAAAATAAGGGAAGAGTGGGACGTTGCCGCCCTGCATGACAACTAGTTTCGCACAAAATTGAGGCAAATTCGCGTCGGTTTCAAATGTGCGCCGCATTTATTTTGTTCGGCAAAATGACAATTGACGGAACATTATTTAACTTTTGAATACTAGCAGTTTCATATAAGCAAGCCATTTTCGCCGCGCGGATCGCGCGCCAGCAACTGCGCCACCAGGGCCTGCGGCTGGTCGCCGTCGAACAGCACGCCGGCCACCGCGTTGGTGATCGGCATGTCCACGCCGAGGCGGGCGGCCAGTTCGCGCACGGCCTTGGCGCACGGCACGCCTTCGGCCACATGGCCGAGCTCGTTGACGATGAGGTCCAGCGCCTTGCCCTGCGCCAGTCCGAGGCCGACGCGGCGATTGCGCGACAGGTCGCCGGTGCAGGTGAGGATGAGGTCGCCCATTCCGGTCAGGCCCATGAAGGTTTCCACCTGGCCGCCCAGCGCGGTGCCCAGGCGGGTGATTTCAGCCAGGCCGCGCGTGATCAGGGCGGCGCGCGCGTTCAGGCCCAGGCCCAGGCCGTCGGCCACGCCGGTGGCGATGGCCAGCACGTTCTTGACCGCGCCGCCCACTTCCACGCCCACCAGGTCGGCGCTGCTGTAGACCCGGATATTGCCGCCGTGCATGGCCGCCACCACGCGGTCGCGCAGCGGCGCGGACGTGGAGGCGATGGTCAGCGCGCACGGCAGGCCGCGCGCCACTTCCTGCGCGAACGAGGGGCCGGACAGCGCACCGCCGGGCACGCTGTCGCCCAGCACCTCGCGCATGATCTGGTGCGGCAGCAGGCCGCTGCCGTACTCAAAGCCTTTGCATAGCCAGACCAGGTTGGGGAGGGCGCGCCCCTTCAGCTGTTCCAGCAGCGGGCGCAGGCCGGCCACCGGGCAGGCCGCGATCAGCAGGTCGCTGCCGTGGGCCAGCGCGGCGTCGAAATCGGCGCCGACGCGCAAGCCGGGCGGGAAGGGATGGCCAGGCAGATAGTGGAGATTGTCGCGCGCGGCCGCCATTTCCTGCATGGCAGAACTGTTGCGGCCCCACAACAAGACGTCGTGGCGTGCGGCCAGCGCCATGGCCACGGCGGTGCCCCAGGCGCCGGCGCCGAGCACGCTGATCCGGCGCGCGCCGGCGGCAGGTTGATGGTTATGCATGGCGGTGTGCTTAAATGCCCCAGATGTCGCTGCTCTTTACGTAGCCGCTCAGGCCGTCGCGGTGGCGCACCTTGATCCAGCCGTTGCCGGCCGATTCGGCCAGTTCCAGCAGCACGCCCTTGTCGGCCAGGAACACCGTGGCGGCATTGTCGTCGGCGGCGGCGCGCACCTTGGTGTTGGCCGCGCGCACCACCAGGGTGCGCTTGGGGCTCAGGCTTTTCGCTTCGGTCCAGGCCAGGTCGCCGTTGGCGTCGCGCACCTTGACCCATTCGCCGTAGCTCAGCACCACTTCCAGCGGCATGCCGCGCGGCGCCACGAACAGCTTGCCGCCTTTGGTGGAGGGGGCGTCGTACAGGATGGCCGGGGCCGCGCCCACCGATTTGAAGTCGAGCGCGTGCCCGGCCGTAGCGGCCAGCAGCAGTGCTGCGCCTGCGATCCATCGGAAGAGTGTCATACCGGGCCTCTGATCAGAATTCGGGAGTGGAAAAACGCAAAGGCCGCTGCCGGCCTTTGAAAGGGCGGCGCGCAAGGCGCACCGCCGGACTGCATCCTCATTGCGAATGCAATTAGTGTGCCGCACCTTCGGCAGGTGCTGCGGCAGCTTGCTGCTCGGCCAGCGCTTGCAGGCGCTGCTGGTAGAACACTTCGAAGTTGATCTCGGCCAGGTGCACTGGCGGGAAGCCGGCGCGGGTGATCATGTCGGCGATGTTGGCGCGCAGGTAAGGGTACACGATGTTCGGGCAACCGATGCCCAGCAGCGGATCCAGCTGGTCGGCAGGGATGTTGCGCGCTTCGAAGATACCGGCTTGCTTGCCTTCAACCAGGAAAGCCACTTTATCTTTGATCTTGGCCGTCACGGTGATGGTGACGGTCGACTCGAAGATGCCTTCCGCCAGCGGCTCGGCAGCCACGTCCAGCGCGACTTCGATCGCAGGCGCTTCCTGTTCCAGGAAAATGGCTGGGGAGTTCGGCTGTTCCAGCGACATGTCTTTCAGGTAGACGCGTTGGATTTGGAAGACTGGTTGCAGATTTTCGTCAGACATGGTGCGCTTTCTTATGTAGGAAAAGAGCGGCAGAACCGCTCGCTGTTAGGGTACCCGCGCGGCCCGTCCCGGTAGGGCGGGCGCGCAAATGCGCAGCAATTGTAGCAAAACCAATTTGAGGGCGGTCAGCCTTTTAACAAGGGGTCCAGGCCGCCGGCTTGATCGAGCGCATACAAATCGTCGAAACCGCCGACATGGGTGTCGCCGATGTAGATTTGCGGCACGGTGCGGCGGCCGGTTTTTTGCATCATCAGCACGCGCTGCTCGGGGTCGAGGTCGACGCGGATCTTGTTGATGCCGGTCACGCCCTTGGCTTCCAGCAGGCGCTCGGCGCGCACGCAATACGGGCACACCGCAGTGCTGTACAGGGTTACGTTGGCTGTCATGGTGCTATCCTCCGTTATTTGGCCAGCGGCAAGCCGGCGGTCTGCCAGGCGGCCTGGCCGCCATCGAGCACGACCACGTTGTCGAAGCCGGCGCCGCCCAGCAGCTTGGCGGCGCCGAACGCGCGGCCGCCCTTCTGGCACACCACGACGACAGTGCGGTTCTTGAATTTGTCCAGTTCAGCGAGGCGCTGCTTCAGTTCGCCGGCCGGGATATGCTTGGCGTCCGGCAGGTGGCCCTCGGCGTATTCTTTGGCCTCGCGCACGTCCAAGATGGTGGTCTTGCCGCGATTTATCAACTGCACGGCCTCGGACGGGCTGACCTTTTTGCCGCGCTGGGTGAGTACCGGCCACAGCAGTGCGCCACCCGACAGGGCGACGATACCAATAAGAAAAATCTGATCAATAAGGAATTTCACGGTGTTCCAATGGTTATAGGTTATGCGCGCATTATAAAATAGAAGCTGAACAGAGGCTGAAACGCTGCCTCCCGCAGATTTTTTCACACTTTATAGATAGTTCCCATGTACAAAATTGTCTTCATGCGTCACGGCGAGTCCACCTGGAACCTCGAAAACCGCTTCACCGGCTGGACCGATGTGGATCTGACTGAAAAGGGCATAGCCGAGGCCAAGGCCGCCGGCCAGGTGCTGAAACAGGAAGGCTACACCTTCGACCTGGCGTACACCTCGGTGCTCAAGCGCGCCATCCGCACCCTGTGGCTGTCGCTGGACGAAATGGACATGATGTACCTGCCGATCAAGCACGACTGGCGCCTGAACGAGCGCCACTACGGTGCGCTGCAGGGCCTGGACAAGGGCGAAACCGCCGCCAAGTACGGCGACGAGCAGGTGCTGGTATGGCGCCGCAGCTACGACACGCCGCCGCCGCCGCTGGCCGAAGGCGACGACCGCACTTCCTTCAACGACCCGCGCTACGCCGGGCTGCCGAAGGACAGCATCCCGCTGACCGAATGCCTGAAGGATACCGTGGCGCGCGTGATGCCGGCCTGGGAAGAGGACATCGCCCCGGCCATCCGCGCCGGCAAGAAAATCATCATTTCGGCGCACGGCAACAGCCTGCGTGCGCTGATCAAGATGCTCGACGGCATCAGCGACAGCGACATCGTCGGCCTGAACATCCCCAACGGCCAGCCGCTGGTGTACGAGCTGGACGCCGAGCTGAAACCGATCCGCCACTATTACCTGGGCGATCCGGCCGCAATTGCTGCCGCGCAAGCTGCGGTGGCCAACCAGGGCAAGGCCAAGTAAGTAGTTGATGTCCTGGTCTTCTACCACCCGCGCTGCGGGCGCGCTGCTATTGTCGCTGCCGCTCCTGATGTCCGGGGCGGCGCACGCCGCCCCTGCCAAGCCCACCGAGCGCAGCAAGCAGAAGCTGCAAGCCGAAGCCGAGCGCGCCGGCCTGCAGCAAAAGCTCAACGAGCTCAAGCGCGATATCGGCAAGACCGAGAGCGCCCGCGAGGACGCGGCCGACACGCTGGCCGAGTCCGAGGAGGCGATCTCGAACGCCAACCGCAGCCTGCGCGAGCTGTCCGAGGAGCAAACCCAGACCAACGTCCGGCTGCAAGCGCTGGGCGCGGAACGCGCGCGCCTGCAGGCCACGGTGGAGTTGCAAAAGCAGCAGCTGGCCAAGCTGCTGCGCGAGCAATACGTGGCGGGCAATGAAGACCGCATCAAACTGCTGCTGTCCGGGGACAACCCGAACCGCATCAACCGCGACCTGCAACTGATGGCCTATGTGTCGCAGGCGCAGGCGCGGCTGCTGGAATCGCTGCGCGCCAACTTGCGCGCGGTGGAAGCGAACCAGGCCGACGCGCAGAACGCGCGCGACGAACTGGAAGAGATTGCGCAGGAAGAACAGCAGCAGAAAGCGCTGCTGGTCAAGGAAAAAGCCAAGCGCGCCGCCGTGCTGGCCGGCCTGTCGCAGCGCCTGGTGGCGCAGCGCAAGGAGGCGGGCAAGCTGGCGCAGGACGAGCAGCGCATGGCGGGCCTGGTCGACAAGCTGGGCAAGCTGATCGAAGAACAGGCCAGGGCCGCCGCCGCCGAGAAGGCGCGCCTGGAGCGCGTGGCCGCCGCCAAGGCCGCCAAGGCCAAGGCTGACGCGGAGGCCAGGGCGCTGGCGCAGGCCAGGGCGCGCGAGCAGGCCAGGGTGCGCGCCGAGGCGCTGGCCAAGGCCCGCGCCGCGCAGGCCGAGCGCGAGCGCATCGCCAAGGCCGAGGGCAAGCCGAAACCGGCGCCGCTGCCGCTGCCGCCGGCTGCGGTGACGCCGCCGGCGCCGCCGCAGACTGCCCAGACCGTCCCGCCGGCCCCGGCTGGCGAGGGCGGCAAGCTGGAGCCGATCGAAGTCGATGAAACCAAAGTGGCGGCCGTGAAGGAAGAGCCGCCGGCGCGCAAGGCCGACATCGCGCTGGCCCCGGCCATGCCGGACGGCGCCTTCGCCGCGCTGAAGGGCCAGCTGCGTGCGCCGGTGGCGGGCAAGGTGGCCGCGCGCTACGGCAGCAAGCGCGGCGACGGCCCGAGCTGGAAGGGCATGTTCATCCGCGCCGCCGAAGGGGCCGACGTGCACACGGTGGCCAGCGGCCGCGTGGTGCACGCCAGCTGGCTGCGCGGCTTCGGCAACCTGATCATTGTCGACCACGGCGGCCAGTACTGGAGCTTGTACGCCAACAACCAGTCGCTGCTGCGGCGCGTGGGCGAAGTGGTGAAGGCCGGCGACGTCATCGCGGCGGCCGGAAACACCGGCGGTAACGAAGAATCGGGTTTATACTTTGAGCTCAGGCACAAGGGCAAGGAATTCGATCCGGCCAGCTGGGTCAAATTCTGAAGTCCAACACAGCGGAACAATCATGGGTAACAAGTTCAAGAATTTCGGCCTGATCGGCCTGGGCATGGTGGCCGGGGTGGCCGCTTCCCTGCAGTTTTCCGCTGTGGCACAGAAAGCGCCGGCCATGCCGCTGCCGCTGGAGGAGTTGCGCCAGCTGTCGGACGTGTTCGGCCTGATCAAGTCCGACTACGTGGAAGACGTGGACGAGAAAAAGCTGGTCACCGAAGCCATTTCCGGCATGGTGGCCTCGCTCGATCCGCACTCGGTCTACCTGGACAAGAAGGCCTTCAAGGAGATGCGCGAGTCCATGCTGGGCAAGTTCGTCGGCATCGGCATCGAGGTGGGCATCGAGGACGGTTACGTCAAGGTGGTGTCGCCGATCGAGGATTCGCCCGCCTTCAAGGCCGGCATCAAGGCCGGCGACCTGATCACCCGGCTCGACAACACGCCCATCCGCGGCCTGTCGCTGGATGAGGCGATCAAGAAAATGCGCGGCGAGCCGCACTCGAAAATCGTGCTGACCCTGTCGCGCAAGGGCGAGGACAAGCCCATCATCGTGCCCATCGTGCGCGAAGAGATCCGCGTGCAGAGCGTGAAAGCCAAGATGATCGAACCGGGCTACGCCTGGCTGCGCGTGTCGCAGTTCCAGGAGCCCACGGTGGACGACATGGCGCGCAAGCTGGCCAGCCTGTATGCGCAGAACCCGGGCATCAAGGGCCTGGTGCTCGATCTGCGCAACGACCCGGGCGGCGTGGTGCCGGGCGCCATCGGCGTCTCGGCCGCCTTCCTGCCCAAGGACGCGGTGGTGGTGTCCACCAACGGCCAGCTGGCCGACTCCAAGCAGACTTTCTATGCCCGCCCAGAATATTATTCCGGCCGCGCCAACAGCGATCCGCTGGCCAAGCTGCCGGCCGCGCTGAAGAGCGTGCCGATGGTGGTGCTGGTCAATTCCGGTTCCGCCTCGGCCTCCGAAATCGTGGCCGGCGCGCTGCAGGACTACAAGCGCGCCGTGGTCATGGGCACGCAAACCTTCGGCAAGGGCTCGGTGCAGACCCTGCGCCAGCTCACCGCCGACACCGCCGTCAAGCTGACCACCGCGCGCTATTACACGCCGCATGGCCGCTCGATCCAGGCGCGCGGCATCGTGCCGGACATGCTGGTCGACGAAACCGCCGAAGGCGACGGCCTGAACAGCATGCGCCTGCGCGAGGCCGACCTGGTCAAGCACCTGAACAACAAGGACGACAAGGAACTGCCGTCCGCCGTGCCGCAGCCTTTGCACGACGAACTGGAAGAAGAGCAGCGCCTGCTGGCCTTGTCCAGGACGCGCAAGCCGGTGGAATTCGGCAGCAAGGACGACTTCCAGCTGGCGCAGGCGCTGAACCACTTCAAGGGCCTGCCGGTGCAGCTGTCCAAGACCGAGAAGGCGCGCGACCTGGAGGTGGAAGCGTCCGCCAAACCCGCCAAGCCGGACGCCCCCGTCAAGCAGGACGCGCCCGCCCAGCCCCTGAAGAAGTAAGGCGATGGACGACAGCCAGCTGCTGCGCTACTCGCGCCACATCCTGCTTGACGAAATCGGCATCGAAGGCCAGCAGAAGCTGCTGGACGCGCGCGCGCTGGTGATCGGCGCCGGCGGCCTCGGCTCGCCGGCCGCCATGTACCTGGCCTCGGCCGGCGTGGGCCGGCTCACCATTGTCGACAACGACACGGTCGACCTGACCAACCTGCAGCGCCAGATCGCCCACAACATGGCGCGCGTGGGCCTGCCCAAGGCCGAATCGGCGCGCGCCACGCTGGCCGCCATCAATCCCGCCATACAGATCGAGGCGCTGGTCGAGCGCGCGGACGACGCGCGCCTGGCCGAACTGGTGAGCCGGGCCGACGTGGTGCTTGACTGCACCGACAACTTCGCCACCCGCCACGCCGTCAACCGCGCCTGCGTGGCGCACGGCGTGCCGCTGGTGTCGGGCGCGGTGATCCGCTTCGACGGCCAGGTCAGCGTGTTCGATCCGCGCGGCGGGGCCGGCCGCAGCGCGGACCTGCCGTGCTACTCCTGCCTGTTCCCGCAGGACCAGCCCTTCGAGGACGTGGCCTGCTCCACCATGGGCGTGTTCGCGCCGCTGGTGGGCGTGGTCGGCGCCATGCAGGCGGCCGAAGCGCTCAAGCTGCTGATGGGCATAGGCGAGCCGCTGGCCGGCCGCCTGCTGCTGCTGGACGGCTTGCGCATGGACTGGACCTGTATCAAAATCGGCCGCAACGACGCGTGCCCGGTGTGCGCACAACCCTAGGAGACCGACCCCGATGAAGCGACTTTCCGCCATCATGGCCGTGGCGATTGCCTCGGCATTTGCCGCTTACGCCCCCGCCTCCGCCATCGCGGCCGAAACCCTGCGCTATGTGCTCATCACCGAGAACGGCAAGCAGGCCGGCGAACAGGTGGTCGAGCGCGGCGACGATGGCCTGACCAAGGTGCGCTTCATCTACAAGAACAACGGCCGCGGCCCCGAGCTGACCGAGCAGATCCGCTACAACGCCGACGGCACCATGGCCAGCTACGCCGTGCAGGGCAACTCCACTTACGGCGCGGTGGTCAACGAACAGTTCGCCATCCAGAATGGCAAGGCCGCCTGGCAGTCCACCACCGAGCGCGGCGAGCAGGCGCTGAACGGCCCGGCCATGTACGTCCCGCTGAACAACTCCTTCGAGGTGGCGTCGGCCGCCATCGCCGCGCTGGCCGCCGCCCCGGGCGGCAAGCTGGCGCTGTTGCCCTCGGGCACGCTGACCCAGCGCAAGCTGGCCGAAGCGCAGGTGACGCTGAATGGCCAGAGCCAGCAGGTGCAGTTGCTGGCGCAGACGGGCCTGGGCCTGTCGCCCCAGTTCTACTGGGCCACCATGGGCAACGCTGCCGCTGCCGCTGGCGCTGCCGCAACCAGGCCGCGCCTGTTCGCGGTGGTGATCCCGGGCGCCTTCACCGCCATCGAGCAAGGCTGGGAAGCGAACGGCCCGGCGCTGGCCGCGCTGCAGAAGGACGCCGAGCAGAAGATGCTGGCCGAGCTGGCATCGACCCTGCAGCATCCGCTGAACGGCCTGACCGTGGTGAAGAACGCGCGCGTGTTCGACAGCGAGAAAGCCAAGCTGGGACCGGCCTCGGACGTGTACGTGCTGCGCGGCCGCATCACCGCCGTGCTGCCGGCCGGCTCGCCGGTGCGCGGCGCCGTCAACGAGATCGACGCCGATGGCCGCGTGCTGCTGCCCGGCCTGTTCGACATGCACGGCCATGTGGGCCGCTGGGAAGGCGGCCTGCATATCGCCGCCGGCGTGACTTCGGTGCGCGACATGGGCAACGACAATGCCCAGCTGCAGCAGATCATGGACGAAACGGCGGCCGGCAAGCTGCTCTCGCCGCAGGTGGTGCCGTCCGGCTTCCTGGAAGGGGAAAGCCCGTACTCGGCCAACCTGGGCTTCGTGGTCAAGACGCTGCCGCAGGCGAAAAGCGCCATCGACTGGTACGCCGAGCACGGCTACCCGCAGCTGAAGATCTACAACTCCTTCCCCCAAGCCATCCTGAAAGACACGGTGGCGTACGCGCACAGCCGCGGCATGCGCGTGTCCGGCCACATCCCGGCCGGGCTGCGCGCCTTCGAGGCGCTGGACATGGGCTTCGACGAGATCCAGCACATCAACCAGGTGATGCTGAACTTCCTGGCCACGCCGCAGACCGAAACCCGCACCCTGGAGCGCTTCGTGCTGCCGGCCGAGAAGAGCGCCGCGCTGAAGTTCGATTCCAGGCAGGTCAAGGACTTCATCGCCCGCCTGGCCCGGCAGAAGACCGTGATCGACCCCACG
The DNA here is from genome assembly GCF_001425045.1 of Massilia sp. Root351. Taxonomy (GTDB): domain Bacteria; phylum Pseudomonadota; class Gammaproteobacteria; order Burkholderiales; family Burkholderiaceae_D; genus Rugamonas. The sequence continues at coordinate 60,946 of NZ_LMDJ01000035.1, read as the reverse complement.
CTGGCCACCTTCGCCTTCCTCAAGCAGAAGGACGGCGACATGAACACGCCGTTCGCCGCCATCGCCCCGCACATGCCGCCGGACCTGCAGCGCGGCTTTCGCGTCGGCACCATGAAGATCGCCGACGACGCCACCCTGAAGCGCTACCAGCAGTCCTACGCCCACATGGTGGACTTCGTGGGCCGCCTGTACCGGGCCGGCGTGCCCATCGTGGCCGGCACCGACGAGCTGGCGGGCTTCACGCTGCAGGCCGAACTGGAATTGCTGGTGCAGGCCGGCCTGACGCCGTCGCAGGCGCTGCAGGTGGCCACCCGCAACGGCGCGCTGTACACGCGCACCAGCCACGAGCGCGGCAGCATCGCGCCGGGCAAGCTGGCCGACCTGGTGCTGGTGGATGGCGAGCCGACCAAGAATATCGGCGACGTGCGCAAGGTGGCCGCCGTCATCACGCGCGGCTTCCTGGTCTATCCGCACGAGGTCGACAGCGCGCTGGGCATCCGGCCTTTCGTCACGGCGGCCCCGGCGCTGAAGAAACTGGCGCCGGTGTCGAGCAACATCGCCGGCGGCGGCAACGAAGGCGCCCTGCAGCGCATCGGCGTTTCCGCCCATCGCCACGATTAGAGCTTATCGTCACAACCTGATCGTCACAATTAGGCCTTATACTTCGCACTCTCACCTGGAAAGTGTCCTTGTTTATGCAAAACGTTACATTCCCTGCCAAGCGCCGCGCGCGCGGTTTCACCCTGATCGAGATCATGGTGGTGGTGGTCATCATGGGCGTGCTGGCCGCGCTGGTCGTGCCGAAGCTGCTGGCCCGCACCGGCGAGTCGAAAGTCGCCGCCGCCAAGGTCGATATCGCCACCGTGATGCAGGCGCTGAAACTGTACAAGCTGGATAACCAGCGCTACCCGACCACCGAACAGGGCCTGCAGGCGCTGCTCACCAAGCCCACCACCGGCCCGGCCGCCAACGGCTGGAAGGCGGGCGGCTACCTGGAAAAGATGCCCAAGGACCCGTGGGGCAACCCCTACCAGCTGCTCTCGCCCGGCCTGAAGGGCGAAGTGGACGTGTTCTCGCTGGGCGCCGACGGCCAGCCCGGCGGCAGCGGCGACGATGCCGACATCGGCTCCTGGGACAACTAGGCTACCGTCATGGCGGCCGCCGCGCGCTTTCACCAATCGCAGCGCGGCTTTACGCTGATCGAGCTGCTGGTGGTGCTGGTCATCGCCGGCATCACGGTGGGGCTGGTGTCGCTCAACGCGGCGCCCAGCCGGCGCCAGGGCATGCAGCAGGAGGCGCAGCGCGTGGCGCTGCTGCTGCAGCTGGCGCGCGACGAAGCCATCGTGCGCAACCGCCTGGTGGCCTTCGAGGCGGGGCCGGAAAGCTACCGCTTCCTGGTGCGCAACGAGCAGCGCGTGTGGGAGCCCATCACCACGCAGGACCGGCAGGACGACCTGCTGCGCGAACGCCAGTTCAAGAACAGCCCCGTCACGCTGCTGCTGGAGCCGGCTTCGACCGTGCCCGGCGACACCCTGCGCATCACCTTCGGCCGCGAGCCGGTGGATAAACCCTTCGCGCTGACCATGGCCAGCGGCGACGTCAGTGTCGTCATCCGCGCCGACGGCATCGGCCACTTCACGGTGGACTGATATGCACGCCAATTTGCCCGCCACCATGCACGCCAACTGCACGCACGCCGCGGCCCGCCGCGCGCGCGGCTTTACCCTGCTGGAAGTGCTGGTGGCGCTGGTCATCGTCGGCACCGCGCTGGGCGCCTCGCTGCGCGCGGTCGGCAGCCTGACGCAAAACAGCGACGGCCTGCGCGCCGCCATGATGGCCACCTGGTCGGCCGAAAACCGGCTGGTGCACCTGAGCCTGAACAAGCAGTTCCCCTCCGTGGGCAAGACTTCCTTCGACTGCCCGCAGGGCGACCTGAAACTGGTGTGCCAGGAAGAGGTGATCGCCAGTCCCAACCCGCGCCTGCGCCGGGTCGAGGTGAGCGTGTTCGACGAGAAGCAGCCCGAGCGCCTGATCATCAAGCTGGTGCAACTGAAGCTGCAGGAATGATGGCCGCCACGCCCAATCCGTTCCGCTCGCGCGGCTTCACCCTGGTGGAGCTGCTGGTGGCGATCGCCGTGCTGGCGATAGTTGCCGTGCTGGGCTGGCGCGGCCTGGACGGCATCGTCCGCTCGCGCCAGGCCCTCACCGAGCAGATGGAGCAGACGCGCGGCATCCAGCTGGCGTTTGCGCAGATGCAAAGCGACATGGAGCAGCGCGCCCTGCGCAAGCAGCTGCGCGCGCGCGAAACGCTGGCGGCGGACGCGGACCGCATGCTCTTCGTGCGCACCGTGCTGGCCGAGGGCGAGCCGTCGCGCCTGCAGGTGGTGACTTACCGCATCCGCGACGGCGTGCTCACGCGGCGCGAATCGCGTGCCACGCGCGACCTGGCGCAGCTCGACGCGCTGTGGGCGGCGGCCGTCAGCGACAGCGACAACGCGCCGGCCGTGGCCCTGCAGAGCGGGGTGGACAGCATGGCCGTGCGCGGCTGGCGCGACAGCGCCTGGCAGCCGGTGCGCGGCGTGCAGGGCGGCCAGTCCGCGGAGGCCGCAGCGGGCAGCTCCGGCGAGCAGGACTTCGACGGCCTGGAACTGACGGTGCAACTGCACGGCCAGGCCGCCCCGCTGGTGAAAGTATTCCTGATGGGGGAGAAGTGATGCGCCGCCATCCGATGGGGCGCCATGCCGTGCCGCGCGCGCGCCAGGCCGGCGTGGCCGTCATCACCGCGCTGTTGCTGACCACCCTGGCGGTCACCATTGTGGCCAGCCTGTTCTGGCAGCAGCAGGTGCAGGTGCGCTCGATGGAGAACCAGCGCCTGCACCTGCAGACCAAGTGGATCATGCGCGGCGCGCTGGACTGGGCGCGCCTGATCCTGCAGCAGGATGCCCGTTCCAACCCCACGGTCACTTCCGAAAACGGCCCCTGGGCCACCCCGCTGGCCGAAACGCGGCTGGACGACTACGTCGAACGCGAGCGCGTGGCCAACGAAAAATTCGATGCCACCCTGTCCGGCCGGGTTACCGACGCGCAAGCACGTTACAATCTCGCCAACCTGGTGCAGAGGGGCGCGCCCGATCCGGTGCAAGTCCAGATTTTCCGCCGCCTGCTGCAGCGCCTGAGCTTGAACCCCGGCCTGGCGCAAACGCTGGCCGAGGAATTGGCGCTAAGCCAGCCGGTCGCGGCCGATGCGGGCGGGGCCGGCGGAACGGGGGGCACGGGTGGAACTGGCGGGGCGGGAGGAGGCGGTGGCGCGGGCGGCGCCGGCGGCGGGCTGGCGGGCAGCAGCAACGGCACGCGCCGCGAGCCGCTCGAGCTGATCCGGGTGGAAGACTTGCTGGCGGTGTCGGGCTTCACGCAGCCCATGATAGAAAAGTTGCGCGAGTTCGTCGTCGTCTTGCTGCCCGGGGTCAACGTGAATGTGAATACGGCGCCGGCGGAAGTGCTGGCGGCGCTGGCCGACTGCTCGGTGTCGGAAGCGGCGACGATAGTGCAGTTCCGGCGCCGCACGGCGTTCAATACCGCGGCCGACTTTGGCAACTACCTGGCGGGCCAGACCCGCAAGACGCTGCCGGCCGAGGTGAAGGTGGAGGTGAAGAGCGATTACTTCCTGGTGCTGAGCCATGTCCGGCTGGACCGGGCGGCGCTGGACGCGCAGTCGCTGATTTACCGCGGCCCCAAAAGCCCGGTGTTGCTGTGGATGCGGGAAATTTAGTTTGGAAAGCTTGTTGGACAGCGAAATTGGATACCTAAGCAGCATGAACGAAAGCGAGATTCTTCTTTGACGACTTTATACATCCGGTATCCAGCCAGGGCGGCCGCCGACGGCGGCGCCGCGCCTGCCTGCCATTTCGCGCTGGTGGGCGACGGCGGCAACGTGATGCAGCAGGGCGCTTCGCCGCTCGGTAACCTGGCCGACACGGTGGCCGCCGCGCGCCGCGTGGTGCTGCTGCTGGCCGCCGCCGACGTCACCCTGCTGCACGTGCCGGTGCCGCCGCTGTCGAACGCGCGCCTGAAGGCCGCGCTGCCGGCGCTGGTGGAAGACCAGGTGCTGGGCGATCCGGCCGACTGCGTGCTGGCGCTGGCGCCAACCACCGCCACGCAGGACGGCAGTACCCGCACCGTGGCCGTGGTGCAGCGCAGCTGGCTGGAAGTGCTGGTGAAAACGCTGGTGGCGCAAGGCGCGCAATCGGTGTCCGCGCTGCCGGCGCAACTGTGCCTGCCGCTGGCGCCGGGCGGCGCATCGGCGGCGCTGGCGCAAACCGACGCCGGCCTGGAACTGACGCTGCGCAAAGGCCTGCAGGACGGCATGGGCCTGACCGTGGGACCGCAGCCGGAGGCGGCGCTGCAGATGCTGCGCGCGCTGGCCGGCGACGCGCCGCTGACGGTGTATGCGCCGGCCGCGCTGCTGCCGCAATACCAGCCGCTGGCGGCCGCGGTCAGCCACGTCGCGCTGGACACGGACCGCTGGGAGCATTGGGTGTCCGCCGCCAAGAGCGCCAGGGGCGGCGCGGCGCCGGACCTGGCCGCGGGCCTGGGCGCCACCGGCGCGCAGTCGCGCGCCTGGCAGCGCTGGCGCTGGCCGCTGCGCCTGGCGTTGCTGGCGCTGCTGGTCAACCTGGCCGGCATGAATATCGAGTGGCTGCGCCTGAAGCGCGAGGAACGCGAACTGCGCGAGTCCATGGTGCAGATCTTCCGCGCCGCCTATCCGAAGGAAACCGTGATCCGCGACCCGGCCGCGCAGATGCGCATGAATATCGCCGCCGCCAAGGCTGGCAGCGGCGAAGTCAATGCCGACGAATTCACCGCCATGGCCGCCGCCTTCGGCGAAGCGCTGGCCGCCACCGGCAAGCGCGACCTGATCGCCTCGATGGAGTACCGCGAGCGCAGCCTGGTCATCAAGCTCAAGCCCAACGCGGCCGACGCGGCCACCCTGCAGCAGCTGCAGGGCGCCCTGTCGGCGCGCGGGCTGGCGCTGTCGGAAACGGCGGCCGGCGTATGGCAGGTCCGCAGCGGCGCTGGCGGCAGCACCGGGAGCAAAGCATGAGCGAAGCAACGATGAAGATCCAGCAATTGCGCGACAGCGTGTCCGCCTTCTGGAATGAACGCAGCGAACAGGAACGCCGCATGCTCGCCATCGGCGGCGCCGTGGTCGGGCTGGCGCTGGTCTACAGCGTGCTGGTGGCGCCCGCCCTGGAAGGGCGCGAGCGGCTGGCCAAGGCGCTGCCGCAGCTGCGGCAGGACGTGGCCGAGCTGAAGGCCATGGGCCGCACGGCCGCCGAACTGGCGGCGCGGCCGCCGGTGCAGGCGCCGCCCATGTCGCGCGAGGGGCTGAACGCCAGCCTGAACGCGGCCGGCCTCAAGCCGCAGTCGCTCAACCTCACCGGCGAATACGCCAAGCTGGAAGTGAAGGGCGTGCCGTTCGCCGCGCTGGTCACCTGGCTGGACGCGCAGCGCCGCGACAGTGCCGTGCTGGTGCAGGAAGCGGTCGTCACCGGCCAGCCCACGCCCGGGGTGGTGGATGCGACCATCACGCTGCGGCAGGCGTCGGGCCCAGGCGCGAACAACGCCGGCGGGGGGCGATGAAGCGCGCCGTGTTATGGTTGCTGGCGGCGCTGCTGGGCGTGTCGCTGGCGGTGCTGGCGTTCTTCCCCGCCGCCTGGGTGGCGGACGCGGTGGAAAGCCGCACCGGCGGCCGTTTGACGCTGGGCGATGCGCAAGGTACGCTGTGGCGCGGCTCCGCCTTCATCGGCGGCGCGGCCAGCAGCAATGGCGCGGTGACGCCGCTGCTGCCGGGGCGCTTTGCGTGGCAGCTCTCGCCGCTGTCGCTGCTGGGCATGGTGGACATGGAATTGTCGAACGCGCAGGCGCTGGCGCAGCCGGTCAGCTTCAAGGGCGGCTGGAAGCAGTGGCAACTGAGCCCGTCGGCCTTGCTGCTGCCGGCCGACGGCCTGGCCGGCCTGGGGGCGCCGCTCAACACGCTGGCCCTCAGCGGCCGCCTGCGGCTGTCGTGGACCACGCTGGAACTGGCGCTGGCCGGGCAGCAGGTGGACGTGAACGGCCGCACCACGCTGGAGATGGCCGACATGTCGTCGCGGCTGTCGCCGCTCAAGCCGCTGGGCAGCTACCAGCTGGCGCTGGACTGGCGCGGCCAGCAGGCGCAGCTGGATTTGAGTTCCTTGAAAGGCCCGCTGCTGTTGAGCGGGAAAGGCAGCCTGCAGAACGGCCGCCTGCAATTCTCCGGGCAGGCCCAGGCGGCCGACGGTTATGAGCAGTCGCTGGACAATCTATTGAATTTGCTGGGCCAGCGCCGTCCCAACCAGGGCGGCAAGAACATCATCGCGTTAGAGTTCAGATAAGTACAGATAATGAAAAAACAGTCCGCAAGCAAGTCCCAACGTCCAACGCTGCGCCAGCTGAGCGCGGCCGCCATGCTGTGCTGCGCCGCGCTGACCGCGCAAGCACCCGCCTGGGCCGCCCCCGGCGATGATGCCGCGCTCAACTTCGTCGGCGCCGACATCGAGTCGGTGATCAAGGCGGTGGGCCACTACACCAACATCACCTTCCTGATCGACCCGCGCGTGAAGGGCACCCTGACGCTGGTGTCCGAGGGCCCGATGAGCAAGACCCAGGCGTTCGCGCTGCTGACCTCCGCGCTGCGCCTGCAGGGCTTCGCCATCGTCAGCGGCGACGGCTACGCCAAGGTGGTGCCGGAAGCGGAAGCCAAGCTGCAGGCCACGCCGACCCAGATCGGCGCCGGCGGCGCGCTCAAGGGCGACCAGATCGCCACCCAGGTGTTCCACCTGAACTATGAATCGTCGGCCAACCTGGTGACGGTGCTGCGCCCGCTGATCACGCCCAACAACACCATCAACGCCAACCCGGGCAACAACACCCTGGTCATCACCGACTACGCGGACAACCTCAAGCGCCTGGGCAAGCTGATCGCCGCGCTGGATGCGCCCTCCAGCACCGACATGGACGTGATCCCGGTACGCTACGCCATCGCCAGCGACCTGGCCAGCATGCTCACCAAGCTGCTCGAGCCGGGCGCCGGCGGCGGCGCCGATTCGGGCCGCGTCAGCGTGCTGGCGGACCCGCGCACCAATTCGCTGGTGCTGCGCGCGCCGTCGGTGGCGCGCGCCAACCTGGCCAAGTCGCTGATCGCCAAGCTGGACCAGCCCACCGCGCAGCTGGGCAATGTGCACGTGGTCTACCTGAAGAACGCCGAAGCGACCAAGCTGGCGCAGACGCTGCGCTCGGTCATGTCCGGCGACAGCAGCGTCACCGGCCAGGCCACCGGCGCGGCCGGGCTGAACAACCAGCAGGGCGCGGCCGGCGGCGGCGGCATGACCGGCAGCACCGGCAGCGGCATGACGGGCGGCACCGGCACCACCGGTTCCACCAATCCGCTGCTGAACGCCGGCAGCAGCAACAACCAGCTGGCCGCCGGCGGCGCGGGCGGCTTCATCCAGGCCGACGCCACCACCAACACGCTGATCATCACCGCGCCCGAATCGGTGTACCGCAACCTGCGCGCCGTGATCGACCAGCTGGACGTGCGCCGCGCCCAGGTCTACATCGAATCGCTGATCGTCGAAGTGAGCGCCGACAAGGCCTCCGAGTTCGGCGTGCAGTGGCTGGGCCTGAGCGGCAACGACAACTCCACCTACCGCGTCGGCGGCGGCACCTCGTTTGCCAGCGGCACCGCCAACAACCTGCTCAGCCTGGCGGCGGGCGACGGCAAGGTGCTGCCGGGCGCCGGCATGACCATCGGTATCTTCAAGCAGCTGGCGAACGGCAAGCTGGGCCTGGGCGCGGTGGCGCACACGCTGGAAGCGGACGGCGGCACCAACATCCTGTCCACGCCCAACGTGTTCACGCTGGACAACGAGCTGGCCACCATCCGCGTCGGCCAGAACGTGCCGATCCTGACCGGCCAGTTCACCACCACCTCCGGCACCAGCACCAACCCGTTCCAGACCATCGACCGCAAGGACGTCGGCCTGACCCTGAAGGTGCGTCCGCAGATCTCCGAAGGCGGCACCATCAAGCTGGCCATCTACAACGAGAGCTCCAGCATCGACACCAGCGTCACCTCCGAAAGCGGCATCGTGCTCAAGACGCGCGTGATCGAGACCAACATCATCGCCGACGACGGCCAGATCGTGGTGCTGGGCGGCCTGATCTCGGACGACGCCAACGACAACGTGGAAAAGGTGCGCGGCCTGGGCGACATCCCCGTCCTGGGCAACCTGTTCAAGTACCAGAAGCGCGGCCGCAAGAAGACCAACCTGATGGTGTTCCTGCGCCCGGTGGTGATCCGCAACAAGGACCAGAGCACCAGCCTGGCGACCGACCGCTACGACTACATGCGCGCCACCCAGCAGGACGTGAAGCCGAACGACACGCCGCTGCTGAAGAACCTCGGCCAGCCCATGCTGCCGGGCCTGCAGGACGGCACGCCGCTCCCGGGCAGCGGCCAGATGGCGCGCCCCGTGCCGCCGCTGGTGCCGGGCCAGCTCAATCCGAACCAGGCGCCCGCGCCGTCTGAAGGCAAGCCGCAATAATGAGCAACCTGCTGCCCTACGCCTTCGCGCGCGACTATTCGGTGCTGGCCCAGCCGGGCCAGGAAGCCGAGCACTCGGTGGACCTGTACGTGTCCAATGCCACCGCGCCGGCCGCGATTGCCGAAGTGTCGCGCCGCTTCGGCCGCATCAACCTGAAAACCCTGGGCCGCGCCGACCTGGAGGAAGCCATCGCCAAGGCCTACGCCGGCGCCGGCGGCGACGCCTCGCAGGTGGCCGACGAGTTCGACGCCGACCTGGACCTGACCAAGCTGCTGCAGGACGTGCCGGCCATCGAGGACCTGCTCGAATCGAGCGACGACGCGCCGGTGATCCGCATGATCAACGCGCTGCTCACGCAGGCGCTGCGCGAAGGCGCCTCCGACATCCACATCGAACCGTTCGAGCAAACCTCGGTGGTGCGCTTCCGCGTGGACGGCACGCTGCGCGACGTGGTCAAGCCGCGCAAGGCCATCCACGGCTCGCTGATCTCGCGCATCAAGATCATGGCGCAGCTCGACATCGCCGAGAAGCGCCTGCCGCAGGACGGCCGCATCACGCTGCGCGTGGGCGGCAAGCCGGTCGACGTGCGCGTCTCCACGCTGCCCACCGGCCATGGCGAGCGCGCCGTGCTGCGTCTGCTGGACAAGGAAGCCGGCCGGCTCGACCTGCAGCACCTGGGCATGAGCGAGGACATGCTGCCGCAGTTCGACGGCCTGATCGCCCAGCCGCACGGCATCGTGCTGGTGACCGGCCCCACCGGCTCGGGCAAGACCACCACTTTGTACGCCGCGCTGTCGCGCGTGAACTCCACCACCACCAACATCCTGACGGTGGAAGACCCGATCGAATACGACCTGCAGGGCGTGGGCCAGACCCAGGTCAACCCGCGCATCGACATGACCTTCGCCAAGGCCCTGCGCGCCATCTTGCGCCAGGACCCGGACGTGATCATGATCGGCGAGATCCGCGACCTGGAAACGGCGCAGATCGCGGTGCAGGCCTCGCTCACCGGCCACCTGGTGCTGGCTACCTTGCACACCAACGACGCCTCGGCCGCCGTCACGCGGCTGCTGGACATGGGCATCGAGCCGTTCCTGCTGTCGTCGTCGCTGCTCGGCGTGCTGGCGCAGCGCCTGGTGCGCAAGCTGTGCCCGTCCTGCAAGACCTTCGACGGCGCGCAATGGCACGCGGTGGGCTGCGAGCACTGCGGCCATACCGGCTACCAGGGCCGGGTCGGCATCTACGAGCTGCTGCGCACCACCGAGGAAATCCGCGCCCAGATCCACAACCGCGCCTCGGAAGCCGAAGTGCGCGCCGCCGCGCAGGCGGGCGGCATGAAGACCATGCGCGAAGACGGCGAACGCTGGCTGCGCGACGGCACCACCACGCAGGCCGAACTGCTGCGCGTGGCGAAGGACTGACGTCGATGCCCGCATTCCGCTACGAAGCCGTCGACACCGGCGGCGCCACCAGGAAGGGCGTGGTCAACGCCGACAGCCCGCGCTCGGCCCGCTCCGACCTGCGCGCGCAAGGCCTCACGCCGCTCAAGGTGGAAGCCATCTCGGCCCAGGTCGACGCCAGCGGCAAGACCACGCGGCGCGGCTTCGGCGAGCGCCTGTCGACCACCGAGCTGGCGCTGTTTACGCGCCAGCTGGCCAGCCTGCTGGAAGCCGGCCTGCCGCTCGAGCAAGCCTTCTCGGCGCTGCTGGAGCAGGCCGAGCGGCCCTACGTGCGCGACCTGATCGCCTCGATCCGCTCCGAAGTGATCGGCGGCGCCGCGCTGTCCGAAGTGCTGTCGCGCCATCCGCGCGACTTCGCCGAAATCTACCGCGCACTGGTGGCCTCGGGCGAGCAGATTGGCCAGCTGTCGCGCGTGCTCACCCGCCTGGCCGACTACATCGAGCGCCGCAACGCGCTGGTGCAGAAGGTCAAGCTGGCGTTCACCTACCCGGCGATCGTCACCGTGGTGGCGTTTTCGATCGTGATCTTCCTGCTCACCTACGTGGTGCCGCAGATCGTCTCCGTGTTCGCCAACACCAAGCAAAAGCTGCCGGTGCTGACGGTGCTCATGCTGGCCGTGTCCGACTTCGTGCGCAACTACGGGCTGATCGTGCTGGTGCTGCTGATCGGCGCCTGGTTCTCGTGGCGGCGCGCGCTGCAGAACCTCGCGCTCAAGACGCGCTGGCACACCTGGCTGCTGACCGCGCCGCTGTACGGCAAATTCGAGCGCAGCCTGAACACGGCGCGCTTTGCCAGCACGCTGGCCATCACCACCGGTTCCGGCGTGCCGATCCTGCGCGCGCTGGAAACCAGCCGCGACACGCTGACCAACGTCGCCATGCAGCAGCTGGTGGAAGAGGCGAGCGACGCGGTGCGTGAGGGCGTCAGCCTGGCGCGCGCGCTGTCGGCGCAGAAGCACTTCCCGCCGATGCTGATCCACATGATACGGGCCGGCGAAATCACCGGCGAGCTGCCGGCCATGCTGAACCGCGCAGCCAGTGCGCAGGAAGCGGACCTGGAGCGGCGCACGCTGACCATCGCCGGGCTGCTGGAACCGGCGCTGATCCTGGCCATGGGCGTGGTGGTGCTGCTGATCGTGTTGGCGGTGCTGATGCCGATTATTGAAATTAACCAGCTGGTGCACTGATATGAATCGATTGCCTGTCGTAGCAAGTTTTGTAGCCGTGGTGGCCGTGTCCGCCTCGTGCGCCTACTGGGGCATGCTGCTGTTCAAACCCGAGCAGCGCGCGCTCGCCGCCGTGCCGATGCAGGCGCCGCCGGAGGCGTCGGTGGCGGCCGCGCGCAACCTGTTCGGCGGCGACATCGCCGTCGCCGCCGCCAGCAACTACCAGCTGCGCGGCGTGGTGGCTGCCGCCAACGGGCGCGGCAGCGTGGCCATCATCGCGGTCGACGGCCAAGCGGCCAAGGCCTACCCGGTGGGCGCCGAAGTGGCCAGCAATGTCAAGGTGCAGGAAGTGCAGGGCCTGTACGTGGTGCTGTCCGAAGGCGGCATCCAGAAGCGGCTCGACCTGCCGCCGCCGGAAAGCGCCAGCTCATCCAGCGCCACCGCCGCCCCGCTGCCGATGCCGCCGGTGCAACAGCAACTGCAGCCGGTCCCGCCCCCCGCGCCCCCGGCGCCGCAGCCGCCCCCCCAAATGCCCACCCCCGTCAGCGGAACCCGATAAGCAAGCTGAGCCGCATCCCCCAACTTCGGGGTCAGACCCCGAGTGCGGCTCAGTCCGCTCCACCATAGGGCACAGCAAGTCGCCCCATGCATTAGCGCAAGTTGGCGAGGTGAGAATCAGGTCTTTTCACCAAGCGGCCTGAGCCGCATTCGACCCGCTTCGGGGTCTGACCCCGAAGTAAGGCGTAATGCGGCTCAGGTCGCTAGTCGTCGGACTTGGCGGGGTCGATTTTCTTGAGGGCGGCCTTGGCGGCCTGGCGCTGGGCCGAGACCGGCTTGGCGTGCGGGCCGGCGGCGCGGTTCTTGGCCAGCGCCGCGTAGGGGTTGCGCGGCTTTTGCGAGGGTTCGACGCGGAATTGCATTTTCTGCCGCGTCGCCAATGCCTTGTTTGCCATCGTTCCCCCCCCTCTTGCCTTACAGCACGTAGCGCGACAGGTCTTCGTTGACCGCCAGCGCGTCCAGCCGCGCATTGACATAGCCGGCGTCTATCGTCAGCGTCTGCGCGCCGCCTTCGCTGGCGCTGAACGAGATCTCCTCGAGCAGCTTTTCCATCACCGTGTACAGCCGCCGCGCGCCGATGTTTTCGGTGCGCTCGTTGACCTGGTAGGCAATCTCGGCCAGCCGCGTGATGCCGTCCGGCGCGAACGCCAGCGTCACGCCCTCGGTGGCCAGCAGCGCTTCGTATTGCTTGGTCAGGCAGGCGTCGGTGGCCGTCAAAATGCGCTCGAAGTCGGCAATCGACAGCGATTCAAGCTCGACCCGGATCGGGAAGCGCCCCTGCAACTCCGGTATCAGGTCCGACGGCTTGGCCAGGTGGAAGGCGCCCGACGCAATGAACAGGATGTGGTCGGTGCGTATCATGCCGTACTTGGTGTTCACCGTCGTGCCCTCCACCAGCGGCAGCAAATCGCGCTGCACGCCGGCGCGCGACACGTCGGCCCCGCCCATCTCCGAGCGCGAGGCGATCTTGTCGATCTCGTCCAGGAACACGATGCCGTTCTGCTCCACATTCTGGATCGCCTTCTGCTTCATCTCGTCTTCGTTGACCAGCTTGGCCGCCTCTTCGTCCAGCAGCAGCTTCATCGCTTCCTTGATCTTGACCTTGCGCGCCTTCTTGCGCCCGCCGCCGATGCCGGAAAACATGCTCTTGATCTGCTCGGTCATTTCCTCCATGCCGGGCGGGGCCATGATTTCCATCTGCGGCGCCGTGTCGGCCAGCTCGATCTCGATTTCCTTGTCGTCCAGCTCGCCTTCCCGCAGGCGCTTGCGGAAGGTCTGGCGCGTGGTGTCGGGCTTGCCGTCCTCGGCCGGGGCCGCGTTGGCGAAGCCGAAATCGCGCGGCGGCGGCAGCAGGATGTCCAGCACGCGGTCCTCGGCGGCGTCCTCGGCGCGCGCGCGCACCTTGGCCATCTCGGCCGAGCGGGTCTGTTTGATGCCGATGTCGACCAGGTCGCGGATGATGGTGTCGACGTCGCGCCCCACATAGCCCACCTCGGTGAACTTGGTTGCCTCGATCTTGATGAAGGGCGCGTCGGCCAGCTTGGCCAGGCGGCGCGCGATCTCGGTCTTGCCGACCCCGGTCGGGCCTATCATCAGGATGTTCTTCGGCGTGATTTCATGGCGCAGCGGCTCTTCCACCTGCTGCCGGCGCCAGCGGTTGCGCAGCGCGATGGCCACGGCGCGCTTGGCCTTGCCCTGGCCAACCACGTGCTTGTCGAGTTCGCCGACGATTTCTTGCGGAGTCATATTCATTCTGCTTTCCCGTCCAGCGTTTCGATAATGTGGGACATATTCGTGTAGATGCACAGCTCGCCGGCGATGGTCAGCGATTTCTTCACGATCTCGGCCGGCGTGAGCTCGGTGTTTTCCTGCAGCGCCAGGGCGGCCGACTGCGCATAGGTGCCGCCGGAGCCGATGGCGCCGATGCCCTTCTCGGGCTCGAGCACGTCGCCGTTGCCGGTGATGACCAGGGTCGAGGTGGCGTCGGCCACCAGCAGCATCGCTTCCAGGCGGCGCAGCACGCGGTCGGTGCGCCAGTCCTTGGCCAGTTCGACCGAGGCGCGCAGCAGGTTGCCCTGGTGTTTTTCCAGCTTCGCTTCGAAGCGGTCCAGCAGCGTGAAGGCGTCGGCGGTGCCGCCGGCAAAGCCGCACAGCACTTTGCCCTGGTACAGCTTGCGCACCTTGCGGGCCGTGCCCTTCATGACGATGTTGCCCAGCGTTACCTGGCCGTCCCCGCCCAGTGCGACCTGGCTGCCGCGCCGCACGCACAGGATGGTGGTGCCGTGAAATTGTTCCATGTTGACCTCAATGTAATGACGCTCGACGTTCAATGCGCGCAAGGCGCCAGCCCCTGACATGGGGTCTGGCCGGACAATTGCAAGACGGTCCAGTCAAGGACGCGGCTGCGGCCTAGTACTTGTGGGCGAAGATGCGCGCCAGCCCGGCGTAGCCCAGCAGCCGCAGCAGCGCCGCCACCAGATGGTTCACTTCCCGGAATTCTACTCTTCTGCCGTGCGGCGCGAGTTGCTGCAGGCGCGCCAGCAGCTGGTTGGCCGCGGCGTAGTCGAGCCGCGCCAGGCGCGAGCAGTCGAAGATCAGCGCCGGGTACTGTTCGGCATAGGCGCCGATGGCGTCGAGCAGGGCGCCGCAGCTGGCCTCCACCACGGGCGGCAGCATGAAGCGGTCGGACGCCGCCGCGGCCGCCGGCGCGGCCTGGCGCGCGGCCGTGGCCACCTGGCGCGGCGCCGGCGGGGCGTACGGCGGCGGCGACACTTCGAACGTGACGCAGTAGTCCATGCTGCTTTCCTCGAAGTCCTTTTCGCGGTTCAGCAGCTGCAGCAGTTCCAGCAGCAGCAGCCAGGGCGCGGCGCCGTCTTCCCGGCGGCCGACCTGCAGGCCGGCCTGCAGCAGCGCGGCCAGCTCGGCGGCGGCCACCACGATCAGCTCGCGGCCCTGCTTCTGCAGGTGTTGCAGGGCCGCCAGCAGCAGCGCGCAACCGTCGGCGTCGGCGCTGGCGACGCGGCTCAAGTCCAGCCGCAGGGGGGCGGCGGCGTCCAGCGCCGGCAGGCGCGCGAGGATGGCGGCGGCGCTGCCGTCCAGCGCCGGGCCGAACGACAGCGCGGGCGTGACGCCGGCATAGGCGGCGCCATCGCGGGCGGCCGCCGCACCGTTGCCGCCCTCGCCGCCGGCCGCCGCGCCGCGCCACGCCGGCGGCGAGGTTTCGAAGGTGCTGGCATAGTCGATCGACAGGCTGTCGAACAGTTGCTGCCGGCCTTGCGCCTGGTACAGGTCGAACAGCAGCCACCAGACGGTGCGGTCCTGCTGCGCGCCTTGGCCGGACGCGGCCGCTTCGGCCAGCGCGCCGTTCAGCATCTGCACGGCGATGGCGGCCTGGCCGTTGGCGTACAGGATGGCGCTTTCCTCCACCACCGGCGCGGTGGCGTCGGCCGCCACCGGGGCCGGGATCTCGTCGTCGGCCAGCAGCTCGGTGGTGCTGGCGTCCAGCAGGGGCAGGGTGGCGGGGGTGTCGGCGTCGCCGGCGGCCAGGTGCGCGGCGGCCGGCGCGGACAGGGCCGGGCGCGGCGGGCGGCTGCCCCAGGCCGGCTCCGGCATGTTGAAGATGTCCGCTTCCATGGCCGCTTCGATGGCGTCGATCTTCAGCGCGGTGGCGCGCGCGATGTCGCGCTGCAGCTGGCTGTTGGCCGCGGCGCGCTGGGCTTCGCTGTTGGCGGCCAGGCGCGCGGCATCGTCGTCGCCGTCCGGGGCGGCGGCGTCCGGCTTGCCTTTCTTGAACAGGGAAAACAGGCCCACGGCATTCCTCGCTATGCTGGTCTCCTAGTGTAGCCGAAGAGCAAGGCACAAACAAAAAAAGCATGCGGCCTTGCCTGCATGCTTTTTTTAAGGTGAGCCGTCCGCCTGCGCCCATGCGCCGGGGCGGCTGCTGCGGAGGCAGCCGGGCGGTTGCTTAGTCCCCGTACAGCTTCTGCTTCAGTTCGCGGCGCTGCTGTGCTTCCAGCGACAGGGTGGCGGTCGGACGGGCGATCAGGCGCGGAATGCCGATCGGTTCGCCAGTCTCTTCGCACCAGCCATATTCGTTGTTATCGATGGCGACGATGGATTGCTGCACTTTCTTGAGCAGCTTGCGCTCGCGGTCGCGGGTGCGCAGTTCCAGGGCGTGTTCTTCCTCGATGGTGGCACGGTCGGCAGGGTCCGGCACCAGCACGGTTTCGCGCAGGTGTTCGGTCGTCTCGCCGGCATTCTTCAGCAGCTCTTTTTCAAGGGCTTGCAGCTTGGCCTTGAAAAATGCCATTTGCGCCGGGTTCATGTAGTCTGCTTCGCCCATCTTCAGAATTTCTTCTTCCGTGAGGAGGCGGACTTCTTCGATAGCGGCGGGGGTCGATTTATTAGTTTTAGTCATCACTTCGCTTACCTTCGATACGACAGAGTTTTCAAATTTATCAGTTGCGCGATGAACTCGGCAACCGCGCCGGCACCTAAGTCGTTACCTAGTTGCTAACCGGCACCCCACAAAACCCGGTTAGTTTATACCAAACATTGTTCCAATCCGCGAATAAAGATGTCTTTCGGTAGATTTTTGCCAATAAATACCATTTTGCTGCCACGTTCTTCCCCTTCGGCCCACTTTGCGCCCAGATCGCTGCCCATCAGCTGGTGTACGCCCTGGAATACCACCTTGCGTTCGGCGCCCTGCATCAACAATACGCCTTTGTAGCGCAACATGCGAGGACCGTACACATCGACCAGCCCGCCAAGGAATTCGTCCAGTTTGGCGCTGTCGAACGGGCGCGCGCTCTTGAAGACGAAGGCAGCGATGTCGTCGGTGTGGTGGCTGTGGTGATGGTCGTGGGCGTGGCTGGGGTGCTTGCAGTGTTCGCCGTGCTCGTGGTCGTGCTCATGGCCGTGGTCGTGGTCATGTTCTTCGGCGGCCAGGAAGTCCGGGTCCAGTTCCAGCTTCTCGTTCAGGTTGAAGCCTTTCAGGTCCAGCACCTCGGAAATCGGCGCGCTGCCGAAGTTGGACTGGCTGATGGGCGCGCGCGGGTTGATGCGCTTCAGGCGCGGCAGCAGCTGGTCCAGCACGGCCTGGTCCACCAGGTCGGTCTTGGACAGCAGCAGCTTGTCGGCAAAGCCCACCTGGCGCTGCGCTTCTTCGTTGTCGTCCAGCTGCTGCATGGCGTGGCGCGCGTCGACCACGGTGACGATGGCGTCCAGCATGTAGTGGCTGCCCACTTCGTCGTCGATAAAGAAGGTCTGCGCCACCGGGCCGGGGTTGGCCAGGCCGGTCGTTTCAATCACCACGCGGTCGAAGTGCAGCTCGCCGGCGGCGCGCTTTTGCGCCAGGTTCGACAGCGCCACGATCAGGTCGCCGCGCACGGTGCAGCAGATGCAGCCGTTGTTCATCTCGACGATTTGTTCCTTGCTGTCCTGCACCAGGATCTCGTTGTCGATGTTTTCCTGCCCGAATTCATTCTCGATGACGGCAATGCGCATGCCGTGGCTTTCCTGCAGGATACGGTTGAGCAGGGTGGTCTTGCCCGCGCCGAGGAAACCGGTGAGGATGGTGGTGGGTATCATTGCCATGTCAGCTTGCCGATCAGTAGTTGAGCGCCCCTGGGGGCCGGGATCGAGCGATTATGCCGGAATTTTGTCAAAGCGGCCAAACGCCGTCCTTGACGCAGCGCATGCTTACTTTACATAGTCTATTTAATCTTGGCGCGCGGATGGGCCTGGTCGTAGACCTGGGCCAGGTGCTGGAAGTCCAGCGCCGTGTAGACCTGGGTGGAAGCGATGGTGGCGTGGCCCAGCATGTCCTGCACCGCGCGCAGGTCGCCGGAGGACTGCAGCACGTGCGAGGCGAAGGAGTGGCGCAGCATGTGCGGGTGCACCGCCGAGGGCGCGCCGGTGGCCAGGCCGTGCGCCTTCAGGCGCAGCTGCACCACGCGCGCCGACACGCGGCTGCCGCGCGCGCTGGTAAACAGGGCGGCGCTGCCGTCGGCCGGCGCCGGGCGCACCGCCAGCCAGGCCGCGATGGCGGCCATGGCGGCGCTTCCCACCGGCACGGTGCGGCGCTTGCCGCCCTTGCCCAGCACGGTCACGTCGGCGTTGCCCTGTTCCAGCCAGCCCAGTGCGTCCTTGCTGTAGTGCAGGTCCAGTCCGGCCAGTTCGGACACCCGCAAGCCGCTCGAATACAGCAGCTCGAACATGGCCCGGTTGCACAGCTCGGCCGGTTCGGGCGCTGCGCCCGGCCCGGAGGAAGCCAGGCGCGCCGGCGCCGACACCAGGCGCACCGCGTCGTCCACCGACAGCGCCTTGGGCAGCGTCTTGGCGCGCTTGGGGGCGCGTACGCCCTGCACGGGATTGGCGGCCAGCGCGGTCTGCCCGGCCAGCCAGTCGAAGAAGCCGCGCCAGCTGGACAGCTTGCGGGCGATGGAGCGCGGCTCCAGCGCCTTGCCGTGCAGGCGGGCGGCGTAGCGGCGCAGGTCGGCCTGCGCCAGCGCGTTCCACGCCGTTTCGCCGCTGAGCGCGGCCAGCTCGGCCAGGTCGCGCCGGTAGGCGTCCAGCGTGTGCGGCGACAGTTTGCGCTGGGTGCGCAGCTGCTCGAGGTAAGCGTGCGCCCACTCGGCCTTGCCGCGCTCGCCCATGGCGGCCTCAGGCCAGCAGCGGGGCCAGCGCGGTGCTGGCCGTTTCGCCGATGTGGACCAGGAAATCGGTCGCCATCAGCGAGGTGAAGCGCTCCGAATCCGGCGAGCCCAGGATCAGCAGGCCGAAGGTGGCGCTCTTGCCGCCCGGCGCGGCCGCGCCCGGCTTGCGCAGCGGGATGATGACGGTGGACTGCACGTGGCCCGCGTCTTCCAGCCAGCGCACCGCTTCGAAGTCGTTGTTGGCGCCGCAGTACGGGGCCATCAGGCTGTTGGCGAAGATGCGCGCGTCATCCGACGCGCCGTTGGTGAACCACTGGTCCGCGTATTCCGGCTTGGCGCCCCACAGGCGCAGCGTGGCCTGCGGCACGTGGAAGCTGCTCTTCAGGCTGTCGGCCAGCACGCGCGGCATGGCGCCGTCCTGGCGCACTTGCAGCAGGGCCTGGGTCCAGCTGTGGAAGCGGCCGGCGATGGTCTCGTTTTCCTTGGCGTGGCGCGACAGTTCGGCCATGCGCAGTTCCAGCGCCTTGTACTTGTCGCGCATCACTTCCATCTGGCGCTCCTGCAGCGAAACGGCGCGCCCGGTCAGCGGGCTGGACAGCTTGACCTCGCCCAGCAGGCTGGCGTGCTCTTCGAAGAAGTGCGGATGGTCGGTCAGGTATTGCAGTACGGCGGTGGAATCCATTGTTTCAGCGTAAGTGTGGTGGAGAGGCAAGCGCCATTCTAACCGAGGCGCCAATAAAAAAGACGCCCGCAGGCGTCTTTCGGTGTGGCGTGCAGCGGCCCCGCCGCGCTTAGAAGCGGTGGCGCATGCCGATCTGGATACCCTTGCTCGACTCGCCCGGTTTCGAGGTGAAGCCGCCCGAGGCGCTGGCCGCGCCGATCGCGTACTGGCCGTCGTTCTCGTTCTTGATGTAGGCGCCCACCAGGTACACGTCGGTGCGCTTGGACAGGTTGTAGTCGTAGCCGA
Source organism: Massilia sp. Root351 (assembly GCF_001425045.1). Lineage (GTDB taxonomy): Bacteria > Pseudomonadota > Gammaproteobacteria > Burkholderiales > Burkholderiaceae_D > Rugamonas. Next base: position 41,512 of record NZ_LMDJ01000035.1, on the reverse strand, counting down.
TGCCGTACTGGGTGGCGTCGCTGGCGTCGGCCCGCTTGTCGTCCTGGCGCACCACGGACGCCATGATGCGGCCCGCGCCCACCTTGTAGTGGAAACCGACCTGGTAGCTGATCGCGTCCAGCAGGAAGTTGCGCTTGAGCGCGGCGTTGGCCTGGCCGGCCAGCAGCGTGCTCAGCGGAGCAGGGAAGGCGGCGAAGGTCGGCGCCAGCAGGTCGCCCGCGTAGCGGATGATGACCGAGTTCTCGTTCTTCTGCTTGTGGGTGCCCAGGAACAGCTTCCAGTTGTCGAAGGCGTAGGAGCCGGCCAGCGTGGTGGTCACCAGGCCGCGCGCGCCGACCTGGTCGGTGCCGTGGTTGTGGCCCAGGCCGACGTCCCAGCCGTTGGCCACGTAGCGCACGTTGGCGCCCCACGAGCGCTTGTCCATGCCGATGTAGCCCGATTTCTCGGTGCCGTACATGGCCGACGCCTTGAGGCCGTTCGGCAGTTCCATGCGGTACTGGATCGACTTGTCGGAACGGATCGCGATACCGGCCGTCAGCAGGCCGCCGGTGCCGCCCACGATGCCGCCCCAGCCGGCGGCCGTGCCCGACTCGAACACGTCGCCGGCGTTCAGCACTTCGTAGCCCGGGGTGTACATGCGGCCCAGCAGCACTGCGCCCACCGGCATGATCAGGCCGACCATCGAGGTGCGGTCGAACAGGGCGCCGTTGATGTTGACGTTGATGGCCGGGTTCAGCGCGGCTTGCACGCCGGCGCGCAGCTTCTCGGCCGTGGCTGCGCCGCCGGCCGCTGCCGGCACGGTGAAGTTCAGGCCTTCGGTCAGCGCGAAGGTGGGGTTGCTGCTCAGGTTGCCGGTTTGCTGGCGGCCGGTGTCGAGCTCGACGCGCGCTTCCAGGTTGAAGATGGCCTTGTAGCCGCCGCCCATGTCCTCGATGCCGCGGAAGCCCAGGCGCGAGCCGTCGGCGATACCGCTGACCAGCTTGGTCTTGGCGTCCTGGCCGCCGTTCTTCACGTACATCACGCCGGCATCGGCGATACCGTAGATGGTGACCGAGGATTGGGCCATGGCAGGCACGGCGAAACAGGCGGCAATACCCGCTGCGAGCAGTTTAGTTTTCATGCAGTCTCCAAAAGATTGAGTTGTTTTTTTATTATTCTCAAAATAGTACGTGCGTACTAATTAGGTGCAACCAATATGACACGGCTATCCAGCCTTGTACAGAAAGCTATGTTGCTGATTGATCCGGAGTTGCGAAAAAGTCACAAAGCAAAAAAAACGGACCTGTTGCCAGGTCCGTTCGTTGCTATGCACGGGCTTGCTTGCGCATTAGAAGTTGTGGTGGATACCGACCGAGTAGTGGTTCACCGAGCTGTCGTTCAGCGTGGTGACGGCGGCCGGCACCGGCATCTTGCGGTTCGACAGGTCGAAGTAGATATAGGTGCGGGTCGAGATGTTGTACTCGTAGCCGATCGAGGCCTGCTTGGTCTTCAGGATGCGGTCCGGCGACTTCTGGCCATAGCCCAGCAGCAGCTTGCCCGGGCCCATGGTGTAGTTGGCGCCCACCAGCCAGGCGTCGGTTTCGTGGTTGGCCGCGCCGGCCACGATGGTGTGGTCCATGTCCTGCTTCTGGTACGAGGCCATCAGCTTCAGGGCCGGCATCGGCTTGTACGATGCGCCCACCGACCACAGCTTGGTTTCGATCGCGTTGCGCTCATACGCGGCGTAGGCGGCGAACTGGTTCAGCGTGTAGGTGGCGCTGGCGCCGAAGGGGTTGGCCGAGGCCATCGAGTTGACGGTGTACTGCGGCGCCAGCGCGGTGCCGCGGCCGATGATGGCGGTGGTGTTGCCCAGCGATTCCTTGGCGGCCACCGCCACGTTCAGCTGGAAGCCGTTCATCACCGGGGTGTTGTACCAGACCGCATTGGAGAAGCGGTTGCCGGACGAGCCCGGCGGCGCCAGCGGATCGCTGGTGTAGCCGGCCACTTGCAGGTTGGTCTGGTAGCCGGCCACCGCAGGCACGCCGCTCCATGGTTCGAAAGCGGTCGACGTTTCCTGGAACGGGGTCAGGCCGCGGCCCAGGCGCACGGTACCGAAGTCGCCTTGCAGGCCGACCCGGCTCTGGCCCTGGAACAGCGGACGGCTGTTGGTGCCGGCGGTGTTCTCGATGGTGCCGGTGTCCGGCTCGTAGCGGATCTCCAGGTGGAACAGCGCCTTCAGGCCGTTGCCGAGGTCTTCCACGCCGCGGAAACCGAGTTTGTTGTTGTCGCGTTTGCCGATCTGGGCGGTGGTGCCGGTGGTTTTTGAAACGCCGGCATCCAGCGTGCCGTAAATAGTGACGGATGATTGCGCATGGGCTCCAGCGAAGGCGCCCATGAGTGCCAGGGCCACTAATGATTTTTTCATTTGTTCTTCCTTTTAGTTAACTATTAGTTCATCGATCAAAGAGCGAAATCGCGAAGTGCACTCGACACTCATCTGGTCTAAACCTTAATTGCTGGCTGCGCCTACCGTGAAGGATTGGTCGATTATGAGGGTTAGTATTGGTCGAAAGCCAAAAAAATGTGGTTTCTTGTTGTATTTTTGAAACGCTTGAATAGCTGTCCATTGCATGCGCTTCGGCAAGATTTCCTTTCGTTTAGTTAATGGCATGGGGTTCAGCGTACACGCGCAACCGCCCCGCAATAGTTGAGCAATATCAAATACTTAGCAATTGGCTGTAAATCCGATTGGTATGAAAACTACACTTGACCTTACTGTGATTGTTGGAATGTGGCAAGATCAACCAAATAGCAAGCCACCCGGTCTATGGCCGGCGCGGCAAAGACGCTGCGTTTTCTTGAATGAATCATATTAATAGTGGAACGATGGCAAATCGTGAAGAACTAGTAATGATCCGAGGGGCGCGCGCGGGAGACGCCCAGTGCCAGCTGGCATTGGGGAAACTGTATCTGTTCGGCGGCGCCAGCCTGCCGCAAAGCCCGCCCACCGCCCTGCATTGGCTGCACCGCGCCGCCATCCAGGGGCGCGACGAAGCGTGGCGGCTGATCGGCAGCCATGTCGGCTACGAATACGCACAGCACAGCCGCGAAGCGGTATTGCCCTGGTATGAACGCGCCTGGGAGGCCGGCGTGGTGCCGGCCGGCCTGGTGCTGGCGCAGCTGGTGCTGAGCGCGCCGCCCGGGGAGTCCGATGCGGCCGGCGCGCTCGGTGCGCTGGGCGCGCTTGGCGTGGCGGCGGCCAGCGCCCACGGCGCGCTGCGCGCCAAGGCCATGCAGGCACTCGACGCGGCGGTGCGGGCCGGGTTGCCGGAGGCGCTGCGCTTGCTGGCTCAGCAGCAGCCGGCGCAGGCGGCCAGGGCGCCGGCCCAGGCCGGCCCCGGCGCACCAGCCCGCCCCCAGCCGTCAGCCCAGCCGCCAGCCCCGGTCCCGGCGGCGGCGCCCATCCCCGTCAACAGCCTGGCCTATGTGGCGCTGGACGAAGCCTGGGGCAAGCTGTCGCGCGCCGCCTTCCTGGAGCAGGCGCTGCCGCTGGTGCGCCAATTGCTGCGCGCGGCGCCGCCGGATGCCGAGGCCGCGCGCAACGCCGGCTGGCAGGCCGCGCCGCAGCAGGTGCAGCTGCTGGCGCGCTGCGCCCAGGCGCTGGGCCAGCTGGACGCCTACGCCGACGCCGACGCCGGCCTGGAGCCGGACGGCACCGAGCTGCACTGCCGCGAGCTGGCCGCGCACGGCGGCGACCGTACCGCCCAGCTGGCGCTGGGCCTGTGGTTCGCGCGCATGAACCGGGAAGGCGAGCGGCTGCGCGAGGGCATTCCGGCCGTCAATTTCAAGCGCGCCATCCGCTGGCTGACCCAGGCCGGCGAGCAGGGCCTGGCCGACGCGTGGTTCGCGCTGTCGCGCATCTATATCAAACCGGAATTTTCGCAGCGCAGCGTGAGCGAAGCGCAAGCCTGCCTGGAGCGCGCGGCCGACATGGGCCACAGCGCGGCGCAGCTCGAATGCGGCATCCACGCCTGGCGCACCCGGCGCGGCGGCGAGGAAAACGACGTGCGCGCCGCGTACTGGCTGCAAAAGGCAGCCGCCCAGGGCAGCGGGGAAGCGCAGGCGGCGCTGCGCCGCATCGCGCCGCTGACCGACGGTGGCGGCTGGGCCGCCAGCCTGCCGGGCGTCAGCCGGGAATTGCTGAACAGCCAGCCCTTGCTGGCGGCGCGCGTGGAACTGGCGGGATGGTTCGGCCTGAGCCGGGCCGAGGCGCTGCTGCTGGATGTGAAGGCGGCCGACCGCGGCCATTGCCTGGTGGTCGATATCCGCGCCAGCTACGGGCGCGGCAAGCGCCGCCTGGTGCTGGTGCGCAATGCCCAGCAGCGCCACGCGCTGGACCGCATCGGCCGCCTGTTCGACAACGTCGACGCCGGCCTGGACGGCCCGGAAGGCAATTACCGCCAGCGCCTGTACCGCTTGAAGACCTGGCTGCCGGAGGCGGAGGCGGCGGGCCAGGGCGGCGCGGCGGCCGGGCTGGCGCCCGGTTTCTAGGCGCCCGCGGCGGGATCCTGGATCTCGATCTCGCCTTCGAACACGGTCACGGCCGGGCCGGTCAGATAGACCGGCTGGCCTTCGCCGGCCCAGGCGATCGACAGCTGCCCGCCGCGCGCCTCCACCGTCACCGGCGAATCGAGCAGGCCGCGCCGGATGCCGGCCACCACCGCCGCGCAGGTGCCGGTGCCGCAGGCCAGCGTTTCGCCCACGCCGCGCTCGAACACGCGCAGCCGCACGTGCTGGCGGGTCAGCAGCTGCATGAAGCCGGCGTTGACCCGGCGCGGGAAGCGCGGATGGTGCTCGATCAGCGGCCCGGTCAGCTCCACCGGCGCGCTGTCCACGTCGGCCACCAGCTGCACCGCGTGCGGATTGCCCATCGACACCACCGATACCAGCACGGTTTCTTTTTCGCCGCCCAGTTCCAGGGTCAGCGGCCACAGCGTGTCGCGGCCCTCGGCCACGCCGTCCAGGCCGTCCGCGTCGAACGGCACGCGGGCCGGCTCCAGCACCGGCGCGCCCATGTCCACCGTCACGCTGCCGTTCTCTTCCAGGCGCGGCGCGATGATGCCGGCCATGGTTTCCACTGAAATGCTGCGCTTGTCGGTCAGCCCTTTTTGCGACACGAACTTGGCGAAGGCGCGCGCGCCGTTGCCGCACTGCTCGACCTCGCCGCCGTCGCTGTTGAAGATGCGGTAGCGGAAGTCGCAGCCCGGCTGGGTCGGCTTCTCCACCACCAGCATCTGGTCCGCGCCCACGCCGAAGCGCCGGTCGCCCAGCTGTTTCCATTGCGCGGGCGTGAAGTCGATCGGCTGGCTGATGGCGTCGATGACCACGAAGTCGTTGCCGGCGCCGTGCATCTTGGTGAATTTGAGTTTCATGGGGTGCTCTAGTAAGTGCTCTGTGTCGTTGGCTTAGCGGGCCTTGCCGTAAAAGGAGGGCTCGCCGTTGGGACGCGTCTTGAAGCGCTTATGCGTCCAGAAATATTCGGCCGGGGCCTCGCGCACGCGTTCCTCGATGAAGGCGTTCATGCGGCGCGTCGCTTCCACCATGTCCGGACCCGGGTAATTGTCCCACGGCGCGTAGAATTTTACCTGCCAGCCCTGATAATCGGGCAGGAAGGTGCTGATCACCGGCATGACCTGGGCCCCGGTGGCCGCCGCGATGCGCGCGGTGGCCGACAGGGTGGCCGCCTGCACGCCGAAGAAAGGCACGAACTCGGCGTCCTTTTCGCCGAAATCCATGTCCGGCAGCATGAAGTAGGGCAGCTTTTCCTTCAGCGCGCGCAGGATGGGCTTGATGCCGTCCAGGCGCGTGAACAGGCGCACCGGCTTGAAGCGGGCGCGGCCGTCGCGCAGCACCTTGTCGAACACGGCGTTCTTCTGCTGCACGTACATGGACGAGGCCGACGCCTGCATGGCGATCGCCGCGCCGGCCACGTCCAGGCACACGAAGTGCGGGCACAGCAGGATGGTGGGCTGGCCCGTCATGGCCGCCACCGGGATGCCGGCCGACTCCGGGTGGGCGCCGTCGAACGACACCACCCTGATCAGGCGCTGCAGGCGCGCCTCGGAAGCCCACCACAGGATGGAGCGCTCGAACACGCTGCGCGAATAGGCCTGGAAATGGCGCCGCGCCAGCGCGGTGCGCTCGGCCTCGGACAGTTCGGGCAGGCACAGGCGCAGATTGGTCAGCGTGATGTCGCGCCGCGGCTTCATGACGATGAACAGCAGCGAGCCGACCGCCTTGCCGAAGCGGCCCAGCACCGGCAGCGGCAGCCAGTGCAGCAGCCACATGAATCCCAGCAGCACTTTCATGGCGCCTCCGGGGTGGCGGCCGCGCCGGCCGCGGCGCCGGCCGGCACCTTGTAGCGGTTGTAGCTCCAGTAATATTGCGCCGGCGCGCGCGCGATCAGCTGCTCCATGGCGGCGTTGATGGCGCGCGCCTGCTCGGCGCTGGAGCCGTCCAGCGTGCCCTCGAACGGCACGAAGCGGATCACATAGCCGCGGCCGAACGGCAGCCGCTCGGCGTAGGTGACGATCACCACCGCGTCGCCCAGCTGCGCCAGCTTGGCCGGCAGGGTCATGGTGTAGGCGCTGCGGCCGAAGAAGTCGGCGAACACGCCTTCGCCTTCCTGCGGCACCTGGTCGGGCAGCAGGCCGATCGGCATGCCCTTCTTGAGCGTCTTGGCCAGCATGCGCACGCCGGACATATTGGCCGGCGCCAGCAGCAGGTTCTTGCGCGCGCGGGCGCCCTCGATCAGCGGTTTCAGCGCCGCCTTTTTCGGTGGCCGGTACATCACCATCAGTTCGGTGCGCAGCGCAATTTCCTGGGCGACAATTTCAAAACAGCCAAGGTGTGGCGTCAGGAACACAATCCCGCGCCCGGCGTCCAGCGTGCGTTGCACCAGCTCCCAATTCTCGGTGCTGGCGTGGCGCGACACGCGCTCCGGAGGCGCGCACCAGATAAACGGCAATTCCAGTATGCTCTTGCCAGACTCGGCAATCGCGGCGCCCAGATGGCGCTCGACGCCGGCCTGGCGCATATTGTCGCGCATGCGGCGCCGGTGCGATGGCGACAGCAGATACACCAGCCAGCCGAGCGCGGCGCCCAGGGCGTGCAAGACTGGCAAGGGAAAGACGGAAAGGAAGCGGAATATGGTGACAAGCATGGAGGATTCGAGCGGGGCAAAAAATTTTGCCTTGCCAAAAGTTTTTAAAAGAAGCGTAAAATACCACGTATGCAGTATCCGCTGAGTTAACAGACAACTTGCGAAGCGGAATATAAATATCGCTAAAGCGTCGCAAGCCATATTGGTTGTTGCGACATGTTTACAAAACCAGTATCAGGAGCTTGCGATGTCTTCCAACGACTACCTCTTCACCTCGGAATCCGTATCTGAAGGCCACCCGGACAAGGTTGCCGACCAGATTTCGGACGCCATTCTCGACGCCATCCTGGCGCAAGACCCGAAAGCGCGCGTAGCCGCTGAAACCCTGTGCAACACCGGCCTGGTGGTGCTGGCAGGCGAGATTACCACGCATGCCAACGTTGATTATATTCAAGTAGCGCGCGAAACCATCAAGCGCATCGGCTACGACAACACCGACTACGGCATCGACTACAAGGGTTGCGCCGTCATGGTGTGCTACGACAAGCAGTCGCCGGACATCGCCCAGGGCGTGGACGAAGGCGCCGGCCTGGACCTGGACCAGGGCGCCGGCGACCAGGGCCTGATGTTCGGCTACGCCTGCGACGAAACCCCGGAACTGATGCCGGCCGCGATCTACTACGCGCACCGCCTGGTCGAGCGCCAGTCGCAGCTGCGCAAGGACGGCCGCCTGCCATGGCTGCGTCCGGATGCCAAGTCGCAAGTGACGCTGCGCTACGTCGACGGCCGCCCGGTGTCGGTCGACACCGTGGTGCTGTCGACCCAGCACGCGCCGGAAGTGAGCCACAAGCAAATCGAAGAAGCGGTGATCGAAGAGATCATCAAGCCGGTGCTGCCGTCCGGCTGGCTGAAGGACACCAAATTCCTGGTCAACCCGACCGGCCGCTTCGTCATCGGCGGCCCGCAGGGCGACTGCGGCCTGACCGGCCGCAAGATCATCGTCGACACCTACGGCGGCGCAGCCCCGCACGGCGGCGGCGCGTTCTCCGGCAAGGACCCCTCCAAGGTTGACCGTTCGGCCGCCTACGCCGCGCGCTACGTGGCCAAGAACATCGTCGCGGCCGGCCTGGCGCGCCAGTGCCAGGTGCAGGTGTCGTACGCGATCGGCATCGCCCGTCCGATCAACATCACCGTCTACACCGAAGGCACCGGCGTGATTTCGGACGACGCCATCGCCAAGCTGGTGCTGGAGCACTTCGACCTGCGCCCGAAAGGCATCGTGCAGATGCTGGACCTGCTGCGTCCGATCTACCAGAAGACCGCCGCCTACGGCCACTTCGGCCGCGAAGAGCCGGAATTCAGCTGGGAGCGCACCGACAAGGTGGCTGCCCTGCGCGCCGCCGCCGGCCTGAGCTAAAAAAAAGCCGGGTCAGACCCATCGGGTCTGACCCCGCTAGTCCTGTTTCTGCTAGAATCTCCCTTCCGAGGAGCGCTGCGACCCGCCGTACGGCTGGCCAGGCTCGGAATCAACACCGCGCTCACGTTACTTTTTTCAACCATTGAAAGGAGGGCGTGATGAACGCCGTACTCAAATCCGCACAAGACTACATCATCGCTGACATCGGCCTGGCCGCATGGGGCGAAAAAGAAATCAAGATCGCTGAAACCGAAATGCCCGGCCTGATGGCCATCCGCGAGGAATTCGCGGCCGCCCAGCCGCTGAAGGGCGCGCGCATCACCGGTTCGCTGCACATGACCATCCAGACCGCCGTGCTGATCCGCACGCTGGAAGCGCTGGGCGCGCAAGTGCGCTGGGCCTCGTGCAACATCTACTCGACCCAGGACCACGCCGCCGCCGCCATCGCCGCCGCCGGCACCCCGGTGTTCGCCGTCAAGGGCGAGTCGCTGGACGAATACTGGGACTACACGCACCGCATCTTCGAGTGGCCGGGCGAAGGCGTGTACTCGAACATGATCCTGGACGACGGCGGCGACGCCACCCTGCTGCTGCACCTGGGCACCCGCGCCGAAACCGACATCTCGGTGCTGGCCAACCCCGGTTCGGAAGAAGAGATCTGCCTGTTCAACTCGATCAAGGCCCACCTGGCGAAAGACGCCACCTGGTACTCCAAGCGCCTGCCGGCCATCCTCGGCGTGACCGAAGAGACCACCACCGGCGTGCACCGCCTGTACCAGATGCACAAGGAAGGCAAGCTGGCTTTCCCTGCCATCAACGTGAACGATTCGGTCACCAAGTCCAAGTTCGACAACCTGTACGGCTGCCGCGAATCGCTGGTGGACGGCATCAAGCGCGCCACCGACGTCATGATCGCCGGCAAGATCGCCGTCATCGCCGGCTACGGCGACGTGGGCAAGGGCTCGGCGCAAGCCATGCGCGCGCTGTCGGCGCAAGTGTGGGTCACCGAGATCGATCCGATCTGCGCGCTGCAGGCCGCGATGGAAGGCTACCGCGTGGTGACCATGGACTACGCCGCCGAACACGGCGACATCTTCGTCACCTGCACCGGCAACTACCACATCCTGACCGAGCAGCACATGCTGGCCATGAAGGACCAGGCCATCGTCTGCAACATCGGCCACTTCGACAACGAGATCGACGTCGCCGCGCTGAAGAAGTACACCTGGGAAAACATCAAGCCGCAGGTGGACCACGTGATCTTCCCGAGCGGCAAGCGCATCATCCTGCTGGCCGAAGGCCGCCTGGTGAACCTGGGCTGCGGCACGGGCCACCCGTCGTACGTGATGTCGTCCTCCTTCGCCAACCAGACCATCGCCCAGATCGAACTGTTCGCCAACACCAAGGCCTACCCGGTCGGCGTGTACGTGCTGCCGAAGCACCTGGACGAGAAGGTCGCCCGCCTGCAGCTGCGCAAGCTGAACGCGCAGCTGACCGAGCTGACCGAAGAGCAGGCCGCCTACATCAACGTGAAAAAAGAAGGCCCTTACAAGCCTGAACACTACCGCTACTAATCAGTGAACCGGGCCGGCTCGCAGCCGGCCCTTTGTTTATCCGCTGCGAGGCTTATCTATGCGTTTGGTCCTTACCTGGTTAATCAATGCCGCGGCGCTGTTCGCCGTGCCCTACCTGATGCATTCCGTCGATGTCACGAGCATAGGCGCAGCCCTGGTCGCAGCCTTAGTGCTGGGCCTGGTCAACACACTGATACGGCCCGTCCTGGTGCTGCTCACGCTGCCGGTGACGCTGCTGTCGCTGGGCCTGTTCATCCTGGTCATCAACGGCTTCATGTTCTGGCTGGTGGCGCAATGGATCGACGGCTTCCATGTCGACAGCTTCTGGTCCGCCATGGGCGGCGCCATTTTGTACAGTGTGATTTCCTGGGCTTTGTCCACCTTACTTCTGAAGAATGCCGATGGAAACCCCTAATTTCAGTATCGAATTCTTTCCGCCCAAGACGGCGGAAGGAGCGGAAAAGCTGCGCGCGGTGCGCGCCCAGCTGTCCGAGCTGCACCCCAAGTATTTCTCCGTCACGTTCGGCGCCGGCGGCACCACGCAGACCGGCACCCTGGACACGGTGCGCGAGATCCTGGCCGCCGGCGAGGACGCGGCGCCGCACCTGTCCTGCGTGGGCGGCACGCGCGAGTCGATCCGCGCCATCCTGAACGAATACAAGTCGCACGGCATCAAGCGCATCGTGGCGCTGCGCGGCGACTTGCCGAGCGGCTACGGCGCCTCCGGCGAGTTCCGCTACGCCAACGAGCTGGTCGAGTTCATCCGCGCCGAAACGGGCGACTGGTTCCACATCGAAGTGGCGGCCTATCCGGAAGTGCACCCGCAGGCCAAGTCGCCGCAGGACGACCTGCTGGCCTTCGAGCGCAAGGTGAAGGCGGGCGCCAACGCCGCCATCACGCAGTATTTCTACAACGCCGACGCCTATTTCCAGTTCGTGGAGCAGGCCCAAAAGCTGGGTATCGCGGTGCCCATCGTGGCCGGCATCATGCCGATCACCAACTACACGCAGCTGATGCGCTTTTCCGACATGTGCGGCGCCGAGATTCCGCGCTGGGTGCGCCTGAAGCTGGCCAGCTTCGGCGACGACAGCGCCGCCATCAAGGCCTTCGGCCTGGACGTGGTGGGCAGCCTGTGCGAGCGCCTGCTGGCGGGCGGCGCGCCCGGCCTGCACTTCTACAGCATGAACCAGGCCGCCGCCACCACGGCGCTCTGGCAGCGCCTGGTCTAAGCGTCCAGTTCGGTCAGCACGGCATCGAGCGCGATGTCGTGGCTATCATCGGGGAAGTCGGCGAGCAGGCAGGAATACGCAATGCCGACGGTGGCCGGGCGCGGCGCGCGCGCCAGGGTCCGGTCATAAAAGCCGCCGCCGTAGCCCAGCCGGTAGCCGTGCCGGTTGTAGCCCAGGCACGGCACCAGCAGCGCCGGCGGGTACGCCTCCATGCGCAAGTCGGCCGGCACCGCCACCCCCATCGCATCCTTCACCATCGCCTCGCCGATCTGCCAGTGCGCAAATTCGAGCGCCGCATCCCTGCGCACCACCACCGGCAGCAGCAGCCGCACGCCGCGCCGCGCCAGCTCGGCGTAGGCCGGGTGCAGGTCCGGCTCGTCGCGCAGCGGCCAATACACGCCCAGCGCTGGCGCCTTGTTTTTCTGTTGCCACGCCAGCACCTGCCGGCATAGCGCACGGTCCCACTGCGCGCGGGTGTCCGCGTCCACTGCGCGGCGCGCCGCCAGCATGTGTTTGCGCAGCGCCGATTTCGGCTGGCCGCCCTCTGGCTGAGCTAGGGGCTGGAGGGCGTTGCGTGGTATTCTAGGGTCGCTGCTCATGTCGTGAGTCTGTCTTGAATTTTTGTGAGAGTCGTACATTGATTTCCAGGTCGAAATGGATTGCCGGCGCCGCGCTTGCTGCCGCCGCACTATGCGCCTTTGCCAGCGTGGCTCGTGCCCAGGACGCCGGCGCGGATACCCGCAAAGAGGATGACGCCTTCCTGCTGCTGCGCGAAGCGGTACGCAAGGATGAGACGCAGAAGGCCGACTTCTACGCCGCCCGCCTGCCCAACTATTCGATTCCTTCCTATGTCGATTATTATCGGCTGAAATCGCGCTGGCGTGACGCCACCACCTACGAGATCCGCGAATTCCTCAAGCGCTACGAAGGCAGCGCCATCGCCGACCGGCTGCGCAACGACTGGCTGCTGGAGCTGGGGCGCAAGAAGGACTGGCCCAACTTCGACGACCAGCTGCCGCTGTTCGTGCTCAACGACGACACCCAGGTCAAGTGCTACGGACTGCAGTCCCGCGCCCTGAAGGGCCTGAAGGTGGCCGACGAGGCGCGCGCCCTGCTGACCGCGCCCAACGGTTACGGCGAGGCCTGCGCCGGCCTGATCGCGACCCTGTACCAGGCCGGCCAGTTCGGCGCCGACGATGTGTGGGCGCAGGTGCGCCTGGCGGGCGAATTCAACGCCACCGGCCAGGCGCGCCGCGCCATCCTGCTGCTGGGCGGCGTGGACAAGAAGATCACCCAGGCGGTGGACCTGCCGCTGGTGGCCATCGCCAAGGGCCCGGGCAGCGGCCGGGTGGAACATGAAACCTTCCTGGTGGCCGTCGGCCGCGCCGCCAAGACCAGCATGAAGCTGGCCGTGCTGGCGCTGGAAAAAGCCGCGCCGCAGCTGAGCGCGCAGGAGCAGGCCATCGGCTGGGCCGCCATCGCGCTGCAGTCGTCCTATTCGCTGTCGCCGGACACCAGCGCCTACTGGCGCAAGTCGGAGGGCGCGCCGCTGTCGATCGACCAGCACCAGTGGAAGACCCGCATCGCGCTGCGCGACGGCGACTGGCCGCAGGTCAAGAAGAACATCGCCGCCATGCCCGAGGCGCTGCGCACCGATCCGGCCTGGATCTACTGGCGCGCCCGCGCCCTGATGGCCGAGTCGGGCGCGCTGCATCCGACGCCGGAAGCGGCCCAGCTGCTGCGCGGCATCGCCGACCAGGCCAACTTCTACGGCCTGCTGGCGCAGGAGGAACTGGGCCACCTGATCAGCATCCCGCCGCCGGGCGCGCCGCTGGCGCCGGCCGAAGTGGCCGCCATCGGCGAGCGCCCCGGCTTCCAGCGCGCGCTCAAATTCTTCGGCATGCGGCTGCGCTTCGAAGGCACGCGCGAATGGAACTGGGAGCTGCGCAGCCTGGACGAGCGCGGCCACCTGGCCGCCGCCGAATTGGCGCGCCAGCACCATATCCTGGACCGCATGGTCAATACGTCCGACCGCACCCGGGTGCAGGTCGACTACACCCAGCGCTTCCCGTCGCCGCACGACGACATCATGCATCCGGCCACGCAGACGCTGGGCCTGGACAAGGCCTGGGTGTACGGCATCATCCGCCAGGAATCGCGCTTCATCATGGACGCGCAATCGCACGCCGGCGCCTCCGGCCTGATGCAGGTGATGCCGTCCACCGCGCGCTGGGTGGCCAAGAAGATCGGCGTGACCGACTTCGTGCAGGACGCCATCACCGACGTCAAGACCAATATCATGCTGGGCACCAACTACATGAACATGGTGCTGGGCAGCATGGACGGTTCGCAGGTGCTGGCCACCGCCGCCTACAACGCCGGGCCGGGGCGCCTGCGCTCGTGGCGCTCGACGCTGGGCAAGCCGATGGAAAGCGCGGTGTTCATTGAGTCGATTCCGTTCTTCGAAACGCGCGTCTACGTGAAAAACGTGATGTCGAACGCCACCTATTACGCCGCCCTGTTCGAGGGCCGCCCGCAGTCGCTGAAGGCGCGCCTGGGCACGGTCGGGCCGAAAGGCTATACGGAACAGGAACGCAGCGAAGCCACTTACGGCGGCCGCTGACACTATTTCAACACCGGGAACACCTATGCAAACCACCGTACTCGATCCTACGCTGTCGCAAACCCTGGCCGCCGCGCGCGCGCCCGGCCTGACCCTTGTTATCGGCAACAAGAATTATTCCTCGTGGTCGATGCGGCCCTGGGTGGCCATGACCGCCTTCAACATCCCGTTCCAGGAAGTGCGCGTGCTGCTGGACCAGAACGACACCGCCAGCAAGATCGCCGAATTCTCGGCCTGCGGCCGGGTGCCGGTGCTGCTGGCCGGCGAAATGACGATCTGGGACAGCCTGGCCATCTGCGAGTACCTGGCCGAGCAGTTCCCCGAAAAACACATGTGGCCGCAGGATGTGGCCGCGCGCGCGATGGCGCGTTCGGTCTGCGCCGAAATGCATTCCGGTTTCTCCAGCCTGCGCAACTCGATGTCGATGAACATCAAGGGCAGCTATCCCGGCAAGGGCCGCACGCCCGGCACCCAGGCCGATATCGGCCGCATCAGCGAAATCTGGGAAGAGTGCCTGAGCCGCTTCGGCCACCACGAATTCCTGTTCGGCGAGTTCTCCATCGCCGACGCCTACTACGCGCCGGTGGTGATGCGCTTCAAGACCTACGGCGTGGTGCTGCCGCCCGCGCTGAACGCCTACTGCGAACGCGTGCGCGCCCATCCGGCGGTGGCGCGCTGGATCAGCGAGGCGCAGGCCGAAACCGAAACCTGCCCGCTGCACGACGCGGAAATGCCGGACTGAGGATGCCGAAGGATATGGCAATGAGGATCTACGTCGTCGGCGGCGCGGTGCGCGATGAGCTGCTCGGCCTGCCGGTGCAGGATCACGACCACGTGGTGGTCGGCGCCACGCCGGAAGACATGCTGGCGCAGGGCTACCGCCCGGTCGGCAAGGACTTCCCGGTGTTCCTGCACCCGAAGACGCAGGAGGAATACGCGCTGGCCCGCACCGAGCGCAAGACCGCGCCCGGCTACAAGGGCTTCGTGTTCCACACCTCGTCCGAGGTGACGCTGGAGCAGGACCTGGTGCGGCGCGATCTGACCATCAACGCCATCGCCAGGGCCGAAGACGGCACATTGACCGATCCGTTCAACGGCCGGCGCGACATCGAACAACGCATTTTCCGCCACGTCTCGGCAGCCTTCGCCGAAGACCCGGTGCGCATCCTGCGCGTGGCGCGCTTTGCCGCGCGTTATCCGGATTTCCGCGTGGCGCCCGAAACCAATGCGCTGATGCGCAACATGGTGGAGCAGGGCGAAGTGGACGCGCTGGTGCCCGAGCGCGTGTGGCAGGAAGTGTCGCGCGGGCTGATGGAGCAGAAGCCGTCGCGCATGCTGCAGGTGCTGCGTGACTGCGGCGCGCTGGCGCGCATCGTGCCGGAGCTGGACGCGCTGTGGGGCGTGCCGCAGCCCGAAGCACACCACCCTGAAATCGACACCGGCATCCACATGCAGCTGGTGGTGGACTACGCCGCCGCGCGCGGCCACGAGCTGCCGGTGCGCTTCGCCAGCCTGATGCACGACCTGGGCAAGGGCGTCACCCCGCCGGAAAAATGGCCCGCGCACCACGGCCACGAGGGCGACGGCGCCAAGCTGGTGGAGCAGGTGTGCAAGCGCCTGAAAGTGCCCAGCGAGTGCCGCGACCTGGCGGTGATGACCGCGCGCGAGCACGGCAACGTGGGCCGGGCGCTGCAGCTGCGCCCGAACACCATCGTCAAGCTGCTGGAGCGCTGCGACGCCTTCCGCAAGCCGGCCCGCTTCACGCAGATGCTGCTGGCCACCGAATGCGATTCCTGCGGCCGCGAAGGCAACGGCGTGAGCTTCCGCGACAAGCCTTTCCCGCAGCTGGCACACCTGGAAAAGTCGCTGGCCGCCGCGCGCGGCGTGAATGCTGGCGAGATCGCCCAGCGCTGCACCGAACACCCGCAGCGCATACCGGAAATGGTGCACCGCGCCCGCGTCGGCGCCGTGCGCGCCGCCCTGGGCGTGGCCACCGCGGAGGACGACGATGACTAGGCTGAACATGTTCCGCAATCCGCTGCGGCGCTGGCTCAAGGGCAGCAAGTACCGCCCGACCGTCATGGTCAAGGAGCTGGCCGAGCGCGACCGGCGGCGCATGCTGAAGCATTTCCTGGCCCTGGAAAAAGCCGACCGCCTGCTGCGCTTCGGTTCCTACCTGGGCGACGAGCAGGTCGCCAAGTACGTGCAGGGCATCGATTTTTCGCGCGACATGGTGTTCGGGGTCTACAACCGCGTCTTCAAGCTGGTGGCGGTCGGCCACCTGGCATTCGCGCCCAAGGAGGCCAAGAACTCGGCCACCGAGAAGGAACGGGTGGCGGAGTTCGGCGTGTCGGTGTCGAAGTCGGCGCGCGGGCTGGGCATCGGCTCCAAGCTGTTCGAGCGCGCCGCCATCCATTGCCGCAACAACGACGTCGACACCCTGTACATGCACTGCCTGTCGTCCAACCAGACCATGATGCATATCGCCAAAAAGGCCGGCATGCAGATCCACCGCGACTACGGCGAGGCCGACGCCTACCTGAAGCTGGAGCTGGCCAACCCGGTCAGCATGCTGCAGGAGGCGGTGGAGGAGCAGGTGGCCACGCTGGACTACGCGATCAAGGCCAACACCCGCGCCGCCGTCAAATGGTTCGACAAGCTGCCGGGCCGCAAGAAGCAGGACCGCTAGGCCCCGCGGCCGGGACTCAAACCAGCGGCAGCGCGGTGGTGTCCTTCACCCGCTGCAGCGCGAAACTGGACTTCACGTCCAGCACCGCCGGGTGGCGCAGCAAGGTCGCCATCATGAAGCGCGAGAAGTGGTCCATGTCTTCCACGTGCACCCGCAGCAGGTAGTCCATTTCCCCCGTCATCGCATAGCAGGCCACCACTTCCGGCCACTGCTCCACCGCCACGGCGAAGTCGGCGCGCGGCGAGGTGCCGCTGGGGTTGACGCCGAGCGCGCGCGCGGTGCTGTGGTTGGCGGCCGCCGCGTCGCTGTGTTTCTCCAGGCGCACGTTCACATAGGCCAGCAGGCCCAGGCCGATCTTGTCCGGGTCCAGCAGCGCCACGTACTGGCGGATCACGCCTTCCTCTTCCAGGCGCTTGATGCGGCGCAGGCACGGCGACGGCGACAGGCTGACTTGTTCCGCCACGTCCTGGTTGGACAGGCGGCCGTCGCTTTGCAAGATAGCAAGAATCTTACGATCGGTTTTATCGAGCGCAATCTTGGTCATAAATCCCTCTTTTGGTCAGGTTACAAGCAATATTATTGCGCAAATCCAGCGTGTCCGGGAATTGTTCGCAATTTAATGCCGCCCGCCGAGGACTATACTGGGCGGAAAATAAGCATAGGAGACGCACATGAAATTCGAATCTTTGGACAACCCCATGGGTACCGACGGCTTTGAGTTTGTCGAGTACGCGGCGCCGGACCCCAAGGCCCTGGGCGCGCTGTTCGAGAGCATGGGTTTTACCGCCATCGCCCGCCATCGCCACAAGGACGTCACCCTGTACCGTCAGGGCGAGATCAACTTCATCATCAACGCCGAACAGGATTCGTTCGCGCAGCGCTTCGCGCGCCAGCACGGTCCGTCGGTGTGCGCCATCGCCATCCGGGTGGACGACGCCGCCTTCGCCTACCAGCGCGCGCTGGAACTGGGCGCCTGGGGCTTCGACAACAAGACCGGCCCGATGGAGCTGAACATTCCCGCCATCAAGGGCGTGGGCGACTCGCTGCTGTACTTCGTGGACCGCTGGCGCGGCAAGAACGCCGCCAGCGGCGTGCCGGCCGGCGCCATCGGCGACATCAGCATCTACGACGTGGACTTCGTGGCGATCCCCGGCGCGGTGGCCAACCCGGTAGGCAACGGCCTGACCTATATCGACCACCTGACCCACAATGTGCACCGCGGCCGCATGAAGGAATGGGCCTCGTTCTACGAGAACCTGTTCAACTTCCGCGAAATCCGCTACTTCGACATCGAAGGCAAGCTGACCGGCCTGAAGTCGAAAGCCATGACCTCGCCGTGCGGCAAGATCCGCATCCCGATCAATGAATCGTCGGACGACAAGTCGCAGATCGCCGAATACCTGGACGCCTACCACGGCGAGGGCATCCAGCACATCGCGCTGGGCACGGACAACATCTACCAGTCGATCCAGGCCATGCGCGACACCGGCATCGTGTTCCAGGACACCATCGAGACCTATTACGAGCTGGTCAACCGCCGCCTGCCGCACCACGGCGAGAACCTCGAAGAGCTGCGCCGCCTGCGCATCCTGATCGACGGCCACAGCGCCGAGAGCGAGCGCGAGCTGCTGCTGCAGATCTTCACCACCAACGTGATCGGACCGATCTTCTTCGAGATCATCCAGCGCAAGGGCGACCAGGGCTTCGGCGAAGGCAACTTCCGCGCGCTGTTCGAGTCCATCGAACTGGACCAGATCAAGCGCGGCGTATTGAAAGACGACAAGGCAGCGGTTTAATTTGGCGGGCGACGCGCGCTGCGCTAGCCCGCCCTGCGATATACCAGCGCGCAACCCGCACGGCGGGTTAGCGCAGCGTAACCCGCCAGCGCCGCACAGAACGGCGCGCCGGGCACCCGAGAAATAGTGGAGACTAAGTATGAACGCACCAGTCAAAGATTCCCACCTGGAATCCGGTAAGCCAGCGCAAGACATTTCGCTAGACGACAAATGGACCCTGGAGCGCGGCCGCGCCTTCATGACCGGCACCCAGGCGCTGATCCGCCTGCCCATGATGCAGCGCGAGCGCGACCTGAAAGCGGGCCTGAACACGGCCGGCTACATCACCGGCTACCGCGGTTCGCCCGTCACCAGCGTCGACATGACGGCCATGAAGGCCAAGAAATACCTCGACGCGCACCACGTCAAATTCCACCCCGGCATGAACGAAGACCTGGCGGCCACCGCCGTCTGGGGCACCCAGCAGACCAATCTGTTCGAGGACGCCAAGTACGATGGCGTATTCTCCATGTGGTACGGCAAGGGCCCGGGCGTGGACCGCTGCGGCGACGTCTTCAAGCACGCCAACAACGCCGGCTCGGCCAAGCACGGCGGCGTGCTGGTGCTGGCCGGCGACGACCACGCCGCCAAGTCGTCCTCCACCGCGCACCAGTCCGACCACATCCTGAACGCCTGCGGCATCCCGGTGCTGTACCCGTCCTCGGTGCAGGAATACATCGACTACGGCCTGCACGCCTGGGCCATGAGCCGCTACACCGGCCTGTGGGTGTCGATGAAGTGCGTCACCGACATCATCGAATCGGGCGCCGTGGTCGACTTCGACCCGGACCGCGTGCAGATCGAGCTGCCGACCGACTTCGAACTGCCGGCGGGCGGCCTGAACATCCGCTGGCCGGACACCGTGCTGGACATGGAAGTGCGCATGAACAGCTACAAGTGGTACGCCGCGCTGGCCTACTGCCGTGCCAACAAGCTGAACAAGATCATCTGGGACTCGCCCCAGCCGAAGATCGGCATCATCACCGCCGGCAAGTCCTACCTCGACACGCGCCAGGCGCTGGCCGACCTGGGCATCGACGAGCAGGCCGCGGCCGACATCGGCATCCGCCTGTACAAGATCGGCATGACCTGGCCGCTGGAAGCGGACGGCGTGCATGAATTCGCCAAGGGCCTGGACGAGATCCTGGTGGTGGAGGAGAAGCGCCAGATCCTGGAATACGCGCTCAAGGAAGAGCTGTACAACCTGCCGGACGGCCAGCGTCCGCGCGTGGTGGGCAAGTTCGACGACACCGGCGAGTGGAGCAACAAGGGCAAGACCGGCCACGGCGACTGGCTGCTGCCGGCCACCTACGAGCTGAACCCGGCGCAGATCGCGCGCGCCATCGCCTCGCGCATCGCGCACTATTGCGCCGGCCATCCGGTGGCCAAGCGGGTGCAGGAGCGCATCGCCTTCCTGGAAGCGAAGGAGCTGGCGCTAAAGACGCTGCCGGTGAAAGCCAATCCGGAAACCGACCGCACGCCGTTCTTCTGCTCCGGCTGCCCGCACAACTCGTCGACCAAGGTGCCGGAAGGCTCGCGCGCGCTGGCCGGCATCGGCTGCCACTACATGGTGCTGTGGATGGACCGCGAAACGTCCACCTTCACCCACATGGGCGCGGAGGGCGTGACCTGGGTCGGCCAGGCGCCGTTCACCAACGAGAAGCACGTGTTCACCAACCTGGGCGACGGCACCTACTTCCACTCCGGCATCCTGGCGATCCGCGCGGCGGTGGCGGCCAAGGTCAACATCACCTATAAGATCCTGTTCAACGACGCCGTCGCCATGACCGGCGGCCAGGCTTTCGACGGCCCGCTCGATCCCGGCATGATCTCGCGCCAGATCGCGGCCGAGGGCGTGACGCCGATCATCGTCGTGACCGACGAACCGGACAAATACCCGGACGACTACAAGTGGGCCGAAGGCGTGACCGTGCGCCACCGTTCGGAGCTGATGGACGTGCAGCGCGAGCTGCGCGACATGCCCGGCGTGTCGGCCATGATTTACGACCAGACCTGCGCCTCCGAGAAGCGCCGCCGCCGCAAGCGCAACGAATACCCTGATCCGGCCAAGCGCGCCGTGATCAACGAAGCCGTGTGCGAAGGCTGCGGCGACTGCTCGGTGCAGTCGAACTGCCTGTCGGTGGAGCCGCTGGAAACGGAACTGGGGCGCAAGCGCCAGATCAACCAGTCCTCCTGCAACAAGGACTTCTCCTGCACCACCGGCTTCTGCCCGTCGTTCGTGACGGTGGAAGGCGGCGCGCTGAAGAAGCCGAAGAAGGCCGCCTCCGGCGACACCGCCATGCCGGCGCTGCCGTCGCCGGTGCTGCAGTCGACCGCCGAGCCGTACGGCATCCTGATCACCGGCATCGGCGGCACCGGCGTGGTCACCGTGGGCCAGATCCTGGCCATGGCGGCGCACGTGGAAGGCAAGGGCGCGGTGGTACTGGACATGAGCGGCCTGGCGCAGAAGGGCGGCCCGGTGATGTCGCACGTGCGCCTGGCGGACAGGCAGTCCGACCTGCACTCGACCCGCGTCGGCACCGGCGCGGCCAACCTGGTGATCGGCTGCGACCAGATCGTCACGGCCAGCCGCGACGCGCTGTCGCGCATGGGCGAGGGCCGCACCTGGGCCGCCGTCAACTCCACCGGCGCCACCACGGCGGCGTTCGTGAAGAACCCGGACTGGCAGTTCCCGGGCGCCGCTTCGCAAAGCGAAATCATGCGCGCCTGCGGTGCCGAGCGCGTGGAATTCGTCGACGCCGGCCAGATCGCCACCGCGCTGATGGGCGACGCCATCGCCACCAATATGTTCATGCTGGGCTACGCTTTCCAGAAGGGGCAAGTGCCGCTGACGGAAGCGTCGCTGCTCAAGGCGATTGAACTGAACGGCGTGTCGGTCGGCTTCAACAAGACCGCCTTCAACTGGGGCCGCACCGCCGCGCACGACCTCGGCCTGGTGACGAAAATGACCACGCCGGCCAAGGTGATCGAGTTCAAGCGCACCCAGTCGCTGGACGACATCATCAACCGCCGCATGGAACTGCTGACGGCTTACCAGGACGCGTCCTACGCCGCCAAGTACAAGCAGTTCGTGGACCATGTGCGCGCCGAAGAGGGCAAGCTCGGCAATAAGCAGCTGCGCCTGACCGAAGCGGTGGCGCGCTACTTCTACAAGCTGATGGCCTACAAGGACGAGTACGAAGTGGCGCGGCTGTACACCGATCCGGCGTTCAGGGAAAAGGTGGCGAACATGTTCGAAGGCGACTACCAGATCACGTTCCACCTGGCGCCGCCGCTGCTGGCCAAGACCGACGCCGAAGGCCACCTGATCAAGCAGCAGTTCGGCCCGTGGATGATGAAAGCCTTCGGCGTGCTGGCCAGGTTCAAAGGCCTGCGCGGCACCGCGCTGGACATCTTCGGCTACACGGAGGAGCGCAAGATGGAACGCGCGCTGATCGCCGAGTACCGCAGCACGGTGGGCGGGCTGCTGGGCAAGTTGAGCGCGGACAACCTGGCGCAGGCGGTGGCCATCGCCAGCATTCCTGAGGACATCCGCGGCTATGGCCACGTCAAGGAGCGCCACCTGAAGGCGGCCAAGGCCAAGGAAGCGGGCCTGCTGGCCAGCTTCAACGCGCCCGCCGCCACGCACCACGCGGCATAGCAAGCGCGAGGCTGGCCCGGCCCGATGCTTGCAATTGGTTGCAACTTCGGCGCCGGGCCTACTTGCTTGGCGGCTATAATCTTTCGATGACTTCTTTCCCAGCCAAGGCCATGGCCGCGCTGCTGGCGGCGGGCCTGGCCGGTCTGGCCGGCTGCGGCGGCGGCCAGCAGCAAGGCGAGCCCGTCGCGCCACCGCCGCCGGTGACGCCGGAGCCGCCCGTGACCCCGCCGGTCACGCCCCCCGTCACGCCCCCCGTGGAGCCGCCGGTGCCGCCGGTCAAGCCGCCGCCCACCGCCGCCATCGAGGTGATGGACCGGTGTGTTGCGCCGCGCACGGGCGTGTTCTACCCGGACCGCCAGGGCACCCTGGCCGACGAGCTGGATTTCCTGCGCCTGTACACCGACGAAACCTATCTCTGGTACAAGGAAGTGCCGAAGGACCTGAAGCAGTCCAGCTACACCGATCCGCTGGCCTACTTCAAGGACCTGAAGACGCCGCTGCTGACCGCCTCCGGCCAGCCCAAGGACAAGTACCACTTCACCTACACCAGCGCCGAGTGGGACGACATCGAGCAGGGCGTGGACCTGGGCTACGGCGTGCAGTGGGTGCGCAGCAGCGCCTCGGGCAGCGTGCCGCGCGTGTGGCACGTCTCCGGCGTGGCGCCGGGCACGGCGGCGGATTTTGCCGGCCTGCAGCGCGGCGACCGGCTGATCGGCCTGGACGGGCTCGATTTCGTCAACGCCAGCGGCGCCGACAGCGTGGCGCGCCTGAACGCCGCCCTGTTCCCGGTGGCGGCCGGCGAGCAGCACCGCTACGTGGTCGCGCGCGGCGAGCGCCAGCTCGACGTGGTGATGGTGGCCGCGCGCGTGGTCACGCCGCCGGTGCCGGTGGCCAAGGTGCTGAGCACCGGTTCCGCCAAGGTCGGCTACCTGCTGTTCAACGAGCACACCGGCGTGGCCGAGAACCAGCTGATCAAGGCGTTCAGCCAGTTCCAGGCGGCCAAGGTGTCCGAGCTGGTGATCGACCTGCGCTACAACGGCGGCGGCCTGGTGCTGGTGGCCAGCGAACTGGCCTACATGGTCGCCGGGCCGCTGCAGACCGAGGGCAAGATCTTCGAGCGCCCGGTCGGCAGCGACAGGATCGCGCCGCGCCAGCCCACCGCCTTCCGCAGCAAGGCGATCGGCTTCAGTTCCCTGGACCCGGCCAAGAGCGGCACCGAGCTGCCTTACCTGGGCCTCAAGCGCGTGACGGTGCTGACCGGGCCCGGCACCTGCTCGGCCAGCGAAATGCTCATCAACAGCCTGCGCGGCGTGGACGTGGAAGTGACTATCGTCGGCGGCGCCACCTGCGGCAAGCCGTACTCGTTCTCGCCGGCGCCGAACTGCGGCATCACCTATTTCATGGTGCAGTACCAAAGCTATAACCAGAAAGGCCAGAGCGACTACGCGGACGGCTTTGCGCCCACCTGCCCGGCGAACGACGACCTGTCGCGCGCGCTGGGCGATCCGGCCGAGGGGCAGCTGTCGGTTGCGCTGCAGTACATGGCCAGCGGCAGCTGCCCGGCGGCAGCGGCGCGCGCCAGGGCCGCCGCTGCGCCGCTGATGACGCCGGTCCGCCCCCAGGGCCGCGAGATCGCCGTCCAGCCGGCGGCGCGGTAGGGCGCCATTGCGGCATGGCCGGGCCTGCGCTACCTGCTGCGGCCCGGCTCGCTCTATAATTTCCGGATGTTGCATTCCCCTCAACCGCCGGAGTCCCGATACATGAAACGTAGTGCCTTGCTGCTCGCCCTGTCCGCCGCCTTGCCGCTGACCCATTTGCCCCTGGCCCATGCCGCCGCCCCGTCCACGCTGGTCACCGCTGCGGAGCGCTCCGGTTTCCAGGAAACCGGCCGCTACGAGGAAGTGCAGCAGCTGTGCAAGGCTTTCCAGTCCGCCTACCCCAAGCAGGTGCGCTGCTTCGAATTCGGCCGCACGCCGGAAGGCCGGCCGATGCTGGCGCTGGCCGTGTCGCGCACCGGCGCGCTGACGGCGGAGCAGGCCAAAAAACGCGGCCTGCCGGTGCTGCTGGTGCAGGGCGGCATCCACGCCGGCGAGATCGACGGCAAGGACGCCGGCTTCCTGGCGCTGCGCGAAGCGCTGGAGGGCAAGGCCGCGCCGGGCGCGCTGGACAAGCAGGTGCTGCTGTTCGTGCCGGTGTTTAACGTCGACGGCCACGAGCGCTTCGGCCAGTGGAACCGTCCCAACCAGCGCGGCCCGCTGGCCATGGGCTGGCGCACCACGTCGCAGAACTACAACCTGAACCGCGACTACATCAAGGCCGACGCGCCGGAAATGCACGCCATGCTGGCGCTGGTCAACGCCTGGGACCCGCTGGCCTATATCGACCTGCACGTCACCGATGGCGCCAAGTTCCAGCCGGACGTGTCGATCCAGGTGGAGCCGGTGCACGGCGGCGACGCGGCGCTGATGCCGGCCGGCCTGGCGCTGCGCGAAGCGGTGATGGACGACTTGCGCAAGCAGGGCTCCGATCCCAAGCATTTCTACATCTCCTTCGCCAAGACCGACGACCCGCAGTCGGGCTTCGAGGACAGCATGCCGGCGCCGCGCTTTTCGACCGGCTACTTCCCGCTGCGCAACCGTTTCGCGATGCTGGTGGAAACCCATTCGTGGAAGGATTATCCGACCCGCGTGCGCATCACGCGCAACACCATCGTCTCGCTGCTGTCGCAGGTGGCCGAGCACGGCGCCGAGTGGCGCAAGCTGGCGCAGGCGGCCGACGAGCGCGCGCTGAACCTGGGCAACCAGCTGGTGCCGCTCAGCTACCGCACCACCGACCGCACGCGCATGATCCAGTTCGCGGGCTACGAGTACACGCGCACCCCGTCCGACGTGTCCGGCGCGCTGTGGACCCGCTACGACGAGAGCAAGCCGCAGACCTGGACCGTGCCGCTGCGCGACGAAGTGGTGCCCAACTTGCAGCTGGCGGCGCCGGCCGGCGGCTACCTGGTGCCGGCCGGGCAGGCGTCCATGGTGGCAGACAAGCTGAAGCAGCACGGCATCAGCTACAAGGTGCTCAACGCGGACCTGGGCAAGGTGGAGGTGGAGACCTTCCGCGCCGACAAGAGCAAGTTCGGCGCGCAATCGTTTGAAGGCCGCCAGGCGCTGGCGGTGGAAGGCGGGTGGCAGAAGGAAGCGCGCGACGTGGGCCGCGGCGCGCTGTTCGTGCCGATCGCGCAGCCCAAGTCGCGCCTGGTGGTGGCCATGCTGGAGCCGCTGAGCGCCGATTCGCTGCTGGCCTGGGGCGCTTTCAACAATGCCTTCGAGCGCAAGGAGTACATGGAGGAATACGTGGCCGAGGAAGTGGCGCGCGAGCAGTTGCGGGATCCGGCCGTGGCGGCCGAGTTCAAGCGCAAGCTGGACACCGACCCCGCGTTCGCCGCCAGTTCCGCCCAGCGCCTGGAGTTCTTCGCCCGCCGCCACGCATCGTGGGACGAGCGCTTCAAGCTGTACCCGGTGATGCGCAGCGCCGTGGTGCGTTGATCCTTTAGCGCAGGCACGCTCAGGCACTCGTGTCGATACGGGTGCCTTTTTTCTGCTCGGTCTTCTGCATCTCCTCGACCACCAGTTCGCCCAGCTTGTCCTCGACGGCCTTGCGCTGCTCCGGCGGCATGGCGGCCAGTTCCTCCTCGCTGATGCCCAGCTTCTTCAGCAGCGCCTCGCGCATGCGTTCTGCGGGCGTCTGCTTCATGTAAGCTTCCAGCTCCGCCGCTGCATCCTTCGCCAGCGCGGGACCACCCTCCATGGCGCCGTCCAGCGCCGCCCGGAAATCGGCGGAGCCCATTTTCTTGACGAATTCCAGCTTGCCCTGCACTGCGTTGGCGTTGATGTCTACCTTCATGGCCTATCCTTAAGTTGAGATAGTGCTCATGAGCGGAGGGGCGACGCAAGGGGAATGCTGCAGCGCATCCAGCTTGCGCAGCTCGGGCCGGGGCGGCAGCTGGTGCGGCAGGCGCAAGCCCCACACCAGGCCGGCGCGGCGCAGCACCAGCAAGGTCCACCAGCCCGGGTCCCATTCGCCGGCGTACAGGCCGAGGCAGGCCGATCCCGGATACGCGTGGTGGTTGTTGTGCCAGCATTCGCCCATGGTCAGCAAGGACACGAAGCGGATGTTGTGGCCCTGCACCGCCGCGCCGCGCACCTCGGCGTGCATGGGGCCGTTGTTGTGCGCGAAGTAGCCGATCAGCCAGTGCCCGAAGATGCCTGCCGCGATGCGGGCGCACACGCCCCACACCACAAAGCCCCAGCCGCCGATGGCATACAGCAGCAAGGCCGGCGGCAGCTGCTGCAGCATCCAGGTGCGTTCCAGGAAGCGGTAGAAACGGTCCTGTGCGATGGCCGGTTCGAGCCGGATGGCGGGCGGCGTGTCCAGCGCCAGGTGGCAGTGAATCTGCCACCAGCCGTCGCGCCAGAAACCTCGGCCGTGGCGCAGGTAGTCGTGGCAGTCCGGCATGCGCTGCGCGTAGTCGCGCAATTCATGCTGGCGCAGCAGGCCGAGCGGGCCGGCCAGGCCGACCTGCACGCCGCAGTACACCAGCGCGTACTCCAGCCATTTCGGGCATTGGAAACTGTCGTGTATCAGCTTGCGGTGGCTGCCCAGCGAGTGGCCGAACAGCAGCACAAAGCCGGTGGCGGCGAGGAAGAGGGCGAAGGCGGTCCAGGTGAAAGTGGCGAAGCCTCCGAGCAGCGCGGTGCCCGCCATGCCGCTGAACCACAGCGACTTGAGGGGCGCATAGCGCACCGTGCCCCGGATCACGCCTGCGGGGTCCGCGTTCTGGACGCGGTGCTGTTTCAGGCTGTCTGGCATCGGGGGCATGGCATTCTCCGGTCTAGTCTTTGCGGTTGCGCCGCCGAGCGGCGATGACGGCGGACTCACGTTTGAGCGGCCTGCCGGTGGGGCACAGTTCCAGCGCGTAGCTGGTGAGCGTGTTGGCGACGTTGCCGGCGGTGAGCTTGTAGAACACGAACTGGCCGCGCCGTTCGCTGCTGATCAGCCCCGCGTTCTCCAGCACCGACAGGTGACGAGAAATCGCCGGCGCGCTCATCTCGAAGCGCGCCGCCAGCTCGGACGTGTTCATCTCCGCTTCGGCCAGATAAGCCAGGATCTTGCGGCGTGGCGCAGACGCGAGCGCTTCAAAAACTTTGTCGAGGGACATGATGACTGAATTAGATAATTAACGAATTTGTTAATACATTAGCCGATGAGTGCGCGCCTGGTGTAAAGCAGGAGGGGCTTGTGCATATTTGGGGAGGGTTACAGCGGCTGCAGCGGGATGGTGCCGGGCAGGGTGCTCGGCGTGGAGCAGGGCTCTTCGTCGAAGGCGATGTCGCCCAGCGGGTTGGCTTGGCCGTCGGCCTTGATGTCCTTGAAGCCGAACAGGTCGCGGTCCATCAGGTGCGACGGCACCACCGTCGACAGCGACGAAAAGATGTTGTCCACCCGGCCCGGGTGCTTTTTGTCCCATTCGCGCATCAGGTTCTTGATCTGCTTGCGCTGCAGGTTTTCCTGCGAGCCGCACAGGTCGCACGGGATGATGGGGAAGCCCTTCACCTCGGCGTAGCGCTCGGTGTCCACTTCCTTCACGTAGGCCATCGGGCGGATCACCATGTGCTTGCCGTCGTCCGACACCAGCTTGGCCGGCATGCCCTTGAGCTTGCCGCCGAAGAACATATTGAGGAAGAAGGTTTCCAGGATGTCGTCGCGGTGGTGGCCGAGGGCGATCTTGTTGCAGCCCAGCTCGTCGGCCACCCGGTACAGGATGCCGCGCCGCAGGCGCGAGCACAGCGAGCAGGTGGTCTTGCCTTCCGGAATCAGGCGCTTGACGATGCTGTAGGTGTCCTGGTTTTCAATGTGGTAGGGGATGCCCAGCTTGTCCAGGTAGGCCGGCAGGATGTCGGCCGGGAAGTTGGGCTGCTTCTGGTCCAGGTTGACGGCCACGATCTCGAAATTGATCGGCGCGCGCTCGCGCAGCGTCATCAGGATGTCCAGCAGCGCGTAGCTGTCCTTGCCGCCGGACAGGCACACCATCACCTTGTCGCCGTCTTCGATCATGTTGAAGTCGCCGATGGCCTGGCCTACCAGGCGGCACAGGCGCTTGTGCAGCTTGTTGTTTTCCAGTGCGATCTTTTCGGCCGACTTGCCGGCCGGGGCCACTGGCGCGCCGGCCAGGTTTTCCATCACTGCGTTCATTACACGTCATCCTTAATGCGGAACACTTCCACGCCCACGCCTTCGCAATCCGGGTAGACGTCCGGTTTCATGGTCGATACGCGCACGGCGCGCACGCGCGGGTGCGTCAGCATGGCTTTGACCACGTCGTCGCACAGGGTTTCCTGCAGGTGCACATGGCCCTCGGCCATGCGGCGCGCGATGGTGTCGCGCATGAAGTCGTAGTCCACCACTTCGTGCAGCTCGTCGGCGGTCGGGGTCGACAGCGCCAGCGGAATGTACAGGTCCACATTGATCAGGACGCGCTGCTCGCCCTTCTTCTCGAAATCGTGCACGCCGATGTTGATCAGCACTTCGTAGTTGCGCAGGAACAGGCGGCGGCAGTCTTGGAGCCGGGGGTGGGTCAGGGCGGACAGCATGGTTGAACTTTCAGTAAAGAGTATAAAGAGTTATTTGGCGAGGAACATCACGTCGCGCGGCGAGGCCTGCAAATGCTGGCCGCCGTCCACCAGCAGGGTGGTGCCGGTCAGCGCGCGCGCGCCGGCCGCGTACAGCACGGCGGCCACGATGTCCTCCGGCGTGCTGGAACGGCCCAGCGGCGTTTGCGTGTGCGCCTTGGCGAAGCCCGCCTCGCTCTGGTCGCCGGACACCAGCGTGATGCCGGGCGCGATGCCGACCACGCGCACTTTCGGCGCCAGTTCCTGGGCCAGCAAGGTCGTGGCCGTGTGCAGCGCGGCCTTGGACAAGGTATAGGACAGGAAGTCGGGATTGAGATTGTACAGTTTTTGGTCCAGCAGATTCAAAACCACGGCCTGGGCCCCGTCCGGCGTGGCCGCGTGCAGCGCCTGCGCCAGCAGGATGGGCGCGGCCACATTGGCCGCCATGTGCGCTGCCAGCCGCGCCTGCGTGAAGTCGGCCGCGCTGTCGTAATCGAACAGCGAGGCGTTGTTGACCACGCAGGCCACCGGCCCCAGCACGCCGGCCGCCTGCGGCAGCAGGCGCCGCACGGCCGCCTCGTCGGCCAGGTCGCAGGGCAGGGCGATGGCGCGCCGGCCCAGGGCGGCGATCTGCGCCACCACTTGCTGCGCCTCGGCCAGCGAATGCCGGTAGTGCACCGCCACGTCCCAGCCGGCGCGCGCCATGCCGAGCGCGATGGCGCGCCCGATGCGGCGCCCGGCGCCGGTCACCAGCGCAACCGGAGCGACTGCGGCCGCCGCCGGCCCGGCCCCTGCCGGGACCGTGTTCTCTGCCTGAGTCATGAATAGTTCCGTCGAATTGTTTAAAATGCCGGGATGTCCCTACCCGCACCCTCTAGCGACGCGCTGGCCGCGTCCCACGCCTTGCAGCACCTGATCGCCGCCGATATCGAGCGCGCGCCGGGCGCCATTCCCTTCGCCCGCTTCATGGAGCTGGCCCTGTACGCGCCCGGCCTGGGCTACTACAGCGGCGGCGCCGCCAAACTGGGCAAGGATGGCGATTTTACAACCGCCCCCGAGCTGACGCCGCTGTTCGGCGCCGCGCTGGCCCGCGTGGCAGGCGCTATTATCGCTCAAAGCGCGCCCCGCATCCTCGAGTTCGGCGCCGGCACCGGCAAGCTGGCTTTCGACATCCTGACCGAGCTGGCGGCCGCCGGCGTGGCGCTGGAGCAGTACGCCATCGTGGAATTGTCGGGCGAACTGCGCGCGCGCCAGCAGGACAAGCTGCGCGCCTTCCCGCAGGTGGTGTGGCTGGACGCCTTGCCGGACGCCTGGGACGGCGTGGTGTTCGGCAACGAAGTGCTGGACGCCATGCCGGTGCACCTGGTGCGCAAGACGGCCGCCGGCTGGCGCGAACTGCACGTGACCGTGGAGGCCGGCCGTTTCGCCTACGAAGAGCACGCGCTGGGCGGCGAGCTGCAGCAGCAGCTGGCCAGCCAGATCGGCGCCGAGCAGGAAGCCGGCTTGCCCGAAGGCTACGAGACCGAGCTGCACGGCACCGCCTGCGGCTTCATGGCCACCCTGGCGCGCATGATGGCCAGGGGCAGCGGCGCGGCCTTCCTGTTCGACTACGGCTTCCCCGGCCACGAGTACTACCTGGACCAGCGCGACAAAGGCACCCTGATGTGCCACTACCGCCACCACGCGCACGCCGAGCCGTTCTACCTGCCGGGCTTGCAGGACATTACCGCCCACGTCGACTTCACCGCCATGGCGGTGGCCGCGCAGGACGCCGGCGCCGCCGTGCTGGCCTATATGAACCAGGCCTCCTTCCTGATCGGCGCCGGGGTCGGCGAGCTGCTGCTGCGCACCGATCCGTCCGACGCTATGGCGTATTTGCCACAGGCAAATGCCCTGCAGCGGCTGCTGTCGCCGGCCGAGATGGGCGAGCTGTTTAAAGTGTTGGTTATAGGAAATAACGTGCAGCTGCCGCCTGCGCTGGCCGCCGCCGACCGCAGCCATCGCCTGTAATTGTACGAATTGCCATGCTTTTCATCGGCTGTTCATCAGTTGTAAGATGGGATTGACGGCCCGGAATCAGCTATGATGGTCGATTCAGCGCGGCCCCCCGTCGCGGCGCGCTTGTCGAAAAGTTAATGGAACGATGGGAAAGATACACACTCACTATGACAACCTGAAAGTGGCGCGCATGGCGCCGCAGGAAGTCATACGTGCCGCCTACAAGGCGCTCAGCCAGAAATACCACCCCGACAAGAATCCCGGTGATGAAAAGGCGGCGCGCATCATGGCCATCCTCAACAGCGCCTACGGCACGCTGGCCGATCCGCAGCGCCGCAAGGAGCACGACGAGTGGATTGCCGCCGAGGAATGGGAGATCGAGTGGCTGGAAAGCACGCGCCACGAGGACGGCCACAAGCCGGCCCGCCACGCGGCACCGGACCACGCCTGGCCGGAGCAGGTGGACGAGCCGCGCGCAGCGCGCCCGGCCTGGCGCCGCAACTGGAAATGGGGCGTGGCGCTGGGCGCCAGCCTGATGCTGGGCTGGGTGGGCGGCGTGATGTCGGCCGGCCAGCCGCGCCTGCAGGCCGTGCTGGCCGCCGCGCTGGGCAATAAAAGCGAGTTGAGCGCGTCGGCCGGTGCGCCGGCGGGCGCTCCGTCGTCCTCGGCCGCCGCCTCCGGCGTGCCGGCGCCCGGCGCCCGGCACGACGCCAAGGCCGATGCGCTGGCCGACAGCTGGGCTGTCGCCAAGCCCTACGCCGCCGAGAGCGGCGTGCTGCGCGCGCCGCTGATCAAGGTGGTGGCGCTGTCGCAGGTGGTGCTGCCGGGCACTGCCGCCGCGGCGGCCGCCGATTGCGACAGCGACGGCCAGGCGGCCGTGCTGGCCGCGCCCAACGGCGAGCCGTGGCCGGCGCAGTCCGGCTACGTGGCGGGCTTCCCGATCCAGAACAAGGGCGAGGACATGCAGCTGACGCTGGACAACGGCGGCAACGACTCGCCCGTCTTCATCAAGGTGTACGACCTGGAGCGCAAATCGAATGTGCGCTACGCCTACGTGCTGGCGCGCGACAGCTGGGTGGTCGACAAGCTCGCCAGCGGCAAATACGAAATCCGCTACCAGAACATCGACCCGGCCGCCGACCGGGCGGGCTGCCGGCGGCCAGCGCCGCAGTAATCCGTCTGCGGCCCACGCCGGCGCATGCTGCCGTGCGGCCCGTTTTTCCCATGCTCGGCATGATGTTGCCAGGATGCGGCGCGGCCGACGGCAGGGGTTGTCAGGCTATTAAAATCTGATTATGCTGGGAACCACAGATTGAGCGCCGGCAGAGCGTGTCCGCGCGGCATCGCGCGACCTTGGAGAACGTATGACCGATTCAAACGCTGCAGACGAAAACTGGCTGCTCGACGAGGATGAAGAGGACGCGCCGGTGGCCGGCGTGTCCGCGCTGGACCAGCGCTTGTGGCGCGTGCTGATTGTCGACGACGACGTCGATGTGCACGCGGTGACCCGTCTTGCGCTGCGCAACGTCAGCTTCAAGGGCCGCGAGCTGGAGCTGTTCTCGGCCTATAGCGGGCGCGAAGCCTACGACATCCTGCGCGACACCCCGGACATCGCCCTGGTGCTGCTGGACGTGGTGATGGAAACCGACGACGCCGGCCTGCTGCTGGCGCGCCGCATCCGCGAAGAGCTGCACAACGCCATCGTGCGCGTGGTGCTGCGCACCGGCCAGCCGGGCCAGGCGCCCGAGCAGCGCGTCATCATCGAGTACGACATCAACGACTACAAGGCCAAGACCGAGCTGACCACGCAGAAGCTGTTTACCACGGTGATCTCGGCGCTGCGCGCCTACGAGAGCCTGAACATGCTCGAGCGCAGCCGCGTGGGCCTGGGCAAGATCCTGGCCGGCGCCACCAATCTGTACCAGATCCACTCGCTGCGCGAGTTCGCCTCCGGCGTGCTGAACCAGGTGTCGGCCATCCTCGACGTGGGGGCGGACGGCGTGCTGTGCCTGATGCAGGGCGAGAACGGTCCGGCCACCGTGGTGGCCGCCACCGGCCACTACGCGCCGCTGGCCGACAACGAACGCATGCCGCCCGAACATCCGCTGTGGCCCACTATCGCCAAGGCCTTCGCAGAAAAGAAGAGCCAGTTCGACCATCCCGCCAACGTGCTGTTCATCCACACCCAGGAGCGCGAAGTGGCCATTTCCGTCACGCCGCCCTGGCCGCTGGCGCAGATCCAGCGCGACTTGCTGGAAGTGTTCTGCCAGCGCATCGCCGCCGCGTTCGACAACCTGTACATGTTCGGCCAGCTGCGCAAGGCGCAGGAAGCGACCGTGGTGGCGCTGGCCGACCTGGCCGAGTTCCGCGACAGCGGTACCGGCGGCCACGTGCGGCGGGTGCAGGCGCTGTCGTCGGCGATTGCCGCGCGCATGAAGGAGCGCGGCGTGTACCAGGACGAGCTGACCCCGCAACTGCTGGACATGATAGGCCTGGCCAGCATCCTGCACGACGTGGGCAAGGTGGCCACGCCGGACCATATCCTGCTCAAGCCGGGCGTGCACACGCCGGAAGAGCGGGTGCAGATGCAGACCCACGCCGACGTGGGCCGCACCATCCTGGAGCGCGCCGCCAACATGGTGGACGGGCCCAGCTACCTGCACTTCGGCGCCGAGATCGCCGGCAGCCACCACGAGCATTTCGACGGCCAGGGCTATCCGAACGGGCTGAAGGGGCGCGCCATCCCGCTGTCGGCCCGCATCGTGGCCGTGGTGGACGTGTTCGATTCGCTGCTGCACGAGCGTCCTTACAAGGAACCGTGGCCGTATCCGGAGGTGATGACCTACATCAAGGCCCGCAGCGGCAGCCAGTTCGACCCGGAAGTGGTGCAGGCGCTGCTGGAGGTGATCGAACGCGATCCGCAGCTGGGGCAGCAGCCGCAGTCGGCCAAATAGGCGGCGTCCGGCATGCCCACTGTGGCGGGCCAGCCCCGCCGCAGCCGCATGGCGCGCCCGATGCCCCGCAATTCTCTCCAAATCTCTCCGATGCTCACGCATCCGTACTATACTTTGCCTGTAGGCAGTACGCCGCCGCATCCCTGCGCCGCTGCCATCACGTGCGCCCCGCCCATGCGCAGACGGATAGCGACACCACCCACATGAACCAATCCACCGGCCTGAGCACCGGCCTGAGCAGCGGCCTGAGCGCGCTCATCATCGAGCCCCATCCCGGCATGCGCGCCAGCCTGCACAATATGCTCAACCTGTGCGGCGTGACCCGTATCGAGGACGCCAGCAGCGCCGGCCAGGCGGTGCGCATGCTCTCCAGCAAGACATACGACATCGTATTGTGCGAATACAGCCTGGACGGCGGCCAGGACGGCCAGCAAATGCTGGAGGACTTGCGCCACCACCGGCTGATCCAGCCGGCCACGCTGTTCTTCATGGTCACCGGCGAGGGCCAGTTCAACAAGGTGGTCAGCGCCGCCGAGCTGCAGCCGAACGATTACATCCTGAAACCTTTCACAGCCGACAATATGCTCGAGCGCATCGCCCGCGCGCTCGACAAGCGCAGCGCGCTGTCCGGCATCCGCCAGCTGGTGGCGCTGGGCGACCAGCGCGGTGCCATTGCCGCCTGCCTGGACGGCGAGCGCGGGCAGCCGCGCTACGCGGCCGACTTCCAGCGCCTGCGCGCCGAGCTGCATGTGGAGCTGGGCGAGCCGGAGCTGGCCGAACCGATTTACGCCGAGCTGTACGCCAGCAAGAGCATCCACTGGGCCCGGCTGGGCCAGGCCAAGTGCCTGTTCCTGCGCGGCGCGCACGCGGAGTCGCAAGCCATGCTGGCGGCGCTGGTGGACCAGAACAAGCGCTTCCTGGACGCCTACGACTGGCTGGCGCGCACCCACGAGGTGGGCAGCGACTGGCGCCGCGCGCAAGCCGTGCTGAGCGAGGCGCTGGAGCTGTCGCCGCACGCGGTGCGGCGCTTGCGCCGCCTGGGCGAGGTGGCGCTGGAGGCGGGCGACCTGGACGCGGCCGAGCAGGCCTGGAAACAGGTGGTCAGCAAGGCCCGCTTCTCCGAATTCCGCGATCCCGAAGACCACGCGCGGCTGGTCTCGGCGCTGGTGAAGAAGGGCGACCCGGTGCAGGCTGCCGCCGTGATCCGCGACCTCGACAAAGCGCTGGCCGGGCAGCGCAACACGGCCGTATGCAGCGCCATTGCCTCTGCCATGCTGCACGAATACACCGGCAACGAGGAACGGCTGGAGCAGTCCATCCACTTCGCGCTGGCCGGCTGCCGCCGCGCCAGCGGCCTGTCCAGCGACCTGCGGCTGGAACTGGCGCGCACCTGTCTGGAAGGCGGCAAGCCGGAGCAGGCCGCCGAAGTGCTGCGCGGCGTGATGCGCAACGCCGGCAACGCGGCCGCCATGGCCAAGGCCATGCGGGTGCTGGAGGACGCCGGCCAGGGCGAGCTGGCGCAGCAGCTGGCGGCCGAAAGCCGGCAGGAGGTGGTGGACATGGTGGCGGTGGGCGCGGCGCGCGCCAAGGAAGGCGATTTCCGCGGCGCAGTGGAGCTGATGATGGAGGCGGTGGCCAAGCTGCCGGACAACGGCCAGGTGGTGTTCAACGCGGCCGTGGCGGTGCTCAAGTGCCTGGAGAACACCGGCTGGGACGCGATGCTGGGGCAGGACGCGCTGAACCTGATCGCCAGCGTGCGCCGGCTGGACCCGGTCAACCCCAAGTTGACCGCACTGTCCGCGCTGCACCTGGACATATTGAAGAAATACAACATCCGGGCCGGCAGGCTGGCGGCAATCTAGCGCGGCGCGCGGCGGGCGGCGCTACAATGGCCTTGCCACCTTACCGGACCCAGCGCCATGCCAACAGCAGTCCCTCCGAGTTCCGATCCGCGCACCGACGTGCGGCCCGTCCGCGGCCTGCTGCTGAAGAAACTCTGCAGCGACGAGGGCGTGTTCGCGCTGGGCGTCTCGGTGGGGCGCGTGGTGCAGCTGGTCGATTCGGACGCAGGCGGCACCCAGGAGCTGGCCTACTATGTGCTGTCGGACGCGGCCCTGACGCAAAAGGTGCTGCGCATCGCCAACACGCCGCGCTACCGCAGCGTGGGCGGCATTGCCGTCACCACCATCTCGCGCGCGATTTCCCTGCTCGGCTTCGACAACGTCAAGACCACCGCGCTGGCCATGCTGCTGGTCGACACGCTGGACAACGGCAAGCACGCGCAAAGCGTGCGGGTGGAGCTGGAGGCGGCGCTGTGCGCCAGCCTGATCGGGCGCGAACTGGCGCGCCTGTCCGCCTACCAGGGCGCCGAGGAAGCCTCGATCGGCGCGCTGTTCAAGAACATCGGCCCGCTGCTGATCGCCTCCCAGCAGCACGAGCGCTACCGCGAAATCAATGCGCTGGTGGCCGGCGGCGCGCACAGCGTCAGCCAGGCCTCGCAAATGATACTGGGCAGTACCTACGACACCCTGTCGGCCGCCATCCTCAACGAATGGAAAATTCCGGACGTGATCGTGCGCTCGATCGGCACGCTGCCGCCGGCGCCGCTGCACAAGCCGCCGCCCAGCCGGCAGGACTGGGTGCGGCTGGTGGTGTCGTTCAGCATGGACGCGGCGCGCGCGCTGGCCCGGCCCGGCGGCCTGTCGGCCGACGCGGCGCGCGCGCTGTTCGAGCGCTACGGCGCGGCGCTGGGGCTGGAACGCCAGCGCCTGGAGGACATGCTGGGCGCGGCCCGCGTCGAGATGGACGAGCTGCTCGACAGCCTGCAGCTGCAGCCGGCGCCGCCGCCGCAAGAGGAGGTCACGGCGGGCTTGCCGAACGTGCTGCTGCTGTCGACCATGGACGCCGGCGGCAGCCTGCCCGAGGGGCAGCACGCCAGCGGCAAGCCCTATAACGCGCGCGAGCAGTTGCTGGCCGGCGTGCAGGAAGTGGCGCAGATGCGCGCGGCCGGGCGCTGCAAGGTCAACGAAGTGATCCAGGCGGTGCTGGAAACGCTGTACCGCAGCCTGGGCTTCCGCTTCGCCACCGTGTGCCTGAAGGACGCGCGCAGCGGCAGCTTCCGGGCCCGCATCGCGTTCGGCGAAAAGCACGCCGCGCGCATGGCCGGTTTCGCCTTTCCCATGACGCCCGGGACCGGCAGCGACCTGTTCCACCTGGCCATGCGCAACGACGCCGACCTGATGATCGCCGACGCCGGCGCGCCCAAGATCCGCGACCTGCTGCCGGACTGGCACCGCAAGCTGCTGCCGGACGCGCGCAGCTTCATCGTGCTGCCGCTGGTGGTGCAGGGCGTGCAGCTGGGCCTGTTCTACGCCGACCGCAGCGCGCCCGCGCCGGAAGGCGTGCCGCCCGATGAAACCTCCCTGATCCGCGCCCTCAAAGGGCAGGTTCTGGCGGCGCTGACGCCGCCGTGAGCCGGCGAGCCTGCGCCGCGTACGCCTCGAACTCGGCCACCGGCACGGGCCGCGCGAACAGATAGCCCTGCGCCTCCTCGCAGCCCTTGCTGCGCAGGAACTCGCGCTGGGCCACCGTCTCCACCCCTTCGGCAATCACCTGCAGCCCCAGCGAATGCGCCAGCGCGATCGTGGTGGCGACAATCACCGCGTCGTTCGGGTCGGTCTCGATGTCCTTGACGAAGCCGCGGTCGATCTTGATGCGGTCCAGCTCGAACAGCTTCAGGTAGCTGAGCGAGGAATAGCCGGTGCCGAAGTCGTCGATGGCCACCTTCAGCCCGCGCGAGCGCAATTCGCGCAGCAGCTTGCGGCTGCGCTCCGGATCCTGCATGGCGGCCGACTCGGTGATCTCCAGTTCCAGCAGGGCCGGATCGATGCCGCTGTCGGCCAGCAGCCGGTCCAGCAGCGGCAGCAGGGCGCTGCCGTGGCACTGCCGCGCCGACAGGTTGACCGCCAGCCGCAGATGGCCCAGGCCGCCGTCCCGCCATGCTTGCAGGCGCTGCACGGCGCTCTTCAGCACCCATTCGCCCAGCGGCAGGATCAGGCCGGATTCCTCGGCGATCGGGATGAAGCGGTCCGGCCCCACCATGCCCAGCTCGGGGTGGTGCCAGCGCAGCAGCGCCTCGGCGCCGATCACCGCGCCGCCGCCCAGCTCCACCTGGGCCTGCAGGTAGAGCTCGAACTGGCCCTGCTCCAGCGCCTGCCACAGCCGGCTCTCCAGCAGCAGGCGCTCGTGGGTGGCGGCGTTCATGGCCGGCGAGAAGAACTGGAAGTTGCCCCGGCCCTGGCTCTTGGCGGCGTACATGGCGGTGTCGGCGTGGCGCAGCAGGGTGGCCGCGTCGTTGCCGTCGGACGGGAACATGGCCACGCCCACGCTGGCGCCGCTGTGGATGGTTTTTCCCTGCAGCACAAAGGGCGCGCTCAACGCTTCCACGACGCGCACCGCCACCTGGCTGGCGCTGTCGGGCGTGATGGGCTGGCTGGCGCTGCCGCCGGCCAGCACGATGAACTCGTCCCCGCCCAGGCGGGCGATGGTGTCCACCTCGCGCAGCAGCTCGCGCAGGCGGTTGGCCACACCGATCAGCAGCAAGTCGCCCACTTGATGGCCATGGGTGTCGTTGATTTTCTTGAAGTGGTCGAGGTCGATGAACATCACAGCGCCGTCGGACTGGCTGCGGCGCGACTGGGCCAGCAGCTGGTCCAGCCGCAGGTTCAGCGACAGCCGGTTGTCCAGGCCGGTGAGCGGATCGTGGTGGGCCAGCCGGTAGATGCGCTCCTGCGACCGCTGCTGCTCGGTCAGGTCGTGCAGGATGGCCACGAACAGGTGCTCGTCCGGCAGCTCCACCTCGCTGACCGACACCGCCAGCGGGAAGGCGCTGCCATCGCTGCGCCAGCCGGTCGCCTCGTGCTCGTGGGTCACGCCGCTGGCGATGCTGCGCAGCAGGCCGGCGGCGGTGTCGCCCTCGGCCACCGGCAGCAGGTGCTCCAGGCGCAGGCCCGGCATCTGTTCGGGCGCATAGCCGAACAGGCGCCCGGCCGCGCCGTTGGCCGACACCAGGGTGCCGTCGCTGCCGATGGTGAGGATGGCGTCGGCCGCCTTGTCGAGGATGGCCTGCAGCCGGGCCTCGCGCTCGCGCAGGCGTGCCGTGGCGTCCTTGACCTGGGCCTGGATCAGCGCGCGCTCGCCCGAGATCAGCAGCATCATGCCGCCCAGCAGCGCGGTCAGCAGCAGGCCGCAGGTGAGCACGGTCCAGCTTTGCCAGCCGCGCTGGGCCGCCACGTAGTCGGCCGACGGCGCGACTGTGAGCAGGTAGTCGCGGCCGCCGAAGCGCAGCCGGCGCTGCACGTCGCCGGCCTGCGCGGGGGCCTGCGCCGCGCGCGGCAGGCGGTCGTGCATGGTCAGCGGCCGCGCGCCGCCGACGTCCTGCAGCCGCACCTGCAGCGCCGGAAAGTTCACTTGCGCCACCGCGCGTTCGATGTAGGAATCGGCGTGGATGGAGATCAGCAGCATGCCGATGGTGTCGGCGTCGTCGCCGGCCGCGTGCACCGCCTGCAGCAGCACCATGCCTTTCTCGGCGGCGTGGCGGAACAGCGCCACCGGCGCGCTGACGGTGGGCTGGCCGCTGCGCAGCGCCTGGCGCACCGCCTCGGCGCGCACCGGCTCGCTGAAGAAGTCGATGCCGAGGTAGCGCTTGCTGCTCATCGGCTCGATAAAGACCGACACCATGTACTGCGGGCGCGCCGCGGCGCGTTGCAGGCGCTGCGCCGCGTCTCCTTCGCGCACCTCGAAGTTCGGTTCGATGACTTGCTTGCCCCACTGCTCGAAGGCCGGGCGCTGCGCGTGGCTGAGCGGCTTGAGCCAGCTCATCGACAGCAGCTCGGGACGCTTGTCGAGATAGCCGGAGGCGAAGTTGCTGAAGTCGTTGGCGCTGAGCGCACGCTGCGGATCGTTGAGCGCCTTCGACATGGCGTAGATGAAGCGTTCGTGCTCGCTGAACTGCGCCTGCAGCTGGTCGCCCAGCTGCTGCGACTTGAGGCGGAAGGTCTGCATCTGCTGCGCGTTCTCCCAGTGTTCGACCTGGAAGTAGATGGCCACGAACACCGCGCTCGACACCAGCAGCGGCAGCCCGACCAGCCAGCGCCGGCGCCGCCACAGCGGGCGCGGCTGGCCGATGGCGATCCAGGTCAGCGGCGCGGCCAGCAGCATGCCGGTGGTGTCGCCCAGCCACCAGGTGAACCAGTTGACCGGCAGCGCCGCCGGCGCCAGCGTGCCGAGCAGGCCGCTGGCGCCGATCGCCACGCTGCTGCTGACCAGCGCGAGCAGCGGCGCCAGCAGCAAGAAGCCCAGCACGTCGCGCCCGCGCCCCAGCGCCGGCTGCAGCGCGCGCCGCAGCACCAGCATGGCGATCCACGCTTGCAGCGCGGCGCCGGCGCCGGACGCCAGCGCCGCGCCCAGCGGCAGCCCGCCGGGGAAGGTCAGCGCGCCGGAAGCGCCCAGCGGGATCAGGTTGACCAGCACCGCGCCCAGCGCCACGGCCGGCAGCAGGCGCGGCCCCAGCGTGAACACGGTGGCCAGCGCGATGCCGGCCGGCAGGAACAGCGGCGTGGCGTAGGCGGCGCCCAGCGCCATCTCCAGGCCCATGCGGCCGGTGGCCACATAGGCCAGCAGCAGGGCGGCGTTGGCCAGCAGCGTGCCGGCCCATGGGGTCTTGGCCGGCGGCGCGGGTGGCCGGCGGCGGGGGAGGACTTGTGTTTCCAAACTGGCTCCAGTGTCGGCAGGGCGTGCGTCAAAGACCCATGAATGGTGTCGATTCTATAAGAAATCATTCAACTTAAAAACAACACTTGCACATTCACATTCTTGTGATTACAATCTCGCCCCGAAGCAGACGAAACATCGCAGCTTGCAGGTGGAACGGTAAAACGAACTGCAAACTAGTGTTGACAAGTCAAAGAAGTTGCTTCATACTCTGCGGTTCCTCGCGGAGGGGTGGCCGAGTGGTTAAAGGCGACAGACTGTAAATCTGTTCTTTCGAGTACGCTGGTTCGAATCCAGCCCCCTCCACCAAGTTTTTGCAAGAAAACTGA
Source organism: Massilia sp. Root351 (assembly GCF_001425045.1). Lineage (GTDB taxonomy): Bacteria > Pseudomonadota > Gammaproteobacteria > Burkholderiales > Burkholderiaceae_D > Rugamonas. Next base: position 629 of record NZ_LMDJ01000035.1, on the reverse strand, counting down.
GTGATAGCAGTGAAGATGATCTAAACCTCGCGGGTGTAGCTCAATGGTAGAGCAGAAGCCTTCCAAGCTTACGACGAGGGTTCGATTCCCTTCACCCGCTCCAGTTAGCTTGCATCTATGTGGTACATCGCAACAAATAAAGCCCTTGTAGCTCAGTGGTAGAGCACTCCCTTGGTAAGGGAGAGGCCACGTGTTCAATCCACGTCAAGGGCACCAGAATTCGCAGTACCAATATCAGCAGTATCTTCAGACAGTCGGGCGCGTGCCCTGCACACTTATCATTGTTAGGAGTCTAAAATGGCAAAAGAAAAGTTCGAGCGGACTAAGCCGCACGTGAACGTTGGCACCATCGGTCACGTTGACCATGGCAAGACCACCCTGACCGCTGCAATCGCAACCGTTCTGTCGAAGAAATTCGGCGGCGAAGCCAAAGCATACGACCAGATCGACGCTGCACCAGAAGAAAAAGCACGCGGCATCACCATCAACACCGCGCACGTTGAATACGAAACCGCCGGCCGTCACTACGCTCACGTTGACTGCCCAGGCCACGCCGACTACATCAAGAACATGATTACCGGTGCTGCGCAGATGGACGGCGCGATCCTGGTTTGCTCCGCAGCCGACGG
>NZ_LMDJ01000034.1 GCF_001425045.1 Massilia sp. Root351 | reverse complement strand
CGTCACTACGCTCACGTTGACTGCCCAGGCCACGCCGACTACATCAAGAACATGATTACCGGTGCTGCGCAGATGGACGGCGCGATCCTGGTTTGCTCCGCAGCCGACGGCCCAATGCCACAGACCCGCGAGCACATCCTGCTGGCCCGTCAGGTTGGCGTGCCATACATCGTKGTGTTCCTGAACAAGTGCGACCTGGTCGACGACGAAGAGCTGCTGGAACTGGTTGAGATGGAAGTGCGCGAGCTGCTGTCGAAATACGAGTTCCCAGGCGACGACCTGCCTATCATCAAGGGTTCGGCACGTAAAGCACTGGACGGCGACACCGGTCCTCTGGGCGAGCAGGCCATCATGGCCCTGGCCGACGCACTGGACAGCTACATCCCTACGCCAGAGCGCGCAGTGGACGGCGCCTTCCTGATGCCAGTGGAAGACGTGTTCTCGATCTCGGGCCGCGGCACCGTGGTGACCGGTCGCGTTGAGCGCGGCATCATCAAGGTCGGCGAAGAGATCGAAATCGTTGGTATCACCGACACCGTGAAAACCACCTGCACCGGCGTGGAAATGTTCCGCAAGCTGCTGGACCAGGGTCAGGCCGGCGACAACGTTGGYCTGCTGCTGCGCGGCACCAAGCGTGAAGACGTACAGCGTGGTCAGGTTCTGGCGAAGCCAGGCTCGATCAAGCCGCACAACCACTTCACCGGCGAGATCTATGTTCTGTCGAAAGACGAAGGCGGCCGTCACACCCCGTTCTTCAACAACTATCGTCCACAGTTCTACTTCCGTACGACTGACGTGACCGGTTCGATCGAACTGCCAGCGGACAAAGAAATGGTTATGCCAGGCGACAACGTGTCGATCACCGTCAAGCTGATCAACCCGATCGCGATGGAAGAAGGTCTGCGCTTCGCAATCCGCGAAGGCGGCCGTACCGTCGGCGCCGGCGTGGTAGCCATGTGCGGCCGGCTTTCTGCGCGTNCGTTGCCTGGCCGTTGGTGTCCGACGGCCAGTGCTGCAGCACGGTCTTGCTCCACCAGCGGACAAAGAAATGGTTATGCCAGGCGACAACGTGTCGATCACCGTCAAGCTGATCAACCCGATCGCGATGGAAGAAGGTCTGCGCTTCGCAATCCGCGAAGGCGGCCGTACCGTCGGCGCCGGCGTGGTAGCCAAGATCCTGGGCTAATCCCCGGCTTTTGACAAGAAGGCAGTGCCGTTCGCGGCGCTGCCTTTTTTTGTCGCAGGGACGAGCATGGCGGCCGTTTTGGTGCTATGATCTCGCCTCTTAGCTGTACAGAGTTCACTTATTGCCGTGCGCGCCCGCGCCGGTTCGTTCTTTTAAGGAATTAACATGTCCGCACCAAACCAAAAAATCCGTATCCGCCTGAAAGCTTTCGACTACAAGCTGATCGACCAGTCCGCTCTGGAAATCGTTGACACCGCGAAGCGCACCGGCGCCGTGGTAAAAGGTCCAGTACCTCTGCCAACCCGCATCCAGCGTTACGACGTGCTGCGTTCCCCGCACGTCAACAAGACCTCGCGCGACCAGTTCGAAATCCGCACCCACCAGCGCCTGATGGACATCGTCGACCCAACCGACAAGACCGTTGACGCGCTGATGAAGCTGGACCTGCCAGCTGGCGTGGACGTAGAAATCAAACTGCAATAATTGATTTCGGCCAGGCGGCGGCCCAACAGCCTGCCGCCAGCCAAGGAAAGGCCGGCCCCTCGCGGGGCCGGCCTTTTTGCATTGTGGGCCGCCGTTGGCCCGCGCTTCACACCACGGCGGCGCGCCGCGCCGGCGGCTTGCGGCCGAGCAGCTGGGACAGTTTGCGCAGGGCGCCGGCCAGCCGGGCCCGTTCGCGGATGCTGCCCAGCGAGATGCGGATGGCGTTCGGCGGGCTGGCGCTGCCGTCGAAGGCGCCGGAGGGCGTGACGGCCAGCCCTTCGGCATGCGCGGCGCGCGCCAGCTGCTCCGGGCTCCAGTAATCCGGCAAGGCCAGCCAGATGTGGATGCCGCCCGGCGCGAATTGCAGGCCGGCCAGGATCTGTGCGGCCAGCTGCCGGCGCGCCTGCGCTTCTTCGCGCACCCCGGCCAGCAGGCGCTGCGCGGTGCCGTCGTGTATCCATTGCGTCACCAGCGCGCCGGCCAGCGGCGAGGGCATCAGCACCAGCGCGCGCAGCGCTTGCAGGAAGCGTTCGCGCACCTGCGCGTCGGGCAGCAGCACGAAGGCGGTGCGCAGGCCGGGCGCCAGGCACTTCGACAGCGTGGCGATGTAGTGCACCCGGCGCGGCGCCAGCTGCGCCAGCGGCGGCGGCGGCGCGGCTTCGCCGCCGTCGGCCAGCAGCCAGTAGGGATCGTCCTCGATGATGGCGGCGCCGCAGCGCGCCGCCGCCAGCACGATCTCGCGGCGGCGCTGCGCCGGCATGGTGTGCGCGGTGGGGTTCTGCAAGGTCGGGTTGAGGTAGACCAGGCATGCGCGGTGCGGCTTGCTGTGCTTGCGGCAGGCCTGCTCCAGCGCCTCCGGCCGCATGCCGTGTTGATCCACTTCCACCGCCGCCACGCGCCGTCCCAGCTGCGCGGCGGCCGAGCGCAGGCCGGGATAGATGGCCGGTTCGGCCAGGATTACGTCGCCCGGCTTGCTCAGCGCCAGGATCAGCGCCGCCAGCGCGCATTGCGCGCCTGGACAGGCCACGATATGGTCCTCATCGAGCTTGCCGAACATCGGCGCCAGCCACATCGCCCCTGCGGCGCGGTCGGCCTGGCTGCCGCCGCCCAGCTGGTAGCTCATCAGCAGGTCGCTGTCGGTGCGCATCAGCACCTGGTTCAGGCCCCGCTTCAGCATGTCGTCGAAGTCCGCGCCGGCCGGCGGCGGCGGGATGTTCATGCCCAGGTCCAGCATCGGCGCCAGCTCCACCTTGGGCGCCGCCGCGTAGGTGCCGGCCGCGCCCTTGCCCTGCACCAGCTGGCGCCGCTTGGCCTCGTCGTAGGCGCGCGTGACGGTGGTCAGGTCCACGCCCAGCCGCGCGGCCAGGCTGCGCTGCGGCGGCAGGCGGTCGCCCGGCTGCAGGTGGCCGTCGGACAGCGCGCGTTCGATCGAGTCGGCGATCTGCAGGTAGCGCGGGCCGCCGTTCTGACGCAATTCCCCCAGCCAGGCCAGCTCTTGTATGGATGATGCTTGCGGCATTTGGTCTCGATGTATGGAATTTGTCGTGGAACGGCGTGCGTTGATGGCAAATTATCCCTACAAGGCGCGCCATGCGCAAGCAGCAGGCCCTCGCCCGGCGCTGCCGCCCCAACCGCGTCCCGTACTGTATCCGGGGTGGACTTTGCGGGTGGGCGGCGGTAGAGTCTGCGGGTGTTGAACTTGTGGAATTGTTATGGCGAGAAGTATCCTGATCGTGGAGGATGAACAGGCGATTGCGGACGGCATCGCTTATGCGCTGCGCACCGACGGCTTCGCGCCGCTGCACGTGACGCTGGGCGAGCAGGCGCTGGCGGCCATGTGCGGGGAGCAGGGGCAGCCTGTGCCTGAACTGGTGGTGCTCGATATCGGCCTGCCGGACATGAGCGGACTGGAAGTGTGCCGCCGCCTGCGCCAGTTTTCCGATGCCCCCGTGATCTTCCTGACCGCCCGCAGCGACGAGATTGACCGCGTGGTGGGCCTGGAGATCGGCGCCGACGACTATGTAAGCAAGCCGTTCTCGCCGCGCGAACTGGTGGCGCGTATCCGCGTCATCCTGCGCCGCATGGCGCCGCCGCAGCCGCGCGCAGCGTTGCCGCCCCAGCTTGCGGCCGGCGCCGGCGGCGCATCGGCCCCGGCTGGGCCGGCCGCTTCGCCCGGTTCGCGCAACGTGGCCGGGCTGGAGCTGCGCGCGCTGGAGGCGCGCATCCTGTACTGCGGCCAGGCGCTGGAGCTGACGCGCTATGAATACCTGCTGCTGAAAACGCTGATCGAGCATCCCGGCCACGTGCTGTCGCGCGCCCAGCTGATGGACCGCGTGTGGACCGGTGCGTCCGATACGCTGGACCGCACCGTGGACGCCCACGTGAAGTCGCTGCGCGCCAAGCTGCGCGCGGTGGCCCCGGACGCCGACCCGATCCAGACCCACCGTGGCCTGGGCTACAGCCTGGCCACCGCATGAAAATAGGCTTGCGCATCCTGCTGGGCTACTTCCTGGTGGTGGGCCTGGCGGCGTGGTTCCTGCTGAACGTGTTCATGGCGGAGGTCAAGCCCGGCGTGCGCGCCACCCAGGAGGACACGCTGGTGGGGACCGCCCACCTGCTGGCGGCGGCGGTGGCGGGCGACATGAAGGCCGGCACCTTGCTGTCGTCCGGCGTGCTGGAGCGTATGCGGGACGCCTTGCGCGGCCCCATCCGCGCCAACGTCAGCGGCATCGACCGCGAGCGGCTGGACTACCGCTTCTACATTACCGATGCCAGGGGCATCGTGCTGTACGACAGCGACGGCCGCGACGCCGGCAAGGACTATTCGCGCTGGAACGACGTCTACCTGACCCTGCGCGGCAAGTACGGCGCCCGCAGCACCCGCTCCGATCCGGACGACGAGGACAGCACCGTCATGCACGTGGCCGCGCCCATTGTGGCGCAGGGCAAGCTGATCGGCGTGCTGACCGTGGCCAAGCCCAACGCCAGCGTGCAGGCCTTCGTGGAACGCAGCCAGCAGAGCATCCTGCGCGGCGGCGCGGTGCTGCTGGGACTGTCGCTGCTGATCGGCCTGGCCGTCACGTCCTGGCTGGCGCGCGCGCTGGGCAAGCTGATGGCCTACGTGTCGGCGGTGGAGGCGGGACGCAAGGTGGTGCTGCCGGAACTGGGCAAGAGCGAAATCGGCACGCTGGGCCGGGCGCTGGAGGCCATGCGTGCGCGGCTGGAGGGCAAGGAATACGCGGAGCAGCTGATGCACACGCTGGCGCACGAGCTCAAGTCGCCCATCGCCGCCATCCAGGCGTCGGCCGAGCTGCTGCAGGAGGAGATGGCGGAGCAGGAGCGCCGCCATTTCCTCGGCAATATCGTGAGCCAGAACGCGCGCCAGAAACAGCTGATCGACAAGCTGCTGGCGCTGGTGCGCGTGGAGCAGCAGCAACGCCTGGAGGCTGCCGAGAGCGTCGAACTGCACGCGCTGGCGCGGCAGGCGGGCGCCGATTTCGCCGGGGCGCTGGCCGCCGCCGGCGTGACGCTGGAATACGCCGACGCGGCTCGGGAAGGCGGCGAGGGCGGCGAGGGCGGCGAGGGCGGTGACGGCGCTGGCAGCGCGGGTGCGGGTGATGCCGGCGCGCCGCTGCTGGTGCGGGGCGACTCGCTGCTGCTGCGCCAGGCGCTGGGCAACCTGCTGGACAATGCGATCGGCTTTTCGCCGCCGGGCGGGGTGGTCCGCATCGCGCTGTGGCGCGCCCAGAACGAGGCCGGCATCGACGTGTGCGATCAGGGGCCGGGCGTGCCGGCTTATGCGGCCGAGCGCCTGTTCGAGCGTTTCTATTCGCTGCCCCGTCCCGGCGGCGGCAAGAGCACCGGCCTGGGCTTGCCTTTCGTGCGCGAGGTGGCCGCGCTGCACGGCGGCACGGTGACGGTGGCCAGCGCGCCGCAGGGCGGCTGCCGCGCGCGCCTGGTGCTGCCGCTGCCGCTGGCAATCTAGCCCCCGCGCCGCCACTTCATCCCCACTGCATACAGAACGCATCGTCACTTCGCCTGCGTTTTCTAGACTGGCCGCTTTCTAACCAAAGGAAGCGCCATGCAAAAGAAATTGCTTATGAAGGTCTGCATCATTGCCGCGCTGATGCTGCTGCTCTGCATCCCGCTGCTGATGATACAGGCCACCGTCCACGAACGGATGGCTTACCGCGACGAGGCGGCGCGCAGCATCGCCGAGGATTCGGTCGGCGAGCAGACCGTGATCGGCCCGGTGCTGGTCATCCCTTACACGGAGGAGATCGAAACCCGGGTCGGCGGCGCCGGCGACGAGCCGTCGCGCGTGAAGAGCGCCACCGTGCGCCGCCTGCATCTGGTCTACCCGGACGAGTTGAAGGTGAACGGCAACGTCGGCACCGAGCGCCGTTACCGCGGCATCCACCAGGTGCTGGTCTACAACGGCCAGTATGAATTCAGCGGCGGTTTCACCTTGCCGCAGGCGGCCGATCTGCCGCGCAGCGGCGGCACTGCCCGCATCGTGGCGGTGGGGCGGCCGTATGTGTCGCTGCCGGTGGCCGATGTGCGCGGCGTGCGCGCGATCCCGAAAATCAGCTGGAACGGCGCGCTGCTGGAGTTCGGCCAGGGCGCGCTGCTGGGCGCGTGGCAGGGCGGCATGCACGCGCTGCTGCCGGCCGATACGCTGGCGGCGGCTACGGCGGCGGGGGCGGCCCCGGCCAAGTTCAGCTTCAAGCTCAACCTGGCGGGCATGGAACGCCAGCATTTCGTGCCTGTGGGGCGCAACAATGTGGTGGCGCTGACGTCGAACTGGCCGCATCCGCAGTTCGGCGGCCGCTTCCTGCCGGAGGCCCGTACCGTGTCCGAGGCCGGCTTTACCGCCACCTGGCGCGTGCCGTCGCTGGCGTCCAATGTGCAGCAGCTGCTGGCGGTGCAGGCGCAGTCGCAGGAGGGCGCCCCGCCGGCCGCGGCCCACGCGGCAATGGCACGGCGCGCCCCGCCCGGTGCGGCCGATGCACCCGGCGCAGCGGGCGGACAGCTGGACTCGTTCAGCGTGGCCTTCGTCGAGCCGGTCAATATCTACAGCCAGGCCGACCGCGCCAGCAAGTACGGCTTGCTGTTCGTGGCGCTGACCTTCGCCGCCTTCTTCGTATTCGAGATCCTCAAGCGCCTGCCGATCCACCCGGTGCAGTACGCGCTGGTGGGGCTGGCGCTGGCGCTGTTCTTCCTGTTGCTGCTGGGCCTGTCCGAACATGTGGCGTTCGCGCTGGCCTACCTGGGCGCCAGCGCTGCCTGCATTGGCCTGCTGTCCTATTACCTGGGCTATGTGCTGCGCGACCGCTGGCGCGGCCTGGCCTTCGGCAGCGGCCTGATCCTCCTGTATGGCGCGCTGTACGGCCTGCTGATCTCGGAAAGCAACGCGCTGGTGCTGGGCAGCCTGCTGCTGTTCGCCGTGCTGGCGGCGCTGATGGTGGCCACGCGCAAGGTGGACTGGTACCAGATCGGCAATTAAGCGCTAGGCAGGCGCCAACGCAGCGGAGCCGGGCGGGCCGCAGGGACGCCGAGGGGCGCAGCGGGAACATGCCGTACGGCAAAACATGGGATAATTGCCGGCTTTGCATCGTTCCCCCCGATTGGACCCCCGCCCATGCAGTTTCTTTCCCGCCTTCAATCCTGGGCCTGCCGCCGCAGCGCGCCGTTGAACCACCCGCGCGCGGCGCTCCGCCTGTACTGGATCATGCCCATGCTGTTCGGCTTGCTGTCGCTGGTGCTGGGACAGGATGACAACTGGGATTTGCGCAACTACCATCTGTACGGGCCGCACGCCTTCCTGCATGACAAGGTCGGCCTGGACCTGGGGCCGGCCCGCTTCCAGGGCTATTTCAACCCGGCCCTGGACCTCTCGTATTACCTGATGACGCAGTATCTGCCGGGGCCGCTGGTCGGCTTCCTGCTCGGCTGCCTGCACGGCCTGAACTTCGTGCTGCTGTCGGCCATTGCGCGCCAGCTGCTGCCGGCCGCCTCCGCCCGCACCACGCTGCTGCTGGCGCTGGCCTGCACCTGCGCGCCGGCCTTCCTTGGCGAGGTGGGCAATTCCATGGGCGACAACACCACCAGCCTGCTGGTGCTGGGCGCCCTCTACCTGGTGCTGCGCCAGTGGGAGGCCTTGCAGCCGTGGGGCGCGCGGGCGGCGCTGGCGGCGGCCGCTGCCGGCGTGCTGATGGGCCTGGGCCTGGGCTTGAAACTGACCAATGTCACCTACGCGGTGGCGCTGTGCCTGGCCTTTTTCGCCGTGCCGCTGGGGTTCTGGGGCCGCGTGCGGCTGGCCTTTGTGTTCGGCGTCGGCGTGCTGGCGGGCCTGTTTGCGACGGCCGGCTTCTGGCTGCTGAAAATGTGGCAGGTGTTCGGCAACCCGCTGTTCCCGCAGTTTAACAATCTGTTCCGCAGCCCGCTGGCGGCCGAGCGCGGCGTCATCGACACCTATTTCCTGCCCAAGAACCTGGGCGAAACCCTGCTGTGGCCCTTCGTCTTCACGCACGACATGCTGCGCGTGGTGGAAGTGCCGCTGCGCCAGCTGATCTGGCCCATGGCCTACGTGGCCGTGCTGGCGCTGGGCGCGGCCTGGCTGCTGCGCCGCCTGGGCGTGCTGGCGCCGCGCGCGCCGCTGCCGGGGCGCAGCCGCTACTTCCTGCTGTTCTTCTGCCTGGCCTACCTGGCCTGGATGCAGCTGTTCAGCATTTACCGCTACCTGGTGCCGATTGAGCTGCTGGCGCCGCTGGTGGTGTGGTTGTGCCTGCACGCCGTGCTGCCGGCGCCGGCCGCCGCGCGCAGCGGCGCCTGGCTGCTGCTGGCGGCGGCGGTGGCGGTCTGGCCGTTTACCAGCTTCGGCCGCGCCGGCTGGAGCGAGCGCAGCTTCAGCGCCGAGGTGCCGCCGCTGGCGCAGCCGGCGCAGAGCGTGGTCTTCATCGCCCAGCCCCATCCGCCGCTGGCGTGGCTGGCCATGTTCTATCCGGAACAGGTGGCGTTTGCCGGCCTGGGCACGGGCTTCCCGGAGTCGCCGCGCTACCGCGAGCGCATGAAGGCCCTGATGACGGAGCGCAGCGGCCCGCACTACCTGATGCTGGCCGGGGCGCGCAATCCGAAAGCGTCCGGCCTGCGCCGCAAGCGCGACGCGGCCGGGCTGCTGGGCCTGACCGGCAGCCCGGCGGGCTGTGCCCGCCTGACCAGCCTGCTGCGCCGGGTGCGCTTCCAGGTTGACGTGCAGCCGGCGCCGGACGGGCGCTGCACGCTGGAACTGCAGCCGCGCTACCAGCTCGACCTGGCGGCCATGGACCGCGCCGTCGAGGCCGAAGCGGCGCAGCAGGCGCGCCAGTACGGCGTGCTGCTCGAGCCGGGCAGCTGCCGCTCCTATGCCGCCGCGGTGGGCACGGAAGCCTATCCCTACCGGCTGTGCCGGGTGCAAATCGCGCCCTGAGGCCCCGGTTTTGGCGCGCCGCCAGCCCGTGTGCCGCGGCGCGGCAAATAATTGACATACCCCGTACTAAGTTGTTGCGTCAAGAGTCTTTTCACGCTACACTAGCCGGCTTCGGTATGGATTCCATCTTTTTACGGGCCGTACTAATTTTTGTAGTTAAACAAAGCCCCGCCCAATCGTAGGTGGGAATGGAGAAAAAATGAGCCTAGGCCTCCTCGGTCGCAAGGTTGGCATGATGCGCATCTTCACGGATGATGGGGATTCGATCCCAGTCACCGTGCTGGACGTGTCGAACAACCGCGTTGCGCAAATCAAAACCCCTGAAACGGATGGTTACTCCGCTGTTCAGGTCGTCTTCGGTCAACGTCGCGCTTCCCGCGTGACCAAAGCCGCAGCCGGTCACTACGCTAAAGCTGGTGTTGAAGCCGGTACTCTGTTGAAAGAGTTCCGCGTTGACGCTGCTAAAGCTGCAGAATTGAAAGCTGGTGAAGTTATCGCCGCTTCGCTGTTCGAAGTTGGTCAGAAGATCGACGTTCAGGGCACGAGCATCGGTAAGGGCTACGCCGGTACCATCAAGCGTCACAACTTTGCTTCCGGTCGTCAGACCCACGGTAACTCGCGTTCGCACAACGTACCAGGTTCGATCGGTATGGCGCAGGATCCGGGCCGTGTATTCCCAGGCAAGCGCATGACCGGCCACATGGGTGACGTGACTGTTACCACCCAGAATCTGGAAATCGCTCGTATCGACGCCGACCGTCAGCTGCTGCTGGTCAAGGGCGCGGTACCAGGCGCGAAAAACGGCCAAGTGGTCGTCTCGCCTGCTGTCAAAGTCAAAGCAAAGAAAGGGGCTTAATCGATGGAACTCAAGCTCCTGAATGCTCAAGGTCAAGCATCTTCCAACGTTGCCGCCGCTGACACCGTCTTCGGCCGTGATTACAACGAAGCCCTGATCCACCAGATCGTGGTTGCCTACCAAGCCAATGCTCGCAGCGGCAACCGTAAGCAGAAAGACCGCGAAGAAGTCCACCACACGACCAAGAAGCCATGGCGCCAAAAAGGTACCGGCCGTGCACGTGCTGGTATGTCGTCGTCGCCACTGTGGCGCGGCGGTGGTCGCATCTTCCCGAACTCGCCTGACGAGAACTTCACCCATAAAGTGAACAAGAAGATGTACCGCGCTGGTATCTGCTCGATCCTGTCCCAACTGGCTCGCGAAGAGCGCCTGGTGGTTGTTGAAGACTTCGCCATCGAAGCTCCAAAGACCAAGCTGCTGTCGCAAAAGCTGAACGCCATGGGTCTGGAATCGGTGCTGATCATCGCTGACAACATCGAAGAAAACCTGGAACTGGCTTCCCGTAACCTGCCGAACGTGCTGGTTGTTGAGCCACGTCACGCAGATCCAATGTCGCTGGTCTTCTACAAGAAGATCCTGGTCACCAAAGCGGCACTGGCCAAGATTGAGGAGATGCTGGCATGAGCGCAGTCATCAAACACAGCGAAGAGCGCCTGATGAAGGTGCTGCAGGCTCCGGTCATTTCCGAGAAGGCCACCATGGTCGCGGAAAAGAACGAGCAAATCGTATTCCGCGTACTGCCGGATGCGACCAAGCCTGAGATCAAGGCAGCCGTTGAACTGCTGTTCAAGGTTGAAGTCCTGTCGGTGCAAACCGTCAACCGCGAAGGTAAGGTTAAGCGTTCGGGCCGTTTCATCGGTCGCCGCAACCACACCAAGCGTGCTTTCGTGTGCCTGAAGCCTGGCCAGGAAATCAATTTCTCCGAGGAGGCTAAATAATGGCACTCGTAAAGATGAAGCCAACCTCCCCAGGCCGTCGCGGCATGGTGAAGGTAGTGAACCCGGACCTGTACAAAGGTCGTCCGTTCGCTGCCCTGGTTGAAAAGAAATCCAAAACTGCCGGCCGTAACAACAACGGCCACATCACCACCCGCCACATCGGCGGTGGTCATAAGCAGCACTATCGCCTGATCGACTTCAAGCGTCAGAAGGATGGCATTCCTGCGAAAGTGGAACGTATCGAATACGATCCAAACCGCACCGCGAATATCGCCCTGCTGTGCTACGCCGACGGCGAGCGCCAGTACATCATCGCCACCAAGGGCATGTCCGTTGGCGACGCAGTGATGAACGGTTCGGAAGCGCCGATCAAGTCGGGCAACTGCCTGCCTATCCGTAACATCCCGGTCGGTACCGTGATGCATTGCGTCGAAATGCTGCCAGGTAAGGGTGCCCAGATGGCCCGTACCGCCGGCGCCGGCGTGGTGCTGATGGCCCGCGAAGGCACCTACGCCCAGGTTCGCCTGCGCTCCGGTGAAGTGCGCCGCGTGCACATCGAGTGCCGCGCGACCGTAGGCGAAGTCGGCAATGCCGAACACAGCCTGCGCAAGATCGGTAAGGCTGGCGCGATGCGCTGGCGCGGTGTTCGTCCTACCGTTCGCGGTGTGGTCATGAACCCGGTCGATCACCCGCACGGTGGTGGTGAAGGTAAAACGGCAGCCGGTCGTCATCCAGTGTCCCCATGGGGCCAGCAGACCAAGGGCAAGAAGACTCGCAGCAACAAGCGTACTTCTTCGATGATCGTCTCGCGCCGCGGCAAGAAATAAGGATAAACCATGACTCGTTCATTGAAAAAAGGGCCGTTCTGTGACGCCCACCTGGTGAAAAAAGTCGAAGCCGCGCAAGCGACCAAAGACAAAAAGCCAATCAAAACCTGGTCGCGCCGCTCGACGATCATGCCTGACTTCATCGGTCTGACGATCGCTGTGCACAACGGCAAGCTGCACGTGCCAGTGTATGTTTCCGAGAACATGGTTGGTCACAAGCTCGGCGAATTCGCGCTGACCCGCACGTTCAAGGGCCACGCTGCTGACAAAAAGGCTAAGAAATAATGGAAACCAAAGCTATCCTCAAAGGCGTGCGCCTGTCGGATCAAAAAGGCCGCCTGGTGGCTGATCTGATCCGTGGCAAGAAGGTTGACGCTGCGCTGAACATTCTGCAGTTCAGCCCGAAAAAAGGCGCGGCCATCATCAAGAAGGTTCTGGAGTCCGCAATCGCGAACGCCGAGCACAACGATGGTGCCGACATCGACGAACTGTTCGTGAAAACGATCTACGTCGAAAAGGGCCCGATCCTGAAGCGCTTCACCGCGCGTGCAAAGGGCCGTGGCGACCGCATTTCGAAACAATCCTGTCACGTGTACGTGACTGTCGGTAACTAAGGAGCCACGATGGGTCAGAAAATTCATCCAACCGGTTTCCGTCTGGCGGTCACCCGTAACTGGGCTTCGCGCTGGTACGCAGGCAACGGCAATTTCGCTGCCATGCTGAACGAAGACCTGAAAGCTCGCGCTTTCCTGAAAAAGAAACTGAAGAACGCCTCCGTCGGCCGCATCGTCATCGAGCGTCCGGCCAAGAACGCGCGCTTCACGATCTACAGCTCGCGTCCAGGCGTGGTCATTGGTAAAAAAGGCGAAGACATCGAAGTACTGAAGTCGGCGCTGACCAAGATCATGGGCGTGCCGGTGCATGTGAACATCGAAGAAATCCGCAAGCCGGAAATCGACTCGCAGCTGATCGCCGATTCGATCTCGCAGCAGCTGGAAAAGCGTATCATGTTCCGCCGCGCCATGAAGCGCGCGATGCAAAACGCCATGCGTCTGGGTGCCCTGGGCATCAAGATCATGTCGTCGGGCCGTCTGAACGGCATCGAAATCGCGCGTAAAGAATGGTACCGCGAAGGCCGCGTGCCTCTGCATACCCTGCGCGCCGACATCGACTACGGCACCAGCGAAGCGTCGACCACGTACGGCATCATCGGCGTCAAGGTCTGGGTATACAAGGGCGACCGCTCGCCGACCGGCGAAGCGCCAGTCATCGAGACCCCAGCCGACGAGAAGAAAAGCCGCGGTCCACGCCGCGACGACGGCAAGCCTTCGGGCCGCCCACGTCCAGGTCCAGCCGGTGCTAAACCATCCCCGGCAGGTGCTGCCCGTGTGCGTTCCGCGAAACCGGCCGCCGCTGCACCAGCTGAGAAAGCAGGAGAATAACCATGCTGCAACCAGCACGCAGGAAGTATCGTAAAGAGCAGAAAGGCCGCAACACCGGCATTTCGCACAGCCGCGGCACCGCCGTGTCGTTTGGCGAATTCGGTCTGAAGGCAGTTGCTCGCGGTCGCATCACCGCACGTCAAATCGAAGCAGCGCGTCGCGCCATGACCCGTCACATCAAGCGTGGCGGCCGTATCTGGATTCGCGTCTTCCCGGACAAGCCAATTTCGAACAAGCCTGCCGAAGTCCGTATGGGTAACGGTAAGGGTAATCCAGAGTACTACGTGGCTGAAATCCAGCCAGGTAAAGTACTGTACGAAATGGATGGCGTCGCAGAAGAACTGGCGCGTGAAGCGTTCCGCCTGGCTGCTGCCAAACTGCCTCTGGCTACCACCTTCGTGGTGCGCCAGGTTGGCCAATAATAGGAGTGAAATATGAAAGCATCTGAACTCCGCGGCAAAGACCAGGCAGCTCTGCAAAAAGAGCTGAACGACCTGCTGAAGGCCCAGTTCGGTCTGCGTATGCAAGTCGCTACGCAGCAGCTGAGCAACACTTCGCAGCTCAAGAAGGTACGCCGCGACATCGCGCGTGTGAAGACGGTAATGAATCTGAAGGAAGCCAAATGAACCAACCAGTGAAACAGTCGCTCAAGCGCACGCTGATCGGTAAAGTGGTGTCCGACAAGATGGACAAGACCGTTACCGTTCTGATCGAACGTCACGTGAAGCACCCTCTGTACGGCAAGATCATTGTGCGCTCGGCGAAATACCACGCACACGACGAAACCAACCAAGTCAAAGCCGGTGATACGGTCGAGATCCAGGAAGGCCGTCCGATCTCCAAAACGAAGGCGTGGACGGTGACTCGTGTAGTGCAAGCTGCACAAATCGTTTAATTGACCAGCCGCCGCACTCTTCGGAGTGGGGCGGTTTTCAATTAGTTCTTGCAAGCCCGCAGGTTTTATGTGATACTTGCGGGCTTCGCTCATGTATCGCCGCAAAGTGTCTCTCCGCAGACGCGCACCTGCGGTCAGTACTTGTTCGAAGGTCAAGCACCCAAACAGTGATGCGAATCACTGGCGGGACCAAGACTGACCGAGAGGTCCGCATTGTGTGGATTCTTCGGCTTAAGTTGGGAAAGAGAATACTATGATTCAAACTGAAAGCCGGCTCGAAGTGGCCGACAATACCGGTGCCAAAGAAGTCATGTGCATCAAGGTATTGGGCGGCTCCAAGCGCCGTTATGCTGGCATTGGCGACGTGATCAAGGTAACCGTCAAGGTTGCCCAGCCACGCGGCCGTGTCAAAAAAGGTGAAATTTACAACGCTGTGGTTGTGCGTACCGCTAAAGGTGTGCGCCGCCAAGACGGCTCCCTGGTGAAGTTCGACGGCAACGCCGCCGTGCTGCTGAACGCCAAGCTGGAGCCGATCGGTACCCGCATCTTCGGACCTGTCACGCGCGAACTGCGCACTGAGAAGTTCATGAAGATCGTGTCCCTGGCACCGGAAGTCCTGTAAGGAGTCAGTAAATGGATAAGATTCGTAAAAACGACGAAGTCATCGTTTTGACCGGTAAAGACAAGGGCAAGCGCGGCACCGTGCAACAGCGTGTAGACGCTGAGCATGTCGTGGTTGAGGGCGTCAATGTCGCGAAAAAAGCGCAAAAGCCGAACCCGATGACTGGCGTAACTGGTGGCATCGTTGACAAGACCATGCCTATTCACGTGTCCAACGTTGCTCTGTTCAACGCTGCGACCGGTAAGGCAGATCGCGTAGGCTTCAAGGAAGTGGATGGCAAAAAAGTCCGCGTCTTCAAGTCCTCCGGCGAAGTAGTGAAAGGGTAATAAGAAATGGCCCGTCTGCAAGCAGTCTATAAAGACAAAATCGTTGCCGAGCTGACCGAGAAATTCGGTTACAAGTCGGTGATGGAAGTGCCACGCCTGACCAAGATCACCCTGAACATGGGTGTGGGCGAAGCAATCGCTGACAAGAAAGTCCTGGAGCACGCTGTTGGCGACCTGACCAAGATCGCCGGCCAGAAGCCGGTGACCACCAAGTCGCGCAAAGCTATCGCCGGTTTCAAGATCCGCGAAGGCTATCCGATCGGTACCATGGTGACCCTGCGCGGCGCCCGCATGTACGAGTTCCTGGATCGTTTCATCACCGTGGCCCTGCCGCGCGTGCGTGACTTCCGTGGCGTGTCCGGTCGTTCGTTCGACGGTCGCGGCAACTACAACATCGGTGTTAAAGAACAGATCATCTTCCCAGAGATCGAGTACGACAAGATCGATGCGCTGCGTGGTATGAACATCTCGATCACCACCACCGCGAAGACCGACGACGAAGCGAAAGCTCTGCTCGCCGCCTTTAAATTCCCGTTCAGGAACTAATAGATCATGGCAAAACTCGCACTGATTAACCGTGAACAGAAGCGTGTCGACCTGGCAAACAAATTCGCTGCCAAGCGCGCCTCGCTGAAGGCCATCATCGACGACCAGTCGAAGACGGAAGAAGAGCGTTACGAAGCCCGCCTGAAACTGCAGGCGCTGCCACGTAACTCCGCTCCGACCCGTCAGCGCAACCGTTGCGCCGTCACCGGTCGTCCACGCGGCACCTTCCGTAAATTCGGTCTGGGCCGTATCAAGCTCCGTGAATTCGCCATGCGTGGTGAGATTCCGGGTATGACTAAAGCCAGCTGGTAATAGGAGAACAAGCAATGAGTATGAGCGATCCTATCGCCGATATGCTGACCCGCATTCGCAACGCCCAAGGCGTTCAAAAAACGACCGTGGCCATGCCATCGTCGAAAGTCAAAGTAGCGATTGCCAACGTCCTCAAGGACGAGGGTTACATTGAAGATTTCGCTGTCGCCGAAGCCGGTGGCAAGTCGGAACTCAAAATCGGTTTGAAATATTATGTAGGCCGTCCTGTTATCGAGCGCCTTGAGCGCGTGTCCCGTCCGGGCCTGCGCGTGTACAAGGGCAAGGATGAAATCCCAACCGTGATGAACGGCCTGGGCGTTGCCATCGTGTCGACCCCGCAAGGCGTCATGACCGACCGCAAAGCACGCGCTACCGGCGTCGGCGGCGAAGTCATCTGCTACGTCGCGTAAGGAGCAATAATGTCTCGTGTAGCTAAAATGCCTATCGCTGTGCCAGCTGGCGCTGAAGTCGCCATCTCCGCACAAGCGATCACCGTAAAAGGCCCGCTGGGCGTACTGACCCAGTCCCTGAACGGCCTGGTGAAAGTAGAAAACAACGCTGGCACCCTGTCCTTCGACGTGGCCAACGACAGCCGCGAAGCCAATGCCATGTCCGGCACGCTGCGCGCGCTGGTGAACAACATGGTCACCGGCGTCACCAAGGGCTTCGAGAAGAAGCTGAACCTGGTTGGCGTGGGTTACAAGGCGCAAGCCGCTGGCGACAAGCTGAACCTGTCGCTGGGCTTCTCGCACCCGGTTGTGCACGCGATGCCAGAAGGCGTCACCGTGGCAACCCCAACCCCGACCGAGATCCTGATCAAGGGTATCGACCGTCAAAAGGTTGGCCAGGTGGCCGCTGAAGTTCGCGCTTACCGCGCTCCTGAGCCTTACAAGGGCAAGGGCGTCCGTTATTCGGACGAAGTGGTTAAGATCAAAGAAACCAAGAAGAAGTAATTAGGGGCTGACGATGGATAAAAAAGAATCTCGTCTGCGTCGCGGACGTCAAACCCGGATCAAGATTGCGCAGCTGAAAGTGAACCGCCTGTCGGTACACCGCACCAACCTGCACATCTATGCAAACTTGACCTCCCCGGATGCCAAAGTACTGGTTTCGGCCTCGACCGCGGAAGCGGAAGTGCGCGCAGAACTGGCCGGCAAATCGGGCAAGGGTGGCAACGCCGCCGCCGCCGCACTGGTGGGCAAGCGCGTAGCAGAAAAAGCACTGAAAGCAGGAATCACCGAAGTTGCGTTCGACCGCTCCGGTTTCCGTTACCACGGCCGTGTCAAAGCGCTGGCAGAAGCTGCCCGCGAAGCCGGTCTGAAGTTCTAAGGGTACGATCATGGCAAAAATGCAAGCTAAAATGCAAAGCGACAAGCCGGATGACGGCATGCGCGAAAAAATGATCGCGATCAACCGCGTGACCAAAGTGGTCAAGGGTGGTCGTATCATGGGCTTCGCGGCGCTGACCGTCGTTGGTGACGGCGATGGCCGCATCGGCATGGGTAAAGGCAAATCGAAAGAAGTGCCAGTGGGTGTGCAAAAGGCAATGGAAGAAGCCCGCCGCAACCTGATCAAAGTGCCGCTGAAAAACGGCACGCTGCATCACACCGTCATCGGCCGCCACGGCGCGTCGAAAGTGATGATGATGCCAGCCAAGCCGGGTACCGGCGTGATCGCTGGTGGCGCCATGCGCGCGATCTTCGAGGTAATGGGCGTGACCGACGTGGTGGCGAAATCCACCGGTTCGAGCAACCCATACAACCTGGTGCGCGCGACCCTGGACGGCCTGTCGAAAATCAGTACTGCTGCTGACATCGCTGCGAAACGCGGCAAGTCGGTGGAAGACATCCTGGCTTAAGGGGAAACCACATGAGCACTATCAAAGTCAAACTGGTGAAGGGCCTGATCGGCACTCGTCAAGACCACCGCGCCACCGTGCGTGGCCTGGGTCTGCGCCGCGTCAACTCGGTTTCCGAGCTGCAGGACACCCCATCGGTACGCGGCATGATCACCAAAGTCGCCTACCTCGTGAAAGTCGTATCGTAAGCCTTGGCTTATGATCTGGAGAAATCAATGGAATTGAATACCATTCAACCAGCAGACGGCGCGAAGCACTACAAGCGTCGCGTCGGTCGCGGTATCGGCTCCGGCCTGGGTAAAACCTCCGGCCGTGGTCACAAAGGTCAAAAATCGCGTTCGGGCGGCTTCCATAAAGTCGGTTTCGAAGGCGGTCAGATGCCTCTGCAACGCCGTCTGCCTAAGCGCGGTTTCAAGTCGCTCAACGCCACCTTCAAAGCTGAAGTGCGCCTGTCCGACCTGAACAACCTGCCTACCGGCGAAGTCGACATTCTGGTCCTGAAGCAAGCCGGCGTGCTGGGCGTGCTGGCCCGCGACGTGCGCGTGATCGCCTCCGGCGAAATCACCAAAGCCGTCGTGGTCAAAGGCCTGAAAGTCACCGCGGGCGCGAAAGCGGCCATCGAAGCGGCTGGCGGCTCGGTAGCCTGAGCTGATAGCTAACAGCTAGATCGGAGCGAAAATTGGCGACCAACCCACAACTTGCTAAGAGCGCCGCAGCTGGCTTCCCTTGGGGCCGCCTGTGGTTCCTGCTTGGCGCATTGGTGGTGTATCGTATCGGCGCTCACGTTCCTGTACCGGGTGTCGACCCGGTACAGCTGGCGGCCCTGTTCAAGCAACAGGAAGGCGGCATCCTGGGCATGTTCAACATGTTCTCCGGTGGCGCCTTGTCCCGCTTTACGGTGTTTGCGCTCGGTATCACGCCCTACATCTCGGCCTCGATCATCATGCAGTTGCTGTCGATCGTGTCGCCACAGATGGAGGCGCTGAAGAAGGAGGGCGAATCCGGCCGCCGCAAGATCACCCAGTACACCCGTTATGCGACGGTGGCGCTGGCTCTGTTCCAGGCGCTGGGTGTGTCCGTGGCACTGGAATCGCAGCCTGGTCTGGTGCTGGATCCTGGCCTGGGCTTCCGCTTCGTGACGATCGTGACGCTGTTGACCGGCACCATGTTCCTGATGTGGCTGGGGGAGCAGATTACCGAGCGCGGTCTCGGTAACGGCATCTCCATCATCATCTTCGCCGGTATCGCCGCCGGTCTGCCTGGCGCCCTGGGCGGCTTGTTCTCCCAGGTGTCGACGGGTTCGATTGGCAGCTTCTCGGCCATCCTCATCGTGGTACTGGTCGCCCTGGTGACCTACGCCGTGGTGTTCGTGGAGCGTGGACAGCGCAAGATCCTGGTCAACTACGCCAAGCGTCAAGTCGGCAACAAGATCTACGGTGGCCAAACCAGCCACCTGCCGCTGAAGCTGAACATGGCCGGCGTGATCCCGCCGATCTTCGCATCGTCGATTATCCTGTTCCCGGCTACGCTCGTGGAGTGGTTCTCGAAGGGTGCCGACAAGTCCAGCCCGGTCGTCGGTTTCATGAAAGACCTGGCTGCGTCGTTGAGCCCTGGCGAGCCGATCCATGCGTTGTTGTACGCCATTGCAATCGTGTTCTTCTGTTTCTTCTATACCGCGCTGGTGTTCAACAGCAAGGAAACAGCGGACAACTTGAAGAAGAGCGGGGCCTTTGTGCCAGGGATCCGTCCCGGTGAGCAGACTGCCCGCTACATCGACAAGATCCTGACGCGATTGACGCTGGCCGGTGCCATCTACATCACGCTGGTGTGTTTGTTGCCGGAGTTTATGAATGCCCAGTGGAAGGTCCCCTTCTACTTTGGCGGCACCTCCCTGTTGATTATTGTGGTTGTGACCATGGATTTCATGGCCCAGGTGCAAAACTATGTGATGTCGCAGCAATACGAGTCGCTGCTGCGCAAAGCAAACTTCAAGGGCGGGATTCCGACGCGTTAAGCGCGGCAAACATAACGAAAAATGGCAAAAGACGACGTCATACAGATGCAAGGCGAGATTCTGGAGAATCTCCCCAATGCAACATTTCGAGTGAAGCTGGAAAACGGGCACGTGGTGCTCGGGCACATTTCGGGTAAAATGCGGATGAACTATATCCGCATCCTTCCTGGCGACAAGGTGACGGTCGAACTGACACCTTATGATCTGAGCCGGGCCCGCATCGTGTTCCGGACCAAGTAAATAAACAATCGTACTAGAAGAGAGTGCAAAAATGAAAGTTAACGCTTCAGTCAAGCGCATCTGCCGCAACTGCAAGATCATCAAGCGCAAAGGTGTGGTCCGCGTAATCTGCGTCGAACCGCGTCACAAGCAGCGTCAAGGTTAATAACCGTTATTTATCGAGGAATAACGAATGGCACGTATTGCAGGGGTTAACATCCCAAACCACCAACATACCGTTATCGGCCTGACCGCCATCTACGGTATCGGCCGCCCACGCTCGCAGTTCATCTGCCAGGCGACGGGTGTTCCATCCAACAAGAAGATCAAAGATCTGGACGACAGCGAGCTGGAAAAGCTGCGTGATGAGATCGGCAAGTTCGTAGTTGAAGGCGACCTGCGCCGCGAACTGTCGATGAACATCAAGCGTCTGATGGATCTGGGCTGCTACCGCGGCATGCGTCACCGCAAGGGCCTGCCGGTCCGCGGCCAGCGCACCCGCACCAATGCACGTACCCGCAAGGGCCCGCGCAAAGCCGCTCAATCGCTGAAGAAATAATCTTAGGAAAATATTATGGCTAAGCAACAAAGCAGCGCAGCAGCAGCTCGCGTACGCAAGAAGGTCAAGAAGAACGTTGCAGAAGGCATCGCACACGTTCACGCTTCCTTCAACAACACCATCATCACCATCACCGACCGTCAGGGCAACGCTCTGTCGTGGGCGACCTCCGGTGGCGCTGGCTTCAAGGGTTCGCGTAAATCGACCCCGTTCGCAGCGCAGGTTGCTGCTGAAGCCGCAGGTAAAGTGGCTGTTGAGTGCGGCGTGAAGAACCTGGAAGTGCGCATCAAGGGCCCAGGCCCTGGCCGCGAATCCGCAGTGCGCGCACTGAACAACCTGGGCATCAAGATCACCGAGATCCAGGACGTTACCCCAGTACCGCACAACGGCTGCCGTCCTCCTAAGCGTCGTCGTATCTAATGATGCTGCCGGCGGCGGGGCAACCCGCTCCCGCCGGCGTCGTCCTCTTGGAAGCAAAAAACCGCTGGAACAGTGGGCCGGAAACGGCTATACTGTCCGGCTGTTCTCGCCTGTCGGATGGATTTCGACGGGTTTTTCGTTTTGTCAGCCACCGTCCAAGCTGAAAGTGAGCTGGACTAGCGCCTAACCGCACGCATAGTCGCGCCGCGGCTGGGGCGTCATATTTAAAGGAAAACACCGTGGCACGTTATATCGGACCAAAAGCAAAGCTGTCCCGCCGTGAAGGCACCGACCTGTTCCTGAAGAGCGCCCGCCGCTCCCTGGATTCGAAATGCAAACTGGACGTCAAGCCAGGCCAGCACGGCGTGAAATCGGGCGCCCGCACCTCGGACTTCGGCAACCAGCTGCGCGAAAAGCAAAAAGTAAAACGCATGTACGGCATCCTGGAACGCCAGTTCCGCCGCTACTTCGCCGAAGCCGACCGCCGCAAGGGCAACACCGGCGAAACCCTGCTGTCCCTGCTGGAAACCCGCCTGGACAACGTGGCTTACCGCATGGGCTTCGGCTCGACCCGCGCTGAAGCGCGCCAGCTGGTATCGCACAAAGCCTTCACCGTGAACGGCCAAGTGGTCAACATCGCTTCCTACGCCGTGAAAACCGGTGACGTGATCGCCGTGCGCGAAAAAGCCAAGAAGCAAGTGCGTATCGTTGAAGCGCTGTCGCTGGCGGAACAAGTCGGCATGCCAGCCTGGGTGTCGGTTGACTCCAAGAAAATGGAAGGCACGCTGAAATCGCTGCCAGAGCGTAACGAAATCGCTCACGACGTCAACGAATCGCTGATCGTCGAACTGTACTCGCGTTAATCGCAGTAAGTAGCCTCCGCCCACTGGGTTTCGCCCAGTGGGCTTTTTCACTAATGCCATCAGCCTTATCGGTGTAATGAGCCGAGGGTATTGAAAAGGACATTTCATGCAAAACAGTTTGTTGAAACCACGTATCATCGACGTCGAAGCCCTGGGCGCCGGTCACGCTAAAGTCGTGATGGAGCCGTTCGAGCGTGGCTATGGCCACACCCTGGGCAATGCGCTGCGCCGCGTGCTGCTGTCGTCCATGATCGGCTACGCGCCGACCGAAGTGACGATTGCCGGCGTGGTGCACGAGTACTCGTCGCTGGACGGCGTCCAGGAAGACGTGGTTGACCTGTTGCTGAACCTGAAGGGCGTGGTCTTCAAAGTCCACAACCGTGACTCCGTCACCCTGACCCTGAAGAAGGAAGGCGAAGGCGCCGTCCTGGCATCGGACATCGACCTGCCGCACGACGTCGAGCTGATCAATCCGGACCACGTGATTGCCCACCTGACCGCAGGCGGCAAGCTGGACATGCAGATCAAAGTGGAAAAAGGCCGCGGCTATGTGCCGGGCAACGTCCGCCGCCTGTCCGAAGACACCAACAAGACCATCGGCCGCATCATCCTGGACGCGTCGTTCTCGCCAGTGCGCCGCGTGTCTTACGCCGTGGAATCGGCCCGTGTGGAACAGCGTACCGACCTGGACAAGCTGATCATCAACATCGAAACCAACGGCGTGATCACGCCGGAAGAAGCGATCCGCCAGTCGGCCCGCGTGCTGGTGGACCAGTTGAATGTATTCGCCGCCCTGGAAGGCACGGAAGCGGCCGCCGAAGCGCCATCGCGTGCTCCGCTGGTCGATCCTATCCTGCTGCGTCCGGTGGACGACCTGGAGCTGACCGTACGTTCGGCCAACTGCCTGAAAGCGGAAAACATCTACTACATCGGCGACCTGATCCAGCGTTCGGAAAACGAACTGCTGAAGACGCCGAACCTGGGCCGCAAGTCCTTGAACGAGTTCATGATGGTGGTCTTGATGACGTCCGGCGCGCCGCCGTACAGCCAGTCCTTGTCGGTCAGGTTGGGGAAGCCCTTGTTGCCGCGCGCGTTTAACCCTTATGAACCGGTCCGCGCCCTGGCGGGCAGCGATAGCTGTCCCCCTGGCGATCGAAGAACCTGGCATTAAACATCATCGAAAGGAAGTACCATGCGTCACCGTCACGGCCTCCGTAAGCTGAACCGTACCTCGTCCCACCGCCTGGCTATGCTGCGCAACATGACCGTTTCCCTGCTGCGTCATGAAGCCATCAAAACCACCGTTCCTAAAGCTAAGGAACTGCGCCGCGTGATCGAGCCGATCCTGACCCTGGGCAAGACCGACACCCTGGCCAACAAGCGCCTGGCTTTCGCTCGCCTGCGCGACCGCGAAATGGTTCTGAAGCTGTTCGCCGAACTGGGCCCACGCTACGCCAACCGCAACGGCGGTTACCTGCGCATCCTGAAAATGGGTTTCCGCGTGGGCGACAACGCGCCGATGGCTTACGTTGAACTGCTGGACCGTCCAGAGATCACCGAAGCTGTTGAAGTTGCCGACGAAGCGTAAATCACGCTGAGTCAGGAAAAAAGCCAGGCGCTGCCTGGCTTTTTTTATGGCCGGGCGGGAAAGCGCGGCCAGGTGTACCATAGGCGGGTTTCAGTTCTCGAAGGCAGTCATGTCCCGCTTTGCCCACTTCCTCGTCCGCCTGCTGGCGTTGACGGTCCTGCTGTTTGCCGCGCCGGCCCGCGCCGAGGAAGACTTCCTCGATCCGGCTGTCGCCTTCAAGTTCTCCGCCCGCATGCTGGACGAGAAAACCGCCAGCGTCACCTATGACATCGCCGACGGCTACTATATGTACCGCGAGCGCTTCATGTTCAAGGCGCAGGGCGCCACGCTGGGCGCGCCGGACATTCCGCCCGGCAAGGTCAAGTTCGACGAAACCTTCAACAAGGACGTGGAAACCTACCGCAAGCAGGTCACCATCACCATCCCGGTCGACACCGCCGGCCCGTTCACCTTGCTGGCCACCTCGCAGGGCTGCTCGGACAAGGGCTTGTGCTACTCGCCGCAGGAGGCCCAGGTCAAGCTGGTGGGCGCCGGCGGCAGCGGCGCGGCCATGTCGCTGCCTGGCGCCGCAGGGCCGGGCGCCGCCTTGGCCGGCGTGGACGCGGCCGGCGCCGGCGGGGTCAGCGAACTGGGCAAGATCGAAGCGGCGCTGCAGGGCGGCCGCCTGCTGGTGATCCTGCCGCTGTTCGCGCTGCTGGGCCTGGGCCTGGCGTTCACCCCCTGCGTGCTGCCCATGGTGCCCATCCTGTCCTCGATCATCGTCGGCGAAGGTGCGCGCAGCAGCCGCGGGCGCGGCCTGCTGCTGTCGCTCACCTATGCGCTGGGCATGGCCATCGTCTACACCGCGCTGGGCGTGGCGGCCGGGCTGATCGGCGAAGGCCTGGCCGCCGCGCTGCAGAACCCCTGGGTGCTGGGCGCCTTCGGCCTGCTGATGGTGGCGCTGTCGCTGTCCATGTTCGGCCTGTACGAACTGCAAGTGCCGGCCGGGCTGCAAAGCCGGCTGAGCACGGTGTCCAGCCGCCAGTCGTCCGGCAAGCTGGCCGGCGTGTTCGCCATGGGCGCCATTTCCGCCCTCATCGTCGGCCCCTGCGTGGCCGCGCCGCTGGCCGGCGCGCTGGTCTACATCAGCCAGACGCGCGACGTGGTCATCGGCGGCGGCGCGCTGTTCGCCATGGCGGTGGGCATGAGCGTGCCGCTGGTGCTGGTGGGCGTCTCGGCCGGCACGCTGCTGCCGCGCGCCGGCGGCTGGATGGACAATGTGAAGAAATTCTTCGGCGTGCTGCTGCTGGCCATGGCGCTGTGGCTGGTGTCGCCGGTGCTGCCGGCCTGGGTGGCCATGCTGGGCTTCGCGCTGCTGGGCATAGGCTACGGCGTCTACCTGCTGACGGCCGGTAGCCGGGGCCGGGCCGGCACGGGCTGGCTGGGCAAGGCGGCGGCCGTGGTGTTCATCCTGCTGGGGGCGGTGCAACTGGTCGGCGCAGCCACCGGCGGGCGGGACGTGCTGGCGCCGCTGGCCCACCTGGGGCGTGGCGGCGAGCAGCCGGTGCACTTCCAGCGCGTCAAGACCGTGGCCCAGCTGGACGCCGCGCTGGCGCAAACCGGCGGCAAGACCGCCATGCTGGACTTCTACGCCGACTGGTGCGTGTCCTGCAAGGAAATGGAAAAGCTCACCTTCGTCGACCCGGCCGTCAAGGCCAAATTGGCCAACACCGTGCTGCTGCAGGTGGACGTGACCGCCAACGACGAGGACGACAAGGCCATGCTGAAGCGCTTCAAGCTGTTCGGCCCGCCCGGCATCATCTTGTTCAACCCGCAAGGCCAGGAAATCCCGGACTCCCGCGTGGTCGGCTTCCAGAATGCGGAAACCTTCCTGAAATCGCTGGACAAGCTGCAATAAACCAAGGGGCGCCGTGGCGCCCCTTGTGCTTGATGCAAGCCCGATCAGCTATGGTGCATGGCGCCGTGGCCGCCGCCAGGGCGGTGGCCGCGTCGGTGGTGGCGCTGGGTGGCTTGGTCGAAGGTCTTCTGCTGCTCGGGCGTCAGCTGGGCGTAGAAGGTCTTCAGCGCGGCCAGGCGGGTTTCATGCTGGGCGATCATCTGCTTGTGCATCTCCAGGCGCCGCTCGGCGCGCTCCGGCGCACTCAGCTGGGCCAGCGCGGCGCGGTCGGCGCGGGCCGCCGGCAGCTTGGGCGCGCTGGCGGCGACGAAGGCGTTCCAGGCCGGTTCCTGCGCCGCCGTCAGCTTCAGCTTGTCGTGCAGCGCGGCCTGGTGCCTGGCCATCATTTCCTTGAATGTGGCCTGGCGCTCGGCGGCCCTGGCGGCGCGCTGCTCCTGGGTCAGGGCCTGGCCGTGGCGGCCCGGGGCCGGGGTGTCGGCGGCGAAGGCGCTGCCGCCCACCGCGCCCAGGCTGAGCACGGCCATGCCGATGATCAGGGATTTGCGTATCGTGTTCATGGTAAGTCCTTTGAGGTTGGGTTCGGTGGCTACACTCGATGTGCACTGCACATGGAGGCCATCTTGGCAGCGCGGTGTTGCCGCTGCATTGCCCCAGCCGCCGCTTTTGTATCAAACTGTTTCGCCGGGACTGCAGCGCTTGCAGATATACAAGCCGATACAAACCCTTATTGGCCTTCCCCCTCCGAACTGAGGATAATTGAGGCATGGAACAAACTTCTACCATCCTGATCGTCGACGACGACCGCGATATCCGCTCCCTGCTGGCCGACTACCTGGAGGCCAATGGCTACCGCGCGCAGTGCGCGGCGGACGGCGGCGCCATGTGGAAACAGCTCGACGAGGCGCGCCCGGACCTGATCGTGCTGGACCTGAACCTGCCCGGCGACGACGGCCTGAGCCTGTGCCGCAAGCTGCGCGCCACGTCGTCGCTGCCGGTCATCATGCTGACCGCCCGCAACGAGCCGCTGGACCGCATCCTGGGCCTGGAAATGGGCGCCGACGACTACCTGCCGAAACCGTTCGAGCCGCGCGAATTGCTGGCCCGCATACGCAGCGTGCTGCGCCGCAGCCACGCCATGCCGTCCAATGCCGGTTCCGACAAGGTGCAGCAGATGCGCTTTTCCAACTGGACCCTGGACCTGACCGCGCGCCACCTGGTGAATCCGGACGGCATCGTCATCATGCTGTCGGGCGCCGAGTTCCGCCTGCTCAAGGTGTTCCTGGAACACCCGAACCGGGTGCTCAACCGCGACCAGCTGCTGAACCTGACCCAGGGCCGCGACGCCGACCCCTTCGACCGATCGATCGACATCCAGATCAGCCGCCTGCGCCAGAAGCTGGGCGAGGACGCGCGGGTGCCGCAAATCATCAAGACCGTGCGCAACGGCGGCTATGTGCTGGCCGGCGCCGTCAGCGTGGAGCCGGGCACGTGAAAGCGTTCCTCAGTTCGATGACGGGCCGCGTGTTCCTGGTGCTGCTGCTCGGCATCGTGGCCTCGGCCACGCTGACGCAATACCTGGCCGTCAACGAACGCCAGCGCACGCTGGAGCGCTACCGCGACTCCTACGCGCTGGACCGCGCGGTGGAACTGCTCTCCACGGTCGGCGTGGTCAAGCCGGAAGGGCGCGCCACCTACCTGAAGATCACCAGCCAGGGCGGCCTGCGGCTGGAAGCGACCAGCGACGCCATCAACACCGCCCACCCGCAATCCGATTTTTCCCGCCACCTGGGCGAGCGCCTGGGGCAGGACTACGTGCTGGCGCCGCTGGCCGAGCGGCCCGCCGCCTGCGACGCGCCGCGCGAGATCAACTCCATCTTCGGCCCGGCCCAATGGCGCGGCACCTGCGAGGCGATCAATGTGGGCATGCCGGACGGCCAGGTGCTGCGCCTGACCATCCTGCCGCCGCGCTCGCCGCCCCCGACCGGCCAGAATGAGCTGCTCAGCCTGCTGCCTTTCCTGTTCAGCATAGTCGGCCTGGCCTACCTGGTCACGCGCATGGCGGTGCGCCCGCTCAAGCAGCTGGCCCAGGCCGCCAAGGACCTGGGCAACGACATCAACCACGCGCCGCTGGAACTGCGCGGCGCCAGCGAGATCCGCCAGGCCAGCGCCGCCTTCAACGCCATGCAGGCGCGCATCCGCCAGCACATCTTCCAGCGCACGCAAATGCTGGCCGCCATCACGCACGACTTGCAGACCCCGCTGACCCGCATGCGGCTGCGGCTGGAAAAAGTGGCCGACGGCGACTTGCAGCAAAAGCTGCTGGGCGACCTGTCGGCCACGCAGCAGATGGTGAAGGAAGGCCTGGACCTGGCGCGCAGCATGGACAGCACCGAAAACATGCAGGCGCTGGACCTGGACTCGCTGCTCGACAGCGTGTGCGCCGACGCGGCCGACGCCGGCCAGGACGTGGCCCTCAAGGGCCGCGCCGCCATGGCGCTGATGGGCCGTCCGCTGGCGATCCGGCGCTGCCTGGTGAACCTGCTGGACAACGCCGTCAAGTACGGCCAGAGCGCCAGCGTGACGGTGGAGCGCATGGTGGGCGCGGCCCGCATCCGCATCCGCGACGCCGGCCCCGGCATTGCCGCCGACCAGCTGGCGCAGGTGTTCGAGCCGTTCTACCGCATCGAGACGTCGCGCTCGCGCGAATCCGGCGGCACCGGCCTGGGCCTGACCATCGCGCGCAACATCGCCGAACAGCACGGCGCCAGCATCGCGCTGGCCAACCACCCGGACGGCGGCCTGGAGGTCACCCTGGTACTGCCCGAATATTACGCCGGGAAATGATTCCCGCTTTGCACTCACCTAAAACAACATGAAAAAGACGACACTGGTAGTTCTGGTGGCTGCGGCCGCCGCGATCGGCGCGGGCGCCTGGTATTTCGGGCAGCCGGCGGCAGCGCCGGCCGGGCAGGCGGGCGCCCAAGGCAAGGGACAGCAGGGGCAGCAGGGACCGACCACGGTCAACGTGGTGGCGCCGCAGCGGCAGGACGTGCCGGTGCTGCTGACCGCCAACGGCACGGTGTCGCCCATCAGCACCGTGGACCTGCACCCGCAAACCACCAGCACCATTGTCAAGGTGCACATCAAGGAAGGCCAGTTCGTCAAACAGGGCGAGCTGATGTTCTCGCTCGACAGCCGCAGCGAACACGCCAACGTGGAGAAAGCCCAGGCCCAGGTGATGCGCGACCGCGCCACCCTGGCCGACCTGGAGCGCCAGTACCAGCGCAGCATGGAGCTGCTGGCGCAGAAATTCATCGCCCAGGGCGCGGTCGACACCCTGCGCAGCCAGGTCGAGCAGGCGCGCGCCGTGCTCAACGCGGATCTCGCCGCCGCCCAGGCTGTCAAAGTGGACGCCAGCTACACCAGCATCCGCGCGCCGCTGACGGGCCGGGTGGGCGCCATCAACGTCTACCCGGGCAGCCTGGTGCAGCTGTCGACCTCGCTCACCACGGTGACCCAGCTGAACCCGATCAATGTCGCCTTCACGCTGCCGGAAAGCGCGCTGGCCGGGCTGCTGGCGGCGCAACAGGCCGGCGCGGTGCCGGTCGAGGTGGAATCGGGCGGCAAGCTGTTCAAGGGCAAGCTGAGCTTCATCGACAACGCAGTCGACCCGATGGCCGGCGTGATCCGGGTGAAGGCCGAGTTCGACAACAGCCAGACCCAGCTCTGGCCGGGCCAGTACGTCGGCGCCAGGCTCACCGTGCAAACGCTGAAAGACGTGCTGGTGGTGCCGCAAAACGCTATCATTAACAACACCAGAGGTACTTTCGTGTACACCGTCGCCCCGGACCAGACCGCCGCGGTGGCCAATATCAAGCGCCTGCACACGTTCGGCCCCTACGCCGCCGTGAGCGGCCTGAACGGCGATGAGAAGGTCATCGTCGAAGGCAAGCAGAACCTGCGTCCCGGCGGCAAGGTGCGCATCGCCGACGCCGCGTCGCCGGACAAGAAAAAGGGCGCGGGCGAGGGCGGCGGGGCTGCCAAGAAAAAGGATAGCGCGGCATGAACCTGTCCGAATTGTGCATACGCCGCCCGGTGATGGTGGTGCTGCTGTCGCTGAGCCTGATCCTGGCCGGCGTGCTGGCCTACGCCCACATCCCGGTCGCCGCGCTGCCCAGCTATAACACCCCGGTCATCAACGTCGGCGCCGACCTGCCCGGGGCCAGCCCGGAAACCATGGCGTCCTCGGTCGCGCTGCCGCTGGAGAAGCAGTTCTCCACGATCGCCGGCCTGAGCATGATCACCTCCACCAGCACCCTGGGCAACACCTCGCTGACGCTGGAGTTCGACACCAGCATCGATGTCAACGAGGCGGCGGTCGATGTGCAGGCCGCGTTGCTGCGCGCGCAGCGTTCGCTGCCGCAGGAAATGACGGACTTGCCGTCCTACCGCAAGGTCAACCCGGCCGACGCGCCGGTGCTGTTCATGACCATGACCTCGCCGTCGCTGAGCCTGTCCGAACTGAACGACTATGCGGAAAACCTGGTCGCGCCCAGCCTGTCGACGCTGCCCGGCGTGGCCCAGGTCACCGTCAACGGCCAGAAGCGCTTCGCGGTGCGCATCCGCGCCAAGGCTGACCTGCTGAACGCGCGCAACATGACGCTGGACGAGCTGGCCGCGGCCATCCGCGCCGCCAACGCCAATACCCCGCTCGGCATCTTGGACGGCCCCAGCCAGACCCTCACCATCCAGGGCAACGCCCAGCTGATGAAGGCGGCCGAGTTCGCCGAACTGATAGTCGCCACCCGCAACGGCCAGCCGGTGCGCCTGAAGGACGTGGCCGAGGCCGAGGACAGTTACCAGTCCGTCAAGACCGCCGGCAGCTACAACGGCGAGCGCTCCATCGTGCTGCTGGTGCAGCGCCAGCCGGACGCCAACACGGTGCAGGTGGTGGACGGCGTGCGCCGGCTGCTGCCGCGCTTCACCGCCCAGCTGCCGGCTTCGGTCAAGATCAACCTGGTCAACGACCGCTCGGTGTCGATCCGTGAAGCCATCCACGACGTCAACCTGACCCTGGCGCTGACCGTGGTGCTGGTGGTGCTGGTGATCTTCCTGTTCCTGCGCAAGGCCGCCGCCACCTTCATCCCGGCCATCACCATGCCGATCTCGCTGCTGGGCGCACTGAGCCTGCTGTACGCCTTCGGCTACAGCCTGGACAACGTGTCCCTGCTCGGCATCACCCTGGCCGTGGGCCTGGTGGTGGACGACGCCATCGTGGTACTGGAAAACATTGTGCGCCACATCGAGCTGGGCAAGAAGCCGCTGCAGGCGGCGCTGGTCGGCTCGCGCGAAATGGGCTTCACCATCATTTCCATTTCGATTTCGCTGGTGGCGGTGTTCATCCCCATCTTCTTCATGCCCGGCGTGATCGGCCTGCTGTTCCATGAATTCGCGGTGGTGGTGGCGCTGTCGGTGCTGGTCTCGGCGGTGGTGTCGCTGACCCTGGTGCCCATGCTGTGCGCGCGCCTGCTGCCGAACGAGGCGCACGCCGCCGCCGGCGACGACACCTTCATCGGCCGCTGGTTCGAGGCCGGCTTCTCGCGCCTGCGCAACGGCTACGCCAGCACGCTGGACATCGCGCTCAAGCACCGCTACGTGGTGCTGGCGCTGGCCATCGGCACCTTCGTGCTGACCGTGGTGCTGTACGCCACCATCCCCAAGGGTTTCTTCCCGGAAGAAGACCTGGGCCAGATCCGCGTCACCACCGAGGCGTCGGAAGACATTTCCTCGGCTGCATTGCTGGAGCTGCAGACCCGGGTGGCGCAGGTCATCATGGCCGACCCCAACGTGCAGGACGTGACGTCCTTCGTCAGCGGCGGCAACGGCGGCCGCATGTTCCTGGTGCTCAAGCCGCGCGGCCAGCGCGCCAAGATGCCGCAGGTACTCGACAGCTTGCGCAAGGCCACCAAGGCGGTGCCCGGCATGGCCGTCTACCTCAGTCCCGTGCAGAACCTGCAGCTGGGCGGCCGCCCCAGCAAGAGCCGCTACCAGTACACGCTGCAGTCGGTCAGCCCGGATG
Source organism: Massilia sp. Root351 (assembly GCF_001425045.1). GTDB lineage: Bacteria > Pseudomonadota > Gammaproteobacteria > Burkholderiales > Burkholderiaceae_D > Rugamonas. The sequence goes on along the minus strand of NZ_LMDJ01000034.1, from coordinate 324,557 downwards.
CGCTGAGCGACTGGGCCAACAAGTTCCAGGAGCGCATGCGTTCGGACAACGACTTCCGCGACGTCACCAGCGATTCGCAGAACAAGGGCTTGCAGGCCTCGCTCAAGATCGACCGCGACAAGGCCAACACCCTGGGCGTGGAAATCAGCGCCATCCGCAGCGCGCTGTACCTGGCCTTCGGCGAGCGCCAGGTGTCGACCATCTACTCGTCCGCCGCCAGCTACTTCGTGATCCTGGAGGCGGCCGCCGAGGACCGCCAGTTCGACGACGCGCTGACCAAGATTTCCGTGCGCAACAAGGCCGGCAACCTGGTGCAGCTGTCCAGCTTTGCCAGCGTGGAGCGCACCGTGGGCCCGACCTCGGTCAACCACCAGGGCCAGCTGCAGGCCATCACGCTGTCGTTCAACCTGGCGCCGGACGTGCCGCTGGGCGTGGCCACCAACAAGATCGACAAGATGGCGCTGGACATGGGCCTGCCCGCCTCCATCATCACCACCTACGGCGGCGACGCGGCGGTGTTCCAGAGCTCGCAGGGCAGCCAGCTGATCCTGATCATCGCCGCGCTGGGCGTGATCTACGTGCTGCTGGGCGTGCTCTACGAGAGCTACATCCACCCGCTGACCATCCTGGCCGGCCTGCCGTCGGCGGCGGTGGGGGCCTTGCTGACCTTGCGCATCTTCAACCTGGACCTGACCATGATCGCCATCATCGGCATCCTGATGCTGATCGGTATCGTCAAGAAGAACGCCATCATGATGATCGACTTCGCGCTGGACGCGCAGCGCAACCAGGGCATGGCGCCGGCCGACGCCATCCGCGAAGCCTGCGTGCTGCGCTTCCGCCCCATCATGATGACCACGCTGGCCGCGCTGATGGGCGCCTTGCCGATCGCGCTGGGCCTGGGCGCCGGCGCCGAACTGCGCCAGCCGCTGGGCCTGGCCGTGGTGGGCGGCCTGATCTTCTCGCAGGTGATCACGCTGTACATCACCCCGGTGATCTACCTGTTCCTCGACAAATACAGCGGCAGCGGGCCGATGGACGACGCGGCCCTGGCGGACGAGCCGGAGCCGGCCAAGGCGCCGGTGGAGCTAAAAGCTGTCAGCCTTGCCAAGCACTGATATCATACGGCGGGCCGGAAGATTTCCGGCCCGTTTGCTTTTGGCAATCTTGTGATACATACGGTAACATCCATCAAGACCGGGTCCGGGTAAGCTGGCGTACTCGGGTGTTTGTAAAGAAAGTCCGTTTATCTTGTTCCAGTTCAGCCACACCCACGGGGCCGACCACAGCCACGAATATTGCGAAGCATGCGGCCAGCGGCTGCCTCCGCCCGGCAGCTACGGCTATGGCGGCTATGGCGGGCCGAGCCGGCACAAGCGCATCGGCATCGGCATCTCGATCGCGCTGCACCTGCTCATCGTGCTGTACTACCTGTTCCATCCCCAGGAAAAGATTTCCCTTAAACCGCCCGCCAAGGAAGGCGAGATGGTGTGGGTGGCGCCGCTCAAGGACAAGCCGGCCCCGAAAGCCAAGCCGGAACCGAAGAAGCCCGAAGTGGCCAAGGCGCCGCCGCAGCCGCGCCGCGACAGCAAGGCCGTGGCCAGGAAGACCGCGCCGCCCAAGCTGGAAACCTATGTGCCGCCGGTGCAGGCCACCATGAAGCCGCCGCCGACCCCGGCCGTGGAAGAGGACATGATGGCGCGCGTGGAAGCGGCCCGCAAGCGCCGCGCCGACGCCAATCCGCAGCCGGCGCAGGAGCCGCAGGAAAGCGACGCCGAGCGCGCCAACCGCATCGCGCGCGCCAACATCATGGGCGCCATGGGCCGCAACGCGGCCGGCGAGCGGGAAGACACGGGCGGCATCTTCTCCATCATCAACAAATCGGGGCTGAGCGCGGACATCAAGTTCCGCGGCTGGAACACCAACTTCAAGCGCCAGTGGTCGCAGCAGGTGCATGTCGAACTGGGGACCGATCCGGACATCGAGACGGCCATCGTGCGCCGCATGATAGAGCTGATCCGCAAGGAGAAGCCGGGCGAGTTCCAGTGGGAATCGCACCGCCTGGGCAAGGTGATCACGATGAACGCCGGCCGCCAATACCAGGCCGAACTGGAAGCGTTCCTGCTGAAAGAGTTCTTCCCGAACTACCGGCGATAAAAAAACGGGGCTCGCGCCCCGCTTGCTTGTTCCGTCTGCTTACGCCGCCTTCAGCTTGCGCGCGATGTCGAGCGCGAAGTAGGTCAGCACGCCGTCGGCGCCGGCGCGCTTGAAGGCCAGCATGGCTTCCATCATCACCTTGTCGTGGTCCAGCCAGCCGTTTTGCGCGGCGGCCTTGATCATGGCGTACTCGCCGCTGACCTGGTAGGCGAAGGTCGGCACCTTGAACTCGTCCTTCACGCGGCGCACGATGTCCAGGTAGGGCATGCCGGGTTTCACCATCACCATGTCGGCGCCTTCCTGCAGGTCCAGCGCCACTTCGCGCAGCGCCTCGTTGCCGTTGGCCGGGTCCATCTGGTAGGTGTTCTTGTCGCTCTTGCCGAGGTTTTTGGCGGAACCGACCGCGTCGCGGAAGGGGCCGTAGAACGCCGACGCGTACTTGGCCGAGTAGGCCATGATGCGGGTGTGGATGTGGCCCTTCTCTTCCAGCGCGGCGCGGATGGCGCCGATGCGGCCGTCCATCATGTCCGACGGCGCCACCACGTCCACCCCGGCGTCCGCCTGGCACAGGGCCTGGCGCACCAGCATGGCGGTGGTGACGTCGTTGAGCACATAGCCGTTGTCGTCGATCAGGCCGTCCTGGCCGTGGCTGGTGTACGGGTCCAGCGCCACGTCGGTCAGGATGCCCAGTTCCGGGAAGGCCTGTTTCAGGGCGCGCACGGCGCGCGGCACCAGGCCGTCCGGATTGGTCGCCTCGATGCCGTCCGGCGTTTTCAGCGCCGCGTCGATCACCGGGAACAGCGCCAGCACCGGGATGCCCAGCGCCACGCATTCCTCCGCCACCGTCAGCAGCAGGTCCACCGACACGCGCTCCACGCCCGGCATCGAGGCCACCGGCTCGCGCTGGTTCGTGCCTTCGAGGATGAAGACCGGGTAGATCAGGTCGGACGCGGTGACGGCGTTCTCGCGCATCAGCGCGCGCGAGAATGGGTCGCGGCGCATACGGCGCATGCGGATGGCGGGGAAGGGCGTGTGGTGGGCCATGGCTACAGTTTTTCCTTTGCTGGTTTAGTCTTCCGGCGTCTCGTCCGGTGTATCGATGAGCTCTGCCTGGGCGGCGGCGTCGTCTTCGGCCAGGCCGGCCAGTTCGACGATCTTGGCGGTGGCTTCTTCCAGGCCGACGCGCTTGAGCGCCGAGAACAGCTGCACGGTGAACGGGAAGCCTTCGCCGTCCTCGTCCACGTAGCTGGCCAGCTTGGCTTGCGCCTGGCGCAGCACGGTGGTCGATTCGCTGCGGGTCAGCTTGTCAACCTTGGTCAGGATGCAATGGATCGGCTTGCCGGTCGGGGCGAACCATTCCAGCATCTGGATGTCCAGGTCGGTGAACGGGCGGCGCGAATCCATGATCAGGATCAGTGCGGCCAGCTGTTCGCGCTGCTGCACATAGTCGCCCAGCAGGCGCTGCCAGTACAGCTTGGTATTCCCGGACACTTCGGCGTAGCCGTAGCCGGGCAAGTCCACCAGCATGGCCTGGATTTCCTCGACCTTGGTCGGGTCCTTGCGGTGCATCGCCACGTGGGCGCCGCCGATCGAGAAGAAGTTGATGTGCTGGGTGCGGCCCGGCGTCTTGGACGCGAACGCCAGTCCCTTCTGGTTGCACAGGATATTGATGGAGGTCGACTTGCCGGCGTTGGAGCGGCCGGCAAAGGCGATTTCGGGCACCGTGGTATTGGGCAATTCACGCAAGTGATTCACGGTGGTAAAGAAGCGGGCTTGCCAGAGTTTGGACATGGGGAGGGGTGGGCAGAAATGCAACAAAGAAAGCTAAAAGCGCGAAAAGCTATTGTACAATAAGGGGTTACGAATTGTTGCCATGTAAAAAAGCAAATCAGCGCGCAAACAAAAGTTCAGCGAGCGGCAAAATAATACATCGCAGTCCCACCATTTTTTTCACTAGTCTCAGGGTGTTTGAATGAATCGTGCGTTTTCACCGTTGGTAAAGTCCTTGCTCCTCGCAGTGTTGGCCGTTTCGGGTGTCGCATCGGCTGCCGAACATGCTGCTCCCGCCAAAGTAGATCCTGCCAAAGGCTCCACCCTGTATGCCGACGGCGACAACGCCCGCGGCCTGCCGGCGTGCGTCTCCTGCCACGGCGCGGCGGGCAACTCCACTATCGCGGCCAACCCCAAGCTGGCCGGCCAGCCGGAAGCCTACCTCTACAAGCAACTGGTGAATTTCGCCTCGCCGTCGCGCAACAACCCGGTGATGAGCACCTACGCCAAGATGCTGACCGACGATGAAAAGAAGAACATTTCGGCCTATCTGAGCGCGCAGGTGCAAAAAGCGGGCGCGGCCAAGAACAAGGACACCGTTGAGCTGGGCAAGAAGATCTATCGCGGCGGTATTGCCGAGAAGAACGTACCAGCCTGCGCCAGCTGCCATGGCCCTGCCGGCGGCGGCATTCCTGCCCTGTACCCGCGCCTGGCCGGCCAGCACCAGGATTACACGGTGGGCCAGCTGACCGCCTTCCGTGGTGAAGGCCGCAAGAACAGCGCCGAGATGAGCACCATCGCCAAGCGCCTGTCGGACGACGAGATGAAGGCGGTAGCCGACTACGTGGCCGGCCTGAAGTAATTCCGTGTATTTATGCGCCGATATGGCGCTTATCAGTCCGTGAATATCGAAAAGAGGGCGGCCGCGTGAGCGGGCTGCCCTTTTTGTTGGTATTCTGCTGCCAGTCCTTTTTGAGATAGTGTCCGCATGAGCACCACCAGCACCGCCGGTATCAAACTGAAAACCCGCCGGCCAGCCTTCGACGCGACCGTCGAATTGCTGTCGTCGATGCGCTTCGCCATCAGCCTGCTGACCATGATCGCCATCGCCTCCGTGATCGGCACGGTGATGAAGCAGAACGAGCCGATGTCCAACTATGTAAACCAGTTCGGGCCGTTCTGGTTCGAAGTGTTCAACAAGGTGGGGCTGTACGCCGTGTACTCGGCGTGGTGGTTCCTGGCCATCATGGGCTTCCTGGTGGTGTCGACCACGCTGTGCATTGTGCGCAACACGCCCAAGATGATGAAGGATATGCGCAGCTGGCGCGAGAACGTGCGCGAGCAGTCGCTGCTGAACTTCCACCACAAGAATGACTGGAACTCGCCGCTGCCGCGCGCCGCGCTGGCGCAGCAGATGGCGCAGCGCCTCGGCCACGCCGGCTACCGGGCCAAAATCGTCGAGAAAGAGCACGCCACCCTGGTCACCGCCAAGCGCGGCGCGGGCGCCAAGTTCGGCTACATTTTCGCCCACACCGCCATCGTGGTGATCTGCATCGGCGGCCTGCTTGATTCGGACATGCCGATCCGCTTCCAGGAATGGTTCATGGGCAAGAGCCCGTTCGCCGGCAGCGGCGTCATCGCCGAGATCCCGGCCCAGCACCGCCTCGGCCTGGGCAACCCCACCTACCGCGCCAACACTGCCATCCCCGAGGGGCAGGCCAGCAACACGGCCATCATTCCGCGCGCGGACGGGGTGCTGATCCAGGAGTTGCCGTTCACCATCCTGCTCAAGAAATTCAATATCGACTTCTACAGCACCGGCATGCCCAAGCTGTTCGCCAGCGAAGTGGAAGTGCGCGACCATGAAACCGGCAAGACCTTCAGCTCGGTGATCGAAGTCAACAAGCCGCTGGTCTACAAGGGCCTGGCGGTGTACCAGTCCAGTTTCGAGGACGGCGGCACCAAGCTCAAGCTCAAGGGCTACCCGATGGCGGGCGCCGGCAAGGACAGCTTCGACCTCACCGGCGAGGTCAACTCGGCCACGCCGCTGGCGCTGGGCCAGAGCCAGCAATACAGCGTCGAGTGGAGCGGCTTCCGCCCCTTCAACGTGGAAAACATGGCCTCCCAGGATGCGCGTTCCGTGGCCCAGGGCGAAAAGCTGGAGCAAAGCTTCGCGCGCGGCCTGGACAAGCAGCTCGGCTCGGCCGCCAAGAATGCCAACAACAAGGACTTGAAGAACGTCGGCCCGAGCGTGCAGTACAAGCTGCGCGACAAGACCGGCCAGGCGCGCGAATTCCAGAACTACATGCAGCCGGTGACGGTGGACGGCGCCACCGTGTTCCTGGCCGGCGTGCGCGCCAGCCCGGCCGACCCGTTCAGCTACCTGCGCATCCCGGCCGACGACGATTACACCGTCAAGGAATGGATGCGATTGCGCGCCGCGCTGCACGACCCGGCGCTGCGCGCCATCGCCGCCGAACGCTATGCGCGCCGCGCCATGCCGGGCGGCGCCGACGCGGCCAAGCCTTCTGCCGGCCAGGCCGCCGGCGGCGCCGTGCTGCGCGACCAGCTGGCGCTATCGTCGGCGCGCAGCCTGAACATGTTCGCCGGCGCCGAGGCGGGCCAGGACAAGGACGGCGGCGCGGCAACGGGCGGCTTCATGGCCATCTCGCGCTTCCTCGAGAAAGTGCCGCAAGCGGAACAGGAGAAAGCCGCCGACATTTTCATGAAGATCCTGAACGGCAGCATGTGGGAGCTGTGGCAGGCCGCGCGCGAGAAGGATGGCCTGGCCCCGCTGGAAGGCAACGAGAAGCATGGCCGCTTCCTGCAGCTGGCCACCAACGCGCTGTCCGACGCCACCTTCTACGGCGCCCCGGTCTACCTGCAGCTGGACGAATTCAACGAAGTCAAGGCCTCGGTGTTCCAGGTGACCAAGTCGCCGGGCAAGAACGTGGTCTACCTGGGCTGCCTGTTCCTGGTGCTGGGCGTGTTCTCGATGTTCTACATCCGCGAGCGCCGCCTGTGGGTATGGATCAAGGACGGCGCCGAAGGCGGGGCGCATGCGCTGATGGCCATGAGCACGCAGCGCAAGACCCTCGACTTCGACAAGGAATTTGCAGACTTGAAGGAAAAGCTGCCGCAATCGGCGTAAGCTGCATGGCATGGAGCAGTACTGGAGACCAATATGGAAATGACACAAACCCAAACCTATAGCCAGACGCCGGGCTATTTCAAGCGCCTGAACGCCTTCGACTGGCTGTTCGCGCTGGCGCTGGCCGGCGGTGCGCTGTTCGCGCTGAACCGCTACGGCGCCTATATGGACATCTACGAAAAAGTGATCCTGCTGGCGGCCGCGCCGTCGTTCGCGGCGCTGGGCTGGCACTGGAAACCGGTGCGCTGGTTCCTGCCGCTGGCCTTTGCGCTGGCGCTGCTGGCCGTGTCCTTGTACAGCGGCAACCTGGACGCCGCCAACCAGAAATTCTGGCTCAAGTACATGCTGTCCAGCCAGTCCGCCATTTTGTGGATGAGCACGTTCTTCTTCCTGTCCACGCTGTTCTACTGGATCGGCCTGGTGGGCCATTCCTCGATGGGCTTCGTGGTCGGCTCCAAGCTGTGCTGGGCGGCGCTGGTGATCGGCATCACCGGCATGCTGGTGCGCTGGTACGAATCCTACCTGATCGGCGCGGACGTGGGCCACATTCCCATCTCCAACCTGTATGAAGTGTTCATCCTGTTCGCGCTGATCACGGCCATGTTCTACCTGTACTACGAAGCCCACTACAAGACGCAGCAGCTGGGCCCCTTCGTGCTGCTGGTGATCTCGGCGGCGGTGGCCTTCCTGCTGTGGTACACCGTGTCGCGCGACGCGGCCGACATCCAGCCCCTGGTGCCGGCGCTGCAGAGCTGGTGGATGAAGATCCACGTGCCGGCCAATTTCATCGGCTACGGCACCTTCGCGCTGGCCTCCATGGTGGGTTGGGCCTACCTGCTCAAGCACGAGAAGATCCGCACCCTGTGGCAGGCGCTGGTGATCGCCCCCATCGTGCTGCTGGCGCTGGCCTGGCTGATCGCCTACGTCTCGGGCGCCGGCGAAGCGGTCATCAAGGGCATGGTCAATGCCAGCCGCTTCACGGCCGTGCTGGTGGTGCTGTTCGCGGTCACCAACCTGATGCGCGACCGCCTGGTGGCGCGCCTGCCGGACGCCGAAACGCTGGAAGACGTGATGTACAAGGCCATTTCGGCCGGCTTCGCCTTCTTCACCATCGCCACCATCCTGGGCGCGCTGTGGGCGGCCGAAGCGTGGGGCGGCTACTGGTCGTGGGACCCGAAAGAAACCTGGGCGCTGATTGTCTGGCTCAACTATGCAGCCTGGCTGCACATGCGCCTGATGTCCGGCCTGCGCGGCAAGGTAGCGGCCTGGTGGGCGCTGGTGGGCCTGCTGGTGACCACCTTCGCCTTCCTGGGCGTCAATATGTTCCTGTCCGGCCTGCATTCCTACGGCAAGCTGTAAACGCCGGCTGCTGCGGCGCCAAGCCCCCGCTCACGCCAGTGACCGGGGGCTTTTTGTATGGCTTTGTATCCGCTTTTCGGCGGACACAGACGCATACAAATGCGAGATATCGCGCCTGTGGCGGATTGGTGTAAGGTTACCCCTGTCTCGTTCGACAAAGCCATACGAGTCCCTTTACTCCCGGAGTCATCATGTTGATCAAACGTAGCCCGAACGGTATCGACCTGCCGTTCTCGTCAGAAATTACCCCGCGCGCGATCTTTGAGTCGCGCCGCAGCTTCATCCAGCAGATGGCGGTGGGGTCCATCGCCGGCGGCGCGCTGCTCGAGATGGCCACGCGGCAAGCCTTCGCGCAGGGCACGCCCGGCAAGCTGGGCGCCAAGCTCAATCCCGCCTATTCCGCGCTCGACAAGCAGACCGCGTTCAAGGACGCCACCACCTATAACAATTTCTACGAATTCGGCACCGGCAAGGACGACCCGGCGCGCAACGCCCACACGCTGAAACCGCGCCCGTGGACCGTCAGCATCGAAGGCGAGGTCAAGAAGCCCCTGACCCTGGACCTGGACCAGCTGCTCAAGCTGGCGCCGCTGGAAGAGCGCGTCTACCGGCTGCGCTGCGTGGAAGGCTGGTCGATGGTGATCCCGTGGGTGGGCTATTCGCTGTCCGAGCTGATCAAGAAAGTGGAGCCCACCGGCAACGCCAAATACGTCGAATTCATCTCGCTGGCCGACAAGGGCCAGATGCCGGGCGTGGGCAGCCGCGTGCTGACCTGGCCCTACCGCGAAGGCCTGCGCATGGACGAAGCCATGCACCCGCTGGCGCTGCTCACGCTGGGCATGTACGGCGACGTGCTGCCCAACCAGAACGGCGCGCCGGTGCGCATCGTCACGCCGTGGAAATACGGCTTCAAGTCGGCCAAGTCCATCGTCAAGATCCGCTTCGTCAAGGACCAGCCGCGCACCGCGTGGAACGACGCCGCGCCGTCCGAATACGGTTTCTACTCCAACGTGAATCCTGACGTGGACCACCCGCGCTGGTCGCAGGCTTCCGAGCGCCGCATCGGCGAAGACGGCTTCCTGGTGCGCAAGCGCAAAACGCTGATGTTCAACGGCTACAACGACGTGGCGCCGCTGTACGCCGGCATGGACCTGAAGAAGTTCTTCTGACATGGCCTTTACTCCCACCGCGAAGCAGGTCACGGCGCTGAAGGCGGCGGTGTTCGTGCTGTCGCTGCTGCCGTTCTTCAACCTGGTCTGGCTCACGGCCAGCGGCCAGCTGGTCGAGCCGCTGCAGTACATCACGCGCGCCACCGGCGACTGGACCTTGTACTTCCTGTGCATCACGCTGGCGGTGACGCCGCTGCGGCGCCTGACGAAATGGAACTGGCTGCTCAAGCTGCGCCGCATGGTGGGGCTGTACGCCTTCTTCTATGGCCTGCTGCACTTCACCACCTTCCTGTGGTTCGACCATTTCTTCGACGTGCAGGAAATGCTCAAGGACGTGGTCAAGCGGCCCTTCATCACGGTCGGCTTTATCGCCTTCGTGCTGCTGATTCCGCTGGCCGTGACCAGCACCAACGGCATGGTGCGCCGCCTGGGCGGCAAGCGCTGGCAGTGGCTGCACCGGCTGGTGTACGTGATCGCCCCGCTGGGCATCTTGCACTTCTGGTGGATGAAAGCGGCCAAGCACGACTTCTCGCAGCCCATCATCTTCGGCCTGGTGGTGCTGGCGCTGCTGGGCGTGCGGGTGTACTGGGCGCGCAGCAAGGCGGCCGCGGCGGGTTACGCGGGCGCCGCCCGCTAAGCCGCCGCTGCGGCGTTACTTGATCACGGACTCCAGCGCGAACAGGTCGGCCGGGTTTTCGCGCTGGCGCACCACGTGCACCTGGGTGCCGTCGACGATCAGCTCGGCCGCGCGGCCGCGCGTGTTGTAGTTGGACGCCATCGTCATGCCGTAGGCGCCGGCCGTCTTCATCACCAGCAGGTCGCCTTCCTTGACCGCCAGCGCGCGGTCGCGCGCCAGCCAGTCGCCGGACTCGCAGATCGGACCGACCACGTCGTACAGCGCGCCGCCGTCGGCCTGCACCACCGGCTGCATGTCCATCCACGCCTGGTACAGTGCCGGGCGCGCCATGTCGTTCATGGCCGCGTCGACGATGCAGAAGTTCTTTTCCTCGCCATGCTTGATGAACTCGACCTTGGTCAGCAGCACGCCGGTGTTGCCGACGATGGAGCGGCCCGGCTCGAAAATCACCTTGATCGGCCGGCCGGCGTGGCGCTCGGCGCGCCACGCGTCCACGCGCGCGAACACGCGGCCCAGGTAGTCGGCCACCGCCACCGGCGCGCCGTCTTCCTCGTCGCCGTAGTCCACGCCGATGCCGCCGCCCAGGTCCAGGTGGTGCAGGTGGATGCCCTCGTCGCCCAGCGCGTCGATCAGCTCGATCAGCTTGTCCAGCGCTTCCAGCAGCGGCGCGTCGTCCAGCAGCTGCGAGCCGATGTGGCAGTCGATGCCGGCCACGTCCAGGTGCGGCAGCTGCGCCGCCGCGCGGTAGGTGGCCAGCGCGTCGCTGAAGGCCACGCCGAACTTGCTGGCCTTCAGGCCGGTGGCGATATAGGGGTGGGTCTTGGGATCGACGTTGGGATTTACGCGCAGCGACACGCGCGCGCGCCGGCCCATGCTGCCGGCCACGTCGTTCAGGCGGTGCAGTTCCGGGATCGACTCCACGTTGAAGCACAGGATGTCGTGCTGCAGCGCCAGGCGCATCTCTTCCACGCTCTTGCCCACGCCGGAGAAGATCACCTTCTTCGGGTCGCCGCCGGCGGCGATCACGCGCAGCAGCTCGCCGCCCGACACGATGTCGAAGCCCGCGCCCTGGCGCGCCAGCAGGTCCAGGATGGCCAGGTTGGAGTTGGCTTTCATGGCGTAGCAGACCAGCGCATCGCGCCCTCGGCAAGCATCGGCGTATGATGCAAAGTTATCGAGCAGCTGCGCTTTGGAATACACGTAGGCTGGGGTGCCGTACTGTTCGGCGATGGCGCTCAGCGAGACGCCTTCGGCGTGCAGCACGCCGTTCTGGTAAGAAAATTGCGACATGGAATGGCTTATTTAGCGGACGATTGTTGGGATGCGGGAGGAGTCGAAGGCACGGGGGCGGACGGCGGCGCCACGCCGGGTTTGCCCTGGGTATTGGCAGAGGCGGGTTTGGCAGGCTGTTTGGGTAAATACAGCGGGCCTTGCTGGCCGCAGCCGCCCAGCAGGGCGGCGGTGCAGGCCAGCGCGGTGAATTGCAGCGCTAATGTGGACTTCACGATTAAAATCACAGTTTGACTAGAGAGCTTGGAGTGTAGCATGACCGAAACAGAATTTTTGACCCTGGCCGACGCTACCCTGAACGCCATCGAGGCCGCGCTGGACCGCCTGAACGACCAGGACATGGTGGACGTCGAATGCAAGCGCAGCGGCAACGTGCTGGAAATCGAGTTCATCGACAACGGCTCCAAGGTCATCGTCAACAGCCAGGCGCCGATGCAGGAGCTGTGGGTGGCGGCCCGGTCCGGCGGCTTCCACTACAAGCGCATCGACGGCCGCTGGATCAACACCCGCGACGGTTCGGAACTGTTCGCGGCGCTGTCCGACATCACCACCGCCCAGGGCGGCGCGCCGGTGGTGATCAGCGAAGCATGAAGAAAGGGGCACGCGGCCCCTTTTTCTTGGCTTAGAACAACTCGTTCTTGACCGCGTCCTTGGCCTTCTCCTCGGCCGGCGTGGCGCGCGTGGCGCCTTCCAGGCTGGTCACGCCGGTGCCCGGCGGATTCTCCGCGTAGTAGTACTCGCCGTCCACCACGATCATGCCTTCCGGCACGGCCCGCTCTTCGATCGGGATATTTTTCAGCGCCTTGCCCATGTAGCCGATCCAGATCGGCAGCGCCAGGCCGCCGCCGGTTTCGCGGTTGCCCAGGTTTTTCGGCTGGTCGTAGCCGATCCAGGCCACGCCCACCAGCTTGGACTGGTAGCCGGCGAACCAGGCGTCGATCGAATCGTTGGTGGTGCCGGTCTTGCCGGCGATGTCGGGCCGTTTCAGCGACAGCGCCTTGGTGGCCGTGCCGAAGCGCACCACGTCCTTCATCATGCTGTCCATCAGGAAGGCGTTGCGCTCGTCGATGACGCGGTTGGCGTCCACCCCGGCGCGGTCCGGATTGGCTTGCGACAGCACCTTGCCGTTGGCGTCCGTCACCTTCGAGATCAGATACGGCGACACCCGGTAGCCGCCGTTGGCGAACACCGCGTAGGCGCCGGCCATCTGCAGCGGCGTCACCGCGCCGGCGCCCAGCGCCAGGGTCAGGTAGGGCGGGTTCTTCTCCGCCTCGAAGCCGAAGCGGGTGGTGTACTCCTGGCCGTACTTGGCGCCGATGCGGTGCAGGATGCGGATCGAAATCATGTTCTTGGACTTGGTCAGGCCGCGCCGCATGGTCATCGGGCCTTCGTACTTGCCGTCGTAGTTCTTCGGTTCCCAGGCCTGGCCGCCGGTCTGGCCGGCGTCGAAGGAAATCGGCGCGTCGTTGATGACGGTGGCCGGCGACAGGCCGCGCTCCAGCGAGGCCGAGTAGATGAAGGGCTTGAACGAGGAGCCGGGCTGGCGCCACGCTTGCGTCACGTGGTTGAACTTGTTGCGGTTGTAGTCGAAACCGCCCACCATGGCCTTGATGGCACCGTCCTCGGTGGAGGCGGCCACGAAGGCCGATTCGATTTCCGGCATCTGGGTGATTTCCCAGTCCTTCTCCTGGCGCATGACGCGGATCACGGCGCCGCGGCGGATGCGCTTGTTCGGCGCCGCCTTCTCCGACAGCCAGGACTTGCCCATGTCCAGCCCGGCGCCGGTGATGGCGATCTCCTCGCCGGTGGCGGTCACCGCCGTCACCTTCTGCGGCGTGGCGTTCAGCACCATGGCGGCCACGATGTCGTCGCTGTCCGGATGCCCGGCCAGTTCGGACTCGATGGCGTCGTCCGCCTCTTCCTTGTTGGCCGGGATGGCGATGTAGGCTTCCGGGCCGCGGTAGGCGTGGCGCTTCTCGTATTCCATCACGCCCCGGCGCAGCGCCAGGTAGGCCGCGTCCTGGTCGGCCTTGGTGATGGTGGTAAACACGTTCAGGCCGCGCGTGTAGGTGTCTTCCTTGAACTGCTCGTAGACCAGCTGGCGCGCCATCTCGGCCACGTACTCGGCATGCACGCCGAACTCGCTGCTGTCGGTCTTCACTTTCAGCGGCTCGGCCTTGGCGGCCTGGAACTGCGCGTCGCTGATATAGCCCAGCTGCGCCATGCGCACCAGGATGTATTGCTGGCGGGTGCGCGCGCGCTTGGGATTGACCACCGGGTTGTAGGCCGACGGCGCTTTCGGCAGGCCGGCCAGCATGGCCGCCTCGGCCACGCTAATGTCTTTCAGATTCTTGCCGAAATAGATCTGTGCGGCCGACGAGAAACCGTAGGCGCGCTGGCCCAGGTAGATCTGGTTCATATACACCTCGAGGATCTGGTCCTTGCTGAGGTTTTTCTCGATTTTCCACGCCAGCAGGATCTCGTAGATCTTGCGCTTGAAGGTTTGCTCGCTGGACAGGAAGAAGTTGCGCGCCACCTGCTGCGTGATGGTGGAGGCGCCCTGGCGCGCGCCGCCGGTGGCGTTGTGCACCGCCGCGCGCAGGATGCCGGCGTAATCGATGCCGCCGTGGTCGTAGAAGCGGTCGTCCTCGATCGCCAGCACGGCCTTTTTCATCACGTCCGGGATTTCCTGGATGCGCACCAGGTTGCGGCGCTCTTCGCCGAACTCGCCGATCAGCACATTGTCGGCCGAGAAGATGCGCAGTGGCATCTTGGGACGGTAGTCGGTCAGCGAATCCAGCTCGGGCAGGTTGGGGTAGGCCATCGCCAGGCCGAACACCACCAGCAGTACCGCGACCATCGCCAGGCCCAGCAAGGAGGCCAGCGCGGTCAGCAGGATTTTCTTGGAACGGGAAGGGGAGGCTTTGGCAGATTGGGCAGTGCTCATGCGCTTGGCTCTTTCGCTATGGTTTCGCTATGGTTATCCGGCCCATTATAAGCGAGCCCAGATAGCAGCGGCGCCTTCCGCATCCTACCGGAAATCAGGAAATATTAACTCTGAGTAACAAAACAACTTAGTTGTTCTTGCGCTCACACAGAGGAAAAACGGGGCGGAGAAAGTGTGGCGAAACGCGCACAGACGGCCAATTGTGCGCAGTAGAAATACCTTTACACTGGATTCATCTTATTGCTAGGATTTAATGTACCGCATCACTTCTGTCTCCTAAACGCTGGTTTTCAAACGAGTTCCCTTATGCATTCAACCACAGGTGTTGCAATATGAACCTGGATCTCGGCAGCCTGTTCGGTGGCGGCAATCCCCCGCTGATCGGCGTGGACATCAGCACCTCCAGCGTGCGCCTGGTGGAACTGTCGCAGGCGGGCAAGGAAGGCTGGCGCCTGGAGCGCTACGCCGCCGAGCCGCTGCCGCGCGGCGCCGTGGTGGACGGGAATATCGAGAACATGGAGCAGGTGGTCGACGCGCTGCGCCGCGTGTGGAAGAAAAGCGGCACGCGCGCCAAGCTGGCCGCGCTGGGCATGCCGCCGGCCTCCGTGATCACCAAGAAGATCGTGCTGCCGGCCGGCATGGCCGAGGACCAGCTGGAAGTGCAGGTGGAATCGGAAGCCAGCCAGTACATCCCGTTCGCGCTGGACGAGGTCAGCCTCGATTTCGACGTGATCGGCCCGGCGCCCAATTCCCCCGACGATATCGAGGTGATGCTGGCCGCCTCGCGCCGCGAAAAGGTCGAGGACCGGGTCGCCATCGCCGAGGCCTCCGGCCTGAAGGCCACCGTGATGGACGTCGAGTCCTACGCCGCGCGCGCCGCGCTGGACCGGGTGCTGGTGCAGTTGCCGGAAGGCGGCGCCGGCCAGATCGTGGCGCTGTTCCAGATCGGCGCCCAGGTCACCCATATTTCGGTGCTGCTGGACGGCGCCACCATATACGAGCGCGAGGCGCCGTTCGGCGGCAACGCGCTGACCCAGGAGATCGTGCGCAGCTACGGCATGGCCTTCGACGAGGCCGAGACGCGCAAGAAGTCGGGCGAACTGCCGGACAGCTACGGCGCCGACATCCTTGCGCCCTTCCTCGAAAGCGCCGCGCTGGAAGTGACGCGCGCGATCCAGTTCTTCTACACCTCCACGCCCTATACCCGGGTCGACCAGCTGTTCCTGGCCGGCGGCTGTGCGCTGATCCCGGGCCTGCTCGACATCGTGGCCAGCCGCAGCAAGATTTCCAGCGCCGTCATTTCGCCGTTCAAGGGCATGCAGCTGGGACCGGGCGTGCGCGAGCAAGCCTTGCGCGCCGAGGCGCCGGCCTACCTGGTGGCCTGCGGCCTGGCCATGCGGAGGTTTGGCTGATGATCCATATTAATCTGCTGCCGCACCGCGAGGCCAAGCGCAAGCAAAAGAAGGCGGCGTTCTACGCACTGCTGGTGCTGGGCGCGCTGATCGGCGCGGCCATCGTGCTGGCCGTGGGCGGCTACAACGCGCGCGGCATCTCGATCCAGGAACAGCGCAACAAGGTCATCAAGGACGCCATCGTGGTGCTGGACAAGAAGATCGTCGAGATCGCCACGCTGAAGCAGGAAATCGAAGCGCTCAAGGCGCGCCAGCAGGCCGTCGAGGACTTGCAGGGCGACCGCAACCAGCCGGTGTTCCTGCTGGACGAACTGGTCAAGAACATGCCGCCCGGGGTCTACCTGCGCGCCTTCAAGCAGGAGGGCCAGAAGGTCACGCTGCTGGGCTATGCGCAGTCGCAGGAGCGGGTCTCGGAGCTGCTGCGCAACGTGGCCGGGGTCTCGCCGTGGCTGGAGCGGCCGGACCTGATCGAAGTCAAGTCGACCGGCCTGGGCCAGGGCAAGACGGCCAAGAAGGTGGTGGAGTTCAACATGATCGTCAGCATCAAGCGTCCGCGCGACAAGGACAAGCCGGCCGACGGCAAGCCGGGCGCCAAACCTGCGGCCGGCGCCAACGCCGGCGCAATGGCTGCGGCCAGGAACTGAGGGCCGACCATGGCGATAGATATCAAAGATGCGAGCGCCGCCCTGGCGGACCAGTTCCGCGGCCTGGGCGGCCGCCATCCCGGCCAGTGGCCGCTGGCGCCGCGCCTGCTGTGCGCGGTGGCCATGGTGGTGGGCGTGTCGGCGCTGGGCTATTTCGCCTACTGGAGCGGCCAGTTCGAGGCCAAGGAAGCGCTGGTGGCCGAGGAGCAGCGGCTGCGCGGCGAATACACCATCAAGACCCAGCAGGCGGTCAACCTGGAAGCGCTGCGGGCCCAGAAAGCACAAGTGGACCAGTACGTGGAACGGTTGCAGAAGCAGCTGCCGAGCAAGGCCGAGATGGCCGCGCTGCTGTCGGACATCAACCAGGCCGGCCTCGGGCGCGGCCTGCAGTTCGAACTGTTCAAGCCGGGCCAGGTGGTGGTGCGCGACTACTACGCCGAGCTGCCGATCGACATCAAGGTGTCCGGCAACTACCACGACATCGGCGCCTTCGCCAGCGACATGGCCAACCTGCCGCGCATCGTCACGCTGAACAATATGGCGCTGACGGCCGGCAAGGACGGCAACCTGACCCTGGACGCGGTGGCCAAGACCTTCCGCTATCTGGACCCCGACGAAGTGGCGGCGCAGCGCAAGGCGGCCGCCGACAAGAAAAAGGCGGCCAAAAAATGAGCAAGCGCCTTGATACGCTGCGTGATAAGCAGCACGCCCTCGCGCTGGCCGGGCTGCTGGCGCTGGCCGGCTGCGGCGACAGCGACGTGCAGGAAGTGCGCGACTGGATGAAGCAGGTCGACGGCCAGGCCGTGGTGGCCGTCAAGCCGATCAGCGAGCCGAAGACGTTCGTGCCTTACGCCTATGCGGCGCAGCAGGAAGTCGACCCGTTCAGCCCCAACAAGCTGCTGGCCGAGCTGGCGCGGCTGGACCGCAAGCCGGGCGGCGGCCTCAAGCCGGACATGGAGCGCCGCAAGGAGTTCCTCGAGACCTTCCCGCTCGACACCGTGAAAATGGTGGGCACGATGGAAAAGGCCAAGGTGGTGTACGCCCTGCTGCAGGTCGACAAGGCGGTGTACCAGGTGCGCGCCGGCCAGCACGTGGGCCAGAACTACGGCCTGATCACCGGCATCACCGAGGACGCCGTAAACGTCAAGGAAATTGTCCAGGATGCCACCGGCGACTGGGTCGAACGCATGTCGAAGCTGGAACTGCAGGAAAGCAAGGAGAACCAAAAATGAACCGCCTTTACACTTCCGCGTTCCGACAGAGGCTGCCGGGCGCCGCCATGCTGGCGGCGCTGTGCTGCGCCATGCTGGCCTGGATCCCGGCCCGGGCCCAGCCGGGCAACGCCATCGAATCGATCACCACCAACCAGCAGGGCGCCAACGTGATCGTCAAGATCGCGCTGAAGAACGCGCCGGAAAAACTGCCGATCGGCTTTGCCATCACCAACCCGCCGCGCATCGCGCTCGACTTCGGCGCCACCGTCAACGCCAGCGGCAAGACCACCCAGGAAATCAATCAGGGCGAGCTGCGCAGCGTCAACGTGGTGCAGGCCGGCGAGCGCTCGCGCCTGGTGTTCAACCTGAAACGCAGCCTGAACTACGCCACCGCCATCGACGGCAACGCCGTCATCCTCACCATCGACGGTTCCGGCGGCCTGGCCACGGCGGTCGACGCCACCGGCTTGCCGGTCAAGCAGCCGGCGGCGCCCGCGGCGGCGGGCAAGCAGCAATTGCGCGACCTGGACTTCCGGCGCGGCGCCAACGGCGAAGGCCGCGTGGTGGTGGACTTGCCGAACAGCCAGGTGGCAGTCGACGTGCGCCCCACCGCCGCCGGCCTGGTGATCGATTTCCTCAAGACCGGCCTGCCGGAGACCCTGCGCCGCCGCCTGGACGTGACCGACTTCGGCACGCCGGTGTCGCAGATCACCACCGTGCCGCAAGGCGACAATGTGCGCATGACCATCGAGGCCAAGGGCCTGTGGGAGCAGAGCGTGTACCAGAGCGACACCCAGCTGGTGGTGGACGTCAAGCCGATCAAGGAAGACCCCAACAAGCTGACCCAGGGCACCCAGGGCTACCGCGGCGAAAAGCTGTCGTTCAATTTCCAGAACGTGGAAGTGCGCGCCGCGCTGCAAGCGATCGCCGACATTTCCGGCCTGAACATCATCACCAGCGACAGCGTGGCCGGCAACCTGACCCTGCGCCTGAAGGAAGTGCCGTGGGACCAGGCGCTGGACGTGGTGCTGCAGGCCAAGGGCCTGGACATGCGCAAGAACGGCTCGGTGCTGTGGATCGCGCCCAAGGAAGAACTGCTGACCAAGGAAAAACTGGAGCTCGAGCAGCGCGCCCAGATCGCCGACCTGGAGCCGCTGAAGTCGGAAATCTTCCAGCTCAATTACCAGAAGGCCGAATCGTTCAAGACCGTGTTCGGCCTGGACGGCGCGGCCGACGCCAAGAACCGCGTGCTGTCGCGCCGCGGCAGCGCCATCATCGAGCCGCGCACCAACCAGCTGTTCGTCACCGACATCGCCTCCAAGCTGGATGACATCCGCAAGCTGATCGCCAAGACCGACATCGCCTCCAAGCAGGTGCTGATCGAGGCCCGCATTGTCGAGGCCAGCGACTCCTTCACCCGCAACCTGGGCGCCAAGCTGGGCTTTGCCGACATGCGCACCATCCGCGGCGGCGACGCCGGCTACCAGCTGGGCGGCGGCAACACCCGCATCGGCATCGGCGGCAACCTGACCGGCGTGGGCCAGACCACCGGCCAGGTCAGCATCGCCAACGCCAACGACAGCTTCAACAACACCCAGTTCGTCAACCTGCCGGCCGCGCCCATCAACGGCGCCGCCGCCGGCAGCCTGGCCATCAGCCTGTTCTCCTCGGCCGCCAACCGCTTCCTGAACCTGGAACTGTCGGCGCTGGAGGCGGACGGCACCGGCAAGATCGTCTCCAGCCCGCGCGTGGTGACGGCCGACAAGACCGTGGCCATCATCGAGCAGGGCCTGGAACTGCCTTACCAGGTGGCCACCAGCAGCGGCGCCACCTCCATCGTGTTCCGCAAGGCCAACCTGCGGCTGGAAGTGACGCCGCAGATCACGCCGGACGGCAACGTGGTGATCGACGTGGACGTAAACAAGGACAGCGTGGGCCAGGAAACCCGGGCCGGCTTCGCCATCGACACCAAGCACGTGAAGACCCAGGTGATGGTTGACAACGGCGGCACCGTGGTGCTGGGCGGCATTTACCAGCAGACCGAGCGCAACAGCGTGAGCAAGGTGCCGCTGCTGGGCGACGTACCGGTGCTGGGCTATCTGTTCCGCACCAATTCGCGCACCAACGACAAGACCGAATTGCTGGTCTTTATCACGCCGAAGATTGTCGCCGAGCGGCTGTCCGCACGCTGAGCCCCGGCCCGCTAACGCAACCAGATTTTTTATGATTACAACGGAAAACAGCATGATGAAAAAATTCAAGGAATGGCTGGCACTGTCGCTGTGCGCGGGCCTGCTGGCGGCGTGCGGCGGCGGCGGCGGCAATCCCGGCGCGGTCAATCCGGGCGGCGGCGGCGGCACCACCACGCCGGTGGTGCAGACGCCCACCATCGCGCTGGCGCTGGTCAACAGCGGCGGCACGGCCAGCAATGCGCTGACCAGCGTGGCGCCGTTGACGGCGCGCGCCACCGTCAAGGACAAGGACGGCAAGGTGGTGCCGAACGCGCTGGTGACCTTCGCCTCCAACAGCGCGCCGGGCGGCTCGCCGCTGGTGGTGTTTTCCCCGTCGGCCGGGACCACGCTGACCGACGCCAACGGCGTGGCCACCGTCACCATGCGCCCGGCCAGCCTGGTCGTCAGCGGCGCGGGCACCGTCACCGCCTCGAGCACCGTGGGCGGCACCAACGTGTCGGCGGACGCCAACTACAGCGTCGGCGCCACCGCGATCACGCTCAGCCCCCTGCGCCTGTCGCCGGCCACCATCGGCGCCTACGGCTCGTCCGTGATCGCGGTCGACGTGCTGACCGGCACCACCAAGTACACCGAACAGCAAATGACGGTCAACTTCACGTCGGCCTGCGTCACCGCCGGCAAGGCCACCCTGGCCGCCACCGCGCCCACCAGCAACGGCACCGCGCAAGTGGTGTTCCGCGACCAGGGCTGCGGCAATAACGACGTGGTTACCGCCACCCTCAACAGCGGCGCGGCCACCCCGGCCACCGCCAGCGCCACGCTGACCGTGGCCAGCCCGTCGGCAGCGTCGGTGCAGTTCGTGGGCGCGGCGCCGGTCAGCCAGTCCATCGTCATCAAGGGCGAGGGCGGTTTCGGCCGTACCGAAACGGCCACCCTGACCTTCAAGGTGGTGGACATCTTCGGCAAGCCGCTTGCGGCCCAGCAGGTCAACTTCAGCAAGGCGGCCGGCGTGGACGTGACCATCAACAAGGCCAGCGACAGCACCGACGCCAACGGCGAAGTGATCACCACCGTCAACTCGGGCAGCACGCCGACCTCGTTCCGCATCACCGCCACGCTGGCGGCCAACCCGGCCGTGTCCACCATCTCGGACTCCATCGTGGTCACCACCGGCAAGCCGGTGCAGCAAGCCTTCTCGCTCAGCGTGGGCAGCCCGAACGTGGAAGGCTGGACCTTCGACAGCGGCCCGGTCACCCCGGCCACCACGGTCAGCATCCTGGTGGCCGACCAGGCCGGCAATCCGGTACCGGACGGCCTGCCGGTGGTGTTCCAGAGCAACCTGGCGTCGGTGGGCTCGTCCAGCAAGGGCGCCTGCAACACCGTCAACGGCGGCTGCTCGGTGGACTTCCGCACCCAGAACCCGCGCACCGCGCTGCCCAACCTGCCCGTCACGCCATGCAACTCCGGCAGCGGCCCCGGCGTCAGCAGCGACAGCCCCCGCACCGGCCTGGCCACCATCTGCGCCAGCACCACCGACGGCACCAACACGCTGTTCGCCAAGACCGGCATCTTCCTGAGCGGCAGCTTCGCCGACAACGTGTGGTTCTCCGACACCGCCAGCCCGACCGCGGTACGCCTGAGCGGGGCCGAGTTCGACCTGGGCACCGTGGGCGCCAACGATTCGCGCGTGTTCACCCTGCAGCTGAACGACATCAACAACAATCCGATGCCGGCCGGCACCCGCGTGGACATTTCCAACCCCGTCAACGCGGCCGCCACCGGCGTCTCGCCTGCCACGGTGCAGGGCGTCTTCCCCGGCGCCGGCATCGACAGCAACACGGTGCGCGTGGGGTCCTCGCACGTGGTCACGGTGGGCAGCGTGCAGCCGAAACCTTGCCTGACGGCACTAAATGCAACTTTCAACGTGACTATCACCACGCCGCGCAACAATGTAACCAGTTATCCGTTTAAACTGCGGTTCAGCTGCCCGTAAGGAGGCGGCTGCGGCACCGGCCCCGGCCGGTGTCCGCTTAACTGAAAATTGGATCATTAGTGGCTGATACTTACGGCAGTAACATTTATCTGGTCGGACTGATGGGGGCGGGAAAGACCACCATAGGCCGCATCCTGGCTCGCAAACTGGGCTTGACCTTCATCGATTCGGACCACGAGATCGAGGCCCGCACCGGCGCCTCCATCCCGTGGATCTTCGAGATCGAGGGCGAGCAGAGCTTCCGCCGCCGCGAAGCCGACGTGATCCGCGACCTGACCGCCCAGCGCGGCGTGGTGCTGGCCACCGGCGGCGGCGCCATCCTCAATCCCGACAGCCGGGCCCTGCTGCGCGAGCGCGGCACGGTGATCTACCTGCGCGCCAGCATCAATTCCATCCTCGCGCGCACCGCGCACGACAAGAACCGCCCGCTGCTGCAAACGGCCGATCCGCGCAAAAAGCTGGAAGAACTGATGGCCCAGCGCGAGCCGCTCTACGAGGAAATGGCCCACATCGTCGTCGATACCGGCCGACCTAACGTACAATCGATGGTTCACTCAATTCTGAACCAGCTGGACGCGCTGGCTTGCCAGGCCGCGCCCAACTGTGTCACCACGGCACAACCATCGATGAACGAACAAACCACCATCCTCCTGAACGTCGAGCTGGGCGAGCGCAGCTACCCCATTTCCATCGGACCGTCCCTGCTGGCCGACGGCGCGCTGCTGGCGCGCTACGTGGCCGGCAGCAAGGTCGCCATCGTCACCAACACCACCGTCGCGCCGCTCTACCTGGACGGCGTGCGCAGCGCGCTGCAGGCGCACGGCAAGGACATCATCGAGATCATCCTGCCGGACGGTGAAGAGTACAAGACCTGGGACAGCCTGATGACGGTGTTCGACACCCTGCTGGCTGCCAAGGCCGACCGCAAGACCACCTTGCTGGCGCTGGGCGGCGGCGTGATCGGCGACCTGACCGGCTACGCGGCCGCCAGCTATATGCGCGGGGTGGACTTCATCCAGGTGCCGACCACCTTGCTGAGCCAGGTCGATTCCTCGGTGGGCGGCAAGACCGGCATCAACCATCCGCTGGGCAAGAACATGATAGGCGCGTTCTACCAGCCGCGCGTGGTGATCGCCGACACGTCGACCCTGGAAACCCTGCCGGACCGCGAACTGTCGGCCGGCCTGGCCGAGGTGATCAAGCACGGCGCCATCATCGACGCCGAGTTCTTCGACTGGATCGAAGCGAACATCGGCCTGCTGGTGGCGCGCGACAAGGGCGCGCTGGCCTACGCCATCGCCCGCTCCTGCGAAATCAAGGCCGACGTGGTGCGCCAGGACGAGCGCGAGGGCGGCCTGCGCGCCATCCTCAATTTCGGCCACACCTTCGGCCACGCCATTGAAAACGGCCTGGGCTATGGCAACTGGCTGCACGGCGAAGCGGTCGGCTGCGGCATGGTGATGGCGGCCGACCTGTCGCGCCGCATGGGCCTGGTCGACGACGCCACGGTGGCGCGCGTGCGCGCGCTGGTGGCCGCCGCCGGCCTGCCCACCGTGGCGCCCGACCTGGGCACGGCGCGCTGGCTGGAGCTGATGGAAGTGGACAAGAAGAACGAGGGCGGCGCCATCAAGTTCATCCTGCTCAAGCCGCTGGGCAGCCCCAGCATCACCAACGCGCCGCAGGACCTGCTGCTGGAGACCCTGGCCGCCTGCGTGCAGGCCGGCTGAGATGAGCAGCGAAGCCCACCTCGCCCCGTACGCCGTGCATTCGGACCAGGGCGTGGGGCGCCGCTATCCGGAAACGCCGCACGCTTCGCGCAGCCAGTACCAGCGCGACCGCGACCGCATCATCCATTCGACGGCGTTCCGCCGTCTTGAATACAAGACCCAGGTCTTCCTCAACCACGAGGGCGACCTGTTCCGCACCCGCCTCACGCACAGCCTGGAAGTGGCGCAAGTGGGCCGCTCGCTGGCGCGCAACCTGCGCCTGAACGAGGACCTGGTGGAAGCGGTGGCGTTGGCGCACGACCTGGGCCACACGCCCTTCGGCCACGTGGGCCAGGACGTGCTCAACGACTGCATGCGCGAGCACGGCGGCTTCGAGCACAACCTGCAAAGCCTGCGCGTGGTCGACACGCTGGAAGAACAGTACGGCGCCTTCGACGGCCTGAACCTGATGTTTGAAACCCGCGAAGGCATCCTCAAGCACTGCTCGCTGGCCAACGCCAAGTTGCTGGGTCCGGTGGCGCAGCGCTTCATCGACCGCACCCAGCCCTCGCTGGAAGCGCAGTTGACCAATCTGGCCGACGAGATCGCCTACAACAGCCACGACATCGACGACGGCCTGCGTTCCGGGCTGATCACGATAGCGCAGCTGGAGCAGGTGGAATTCTTCGCCCGGCTGTGGCGCGACGTGCAGCGCGCGCATCCCGGCCTGAGCGGCCGGCGCGCCATCTATGAAACCCTGCGCCGCCTGATCACGGCGCTGGCCGACGACCTGCTGGCCACCTCCGGCCAGCTGCTGCTGGACGCCGCGCCGAAGAATCTGGACGAGGTGCGCCGGGCGCCGCCGCTGATCCGTTTCTCGGACCAGATGCGCAAGGACGCCACCGAGCTGAAGCGCTTCCTGCGCGCCAACCTGTACCGGCATTACAAGGTCAACCGCATGCGGGTGAAAGCCAGCCGCATCCTGCGCGAGCTGTTCGAGGCCTTCATGGCCGACCCGGTGCTGCTGCCGCCCGACTACGTCGATGCCAGCGGCGACGCCACCGCGCAGGCGCGCAAGATCGCCGACTACATCGCCGGCATGACCGACCGCTACGCCATCCGCGAACACCGCCGCCTGTTCTCGCTCGAAGAACTGTAGCGTCACCTGATCCGCGTCACGCGCCGTGTGCGCGCCACTTGATCGCCGACCTTGCGCGGCGCATGATGAACGCATGGCCACCACCCTGGCGGTTGTGATCGCGGCCGCCAGCACCACGCTGGCGGTGCTGCGCATGGCGGGATAGCCGCGCCGGCTAGAACATGCGCGCCTGCGCGGCGGCGCTGTCGCCCAGCAGTTCGAGCAGCAGCTTCTTGACGGGGGCGGGCAGGGCGGCGTCGGCCACGCGGGACGCGTCCAGCCAGACGTGGCGGCCATCGGCGGCGAACGGCGCGCGCTTGGCCAGGGTCACCAGCAGCGGCGCGATGTGCAGCTTGTAGTGCGTGAACACATGCGTGACCGTCATCAGCCGCTCGTGCGACTCCATCTGCCCGAACACATGCACCGCAGCCAGCAGCGCCGCCTGGTCCGCCGGCGGGATGTCGTCGTCCTCGGCCAGCGTGTGGCCGTCCAGCTCCGGCAGGGACAGCAGGCCGCCCCAGATGCCGGTTGCCGGCCGCTGCTCCAGCAGCACCTGGCCCCGGTCGATGATCACCAGCATGGTGGCGTGCTTCTCCGGCGTCGCCTTCTTCGGCTTGCGCACCGGCAGTTCCTTGGTGCGGCCGGTGGCGAACGCCACGCAGCGCGGCTGCATCGGACAGCGGCCGCAGTCCGGGCTGCTGCGCGTGCACAAGGTGGCGCCCATGTCCATCAGCCCCTGCGTGTACGACTCGATGCCCTGCTCGGGCAGCAGCGCCTCGGCGCGCAGCCACATGGCCTGTTCCACCTGCTTCTCGCCGGGGTAGGCGGCTATGCCGAACACGCGCGCGAACACGCGCTTGACGTTGCCGTCCATGATGGCCGCGCGCGCGCCGCCGGAAAACGCCGCGATGGCGGCCGCCGTCGAGCGGCCGATGCCGGGCAGCTCGGCCAGCAGCGCCGGGTCGGACGGGAACACGCCGCCGTACTCGGCCACCACGCGCTGCGCGCACTTGTGCAGGTTGCGCGCGCGGGTGTAGTAGCCCAGGCCGCTCCACTGCGCCATCACGTCCTCCACCGGCGCCTCGGCCAGCGAGCGCAGGGTGGGGAAGCGCGCCAGGAAGCGCGCGTAGTAGCCCAGCACGGCGGACACCTGGGTCTGCTGCAGCATGATTTCCGACAGCCACACCAGGTAGGCGTCGCGCGTGTTCTGCCACGGCAGCGTGTGGCGGCCATGTTGCTGCTGCCAGGCGATCAGGTCGGCGGAAAAAGTGGGGTCGGCATAGTCCGCCGCGCCTTCGGGCGCCAGCGGATGGGTCAAACGTTTCATGGAATTCCTTGGATTATGCGGCGGCGTCCAGCGCCACGAACTCCGCATTGATGGCGATGCTGATATTGCCGGACAGTTCGGTGAGCCGCGCCTTGAGCTGCTCCAGCTCGGCCTGGCTGCGCTCGAAGGCCTCGATCTTCTGTTCCAGGCTGTCGGTCGCGTCGTGGATGCGCTGGATCGACGCCAGCCGGTGCTTGAGCTGGTCCTTGTGCTGCCGGATCTGCGCCTCCAGCGGCGCCATGATCACCTTCAGCCACGCCTCCACGTCCGCGTTGGCCGCCTTCAGGCAGCGCTTCACGGCCGAGGCGATGGAGTCGAAGAAGCGCTCCATCAGCACCACGCGGCTGGTCATCAGCAGGGTCACGGTGCCGAACTGGGCGTCGTAGATGTCCTCGATGTCGGCAATCTCGTCGCGGTAGCGCTCCAGCGAAAACGGCATCGGCGGCGCCAGCGTCAGGCCATGCTCGCTGGAGAATTTACGGTACATCACTTCCATCATGTCGCGGATTTCGGTGGTCTTGTGCTCGGACGCCTGCAAGTCGCGCTTGATACTGTCGAAGAAGATTTTCACCGCCTCGCGCATGCCGGTCGAAAAGCGGCTGCGGTCCATGGCCGCGCGCACGCCCAGCACGTGGTCGCGCAGGATGTCCATGCCCAGGCTGGTGTACAGCTCGGTGGACAGGCGCGTGAACACGGCGCGCGTGGCCTGCAGCTTGAACAGGCTGCTGTCGAACTCTTTCTTCTCCACGTCGATGCGGCGCATCATGTGCGCCACCACGCTCTGGTTCTTGCCGCGCAGGCTTTTCAGTTCGTGCAGCTGCTCCATGATGCCGCGCAGGCGCGCGCCCACCAGCGCCTGCTGCGCGCCGCTCAGCGTGCCCAGTTCTTGCGCCAGCTGCTTGCGCACGATGTCCTTCTTGGCCGGGATCAGCTCATTGAACAGCGCTTTTTCCAGCAGGCCGAGGCGGCTTTTCTCCAGCAGCGCCGCGTCGCTGTTGATCTTGCCCACCAGCGCCTTCTGCGCCGACACCGGGAACACCTGGCGCGGCTCCAGGGCCAGCATGTGCGCCGCGTGCTCCTGCTGGCGCGCGATCTCGGCGTTGACCTCGGCGTCGCTGCGCAGCTCGTCCCACATGCTGTCGATCTTGTTCAGCACCACCAGCCGGCCCGCGCCGTTGCCGATGTGCTTGCGCCACACTTCGATGTCGCTCTTGGTCACGCCGGTGTCGGCCGCCAGGATGAACAGCACCGCGTGCGCGTGCGGGATCAGGTTCAGGGTCAGCTCGGGCTCGGTGCCGATGGCGTTCAGCCCGGGCGTGTCCAGGATCACCAGGCCCTGCTTGAGCAAGGGGTGCGGGAAGTTGATGATGGCGTGGCGCCACAGCGAAATCTCGACCATGCCGTCGTCGTCCAGCGTGACCTGCATGTCCGGGTCGTCCTCGTCGTACAGGCCATAGCGTTTGGCTTCCGCCACGCTCACGTGGCGCGTCAGGCTCACCTGCCGGAACACCTCGTGCATGGCGGCCGGCGAGTCCAGCTCCAGCGGCAGCATGGTCCAGGCCGAGGCGTGTTCGCGGTAGTCGCTGGTGGACAGGTTCTCGGCCCGCGTTTCGATGGGCAGCAGGCGGATGCAGGCCGGCCACGCCGGGTCGTACATCAGCTCGGTGGGGCACATGGTGGTGCGCCCGGCGGCGGACGGCAGGATGCGCTGGCCGTAGTCGGCGAAAAAGATGGAGTTGATCAGTTCGGATTTGCCGCGCGAGAATTCGGCCACGAAGGCCACCGACAGCTTGTCGTCGGCCAGCCGCGCCAGGGTGCGCGCCACGCGCTGCTCGGTGGCGGCGTCGGCCAGTTCGGCGCCGTGCAGCCACGCCTGGTACTGCTGCAACGCCACCACCACGCCGTGGCGCCACGCACTGTACTGTTCAAGATCCCTGACCATGCTTCCCTCTTATTTCTGGCACTGCACACAATAGAAGGTCGAACGCTGCCCCTGCTTGACCTGGCGCACCGGCGTGCCGCACACGCGGCAGGGCATGCCGGTACGATCATAGACGAAATAGCTCTGCTGGAAGTAGCCGGACTGGCCATTGACGCTGATAAAGTCGCGCAAGGTGCTGCCGCCCTGGACGATGGCCTCGGCCAGCACGTCGCGGATGGCCTGCGCCAGCTTCTGGTAGCGCGCCAGGCTGATGCGGCGGGCCGGCGTCTTCGGATTGATGCCGGCGCGGAACAGGCTTTCCGAGCAGTAGATATTGCCCACGCCCACCACGATGTCGCCTGCCAGCAGCACCTGTTTGACGGCCGCGCCGCGCGTGCGCGTCATGCGGTGCAGCAGCTCGCCGGTGAAGGCGCCCTCCAGCGGCTCCACGCCCAGGCCGCGCAGCAGCAGGTGTTCCTCCAGCGCGCCGTCGGCGCTGGCGTGCCACAGCACGGCGCCGAAACGGCGCGGGTCGGTCATGCGCAGGATCTGCGGCCCGCCGCCGGCGTGCGCGCCCACCACGAGGTCAAAATGATCATGTTTTTGCGGCGGGATGCCGGGCGGCAGCACGCGCAGGTGGCCCGACATGCCGAGGTGGATGATCAGCGTGCCGTGCTCGAACTTGAGCAGCAGGTACTTGCCGCGCCGGCCGGTGGCGGTCACCGTGCGGCCGGCCAGCGCCTGCTCCAGTCCGGCCGGGAAGGGCCAGCGCAGGCCGCTGCGCCGCAGCACCACGCCGCGCACGGTGCGGCCTTCGATATGGGGCGCCACCCCGCGCCGGGTGACTTCAACTTCTGGTAATTCTGGCATGGATCGCTTTAAATTAGCTTTAAATAACTTTCGTTACACCTGCAAACGGACGATGACGGTGGCTTGGCGTAAAATCAGGCTAGTTTCCGACCAGTCAGGACTATCCTTTGAAAAACGCACTCGTCATTGTAACCCTCTCCGCAGTGCTTTCCGCTTGCTCCGTTGCGCCGCAAAAACAAGCCGATACGGCCGATCAGCCCGTTCCCGCTGCCGGGCCGGAAACCCGCGACACGCCGGCCATGCAGGCCGTGGCCGCCGCCGCCGCCGTGCAGGCCACCGAGCCCTTGCCCAGCGTCGAGCTGACCAGCGACCTGTTCTACAAGCTGACCAAGGCCGAACTGGACTTCAAGCGTGGCCAGTGGCAAAGCGCCTACGTGACCATGATGGTGCTGGCCCAGCAGACGCGCGACCCGCGCCTGGCCCAGCGTTCGGCCGAAATGGCGCTGGCCGCCAAGCAGGGCGGCGAGGCCATGGCGGCCATCCGCCTGTGGCGCGAGCTGGCGCCGGAGTCCGACGAGGCGGCCCAGTATTTCCTCGGTTTTTCCGTGCTGGGCGACGACCTGAGCGAAGCCGAGCAGGTGTTCGCGCAACGCCTGAAGGCCGCGCCTGCCAATTCGCGCGGCCTGGCCATGTTCCAGATGCAGCAATTCCTGCTGCGCGCCAAGGACAAGGCCGCCGCCTTCGCGCTGATGGAGCGCGTGCTGAAACCGTACGGCCAGACGCTGGAGGCGCATCTGGTCCTGGCCCAGGGCGCCTACGCCAACAACGACGCCGAACGCGCCGCCAGGGAAGCGCAGCAAGCCATGCGCATCAAGCCCGATTCCGAACTGGCGCTGCTGACCATGGCGCAGGTGACGCCCGATGCGGACGCGGTGACCAGGATGGTCAACGGCTTCCTCGCCAAGTATCCGAATTCGCGCGAAGTGCGCGCGGCCTACGCGCGCATGCTGGTCGAGCAGAAGCAGTACGACAAGGCGCGCGAGCAGTTCCAGTTCCTGCTGAAAAGCCAGCCCGACAATCCGGCCACGCTGTATGCGCTGGGCATCATGTCGATGCAGGGCAACGACACGGCCGCCGCCGAAGGCTACTTCAAGCACTTCGTGGAAGTGGTGGACAAGGAGGGCGGCGACGAGCGCGACCCCACCAAGGCGCTGCTGATCCTGTCGCAGATCGCCGAGGAGCGCGGCGACTACGCGGCCGCCCAGTCGTGGCTGGAGCAGATCGACGGCGGCGAGCCGCGCTTGCTGCTGACGGTCAAGCTCAAGCGCGCCCAGCTGGCCGCGCGCATGGGCGACCTGGCCGGTGCGCGCAAGCAGCTGACCGAGATCAAGAGCGAAGACCCGGCCGAACTGGCCCAGGTGGCGCAGACCGACGCCCAGCTGCTGCGCGACGCCGGCCGCAGCGGCGACGCCTACGCGGTGCTCGAAGACGGCGTGCTGCGCTACCCGAACAGCCCCGACCTGCTGTACGACTTTGCGCTGGCGGCCGAGAAGCTGGGCAAGATGGAATTGATGGAAACCAGCTTGCGCAAGGTGATGGAAATTGCCCCGGACAACCACCATGCCTACAACGCGCTGGGCTATTCGCTGGCCGACCGCAACCTGCGCCTGGAGGAAGCCTATACGCTGGTCGAGAAGGCCATGCAGATGGCGCCCAACGATCCCTTCATCATGGACAGCATGGGCTGGGTGCAGTTCCGCCTGGGCCGCCTGAAGGAAGCCGAAGCGCTGCTGCGCCAGGCCTACACGCTGCGCAACGATCCCGAGATCGCCGTGCACCTGGGCGAAGTGCTGTGGGCGCAGGGCGACCAGGGCGGCGCGCAGAAGCTGTGGCGCGAGGCGCGCGCCAAGGATCCGCAGAACGACGCGCTGAAGAGCACGCTGGCGCGCCTGAATACGAGTTTGTGATGGAGAGCTTATGATGCGCACACCGATAGCCTCCATGCTTTGCGCGGGCGGCCTGAGCCTGCTGTTGTCCGGCTGCGCCAGCCTGGGCGGCGGGGCGGGAGGGGCAGGCACTCCCGCTGCGCCGCCGCCTTCCGGCGCTGCCGTTGCACCTTACCGCGACACGCTGGAGCTGGCCGGCAAGCTGTCGGTCACCTACAGCCGTGACGGCAAGCAGGACTCCAGCCATGTGCGCTTTATCTGGGAGCAAAGCCCGCAGCGCACCGACGTCACCATCACCGCGCCGCCGCTGAACCAGACCGTGGCCACCATCAGCGTCACGCCGCAGGAAGCGGTGCTGACCGAGAGCGGCAAGGCGCCGCGCCGCGCCGCCGACATCGGCGCGCTGAGCGCGCAGGCGCTGGGCTGGACCATGCCGGTGTCCGGCCTGCGCGAATGGCTGCAGGGCTATGCCACCGCCGCCGGCGGCCAGCGCTTCGTCGCCAGCCCGGCCGCCAACACCGTGACCACCGCCGACGGCTGGCGCATCACCTATGTGTCGTGGCAGGATGGCGCCCCCGGCGCGCCGCCGCAGCCCAAGCGCATCGACGCCGAGCACGGCGCCATCGGCACGCTGGATGAGATGTCCATCCGCATTGTCCTCGACTCACCGCAAGCATAATGACCGAACTGAAGAATCTCCCGGCCCCGGCCAAACTGAACCTGTTCCTGCACGTGACCGGCCGCCGCGCCGACGGCTACCACATGCTGCAAACCGCCTTCCAGCTGATCGGCCGGGGCGACCTGCTGCACATCCGCGTGCGCACCGACGGCCAGCTGCGCCGCAGCAACGACATTCTCGGCGTGCCGGAGCAGCAGGACCTGGTGATCCGCGCGGCCGCGCTGCTGCAAGCCGAGGCGCTGCGCCGCAGCGGCGTGCTGCACGGCGCCGACATCACGGTGGACAAGGTGCTCCCCATGGGCGGCGGCCTGGGCGGCGGTTCGTCCGACGCGGCCACCACCTTGATGGCATTGAACACGCTGTGGAACGTGGGATTGGACCAGCAAGAGCTGATGGCGCTGGGCTTGCCGCTGGGTGCGGACATCCCGTTTTTCATCTTCGGCGAGACCGCCTTTGCCGAAGGCGTGGGCGAGGCGCTGCAGCCGCTGGCGGCGCCGGATTGCTGGTACGTGGTGATCGAGCCGGGCGTTTCTGTGCCCACTGCGGAAATATTTTGCTCGGAGCATTTGACAAGGAACACTCCGCCCATCATAATAGCGGACTTTTCCAGCCACTACGAAAATCGAAACGATTGGAAGCAGTTTGGCCGGAATGATTTGCAACAAGTAGCGTCCAGTATTTACCCGCCGGTAGCAAAGGCGATAGAATGGCTGGCAGCTTACGGAGATGCCAGGATGACTGGTTCCGGTGCTTGTGTGTTTTGTGCCTTTGCAGATGAAGGCCGGGCCGATGCGGTACTCGAAAGAGCGCAGGGGGTCTGGACTGCCTGGAAGGCCAAAGCGCTGAAGCGGCATCCGATCTTCGACATGTTGTGAGTGAAAAAAAGATTTTGCTTTTCGTTAGTTCGGTAGTATAATAATCGCCGTCGTAACGACAAGCAGCAAGTTACAGCAGGGGAATCGCCAAGCTGGTTAAGGCACTGGATTTTGATTCCAGCATACCAAGGTTCGAATCCTTGTTCCCCTGCCACCCATTTTTCTTGAGTCTGTCGATGCATCAGCGTCCAGTCAAGATAAAATACAGGTGCCCACGGCACCGAAGCTCGCAGCGCCGGATAGCGGTTTGTCCGGCGATCAATCAAGATATCAACGCTTACTTCTCTGGGACTCCCCATGGCTTACGAAAACCTGATGGTTTTTACCGGCAACGCTAATCCTGCGCTGGCTGAAGGAGTCGCAAAAAACCTCGGCATTCCTCTCGGCAAAGCAGTCGTCTCGAAATTCTCGGACGGCGAAGTCATGGTCGAAATCAACGAAAACGTTCGTGGTAAAGACGTGTTCGTGCTGCAATCGACCTGCGCACCGACCAACGATAGCCTGATGGAACTGATTCTGATGGTCGATGCGCTGAAACGCGCCTCCGCAGGCCGTATCACTGCCGCCATCCCATATTTCGGCTACGCCCGCCAGGACCGCCGCCCCCGCTCGGCGCGTGTTGCGATTTCGGCAAAGGTAGTGGCCAACATGCTGGAAAGCGCCGGCGTTGAGCGCGTCCTGATCATGGATCTGCACGCAGACCAGATCCAGGGTTTCTTCGATATTCCAGTCGATAACATCTACGCTTCCCCTATCCTGCTGGGCGACCTGCAGAAGAAGGACAATGAAGACCTGCTGGTCGTGTCGCCCGACGTCGGCGGCGTGGTGCGCGCCCGCGCCCTGGCAAAGCGCCTGGGCTGCGACCTGGCCATCATCGACAAGCGCCGTCCGAAAGCCAACGTTTCCGAAGTGATGAACATCATCGGTGAAGTCGAAGGCCGCAACTGCGTCATCATGGACGATATGGTCGATACCGCCGGCACCCTGGTGAAAGCTGCCGAAGTGCTGAAAGAGCGCGGCGCCAAGAAAGTGGTGGCGTATTGCACCCACGCCGTGCTGTCCGGCCCGGCGATCGACCGTATTTCCGGCTCGTCGCTGGACGAACTGGTGGTGACCGACACGATTCCGCTGTCCGACGCCGCCAAAGCCTGCGGCAAGATCCGCCAGCTGACCTGCGCACCGCTGCTGGCCGAGACGTTCAAACGCATCATCAAGGGCGATTCCGTGATCTCCCTGTTCATCGACTAAGTTCGGCTCAGTTCGGCTTGTTTCGGTAGACAACAACAGTTTTTAGCGGCGGCGCGACCGGTTTTCGACCGGTTGCGCCGCTGTTTTTCCGGAGCGCCCTGGTCGCGGGGCGCTTCTTCACAACAGGGCGCGAGCCTTGTTTATTATTGGAGTCTCAAATGAAAGTAGTTGCATTCAAACGCGAACTGCAGGGCACGGGTGCGAGCCGCCGCCTGCGTATTTCCGGCCAAACCCCAGGCATCGTGTACGGCGGCGCTGAAGCCCCGATCACCATCTCCCTGGACCACAACGCGCTGTACCACGCGCTGAAAAAAGAAGTGTTCCACTCGTCCATCCTGGACCTGGAAATCGACGGCAAGACCCAGCAAGTTCTGCTGCGCGACTTCCAGATGCACGCTTACAAGCAACTGGTACTGCACGCTGACTTCCAGCGCGTTGACGCAAACACCAAGCTGCACAAGAAAGTGGCACTGCACTTCATCAACGCCGACGTATCGCCAGCCGTGAAACTGCACGGCGCATCGATCAGCCACGTGCTGTCCGAGCTGGACGTTTCCTGCGTTGCAGGCGACCTGCCGGAATTCGTGAACGTTGACCTGGCCAACATCGACGTGGGCCACTCGATCCACGTGTCGGACCTGGTTCTGCCAAAAGGCGTGACCGCTGTTACCCACGGCAAAAACCAGACCGTAGCCACCGCTTCGGTACCAGCTGGCCACGTGTCCGCTGAAGCGACCGCAGCAGCTGCTCCAGCAGCCGATGCCAAGCCAGCCAAAGGCAAGAAGTAATCTTTTACTTCCTTTGAAGTAAAATAAAAAACCCCGCTCGCGGGGTTTTTTTATATCTGGAAGAAACCATGTCCATCCGCCTGATCGTCGGCCTCGGCAACCCCGGCCCCGACTACGAACAAACCCGCCACAACGCCGGCTTCTGGCTGGTCGACAACCTGGCCAACAGCCTGGGCGCGCGCCTGCAGCGCGAAACCCGCTTCAACGCGCTGATGGCCAAGACCGCCATCGCCGGCAAGGAACTGTGGCTGCTGGAACCGCAGACCTATATGAACCGCTCCGGCCAGTCGGTGGGCGGGCTGGCGCGCTTTTACAAGATCAACCCGGATGAAGTGCTGGTGGTGCACGACGAACTGGACATGATGCCCGGCGTGGCCAAGCTGAAGAAGGGCGGCTCCTCGGGCGGCCACAACGGCCTGAAGGACATTACCGCCGCGCTCGGCACGCAGGACTACTGGCGCCTTCGCATCGGCATCGGCCATCCGCGCACGCTCAGCCTGCAGCAGGCGGTGGCCGACTTCGTGCTGCACCGCCCGCGCCGCGACGAGCAGCTGCTGATCGATGAAGCGATCGAGAAAAGCCTGAAGATCGTTCCGCTGGTGTGCGAAGGCAAGTTCCCGCTGGCCACTACCCAACTGCATACCGCATAGGCGGCATGCGAGCGGCTCAGGCCGCGGCGGTTTGCGGCGCCGGCTTGCTGGCGTCGAAGTAGTAGCTGACGCGCTTGCGCGGACTGAGATAGACGTACACTTCCGGCGGCACCATCCCGGGCCGCAGCGCCTTGACGATGTTCAGCTCGGGCTCCAGGTCCAGGTCCACCATGATGGCTTCCAGGCGCGGCACATCCTTGTCGTACACCACCACCATTGGTTTCATCGGCCGCGCCGTGTTCACGGTCGCCACCATGCCGGTCATGCCATTCGACAGTTGCACCACGGTGCCGGGCGGGTACACGCCCAGGCAGCGGATGAACATCTGCAGCAGGCGCGGATCGAACTTGGCGCGGTGCTTGGCGAACATCATCGACAGCGCCTCGTGCGGCGTGAGCGCGTGCGCCAGGTTGAATGGATTGCACAGCTCGTCGTAGTAGTTGGCGATGGCCACGATGCGCGCCAGCACGCCGATGCCTTCCCCCTTCAGCTTGCGCGGATAGCCGCTGCCGTCGAACAACTCGTGGTGGTCGTGGATCACCGCCGCCACCGCCGGCATGCACTGCAGGCGCTGCGCCATCTCCGCGCCGTACTGCGCGTGCATCTCGTACAGGTTCTGTTCGGCCGTGGTGTACGGTTCCGGCTTGCTGAGGATCTTGTCCGGAATGTTTTTGCGGCCGATGTCGTGCAGCAGCGCGCCCAGGCCCAGCAGATTGGCCACCTCGGGCGGCAGATTGACTTCGCGCGCGATCATCATCGACAGCATCGTCACGTTGAGCGAGTGGAAATACAGCTCCTCGTTGCCGGCCGTGTCGCCCATGACATGGATCGCCAGTTCCGGCGCGCACAGGATGGCGTCGGTGATCTGCGTGACCAGGCCGGTGGCCTGCTTGACCGACTCCTCGGGCCGCGAGAACAGGTGCTTCTCGATTTCGCGGATGGCGCGCGCGGTGTGGGTGAAGGCGCGCTCGACGCGTTCGGCGTCCGCGCGGCGCAGCTGCATGCGTTCCAGCATGGCGCGCTTGGCTTGCAGCGCGGGCGACGCTGCCGCCGCCGCTGCCGCCGCCGCCACGGCTGCCGCCGAGTCCGCCGCGTCCTTGCCGGATGCCGTGGCCGCCTGCGCGTCTTCCTGCGGCGCCACATCGCTCAGCTCCGGCTTGTAGCGCACCGAAGGCAGGCCCAGGCTGCGCAAGGTGCTGATCTGGTCTTCGGACTTGATCTTGAAATGGCTGAATGCAAACGGGTGCTCGAACCACTTCAGGTCCAGCTCGACATACAGCCCGACGCGCAGCTGATCCATCGTAACCGTCAACTCATCCAAGTCGGCTCCCCCCACAGGCTTGCATTGCAGAAGTTGTGGTTATGCAAATTTATCCAATTCTAAGTGTATACGAGAAGCATCGCCGGCGGTTGCTTATGGCCAGCGGCCGGCCAGGAAATCCATGGCGGCCCGGGCCGGCGGCGGTACCGGCCGTTGCGGACACACACCGTATACGCCGGTCGGGCGGCCGCTCCACTGCGGTAGCACCTGTAGCAGCTCCCCATTACGCAGCGCCGCCGCCACCGTTGCGCTGGACAAAAAGGCGATGCCCAGGCCGTCGATGGCGAACTGCCGGATGGCGTCGCCATTGTCGGCGCGGATACGGCCCTGGGGACGCAGGCTGCGTTCGCCGTCCGGGCCGGTCAGGCGCCACAGCTCGGCGTCGCGGTTCACGGCCAGGTTCAGGCACGCGTGCCGGCTGAGCCCGGCCACGTCGGCCGGTGCGCCATGCTGCTCCAGGTAGCGGGGCGCCGCCACCAGCAGGCGGCGGTTGTCCATCAGCTTGCGCGCCACCAGCGCCGAATCGTCCAGGCGGCCGATGCGGATGGCCAGGCCGACCCCTTCGGCCACCAGGTCCACATAGCGGTCCGTCATCATGAGGTCAAGCTCGATGCCGGGGTAGCGGCGCAGGAATGCGGCCACGTGCGGCACCACGTGGGTGCGTCCGAACGAAACCGGCACACTGAGCCGCAGCTGCCCGCGCGGCTGGGACGGTTCCGCATACTGATGGCTGGCCGTCTCGTAGGCGCCGCGCAACTGCGCAAAGGCGCTGCCGCATTCGGCGTACAGCGCCTGGCCGGCGGCGGTCAGCGACATGGCGCGCGTGCTGCGGTTCAGCAACTGCGTGCCCAGTTCCTGCTCCAGCGCTTTCACCAGCCGGCTCACGGAGGAGGGCGTCATGCGCAATGCCTGCGCCGCGCGCGCAAAACTGTGGTGGTCGACCACGCACGTGAAAGCGCGTAGCAAATGGAGCGGAGGCTGCTGCATTCGTTCTTCCATGGAAGGTATGTGCTGATTCTACAGCTATTATCGCCGGCCATCGCCATGGCTAGACTAGCTTGCATGACCCAACTATTTCATATCGACGCGTTCACCTCCATCCCGTTTCGCGGCAACCCCGCCGGCGTGGTGCTGGCTGCCGACGGACTGAGCGCACGGCAGATGCAGGACCTGGCGCGCGAGCTCAAGCATTCCGAAACCGCCTTTGTCATGCAGCCCAGGAAAGGAGCGCAGGATGAAGCGCACGACGTTTACATCCGCTACTTCACGCCCACCACCGAAGTGCCCATCTGCGGCCACGCCACCATCGCCGCCCACTACGCGCGCGCAGTGGCGATGCAGCTGGGCAGCGTGGAACTGCAGCAGAAGACCGGCGCCGGCGTGCAGCGCATCCGCGTGGAGCGGCAAGCGGACGGGGACTACCGCATAGTCATGCGGCAGGGGCCGTTATCCTTCGGTCTGCCCTTGTCCGCCGCGACCCGCCGCGCGGTGGCGGCTGCGCTGGGGCTGGACGACAGCGCTTTTGCGCCGGGCTTGCCGCTGCAAATCGTCTCCACCGGCCATTCGAAAGTGATGGTGCCGCTGCGTGCCGGCGTGGCGCTGGACGCCATCGTTCCCGACCATGCCGCGCTGGCCGCACTGAGCGCCGACGTCGGCTGCAACGGCTGGTTCCCGTTTCAGCTGCGCGCCTGCGGCACCGCCACCGATGGCCGCATGTTCGCGCCCGCCATCGGCATCCCGGAAGACCCCGTCACCGGCAATGCCAACGGCCCGCTCGGCGCCTACCTGGTGCGGCACGGCCTGATGGCGCACGACGGCCAGCTGCTGCGCTTCCAGGGGCACCAGGGCCGTGCCCTGCGCCGCGACGGCGTGGTCCACGTGGAGGTGGCGATAGCGCAGGGCGCGCCGCAGCAAGTGTCGATCAGCGGCGGCGCGGTGATCCTGTTTTGCGCGCCGCTCGATCTCACCCGCCTTGCTGGGACTTCCAGTACTCCAGCGGCGGCTTGCCCACCAGCCGCGTGAACCCGCGCGTGAAGTGCGCCTGGTCGAAAAAGCCCAGCCGCGCAGCCAGCGCGGCCAGGTCCGGAGCCGCCGCGCGGCCCAGCTGCCAGGTGGCTTCGTGCAGCCGGAAGCGCTGGATCACCCACTTCGGCGACACGCCCACATAGTTGCTGAACAGCCGCTGCAGCGTGCGCTCCTCGATGCCGAGCAGGTCCGACAAGGCCGCCACGCTGACCGGGCCGTCTTCGGCGGCGGCAGCTGCCACCGCGCGCTGCGCCAGCAGCGCGCGCGGGTCGGCCGGCGGCAGCACGGCCGCCAGCAAGGCCTCGGCCGCCTGCACCATATCGGTATCGCTGCGCGCCTCGCCAGCATCGCCGCCGTTGCCCCCCGCTTCCGCGCCAAGCACGCGCCGCTCGGCCTCCACGCCGGCCACGCCCAGCATCCCGTCCACCGGCATGGTGCGGTCCGCCAGCCGGGACAGCGGGTGCGGCAGAAAGGGCCGCAGTCCGCCCGGCTTGAAGCGTACCCCCAGCACCTTGCCAGCGCCCTCCACCTTGCGCTCGAACGCGCCGCGCACCACGCCGTGGATGGCCGTGTTGCCGCGGTCGAACACCAGGTGGGCGTTCGGATACGGCAGCACGCGCTGGGTTTGCGGCGGCCCTCCGTTCCTGTCCCATTGCACCACCCAGTGGTAGTCGACAAAAGGCTGCAGCGCGGGCGAGGGCGGATAGCTTGCCAGCCGGATGCGGCGCGCCGCTGCCGCCGGATCCACAACCCCTTTCGGCATCGGCGCACCACCGTTGTCGGTTTTTTCCAATCTTTTCTCCTGGTCCTGAAATACAGTGCCGCTTTTCCATTGATGAAAGAGCGCCATGAAATCCAGCCTGTCCACCCTGGCCGCCGTTGCCGCCCTCGCTTGCCTGCCGGTCCGCGCCGAACCCGCTGCCCAGCACGCGGCCGGCACGTTTGAAGTCAAGATGTCGCCAGCCTCGGCGCCGCAGCATGAGGGCCGCACAGCCACCGGGCGCATGTTACTTGAAAAACAATACTCCGGCGACCTGCAAGCCACCGGCAAAGGCGAAATGCTGACCGCCATGACCGACACCCAGGGTTCCGCCGCCTATGTCGCCATCGAGCGCGTCACCGGTACGCTGAAGGGCAAGGCCGGCAGTTTCGTGATCCAGCATTCAGGTGCCATGCACGGCGGCGACAGCCAGCTGGCCGTGACCATCGTGCCCGATTCCGGCACCGGCGAGCTGGCCGGCATCAGCGGCCGCATGGCGCTCAAGCAGGTGGACCGGCAGCATCACTATCAGCTGGACTTCGTGTTGCCCTGACCCTGCTGCCATCGGGCATTCGATATGTGCTTGACTTCTGACACCTGTAAGATATTATTGACATATCAAATCAATAACCAGGAGCGGTCCATGCAAGAGGTGTCATTGTTCCGGCTGTATGCGCTGCGCGCGGTCTACCTGCTGATCGTTGTTGGACTGGCCCTGGTCGTCTGGCCGGGCATACTCCACCACAGCAAGCCGTGGGAGCTGATGGAGGGCGTGGTGCTGTGCATGCTCGCCGCGTTCTCGCTGCTGTGCGCGCTTGGCCTGCGCTACCCGCTGCAGATGCTGCCGGTGCTGCTGTGGGAACTGATCTGGAAAGTGCTGTGGCTGTCGCTGGTCGCGCTGCCGGCCTGGAAGTCCGGCAGTATGAGCCAGGCCGTGCTGGAAAACACTATCGCCTGCCTGGTGGTGATCGTGGTCCCGCTGGCCATGCCGTGGCGCTACGTGGTCGACCACTATCTGAAAAAATCCGGCGACCGCTGGCGCCTGGCCGGCAATTAACATGCGAATATAGGGGCTATGAAAAATACCCTCGCATGCCTGCCCCTGGCCCTGGCGGCAGTGTTCCCGGCCATGGCCGCCAAGGCGCAGGACGGCGCGCCGCTCAAGGCGCAAGTCGCCAGCCGCATCAATGCCATGTACCCGCAGCTGGAAACGGTCTACAAGGATTTGCACGCCCACCCTGAAATTGCCTTCCAGGAGGTGCGTACCGCTGCCAAACTGGCTGGCGAGATGCGCGCGCTTGGCTTCGATGTGACCGAAGGCGTCGGCAAGACCGGGCTGGTGGCGATCTTCAAGAACGGACCCGGCCCCACCGTGATGGTGCGCACCGAGTTGGACGCGCTGCCGATGGAGGAAAAAACCGGCCTGCCGTACGCCAGCAAGGCCCGCACTCGCTCCGGCGGCGCCGAAACCTACGTCATGCACAGCTGCGGCCATGACATCCACATGGCCAGCTGGCTGGGCGCGGCGCGCGCCTTGGTGGAACTCAAATCGCAATGGCAGGGCAGCCTGATGTTCATTGCGCAGCCCGCCGAGGAAACCGTGTCCGGCGCCAAAGCCATGCTGGAGGACGGCCTGTTCAAGCGCTTCCCCAAGCCGGACGTGGCGTTCGCCCTGCATTCCTGGCCGACTGCGCACGGCACCGTCGGCTACAACGTCGGCGCGGTGTCATCGAATTCGGATGCCCTCGAGATCGTGTTCAAGGGGCGCGGCGGCCATGGTTCTGCGCCGGACAAGGCGCTGGACCCGATCACCATCGCCGCGCGCTTCGTGGTGGACGTGCAGACCGTGGTCAGCCGCGAGAAGGACCCCAAGGAATTCGGCGTGGTCACCATCGGCGCCATCCAGGGCGGCACCGTGGGCAACATCATTCCGGACAGCGTGCTGGTGCGCGGCACCATCCGTTCCTACAGCCCGGCCGTGCGCGCCAAGCTGCTGGACGGCGTGCGGCGCGTAGCCAATGCGTCGGCCGCCATGGCGGGCGCCCCGGCGCCGGACGTGGAGCTCAAGTCCGGCGGCCAGGCCATCATCAATAACGACGCGCTGGTGCGCAAGACGGAGGCGGTGCTGAAGGACGCGCTGGGCGCCGCCAACGTCGGCCTGATCGCGCCGATGACGGCCAGCGAAGACTTCTCCGAGTACGTCAACCAGGGCGTGCCGGGCATGTTCTTCTTCACCGGCGTCTATCCCGCCAAGGCGGTGGCCGAGGCCGAAACGGCCGGCGGCAAGCCGCTGGCCTTCAACCACTCGCCGTTCTATGCGCCGGTGCCCGAGCCTTCCATCAAGACCGCCGCGCAGGCCATGAGCCTGGCGGTGTTGAGCGCGCTGGCGCGCTAGCGGGCCGGCCATGCCCAGCGTGCAAACCGCGCAGCCCGCGTTCTGGCGCGATGCCGCGCTGCCCTTCATCGAGGCGCGCTCGATACGCGGCGGCCGCGACCTGTGCTACGCGCGGCATACGCACGACACCTTCTCCATCGGCGCCATCACCGGCGGCGTGAGCACCTACTGGAACCGGCGCAGCAAGGAAACCGTGGGCGCGGGCAGCGTGGTGGTGATCAACCCGGAGGACGCGCATGCCTGCAATCCGGCCGCCGGCCAGCCGTGGTCGTACCGCATGTTTTATGTGGACGTGGCCTGGCTGACCGCGCTGCAGCATGAACTCGGTTTCAGCCGCAATGCCGATTTCAGGGCGTTTTCGACCACCTCAAGCACCGCGCTGTTCGCGGGCTTGAACCGGCTCTACGACACCGTGACCTCGGCGCACGCCGACGGCTTGCAGAAGCAGAGTGCGGCGCTCGCCTTCTTCATGGACATGCAGCAGGCGCTGGACCCGGCGCCGGTCGCGCTGGCCGGCGCCAACGGCAAGCTGCTGCGGGCCGCCGAATTCATCAGCGACAATTGCACCCGCCTGCTGAGCCTGGAAGACATCTGCGCCGCCGCCGGCCTGTCGCCGTCCTATCTGATCCGCGCCTTCAAGAGCCAGTTCGGCATGACGCCGCACGCCTACCTGGTCAACCGGCGCGTCCAGTACGGCCAGGCGCGGCTCAGGCGCGGCGCCGCGATTGCCGACGCCGCCATCGAAAGCGGCTTCGCGGACCAGGCCCATTTCCAGCGCGCCTTCAAGCAGCTTGTCGCTGCAACGCCGGGGCAGTACCGGGGCCGATAAGGTCCACCACGGCCTGGAATAGCCGGGCCGGCTGTTCCGCGATCCGGTTCAGCACGTAGAGAAAATATTCCTCGCCGAAGATGGCGTACTCGCGCGTCTGGAACCCGCGCCGGCGCAGCGCGTCCAGGCCATCCGCGCCCAGTCCGAACAGTGTTTCGAATTCCGATTGCCGCGGCGACAGTTCCTGCTGCAGGATGAAGCCGGCCAGGTCGTTCTGCAACTGCACGTCGTGTGTGGCGAGCGCGCATGGGTGGCCACTGGCAAGCAGGGTCTGCGCAAACCGGCGGTAGGCGGCTGCCAGTTCCGGGCTGTGGCGGTCCCAGGCAATCGCGGGCGACTCGAGGAAGGCGCCCTTGACCAGGCGTATGCGGCCCGGCAACTCCATCAGCTGCGGCAAGTCCTGCGCGCTGCGGTGCAGTTTGGCCGGCAGCGTGATGCCCACGTTGTCCAGTCCGGCCTCGGCATGCAGCCGCCGGTAGGTGGCATAGATCAGGCTGGCCCGGTCCGCGCCCTCCATCGAAATCATTACCTCGCGGCCGGCGCCGGCCGCGGCGCTGGCAATGCGCCTGGCGTTGCGGTAGCCCAGTTCCGGGTCCACCAGCAAGCCGACGTGGGACAAGTCCAGCGAAACCGAGCACTGCAGGTTTTCGTGCGCGAGCGCGGCCGCCAGTTGCAGGAAGACTTCCGTGTCGGTGTTGGCCTTGGCCTCGTCGCGGCAGCTTTCGCCCACATACTCCGCCGATCCGGCATGCCCGCGCGCGCTGACAGCGTGCAGGTGCCGCACCAGGTCGGCCACGGTGTGCCCCGCCAGATAGCGCGCAGCCACGCGGTGGATGTACGGGCGCAGCTGGGGATCGCTGCAGAAGCGTTCTTTTGCCTGTTCGTTGAGCGCCAAAGCGCGCAGGCTGTCGGCTGCCTGCACCATCAAATCCGGGGTCTGCATAATCCATTCCTTTCAAAATTTCGGAAAGGCCATCGTATGGGGCGCGCCGGGCCGCCGTATTGAAGGAAATTGCCTTCTGCCGGCGCCGGAAAGACTATGGTATTGCAAAAATGCAAAGCAAATTGCGCCAAAGATATTAATATTTCAAGGAATCATGTCTATCTTGGCCCGTATCTCGTTTCGCCTGCTACTTTCCTTACTCTGCCTCGCACCGGCCGGCGGCATGGCCGCGCCGGCCGCCACCGTGGCAGACTGGAACACAGGCATGCCGAGGCCGAAGCGGCTCTGAAGCGTGTCGTAGAAATCGAAGAGAAGGCAGATCCGGACCACCAGAGTGGGGTGTTGATGAATCTGGGCCAGCATTACGCGTCGCAGAAGCGCTACTGACGCCGCCGGGCGCGCGCGTGCCGGCCTAGGACTTGTTGGACTGCAGCGTAAAGCCGATCAGGCGCGCCACCACCGCCGCCAGATACATCAGCCCGACCAGCATCTCCACGCTGGCGATGGCCCGCGCATGCGAGGTCAGCGGGATCACGTCGCCGATGCCGGTGCTCGACAGCAGCGCAAAGCTCAGGTAGTTCAGCTCGGTCCACGTGCGCGGGGCGGCGGCGTTCACCGCTGCGCCGAAGGTGCCCGGCTGCAGCGCCTGGACCAGGATGAACACGTGCGTGAAGGCCCACGCCAGCAGCGTGAACGCGGCGCCGGCCGCGAACAGTTCGTCTGTCGTGGCCAGCCGGTCCTCCATCATGTAGGCCACCAGGCTGGCGGCGGCATAGAAATAGAACGCCGCCTCCAGCGCGGACGACCAGGGCAGCAGCCCCGGCAGGTCGAACGCCATCTGCAAGCCCAGCAGGATGATCACGGGGCCGGCGATGCTGGCGCTGACCCAGGCATGGCCCGGCGTGCGCCGCACCATGCGCGTGGCCACCACCAGCACCAGGATGCCGAACATATTGAAGATGATGTGGCCGCCGCGCACGGTTTCGATAAACGGATACAGCAGCATGCCCAGCAACTGCGTCAGCAGCAGCACGGCTGACGGATGGCGCTTGGTGCTATGCACCAGGGGAAACGGATTCATGGTTCAAGCCCCGGACAGCGTCGCAAGCACGCCGCGCACCGCAGCCGGGATCGGGACGGCGCGGTTGCTGGCGCGCTCGACGTAGACGTGGACGAAATGGCCGGCCGCGCACGGCTGCTCGTCGTCGTTGCGGAACAGCGCGATCTCATAGCGCACGCTGGAATTGCCCAGCTTGGCCACCCGGATGCCGGCATGGACAGTGTCCGGGAAGGAGATGGAACGGAAATAGGCGCAGCCGCTGTCAACCACGAACCCGACCACCTCGCCCTTGTGGATGTCCAGCACGCCGCGTTCGATCAGGAACTGGTTCACGGCCGTGTCGAAGTAGGAATAATAAACAACGTTGTTGACATGGCCATACACGTCATTGTCCATCCAGCGGGTGGCGATGGGCAGGAAATGGGGAAACTGCGAGCGTTTGGCGTCGCGCATCGTCATGGAAGCTCCTGGTTCTGAGGTACA
The DNA here is from genome assembly GCF_001425045.1 of Massilia sp. Root351. Classification (GTDB taxonomy): domain Bacteria; phylum Pseudomonadota; class Gammaproteobacteria; order Burkholderiales; family Burkholderiaceae_D; genus Rugamonas. Next base: position 279,718 of record NZ_LMDJ01000034.1, on the reverse strand, counting down.
ATTGATCCTTACGCGCGGGCAATCGGCGCAGCAAAACAATACCATCATTAAAGGTTTTTCATGAGTCTCCAATGCGGCATCGTCGGCCTGCCTAACGTCGGCAAGTCCACTCTTTTCAATGCACTGACCAAGGCCGGCATCCCGGCTGAAAACTATCCGTTCTGCACCATCGAGCCGAACGTCGGCGTGGTGGAAGTGCCGGACCCGCGCATGGCCGCGCTGGCCGAGATCGTCAAGCCCGAGCGCATGGTCAACGCCATCGTCGAGTTCGTCGACATCGCCGGCCTGGTGGCCGGTGCTTCGCAAGGCGAGGGCCTGGGCAACCAGTTCCTGTCGCACATCCGCGAAACCGACGCCATCGTCAACGTGGTGCGCTGCTTTGAAGATGAAAACGTGATCCACGTTGCCGGCAAAGTCAGCCCGCTGGACGATATCGAAGTGATTCAAACCGAATTGGCGCTGGCCGACTTGGGCACCGCTGAAAAAGCGCTGCACCGCGAAAACAAGAAAGCCCGCTCCGGCGATAAAGACGCAGCGAAACTGGTTGCTCTGCTGGAAAAGATTATCCCGCAGCTGAACGAAGCCAAGCCGGTGCGCGCCATGGGCCTGGACGCGGATCAAATGGCGATCATTAAATCGCTGTGCCTGATTACCGCGAAGCCGGCCATGTATGTGGCCAACGTTTCCGATACCGGTTTCACCAATAATCCGCTGCTGGACCAACTGACCGAATACGCGAAATCGCAGAATGCGCCTATCGTCGCCATTTGCGCTTCGATTGAAGCCGAGATTGCCGACCTGGATGACGCCGATAAAGTGGAATTCCTGTCCGATATGGGGATGGAAGAGCCTGGCCTGGACCGTCTGATCCGCGCCGCCTATAAACTGCTGGGCTTGCAGACTTATTTCACCGCCGGCGTAAAAGAAGTGCGCGCCTGGACCATCCATATCGGCGACACCGCCCCGCAGGCAGCCGGTGTTATTCACACCGATTTCGAACGCGGCTTTATCCGTGCGCAGACCATTGCCTATGACGATTACATCGCCCTCAAGGGCGAAGCAGGCGCCAAGGAAGCGGGCAAGATGCGCGCCGAGGGCAAGGAATATGTGGTCAAGGATGGCGACGTGCTGAACTTCCTGTTCAACGTCTAAATACCCTTAGCGGCCTCGGCCGCAGAAAAAAGCCGCGAGAGATCGCGGCTTTTTTTTCGCCCTTTTTCCGCCGGATTACCCCCGCGCACTCAAATCTGGCGCGAACACGCCAGAAACTGGCATAAAACGGCCGCGCCAGGGCCTTAAAACAATGCGCCGGGCCGGCGTTACTGCGCCGCCGCCGGTTTCGCTTCGAATTCCCTGACCGCCTTGCTGAACTGCTCCATCAGCGGATTCGGTACCGCCAGGGACAGCTGGTAGTGTTCGATCTCGAATCCGCTGGCGGTCCGGCGAATAACTCCGCTGGCCTGGCAGATGCCCATTTGTGTGTTCAGCTGCTCATCGAACCACGCGTAGCTTTTATTTGCCGAGAAATATACGTTGCGTTTAATAGCGGTAAATGACCACGCGTTTTTACGGTCGAAAAACGGCTTGGCCCATACTTTAAACTGGTCGCGGGTCCATATTTCAGTTTTATCGGTGCCGATATAAATACCGTTGGGCGCCATTTTATCGAAATACACCGGATCGGCATTGGCGGCATCCTTATGCCATTGGTCCATAAAAGTATTGATTTGCTGGCGGAAAGTTGCGTCGGCGTCGGCCGATTGCGCGGCGGCGCCGTAGCTCATCAGGAAAAAAGCGAGGGCGGCAAGCAATTGCTTCATGGGGGCTCCGGAAAAAATGTGTAAAGCGAGCATACACCAGGGCGGGCGCCGGGCTGGCCTGGCTGTATAATCGTCGGGTTCGCCGGCCACCGGCCCTTTAGCTTCTCCTCACCACAGAAAACGAAATCTCATGGCTTCATCCAACGATAACGTCAGCATGGCGCTGTTCTGCGACTTCGAAAACGTCGCCCTCGGCGTGCGCGACGCCAATTACGAAAAATTCGACATCAAGCCCGTGCTGGAGCGTTTATTGCTCAAAGGCAGCATCGTGGTCAAAAAGGCGTATTGCGACTGGGACCGCTACAAGGGTTTCAAGGCGCCCATGCATGAGGGCAATTTCGAACTGATTGAAATTCCGCACGTGCGTCAATCGGGCAAAAATTCGGCCGACATCCGCATGGTGGTGGACGCGCTGGACCTGTGCTACACCAAGTCCCACGTGAACACTTTTGTCATCATTTCCGGCGACTCGGACTTCTCGCCGCTGGTCTCCAAACTGCGCGAGAACAACAAGAAAGTGATCGGCGTCGGCGTCAAGCAGTCCACCTCGGACTTGCTGGTGGCCAACTGCGACGAGTTCATTTTCTACGACGACCTGGTGCGCGAGATCCGCCGCGCCGCCGCCAAGCGCGACACCCGCGAAGGCCAGCCTGCCGTCAAACGCACCCCGGAAGAGGAAAAAGGCCGCCGCGAGGAAATGGACAAGCGCCGCCGCGAAGCCGTGGACATGGCGGTCGAGACCTTCGATGCGCTGGTGTCCGAGCGTGGCGACTCCGGCAAGATCTGGGCGTCCGTGCTGAAAGAGGCGATCAAGCGCCGCAAGCCGGACTTCAGCGAGTCCTATTACGGTTTCCGCACCTTCGGCAACCTGCTGGAGGAAGCCAAGGCGCGCGGCCTGCTGGAATTCGGCCGCGACGAGAAATCCGGCGCCTATGTCTACCGCAGCAGCGGCGCGGGCGAGCAGGGTTCGGGCGAAGGGTCGGGCAACGTGTCCGCGCCGGTGCAGCACGAGGCGGCCGAGGGCGGCCGCCATGAAGGCCGCCGTGGCCGTGGCCGTGGCCGCAACCGTGGCGGCGAGCGCCACGCCAGCCATGAGCCGGTATCCGAGGAAGTGTCCGCCGAACTGCAGCTGGCGCAGGACGAGAACGCCTACGCGGAAGCGGAAGCCGTGCATGCGGCCGACGACTCGGCCTACGCGCAGCAAGCCGTAGCTGACCAGCCGGACGCGCAGCAGGTGCAGGCGCACGCGCAGGCAAGCCCAATGCTCGGCAGCAGCGAGCAGGACGACCTGGACGAGGAAGAGCGCGCGCTGGATGCCGCAGCGGCAGCCATCGCCAACTCGGCCGGCGGCAATCAGCGCCAGCTCGGCCGCGACGGCCAGCCCAAGCGCAGTGCGGCCAAGATGCCGGCCCGCCAGGCGAAAGCGCAGCAGAAAGCCGCCCAGTCGGCGACGGCGGGCGACGTCTGGGCCAAGGGCAAGGGCCGGGGCAAACCGGTGCAGGGCGGCAACCAGCGCGGCAAATCCGGCCAGCCGGCGCCGCAAGCGCAGGCGTCCTTCGCGCAGGCAGGCGCAGCGCAGGCCGGCCAGGCAGCGGGCCGGTCGGACGTGCCGGCCGCCGTGCCAGTCGCGCAGCCAGCCGTGCAGCCAGCTGACCATGCCGGCGTTCAGCCGGGCGATCACGCTGAATTGCCGGTCGTCCAGCCGGCCGTGCAGCCATCCGCCCGCGCGGGTGGACGTGCCGCTGGCCGCCAGCAAGCCAGCCGCCAGCCGGCGGCGCCGCAGGCTGCCGAGGCCGTGCTCGCACCGGTAGCGGACAGCGCCGCCGCCGAAGCGGATGCGATGGCCAAGCCGGCCGCCAAGCCGCGCAGCCGTGCTGCGGCCAAGGGCCGTGCCAAGGCGGGCGAATCGCGCATCACCGAAGCGGCTGCGGAAGCTGCCACGGCGAGCGCGGCGCCAGCGGCGGCAGAGGCGGACCAGGCGCTGGAGACAGCGGCCGACAAGCCCAAGTCCGGCCGGGCCGCTGCCGCGCGCGCGCGCGCCGCCAAGCCGGTGGTTGCCAGCGGCGACGCGGAAGGCGGCGACCAGCCCGCCCGCAAGCCGGCCGCCCGCCGCCCGCGCAAGGCGGAGTAAGTTGCTCCCTGTCATATCCTCCACCGGGGGATATGGCTTCCCGCGCGACCCTGCGCACGGGGAACCATGGTCCGTATCTTCGCAATCGGGCCGTGCTGTGGTTTCCCGCGATTTACTGCCAGACACTTTGCTGCCATACTGCCAACTTGAATAACATTTTGGCAGTGGCCGTCCGCGCGCTGCCTGCGGCGGTCAGCATGGCTATCCTCTCCGAAATCAACCTCTATCCGATCAAATCCTGTGCCGGCATGTCGCTGCGTTCGGCCACGCTGACCAGCGCCGGGCTGATGAAGGAGCAGATCTACGACCGCGAGTGGATGGTGGTGGATGACGCCGGCGCGGCGCTGACCCAGCGCGAACATCCGCGCATGGCGCTGATCGTGCCCCGCCTGAAGGCCGATACGCTGGAACTGCGCGCGCCGGGCATGCTGCGCCTGGAAATCGAACTGGGCCTGCCCGACCCCGAACTGGCTCCGCAGCGCACCGTGCAAGTGTGGGACGACCAGGTGCTGGCCTACGACTGCGACGCCACCACCGCCGCCTGGTTCAGCAATTTCCTGGGCCTGCCGTGCCGCCTGGTGCGCTTCCACGCCAACGCCACCCGCGCCGTATCGCAGAAATGGACCCAGGGCGTGGCCGCCACCACCATGTTCTCCGACGGCTACCCGATGCTGGTGGCGGGCAGCGCCTCGCTGGCCGACCTGAATGGCAAGCTGGTCCAGGCTGGCCGCCAGGCCATCCCCATGAACCGCTTCCGTCCCAACCTGGTGCTGGACGGCATCGAAGCGTTCGAAGAAGACTACGCAGAAGATTTCCGCGTCGGCGGCGCCGTGCTGAAACCGGTCAAGCCCTGTCCGCGCTGCCCCATGCCCTCGATCGACCAGGCCACCGGCGAATTCGGTCCCGATCCGCTCGACATCATGGCCGGCTACCGCGCCAAGCCCGAGGTGGACGGCGCGCTGTGCTTCGGCATGAACAGCATCCTGCTTGAAGGCGATGGCCAGGAATTGCGCGTGGGCCAGGAAATCGACGTCAACCTGGCGTTCTAGCCATGACCAGCAAACAGCCCCAAGCAAGCGACCTGGTTGCGGAAAACCAGGCACTGCGCACGCGCATGGCGTATTTGCTGGAGCAGGCCGAGCGCAACCACAACATCATGATGCGGCACCAGGCCTTTGACCTGGAAATCGTCAGCGCCTCCACGTTCCCGGAACTGGTGGGCACCATCTTCCGCACGCTGCCCATCATTTCGGAACTGGAAGCGGTGACGCTGACCCTGATCGACGAAGGCGGCGACATCCACACCGTGATGGGCAAGCTGGGCGTCAATTTCGCCGAGTTCCCGGACCTGCTCTTCGTCGAGGAAGTGGACCGGCTGGGCTTCGACCTGGGGCGCCGCAACGCCTATTCGCCCATCCCCCGGCCGCTGCTGGGCATGTACGACGCCTTCAAGCACGGCCACGCCTTTCCGCGTCCGCCGGAAGGGCTGCAAAGCGTGGCGCTGGTGCCGCTGCTGCGCAACAAGCGCATCATCGGCAGCCTGAACCTGGGCAGCGTGGACCCCACGCGCTTCACGCCCAGCCTGGGCACCGACTTCATCGAGCACATGGCATCCATCATCGCCATCTGCCTGGAGAACGTGATCTCCAACGAAATGCTCAAGTACATCGGCCTGACCGATTCGCTGACGGGCGTCTACAACCGGCGCTATATGGACCGGCGCCTGCTGGAGGAAATTGCGCGCGCGCGGCGCCAGGCCTACGACATCTCCCTCATGTACATCGACATCGACCACTTCAAGCGGGTCAACGACACGGTGGGCCACCAGGGCGGCGACGAAGTGCTGCGCGAAGTGGCGCAGCGCATCAAGGCCGAGCTGCGGCTGTCGGACGCGCTGGCGCGCTTCGGCGGGGAAGAGTTCGTGGTGCTGCTGATCAACGCCGACCTGGACAGCTCCACCTTTGTGGCCGAGCGCATCCGCGCCGGCATAGCTGCCAGCATGATAGACGTGTCGCCCAGCGTACGGGTTTCCATCACCGCCTCGATCGGCGTGGCCTGCCTGGACCGCAGCGACGCCGGCGCCACGCCCGAAGCCGCCGCCATGGAACTGATCGCCCAGGCCGACTCCGCGCTCTACCAAGCCAAGGACAGCGGCCGCAACCGCGTGCTCCCCTACCGTCCCGACGCCTGATACCCCGCTAAAGCAAGCTCAGCCGCATTGCACCAACCTCGGGGTCTGACCCCGAGGTTGGTGCAATGCGGCTCAGGCCGGTTGTAGGAGAGTTGGAAGGGTTGTCGGAATCAGGCGAGCAGCTGGCTTTCGGCGCGGGCGACGGCGTCGGCGGCGCCGCGCAGCACGACCACGTCGCCAGCTTGCAGCACCGTGCCGGGCGTGGCGTCGATGCCGCTCTTGCCGCGCCGGATGGAGGCGATCTCGGCGCCCGCTTCGCCTAGCGCCAGCTCGCCCAGCATCTTGCCGATGCAGCTGGCGTTCTCGCCCAGCGTGACCGAGTGCAGGCGCAGCATGTCGTCGTCCTCGCCGGCGTCGCTGGCGCCGTGGAACCAGCCGCGCAGCGACGCGTAGCGCGCTTCGCGCGCCGCCTGCACGCGGTGCACCACGCGCCGCAGCGGCACGCCCAGCATCACCAGCGCGTGCGAGGCCAGCATCAGGCTGCCTTCCATCAGTTCCGGCACCACTTCGGCCGCGCCGGCCGCTTTCAGGCGGTCCAGGTCGGTATCGTCATGGCTGCGCACGATCACCGGCAGCGCCGGCGCCAGCTCGTGCACCAGGTGCAGCACGCGCAGCGCCGACGGCGTGCTGGCGTAGGTGATCACCACCGCGCTGGCGCGGTAGATGCCGGCCGCGATCAGGCTTTCGCGCCGCCCGGCGTCGCCGTAGGATACGTTGGCGCCGGCCGTCTGCGCCTCCTGCACCCGCTCCGGGTCCAGGTCCAGTGCGTGGTAGGCGATGTCCTCTTCACTCAATAGCGTGGCCAGGCTCTGGCCGCTGCGCCCGAAGCCGGCCACGATCACGTGCTTTTGCGTGCTCATGGTGCGCGTGGCGATCTTGGTCAGCGCCAGCGACTGCATCATCCATTCGTTGCTGGACACTTTCATCACCAGCTTGTCGGAATGGTCGATGACGAACGGCGCCAGCAGCATCGACAGCACCATCGACGCCAGCACCACCTGGATGATGAACGGGTCCATCAGCGCCACGCCGCCGGCCAGGTTGAGCAGCACGAAGCCGAATTCGCCCGCCTGCGCCAGCGCCAGGCCGGTGCGCATCGAGACGCCGTCGGACGAGCCGAACAGCTTGGCCAGCCCGGCGATCAGCGCGAACTTGAGCAGCACCGGCCCGGCCAGCAGCACCAGCACCAGCCACCAGTTCTCCAGCACCAGGCGCAAATTGAGCAGCATGCCGACGTTGATGAAGAACAGCCCCAGCAGCACATCGCGGAAGGGCTTGATGTCTTCCTCCACCTGGTGCTTGTATTCGGTTTCCGAGATCAGCATGCCGGCCACGAAGGCGCCCAGCGCCATGGACAGCCCGGCCTTCTCGGTGATCCAGGCCGCGCCCAAGGTGATCAGCAGCAGGTTCAGCATGAACAGCTCCTGCGAGCGGCGCTTGACCACGATGGCGAACCAGCCGCGCACCAGCTTCTGGCCAACGAACAGCAGCAGCACCAGCACGATGACGGCCTTGCCGCCGGCCCAGGCCAGCGTTTCGAGCAGGTCGTCCGGGTTTTTCGCCAGCGAGGGGATCAGGATCAGCAGCGGCACCACGGCCAGGTCCTGGAACAGCAGGATGCCCATGATCTTGCGGCCGTGTTCGCTTTCCAGCTCCAGCCGTTCGGTGATCATCTTCACCACGATGGCGGTGGACGACATGGCCAGCGCGCCGCCCAGCGCGAACGAGGCTTGCCAGCTGATGTTGATGCCGGGCAGCTGCCAGGCCAGCAGCCAGCCCAGCAGCATGGTGGCGGCGATGGTGGCCGTCACCTGCGCCATGCCCAGCCCGAACACGATGCCGCGCATGGCCATCAGCTTGGGCAGCGAGAATTCCAGGCCGATCGAGAACATCAGGAACACCACGCCGAACTCGGCCAGGATATGGCTCGCCTCGCTCTGCTCGGCCAGGCCCAGCGCGTGCGGCCCGATCAGGATGCCCACCGTCAGATAGCCCAGCATGGGCGGCAGGTGCATCATGCGGAACGCCACCACGCCCAGTACGGCGCTGCCGAGCAGCAAGAGGGTCAGTTCAAGCGGTGAAAACATGCGGCGGTTCCATTTAAGGGCTGATCCCGTTGTTTGTTGGGACTGGCAAGTTTTTTGCTTTCGCAATTCGGCTATACTTCCGGCATGAGTGTAACCGATGGAATTCCCATGCTGAAAGCTTTTGACAACAACACGGCCGAACGCGCGCTGGCGCTGGCCCGAGAAACCCTGCAGATCGAGGCGGACGCCATTACCGCCATGCACGCGCGCCTGGCCACCGACGACAGCGTCGGCAAGGCGGTCGCGCTGCTGCTGAACTGCAAAGGCCGGGTCGTGGTGTCGGGCATCGGCAAATCCGGCCACATCGCGCGCAAGATCGCCGCCACGCTGGCCTCGACCGGTACCCCGGCCCTGTTCGTACACCCGGCCGAGGCGGCGCACGGCGACCTGGGCATGGTGACGGCGGAAGACGCCTTCATCGCCATCTCGTATTCCGGCGAAAGCGCGGAGCTGATGGCCATCCTGCCGGTGGTCAAGCGCATGGGCAGCACCCTTATTTCCATGACCGGCAAGCCCGGCTCCAGCCTGGCCAAGCTGGCCGACGTGCACCTGGACGTGTCGGTGGCCAAGGAGGCCTGCCCGATGAACCTGGCGCCCACCGCCAGCACCACCGTCACCCTGGCGCTGGGCGACGCGCTGGCCGTGGCGCTGCTGGACCTGCGCGGCTTCAAGGAAGAAGACTTCGCCCGCTCGCACCCGGGCGGCGCGCTGGGCCGCCGCCTGCTGACCCATGTGCGCGACGTGATGCGCAGCGGCGACGCGATTCCGTCCGTGGGCCTGGACACCCGCCTGCCGGACGCGCTGCTGGAAATCACCCAGAAGGGCATGGGCATGACCGCCATCGTCGATGCCGACAACCGCCCGGTGGGCGTGTTTACCGACGGCGACTTGCGCCGCATGATAGAAAAAGTGCAGGACTTTAGCAAGGTGATCATCCGCGACGTGATGCACGCCAATCCGCGCAGCATTTCGCCGGACAAGCTGGCGGTGGACGCGGTGGCCATCATGGAGCAGTTCCGCATCAATCAAATGCTGGTGGTGGACGCCGAGGGCAAGCTGGCCGGCGCGCTGCACATCCACGACCTGACGCGCGCCAAGGTGATCTGATGAACAAGGCCTACAATCTTGAAAATGTGGCACGCGCGGCCAACATCAAGCTGATGATCTTCGACGTGGACGGCGTGCTCACCGACGGCAGCCTGCATTACGGCCCGGACGGGGAAGTGATGAAGACTTTCAACGTGCACGACGGCCTGGGCATCAAGCTGCTGCAGGAGGCCGGCATCCTGACGGCCATCATCAGCGCGCGCCGCTCACCGCAGGTGACGGCCCGCGCGCGCGACCTGGGCATCGAGTTCGTGCACCAGGGCGGCCACGACAAGCTGACCCCGTTCAACGACCTGCTGGCCAAGACCGGCCTGCAGGCCGGGCAGGTGTGCTTTATCGGCGACGACGTGGTGGACCTGACGATACTGAAGCGTGTCGGCTTCGCGGTGGGCGTGCCGAACGGCCGCGCCGATGTGCTGAGCCGGGTGCATCACGTGACCGAGGCCCACGGCGGGCGCGGGGCGGTGCGCGAGGTGTGCGAATTCGTGCTGCGCGCCACCGGCAATTACGATAAGGTCATGGCCCAGTTCCTGGTCTGAGAAGGTAGATGATGCGGAGATTTAACCATGCGTAAGCGTACTGCGCACCGCTGGCGCTTGAGCATCACCCTGGTGATCGCGGTGTTTGTTGCCTTTGGCACGTTCTGGCTGTTGCAGCTGCTGAACCGGGGCGAGGAAGACATGCTGGCCGACAAGCGCCTGAACGAGCCCGACTACATCATCGAGCAGTTCAGCGTGGTGCGCATGACCAAGGAAGGCAAGCCGAGCTACATCGTGTCGGGCGACAAGCTGGTGCACCGCCCGATCGACGACGCCTCGGAGATCGACAAGCCGATGGTGCGCAACTTGAGCAGCACCCATCCGCCGATGGACATGACGGCGGAGCGCGCCCGCGTGGACGAGAACAACACGCGCGTGCAGCTGAAGGGCAATGTGAAGATAGACCGCGCGGCCCAGGGCAAGAGCCCGGCCATGCAGATGACGACGCAGGCGCTCACCGTCTACCCGGACGAGGACCGCATGGAAACCGACCAGCCGGTGCAGATCGTGCAGGGCGGCGCCACGGCGACCGGCGCCGGCATGAAGGCGAACAACGCCACGCGCCAGGTGTCGCTGAATGGACGCGGCCGGATTGTGTATCCGCCGCCGCAAACTAAATAGTGAATGGACAGACGATGAAAAAACTCCTGATTTCGGCGCTGCTGCTGTGCGCGGCCGGACTGGTGCAGGCCGAGAAGGCCGACTCCACCAAGCCCACGCTGATCGACTATGACAACGCGGACGTCGACGACGTCAAGCAGATCAGCACCTTCACCGGCAATGTGGTGCTCACGCGCGGCACCTTGCTGATGAAGGCGGCCAAGGCGGTGGTGACCAAGGATCCGGAAGGCTACCAGTATGTCACCTTGACCAGCGCCGGCGGCAAGCCCACCACCTTCCGCCAGAAACGCGACGGCGAAGGCGACCAGTGGATGGAAGGCGAAGCCGAACGCATCGAGTACGACGGCAAGAACGAACTGGTGAAGCTGTTCTCGCGCGCCAAGGTGCGCCGCCTGGAAGGCAGCAAGCCGAGCGACGAGGTGGCCGGCGAATTCATTTCCTACGACAGCCGTCGCGAGCAGTTCAGCGTGCGCAACACCGTCAGCGGCGAAGGCAAGACCGGCGGCGGGCGCGGCACCATGGTGATCCAGCCGTCCACGCCCAAGCCAGCCGCCCCGGCCGTGCCGGCGCAGCAGCCGCCGGCGGGGAAATAACGATGGCTGAAGCAATCCCAAGCTGCACCAGCACCCTGGTGGTGCGCGGCCTGCAGAAAAGCTACGGCAAGCGCCAGGTGGTGCACGACGTGTCGCTGCAGGTGGAATGCGGCGAAGTGGTGGGCCTGCTGGGCCCCAACGGCGCCGGCAAGACCACCTCCTTCTACATGATCGTCGGCCTGGTGCCGTCGGACGCGGGCAGCATCGATATCGCCGGCGTGGACGTGTCGAGCATGCCGATCCACCAGCGCGCCACGCTCGGCTTGTCCTACCTGCCGCAGGAAGCGTCGGTGTTCCGCAAGCTGACGGTGGAGGACAACATCCGCGCCGTGCTGGAGATCCAGCGCGTAAACGGCAAGGCACTGAGCAAGGCCGAGATCGACGAGCGCCTGGACCGCCTGCTGGCCGACCTGCAAATCGAGAAACTGCGCGAGAACCAGGCGCTGTCGCTGTCGGGCGGCGAGCGCAGGCGCGTGGAAATCGCGCGCGCGCTGGCCACCAACCCGCGCTTCGTGCTGCTCGACGAACCGTTTGCCGGCGTCGATCCGATCGCCGTGATCGAGATCCAGCGCATCGTGCGCTTCCTCAAGGAGCGCGGCATCGGCGTGCTGATCACCGACCACAACGTGCGCGAGACGCTGGGCATCTGCGACCGCGCCTACATCATCAACCAGGGCAGCGTGCTGGCGTCCGGCCGTCCGGACGATATCATCGCCGACGAATCGGTGCGGCGCGTCTACCTCGGCGAACACTTCCGCATGTAAGCCCGCCATGAAACAGTCACTGCAACTCCGCACCTCTCAGCACCTGGCGCTGACGCCGCAACTGCAGCAGTCGATTCGACTGCTGCAGCTGTCCACGCTGGAGCTGCACCAGGAACTGGAGCAGCTGCTCGGCGAGAACCCCTTGCTGGAACGGCTGGACGACCCGCTGGACCGCTCGCTGCGGCTGCTGGGCGACGGCGCCATCAACCCGACCCAGTCCACCGGCGCGGACGCCTCGCCGGCCGAAGTGGGCGCACCGGCGCAGGACAGCGCACCGGCCGGCGAGGGCGATCCCTTCGAGGGCGCCAGCGGCGACGGCGACAGCGCCAGCGGCGCCGAGGCCGATACCGACTGGAGCGACGCCGGCCGCAGCAAGGCGCCGGACGACGAGGACTCGCGCCCGCAGCTCGAAGCGAGCCACTGCACCCTGCGCGAGCACCTGATGGAGCAGATGCGCGTGACCGTGCAGCAGCCGCGCGACCGCGTGCTGATGGAACTGATCATCGATGCGCTGGACGAAAACGGCTACCTCGAAGAGCCGCTGGAGGAAATCCATGCGCGCCTGCCGGAAGAGGCGGACGTGGAGCTCGAGGAACTGCAGACGGCGCTCACGCTGCTGCAAAGTTTCGACCCTATCGGCGTGGGCGCGCGCAGCGCGTCCGAGTGCCTGGCGCTGCAGATCAAGCGCATGCCCGGGGTGCCGCTGGTGACGCGCCGCATGGCCATCTGCATCGTGGAAAAGCACCTGGCCTGGTTCGCGCAGCGCGAATTCAACAAGCTGAAAAAAGCCCTCGACTGCGACGACGAAGACCTGCGCGAAGCGCAGGCGGTGATCCGCCAGTGCAATCCGCATCCGGGCGCCGAGTTCGCCTCCGACGTATCCGACTACGTGGTGCCGGACGTGATCGTGAAGAAGGCGCGCAACGGCTGGCAGGTCACGTTGAACAACGACGTGATGCCGCGCCTGCGCGTGAACGCGCTGTACGCCAACATGCTCAAGCAGGGCAAGGGCGAGTCGGCCATGGGCGCGCAGCTGCAGGAAGCCAAGTGGCTGATCAAGAATATGCGCCAGCGTTTCGACACCATTTTGCGCGTGGCGCAGGCGATAGTAGAAAGACAAAAGAACTTTTTCAGCCATGGCGCCGTTGCCATGAGACCCCTTGTGTTGCGTGAAATTGCTGATACACTGGGACTACACGAGAGCACTATTTCTCGCGTAACAACTCAGAAATACATGCTGACTCCGCATGGGATGTTTGAGTTGAAATATTTCTTTGGCAGTCACGTCGCCACCGAAGCAGGAGGAGAAGCATCCTCGACGGCGATACGGGCGCTGATTGTGCAATTGACAGGAGCTGAAGACCCGAAAAATCCTTTATCCGACAGTAAGATTGCGGACATGCTGGGTGAACAGGGCATGGTAATTGCGCGACGGACTGTTGCCAAATATCGCGAAGCCTTGAAAATCCCTCCGGTAAGTCTGCGTAAAGCTTTGTAGTTTTACTTGGGTTCCCCTGCGCGCCAAAAACACCAAAGCGTACGAACCCTTATCTTTAGGAGTGTGTATGAATCTCACCATCAGTGGACATCATCTCGAAGTGACCCCCGCCATCCGTGAATACGTGCAGAACAAGCTGGAACGGGTCAAGCGCCATTTCGATCAAGTTATTGATATTGCTGTCATCCTGACTGTAGATAACCTCACCGAGAAAGACAAAAGGCAGAAGGCCGAGATCAACCTGCGAATGTCCGGCAAGACTGTGTACGTGGAAAGCCTGTCGCAAGACCTGTATGCTGCCATCGATACGCTGATCGACAAACTGGACCGCCAAGTGATGAAGTACAAAGCCAAGGTGCAGGAGCATGGCCACGACGCCATCAAGCACCTCCCGGACACGTACGAACCTGCCCCGACCGCATAACGGGTCACCGGCACTCCCAACAAAGGGCGCATCTGGCGCCCTTTTTTGCGGCCGCGCTAAAATGGGGCTCTAACAATTCCAGAGACATCCAGCATGAGCGAGCACGTCCTTACCCAGGTTGCCAACCGCACCGGCTTCATCACCCTCGACCGCCCCAAGGCGCTCAATTCCCTGTCCCTCGATATGGTGCGCAGCCTGACCGCCGTGCTGCTGGACTGGCGCGGCGACAGCAGCGTCGCCGCCGTGGTGATCCGCAGCAGCAGCGCAAAGGCCCTGTGCGCCGGCGGCGACATCCGCTTCTTCCACGAGGTGGGCAACGCCACGCCGCAGGGCGGCAGCGCGCTGCTGGAGGACTTCTTCACCGAGGAGTACGCGCTCAACCACCTGATCCACTATTACCCTAAACCGTATATCGCGTTAATGGACGGCGTGGTGATGGGCGGCGGCATGGGCATTGCGCAGGGCGGTCCGGGCTGCCGCGTGCGCATCGTCACGGACCGCACGAAGATGGCCATGCCGGAAGTGAATATCGGCCTGTTCCCGGACGTGGGCGGCAGCCATTTCCTGTCGCGCGCGCCGGGCAGCCTGGGGCGCTACCTGGGCCTGACCGGGCTGACCGTGGGCGCGGCCGACGCGCTGTACGTGGGCCTGGCGGACCATTATGTGCCGGCCGATGCCTGGGACGCGCTGCGCGACCTGCTGGAAGCGGTGCCGGGCGCCGAACTGCCGCAAGCAATCGATGCTTTCGCGGCGCCGTTCCATGCCGGCGCCGGCGTGCTGGAAGCTGAGCGTGCCACCATCGAGCGGCACTTCGCGGCCGGCAGCGTGGCGGCCATCATGGCTTCGCTGGCGGCCGACGATGGCGTGTTCGCGCAGGCGGCGCTCAAAGCCATGCAAAGCCGTTCGCCGCTGATGATGTGCGTGACGCTGGAACTATTGAACCGCGGCGCGGCGCTGGACGTGGCGGACTGCCTGCGCATGGAGCGCAACCTGGTGCGGCGCAATTTCGAACATGGCGAAGTGCTGGAAGGCGTGCGCGCGCTGGTGATCGACAAGGACAACGCGCCCAAGTGGTCGCCCGCAACGGTGGCGCAAGTAACGCCCGGGATGGTGGCAGGATTCTTCGCACCGCCGTGGCCGGCGCACGCGCATCCGCTGCGCCACCTGTGATGGCACGCGGTCTGCGCAGGGCGGGGTAGCGAAGCGTAACCCGCCGTTACGACTGTTCCCGATGGCGCAAGACAACTTGCTCCGTCGGGTGGAAGTGCCGGGCCAGGCGTTCGGCCATGTACACCGAGCGGTGCTGGCCGCCGGTGCAGCCCACCGCCACCGTCAGGTAGCTGCGGTTGTCGGTCTTGAACGACGGCAGCCATTTGCTGACGAAATCGCGGATGTCCTTGAACATCTCCTCCGCGCTGGGCTGCGCGTCCAGGAAGGCGATCACCGGCGCGTCGCGTCCCGTCATCGGGCGCAGGGCCAGGTCGTAATAGGGATTGGGAATGGCCCGCACGTCGAACACGAAGTCCGCGTCCAGCGGCACCCCCACCTTGAAGGCGAACGATTCGAAGAACAGCGTCAGCGGCGCATTCTCGCTTTGTACCAGGTCCTTGATCCAGGCGCGCAGCTTGTTGGCGCTCAGCTCCGAGGTGTCGATCACGTGGCCGAGCTGCTCGATGGCCGACAGCCGCTCGCGCTCTTCGGAAATGCACTCGATCAGGGTGCGGCGCGCGGCCGGATTCTGGCCCGGCTTCAGCTCGTGCGACAGCGGATGGCTGCGGCGCGTTTCCGAGAAGCGCGCCACCAGCGAATGGGTATTCGCCGTCAGGTACATGATCTTGACGTCGTGGCCCTGCTGGCGCAAGGCCTGCACGGCGTCCGGCAGGTTGACCAGCGACTCGGCGCTGCGCGCGTCGACCGCCACGGCCAGCGCCTGCGTGCCTTCGTCGGTCAGCTGCGACACCAGTTGCGACAGCAAGGCCGGCGGCAAATTGTCCACGCAATAATAGCCCGTGTCCTCAAGGACATTCAGGGCGACGGATTTTCCGGAGCCGGATATACCGGTGATGAGAACGATACGCATAGCTAAAGATAATACATCAAGACTACGCGATAGGTGCGCTGGCGAACAAATCCCCGCGCGAGTGCTGCGCCTGCGGAACGGATGGACCGTGCAAGGTCCAGCTCCTAGTCGCCACTCATGGCTTGCCGTTGCCGCTCCATGAACTCCTGCAGCGTATCGATGCCGCGCAGTTGCAGGATGGTGTTGCGCACGGCCGCTTCCAGCAGCACCGCGATGTTGCGGCCGGCCGCCACCGGGATCACCACCTTGCGGATCGGCAGGCCCAGCACGTCCTCGGTGGGGAACTGGAACGGCAGCCGCTCCACTTCCTCCTCCAGCGCCGAACGCCGCACCAGGTGCACGATCAGCTTCAGGCGCATCTTGCGGCGCACCGCCGTCTCGCCGAAGATGGCCTTGATGTCCAGCAGTCCCAGCCCGCGCACTTCCAGCAGGTTTTGCAGCAGGGCAGGGCAGCGGCCCTCTATCATATTGGGCGCAATGCGCGCGAACTCCACCGCATCGTCGGCCACCAGGCCGTGCGAGCGCGAAATCAGCTCCAGCCCCAGCTCCGACTTGCCCAGGCCCGAATCGCCGGTAATCAGCACGCCCACGCCCAGCACGTCCATGAACACGCCGTGCATGATGATGCGCTGCGCCAGCTTTTTCGACAGGTACACGCGCAAGAAGTCAATCACCTGCGCCGCCGGCAGCGGCGTGGAAAACAGCGGGATGTTCTTTTCGTCGCAGATGGCGAGGATATCGGGTGGCGTTTCCAGCCCTTGCGCGATGATCAGCGCGGGCGGCCCGCCAGCGATGAGCTCGCTGATGACGTGCGCGCGCGTGAGCGACTTGAGGCGCTGGTAGTAATTGATTTCCTGGTGCCCGAACACCTGGATGCGGCCCGGGTGGATGGTGTTCAAGTGGCCGACCTGGTCGGCCGCCGAGGCCACATCGCCCGAAATCAGGCGCTCGCCGCCGGGAAAGCCGGCGAACCAGCCGAGCTGCAACGTTTCACGATTATCGTCGTACAGGCGTTGTATCGTCAGGGGCGTTTGCAGCATGGCATCTCAGTTCAGGAATGGCGGATGCCCTAGTTTAACTGCTTTTAGCGTGCTCTAGCCTGCAGCTTGCAAGCTAGGCTGCCAATTGACGATGCGGCTGTGTACCGATTGCGGGTCCGGGTCGGTGGCCAGCGCGTTGCGGAAGCCGTCGTCCGAGAACATTTCCGCAATCTCCGACAGGATTTCCAGGTGCTGCTGCGTCACATGGTCCGGGATCAACAGGAAGAACAGCAGGCTGACCGGCTTGCCATCCGGCGATTCGAACGGGATAGGCTCGGCCAGGCGCACGAACGCCGCCAGCGGCGACTTCAGGCTCTTCATGCCCTTGATGCGCCCGTGCGGCACGGCGACGCCGTGGCCCAGGCCGGTGGAGCCCAGGCGCTCGCGCGCGAACAGGTTGTCCGACACGGTGGAGCGGGCGATGCCGCAGTTGTTCTCAAAAATCAGGCCGGCTTGCTCGAAAGCGCGCTTCTTGCTGGAAACCTCCAGATCGAGCTGGACGTTTTCGAGGGATAGGATTTTGCTCAGGTTGTTCATAACGCGACGTGGAATGGTGCAGCGCACAAATGGGGCTTGCGAGCAGAATTATAGGCTTGTTTTTTTGCCGTGTAACTTGAATTCGCTTGCGCCATGGCTGGCTCCGCAATCCGCCGCAGTCCGCTGGGGGCAGGCCGTAGCGTTGTTAAATAAGCACTGGCAGAGATATTAGCTATTTCCGCGTCAAATACAAGACAAATGCCAGTTTTTTGTCAGGGACCAGGCGGATTCACCGATTTTTGAATGTCTTTTTCCAGCATCGGCTGCAGCTTTGAAAACCGCAACCTTTATTGATTCATTGTAAGACAAATTCGCCCCGCGTGTAACCCAATTCGACCGGGCGCGCAGACCTTACTGCCGGGCATTGCGCAGGTTGGACGGCTTGATGCCGGTGCTATAGTTGGCGCGCCAGGGATTGATGTCCAGGCCGCCGCGCCGCGTATACCGTGCATATACGGCCAACTGGGTCGGTTTGCAATGGCGCAGGATGTCGGTAAAGATGCGTTCCACGCATTGCTCGTGGAATTCGTTGTGCTCGCGGAAACCGATGAGGTAGCGCAGCAGGCTTTCCTGGTCGATTTGCGGCCCGGCGTAGCTGATCTGCACGCTGCCCCAGTCCGGCTGGCCGGTGACCAGGCAGTTCGATTTGAGCAGGTGGGAAATGAATACTTCCTCCACCGGCAAGTCGTCGAAGTTGGCCTTCAGTACTTGCGGCTGCGGCGCGTAGTTGTCCACGTCGATGTCCAGGCGGTCCAGCAGCAGGCCTTCCAGCTCGCCCATTTCCAGCTTGGCGAAATCTTCCTGCAAGGTGATGACCACGTGCACGCTGGCGCCGGCCGCGGCCGACAGGTCCTGCACCATCAAGGAACGCAGTGCTTCCTCGTTGGCCAGGCGGGTCTGGTTGAAGGAGTTCAGGTAGAGCTTGAAGGACTTCGATTCGATGATGTTGGGCGAATCGGCCGGGAAGGTGATCTTGGCCACGGCCACCTGCGGCTTGCCGCGCATGTTCAGCCACGACAGTTCGTAGGCGTTCCAGATGTCCACGCCGAAGAAGGGCAGCGTGCCCTGCAGGCCCAGTTCATCGCGTTTGCCCTGGCGCGGGATGGGGAACAGCAGTTCCGGCGCGTAATCGGTGCGGTAGGCGGAGTTTTTGCCCAGCGGGGACAGGTCGGCGGTATTGGTCATGATGGCAATGATGAAGGTGAGGCGGAGCGCGAAGCGTGCATGGTAGCGCAAATGCGGCGCGGCGGCAGCAGCGCGCAGAGATGGCCGATATGGCATTGCGCCTGCACTGGCGCTGGGCGCCGTCCTACAGGTCGCTATCGGCGCGTCCTATGGGCGGACGCGGCAAGGCGGCTTACAGTCATGGCCAACAACACCAACTACAGGAGCACCGCATGAAACACAAAATCAACGCACTGATCTGCGCGTCCGCCATTGCGGCGTTCACCATCGCCGGCTGCAAGGACCGCGAACCGGATGTGCCTTCGCCCACCGTGGCGGCGGATGCGCGCATGGCGCCGGCCACGCCGGCGCCACCTCCGGTTTCTTCCGCGCTGCCGGGCGCGCCGGTGGATGCCAGCGGCGCTTCAGGCACGGCCGGCAGCGCGGGCTCGGGCTCCGAAACCGTGACCGACAAGGCGCCCGCGACACCCAGCGGCCAGACCGCCGGCACCGGCAGCGGCAACGTCGGCAACCGGGGCAAACCGCACAACTATGACCGCTGAACAGTGAGCCTGGTTGCCGAGCCGGGATGTTGAGCGTGGCGCTAGCCCAGGAACAGCTTGTAGACCGGGTTCTGCGACTCGTCCCAGTAACGGTAGCCAAGCTTGGCCAGGAACTGGGTGAACTCGTCCATCTCGTCCGGCGGCACCTGCAGGCCGATCAGGATGCGGCCCACGTCGCCGCCTTGCGAGCGGTAGTGGCACAGCGAGATGTTCCAGTTCGGCGCCATCGAATCGAGGAAGCGCATCAGCGCGCCCGGACGCTCGGGGAACTCGAAGCGGTACAGCAGCTCGTCCTTGGCCAGGGCGCTCTTGCCGCCCACCAGGTGGCGCAAGTGCGACTTGGCCAGTTCATCGTGCGTCAGGTCCAGCGTCTTGAAGTCGGCTGCCTCGAAGCTGCGCGCCACCGTGCCCGATTCGCCCCGGTCCGACACCTGCACGCCGACGAACACGTGCGCTTCCTTCTCGTCGCTGATGCGGTAGTTGAACTCGGTCACATTGCGCGGACCGACCAGCGCGCAGAAGCGCTTGAAGCTGCCGCGCTGCTCCGGCAGGGTCACCGCGAACACCGCCTCGCGCGACTCGCCCAGCTCGGCGCGTTCGGCCACGAAGCGCAGCCGGTCGAAGTTCATGTTGGCGCCGCTGGCGATGGTGATCAGGGTTTCGTTCTGGACCGGGTCCCTGGTCAGCGCCGCGCGTTCCACGTAAGCCTTGGCGCCGGCAATGGCCAGCGCGCCGGACGGCTCCAGGATGCTGCGCGTGTCGGTGAACACGTCCTTGATGGCCGCGCACACCGCGTCGGTGTCGACGATGACGATGTCGTCCACGTACAGCTGCGCCAGGCGGAAGGTTTCCTCGCCCACCAGGCGCACCGCGGTGCCGTCGGCGAACAGGCCCACGTCGGCCAGGGTCACGCGCTCGCCCGCCTTCAGGCTCTTGCCCATGGCGTCCGAGTCGAAGGTGTGCACGCCGATGATCTTGATGTCCGGCCGCACCTGCTTGACATAGGCCGCCACGCCGGCCAGCAGCCCGCCGCCGCCGATGGGCACGAAGATGGCGTGGATCGGGCCGGCGTGCTGGCGCAGGATCTCCATGCCGATGGTGCCCTGGCCGGCGATCACGTCCGGGTCGTCGAAGGGATGGACGAAGGTCAGGTTCTGTTCTTTTTCCAGCGTCAGCGCGTGGTTGTAGGCGTCCGTGTACGACTCGCCGTGCAGGATCACTTCCACGCCGGGACCGCCGCGCGTGCGCACCGCGTCGACCTTCACCTGGGGCGTGGTGGTCGGCATCACGATCACGGCGCGGCAGCCCATCTTGTTGGCCGAGAAGGCCAGGCCCTGGGCGTGGTTGCCGGCCGAGGCGCAGATCACGCCGCGCTTCAGCTGGCCGTCGCTCAGGTGCGCCATCTTGTTGTACGCGCCCCGAATCTTGAAACTGAACACGTCCTGCATGTCTTCGCGCTTGAAATAAATCCGGTTCTGGTAGCGCTGCGACAGGGTCGGCGCCAGCTCAAGCGGCGTTTCGTGGGCCACGTCGTAGACGCGGGCGGTCAGGATTTTCTTCAGGTAGTCGATAGTCATAGTCTGCATGGTTTAGTCTGGGACGGTGCCCTGGTGCGTAGTGCAAGGACATGCTTTTCAACGGCGGGTAACCGGGAAGGGGCGGGCGCTAAACGGCGTACTGTTGTGTAGTACCTCACGCGCCATGCCGACTCATTATAATGGCAAGATGATTGAATCCACCATCCAGTGGCTGCTGGAGCAGCTGTCCGCACCGGAAGTCGGCCTGACTTCGGTCTTCT
This sequence comes from Massilia sp. Root351, assembly GCF_001425045.1. Classification (GTDB taxonomy): domain Bacteria; phylum Pseudomonadota; class Gammaproteobacteria; order Burkholderiales; family Burkholderiaceae_D; genus Rugamonas. The sequence continues at coordinate 258,761 of NZ_LMDJ01000034.1, read as the reverse complement.
TCGTCAGCTTTGTTTCCGCCACCCTGGTGCCCATGGGCTCCGAGCCCATGGTGTTTGCCACCATCAAGGCCAACCCCGAACTGTTCTGGCCCGCCATTGCCGTGGCCACCCTGGGCAATACGCTGGGCGGCGCGGTCGACTACTGGATCGGCTACCGCGCCAAGGTGGCCTTTGCCAAGGAACGCGAAAGCCGCTGGTTCCGCTGGCTGGCCCGCTATGGCGCCAAGACCATGCTGCTGTCCTGGGTGCCCGGCATCGGCGATCCGCTGTGCACGCTGGGCGGCTGGCTCAAGCTGCCGTTCTGGCCGGCCATCGGCTATATGGCCATAGGCAAGTGCGCGCGCTACCTCACCATGACCACCCTGTTGCTGTATGTGCCGGACGGCGTGTGGAAAACCATTGCCACTGCGCTGGGCGGATGAATTTGGCTTAGGCGCCTTTTCATCGCACAAAAAATGGTAAAAACGCGTTGAATGGCAGGAAATTGTTTGGAAAAGGCCATTTTTCGAATTTTTGTCGGCTGTTTGACGTTTGCGTAACCCTTTGCGGCCTAAGGCTGTTGGGGCGTGGTGCAGCGCAATAAGATAGAATGTCCTTCCTTAGGGTCAGTCCGCAGCACATCCAACATGAACGCCCCAGCACAAATCCAAGCTCTCCTCGCCGAAACGCCAAACGGTCCCGCAGCCACGCGCCTGCGCGAAATCCCCTATAACTACACGTCGTTTTCCGATCGCGAGATCGTCATCCGGCTGCTGGGAGAGGACTCTTGGCGCGTGCTCGACGAACTGCGCAGCGCGCGCCAGACCGGCCGCTCGGCGCGCATGCTGTACGAGGTGCTGGGCGATATCTGGGCCGTGCGCCGCAATCCCTATCTGCAGGACGACCTGCTGGATAACCCGAAGCGGCGCCAGGAACTGATCGACGCGCTGCATCACCGTCTGGCCGAAGTGGACAAACGCCGCGTCTCCGTGGACGGCGCCGAAGCCGACCAGACCCGCAGCCGCAACGTGGAACAGCTGCTGAAGGCAGCCAGCGGCGCCGTGGAAGCGTTCGGCGAGGAATTCCGCCAGACCTACGACCTGCGCAAGCGCACCACCAAGGTGCTGGGCCGCTACACCGAGAAGCACAACATCTGCTTCGACGGCATGAAGCGCATCTCGCACGTGACCGACGCCACCGACTGGCGCGTCGAATACCCGTTCGTGGTGCTGACGCCGGATACCGAAGACGAGATGGCCGGCCTGGTGAAAGGCTGCATCGAGCTGGGGCTGACCATCATCCCGCGCGGCGGCGGCACCGGCTACACCGGCGGCGCCATTCCGCTCACGCCGCTGTCGGCAGTCATCAATACCGAAAAGCTGCTCGACCTGGGCAAGGTCGAGATGAAGGTGCTGCCCGGCCTGGACAAGGAATACGCCACCATCTACTCGGGCGCCGGCGTCATCACCAACAAAGTGTCCGAAGCGGCCGAGAAGGCCGGCTTCGTGTTCGCGGTGGACCCGACCTCGGCGCACGCCTCCTGCATCGGCGGCAATATCGCCATGAACGCGGGCGGCAAGAAAGCCGTGCTGTGGGGCACCGCGCTGGACAACCTGGCCTCGTGGAAGATGGTCGACCCGAACGGCGACTGGCTGGAAGTCACGCGCCTGGACCACAACCTGTCCAAGATCCATGACACGCCGCTGGCGCGCTTCAAGCTGGAATGGACCCACCCGAACGCGCGCGGCGAGTCGAAAGGCGAGCCGTTCAAGACCGAGATCCTGGAGATCGCCGGCCGCGTATTCCGCAAGGAAGGCCTGGGCAAGGATGTGACCGACAAATTCCTGGCCGGCCTGCCGGGCATCCAGAAAGAGGGCTGCGACGGCTTGATCACGTCGGCGCGCTGGATCCTGCACAAGATGCCCAAGCACACCCGCACCGTGTGCCTGGAGTTCTTCGGCCAGGCGCGCGACGCGATTCCGTCCATCGTTGAAATCAAGGACTACCTGGACGGCCTGCCGGCCACCGGCGAAAAATTCGCCACGCTGCGCCTGGCCGGCCTGGAACACCTGGACGAGCGCTACCTGCGCGCGGTGGGCTACGCCACCAAATCGAAGCGCGGCGTGCTGCCGAAGATGGCGCTGTTCGGCGACATCGTCGGCGACGACGAGGACGCGGTGGCGATTGCCGCCTCGGAAGTGGTGCGCCTGGCCAACACCCGCGTGGGCGAAGGCTTCGTGGCCGTGAGCCCGGAAGCGCGCAAGAAATTCTGGCTGGACCGCGCCCGCACCGCCGCCATCGCCAAGCACACCAACGCCTTCAAGATCAATGAAGACGTGGTGATCCCGCTGAACCGCATGGGCGAGTACACCGACGGCATCGAGCGCATCAACGTCGAGCTGTCGATCACCAACAAGCTGGAACTGGCGGGCGAACTGCGCGCCTTCTTCGAGGCTGGCAATCTGCCGGTAGGGAAAAGCGACGACGCCTCCGACGACAAGGTGGGCGACGCCGAAATGCTGGGCGACCGCGCACAGCAGGCGCTGGCCCTGCTGGAGCAGGTGCAGCAGCGCTGGACCTTCACGCAGGACAATCTGGACCAGCCGCTGGCCGCCGTGCGCGAGCAACTGCGCGCACTGGGCCTGGGCGCGCTGGACGCGGCCTTCGACGAGCGCCTGGTGCGCCAGCCGGACGCCACCCTGTTCGACGTGGTGCAGGACCGCACCGTGCGCGTGAGCTGGAAGCAGGAAATCCGCGCCGTGCTGCGCCAGATCTTCAACGGCGCCGCCTTCAAGCTGATCCTGGACGAAGCGGCCGCCATCCACAAGCGCGTGCTGCGCGGGCGCGTGTTCGTGGCGCTGCACATGCACGCCGGCGACGGCAACGTGCACACCAACCTGCCGGTGAACTCGGACCATTACGAGATGCTGCAGCTGGCGCACAAGGCCGTGGCGCGCATCATGAAGCTGGCCCGTTCGCTGAACGGCGTAATTTCAGGCGAGCACGGCATCGGCATCACCAAGCTGGAGTTCCTGACCGAAGACGAAATCGTCAACTTCCGCGAGTACAAGCTGCGGGTGGATCCGGAAGGCCGCTTCAACAAGGGCAAGCTGCTCAACCTGCCGGGCATGGATGCCGACTTGTCGAACGCCTATACCCCGTCCTTCGGGCTGATGGGCCACGAATCGCTGATCATGCAGCAAAGCGACATCGGCGAAATCGCCAACAGCGTCAAGGACTGCCTGCGCTGCGGCAAATGCAAACCGGTGTGCTCGACCCACGTGCCGCGCGCCAACCTGCTGTACTCGCCGCGCGACAAGATCCTGGCGACGTCCTCGCTGATCGAAGCTTTCCTGTACGAAGAGCAGACCCGGCGCGGCATCTCCATCAAGCACTGGGAAGAATTCGAAGACGTGGCCGACCACTGCACGGTATGCCATAAATGCGTCACGCCCTGTCCGGTCAACATCGACTTCGGCGACGTGTCGATGAACATGCGCAACCTGCTGCGCAAGATGGACAAGCGCAGCTTCAATCCCGGCAAGGCGGCGGCCATGTTCTTCCTGAACGCCACCGACCCGACCACCATCAATACGGTGCGCCAGGGCATGGTGGGCGTGGCCTACAAGGCACAGCGGCTGGGCAACGATGTGCTGAAGAAGTTCGCCAAGAGCCAGACCAAGGCGCCGCCGCCGACCGTCGGCAAGCCGCCGATCAAAGAGCAGGTGATCCACTTCATCAACAAGAAGATGCCGGGCAACCTGCCGAAGAAGACCGCGCGCGCGCTGCTCGACATCGAAGACAACAAGATGATCCCCATCATCCGCGACCCGAAGAAAACCACGGCCGACACCGAAGCCGTGTTCTACTTCCCGGGCTGCGGTTCGGAGCGCCTGTTCTCGCAAGTGGGCCTGGCCACGCAGGCCATGCTGTGGGAAGTGGGGGTGCAGACCGTGCTGCCGCCTGGCTACCTGTGCTGCGGCTACCCGCAGCGCGGCGCCGGCGACTTCGACAAGGCCGACAAGATGGTGACGGACAACCGCGTGCTGTTCCATCGCATGGCCAACACCCTGAACTACCTGGACATCAAGACCGTGGTGGTATCGTGCGGCACCTGCTACGACCAGCTGGCGTCCTACGAGTTCGAGAAGATCTTCCCGGGCTGCCGCATCATGGACATCCATGAGTACCTGCTGGAGAAGAACGTCAAGCTGGAAAGCGTGACCGGCACCCGTTACATGTACCACGATCCTTGCCACTCGCCGATGAAGATGCAGGACCCGCTGAAAACGGTGAATTCGCTGATCACCACCGTGGACGCCACCAAGATCGAGAAGAACGACCGCTGCTGCGGCGACTCCGGCACCCTGATGGCGGCGCGTCCGGACATTTCGACCCAGGTGCGCTTCCGCAAGGAAGAGGAAATGGTCAAGGGCGCCGACAAGCTGCGCGCCGACGGCTTCACCGGCGAGGTGAAGGTGCTGACCAGCTGCCCGGCCTGTCTGGGCGGCGTATCGCGCTACAGCGAAGACGCGGGCACCACGGCCGACTACATTGTGGTGGAAATCGCCAAGCACCTGCTGGGCGAGAACTGGATGCCGGACTACGTGGCCAAGGCCAACAACGGCGGCATCGAGCGGGTGCTGGTATGACGCAGGCGGCGCGCCCCTGCGACTTGTGCACGCTGCTGGCCGCGCCGTCCGACGCGCTGGTCTGGCATGACGACAAGCTCAGCGTGGTGCTGGTGAACGAGGCCAGTTATCCTGGCTTCGTACGCGTGGTGTGGAACCGGCACGTCAAGGAAATGACGGATTTGGCGCCGGCCGACCGCATGCACGTGATGAACGCCGTGTGGCAGGTGGAGGCGGCGGTGCGCGAGGTGATGGCGCCGGAAAAGGTCAACCTGGCCAGTTTCGGCAACATGACGCCGCATGTGCACTGGCACGTGATCCCGCGCTACACGGACGACGTGCACTTCCCGAACCCCACCTGGGGCGAGGCGCAGCGCGCGCCGGATCCGGCCGCGCTGGCCGCGCGCAGCGCGTTGCTGGTACAGTTACGTGCATCCATCATCGCGAAACTGTCATCATGAAACAACCCACCGGCCTCACCGTCCACAACAAATCGCGCATCCTCGAAATCAGTTTCGACGACGGCGCCACCTTCAACCTGCCGTTCGAGCTGCTGCGCGTGTACTCGCCGTCGGCCGAAGTGAAGGGACACGGGGCGGGGCAGGAAGTACTGCAGGTCGGCAAGCGCGAAGTCGGCATCGCCGGCATCGAACCGGTCGGCAACTACGCCGTCCAGCCCACCTTCTCGGACGGCCACAACACCGGCTTGTTCACCTGGGACTACCTGTACAAGCTGGGCGCCGAACAGGAACAGCTGTGGCGCGACTACATGGACCGCCTGCACGCCGCCGGCTTCGACGGCGACAGCGGACGCGCATCCGGCGCCGCCTTGCCGTCCGCCCCCAAAGCGCACGGCTGCGGCCACAAGCACTGAGCACCGATCCCCGCCGGCCGCGGGGATTTTTTTTTGCGCGCCGCCTGTCGATATTGCGAAAACCGTTCGTCGTGGTGAGGTCCGGATGTCCGGTCGACTTTCAAGGAGAGCAACATGGAATACATGATCCTGATCTACGCCGACGAAAAACTCTACAGCGGCATGAGCGAGCAGCAGCTGGGAGAGCTGATGCAATCCTACGGCGACTACACGCAGGAAATGATCGCCGCCGGCGTGCTGCGCGGCGGCTCCGAGCTGGCCCCGGTGCACACCGCCACCACGGTGCGCGTGCGCGACGGCAAAGTTGCCTGCACCGACGGACCGTTCGCGGAAACCAAGGAGCAGCTGGGCGGCTACTACCTGATCGACTGCGCCAACCTGGACGAGGCCATCAAATGGGCCGCCAAATGCCCCTCCGCTGGCGAGGGCTCGATCGAAGTGCGGCCGCAAATCAACCACGGCTAGCCCATGCGCGCCCTTACCAGACTGAGCCGCATTTTCCCAACTTCGGGGTCTGACCCCGAGATGGTGAAAATGCGGCTCAGCTCGCTAGCATGCTGACGCGGGCGGTGGAGGAGGTGTGCCGGCGCGAGGGCGGCAGGGTGCTGGCCGGGCTGATACGCCGTTTCGGCGACATCAGCCTGGCCGAGGACTTGCTGCAGGACGCCTACGGCAAAGCGCTGGAGCGCTGGCCGCGCGACGGCCTGCCCGCCAACCCTGCGGCCTGGCTGACCACGGTCGCCCGCAACGCCGGCCTTGACTACCTGCGCCGCGCCGGCTGGACCTTGCCCGACTCCAGCGAAGCGCTGGCGCGGCTGGCGCAGGAGCCGGCCGCGGACACGGACGCCGGCGTCGACGGCTGCTTCGCGCGCGTGGACGGTAGCGGTAGCGCCAGCGCCGGCGCCGGCGCTGGCGCCCCTGCGCCGGCCTTCTCGGCAGCCGGCTACAGCCTGGCGGTGGACGACGACCGCCTGCGCCTGATCTTCATCTGCTGCCACCCAGCCCTGGCCTCCGGCGCGCAGACGGCGCTGGCCTTGCGCACGCTGTGCGGCCTGTCCACCCGCGAGATTGCGCGCGCCTACTGCGAGAGCGAGGCGGCCACCGCCCAGCGCCTGGTGCGCGCCAAGCGCAAGATCGTCGACGCGAAGATTCCCTTCGCCGTGCCGGCGCCGGACCAGCTGCCGGCGCGCCTGGCGCTGGTGCTGCAAGTGATCTACCTGGTGTTCAACGAAGGCTACGGCGCCACCAGCGGCCAGCGCCTGGTGCGTACCGACCTGTGCCGCGAAGCGATCCGGCTGGGCCGCCTGCTGGCCGAGCTGGCGCCGCGCGACGCCGAGGTGCAGGGTCTGCTGGCCCTGATGCTGCTGACCCACGCCCGCAGCGGCGCCCGCGCCTCGGCCGACGGCGGGTTGATGACGCTGGAAACGCAAGACCGCAGCCTGTGGGACCGCGCCGCCATCGCCGAAGGCCTGGCGCTGCTGGACGCGGCCTTGCCGCTGCGCCGGCCCGGCCCATACCAGATCCAGGCCGCCATCGCGGCGCTGCACAGCAAGGCTGCCGGCGCGGCGGAAACCGACTGGCCACAGATCTCGGCCCTGTACGGCGCGCTGCTGCGCCACCTGCCCACGCCGGTGGTGGAGTTGAACGCCGCCGTCGCGCTCGGCATGGCCGGCGGCCCGGCGCAGGGGCTGGCCTGGATTGCCAGGCTGGAGCAGGGCGGCCAGCTGGACGGTTTCCATTACCTGCACGCTGCCAAGGCCGAACTGCTGCGCCGCCAGGGCGACCCTGCCGCCATCGCCGCTTATGACCGCGCCTGCGAGCTCGCCAGCAACGCCGTCGAGCGCCAGTACCTGCAATCCCGCCGCGCGGAACTGCTCAATCTTCCCGCGTGAAAATCCAGCGGTATGCGGCCAGGCCGCCGCCACAGACCCATAGTTCCGCAAGGACGCCGATGGCGATTCCCTCTGTCAAGAACTGGTTCTGCGCGCTGAGAGCAAACCGCGCCTTTGCCTGTCCAGTGCTGCCAGCCTGGGACCGCCACGGCTGGCCGCCTCCACCCAGATCAAGCTCCGGAGGGATTTTCCCTGCTGCGCTTGTATAATGCAGGCAAATCCACAGCTTCCCAGACCATGACCAATACCACCCATTTCGGCTACAAGACCGTCTCCGAAGACGATAAAGTGAAGGAAGTCGCCAAGGTGTTCCACTCGGTGGCCGCCAAGTACGACGTGATGAACGACCTGATGTCGGCCGGTCTGCATCGCCTGTGGAAGACGTTTACCATCGCCAACGCGGCCGTGCGTCCCGGTTTCAAATGCCTGGACATCGCCGGCGGCACCGGCGACCTGGCCAAGGCTTTCGCCAAGCAGGCCGGCCCCAGCGGCGAGGTGTGGCTGACCGATATTAATGAGTCCATGCTGCGCGTGGGCCGCGATCGCCTCTTGAATCGCGGCCTGGTCACCCCCACCTTGCTGTGTGACGCGGAAAAATTGCCGTTCCCCGACAATTATTTCGACCGGGTCAGCGTGGCGTTCGGCCTGCGCAACATGACGCACAAGGACCAGGCGCTGGCCGAAATGCGCCGCGTGCTGAAGCCGGGCGGCAAGCTGCTGGTGCTGGAATTCTCAAAAGTCGCGGAACCGTTGCAAAAGCCGTATGATCTGTATTCGTTCTCGGTGCTGCCTTGGCTGGGACAGAAAATTGCCGGTGACGCGGAAAGCTACCGTTACCTGGCTGAATCGATCCGCATGCATCCCGACCAGGAAACCCTGAAAACGATGATGCAGGATGCGGGACTGGAGCGGGTCCAGTATTACAACCTGACGGCGGGTGTGGCCGCTTTGCACACCGGTATCAAACTGTAAGCGGGAAAACATCATGAACATGAAAAAGATTCTGGTTAGCGCTGTGCTGGCATTGTCCGCCACCGCCATGCTGGGCGAGGCGATCGCCCGTCCCATGGGCGGCGGCCGCTCCATCGGACGCCAGTCCCAAAGCGTGAGCAAGATGCCGGCCCAGCCTGCGCCGACCCCGGCCCAGGCCCGCCAGGCCACGCCCGCAGCCGCGGCGGCCACGCCGCCGGCAGCCGCGCCGAAACCTTCCAGCCCTTGGAAAGGCATCCTGGGCGGCGCGCTGCTGGGCCTCGGCCTGGGCGCCCTGCTGTCGCACTTCGGCCTGGGCGGCGCCCTGGCCAGCATGATCGGCACCATGCTGACGTTCGCGCTGATCGCCGGCGCGGCCTACCTGATCTTCCGCCTGGTGCGCAGCCGCATGTCGCCGCAGCGTCCTGCCGCGGCAGCGGCCGGCTTCGGCGGCAATGGCGGCAGCGCATGGCAGCCTCAGCCACAGCAGCCGATGGCACGTACGCCGGAAATCGGCTCCGGCCTGCCGCCGCTGCAGCCGGTCTCGGGCGGCCTGAACCTGGATAAAGCGGCGCCTGTTGCGGCCCACACCCCTTGGGGCGTGCCGGCCGACTTCGACACGGCGTCCTTCCTGCGCCATGCCAAGAGCAACTACATCCGCCTGCAAGCGGCCTGGGACAAGGGCGATTCGGCCGACATCCGCGAATTCACCACCCCGGAAGTGTTCGCCGAGCTGAAGATGCAGATCGCCGAGCGCAACGGCCAGGCCGACTACACCGACGTGGTCACCATCGACGCCGAGCTGCTGGGCATCGAGAACGACGGCAAGGACTACCTGGCCAGCGTCAAGTTCATGGGCTCGATCAAGTCCGCACCGGACGCGCTGGCCGAGCCGTTCCACGAAGTGTGGAACCTGAGCAAGCCGGTTTCCGGCAACGGCGGCTGGCTGCTGGCCGGCATCCAGCAGCTTGCCTAAGCGCTGGCGTTCCCGTTTTTTCGCCACCACGCCGGGCAAGCGCCCGGCAAACTGGTAAGATCAAGACCGCCCAGGCAAACTGGGCGGTTTTGTTTTTTTAAGCGCCTGCACGCATGCCTTCACCGACCATACCCAATCTGCCTACACCGCTGGCGCCCGTCGCCGCCACCATCAACCATCTGCTGGCCCAGGAGCCGTGGGCCCGCGCGGCCCTGCGCCTGCACGCCGGCAAGGTGGCCTGCATCGCCGCCGCGCCGGTCGAGCTGCGCCTGGGCGTGACCGCCGACGGCATGGTGGAAGCCGCGCCGGCCGATGCCGCAGCCAATGTCACCATCCGCCTCAAGCTGTCCGACCTGCCGCTGATCGCGCAAAACCGCGAGCGCGCCTTTTCCTACGTGCAGATCGAGGGCGACGCCGAATTTGCCAACGCCATCTCGCAGCTGTCCAAATCGCTGCGCTGGGAGGCCGAACATGACCTGGAAAAGCTGGTCGGCCCGCTGGCCGCCACGCGCCTGGCGGGCGGCGCCAGGGCCGCCTTCGAGGCGCTCAAGAGCGGGCAGCGCAAGCTGGCCGAGAACGCCGCCGAGTACTTCCTTGAAGAGAATCCGCTGCTGGTACGCCCGGCCGTGACCGAGCAGTTCGGCGCGGAAGTGCGCCGCCTGCGCGACGACACCGAGCGCTTCGCCAAGCGCCTGGCCAACCTGGAAAAGAAACTGGCGCAGGGCGCCGGGGACCATACATGATCTTGAAATTCCTGCGCCTGCTGAAAATCCTGCGGGTCGCCGTCCAGTACGGACTCGATGAAATCGCCTTCTCCGGCCTGCGCGTGCCGCGCACGGCCAAGCTGATCGACACCTTCTTCTTCTGGCGCGACATCTCCGCGCCGCGCGGCCTGCGCCTGCGCCTGGCGCTGGAGGAGCTGGGACCGATCTTCGTCAAGTTCGGCCAGGTGCTGTCCACCCGGCGCGACCTGATCCCGCTCGACATCGTGGAAGAGCTGGCGCTGCTGCAGGACCGCGTGCCGCCGTTCGATTCGGACCTGGCCATCGCCCAGATCCAGCGTTCGCTGGGCGACCATCCGGACCGCCTGTTTGCCAGCTTCGAGCGCATCCCCGTCGCGTCGGCCTCGATCGCGCAGGTGCACTTCGCCGTCCTGAAGGACGGCAAGGAAGTGGCCGTCAAGGTGCTGCGCCCGGGCATGAAGAAGCTGATCGACGAGGACGTGGCGTTGATGCATATCGCCGCCGACTGGATCGGCCGCCTGTGGGCCGACAGCAAGCGCCTCAAGCCGAAAGAGGTGGTGGGCGAGTTCGACAAATACCTGCACGACGAACTGGACCTGATGCGCGAGGCGGCCAACGCCAGCCAGCTGCGGCGCAACTTCGCCGACGGCAACTTGCTGCTGGTGCCGGAAATGTACTGGGACTATTGCTCGTCCAGCGTGATCGTGATGGAGCGCATGCACGGCATCCCCGTGTCGCAGATCGACCGCTTGATGGAAGCCGGCGTGGACTTGAAAAAACTGTCCAGCGACGGCGTGGAAATCTTCTTCACCCAGGTGTTCCGTGACGGCTTCTTCCATGCAGATATGCATCCCGGCAACATCCTGGTGTCGATCGACCCGGCCACCTTCGGCCGCTACATTGCGCTCGACTTCGGCATCGTCGGCACCCTGAACGACTTCGACAAGGATTACCTGTCGCAGAACTTCCTGGCCTTCTTCCGGCGCGACTACAAGCGTGTGGCCGAGGCCCACATCGAATCGGGCTGGGCGCCCAAGGAAACCCGCGTCGACGAGCTGGAGTCGGCGGTGCGCGCCTGCTGCGAGCCGATCTTCGACCGGCCGCTGAAAGACATCTCCTTCGGCCAGATCCTGCTGCGCCTGTTCCAGACCTCGCGCCGCTTCAACGTGGAAGTGCAGCCGCAGCTGGTGCTGCTGCAAAAGACCCTGCTCAACATCGAAGGCCTGGGGCGCCAGCTGGACCCGGACCTGGACCTGTGGAAGACCGCCAAGCCCTACCTGGAAAACTGGATGGCCGAGCAGGTCGGCTGGCAGGGCATGCTGGAGCGCCTGAAGGCCGAGGCGCCGCGCTACACCCACGTGCTGCCGCAGCTGCCGCGCCTGATGCACCGCGCGCTCAGCGTGGCCGGCGAGCCGGACAACACCAACAATGAACTGCTGCGCGTGCTCATCGCCGAGCAGCAGCGCACCAACCGGCTGATCAGCTTCGTGGTCTATTTCGCCGGCGCCTTCGCGGTCGGCGCGCTGGGTCTGCAAGCTTACATGCGCTGGCGCGGCCTGCTATGACGCAGCCATCCCCGCCACCGGCGCCGGTCCCGGCGTTCGCCTCGCGCGACCCGCTCGACCCGGCCTTCTGGGACGAGCGCTTCGACCAGGGTTACACGCCCTGGGACCGGGGCGGCGTGCCCGAGCGCCTGCGCCAGTTCGCCACCGAACTGCACGGCTTGCCGACCGTATTGATACCCGGCTGCGGCTCTGCCTACGAACTCGCCTTCCTGTCCGAAGCGGGCTGGGACGCCACCGCCATCGACTTTTCGCCGGCCGCCGTGGCCGCCGCGCGCCAGGCTGTCGGCCCGCAGTGGCAGGGCAGGGTGGTGGAGGCGGATTTCTTCCAGTACCGGCCGTCCGCGCCGCTGGACCTGATCTACGAGCGCGCCTTCCTGTGCGCCTTGCCGCGCGCCATGTGGCCGCCAGTGGCGGCGCGCTGGGCCGAGCTGCTGCCGCCCGGCGCGCTGCTGGCCGGCTATTTCTTCTTTGACAACAACCCCAAGGGCCCGCCCTTCGGCATCGCGCGCGAGGCGCTGGACGCCCTGCTCGCGCCGCATTTCCGCTGCGTGGCCGACGAGGCGGTGTTGGATTCCATGCCGGTTTTCGCGGGCAAGGAGCGCTGGATGGCCTGGCGGCGGCTGTAATTCGCATTACGCGCCGGAAAAGGCTTTATAATTCAGGGTTTTGATGATTTTTGCGGAGTAATTGAATGCCGATCTACGCTTACCGCTGCGACGACTGTGGCTTTGCCAAGGATGTTTTGCAGAAGATGTCCGATCCGGTCCTGACCGATTGCCCTACGTGCGGCAAGGCAACCTTCAAGAAGCAGCTGACCGCCGCCGGTTTCCAGCTGAAGGGTACGGGCTGGTACGCCACCGATTTCCGCGGCGGCACGCCGCCTGCGACCGGCGTGGCCACCGGACCGGCCGACGCCAAGCCGGAGGGCAAGCCCGACGCCAAGTCCGACAGCACGGCCGCCGCCCCCGCAGCCGCGCCGGCCAGCACCACCACTTCGGCTTGATCCAATGCGCAAATATTTCATTACCGGCCTGCTGATCCTGGTTCCGATCGCGATCACCGCCTGGGTGCTGAACCTGGTGATCAGCACCATGGACCAGTCGCTGCTGCTGGTGCCGGCGCAGTACCGTCCGAAAGCCCTGTTCGGTTTCGACATTCCCGGCCTGGGCACGATCCTGACCGTGCTGATCGTGTTCCTGACCGGCTTGCTGACCAACAACCTGGTCGGCAACTACATCGTGCGCATGTGGGAAAAGCTGCTGCACCGCATCCCGGTGGTCAGCTCGCTGTACGGCAGCGTCAAGCAAGTGTCGGACACGCTGTTTTCGTCGTCGGGCAACGCCTTCCGCAAGGCCGTGCTGATCCCGTATCCGCACCAGAATTCGCGCACCATCGCTTTCCTGACCGGCGTGCCGGGCGGCGATGTGAAGCAGCACCTGGAGGGCGAGTACGTCAGCGTGTACGTGCCCACCACGCCGAACCCGACCTCGGGATTCTTCCTGATGTTGGCCAAAAAAGATGTTATCGAGCTCGATATGAGCGTCGATGCCGCCCTGAAGTACATCGTTTCCATGGGCGTGGTTGCGCCCGAATGAACCAAATTAACCTGAACTGAGAAATAACCATGTCTATGCGCACTCACTACTGCGGCCTCACCACTGAAGCCCAGCTCGGCCAAACCGTCAGCCTGTGCGGTTGGGTACACCGTCGCCGCGACCACGGCGGCGTGATTTTCATCGACCTGCGCGACCGCGAAGGCCTGGTTCAGATCGTCTGCAACCCGGAGCAGGCGGAAGTCTTCAAGGCGGCCGAATCCGTGCGCAACGAGTTCTGCCTGCGCGTGACCGGCGTGGTCAAGGACCGCCTGGCCGGCACCATCAACAACAACCTGAAATCGGGCAAGATCGAAGTGATCTGCTCCGAACTGGAAGTGCTGAACCCCTCCGTGGCAGTTCCGTTCCAGCTGGACGACGACAACCTGTCCGAAACCACCCGCCTGACCCACCGCGTGCTGGACCTGCGCCGTCCGCAGATGCAGAACAACCTGCGCCTGCGCTACAAGGTGACGATGGAAGTGCGCAAATACCTGGACGCGCTGGGCTTCATCGACATCGAAACCCCGATGCTGACCAAGTCCACCCCGGAAGGCGCGCGCGACTACCTGGTGCCGTCGCGTGTGAACGCCGGCAACTTCTTCGCACTGCCGCAGTCGCCGCAGCTGTTCAAGCAGCTGCTGATGGTGGCCAACTTCGACCGCTACTACCAGATCACCAAGTGCTTCCGCGACGAGGACCTGCGCGCCGACCGCCAGCCTGAATTCACCCAGATCGACTGCGAAACCTCGTTCCTGACCGAACAGGAGATCCGCGACCTGTTCGAAGACATGATCCGCCTGGTGTTCAAGAACACCATGGAAGTGGACCTGCCGAACCCGTTCCCGGTGATGAACTTCTCCGAAGCCATGGGCAAGTACGGTTCGGACAAGCCGGACATGCGCGTCAAGCTGGAGTTCACCGAACTGACCGAGGTGGTGAAGAACGTCGAGTTCAAGATCTTCAACGCCGCCGCCAACATGCCTAACGGCCGCGTGGTCGGCATGCGCGTGCCGCAAGGCGGCTCGATGCCGCGTTCGGAAATCGACGCCTACACCCAGTTCGTGGCCATCTACGGCGCCAAGGGCCTGGCCTACATCAAGGTCAACGAAAAGGCGAAAGGCCGCGACGGCCTGCAATCGCCTATCGTCAAGACCATCGACGACGCCACCCTGGCCAAGATCCTGGAACTGACGGGCGCGCAGGACGGCGACCTGATCTTCTTCGGCGCCGACAAAGCGAAAGTCGTGAACGACGCCATCGGCGCGCTGCGCGTGAAGATCGGCCACTCCGAGTTCGGCAAGAAAGCCGGCCTGTTCGACGACGTCTGGTCGCCGCTGTGGGTGATCGACTTCCCGATGTTTGAATACGACGAAGAAGCCGACCGCTGGACCGCGACCCACCACCCGTTCACCGCGCCGAAAGACGGCCACGAGGACATGCTGGAAACCAATCCGGGCGCCTGCATCGCCAAGGCCTACGACATGGTGCTGAACGGCTGGGAACTGGGCGGCGGTTCGATCCGTATCCACCGCGAAGAAGTGCAATCGAAAGTGTTCCGCGCGCTGAAGATCGACGCCGACGAAGCGCGCCTGAAGTTCGGCTTCCTGCTGGATGCGCTGCAATACGGCGCGCCTCCGCACGGCGGCCTGGCATTCGGCCTGGACCGTATCGTGACCCTGATGACCAAGTCCGATTCGATCCGCGACGTGATCGCCTTCCCGAAAACCCAGCGTGCGCAAGACTTGCTGACCCACGCTCCATCGGAAGTGGACGAGAAGCAGCTGAAAGAGCTGCATATCCGCCTGCGCGCCGCCGAGCCGAAGGTGGCCGGCTAATGTAGCAATGGAAAAGGCGCCGCGGCGCCTTTTCTTTTATCGGAACTATGAAGCCTTACAAGATCCCTGAATCGGTGCTGGTGGTGATCCACACGGCCGAGCTGCAAGTGCTGCTGATCGAGCGGGCCGGCAATCCCGGCTTCTGGCAATCCGTCACCGGCTCGCTGGACGCGCCGGACGAGCCGCTGCTGGCGACCGCCACGCGCGAGCTGTTCGAGGAAACCGGCATCGTCGCCGACGGCGACACCATCGCGCTGCGCGACTGGCGGCTGTCCAACGTCTACGAAATCTACCCCATCTGGCGCCACCGTTATGCGCCGGGCGTGACGCACAACACCGAGCACGTGTTCAGCGTGCAGGTGCCGCGCGACATCCCCATCCTGCTCAGCCCGCGCGAGCACACGCAATATGTGTGGCTGCCCTACCTGGAAGCCGCCGACCAGTGCTTCTCGTCCTCCAACGCCGAAGCCGTGCTGCAGCTGCCGCACCAGCTGGCCTCGCTGCGCGGCGCCTGACCCGCCAGCCGGCAAGTCACCACTCCCATGCGCCCCAAGGAGCCGCCTATAAGCCTCCCACAAGCCTCCTATGAGCTTCCCGCGAGCCGCTGATGAGCGCCGATGAGCCGCCCATGACCGCGCCCGCGATCGCCATCCTTGCCGCCGATGCCCGCAACGCGCCCGACGCTGCCGCGCTGGACGGCTCCTTCACCATCGCCGAACGCCTGTTGCTGAGCGCCACGCCGGACGCCATCACCTGGCAAGCCATGCCGGTGCCGCCCTACCGCAAGGACTACCACGAGCTCGACCGCGCAGACAGCGACCGCGGCGGGGCCAGCGCTCCGCTGCCGGCCGAATACCTCGGCAGCGCCGACAGCGCCGCCTTCCTCGCCTACGCGGCAGGCAAGCCCTGCGGCTTGCTGCTGCTCTCCACCGGCTGGAACGGCCTGGCCGTCATCGACGACATCCTGGTTGACGCCGGTGCGCGCCGCCTTGGCGTCGGCAGCGCCTTGCTGGCGCACGCGGAGGCGTGGGCGCGCGGGCGAGGCCTGCCCGGCATCATGCTTGAAACCCAGGACAGCAACGTCCCCGCCTGCCGCCTGTACGCCCGCCACGGCTACCAGCTGCGCGGCTTCGACCGCAGCCTCTACGCCACCCATCCCGGCACCGCCCATGAAACTGCCTTGTTCTGGTACCTGCTGTTCAATGATAGGACTCTCCGCAATTGATACAGCCGCTGCTGGCGTAGCATGAAAGCTTGCGTCCTCGCGGAGCTTGGCATGCCAGCAGTGTTGCGCTACAAAGGCTATGTTTTCTTCTTTTTCTCAAGCGAAGGCACGCCGCGCGAGCCAGCGCACATTCACGTCAGGCACGGCAACGCTGTGGCAAAATTCCGGCGACTGCCTGGAGGTTGTCGAAGAGTTGGATAGAATTCTTTCATGAATGAACCCAGAGCAGTGAGTGTGCCCTTCCAGGGCGAATCGATGCAGTGCTATTGGACGACGAGCGCACGCTGAGCGTCCCCTTGGCGCGCTTTCCGCGTCTGCAGCGGGCGTCTGCCGAACAGCGGTCGGACTATCTGATCAGTGTGCTCGGGCTGCATTGGGAAGCGTTGGACGAGGACGTCAGCGTGGCGCATCTGCTCGCCGCTTGCGGCGACCGGCATGCCGATCAAGCGGTCCTGAAGTAGATTGCGGTCCATTTCATCAATCACTATTCGGTGTTCCCTGTCCGGGCCGTAAATAGCGTGCCCCAGGCCATCACTACGTCTGTGCGCCGCCGCACAGAGACTGGAAGAAAACATTAGCCGTGCGGCAAGCGGACTGTTGGGAGTAGAATCATTCCCATGAAGATCCGAGTCGCCACCTATAACATCCACAAGGGCGTGTCGTACCGCTCTCAGCCGCGCGTGCACGCGCTCAAACAGGCCATCGGCAAGTTCGATGCGGACGTGGTGTTCCTGCAGGAAGTGCAGGGCAAGCACGACCGCATCGCGGAAAAGTTCGGCGAGGAGCTGCACGGCCACCGCCACTGGCCCACCACCGCGCAGCACGAGTTCTTCGGCGACGGCCGCCATTCTGTCTACGGCATGAACGCCAAGTACGACCACGGCCACCACGGCAACGCGCTGCTGAGCAACTTCCCCATCGCCAAGTGGACCAATACCGACATCTCGGACCACGCCTACGAGGCGCGCGGCATCCTGCACTGCATTATCGATACGCCGAGCACGCCGGTGCACTGCTATGTGGTGCACCTGGGCCTGTTCGAGGCTGGCCGCACGCGCCAGACCCAGGCGCTGATCGACGCGGTCAAGGAGACCGCACCCGACAACGAGCCGGTGATCATCGCCGGCGATTTCAACGACTGGCGCAACACCCTGAGCGCCACACTGCGCAAGGCGCTGGGAGTGGTGGAGGTCTTCGATGAGATCCGCCCGCCCTCCGCGCTGGGCGACCTGGTCCGTACTCTGGCGCGGCGCAAGGCGGCCCTGCATCCGGCCCGCACCTTCCCGGCCGCCTTGCCTGTGTTCCGGCTGGACCGCATCTATGTGCGCGGCTTCAGCGTCGAGACCGCGCAAGTGCTGCACGGACCCGAGTGGGCACGCTTGTCGGACCACTCTCCCATCGTCGCGACTCTGGGGTTAAACTGACGCCGTATGCGCTCAGTCAATTTCATCGCCGACAACGAAGTCAAGCTCCTGCATTGCGGTACCGATTACTTCCCGGCCCTGAGGGAGGCGATCGACGCGGCGCAGTACGAGGTCTACTTCGAAACCTATATCTTCGCCGGCGACGATACCGGCCAATCCGTGCTGGGCGCACTGATGCGGGCCGCCCAGCGCGGTGTGACGGTGCGCATGATTACCGACTGGTTCGGCACCGGCCACCGCCAGGTCTACCGCATGCACGAGCAACTGGTCGCGGCCGGCGTCGAGCACCGCATCTTCAACCCCTGGTTCAAGCGCGGCGTGACGCGCACCCACCGCAAGATCTGCGTGGTGGACCGCGAGGTGGCCTTCGTGGGCGGCATCAATATCAACGACGACATGTTCTGCGACACCAAGCCGGATGTGTGCCTGGCCGCGCCGCGCTGGGACTTCGCGGTGGCCGTGCGCGGTCCGCTGGTGACCTCCATCCACCAGGAAGCGCAGACCCAGTGGCAGCGCCTGGGCAAGATGAGCATCATCAAGCGTATCGGCCTGTACAACGAAATGCGCAAGGTGAACAAGATCGCCCGCCAGAGCACGGTGCAAGCCGGCTTCGTGGTGCGCGACAACCTGCGCAACCGCGCCACCATCCAGCGCGCCTACCTGCAGGCGCTGGGGCGCGCCAAGAAGAGCGTGCTGATCGCCAACCCCTACTTCGCGCCCGGGCGCAAGTTCCGCCACGCGCTGGCGCGCGCCGCCCAGCGCGGCGTGGACGTGGTGCTGCTGATCGGCGTGGGCGAGATCTGGCTGCAGGACGCGGTGGCGCACTCCTTCTACCCCAAGCTGCTGGCGGCCGGCGTCAAAGTGGTGGAATACCGCAAGACCCAGCTGCACGCCAAGGTGGCCGTCATCGACGACGACTGGGCCACGGTGGGCTCCAGCAATGTGGACGGCCTGAGCCTGTTCCTGAACCAGGAAGCCAACGTGGTCATCAAGGATGCGGAATTTGCCCGCAGCCTGCGCGAACACATCGAGCAGGGCATCGCCGATGGCGTGGTGATCCACGCCGAAGACTTCGCCCACGTGGGCCGCGTGCGCCGCATCGGCTACGAGGCCGCCTTCTTCTTCTATCTGATATTGATGAGAATTTTTGCTTCTGGGAAGTACGCATAATGGAAAACGTGCGCATCGACAAATGGCTGTGGGCGGCCCGTTTCTTCAAGACCCGTTCGCTGGCCTCGGACGCGGTGGAAACCGGCAAGGTGAAGCTGGACGGCGAGCGCGTCAAGCCGGCGCGCGCCGTGCGGGTGGGCGACAAGCTGGCCATCGACAACGGCTCGGACGAGTGGGAAGTGCAGGTGTTGGGGATTTCAGACAAGCGCAGCGGCGCCCCGGTGGCACGCCTGCTGTACCAGGAGAGCGAGGCCAGCATCGCGCGCCGCATTGCGGAACACGAGCGCCGCAAACTGTTTCACGAACCGGGCGCGGACTTCAAGGGCCGCCCCACCAAGCGCGACCGCCGTCAACTGGGGCGTTTCCACGACGAGTGACACCAAACAAGCAGCTGTGGCTCCTTTTTTCTTGCTGCGGCGCACCAATAGAACGCCGCCTCTAACGAAGCCGTTTGACATTTACCCCTCGCTGGATAATAGTACGAGCGTTCGCAATTCTTTTCACACGAAGAAAATCCAGGTGGGAGAAAATAGAACTCCCTGACCTGGACTACAACTTTGAGTGGCAACTATTAATACTTCAATCAAATTTATGCGCAAGGGCGAGCTGACTCGCGCAGCCATCCTGGATATGGCGCTGGAACTGGCCAGCCGGGATGGTCTGGAAGGCCTGACCATTGGCTTGCTTGCGGACAAGATGAACATGAGCAAGTCGGGCGTGTTCGCCCACTTCGGTTCGCGCGAGGACTTGCAGCTGGAAGTGCTGAAACTGTATCACCACCGTTTCGAGCAGGAAGTGTTCTTCCCCAGCATTAAGGAACCGCGCGGTTTGCCGCGCCTGCGTGCGATGTTTGCGCGCTGGATTTCGCGCGTCAGCGAAGAGATCGCCTCGGGCTGCATCTATATCAGCGGCGCCGTCGAGTACGACGACCGGCCCGGCCCGATCCGCGAGGAGCTGGTGGGCATGGTGTCGGCGTGGCAAGGCGCACTGGTACGCAGCGTGCAGCAAGCCATCGACACAGGCGACCTGAAGCAGGACACCGACGCGCAGCAGCTGGTGTACGAGATGTACGGCCTGATCCTCGCGGTGCACCACGACGCGCGCTTCCTGCGCACGCCGGGCAGCGTGGAACGGGCCCGCACCGGCTTTACGCGCTTGATTGAAAACTACCGCACCTAGCCTCGGCTGGGTGCACGGAATGCACGGGCAGCTGCGGTCCGCCGCGGCACGCTTTTACTTATTAAGCTAACTTTTTTAGTTTGCGCCATCAGGAGAAAATCATGGGTCAATACGTCGCACCAATCCGGGATATGCAATTCGTGCTGCACGAGTTCTTGAAGGTTGAAGAGCAGCTGAAAGAACTGCCGGCCCACGCGGAAACCGACGCCGACATCATCAACGCGGTGCTGGACGAAGGCGCGAAATTCACCTCCGAAGTGCTGTTCCCGCTGAACCACTCGGGCGACCGCGAAGGCTGCACCCATGATCCGGTCAACAAGACCGTGACCACTCCGAAAGGCTTCAAGGAAGCCTACAAGCAGTACGTTGAAGGCGGCTGGGCCGCGCTGGCCTGCGATCCGGAGTACGGCGGCCAGGGCCTGCCTGTCGTGCTGAACAACTCCTTCTACGAGATGCTGAACTCGTCGAACCAGGCCTGGACCATGTACCCCGGCCTGTCGCACGGCGCCTACGAGTGCCTGAAAGAACACGGCACCGACGAACAGAAGCGCCTGTACCTGCCGAAGCTGGTGTCGGGCGAATGGACCGGCACCATGTGCCTGACCGAGCCGCACTGCGGCACCGACCTGGGCATGCTGCGCTCGAAAGCCATCCCTGAAGCGGACGGCTCCTGGACCATCACCGGCAACAAGATCTTCATTTCGGCCGGCGAGCACGACATGTCCGACAACATCCTGCACCTGGTGCTGGCCCGCGTGCCGGATGCGCCGGAAGGCTCGAAAGGCATCTCGCTGTTCCTGGTGCCGAAATTCCTGCCGAACGCGGACGGCAGCGTCGGCGCGCGCAACCCGATCACCTGCGGCGCCATCGAAGAAAAGATGGGCATCCACGGCAACTCGACCTGCCAGATGAACCTGGACGGCGCCAAGGGCTGGATCATCGGCCAGCCGAACAAGGGCCTGAACGCCATGTTCGTGTTCATGAACGCGGCCCGCCTGGGCGTGGGCATGCAGTCGCTGGGCCTGACCGAGATCGCCTACCAGAACGCGCTGACCTACGCCAAGGACCGCATCCAGATGCGCTCCCTGTCGGGTGTCAAGGCACCGGACAAGCAAGCCGACCCGATCATCGTGCACCCTGACGTGCGCCGCATGCTGCTGACCTGCAAGGCCTACGCCGAAGGCGCGCGCGCCTTCACGTCCTACATCGCGCTGCAGATCGACCGCGAACTGAACCATCCGGACGAAGAAGTGCGCAAGGAAGCGGCCGACGAAGTGGCGCTGCTGACCCCTATCGTCAAGGCCTTCATCACCGACAACGGCTGGATCGCCACCTCGGAAGCGATGCAGGTGTACGGCGGCCACGGCTACATCGCCGAATGGGGCATGGAGCAGTACGTGCGCGACGCGCGCATCAACCTGATCTACGAAGGCACCAACACCATCCAGTCGCTGGACCTGCTGGGCCGCAAGATCCTGATGGACAACGGCGCCAAGCTGCGCAAGTTCGGCGACAAGATCCGCGCTTTCGTGGAAGAAAACGGCACCGACGAAGCGATGTCCGAGTTCATCACCCCGCTGGGCGACCTGGGCGAAAAAGTCGGCAAGCTGACCATGGAAATCGGCATGAAGGCCTTCCAGAACCAGGACGAAGTGGGCGCGGCCGCCGTGCCGTACCTGCGCGTCGTGGGCCACCTGGTGTACAGCTACTTCTTCGCGCAGATGGCCAAGATCGCGCTGGAAAAGCAGGACTCCGGCGACAACTTCTACAAAGCCAAGCTGGCCACGGCGCGCTTCTACTTCGCCCGCCTGCAGCCGGAAACCGCAACCCTGATCCGCCAGGCACGCTCCGGCGCCGCCAGCTTGATGGCGCTCGACGCCGACCTGTTCTAAGAGCATAGAGGACCGATATGACCAATTTCACCGTTAAAAAAGTAGCCGTGTTGGGCGCCGGCGTCATGGGCGCGCAAATCGCCGCCCACTGCGTCAACGCCAAAGTGCCGGTCGTGCTGTTCGACCTGCCGGGCAAGGAAGGCACGCCGAAGAACGGCATCGTGCTGCGCGCCATCGAGAACCTGAAAAAAATGTCGCCCGCGCCGTTCGGCGACAAGGCCGACGCCGAGCTGATCCAGGTGGCCAACTACGAAGACAACCTGGACCTGCTGGCCGGCTGCGACCTGATCATCGAAGCGATCGCCGAGCGCATGGACTGGAAGCATGACCTGTACAAGAAGGTCGCGCCGCACATCGCCGCCAACGCCATCTTCGCCTCCAACACCTCGGGCCTGTCGATCAACAAGCTGGCCGAAGGCTTCGACGCGGACCTGAAGGCGCGCTACTGCGGCGTGCACTTCTTCAACCCGCCGCGCTATATGCACCTGGTGGAACTGATCCCGACCACCGACACCAAGCCGGAAATCCTGGACCAGCTGGAAACCTTCCTGACCTCGGCCCTGGGCAAGGGCGTGGTACGCGCCAAGGACACCCCGAACTTCATCGCCAACCGCGTGGGCGTGTTCGGCATGATGGCCACCATCCACGAAGCCGAAAAATTCGGCCTGTCGGTGGACGTGGTCGACGACCTGACCGGCTCCAAGCTGGGCCGCGCCAGCTCCGGCACCTTCCGCACCGCGGACGTGGTCGGCCTGGACACCATGGGCCATGTGATCAAGACCATGCAGGACTACCTGCCGAACGATCCGTTCGCGGCCATCTACAAGACGCCTGAAGTGCTGAGCAAGCTGGTGGAAAAAGGTACGCTGGGTTCGAAGACCGGCGCCGGCTTCTACAAGAAGGTGGGCAAGGACATCATGCGCCTGGACTTCGCCACCGGCGAATACATCGCTGGCGGCGCCAAGGCAGCCGACATCATCGCCCGCATCCTGAAGGAAAAGGATCCGGTCAAGAAGATGAAGGCACTGCGCGAATCGACCAACCCGCAAGGCCAGTTCCTGTGGGCGATCTTCCGCGACATGTTCCACTACATCGCCGTGCACATGAAGGACATCGCCGACAACGCGCGCGACATCGACTTCGCGCTGCGCTGGGGCTTTGGCTGGAAATCGGGCCCGTTCGAAACCTGGCAGGCCGCAGGCTGGACCCAGATCGCCGAGTGGGTGAAAGCCGACATCGACGCCGGCCAGGCCCTGTGCAGCGAACCGCTGCCGGCATGGGTATTCGAAGGCCAGGTGGCGGAGAAGGGCGTGCACACCCCTGAAGGCTCCTACTCGGCAGCATCGAACAGCTACGTGCCGCGCTCGACCCTGGACGTGTACAAGCGCCAGGAATTCCGCGCCGGCCTGTTCGGCAGCGGCGCCATCGACGGCACCAAGGCCGGCACCACCGTGTTCGAGGACGACTCGGTGCGCCTGTGGCACTCCGGCGACGACGTATTGGTGATCTCGCTCAAGACCAAGATGCACGTGATCGGCGACGGCGTGATCAAGGGCCTGAAAATGGGCCTGGAAGAAGCCGGCAAGAACTTCAAGGGCCTGGTGATCTGGAGCGCGGACGCGGCCGACGGCGGCGCCTTCTCGGCCGGCGCCGACCTGCAATCGGCACTGCCTGCGTTCATGCAGGGCGGCGCGAAAGCGGTGGACCCGATCATCAAGGAACTGCAGGACACCTTCCAGGCCATGAAGTACTCCAACGTGCCGGTGGTTGCGGCCGTTGCGGGCCTGGCGCTGGGCGGCGGCTGCGAAATGGCGCTGCACGCATCGAAGCGCGTGGCCTCGATCGAGTCCTACATCGGCCTGGTGGAAGTGGGCGTGGGCCTGATTCCCGCCGGCGGCGGCCTGAAAGAGGCGGCGGTACGCGCCTTCAAGGAAGCCAAGGGCAACGACATCCTGCAATTCCTCAAGACCGGCTTCACCAACGCCGCCACCGCGCAAGTATCGAAGTCCGCGCTGGAAGCGAAGGCCATGGGCTACCTGAAGGAAGACGACGTGATCGTGTTCAACCCGTACGAACTGCTGCACGTGGCCAAAGTGACCGCGCGCGCCATGTTCGACGCGGGCTACCGCGCACCGATCCAGCGTCCCGTGACCGTGACCGGCCGCTACGGCTGGGCCACCATCAAGGGCCAGCTGGTCAACATGCGCGACGGCGGCTTCATCTCGGCGCACGACTTCAAGCTGGGCGACATGATTGCTGAAATCGTGTCCGGCGGCGACATCGACCAGGGCAGCGTGGTGAGCGAGCAGTGGCTGCTGGACATGGAACGCAAAGCCTTCCTGGAGCTGCTGAACAATCCGAAGTCGCAAGAGCGCATCATGGGCATGCTGCAAACCGGTAAGCCGGTACGCAACTAAACAGCCCCGATGTCCTTCCTGTCACTGGCCTTCAAAGTCCTGTTGAAAGTGAAACCGAGCATGGTTTATGACCGCATCAAGCAGCAAATGATGGACACCCTGCCGATGGTGCGGCTGCTCGGCATCCGCATCGACAGCATCGGCAGCGGCACCTCCGAGGTGTCCATGCCGGACGACGCGAAGCTGCACAACCACCTCGGCACGCCGCACGCCGGCGCTCTGTTCACGCTGGCCGAAACGGCCTCCGGCGCGGCCATGGCGGGCGGCTTCGCCGAGCTGATCGCCGACATGCGGCCGGTGGCCAAGGAGTCGCGCATCCAGTACCAGAAGCTGGCCAAGGGCGCCACGCGCGCCAGCGGCCGCGTGCCGGGCGACCTGGCCGCGCTCAAGGCGCAGCTGGCGGCGGAGGGCAAGGTGGCCTTCCCGGTGGATGTGGACATCCACGACGAGCACGGCACCCTGGCGGCGCAAGTACAGGTGGACTGGTATCTCTCGGCCAAGCGCTGAGACCAGCGCTAAAGACTGACGGCTAATCGATCACACAATATTCGAAAGCAGAAAATGAGCAAACAACTTCAAGACGCATACATCGTCGCAGCGACCCGCACCCCGATCGGCAAGGCGCCGCGCGGCATGTTCAACAAGACCCGCCCGGACGACCTGCTGGTCGCCGCCATCAAGGGCGCCATGGCCGCCGTGCCTGGCCTGGACCCGGCGCTGATCGTCGACGCCATCATCGGCTGCTCCTTCCCGGAAGCCGAGCAGGGCTTCAACATCGCCCGCAACTCGGTGGTGCTGGCCGGCCTGCCGAACACCGTGGGCGGCGTCACCGTTAACCGCTACTGCGCCTCGGGCATCACCGCCCTGGCCATGGCTGCGGACCGCATCCGTGTTGGCGAAGCCGACGTGATGATCGCCGGCGGCGTGGAATCGATGTCCATGGTGCCGATGATGGGCCACCACCCGTCGATCAACATGGACACCTTCAAGGACGAGAACATCGGCCTGGCGTACGGCATGGGCCTGACCGCCGAGAAAGTGGCGCAACAGTGGAAAATCTCGCGCGAAGACCAGGACGCGTTCGGCGTGGAATCGCACCGCAAGGCCATTGCCGCGCAGCAAGCCGGTTTCTTCAAGGATGAGACCACCCCGGTTGAAATCATCACCCGCACCCCGGACCTGCACACCGGCGAGATCAAGGTCTCCAAGCGCGTGGTCGACAAGGACGAAGGCGCGCGCGCCGACGCCAGCATGGAAACCATGGGCAAGCTGAAGCCGGTCTTCGCCGCCAAGGGCACCGTCACCGCCGCCACCTCGTCGCAGATGTCGGATGGCGCCGGCGCGCTGATCGTGGTGTCGGAAAAGATCCTGCGCGAGCACAACCTGACCCCGCTGGCCAAGTTCTCCTCGTTTGCCGTGCGCGGCGTGCCGCCGGAAATCATGGGCATCGGTCCTAAAGTGGCGATTCCAGCAGCCCTGAAAGCTGCCGGCATCACCCAGGACCAGCTGGACTGGATCGAACTGAACGAAGCGTTCGCAGCGCAAGCGCTGGCTGTGATCCGCGACCTGAACCTGGATACCTCCAAGGTCAATCCGATGGGCGGCGCAATCGCCCTCGGCCACCCGCTGGGTGCCACTGGCGCTATCCGCGCCGCAACCGTGGTGCACGCGCTGCGCCGCAACAGCCTCAAATACGGCATGGTCACCATGTGCGTAGGCGCAGGCATGGGCGCGGCTGGTATCATCGAACGCGTATAAGCATCGCTGATAGCTAACTGAAGGCGCCGCGGCACAACCCCGGCGCCTTTTTTCACGCCCCTTTTTCACGTACGACGGAGACAAAGAGAACATGGATATTCTGAGCAGCAAGGCCAACGGCATCCTCACCATCGAGTTCAACCGCCTGGAGCGCAAGAACGCCATCACCACGGTGATGTACCAGGCCATGGCCGATGCCATCAGGGACGCCGAGCAGGACGCCTCGGTGCGCGCCATCCTGATCACTGGCAAACCCGAGATCTTCACCGCCGGCAACGACCTGGACGACTTCCTGAAGACCGCCAAGCCGGCCGACGGCGCCGCCTTTACCGACCGTCCCGTGTTCCAGTTCATGCGCGCGCTGAGCGGCTCGAGCAAGCCGGTGGTGGCGGCCGTTTCCGGCGCGGCGATCGGCATCGGCACCACCTTGCTGATGCATTGCGACCTGGTGTACGCGGCCGACACGGCCAAGTTCTCGGTGCCGTTCGCGCAGCTGGGCCTGTGCCCGGAGTTCGGCTCCAGCCTGCTGATGACGCAAGCGGCCGGCCACGCACGCGCGGCTGAAAAGCTGATGCTGGGTGAACCGTTCCTGGCGCAGGAAGCCTACGACATGGGCATCGTCTCGAAAGTGCTGCCGGCCGCCGACGTGCTGGCCTACGCGCAAGGCCAGGCCGCCAAGCTGGCCGCGCTGCCCGCCACCTCGGTCCGCAACACCAAGCGCCTGATGAAGGCCGGCCGCAACAGCGAAGTGCAAGCCGTGATCGAAACCGAAGGCCAGCTGTTCGGCCAGATGCTGCTGGCCCCGGAAGCGAAGGAAGCCTTCACCGCCTTTTTCGAGAAGCGCAAGCCGGACTTCAGCCAGTTCAACTGATTCATCGCCCGCCTTCCGGCTTCGGCGGCGCGCTGGCCGGCGAAGCCGGTGCTGTCGGCGCCAGCGGCGTGGGCGGCAGGCGGCTCTGGGTGGCCTCGAACATGACCACCAGGCGCTCGAACATCGGCTGCACCTGGTCGGCCCGGATGGCGCCGTTCATATAGTACTGGCATAGCGAGAACACGCCGGTGCGGAAGGCGTCCAGCGGGGCGTTGCGGGCGGCCAGCACGGTGACGTTGCTGTCGAACGCGTCCTTCAGCGAGGCGTCGCCCTTGGACGGCAGCTTGAGCGAGGTGTCCAGGCTGGTTTTCAGGCCGGTGGCGGTGTCCGGCGGCGGCTCGGCGCAGAACAGCGGCTTGGCCGAGCCGGGCGGCAGCTGCGACACCACGATGGTGCGGCGGTCGGCCGACAGCGACACCGTGGACAGCGCCTCGCCCACCTTGTCCTCCACCACCGGCCGGTTGTAGAACGTGCCCAGCGACGAGGCGCATCCCGCCGTCATGGCCGCCACGGCGATCGTGGCGGCTGTAAGTTTCCTGAACATGGTGGTCTCCCGGATGTATGGCCATGGCGGCGTCTGCCCGATCAGCATAGGAGAGCGCGGACCCGCCGGCCGGCCTATCTGAGCTAGGCTTGATCCAGCGCAAATAGCGTGCCGCCGGTTGCTGATGGGCCCGGTTGCCTTTGCTTACATTCATGTTCTTGCGCGACACAGCGGCCGGGCCGGCTTTGTCTATAATCGCCTGAACGGCGAGGCTTGGGAGGCGATCATGGCAGTGAACCAATCGGTGTTTGTGGAGCTGGATTTTTTCCTGTTGATCGGGCTGTCGCTGCTGCTGCCGGCGGCGATCTACGGCTACATGATGTGGAAGCGCGCCTTGTCGCGCCCGGCCATCTTCGGCTTCGGCCTGAGCCTGGTCGTGCTGGCCGGCGTCAACGTGGCGGTATTGCGCCGCTTGGCGGAACTGACTGCGCACACGCCCTCGCTGCTGGACGACCAGTTGTTCGCGTCCGGCATTTCGCTGGCGCTGTACCTGGTGCCGGCGCTGTTCGCCGGCGTCGGCATCAACATCATTTCGCATTTGCTGGTCAGCCATTTGACCGAGGCCGAGCGGCGCTACCGGCGCCAGCACCGCAGCGGTCAGTTCAAACCGTAGCGCGCGCGGATGGCGCCCAGCGTGCCGTTCTGCTCCAGGCGCGTGATGGCGGCGTTGATGCGCGCCAGGTCCGCCGCGCTGGTGCTGGCGGCGTTCAGCATCAGGTGGGCCGGGGCGCGGAACGGTACCCAGGGCACGGCCGCCAGCGTCACGCCTTGCCGCTGGGCCTCGTGGCGCAGCGCGGCGCTGTCGCCCATGATGACTTCGGCGCGGCCGGCCTTGAACATGCGCATCCCCAGTTCGTAGCTGCCGAAGGGATTGCGCATGCCGGATGCATCGAGCTGGGGCAGGGCGCGCGCATAGCTGTCGCCGTACCAGCCGCCGCGCGGCGTCAGCAGCATGATGCGCTGCCTGAGGATGGCTTCGAAGCCGTCCAGGCTGCGGTAGCGGGCCGCATTGGCGGGGCTGGTGAACAGGCCCACGGTCTCATTGCGGTAGGGCAGGCTGAAACGGGCGAAGCTGCGCCGCTCGGGGGTTTCCGAGGCGCCCAGCGTCAGGTCCAGCTTGCCCTGCCTGAACTCCATTTGCCGCCGCAGCGACGGCAGCGCCATCTGCACCTGCAGCGTGCAGCCGGCTTCTTTCATGATAGCTTGCGCCAGCTCGTAATCCAGCCCGGACAAGCCGCCTCGCTCGTCGATGAAAATATAGGGCGGCCAGGGCTCCGGCGCCATTTTGAGATTGCAGGCGTTACCGGAAGCTGCCAGGGAACACAGTGCCGCTGACAGCAATAGGGTGCGTCCGCTCATGTTTATGCCGCTAGCGTTAAAACCCCAATGTGCCAGAACTGCCCGGAATGTCAAGTTTGCAGGCGACCGGCCGGCGTTTGCCCGGGCCACCGGCGCCGGCGCGCGCGCCACGCCAGCAGGGCCAGGCCGCCCGAGAGCATCAGCCACGCGCCGGGTTCGGGCACCGGCGAGAGCAGCATCAGCACATCGTCGCCATAGCGGGTGGTGCGGCCCACCGCCACGATCTGGTTGCTGTCGTTGATGTCGTAGGCGTGCCGCACCGACAGGCCGAGCGCCGGATCGAGCAGGCTGTCGAGCCGGTAGCTCTGGCCGTCTGCATACAGGAAGGCGGCCGGCCACTGCGGTTCCAGCAGCGGCAGGTAGTAGCCGACGATGCTGTCATGCGCGTTGACCGCCCAGCCGTAGCTGCGCGTGCCCAGGCCGGGCAGCAGTTCCAGCACACCGTCCCGGTATTTGAAGGCGGTCTGCGAACCTTCCACACCGGGCCCGGTGTTGATGTGGCCCGTCACCGTGCCGGCTTCGCTGATGTCGTGCGTGAAGCCCTGGTTGTCGCTGATGACGGTGGTTACGCCGTTTTGTTGGAACCAGGCGCGGTTGTAGCCATTGTTGATCTGGGCATGGCCGGCGATCTGCCCGGCATTGTTGATGGCGATGGCCGAGCCGATGAAGTTCGACGGCAGCCGCACCGTGCCGATGATGCCGTTGGCGTACCGGGCCGGGGTGCCGTTGCGGTGTCCTACCGCCTGCCCCAGGTCGTTCACGCCGTAGGCGGCGGAGACCAGCGCGCTGCCTGGGTCGAGATTGGTCATCACCCCGGCCTTCCATTTGAAGGCCTTCTGCACGCGCGCCGCGTCGTGCGCAATGCCGACCACGGTGCCGTCTTCGGCCAGGCCCAGCACCTGGCCGGCCCCATTGGCCGCGCCCAGCGAGCCAAGCACCTGCAGCTGGCCGTTGACGTAGGCGCTGGGCTTGCCGCCCACGGTGCCGGCGATCATGCCGCTGTTATTGATAAACCAGGGAACGTCCACGCTCGCATGCGGGCCGAGGACTTGCGCCCGGTAGCTGGGGGCTGCGAGGGCCAGCAGCGGGACTGCCAGCAAACTTGCGAGCAACATGCGATTCAGCATTTTTCACTCCACGATGTGCGTATCGGGAGGTCCATGCTACGCTTGCCGGGCTGCTCAGCGCACACCGTAGCGGGTGCGGATGGCGGCCAGTGCGCCGGTCTGTTCCAGGTGCGCGATGGCGGCGTTGATGCGCTCCAGCTGCAGCGGCGTGGTGCTGGCCGCGTTCAGCATCAGGTGCACCGGCGCGCGGAAGGGGACGAACGGCAGTGCGGACAGCGCCACGCCGAGGCGGCGCGCTTCATGCCGCACGGCGGCGGCGTCGCCCATGATCAATTCGCCGCGTCCGGCCTTGAACATCAGCAGCCCTTGCTCGAAGGTGGCGAAGGTGCTGCGGCGCGCGGCTGCCTCCAGTGCCGGGATGGCTTGCTGATAGCTGTCGCCGTACCAGCCCGCGCGCGGCGCGAGCAGGGACAGGCCGCGCGCGGCGATGGCGTCGAAGCCGGCCAGGTCGCGCAGGCGGGCGGCGTTTTCAGGACTGGTGAACAGGCCCACGGTTTCATTGCGGTAGGCCGTGCTGAAGCGCGCGTAGGCGCGCCGTTCGGGTGTGTCGGAGGCGGCCAGCATCAGGTCGATCTGGCCCTGCCGGAACAGCAGCTGCCGCCGCAGCGCCGGCAGCTCGGTCGCCACCCGCAGCGTGCAGCCGGCCTGCTTCAGGATGGCTTGCACCAGCTCGTAGTCCAGGCCCGACAGCTGGCCCCGCGCATCGATGAAGATGTAGGGAGGCCAGGCTTCGGGCGCCATGGTCAGGCTGCACGCCTGCGTGGCTGCGCCCTGGAAGCACAGCGCGGCGGCAAGAAAAATGGTGCGGGCGTACATGGTCGAATTCGCCAGCCGGTAAAGCTTCAATGTGACAGAACCGGCTGGAAAGTCAAGCTTGCAAGCAGGGAGTTGCCCTTGGCTGCACGCGCATCAGGGGCGCGTCAGCGTCCACTGCTGATTGGTGCCGTTGTTTTGCGTGTACTGGATGATCTGCGCATTTTCCGCCGTGCTCTTGTTGGCGACATCCAGTACCATGCCGCTAAGCAAGTTCTTCACGACGTAGTAGCCGCTGGCCGGGCTGCTCACGCTCCAGTGCTGGCCGTTGCCGGCCCAGTAGCCCCACTGCGCGATATTGGTGCCGGCGCTGCTGGAGTTGCCGTAGTTGTCCAGGCTGAGCAGGCTGTTGGCGTTGATGAAGCTGTACTGGCCGTCGCCGTGCGCCACCGCGTACCACTGCTGGTTCCTGGCGCCGCTGTAGCTTTGCTGCTGCACCATGGCGCCGTTGACGGTGGACGAACCGGCCACCGCCAATGCCTTGCCGCTCAGGCGCGAGGTCAGCACGTAGCGCGCGTCGCTCAGGCCGCCGCAGCCGTTGAAGTCGGTGAAGTTGCGGGTCAATACCGGCCAACCGCCGCTGTAGGTCAGGCGCTGGATGTCCAGCTTGGCGTTGCCGCCGTCGTTCAGGTCGTAGTAGTGGATGGAGGCGAAGTTGCAGCCGTCCTGTTTCAGCAAGCCGACGTGGCCCGGGCCTTTGTATTTGCCGTCCACATTGGGCAGGATGGTGCGCGTGCCGGTGTAGGGGCCGGTCACGTTGGTGGCGCGCTGCACCTGCACGTAGTAGGTGCTGTCGGCCCCCTTGCAGCAGGCGCCCCGGTTCACGTACAGGTAGTAGTAGCCGCCTTCACGCACAATGTAGGGCGCTTCGATATCGGCATGGCCGCCGCCCAGGATGGGCGTGACATTGCCGGCCAGCTTGCCGGTGGCCTGGTTGATCTCGGCCACGCCGATGCCGCCGAAGAAGGAGCCGTAGGACATGTAGACCTTGCCGTCATGGTCGCGCAACAGGGCCGGGTCGATGGCGTTGATTTCGCTGGCGCCGCCGAACGATTCCACCACGATGCCCAGGTCGGTCCAGCTGGGATTTTTCAGCGAGGCTGAACGCGCCACCCCGATGGCCGAGGTGGACGTGCCGAAGGTGGACACCGAGTAGTACAGGTAGTAGTAGCCGTTCATGTGGATCACGTCCGGCGCCCAGAACGAGCCGCTGAAGTTGGGCACCTTGGCCGCGATCCAGGACGGGTAGCTGCTGAACACTGGCGCCGGGCCGCCCTGCCAGTTCACCATGTCGGTGGATTTCGAATACCAGATGCCGGTGCCGGTGGTGAAGTTGAACCAGGTATCGCCGTCCTTGGTGAGCGTGCCGGGATCGTGGGCGTTCTGCAGGCCGCCAAGGCTGATGGCGTGGGTGGCGGGGGCGGCGAGCGCGCACAGCGCCAGGCACAGGCGTGCCAGTAGCTTTTTCATAAGGTCTCCGTTTGATTTTTTATGGTGGTACTTCTTGTGCATTGCGCAGCCAGCTTAGGCCTGCCGTGCGCGCGCCACCAATCACATTTTTTTGGCGACCGATACCGGCTTTGGTATCGCGCTTTGCGACTATGCATATACGAAATGGCAAGTTGGGATTTGGATTTGCGGCGGTTAAGATCGCTGCAACCATCTTGCAAGGAGCCGCATGAACCGCCCCGCCATTCCCCAGCATTCCGTGCCAGCCACGCCGCGCCGCCTGGCGCTCGCGTGCGCCGCCTTGTTTGCGGCCGCCAGCACCGCCACCGCCGCTTCCGCCGAACTTGCCTCACCCGCCGTGCTCGAGCCGCAAGCGCCCGCAGGCGGGACCGCGGATGCCGCGCCCATGGACCAGGTGACCGTGGTTGGTTCGCGCGCTCGCAACCGCACGGTGTTCGACAGCACGGTGCCGATAGACCGCTTCGGCGCGCGCGAAGTGGGCAACGCGCTGGCCTCCGGCGACGTGGGCGCCGCGCTGCAGAACCTGTCGCCCTCCATCAATTTTCCGCGTATCGAATCGAGCGGCGCATCGGACTCGGTGCGCGGCATCCAGCTGCGCGGCCTGGCGCCCGACCAGGTGCTGGTGCTGGTGAACGGCAAGCGCCGCCACGCCAGCGCACTGCTCGAC
This sequence comes from Massilia sp. Root351, assembly GCF_001425045.1. Lineage (GTDB taxonomy): Bacteria > Pseudomonadota > Gammaproteobacteria > Burkholderiales > Burkholderiaceae_D > Rugamonas. The sequence continues at coordinate 225,786 of NZ_LMDJ01000034.1, read as the reverse complement.
ACCGAGAGCAGCTTCGCCGGCACCGTGCCGGTGGATATCAACGCCATCCCTGCGAACGCCATCGGCCACATCGAGATCCTGCGCGACGGCGCCGGCGCGCAATACGGCAGCGATGCGGTGGCGGGAGTGATCAATATCGTGCTGAAGAAGGCGCGTAGCGGCGGCGCCGCATCGGTGGGCTACGGCGCCAACCATACGGACTTCCAGCCGACCGGCCGCACGCTGACTGACGGCCGCACCAGGACCGCCAGCGCCGACTACGGCGTGGCGCTGGGCGAGGCTGGCTATCTGCGCTTCGGCGCCGAAACGCGGCGCCGTTCGCCGACCGAGCGCGCCGGTCCGAGCGACGCCGCCTGGACCTCGTGGAACGCCACACCGGCCGACATGGCCCTGGACGGCCAGGTGCTGTTCAAGTCCGGCGATGCGAAACAGGACAATGGCTCCGCCTTCTATAACGCGCTGTTGCCGCTGGCGCCCGGCGTGGACGCGTACTCCTTCGCCACGCTGAACAAGCGCAAATCCGACGGCAGCGCGTGGTTCCGCTTCCCCGGCGATCCCGCTAATGTGCCGGCCATATACCCCAACGGCTACCGTCCCGTGACGCACGGCGACAAGACCGACGCCAGCCTGGTTGCCGGCCTGCGTTTTGAGCGGGGCGCCTGGCGCCTGGACCTGAGTGCGCGCCAGGGCAGCGACAAGTTCGAATACGGCCTGTCCAATTCCGTCAACGCCTCGCTGGGCGCGCAAAGTCCCACCAGCTTCCACCTCGCCGGGTTCCGCTTCAGGCAGGGCGCCCTGAACCTGGACGCCACGCGCGAACTGGCGCTGGGCCTGCCGGCGCCGCTCAGCGTGGCGCTCGGTGCGGAGTATCTGCGCGAAACCTACCGCAGCAGCGCGGGCGATGCCGCCTCCTATGCCGCCGGCCCGTTCACCGATGCGCCGCCGGGCGCGCAGGCCGGGCCCGGCCTGCGGCCTGCGGACACGTTCGACGGCGGCCGCCACGTGGTCTCGGTCTACGCCGACGCCGAGAGCGAGCTGACCGCGCGCTTGCTGGTGGGTGCGGCCGCGCGCTATTCCGACTACAGCGATTTCGGCAGCGCCTCCACCGGCAAGCTATCGGCGCGCTACAAGCTGGCGGACGACTTTCTGCTGCGCGGCGCAGTCTCCAACAGCTTCCGCGCGCCCGCGCTGGCGCAGACCGGCTTCCGCTTCGCCACGCTGAACTTCAACGCGGACGGCAGCGGCCTGCAGACGGCGGCGCTGCTGCCAGCCGCCGATCCGCTGGCGCGCGCATTCGGCGCGCAGCAGCTCAAGCCCGAGAAGTCCACCAACGTCTCGCTCGGCCTGGCGTGGCGGCCCGCCGCCGCCACCAGCGCCACGCTGGACGCCTACCGCATCCGCATTCGAGACCGCATCACCCGCAGCAGCGATTTGCAAAGCGGCGCCGTTACCGCCTATCTGGCCGCCCAGGGCCGCCAGGACATCCAGTCCGTGGCCTTCCTTGCCAACCTGCTGGACACCAGCACGCGCGGCGTGGATGCGGTGCTGAACCACGAGCTGCCGGCGGCGGGCGGCAAGCTGAACCTGAGCGCCGCGCTGAACGTCAACAAGACCACGCTGGAATCGGTGCGCCGCAGTTCGGATGCGCTGGCGAAGATCGATCCCGGACTGTCGCTGCTGGCCGACACCAGCCTGTTCCGCATCCGCCACGCCTCGCCGAAATCGAAGCTGATCCTGGGCGCGGACTGGCAAGGCGGCGCCTGGGGCGTGCAGGCCAAGGCCACCCGCTTCGGTGCGCTGAAGGACTTTGTGTTCGACGAGGAAGCGCCGCTGGTGGATGGCGTGAACGCGCAGCACTTCGGCGCGGCGTGGTCGGTGGACCTGGAAGCGCAGTTCAAGCTGAACCGGCAGCTGACGCTGAGCGCCGGCGGCAACAACATCTTCGACCGCTACCCGGAGCGCGTGCGCCAGACCAATGCCGCCACCTACGGCGGGGCGCTGCCGTACAACTTCATCAATCCGCTGGGCGTGAACGGCGCCTACTTCTACGGTAAGCTCACTTACACTTTTTAACCAAGGAAATCCATGAATTCCCGTATCGCCAAACTGCTGGCGCTGGCCTGCTTCAGCGCCGCCTTCAGCCAGTCTCCCGCCAGCGCCGCCGACGCGCTGGTGCTGATGACCGACTTCGGCACCTCCGATGGCGCTGTCTCCGCCATGCGCGGCGTGGCCTACGGCGTCGATCCCAAGTTGTCGGTGTCGGACCTCACGCACCAGATTCCCGACTACGACATCTGGCTCGGCGCCTACCGCCTGTATCAGACCGCCAACTACTGGCCGCAGGGCAGCGTGTTCGTGTCGGTGGTCGACCCCGGCGTGGGCACCAGCCGCAAGTCGGTGGTGCTGAAGACCCGGGGCGGCCGCTATTTCGTCGGCCCCGACAACGGTTTGTTTACGCTGATCGCGGAGCGCGACGGCGTGGCCGAACTGCGCGAGATCGACGAGAAAGTGAACCGCCTGGCCGGCTCCGCCGAGTCCTACACCTTCCACGGCCGCGACGTGTATGCCTACGTCGGCGCGCGGCTCGCTTCGGGTCAGATCAGCTACCAGCAGGTGGGGCCGCAACTGCCGGTGGAAGCGGTGGTCAAGCTGGACTACCAAAAGCCTGCGCGCCAGGGCAATGTCCTGCGCGGCATCATCCCCGTGCTCGATGAAAAGTACGGCAATGTGTGGACCAATATTCCCAAGTCGCTGCTGGACGAGTTGAACGTGGGCGTGGGCGACCAGGTGCAAGTGCGCATCCTGCACAAGGGGAAACAGGTTGGCAAGTACGTGGCGCCGTTTCACCACACCTTTGGCGGCGTGCCGAAGGGACAGCCGCTGGTGTACCTGAATAGCCTGCTGGAAGTGGCCGTGGCCATCAGCCAGGGCAGCTTCGCCGCCAAGCACCATGTCGGCTCCGGCCTGGATTGGCAAGTGGAGCTGAGCAAGCCCGGCAAATAAGGTTGTGCCGCCGCCGCATTCCGCTAGAATGGGGAAAAAAGCGGGAGGCGAGGGGATGACGGAAACCACAGCTGGCGCCAGCGCGGGCACCCATGTCCATCATTTGCGGCAGGTGCTGCTCTGGCCCCTGCGCTTGATGCCGGCCACCGGCGCCGACCATACCCATCAGCGCCCCTGGGAGGTGCTGCGCGCGCTGGGCAAGGCGGACGGCGGCTCGCCGTGGCGCGAAGTGGTCGACGAATTCAATGGCGACGCCGCCAATTTCCACGAACGCCACTACAACGAGTTCGTCACCTTTCTGCCCTATGTGCAGCGCTTCCTGTACGGCGAAGCGCGCAGCGGACGCGGCGAAACCTCGGGCGCCGGCATGCGCGTGTTCCGCCGCCACGACGTAGCCAAGGTGCGCGTGACAGCGCGCGCCGGCGACGCGCCCTTGACGCTTTCCATCGTCCACACCGACCTGTACTTTTTCTTCGACGTCGACGTGGTCATGCTCAACCTCGAAGTCAGCGCCGACAACCTGGCGCTGGAGGAAGCGCAGGAGCTGCTGTACCGCTTCGGCCGCGGCTACCCGGCAGGCTGGGACGGCGAAGGCAAGGCGCTGCACTGCATGCACAGCGTGGAATGGCTGGACGCGCAGGAGCGCGTTCTGTCCCGCTCCGATGCGCAGCAGCGCGACGCTTTCCTGTCCCATGTTTGCGAAAAGCGCGCGCCGCGTATCGCCGCGCACTGGCAGTTCATGCTGGAGCCGCTGGTGTACGACCTGAGCGACCAGGCCGGCGCGCTGCGTTACCGCCAGATCGAGTACTACCGCATGCCGGTGATGGCTTACCTGTCGCTGGAAGACCCGCGCGCCTTGTCGCGCGAGGACTTCATCCGCCTTGGACTGGTCACCGGGCAGGGGCGCGGCTCGCTGCCGTACTCGGAGCAGCACCTGAACGACTTCGAGCGGCAGGTGTGCTACGACCGCTTCTGGGGCGGCAGCGGCGCCGCGCCGGACACGCGCTACCTGTGCAGCGGCCTGTCGCTGATCGTGGTGGGCGCGGCCCGCTCGGACTTCTTCTGCTGCCGCGACCGGGGCGTTCTGGCGCAGTTCCGGCACCAGCACTTCCTGCTGTTCCTGATCGCGCACTTGCAAAAATCTTCGCTGCTGATGTTTTCGGACCGCTTGGCCGAAGCGCTGAACTGCCTGAACGTGGTGGATGCGAACAGCGTGCGCCGCTTCAAGCGCCGCATCCGTTCCTCGTTCGAGGGCTTCCTGCGCTTTACCCACCGCTACTGGTTCAAGGACATCTCGGAACAGACGCTGGTGCGCGCGCTGTACGGCATGTGCGCGGCCCAGCTGGGCCTGGAGCGCCTGCACGCCGAAGTGAAGGTGCGGGTGGAGGACATGAACGGCTACCTCGAAGCGGACAGCCTGCGGCGCCAGGCCAACACGGTGGTGCGGCTGACGGTGGTCACCATCTTCGGCCTGATCGGCACCGTGACCACGGGCTTCCTCGGCATGAACCTGCTGTCCGAAGCGGACGCGCCGATGAGCCGGCGGCTGTGGATTTTCGGCGCAGTGTTCGGCGTCACCACGGTGCTCACGGCCTACACCATGATCAAGTCCAAGCGCCTGTCGGACTTCCTGGACGTGCTGTCGGACGAGCGCCTGCCGTTCTGGACCAAGATGAAGGCGCTGGCGGCGGTGTGGCGCACGGAGCAGAACTGAATCGGCGTTAACGCGGCCTGTGCGCCCTCTGCCAGCCGGCCCTCGCCCCATGCGGCCGGGGGGCGGTGCGCCGAGAACCAGGGTGCGTATCATCACTTTCGCTGTTTTTGACGTTACAGGAAAAAACACCAGCGTTTTCAGTGACAGTCACAGGGTGAATGGCCGGCCGTTCTGGTAAGGTGCTGTTTTTGACCGAACCGAAGCCGCGCCATGTCATCACAAAGCCACCGTACCAGCCAGCTGCTGCAACAAGCCGTGGGCTTGCACCAGCGCGGCGACCTGGCGCAGGCCGAGGCGCTGTATGCCGAAGTTCTGCGCCGCGAGCCGGATAATTTCGATGCACTGCATCTGATGGGCGTGCTGGCGCGGCAGGGCGGGGCGCCGCAAGCGGCGATCGGGCTGATAGGCCAGGCCATCGCCATCGATGCGGGCAAGGCCATCGCCCATTGCAACCTGGGGGCGGCCTTGCAGGACGCCGGGCGGCAGGCGGAGGCGCTGGCCAGCTACGAACGCGCGCTGGCCCTGCAGCCAGCGTATCCGATGGCGCTGGCCAACCGCGGCAATGCATTGCGCAAGCTGGGCCGCGTGGACCAAGCGCTGGCCAGCTACGATGCCGCGCTGGCCTTGCAGCCGGCGTACCCGGAAGCGCTGGGCAATCGCGGCATTGCGCTGCACCTTCTGGGACGGCGCGCGGAGGCGCTGGAGAGTTTCGGCCAGTCACTCACCCTCAATCCCAACCTGGCCGAATCCTATTGCGGCGCGGCCGTCACGCTGCAAAGCCTGGGCCGGCACGAGGACGCCAGGCAGGCCTACCGCAACGCGATCGAGGTCAAGCCGTCGTACGCCGAGGCGTGGACCAGCTACGGCACGCTGATGCAGCGCAGTGGCGACTACGCCGGAGCGCTGGACTGCCACGAGCATGCGCTGGCGCTGCAGCCGGGCAGCGCGCCAGCGCATCTGCACCGCGCCAATGCGCTGCGTGCGCTGAACCGCGCCGGCGAGGCGGCTGCCGCTTACCGCGACGCGCTGGCCTGCGGCGCGGATGCCGCGTCGGTGGCCTACCAGCTGGCCGCGCTGGGCGAAGAGGCCGCACCGGCCATGCCGCCGCCGCAATACGTCGCCGCGCTGTTCGACCAGTACGCGGACGATTTCGACCACCACTTGCAGGACCTGCTGCAATACCGCGCACCGCAATTGCTGCTGGCCGCGCTGGACGAATACGCCGGACCGTCCGGCTTGGCCGGGCTGGCCGTGCATGCGGCACCGGCGGCGCAGGCCGTTGATGGCGCTGCCGCCGCCGCGCCCGATCGCGCCGCGCGGACCGGCATCGACGTGCTGGACCTGGGCTGCGGCACCGGCTTGTGCGGCCCGCTGTTGCGGCCATACGCGCGCACGCTGGCCGGTGTCGACCTGTCGCCGCAGATGCTGGAGCAGGCGCGCCGCCGGGAGGTCTACGATGAACTGGCTTGCGCCGACATCGTCGAGTTCCTGCACGCGCGCGGTACGCCATGCGGACTGCTGGTGGCGGCCGACGTGCTGGTCTACTTCGGCGACCTGCAGCCCGTGTTCCGCGCCGCCCGCCGCGTGCTGCTGGACGGCGGCGCCTTCGCCTTCACGGTGGAAGCGCAGGAGGACGGCGCGCAGCTCATCGATTACTCCCTGCGCCCATCGGGCCGCTACGCGCACTCCCGGGCCTACCTGGAAGCGCTGGCGCAAGCCCACGGCTTCCAGGCGCGCAGCATCGCCGAACAAGTGCTGCGCAAGGACGACGGCCAGGATCTCACCGGCCTGGTCGCGGTCTTCGTCCGTTTATCTTGATCAGCCTCAACATGTAGCAGAGGCCGCTGCGTCACAGCAGGGCTTTTCGCCATTCCTGATGTGATGTAATGCATCACCATTCATGTGATAATTCGCTTCAGCATTTTGCTGCGCGATGTATTGCCGGCGCTTGATATGACTTGCACTGAATTTGCGCGCCGTCTTGGTTTTGCACGGGAAACGCTTTCTCGCATCATGCATGGCGGGGCGCCGGTTAGCCCGGATCTTGCGGTCAGGCTGGAGCGAGCGGGCATCAGTACCGCGCGTGTGTGGCTGGCTGTCCGGGCGGACTACGATTTATGGCATGCGGCCCGCAAGCTGCATCCGCCTATAGAAAAATTCGCAGCAGTCAATTAGCCAGCGCTTGCAGCGCCAGGTGCAGGCGCGGTGCGGCGTGGGTGTAGCCGTATTGGGCGGATTGCGCGTGCAGCAGCCCGAGGTGTGCGCGCAGGGTCTCGGACGGGGCCCGCAGCCAGTCGGCGTAGGCGTGGATCAGCGCGGTGTGGTGCTCGATCCAGTTGCATGACTCTTGCGCCGCGTAGACGGCCAGCTGGCCGGCATAGAATTCGGCGGCCACCGTGTCGCCATCGAGCAGCGACACTTCGGCTGCGCTCAGGTGGAAGCGGTAGGCGTTGTGCGCCAGGCAGTCGCGCGTCAAATGGGCCGCGCCTTGCAGCAGGGCGCGCTTGCGCACGGCGCCGTCCTGCGAGAACAGCGCCAGCGTGCCCAGCACCCATGGGCCGATGAAGTTGTGCAGATGCAGCCGCTCCATCTGCTGTGCCGCCAGCAGGATCTGGCGTTCGGCCAGCGCGCGGTCGCCGCGCAGCCAGGTAATGCGGGCCTGGCTCTCCATCAGGAAGGTTTCGAAGCGCGAGCTGCCCAGCGAGCGCGCCAGTTCCAGCCCGGTTTCCACCTCTTCCGTGGCCTGGTCCAGCAGGCCGTCCGCCACCAGCGCCCAGCCGGCTGTCATGCGCGCGAAGGTCTCGGCGCGGCGGTTGCCGACCCTGCTCGCGATGGCGGCCGACGCTTGCGCATCGCGCACCGCGCCGGCGGCGTCGCCGAGGTAGATGCGGGTGGAGCCGAGCGCGGCGCGGTTCGACGCTTCGATCTGCACGAATCGGTCCTGCTCGCACATGGCCAGGCATTGCTCGAACAGGTCGAAGGCTTTGCGCATGCGGCCTTGCGCGTAGTACGAGTCGCCCACGCCGCTCAGGGCGCGCGCCTGCGTCTCGCGCATGTCGCTGGCCTGCGCGTAGCGCGCCGCGTCCTCGTGCAGGCGGCGGCATTCGTTGTAGTTCCCGCGCGGGAAGTAGATATTGCCCTTCAGGTAAAGCAGCTTGCCCAGCGCGGCTTCGGCGCCGATCTCCAGGGCCAGCGGCACGGTTTCGTCCAGCAGGCGCTCTTCTTCCTCCAGCTCTTCCAGCACGTTCAGCGTGGCGGCCAGGCCCACCACGGCTTCGATCTTGTCCTGCGGCCGGCCGGCCAGCAGCATGGCGTGCTGGTAGTAGCGGCGCGCGTTGCCCATGTGGCCCATGCCGGCGCTGGCGTGCGCGCGCAGCAGCGCGAGCGGGAAGCTGCTGAAACTGGTGGAATCGGCGGTGTTGCAGGCCGCTGTCAAATCCAGCGCCGCTTCGAACTGGTGCTGTTCCAGCCTGGCGCGGATGGCCGACAGCATCATCTCGAGCGCGCCCGGGTCGGCGGCGCGGTACAGGTGGTGCGCGCACTGCACGGCGTCCCGCCCGCGCCAGGCTTGCGCCGCAGCGAGGTGCAGGCGGCGCTGCTGGGCGGGGTCGATGGCGTCGTAGATGCAGTGCATGACGAGGTCGTGCACGAAACTGTAGCTGTCGCCGCCGGCGCTGCCGGAACCGACCGCCGCGCGCAGCAGGCTGTCGCGTCCGGCCGCTTGAGGCTGGTAGTCCGGCTGGCCGAGCGCGTCGCGCAGCAGCGCCAGGTCGAAGCGGTGGCCGAGCACGGACGCCATGCGCAGCGCGTGCGCGTGCTCGGGCGGCATGCTGTCCAGGCGGGCCTGGACCAGGTGGCGCAGGCTGTCCGGCAGGTGCTGGCCGGGACTGGCCAGCAGCTGGGTCAGGAACAGCGGATTGCCTTGCGCGCGCTCCACGCAACGGGCGCGGTAGGCCGGATCGACGTCGCCGAACTGGTCGGCCAGCACCGCCGCCTCGCGCGGCGCCATCGGCGCCAGGTCGAACACGGACAGGCCCAGGTCGTCCATCTGCTGGCGCAGCGCCGATTCGAGCGGATCGTTCTCCACGCGCGAGGTGATTACCCACAGCACAGGCGCTTCGCGCGACAAGGCCAGCAGCGGGCCGAGCGCGTCGAACAGGTAGGGATCGCCCCAATGCACGTCCTCCAGCGCCACCAACTGCGGCTCGGTCATGGCCTGGCGCAGCAGCAGCGTTTGCAGCGCGTGCGACCAGCCCTGCTCACGCACCTCTTGGCTCATGGCCGAATACAGCGCATGCTGTTCGGGGCCGAGCGGCACACCGGCCAGCACATGGTAGAACAGTGCCGAGTCGGCCGGCAGGTAGAGCCGCGCTACGGTGTCGGCGATGGCTTGCGGGTTCGCGTGCGCCAGCGGCGAGCCCAGGCCGAGCAGGCTGCGCGCCAGCTGTTCCAGCGGCGCGCGCCAGCCGGCGTCGGCGCCCAGGTCCTGCACTTCGGCACGGTGGCAGCGCATGCCGTGCTGGCGCCCGATGTCGGCGAATTCCTGCGCCAGCCTGCTCTTGCCCACGCCGGCCATGGCGCGCAGGTAGATGATGTGGCCGCACTGGCTTTCTTCCATGCTCTCCACCACGGCCTTGAACTGGCGCGTTTCGGCGTAGCGGCCGATCAGCGGCGGCAGCTGGCTGGCATCGCTGGCGGCCGGCTTGCTGAAGGCCAGGTAGCCGGGATGGCGCGGTGCGTGCTGCTCCTGGTCCTGCTGTTCCTGCTCGAACAGAAAGCGGTTGTCGAGCAGCGGCAGCAGCTTGCGCTCGACATACAGGGGCAGGCGGAAGGCACGCACGCCCGGCGCGGCATGTGGCGCGTCGCCCTGGCGCAAGTCGGGCACGGGGGCGGCCGCCGTCGCGGTGGCCGCGGCGCCGCGTTCCCAGCGCGCCATGCGCAGGGCCATGGCGCGCCCGCCGTGGGTCAGCAGGTGGCGGTTCAGTTCCAGCGCGCAGCGCATGGCGCGCTCGGCGTCGCTGCGGAAGGCCTGGGGCAGGCCGAACACGGCGGACACCCGGCAACCGTCCACCTGCGCCAGGCGGCCGCCGAATTGCTGCGCCACGTAAGCCAGTTCGTGCACCGCTGCGCTGCCTGCGGTTTGCGGCGTGGCCAGTTCAATCTCCAGCATCACCACGTGACGCAGCACGCCGTCCGCTTCGGCTGGCTGGATTGCGGAGGCCTGCGTTGGCGGGAACTGCACGGTGGAAGGCAGCGCGCCGGAAACGATGGCGGCGGACGCAGACAAGGGCGGCGCGGACGCGGCCGGCACGGACGGCCCGGCCGCCAGTTCTTCCAGCGCCACGCCGAACACCTGGGCCAGGTGGCGCGCGGTGCGGTAGAGCACGATCTTGCCGGTTTCCGCGCGCTTGATGGAGGCGATGGAGACGCACAATTGCTGCTGAAAACACAAGTCCGCCAGCGCTTCCTGGCTCAGCCCGCGCGCTTTGCGCAGGCGTTTCAGCAAGGTGGCGTCGAGCAGCACGCGTCCGTCTTGCGGCAGCGGCGCTTCGGCGGGGTGGAAGGAGGGCAGATCCAGACTCATGACGCTGCCACTATAGCATTGCAATGCGGGCCGGCGCGTGCCCGCCTTGCGTTGCCTAACCGCAATATTAGTGAACGATCATTCCTGTCAGCGGCCGTAAAGGACGCAATATCCGCTTGCTGTGATTGGGCGTGGGGTCGTGCGGCGTGAAGCTGGCGGTGAGGCTGTGGGCGTTGGTGCCTAAGTAGTTTCCGCGTATCGCGCCTACAACACGGGCGCCCGATTCGAAGCGCAGCTGGCCCAGCAGCACGTAGGGCACCGACACGGTGGAATAGGTCAGCGCGATGGCGGCCCGCATCGAGGTGTGCGGCGCCACGGTGTAGGGCGTGTCGAACGCCCAGTCGGTCAGGCGGGTGGAAGCGCAGTTGGCCACGTAGAACACGGCAGCGTCCGACAGGACGAATTCGTCGCCGGATACGGCCGGCACGGCGTAGAAATACTCCACGTCCGGGCCCAGGGTGGCACCGGGCAGGTTGGTCCATGATGACGTTTCGGTCACGGCGATGGACCCGGCCAGCGTATGCACCGACGCTTCGCCGGCGTGGTTGGTGACGGTTTCGGTGTATTGGCTGGCCGGGCTGGTGCGCAGCACGCAGGCTGCGCTGAAGTCGTACTCGATGTGCAGCACTTCTTCGATGCTGATCACGCGGTCGGTCACGGTGGAGGCCCAGATCACGCCCCGGCTGTCGTCGGGGCCGGTGCCGGCGCGTACCGAGAAATTGCCGTCGTCCTGCATGGCCACGTAGAACTCCTGGCCTTGCGCGGTGACTTGGGTGCCCCAGTGCCAGCCGCAGTTGTGCGCCAGGTCGGAGCCCTGGTAGACGCAGAAGTTGCCGTCGCTCTGCACCAGTGCGAAGTAGCGGCCGTGCTGGCCGCCCTTGCGGCTGCTCCACAGCAGGCCCTGCTCGTCGTCGCCGTCCATGCCGCGGTATACGCGCAGCGTGCCGTCGCCCAGCAAGGTGGCGAAGAACAGGCCATTGGCCGACACGATGCTGTCGCCCACCTGCAAGATCTGGTTCATCGGCAAGAAGGTGTGGAAGCGGCGGCCGCCGTGGGTAGGGCGGGGCGGGCTGGCGATGGCTTCGGCGGCGATCTCGTATTGGTGCAGCAGCATGGCGGAGTCCGGCGGTGTGGAAATGGCGCCAGTATGCGGGCGCGCCATGCCGCACAACAGGGCAGCGCGGTCTCAGTTCGGTATCAGCGCCTCCGTTTTAGCAGCCGATGTAACCGCAGGTATTTTAATTCCTTATAAAGCTTTATTTTTTTGAAAACTAATTTAGAATGCCGCACGGAAATGGGGAATGAAAAGTGGAACTGGTATATAAACATGAACGCATGCTGCTCAGGGCGCTGCTGGCGGCCTCGCTGCTGATCTGGTGCGGGCTGGCGCTGGCCACGCTGGGACAGGCGCTGGCCTGTCTTGTTTTTATTTTTGCAATCACCGTATTCATGCAAGCGGCGCTTGCGGCATATTTAAAGGGCACCGGCGTCCATATCAGTTACCAGCAGTTTCCCGACCTGAAAGCGCGCATTGACGTCTGTTGCCGCCGGCTCGGGCTGGAGCGCATACCGGAAGCGTATCTGCTGCGCAGGCCCAGCGCCTTGACCGTCATGCTGCTGGGACGGCGCTACATCGTGCTGCAGGCCGGCGTGCTCGACGCGCTCGAGGAGCGGGCCGACGCCATCAATTTCTACATCGGCCACGAGATCGGCCACATCACGCGGCGCCACCAGCGCTGGCTGCCCCTGCTGCTGCCGGCCGCCGCGCTGCCGCTGCTGGGCGCGGCCTATGCGCGCGCCTGCGCCTACACCTGCGACCGCCACGGCCTGCACGCCTGCGACGACCTGCGCAGCGCCCAGAGCGCGCTGGCCGCGCTGGCGGCGGGCGGACGGCGCTGGCGCCAGCTCAACCTGGATGACTACGCCGCGCAGGCGCGCCAGGCGTGCGGCTTCTGGATGTCCTTCCTCGAACTGGTGAACAGCCAGCCCTGGCCGGTCAAGCGCATGGCGGCGCTGCGGGCGCTGGCCAGCGGCGCCGAGGCGCTGCCGGCCGCGCGCCACCGGCTGGCCTGGCTGGCGGCCATGCTGGTGCCGCGCCTGGGCCTGGCCGGCGCCGCCGGCGGCCTGCTGGCGCTGGCGCTGCTGGCCGCGGCCGCCGCGCTGGCGCTGCCACGGCTGGGCGAATTCGAGGCGCGCACCCAGCTGGCGCGCGCGGTGCGCGTGGGCCAGGACGCCACGGCGGCGGTGGACCGCTATTACTACGCCAACGGCCGCATCCCGGCCAGCCTGCGCGAGGCCGGCTTCGCGCTGGCCGATCCCGGCCTGGCCGTGGTCGACGCGCGCATCGACGGCGACAGCGGGGTGGTGCGCATCTATCCGGCCGACTTTGCGCTGCGCGGCAAGGCTATTGCCTTCACGCCCGCGCTGGCAGAAAATAAGCGCGTCGCCTGGCGCTGCGCCGGCGAGGACATTCCGGCCCGGCTGCTGCCGCCGGCATGCCAAAGCAACCAGCCTGCCGGGACTTTTTTTGACAACTAATCTGGAACTGGCCGCCAACGCGGTGATGGCGCTGTCCATCGTGCTGGCCGGACGCAACAATATTCATTCCTGGTGGATCGGCATCGTCGGCTGCGCGCTGTTCGGCGCGCTGTTCTATGGCGTGCAGCTGTTTGCCGACGTGGCGCTGCAGCTGTTCTTTATCGTCACCTGCCTGATCGGCTGGTATGAATGGGCGCGCGGCGGCGGCGGCAAGGCGCTGCCGGTCACCTCCGCGCGCAGCAGCACGCTGGCGTGGATGGGGGCGGCCGGCGTGGCCGGCACCGTGGGATATGGCTTGATGCTGCACCACTACACCAGCGCCTATGCGCCCTTTGTCGACTCGGCGGTGCTGGCCTTCAGCATCATCGCCCAGCTGCTGCTGATGGCGCGCCGGGTGGAAACCTGGCCCGTATGGCTGCTGGTGAACGCGGTGTCGGTGCCGCTGTATTCCAGCCGGGGCCTGTACCTGACGGCGCTGCTGTACGCCGCCTACTTCGTCAACGCGCTGGTTTCCTGGCGCTGGTGGCGGCGCCAGATGAGCGCGCCGGCCGAAATTGGTATATGATGACCATCATGAAGAGTAAAACCCCACCGGCCGGCGCGCGGCGCGCGGCCTCCAGCCGCAAGGAAGCGACGCACGAGCGCATCGTCGAGGTGGCCGCGCGCGCGATCCGGCGCAGCGGCTACGACGGCACCGGGGTGGCCGACATCATGAAGGAAGCCGGGCTCACGCACGGCGGCTTTTACGCGCATTTCGCCTCGCGCGAGGCCTTGCTGGCCGAGGCGGCCGACCGCGCCGGGGCCGATGCGGTGCGCGCCTCGGCCGACATCGCCGCCGCCGCCGCGCCGGGGCAGTCGCTGCAGGCGCTGATGCGGGCCTATTTGTCGCAGCAGCACCTGGAGGCCGTGGAGTATGGCTGCCCGGTGTCCGCGCTGGGCTCCGAGATGCACCGCCAGGCGCCGGAGGTGCGGCATGCCGCCACCCGCCATATCAAGGAAATGATCGACCTGGTGGCGCGCCAGCTGCCCGGCTGGGGGACGCCTGAGGCGCACCAGCAGGCCATGTTCATGGTCAGCGCCATGATGGGCACCATGGTGATGGCGCGCGCGGTGGACGATCCCAAGCTGTCCGAGGCGCTGCGCGAAGCGGCGCTCAAGCATTTTACGGAAGCAGGCAAAGCAGCAGAATAAGGCCGGCCCGGCGGCTGCGCGCCCCGGGCTTTTTTTGTATCATCAATATGATGATCGTCATATGGAGAAGTGAAATGGACAGCAAAATTGCAATCGTCACCGGCGCCTCGTCGGGTATCGGCCAGGCCGCCGCCGAGCGGCTGGCGCGTGCCGGCTACAAGGTATACGGCACCAGCCGCCGTGGCGCGCAAGGGATGCAAGGCCGGCGCGGCTTCGAGATGCTGGCGCTGGACGTGACCAGCGACGAGTCGGTGCAGGCGGCAGTCAGCCAGGTGCTGCAGCGGGAAGGCCGCATCGACCTGCTGGTCAACAACGCCGGCTTCGGCGTGGCGCCGGCCGCAGCCCAGGAAAGTTCGATGCGGCTGGCGCAGTCCCTCTTCGACACCAATTTCTTCGGCATGGTGCGCATGGTGCGCGCCGTGCTGCCGCACATGCGGCAGCGGGGCAGCGGGCGCATCATCAATATCAGCTCGGTGCTGGGCTTTGTGCCCATGCCCTATATGGCGCTGTACTCGGCCAGCAAGCACGCCATGGAAGGCTATTCGGAATCGCTGGACCAGGAGTTGCGCACGCAGGGCATCCGCGTGTCGCTGGTGCAGCCGGCCTACATCAACTCCGGCTTCGACGCCAATCAGATCCAGCCCGACGAGGCGCTGGACGAATACCGCGCGCTGCGCGCGGGACTGGACCGGCGCGTCAAGCAAGCCGTGGCGGGCGCGGACGGCCCCGGCGTGGTGGCGGACACCGTGCTGCGGGTGGCGCTCGCGGCTGCGCCGAAAGTGCGCTACACCTCGGGCGCGCTGGCCGGCCGCCTGCGCTTCCTGCGCCGCTTCGCTCCCGCAGCACTGATGGAAGCCGGCGTGCGCAAGGACTTGCGGCTCGATTCGCAGCCTGCGGTGGGCAGGCGCTAGCGGGCGCGCCGGCCAGTCATATATCCAGGCTGAATAAGCTATGCAGTTTTAATTCGTTCTATCCTGGAAACTGCGCCGGTATAGTGCTTACTTCCGCACCACCCGATTGATCCCGTTTATGTTCCGTTTCGCTCCGCTGCCCATCGTCCCAAGCCGCCACGTGCTGTACATGCTCTGCATGGCCCAGTGCATGTGCCGCGCCGCCTCGCGCTAGTCCGCGCCAAGCCCGCTCTAAAACACCAAGCCTTGCTGCATCCCGTTCCGGCCCACCAGGCCGGGATGGCTGCGCTTACCCCGGTCTTATGCGGACCGGGGCCGCCGTTCCATTCCCACCCAAGAGGAAACCCATGTTCAAACCTTTAGCCATCTCGCTCGCCGTCGCCGCGGCCTTCCCATCCTTCGCCGCTGCGCAGGAACTGGAGCGGGTCATCGTCACCGGTTCCAATATCCGCACCACGCAGAAAGAGGGCGCCAGCGCGGTCCAGGTCATCAGCGCCAGGGAAATCGCCGCCAGCGGCAAGGCCAGCATCGCCGACGTGATCCGCTCGATCTCGGCCAACAGCGGCAACAGCTACAACGAGCAGTACACCGGCAGCTTCTCGGCCGGCACGGCGGGCCTGTCGCTGCGCGGCATCGGCCAGAAGAACACGCTGATCCTGGTGAACGGCAAGCGCGTGAGCCCTTACGCCACGGCGCAGGACCTGCAGGAAGTGTTCGTCGACCTGAACAGCCTGCCGATGGCGGCGGTGCAGCGCATCGAAGTGCTGAAGGACGGCGCGTCGTCGGTGTACGGCTCGGACGCGGTGGCCGGCGTGGTCAACATCATCCTGTACAAGGAATTCAAGGGCACGGAACTGAGCGCGCAGTACGGCAGCTCGACCGAGGGCACCGGCCAGTCCGAGAAGAGCGCGGCGCTGCAGACCGGCGTCGGCAGCCTGGCCAAGGACGGCTACAGCGTGGTGTTCTCGCTGGACGCGCAGCAGCGCGACCGGCTGCAGCAGGACCAGGTGGCGTGGATGGCCGGCAGCGATTTTCGCGGCAACGCCAATGGCGCGCTGGCCTGGGTGCCGGCCAACTACCTGAACAACGATCCGACGCGCCTGCTCGGCGGCCAGCAAGGCCCGCTGCAGCTGCAGCCGTACGGCGCCATCACCCCGGGCAAGGGCGGCACCGTGCAGGCGTATAACAACGCGCAGTTCAAGACGCTGATCCCGGCCATCAGCCGCATCCATTCCTCGCTGCGCGGCACGCTGAAACTGAACGACGACACCGAAGCCTACGCCGACCTGCTGTACGGCCACTCGCGCGCCGACCAGACCTTCGGCGCCCCGCTGACGGTGGGCAGCGGCCTGCGCGCGTGGAACAACGCCAGGCAGCAACTGGACAACATCAGCGTGCTGCTGCCGGTGGGCCACCCGAACAATCCGGGCGCCACGCCGCTGCCGTTCACCGCCACCCTGTTCGACCTGGGCGCGCGCACCAAGCGCGACAGCGTGGACTTCTTCCGCGCGCTGGCCGGCGTGAAAGGCTCGCTGGCAGGCTGGGACTACGATGCCTCGGTGGGCCGCTCCGGCAGCGCGCTGGAAGAAACCGTGAACAACTTCGTCAACCGCTACGAATTCGAGAAGGTGCTGGCCGAGGGCAGCTACAACTTTGCCGACCAGTCGAAGAACAGCGAGGCGGTGCGCAAGCGCCTGCGCCTGTCGACCTTGCGCCCGGCCGAATCGACCCTGGCCACGGTGGACTTCAACGCCTCGAAGGAACTGGCCGAGCTGCCGGCCGGGCCGCTGGGTTTCGCCTTCGGCGCGCAGTGGCGCCGCGAGGCGATGGACTCGCAGACCTCGGCCGCCGTGCTGAGCGGCACCGAGCTGCGCCCGGCCATCAACATTATCCAGGGCAAGCGCGACGTGGCCGCGCTGTTCGCCGAGTTCAACGTGCCGGTCGTCAAGGACCTGAACCTGAACCTGGCCGGGCGCGCCGACCGCTACAGCGACTTCGGCTCGGCCTTCTCGCCCAAGGCCAGCGTGCGCTACCAGGCCGCCCAGTGGCTGCTGTTGCGCGGCACCGTGTCGCGCGGCTTCCGCGCGCCGTCGCTGCCGGAGATTACCAGCTCCACCTCGGTCAGCTACGGCAGCGTGATCGACCCGCGCGACCCCATCACGCCGACCCAGGCGCGCGGCGTGACCAACCTCACCATCGCCAACGCCGCGCTGCGTCCCGAGCGTTCGGGCAACCTGAACCTGGGCCTGGTGATCGCGCCCAGCGCCGACAGCAGCGTGGGCGTGGACTACTACCGCATCCGCACCAAGGGCGTGATCGACACCGAAAGCGCGGACAACATCATCGCCAACGAAAAGGCCGCGCCGGAAAAAGTGGTGCGCGATGCGCAGGGCCGCATCCAGACCCTGTACCGCCAGTACGCCAACCAGGGCGACCGCCTGGTGTCGGGTATCGACATCGACCTGCGCCACCGCATCGGCCTGCAGCAATGGGGCAAGCTGGCGCTGAACGCGCAGCTGAGCCATGTGTTCAAGTTCGAGGCGCCGCTGGCGCTGGGCGAGCCGCTCACCAACGGCGCCGGCAACAACTACTTCGGCTCCATCCCGAAATGGCGCGGCGTCACCAGCGCCACCTGGGATATCGGCGCCTGGGCCAGCACGCTGACCTGGAACTATGTGGACGGCTACGGCCAGACCACGCGCGAAAACGAGCGCGTGAGGCCGGTCGGCACGCTGGATGCGAACGTGGCGTGGAAGCTGACGCCGGCGGCGACGGTGAGCTTCATCGTGCACAACCTGGGGGACAAGCGGCCGTCGTGGGATTCGTCGACGGCGTTCTTCGATTTCACCCAGGCCGACCCGCGCGGCCGCACCGCGGCGGTGAAGCTGAATTACAAGTTCTGAGCTACTGCTTCTGATCCTGGTTGTGGTCCTGCCCCTGGCCCTGGCGGAAAGCGCTGGGGGTGACACCCATGCGTTCGCGGAAGGCGGTGGCGAAGTTGCCGGCGTTGTTAAAGCCGATCAGCAGCGCGATGTCCTGGACATCGATGTCGGTCTCGCGCAACAGCTGCACGCCGCGCGCGATGCGCTCTTCGCGGATGAAGGCGAACACCGTCATGCCGGTCTGCTCGCGGAACAGCTGCGACAGCTTTTCGCGGTAGGTGCCCACGCTGCGCGCGATCTCGGCCAGGCTGGGCAGGGCGCTCAGGTTGTCGGAAATGAGGCGCTTGGCGGCGTTGACGATCACCGCGTCCGGGTCGGGCTGCGGCGCAGGGAGCTGCACGGCGGCTGCCGGTTCCGGCTCGGGCTCGCCGCGCGTGCGCCGCATCAGGTTCAGGTGCACGTGGATGCGCGCGGCCAGTTCGCCCGGCGTGAACGGCTTGGATACGTAATCGACGCCGCCGATCGACAGGCCCATGATGCGGTCTTCGGCGGCGTCGGCGCCGCTGAGGAAAATCACCGGGATGTCGTAGGTGGCCGGATTGGCCTTGAGCAGGCGGCAGCAGGTGTAGCCGTCCATATTGGGCATGCGCACGTCCAGCAGGATCAGGTCGGGCTGGTTGGCCAGCGCCAGTTGATAGCCCTGCATGCCGTTGAACGCCACCGACACCCGATAGGGCAGCTCGCTCAGCAGATCGACCAGCATGCGCTGTTCGAACGCGGAATCGTCCACGATCAGGATGCTGCGTACATTGGCGTCGCTGGTTAAATACATGGTCGGCTGGTCAGGTTGGAGCTACCGCTGTTGCGTATTATGCCTATCTTTTAAATTTTTTTAATAGATTTCTCCGCGTGCAAAACATCTGTCGCGTCTAGCAAAAGCGTAGTTTCTCAGGATAGACAATAATTGAATCGGGTGTTGAGCCGATGCAACCAAATGTCGGCTCATAAACTTGGTTATCATGAGTTCACTCTCAGTACATGGAAAAAGAAGGTGCATGCAGCACCCAAGATGCAAGTTAGCGAAGTTCTTGCTGGCCAGTTGGTCGCGGAATGTGACTTTTAGTTTTCAGACTAATCTTGATCGAAGGAGTTGCAAAATGAAACACACTGACTTTGGACGTATGCCATGCCCGATCGCCCGCAGCCTGGGCAAAGTGGGCGAGTGGTGGAGCATCCTCATCCTGCGCGATGCATTCTATGGGCTGACCCGTTTCGACGAGTTCGAAAAAAGCCTCAAAATCGCCCCCAATATGCTGACCCGCCGCCTGGCTGGCCTGGTCGAAGGCGGCCTGATGGAGCGCCGCCAGTACAGCGCCCGTCCGCCCCGCTACGAGTACGTGCTGACCAAGGCCGGGCGCGATTTCAAGCCTGTGCTGCTGGCCTTCGTGGCCTGGGGCAACGACCACCTGGCACCGGAAGGCGCCAGCCTGCTGGTGGTGAGCCGTGAAACCGGCAAGCCTGCCGACCAGGTGCTGGTCGACGCGCGCACCGGACTGGCCATCAACGACGAGGACTACATGTTCGCGCCGGGCCCCGCCGCCAATGAATTGATGCGCATGCGCCTGGACGACATGGGCCGGCGCGGCGTCCAGTAACCCTTCATCGCCGTAGTTCAAGGCTGCAGCTGTTCGTAGACCGCGTTGGCGATCTGCGACAGCTCGGCCTTCCCCAGCGCGCCCGAGAGCGCGTATCCGTAGCTGCCATCTATCCAGTAAAACACACTGAGCGCGCCATCCCTGGCGTAGCGGAACCCGGTGTCGCGGCTGCCTGCCTGTCCCGAGGACACGTACAGGGTCAGCCGCTGTCCGCTGGCGTCGGTGTACATGAATTGCGCCACCGGGCCGTTATCGCCCGGCAGCAGCCTGCCGCCCACCAGTTCGTAGCCCAGCGGCGCCAGCCGGGGCGGATGCAGCGGCGTGCCCAGCCGTTTCGACAGCCAGGCCACCAGGTGTTCCTGCTGGTCCGCGCCCACTTCCACCGGATGCCGCACTTCGGGCGCGTACACGCGGTGCGCCAGCGCGGCGCGGTGCGCCAGCGCCGCGCTGCCGCGTGCCTCCGTTGCCAGGCCGCCGCCGGCCGCGCCGCGCGGGTCCGCAGCCGCGGCGCGGGCCAGGTCGCTGTCAGCGGTGCCCGGCTGCCCGCCGAAGCTGCCGTGCGCCACCCAGCCGAGCGCCGCACTCGACAGCATCAGCGCCACGCTGGCCGCGTAGCGCCGCAGCGGCCAGCCGTAGCGCTGCCAGCCGCGCGGACGCAGCATGCCGCGTGGAATGGCTTCGTCCAGCACCGGGCTGTACAGCGAGCGCAGCGCCACGTTCTGCTGGCGGTAGGCGCGCAAGCGCGCGGCCTCCTGCGGGTGGTGCTCCAGGTAGCGGTCGATGTCGGCGCGGCGCTCCTGCGCCAGGCGGCCGTCCACCCAGGCCTGCAGTTCGGCTTCGGTGACCGGATTCATGGCAAGGCCCTCATTTCACCACCTTCAACGTTGAGATCGGCGCCTGGCCCAGCATCAGCAGCCGCAGCCGTTCGCGCGCGCGCGACAGGCGCGACATCACGGTGCCGGGTGGAATGTTCAGGACGGCGGCCACTTCCTCGTAGCTCATGTCTTCCAGCGCCACCAGCAGCAGCACTTCGCGCTGCTCGGCCGGCAGCAGTTGCAGCGCGGCCTGCATGTCGCGGATTTCCAGGCGGTCGCCGGCGGCCGGCGCGCTGAGCGAGCCCTGCAGCTCCTCGCTCAGCTCCACCGTGTGCAGCGCCGGCTGGCGCAGCCGGTCCACATGCAGGTTGTGCATGATGCCGAACAGCCAGGCCCGCATGTCGCCGCCGCGCCGCCAGGACGGCAGCTTGTGCCAGCCGCGCTCCATGGTGTCCTGCACCAGGTCGTCGGCGCCGGCGCGGTCGCCCAGCAGCGCGCGCGCGTAGCGGCGCAGGCGCGGGATGCAGGCGGTGAGGCTGGCGCTGTCGTCTTGCATGATGGCGGGCGTGGTTGAGCGGCTGTGCGGCTTGGCGCCTAGTCCTTGACCACGTGCCACACGTCCTTGAAGTTGTCGCCGCTGCGGTCGCCGGCCTTGGCGTCCTGGACGAAGGTGTACAGGGGCTTGCCCTTGTAGGCCAGCTGCTTGCTGCCGTCGTCGCGCGTCACCACCGAGTAGGGGGCGGCCACTTTCTCCGGCGCGGCCACGGCCGGCCAGTTCTGGATGCAAGGCCCGTTGCAGGCGCTCTTGCCGCTGCCGGCCGTGTCCTTGTCAAAGGTATAGACGGTCATGCCGGAACCGGTGACAAGCACGCCGCCGTCTTTTTTCAGGTCTTGCGCGTGGGCTGCCCCGCCCGCGAGCAGCAGGGCGGCGATGGCGATCATGGTCTTCATGGATATCTCCTTGGTTTGGGTGAGTGGGTGCAACAATTGCGTATACGTAAGCTGCGGCCCCTTTATTCCATCGCGCGTAAAATTTTCTCTCCACACCTTCAAGGATAGGAGATCCCCATGAACAAGGCAAAACTGGCATTGATCACGGCTGCCCTGCTGGGCGCGTTGTCGGCACAGGCGCAGAACCTGGCCAAGTCGGACCAGCAGATGCTGCTGCAGCTGGCGCAAGGCAATATGGCGGAAATCGAAGCGGGCAAGATCGCACTGCAGAAATCGCAGAACACCGAGGTGAAGGCCTTCGCGCAGCAAATGATCGACGACCACACCAAGGGGCTGCAGGAGGTACAGAGCGTGGCCCAGAGCAAGGGCGTGACCTTGCCGTCCGAACCGGACGCCAAGCACAAGGCCATGGCCAGCAAGCTCAACAACCTGTCCGGCGACGCGTTCGACCGCACCTATCTGGCCCAGGCGGGCGTGGCCGACCATAAGAAGACCCACGCCCTGGTGCAAAAAGTGCAGTCCAGCGCCAAGGATGCCGATGTCAAGGCGCTGGCCGCCAAGCTGGAACCGACCGTGGCGCAGCACCTGACCCATGTGACGCAGCTGAACGCCAGCATCAAGGGCAGCAGCGGCACTGCCAGCGGCGCCAGCGGCAGCGAGGGCGCGACCGGCAGCGGCGCCGACGGCGCCATGGGCAGCAAGACCGACAGCGCAGCCAAGCGGCCGCGCGCCGTGCCGGACAAGGCCAGCGGCAACACCGATAATCCGGAGAACAAGCAGAATCCGACCACCCAGCCACCCGCGCCGATCAAATAGGGCGGGCTGCTGCATGGCAAGCATGGGTACAATGAGCGCCCATGCTCGCCATTCTTTCCGTCACCTTTCCTTTCTTTGCGCTAGTGCTGTGCGGCTACGTGGCCGTGCGGCGCGGCATGCTGCCGCAGTTGGCGATTCCCGGCCTGAACAGCTTCGTGCTGTATTTCGCGCTGCCGTGCATGCTGTACCGCTTCGGCGCGGGCACCCCGATTTCGCAGCTGCTGGACGTGGGCGTGTTCAGCGTCTACCTGCTGTGCGCGCTGGCCATGGTGGGCATCGCCATGGCCGCCACGCTGCGCCGCAGCGGCTGGAACGACGCCGCCTTCGGCGCACTGGTGACGGCCTTTCCGAACACCGGCTTCATGGGCGTGCCGCTGCTGCTGGCGCTGGTGGGGCCGCGCTCGTCGGGGCCGGCCATCGTCGCCATCGTGGTCGACATGATCATCACCAGTTCGCTGTGTATCGCGCTGTCGCGCATGGGCAGCGGCGCCGGGCGGGAGGCCCTGGGCCGGGCGCTGCGCGGCATGCTGGGCAATCCCATGCCCTGGGCCATCGCGCTGGGCGGACTCAGTTCGGCGGCCGGGCTGGCCTTGCCCAAGCCGGCCATGCAGACGGTGGGCCTGCTGGCCGACGCCGCCTCGCCGGTGGCGCTGTTTACCATCGGCGCGGTGCTGGCGCGTTCGCAGATGAGCGTCGGCACCGGCGCCGCCGCGCCGCAGCCGGTGCGTGCCTTGGCGCATGGCGGCAGGGACACGCGCCACGGCCCGCACGACTACGTTGCGCTGGCGCTGATGAAGCTGCTGCTGCATCCGCTGCTGGTGGCCGGCGCCGGCCATGCGGCCATGGCGCTGGGCGTGCCGCTGGACCCGGCCGCGCTGACTGTCATCGTGCTGGTCGCTTGCCTGCCCAGTGCCAGCAACGTGGCGCTGCTGTCCGAGCGCTTCGGCGCCAACACGGGGCGCATCGCGCGCATTATCCTGGTTTCAACTAGCTTGTCTTTTTTGACATTTTCAGCGGCCGTCGCTGTCCTGCGCTGAACTGTGGAATAATGCGGCATTGCGCATAGTGCGTTGCGGCAATATGGTAGAGAAGGACACGATGTAGTGGACATGTTTGCGCTCGATGAGGAATTGGCGCGCTGGGACGCGGAATTGCCTTCCCTGCAAGGCGGATTGCGCCTGCGGTGCCTGGCCAAGCTGGCCTGGCACTTGCGCCAGCGCGACGTCGCGCGGGCCCGGCAGCTGGCTGCCGAAGCGGCCGCGCTGCTGCCGTCCCTGGATGGGGAGCATGCCCATGACGACGGCCTGGACCGGTCCGTTCCGGCTTCGCTGGCGCCGCGCCTGCAATTGATCGAAGCCGAAGCCCAGTGGCTGCACGGCGCGCTGGACGCCGGCCAGGCGCTGGCGGCGCAAGCGCTGCATGCCTTCGAGCGGCAGGGCGACCTGCTGGGCTGCGCCGACGCGCACTGGCTGCTGGCCTGGATCGCCACCGACCGCGGCGACTCCGCCGCCAGCGATGCCGAGCTGGCCATCGCCTCGGCCGAAGCGCGCGCCGGCGGCGACCTGGTGCGGGCCGATATCATCGACGCCGCCGCCGCCATCTTCAGCGTGTTCCACAGCCTGCAGGAAGCCAGCCAGCGCTGGGGCCAGCGCTTCCCGGCCGACGCCGCGCTCGACCCCGGCGTCCACCCCGCCGTGTCCGGCTGGATCAGCGATTTCGACGGCATTGCCGCCTTCCAGGCGGCCGACTTCGGGCGCGCCGTCAGCCGCCTGATGGTGGCCTTCGAAGCGGCCATCGCCACCGGCCAGGTGCGCCGCGCCATCATTATCGCCACCAATATCGGCAACGGTTTCACCAGCCTGAACGCGCACGACGCCGCGCTCGAATGGATGCAGCGCGGCCTGGCGCTGGCGCGTCCCACCGGCTGGCCGATGAGCATCGGCTCCTGCCTGATGCAGAGCGCCGAGACCTTGCGCCAGCTGGGCCAGCGCGAAGCGGCCCAGGAGCTGCTGCGGGAAGCCATCCAGTTGCTGGCGCCGCTGTCCGGCTCGCGCGCCTACGCCGTCTCGCTGGAATACCAGGGCGACCTGGCGCTCGACCTGGGCGACGCGCCCGGCGCGCTGCACAGCTTCACCTTGCTGGAGCAGCGCGGCGATTCGCTGGGCCAGAGCGACTTCAAGAGCGGCGCCCGGCGCGGCCAGGCGCACGCGCTGTCGCAGCTGGACCGGCCGCAGGACGCCTTGTCGGTGGCGCTGTCGGCGCTGTCGCTGGCCAGCGAGCACCGCGACGTGTACAACCAGATCGCCGCGCTGCGCGTGCTGGCGCAGATCCACGCGCGCCACCGGCTGCCGCAGCCGCTGGGCATGGCGGCGCCGAACGCCGTGCTGCACTACCTGCAGCTGGCCATGAACCTGGCCGCCACCATCGCCGGCTATGCGGTGCCGGCGGCGCTGCTGGATGCCGCCGCGCGCGAGTACGCCGCCACCGGCGACCACGCGCGCGCCTACGACATCGCGGTGCAGGCCAACGCCGCGCGCGACCGCACCCACAGCCAGGACGCCACCAACCGTGCCATCGCCATGCAGGTGCAGCACCAGACCGAGCGCGCGCAGACCGAGGGCGAGCACCACCGCCAGCTGGCGGCGGCCGAGGCGCAGCGTGCCGCAGTGCTGCAGCGGACCAACGCCACGCTGGCGCACCTGAGCGCCATCGGCCAGGAGATCACCGCCCACCTGGACGCGGCAGCCGTGTTCCGCGCGCTGGACCGCCACGTGCACGGCCTGCTGGACGCCACCCATTTTTCCATCTTCATGCTGGAGCCGGACGGCGAGCACCTGCGCTGCGCCTTCGGCATCGAGGCGGGGCAGGAGTTGCCGGCCTCGCGCTTCGCGCTGTCCGACCCGCACGCCAATTCGGTGCGCAGCGTGCGCGAGCGGCGCGAGATCCTGATCGAGATCGACGAGAACGGCAATACGCCGAATTTGATCCCCGGCACCTTGCCGACCCTGAGCCTGCTGTTCGCGCCGCTGGCCGTCGGCGAGCGCGTGCTGGGCGTGATGACGGTGCAGTCGCTGCACGCGCGCGCCTACGGCGAACGCGAACGGCTGATCTTCCGCACCCTGTGCGCCTACGGGGCCATCGCGCTCGACAACGCCAGCGCCTACCGGCAGGTGGCCGCCACCCAGGCGCAGCTGCTGGAAAAGAACGTGGAACTGGAACGCGCCTACAAGGCGCTGGAAGAGGTGAGCTTGACCGACCAGCTGACCGGCCTGCGCAACCGCCGCTTTTTCCTGCAGCACGTGGACGCCGACGTGGCCATGGCGCTGCGGCAGTACGATTGCCCGGACGGCCAGGACCATGAGCGTGCAGCCTGCATGCACAAGGACCTGGTGTTCTTCATGGTGGACCTGGACCACTTCAAGGAAGTGAACGACCGCTACGGCCACGCGGCCGGCGACGCGGTGCTGGTGCAGATGCAGGAGCGCCTGCGCGAGGTGTTCCGCGAATCGGACTATTTGATACGCTGGGGCGGCGAGGAATTCCTGGTGCTGGCGCGCGCCACCGACCGCGAGGAAGCCAAGGTGGTGGCCGAGCGCATCCGCAGCGCGGTGGCGTTGCGCGAGTTTCGCCTGCCGGACGGCAGCCCGCTGCGCAAGACCTGCTCGATAGGCTACGCCTGTTTCCCCTTCCTGCCGTCGCAGCCGCGCCTGCTGACCTGGTCGCAAGTGGTGGAGCTGGCCGACATGGGTTTGTACATCGCCAAGCACTCCGGCCGCGACGCCTGGGCCGCGCTGTACAGCACACCGGCCACGCAGCCGGAGGATCTGTTTACGCGCATGATGAAGCAACTGGAACAGACCGTGGCCAGCGGCCAGGTGAAGATCGTCACCAACCTGGCGAACCCGCCCAACCTGGGCGGCGAACGGCGCCGCGTGGGCCTGTCCAGCGACCTGGCCTGATTACACCGGGTCCTCGATGGTGATTTCGGCGCGCAGCGAATTGGCGATGTAGCACTTGTCGTGCGCCTCGTGGTGGATGGCGTCCAGCTCGTCCTGGTCGGGCCAGTCGGTGCCGGCGAACACGATGGCGGGGCGCAGCGTGATGCTGGTCATGGCCATGCGGCCGCGCTCGTCCTTTTCCAGCAGGCCCACCGCGTGGTCGTTGTAGCTCTCCACCACGTGCCCGCGCCGGGCGGCGATGGACAGGAAGAACAGCATGTGGCAGCTGGACGCGGCGGCAATCAGCGCCTCCTCGGGGTCCACATTGTCGGCGTTCGACATCGGCAGCGGCACCGACAGCGGCGACGACGAGGCCGGCACGCGCAGGCCGCCGTCGAAGATCCATTCGTGGGCGCGGCTGTAGCGCTGGTCCAGGAAATCCTGCCCGTTGCGCTGCCACTCCAGTTTTGCTTCGAATTGCATGCCTGCTCCCTGGCTGTGTGGAAGCCCATATCTTAATGTAAACTGCGGCCATGAACCTACACCGCTGCAGCTGGGCCAATCCGGCCAATCCCAGATATATCGCCTACCACGACGAAGAGTGGGGCTTGCCGTGCCACGACGAGCTGCGCCTGTTCGAGATGCTCAATCTCGAAGGCGCGCAGGCCGGACTGAGCTGGGAAACCATCCTGAACAAGCGCGACAGCTACCGTGCCGCCTTCGACAACTGGGACGCGCGCAAGATCGCCGCCTACGGCCCGGACAAGGTGGCCGAGCTGCTGGCCAATCCCGGCATCGTGCGCAACAAGCTCAAGGTGGCGGCGGCCATTACCAACGCGCAGGCCTATCTGCGGCTGGTGGATGAGGGGAGCGGCCTGAACCAGTTCCTGTGGGCCTATGTCGGCGGCCAGCCCATCGTCAACCACGTGCAAAAGCAGGGCGACCGGCAGGCCAGCACCGAGCTGTCCGACCGCATTTCGAAGGATCTCGCCAAGCGCGGTTTCAAATTCGTCGGCTCGACGATTGTGTATGCCTACATGCAGGGCATCGGCATGGTGAACGACCACGACCACGCCTGCTTCCGCCACGCCGCATGCCAGGCGCGATGAAGCACGTCCTGCTTGCCACCGGTTTCGGCAAGGGCGAGCACTTCCTCGCGGCGCGGCTGGCCTGGCGGGGGCGCGGCGCGCTGCACTACATCGCGCTGTTGCCCGCGCTGCCGGCGGCGCAGGATGTGGCGCCGGAGCTGCGGGACGGCTGGCCGGTCAACGTGCCCGGCCTGCACCGGCTGGCGTTCGACCAGGGCCGCGTGACGCTCGATTTGCTGGCCGGACCCATCGAGGCCACGCTGCCGCAGATCGCGGCGCGCGTCGACGCGTTTTATTTGCCCGCGCCCATCGAACCGATGCGCGCCCTGGCCAAGCTGGCGCTGCCCGGCGCGACCCTGGCGCTGCACGGCGCCGGCGATGTGGCCCTCAAGGCGCTGCGCTCGGCCGGCTTCGAGTGGCAGCCGGATGACGGCCAGGGCGGTGCACCGGCCACTGTGCAAGCCGTGTTTACCAGCCGGAAACCGCAGCCGCCAAGGGCGCCGGAGCCGCTGCGGCGGGCGGTGGTGATCGGTGCCGGCATGGCGGGCGCGGCGGCATGCGAGCGCCTGGCCGCGCGCGGCTGGGAGGTGACGCTGGTCGAGCGCCACCGGCAGCCGGCGCAGGAGGCGTCCGGCAACCGCTCCGGCATCTTCATGCCGCTGCTGTCCCGGGACGACAATATTCCCACCCGCCTGAGCCGCGCGGCCTATTTGTACGCCATGCGCCATTGGCAGCAGCTCGGCGGGCTGGACGCCAATGCCAGCTTGCCGCCCGCCGAGGCGGGCGCGGCCGCCCCAGCCGCCGCGGCTGCGCGGCCGGCCATCGCCGGTGCCCAATGCGGCGTGCTGCAGCTGGCGCGCGATGCCGGGCACGCGCAGTTGCAGAAGGCGGTGGCGGCGCATTGGAACTATCCGCCCGAATTCGTGCGCTGGGTGGATGCGCAGGAAGCCGGCGCCTTGCTGGGGGCGCCCACGCCCGACGGCGGCTGGCTGTTCAGCCAGGGCGGCTGGGCCAATCCCGCGTCGATCTGCCGCGCCATGCTGGACGCGTGCGGCGCGCGGCTGACGCGCGTGTTCCACGCCGAAGCGCTGCAGCTGGTGCGTACCGGCGACCAGTGGCAGGTGCGCGCGCACGGCGGCGCCTTGCTGGCCGAAGCGCCGCATGTGGTGCTGGCCAACGGCGCCGGCGCGCTGGCCATGGCGCACACGGCAGAATTGCCGCTCTACACCATGCGCGGCCAGGTCACCCATTTGCAGGAGCAGGATTTCCCCCGCCTGCCGCTGGTGGTGTGCCGCGAAGCCTACCTGACGCCGCCGGTGCAAGGCATCGTCAGCATCGGCGCCACCTATGACAGCGATACCGGACGCGCCTTGCGCGAGGCTAGCCAGCAGGAGAATCTGTCTCGCGCACGCGACATCCTGCCCGGCGCGCTGCCGCAGGATGTGGCGCGCCATCTGCCGCTGGCCGGCCGGGTCGGCTTGCGCTGCATGGCGCCGGACCGCCTGCCGCTGGTGGGCGCGCTGCCGGACTACGGTGCCGCCTTGCGCAGCGAGCGGCTGCGCGACGTGCCCCGCCACGCCGGGCTGTATGGCTTGCTGGGCTATGCCTCGCGCGGCCTGATCTGGGCCCCGCTGGCGGCCGAGTTGCTTGCAGCGCAACTCGAGCACGAAGCGCTGCCGCTGGAGGCCAGCCTGGCCGCCGCGCTTGATCCGGCGCGATTTCTGCTCAAATCCCGCCGTGGCGGGCAGGTATAATCGCTATTCAGAAATAATTGCCCGTGGAGGCCTTATCAATGGAAGATCAAGCGGGCTCGCCCGAGCTGTTCCTGTTCCTGGCTTCAACCGCCCATGACATGAAAAATTCGATCAGCGTCCTCAGCGGCACGCTGGAGAATTTGCTGGGCAATGCCGACGAGAACGACGCGAACCATCCCGCTTATCCCAGCCTGGCCCAGATGCTGTATCAGACCAAGCGCCTGAACGACAACCTGATGCAGCTGCTGGCGCTGTACAAGGAAGTCGGCAAGCCGTCCTACCCATTCGATCCGCGCCCGCAACAGGTGGCCGAGCTGGTGCAGCAAGTCAGCGCGCAAGCCAAGGTGCTGCTGGCTTCCCGCCGCATCGCGCTGCAGACCGATTTCCCGGCCGACCTGATCTGGACCTTTGACGAGGACCTGGTGATCGGCATGCTGGCGCACGCCATCAACAACGCTGTGCGCTACACCGGCGACACCATCCGTATCGCCATCGCCGAGCGCGGCGGCGACCTGGAGCTGCGCGTGGAAGACAACGGCAGCGGCTTCCCGCAGGCACTGATCGACGCCGGCGAGTCCGCCATGAGCGGTAACACCAGCGGCGTGAACTTTCTCACCAACAGCAGCGGCCTGGGCCTGTACTTCGCGTGCGAGGTGGCCAAGATGCACAAGCACCGCCAGCGCAGCGGCAGCGTGCACCTGGAAAACGGCGGCACACTGGGCGGCGGCTGCTTCGTGCTGCGCTTACCTTGAGCGGAGGCGAGATGTCGTTTCCCACCGTCGCTCCCACCGTGCCCGACAACGTCACGGCCGCCATTGCCGCGATAGACTGGACCGCCAAGCAATACCTGATCGTCGACGATTTCGTCGGCATCCGCCAGCTGCTGCGCGAGTCGCTGCGCAACCTGGGCGCCAAGCATATCGACCAGGCCGCCAGCGGCGGCGAGGCCATGATCATGCTGGCCAAGACCCATTACGACGTGGTGCTGTGCGACTTCAACCTGGGCGAGGGCAAGAACGGCCAGCAGGTGCTGGAAGAAGTGCGCATCCGCAACCTGATGACGCCGTCCAGCGTGTGGCTGATGGTGTCGGCCGAGAAGAGCGTGGAGTCGGTCATGGGCGCCGCCGAGCACCAGCCGGACGCCTACATCATCAAGCCCATCACCGAAGGCGTGCTGCTGACACGCCTGAACCGCGTGTGGCAGAAGAAGCAGATCTTCCGCGAGATCGACCACGCCTTCGTGGAGAAGGATTACCTGCGCGCCGCGCGCCTGTGCGACGAGCAGATCGCGCACAACAAGCTGCACGAGATCGACCTGCTGCGCATGAAGGCGGCGCTGCTGCTGAAAGCCGGCGAGCCCGACAAGGCGCGCGCGGTCTACGAGCTGGTGCTGGACGACCGCGACTACAACTGGGCCCGCACCGGCCTGGCCAAGATCCGCATGGGCAACGGCGACCACGAAGCGGCGCGCCAGATGTTCCAGGGCGTGATCGCCGACAACCGTTTCTACATCGACGCCTACGACCAGCTGGCCACGGCGTTCCAGCTGATGGGCAAGCTGGAGGAATCGTGCGACGTGCTGGAGAAGGCGGCCAAGCTGTCGCCCAACTCGGTGCCGCGCCAGCGCAACCTGGGCAACGCGGCGCTCAAGCTGGGCAATATCGCCTTGGCCGAGCGCGCCTTCCGCAAGTGCATCGCCATCGGCGAGTACTCGATCATGAAGACGGTCGATGCCTACTTCGGCCTGGCGCGCGTGTGCGGCCAGAAGAACGACCCCAAGGAGGCGCTGCAGGTGCTGGCCACCGCGCAGCGCGAGTTCACCGGCGACCAGGTGCAGCTGCGCGCCAAGATCACCGAGGGGCTGGTGTACCACGAGAGCGGCGACTACCGCCGCGCCCGCAAGTCGGGCGACGAGCTGGAAGCTATGCTCAACGAAGACCCGGAACGGCCGGACACCGAGACCTGCATCGAGATGGCGACGCTGCTGTTTGCCGTCGGCGTGAAGGACGCGCCGGCCGAGCTGCTGTGCTACGTAATCCGCAACAACCACGACAACACGCTGCTGCTGGAGGAGGTGCAGAAGATATTCGACAAGGCGCGCATGAGCGAAGAGGGCGCCGCGCTGATCCAGGCTTCCCGCAAGGAAGCGGCGGACATGATGAACAAGGGCGTGCTGCTGTGGAAGACCGCCAAGCTGGGCGAGGCGGTGGCGTGGATGCGCACGGCGCGCGCGGCTTTGCCCAACAATATGCGCATCCTGTTCAATTCGGCGCAGATCCTTATTTCGCACATGCAGCAGAACGGCTTCAGCCAGCAGCTGATGGACGAAGCGAACGGCGTGCTGATGCATGTGGACCGGGTGGCGCCCGGCCAGCAGCGTTTCGCTCAGTTGATCGAGCAGCTGGCCTTGCTGATGCCCAGCCGGCAAGCGGCGGAGCCGGCACCGGAAGAAGACCCGGAACAGAGCCAGGAAGAGCAGGACGACGAGGTGTAGTTTCTTAGCAACTGAGCGAAACTTGTTTCCTGGCATTTCAATGATTACACTAAAACACAACGAGGAGAGAACCTATGCGCGATATCGCCAAAGAGGTCTACGAGAAAATGAAAGTCGGCGCCGCCGCCTGGATACGGCCGGTGGCAGTCAAGGGCGACACGCTGGAATCCTTCCAGTCCGCGCATGACGGCGCCAAGGCGCTGGCCGAGGAAGGCTTGATCAAGATTGTAAAAATACAACGCGACGATGGCGGCCTGATCGACGCGATCCGCATCCAGCGGCTGGCGTAGTTGGCACAATGATTGTATGATTTGACAATGTAGTTCGTTCTTGCAACACTGGCTGCGCTGCCGTCATCGGGACGGCGGCCCACCCTGAACAGGAGCGAACATGCGTCGTATCAAAACTGCCGCGCGTCTCACCGTGCTGGCCTTGATGTTGCAAACCCTCCCGGGCGCCATGGCCGCTGCCGCCAAGCCCCCCAAGCAATACACCATCGAGCAGTTCATGGCCACCACGTCGATCTCGGGCGCGTCGTTCAGCCGCGACGAAAAGCAGATCCTGTTTACCAGCAACGAGAGCGGCATCCCCAACGTCTACACCCAGCCGGTGGGCGGCGGCAAGCCGGTGGCGCTGACCAAGTCCACCACCGACAGCACCTACGCGGTGGGCTATTTCCGTAACGATGACCGCATCCTGTTTACGCGCGACAAGGGCGGCAACGAGCAGAACCATTTGTACGTGCGCGAGCTGGACGGCAGCGAGAAGGACCTGACGCCGGGCGACAAGCTGAAAGCCATCTTCGGCGGCTGGTCGGTGGACGGCAAGGTGTTCTACGCGCTGACCAACGAGCGCGATCCCAAGTTCTTCGACTTGTACCGCTACGATGCGAAGAGCTACGAACGCACGCTGCTGTACAAAAATGAGAACGGCATGACCCCGAGCGAGTTGAGCCGCGACGAGCGCTGGATTGCGCTGTCCAAGCCCAACACCACCTCCGACAGCGACATTTATCTGTACGACCTGCAGAAGAAGGAACTGAAGCACATCACGCCGCACCAGGGCACGGCCAGCTACAACGCGGCCACCTTCGACCCGGCCTCCAAGCGCCTGTTCTTCACCTCCAACGAGGGCGGCGAGTTCAACACGCTGCGCACCTACGACCTGGCCACCGGCGCCATCGCGGTGCACGAGAAGGCGGACTGGGACGTGTTCGGTTCCGGCTACTCGCTGGACGGCCGCTTCCGCACCACCGTGGTGGACCACGACGGCAGCCAGGTGGTGCGCGTGGTGGAAGGACCGGAAGAAAAGCCGGTGGCGCTGCCCAAGCTGCCGGGCGGCGAAATGCGCGGCGTGACGTTCTCGCCGAGCGGCAAGCTGATGGCCTTTTACCTGAACGGCGACCGTTCGCCCAGCAATCTGTTCGTCTACGACCTGAAGACCAAAAAGACCGCGCAGCTGACGCAAAGCCTGAACAAGGAAATCGATCCGAACGATTTGGTGGAAGCGGAAGTGGTGCGCTTCAAGTCCTTCGACGGCATGGAGATTCCTTCGATCTACTTCAAGCCTAAGGGCCTGGCGCCCGGCGCCAAGGCGCCGGCGGTGATCTTCGTGCACGGCGGTCCCGGCGGCCAGACGCGGCGCGGCTACAACGCGCTGATGCAGTACCTGGCCAACCACGGCTACGCGGTGCTGGGGATTAACAACCGTGGCAGCTCGGGCTACGGCAAGACCTTCAACACGGCCGACGACGGCAAGCATGGCCGCGAGCCGCTGTGGGATTGCATCGAGGCCAAGACTTACCTGGCTAGCCTGGGCCATGTCGATCCGGACCGCATCGGCATCATGGGCGGCAGCTACGGCGGCTACATGACCCTGGCGGCCATGGCCTTCCGTCCGGAAGCGTTCAAGGTGGGCATCGACATTTTCGGCGTCAGCAACTGGGTGCGCACGCTGGAGTCGATTCCGCCGTACTGGGAATCGCAGCGCAAGGCGCTGTACCAGGAGATCGGCGATCCGGTCAAGGACAAGGAGTTCCTGGTGGCGACCTCGCCGCTGTTCCACGCCAAGGAAATCCGCCGCCCGCTGATGGTCATCCAGGGCAAGAACGACCCGCGCGTGATCAAGCCGGAAAGCGACGAGATCGTGGAAGCGGTGAAGAAGAACAACGTGCCGGTGGAGTACGTGGTGTTCGACGATGAAGGGCACGGCTTCAGCAAGAAGAAGAACCAGATCGTGGCCAACGCCAAGATGCTGGAGTTCCTCGACAAGCACCTGAAGCCGGGACTGGCCGCCAGCGCCGGCAAGGCTGGCGCGGCGCAGGCCAAGCCGTAATCGGAGATCGCCCAACGGACCTGTGCCATGGTCCGTTGGGGCCGAGGGCAGATCAGGTCGAGGCAGGTCGGGGCGCAGCCCTGGCCGTAAGCCGCAGTAAGCCGCTGCCGCGCGCCGCCGGGCTTACTCCTTGGGCGGCTTGACGCTGCCGGCGCGCTTGACAGGCGCCTTGCGCGCTGCTGCTGCGGCGCTGTTCTTGCCGCCATCGCCACCGCCGGCGCCATTGCCATTTCCGTTGGCCTTCTTGGCCGCTGCCGGCTTGTCCTGTCCGGCCGGCAAATTATCCTTGTCCGCCTTGGCCAGCGGCTTGCTGGCCGCCGCCGCGAACTTGCTGGCCGCTTCCGTCGCGCGCGCCGCCGCGCCGCTGACCACGTCGGTGGTCATGGCCGTGCTCACGGCCTGCTTGAACTGTTCCTGCAGCAGATTCCACCACGCCGCCGCATTCACCATGGGCGCTGCGGCAGCCGCTGCCGCCTCGGCATCCGACATGGGCGCCGCTGGCGGAATTGCCGACGCTGCCGGCTCCGGCTTGGCTGCAGGCGACTCGGTGGGCGCCGCCGTGGCCGGAGCCGTTGGCGCTGCGGCAAACTTGAACGTATCGCCGGCCGGCCCCGGTCCCGCCGCACTCGGCGCCAGCGCGTCGGCCGCATGCTGGAAGAACGCCGACGCATACGGAATCGACTCGAACAGCGACTTCTCCTTGGCCGCCCCGGGTTGCTGCTGCACCGCGTCGGCCAGCGTCTTGCCCATGGACTTCAAGGTGGCGATGGTATTGCGCTGCACTTCCAGCGCCTGGATACTGCCGCGCACCATGCTCGAATTCAGGTTCAGCCACGCCTCCACGGCGCGCAGGTCGTTGATCTTCTTGTCCAGTTCATCGACCGACAGCGTCGGCGCGGCGATGCCGGGCACGACGCCCATGCTGCCCCACAGGTTCTTCACGAAATCGAGCGTATCCGTCATCACAGCGGCGCCCGGAATATTGGGCATTTGAGGCATGGGCATAGCGAGTCTCCTGGTGGATGGTAGGTTAGCGTAGCAGATTTGACTATGGCTGTCAGCGAACCGGGCTTGACACGCGTTAAACTAGCGTCATGACGATAGTTTCCTTCCTTGCCCGGCGCCGCCGCGTACTCGCCTTGTGCGCGGCCACCGTGGCCCTGCACTTCGTGACGATAGACTGGCTGGGTTCGCGGCTCGGCCCCCAGCAGAGCAGCGCCGTCAGGCCGGTGCCCTCCGTCATGCAGGCGCAGTTGCGGCTGGCGCTGCCGCGCCGCGCCGCGTCCGCCGAGCCGCCGCCGGAAATCAAGCCGGTAGGCCCGGCCGCGGCCAAACCGGCCCCTCGCCCGCCCGCCCGCAGGACGCTGCGCCCGGCGCCGCTGCCGCAGCAATCGGCCGTGGCCGAGCCGGCGGCGCAGGAGAGCGGCGCGCTGAGCGATCCGCTGGCCGGCATCGGGCAGGCGCTGGCCGCGCCGCCGGACCTGGCGCAGCCGGGCGCCGCTTCCGCGCCGGCTGCCGTACAATCGCCGCCGGACGCTGCGGCAGCCGTCCCTGCGCCCGGCGCCAGCGACAAGCCGGCCGCCGCCGCGCCGCCGGCGCCGCTGGCGACCCGCCGCTACAAGGTGGACCTGCCGCCGTCGGCCGAGTTCGAGATGGAATTGAAGCGCACCGACGCCAACGGCACCAGGTGGAGCGGCGTGGCGCACATGTCGTGGCAGACCGACGGCAGCAAGTACAAGGTGGGCATGGAGGCAGGCATCAGCATGCTGGTGACGCGCGTGAACCTGCTGGTGCTGGGCAGCGAAGGCGAGATCGACGATGCCGGCATCGCCCCGCTGAAGTTCACCGAGAAGCGGCGCGGCCGTTCGCAGACCGCCACCCATTTCGTGCGCGACGACGGCCGCATCACGTTTTCGGCCAGCGAGCGCAGCTATCCCTTGCTGGCGGGCGCGCAGGACAAGGCCACGGTGCCGTTCCAGCTGGGCGCGATCGGCCGGGCCGACGTGAACCAGTTCGGCAGCGACATCGACATCCTGGTGGGCGACGAGAAAGAGGCCAGCGTTTACCGCTTCCTGCTGGTGGGGGAGGAGGAGCTGGACACGCAGCTGGGCCGCATCGTCACATGGCACCTGGCGCGGCCGCCCAAGCCGGGCTCGTACTCGGCGCGGCTGGACATCTGGCTGGCGCCCGGCATGAACTGGTTCCCGGTCCAGATCCGCAATACCGAAGCGAATGGTGCGCTGACGACGCAGACCATCACCAAGATCACCCTGAGCGGCAACGCTGGAAAGTAAACATGCGCAACACAGTATTCAGCATCCTCCTCGCCACGGCCACGGCCACGGCCACGGCGGCAGGCGCAGGCGCCAATGGCGCCGCTGCCGAGCACCCGAGCGCCAAGCGCGCTTTCAGCCTGCCGCCCTCGGCGGACCTGGGCTACACCATCAAGGCGCGCCAGAAGGGCCTGGCCATCAGCGGTGACGCGCTGGTGCAATGGCGCCAGGGCGACGGCAAATACAGCATCGCCACCGAGAGCCACGCCGGCATTTTCGGCAAGATCCTGGAAAACCGCAGCGAAGGCGCGGTGGACAGCTACGGCCTGGCGCCGGCCACCTTCTACGAGAAGCGTTTCCGCAAGGAGGCCACCACGGCCACCTTCAAGCGCGATGTCAAAACCATCACGTTCAGCAAAGGCGACGAGAGCTACCCGATCAAGGGCGGCGAGCAGGACCGCACCAGCGCACCGTGGCAACTGGCCGCCGTCGCCCGCAGTTCGCCGGAGAAGTTCACACCTGGCTCCGAGTGGGCCTTCTTCGTGGCCGGCCGGCGCGACGCCGAACCATGGGTGTTCAAAGTGGTGCGCCGCGAGCCGGTGCAGACCGGCATGGGCGAGCTGGACGCGGTGCACTTCAGCAAATCGCCGCCCAAGGGCGACCAGGGCCAGCAGGTGGACCTGTGGCTGGCGCCGTCGCTCGACTGGTATCCGGTGCGCATCCTGTTCGACGACGACGGCGACACGGTGGACCAGCTGCTGGACAAGGTCACCCGCAAGTAGGCGCATCGCACCGCGCCCCTTGTAATTCCCACGCCACGCCGGGTGCCGGACGCATCCGGCGAACTGCTATACTGACGCCCCCCGCGCGCATTGCCTGCGCGGCGTGTACAAAATGGCAACTCGGAGCAGAATGATAGACATAATGGCAAATGCGGCCCTGGCCGCAGACGCAAACCCAAACGACCAGGCAACGCAGGACGCCCTGCAGGCACACTTCCAGCCGCACGTGGCGGTCGACGAGATCGAGCAGGTGTACCACCTGAAGCGCGCCCAGCCCCTGCTGCAAGTCTTCACGGCCCTGTTCCACGGCGGCTTCGAGGGCGTCGCCGTGCGCCTGCTGGTATTGCGCGAGCTGGCGTCCGACACCGCCTCCTCGACCTTCTCGCGGGCCGACATCAACACGCGCCTGGCCTATTTGCTGCCGGAAAGCCTGGAAACGGTGCTGATGCGCTTGCGCACCAACCAGCTGCTGGCCTGGGACGCGCAGCAGGCCGTGTACCGCGTCACGCCGATGGCGCGCAACGTGCTGTCGGCCATCGACAGCCTGCTGAACCTGAACCAGAACGAAGACGAAGCCGAAATGGGCTTCCTGCTGTCGCAGGTGGCCGGCGCCCAGGCCGTGGGCGGGGTCACCGTGGAGCAGCTGCAGCACCTGCTGGGCCGGCTGGTGGACCTGACCGAGGAATTCCGCGACGCCATCGCCTCCGGTTCCGAATTCCGCCTGCGCGCCTCGCAGGAAAAGTGGCACATGGCCTGCGACTGGGTGGAGAAGGGCTCCGAGATCCTGCGCGCCATCACCTCCGACGAGCGGGCCGACGCCGCCACGCACCGCGCGGCGCAGGCCATCGGCCGCGCCCAGAGCGCGCTGCTGAACATGCAGGGCATGTTCTCGCGCGCGCTGAACCAGATTGAACGCCAGCGGGTGCACCTGGGCCAGTCCGGCCTGTCCACCACCGACATCAAGCGCTGGCTGCTGGCCCATGAAGACCTGGCCCAGCTGGCCGAAGATGCGATCGACCAGCCCGTGGTGCCGCTGTTTATTACCCCTGCCGAGATGATCGACGTGGCTGAAACCGAATTACTGTCCGACCGCGCCGGCAACACGGCGCCGGGCGGCCTGCCGAGCGGGCAGGACGCGCCCACCACCATCAACGACACCCCCGCCATGCAGCGCGAGCTGGATGACTGGCTGGCGCGCCTGTCCGACTTTGCCGCGCCGGCCAGCTTCCCGAACGGCGCCGACGGTGCGCCGCAGGCCAAGCCGGTGCACGAATCGCTGCTGCCGGCCAGCTTCGCCGTGGCCTCCTACCGCGCCTCGATGCTGCCGCTGCTGGGCGACCAGTCCGAAGCGAGCCTGCAAGGCGCCACCGGCAACCTGGCGCGCCTGCCGATCTCCTTCGAGCCGACCGACGACATGGTGCAGCTGGCCGACCCGGAAGTGGCCGCCATGAGCATCGCCTCGCTGTCGCTGAATATCGATTTGAACCTAGAACAACCTGTGGACAAGGGAACCCAAGATGAATGACGATTCCCAGATCCTGATCGCGCGCCTGCTGACGCACCAGACGCTGCGCCGCGACGACCGCCTGGTCAAGCGCGTGCTGTCGGACGAACTGTTCCGCGCCGAAGTGGACCTGCGCCTGGCCAATTGCGGCATGAAGCTGCTCGACAACGTGTACGCGGACCATGTGACGCTGGCCCTGTCGCGCACCATCGAGCCGAAGATCTTCGGCGCGCGCGACGTGTGGCAGAACAATAACTTCGGCCTGGCGCGCGACGGCGTGGCTTTGCTGGTGGTGCTGTGGGCGCAGATCATCCTGCCCAAGCGCGAGCGCCAGGAAACCCACACCCACGCCGAGGACGACCAGGACGACATGTTCGGCATCGACAAGCCGCTGCCGCGCGCGGAAGACTCGTCGATCGGCATCCCGTACAAGGCCCTGCTGGCCGACTTCGGCGACAAGCTGGGCAAGAAAACCCGCATGGACATGAACCTGGGCATCCTGGGCAAGCTGGGCTTCATCGAGCGCCGCGGCGACATCATCGTCGAAGGCCCGCTGCTGGACCTGCTGATGGATACCGACCTGCTGAAAGAGCGCATCATCAACGGCGCGCTGTCGGAAGTGTTCAAGCGCGCCCCGGCGCAAGTGGTGCACATCCCGCGCGCCGCGCTGGCCGAGGCGGCCGCCTCGGCCGCCGCTGAAAACGCCGCCATCGCCGCCGCCGCCGCGGCCGACGCCGCAGGCGGCGACGCTTCCTCCGACACCCCGAACCGAGACTAAGCCATGTTTCATATCAAATCGCTAGAACTGGTCCACTGGGATTACTGGCAGCGCATCAAGAATATTCCGCTGGACGCGAAGATCATCACCATCGCCGGCCAGAACGGCTCCGGCAAGACTACCTTGCTGGACGCGCTGCGCACCCTGTTCGGCCTCGATTGCTCGATGGGCCGCACCTACAAGCACTACGCGCGCCATGCCGGCCAGCAAACCTCCTGGCTGCGCGCCGTGGTGGACAACAAGGCCATGGGCAAGCAGCTGTCGAACCGTCCGTTCCGCAGCTCGGGCTTCTTTGCCGAAGACGAAGTAACGCTGTTCTGCCAGATCCAGAAGAACGGCGGCGACTGGAAGCGCCAGTACCTGATGCGTCCGGGCAATGTGCAGATCGAGGAAGTGACCGAGGCGAACGACTTCCTCGGCGTGGAAAACTACCGCAAGCGCCTGGCCAACGCCGGCCTGTCGCCGGCCATGGCGAAAGTGCTGGCGCTGGAGCAGGGCGAAACCGACAAGCTGTGCGAATACGCGCCGCGCCAGTTGCTGGACCTGGTGTTCCAGGTGTTCGGCGACAAGGAGGTGCTGGACGCCTACGACGAAGCCAAGCGCCACCAGCGCGACACGGAAATCGAGCTGAAACGCTTCGAGGCCGAACTGGAAGGTTCCAAGACCAACCTGGAAGGCCTGCGCCTGCGCGTGGCCAACTACCACCAGTGGGAAGGGCTGACCAAGGAACGCCGCGAGCTGCAGGAAGAAGTGCTGCCGACGCTGGAATACCACGAGGCGCGCGAGAAGCAGGCCAACATCACGCGCCAGCTGCGGGAAGCGCGCAAGCCGCTGATGCTGGCCGACCAGCAGCTGTCCGACAAGCGCGCCCACGTGGCCGCGCAGGCGCAGGCGTTTACCGAGGCGCAGCAGCACGAGACCGTGCTGGAACAGGAATCGACCGTGCTGCAAGGCCGCCTGAACGCCATCAACGCCAAGCTCAAGCCGCTGGACAGCCTGCTGGAGCAGAAGGCGCGCCTGCAGAAGCTGGCCGCCGATTCGGGCTCGGATATCGCCGAGGTCAGTGCGCAGCTGGAGACCAAGGAAGCCGAACTGGCGCGCCAGAAGCAGGGCCGCGACATCATCATGTCGCGCATCGCACAAGATAAGGCCACGGTCTCCGCGCTGCAGGGCAAGACCGCCATGCCGGAGCCGGACAATGTGCGCGCCATGCGCCGCGCGCTGAACGACGCCAGGATCGGCCACGCCATGCTGTCGGACATCGTCGAGGTGACGGACCCGAAATGGCAGGGCGCGGTCGAGGGCGTGCTGGGCGGCTACGCTTCGGTGGTGCTGCTCGATAAAGCCAGCGACGCCGCCGCCGCCTACCGCCTGGCCGAGAAAGAGCGCTACCGCCACTTCATCGTGCCGGACCTGATCAGCGCGCCGAGCACCAAGGGCGACAGCCTGATGTCGGTGGTGAAGTTCTCCGACAAGGCACCGGGCTGGCTGATCGAGCAGCTGATGCGCATCACCCGCGTGGACTCGGTGGAAGAGGGCGCGCGCCAGAGCCATATCGAAGAATGGATCACGCCCGAGGCCTACCACAAGGAACGCCGCGGCGGCCGCTCGCTGTTCGTGGAAGCGTCGCGCTACCGCTTCGGCGCTGCCGGCAAGTCGCAGCGCATGGAAGCGATCCTGAAGAACCTGCCGTCGCTGGAAGCGCAGGAAGACGCCTTCACGCTCACCATCAGCAAGCTGGCCTCCGAAGTGAGCGCGCTGAAAGCGCGCCTGGCCGGCGTGGACGCGGCCAAGGAGCTCAGTGCGCGCCAGGAGGAATTCGACGAAGCGGCGCGCGCCGCCGTGCCGCTGAAGGCCGAGCGCACCGAAGTCGGTTCGCGCCTGGGCGAGCTGCAAGGCCTGATCAAGAACGCGACGATTGCACGCACCCGCGCCGACACCACCTGGCAGAACGCGCGCTTTAACCTGTCGGAGTCCGAAGCCGGCCTGCGCCTGAACCACAAGCGCGTGATCGAGCAGCGCGCCGAGCACGCCAAGTCGCTGCTGGCGCTGCGCCGCCAGTGGCGCCACATGCCGTACAACTGGCGCCGCCCTGCGCGCCGCCAGCGCCTGGTGACCGAATACGTCAACGCGCACCAGACCATTTTGCGCATCCACAGCCTGGAAGCCAGCCTGGCGCGCAGCGACTGGGAACTGGACGCGACGGTGATCGACCAGTACGCGCGCCTGAACGACCAGCTGAAGAACCGCGCCACCGAGACCGAAGAGCGCCGCTACCAGAACAACCGCGCCATCGAAGCGACCACCAATGCGCGCGGCGCCTACATGGAGCGGCTGCGCTACACGATCAAGACGTATAGCAAGAACATCAAGGAGCTGGGCGAGCTGGCCAACATCGAGGTGCATACCGACCCGGTCAAGCTGGAGAACGACGACCTGGCGCTGGCGCAGGCCGGCCTGCACGTGCGCTTCAAGTTCGACGGCAAGGGTCCGATCGGCATGAACGACGGCGAAGCCTCCGGCGGCCAGCAGGTGATGAAGTCCCTGGTGCTGCTGATCGGCCTGCTGAAGTCCGAAGACGGCTCCGGCGGCTTTGTGTTCATCGACGAACCGTTCGCCCACCTGGACATCCGCAACATCCAGCTGGTCGGCGAATTCCTGAAGAACACCGAAGCCCAGTACCTGATGACGACGCCGCTGACCCACAACACCGACGTCTACGACCCATCCGAGCTGACGCTGATCACCAGCAAAAAGAAAAAGGACACGCAATGGGCGCAACCCATCTTCGTGCTCCAGCGCCGCACGCCCGACAAGGCGGCAGCGTAGCCCTCCGGCGGACCTCCTGGTCCGCTTTTTTTTCGCCCTGGCTTTCCGAATTCGATTGACTTTGCCGGCCGGGTGGTCTTTAATTTCTGTAATGACAGAAATAAAGGAATTGCCATGCAGCTGACGCCCACCATGCAGAAGTACATCCTCCACTGGGGCGAGATGGGCACGCGCTGGGGCGTGAATAGGACCGTGGCGCAGATCCATGCGCTGCTGTTCCTGGTGAACACGCCGCAGACCGCCGAGGACATCGCAGAAACGCTGAACGTGGCGCGCTCGAACGTCAGCAACAGCCTGAAGGAGCTGCAAAGCTGGGGCCTGATCCGCGTCAGCCACGTGATGGGCGACCGGCGCGACCATT
This sequence comes from Massilia sp. Root351, assembly GCF_001425045.1. GTDB lineage: Bacteria > Pseudomonadota > Gammaproteobacteria > Burkholderiales > Burkholderiaceae_D > Rugamonas. Next base: position 183,591 of record NZ_LMDJ01000034.1, on the reverse strand, counting down.
TCCTGGCGCTGCAGGACGTGTGGGAGATCTTCCGCGTCATCATCGAAGAGCGCAAGCGGCGCGAGATCGATCCCACCTTGTCGGTGCTGCGCGAGTGCGCCATCGAGGCCGAGCAGGACGCGGACCTGGAAGCGGCCACCAGGGAGCGCATGAACAACGTGCTGGAGTTCATGGAGATGCTGGGCACGACCTACAACGACTACAAGAACCTGCCGCCGGCCACCATGCTGCGCTTCCTGAAAATGGGCGGCACCGTGGCGCGCTTCCTCGGCCCCGACGGGAAGGAGAAGTAGATGAGCGTCCTGCCATCGGAGGGCGAGCTGTTCAAGCGGGTACTGGGCGCCGAGTGGAGCAAGCTGCACCCGGATATCCAGCGCCGCTTCGACAAGAACCCGGAGCCCGGCAAGCCTTTGCTGTACCACGGCCGCCTGGGCGAGCTGCGCGCGTCGCGCTTCGGCAAGCTGCTGGGCCATCTCACCCGTCCGCTGATCCAGGGCGCGCTGATCCCGTACAGCGATACCGACGTGCCGGTCGACATCCAGGTGTACTCGAAGCACGGCAGCCGCAATATCTACAAGCAGCGCATCTACCGCCTGCGCGGGCGCCAGCCGATCCAGTTCACGTCCTACATGGCGGAGAGCGACAAAGGCGAGGTGCTGGAGTACGTCGGCATGGGGCTGGGCATGAAACTGCTGCTGCGCGTGGAGGATGGCAATCTGCATTTCACCAGCGACGGCTATTTCTGGGACGTGCTGGGCTGGCGCATGCCGCTGCCCGGCCTGCTCACGCCGGGCAAGACCTTCCTCTGCCACCGCAACAACGCGCCCAACCAGTTCGACATCCGCATCGAGATCCGGCATGCGCTGTTCGGCACGGCTTTTGTGCAGGCGGGGGTTTTCCACGAATGTGAACAGGTGAAGGAAGCGGCATGAGTACGCACAAACTGGCTTTGCAGCTGATGGCTGCCCAAGGCGCGCTGGGCGCGTTCGACACGCTGTATCACCACGAGCTGACCGAGGCGCTGCCGCAACGCGCTTCTGCACGCATCGAGCTTGGCATCCACGCGGTGCGGGCGCTGATCTACAGCGTGCTGTTCGTCGGCCTGTCCGCCTGGGCGTGGCACGGCATGTGGGCGCTGGCGCTGCTGGCGGTGTTCGGCGTGGAGATTGTGCTGACGCTGTGGGACTTCGTGGTGGAGGACAGGACGCGCCTGCTGCCGGCCACCGAGCGCGTCACGCACACGGTGCTGGCCATGAACGGCGGCGCCTTCATCGCGCTGCTGGCGCTGAACACGCCGGCGTGGCTGGCGCAGCCCACCGCGCTGGTGTGGCAGACGCACGGCTGGCTGAGCGTGTTCCTGGCGGTGTGCGGCGTGGGCGTGGGCCTGTCCGGCGTGCGGGATGCCTTTGCGGCCGCCGCGCTGGGCAAGGCGGAGCGCGCGGCCGCCGGCGCCGGTGCGGATGGGGCCATAGCGTTCGGCGTGCGCAAGGAGAGCGTGCTGGTGACCGGCGCCACCGGCTTTATCGGCCAGCGGCTGGTGTCGGCATTGCTGCGGGACGGGCATCGCGTCACCGTGCTGACGCGCACGCCGAAGCAGGCCGGCTGGCTGTTCAACGGCACGCTGCGCTGCGTCGACAGCATGGATGCGCTGGCGCCGGCCGAACGGATCGACGTGGTCATCAACCTGGCCGGCGCGCGCATTCTCGGTTGGCGCTGGACGGCGGCGCGCAAGGCGGCGCTGCGCCGCAGCCGGGTGGCGCTGACCGAGCGGGTGGTGGCTTGGATCGCCAAGGCGGAATGCAAGCCGCGCCTGATGCTGTCGGCCTCCGCCATCGGCTACTACGGCGTGCAGGCCATGGGCGACAAGACGCCGCTGGCGGAGGAGGCGCTGCCGCAGCCGGTGTTCATGTCGCAGCTGTGCCAGGAGTGGGAGGTGGCCGCGCGCACGGCGCAGGCGCATGGCGTGCAGGTGGCCTGCATGCGCTTCGGGATGGTGCTGGGCGAGCAGGGTGCGCTGCCGCCGATGCTGTTGCCCATCAAGCTGGGCATGGGTGGGCCGATGGGCGGCGGCAAGCAGCGCATGTCGTGGATACATGTGGACGATTTGCTGCGCGCGATGGCGCACCTGTGGCGCCTCGGCGCGGAAGGTGGCCAGGGCGGTTCGGGGCGCACGCTGCGCGAGGCGTACAACTTCACCGCGCCTGAACAGGTATCGCAAGCGGAGTTCAGCTGTACGGCGGCGTCGCTGCTGGGGCGGCCATGCTTCATGCCGACGCCGGGCTGGCCGGTGAGGATGCTGCTGGGAGAGCAGGCGGACCTGCTGCTGGAAGGGCAGACGGTGGTGCCGGCGCGTCTGCTGGAAGAAGGCTTCCAGTTCCGCTATCCGGCGTTGCGCGGCGCCCTGGCCGCGCTGCTGGCGAAGTAGCTCAGTCCAGCTCTTTCGGCTCGGGCAGCGGCTGCTGCGTGCGGCGCCAGCGTATCATGCCGATCGAGAAGGCGGCGCAGTAGCCGGCCACCAGGCCCAGCACCACGGCGGTGGCCGGGCTTTGCACGAATTCGGTTTGCGACATCAGGTTGGGCGTTTCCACGCGGCTGATCATGTACAGCTCCAGGCCGCGATACAGCATGCGCGCGGCCAGCAGCATGAACACGGTGATGCCGATGCGCAGATTGGGCGTGAAGAAGTAGCGCTTGCCTATGGTCTCGAAGCGCGTGCCTTTCAGGCCGAACACGCCCAGCCACGCGCCGGCCAGGGCGCCCGCCGCCAGGCAGGACAGGCCCAGCACATTGTCCAGCATGGACAGCCCCAGCCACGCCGCGAGCACGGGGAAGGCGACGGCCGACAGCCAGTGGCGCCAGATCAGCGATTCCTGCCGTTTCAGCATGCTCTTGATGCGCGAATAGATGCGCCATACCAGCAGCGGTATCAGGACAAGCAGGGCTATCGTGGTCATTTCCATATCGGGTCTTCTGTGCGTGCAAAACCTCGATTGTAAAGCAAGGCGGCGCGCCATCCGCTATGCGCCACGCTGTGCGACAAATCGATACATGCCGTTGATTGACTTTCGAGTTATCAATAAGCAATATGTTCTGTCCTCTGACTTGTCCACGAGATAATAATGACCGTACGGAATTCCCTGCTGCCGCTGGCCTTGGGCCTGATGGCGGCTGCGCCGCTGGCCGGCGCCCAGAACGGCGGCTACCAGCTGCCGCCAGCGCCGCTGCAAGCCATCGTCGACGCGCCGCGCGCGCCGCTGCTGAACCTGAGCCCGAAACGCAACCTGGCGGTGATGGTGGCGCAGCCTGCGCTGCCGGGCATCGCCGAAGTGGCGCAGCCGGAGCTGAAGCTGGCTGGCTTGCGCGTCAATCCGCTCACCTACGCGGCCAGCCGTTTTTCGTTCGGCACCGATCTGACGCTGCTCGACATCGAGACCCAGAAGGAAAGCAAGATCACTGGCCTGCCGAAGGAGCTGCGCGTAACGGAACTGGCGTGGTCGCCGGACCAGCGCTACCTGGCGTTCACGCATACCAGCGATGGCGCGGAGTCGGGTAAATACGCGGGCAAGAACGCGGGCGTGCAACTGTGGCTGGTGGACGTAGCTGCGCGCAGCGCGAAGAAGCTGGCCACGCAGCCGCTGTCGGCGGTGTTCAGCCGCGGCTTCCAGTGGCAGCCGGACGGCAAGGGCTTGCTGGTGCAACTGCGCCCCGCCGGCCAGGGGGCTGCGCCGCAATTGACCGGCATCCCGTCCGGTCCCGCCACGCAGGACAGCCAGCCGGGCGCCGGCACGCGCCTGATCCGCACCTATCCGGACCTGCTGAAGAACGAGGACGACGCCAGGCTGTTCGAGCACTACATCACTTCCCAGCTGGCGCTGGTGGACCTGTCCGGCAAAACGCGCCTGATCGGCAAGCCGGGCCAGTACTCGCGCGCTTCGCTGGCGCCGGGCGGCAAGCACCTGCTCACCGCCAGCATCGCCCGTCCGTACTCCTACATCGTGCCGGTGTCGAGCTTCGGCGAGCACTTTGAAGTGCGTGAACTGGACGGCAAGCTGCAGCACACGGTGGCCAACACGCCGCTGCGCGAAGGCCTGCCGCCGGGGAACGACGCGGTGCCGACCGGCCAGCGCAACATCAGCTGGCGCGTGGACGCGCCGGCCACGCTGGTATGGGCTGAAGCCCAGGACGGCGGCGACCCGGCCAAGGCGGCCGAGATCCGCGACATCGTCTACACGCAGGCTGCGCCGTTCACTGCCCCGCCTGCGGTGCTGGCCAAGCTGGGTTCGCGCTACGCCGGCATCGCCTGGGGCCGTGGCGACGTGGCGCTGCTGAACGAGCGCTGGTACAAGACGCGCGCCGTCAAGCAGTGGAAGATCGCGCCGGACCAGCCCGCAGCCGCACCCGAACTGATTTACGCCGGTTCCGCCGAGGACCGCTACAACGCGCCCGGCTCGCCGGTGATGCGGGCCGACGCCGCAGGCTTGCCGCGCTTGCTGATCAGCGCCGACAATGCGATCCTGCTGGACGGCCCCGGCGCTACGCCGGAAGGCGATCGTCCCTTCATCGACCGCCTGAACCTGTCGACCAGGAAGAAGGAACGCCTGTTCCAGAGCGCCGCGCCGTACTACGAGAACGTGGTGGCGGTGCTGAATGAAGACGGCAGCAAGCTGCTGTCAACGCGCGAATCGCCCACCGAACGTCCCAACTACTACGTGCGCAACCTGGCGCAAAAGGGTGACGCGCAGCTGACCGCCCTGACGCATTTCCCGCACCCGCTGCCGCAGCTGAAGGACGTGCAGAAGGAGCAGATCCGCTACAAGCGCAAGGACGGCGTGGACCTGACCGCGACCCTGCTGCTGCCGCCGAAGTATGACGCCAGGCGCGACGGCCCCCTGCCGATGCTGATGTGGGCATATCCGCAAGAGTTCAAGTCGGCCGAAGCGGCCAGCCAGACCACCGGCTCGCCGTACAAGTTCAACGCGGTGAGCTACTCGGGCCCGGCGGCCTTCCTGGCCATGGGCTACGCGGTTCTGGACAATCCATCCTTCCCTATCGTGGGCCAGGGCGAGCAGGAGCCGAACGACACCTATCTGCCGCAGCTGGTGGCGGACGCGGAAGCGGCGGTCGATGAAGTGGTGCGGCGCGGCGTGGCCGAGCGCCACCGCATCGCCATCGGCGGCCACTCGTATGGCGCTTTCATGACCGGCAACCTGCTGGCGCATACGCGCTTGTTCAAGGCCGGCATCGCGCGCAGCGGCGCTTACAACCGCACGCTGACGCCGTTCGGCTTCCAGTCCGAAGACCGTCCGTTCTGGAAGGCGCAGGACGTGTACCAGGCCATGTCGCCGTTTAACAACGCCGACAAGATCAAGGATGCGATGCTGCTGATCCATGGCGCCGACGACAATAATCCGGGCACTTTCCCGATCCAGAGCGAGCGCATGTTCCAGGCGGTGAAAGGCCTGGGCGGCACGGCGCGCCTGGTGATGCTGCCGAACGAGTCGCACGGCTACCGCGCGCGCGAGTCCATCATGCACATGCTGTATGAAACCAACAGCTGGCTGGATAAGTATGTAAAAGCTGCCAAGCCGTAAGGTATGGGATGCCGCCGCCAGGCGGCGTAGAATGGGGCCATTGTTCTCACTTCGGAGTGAACCATGGCCCCGTTTTCATCCCCAGACGCCGTTCAAGCCCACCGCGCGCCGGATCCGGCGCCGGTCGATGAGCCCTTGCCGGAACCGATCCCGGCCCATCCCCACCATCCGAATCCCCCCGTGCCGCAGGACGATCCGGTGCCGGACCATAATCCCAGCTAGCCGCCGGCCTTCAATCGAAGGCCCAGGTGTACAGCACGTCAAGCGCGTTGTTGGTGCCGGTCTGGAACTGCAGCGTGATGCGCGGATTGAGCTTGTAGCGCAGCTTGACCAGGCTGGTGGCGGTGCCGGCGCCCTGTTCGAAGCTGAGGTAGGCGCGCGACGAGAGCCGCTTGCCGACCGTGACCACGGTATTTTCCAGGCCCTTGGCCTGCGAGCTGCCCGCCGCCTGCGTCACGCCCAGTTCGTCTAGCCCCAGCTTGCCGGCGATGCCGCCGCCGGTGCCGCCGAACAGCGCGCCGGCGGCCGTGCCCAGCAGCGCCATCTCGTTGCCGCCGGCGTCCGCGATGCCGTGGCCGAGCACCAGCCAGGATAGCTTGTCGCTGTCCGGCACGGACGGCGTGGACACCAGCTTGGCCTGCGGCGCCAGCGCGGTGCCGCGCACCTGCACCCCCGCCTCCACATTGGTTTCGCTCAGCTGTTCGCCCTCGGGGCGCTTGCGCACGGCCAGGATGTTCAGGCCGGGGTTGTCGTAGGCGCCGGTGAAATTGAGCACGCCGCGTTCGATGCTGAGGTTCTGGCCGTAGGCCTTGTAGGTGCCGTTGTCGACGCGTATGCTGCCGATCACGCGCGGAGGACGGCGGTCGAAAATGCGCAGGTGCACGGTGCCGGACAGGTCGGCGTCCAGTCCCTTGCCTTTCAGGTGGAAGTCCTGGCCGAGGTCCGCTTCCAGGTCCACATTGAGCGGCATGGCTTGCACGGCGGCCACCTTGCCGGGCGGCTTGCCGCGGCCCAGCACCACCACGTCGCTGCTGATGGTGGGGCCGTTTTCGGAACCGAGTTCGATGCGGGCGCGGTCGGCCTTCACCTTGCCGTCGAGCTGGAAGTGCTTCTGGTCGCGCACCAGGGTGGCCTGGCCGGTGACGGCCAGCGTGCGGTCGGGGCGGGCCAGCACCAGCAGCTTGTCGGCCACCAGCTTGAGCTGCATGGTGGCCTCGGTGTTGGCCAGCTTGACCCAGCCTTCGGCCTGGGCGCGGCCTTGCTCGCCGTCGAAGGACAGTTTCTGCAGGTTGAGCTGGTCGCCTGCCAGCCTGGCTTGCAACTGGCCGTTGCGCAGTTTGATGCCTTGTTCTGCCCAGTTCACCAGCAGCCTGTCGCCGCTGATGTCGCCGTTCAGCACCGGGTCGGCAATGGTGCCGCTGCCGGTGGCCGATACTTTCAGGGCGCCGTCCAGTTCCAGCCCGAATACGCCGGACAGGGGCGCGAGCCAGGCGATGGACGGCATATTGACGCTGCCGGTCAGGGCCAGCGGACTGCTGTTGGCGACGCGGCCGTTCTGCAGCTGGGCGGTGGCGTCGATGCGGGCTACGCCGGCGCGCGTGCCGTCCAGGGTGAGCTGCGTGCGCAGCGCGCCTGCGGCGGCGTCGGCGCGCAGTTCGAACTGGCGCAGGCCGAGGGCGATGGGCTTGTCGCCGCTGGTGACGGTGATGTCGCCGGCCTCGCGGTAGATGCGCAGCATGCCTTCAATGCTGGCGATGGCCGGTGTGGCGCTGCGTGCCGCTGCCGCAGGCGCTGTCGCGGTGCCCTTGGCCGGTGCGCCCGCCGTGGCTGGCGGCGGCAGCGTCGCTGCCGCTGCCGATGCCGGGGCGGCCTGCAGGTCGAGCGCCCAGGCGGCGCCCAGCGTGAGGTCGCTCACCACGTTGTCGCGCCATAGCTCGGACAATTGCGCCAGGTAGCTGACCGGCACGCCGGCGGCGCTGCCTTTACTGCGCCAGCGCGGGCCGTTCTTGTCCAGCGTGTCAATGCGGATACTGCCGTCCGGCAGCTTGATCACGGCGCTGGACAGCGACAGCTGCTCCGGCTTGGCCAGGCCGGCCGCGCCGCCGCCGGCTGCCCCGGCGATACGCAGCGTGGCGGGGGCTTGCAGGGTGAAGGCGTAGCGGCCCTTGTTCTGCAGCGTTTCGATGGTGCCGGTCCAGACGCTGTCGTCGGCGATGCTGCCGCCTGGCGCGGTCCGCGCCGTGGCGCCGGCGCCGCTGCTGCCGCCGCGTACTTTGATCAGCGCGTCGAACTGCGGATTGCTGCCGCTGAGCTGCAGCGTGTGCGCGGCACGGGTGCCGCTGGACTGGAAGCGCGCCTTGTCGATGCTCAGCCCGGGCGAAACGTAGCCCGCCAGTTCCACATCGCTGGTGAGCGGGTCGGCGCCGCCGAAGCCGGTGCCGATGCTGGCGCTGGCCTTGATGCTCTTGATCTGGTGTTCGGTGAACAGGCGCAGGTTGGCGCCGTCCATGCTGAACGCGAGCGCAGGCTGCGCCATGCTGCCGGTGAGCGAGCCGGTGCCGCGCAGCACGCCGCCAAAGCCCGCGCCCAGGGCGTTCAGTTGCGGCGCGTCGACTTTCCAGTCCAGCCGGTCGCGTGCGCTGCCGAAGCCGCCCTTGGCCTGCAGGCTGTTGGCCCCCAGGTGCAAGTCGATGTCGGCGCTGTCGATGCGGGTGTGGTCGGCCGCCAGTTTGGCGTAGCCGGACAGCGCCGCGCCGGACAGGGTGGACGGCTGCAGTTTCAGGTCCAGCACCGCGCGCCAGTCGGCTGCCAGCCTGGCGCTGCCGCTGAAGTCGGCGTTGATGCTGCCGGCCGTGTAGGGACCGAATGCGGCCGGGTTGACGCGCTGCGCGCTGCCCGATACGGTCAGCTCGCCGTGCTTGCCCGGCTTGCCCGGGGCGCCGGCCAGCCACACTTCGCCGGCCGCGTGCAGCACGCTACCCAGCGCGCTGTCGGGCGCCGGGCGCTTGCCGGCGCCCTGGCCTTGGACCAGGCCCAGGCCTTTGGCATCGGCCTCGAAGGTGCTGCGCGGCGCGGCGTAGGTGCCGCTGGCCACGCCGTTTGCGGCCAGTGCGCCCTGCAGGCCGCTGCCGATGGCGGACAACTGGTGCGCATCCACGCGCCACACCAGGCGCTCGGCCGGCGCGCCGAAGCCGCCGCGCAGGTCCAGCGTGTTCTGGCCCAGCGCCAGTTTGGCGTCCACGCCGCTCAGGCGCGTGGCGTCCGCCTGCAGCTTGCCGGCGCCGGACAGCGGCTGTCCCAGCAGGCGGCTGGCAGCCAGCTTGAAGTCGGCCGCCACTTGCCAGGCGGGCAGCAGTTTGCCGCCCGCGTTCAGTTCGCCGTTCAGGTCCGCCGCCGGCAGCGCGCCCAGCGCGGACGGGTCGAAGCGCGCCAGGCTGGCGTTGGCCTTGAAGGGCTGCTGGTCTTTCAGGCTGGCTTCGGCGCTCACGTTGATGCTGCCTTTGCCGGCGGTCAGGCGGGCCTGCTTGAGGCGCAGCAGGGCGTCGGCCAGCGTGGCTTGCGCTTCCAGGCGCAGTCCGGTCTGCGCCAGGTTGACCGTCAGCGTTTGCGTTTTGCCGGTACTGCCCAATGCGATGTCGCCCGCGATCCTGGTGGCGTTGACGGCGCCGTGGATGGCGTGCAGGTCGAGGCGGTCGGTGTGCAGCTGGAAGGTGGCTGCGTCCACGCCGCCGTCCACCGCCACGCGCTGCACGCGGCCGCCGCCGGTGAATGTGCCGGCCGCGCCCAGGTCGATCAGCACCTGGCCGATGGTGATGGCGGTGAGCGTTCCGCCCAATTGGCCGCTGACGGCGCGCAGCGGAATCCGGTGCTGGTCGAGCGGGCCAGCCTGGCCCCGGTTCTGTATCGATAGCTGGCCGCTGACGGCCTGATTGGGCGCGATCCTGGCTTGCAGGTTCAAGCTCAGATCGGCCTGCGGCCAGGCGGGATCGAACAAGGCCGGATTGATGCCGCGCCCGTTGATGTCGGCCGCGCGCAGGATGATGGGATCGAACGGCGCCAGGCTGATTTTGGCGTCGCCGGCGGCGTTGCTGGAGGCGCCTTGCGCGGCCAGTTCGATCAGCGCCAGGTTACCGCCGGCGGCCAGCGCGAGCTGGGCGGGCTGGGCGCCTGCGGGAATACCGGTGGTTTGCGTCAGGCTGGCCTTGGCGTCGAGCTTGAAGGGGCGCTGGGCGGCGACGCTGCCGTCCAGGGCCACGCGGCCGATGGGTGTCATGGCGCTGGCTTCGCGCACGCGCCAGGCCTGGCTGTCGCCGTCGAGCTTGAGGCGGATCGCGCTGATGACGGTGCCAGCGCCGGCGGCGGTGTCGGTGGCGGCCAGCAAGGTGAGTTTGTCGAGGCGGGCATCGGCCACGCTGAGGCGGAACGGCGGGGCCAGCGTGTCCGGCAGCTTGGCCGGCTCGCCCGGCTTGAGCGTTTGCGATACGGCGCTGGCGATGTGCAGTTCGCTGATGGCGATGCCTTCGCTGAAGTACTGCAGCGGCGACCAGTCGATCGTGATGTCGTTCGCCGTCAGCACGCTTTCCGGCGTGCGGTGAACGATGCGGTCGATGTGCATGCGGCCGTACAGCGAGCCGCTGACGCCGGTGGCGACAATCTGGCCGCCGCTGGCGCTGGCCACGCGCCGGACTATCTGCTGCAAGGTGGACTCGCGGCCCAGCAGCCATGCCAGGCCGGCCAGCAGCGCGAACAGTAGCGCCAGCGCGATCAGCGCGCGGCGCAGCCAGCGGCGCGGCGGCTTGCCGCCGCCCGGGGGCGCGCCCGTGTCGCGGGCATCGCCGCCGCCTTGGTTGCCGCCGCCGTGGCCGGGAACAGTAATGTCTGCCATCAGAACGTGAATCCCAGTGAGAAGTGCAGACGCGCCTTTTGCACGGCATGGCCGTAGGCGACATCGACGTTGATCGGGCCGACCGGGCTTTTCCAGCGCGCGCCGACGCCGTAGCCGGACTTCGGATGCAGGCCGGAGAACGAGTCGGAAGCGTTGCCGGCGTCGTAGAACACGGCGGCGCCCCAGGACGGCTTGAACCAGTACTGGTATTCGGCGCTGCCGGTGGCCAGGTAGCGCCCGCCTACGGTGGCGTCGCCCTTGCGCACGCCCAGCTCCTGGTAGGCGTAGCCGCGCACGGACTGGTCGCCGCCGGCGCGGAACTGGTAGGTGGTGGGCACGCCGTCCTTTTGCCTGGACGCCAGCGCGCCCAGCTCACCGCGCAGTATCACGGTGCTCTTCGTCCCGAAGGGGATGTACCACATGGCCTTGGTGCTGGCGCGCAGGAAGGGTTCGTCGGTGAGCAGCGGCAGCAGCGCGCCGCCCACTTGCCAGTTCAGCACATGGCCCTTGGTGGGGAACAGAAGGTTGTCCAGCTTCCTGCGCGTGACCGAATAGGTCAGCGGCAAGCTGGTGCTGCGCACATTGGGCTGGCCGGCCACGGTCTTCTGTTCGGTCAGCAGTTCCACGCCCAGGCTGCGTTCGAGCAGCGGCGTGCCCCAGGCGCGCTTGGCCGACACGGTGAACACCGTGGTTTCCTCGCCCTCGATGTCGCTGCGTTCGTAGGCGCCGCCGAAGCTGTCGCTGTAGCCGTCCGGCGTGATGGGGAAGTAGAAGTCGCCGCGCGCGGTCTGCTTCTTGGTTTCCAGCGTCAGCGCGCTTTTCATTTTCAGGCCGAAGATGGCCAGGTCGTCGTAATTGAGCTGGACGCGGTTGCCGGTGTTGGTACTGAAACCCAGGCCGGCGCTGACGTTGCGGCGCTTGTTTTCGACCACGCGCACCAGCAGCGGAAGCGGAGCCATTGGGGCCATTGCGGCCGGCGCCGGCTGCGGCGCTGCGGCGGCCGGCTGCCCGGCTTGCTCCGCCTGCTGCTGGTCCTCCTGCTTCTTCTCGGCCACTTCCAGCTGCTCGTCCAGGATGGCGCTCAAGTCGGCGCTTACCTCCACGCTGGCGAAGTAGCCGGTGTCCTGCAGGCGCGACTGGTAGGCTTGCAGCGCCGCTTCACTGTAATAATCGCCCGGCTTGATCTGGTTCAGGTTGGCCACGATGGAGGCCGGATAGCGCTTCAGGCCTTCGATGCGCAGCTCGCCGAAGCGCAGTTCCGGGCCGCTGTCGAGCACCACCCGCAGCGCGGCGGTGCGCAGGTCCGGATCGACCGTGGCCAGGCTGTCGCTGAGCTGGGCGCGCGGGTAGCGCGTCTGCACCACCTGGCGCAGCAGCGCGCGCTTGGCCTGCTCCCACGCGTCCTGGCGGAAGATGTCGCCCTTGGGCAGCGGCCACGCGGCTTGCAGCGCGGCCTTGTCGAACGGCTGCTCGCTGCTGGAGGCGAAGCCTTGCAGCACGATCTCCACGCTGCCCACCCGCACCGGCTCGCCCGGCTGCACGTCCACCACCACGGTCGGCGTGCCGCCTTCGCCTTCGCGCAGGCCGTCAATGCGGGTGCTGACCACCGGCGAATAGTAGCCGGCCGTGGCCAGCAGGGTTTTCGCCTGTTCCGGCGCGCTGCGCGCCATGCGCTGCAGCTGTTCGCGGTCGATGCGCGGGTTGCCGCGGAAGCGCAGCAGGTCCAGGTTCTCGGTCAGCAGCTCTTCCAGTTCGCCGGGCGCATTGACCCTGACGTTGTACTGCATGCCCTGCGCCAGCGCCGCGCAAGGCAGGGCGCAAACCAGCAGGAGGGCGGCCCAGGCACGCTTGCCCATTGCTTTTGTGATGAGTTGTGCCAAAATTCGAGGTCCCGCCGGTTCTTTTGATAGGGAAAACTATTCAGCATGTTACCGGATAGTCCCGAAAGATGGCGTACTACTAAGATTTATTGAAGGCAACGAAATGATCAAGACAGATGCGGCGCTGGTGCTGTTCAGCGGCGGCCAGGATTCCACCACCTGCCTGGCCTGGGCGCTGGAGCGCTATAGCCGGGTGGAGACCATCGGCTTCGACTATGGCCAGCGCCACGCCATCGAGCTGACAGTGCGGCCGCAGGTGCTGCAGGCGCTGCGCGCGCACAAGCCCGAGTGGGCGGCGCGCCTGGGCGAGGACCACATGGTGGACCTGTCGCTGATTTCGGCGCTGTCGCAGACCGCGATGACGGAGGATATCGAGATCGTGATGCAGGAAAACGGCTTGCCGAACACCTTCGTGCCGGGCCGTAACCTGATGTTCATGACGGTGGCGGCCACGCTGGCGTACCGGCGCGGCCTGAACGTGCTGGTGGGCGGCATGTGCGAGACCGATTTCTCCGGCTATCCGGACTGCCGCGACGACACCATGAAGGCGCTGCAGGTGGCGCTGAACCTGGGGATGGACACGCGCATCAAGCTGGAAACGCCGCTGATGTGGCTGGACAAGGCGCAGACCTGGACGCTGGCCGGGCAGCTGGGCGGCACGCCGCTGGTGGACCTGATCCGGGAAGCCACGCACACCTGCTACCTGGGCGAGCGCGGCGCGCTGCACGACTGGGGCTATGGCTGCGGCAGCTGCCCGGCCTGCGCACTGCGCGCACGCGGCTACCGCCAATACGCGGACGGCAGCCCGGCCGCAGCCTGAGGGATTCCTAGGGGATTCCCTTACAATCGGGCCCTGAGGCCCGATTGGGAATGGCAATGCGGCATATTGTATTGCCGCTAATCCACAACAGGGACATTGCGCGGGGCGGTCCCGGTAACGTACTATCAAATCCACTGGTATTTTGTCCCACCGCAGTTTTCCCCGCGAAAACCATGGACTCGACCGATTCCCGGCCCCAGCCTCGCCGGACGCCGCAAGACCTGCTGAGCCCAATTGTCGTGGCCGGCCTGGTGCTGGGCGTGTGCCTGGGCTCGACCTGGTGGCTGTGGCGCAACGCCAGCGCCGACGCGGCGCAGGAAATCCAGGCCGATTTCGACTTCCGCGTGCGCGAACTGGTCAACAGCATCGCGCAGCGCATGCAAACCTATGAGCAGGTGCTGTACGGCGTGCAGGGGCTGTACATCAGTTCGGATTACGTCGACCGCGAAGAATTCCACCGTTACCTGGACAGCCAGAACCTGAACCAGCATTTCCCCGGCATCCAGGGCGTGGGCTACATGCGCCTGGTGGGCGGCGGACAGCGCGAAGTGCACACGCTGGCCGTCCGGCGCGACGGCTTTCCCGGCTACGCGGTGCGCCCGCCCGGCGACCGGCCGCAGTACGCGCCCATTATCTACATCGAGCCGTTCAGCGGCAGCAACCTGAAGGCCTTCGGCTACGATCCGCTGTCCGAGCCGGTGCGGCGTGCCGCGCTGGAACGCGCGCGCGATTCCGGCTTGCCCGCCATGAGCGGCAAGATCCGGCTGGTGCAGGAGGACCAGCGCGAGGACGACGAACAGGCCGGCTTCCTGCTGGTGCTGCCGGTGTACCACAACGCGCAGCCCCGGCACACCATCGAGCAGCGCCGCGCCGCGCTGACCGGCTGGGTGTACGCGCCGTTTCGGCTCGGCGACGTGATGGCAGGCCTGGGCGGCGAGCGCGCCGCCAAGCTGGACGTGGAAATCTATGACGGCGAAGCGCTGAACGCGGGCAGCCGCATGTACGACAGCCGTCCCGGGCCGCCGCAGCCGGGCATGCGGCATACCATGCAGAAGATCAGCCTGGCCGGGCACCGCTGGACGGTGCGCATCAGCGGCCTGCCGGGCAGCGGCGTGGGCGCGGAGCGCGACGGCAAGGTGCAATTGATCGGGGGCGCCGGGGTGGTGCTCAGCGGGGTGCTGGCGGCACTGGCCTGGATGCTGGCGCGCAGCAGCCTGAAGGCGCGCCGCGCGCTGAGCCGGACGCGCCAGCTGGCCGACGAACTGAAGGAGGGCCAGGCCAGCCTGCTGGCCATGGCCGACAGCGCCCAGCGCAGCCAGGCCGTGCTGCGCAGCATCCTCGACTCCACCGTGGACGGCATCCTGGTCGACAATTTCGAGGGCGGCGTGCTCAACTCCAACCGCCGCTTCCGCGAATTGTGGAACGTGCCCGAGCACCTGGACTGGCAGCAGGACGGCGCCATCCTGCTGCAGCAGGTGGCCGAACAGCTGGCGCAGCCGGCCGTGTTTTTGGCGGCGGTGGCGCGCCGCCAGGGCGAGAACGAGGTGCAGCACGAACTGCTGCACTTGCGCGACGGCCGCGTGATCGAGCTGTTTACGCGCGGCCTGAAGCTGGGCAGCGCGCCGGCGCGATTGTGGTCCTTCCGCGACATCACCGAGCGCACCCAGAGCGAGCGCCGCGAGCAGACCCGGCGCCAGGTGCTGGAACTGCTGGCCACCGGCGCGCCGCTGCAGACCATACTCGACAGCGTGGTGCACGGCGTCGAGGACGGCCATCCGGAACTGCGCGGCGCCATCCTGCTGCTGGACGAGGAGGGGCGCCGGCTGCATGTGCGCGCGGCGCCCAGCCTGCCGCCGTTCCTGAGCGCGGCCATCGACGGCCAGTCGGTCGAGCAGCCGGGCGGCTATTGCGGCCAGGCGGTGCAGCTGGGGCGGCGCGTGATCGTGGCCGACATCGCGCAGGACGCGCTGTGGTCGCAGTACCGCGACCTGGCGCGCCAGGCCGATGTGCAGGCTTGCTGGTCCGAACCGATCCGCGCCGCCAGCGGCGCGATACTGGGCACCTTCGCCATCTTCCACCGCGCCGCGCAGGCGCCCGGGGTGGCCCAGCTGGCGCTGATGGAACAGGCGTCGCGCCTGGCCGGCATCGCCATCGAACAGGCCCAGGCGGCAGTGGCGCTGCGCGCCGGCGAGGCGCGCTTCCGCAGCCTGTACGACCACGCGCCGGTGGCGCTGTGGGAACAGGACTGGTCGGCGGTGCGGGCCGCGCTGGCCGAGCTGGAGCAGTCCGGCGTGGACGACGTGCCGGCCTGGCTGCGCGCCAACCCCAGCCAGGTGGCGCGGCTGGCCGGCCTGGTGCGCATCATCGACGTCAACGCCGCCGCGCTGGCCCAGGTGGGCGCGCCGCCCGGCAGCAAGGACGCCGCCGCGCTGACGCTGGCGCAGAATTTCGACGCCAGCGCCATGCCGGCGTTCGCCCAGGCGCTGGGCGCGCTGGCCCAGGGCGCCCACCTGTTCGCCTGCGAGAGCAGCTTCGAGCGGCTGGACGGGGTGCAGCGCCAGAACGAGCTGACCCTGCTGGTGATGCCGGGCCACACGCACAGCCTGGACTTCATGATCGTGTCCACGCTGGACATCACCGAACGCAAGCGCATGAACGACGAGCTGCTGGTGCTGGCCACCACCGATTTCCTGACCGGCCTGCCGAACCGGCGCGAATTCATGGCGCGCCTGGACGACGAGCAGGCGCGCCTGCAGCGCGACGTCGGCGAGCAGGGCGCGGTGCTGATGCTGGACCTGGACCATTTCAAGCGCGTCAACGATGAATACGGCCACGCCACCGGCGACGCCGTGCTGCGCCACCTGGCGGCGCTGATGCGCGACAGCCAGCGCAAGATCGACACGCTGGGCCGGGTGGGCGGCGAGGAATTCGCAGTGCTGTTGCCGGGCGCCGACATGGCGGCCGCCACTGCCTTCGCCGAACGGCTGCGCCAGCGCATCGCCAACACGCCGCTGGAGGCGGAGGGCCGCACGCTGCCGGTCACGGTGAGCATCGGCATCGCCGCGCTGGACCCGGCCGACGCCAGCGGCGACACGGCCCTGGTGCGGGCTGACAAGGCCTTGTACTGCGCCAAGCGGGGCGGGCGCAACCGGGTGGAGCGGGTCGACCAGTGCGGGCCGGAGGCGGAAAAAAAGCGGCCGCAGGACTTGCCCCCGGCCGCTTGACTGTGTGACTTGATCGCTGCGTCTGTCAGATGGCTGCGTGCGGGTCCATGTCCTTCAGCTTGCTCTCGCGGGCACGCTGCTTGCGGTTGCGCGCCACGATGAACCAGATGATGGCGGCGGGTATCAGCACCGGCAGCATCAGCGGCGACATCACGGCCACCAGCACCACCGCCAGCATCAGCAGGCCGGCCACCATCAGCACGCCCAGGCCGGCGAACAGGAAGCCCAGGAACACCGCCACGCAGACCATGACCACGGCGCCGATCAGCAGGCCCAGGCCACCGAAGGTGATGCCCAGCAACACACCCAGCGGGCCTTCGAATTCTTCGTCGCCCAGGTGGACCACCATGCCGCTGCTGTCCAGTGTGTTCCAGGCGGCAATAAAGAGCAGGGCGATAAGCAGGATGGCGAGCAGTTTTTTCATGAGGGTTCCCCTGGTTTGGCGAGTGATGCCGTGGTTGGTATGGGGTAACTTTACGGTGCAGCGGGGCGCCGGGCCACCGGATTGCGATGGAGCGCAGAATTCACGGGATCAATGGCGGACGGCGGCGATAAGCTGCGAAGCTTGCCCCGCCCGCGGAAAAAACCGGCGGATCCGTCCTTGAATTAAAGATATCGTTGCCTATACTGAATACCTATCCTGCACATGGAGGGCAATATGGCTTGGCTAGAACTGAGCGAGGGTCAATCGATATCCTCGGGATTCGGCAGTGCAATGCGCCAGCGTAGCGCGACTGAGTGTTCGGGCGGACCCAAGGGGCCGCCATCGGCGCCGCCTACCATTCCGCCGATCATCATCAATCCCTACACCTACCATATGCCGGAGCCGGCGATCGATCCACGCCGCACCCCGCTGGGACCGCCGATCGCGCCGCCGCCCCGGCCTGCTATGTCGCTGCTGGCTGCCTAGCGCGGCCATTCGGGAATAAACCCACTAAATAAAAAGCCCGCATCATGCGGGCTTCCGCGTTTACGGCGCTGGCCGATCCCGCGCTAGAACGCGTGCCGCATGCCGAAGGCGGCGCCCTGCAGCGTGGCCCCGGCGCTGACCGTCAGCGCGTTGATGGCGAAGTCGTGCAGCGCGTTGGCGTCGTTGTCGAGCCGCGTGTAATACGCGTACAGGCTGCTGCGCCTGGACAGCGTGTAGTCGTAGCCCAGCGTGACGTGGCTGGCGCCGGTGTCCGGCCCGCGCTTGAGGTAGCCGATTTTCTGCGTCGAGCCGCCCTTGCCGTCGCCGGCGTGCGCAAAGCCCAGGCGCAGCCCGTGCGGGCCGGCCTGGTGCGTTGCAGAAACATAGTAAGCCGTCTGTTCCAGCTTGCCGGTGGCGGTTTCGTACTTGAGTTTCTCGGCAATGACGGCCAGCCGGGTCTCGCCCAGCCGGTGGCTGAAGCGGTAGGCGGCGGCCAGCTTGGTGCCGCTGTCGTCGCGGCCCTTGCCCTGGTAGTCGTGGTGCCGCTCGTGGGCCAGCGCGGCGTACCACGGCCCTTGCTCGTAGACGCCGGCCAGCGAGGTCAGCGACGGCTTGGCGCCGCCGGCCGGACGTTCCTCGCTGATGCCGTGCGCGGTGCGCAGCGTGATGCCGTGCCAGGTGGGCGAGTACCAGCTGATGCTGTTCTGCTGGCGGCGGTCGAAAGAGGACAGGTTGCTCAGGTTGTCCACCGTCGAGCCGGCGCCGTTGCCGATGATGCTCATGTAGCCGGCCGTGGTGGGGTAAAACGGGTCCAGCCCGGAGGTGCTGTTGTTGTAAGGGGTGGTCCAATGCCCGAGGAACAGCTGGCCGTAGCCGCCTTCCAGGCCGACGCGGGTGTCGCGCTGGGCCGGGCTGCCTTCGCCGGTGTCGGGCGACAGCGTGCCTTCGATCTGGAAGATGGCCTTGTTGCCGCCGCCCAGGTCTTCGGCGCCCTTGAAGCCGAACACGGAACGGTTGTTGACCAGGCGCGTGACGGCGAGCCGCTTGCCATTGCTGGCGGC
Source organism: Massilia sp. Root351 (assembly GCF_001425045.1). Lineage (GTDB taxonomy): Bacteria > Pseudomonadota > Gammaproteobacteria > Burkholderiales > Burkholderiaceae_D > Rugamonas. The sequence goes on along the minus strand of NZ_LMDJ01000034.1, from coordinate 165,220 downwards.
GCCGGCGGCCGAGGTTTCCATGTGTTCCATGGCCACGTTCAGGCGGCCATAGACCGTGACATTGCTCTGCGCGGCGGCGTGGCCCGCCGCGGCAGCCAGGGCCAGGGCGGCCGCGGCGGCGCAGCGCGAGGAGGTATTCGTATTCTTCATATCGTTGTCCTTAGCGGATGGCGGCAAGTTTGTCGCGGTCCAGTTCACCTTCCCAGCGCGCCATGACCACCGTGGCGACGCCGTTGCCTATCATGTTGACCAGCGCCCGCGCTTCGCTCATGAAGCGGTCTATGCCCAGGATCAGCGCCATGCCGGCCACCGGGATGGTGGGCACCACCGCCAGCGTGCCGACCAGCGCGATGAAGGAAGCGCCTTGCACGCCGCTGGCGCCTTTCGAGGTCAGCATGGCCACGCCGAAGATGGCCAGCTGCTGCAGCAGGCTCAGTTCCGTGTTGGTGGCCTGGGCCACGAACAGCGCCGCCATCGTCATGTAGATGCTGGTGCCATCGGTGTTGAAAGTGTATCCGGTGGGGACGATCAGGCCTACCAGCGGTTTGGAGCAGCCCAGCCTCTCCATTTTGGCCATCAGCGTGGGCAGCGCCGTGTCGGACGAGCTGGTGCCGAGCACCAGGAAGATCTCTTCCTTGATGTAGACCATGAACTTGATGATGCTGAATCCGGCCACCCGCGCGACCAGTCCCAGTACGATCAGCACGAACAGCGCGGAAGTCAGGTAGAAGGTGCCGATCAGCTTGAGCAGCGGCCCGAGCGACACCACGCCGTACTTGCCGACCGTGAAGGCCATGGCGCCGAACGCGCCGATGGGGGCGAAGCGCATCAGGAAGTTGATCACGCCAAAGACCGCCTGCGAACCCATATCGATCAGCTCCGTCACCGGTTTGGCGCGGCTGCCCATGGCCGACAGCGCGAAGCCGAACAGCAGGGAGATCAGCAGTACCTGCAGCACGTCGCCCCTGCCGAAGGCGTCCGCCACGGTGTTGGGAATGATGTTGAGGAAGAAGTCGGTGGGCGTCATGTGCTTGGCTTTGCCCACGTAATCGGTGACGGCCTTGGCGTCCAGCGTGGCGGGGTTGACGTTGAAGCCGTCGCCCGGGCGCACCCAGTTGCCGACCGCCATGCCGATGAACAGCGCGAAGGTGGACACCAGCTCGAAGTAGAGCAGCGCCTTGCAGCCGATGCGGCCGACCTTTTTGATGTCCTGCATGCCGGCGATGCCGCTGACCACGGTGCAGAACACGATGGGGCCGATCAGCATCTTGATCAGCTTGATGAAACCGTCGCCCAGGGGCTTCATGTCGATCGCCAGCCTGGCGTCGAAGTGGCCCAGCAGGATGCCGAGCGCGATGGCGAACAGTACCTGCACGTACAGGATGGCATAGAACGGCTTGCGGGTGCGGACGGCGGGCGGCAGCGCGCCCGCCCCGGTGGGGCTGGTGGTAATCATGTGTCTCCTCCAATGCTTCGTCGTGTGCTTCGATCAAGGTCTAGCGTATTGTTTGCGACTTATGTAGATTGGTATGGCATGGCGAGCAGGATGCTGGCCGGGTGGTTGGTATGGTTCTTTAACGCTCGCTTTTCCCCGGGCGCCAGGCGCGCGGAATCGTATTGGCGCAGCACGTGTTCGCGTAGCTGCGCGCCGTCTTCGGTGACGATGGTCACTTCGCCTTCCAGCACCAGGTACAGCTTCTCCACGCCGGAAGCGTCCAGCGTGGTGCCGCCGCCGGGCAGCAGGTGCGATAGCCCCAGCCACACCGTGTCGGACGGCCCCGCCTCGTGCCCTTGCAGCCGCAGGCAGTGCATGCCTTCGTGATTGGACGGGAAGTAGGCGGGGGCGCCGCTGTAGCGGGTGACGTTCATGGCTGCGGAGCGGGCTGCTGAACAGGCTGCAGCACGACGCGCTCGCGCGCGCCGCCCAGCACCGCGCGGTAGCCCTGCAAGGCGTCCTTCAGCGCGTAGACGGTGTCCGCCAGCACCGGGAAGGGCTTCAGCGTGCCGTCGGCGAAGCCGGGCGCCAGCGCGTCCAGGATGCGGGCGCAGGCCAGCGAATCGAGCGCCAGGGTGTCGATGCCGACATAGGTGTGCTGGCCGCGGTAGAAGGCGAAAATGTCGAACGGCACGGCGCGCTCGATGGTAGAGATGAAGATCTGCCGCCCGCCGGTGGCCAGCGCCGCGTTGGCCTGTTCGAAGTAAGGGCTGCCGACTGTGTTGTAGACGATGTCCGCGCCGTGGCCGCCGGTCTTGTCGCGCACGTAGGCGGCGATGTCCTGGCTGTCGGCGGCGATCATGTCGACCGCGCCGCTGGCGTGGCCGATGTAGGCTTCCTTGCCGCGCTCCACGGCGAACACGCGGGCGCCGGCGCGGGTGGCCAGCTGGATGGTGGCCTGGCCCACCTTGCCGTTGCCGCCCATGACCAGCACCACGTCGCCCGCCTGCGGCAGGCCGGCGCGGCGCAAGCCTTCGTAGGCGGTGATGAAGGGCACGCCCACCGCGCCGGCCTCCAGCATCGAGATGGCGGCCGGCTTGGCGCGCACGGCGGCCGTGTCCAGCACCAGGTAACGCGCGTGGGTGCCGTCGCGGCGGATGCCCAGCTCGCCGCCGCTGCCCCACACCTCCTTGCCGATCCATTCCGCCGGGCCGTCGATAACGACGCCGGCGTAGTCGCGGCCCGGGGTGCGCGGCCATACGGCGTGCGGCATGGCCCCCAGCGCGGCCTTCACGTCGCTCGGGTTGATGCCCGCGCTGTGCACTTCGATGACGCACTGGCCGGGCTGCGCCACCGGCCGCTCGGTGGTGGACAGGGAGGGGGCCAGCAAATCGATGCTGGCGGCTTTTTCGGATACGCGTACGGTGTTCATGTGGTTCTCCTCGTTGTGATCGGTTGTTCGGTCTTGCCGGGCGGGTTGGCGGCGACGCCGCGTCACCCGCGATGCAGGTTCAGCATGGTTCGCGCTTCGGCCGCGCTGGCAATGGCGCCGCCCAGCGATTCGACGATCAGCCGGGCGCGCGCCACCAGTTCCGCGTTGTCGCGCGCCAGCTTGCCCTTGGCGATGTACAGGTTGTCCTCGAAGCCGACCCGCACATGGCCGCCCAGCAGCCAGGCCTGCGCCACCATGGGAAACTCGTGGCGGCCGATGCCGAAGCCGGTCCAGGCGGCGCCTTGCGGCAGCAGGCCGCGCGCGTAAGCCATGGTTTCCGGGCTGGCGTTGAAGCCGTAGTGCACGCCCAGCACGAAGCTGAACAGGCCGGGGCCGGCCAGGGTGCCGTCGGCGATCAGGTCGCGCGCCAGGTGCAGGTCGCCGGAGTCGAAGATTTCGATTTCCGGCAGCACGCCGGCCTCGCGGATGACCTTGGCCATGCGGCGCACGTTGGCCGGCGTGTTGATGACCACATCGGCGCCGGAGTTCATGGTGTTCAGGTCCAGCGTGGCGATGTCGGGACGCAGCGCGGCGATGTGGGCCACGCGCTTTTCGGGCAGCATCAGCGTGCTGCCGGGCGCTGCCACCTGCGGATCGTCGGTGCTGGGGATGTAGCGGCCGCCCGGGCCGGTGGTGAGGTTGATCACCAGTTCGCGGTTCTGTTCGCGGATGCGCTGCATCACTTCGGCGTAGTGGTCCAGCTCCATGGACGGCAGGCCGGTGTGCGGATCGCGCACGTGGATGTGGACCACGGCGGCGCCGGCGTCGGCGGCGTCCAGGCAGGCTTGCGCGATCTGGCGCGGCGTGACCGGCAGCTCCGGGTGCTGCCCGGGCTTGACGATGTTGCCGGTGACGGCGCAAGTGATGATGGTCTTGTGCATGTGCTCTCCTTACGCCGCGCCGAGGTGGCGGCCGCCGTCGATGCGGATCACGCTGCCGGTGGCGAACAGCAGCGTGGTGGCGCAGGCTTCCACGGCGGCGGCAATGTCGTCCGGCTGGCCGATGCGCTGGAGCGGGGTGGTGGCGGCCTGCTTGTTGTTGAAGGCGGCGTCGCGGCCGGGCACGAAGTGGCTGTCCACCACGCCGGGCGAGACGTTGATGACGCGGATGTGCGGCGCCAGGGCCCGGCCCAGCGAATTGGCCATGGTGTCCAGCCCGGCCTTGGCGGCGCAGTAGGCCACGTTGCTGCCGATGCCGGTGCTGGCGGCGATGGACGAGATGTTGACCACCAGGCCATGCCCGGACGCGCGCAGCAGCGGCGCGAAGGCGCGGATGGCGGCGAACGGCGCACGCCAGTTGGCGGTGAAGATGGCGTCGATCAGCTCATCGTTCAGCGCGTCCAGGTCGGCGTGCGGCACCGGCTGGGTGAAGCCGGCCGAGTTGACCAGGATATCGGCGCGGCCGTAGCGCTCGCGCACCTCGGCGGCGGCGCGGGCCAGCGCGGCGCTGCCGGCCAGGTCGGCCTCGAGGGCGCAGTGGGCGCCGCCGGCGGACGGCACAGCGGGCAGCGCGGCGGCCTTGGCGTGCGCGTCGCCGCCGGCGCGGCCGAGCAGCACGATGCGCGCGCCCTGCCTGGCCAGCCGCTGCGCGCTGGCGTAGCCGATGGCGCCGGCGCCGCCGGCGATGACAGCCACCTGGCCGGCGAGTGGAAGTTGGGATGGCATGTATGGTTCCTTATTTGATGGGCGCTTCGGGGAAGCAGCTCTCGCCCTGTTCCAGCACGAAGTCGTAATTGAGGGTGTAGTACGCGTCCTCGCCGGGGGGGGCGTGGCGCACGAACTGTCCCACCAGCGGCTTGGTCACGCCGAAGGAGACGTCGCTGCCGAGGTGGTCGCAGTCGTCGGCGAAGACCTGGGTGATCAGCGTCTTGCAGCGCGGGTGCGACACCATGAAGTGCACGTGCGCCGGCCGCATGCAGTGGCGCTGCTGCAGGCGCAGCAGCACGCCCACCGCGCCGTGCGTGGGCACCGGATAGCCGGACGGGCGCACGGTGCGGAAGCTGTAGCGGCCGTCCTCGCCGGTGATGAAATAGCCGCGCAGGTTCATCTCGGGCTGGTGCGGGTCCTGGTTTTCATACAGGCCGGCGGGCGAGGCCTGCCACACGTCCACCTTGGCGCCGGCGATGGGCTGCCCGTCCAGGCCGCGCACCTGGCCGAATACCCGCATCGGGGTGCCGGGCGTATCGCCGCGCGCGATGGAGGCGCCGTTGTCGCACAGCGGCGCCGCGGCGCGCCAGAACGGCCCGAGCAGCGCGGCCGCGCTCTGGCCCTGGTTCTGCGGGTTGTTGCGCAGCGCCACCAGGGTGGAGATGCCCAGCACGTCGGCTGCCAGCACCACTTCGTTGTGCACGGCGTTGGTCTGCTGGCCGATGTCGGCGACGAATGTCAGCACCGTGTCGAATTCCGCTTCGGTCAGGTTCACTTCGCGTATCAGCGCGTGCATGTGCTCGACAAAGGCGGCCACCAGCTGGCGCAGGCGCGGGTCGGGCGTGCGGGCCATGGCGGCGTGCGCCACGGCGGTGACGGAGGCTTCGCCGTCGATGATATTGGCGGTGTTCATGTCCACTTGCTGTCTCCTTCAAGCTGGTTAGAATTTATGCGAACGTTCGCATCAATCTGATACTAGCAGATCGACAATCCAATTCAAGAACAAAGCGAAAATATTTGCGAACGTTCGCATCGATTCTTCCGTTTACGCTGGGCGGCAGCGGCGTGCGAAAATACGACATCGCTTATTGGAAGATGCTATGCAGCAAAAAAAGATGACGCTGAAGGGCCTGGCAGAGATCCTGGGCGTGCACACCTCCACGGTCGGCCGCGTGATGGACCCGGAAACGCGGCACATGGTGGGCGAGGAGGTGGCGCAGCGGGTGCTCAGGGAAGCGGCCAGGCATGGCTACCGGCCCAACAAGATGGCGGCGGCGCTGCGCACGCGGCGCTCCAACATCGTCGGCGTGATGCTGCCCGACATCACCAACCCGGTATTTCCGCCCATCCTGCTGGGCATCGAGGACGAGCTGCGCAAGCACGGCTATGTGGCGCTGGTGACCAATGCCGGCGAAGACCCGGAACAGCAGCGCTTCGTGGTCGACCAGCTGCTGGCGCGCCAGGTGGACGCGCTGATACTGGCCACCGCTACGCGCGACGATCCGGTCATCGGCCACTGCCTGGAGGCCGGGGTGGCGCTGGTGACCGTCAACCGCAGCGAGGACCGGGGCCGCGTATCGAGCGTGGTGAACGACGAGTATGCCGGCATGCGGCTGGCGGTGGAGCACCTGCTGGCGCTCGGCCACAGCCGCATCGTGCACCTGGTGGGGCCGCAGACGCTGTCCACCGGCCACCTGCGCCGCGAGGGCTACGAACTGGCGCTGGCGGCGCACGGCGTGGCGCGCGCCGACATGTGGCTGTTCGACTGCAGCGCCTACACGCGCGAGGCGGGACGCGCCGGCTGCCTGGCGGCGCTGGAGCGCTACCCGCAGGCGACCGCCATCCTGGCCGGCAACGACCTGCTGGCGCTGGGCTGCTACGACGCGCTGCGCGAGCGCGGCCTGCGCTGCCCGGAGGACGTGTCGGTGGTGGGCCACAACGACATGCCCTTTGTCGACATGGTCAATCCGCCGCTGACCACCATACGCATCGGCCACCACGCCATGGGCGTGCAGGCGGCCCAGCTGGTGCTGCGCCGGCTGAAGGAGGAGAAGGACGAGCAGGGCGGCGGCCAGGTGGAAATCCGGTTGAAACCGGAACTGGTGGTGCGCAATTCGACAACAGTTCCGCGCAAGGCGTAAATTGCGATATGATACGGTTTTTAACTGTATATATATCCAGTAAAGCGAGCGCCCATGACTGACGATATCCTTCTTTCCGACGACGAACAAGACGCCCTGGTGCAGGAAGACCGCCTGTGGCAAGCCAACGGCTGGACCGCGCGCGTGATCAAGAACGACGAAGACGAGGGCTGGGCCGTGGCCATGATCAAGGACGGCGAGCCGGAGCCGGCGCTGGTGGGGCCGTGGACCATGGGGCGCGACAAGAAAAACCCCAAGCCGCTCGACATCAACGCCTTCAACACCCTGGTCAAGACCGCCAACGAGGTGCTGCGCCGCCACGAGCAGCAGCTGCACGCGCAGTTGCACAAGAGCGTGCGCGTCAACACCGAGGGCGCCGCCTACATCACCGTCAACTTCGACATCACGCCGGACGAGGACGAGCCGTACGCCACCCTGACCGCGTTCGACCCCTACGGCGAAGAACTGGCCCAGGTGCGCGCGCTGCCGACCTTCAAGCTCAGTGTGGCCAGCGCCACAGCGTGGATAGAAAGCGGCTACCGCCGGCCCGGCTGAACTGGTACCATTCCTATGCTAACTTGCTCATAGGAAAATCGATGGAAAGCCGTCTCAGCCGCCTGGAAGCCGTACAAAGCATCCTGCTCGAAATCGGGCAGAAGTCGAGCACGTGCACCGACATCGCCGAATTCGTCCAGGCCGTGCACGAGGCGCTGGGCCGCATCATGTACACGGCCAATTTCTACGTGGCGCTGAGCGATGAAGGCCGTCCCAACTCGGTGCGCTTCGTGTATTTCGTCGACGAGGTGGACGAGGCGCCGGACCGCAGCGAAGTGGTGGAGCTGGCCTCGCCGGAGCAGTCGCCGACCGCCTGGGTGATCCTGAACCGCCAGCGCCTGATCATGACTGCCGAGGAGCACAACTCGCGCGGCGTGGACGGCAGCACCTGGGGCCTGGGCACCACCGCCGAGCACTGGATGGGCTGTCCGCTGGTGGACCACAACCACCAGGTGCTGGGCGCCATGGTGATCCAGAGCTATGACAAGCAGCACACCTTCAACGAGGAAGACCAGGCGCTGTTCCAGCTGATCGCCAACCACGTGTCGGGCGCGCTGCAGGGGCTGCAGAGCATGGACCGGCTGGAGCGCGCGGTACACGAGCGCACCGCCGCGCTGGAATACGAAGTGGCCGAACGGCGCCGCGCGGAAAACCTGCAGCGCGCGCTGTACGAGATCGCCAGCCTGTCCGGCGGCGCCTGGGACCGCGCCACCATGTACCAGCGCCTGCACCAGGCCATCAGCGAAGTGCTGACCGTGCGCAATTTCCTGATCGCGCTTTACCACCCCAGCAACAACGAGATCACGGTACCCTACTTCGTCGACGAGAAAGACCCGACGGCGCCGTGCACCAGCTTCTCCTACGGCGTGGGCATGACCTCCTACATCCTCAAGCAGCGCCAGCCGGTGCTGCTGGACCGCGAGGGCTACCTGGCGCTGATGGCGTCGGGCGACGTGGAGCGGCCGCTGGGCAACGAGGACATCGTCAGCTGGATGGGCGCGCCTATCCTGCTGAACGACTACGCCTACGGCGTGCTGGTGGTGCAGAGCTACGACGAGGACATGATTTACTCGCAGTCCGACCTGGACGTGCTGGCCTTCATGGCCAGCCATGTGGCGGTGGTGATCTCGCGCCTGCAGGCCGACCGCGCCATCCGCCGCGCCAAGACCGCGCTGGAAGAGCAGAACGCGGCGCTGAACACGGCGCTGACGCAACTGCAGACCGCGCAGGGCGAGCTGGTGCGGCAGGAAAAGCTGGCCTCGCTGGGCCGCCTGGTGGCCGGCGTGGCGCACGAGATCAATACCCCGCTGGGCATCTGCGTGACCGCCACCAGCCACCTGGTGCAGGAATTGAAATTGACCAAGGAAGACCTGGCCAGCGGCGCGCTGGACGAGGAGGGCTTGAACCAGTTCTTCGACATTGTCGACCAGACGCTGCGCATCATGACCACCAACACCCAGCGCGCGGCCGCGCTGGTGCGCAGTTTCAAGCAGGTGGCGGTGGACCAGTCGTCCGACAATGTGCGCAGCTTCAACCTGCGCAAATACCTGGACGAAGTGCTGCTGTCGCTGCAGCCCAAGCTGAAGGGCAAACCCATCGAGGTGCAGGTGGACTGCCCGCCGGACATCCAGATGGAAAGTTTCCCGGGCGCGGTGTCGCAGATCGTCACCAACATGGTGGTCAACTCGCTGGTGCACGGCTTTGGCGACGGCCAGTCCGGTTCGATCAAGATCAAGGGCCGGATCGAAGGCGAGCATGTGCACTTCGACTACAGCGACGACGGCATCGGCATGGACCAGGGCACCTTGAGCCAGCTGTTCGACCCCTTCTTCACCACCAAGCGCGGCTCCGGCGGCAGCGGGCTGGGCGCCCACATCCTGTATAACCTGGTGACCGGACCACTGGGCGGCACCATCAAAGTGGTCAGCGCCCCCAACATGGGCCTGCACTACAACCTGCGCTTCCCGCGCGTCCAGCACGGCAAGCCCCAGGTTTAAATACCTGGCGAAGGGGCGGTGCCAGCCCAGCGAGGGGCAGCTGAGGGACCTCGCCGGCGGTGCGCGGCAGGCGAAAGAAAACCGGCGGCAGCCGGTTTCCGCAGGGCGGGCCGGCTTAGTCCGGGAAGCGCTCGTTGATGGCCAGCGCCTTGTCGATGTTGTTGATCAGGTGCTCGACATAGACCGGGTCCAGGTGCTGGCCGGCCACTTCGCGCAAATGGCTCACCACTTGCTCCACCGGCCAGGCGTCCTTGTAGCAGCGCTTGTGCATCAGCGCGTCGAACACGTCGGCCACGGCCACGATGCGGGCGTACAGGTGGATGTTCTCGCCCCGCAGGCCCTGCGGATAGCCGCTGCCGTCGAATTTCTCGTGGTGCTGGTGCGCGATCACGGCGGCCGCCTTCAGGATCGGCCGCTGCGAGCCGTCCAGGATGGACAGGCCCACCGCCGGGTGCTGCTTCATGATTTCCCACTCCGCCGCGTCCAGCTTGCCCGGCTTGAGCAGCACCGCGTCCGGCGTGGCGATCTTGCCGATGTCGTGCATCGGCGCGGCGTGCCGCAGCACGGCCACTTCGTCGTCCGGCATGCCGCTGGCCACGGCCAGCAAATGGCACACTTCGGACATGCGCCGCACGTGGTTGCCGGCTTCGTTCGAGCGCGATTCCACCACGTCGCCCAGGCGCAGGATCAGCTCGGCCTGGGTGTCGGTGATTTCCTGGGTCAGCAGGATATTGTCGAAGGCGATCGCCACGCCGGAGCAGAACACTTCCAGCAGCTTGGTGTCGATCTCGGAAATTTCTTCCACGCCCTTGAGCACCAGCAGCGACGCCTTGCCGCTGCTGTTGGGGAAGTAGCCGACATAGGTGTCGCCCTGCACCTTGGAAATGCGGTTGCTCTTGGCGTCGTCCAGCTGGGCCAGCAGTTCGGGCGTCAGGATGTTTTCCTCGTCGCCGATCTTGGCCAGGATTTCGTATTCGTTCTCGCCGCTGATGGCGGTGGCCGCGCGCAGGCGCAGCAGCATGCTGTTTTCCAGGCGCAGCAGCGCCACCACTTGCTGCAGCAGGCCGTTGGCGAAGTCCTTCAGGTTGCGCTGCTGGAAGATATGGGCCGAGGCGGCAATCACGCGCTCCAGGCCTTCGCGGTAGTTCAGCTGGGCGATGCGGGCCTCCTCCACCTTCATGATGTCGCGGTAGGCGCGCAGCGCGGCGAAGGTGGTGGTGAACAGCTTGGTGCGGTCCAGCTCGGTTTTTTCCTTGTAGTCGTTGATGTCGTAATTGACGATCACGCGCTCTTCCGGGGCCTGGCCCGGCTGGCCGGTGCGCAGCACGATGCGGGTGAACTGGTTGTCCAGTTCCTGGCGCATCCAGCGCGCCACTTCCAGGCCGCTGTCCTCCTGTTCCATCACCACGTCCAGGAACACCAGCGCGATGTCCTGCTCGCGCGCCAGCACTTCCTTGGCCTCGGCGCCGCTGTAGGCGTGCACAAAGCTGAGTGCACGGCCGTCGAGGCGGAAGCGGCTCAGCGTGAGCTTGGTGACGTCGTGGATATCGGGTTCGTCATCGACCAGCAGAACTTTCCATGGCGCAAGCTTGGGCGACGGTGAGGACAAAAAAGACATAAGGCGTATTTCCGCAAAAAGACACTTGTATGCGCAATTTTTAGGCGCACTCTTTTGATTGTAGTCCCACAGCCAGTGGATTAACAACAGGCAATAAAAATTACACGTAAGCTTAACAACAATCGAGCAACTGCGGCAAATTTTTATACACTTTTTGACAACGTTCGCAATAGAAGCTGCGCCGCCTGGTGCGCCCCAGATGCCCCTTTGTCAAAGGGTTCTTGCACTTGGGACACATCTTTTTCGTATGCACCAGCCAGTGCTTTTTCAGTTCACAGGCTTGCTTCCAGGCCTTGAATTCGAAACTGTACTCCCGCGCCTGTTTGACGAGCGCACGCAGCTTTGCCGGCGGCAGCGCGCCCACCTCGGACAGCGGGTGTATGCGCACACGAAACAGTACTTCGTTTTTGATGATATTCCCCACGCCGGAGAAAATATTCTGGTCCAGCAAGGCGTCGCAGGCCAGCATGGCGGGCGCGGCGCGCAGCTTTTTCAGCGCCAGGGCCGGCTGCCACCGGTCCGACATGACGTCGGCGCGCCAGTCGTACAGCGCGTCCAGGCCGCCCTCCCGTCCAGTCTCGAGTGCTGCACCGAGCACGCGTAGAAGTTGAACTCGCCGCCGCCCTGGAATTGCAGGCTCAGGCGCGGCATCGCGTCCTTGCGCGCATTGATGCGGTAGCTGCCGAACAGCAGGAAATGGATCCTCAGCACCAGCTCCGGCAATTCGATCAGGAAGTGCTTGCCCCAGCTGTGCAGGGCCAGCACGGGCTGGCCGACCAGGCGGGCGTAGTCGACCGCCTTGCTGTTGCCGCCGGCGGCGGCGATGCTGCGGCCGCTGAAAGCGGCCGCTTCTTCCCTCAGGATGACGATGGATGGACCTTCGGGCATGGCGCCTCCCGCATGCGATGGCCCAGTGTGCGTGAAGTCCCGCCGCGTCCGCCGTGCGCTGACGCACCATGCAAGTCACAATGTTGTCATTTTCCTTGCATAGAATGGCCGGCGTCGCAGCCCCTCCACTCTAAAAGACAAGAACCATGAACAGCAAAGACCGCGTGCCAGCTTCCATCGATCCAGACGACATTGGCTACAACGATACCCCGAACGAACATTTCAGCACCGTGCTGGAGCAGCGTATCAGCCGCCGCAGCCTGCTGCGCGGCGGCGCCGCCAGCGCCGCCACGGTGGTGCTCGGTTCCATGGGCTTGAGCGCCTGCGGCAGCGACAACATCGTCTCGCCCACCGTGCCCGATCCGGTGATCCCGCCGCCGCCGGCTGAAAAGCTGCTCGGCTTCACCGCCGTGGCCAAGAGCCTGGCCGACGTCGTCACCGTGCCGGTTGGCTACACCGCCAGCGTGCTGTACGCGCTGGGCGATCCGCTGACCGCCAGCGCCACCGCCTTCAAGAACGACGGCACCGACGCCGACTTCGAAAACCGCGCCGGCGACCACCACGACGGCATGGAATTCTTCGGCCTGAGCGCCGACGGCAAGCCGTCCGCCAGCGCCGTCGAGCGCGGCATCCTGGCCGTCAACCACGAGGCGACCACCAACCAGCAGCTGTCGTCCTTTTTCATCCACGCCAACGGCGGCACCAACACGCTGCCGCGCCCGGCCGCCGAAGTGGACCGCGAAACCGCGCTGCACGGCCTGTCCATGGTCGAAGTGCGCAAGACCGGCGGCAAGTGGGAATACGTCAAGGATTCGGCCTTCAACCGCCGCGTCACCTGCCTGACCGAATGCGAGATTTCCGGCCCGGCGCGCGGCAACGCGCTGCTGGTGACCAAGTACTCCAAGGACGCCACCAAGACGCGCGGCACGCTGAACAACTGCGGCACCGGCAAGACCCCATGGGGCAGCTTCGTGTCCGGTGAAGAAAACTGGTCCGGCTACTTCGTGCGCGGCGCGGCCGACAATGCCGCGCGCGGCAACGACAAGAGCGTGGCCTCGCTGAACCGCTACGGCCGCAGCCAGGGCGCCGCTTCGCGCCACGCCTGGGAAACCGGCGGCGCCGACGACAAGTACGCGCGCTGGAACAACAGCAAGCTGGGCGCGTCCGCCGACGGCAGCGACGACTACCGCAATGAAATGAACGGCATGGGCTACATTGTCGAAGCCGATCCGTACAACAAGGCCAAGGCCGTCAGGAAGCGCACCGCGCTGGGCCGCTACGCGCATGAAAGCGCCGCCTTCGGCAAAGTGGTGGCCGGCCAGCCGCTGGCAGTCTACATGGGCGACGACTCGCGCAACGAGTACATCTTCAAGTTCGTCTCCAGCGCCGTCTGGAGCGCGGCCGACGCCAACCCGGCCGACATGCTGGCCACCGGCGACAAATACCTCGATTCGGGCAAGCTGTACGTGGCCAAGTTCGCCGCCGACGGTTCCGGCAGCTGGATCGAGCTGTCCATCAGCAACCCGGCCATCGCCGCCTACGCCGGCTACAAGTTCGCCGACCAGGCCGACGTACTGATCAACGCCCGCCTGGCTGGCGACGCGGTCGGCGCCACCAAGATGGACCGTCCTGAATGGTGCTCGGTCAACCCGGCCAACGGCGAGGTGTACTTCTCGCTGACCAACAACAGCAACCGCAACGTCAACCCGACCGGTTCGTCGGCGCTGGCGCCGGACAGCGCCAATCCACGCGCCTACACCGACATGAAGGGCACTGCGTCGCAGAACGGCAACCCGAACGGCCACATCCTGCGCGTGAAGGAAGCGCTGGCCGGCTCCACCGCGCTGAGCTTCACCTGGGACGTGTACCTGTTCGGCGCCGAAAGCGGCGCCGACGCGGGCAAGGTCAACCTGTCGAGCCTGACTTCGGACCAGGACTTCTCCAGCCCGGACGGCCTGGCCTTCAGCCCGTCCACCGGCATCTGCTGGATCCAGACCGACGACGGCGCCTATACCGACGTGACCAACTGCATGATGCTGGCCGGCCTGCCGGGCCAGGTGGGCGACGGCAAGAAAGTCACGCTGAGCTACCCGACCACCGGCGGCGGCACGCTGGCCGTGGACACCTACGTCGGCAAGGCGGCCACCGCCGACACGCTGAAGCGCTTCCTGGTCGGCCCGGTCGACTGCGAACTGACCGGCATCTGCGAAACGCCGGACGGCAAGGCGCTGTTCGTCAACATCCAGCATCCGGGCGAAGGCACCAGCCAGGCCAACCTGGCCGACCCGAGCAAGTACACCAGCCAGTGGCCGGCCAGCGCCGGCTACGGCGCCGGCAAGCGTCCGCGTTCGGCCACCATCGTCATCACCAAAAATGACGGCGGCCGCATCGGCAGCTAAGCGCTAACTGGCCGTAAAAAAGGCCGGCGCCAGCGATGGCGCCGGCCTTTTGTATTAATCGTAAGAAATCATTTCAAGGCGGGGCAAGGCGGCGCAAACGGAGTATATTGAAACGATCCGCTATGCTCTATGTGAAAGGAATCATCATGCGTGCATTCCGTTATACCGCCGCCGCCGTGCTGGCGGCCCTGGCCGCGCTGGCCAGCGGCGGCGCCCTGGCCGGCGCCACCGTCACCTATGTCGAACCCGAGAAGTTCCCGGACATGCCGTTCTCGCCGATCGACCGCGAGCGCGTGCTGGAAGACCTGAGCGCGCACTTCGCCGAGCTGGGCAAGCTGCTGCCCGCCGGGCAGGAACTGAAGGTGGAAGTGACCGACCTGGACCTGGCCGGCCGCATCGACATGAGCCGCCGCGGCGCCAATGAAATCCGCGTCATGCGCGGCATGGCCGACTGGCCGCGCATGGAACTGCGCTACACGCTGGAAGAGGGCGGCAAGGTGCTGCGCAGCGGCGACGCCAAGCTGTCCGACATGAACTATATGGACCGCGCCCGCATGGCCACCGCCAACGAGCCGCTGCGCTATGAAAAGCAGATGCTGGACGACTGGTTCAGCAAGACCTTCGGCGTGAAGGTGCGCGGCGCGCGCGGCTGAGCCTGCAATGCTTAGTCCAGCCAGTTTACCCGGGGGAACTTCGCCAGGAAGTCCTCCGGCATCGGCACCACCTGGCTGCTCTTGTAGTTAAAGAAGACGAAACCCGACTTGGCCATCGCCACCAGCGCCTGGTCCAGCGGGCGCGTGATGCGGAAGGTAATGTCGCCGCCGTATTTATTGAAGTCCATCACGCCCACCTCGAACAGCAAATGGTCGCGCGCATGGGCTTCGGCCTTGTAGGTGGTGGCCAGGTCGGTGACGATGATGCCGTTGCCGTCGCCCTCCGTCTCGCGCACGCCGAACTCGTACAGGAAGCGCGCGCGTGCCTCCGAGATCATGGAGATCATCGAATCGTTGCCCAGATGGTTGGCGCCGTTGATGTCGGTGACGCGTACGGTCAGCTGGGTGGAAAAGTAAAACTGGTCTTCCGGGAATTCAAGTTTCAGGCGGGCCATGGCGAAATAAGCGAAATGAGCGGGAGGGCGGGTTGCAATCCCCGCCATTTTACCTCGCGCCGCCTCAGCGGCGGACGATGCGGTATACCTGGCCGCCGCCGGCCAGCACGTACAGCTCGCCCTGCGCGTCCTGTCCGAACGACAGCACATTGCCTGGATTGTCCACCGCCCATTCCTGCGCCGCGCTGACCGTGCCGTTGCGGTAGACCAAGCTTTTCAGGTAACCCTTGCAGTAGTCCGAATAGAAATAGGTGCCCGCCAGTTCGGGGATGGCCGCGCCCCGGTACACATAGCCGCCGGTGATCGAGCAGCCGTTCACGTCGCTGGCGCCGTGCAGGTATTCAAATACCGGCAGGGTCAGGCCGGCCCGGTCGCAGCTGGCGGCGTTGTAGCAGGCCGTGCCTTCCATGATGTTCCAGCCGTAGTTCTGGCCGCCCTGCGTGGCCGCCACCGCGTTCACTTCCTCGCGCTGTTCCTGGCCCACGTCGGCGATGTACAGCAGGCCGTCGGCGCGGTCGAACGAGAAGCGCCACGGGTTGCGCAGCCCGGCAGCCCAGATTTCGCCGCGCCGTCCCGCCTGGCCCGCGTAGGGGTTGCCGGACGGGATGCCGTAAGTCTGGCCGGGCACGATGATGCCCACGTCCAGCCGCAGCAGCTTGCCCAGCAGCGAGCCGAGGTTCTGGGCATTGCGCTGCGGATCGCCACCGCCGCCGCCGTCGCCGGTGCCGATGTACAGGTAGCCGTCCGGCCCGAAGGCCAGCTGGCCGCCGTTGTGGTTGCTGAATTCGCGGTGCGGGATGGTGATGACGCGGCCCGCCGTGGCGGGATCGGCCAGGTTGGCGTTGTTGGCCGACACCTTCATGCGGTCCACGGCAATGTCGCCGTTGAGGTCGGTGTAATAGAGGAAGAAGCTGCCGTTCTGCGCGTATTGCGGGTGGAACGCCATCGACAGCAGGCCGCGCTCGCCGGTGGTGCTGGTGCGGCTGCTGATATCGAGGAAGGGCGTGGCCAGCAGCGTACCGTTGGCGATAATGCGGATGCGGCCCGGGCGTTCGACCACGAACAGGCGGTTGTCGCCGGCCGGCGCGGTCAGGTACAGCGGCTGCGCCAGCCCGCTGGCCACGCTCTGCAAGGCCAGCTGCACGGTGGCCGGCGGCGTGGGCGGCGGCGTCACGGGAGGCGCGGTGACCGGGGGCGGCGCCGGCACCAGCGGCGCGCTGACGCTGCCGCCGCCGCCGCCGCCGCCACACGCGGCCAGGCCCGCCAGGGCCAAGGACAGAACCAGCATTCTCAGCGCAGTCGATCGCATGGCAGCCTCCATATCCGTGGCAGCCATTGTAGCGGGCCGGCGCGGCCGGCGGCGCGCAGCACGGCGCTGCTTCAGGCGGTACCGGCGCTGCCTTTGCGGCGCGTCAATGCGGGCCCATTTTGCGCATGTACTGCTCGAGATAGGACTTGAACTGCTGGCCGGCAAAGGCGGCGCTGGCTGCCTTGTTGAAGCGCGCGATGGCAGCCGCGTCGGCCCGCGCCGAATACGCCCTGCAGCGGCGCCGGCACCGTGGTGCCGCCCACCCAGCCGAGCTCCATGCCGGCCAGCTGCTGCAGCGACTGCACTCCGTTCAGCGGCGCATCCCGGCGCACGGCCAGGTGCGGCTGCGTGCGCAGATAGGACCAGTTGAACATTGCCACCTCCGGCAGGTGGTCATAGCGTTCGCTGGTCACCAGCAGGATGTCGATGGCGCCGTTTTTCAGGCGCTCGATGGCGCGCCCGGCGCGCCCGTGATGATGGGCGCCACCACGAAGCCGCCCACGCGCAAGGGGCCGGCGGCGGCCGGCGGCGGCAGCAATGCCGCGAGGAATAGGAGTTTCCGTAAGGACATTGCATGATGTTAGCGCAGCGTCAGCCCATCCCTGCCTTTTGCCATAAGACGGCGCAGCGCAACAGGACTAGCATGGCTTGGCAGCGTGCTCGCTGCGCACCCCCACCATTTTGCTAAGGACCGACATCATGCTTGGACTTACACCGCTGGGCGCCGTCCACACTGCCATCAGCCTGGTCGCAGTCGCGGCCGGCCTGATCGCCTTCTGGCGCGACAAAGGCATCACCCCCGCCAACCTGCTGGGCCAGGTTTACATCTGGACCACCGTGCTCACCTGTTTAACCGGCTTCGGCATCTTCGAGCGCGGCGGTTTCGGCAAGCCCCACGCGCTGGGCGTGCTGACTTTGCTGGTGCTGGGCCTGGCCTGGCTGGCCGCGCGCGGCAGCCTGTTCGGCGCCCGGTCCGCCGCCGTGATGACGGTCAGCTACTCGCTGACCTTCTTTTTCCACATGATTCCGGCCATGACGGAAACGGCGGTGCGCCTGCCGGTGGGCAAGCCGCTGGCCGACAGCCCGGAAGCCGAATGGCTGAAAGTGGCCGCCGGCATTTTGTTCCTGGTGTTCCTGATCGGCGCCACGCTGCAGCTGCGCCGGCTGCGCCGGGCGCCGGGCGGCGAGGCGGCGCCGCGCTACGACAGGCCGGGTGGCGCGGTGGATTCCAATATGTAAGCAAGACCGTTCTGTGTCACCATGGGGCTGCCCGCAAGGGCAGACCATGGTGAAGGATGCCGGCACCCTGGCAGCGTAGCTGGGGTCGGCCGCCGGCCTGCCGGCGCTGCCGAAACGGCGGCGTGCCCGGCCAGCGGCGCCAGCCTGCGCACCATGCTCAGGGAGTGTTGAGCTGCCTCTACATCATGCCGGCGGCGACATAGCCGGCCGTCATGGCCACCACCAGCAGCGCGCCGACCGGCGTCGGCGGCGACGGGGAGGGGATGTCGAACCAGCGGCATACGCCGCCAACGGCCAGCCCCAGCAGGGCGCCTATGAAGAGCGGGCTCATTGGTTCGCCTCCTCCTGGCCGCGCTCCAGCGCGTGGCCGCCGCAGTGCTGCTTGTTCTGCGCCGGCTGGCGGGCCTGGCTGCCGGCCAGGTAGCGGTCCACCAGCCAGTAGCCGCTGCTCATGGCGAACACCAGCAGCGCGCCGCTGAGCACCGGCGGCGACGCGGCCGGAATGCCGAACAGCTTGCAGCCGGCGCCCACCACAAAGGACAGCACCAGGCCCAGCCCGATTTTCGTGTAGTTCATGGCCGCCCCCGTCAGAACGCGAAGCAGCTGCAGCCCAGCGCGCCCCAGAAGCCGCTGAAGTCCGATACCGGCACCGACGAGCGGCGCGCGCGGTCGTGCGCGTGCGCGTGCACGCCGCACGGCCCCTGGCACTGGTGCGGCAGCGCGGCGGCTGCCTGCGGCGCGGGCGCGGCCCGGCGCCAGTGTCCCGGCGTGCTGGCCACTGGCGACCAGTCCGGCAGCACCGGGATGGCCGGCGGCGCCAGCGGCGTGAACTCGGCCTGGCCGTGGACCACCTTGCCGCCGACGATGGTCAGCACCGATTCGATCGATTTGATGGCGTCCTCGTCCACCGTGAAGAAGTCGGCCGACAGCACCGCCAGGTCGGCCAGCATGCCTTCCTGGATGCGGCCCTTCTTGCCCTGTTCATTGGAGAACCAGGCGCTGCCGGCGGTCCACAGTTCGATGGCGGTGTCGCGCGAGAGCTTGGCGCCGGCGTCGTACAGGCGCATGCCGCCCACGGTGCGGCCGGACACCAGCCAGTACAGCGCGGTCCACGGGTTGTAGCTGGCCACGCGGGTGGCGTCGGTGCCGGCGCCCACCGGCACGCCGTTCTCCAGCATGCGCTTGACGGGCGGCGTGGCCTTGGCCGCTTCCGTGCCGTAGCGCTCCACGAAGTACTCGCCCTGGAAGGCCATGCGGTGCTGGATGGCGATGCCGCCGTTGAGCGCCTTGACGCGCTCGATGTTGCGCGGGCTGATGGTCTCGGCGTGGTCGAACATCCAGTGCAGGTCGCCGAAGGGGATGTCGCGGTTCACTTTCTCGAACACGTCCAGCATGCGCGAGATCGATTCGTCGTAGGTGGCGTGCAGGCGGAACGGCCAGCGCTTGCTGACCAGGTGGCGCACCACCTTTTCCAGCTCCGCTTCCATGTCCGGATTCAGGTCCGGACGCGGCTCCAGGAAGTCCTCGAAGTCGGCCGCCGAGAACACCAGCATTTCGCCGGCGCCGTTGTGGCGGTAGAAGTCCGTACCCTGGCCCGGCGTGACCATGCCGGTCCATTTCTCGAAGTCTTCCAGCTCCTTGCCCTTGTTTTGCGTAAACAGGTTGTAGGCGATGCGGATGGTGAGCTGGTCGTCGCGCGCCAGCTGGTCCACCACCGAGTAGTCTTCCGGGTAGTTCTGGAAGCCGCCGCCGGCGTCGATGGCGGAGGTCACGCCCAGGCGGTTCAGTTCGCGCATGAACTGGCGCGTGGAATTGACCTGCAGGTCCAGCGGCAGCTTGGGGCCCTTGGCCAGCGTGGCGTACAGGATCATGGCGTTGGGACGGGCGATCAGCATGCCGGTCGGGTTGCCGGACGCGTCGCGCTGGATCTCGCCGCCGGGCGGATTGGGCGTGTCCTTGTCGTAGCCCACCACGCGCAGCGCGGCGCGGTTGAGCAGCGCGCGGTCGTACAGGTGCAGCACGAACACCGGCGTGTCCGGCGCGGCGGCGTTGATCTCGTCCAGGGTCGGCATGCGCTTCTCGGCGAACTGGAATTCGTTCCAGCCGCCCACCACGCGCACCCATTGCGGGCTGGGCGTGCGCAGGGCCTGCTCCTTGAGCATGCGCAGCGCGTCGGCCAGCGAGGGCACGCCTTCCCAGCGCAGTTCCAGGTTGTAGTTCAGGCCGCCACGGATCAGGTGCAGGTGCGAGTCGTTCAGGCCGGGCACCACGCTGCGTCCGTTCAGGTCGATCACCTGGCTGGTGGGCGTGTGGTGGCGCATCACCTCGTCGGCGTCGCCCACGGCGAGAAATTTGCCGCCCTGGATGGCGACCGCGCTCGCTTGCGGCTGGGATTTATCGACCGTGTGGAAACAGCCGTTGATGAGGATCAGGACTGGGTCGGTGTCGGGCGTGGGATGGCTGGCTTGGGTACTCATGCGGTTCTCCTGCGGACTTTAGCGGTAGCCTGCAGTATGCCGCCGCGCGCGGCGGCATACTATGCGCCATTGGGGAGAGACGCGCTGCGGACGGCGGCTCAGATGGTTTCGCTGAGGAACACCAGCGTGTGGCCGTGCGCCAGGGCGGCCGGCTGCTGGCGGTAGCTGGCGCGGTGGCCGCAGTTGAAGCCGTGTTCGGCTTCGGTGTAGACGTGCACTTCCACGTTGTCGCGGTCGTCGAAGCGCTCGGCGATTTTCTTTACCGCGTCCAGCGGAATGTGGCTGTCGCGGGCGCCGAAGTGCATCATCAGCGGCACATGGATGTCGCCGGCGCGCTCGAGCGCGTTCTGGATGCCGCCGCCGTAGTAGGCCACGGCCGCGTCCACGTCGCCATTGGCGGCCGCGTGGTAGGACAGCAAGCCGCCGTAGCAAAAGCCGAGCGAGGCGATCCTGGCGCCCACGCCGGGCAGGGCGCGCAGCGCTTGCGCGGCGGCGCGGATATCGGCCTGGGCCTGGGCGACGCTGCTGGCCTGCTTGAGCTGCACGGCGCGCTGCCAGTCGGCCTCCCCGTAGCCCAGTTCGATGCGCGCGCCCTGGCGCCAGAACAGGTCCGGCGCCAGCACCACGTAGCCGTCGGCCGCGTACTGCTCGGCTACGCCGCGTATGTGTTCATTGACGCCGAAAATCTCCTGCAGCAGCACGATGCCGGGCGCGCCGCCGCTGGCGGCCGGGTTGCGCGGCAGCGCCAGGTAGGCGCCGAACACGCCGCCATCGCCCTGTATCTCTATCCACTGGGAACTGCTGTTCATGCCCGCTCCTTTATCGTTGGTGGGAAAAACGGCCATGCTACCGCAGTTCCGGCACTGCGGTAGCCGCGCAGGCTCAATGCAGTTCGCGCAGGTAAATCACCGGCGAACGGTACACGCCGTAAGTGAGGACGCCGCTGGTGCTGGGCAGCCAGGGGAAGGCATCCACGCTCAGGTTCGCTGTGCCGTTGCGGCCGGCGCCGGGTGCGGCGACGCGCAGCGAGGAGCGGCCGCCCACGAAGTTCAGCTTGGCCGCCGCGTCGGCCGCCGCCAGCCCGGCATAGCAGGCTGTGCCGGCGGCCAGGTTTTTGGTGCAGCCGCTAAATTTAAGCACGTTGAGGCCTCCCAGTGCGGTGGCGCCCTGGGTGACGTCCACTTTATTGTGCAGGAACTGGCTGCCGGTCCAATACTGCGCTTCCACGTTCACCTGGCGCCGGAGCAGTTCCGAGCCGTAGCTGTGCGCCACTTGCAGGCGGCCGGCCACCACGGCGACGCCGGCTTCCACCGCGCCGCTGCGCTGCGAACTCACGTTGTCGGCGTCGGTTGCGCGGAAGAATACATTCGTTGGCCGGGAGATGGTGTTCAGCTGCACGCCGGGAGAGGCGCTTGCGCTGAAGGCGTACTTGATGTCGCCCTGGCCAAGGCCTGCGGCGAAGGCGAACTGCCTCTCCACGGACGGGCCACCGGCACCGCTGATGCTGGTGGCCGCATTGTCCACCGGCCGGAACTCCGGATTGTCGTTGGCCGCGCCGGTGGCGCCCGCCGCGTTCCAGGCGGTGATGGCGATCGGCCGCGCGTAGCTGCCCGCGTAGTTCTGGGTCAGCGTGGGCGCAGCGCCGCCGCTCATGGCATTGACGGTCAGGCCGAACGGTTGCGCCGAGTAGACAAAGCGGTTGGCGGCGCAGGTGACGGGGAACACGCCCGCAGGGCAGAGCATGACGGGTGCCGCGTCCGGAGCGGTGAGGGCGGTGTCGAAATGGTCCGGAGTGAAGCGGCCGATATTGTAGTTGGGGAGGGTGGCCAGGCTGCCTTCTTCAAGCTTGTCTTTGTCGACCGATGCGTACAGCCCCACCTGTTCCGTAAAGGCGGTCAGCGAGATGATGCCCACCTCATTCCATGCCAGCCCGCCAATCAGGAAACGCCCCGGGGAGCCGCCATTGGCGCCGGCATTGATGGCGGCTCCGAAGGCCAGCTCATTTGGCACCGACAGCGTGCCCTTGTAGCCGCTCGCAGGCGCCGGATCGACCAGCTGGTGCGTCAGCCTGAAGCGGCCGGGCGAACTCTCTTTGCCGAAATTGGCGCTGATGACATTGTTCTTGCTCAGCGCCGTTACCCGCACCGTGAACAGGGCACTGGCCTTGGCGAACACCGGACCGGCGGCGCTGGTGGCGCCTGGATTGGCCACGCCCGCTGCGCTTGCGTTGTCGATGCCGTAGTGGTGCGGCGCCACGACGAAGGCGGCGCTTTTCCCGTCCGCGGTAACGAAGTTGGCGCCGCTGGCGGTGTATTCGGCCGACAGGGCCAGTGCGCCCACGTCGTCGTAGGCCAGCGTGCCCGAGGCCCTGCCGCTGGCGTCGAACGCCAGCGGCAGGCTGACCCCCTGGGCCGCGGTGAAGTCGCCGCTGCCGCACACCAGCGCGGCACTGGCGCCGCTGCCGTTGGTCAGGTTGACGTTGCGGCTTAGCGTATTGCTGTTGGCGGCCGGGTCCTTGTAGGCGCAGCGCATCACCACGGGCCTGGTGCTGTTGGCGATCAGCGGTATGCAGCTGGCGGGCGCCAGCTCGTTCTTTTTCAGGGCCTCGATCCTGAAACTGTCGGCCACGCCTGCCAGCCGCGGATCGGCGAATACCTGAAAGCCGGCGTCGGCGAATTTCATGGTGCACGATGCGCCGGACGGGGCGGAGCAAGTGGTGGCTGTCGCCGCTGCAGGGGTGGCGGCCGTGACAGCGAGCGCAACGTCGCCCTCGGTAGTCTTGCGCACATAGGCGCTGGCGGTGCCGCTGGCCAGGCTGAACGCGGGGGCCGGCGATTCCACCGTGTTGGGCGACAGCGTCACTTGCGCTGCGCCGGTGTACAGCGAAGTGCAGGCGGCGTTGGCGCAGGCTTTCACCGTGACGCTCTCCGGCTGGCAGGTCAGCCCCTGGCCGTCGTGGGTGATCTGGTAGTGGTGCACCGTGTTGCCGCCCGGCGGCGTGCAGACGGTCTTGTAGCTGGTGTTGGCGTAGCCGCTGTCGTCGTCCACGCAATTGCACGGGCTGGCGCTGGTGCCGTTGCGGCAGGTGACGGCCTGGTACACGCGGCCATGCCAGTTCAGCTTCAGCGTATCGACCAGCGCGGTGCCGGTGATGTAAGCCTCGGACGATTGCAACACCACCGCGCCGGCCACCACGTTGCCGTTTACGCTGCTGGCCGACGCGATGGTGAGCGAGGTGCTGGCGGTGACGTTGCCGTTGACGCGGGACGGCGACGCGTCCAGCGACACCACCGGCGACACCAGGTCGCCGGTCAGCGTGCTGCCCGAGGACAGGTTGAACGACACGCTGGCCGTCACGTCGCCCGTCAGCGAAACCGGGGAGCCGGTGGTGACCTTGCCGCCGCTGATGTCGCCGATGATGGTGGCGTGCGAGGCGATGTCGATCTGGCCGGTGGCCGTCAGCGTGCCGGTTACCTTGGTGTCCGAGCCGGTGCCGATCTTCATGCTGGCGGCGCTGATGTTGGCCGCGATGGTTTGCACCTGGGCGCCCATCCTGAACTCGCCGCTGGAGATCAGCGAGCCGCCGGTGATATTCAGGTTGCTGGTCTTGACGCCGCCGATATCGAGGTTGCCCGCCACCTGCAGCTGGGCCGTGCCGCTCATGTTGAGCTGCTGGTTGTAATCGAAGTCCATCGGCCCCGTCAGCACCACCTTGTAGCCGCTGGCGATGGTGACGTCCTGGGTGGACGAGAACGGCGCGCAGGTATAGGTGGTGGTGGCCGGCGCGTAGCTGCAGCCCACCACCAGCCCGCCGTTGAACAGCACGGCGGTGTTGGCGCGGGCGGGACCGGCCGGCCACAGCAAGGCCAGTGCCAGCACAGCGCCCAGGCAGGCGATCGAGCGTGCGAAGGTCCAGCGTACGAAGTAAGAAGCCATAGTTGACAAGCCGGGTTGTTCCCGAATGTACACGGTGACGCCATTATATGCCCAGCGGCACGATCTGATGCCGCCGCGCCAGCGCCATCCATGCTAATCTTGTGGTTTTACCAGCATCCACGACGGGTGAATCCGATTAGTGCTTCCCCCACTCCGATTTCCGCCACTTCGCAGCCGCTGCCGGGCCGCTTGACGAACTACCGCCCCATGGCGCTGGCGCTGCTGTGCGGCCTGGGCTGCACGGTGCTGCTGTCGGCCGGTGTCAGCAGGCTGGAGCGGGACAAGGTGTCGCTCGCTTTCATGCAGCGCGCGCACGCGCGGCTGTTCGTCCTGCAACAGGGCGTGGGCAACGCGCTGGCCGGCCTCAACTCGGTCAACCAGCTGTTCGCCAGCCACCAGGAAGTCACGCGCACCGAATTCCGCCTGTTCACCCGTCCCATCCTCGAGCGCGCGCCCTATGTGCAGGGCATCAGCCATCTGCGCCTGATCAGCCACGCCGAGCGCGCCGCGCTGGAAGCCGAGCTGGCCGCCGTGATTCCGGGCACCGCGCTGACTGAAATGCGCGACGGCCGGCCGGTGCCCGCCGGAGAGCGCGCCAGTTACCGCGTGATCGACTTTATCGAGCCGCTGGCCGGCAACGAGGCCGCGCTCGGCCTGGACACGGCCTGGCCGGCGCTGGACGGCGGCGCGCGCCAGCAGTCCTACGACACCGGCCTGCCCACCGCCGGCAAGCTGGTGCCGCTGGCGCAAGGTCCGGAGCCGCGGCTGGGCGTGGTGGTGTCGATGCCGGTGTACCGCTTCGGCGCGGAACCGGCCGATCCGGCCGCGCGCCGCGCCGCGCTGGAAGGCGAGACGGCGATGGTGATGCGTCCCGGCCCGATGATAGAGAAGATTTACGCCGCCGCCGGCGTGCGCGCCAGCATGGGGCTGAACCTGAAGGTGTACGCCAGCCCGACGCAGGACCCGCAGGCGCTGGTGTTCGAGGCGCAGCTGCCGCCGCCGGCGCAGGCCACGCTGCCGCGCTGGCTGTACCGTGGCGAACCGGCGCGCATGGAGCAGCCCTTCGACGTGGCCGGCAAGACCTGGCTGATGACGGCCAGCCAGCCGGACGCGGTGTACGTCAGCGACCACCTGGCATCCCTGTTCACGCTGGCGCTGGGCGCCCTGGTCAGCGTGCTGGGCGCGGCCTACGTGCACACGCTGGCCAGCCGCAACCGCGATGTGCAGCGCCGCGTGGACCAGCGCACCGCCGAACTGAAGGACGTCAACCGCGCCATGCGGCTGCGCGAGCGCGCCATCGAATCCAACGTGAACGCCATCATCATCACGGACGGCCCGCCGGGCTACGCCATGGCCTACGTCAATCCCGCGTTCGAGCGGCTGACCGGCTACAGCAGCGCGGAGCTGGTCGGGCGCAGCACGCGCCTGCTGGCGCGCGATGACCTCGACCAGCCGGGCGTGAGCGAACTGGTGGCGGCCGCGCGCGAGCAGCGCGAGGGGCACGCCGTGCTGCGCCACTACCGCAAGGACGGCACCATGTTCTGGAACGATGTCTACGTTTCGCCGGTGCGCGACGAGCACGGCGAGGTGACGCATTTCGTCTCCTTCATGCACGACATCACCGCCATCAAGGCTTACGAGACGGAGCTGCACCACCAGTCCACGCACGACGCGCTGACCGGGCTGCCCAACCGCGTGCTGCTGCTGGACCGGCTGCGCCAGACCATCACCCACTCCGAGCGCAAGGGGCATGCGCTGTGGGTGGTGTCGATCGACCTGGACCGCTTCAAGTTCACCAACAGCCGCCTGGGCCACAAGGGCGGCGACCGGCTGCTGCAAGCGGTGGCCGAGCGGCTGCAGCTGGCGCTGCGCCCGGTGGACACGGTGGCGCGCATCGGCGGCGACGAGTTCGCGCTGATGCTGCTGCCCGAGCAGGGCGCGCTGTCGCCGCGCGCCGACCAGGTGCAGCGCGTGCTGGACTGCCTGGCCGCGC
Organism: Massilia sp. Root351; assembly: GCF_001425045.1. GTDB lineage: Bacteria > Pseudomonadota > Gammaproteobacteria > Burkholderiales > Burkholderiaceae_D > Rugamonas. Next base: position 138,987 of record NZ_LMDJ01000034.1, on the reverse strand, counting down.
CGCTGCTGATCGACGGCCAGGAACTGTTTTTCACTTGCAGCGCCGGCATTGCCGTCTACCCGGCCGACAGCGCCGACCCCGGCGTGCTGATGGAGCGCGCCGACATCGCCATGTACCGCGCCAAGGAAATGGGCGGCAACAACTACCAGTTCTACACGCCGGCCATGAATGAGCAGCTGGGCGAGCGCATGCTGATCGAGGGCGCGCTGCGCACCGCGCTGGAGCGGCGCGAACTAGTGTTGCATTACCAGCCGCAGGTGGATACGGCCAGCGGCCGCATCGTCGGCATGGAGGCGCTGGTGCGCTGGCAGCACCCGGAGCTGGGCATGGTGGCGCCGAACCGCTTCATTCCGCTGGCTGAGGAAACCGGCTTGATCCTGCCGGTGGGCGCCTGGGTGCTGCGCACCGCGTGCGCGCAGCTGATGGCCTGGCGCGCCGGCGGCGCCGTGGACGGCGCGCGCGACGCGCTGCGCATCGCCGTCAACGTGTCGGCGCGGCAGATGGCCGAGCCGGACTTTGTGCAGTCGGTGGCCGACGTGCTGGCCGAAACCGGGCTGCCGCCGGCCTGCCTGGAGCTGGAACTGACCGAGAGCCAGGTGATGAACGATGTGGAGCATGCCATCGCCGTCATGCACGAGGTAAAGAAGCTGGGCGTGCTGCTGGCCATCGACGATTTCGGCACCGGCTATTCCAGCCTGGCGCACCTGAAGCGTTTCGAGATCGACGTGCTGAAGATAGACCAGACTTTCGTGCGCGACCTGACCGTGGACCCGGACGACGCGGCCATCGTCACCACCATCATCGCGCTGGCGGCCAACCTGAAGCTGGATGTGATTTCGGAGGGCGTGGAGACGCTGGAGCAGATGGCCTTCCTGCGCCAGCATGGCTGCCGCCAGATGCAGGGCTACTACTTCAGCCGTCCGGTGCCGGCCGCCGCCTTCGAGGCGGTACTGGCCGAGAACGAGGCCCACGCGGCGGCGCAAGGGCGCAGCGTGGCGGACCGGGCGGCCGGCCAGGCCATTTGAGGACGGCGCATGGCTGAACTCCCGTCCCCCGCCTGGCGCCGCGCCGACCGCGCGGCCGAAGCCGCGCCCGCCGCCTGCGACACGCCGGAAGGCGTGCTGGCGGCCTTGCTGGACAGCGTGGAAGGCGGCGAGCTGCATGTGCGGCCGCTGCGCGCGCTGCTCGACAGCGGCCGCTTCGCGCGCTTCGCCGAGATCGGCCTGGCGCTGCGCCGCGCCTTCCGCGACCCGGCGCGGCGCGACTATTTCCTGTCCCGCCTGAGGCCGCATCTGCGCTACGTGATAGGGCTGCTGCCGGCCAGCATCCAGCGCCACGGCATGCTGCCGCCGGAGCCGGCCGTCTTGCCGCCGGACGCCTTGCAGCTGGAGCAGGTCAGCGATGCGGAGCTGCGCCAGTGGCTGGTGGACGACGGCAGCCTGATTTACGGCGAGTTCCAGCGCTACGAGCTGGAGAATTACTTCGACGCGATAGCGCCCTATGTTGCGCCGGGCGGGGAGATGATGGACCTGGGCAGCGGCCTCGGCAAAGTGGTGATGTCGGCCGCGCTGGCCCTGCCGTTCGCGCGCTGCACCGGCGTCGAGCTGCTGCCCTACCGCCACGCCATGGCCATGGAGCGCCGCGCGCAGTTGCTGGCGCGCGCCGCCGGGCTGCTGGCCGGGCTGGCGCAGCCGGCGCCGCCGTCCCCGGATGTCCCGCTGGCACTGCCCTCGGGCGGCGCCGCCACGCTGCGTCACCTGCTGGAACTTGAAGCCCGCATCGCACTGCGCGAGCAAAACATGTTCGAGGCCGACGTCAGCCGCGCCAGCCTGGTGTTCATCTACAGCACCTGCTTCGCGCCGCTGATGGACGCGCTGGCGGACAAGCTGGCGCGCGAGCTGCCGCAAGGCTGCCTGGTGAGCTGCACCACCTTCCCGCTGTCGCATCCGGCGTTCCGGCTGCTGCACCACTTCCCGTCGAATTCGGTGGCCTGGACCAGCGTGTTCGTGTACCAGCGCATCGGCGCGGCGGACGGCCCGCCGCCGTCGCCCGCCTACCTGTACGCGCCCGACCCGGACGAGTGGGAAGCCAGCGCCCGTGCCGAGTGCGCCGCCTACGACGCGGCTTAGGCGGCTCCCCTTAGCGCTTCACCTTGGCGAACGCGTCGCCCTTCCTGAAGCTGGCCATGGCCGGCGCGTTGGCCACCGCGTAGCCCAGGTTCAGCGTGAACTGCGCCTGCTGCACCATGCCCGACAAGTCCCAGTCCGCGCGGTACTCGTCCGTCACCTGGTGGTAATCCTTCTTGAACGACACCAGCCGCTCGCTGGAGGCCTGCTGGTTCTTCTCGAACTCGAAATGGCCGTCGCCGGAAAACACCGCCGAGCCCACGTTGAAGGCCGGGATGCCGGCCTTGGCGAAGTTGAAGTGGTCGGCGCGGAAGTAGGCGCCCGACAGGTCCGGAATCAGCGGCGCCAGCTTCAACCCCATCTTCCTGGCCACCTGGCCGGCCGTCTCGTACAGGCTGCTGCGCTCGGCGCCGGCCACGCCGATGTCCTTGGTGCGGCCGGCGAAGTTCATGCTGTCCAGGTTGAGGTCGGCGCTGGTCTTGTTCAGCGGCCAGGCCGGATTGGCCACATAGGCCGCGCTGCCCAGCAAGCCCTGTTCCTCGGCGGCCGGCCACAGGAAGACCTGGGTGCGCTTGGCCGGGTGCTTGACCGCTTCGGCCGCCATGGCCAGCAGTGCCGCCACGCCGGAGGCGTTGTCGATGGCGCCGTTGTAGGTATGGTCGGTCTTGTCGTCGCGTTTGACGCCCTCGTCGATGCCGAGGTGGTCCCAGTGCGCCGAATACACCACCGCCTGCTCTTTCAGCTTGGGATCGGTGCCCGGCACGATGCCGGCCACGTTGAACTGCTCCACCTGGCGGATGACGCTGCGCAGTTCCACCTTGGCGGTCGCTTTCAGGTCCACCGGCTGGAAGTCGCGCCGTTCGGCGCGGCGGCGCAGTTCGTCCAGGTCGAAGCCGGAGGCGCCCACCAGGTCGCGCGCGGTGTCCTCGTGCAGCCAGCCCTCGATGTTGTTGCCGCCTGGGTTCAGGTGGAAACGCTCATGGCTGAAGCCATTGGCCGGCACCGTCCACGGATAGGAGGCCGATGGCGTGGTGTGGATCAGCAGTGCGCCGGCCGCGCCGCGCCGCACCGCTTCCTCGAACTTGTACAGCCAGCGGCCGTAGTAGGTGTAGGCCTTGCCGGCGAAGCGGTTCGGTTCCTCGGCGGTGGGCTGCGGGTCGTTGACCATCATGACCAGGATCTTGCCCTTCACGTCCACGCCCTTGTAGTCGTCCCAGTTCTCTTCCTCGGCCTTGACGCCGTAGCCGACGAACAGCAGCGGCGCTTCGAAGCTCACGCTGGCCTTGCCGCTGCCGGTGCCGTACACGATGCCCTGGCCGGGAAGCGGCGTCAGGCGCGTGCCGCTGCCGGCGTGGAAGGCCACCGAGCTGCCGGGCAGCAGCTTGGTGCCCTGGAAGCGCACCGGCTGGCGGTAGCTGCCGTCGGCCAGCGGCTTGAGGCCCATCAGCGCGGCCTGGGTTTCCAGGTAGCGCACCGCCAGGTCGCCGCCGCGCTGGCCGGTGCCGCGACCTTCAAGCAGGTCGTCGGCCAGGAAGGACAGGTGGGCGCGCAGCGGCGCTTCGCGCACGGTGGCCTGCTGGGCGTGGACGGTGTGGGCGGCCAGGCTCAGGCCGGCGGCGATGGCGAGGGAGGTAAGACGCATTGCGGCTCCAGGTTGGTTGCTCGGGTGGCGGCTATCTTACTCCGGCCGGGCGGCATCGTGGGACACGCGGCGGTGGAAATTGGTGAGAATTCGGCTTTGCCTGCCCCGATATAATCGCCTGCTCCACGGAAATTCACAGGAGTACCATGCCCGACCACGCTGAACCCGAGGCCCAATTGCAGGCTTACCTCGACATCGGCCGCGCCGGGCTGGCCGCCATCGTGCGCCACCTGGGCGGCAATCCCGGCGCCGCCTCCACGCTGGCGCAGCTGTTCCAGCGCCTGGAGGGGCTGCGCAACCAGGCCGGCGGCTGGGAAGCGCTGGGCCAGCGCCTGGGCCTGGACCAGCAACAAACGGATGACTTTACCAAGGCGGCGCGGCGGGTGATGCGTATTGAGGGGAGTGCGGAAGGCAATACGGCCCCCGCCGCCAGCGACGAGATCGCTGCGCTGCGCTGGCTGAACTGGCTGGAGCGCGTGCAGGAGAACCAGCCGGCGGCCGGCATCGCCGTGCCGCTGCCGCCGCCGGGCGAGCCGGAGCTGCGCAGCGGCCAGCAGCAGGTGCGGGCGCTGGAACTGATACTGCGCGGCGTCATCGGCGAGAAGCATGGCGACCAGCAGCGGCTGCTGGCGCGGCTGCGCGACCTGTCCGGCGATGCCGCCGTGGAGCGCTGGCTGGCCGCAGCGGATCCGGGCGATGTGCTGAGCGGTACCATGTTCAGCGACCTGGGCAAGATCTTCGCCCACAAGCGCGAGTATCCGCAGCAGTACGAGGCGCTGTTCGCGCACAAGCCCTTCCTCACGCTGTTCAAGGACAAGCGTGAAACGCTGGCCTTGTTCCTGGAGGATGTGCGCGAGATCCGCAACCGGCTGGCCCACCACAAGCGCGTCACGCCGGTGCAGATCGCCCTGCTGGGGCACTACTACCACGAGGTGGTGAGGCCGCTGCAGGACGCGCACGACGACGGTGAACTGCGCACCAACCCGGACAGTTATTTCGACGCCACCAAGGAAGAACTGGAGCGCCACTTCAGGCGCGTGGCGGACAGCTTCGACCGCCTGGGCGAAGACGTGCAGGCGATCCGCGACGACGTGGCCGCGCTGGGCGGCACGCTGGAGGGCGTGCGCCAGACCACCGAGCGCACAGCCAGGGGCGTGGACGTGGCGGTGGAGAACACCAGCTGGCTGCGCCGCCACCAGCGCTGGCTGGGCATCGGCGTGCTGGCGCTGGGCGCCGCCTCGCTGTTTACGCTGCGCAGCACCGAGAGCATGCGCGGCTCGGTCAGCAGCATCGACAAAAAGATGGACACCGTGAAGAAGGAGGTGAGCGCAGACCCGCGCAAGGAGCTCGCCAACAATGGCGTGGCGTGGAAGGAAAGTGAATTCATCGGCGCCATCAGCCGAGGCGACACCCGCAACGTGGCGCTGTTCCTGGACGGCGGCATGCGCTGAAGCGCATGCTGAAGCAGTTCTGCAGCCGGCCGGCCGATATCGCCTACGCGCAGAACGAGTACGACACCCAGTTGAAGTACCACCGCGAGGCGCGCGCCGAGTACGACCGCCAGAAGGCGGCCGTGAAGCCGGCGGCGCAATGCGAGGCCGCTGAAATGGCAAACGAGGGCGGCCTGCTGCTGGAAGCGGGCATGTTCAATCCCATGCGTGCCGACAACAGCAATCCGCGCACCCAACTGCTGCGGGATCTATACCCCGGTGTCGCCACCGGTCTGATGGACCGCTCCAAGCTGCGCAGCACGGTGCACAAGTACTGCACCGGCCTGGTGGAAAACGAACCCAATATTGACATTAACGACTGGCTCGTGCGATCGAACGAACAAATCCTGAAGGCGGTGAAACCATGAACGACCACGTAGCGGCAATGCAGGCGCGCCTCGGCGGGCAGGCCGGCTGGTGGCTGGCGCCCGGCATCACGGTTGAGCTGAATGCTGGCGCCCGGCAGGGCGGTCCCGGCACCTTGCTGGTGGGGCTGGGCCATCCCGATGCCGATACCGGGCCAGGCGGCCAGGCCGTATGCCTGAACTACAAGGGCGACGCCGGCGGCGCGCGCTCGGTGGCTGAGCTGGTGGCCCATGCCGGGCCCGCGCGTTGGGAGGACTGGCGTGAGCGCCTGCCTTCCACGGCGGCGATCCGCACCATCGTGCTGGAGGACCTGTCGCTGGACACCTGCTGCGCGCTGCTGCTGTTCGGCGCGGCGCTGGATGGGCAGCCGCTGCCCGACCCGGCCGCCTGGGTGGCCTATGTCAGCGCCTGGGAGGGCGGCGACTACCTGGACGGCGCCGACCTGTCGCGCTCGGCCGCCTGCCTGCTCAGCGTACTGGGGCACTCCTATCTGCCGCAGCACGCCGCAGAAGTGGTGCGCGACGGCTATGCGCGCGCCGGCCTGCAAGCCTGCCTGGCGCTGATGCAGCGCATGATGGCCAGCCAGCCGCGCCCGGAGTCCGGCATCGGCTACCTGGCAGGCGCGGACTACAGCCGCGCGGTGGCCCACCTGGCGCATGAGCGGCAGATGTACGAGCTGGCGCTGCAGCAGGCCAGCCGCTGCCAGCTGCTGGTGGACCTGGCCGGCTCGGGGCGCCAGGTGCTGCTCGATGCGCTGATCCTGTCGGAAGTGTTCCCGTCCGGCGTGCTCAAGGTGATGGCGCGCGCCGACTCGGCCAACAGCTGGACGCGCAAGGGCTACTCGGTGCTGGCGCTGCACCGTCCTGGAGAAGCGGGCAACGGCAACGACATGGTGCTGTCGGTCGATCCGCGCTGTGGCGCCACGCTGGAAAGCCTGTGGCGCGCGCTGGAGGCGCTGGAGGTGCAGCGCTGGAACGGCGCCCGTCCGTCCGACGCGCCGCGCTTCCTCGCTTCCTACCGCGACCCGGCCGAGCCGTCGCGCATGGCGCCAGGCGCGCCCAACCAGCCTTGGTATGACGACAATGGCCGCCACACGCTGCTGGCCGCGCCCAAGCAGCTCGACAGCGGCGTGGCCGGCACGCGGCTGGACTGGCGGGCCGACGTGCTGCCCGCGCTGTGGCAGCAGTACTTCCTGCGCCCGGCGGCCGCGCTGGTGGAGGCGCTGCCGGATGGCCAGGCCCCCGCCGGGCTGGCGCCGGCGCAAGGACAGGGGCAAGGGCAGGCTCGGACCGTACGCGTGCTGCGCTGGAACGCCTCCGGCGCGGCGGCGCAGGGCCTGCATCCGGACCTGGCACTGCTGGAAACGCCCAGCTTCCAGGCCTGGCTGGCTTCGCACAGCCAGTCCGGCGGCCCGGCCGCCAGTCCGCTGGCGCTGCCGCCGCAGGACAGTTACGAGGTGCTGCGCTACGGCGCGGTGCAGGTGCTGGCGCACCGGCAGGGGGTGACGCTGTTCGAGGGGCCGGGGGCGCAGGGCGGGGCGCAGCGCCTGGCCCGCGTGGCCGCCGCCGTGGCCTCGGTCAGCCAGGCCTATAGCGGCTTTTTGCGCGACTACGCGGACAAGCTGGCGGAGTGGACTGCAGAGCTGGGCAGCCACCACGGCGCCGCCGCCGGGCGCGACGCGGCCAGCTGGAGCGGGCAGATGCACGAAGTGAAGGCGCGCGCGCTGGCGGTGATCGCCGGCGGCAGCATGCTGCGCGACGACTTCGACGAGAACCGCCTGGGCGAAGCGCTGCAGCGCTGGTGGGGCGTGTCGCAGCAGCGCGGCGAACTGCTGGACCTGATCGACCGCATCGACGGCCTGATGCAGCACGCCATCGCCGCCCGCACCGAGCTGCGGCAGCGCGTCTACGGTTCCATTTTCTCGGCGCTGGGCCTGGGGCTGGCGGCCAACCATATCTGGGAGCCCATCCGCGAGTGGCGCACCATGAACAGCTATGAATGGCAGCTCAAGCTGTTCAAGGAAACGCCTGCGCCGGACCTGCAGGAACTGGCTGCGATCGCGCACCAGGTGGCCAGCTACGAGCTGGCCACCGTCGGCGTGGTGGTCGGCTTCTCGCTGCTCGGCTTCGTGCTGTACTGGCGCTTCGGCATCCGGGGCGAGAGCCACTAGGAGGCCAGCGTGTTGGCCTGCATCAGGTGGGCTCGCCGTGGAAAGCCTTGTTGGCGATCTTCCAGCCTGCTTCCGTTTTCAGCAGCACGAAATAGTCGGTGAAGGTGGTGGCGCCATGCACCAGCGTGATGCGGGCGCAGGCCGCGCTGCCCTGCACGTCGATCCAGTCCACGATGCGCTCGCGCTCGGCCTCGTCGGCGGCTGGCGTGCCCTTGAACCGTTCGCAGTACACATCCAGCGGCCAGGACGTGAACACGCCTTCGCGCATCGACTCGATATGGGCGGTCGGCAGGAAGGCTGCGCGCATGTGGGCCGCGTTGTCGTTGGCGTGGCCGGCGAAATACTGGTTGATCGGGTCCAGCACCGCGGCTTGTTCTTCGCTGAACGGGGGACGGAAGATGTTGTTCATGTTCATGGGAGGCTCCTTTGTGGAGGCCCATCATGCCGGGCCGGCGCCGCGCCGAACCGCAGCGCGCGGCCATACCGGGTATGCGTCTGCACGCATGGACAAGCCGTGATAGCATTCGGCCGATGATCCGCAATGCCCTTTTTGCCGCCGTCGCGCTGGCCGCCGCGCTGCTGTCCGGCCGCGCCGGCGCCTCCTGTTCGCGTCCCATCGTGGTGCCGGCTTCCTCGCTGGGCAAGATGATGACGGTGAACCAGGCCAGCGGCGACGTGGGCGGTGTCTATCCGGAGCTGCTGCGCGAGCGTGGCCGCCGCGCCGGTTGCGAGTTCGTCTTCCCGGTGGTGCCGCGCGCCCGCGCCGAAGCCATGCTGCGCCAGGGCGACGCGGACCTGCTGGTGGGGGCGGTGCAAGTGCCGGAACGCGACCAGTGGGGCCGCTACATCCCCATGATCGGCACCGAGTGGATGCTGATCTCCACCGACCCCGATCCGCCGCGCAGCACGGAAGCGCTGCTGGCGCGCCCGGGCATCCGCCTGAACGTGGTGCGCAGCTATAACTACGGTCCGGCCTACCTGGCGCTGCTGGCGCGGCTGGACAAGCAGGGCAAGCTGGAATATGTGAAGGATCCGCAGACCATCGCGCGCAAGATGGAGATCGGCCGCGCCGACTACGCCTACATGCCGTCCAACACCTTTGCCGGCACGCTGGAGGAACTGGGCCTGCGCGATTCGCTCGGCCAGCGGGTGCATTACACGCGCCTGGCCGGCATTCCGGCCTCCACCAGCGGCGTCTACATCTCGCGCAAGACCGCGCCGGACGACGCGGCGCAACTGGCGGCCATGCTGGAGCACCTGCGCCGGGACGGCGAGCTGCTGGCGCGCACCCGCAAACTGTTCACCCCGGCCGAAATGTCGAGCAGTTTCCCCCTGCCGCGCAGCCGCTAGCGGCGCATAACCGCGCCTGGGATTTCCGAACAATTGGGCATTAGGCCGCCGGAGGGAGTAAACTAGCGCTTTTGTTTCGCATTGGGCGATTCGAACATACTTGTGAGTGACGCCATGTCTGGAACACCGAATACCGAAGTTACGCTATTTTCCGACCTTAATCTCAGCCCCGCGCTGATCAAATCGCTGAAAGAGGTCGGCTACGAGTCGCCGTCGCCGATCCAGGCCGCGACCATCCCTTATCTGCTGGACGGCCGCGACGTGCTGGGCCAGGCCCAGACCGGCACCGGCAAGACCGCCGCCTTCGCGCTGCCCATCCTGTCGCAGATCGACACCAGGCTGACCGCGCCGCAGGCGCTGGTGCTGGCGCCGACCCGCGAACTGGCGATCCAGGTGGCCGAGGCCTTCCAGCGCTACGCCGCCTACATTCCCGGTTTCCACGTGCTGCCGATCTACGGCGGCCAGAGCTACGGCCCGCAATTGTCGGCGCTGCGCCGCGGCGTGCACGTGGTGGTGGGCACCCCCGGCCGCGTGATCGACCACCTGGACAAGGGCTCGCTGGACATCTCCAAGCTGAAGACCCTGGTGCTGGACGAGGCCGACGAGATGCTGCGCATGGGCTTCATCGACGACGTCGAGCGGATCCTGAAAGAGACCCCGGCCACGCGCCAGACCGCGCTGTTCTCGGCCACCATGCCGTCGGTGATCAAGCGTATCGCCACCACCTACCTGAACAAGCCGGCCGAAGTGACCATGGCCGCCAAGACCGGCACCGCCGAAAACATCCGCCAGCGCTACTGGCTGGTGAGCGGCATGCACAAGCTGGACGCGCTGACCCGCATCCTGGAAGCCGAGCCGTTCGACGGCATGATCATCTTCTCGCGCACCAAGATGGGCACCGAGGAGCTGGCCGAGCGCCTGAACGCGAGAGGTTTCTCGGCGGCCGCCATCAACGGCGACATGCAGCAGGCCGCGCGCGAACGCACCATCGCCCAGCTGAAAGACGGCAAAATCGACATTCTTGTCGCCACCGACGTGGCCGCGCGCGGCCTGGACGTGGAACGCATCAGCCACGTGGTGAACTACGACGTGCCGCACGATCCGGAAAGCTACACCCACCGTATCGGCCGCACCGGCCGCGCCGGCCGCAGCGGCGAAGCGATCCTGTTCATCACCCCGCGCGAGCGCCCGCTGCTGAAAGCCATCGAGCGCGCCACGCGCCAGCCGGTGTCGGTGATGGAACTGCCGTCGCTGCAGGCGGTCAACGACGTGCGCGTGGCCAAGTTCAAGGACGAGATCACCGCCGTGCTGGCCAAGGGCGGCCTGGAGCACTTCCAGGGCCTGATCGAGGATTACGAGCGTGAACACAACGTGCCGGCGATCGAAGTGGCGGCGGCGCTGGCCAGCATGGCGCGCGGCGGCAAGTCGTTGCTGCTGGACAAGAAGAAGGAAACCGGCTGGCACGACTCGCCGCAGGCGGCCGCTGCGGCCCAGGCCGCGCGCGGCGACCGCCCGGAGCGCGAGCGCTTCGACCGCGGCGACCGCTTTGAGCGCTCCGACCGCATGGACCGCCCGGACCGCGGCGAGCGCGCCTTCCCGAAAAAGGAACGTGTGATCCGCGAGCCGGAAGCGGGCATGCAGACCTACCGCATTGAAGTGGGCTACCAGCACGGCGTCAAGCCGGGCAACATCGTCGGCGCCATCGCCAACGAAGGCGGCATCGACTCCAAGTTCATCGGCCGCATCGAGATCTACGACGACTACAGCGTGCTCGATATGCCGAGCGACCTGGCGCAGGACACCATCAGCCACCTGCAAGGCGTGAAAATCGCCGGCCAGGTGATTCGCCTGAGCCGCGACGGCGAGCAGGCGCCTGCCGCCGCCCCGGCCCGCGTGCCTGCCGCGCCGCGCTCCGCCCCGGCTGAACGTGCCGAGCGCGCAGCCCCGGTGGAACGCGCGCCGGCGCCGACAAAGGCCGCCAAGGCTGAACCGGAGCTGGCCCCGAAAGCCGACGACGGCGAGCCGGCCTTCGACGACGAGGCACCAAAGAAGAAAAAGAAGGACAAGCACAAGGTGACCCTGCCGATGAGCGCCTTCCGCATCGAAGTGGGCAGCAAGCATGCGGCCACGCCGTCCAACATCGTGGGCGCCATCGCCAACGAAGCGGGCATCGAAGCGAAGTACATCGGCCGCATCGAGATCTTCGACGACCACAGCGTGCTGGAACTGCCGGACGGCATGCCGGACGACGTGTTCCAGCACCTGGGCAAGGTGTGGGTGGGCGGCCAGCAGCTGCGCATCAGCCACGCCGACGCCATGCCGCCGGAATCGGCCAAGCACACGCCGCCGAAAGCGGCGCCGGGCAAGGCGCCGGCCAAGAAGGTGCCGGGCATGGACAAGCCGCTGCGCAAGCCGGGCAAGTTCAACAAGTTCAAGTAATCCGCAAGCGCCGCAAGCGCTGGCAACGCAGTAAACACGAGGGGGCCGCATGGCCCCTTTTTTTATTTCGCGCGCCTTTGCGCCAAGCCGGCAACTCAATATCGCTAAACGCGGCCCGCGCCTTGATGGACGCACGCTGGCGGTGCGCCGGCTGCTGCGGCGCACCAAAAGAATCCCGGGAAAGGGGCGGCGTTTGCTAGCGCTAACCCCGCCACGCCCCGCAAGCACTGTTTTTTGCCATCTGGCCTGGAATTTGCTTCTACAGCACTATTTTCCTGTCCAGCGAGGGTGACGTGATATCCCGAAATGACCTTCTTGAATATGCAGGACCGGATCGCAAAACGATCCGCGTGCTGTGGATAGACGCGGCGCAAACCGCCGCCTATGTGTACGACGTGCAGGCCCACAGCGCCGAGGCGGAGCTGGTGCGCATGGCAGTGCTGCAGGCCGACCTGGCGTCCGGCCGTGCGCGGCTGCTGCCGGACGATCCTTATATGGTGGTGGTCAACCAGGAGCTGCTGCCGGAGAAGCATCTGCAGCTGCGCGCCCGCGCCTGGGAGATCGTGCGCGAGCTCACCGCAATGGAGCCGGCGATCTATGAACCGCGCCGGCGCGGCCAGCTGGTGTCCGAGTACACGCTGCGCCATGGCGTCTCGCACCCCACCATCTACCGTTACCTGCGCCGCTACTGGCAGCGCGGCCAGACCCCGAACGCGCTGCTGCCCGACTACGCCAATTCGGGTGGACGCGGCAAGACGCGCGCGGCTTCCGAAGGCGTCAAGCGCGGCCGCCCGCGCAAGGAAGGCGCCGCGCCCGGCGTGAACGTGGACGAGCCGATGCGGGCGGTGTTCCGCGTCGCCGTGGCGCGCCACGCCGCCACGCATCCCATGCTGTCGCGCCGCGCCATCTTCGACCAGATGCTGCGCGACTTCTTCTGCCAGCGCAGCATCGCCTGCGCCAGCTTGCGCGTGCAGCGCGGCGAACCGCTGGCGGCGCTGCCGACCTTCGGCCAGTTCAGCTACTGGCTGGAACAGGACCACTTGCTGGAGTCGCAGCGCATGGCGCCCGCGCTGCCGGCCGACAGCGCCATTGCGCGCGCGGGACGTCCCGGCGCCGCCTTCCGGGTGGAGGCCATGCAGGCCGACGTGCAGCTGGTGTCGCGCGCCGACCGCAGCCAGGTTACCGGCAAGCCTTACCTGTATGTGGTGACGGACATCTTCAGCGGCGCCGTGGCCGGCATTTACGTCAGCATGGAGCAGCCCAGCTGGCGGCACGCGCAGATGGCGCTGGCCAACAGCGCGGCCGACAAGCGCCGCTACTGCCTGCGCCATGGCCTCGACATTCCTTCCGGCGCATGGCAGTCGCGCCACCTGCCCGAGCTGCTGTTCGCCGATGCGGCGTTGCTCGACAATGCCGACGACTGCGACGACGGCACACTGCTGAACAACTTCAACGTGCGCTGCCTGGTTGCGCCGGCGGCCGCGCCGTCGCCCTGGAGCGCGGAGCTGGGCAAGCGCTTTGCGCTGCTGCCGCACGATGCCGCCGCTGCCACCGACCCCACCGCCGCCGCTACCGCCGCCTCGGCCCAGCCGGCCGCCGGAGATGAAGCTGGCGCACTGCTGCCGTGCGGCCGCCTGGACGCGGTGCTGGACCTGGAACAGTTCACCCGCGTCGTCATCGGCAGCGTGCTGGCCTACAACCACGCGCGCCAGGCGGACGGCTACACGCCGCAGCAGCTGTGGGACTGGGGCGTGGCGCAGCGCGGTACGGCGCTGCGCCAGTACGCCGAGGAGCTGGTGCATTGCAGCCTGCTGCCAGTGCACGATGCGGTGGTCACGGCCGAAGGCATCTGCCTGCACGGCACCTACTACAGCTGCGCGCGGGCCCAGGAAGGGCGCTGGTTCGAGCGCGCCGCCCAGCGCGGCCAGTGGCACGTCAAGGTGGCCTGCGACAGCGCCAGCCTGGACACCATCTACCTGCTCGACCCGCAAGCGCCGATGCACTTCCACGCCTGCCATATCGCCGAGCGCAGCGTGGCGCACCGCCGCCTGTCGTCGGCCGAAGTGGCGCGGCTGCGCGCCGGCGACTTCCTGGCGCGCCAGCACGTCGCCCCGCCCGGCCAGTACGCCAGCTTCGAGCGCATGGTGGCTGCGCTGGCCGGCTAGCGCTTCACCCTTCCGGCGCATCGGGATGGTGCGCCGCATCAAAATAGCACATCGATAGCACATCGATAGCACATCGATAGCAACAGGCCGTGACGCTTACCCGTCACGGCCTTTTTTATCGTCCTGCACAAACTTATGCTGCGCTGAAAAATAGAGTTGCACGCGCCCGAAAAGAGTCCGTTCGCCGCCGCCGCGCCGCCGCCGAAGCGCCGCCAACGCGCCGCTCTGGCGCGACGCCGCCACGCAGCCACATTGTTTGCCCGGCCGTCCGCATCTTTATTTTATTTCGTATATGTATATTACATTTATGATTTATTGGCACGGCGATTGCTAAGTCCTCAGGGTAGTTCCAACTACCAGGAGGTTGCCGATGATAAGCAGGAGAGATTTCTTGTACCGCGCCGCAGCAGTCGGCGGCACGGGTCTGATGCTGAACACGATGAGTGCCTGGGGCATGGGCATCGAGTCGACGATGTCCGCGCCGCCCGTGCTGGGCGGCAGCGGCAAGGGCAAGAAGGTGGTGATCCTGGGGGCGGGCCTGGCCGGCATGACCGCCGCCTTCGAGCTTGGCAAGCTGGGATACCAGTGCCAGGTGCTGGAAGCGCGCGCCTTCGCCGGCGGCCGCTGCCAGACCGCGCGCAAGGGGTTCGCGCTGACGGAGCTGGGCGGCGAGGAGCAGCGCTGCAGCTTCGACCAGGGCCACTACATCAACCACGGCCCGTGGCGCATTCCGCTGCACCACCAGTCCACGCTGCACTACACGCGGCTGTTCGAAGTGCCGCTGGAGGTGATGGTCAACGATAACGACCATTCCATCGTCTACCTGGAGAACGGCGGCCCGCTGGCCCGGCAGCGCCTGCGGCCGGCGCAGATCAAGGCCGACATGCGCGGCCACGTGGCCGAGCTGCTGGCCAAGTCGGTCAAGTCGAAACAGATCGACCAGGCGCTGACCGAGCAGGACCAGCGCCTGCTGCTGGACTACCTGGCGCACGAGGGCCAGCTGGACGCCGGCGACCTGCGCTACAAGGGGCGCAGCGGCCGCGGCTACGCGGTCAACCCCGGCGCCGGCATGATGCCCGGCGCCGGCAAGGAGTCCGACCCGCTCGGCTTCAAGGAGCTGCTGGAATCGAAGGTCGGCAATATCTACAGCGCCGTGCAGGACTTCCCCATGCAGAACACCATGTTCCAGCCGGTGGGCGGCATGGACCAGATTGCGAAAGCGTTTGAAAAGCGCATCGGGAAGAACATCCGCTACCGCGCCGAGGTGCAGACCATACGCCACGGCGAAAAGCATGTGGCGGTGACCTACAAGGACACCGCCAGCGGCAAGTTCACCACCGTGAACGCCGATTACTGCCTGTGCACCATCCCGCTGTCCGTGCTGCGCATGATCGACACCGACTTCTCGCCCAAATTCAAGGCCGCCATCAAGCAGGTGGCCTACGCGCCGGTCGGCAAGATCGGCCTGCAGATGAAGCGCCGCTTCTGGGAAGAGGACGACCAGATCTACGGCGGCCACGTGCTGACCGACATCAAGGGCATCAACACCATCTCGCTGCCCTCGTCGAGCTGGCAGAAGCAGAAGGGCGTGCTGCTGGGCTACTACAACTACCAGACCTCGGCCATCGAAGTGAGCGCCATGACACCCGGCGAACGCGCCGAATTCGCCGTGGCGGCGGGCGAAAAGATCTTCCCCGCCTACCGCGAATCGTTCGAGAGCGCCTTTTCCGTGGCCTGGCACCGGGTCCAGTACAACCTGGGCGGCTGGGCCGACTGGAATGACGAGAGCCGCAAGCACGCCTATCCGGTGCTGCTGGAAGGCGAGGGCCGCGTGCTGCTGGCCGGAGAGCACCTGAGCTATCTGACCGGCTGGCAGGCCGGGGCCATCGAATCGGCCTGGCAGCAGCTGGCCAAGATCCATGAAAGGGCCAGCGCATGAAGCGTCTTTTGGCAAGCACGATGCTGGCCGCATCCGCCATCGCCGCCCTGGCAGCGGCGCCGCAAGCGCGCGCCGACGGCAAGGCGCTGTTCCAGAAGAACTGCGCCGCCTGCCACCAGGCCAGCGGCAAGGGCATACCCGGCGCCTTCCCGGCGCTGGCGGGCAATCCGCTGGTGCAGGGGCCCGCGCCGGACGTGGCCATGGTGCTGCTGCAGGGGCGCGGCGGCATGCCCGACTTCAGCGCCAGCCTGAGCGACGACGACATCGCCGCCGTGCTCAGTTTTGCCCGCAGCGCCTGGGGCAACAAGGCGCCGCCATTGAAGGGAGAGCAAATAGGCGCGCTGCGCGGCCAGCTCGGCGTGCCGCAATTCGCGAACGGCCAGATGTCCAACAAACACTGAAAGAGACCATGTACAAAGCTACCGTATCGAATGCCTGCGCCATGCTGGCGCTGCTGTCCACGTCCATGATCGCGCCGGCGCAGGCGCAGGACATCATCCGCCACAAGATTCCCGGTTCGGACTTCCCCATCGCCCAGGCGGTGACCTTGCCGCCGAGCGCCACCATCCACTTCATCAGCGGCCAGGTGCCGCCCGTGATCGACAAGGCCGCCGCGCCCGACTCGCTGGCCGCCTACGGCGACACCAGGACCCAGACCATGGGCGTGCTCAAGAAGATAGACGAGATCCTCAAGGGCATGAACCTGGCCATGGGCGACGTGGTGAAGATGCAGGTGTTCCTGGTGGGCGATCCGGCCAAGGGCGGCCGTGCCGACGTCAAGGGTTTCATGGAGGCCTACACCCAGTACTTCGGCGGCGCCCAGCCCAACCTGCCCGCGCGCGCCGTGATGCAGGTGGCCGCGCTGAACGTGCCGGGCTGGCTGGTGGAAATCGAAGTCGTCGCCGCAAAAAAATAAGCGTAAAAAAGCCAATACAACATTGAAGGGGTATCGTTATGCAGAAGGCCAGACTGAAAGCATGCGCAGCAGCCATCATGGTGCTGTACTCGGGATTGTCGTATGCGGTGGATGACGCTGCGGCCGCGGCGGCCAGCGGGGTGCAAGCCGACGCGGTGGCCGGCGCCGCCGTCACGCCCTCGTCGGCCGGCGCGGTGATCGTCACAGGCACCCGCGCCAGCGGGCTGAAAGTGGAAAACAGCGCCTCGCCCATCCAGGTGCTGGACAACGCCTCGCTGGCCCGCACCGGCCAGCCCGACCTGATGCAGGCGCTGGCGCAGAACCTGCCGTCCTTCACGGCCCAGGCCTTCGGCGGGGATACCGCCAACCTCACCCTGTCGGCCCGCCTGCGCGGCCTGAGCCCGAACAACACCCTGGTGCTGGTAAACGGCAAGCGCCGCCACGGCACCTCCAACCTGGCGGTGCTGGGCGGGCCGTTCCAGGGCGGCGCGGCGGCCGACCTGAGCTACATCCCGGTCGCCATGATCGACCACATCGAAGTGCTGCAGGACGGCGCGGCCGCCCAGTACGGCACCGACGCCATCGCCGGCGTCATCAACATCATCCTCAAGTCCAACAGCAAGGGCGGCAGCTTCAACGTCAACGGCGGCGGCTTCTCTGATGGCGGCGGCAAGACCGCCGACGCCATGGGCAACGTCGGCTTCGAGCCATTCGAAAAAGCCTTCGTCAGCCTGAGCGCCGAATCGAAATACCACGACTTCACCAACCGCGGCGGCCTCGATCCGCGCGTAGTGGATCCGGCCAACCTCAAGCGCCTGCCACTGCTGCAGGCGCCCGGCTATCCCCACCTGAACAAGATCAGCGGCGACGCGCAATACCACCTGACCGTGTTCGGCCTGAACGCCGGCTACGACATCGACGACGACACCTCGCTGTACGCCTTCGGCACGGTGGGCCGCAAGGAGGCGCGCGCCTACGAGAACTACCGCATGCCGGACCGGCTGCCGCAGGTCTACCCGCTGGGCTTCAGCCCCAAGGAAACCATCAAGGACCAGGACTACGCACTCACCGCCGGCATGAAGGGCAAGCTGGGTGGCGCCTGGAACTGGGAACTGAGCACCACCTATGGCCGCGACAAGGCCGAAATCGGCGTCGAGGACTCGGCCAACGTGTCGCTGTACCAGGACAAGGGCTTCACGCCGACCGTGTTCGCGGCCGGCGCCTTCATTGCCGGCCAGTGGACCAACAACCTGGACTTCAGCCGCGAACTGAGCCTGGCCGGTTCCAGGCCGGCCACCTTCGCGCTCGGCCTGGAGCACCGCGTGGACAAGTACGAGATCCAGGCGGGCGACGAATTCTCGCGCTACAAGGAAGGCTCGCAGTCCTATCCCGGCTTCTCGCTGACCGACGCCGGCAAGCACGACCGCAACAACAAGGCGGTGTACGCCAACCTGATCGTGTTCCCGGTGGACGCGCTGACGGTCGACCTGGCCGCGCGCTACGAGCACTTCAGCGACTTCGGCAACGCCAAGGTGGGCAAGGTCACCAGCCGCTACGACTTCTCGCCCGCCTTCGCCCTGCGCGGCACCGTCAGCAACGGCTTCCGCGCGCCGACGCTGGCCGAGCAGTACTACTCGGCCACCAATGTGTCGCCGCGCAGCGCCTTCGTGCAGCTGGCGCCCAACTCGCCGGGCGCCGCGCTGGTGGGGGTAAACGGCCTGAAGCCGGAGAAGTCCACCAACTTCAGCGCCGGCCTGGTGCTTAACCCGGCCAGCAACGTCGCGCTCACGCTGGACGCCTATCAGATCACGATCCGCGACCGCATCGTCGGCAGCGGCTCGCTGTACGGCTCCGGCGGCGCCGACAACTCGCCGGCGGTGACGGCGGCCATCCTCGCCAACGGCAACGTGCTCGACCCGACGGTGGTGCAGACCGGCATCAACATCTTCTCCAACGCCGTCAACACCCGTTCGCGCGGGCTGGAGTTCGTGGCCACGGTAAACAGCAACTACGGCGACTACGGCCGTGTGGACTGGTCGGCCGCCGCCAATTACAACAAGGTCACCGTCATCAAGGTGAACCAGGCGCCGGTGCAGCTGCGGCCGCAGACCCTGCTCGACAGGACCGCCATCTCGGACATCGAGACCGCCTCGCCGAAGGCGCGCATCAACCTGGGCGCCTTGTGGAAAAAGGGCGCCTGGAGCGTCAACCTGCGCGAAGCAATCTACGGCAAGTCGTCCGAGTGGGGCACGCCGGACGGCGCGGACTACTACAAGACGGAGATCGGCGTCACCGCCATCACCGACCTGGAGGTGAGCTACCGCATGAGCAACGGCTGGACCTTGTCGGCCGGCGGCAACAACCTGTTCAACAAGTATCCGGACCAGGTGAACGCCCAGCTGCTGGCGGTGTACCGCGCCAACCTGGACAACTCGGCCGTGACGGTTTATCCGTCGTTTTCGCCGTTCGGCATCAATGGCGGCTACTACTACGCGCGCGCCAGCTATAAGTTCTAAGGCCGCATGACAGGCGGGGCGAGGCGCGGTATGCTGCGCCTTGCCCCGTTTTTTTATGGATCGCCCATGCTGACCAACCTCCGCAAGACCCTGTGCGCCGCCGCCATCGCCGGCGCCGCCGGCGCTGCCGCTTCCTCCCACGCCGCCGCCCCCATGACGCTGCAGGACTACCTGGCGCTGTCCGGCCCCAAGCCGGACTTGCACATCGCCTATGGCGGCGCGCCGTCGCAGTTCGTCGAGCTGTTCAAGCCCGCCGGGCCGGGGCCGTTTCCGGTGGTGATCCTGATCCATGGCGGCTGCTGGACCGTGCATTTCGGCGGCATCGCGCAGATGCACAACATGGCGGGGGAGCTGATCAAAAACGGCATCGCCGTGTGGAACGTGGAGTACCGCCGGGTGGACGAGGAGGGCGGCGGCTACCCCGGCATGTACCAGGACGTGGCCACGGCCGTGGACCGGCTGCGGCAGGAAGCGGCGGCGCACCGGCTGGACCTGACGCGCGTGGCGGCGGTGGGCCACTCGGCCGGCGGCCACCTGGCGCAATGGGCCGCGTCGCGCCACATGCTGCCGCAGTCCAGCCCCGCGTGGCGCGCCGCGCCGCTGGCCATCCCGCACGTGATCAGCCTGGGCGGGCTGGCCGATTTGCGCAACGAGGAGCAGCTGATCAAGACCAGCTGCGAGCGCGACATGGTGCAGCTGACCGGCCTGCCGGGCGCCGGGCGGCCGGACGTGTTTGCCGATACGTCGCCTGCCGAGCTGCTGCCGGCCGGCGTGCGCACGGTGCTGATTACCGGGGAGCTGGACACGGTCTCGCCGGTGCGCGTGGCGCAGGACTACGCGCGCCGCGCCCGGGCCGCCGGCGACGCGGCCGAGGTGGTGGTGCTGCCCAACGCCAGCCACTACGACGAAGTGGCGGCCACCTCGCCGGCGTGGCAGCTGGTCTACGCCGAAATCCGCAAGGCGCTGGCGCTGCCGTAGCCCGCCGGCCTCAGTACTCGGTGTACTTGCGGGCGTCGCCGCGCACTTGCGCGGCCGGGTACTTGGCGCGGTTCAGTTCCATCTTCTCCAGCACCGCGCTGCGCAGGTCCACGCCGGTCTTGTCGGCCAGCTGGACCAGGTACAGCATCACGTCGGCCAGTTCGTGCCGGATACCCTCGCGCTTGCGTTGGTCCAGCTCGTGCTCGGCGCCGGTGGCCAGCCACTGGAAATGCTCGGCCAGCTCGGCCGCCTCCACCGTCAGCGCCATGGCCAGGTTTTTCGGCGTGTGGAACTGGCCCCAGTCGCGCTCGGCCGCGAAGGCGCGCGCCAGGTCGCGCAACTCGATCAGGCTGTCCTGTGCCTGCGCCGGCTGCGCCATCACTGCACCGCCTTGCGCATGAAGACGCTGAGCGGATCGTCGCGGTAGTCGCCGTAGGGGCCGCAGCGCTGGTAGCCCAGCCGCTGGTACAGCGCGATCGCCTCCGGCTGCGACGGCCCGGTTTCCAGCGTGTACAGCGTGCTGCCGCGCTGTGCCGCCTCCTGCTCCAGCAGCGTCAGCACGCGCTTGGCCAGGCCCCGGCCGCGCGCTTCCGGCCGCACATACATGCGTTTGACTTCGGCGAACTCCGGCGTCACCACCATCGCGCCGCAGCCCACCGCCGCGCCGTCGGCATCGCGCGCCACCGCGAACAGCACATTGGGCTGCTTCAGCGACGCCAGGTCCAGCGCGTACACGCTTTCCGGCGGATACAGCGTCAACTGGTAAGCGTCCAGGTCGGCGATGAGGGCGATGATGTCGGGCTGGTCCGGCGTTTCGAATGCGATATTCATGGGCGTGATGGAAGTGGGAAACGGGTGTGCCTGTCATTGTAGCGCAAGCCTGCGCGGCGCTCTGCGGGGCCCTATGCAAGGGCGCTATGCACCCCGCGCGGGGGCGAGAAAAATACTATCTCGCTGCGGCGAAAGCTCGCTATATTGAATCTTAGCGGGGCGCGAAAGCGCACCGCGCGAGCCGCAAGGAGAGCATCATGAAAAACCTGCTGTTGTTCGCGTTGCTGGGCCTGGCCTGCGGCGCCGCCGCCGTGGCGCAGAGCGTGCAGAACCCGCCGAGCGAACAGAATCCGCAAGTGCTGGAGACGGTGACCATCCCCGCCAGCGCACCGCTGAGCATCGAGGTGCCGGCGCGCCGGCTGCCCGCGTATGCGATCGATTTCGGCGCCTACAAGGGCGCCTACGACTTGAGCAACGGCGGCCTGCTGCAGCTGAGCTCCCAGGGCCGGCGCATGTATGCGCAGCTGGACGATGGGGAACGCACCGAAATCGTCGGCACGGGCAAGCACAGCTTCGTGGCGCTGGACCGCAGCGTGCAGATGCGTTTCGAACCGAAATCCAGCGGCGAGATGGGCGGCGAACTGCTGCTCGCCAGGCAGCCCGCCATCGCCGGCCAGCCGGTGCAGTACCTGCTGGTGTCGCTGCGCTAGCGATTTTTGTAGCAAGCCCCGGGCGTGTCCGCCGTCCGGGGTGTCTCCCTTTTCCGCCGGCTCCTGCGGGAGCCGGCGGCCCTCTTTCGTCCGCGAATCTTGGTATCATGTCCGACTGCGCCAGCCACAAGCTGGCCTTTTTTATAACGATGTCGGAGATAACCGCATGAAATTACGTCTGCTGGTATTGGCGGCCGCGCTTGCCGCGTCCGGTGCTCAGCACGCACAAGCCGCCCCGCGCGGCTTTACCGTGGAAGACCTGGTGAAAATGGAACGCGTCGGCAGCCCGCTGCTGTCGCCGGACGCGTCGAAAGTGGTGTACACGGTGCGCACCACGAATATGGACAAGAACCGCGGCAACACCCAGCTGTGGATGCTGGACCTGCGCGCGGCCAAGCCGGCGCCGGTGCGCCTGACCCAGGCCGACGCCAGCAGCACCGACCCTGAATGGTCGCCGGCCGGCGACGCGGTCTACTTCCTGTCGGCCCGCAGCGGCAGCAACCAGGTGTGGCGCCTGCCGCTGTCGGGCGGCGAAGCGGCGCGCGTGACCGATCTGCCGGTGGACGTGGAAAACTTCCGCCTGTCGCCGCAGGGCGACCGCCTGGCCATGAGCCTGGCCGTGTTCCGCGACTGCGCCGACCTGGCCTGCAGCAAGGCGCGCGTGGAAGCGCAAGCCAAGGACAAGGCCACCGGCAAGGTCTACGACCGCCTGTTCGTGCGCCACTGGGACACTTGGAAGGACGGCCGCAACAACGTGCTGTACAGCGCGCCGATCGACGCGGCCGGCAAGGTCAGCGCCGCGCCGGTCAGCCTGAGCGGCACCATCGACGGCGACGTGCCGTCCAAGCCCTTCGGCGACCACGAGGAGTACCAGTTCAGCCCGGACGGCAAGACGGTGGTGTTCTCGGCCCGCGTGGCCGGCAAGACCGAAGCCTGGTCGACCAACTTCGACCTCTACAGCGTGCCCGCCACCGGCGGCGCGCCGCGCAACCTGACCGCCGAGAATCCGGCCTGGGACACCAAGGCGCAGTTCTCGCCGGACGGCAAAACGCTGGCCTACACCGCCATGCAGCGTCCGACCTTCGAAGCGGACCGCTTCCACCTGGTGCTGATGGACGTGGCCACCGGCAAGAAGCGCGCGCTGACCGGCGCCTGGGACCGTTCCGTGTCCGACTACCGCTGGGCGCCGGACGGCAAGTCCCTGCTGGCCACTGCCGACGACGTCGGCCAGCACCGCCTGTTCAGCATCGACGCCGCCAGCGGCAAGGCCAGCGCCGTCTCCGGCCTGGGCTACGTGTCCGCCTTCAGCGTGGCGCGCGACACGGTGGTGATGGCGCAAGCCTCGCTCGCTGCGGGCGCGCAGCTGTACAAGTTCAAGCTCGGCGCACCATCGAAGGCCGACAAGCTGACCAATGTAAACGAGGCCGCGCTGGCCGACGTGCGCTTCGGCGAGTACGAGCAGTTCTCCTTCAAGGGCGCCAACGGCGACACGGTGTACGGCCATGTGATGAAGCCGTGGAACGCGCAGCCGGGCCAGAAATATCCGATCGCCTTCCTGGTGCACGGCGGCCCGCAGGGCAGCTTCGGCAACTCCTGGAGCTACCGCTGGAACCCGCAGGTGTACGCCGGCGCCGGCTACGCCACCGTCTTCATCGACTTCCACGGCTCCACCGGCTACGGCCAGGCCTTCACCGATTCGATCAGCGGCGACTGGGGCGGCAAGCCGCTGGAAGACCTGAAAAAGGGCATGGAAGCGGCAGCGGCCAAGTTCCCGTGGCTGGACCGCGAGCGCAGCTGCGCGCTGGGCGCGTCCTATGGCGGCTACATGATGAACTGGATCGAAGGCAACTGGTCCGACGGCTTCAAGTGCATCGTCAACCACGACGGCGTGTTCGACATCCGCGGCATGGCCTACTCGACCGAGGAAATCTGGTTTACCGAGTGGGAATACGGCGGCCCTTACTACAAGGCCGTGGAGTCGCACGAGAAGTTCAACCCGGTGCACCACGTGGCCAAGTGGAAGACGCCGATGCTGGTGATCCAGGGCGACCTGGACTTCCGCATCCCGACCGCGCAAGCGCTGGGCACGTTCACCGCGCTGCAGCGCCAGGGCGTCGACAGCAAGCTGCTGGTGTTCCCGGACGAGAACCACTGGGTGCTGAAGCCCGCCAACTCGGTGCAATGGCACCACACGGTGCTGGACTGGCTCAACACCTACACCAGGAAGTAGGCAGTTTAGAACCCCGCGGCTGCGGGGTTTTTTCTTAGTACCACTCCAGGTTGGCCACCGCGTTGTTGCGCTTGTTGCCGTCCTTGTGGCGCACGCGGCTATGGCGGGCCGGGTTGGGCAGGTGGGCTTCGGCCACCAGGTCGTGCACGAAAAACTGGCCGGTGCGGCTGCCGTTGCTGAGCGTGACGCGCAGGCCTTCCGGCATGGCCAGCGCGCGCAGGCATTTCACCTGCGGCCCGCGCGTGCGCAGCACGCGGCCGTCGCGCGAGACCACGTAGAAATCGCTGCCCTTGACCGGCTTGGTGCCGGCGGCGCGCAGCGAGTACGCCAGTGCGCCTATCAGCACAGCCACGGCGGCAAGGATCAATTCCATGCGCAGTCTCCGCTCAACCTGCCAGCCGCGCCAGCAGCGCGTCCAGCGGGGCGGGGCGGGCGTACAGGTAGCCCTGCATGCCGTGGCAGTCGCTGTTGATGAGGAAGTCCGCCTGCGCCTGCGTCTCCACGCCCTCGGCCACCACCTTCAGGCCCAGGTGGTGCGCCATCGCCAGGATGGTTTGCACGATGGCCGTCACCGACGCGTCGGCCGGCGTGTCCTGGATGAAGCTGCGGTCGATCTTCAGTTCGTACAGCGGCATCTTCTTCAGGTAGGCCAGGCTGGAATAGCCGGTGCCGAAATCGTCGATCGAGAAGCGGATGCCCAGCGCGGCCAGCTGGCGCATGCGCAGCACCGTGTCCTCCAGTTTTTCCACCAGCAGCCCTTCGGTCACCTCGAAGATCAGCAGCTCGGCCGGCGCGCCGGTTTCGGCCAGCAGCGCGCGCACCTGTTCGACGAACTGCGGCTGCCGGAACTGGCTCGGGCTGACGTTGACCGACAGCGGCAGCGCATGTCCGGCCGCCTTCAGGCGCAGCACCGCGTCGCAGGCCTGGCGCATGGCCCACGCGCCCAGCGCCAGGATCTGGCCCGACTCCTCGGCCAGCGGAATGAACTGCGCCGGCGACACCCAGCTGCCGTCGGCGCGCTGCCAGCGCATCAGCAGTTCGGCGCCGATGATCTTGCCGTCGCAGTCGACTTGCGCCTGGTAGTGCATGGCCAGTTCGCGCTGCTCGATGGCCAGCGCCAGGTCGCGCTCCAGGTTCAGGCGCTGCTCCACCTCGGCCTGCATGGCCGCCTCGAAGAAGGCGATGCCGTTGCGCCCGTCGGCCTTGGCGCGGTACATGGCGATGTCCGCCTCGCGCAGCAGGTCCTGCGCGTTCTGCTCGCCCGATGCGCCCGCCGCGCCCTTGGGCAGCAACGTCACGCCGATGCTGGCCGAGCTGCTGTAGCTCTGGCCGTCGATCACGAAGTCTTCCGCGATGGTGGCGCGGATCTTCTCGGCCACCACCAGCGCCGAATGGGCGGCCGTCGCGTACACGCCGCTCAGGTGCGCCAGCAGCACCACGAACTCGTCGCCGCCGATGCGCGCCACCGTGTCGGCCTTGCGCATCAGCTGCGCCAGCCGCGCGGCCGCGTTCTTCAGCAGCGCGTCGCCGGTGGCGTGGCCGCGCGCGTCGTTGATGTACTTGAAGTTGTCCAGGTCGATGAACATCACTGCGCTGTACTGGCTGTTGCGTTCCGAGCTGGCCAGCAGCTTGTCGATGCGGTCCATCAGCAGGCGCCGGTTCGGCAGGCCGGTCAGCACGTCGAAGTAGGCCAGGCGGTGGATGTCGTCCTCGGACTTCTTGCGCTCGGTGATGTCGCGTTCCACGGCCACCCAGTGCGTGTTGGTGCCGCCCTCGTCGGAGATCGGCACCAGCTCGCGCTCGACCCAGTACGGCTCGCCGTAGCGCGTGTAGTTCAGCAGCTCGGCGCGCACCGCTTCGCTGCGCGCCATGGCCTGGTTGATGCGGTCCAGCGTGCCGGTGGCCGTCTCCGGCCCTTGCAGCAGGCGCAGGCTGCCGCCCAGCATGGCGTCGCGGTTGTAGCCGCTGCGCCGCTCGAAGGCGCGGTTGACGAAGATGATGCGCTGCTCGGTGCCCGCCACCTCGGCGATGCTGACCATGTCGTTCAGGCGCGCCACGGCGGCCGCCGTCAGGCGCAGTTCGGCGTTCAGCGCCGTCAGCTCCTGCTGCCCCTGCTCCAGCGAGGCGGCGGTGGCGCGCAGGTCGCTGATGGATGTCTCCAGCCGCTGCAGCAGCACGCCGCAGGACAGCGTCAGCACCGCCGTGATGAACAGGTAGTTGGAGGTGATCACGCTCCATTTGAGGAAGGCGGTCAGCTCCAGCCCTTGCAGGTCGGGGATGGTGTTGGTGTAGAAGCCGATCACCAGCAGCGCCACAGTGTCGAGCGCCAGCGCCCACAGGCCGGCGCGCAGGCCGAGCAGCAGCGCGGCCAGCACTGGCACGGCCATCAGGTAGATCTGGCTGACCGGTCCCACCTTGACCAGCAGGCCGACGCCGAAAATGAAGGTCACGGCCAGGAAGTTGAGCACCCGCGCGCCGTAGGAGATGCCGGGCAGGCGCAGGATGCCGAAGATCCACACCAGCGCCACCACGTCCAGCACCACCACCGACCACAGGTTCTCGGAGATGCTCAGCAGGATGCTGGGCACGGCCGTCACCACGCCCAGCCCGAGGACGAATTGCAGGATGCGCTTAAAGATCTGGCCGCGCCAGTGCGCGACGTCGTTTAGCGCTGGCAATCGCAGCCCTCCTTCGTGGCGAGTAACATGATTATTCTTGGTGTTGTTGCTTACCAGACATGTTACCTGCAAACCCGCATGCTGTCACGGTTTGGAAGGCGAGCCGCGGTCCCGTCAATCCGGTTTGTAGATGCCGCAGCCGACGATCAGGTCTTCGTATTTTTCGATATACATCGATTTCGGCTCGATCTTCTTGGTCAGCGGATCGAGGAATTTGTAGTCCTGCCAGCCCTTGCCCTTGGTCTTGATGATCTCGATGCGCTCGCGCATGTAGTACTTGCCGTCGCCGTCGCGGATGTCGATCAGGTCCTTGCCTATCATGCGCGCGTTCTGGCCGTGCGCCAGGTTTTTGCCGTTCAGGTCATATACCACCACGTACAGGTCGCGGTCGGTGAACTGGCCGCGCGGATCGTTGATCTCGGCGAAGGCCTTTTCCCTGCCGTTGGCTTTCAGGTAGGCGATGGCCTTCTTCGCCATGGCCATGGCTTCCTCGGCCGTGCCGCGTTCGGCGGCGTGCGCCGGCAGGCGCGCCAGCAGCAGGGAGGTACCAAGAGTTAGTAGCATCAGCCGTCGTTTCATGGGCGCACCTCCGAACGTTGTGGATGTGGGTATATCTTAGCTGAAAAAAAACGCTGAAAAAAAAAGATGGCATTCGCAATAATTGGTGAGTATCTTTTGCGACGCAACAGGCAAAATTGCTGATTCGGCAAAAAAGCCGAACGCTCTATCCCTATCAGAAAGGTTGAACCCTATGCGCATGCGCCAAATTCCCGCCCTGCTGGCCGCCGCCCTGCTCACGCTGTCCGCGCAAGCGGCCAGCACCGACCGCTGGGACGTGCCGGTGCACGTCAACAAGCTCGACAACGGCTTGACCGTCATCGTCACCGAAGACCACAGCTCGCCCACCGTCGGCGTGAGCGTGGTGTACAAGGTCGGCATGCGACTGGAGCCGAAGAACCGCACCGGCTTTGCCCACCTGTTCGAGCATCTGATGTTCCAGGGCACGCCGAACGCGCCCAAGGGCGTGTTCGACAAGACCATCACCGCCGGCGGCGGCCGCAACAACGGCTCGACCCGCGCCGACTTCACCAACTACATCGAGACCGCGCCGGCCTCCGCGCTGGACGCCATCCTGTGGCTGGAGGCGGACCGCATGAAGACCCTGGACTTCAACGAGAAAACGCTGAAGAACCAGCAGGACGTGGTCAAGGAGGAGATCCGCGTCAACGTGAAAAACCAGCCGTACGGCGGCTTCATGTGGATCGACATCGGCCAGCACGCGTTCCAGAAGTGGGAGAACAACCACGACGGCTACGGCAGCTTCCAGGATCTGGAAGGCGCCAGCCTGGACGACGTGCGCGCCTTCCACCGCGACTACTACGGCCCCAACAACGCGGTGCTGGCCATCGCCGGCGACGTCACGCCGCAGCAGGGCTATGCGCTGGCCAAGAAATACTTCGGCGCCATCCCGAAACGCGCCACGCCGGCCTTCGGCGACTTCAGCGAAGGCTTGAACACGGCCGAGAAGCGGGTGCAGCAGAGCGACACGCTGGCGCAGGTGCCGGCGCTGGCGGCGGCCTGGAAAATGCCGGACCGCGGCAGCAGGGACCAGGCGCCGATGGCCGTGCTGGGTGAACTGCTGGCCGGCGGCGACGCCTCGCGCCTGTACCAGGGCCTGGTCAAGGGCCGTCAGCTGGCGCTGAACCTGTCGCCGCTGTACGGCCTGACCGGCCCGTGGGAATACGACGGCCCGACCCTGTTTACCGTATTCAGCATGTACAAGCCGACCAGCAATGCCGACGCGGTGCTGGCCGCCATGGACGAGGAAATCGCCAAGGTGGTCAAGGACGGCGTGGACGCGGCCACCCTGCAGCGCGTCAAGACCGCCATGCTGGCCGACTGGTACAACAAGCTGGAAAGCTATATGAACCGCGCCGACACGCTGGCCAAGCTGCAAACGCTGTGGGGCGACGCCAAGGTGGTCAACCGGATCCCGGACTGGATCGACGGCGTGAAGTCGGAAGACATCCAGCGCGTGGCGGCCACTTACCTGACCCCGGCCAACCGCACCGTGATCGACCGCAAGCCGGCGCCGAAGGAGGCGCCCGCCGCCCCGGCCGCCACCCCGGCACCGGCCGCCCCCGCACCCGCCACGACCGGCACGAAATAAGGACAGCACCATGAAGAAACTGATACTGGCCGTGGCCATCTCCACGTTGTGCGCCCCCATGCTGCACGCCCAGACTGCCGCCGCCACCGCAGCGGCGCCCGCTGCATCCCCGGTGCCGCCGTACGGCGCCGACAAGCCGCTGCCGGTGCCCAAGATCGGCAGGAAGACCCTGGCCAACGGCCTGGAAGTGTGGGTGGTGCCGCGCGCCGGCCTGCCGCGGGTGGACTTCGTGCTGGCCGTGCGCGGCGCCGGCTACGCCGCCGACGACGCCCGGCACCCGGCCATGGCCAGCCTGCTGGCCAACCTGCTCAACGAAGGCACCGCCAGGCGCGACTCGCGCGCCATTGCCGAAGCGGCGCAGGGCATGGGCGGCAGCGTGGCCGCCTCCACCTCCAACGACGGCATCACCGTCTACGGCAACGCGCTGGCCTCCAGTGCCGCTCCGATGGCGGCCCTGCTGGCCGAAGTGGCGCGCGAACCGGCCTTCCCGGACGAGGAAGTCAAGCTGGCCAAGACCAACGCCCTGCAGGCGCTGAAGGCGGCCGAGGCGCGTCCCGGCTTCCGCGCCGACCGCGCCATCTCGCGCGCCGTGTACGGCGACCATCCGTACAGCCGCACCACCGCCACCGCCGAATCGATCAACAGCACCGACGCGGCGCTGCTGCGCGCCGAACACGCCAAGCGCTTCCGCCCCGAGCGCAGCCTGCTGGTGATCACCGGCCGCATCAAGGAAGCCGAGGCCATGAAGCTGGCCGCAGCGGCCTTCGGCAGCTGGAAGGCCAGCGGCCCGGCGCTGCCGGAAACGCCGGCGGCGCCGGCCGCCGCGCCGCCGCAGCGCCTGCTGCTCGAGCGCGCCGGCAGCGTGCAGTCGACCCTGCGCCTGGGCCGTCCCGGCGCCGCCGCCAGCGTCGAGGATCATGTGCCGCTGCGCCTGGCCAGCACCATCCTGGGTGGCGGCTTCAGCAGCCGCGTCAACCTCAACCTGCGCGAAGAGAAGGGCTACACCTACGGCGCCTCGGCCGGGGCGCGCATGAGCCGCAACGGCGGCGCCATCATCGGCGGCGCGGACGTGCGCAACGAAGTGACCGGCGCCGCGCTGGGCGAGTACTTCAAGGAGTACCGCAAGCTGGGCACGGAGCTGGTGGGGGACGAGGAGATGAGCATGAACAAGCGCTACGTGGCTGGCTCCTACCTGATCACCAACCAGCTGCAGGGCTCGGTGGCCGCCACCCTGGCCGGCAACTGGCTGGTGGGCCTGCCGCCCGAATTCCTCGGCAGCTTCGTGCCGAAGATTCAGAAAGTGAGCGCTGCGCAGGTGCGCGAGATGGGCCGGAAGTATTTCGCGCCGGAGAGCCAGTCCATCGTGGTGGTGGGCGACAAGGCCGCCGTCGCCGAACAGCTCAAGGAGTTCGGCGAATTCACCGTCACCGACAAGTAGGCCTCACGCCAGCCTCACGCGATGGTGCGGCGGAAGTCCAGGTAATCCTGCGCGGTGCGCCTGGGCGCTTCCAGCATCGGCAGGTGGCCCACGCCCGGCATCATCACGGTGCGGCTGCGCGGGAACAGCTGGGCGAAGGCGGCCGCGCCGGACGGGTGCAGTATCCGGTCCTGCTCGCCCCACACCACCAGCGCCGGGATGGCGGCGTAGTGCGGCTGCGGCTGCAGCACCGGCGAGGCCGACACCTGGCGCAGGATGGCCGTGTGCAGCGCGAAGTCGGCCGCCGCGCGCCGGCCCAGCGCGGTGAGCACCGAGTGCGGCACGAAAGGGCGCTCGGCGGTGCAGGCGTCGACCAGGTTGGCGTAATCCTGCTCCTCGCGCACCAGCAGCGGCATGTCGCCGCTGGCCTCGTAGTGCTGCAGCACGGCCGAGCTGTGCGAGGCGTCCGTGCCGGCCGCGTCCAGCAGCCACAGGCTGGCCACGCGCTCCGGGTGGGCGGCGGCAAATTGCGCGGCGATGAAGCCGCCCATGGAGTTGCCGCCCAGGTGCACCTTGCCCGGGGCGAGCTGGTCGAGCAGCGCGCGCAGGCGTTCGGCCTGTTCGGCGATGCCGTAGCCGGCCTGCGGGTCGCGCCCGGCGTCGCCGAAGCCGGGCAGGTCGGGACAGATCACGCGGTAGTGCGGCGTGAGAAAGCGCGCCATGCGGGTGAAGTTGTCCTTGTCGCCGGCGAAGCCGTGCACCAGCACCAGGGTGTCGCCGCGGCCGCCTTCCAGGTAGGGCATGCCGAAGCCGGGCACGCTGGCCTGGCGCAGGCGCAGGCCGGAGCGCAGCCGCTCCAGCCCGATGCCGGCGCGGGCGGCGGCGGCAGGCGCCAGGCGGTCGAACAGGACCAGCGCCATCAGCAGCGCCGCGCCCAGCGAGAGCAGGGCGCTGATGAAGTAGACCAGTTGTTGTGCGTCCATTGCAGATTTCCTTTTGTTTTAACTTTGTAACTTTAACCCACACCCACCAGGAGAGCATCACCGTGAACACTTCCAATCCCTACTCGGCGCCCGGCGCCGTCTTGTCCGGCATGGATGCCGGCAAGGACAGCTACGAGCCGAAACTGTGGGCCTGGCGCGGCCGCATCGGCCGCCTGCGCTACATGGCTTACCTGTTCCTGGTCTCCATCCTGAACATGCTGCCGGTGACCATCGTCATGGGCGTGCTGGGCGCGGCCGGCATCCTGTCGGACAACCCGGACGCCATCGTGGCCATCAGCACCCTGATGTATTTGCCGCTGCTGGTGTTCAGCTTCGTGCTGGCCAAGCGCCGCTTCAACGACGTCAACCGCTCCGGCTGGTTCTCGCTGCTGCTGTGGGTGCCGCTGGTAAACATCATCGTTTCGCTGTACCTGCTGTTCGCGCGCGGCGACGAGGGCGGCAACGATTTCGGCGCCGCGCCCTCGGCCAACACGCTGATGGTCAAGATCTTCGGCCTGGTGGTACCCCTGCTGTGCATCGTGACCATGATCGGCATCATGGCCGCCTTCGGCGTGCCGGCCTACCAGCAGTACAAGGAGCGCGCGCAGGCCGCGCAGGGCAGCCAGGGCCTGTAAGCCGGCCTACAGCTGCCCGCTTTCCTTGATGTCCAGGTAGCGCCCGATCAGTGAAGCACCCAGCTGGCCGGGCGCCACGTCCACCAGCGCGTTGGCGCGCAGGCCCAGGCGCCGTATCGCTTCGCGCCGCTGCTGCAGGTACAGCATGGCGGCCGGCTGGCGCAGCGCGTCCTGGAAGCCGGTCACCGGCGCGGCGGCGGCGCGGTCCAGCGCCTGTTCGCGCAGGCTGGCGCACAGCACCATGTGGCGCGTGCCGAGCAGTTCGCAGGCGCTGCGCATGGCCTGGTCGTCCTCGTCGCGCAGGTTGGTGATCAGGACCACGAAGGCGCGCTTGGACAGTTTCTTCATCAGCGCGCCGGCCGCCTGCGTGTAGTCGGGCGCGGTTTCATCCGGCTGCACGTCGTACACCCCGGCCAGCAGGCGGTCGAAGCCGGCCCGGCCCTTGGCCGGCGCCAGCCAGCGCCCCTCGGCTGCGGCCCCGCCGAAGCACATCAAACCCACCGAATCGCCCTGTTTCTGCGCCACGAAGCCCAAGGTCAGCACCGCTTGCAGCGCGTGGTCGAAATGGCTGCCAGGCTCGCTGCCGCCAGGTCCGCCGCCGCCTTGCTCGCGGGCCAGCATGCGCCGGCCGCAGTCGAGCAGGAACACCACCTGCTGGTCGCGCTCCTCCTGGTACTCGCGGGCGATGGGCTTGCGCTGTCGCGCCGTGGCCTTCCAGTCGATCGAGCGCAGGCTGTCGCCCTGGCGGTATTCGCGCAGCTGGCGGAAGTCGGTGCCCTCGCCGCGCCGCCGCTTGCGGATGGCGCCGGCCGCCGGCGCGCGGCGGTCGGTCGCCTGCAGGGTCTGGCCCAGCAGGCGCGAATAGTCGGGAAACACCTTCACCTCCTGCTGCGGCCCGATGCGCCGGGTGCGCTGCCACAGGCCCCACGGCGTGGCGATGCGCACGTGCGGCTGGCCGAAGCGCGCGTTGCCGCGCCGGTCGGGCTTGACGCGGTAGGCCACCGACACGAAGGCGCCGCCGTCCACGGTGCAGGCGTGCGGCATGCCCTCCATGGCCCACGCGGCCGGGTAGTCGTCGAACAGGTCCAGGCGCAGCGCGCGCGCGCCGCCGTTATGCACCGTCAGCGTCACGCCGTGCCACAGCTCCACCGGCAGCACGCCGGGCAGCTGGCGTTCCAGGCGCAGCGGCGGCGCGCGCAGCGACTGCCAGGCGTCGGCCAGCGCGGCGGCCAGCAGCGCGGCGCCGGCCAGCCACCAAGCGCCGGCCAAGGCCGTGGCGAGTCCCGCCGCGGGCGCCGCGGCGAACACCAGCGCCGCGCTGGCGGCGGCGCCGAAGCCGGCCCAGGCCAGCACCAGCAGCAGCAGGCGGCGCGAAGGCGTCATGCGCGCGGCGCGGCGATCTGCTGCACCAGCGCCGCCAGCAGCTGGTCGCTGTTCAGGCCATCGAGCTCGCTTTCCGGCGAGATGGCGATGCGGTGCCGCAGCACCGGCAGGCTGGCCTGCTTGATGTCGTCCGGCGTCACGTAGTCGCGCCCGCCCAGCAGCGCCATGGCGCGCGCCATGCGCACCAGCGCGATGCTGCCGCGCGGGCCGGCGCCGATGGCGATGCCGGGCCAGTCGCGCGTGGCGCGCACCAGGCGCACCGCGTAGTTGGCCACGCTGTCGTCGACCCGGATGCGGGCCACCAGCTGCTGCAGCGCCAGCACGGTTTCCGGCTTGACCAGCGTGGCCACGGCGGCCACGTCCAGGCCGTCGCCCACGCGGTTGCGGGTCACCGTTTGCAGCATGGCCTGCTCCTCGCTTTCGCTCGGGTAGGCGATGCGCACCTTGATCAGGAAGCGGTCCAGCTGCGCCTCGGGCAGCGGGTAGGTGCCCTCGTTCTCCAGCGGATTCTGGGTGGCCAGCACCATGAACGGCGGCGCCAGCGCGTGCGCCTCGCCTTCGATGGTGACCTGGCTTTCCTGCATCGCCTCGAGCAGCGCGGACTGGGTTTTGGCCGGCGCGCGGTTGATCTCGTCGGCCAGCAACAGGTTGGCGAACACCGGACCCTTGCGCACGCTGAAGGTCTGGTTCTTCAGGTCGAACACGGCGTGCCCCATCACGTCGGCCGGCATCAGGTCGGGCGTGAACTGGATGCGCGAGAATTCGCCGGCGAAGGTCTTGGCCAGCGCCCGCACCAGCAGCGTCTTGCCCAGCCCCGGCACGCCTTCCACCAGCACGTGGCCGCCGGCCAGCATGCAGGCCAGCACCTGGTCGATCACCTCCTGCTGGCCGACCACGGCGCGGCGGATTTCCTCGGCCATGCGGCGCGCGATGTCGAGCGCCTGCTGCAGGCGCTCCGGGCTGATGTCGCTGCCGCCGGCTGCGCCGGCTACCGTGCTGTCGGCTGCGCGGTCGTCGTTGGAGACCGCCTGGTTACTGTCGCTCATAATGGATTCTCACTTGTTGGAGTAGCTGGATCTGGCGCGTGAACGCGGCCGGATGGGACGCGGCCGGGCCGTACAGGGCGCCGCGCATGTCGATCTGCTGGGTATTGCACAGGCGCGCCAGGCGCGCGGCTTTCTCGTCGTCGCCAAGCTGCAGCAGCTCCGGCGCGCGGCGCCGCAGCAGCGCCTCGGTTTCCTGGCGGGCGGCGGCCAGCAGCACCCCGCGGCCGCCTTTGGCGCGCCATAGCCAGTTGCCGCTCGCTTCGATGTGCTCGAGCAGCGAGCGGCGCTCGCCGGAAGGCTGCGGCAGCAGCGGGCCGAAGCGGCGCCCGGCGCGCCACAGCAGCAGCGCCAGCAGCACCGCCAGCGCGGTCAGCGGCATCCACGCGGCGCGCCACAGCATGGCGTACCACGGCGCCGCGTCGGCGTGCAGCACCAGCATCACGTTGCGGCCTTGCTGGTTCAGGCCGGCCACGCCCAGCAGCAGCTCGGCGTGGTCCAGGCGCGGCAGGCGCTGGTTGTTGAAATAATTGTCCGATACCATGACGACGTGGCCCCGGCCTTCGCGGTAGGCGCGCACCGACATGCCGTCGAAATCGCTCCACAGCGGCTGGTGGACCTCGCGCAGGGTATGCAGCACCTCGGTGCCGGTGTCCAGCGCGAGCGGATACTGGCCGCCGGGCAGGGTCACGCAGGTCAGCTGGCGCAGGTCCTTCGGCTTGTCCGTGGCCGTGTTTTCGTCGTCGCCGGCATGGGCGCCGTCCGCGCCGCTTGCCTGGTCGCCGGCTTCCTCGCCGGCCTGCTCGTCCTCGTCCGGCACGTCCTCGCCGTCTTCCGGCGGCAGGGCCTCGGCGGCGCCATTGACCGTGTCGCAGTTGGCGCGCAGCTTGTTGCGGTAGCTCAGGCCAACGCCGAAACGCGCGCCCAGCGGGTCCGGCTCGGTCAGCGGCGACAAGCGTTTGCCGCTGTCGGGGCGGCGCGCGTTGTCTTCCGCGCGGTACTGCACCGGCACCCACTTGGGCTGCAGCACCACGGTGTTGCCGCGCCGGGCCCAGTCCATTAGCTGCGCGGCCTGCACCGGATCGACCTGGCCGCCGTTGTCGGCCAGGATCAGCGTGCCGGCCGGCAGCCGGGACAGGCTCACGCCGCTCAGCCGCTGCTCGACCTCGACGCTGTAGCCGTGCTGCGTGAGCAGGGTGCCGGCGGCCAGCATGGGGTTGTTGATGGCCAGCGGGGACACATAGGGCACCGCAGTCGGCGAATGTTCCATGACGGCGTACCACAGCCACACGCTGCCGGCCAGCGCGCCCACGCAAGCCAGGGCGAGCAGCGTGCGCGCGCCTCGGCCCGGACGGCGCGGGACTGCTGTCTTGGCGGTGCTCATGGGCGCTCCAGGTGCGCGGCGGACGGTCCGCCAGGCAGCCCGCCGGCCTGCGCGCCGGGCTGTGCTTCAAACTGCGCCCGCCACGCGCCGCAGGCGGCGTACAGCGCGGCGCTATCGGGCCAGCGCGCACCGTAGGCGCCGTTCAGCCACAGCGTGGTGGCGGTGGCGGCGACCTGGTAGCGCGCGGCAGGCAGGGCGGCCTGCTGCGCCAGGCGCAGGCAGTCGCCCTCGGTGGCGCCCTGCGCCAGCAGCAAGCCATCCTGCTGCACCAGGCGCGACAAGGTGGCGCGGTACAGCAAGGCCAGCGCGCCGCGCCGGTCGCCCTGGTCCCACAGGCGGCGCACCGCTCCCGCCACGTCGCCGGGCAGGCTTTCGGCGCGGATGTCCAATCCGGCGATCTCGGTGGCGGCATGCATAGCCGGGGCCGGCAGCAGCCACGCGAATTTGCCGCGATAGCGGTACAGCAGCCATGCCACCAGGGCCACGCCGCCGGCGATCAGCAGTACTTTGATGACCAGGGCCAGCACGCTCAGGTCCGGCAGCTTGGGCGGGCGCTCCGGCTTCTGCTCCGCTTCGTCGAAATCCTTGAAGTGCCAGCTGTCCTCGCACTTGTAGCCGCGCAGGTCGTCGCTGTTGTACAGCCGCCGCAGTTCCGCGCGCAGCGCAGCCTGTTCGGCGCTGCGCACCGGCGCATGCTTGCCGATCTGCTCCTCCAGGTGCCGTGGCCGCTCGCACTGCAGGTCGCCCGGCGCTGCGGCGGGCGGCGGCGCGGCCGCTTGCAGCGGTTCGGCGCCGGCCGGCGCGCACAGCAGCCCAGCTGCCAGCAGCACGCTGGCCAGCGCCGCCAGCAGGGCCAGCAGCTGCGGACTGGCGCGGCCGGCCTGGGCCGATACCGGCGTTGCCGCCGGCGCAGGCGCGGCCTGCTGCGGCTGGTGGCGCGCCGCCGGCGCCTGGATCTGGCGCAGCGTGATCTCGATATCCCATGCTTCCAGCGTGGCGCGCCGGTTCAGGTACAGGGTGAAGCAGCAGGCGGTGTAGACCGGCCCCACGATGCCGCCCGAGACGGTATAGGCGGCCATCACCACCAGGTCGAGCCAGGTGCCGTTGCCGCCCGAGACGAAGACGGCCAGCGGATTGATGGCAGGGCCTTCGCTGAAGAACAGCCCGACCAGGGCCACCAGGCCGAAATTCAGCACCGCGTCGAAGTGGGCGCAGGCCAGGCCGAAGCGGTAGGCGGCGGCGCCGGTGCCGTTGCGGCCGATGACGTTGCGGCGCTCGCTGGCAGTGGCGCCGCGCGCCTGCTCGAGCTGCCAGACCGGCTGGTACAGGCCGCGTCCCGGCATGAAAAAACGCCACCAGGTCAGCAGCCGGAACCAGCCGCCGCCCAGCTGGCGCGGCCAGGCACGCAGCGCCTGGCGCCACGTCACGTCCTCGCCGAACACCTGGCGCGACAGCACGTACAGCGGGCCGCGTTCGAGCAGCGGCCGCAGCCACCAGGGCAGGAACATCCACAAGGCCGCGTAGCCGGGCGCGGCCCAGATCAGCAGCTGCGACAGGGCGCACAGGGGCAGCCACAGCGCCAGCCAGGTCTTGTACACCGGCCCGGCGTGCGCGCGCAGCAGCGCGAAGCCCAGGTCCAGCGCCTGCGGCGCGGGGCGCGGCCGCAGCGCGATCTGCAGCTTGTCAATCCGCATGCGGTGCTCCCCGGCCATGCGCGCCGCTGCGGCGGCCGGCCAGCAGGAAGAAGGCGATCACCGCCGTCCAGCACACGCCGCCCACCGCGTACTTCACTTGCGGCGGCACGGCCGCGCTGGCGGACCAGAACGCTTCCACGAAGGCGGCCAGCAGGGTCAGCATCGCCGCCCCCACGATGACCGGGAACATGGCGCGGCTGCTGGCGTACAGCGCGTGGCGCCGGCTCAGGCGCCCGGGGGCGATCAGCGCCAGCCCGAGGCGCATGCCGGACAGGCCAGCCAGCACCAGGCCGGTGATCTCGAAACTGGAGTGGGTCACCACGAAGGACCAGAAATTGGTGCGCGTCAGCGGGTCCATGCTCAGCCAGCTGGCGATCACGCCCATGTGCATGCCGTTGAAGGCCAGGCTGAGCAGCGACGGCAGGCCGCCGAAGATGCCGCCGGCGAACGTGCGGAAGCAGATCGACACGTTGTTCCAGATGTAGTGGCCGAACAT
The DNA here is from genome assembly GCF_001425045.1 of Massilia sp. Root351. Classification (GTDB taxonomy): domain Bacteria; phylum Pseudomonadota; class Gammaproteobacteria; order Burkholderiales; family Burkholderiaceae_D; genus Rugamonas. The sequence goes on along the minus strand of NZ_LMDJ01000034.1, from coordinate 101,296 downwards.
TTGCAGGTCGCCTTCCTGCCCGCGCCCGATGTCGATGCGGCCGGGCTTGTACATCTGGCGGTATTTTTCCAGCTGCGCCGGATCGATGAAACTGTGCGCCCAGTACGGCTGCTGCCACACCAGCAGGCCCAGGGCCAGCGCCACGCCGAACACCGCCAGCGCCGCCAGCAGCAGCAAGCGCCATTCTGCGCGCACCCGGCACGGGAAATCGACCAGCATCCATTGCAGCAGGGCGCGCGGGCGCTCGGCCACGCTGCCGTACAGGCGCAAGTGGCAGGCTGCCGCCTGCGCGTGCAGATAGTCGGTCAGGGCCGGGGAATAGCCGCGCTGGCCGGCCAGCGCCAGGCACTGGCACAGGCGGCGGTACAGCGACGGCAGGGCGGCGGCGTCGTCCGAGCGGTTCTGCAGGATGGCGTCGACCGCTTCCCACAGCGGCGCGTGCTGCTGTTCAAACTGGGTTTGCTTCATGCAGCCGGCCTCATTGCTTCAGTCCCGCTGCGTAGGAACGCAGGCGGTCCAGCGAGGCCGCGCCGGTGAGGCCGGTGAGCGGCTCGGCGATGCTGCCCAGTTCTTCCAGCCGCGCCGGCGGCAGGCCCTGTTCGCGGTCGAACAGGTCGGCCAGCGCGCGCTGCTGCGCGGACGTGAGCGGGAAGGGCAGCGGCAGCGGCGCCGCCTCGCGCACCGCGGGACGCGGCGGCGGCCGGTCGCGGTACACCACCAGCGTGCCGGCCACGATGTCGCCCAGGCGACGGAACTGGCGGTCATACAGCATGCAGGCCAGGCCGGTGGCGTAGGCCAGCGGCAGGAAGTCGGCCACCAGCAGCAGGTTGCGCAGCGCCGATTCGCGCCAGCCCACCGGCAGCCCGTTGTCGCGCCGGACCTGCAGGCCGAGCGCGCGCTTGCCCACCGTCTGGCCCTGGAAATGGACTTCGCAAATGACGGGATAGCCCCAGTAGCTGACGAAGGCCAGCACCGCCAGCACCCCCTGCGCCATGCGCGGTCCGCTCAGCAGCCAGCTGGCCAGGCCCATGAAAGTCAGCCACAGCGCCACGTCCAGCGCCCAGGCCCAGGCACGCGGAGCCGGTCCGGCCGGGGTCAGCAGCAGGCGCGTGCCTTCCGGCGTGGTCAGCGAGAGGCGGCCGTCGATCAAGGCCGTGCGGGTGGGGTGTTCATGGGATGGTATTGTATCCAAGAACGGCTGCGGAGTTGCAAAAAAAGAAAACAGGGCAGCTTGCCAAGCTTCCCATGGCTTGTCCGGCTACGGTTCCTGCACTCCCGCTTCGCCGGCCAGCCGGCGATATTCGGCCGAGCCGCGCACCGCCGCGATGGCGTGCCAGATGGCGTCCGCGCGCTGCGCGTTGCGGCGGTAGGTGGCGCGGTTGAAGACCAGGTGCAGGTCCAGCACCCGGTAGGGCTGCGCGGCCTGCGTGATATGGCCCTGGAAGCGCGGGTCGTTGCGCACCAGCTTGCTCGCTTCGATGCCCTGCAGGATGGCGACGTCGAACATGCCGGTCAGCAGCAGGCGCAGCGCGTCGTCGGCCGACTTCACCAGTTCGCGCGGGCGGTAGCCGCGCTCGCGCAGCACGGTGCCGATCAGGTAGCCCGACTGTACCGCCACTTCCCGGTTGGGCGCCTGCAGCGTGTGCCCGTCCCAGCTGCCGCGCCCGCCCGTGCGCAGGAACACGTGGTGGCTGTCCGAATACAGCGCGCGCGCCGGATCGGCGCTGCCGTCGGCCAGCAGCGGATAGGCGCCGAAGCTGCGCCTGGCCTGGTCGTCGGCGGCGGCGATCACCGCGTCCACCGTGCCCAGGCGCAGTTCCTCGATACAGCGCCGCCACGGCTTGGCGGCGTACACGAAGCGCTCGCCCAGCTGCTTTTCCACGCGCCGCAGCAACTCGAAATTCAAGCCTGTGCCGTCGGGCGAACTCCACGGGCGCTGCGCCACATCTTCGTAGCACATGACCAGCGGCGCCGCCTGGCGTGCGCCGGCGGCGTGCGCCGCCACGGACGGCAGCGCTGCTGAGAGCCAGGCCAGGGGCAGGCACACGGACAGGAACAGGCGGGGGCGCAGGTGCGGCATGGCTCAGCGGTCCTTGTAGCTGGCGTGGATTTTCTGCAGCTCGCCGCGCTGGGCCAGCGTTTGCAGCGCCTGCCGCAGCTGTTCGGCGGCGGCCGGCGCCAGCTTGCGCGAGACCACGAAGTACAGCGCCTCCTCGCGGAACACGGTGGGCAGCAGCCGTATCATGCCGGTCAGGTGCTCGTCCGCGATGGTGCGCTGCAGCGAGCTTTCGCTGTGGTAAAAAAAGCGCCCGCGCTTGTTCAGCAGTTTGCGCAAGTTCACCTCGGTGTCGCGGCTGCTGGCGTCGAGCTCCAGCCCGGTCTCGCCTTGCAGCAGGCTTTCGTGCGCCGTGCCCCGGGAGACGATGATCACATTGCCCGGGCCCAGCTTGCGGATTTCGTCCAGTGTCTGGATCGCCACCTGGTCGTCGGCGCGCACCGCGATCCTGTGGCGCACCGTGTAGACCGGGATATCGATGTAGGTGAACCTGGCCGCGCGCGCCTTGGTGCGGATCAGCGCGCAGAACACGTCGAGCTGGCCCTCCATCAGCGCCGACTCGATGCGCGGCAGCGACATGGGCTGGGTCCAGCCGGTCAGGTGCAGCCCCGGCGACACCTGCTCGACGGCCTTGATGACGTCCACGCAGATGCCTTTGCGCTTGGCGTTCAGCTCGTACTTCAGGGGATTGTTGTCCTGCGCCGCCGTGCGCAGCACCAGCGGGGCCGCCGCCGCCGTGGACAGCAGGCCGCAGGCCAGCGTGGCGGCCAGCGCGGCCCGCGCCCGCAGAGGCAATTGCGCCGGCGGCACGGCAGGAGGCGCGGTTGGTGGCATCGCGGCGCCGCTCATGCCACGGCGGCCGCGCTGTGCTCGTCCATCCAGCGCAGCAGTTCGCGGCCCAGCACGCGCAGGCGCGCCGTTTCCACCTGGCGCCGCTTGTAGGCTTCGTGGCTGGCCGGCCCGCTCAGGCTGAGGTCGTGGCTGGCCTTGTCCATCAGCTGGATCTCGTACTCGAAGAAGAAGCCGACGTCGTAGTCCGGCTCGGCCGATTCCTGCGCGGCGGCATCCTGTGCGGCGAAAATGGGCAGGCTGCTGCCGCCGGCGTCGCTGGCGTGCAGATGGATCATTTTGCGCACCGTCACCTGGATGCTGCTGAAGCCTTCGCCGCTGTGCGGATTGTCGCTGCGGGTCTGCTGCTCCGAGTGCGCCAGCAGCTCCTGGTCCATGCGCTGCAGCAGTTCGGCAGGGTACGCCTCGCTGCGTTCCAGCATGGGCCGGTACTTGCAGAACACCTCCTTGGCGGCCTCCATGTCCAGCAGCGTGTTGCGGGTGCGTTGCGAATCGACGTTGGTGACCGACAGCAGGTGCGCGCGCTGCAGGGTCTGCAAGGCCAGCAGGCACTCGAAGCGCGTGTTGAAGATCATCCGCACGCCCAGGTGGTCGTACACGTCCGCCGCCAGGTAGGCCGCCTTTTGCAGCAGCTTGAGCAGGATGCTGTTGCGGCCCTTGTTGTTCTTGCGGTCAAAGTGCAGCAGCGGCAAGCAGGTGTCGCCGTGCGTCAGGTAATACTGGCCGCCGTCGCTGCGTATCACTTCGTCCAGCGAGGCGAACACCTGTTCGCGGATGGTGTTGAAGTGGCGCAGCTTGAGGTTGTTGTCGATGTAGAAAATGCCGTGCATGACCTTCAGCACCGCGCACGACCACATGCGCAGCGCGTCCGCCTGCAGGCCGCGCCGCGAGGCGTACACCAGCAGCTGCAAGGGGTCGTCCGGCGTGCGCACCTCGGGCGGAATCAGGGCGGCCTGGCCCGGTTCCAGGAAGGTGCTGGCGATGAAGCCCACCGCTTCGCGGTGCGCGCGGGCAATAATGGCGGGCGCGGCCGGCTGCGCCAGGTCGAAGCCGTACTCCAGCACGAACTGGCGCGCGTCGTGCAGATTGCGCAGCGCCAGCGCTCCCAGGTCGATGGCGGACACGCCGCTGGCGATGGCGTTAAGGTAGCCCCAGTTCAGCGAGAATTTGTGCGCGCACTTGAGTGACGCATGCAGTTCGGTCATGTCTCTATGCCATCAGCGCTATCCAATGAGCAAGTATCCCCCCGTGCCGGGCGGCGGTCAATCGGCGCCGCGCATCAATAGGGCCGCCGTTGCAAATGCGCCGCGAGCCAGATTCAGGCTTGATGCGCCGCAACAAGCGCAGCAACGGGCAACCAAACGGGCGTCGCACGGAGCTGGGCCGCGCTATATTTACTGCCATGAGTTCCAATCTGACAGGCACAAGCGATCCTGGCCAGCCCGGCTTGGCCCCGCCTACGCGCGCCCTCATGGCCTGCCGCGAGGAAGTGGTGAACGCGTGGATGGAGGCGATGCGCATCAACGTGCCCAAGGCGGTGCCGCTGCACGTGGCCATCCTGGCCAACACCCTGCCGGCCATTGTCGATACGCTGGCCATGCTGCTGACGGAGCCGGAACGCGCCCACGCCACCAGCGACCTGGTGGTGCTGGCCGCCGAGCACGGCGGCGAACGCGCGCGCTTGACGCCTTACGACATCACCACCCTGATCCACGAGTTGCAGCTGTTTAAGCAGGTGCTGTTCGCGCAGATGGAACAGGCCGGTACGCCGCTGGACCTGGAACAGCGCGCGCTGATCGCCGGCAGCATCGACAACATGGTCCGTGACAGCGCCAACGCTTTTGCTGCGGTGCAAGCGGCGCTGCGCGAGCAGTTCATCGCCGCCATCACGCACGACCTGCGCACGCCGCTGTCGAACGCGCGCATGGCTGCCGAGCTGATCGAGCGCATGGCCGGCGACGAGGACGTGCGCCAGCTGGCGCAAACCATCCTGCGCAGCGCTGAAAGAATCGACACCATGACGCGCGAGCTGCTCGACAGGATAGTCTTCGGCGGTTGCGGCAAGCTGGCCTTGCGCATCACCGAGTTCGACCTGGCCGGGCTGGCGCGCGAAGTGGCCGGCGCCATCGACGCGGCGCAACGTGTGGAGCTGGACTTGCCGCAGCAGCCGCTGCAGGGCCACTGGTGCCGCGAGACGCTGCGCCGCGCGATGGAAAACCTGGTCGGCAACGCCATCAAGTACGGCCGCCCCGGCGCGCCGGTACAGCTGAGCGTATGCAGCCGCTTCGAGCGCGCCAACATCGCGGTGCACAACGACGGCGACCCGATCTCGCCGGACGAATGCGAGAGCATTTTCCAGCTGTACCGCCGCGCCGCGGGCGGCAAGGCCGGGGTGCAGGGCTGGGGCGTGGGCCTGCCGTTCGCACGCAAGGCAGCCGAGGCGCACGGCGGCAGCATCGTTGTTGCAAGCAACCCACAGGACGGCACCACCTTCGTCATCGACATCCCCCTCGACGCACGCCCCTACCAGGGTGCGGCCTCGGCGGCGTGAGCCCCTGCCAAGTTTTTCCTCAATCAACAAGTTGACTATTTGACCTCGCCGCGCGCCGGGCGAAATGAATCCGCATATGATCCCAATCGCGTTGGGACGCGCTCATTTCCGAACAAAATAGATCACAAGGAAACACAATGACTAGCCGGCACCGTAGCATCACCACTCCTCCAGCCTCTCCCGCTTCACCGTCTTCTCCTGGACTAAAGCCGACCTTGATGGCCCTGGCCGTGTTCTCGCTGGCCGCCTCGCTGCAGGCCCAGGCGCAGGAAGCCAAGGCGGATGACAACGTGGTGGTCGTGACCGGTTTCCGCGCCAGCCTGAACAGCGCGCTGAACACCAAGAAGAACAGCGACGGCATCGTCGACGTGATCAAGGCCGAGGACATCGCCAAATTCCCCGACGCCAACCTGGCCGAATCGCTGCAGCGCGTGCCGGGTGTCTCGCTCACGCGCGGCGACGGCGGCGAAGGCAAGCAGATCACGGTGCGCGGGCTGAATGCGGGCTTTACGCGGGTGCGCATCAACGGCATCGAGGGCGTGACCGCCACCGGCGCCTCCGACATCAACGGCAGCACCAACCGCGGGCGCGGTTTCGACTTCAGCGTGTTCGCCTCGGAACTGTTCAACAGCCTGGAAGTGCGCAAGACCTCCGAAGCCGGTGTGGAGGAAGGCTCGCTGGGCGCCACCGTGGACCTGCGCACCGCGCGCCCGTTCGACTTCAAGGGCCAGACCTTCAGCCTGGGCGGGCAAGGCACCTGGAACGAGCTGTCGCGCAAGGCCGAGCCGCGCGTGACCGCGCTGTACTCGGACCGCTGGGACACGCCGATCGGCAAGATCGGCGCGCTGGCCTCGGTGGCCTACTCCAAGCGCACCATCCAGGAAGAGGGCTACGAGGCGGTTGAACTGCTGAGCGCCAGCCAGGACGGCGGCTTCTGCTCGCCGCTGGGCTACGCGCCGCAGAACCCGGTCAACACGCCGTCCAAGGGCATCACCGCCACCCACTGCGGCACCGGTGTGCCGCGCACCTCCAGCCTGGCCGCCTACAACGACGTGATGGGACGCACCGACAACTACGGCGGCACGGTCGCCAGTCCGGCCGCCGGTTCGGGCGCCTTCGCGCCGCGCATTCCGCGCTACCGCCGCTCGCTCACCAACTATGAGCGCACCGGCATCACCGCGTCGGCGCAATGGCGTCCGGACACCAAGACCGAGCTGAACCTGGACTTCATGGGCGGCAAGTTCGAGAACGACCGCTACGACAACTATATCTCGGCCATTTCCTTCGGCCGTACGCTGGGCCAGTCCAACGGCAAGCCGCAGTCGTCCATCGTCGATGCGCACTTCGACAGCAACGGCAGCTGGGACTACGGCAAGTTCAACGCGGTCGACATCCGCACCGAGGGCCTGCTGGACAAGTACACCACCTTGTTCCGCCAGCAAGTGCTGTCCGGCAGCCGCGAGATCACCGACCGCTTCAAGGTGGACTTCCTGACCGGCGTGTCGAACTCCGACCTGGACGAGCCGATGCGCGCCACCGTGCAGTTCGACACGCCGAACGTGAACGGCTTCGCGTTCGACTTCCGCAACAACCGCAACGTGCCGACCTTGAACTTCGGCATGGACGTGGCCAATCCCAACCTGTTCACCTTCGCGCCGCAGGAGGCGGACGGTACCTTCCACGGCCAGTTCGTCGGCCGCTACCTGCACACCAAGAACAAGCTGCGCACCAACGCCATCAACGCCAGCTTCGAGGTCAACGACAACATCACGCTGCGCGGCGGCCTGTCAAACCGCAAGAACACCTGGACCAACGTGGAGATCGGCTCGGGCGGCAACGGCCTGGCGCTGCCGGCCGGCACCACCATGGCCAGCATCACGCGCCAGATCGACGGCTTCGGCCGTGGCCTGGGCGGCAGCGGCGTGCCCACCTCGTGGACGGCCGTGGACCTGGACAAGTTCCGCGCCGTGTACGACATCGAATGCCACTGCTCGAAAGTGCCGGGCTCGGAGTACAACTACCTGGGCCAGGCCAACCGCGGCGTGGAAGAGGGCATCAACGCGCTGTACGGCATGGTCGACTTCAAGTACGACGTCGGCCCGGTCGGGCTGCGCGGCAACGTCGGCGTGCGCGGCGCCGAAACCAAGGCCACTTCGTTCGCGCTGATCAACGCCAACGGCGTGCTGACCCCGGCCACGGTCGAGCACAAATACCGCGACGTGCTGCCGGCGCTGAACGTTACCGCTTCGCTGCCGAAGGACGTGATGCTGCGCTTCTCGGCCGGCAAGACGCTGTCGCGCCCCGAGTACACCGACCTGGCGCCGTCGGCCACCCTGTCGACGCAGAACCAGTCGGTCACCATCGGCAATCCCAACCTGGACCCGATCCGCGCCCGCACCTATGACCTGCAGGCCGAGTGGTACTACGCCAAGAATGCGCTGGTGTCGGTGGGCTACTTCCGCAAGGAGATCAACACCTTCATCCAGGGCGTGTCCGAGCGCGCCGTGTTCTCCTCGCTGGGCCTGCCCGATTCGGTGCTGATCGGCGGCGGCTGCAGCATCACCGGCGGCACGCCGGCCTGCCCGACGCTGCCGGACACCGTGGTGACGGTGGGCCGCAAGGTCAACACGCCGGGCGGCCCGCTGAACGGCTTCGAAGTGAACCTGCAGGCGCCGTTCAGCTTCCTGCCGGGAGTGTGGAGCAACTTCGGCCTGCTGGCCAACTACACCCACGTCGATTCCAAGATCACCTACGTGACGCGGGTGGACAATCCGAACACGCCGGCCAACGAGCTGCTCAGCAAGACCGCCAACTTCACCGGCCTGTCGCCGAACGCGCACAACATCACGCTGTTCTACGAAGATCCGAAGTTCAGCGCGCGGGTCTCGGCGGCGCACCGCTCGTCCTACCTGCTGAACGTGCTGGGCGACGTGGCCGGGCACGACTTTACGGTGGTGGACGGCTCCACCAGTGTCGACTTCAGCCTGTCCTACAACCTCACGCCGAAGCTGCGCGTGAGCCTGGAAGGCCAGAACCTGACCGATACCCCGCTGCGCTACGGCCGCGACCTGCAGCGCAACGACACGCTGCTGTACGTCCACTCCGGCCGCACTTTCGTGCTGGGGCTGACGTACAAGTACTGAGAGGAATCGAGCGGGTCTAGCGCGCCATGCTGACGGGGGTGACCTGGCGGATGAAGAACAGCACGTCCCAGTTTACGCCCAGCCGGCCGCCGCGCTGCAGTTCGTATTCGTAGCTGAACTGGGGCTGCGGTTGCTGCGGCTGCGGCAGGGCGGCGGCGGTCAGGCCGAGCAGGGCGTGCGGCTGCTTGGCCAGGCTGGCTTCCAGGCTGTCCGGCGGTATGGCGGGCAGGGCCAGCGGACGGTTGCTCACGAAGTCCAGGATCCGGCCGCCGGCGCCGCTGAACTGCACGATCTTGTAGTCGGCGCCCCAGTGGCGGTGCATCACTTCCCCCGCTTGCAGGTTCACCGGCGTGCGCTGAAAGCCGCGCGCGGTGTGCACCGTGTGCGCCCAGATCACCACCTTGCGGCCCGGGTAGAGCCGGTCCGCCAGCCAGATGGCGTTGTCGCCCATCTGGTTGTCGCGCTGGTAGTCGTGGTCCGCGCTCCAGTAGCTGGCCGCTTGCGCGTCCACGCTCTTTACGGCTTGGCACCAGAACGCCGGGCCGCTAAACACGCTGCCCGCCGCGCCCATGCCGGCGCCCGGAGGTGCTGCCTGGCACAGGGCAGTGCGCAGCGCGGCGGCGTGTTGGCGGAAGGCTGCCCGCGCCTCGGCGGGCGGCGGCGTGCGCTGCATCTCCAGCAGCGGCTGGGCTGCTTGCAAATAGCGCTGCCATGCTTCGCCTTCGGCCAGCGCCGGCGCGGCTGTCTTCAGATAGGCCTGCAGGCGTGGCAGCAACTCCTTCTTGCTGGTCTCGCCGGTGTGCTGGCTGTCGATGCCGCCCAGCGCCATCGGCTTGCCCTGCGCCCGCTGGCGGTCGAAGTACTGCAGCATGCCGCGTCCTTCGCTGGTGTTGGCGTACATGAAGAACACATTGCCGGGCGCGATGTCGTCCAGCTTCTCGCCGCGCTCCACGCGTTCGGCCAGGCGCGCCATGTCGTACAAGCCGCTCTCGAGCAGCAGCACGTCGAAGCCCATTTTCTCGTGCAGGAATTTGAGCAGGCGCGTTTTCAGAAGGTACTCTTCGCGCCCGCCATGGGTCTGTTCGCCCAGCGCGACGATGCGGGCATGGCCGATGGCTTCTGCAAAGGGCTTCAGGTCGCCATAGTCCTCGTGCTGCGGACTGGTGCTGGCGACAGGCCAGGGCTGGCTGGCCTGCGTCTGTGCTTGTGCCTGCGGCAAAAATGCCGCCAGGGCCAGGGCGGCCAGGGCTGTGCGCTGCATGCTTCCTCCGAATATCTGAAAATACCAATGTAATACCAATATTCGGCGGAAGCAATAGTTTAGTGATGCAACTGGGCCGCGCTCGCGGCCTGGCCCGGTTGTCCGACATGCAGCGCGCGCTCGCTGGCAGCGGTGTCGTAATAGGATTGGAAGCGCTCTACCTTGCCCTCGCGCAGGGTAAAGACGTGGACCCAGGGGCTGTCATAGGTGAGCCCGGTCTGCCTGGCCAGCCAGGTCGATTCGCCGGTCACCACCACCATGTCGCCCTCGGCGATGAACTGTTTGGGTTCGAAACGGACCGATTTCACGGCCTGGTCCAGCTTCTGGAAGAACTGCGCAATCTCCGCCTTGCCGTGGAAGCGGCCGGCGAACGGTACAAACTCCGAATCGGGCCCGATCCACTCCGCATCGTCGTGGTAGCGGTCCAGCAGGTTGCGGATATCCCCGGTTTGGAACAGGCGATAGCCGTCCATCACCAGCTTTTTGTTTTCCTGTATACCCATGACATGCCTCCTGATAAGCCGGCAGTCCAACAGCAGTCGCGGATGGTCGTGCCGCAAAGAGCCGGTGTGTTCAGCCTAGTGCTAGCAAACCGGAAGTCAAGGACGGCGCCAAGGTTTGCTATGCTAGCGTCTTTCGTAGGGAGTAATGAATATGGTTTCGTTGGCAGATCAACTGCTCAAGGCCGGCCTGGTCGATAAAAAGAAGGTCAAGGTAGTCCAGCAGGACAAGAGCAAGCAGAAGAAGGAAGAGCGCCGCACCGGCACCGAAAGTGTGGACGAGGCACGCCTGGCGGCGCAGGAAATGCAGCGCAAGCAAGCCGAGCGCGCTCGCGAGTTGAACGCCCAGCGCGACGCGGCCGCCGCCCAGAAGGCGATCCAGGCGCAGATCGCGCAGATGGTGCAGCAGAACCGCCAGAACAAGGGCAAGGGCGACGTGGCCTACAACTTCACGCACGGCACCAAGATCGAGCGCATCTACGTGTCGCCGGAAGTGCAGGCCCACCTGATCGCCGGCCGCCTGGTGATCGTGTGCCTGAACGGCGCGGTGGAACTGGTGCCGCGCGTGATCGCCGACAAGATCGCCGAGCGCGACGAGTCCCTCGTGGTGCGCGTGAAGCAGACCACCACCGAAGTCGACGAGGACGATCCGTACGCGGCCTTCAAGATTCCCGACGACTTGATGTGGTAAGCCTGAAGCAGGCAGCTTAACGCACCGGCAGCTCCAGCACCTGCCCGGTGCTCATGACGGGGCCGAAAGCATCCGAGATGGCCGCCAGCGCGGCGCGGTGCAGCACTGCATGCGGCAGCGCGCCGCCCGGGCCGTCCAGGTCGCGCGTGGCGCAGGCGTCGTCCGGCACGATCACGGCGTAGCCCAGCGGCACCGCGTCGCGCGCGGCGCCGGTCACGCACATATGGGTCATCAGGCCCGACACGATCAGCGTCTTCACGCCGGCCGCCTTCAGGCGCTGGTCCAGGTCCGTGCCCTGGAAGGCGCTCACTTGCGACTTCTTCACCACCGCATGGTGCGGCGCGGGCTGCAACTCGCTGTGGAACCGCACCGTGTCGCCATCCTCCGCAAAGATAGGGCTGCCGGCCGGCGTCACATGCTGGATATGGAACACCGGCATGCCGGCGCGGTCCGCGTGCGCCACCAGGCGCTGCGTGTTGCGCAGGGCGGCCAGGCCGTCCGGGATCGGCATCCTGCCGCCGAAATACTCATTCTGAAAATCGATCACCAGCAGCGCGGTGCTGTTGGCTTCGATGCTTTGCGGGGCGCTGGCGCCGGCCATGGTGCGGATGGTGGGATGGTTCATGTGATCTCCTGGTTGGTTGTGCAGTGGGATCAGTATCGCGCCGCGGCGTGCGCCGCGAAAGTGTCCCGCAGGACAACATGTGATAGGATCGGGCCATGCCTGTATCCACTTTAGCCGCCGGCCACAGCGTCGCCATCGTTGCCTTCGAAGGCATCAGCCCCTTCCACCTGTCCGTGCCCTGCATGGTGTTCGGCGACGACCTGGCCCGCCTGGGCGGACCGCGCTACGAACTGCTGATCTGCGGCGAGCAGGCCGGCCTGATTCCCACCATGTCCGGCTTCAGCATCGACGTGCCGCACGGCCTGTCCGCGCTGGCGCGCGCCGACACCGTCATCGTGCCGGCCTGGCGCGATCCCGATGAACGCCCGTCGGAAGCCTTGCTGCAAGCCTTGCGCGTGGCGCACGCACGCGGCGCCAGGGTGGTGGGCCTGTGCCTGGGCGCTTTCGTGCTGGCCGAAGCCGGCCTGCTGGACGGCCGCGCCGCATCCACCCACTGGGTATGGAGCGAGGACTTCGCCCGCAAATACCCCAAGGTCAAGCTGGACCAGAAAGTGCTGTACGTGGACGACGGCGACATCCTCACATCCGCCGGCACCGCCGCGGCCATCGACTGCTGCCTGCACCTGCTGCGCTGCGACCACGGCGCCGACGTGGCCAACCGCGTGGCGCGCCGCATGGTGGTGGCGCCGCACCGTGACGGCGGCCAGGCCCAGTACATCGAGCAGCCGCTGCCCAAGGCCGACCATGGCGACCAGCTGGGCGCCGTGCTGGCGTGGGCGCTGGCCCACCTGGACCAGCCGCTGTGCCTGGACCTGCTGGCCGAGCGCGCCGCCATGAGCCGGCGCAATTTCACGCGCCGCTTCAAGGCCAAGACCGGCGCCACCGTCAGCCAGTGGCTGCTGAACCACCGCCTGGCCGCCGCCCAGCGCCTGCTGGAAACCAGCGACCAGGCCATCGACCGCATCGCCGAAATCGCCGGCTTCGGCTCCACCGTCTCGCTGCGCCAGCAATTCACGGCCGCTTTCGCGCTGTCGCCGGCCGCTTACCGCAAGCAGTTCCGGCCGAAATAAGCAGCCCCGAAATGAACAAGCCCCCGCGCTGGATACAGCGCGGGGGCTTGCGACCGTTTGCCTTGTGGGCGAGGGTAAAACTAAAACTGGCTGCGGCTTAGAACTGGTTCATGGTGTTGTCCTTACCGGCCGCTTTCAGGGCCGCTTCACCGCTGAAGTAATCCTTGTGGTCATCGCCGATGTCCGAGCCGGACATGTTCTGGTGCTTGACGCAGGCGATGCCCTGGCGGATTTCCTTGCGCTGCACGCCGGCCACGTAGCCCAGCATGCCTTGCTCGCCGAAGTATTCCTTGGCCAGGTTGTCGGTCGACAGCGCGGCGGTGTGGTAGGTCGGCAGCGTGATCAGGTGGTGGAAGATGCCGGCTTCGCGGGCTGCGTCGGCCTGGAAGGTGCGGATCTTCTCGTCGGCGGCGGCGGCCAGTTCGGTGCTGTCGTATTCCACGCTCATCAGCTTGCTGCGTTCGTAGGCCGACACGTCCTTGCCTGCTTCCTTCATCGCGTCGTACACCTGCTGGCGGAAGTTCAGGGTCCAGTTGAACGACGGGCTGTTGTTGTACACCAGCTTGGCGTTCGGGATGACCTTGCGGATTTCGCTGACCATGCCGCCGATCTGGGCGATATGCGGTTTTTCGGTTTCAATCCACAGCAGGTCGGCGCCGTTCTGCAGCGAGGTGATGCTGTCAAGTACGCAGCGCGCTTCGCCGGTGCCGGCGCGGAACTGGAACAGGTTGCTTGGCAGGCGCTTCGGACGCAGCAGCTTGCCGTCGCGCTTGATGATCACGTCGCCGTTGCCCAGCGCGTCGGCCGACACTTCTTCGCAATCGAGGAAGGAGTTGTACTGGTCGCCCAGGTCGCCCGGCTGCTTGGTCACGGCGATCTGCTTGGTCAGGCCGGCGCCCAGCGAGTCGGTGCGGGCCACGATGATGCCGTCGTCCACGCCCAGTTCCAGGAAGGCGTAGCGGATGGCGCGGATCTTGGCCAGGAAGTCCTCGTGCGGCACGGTGACCTTGCCGTCCTGGTGGCCGCACTGCTTCTCGTCCGACACCTGGTTCTCCACCTGGATGCAGCAGGCGCCCGCTTCGATGAACTGCTTGGCCAGCAGGTAGGTCGCTTCGGCGTTGCCGAAACCGGCGTCGATGTCGGCGATGATAGGCACCACGTGGGTCACGTGGTTGTCGATCTGTTCCTGGATGGCGGCCTTGGCAGAGCCTTCGGCGGCGTCCAGCTGGCGGAACAGGCCGCCCAGTTCGCGTGCATCGGCCTGGCGCAGGAAGGTGTACAGCTCCTTGATCAGTGCCGAGACGGCGGTTTTCTCATGCATCGACTGGTCCGGCAGCGGGCCGAACTCGGAGCGCAGCGCGGCAACCATCCAGCCCGACAGGTAGAGGTAGCGGCGGTCGGTGCTGTTGAAGTGCTTCTTGATGGAGATCATTTTTTGCTGGCCGATGAAACCGTGCCAGCAGCCCAGCGATTGCGTGTACTTCGACGGATCGGCGTCATAGGCGGCCATGTCGGCGCGCATGATCTTGGCGGTGTATTTGGCGATGTCCAGGCCGGTCTTGAACTTGTTCTGGGCGCGCATGCGGGCGGCCGATTCCGGGTTGATCGCGTTCCAGGCGCTGCCTTGCTGTTCTTTCAGGGCGCCGATGGCGTTGATGTCGTCTTGGTACTTGGACATGTGAATCTCCTAGGTAGTAATGCAAGAAAGTGAAACCGCATGCATTAATAGTAGGCCTTTTTATTGCGGCGCACCAGAGTCTTATATAAGACATATAACTAGATTTTTTTTGTTTAAATTCAATGTGTTGAGTTGCGTATTTCAGGATGCGAAACAAACTTTCAAAAAATGAGATGAATTCCACTGGGGTTTTTTTGCGCGTGTTTCACGCTATGAAATGCTTTTTCGCCTATTGAGGATGAGCGCCCGGATCGGGCGCTCCGGCGACGGCTGGCCGCGCCTCACACCCCCCACATGATGTATTCGTTTTCCCGGCTGGCCGAGCGCAGCATTTCCAGCAGCGGATAGGAGCGGGCGGAAAAGCTCACCCGCTGCAGCAGCGCGTGTTCCGTGCTCTCGCCTTGTTCCTGCTCGGGCGTATGGGCGTCATGTTCGACGTCCTGGTCCGGGTGCTGCCGGGTGTAGGCCACCTCCTGCTCCAGCAGCGCCAGTGCCTCGCTCGCTTCGGCCGCCGTGATCACGCCGCGCTGCGGGCTCTTGTGCAGCAGCCGCAGAATGCGCTCGGCGTGTTCCTGGTACATCAAGACCTCCGGGGAGGATTTGGATTTGAATGAAATTAGCATACGAACTCTTCCTGGGCCGTGTCATCGGTATGACGTTATAAATGCACTACGTTTGCCCAGGCAGCCGCTGGGATTGGTGCTGCCTGTTGCGTAGACATTAGACCCGTTCGCTTGAATTCCCAAACGAAATCCGGCCGCTTAAGCGGCTTTTAAGGCAGGGGCCGCATTGCCTGGAACCGGCTTGCAAATCCTGTTTTGCCAACTATGCTTCCTCTTTAACCTAGGGGACTATCATGAGCGAGCCAGACTATGCGGCGATCAAGGTGCGCCAGCAGGGAACGTGGGCCAGCGGCGACTTCGCCGTCATCGGCGTGACGCTGCAGATGGTGGGCGAGTCGCTGGCCGAGGCGGCCGACATCCGCGCCGGACAGCAGGTAATCGATATCGCGGCGGGGAACGGCAACGCCACCCTGGCCGCCGCGCACCGTTTTGCGAAAGTGACCTCCACCGACTATGTGCCGGCGCTGCTGGAAAAAGGGCGCGCCCGCGCCGCCGCCGAGGGGCTGGCGGTGGAATTCCAGGTGGCCGACGCCGAGGCCTTGCCGTTCGGCGACGCCAGCTTCGACGCGGCGCTATCGACTTTCGGCATCATGTTTGCGCCCAACCATGCGCAGTCCTCCAGCGAGATGCTGCGCGTGCTGCGGCCGGGTGGCCGCATCGGCATGGCCAACTGGACGCCGGAAGGCTTCATCGGCCAGCTGTTCAAGACCATAGGGCAGCACGTGCCGCCGCCGGCCGGCCTGAAGTCGCCGGCCATGTGGGGCACCGAGGGCTATCTGAACGAGTTGTTCGGCGCGCAGGCGGCCAGCATCCAGGCACAGCGCAAGGTGTTCAACTTCCGCTACGCTTCCGCCGCGCACTGGCTGCAAATGTTCCGCGATTTCTACGGTCCGGTGCACAAGGCCTTCGCCGCGCTCGACGAGGCCGGCGCCCAGGCGCTGGAACGCGACCTGACCGCCTTGCTCGAACGATGCAACACGGCCGGCGCCGCCTCGCTGATCGTGCCCGGCGAGTATCTGGAGGTGGTGATCGTCAAGCGCTGATTGCCCGTGCAGCCGCGCTCAATGCGGGCGCGATGCCGTGGCGTCGGGCGCGGCGGGCTGCGCCGGCATGGGCTGGTGTTCCGGCGGCGTGCCGTCCCTGAACAACTGGCGCAGCTGCGCGCGCAGTTCCGGTGTGTCGCTATGGCCGTGCACCGAGACTGCATGCTCCGCAGCAACTTGCAAAAGCTCTTCCTCGCTGTCGGCCGATATCGCAACCGAGCAATGCGTATCGCTCGGGAACTCACGGCAGTCGATGAATTTGCGCGTCATGATCAACTCCTTCACTGGAAAGGGCGAACGCGGTGTCCGCCCTTTTCAGTATAGCCGCGCGCCGCAGGTGATCCAGCGCTAGTAGCTAAGGGTAAGCAGCGACACCGCCTGGCGCGGCAACTGCATCTTGAGCGTCGCCTTGCCGTCCGGCGTCTGCAGTGTTTCGGCCGTGCCCAGCTGCGCCAGTTCGCTGGCCTTCTGCAGTTCGGCAACTTGCGCGGCGGTTGGACTGACCGGCGATCCCATGCGCTTCCAGGCGCTGTAGGAATTGCTGTTGTCCTGGTCGATGCGGTAGTGGCGCAGCTGCACCTGCCTGGCCGGTATGCCGGCGATGCGCAGCTCCACCGGCGAGCCGGCGTCGATGACGTCGTCGTCATGGTAGTTCCAGACCATGACGGCAATGCTGCGCCGGTCCTTGCTGGCCAGCGCATTGATGTCGGTGCGCGCGCCGCGTACACCATTGGCCATGATGCCGGCCGTGTCGTAGGCCTGGTCGCCGCCCACCGCCACGCGCTCGCCGCGCATCATGCCGAACATGCGGAACACGTTCAGCACCGGCTTGTTCACGCCGTTGGTGGCCAGGTCGCGGAAGCCGGCGAACCACGGCTGGTCCTCGAACTCGAACGACCAGTTCACCGCGCCGATCAGGTTGACGCCGCGCCGCGCAGCCAGGTCGAATTCGCGCGCGATGGAAGCTGCCGTATAGCTCGAATACAGGGTGCCGTTGCGGTAAGCGTTTTCCGGGTTGGTCTGCATGCCGCAGGCGGCGCAGCCTTCCGGATCCGACTCGCCGATGATGACCGGCACGCCCTTCAGCCCGGGATACTTTTCCACCAGCGCGAAGCCGGAGTCGAGGCGCTTGAAATGGATGCCCATGCCCATCTGCACCACGCCGTCGGCCACCTTGGGCGAGCCCTTGGCGTGGAAGGCCACGAAGTCCAGCGGCGAGCCGGTCTTGCCGGTCTTGAAGTTCTTGCCGTACAGCGCGTGCTGCAGGAAATCGTCCATGAAGCGCCCCGCGCCGGCCGTGTGCGGGCCGCCCATGCGCGCCGTCGGCAGCGCGCGCTTGACGGCGTCGGCCGCGTAGTCGTACATCTTGAAGTATTCCAGCTTGGGGTCCGGCGCGATCAGATAGTGGCCGTCCGGCTCGTTCCACACTTCCCAGTACCAGCTCTCCACCTCCTGCTGCCCGTAGCGCGCCACGCAGTGCTTGACCCACTGGTAGATCAGCTCGGCCCACTTGTCGTAGTCCTTGGGCGGGGTGGCCCAGCCGGTCATGATTTCCTGGTAAGGCGTGCCCGGCTTCCAGCGGTGCTGGTAGGGCTGCGGACGCTGCGACAGCGCTTCCGGCATGAAGCCGATCTGCGCCAGCGGCTTCATCTTGCGTTCGACATAGGTGTCGAAGATCTGGTCGACGATGGTCCAGTTGTAGATCGGCTTGCCGTCCTTGTCCTCGCTGTACATGCCGGTCGAGCCCCACTTCAGCGCGTAGCTGCCGTCGCCGGAGGTCATCAGGTTGTGCGCGCGCACGTAGACCGGCACCGGGCTCAGGGCGGCGATATCGCTGAGCAGCTTCTTGCCGTTGGGGGCGGTAGTGTAGTTGGGCTCGTCGTAGCCGAACCAGGCCCAGATCGGAGTCATCGGCCCCTTCACCTGGGCCGCATCGACGGTCAGCCGGACCGGCGCCGAGGCCGGGGAGGGCGTGGCGGCCAGGCACAGCGGCGCGCTGGCCGCAAGGCTCAGGGCGGTAAGTAGTCTCTTCATTCTTATTCTCTTGGAAAGGGCGGTGGCTCGATGGTAGGCCGCACCGAGCTGGCAGTCTAATCACAAATTTGTCCTACGCCATATCGAATTTGGCATCCCGCGTGCTTGACAACCCATAACCGTATGGCTATAGTTAATCCATAACTAACTGGCTATGAATTCTGATGACTACCCCACGCGACGCGCTCTTCCGGGCACTTTCCGATCCCACCCGGCGGGCCATTTTTGAACAGCTGTGCAGCGGCGGCGAGCAGACCGTTGGCGGGCTGACCGCGCACGCGCAGATTTCGCAGCCGGCCGTTTCCAAACACCTGGCGGTATTGAAGCAGGCCGGCCTGGTGCTGGACCGGCACCAGGGCCGCCAGACCCACTACAGCGCGCAACTCAATGCGCTGGCTCCGCTGCAGGACTGGACCAACCAGATGACGCGCTTCTGGGAAAGCCGGTTCGACGATCTCGATGACCTTTTAAAGAGGATGGACCAATAATGAACCAAGCTGCCCAACAACTCCGTACCGTCGTTGTCGAACGCGAGTTTCCGCATCCACCGGAAAAGCTCTGGCGTGCGCTCACCCAGCCGCACCTGATCGAAGCCTGGCTGATGAAGAGCGACTTCCAGCCGGTGGCCGGCCACAAGTTCCAGTTCAACGCGGACTGGGGCTCGGTCGAGTGCCAGGTGGAGGAAGTGGTGCCGCAGAAGACGCTGTCCTACACCTGGTCTGCCTATGGCGTGGAGACGGTGGTCACCTGGACGCTGGACGCCACCGGCAGCGGCACGCTCCTGAGGATGGAGCAAGCCGGCTTCCGGCTGGACCAGGAGCAGGCCTACCAGGGCGCGCAGTACGGCTGGCAGAACTTCTTCAAGCAGCTGGAGCAGCTTGTGGCGAAGGCGGCGGCATGATGGGCGAATCCACCAAACGCGCGCTGTTGCGCTGGACCCACGCCTTGCTGGCGATCCCGGTCGCCGGCTACATCTACGGGCCGATTGACCAGCTGCACAGCTACGCCGGCTCCATCCGCTACGGCTTCTTCCCGGCCATCGTGCTGATGGGATTGTGGATGTGGAAGGGCCACCTGGTGCGGCGGCTGTTCTCCCGCACCGGCGGCAGCCGCTGCTGATGCCATACCGGCGCGGCGCTAACGCGTCACTGGGCGCCGATGTGCCTGGCCAGGAAGCTTTCGATATTGCGCCACAGGTCGATGCGGTTCTTCTGCGTCGTCCAGTCCTCGACGGCCGGGGCGTATTCCAGCCATTCGGCCTGCGGGTTGCCGGCCTTGAGCGCCTGGTAGAACGCCAGCCCCTGCTTGTAGCTGACGGCCTCGTCCCCGGTGCCGTACGCTAGCAGCACCGGCCGCTTGATGTCCTTCAAGCCGGCGTCGTCCGGATTGTTCCGGTACGCCGTCATGCCGGACCAGCTGATGCCGCACTTGAAGCTGTCCGCATGTTTGAGCAAGGCCATCATGGCAGCGTAGCCGCCGTAGCCGGTGCCCGCGATGCATACGCGCGCCGGATCGGTATGGCCCTCCGCCACGGCCCATTTGACGGCGTCGGCGATGTCGTTCTGCGCCGCGCGCCCGGCCTGGCCCGCGCCCGCCTGGAAATGCTTGCTGCCGTAGCCCTTGGTGCCGCGCGGCTCGGGCTGCAGTACAGCATAGCCGCGCGACGCGAGGAATTGCACCTCGGCGTTCCACTCCCACTTGGCGCTGCGGCGCTCTTCGTCCGGTCCGAGCAGCACCACCGTGGGCAGCTTCTTCTGCTGGGCAGTATTCGGCAGCGTCAGGAAGGCGGGAACCTGCAAGCCGTCGCGCGCCTTGTAGCGCACCATCGTCATCTGCGCCATCTGGTCCGCGGCGACGTCCGGCTTGGATTGGCCCAGCAGCGTGCGCTCCTTGGTTTCAGTGTTGTAGAGGATGTAGGCGTGGCTGCGCACGTCGGCATACGCGTCGACCAGCACATAGGGCGTCTCGCTGGCAATGCCGCGCGACAGGTTGTTCACCATGCCGGGGAGGATCTGGTCGACCTCCTGCTGGAGCGCTTTCATCCGCTGGTCGAACCAGACGGTGACCTCGGCGTCGGTGGTGAAGCGGAAGCCCAGCATCTGCTTGTTGCTGATGATGAAATAGCCGTCCGTGTCGAAGCCGGGGGGCGGTGATCAGCGGCTTGGCCGCGATGGCGTTGTGCGCCAGGTCGTAGCGGTAGACCTGCGCTTCATCGCCGCCGTTGCGCGAGCGGACATACAGCACGCCGTCCACGTACAGCAGCGGATCGAAGCTGGATTCGGCCTGCGCGTCGCGGCTGTCGAGCTGGCGCCAGTCGCCGTTGTCGTGATAGAGGTTGAGCACGCGGCCACCGCGCTTGGCGGTGGCGACGCGCAGATTGCCATCGGCATCGGTCAGCCAGTTGTATGTGCCGCTTGGCGCCCGGACCGGGAACCGGCGGGCATTGCGGCTGTTGAGCCTTACCAGCGACGCTTCATCGTCGCCATCATGTTCGATGGCGTCAAGGGTTTCCCCTTTTCTGAGCGGGAAGCCACGGCGGGAGAACTGGGTCGGATAATCGTGATTGACCGGATCGCTGTCGGCGAACGATCGCTTGGCTACCAGGATCTCGGTCAGGGAAATGCGCTCCTTGCCATCGCGGTTGACCGCGTATGCGCCAGGCCTGCCGGCGTCGCCTTCATGGTCGACGGTGACCAGGGTGAAGACCAGGCGTTCGTCGCTGAGCCAGGAGAACATGTCGATGTCGGCATTGCGGAAGTTGGCGATCGCCTGCGATTTGCGCGTGGCCACGTCGAACACCGTCAGCATCGTGCGCCCATGCGCCGACAGCATGCGCAGCGCGACAAAGCGGCCGTTGGGCGACAGGGCGGCGCCGGTGGTGGCCGATTTCTTGAAGAAGGTGGAGAGCGGAATCGGCGCCGTGGCCCCGGTCTCGGCGGCGGCGACGTCCAGCGGCACTGCAACGCAAGCGGCCACTGCCAGGGTGCGAAGGATAGCATTCATGCGAAAAGTTGCAATATGAAAACATCACCATAGCGCAGTTCGGCATCCCGCGGCGAATTTTTCTTGCCGGCGCACTGCCTCGAATGGCACGAACGCCAGAAACGACAACGCCCACTTGCGTGAGTGGGCGTGCGTCGAATATGTTCTTGGTGGCCCGGGGCGGAATCGAACCACCGACACAAGGATTTTCAATCCTCTGCTCTACCAACTGAGCTACCAGGCCAAGAGCCCGCAATTATACAAACCAAAATTCGTTTTGCCAAGCCCCTCTTCGTTCTTCTTGGCAAAACGCTACCGCAGGTAGAATGGGCGGATGCAAATGTCCTTGCCCATCCTGGCCCTGGTGGCCGCTACGCTGCTGCCGCAGCCGGCCAGCGCCGGCTGCTCGCGGGCCATCCGGGTGCCCGCTTCGCCGACCGGCTATAGCGTCATCGTGCAGGGGAACAGCGTGTCCGGCGTGATACCGGATACGCTGCGCGAGCTGGGCGCCAAGGCCGGCTGCACATTTGAATTTCCCGTGATGCCGCGCGCCCGCATGGCATTCCAGTTCCTCGAATCCGGCCAGGCCGACTTGATGGTGCCCGCGTCGCGCAGCGCTGACCGCGATCTGCGCGCCACCTTTGTTCCGATGATGAAGTGGAAGGTGGAACTTATCAGCCTGAAGGCGCGCAAGCTGGCGGCGCACAGCGTACAGGCGCTGCTGGCACAGAAGAATCTGCGCGGCGTGGTGGTGCGGTCGTACTCGTTCGGCGACGAGTACGACGCGCTGCTGCGGCAGCTGGAGGCCGAGCGCCGCATCGACTACGCAGACGACCTGGCTTCCGTCGGCCGCCTGCTCAAGGCCGGCCGCGCGGATTTCACCGTGATGGCGCCAGCCATCTTCATGTCCTCGCTCAACGCCGACCCCGCCGCGCAGGCACTGCTGGCGCAGCTGGCGTACCAGCCCCTGGCCGGCCTGCCGATGACGGAGAGCGGCGCCTATGTATCGCGCCGCTCGCTGCAGGCGGCCGACCAGCGCGCGCTGCACGCTTTGCTGAACGAAGCGTCCAGGGGAGTGCTGTGGCGCTATTTCCAGCAGTACTATCCGCCGGACATGCTCAGGTTCGCCGTCGTCCCGCACTGAAACCTGCGTGTTTGGCTATGAGCTAATGCCAGCACGCCAAATAACAGTATGCGAAATGATTCGTGGTGCCGCACCGGCGGCCTCCCTATGATGCAGTCTCGAATTTCAACATTGCGAGACATACAAGGAGGCTGTGATGGCGGTAGCGAAGGCAGGGGCGGCAGTGCGGGCGGTGGCGTGGACAGCGGCGGCGGGCGTTTGCCTGATGATGGCTGCAAGCGCCGCGATGGCGGCGCCCAGCGTCTTCCCCACCGGCGTGACGCGCTACGATCCGGTCCGCGCCTATAACAGCTACGTGCTGTTCAGCGGCCAGGACAAGCGCACCCACCTGATCGACATGAACGGCAACGAGGTGCGCCAGTGGCCGCACGAGGGTTTCCCGCCGGTGCTGCTGGACCCTGCGCTGGCCGATGGAAAACGCGGCAACATCCTGCTGCAACTGGGCAGCGTGCCGGGCGCGCAGACCACTGGCAACGGCCTGGGCAACACCAGCATCGGCGAACTGGATTGGAACGGCAAGGTGGTGTGGCAATGGGGCGCCGGCGCGCAGGAGGCTTATGGTTCGGCCTCAGTGGCCAGCGGCGGCGCGCCCGGCGGCGCGGCCAAGCAGCACCACGACTGGCGCCGCCTCGCCAACGGCAATACGCTGGTGCTGGCCAACCTGGTGCACAGCGTGGCGGGCTTCCAGGCCGCGCAGGTGCTGGATGACGTGATCTACGAGGTCACGCCGTCCGGCTCAATAGCGTGGAAGTGGGTGGCCTCGGAGCATCTGGAAGAATTCGGCTTTTCTCCGGAAGCGCTGAAGCTGGTGCGCGCAGCGCAGCCGCGCTACGGCGCCGGGCCGGTGGACTATCTGCACGTGAACAATATGGCGGTGCTGGGCGCGAACAAGTGGTTCGACCAGGGCGACCAGCGCTTCCATCCCGATAACATCATCATCGATTCGCGCGAGGCGAACTTCATCGCCATCATCGACAAGCGCAGCGGCAAGGTGGTGTGGAACCTGGGGCCGGACTATCCGGCCATCGCCGGCAGCAAGGTGCCGCGCCCGGTGGACCAGATCATCGGCCTGCACGACGCGCACCTGATCGCCAAAGGCTTGCCGGGCGCCGGCAATATCCTGGTGTTCGACAACCAGGGCGAGGCGGGCTATCCGCGCGTCAGCCCCGGCATCTTTCCGCACTCGCGGGTGCTGGAGATCGATCCCATCAGCAAGCAGATCGTGTGGCAGTACACTGCGGCCGATTCCAGCCAGACCCAATGGAGCTTTTACAGCGCCTTCATCAGCAGCGCGCGCCGCCTGCCGAACGGGAACACGCTGGTGGACGAGGGCATGAACGGACGCTTCTTCCAGGTCACGCCGCAGGGCGACATCGTGTGGGAATACGTCAGTCCCTATTTCGGTAATTCCGCCGTCGGCGGTGGAGGCAAGCAGGTGAGGACCAACTGGGTCTATCGCGCGCAGCCGGTCCCTTACGAATGGGTACCACAGGGCACTCCGCGCTCGGAAAAAGCGCTCGCCGACAAGTAACAGGCAAACCAGCAGCGCCCCCGCTTGCAGCATGCCGCAACGGCAGGGAGGCGCTCGCCAAAAATTCAAACAAGGGGAGTAAAGTGGTACAGCATTTTGCAGCAGACCGTAACACCCGGCGCAGCCCATCGCGGCCGGTTCTGCAACTGGGCACGCAACTGAGCACCATCGCGCTTGCCGTCATGGCAGCAGCCGCAATGGCGGCACCGGCCCATGCCGCCGTCGCTGCGGCAGCCGGCGCTGCCGTGGCCGGCGCCGAAGCGGCTGACGCTCAGGCCGGGGCGGCCGCCAGTGTAGCCGGCGCCGCCAGCGCGGCAACTGCCGCAGCCAGCGGCGCCGAGCCGGTCATCGTTGGCGCCGTGCAGAGCGTGCTGGTGACGACCCGGCGCCGCGTCGAAAGCGCGCAGAACGTGCCCACGCCGATGACCGTGCTGGGCGAGGATGCGCTGGACGGCAGCCGCACCTACCGCGTGCAGGACTTGCAGCAGCTGCTGCCCAGCACCACCATCAATTATGTGCACGCCCGCCAGATGAGCTTTGCCGTACGCGGCCTGGGCAACAATCCGGCCAGCGACGGCCTGGAGGGCAGTGTCGGCATCTATCTGGACAACGTCTACCTGGCCCGTCCCGGCATGGCCGCCTTCGATGCGCTCGACGTGCAGCAGCTGGAACTGCTGCGCGGTCCGCAGGGCACGCTGTTCGGCAAGAACACCACCGCCGGCGTGCTCAATATCGCCACCAGGAAGCCCACCTTCAATCCCGAGCGCAGCATCGAGCTGTCGGGCGGCCAGTTCGGCTACGGCCAGGCCAAGCTGGTGCTGTCCGGCGGGCTGACGGATACGCTGGCCGGCCGCGTGTCGGCCTACAAGACCCGCGAGGACGGCTACATCACCAACCTGTACGACGGCGGCAAGGTGCAGGGCGGCGACCGCCAGGGCTTCCGCGCCCAGGCGCTGTATGAGCCGAGCCGCGACTTCAGCCTGCGCGTGATCGCCGACTACAACGAGGAAGACTCGAACAACGGCACGCTGGTGTTCTACAACGCCGGCCCGAGCGGCCGCGCGATTGCGCAAGCCAAGCTGGTGGGCGCCACGCCGGTGCTGGACCCCACGCAGCGCGCGGTCAACCTGGACTCCGGTTCGCACGTGACGGTGCACCAGGGCGGCGCCTCGGCCGAGGCCAACTGGACGCTGGCGGGCGACCACAAGCTCACCTCCGTCAGCGCTTACCGCTATTGGAACTTCACGCCGCGCAACGACGACGGCCTGGCCGTGCCCGTCACGCTGAACGTGGGCGCCTCGGCGCGCCACAAGCAGTTCACGCAGGAACTGCGCTGGGCCACGCCGTCCGGCCAGGCGCTGGAGTCGGTGTTCGGCGCCTATTACTACTACCAGGAGCTGAGCAACAACTCCTTCACCGTGAACGGCCCGCTGGCCGACGTCTACAACGGCAACCCGGCCGGCGCCTGGTCCAACTTGAGCAGCAACGCGCCGGGCCAGCTGCGCGTGAACAGCTACGCGCTGTTCGCCCAGTCCACCTGGCACGCCACGGACAAGCTGGACTTCACGGCCGGCGTGCGCGCCAGCTACGAGGACAAGACCGCGCGCGTGGTGCGTTATGCGCCCACCGGCGGCGCCGCCGTCACCGGCGCTGCGCTGGCCGCGCGCAACGCCCGCTACGGCGCCTACGATTCCGGTAGCCTGGGCCTGACCCAGTTCAGCCCTACCGCGCTGCTCAGCACCGGCTACAAGCTGACGCCGGAAGTGCTGCTGTATTCCAGCCTGTCGCACGGCGAAAAGTCGGGCGGCATCAACTTGTCCGTGCCGGGCGCGGGCGGCGTGGCCTCGATGCTGGTGGGGACCGAGCGCGCCAACGCGCTGGAACTGGGTGTAAAGAGCACCCTGCTGAACCATCGCCTGCAGCTGAACGGCAACCTGTTCGCCACCGTGGTGCACGGCTACCAGAGCAACGCGTATGACCCGGTCAGCCGCAGTTCCTATCTGACCAATGCGGGCGACGCGCGCACGCGCGGCCTGGAGCTCGAAGCCATCGCCACGCCGTTCAAGGGGCTGACCCTGCGCGCCAACGGCTCCTTCAACGACGCCAGCTATCTGGACTACCGCAACGCGCCGTGCCCGCCGGAGCGCAGCGCCACCTTCTGCGACCTGTCCGGCCGCAACGCGCTGGTGAATGCGCCGCGCTGGATCGGCAACCTGGGTGCACAGTACGCGCACGTGGCGGCGGAAGGCGTGCAAGCGTATTACAACGCCAACTACGCCTACCGCGCCTCCACCTACGGCACGCTGGATGCGTCCGAATACTCGAAGATCCCGGGTTACAGTGTGAGCAATTTCTCCGTTGGCCTGCGCACCACGCGCGGCGCCGCTTGGGACGTGTCGCTGTGGGTCAAGAACGCCTTCGACAAGCACTACTACACCAGCATGTGGAACAGCGGTTTCGGTTCCTACAACGCGGTGATCGCCACGCCGCGCACCGTGGGCGTGACCGCCCGCCACGAATTCTGAACAAGGAGCAGACATGAGCATCAATAAAAAACGCCGCACCGTGATCGGTGGCCTCGGCGGCTGGTCCACGCTGGCCGTTGCGCAATCGCTGGCCCCTACGCTGGCGCTGGCCGCCGGCAAGGCCGGCAGGAGCGCCGACCGGGCGCACGGCCAGCCCAACGTCATCTTCATCCTGGCCGACGACCTGGGCTGGGGCGACCTGAGCGTGTATGGACAGACCGACTTCCGCACCCCCAACCTGGACAAGCTGGCCGCCCAGGGCCTGCGGCTGACGCAGGCATATTCGAACTCGGCGGTGTGCTCGGCCACCCGCTTCGGGCTGATCACGGGCCGCTACCAGTACCGCCTGCGCGGCGGGCTGGAAGAGCCGATCGCCGGCGCGTCCGACACCATCGGCCTGCCGCCCGGGCATCCCACCTTGCCCTCGCTGCTGAAGAAGGCCGGCTACAACACGGCGCTGATCGGCAAGTGGCACCTGGGTTCCTTGCCGAATTTCGGCCCGCTGAAGAGCGGCTACGATTCCTTCTACGGCAACTACGGCGGCGCCATCGACTACTTCACCCACAAGCCGGGCGTGGGCCCGAACGTGAAGGAAGACCTGTACGAAGGCGAAGTGGCGGTGAGCGAAGTGGGCTACTACACCGACCTGCTGGGCGACCGCGCCGCCGCCTACGTGAAGAAGCAGGACAAGTCCAAGCCCTTCTTCCTGTCGCTGCACTACACCGCGCCGCACTGGCCGTGGGAAGGGCCGAAGGACGAGGCGGTGTCCAGGCAGATCGACAACATCTTCCACTACGACGGCGGCGACCTGGCCACCTACGCCAAGATGGTGGTGGCGCTGGACGCGTCCATCGGCCGGGTGCTGCAGGCGCTGGAGAAGCAGGGGCTGGCGGAGAACACCATCGTGGTCTTCACCAGCGACAACGGCGGCGAGCGGTTCTCCAAGACCTGGCCGTTCAGCGGCCAGAAGACCGAGCTGCTGGAAGGCGGCATCCGCGTACCCGGCATCGTACGCTGGCCGGCGCGCGTGCAAGCCGGCCAGGTGAGCAAGCAGGTGGCCATCAGCATGGACTGGCTGCCCACCCTGCTGGCGGCGGCGGGCACGCAGCCGGATGCGGCTTATCCGCCGGACGGCCGGAACCTGCTGCCGGTGCTGCTGGGCGAACAGCCCGCAGTGGAGCGCACGCTGTTCTGGCGCTACAAGGCCAACGCGCAGCGCGCGGTGCGGGCGGGCGACTGGAAATACCTGAAGATCAACGGCAACGAGTACCTGTTTAACGTTGAGCAGGACCAGCGCGAACGGGCCAACCTGGCGCGCAAGCATCCCGAGCGGCTGGCGGAACTGAAGCAGCAGTGGGAGGCGTGGGATGCGTCCATGCTGCCGATTTCCGCCGACGTGCGCACCCACGGCGTGGGCGCGAAAGCGCAGGCCGACAAGTATTCGCCTCAGGCCAACGACTGAGGCGATGTCCCACGGCGGCTATGGTTCGCGGCGGCGGTACTGGCGTGTTGCGCCGCCGCTGTCGAACAACAGCACCAGTTCCGCCATCTGCGGCCTGCCGTCCTCCCCCTTCGGCAGGCTCGCGGCGGGCGGATACCGGTACTGCCATACCTCATAGCCGCTGTCGAAGCGCAGCGCGGCCGCCGGCTCCCCCAGCGCCGCGCGCGCCGCTTCTTTGCTGGCCACCCGGGGCGGCACCGGCTCCGCCGCGTCGTCCATGTACTGGAAACTGAGCAGCGCATCGTCCGGCCAGCTGCGGTCCCACACCGGCGCATAGTAGCTGCGGTCCAGCAGGACCTGGCAATCGCAATAGGGCAGGGTGGCTTCGGTTTGCGTGCCGCCCGCGTACAAGGCCCTGAACGGCAGCGCCATCGAACGCGCTCCCGCGTGCAGCGTCACTCCGAACAGCGGCCGGTCCGCAAACTGCAGGTAGTTACCCTCCGGCGAAGCGCATACCTTGTCCGCATCGGTCAGCATGTCGTTCAGCCATGCGAACAGGGCGGAGTTGTTCGATACCAGTCCCGCCTCCATCCCGACCAGGCATTCCAGCCGCAGGTCGCCCAGCCGCCGCATCCCGGCGGGCACGCCTTCGCTGCGCACCATGGCGCGCCAGGTCATGCTGCTGGTCTTGCGGTTGGCCACCAGCGCCGCATCCTCGCGCAAGGCCTGTTCATTGCGCTCCAGCGTGAAACTGTGGTCCGGCGCCATGGCCACCGGCAGCGCGATGCTGTCGCCCACCACTTTCAGGGTGACGCCGTCCAGTTTCACGCCGGGCTGGCGCGGCAGCACCTGGAAGCGCAGTGCGGAGCGCGGCGCCAGTGCCCGTTCGCGCTGGTAGCGCTCCATGCCGCGCACCATTTTGCGGTAGGACTTGTCGACCGGGTCGCGCGTGTAGGGGATGGTCACGGTCGGCACTGCGGGTGCGGCGGCGGCAGGTGCAGCGCCGCCCGCCTGCTGCGCCATGGCGGTGCAGCAGCTTGCCAGCGATAGCACGGCTGCTGCCAGCCGTGCCGGAATGCGGTGCGGGTCCATGCCGGGATGGTACGCCGGCACGGTTTTTCGCCTCGCACCGCTGGCCCGGCAGGTTGTGAAATCGATATGGGATATGATGTCACTATGACTACATCCGTTACCTTGACCGCTGAAAGCCGGCCGCCGCTGCGCCGCATCCCATCGCTGCCCGGACCGCGCCCATGGCCGCTGGTCGGCAACCTGCTGCAAATCAGGCCGCTCAGCGTGCACCGCGACATCGAACGCTGGTGCCAGCGCTACGGCGCCTACTTCCCCGTGCATTTCGGCCGCACGCGGGTGCTGGTGGTGGCCGACCATGAAGCGGTGGCCGCCATCCTGCGCGACCGGCCGGACGGCTTTCGCCGCCCCAGCGTGACGGCCATGATCTCCGATGAACTGGGCGGCCTGCCCGGCCTGTTCATGGCCGAGGGCAGCGAGTGGCGCAACCAGCGCCGCATGGTGATGCAGGGCTTCGCGCCGCACGCCATCAAGGCGTATTTCCCGGCGCTGGTGAAAGTGGCGCTGCGCCTGCAGCGGCGCTGGGACGGTATCGCGCAGGCCGGGCAGGAGATCGACCTGGCGGCGGATTTGAAGCGCTACACGGTCGACATCATCGCCGGCCTGGCATTCGGCACGGAAGTGAATACCATCGACGGCGGCGAGGACACCATACAGCGCCACCTGGACGTCATCCTGCCGGGCATCGCGCGCCGCAGCCTCACGCTGCTGCCGTACTGGCGCTACTTCAAGCTGCCGCAGGACCGCCGCCTGGAGCGTTCGGCGGCGGCGCTGGCCAGCGCGGTCGACGAACTGATCGCTCAGGCCCGCACGCGCATGGCGGCCGACCCGCTGCGCGTGGCGCGTCCCGGCAATCTGCTGGAAGCCATGATCGCCGCCGCCGACCAGCAGGACAGCGGCGTGGACGACCGTTCCGTGGCCGGCAATGTCTCGACCATGCTGCTGGCCGGCGAGGATACCACCGCCAACACCATCGCCTGGCTGCTTTACCTGCTGCAGCGCCACCCGCAGGCCATGCAGACCGCGCGCGAGGAAGTGCTGCGCCATGCGCCGGATGCCGCATCCTTCAGCATCGAGCAGATGGATGCGCTGGACTACCTGGACGCGTGCATCCAGGAAGCCATGCGCCTGAAGCCGGTGGCGCCGTTCATGCCGCTGGAAGCGCTGCGCGACACGGCGGTGGCGGACATCGAAGTGAAGGCCGGGGATCTGGTGTGGTGCGTGCTGCGGCACCATAGCGTGTCCGACAGCCATTTCCCGCGCGCCGCCGAATTCGATCCCCGGCGCTGGCTGCCCGATGCGCAGGGGCAGATATCCGCCGACAAGAAGGTGGGCGTGCCGTTTGGCGCCGGGCCGCGCACCTGCCCGGGGCGCTACCTGGCGCTGCTGGAGATCAAGATCGCCATCGCCATGGTGCTGGCGCGTTATGAGGTGGACGCGGTGCGCACGGCCACCGGTGAGCAAGCGCGGGAGGTGATGGGCTTCGTGATGTCGCCGGAAAGCCTGTGGATGCGCCTGTATAAGCGAACACTATCGGCCGCAGGAAATTGATCAATAAATATAATTACTAGTGTGACAATTGTATAGAATCTAACTAGTTGATTGAAATATACTCCCCCACGACTAAAATGAAGCTCAGCTTTGCCCACGCAAACGACCAGGGGAGTACGACCATGAAGACCAATAAAACGATCCAGATCCAGGGAAAATATCTCGCAGCAGCCATCGCCGCGCTGGCGCTGACCGGCTGCGCCGGCACCCAGCCGCAACTGGGCGGCGGCGGCACTGTCGCCACCGGCGCTGCAGGCGGCGCCAACGCGGCCAACGCCAGCTCGCAGCTGGAAAAATGCGACAAGCCGCTCGGCACGCTGGGCGTGGTGGAAGACCAGTCCGCGCCGTGGTACCACGCGCTGTCGCAGTACAAGCTGGGCTCCACCGTGCCGGTGCTGCGCATGATGATCCAGCAGTCCAACTGTTTCGTGGTGGTCGAGCGCGGCGCCGCGCTGAAGAACATGAACATGGAGCGCGACATCCAGCAGAGCGGCGAAATGCGCGGCGGCAGCAACTTCGGCAAGGGCCAGATGGTCGCCGCCGATTACACCATGAGCCCTACCATCAACTTCAGCCAGAAGGGTACTTCCGGCATGGGCGGTGCGCTGGGCGGCTTTGGCCTGATCGGCAGCGTGGCCGGCATGGTAGCGGGCGGCATGAAATCGAATGAGGCCGCTACCACGCTGATCATGATCGACAACCGTTCCGGGGTGCAGCTCGCTGCGGCCGAAGGCAGCGCCAAGAACTTCGACTTCAATATGTTCGGCGGCCTGTTCGCCGGCGGTTTTGCGGGTGCCGGTGGCTATTCCAACACGCCTGAGGGTAAAATCCTCACTGCCGCTTTCATGGACTCGTATAACCAGCTGGTGAAAGCGGTGCGCAATTACAAGGCGCAGGAAGTAGCGGGCGGCCTGGGTACCGGCGGCGCGCTGGGTGTGCAGGGTGGCAGCACGCCGGCATCGCAGCCGGCGGCGGCGCCGGCGCCAGCCAAGGCTCCTGCCAAGAAGGACACCAAGAAAAAGTAAAGGATAGTGCATGCGTAAACTGCTTGCGGGAGGTGTGGCCATGCTGATCGCAGGCAGTGCCTGGGCGGCGCCGGTTCAGGAGGTGGGCGAACGCTACATGAAGCTGGTGCTGGCCGTGGGCCAGCATGACGCTTCCTATGTGGACGCTTATTACGGACCGGCGCAACTGCAGGAGCAGGCGGTGAAGGAGAAGCTGAGCCTGGCCGCCATCCGCAGCGAGGCGGAGGCGGCGCGCAAGGCGCTGCCCCCGGTAGCTGCCGGCGGCGACGCCGACGAGGCGCTGCGCATCGCCTTCCTCGACAAGCAGCTGCAATCCATGGTGATGCGGGTCGATATGCTGGGCGGCAAGAAGTTCAGCTTCGACGAGGAAACCGCCACCATGTACAACGCGGTGGCGCCGCGCCACGACCGCGCCTATTACCTGGAGCTGCAGGACCGCATCGGCAAGCTGCTTGGCGGACAGGGCCCGCTGGCCGACCGCGTGAAAGCCTTCCGCGCCCGCGTTGAAATCCCCAAGGACAAGCTGCGCCCCGTGATGGAGGCTGCCATCCGCGCCTGCCGCGAGCGCAGCGCGAAGTATATTTCCATGCCGGCCAACGAAAGCTTCGTGCTGGAGTTCGTGCAGAACCAGCCGTGGTCCGGCTACAACTGGTACAAGGGCGACGCGCACAGCCTGATCCAGATCAACACCGAATTCCCCATCTATATCGAGCGCGCGGTGGACCTGGGCTGCCATGAAGGCTATCCCGGCCACCACGTCTACAACGCGCTGCTGGAGCAGACCCTGGTCAAGGGCAAGAACTGGCAGGAGTTCAGCGTCTACCCGCTG
The DNA here is from genome assembly GCF_001425045.1 of Massilia sp. Root351. Lineage (GTDB taxonomy): Bacteria > Pseudomonadota > Gammaproteobacteria > Burkholderiales > Burkholderiaceae_D > Rugamonas. The sequence goes on along the minus strand of NZ_LMDJ01000034.1, from coordinate 69,055 downwards.
TATTCGCCGATGTCGCTGGTGGCAGAGGGCAGCGCCAACTACGGCATCCTGATGGCGTTCACGCCGCAGGAGCGGCTGGCCTTCGAGCGCGACGTGCTGTATCCGCTGGCCGGGCTGGACCCGGCGCTGGCCGACAAATACGCGGCGCTGACGCAGCTGTTCGGCAAGCTGGCCTATGCCGACAACGACGCCGCGCGCGCCTACCTGGACGGCAAGGCCACGCGCGAACAAACCGTGGAGTGGCTGGTGAACGTGCTGCTGTATCCGCCCGAGAAGGCCGAGCAGCGCATCCGCTTCTATGAGGCCAACCGGGGCTACGTCATCAACTACACGGTGGGCGCCGACCTGGTGGGCGACTACGTGAAGCGCCACGCCACCTCGGCCGATCCGGAAACGGCGCGCGCCCAGCGTTGGGCCGCGTTCCGCCAGTTGCTGTCCTCGCCGCGCCTGGCCGGCAGCCTGCGCTAGGGCCGGGCCCCGGGATCAGTCGCCGGCGTTGACGTTGCCGATGCCGTTGACGGTCTTGTTCAGGTGGCGCGGCTTGCCGTAGTAGGTCAGGTTGCCCATGCCGTTTACCACCGCGTTCAGCGTGTCGCTCGCGCTGACCTTCACATTGCCGATGCCGTTGAAGTTCACGTCGGCGCGTTCGGCGGCAAGGTCCTTGGTGTCTACTTCGCCCACGCCCTGCGCCTTCAGGCGCAGCAGCTTGACCTTGCCCTGCGCGGCGAAACGCCCCGCGCCCTGGTAGCTCACGTCGAGGCGCTCGCCGGCCATGTTCTTCAATACCGTTTCGCCCGCGCCTTCGCCGATGAACTTGACCAGCGACGGCACCGTGATGATGATGCGCGGATCGCCGTTGGCGTTCTTGCCGCCGCCGTCGCGGTGGTAGATTTTCAGTTCGCCGTTCACCACTTCGGTCACCAGGTTGCCGATGAATTTGTCGGTGCCGGACAGTTTCACGGATTGCGTTTTGCCGCCCTCCACCACGATGCTGTACGCCCCCTTGCTGTCGATGGCGGTGAACGGCTGCAAGGTGCGCACCTGTTCGTCCGCGTATGCGGAGCTGGTGAAGGCGAGCGTGGCGATGGCGGTTTGAATCAAGAGACGGCGCATGGTTTTCCCTGGGTTATTCAAGTTGTCAGTGAGGCCATTGTAATTTCGCCCGCGCCGCTGTGGTGGTTTTTGCGACGAACTGCAAATTCGCGGGAGTCAATTGCAACATCGCTTGCCCCTGCCGGATGATAGGCATACCATGAGCGCGCCCTCACAGACCTGAACGACTATGCTCAGCACGGCCGCCCCCAACCGACGCCTGTCCCGCCTGTCCGTGCACCTCTGGCTGACGCTGGCGGTGTCGCTGCTGCTGGCCGCCAGCTTCGTGTTCTATGTGCGGGCCGAGAAGAAGATCGACGTTGCCAACGACGTGCGCCAGCGTTCCACCTTCCTGGCCAGCGAACTGCGCCAGTCCTCGGACGAGCTGACCCGCATGGCGCGCAGCTTCGCCGCCACCGGCGATCCGGTCTACAAGCAGCACTTCGAGCAGATCCTGGCGGTGCGCGACGGGCGCTTGCCGCGCTCGGCCAAGCATCCCGACATTTACTGGGACCTGGTGCCCGCCGGCGCCAGCTTTACCGGCCCGCCCGGCAACGCCGTGCCCTTGCACGAGCTGATACGGCGCGCCGGTTTCATGGCCCAGGAGATCGCCGTGCTGGAGCAGGCCAGGCGGCGCTCGGACGCGCTGACGGCCACCGAATTCGCCGCCATGCGCCTGGTGGAGCAGGCTGCGCCTGGCACGCCGGGCGGCGCGGCGGCCCGCGCGCGCGCCACCGCCGTGCTGCACGACGCCGCCTATCACCAGGCCAAGGCTGCCATCATGGAGCCGATCCGCCAGTTCGCGGTCATGACGGACGAGCGCACGCTGAAGGCGGTGCGGCTGAGCGAGCAGCGCGCGCTGCAGCTGCGCGTGGTGTTCCTGTGCCTGGTGGCGATGCTGCTGGCGCTGGTATGGATGGCGCGCGGCGAAGTGCTGGCGGTGCTGGGCGGCAGCGTACCGCAGCTGTACGGCCACATCGCGCGCCTGGGCAGCGGCGACTTTTCCGCCCCGCTGCCGGATGCGCCGCGCGACAGCGTGCTGGGCTGGATTGGCGAGACGCAGCAGCGCCTGGCCTACATCGACGCCGAGCGCACGCTGGCCGAGAGGGAACTGGCCAGTTACCGCAGCCGGCTGGAGCAGCTGGTGGACGAGCGCACGCGGGCGCTGGCCTCCGCGCTGGACCGCGCCGAGGCGGCCAACCGCGCCAAGAGCGTGTTCCTGTCAAATATGAGCCATGAATTGCGCACGCCGCTCAATGCGGTGATCGGATTCTCGGAACTGATGACGCGCTCGCAGTCGCTGAGCCAGGACGAGCTGGAAAACCTGCGCTTCATCCATTACTCGGGCAAGCATTTGCTGGCGCTGATAGACCAGGTGCTGGCGCTGTCGCGGATGGATGCGCAGCAAGCGCCGCCGCCGGGCGGCTTGAGCGACGTCGGCCAGCTCGGCACGCTGCCGACCGCCGCGCCGCAGCCGGTCCAGGCAGCGCGTCCGCAGCCTGGACCCGGTGACGGCAGCGGGGCCGGAGCTGACGCATCCGCAGCCGAGCCCGCGCCGGCCCCGGCGGTGCTGCTGCCGGGCGATGTGCAGGCGCTGGACGGCGCCACCTACAGCGCGCTGTGCAACGCGGTGCAGCACCTGGACCGCAAGCAGCTAAACGAACTGCTGCTGCGCGTGGCGCCGCAGCACCCGGCGCTGGCGCGCGGCATCGAGGCGATGGCCGAGCGGCTCGAGTACCGCGAACTGTGGGAAGCGCTGCAGCATGCCCGCAGCGCCGATTCCGCGGAATAGGCGGCCGGAATCCGAAAGCCGGAATTTGCAATCCGCAGTCCGGCTCAGGCGATGGTCTGCACCGTGCCGCCTTCGGCCCGGATGGCGGGACCGTTGATGACGGGGCGCCCGCTGGCCATCCGCATGGGCCCGCTGGCCGACGCCAGCTTCCACGCCCGGGTGCCGGGCCGCAGCCGGCGCGCCGTGGTGGCGGCGCCGCGCTATCTGCAACAGGGGGGCGTCCCGCAGGAGCCGGGCGGGCTGGTCCGGCACCGCTGCTTCAATTTCCGCCGCCCGCTCGATGAATGGCCGTTCCGCCTCGGCGGCCAGACTGTGCACTTGCCGGTGCAGGACGGCATGCTCACCCACAACGGTGAAACCATGCGCCAGCTCACGCTGGACGGCCTGGGCGTCAGCCGGCTGGCCATGCTCCACGTGGCGGCCGAGCTGCAGGCCGGGCGGCTGGTGGAACTGCTGCCCGGCTACAATCCGGGCGACACGGAAGAGGTGTCGGCCATTTTCCGCAACCAGCGCCATATGCCGTTGCGGGTGCGCGCGTTCACCGACTTGCTGGTGGAGAGCGTGAGTCCGCTGCTGGCGGCTTAGTGCTGGCGCCGGCGGCGGTGGAAGGTCAGCGCGGCCAGCGCGGCGGCCGAGAGCAGCAGGCTGGACGGTTCAGGGACCGTGCTGGACGGTACGCTGCCGTCCAGGCGGAAGGGCAGGCCGCCATCAATGGCGAACACGTCGCCGGTGTCTTCCTGCTGCCACAGCAAGTAGCCGTTCGGGGCGTCGGTGTTGGCGGTGCGGAATTCCAGGTCCAGGCCGTAGAAGCTCAGCAGGTAGTTGCCGGCGCCCAGGGTCAGGCCGTCGGTGGCGAAGGTGACGTCGTAGAAGGTGCTGAACGGGTAGCTGATGATGCTGTTCGGTACCGCCGTGTAGTCGCCAACGTTGAGCGTGCGGGTGTAGATGGCGCCGCCGATCGCGCCGCCGCCGGCGTCGTTGTAGATGGTAAAGGTGAAGGAGCCGAAGAACGGATCTTCCGTCAGGCCCATCTGGAAAAACACGTGCCCGATGTCGTAGGTGCCGGCCAGGCTGAAATCGTCGTACAGGCGCTGCTGTTGTAGCGCCGTGGAAAAGTAGCCGCTGCGCGGAGAGAAATCTTGTCCGAGGCCGTTGTCGAAGATGATGTCGGCGTGGGCCAGTGCGGTGCAAACGGCGAGCAGGGCCGCGAGAAAGAGGCGCTTCATACTTGGTCCCCCAGAAATATTAACAAATGAGAAATCTAAAGCATAATTTATGCCTGATTTGCAACTGTTGATAAATCAAGGGGTTGGCGTGGCGTGTCGGCGGCCCGTGTAAAGTTTCCCGACAAAAAGTATTCGCCTGGCTGCTACTTCAGGGCGCCGAACACTTTACCTATCAGTTTGCTGCCGGTACCGAGCGGATCGTTGCGGATCGCCTTTTCCTCTTCGCCTATCATGGTGAACAGCCCATCCAGCGCGCGCTGGGTCACATAGTCTTCCACCGTGCCGGCCGGCGCCAGTCCCATTTTCGACACCTGGGACAGGGCGCCGTTGTACTTGGCCGAGAGGTCGGACTTGTCGGTCACTTTTTTCACGATGGGCAGGAATTTCACGCTCAGCTGGGCTGCCGTCTTCTCGCGGAAGAACTGCGTCACCGACGTGTCGCCGCCGCTCAGGATGTTCTTGGCGTCGGTCAGCGTCATGTTCTTGACTGCGTCCACCAGCAGCGGCTTGGCCATCGGCACGGCCGCCTCGGCCGCGTGGTTCATCGACACCACCAGGTCGTCGAGCTGCTGCGCGTGCCCCGTCATTTTCAGGATGGGCCGGGCCTGTTCCAGCACGCGTGGCAGCTGGATTTTCACTTTCTCATTGTTGAGGAAGCCGTTCTCGGCGCCCAGTTTGCTGACCGCGGCGGTGGAGCCCCGTTCCAGCGCGGCTTTCAGGGCGCCGTTGACGTCCTTGTTGGACAGGTCGGCCAGCGATACCGCCCAGGCACTGGAAGCGGCCAGCAGCAGGGGCAGCAGGCGGATGGATTTGAACATGGCGGTCTCGCGGTGTGGTGGGGATGTTGCAGATGGTACGCCATGCGCCGCGCCGCGGCTAGCCGTGGCCCCGGCCTTGCTCCGCCAGGTAGGCGTGCACCAGCACGCCAAGCTGGCGCCGCAGGGCCGCCGCGTCCGTGCGCGGGCCGTCTTCCATGACGCGCTGGGTGAGCACGCTGTAGGACGCGGTGTGCACCACCCAGGCCGCCTGCGCCGGCAGCGCCGCGCGCGCCAGCGCGGCTGCCCACATGTCGGTGGCCAGGCGGTACAGCCGGGAATAGGCTTCCGGCGTGGAGATGCGCCGTTCCAGCTGCAGCAGCGCCTGCCACTCCGCCGCGCGGCCCGCAAAGCGCTCCACCATGCGGTCCAGCAGGGCGTCCACCAGGCCGTGCACCGGCCCGTCCGCGCCGGCCAGCGCGGCCAGCTCCGTCACCACTGCCTTCATGCGCATGCGCAGGCAGACTGCGGCCAGCGCTTCCTTGTTGGGAAAGTACTCGTAGAACGTACCGATGCCCACACCTGCCACCGCCGCCACCTCGCGGATGGTCACGCCGTCGTAGCCGCGCGCCAGCAAAACCCGAACAAAGGCTTCCTGCACGGCCAGCGAAGTGGCCCAGGAGCGTGCCTGGCGCGGCCTGCGGCGGGGCTTCTGGCGCGCCGCGCGGCTGGAATCTGTCATGGGTGGAATCCGAACATGCTGAACACACTTTAATCCTATACTAATTCGATCGGATCAATCGACCGGACAACGGAGACCGCCATGCAATGGGAAACCCACGAGATCAGCAACCAGGCTGCCGAGCTGAAAGACTACAACCTCTACCTGACCGACCCGCTGCTGCGGGACGCCGTGACGCGCGGCGGCGCAGGCTGGCATGCCGACGCGCTGGCCGGCCAGGGCGCACTGCTGGGCAGCGAGGCCGTGATCCGCATGGGCGAACTGGCCAACCGCCATCCGCCCGAGCTGCACACGCACAGCCGCACCGGCGAGCGCATCGACGTGGTGGAGTTCCATCCCAGCTGGCACGAATTCCTGGCCATCACGCGCCGCCACGGCCTGGTGTCGCAGCCTTTCACCGAACAGCGCGCCGGCGCATGGACCGCCTACGCCGCCGGCCAGTACCTGCACAACCAGATCGAAGCCGGCTCCTTCTGCCCGGTGAGCATGACGTTTGCCTGCATCCCGGTGCTGCAGCAGGAACCGGCGCTGTTTGCGCAGTTGCAGCCGCTGCTGTTCTCCAGCGAGCATGACGCGCGCGACCTGCCGGCCGCCGCCAAGCAATCGATCATGGTCGGCATGGGCATGACGGAAAAGCAGGGCGGCACCGACGTGCGCTCCAACACCACCCGCGCCACCCACGCCGGCGGCGCGGCCGGGCGCGGCGGCGAATACAGCATTGTCGGCCACAAGTGGTTCTTCTCCGCGCCCATGTGCGACGCGCACCTGGTGCTGGCGCGCACCGATGCCGGCCTGTCCTGTTTTTACGTGCCGCGCTGGCGCCCGGACGGCAGCAAGAATCCCATCCACATCCAGCGCCTGAAGGACAAGCTGGGCAACCGCTCCAATTCCAGCAGCGAAGTGGAGTTCCACGGCGCCTGGGGCGTGATGGTGGGCGAGGAGGGGCGCGGCATCCCCACCATCATCGAGATGGCCACCAACACGCGGCTGCACAACAGCATCTCCAGCGCGGCCTTCATGCGCCAGGCGCTGGTGCAGGCGCTGAACCACACGCGCCAGCGCAAGGCCTTCGGCCGCACCTTGTTCGAGCAGCCGCTGATGCGTTCCGTGCTGGCCGACATGGCGCTGGAAAGCGAAGCGGCGCTGCGCGTGTCCATGCAGCTGGCACACGCGTTCGGCCAGCAGGGGGAGGCCGCGCAGGCGTGGAAGCGCATCGTCACGCCTGCCGCCAAGTTCTGGATCTGCAAGCGCGCGGTGGAGATGGCGGGCGAGGCGATGGAAGTTTTCGGCGGCAACGGCTACGTGGAGGACGGGCCGATGGCGCGCCTGTTCCGTGAAGCGCCCGTCAATTCGATCTGGGAGGGCTCGGGCAATGTGATGTGCCTGGACGTGCTGCGCGCCATCGCACGCCATCCGGACAGCATGCAGGTGCTGCTGGACGACCTGCAGCGGCGCGCCGGCGACGAGGCGCGGCTGCGCGGGGAAATCGCCGGGCTGCGCGACGCGCTGCGGCAGCCGCCGGAACAGCTGGAAGCGGGCGCGCGGCGCTACACGCAGAAGCTGATGCTGGCGGCGCAGGCGGTGCTGATGCGCGAGTCGGCTTCGCAGGCCAGCGCGGAGGCCTTCCTCGCCAGCCGCTACGACAGCGAGTGGGGGCGGGTGTTCGGTTCGCTGGACGCGCGCGCCGATTGCGGCGCGGTGCTGGCGCAGGCGTGGCAGGACTAGCGCCGCCGGCCGCGCCCGGCGGGTGACGCGGTTCCCGCTGACCCACCCTGCGTGGCCGTGCCAGCACGGTCTGCGCACAAACGCTACACTCCCATCTCTCACTGAAGATGGAGACCACCATGTCCGACCTTGTCATTGCCCAGCGCTGGCCCGCCCAGCACCCCGAACGTATCCAGTTGTATTCGCTGCCGACGCCGAACGGCGTCAAGGTATCCATCATGCTGGAGGAAACCGGCCTGGCCTACGAGCCGCACCTGGTCGACATCATGAAGGACGAAAACAATACCCCGGAGTTCAGGTCGCTCAACCCGAACGGCAAAATTCCCGCCATCGTCGACCCCGACGGTCCGGGCGGCAAGCCGCTGGCGCTGTTCGAATCGGGCGCCATCCTGCTCTACCTGGCCGAGAAAAGCGGCCAGTTCCTGCCGGCCGGCCCGGCCGCCCGCTACGAAACCATCCAGTGGGTGTTCTTTCAGATGGCCGCCATCGGCCCGATGTTCGGCCAGGTGGGCTTCTTCCACAAGTTCGCCGGCCGCGAATACGAGGACAAACGCCCGCTGCAGCGCTACGTGAACGAAACCAAGCGCCTGCTGGCGGTGCTGGAGGCGCGCCTGGAAGGCCGCGACCACATCATGGACCACGGCTATTCCATCGCCGACATCTCCATGATAGGCTGGGTGCGCAACCTGATCGGCTTCTACGGCGCGGGCGAGCTGGTGGACTACGCCAGCCTGTCGCGCGTGCCGGCCTGGCTGGAACGCTGCCTGGCGCGACCCGCCGTGCAGCGCGGCCTGGATATCCCGAAGCGCCCAACTTAACAAGACTAAGGAAGACATAGTGCTGAAACATCGCTCCCTAATGGCGGCCGGCCTGCTGGCCCTGGCGGCCGGCGCGCACGCGCAAAATGCGCAAGACATCCGCGCCGACAAAAACATGATCAGGGCCCACCTGACCTTCCTCGCGGACGATTTGCTGGAAGGCCGCGAAACCGGCAGCCGGGGCTACGACATTGCGGCGCACTACGTCACCACGCAGTTCCTGCAATACGGCCTGGCGCCCAAGGGCGACCAGGGCAGCTTCCTGCAGCAGGTGCCGCTGCGCGCCACGCGCCTGGTGCAGGAATCGCCAGTGCTGGAGCTGAGCGGCAAGGCCGGCACTGAAAAGCTGGCCTACCTGGACGAGTACGTAACCTCCGGCAGCCTGCTGGAAGACCAGTCTGCCGTTGGCGCGCCGCTGGTATTTGTCGGCTACGGCATCGAGGCGGACCGTCTCAAGCACCACGACTACGCGGGTGTGGACGTGAAGGGCAAGATCGTCGTGGTCCTGTCCGGCAAGCCGCGCAGCTTCCCCACCGAGGAAGGCGCGCACTTCGCCAGCGGGGAGCTGAAGCGCGAAGCGGCCGCTCGCCACGGCGCCGTCGGCATGATCACCATTCCCACGCCGGGCTCGGAAAAAGCCGTGCCGTTCGCCAAGCTGAAGGATTACCGCTACATCCCCAGCATGAGCTGGGTGGACAAGAACGGGGTGGCGGCGCACCAGCAGCCGACCTTGCAAAACCGGTACAGCCTCAGCATCCCGGCCGCGCGCAAGCTGTTCGCGCAGTCCAGGCTGAAGCTGGATGCCATCTACGAGCAGGTGGCGGCCGAGAAGCCGGTGCAGCGCGGCGACCTGGGCGTGTCGGCCCGCATGGCCTCGCAAAGCACGCGCAACGACCTGAAGAGCAGCAACGTGGTCGGCATGATCGAGGGCAGCGACCCCAAGCTGAAAAACGAATACGTGGTGTTCAGCGCCCACCTGGACCACCTGGGCCAGGTGAAGGAAAAGAGCGGCGACAACATCTTCAACGGCGCCATGGACAACGCTTCCGGCGTGGCCACGCTGATCGAAACGGCGCGCCTGTTCAGCCAGGGCCAGGTCAAGCCCAAGCGCTCCATCCTGTTCGTGGCCGTCACCGGCGAAGAAAAAGGCTTGCTGGGCGCAGACTACTTCGCCACCAACCCCACCGTGCCGGCCGGCGCCATCGTGGCCAACGTCAATCTCGACATGCCCTTGCTGACCTTCGATTTCAAGAACGTGATGGCCTTCGGCGCCGAGCATTCCAGCCTGAAGGGCAACCTGACGCGCGCGCTCAAGCCGATGAATTTGGAGCTGATTCCCGACCCGTGGCCGGAGCAGGGCCTGTTCACCCGTTCCGACCACTATATGTTCGTGCGCCAGGGCATCCCTTCGATTTTCCTGGCCACCGGCATGGCCTCGTTCCAGAAGGGCGAAGACGGCGCCAAGCAGTGGGAGCATTTCCTGAGCACGAACTACCACCAGCCGACGGACGACCTGAAGCTGCCGTTCAATTTCGACGCCGCTGCGCGCTTCGCGCAGCTCAATTACAACATCGCGCTGGAGATCGCCAACGCCGCCGACAGGCCAAGCTGGAACAAGGGCGATTTCTTCGGCGACACATTTAGGAAATGAAATGGCAAGTGAAATGACATACGAAGAGTATCTCGACGAAGTGACCACGCTGATCGTCGAGAAGTACCACCTGGCCGACGCCGCCGCCATCAAACTGGTAGTAGCCGCGCAGGACGCCGAGTTCTTCGTCAAGCACGACGAAGACCAGGCCTTGCGCAACATCGACCAGGCCCACAAGGACGCGAAGACCCTTTATTCCGCAGGCTCCGCAGCGCAAAAAGCACCGAAAAACGCGCCGGGCAAGCCGCGCCGCTGACCCGACGGGCCGCCGTTCGCGCGGCCCGATTTTCCCCGCAGTCGCACCAAAAAAATAAAGTGGTATCGTCCGCCGCGCGGACGGGGTGCGTCCTCATCTTACACAGGAAAAGTACCAAGTATCACAACACTTTTCGCGAAATGTCGCGGAACGTTGTATTCCTGCTCCCATAACCTTTATGAATGGACTCATAGCAATGTTACATATTACATTCAGCCTCGTAACACCCGCCACAAGCGCCTACATACCTAGAAAACACCGTTACAAGAGAGAAGATCCATGAAGAAGAGCTTTCCATTTGCAGTGTTGATGTTGTCCGCCAGCCCTTACATCCTGGCGCAGGAAGTCAAGCCCGCCGCCACCGCACCGGCTGCCGCCGAAGCACCGGCGGACGACATCCAGAAGGTGGTAATCGTTTCTACCGGCAGCCGTGGCGCACAGCGCACCCTGGTCGACACCCCGGTGCCGATCGACATCCTGGGCGCGCGCGAACTGACCAAGACCGGCCAGAACTCGCTCGACAAATCGCTGCAGTTCCGCGTGCCGTCCTTTAACACCGTGCAAACCCCGGTCAACGACGCGACCTCCTTGCTGGATCCCTACGAGATCCGCAACATGGGGCCGAGCCGGGTGCTGATCCTGATCAACGGCAAGCGCAAGAACGCCAGCTCGCTGATCTACACCCAGACTTCTCCCGGCCGCGGCGAAAGCGGCGCCGACATTTCCGCCATCCCGACCGACGCCATCAAGCGCATCGAAGTGCTGCGCGACGGCGCGTCCGCCCAGTACGGCTCGGACGCCATTGCCGGCGTGGTCAACATCATCCTGAAGGACGCGGCCGAAGGCGGCTCGCTGACGGCGCGCGCCGGCATCACCCATGAGCGCGACGGCGAGATGGGCGGCCTGAGCCTGAACAAGGGCCTCGCGCTGGGCGACCAGGGCTTCGTCAACTTCACGCTGGACGTGTCCAAGACCAAGCTGTCCAACCGCCCCGGCGTTGTCAACGCGCGCGGCGAAACCTCGGACTTCATGGACAAAACCGACGTCTTTGCCGACTTCCTGAAAAACAAGGTCGAGCCTTTCCTGGCGCTCAAGCCGGATGCGGGCAACATCAACGGCGCGCCGGCCACCGAGGCCGCCAAGGCCCTGGTCAACAGCCGCTACGAACTGAGCGACGGCGTGTCCATCTACGGCAACGCCGCCTACATCCACAAGAAAATCGACAGCTACGCCAACTACCGCACGCCGTACTGGCGGCCGACCGACTACGGCCTGCTGCACGCGGCCGGCACGCCTTACCTGGGCTATGTGCCCAGCTTCATCGGCAAGCTGGACGACTACAACGCCACCGGCGGCGTCAAGTTCCCGCTGGGCGACTGGAGCGCCGACGTCAGCCTGACCTACGGCGGCAACGAGCAGGAATACGGCGTGGCGAACTCGATCAACCGCGGCATGGCGGCGGACTTCGCCTCCGGCGCCAGCAAGGTGCAGTCGCCCACCAGCTTCCATGCCGGCGGCGTGAAGTTCGAACACTTCGTGCTGAACGGCGACGTGTCCAGGCAAGTGGCCAGCAATGTCAGCGCCTATGCCGGTACCGAGCTGCGGCACGAAAAATACGCGGTGCTGGCCGGCGAAGAAGCCTCCTACATCAACGGCGGCGCGGACTCCTATGCCGGCAACGACCCGCGCAATTCCTTCCCCTCGTCGCGCTCCAACTACGGCGTGTACGGCGGCGCCACCTGGGACATCAGCGACAAATGGCTGGTCGACGCTACCGGCCGCTATGAGAAATACACCGACTTCGGCAGCGCCTTCGTCTGGAAAGGATCGACCCGCCTGAAAGTGAGCGAGCAGCTGACCTTGCGCGGCTCCGCCTCCACCGGTTTCCGCGCGCCGTCGCTGGCGCAGACTTTCACGCAGAAGAAACAGTACTCCTTCGTGGCGGGCAAGGGCATCCAGGTGTCCGGCCTGATCAACAACGTGTCGCCGGAAGCCAGCGCGCTGGAAGTGCCGAAGCTGAAGGCGGAGAAATCGAACAACATTACGGTGGGCCTGGGCCTGAAGCCGGACAACGACACCAGCATCACGGTCGACTTCTACCACATCAAGGTGAAGGACCGCATCGTGCTGGGCAAGGAAATCGTCCCGACCGGCGATCCGACCAAGAAACTGGACCAGGAACTGGCCAAGGCCGGCATCGTGTCGGTGAGCTTCTTCGTCAACGCCCTGACCAGTGTTACCTCGGGCATAGACTACGTGCTGTCGCGCAAGAATATCCCCTTCGCGGACGGCAAGCTGACGCTTAACCTGTCGGGCAACTATTCCTTGAAAAACGAGCGCGACGGCGCGGTCAACAATCCGCCGCCGATCGCCAGCGCCGGCCAGTCGGTGCTGGACGCCACCCAGGAGGCGCTGATGTTCACTTCGCGTCCCAAGTTCAAGACCATCGTCGGGGCCGACTGGGACTACAAGGACTTGAATCTGTCCTTGAACAACACCGTGTTCGGTCCGACCTATTTCCGCCAGGCTGGCCTGGACAGCAACCTGGAAACGGCCTTCAAGACCAAGACCTTGACCGACTTCGCGCTGAACTATAATCTGAGCAAGTCGATGACCCTGTCGTTCAACGTGAACAATATGTTCAACGTGACGCCGCAATGGAACATCCGCGCGCTGAATGCGACAGGCCAGGCCATCCTGGACGACAAGACGGCTAACGCCACCACCGGCCTGACCCCGGCCGAAGTGCAGCGCAACCTGATCACGTTCAACGGCCGTTATTCGATGGTGACCTACGATGGTTCGCAGTTCAGCCAGCTGGGCCGCACCTTCGCCGCGTCGCTGAACTACCGCTTCTAAATCCCGACGCAGTCCCAGGGGCATGCCCCCAAGCCGCCCGGTGCAAGCCGGGCGGCTTTTTTCGTTTGACAGGATGCGGCCGCAGGCTTATATTCCAACTTGGTTATATACTAAGCGACGCCATGCACTCCGATGCCCTCAACCGCGCCTTTGCGGCGCTGGCCGATCCGACGCGGCGCGCCATCCTGGCGCGGCTGGCGTCGGGCCAGGCCACCGTCAACGAACTGGCCGAGCCGTTCGCCATGACGCAGCCCGCCATCTCCAAGCACATCAAGGTGCTGGAGCAGGCGGGACTGGTGTCGCGCGGCCGGGTGGCGCAAACGCGGCCGTGCAAGCTGGAGACGGCGCGGCTGAAAGACGTGTCGGACTGGCTGGACACCTACCGCGGCATGTGGGAGGACCGCTTCGACCGGCTGGGCGACTACCTCAACAAGGAAGGGAACGAAACATGAAGCAAGCATTCACCATTACCCGCCAGTACCCGCAGCCACTGGCAACGGTGTGGCAAGCCTGGACCGAAGCCGAACGCCTGCAGCAGTGGTGGGGGCCGCAGGGCTGCAAGGTGGAAGTGAAACGGCTGGAACTGCGCCCCGGCGGCTTCTTCCACTACGCCATGCATTTCGCCGGCGCCCCGGTCATGTGGGGCCGCTTCAACTACCGCGAGATCGTGCCGCAGCAGCGCATCGTATGGCTGAATTCCTTCGCCAACGAGCACTGCGGCATCGAGCGCGCGCCGTTCAGCCCGGCCTGTCCGCTGGAGATCGAAAACACGGTGGTGTTCAGCGAACAGGACGGCGTCACGACCGTGTCGCTGAGCGCCATCCCCTTCGGCGAAACGGCGCCCGAATACCAGTTCTTCGACGAGCTGCGCCCGTCGTTGCAGCAAGGCTACGGCGGCACCTTCGACCAGCTGGAAGCGCACTTGCGCGGTCCGGCGCTTTGATAAATATCAAAGCGGCGTTCGCCGGGATTGCTACGATGAAGGTCTGGTTGGCGGTTGGAGGAGACAACCGGACATAGCGTACAAAGAGACGCTACTACCGGGGCCGGCGGTCGGGAAATATACCGGCACCAACAATGAGAAAGCCCGCACAGTTTGCACTGTGCGGGCTTTTCTCATGGCGCACGCTTGTTTCGCTTATTTTCGCTTATTTTCTCTTACTTGCGCTCTGGTCGCGGATGGCGCGGAACTCGGAGTCCTTGCCCCAGTTCGGCCAGTCCTTGGAGTCGGCCAGGTCGCGGCCAACCGTGTACAGCAGTTCCAGGTCGCGCGCCAGGCCGGTGAACGGCCACTGCGCGCTCCACTCGTCGGACGGCTGGTGGTAGTTGTTGGTGTTGTACGCCACCTCGGCGGCCTTGCCTGCCGCCAGGCCGCCGTCGATCCAGTCTTCACCCGAGCCGATGGAGAACGCCGGCACGCCGCGCTTGGCCATCGAGAAATGGTCGGAGCGGAAGAAGTGGCCCGCTTCCGGCTTCGGATCCGGCGAGTAGGCCATGTTCCAGCGCTTGGCTTTCTCGATGGTCTGGTCGATCAGTTCCAGCTTGGCGCTGCCGGAAATGGTGAAGTTGCGCGACGGTCCCATCGGGCTCAGGGCGTCCATGTTGATCACGCCTGCGGTCTGCTCCAGCGGGTACAGCGGGTTGGCGCCGTAGTATTCGGAACCCAGCAGGCCTTTCTCTTCAGCCGTCACGGCCAGGAACACCACGCTGCGCTTGGGTGCCGGCTGCTTGCCGTACACGCGCGCCAGTTCCAGCAGCGCGGCGATGCCGGTGGCGTTGTCCACCGCGCCGTTGTAGATCTTGTCGCCTTTGGCGTCCGGCAGGCCTACGCCCAGGTGGTCCCAGTGACCGCTGTAGATCACGGTCTGCCTGGGACGCTCGCTGCCTTCCACCAGGGCCGCCACGTTCTTCGACTTGATCACCTGCGTGTCCACGGCATAGTGCGCCGACAGGGACAGGCCGGTCAGCGGGACCGGCTTGAAGTCACGCGTTTGCGCCTGTTTCTTGGCCGCCTCGAAATCCAGGCCGGCGCGCTTGAACAGGTCGACGATCACGTCGCGCTGGATCCACGCTTCCATCGGAGCGTGCGCCTTGCCCGGCTGCTTGCGCACGATGTCGTACATGGTGTTGGTGTTGGAGTTTTTCACCGTCGGCCAGCCGTAGGAGGCGGGTGCGGTTTCGTGCACGATGATGGTGCCCAGCGCGCCACGGCGCGCCATCTCTTCATACTTGTAGGTCCAGCGGCCGTAGTAGGTCATGGCCTTGCCGCCGAAATCGCCGTCGCCGGTCTCGAAGTCCGGGTCGTTGATCAGCACCACGGCCAGCTTGCCCTTCAGGTCCACGCCCTTGAAGTCGTCCCACTTGCGCTCCGGCGCGTTCACGCCGTAGCCGACGAACACCAGCGGCGCCTTGTCGAAATCGACCCGCTTGGCGCCGTTCATGGCGGCGCGCACGGCCATCTGGTCGCCCTGCAGGAAGAGCTGGCTGCCCTTGGCGTCGTTCAGCGACAGCGTGACCGGGCCCTGGATTTCGAAGCGGCCCAGCGGCACTTCCTGGGTCCAGCTGCGCTTGCCCTTCACCAGGTCGCCGCCCGGTTTCATGCCGGCCGCCTTGAACTGCTCGATCAGGTAGTCCACAGTTTTGGTTTCGCCGGCGGTGTTCGGCCCACGGCCTTCAAAGTCGTCCGATGACAAGACTTTCACGTCCTGCGACAGGCGCTGCGGGTCGAACTTGGGCGTATCGTTGGCCTGCGCCGCAGCTGCGGATAGCAGCAGGGTGGCTAGCATGGCGTTTTTCACTGTGAACCTCCTTGGGTAATGGATAGGCAAAAACGCTGCAAGTATCGGCCTAAACATTGCGAAGGTCAAACCCTGATCGCTGTGTCGTAGCGCTTGCCGGCTATCGTGACGTCGCTCAGCACGACGTTGCGCACGTTGTGCACGAACCAGGGTTCCCCGGCGCGCGGCGTGCCGAAATTGCAACTGCTGATGCTGACGTTGGACAGCGGCAGCAGCGGCACGCCCGCAGGTCCGTTGTAGCTGTGCGCCACGGGACCGAGCAGCACGAAGGCCTGGTAGCAGGAGTAGGCGCCGTCCCCGGTCTGCACGTCGGACACGCGCACGTCCGAGATGTGGATCTCCGATACTTCCGGCGGCCGGGTGCGCACACTGTCGAAGGCCGGCGTGTAGTCGCAGTCGATGGTGATGATGGCGCCGCCGCTGGTGGAGACGGTCCTGGGCGCGATCGCGCCGCCCGGGATCGGCGTGTAGAAGCCCGGCTTGGTGCGCACGCCGTTGGCCAGGGTCAGGTGGCGCACGTAGAAGTGGCGCAGGAAGCCGCCGCGGTTCATATTGGTCTTCATGCGGATGGCGGTGCCGAGCGGATCGGTGGCCCAGTGCATATTGCGCACATCCAGGTTCTGCGCGTAGACGTGTTCTATGCCGGCCGCCATCTCGCTGCCCAGCGTGATAGCGCCGTGGCCGGTGTTCATGATGCTGTTCTGGACCACCATGTCGCGCGTGGGGCCGTACTGCACGTCGGTGTTCTTGCCGGCCTTGATGGCGATGCAGTCGTCGCCGGTGTTGAACAGGCAGCCGTTCACCAGGATGGTGTCGCAGGATTCGGGATCGAAGCCGTCCGAGTTCGGGCCCATGCTTTCCATGCGCACCTTGTTGATGTGCACGTTGCGGCAGTTGACGGGGTGGTGCTGCCAGAACGGGGTGTTGACCAGCTGGTAGCCCTGCATCAGCACGTCGGTGCAGCCGACGAATTCCACCATGCAGGGCCGCAGGTAGTGGCCGATGCCAAACACGCGGCGCTCGGCGGGCACGCGCGCCTCCGACAGCGCGGGCAGGTATTTCTCGTCGCTGCGCCAGTCCGCGTGGCTGCCCTTGATGGCCGTGAGCTCGGCTGGCGTGAGCTGCGGCGCCAGCGCGGACAGCGAGGCCGGGTTGGCTTCGTTGGTGACGTTCTGGCGCGCGGCGACGCCGGCCGGCTTGCGCGCGGCCCAGCCCCACCAGCCGCCGCCGCCGGCGCTGGCGTCCTCGAACGGCACGTTGCCCTGGCCGTTCAGGATGCTGGTCCAGTCCTCGCCGGTAAGGGCGATGTTGGCCTGGTTGCGGGCGTACACCATGGGCGAGTAATTCAGGCAGTCGTTGCCCTGCCAGCGCGACAGCACCAGCTTGCCGTTCGGGCCGCAATCGAAATCGCCGTCGCGCGCATAGTCGGCCGGGTTGGCGCTGAAGTGCACGCGCGCGCCTGCCGCCAGGTGCACGTTCACATTGGACAGCAGCACGATGGGGCCCTTGCAGTACCAGTCGCCGGCTGGGATCAGGACGCGGCCGCCGCCGGCCTTGCTGGCGGCGGCGATGGCCGCGCGGATGGCGGGCTGGCTGTCCGGCGAGCCGGGCGCCGGGGACGGCTGCGTGGCTGATGGCGTGCCGTGTGCGCCGGCCATCGGCGTCACGTCGGCCATGGCGCAGGGCCTGGCGCCGTGCGCGGTGATGACGAAGTCGCGCGCCGGGAAGGACAGCGGCTTGGCGAACTTGGCGACAATGCGTTCGGCACGCGCCCACGGATCGCCAGGCGCGGCTGCGGCGCCCGCAGCGGCGGGTGCATCGACAGCACCGGCGTTGGCCAGGCCGGGAGCTGCGGCAGCCAGTGCGGCCGCAGCGGAAGCGCCTTTCAGCAGCGCGCGGCGGCGCTGGTCGGTAATGGTTGTATTCATGCTTTTATGTCTCGGTAATTAACTCAGCGGCTAAGTCTGAAATAATCCACGTCCAGGTGGCCCGGGGCGGCAGGCGCGGTCCCGCTGCCCACGCTGAACAGGCCTACTTGCGCGCCCACCCAATGCCCCTTGGTGGCGGAAAACGGCGCGCCGGCTGCAGCGTACTCTTTGCCATCCACGCTGTAGTGGAACTGTGCCTTCGCGCCGTCGGACATGACCATGCGCAGTGAGAGCGCGGACGGCGCTTGCGGCAGCAGCACCGTGCTCTGTTCCTTGCAGCGCGGGGCGAACGGCGTGCAGGTGGTGTAGACCAGCTGTGTGTCGCCGTCCTGCTTGCGCAATCCCAGCCACGCGTAGCTCATGCCGTTCAAAATCAGCCCGGCGCGGTCGCCTTCGGCCGCGTTGCCCAGTTCGATGCGGGTGTCCACGGTAAATGTGCCGGCGGGCAGCTTCTGGCCGACGATGTTGGGGGCAGCGCGCACATAGCCATCGGCTTGTGGCGCAGCCAGCACCGGCAGGCGCAGATGCCCCGGCCGCGCGCCCAGCGCGTGCCAGCCCTGCTGCGGATTGGCGTTCCACTGCCACTGCAGGCCTAGCGTCCTGCCGCCGAATTCGTCGCTGGTGGCGGGCACTTTGACGGCCTGCCCGGCCACCGGCTTGCGGTAGGTCGCCACCGGGTTGCCGACGCCGGGCTTGGGACCGGGCTGGCCGATCAGTGGCCAGCCGTCGGTCCAGGTCATCGGCTGCAGGTGCACCACGCGGCCGTAGGCCTTGCGGTCCTGGAAATGCAGGAACCAGTCCTTGCCGTCCTGTGCGCGCACCCACGCGCCCTGGTGCGGGCCGTTGACCGCCGTGGCGCCCTGTTCGAGTACGATGCGGTCCTCGTATGGCCCGTCGATGCTGCGCGAGCGGAACACCGTCTGCCAGCCTTCCTCCACGCCGCCCGCGGGCGCGAACACGTAGTACCAGCCGTCCTGCTTGTAGAACTTGGGCCCTTCCAGCGTCCGGTAGCCTGGCAGCTTGTTGCCGTCGATGACCACTTTGCCGGCGGGGTCCAGCACGCGCTTGCCGTCCGGCGCCATCGGATGCAGCGTGAGCACGTTGTTGAAGCCCGCGCGGCTCTTGGCCCAGCCGTGCAGCAGCCAGGCCTTGCCGTCCTCGTCCCACAGCGGGGTCGGGTCGATCAGGCCGCGCCCCGGCAGCAGCAGGTGCGGTTCGCTCCACGGCCCGCTGAAGTTCTGCGCGGTGATGACGTAAATGCCGAAGTCCGGGTCGGGGTAGAAGATCCAGAACTTGCCGTCGTGGTAGCGCAGGCAGGGCGCCCACACGCCGGCGCCGAAGCGGGGCACGTCGAAGTGCGCGGCCGGCACCTGCTTCGGCAGCGCGTGGCCCACCAGTTCCCAGTTCACCAGGTCCTTCGACTGCAGCAGCGGCAGGCCGGGGGCACTGTTGAAGCTGGACGAGGTCATGTAATACGTGTCGCCGACGCGCACCGCGTCCGGGTCCGAGTAGTCGGCGTTCAGCACCGGGTTCTGGTAGCTGCCGTTGCCCAGGTCCGCCACCCATGGCTCGGCCGCGTGGGCCAGGTTCAGCGCCGCCAGCAGCGCGCAGGTCAATAGTGGTTTCATCATGGTTAGAAAGTGTAGTTCACGCGCACGTTGTAGGCGCGGCCGATTGGCTTGGAGACGTTTTGCGCGAACACCACGCGCGAGCCCAGGCGCTGGTTCGACAGCGGCGGATCCTTGTCCAGCAGGTTGTTGATGCCGAACGTGATCTTCAGCTTTTCCTTGACGCTGTAGCTGCTGGTCAGGTTGTACAGGATGTAGGGATCGATCACGTTGAAGAAGGGCTGGCCCGGCTTCTGCGTCGGCAGCGCGTTGGTGTCCTCGTAGCGCGAAGTGTAGGCCTGGGTCAGCTGCAGGCCGAAGCCCTTGTGGCTCCAGGATGCGCGCAGGTTGTGGCGCCAGCGGTAGACATAGGTGTTGGCCGAGGTGGCGCCGGTGGCCAGGGAACCCGGCTTGCCGACGCTGTCGATCCAGGTGCCGCCGGCTTCGTTCTGGCCTTCGTAGCGGTCCACATAGGTGCCGTCCAGGCTCAGGCCGAACTTGCCCCAGTCGGTTTTCGGCCAGGAGTAGCTCATGCTGGTGTCGATGCCGCGCGTGCGCAGGCCGCCCATGTTCAGGCGTGTCTTGACGATGTAGTCCAGCGTGCCGTCGGCGTTGCGCACGAACAGGTCGTTGTAGCCGGCCGTGTTGTTGAAAATGGTGTCCTCGCCGATCTGCGCGATGGTGCCCTTCATCTTGATCGACCAGACGTCGAACGACAGCATCATGTTCTTCACCGGCGCCAGCACGATGCCGGCGGTGACGGTGCGCGCCTTCTCGGGGTCCAGGTCCGGGTTGGCGCCGGTCAGCGTCACCAGCGTGGTGTTGCATACTTTGCTTGGGTCCAGGTTCAGGCCTGCGTATTTGGGGTCCTTGGTCACCGAGCCGGTGCCGGGGATGGAAGGCGTGGCGCTCGGGCACAGCAGCGGGTCGTCCCATTTTCCGGTCGAGCTGGTGCGGGTGCGCGGCGTGCCGTACAGCTCCGGCAGCGTGGGTGCGCGGAAGCCGGTGCTGGCGGTCCCGCGCAGCATCACTTCCTGCGCCGGCTGCCAGCGCACGCTCAGCTTCGGATTGACGGTGTTGCCGAAGTCGCTGAAATGGTCGGCGCGCACTGCGGCCGTGATGTCCAGCGTCTTGGTCAGCGGCGCATCCATTTCCATGTACAGCCCGGCCACGGTGCGCGAGGCGCTCGGGTAGGTGTTGGGCGTGCCGGACACTTTGTACACCACCTCGTTGGCGACCGGATCGGTGCCGTCGTTGTAGATCTCCTTGTGCCAGTCGCCGCCCACCGCCAGCGCGAGCGAACCGCCGGCCAGCGGCATCAGGTTGCGCGTCAGGTTGAAGTCCGGGCCGAAGTATTCCACCGTGGCGCGGCGGTAGGTGGTGCCGTCCGCGCGGATGCTGTCCAGGTAGGCCTGGCCGGCGGCGTCCTGCTTGCCGAAGGGATTGAGCACGCCGTCGGCCACGCCCTTGTAGATGCCGGCGGTGGTGAAGAAGCCGCTCTTCCAGCTGACGTCGCGCCGGCTGCGCGAGGCGTTCATGCCCACGCGGTAGTCCCAGCCCATCACTTCGCCCTCGTCCGCCACGATGATGCGGGTGGTGTGCTGGCGGTCGTCGGTGATGGCGGGGCCGGCTTCGTCCAGGCTCCAGGTCAGCGCCAGGTCCTGGCCGTTCACGCCTGCCACGGCGGGCACGCCGCCGCTGCCGCCCGGGTACCACTTGCTGGTCTTGGTGATGAACAGCGGCTTGCGCAGGCCGGGGTTGTACTTGTCGTAGTCGGTCTGCGCGCCGAAGGGCTGCGGCGGATTGAGCGCGTCGATATAGGACTCGGTGGCCAGCAGCTCCATGGTCAGCAGCTTGTTGTCGCCGTGGCGCAGCGTAGCCTTGGTAAACAGCGTGGCCTGCATGGCGTCGGCCAGCAGCTGCGGGTACAGGTCCGGATCCAGGATGCAGGTCTTGCTGCCAGCGCCGGAGGCCTTGGTGGAGGCCAGCGCGTACTGCGCGTCGTACGGGCCTTTGCAGCCGGCCGCGAAGTAGGGGTTGCCGGTGGTGGTGGTGGCCTTGCCGTTCTGGTACACGGTGAAGTTGGCCGGCGCGGACGAGGAGCCGGAGGTGTTGGTGCTGAAGGGATTGCCGCCCAGTTGCGCGATCAGATTCGGGTCGCTGATGTTGGGGCGGTCCTTCTGCAGCAGCGAGTCGCGCTTCTGCACGTCCAGCGCGGCGTAGACGTTCCAGCCTTGTTCCTGCAGGTCGCCCCAGCCCGAGATGATGCTAACGCGCCGCTGGTCGCCGCCGCCGTGGCGCTCGGGCTGCACCAGGCCGCCGCTGATGGTGGTGTTCTTGAAGCTGCGCTTGGTGATGAAGTTGACCACACCGGCAATGGCGTCGGTGCCGTAGATCGAGGAGGCGCCGTCGCGCAGCACTTCGACCCGCTCGACGGCGCTCATCGGCATCACGTCCACGTTGATCGAGCTGTCGCCGATGGCCTCGTTGGGCAGGCGGCGGCCATTGAGCAGCACCAGCGAGCGGTTGGTGTTCAGGCCGCGCAGGTTGATCTGGGTGCCGCTGCCGCCGCCGCCCACCGGTTCATTGGTCGCGCCCACCGTCAGCGAGGTGGCCACTTCGGACATGGTGGTCAATCCGCGCGCCACCAGTTCCTCGGCGTTGATGGTGGTCAGCGGCAGGGCGTTTTCAGCGGCCACTTTGCGGATCGACGAACCGGTGACTTCAACGCGGGTCATGCTGCCGGCAGTGCTTTGCGCGGACGCGCCGGTGGTCAGCGTGAGGACTGCCAGGGCGATGGCGGACAGCGCCAAACGGCACTGCGTGTGCTTGCTTCGGGTCATAAGGTCTCCTATAATTTTTGCTGGTCAGGCCGCAGGGTTATTGGCCTGACCAGATTTTCCAGAGCATGCGCGAAGAAGCATGATTGCGCAAACATTATTTTGTAAATTTGTCAGAAAATCACTACATTGCGCAGAGAGAAGCTCATCCTGACTGTGAAAAACGCTGGCGCCAAGTGGTCAGGCCAGTTAAAGTAACCCGCTCGTCCTTCACCTGGAATCCCGATGCCCAGCCGCCTTGTTTCCTTGTTTTTCATGTTTGCCGCCGCTCCCGCACACACTCATGCGCAGGGGCTGGAGGCCTTCGCCGCCACCGGAAAAGTGCAGCTGGCGCAAGCCGCCGGCGCGGCTGGGCACATGCCCGCCGACAGCTATGTTGAAAGCCGTTTTCGTCCCCTGCAGGCCGGGGCCGGCCAGTTCTACGTGGTTGGCCGCTACCGGGACGAGGGCAACTGGTACGGCGCCGGCCTGGCGTTCGCCCCATCCGGCAAACGCATGCAGGTGGAAATCGTGCGCATGCAGGACGGCGTGCTGACGCGCCTGAAGCAGTTCGGGCGCGAGGCGGCCGGCGACGGGCGCCTGTATGCCGTGCGGCTGGAAATGGCGGGCCAGATGCTCACCGCTTATCTGAACGGCGAGAAAATCACCAGCGTAGCGGACAAGGCCCTGCCGCAGGCCGGCGGCAGCGGCGTTATCGCCAGCGGCGCCGCGTTCGAAGCGAGCGCACCGGCTAGCGGGGACGCCGCCGACAAGCCGGCCCGCATTGCGCTGGCGCGGGCGCCGCAGCGTTTGCGACTGCAGGCCGGCGAGGCGCCGCTGCGGCTGCAAGTGAGCGCGCTGCGCGGCGGCGAGGGCGCGCGGTTGCCGTTCACGGCGCGCGCGGCCAATGCGGCGCTGCTGCGGGTGGAAACCCAGGGCGCGGAGCTCATCCTGTCCCCGTTGGCCGCCGGCTCCACCACGCTGACGCTGGCCAGCGAACAGGACCCCAATGTCTTTAATGTGGTGGCGGTGGATATCGAGGCGCGGGCGCCTGCGGCGGAGCCGGTGGCTGCCGCTGCCCAGGCCTTGCGTACTGCGGCGGTCCCGGAGGCGGGCGCGCGCAACGTTCCTTACGACACGCCGTTGCGGCTGCGCTTCGACCACCCGCCGCTGCTGGGCGCCCAAGGCGCCATCCGCGTGCTGCGCAAACGCGACAATATGCTGGCCGATACCATCCGCGTTGCCGATGAATACGATGTGCTGGGCTACGAAGGCCAGCCGTACCGGCGCGCGGTGCGGCGCCAGCCGATTGCCATCGAAGGCCGCAACGTCACCATGCACCTGCACAGTGCGCGCCTGCAGCCGGACGAAGAGTACTACGTCACCATCGACGACGGCGTGTTCGCCGGCACGCTCAACGGCCTGCCGTTCCGTGGCGTCGCCAAAGAGCAGGGCTGGACCTTCCGCACGCGCGCGGCGGTGCCGCGGCGGCAGCGCATCACGGTGGACGACGATGGCGCGGCGGACTTCCGCACCGTGCAGGGCGCGCTGAACCACGTGATGCGGCAGCCGCAAGGCGCGCGGCCGGTCACCATCGCCATCCGCGACGGCCGCTACCGCGAATTGCTGTACCTGCGCGGCAGGAACGCGGTCGCGCTGCGCGGCCAGAGCCGCGACGGCGTGGTGATCGAGGCCGTCAACAGCGACGGCATCAATCCCGGCTCGGGCGCCGGCCAGGCGGCCGATTCTCCGGCCATCAACGGCGGGCGTTCGCTGTTCCTGGTGGAGGACGCGGACCTGCTGACGCTGGATACGTTGACCCTGCGCAACAGCGCATTGCGCGCCTCGCCTGCCGGCGGCCAGGCCGAAGCGCTGTTCTTCAGCAGCGAAGGGCGGCTGGCTGTGAAGAACGCCAGCCTGTACAGCGAGCAGGATACGGTGCAGGTCAAAGGCTACGCCTGGTTCTACCGCACGCTCATCGCCGGCAATGTGGACTACGTGTGGGGCAACAACCACGCAGCCCTGTTCGAGGACAGCGAGTTGCGCACCGTGGGCGACAGCGGCAATCCGGCGGGCGGCGGCTATGTGCTGCAGGCGCGCACGGTGGGACAGCAGGACAAGGGCTTCGTGTTTCTGAACAGCCGCCTGACGCGCGGCCGCGGCCCCACCGGCAACCTGGTGCCGGACGGCGCCACCTGGCTGGCGCGCAGCGCAGGCTATGAAACCAGCTGGGACCACGTCGCTTTCATCAACTGCAAAATGGATGCGCACATCGCGCCGGCCGGATGGGCGGGCAAGGGCGTGGGCAGGCAGCCGGCGCCGAATCCGGCCCAGGGCAGCGCAACGGCGGGTTGGCGCGAGTACGGCAGCACGGACCTGGACGGCAAGCCGCTGGACCTTGGGGCGCGGCGCCATGTGCGCCTGCTGACCGCGGACGAGGCGGCTGCGCAATTCGGCAGCCGGGCGGCCGTTTTCGCCGGCTACGGCGGCGGCAGTGGCTGGAATCCGCAGCCGTAGCGGCGACGCCGGCGGGCGCGAATGCCCGAGTCAGGCGGCGGCGGCCCCAGTGTCCTGCTTGGCAGCGTACATGGCCTGGTCGGCGTGGCGCAGCAGTTGCGCCATGTCGCTGCCGTCTTCCGGGAAGTGGGCAATGCCGATGCTGGCGCTGACATGCAGCGTGCCGCCGTCGCCGATATCGACCGGCGCGGCCAGCGCCTGGTGGATCTTCTCCTTGACCAGGGCGGCCGCTTCGGGCCGCGCCAGCTGCTCCAGCACCACCACGAATTCATCGCCGCCGATGCGCGCCACGGTGTCGGCGTCGCGCACGCAGTCCTTGAGGCGGTGCGCCACGATTTCCAGCAACCGGTCGCCGGCATCGTGGCCGTACAGGTCGTTGACCTGCTTGAACTTGTTCAAATCCACAAACAGCAGCGACAGGCGCGATTGCTGGCGCTGGGCACGCGCGATGGCGGTACTCAGCCTGTCATGGAACAGGCGCCGGTTCGGCAGCCGTGTCAGCTCGTCGTGCTGGGCCATGAAGTGCAGGCGCGCTTCCAGCTGCTTGCGCTGGATGGCGGTGGCAACCTGGGTCGAGACGAACAGCAGCAGCTCCTGGTGCTGGTCCGTGTAGCCCGCGCAGCCGGCCGAAGACAGGCCGGCGGGCGCGTCCTGCAGCACCAGCGCGCCGATGGTGCCCTGCGGCGTGCTCAGCGGCACGCCCAGCCAGCACGCCTGCTGCGTGCGCGCCGCCGTCGCCAGCTGGGGTGGCAGCGCGGACATGGTATCGGGCGCCACGCGCAGCGGCAGGTTGCGCCGCAGGGCTTCCTCGCACAGCAGCACCGCCAATTGCGCGTCCGATTCCGGGCCGCTGGCGTTGGCGTGGTAGGCGAAATACAGCGATTCGTGCGGCGCGTCCCGCAGCACCACGGCAAACGATTGCACCGGCAGCAGGCCGCCGATGATCTGGTGCATGCGCTGGTACAGCGCCGCCAGGTCCTCCGCCGCGTGCGCCGATTCGGAGATGGCGTACAGCGCGGCCTGCATCGCCTCCGCCTGCTTGCTGGCGGTAATGTCGCGCGCCACCGCCACGCGCAGCTGGTCGGCCTCGGACCAGCGCGCCGTCCACATGATGTGGACGATGCTGCCGTCCTTGCGCACGTAGCGGTTCTCGAAGCGGGAATTGGGCTGGCCGTCCATGATGCGGCGCGCCGCCGCCAGCGTGCGTTCGCGGTCGGCCGGGGCGACCAGGTCTATCATCGCCATGCCTATCATCTCGTCCTGCCGGTAGCCGAAGATGCGCTCGCACGCCGCACTGACAAAAACGAACTTCCCGCCGGCGTCCACCATGCAGATGGCGTCGAGCAGGAGATCGGTGAAGCTGGCGACGGGTGCACTGACTAGCGGATTCATAGTGACCTATTCTATTCGCAAACGCCTGCCCATGCCGGATTGCTCAGCGGGTTGATTACCCGGCATGGTGATAACAGGATAGCATCGAAGGCCCGTATTCATATCATGGACCTGAAAGGCGACGATGATCTCATTCCGCAAGCCGCATCTGACGTTGGCACTGTTGCTGGCGCTGCCATTGTGCGCCGGTGCGCAGCAAGCCCCGGGTTCCAGCGTGGTAGTCAAGGGCCAGCGCGGCGCGGCGGGCGATCCACGCGAGGTTGTGGCGGCGAAAAGCAAGGTCCTGTCGCGCGACCGGGCCTCCTCGTGCGCCTTCATGAGCGGCTACAGCAGCAGCGACGACGAGACCATGCTGCGCTACATGGAGGATTTCAACCACACTGCCACGCTGGGCGACCCGGCCGAATACTTCCACGAGAACAGTCCCGACGGCGACGCTTCGAAGGGCGCCGACGGCAGCCCGTCCGCCGACTTCGCCGCAGCGCCCGACCCGTACGGAAACAGCACCGCCTGCGGCCAGGCCGACCGGCGCTTTGCAGCGGGCCGCAACCGCATCTTGCGCAAGGACAAGACGCTGACCAACGCCTTCGCGGCGATGGACAAGCAGGACTACGCCACCGCCATGGCCCAGTTCAAGGCCGCCTACGACAAGATCGGCTACGACGCCGCCGCGCTGATGCTGGCGAAAATGCACTTGTACGGCATGGGCACGCCGCGCGACGCCAAGCAGGCCATCTACTGGCTGCAACAAGTGGTGGACACGCGCTACCATCCGACCTTCGACCGCATGCGCTTCGACCCGGCCGCGCCCGACATGATCAATGAGCGGGTGGAAGCGATCATGCTTCTGGCGAAGATCAACCTGCTCGGCATCGGCGTACCGAAGAACGCGGAAGAAGTGCGCAAGTGGTACGCCAAGGCGGCCGATGTCGGCTACACGCCCGCCGCCAGCATGCTGGGCATGGCTTACCTGAACGGCTTCGGCGGGCGCAAGGACGTGGCGCAGGCGCGCGCGCGGCTGCAGGCGGCCGGCGAGGAGGGCTATGTGCCCGCGCTGTACGAGCTGGGACGCCTGTACTACAACGGCGACGACGGCCTGCCGCAGGACTACAAGATGGCGGGCGCCTATTTCAGCGCCGCCGCCAAGGCGGGCCACGTCGAATCGACCTACGCCGCCGCGCGCATGTATGACCTGGGCTACGGCGTGGCGCCGGACCAGCAGCGCGCCATCGCGCTGTACAAGCAGGCCGCCGTCAAAGGCCATCCGGCCGCCGAGGGCGCGCTGGGCACCTACTTCTACGAAGGCAAACTGGTGCCGCAGGACTATCCGACGGCACGCAAGCTGTTCAACGAAGCGGCCAAGCAGGGACAGGCGGACGCCATGTTCAACCTGGCCGTGATGACGATGGAGGGCCAGGGCGGCAACAAGGACCTGGCGCTGGCCTACATCTGGTTCAGCCTCGCCAAGTCCGCCGGCTATGCCGACGCCGACGCGGCGCTGAAGGCGGTGGCGCCGCAGCTGACGGCGCAGGACAAGGTGCGGGTGGACGCGGTGCTCAAGCCGGCCTCCAAGCGCTGAGCCGGAGGGGCGCTGCCCGTATGCCGAACACGGGATCGTCCAGCAGCGCGAACTGGGCCACCAGATAGTCAACCAGCAGGCGCGCTGCGGGCGGCATGCCGCGCCGGGTGGGAAACACGGCGTAGATGACCTGCGGCTGCGGAGCCCAATCCGGCAATACCTGCACCAGTTCGCCGCGTGCAATGTGGTCGTGCACCAGCGCCGTGGACATTTGCGCGACGCCCACACCGCTCACCGCCGCCGAGCGCAGCATGGCCAGGCCATGGGTGACCAGCTGCGGGCGGTGGGGGATGGCGGCCTGCGTCCCGTCCGGCCCGCGCAGTGTCCAGCTGTAGTCGCGCTGCGGGCTACCGTGATGGAGGAAGGGAAAGCGCTGCAGGTCGTCCGGCGTGCGCGGCTGGCCCAGGCGCTCCACCAGCGCGGGACTGGCAACCAGGCATTGCTGGCGCTGCGACAGCACGCGCGCCACCAGTTCCGAATCCTGAAAAGGCGGGGTCCGCACGCACAGCGCGATGTCGACGCCCTCTGCCACCACATCCACGTTGCGGTCGCTCGACTCCAGGTGCAGCTGCACACGCGGATGCGCGGCCATGAAGCGGGCCACCATGCCGCACACGCACACCTCCAGCAAGGTCACCGGGCATGACAGGCGCAACAGGCCGCCCGGTTCGGCATGCGTCATCGCCACTGCAGCTTCGGCCGCCTTGGCCTCGCTCAGCATGGCGCGGCAGTGGGCGTAGTAAGTGTGGCCCAGCTCCGTGACCCTGAAATTGCGCGTGTTGCGGGCGATCAGGCGCACCCCAAGCCGCTGTTCGAGCAGGGCAATGCGGCGGCCCAGGCTGGATCTCGGAATGTTGAGTGCACGCGCGGTCGGCGCGAAGCCGCCGTGGTCTATCACCATCACAAAATACTGCAAATCGTTGAGATCGTACACAGGCGGTTCTTCTTGTCTATACAAGTTGCCATTATACGAACCGAAGCCATCCCACGGATGGGAAAGTCCTGCCCGCTTTTGCCCTCTACTGCAGCGTCTCAAGCGCTCATAGACTGGCGCGCACCCTTAACGAACCGGAAACAGTATGATCGATATCGAGAAAACCTATGACTTTGTCATCCTCGGCGGCGGCTCGGCCGGCGCGGTGCTGGCGGCGCGCCTGTCCGAAAGCGGGGGGCACCAGGTGCTGCTGGTGGAAGCCGGCCGCGCTTTCGATCCCGATGAATATCCCGAGCAGATCTACAGCAGCAACATCATCGCCGCCAACGGCGACGCGCGCTACGAGTGGGGCTATTTCGCCAAACCCGTGGCACAGGGCGCTCCGGTGTACGCGCCCCGCGGCAAAACGCTGGGCGGCAGCTCGGCGATCAACGGCGCCGTTGCGTGCCGCGCCTTGCCGTTCGACTTTGCCCGCTTGAGCGCGAAAGGCTTGCGAGGATGGAGTTTCGAAGAGGTTCTGCCCTACTACAAGAAGATGGAAAGCGCTCCGCACGGCGACGAGCGCTGGCACGGCCGCAGCGGGCCGCTGCCTATCCACCAGATGTCGATGGAATTCATCACGCCGGTGCAGCGCGCCATGGTGGCGGCGGCATGGACGCTGGGCGCAGGCCGGGTCGACGATTTCAACAACCCAGAAGCCAACAACGGCGCCGGTCCCAACCCGATGAACGTGGTGAACGGCGTGCGCGTAAACACCGGCATGGCCTACCTGACGCGGGCGGTGCGGCGGCGGCCCAACTTGGCGATCCTGGACCTTAGCGTGATTGACAAACTGCGCTGCGCCGGCGGCAAGGTGCAGTCGGTACAGCTGGCGGACGGCCGCCAGCTGCGCGGCAGGGAAGTCATCCTCTGTGCGGGGGCCTACGGCTCCGCAGCCATCCTGCTGCGTTCGGGCATCGGCCCCAAGGCGGATCTGGCGGTGCTGGACATTCCGCTGGTGCGGGACGCGCCAGTGGGTACACGTCTGCTCGACCATGCGTTCTACTGGATGAATTTCAGTGGCAAGCCGGAGCTGAAAGGCCAGGAGCATCCGGTAGTCGGCGCCCAGCTGTGGACCAACTCATCCTATGCCAGTTCAAGCGCGGAACTCGATATCGGCATCTCGCCTTCGCACCTGCTCGATCCCGCCAGCAGTCCCACCGGCGTGGCGTTCTCGCTCGGCCTGGAACTGATGCACTGCACTTCCGAAGGCCGCTTGCGACTGAAAAGCCGTAATCCGCTGGATGCGCCCATCATCGAACTGAATCACCTGACCAGCGAGGACGACATGCGGCGTATGGTGGCGTGCTTCCGCCTGGCGCGCAAGCTGGCCCGCACCGAGCCGCTGAAGAGCCTTATCGTGGACGAGCTGTATCCCGGCGCCGCCACCGGCGACAGCGACGCGGAAATCCGCCGTGCGCTGGCGCAAGGGGTGGGCACCTTGCAGCATCCGTGCGCCACCGCCGCCATGGGCTTGCCGGACGATCCGCGCGCGGTGGTCGATGAACAGGGCCGCGTCTACGGCGTGCAGGGGCTGCGCGTGATCGACGCGTCAATTCTGCCGGAGATCCCGCTGATCAACTTGAATCCTACTGTCATCATGATGGCGGAGAAGCTGGCTGAGGCCATTCTGGCAGCAGCTACGCCGGCCGCAGCGCCAGCGCCGTAAAGCGTGCCATCTGTTCCAGCGCAGGCGTCCCGGCGCCGGCGCGCGCGGATACCCGCATGCCGGCCATGCTGGACGCGATGAAGCCGGCGGCGGCTTGCACGTTCAGGTCCGCCGCCACTTCGCCGGCGGCGGCGGCGCTGCACAACTGGCGCTCCAGCGCCGCCAACTGGCTGCGCGAGCTGGCGCCGGTGAGCGCGGCCACGTCAGGGTCGGACTGGCCGAACTCGAGCACCGCGCCGACCCCCATGCAGCCTTCGCAGCCGGCGCCGGCGCGGCGCGCAAAGCCATGCAGCGCCGCTTCCAGCGCGCGCAGCGGCGTGCCGCCTGCTTCCATGTCGCGCACGAATTCCGCCACGCTGTCGCTGTTGTAGCGCTCCAGCGCGGCCAGGTACAGGCCGCGCTTGTCGCCAAAGGTGTCGTACATGCTCTGGCGGCCGATGCCCATGGCGCCGAGCAGGTCGTCCGTCGACGCGCCCGCGTAGCCCTTGTCGCGGAACAGGGCGATGGCGCGCTGCAGCGCGGTGTCTCGGTCAAATGCCTTCGGTCGGGCCATGGGATGCAATCGGTGCTGGGAGGCGGCCATTATACGGCTAGCCGGCCACGCGCTCAGGCGATCAGGCCGCCATCGATGGTGAAGCTCGATCCGGTCACGTAGGCCGCTTCGGCCGAGGCCAGGTAGGCCACCATGCCGGCGATTTCCTCCGGCTTGCCCATGCGGCCAACCGGCAGCATGTTGACCAGGGTGTCGATGTACTCGGCCGGCACGATGTCGGTCTGGGTGGGGCCGGGCTGCACGTTGTTGATGGTGATGCCGCGCCGCCCGATGTCGATGGCGATGCCGCGCACCATGGAGGCGAGGGCGCCCTTGGTCATCGCGTACACGCTGCTGTTGGCGAAGCCGGCCCGCACGGCGGCCATGCTGCCGATGGTGACGATGCGGCCGCCGGGCTGCATGTGGCGCAGCGCTTCCTGGATGGCGATGAAGGCGCCGCGCACGTTGATGGCGTAGCTGCGGTCCAGCTGCGCGATAGGGAAGCTCTCCACCGGCGCCATCTCCAGCACGCCAGCGCTGTTGACCAGGATGTCGAGCGAGCCGAAGGCTTCTACTGTGCGGTTCACGGCGGCGCGCAGTTGCGCCTCGTCGGCGCTGTCGGCCCTGATGGCCAGCGCGCGGCCGCCTCCAGCCTCCACCGCAGCCGCCAGTTCCCGCGCCGCCGCCCCGGACGACGCATAGGTGAACGCCACGGCGGCGCCGTCGCGCGCCAGCCGTTCCACAATGGCCTTGCCTATGCCGCGCGAACCGCCCGTGACCAGCGCCGCCTTTACCGCCTCTGCTTGTGCTTGTTGCATGACTACCTCCAGGTTTATTCTGGACTAAATTGTCAAGAATTGCCCCGAGTGTAGTTTGTTTTGGATCGAACAGTCAATAATAATTTCAGCGGCCCGTAAAATCACAAGCGCGACAATTCCGGCCCGCTGCGGCGTCCCAGCCAGGTGGCGTCGAAGCGTTTCTGCGCGGCAGCCAGGGCGGCCTGGTCGCCGCGCTGGCGGTACACCTCCATCAGCCCGCGCAGCGCCCAGCCGTTGCTGGGCGTGCGCGCGAAGGAAGTGCGGAAAGCGGTCTCCGCGTCGTCCAGCCGGCCGGCGCGCAGCAGGGCCGCGCCGAGCGACTGGCGCACCGGGTAGTACCAGTAGGGCGGTTCCGTGTACGGCATGCTGTCCTGCACCGACACGCCCGTCTCATAGGCCTTGATGGCGGCAGGCAGGTCGCCGCGCGCCTCGGCCAGGCGGCCGCTGGCCACCGCGTGCGCGGTGCGCACAATGTCCGGCGCCGGCACGCCCCAGCTGGTGATGGAAGAGAAGTCGGCGGTGCGCCCGATGGCCGCCAGCGTGTCGATTTCCTTCTGGCTCTCGGCGTGCGCCCCCTTGCGGGCGTAGCCGACGGCGCGCGCATAGTGCCACATGGCGCGCACCAGCACATGCTGCGGATCGGGCGCGGGCAGGGCGATCAGCTGCGCGGGGCTGCTGAACTGCACATGCGAGAAGTAGGGCGCCGCCTTGACCGGCTGCAGCATGCCAAAGCTGGGCAGCGCTTCGGCCGGGATCGACTGGTCCAGTTTGGCGGCCGCCGCCAGCGCACTGGGGCCGTCGCCGCCCATCAGCGCGGACACCATGGCGAAGTGGATGTTGTGCGGGTAGTAGGCGCCCTTGTAGACCGCGTCGCTGTCGGCCCTGGCGAAGTACTTCTCGTCGATGGCGATGGCGTCCAGGTTCGATTGCAGCGCTTCCTTGTACAGCCCGACGCGGTAGTAGATATGCGACGGCATGTGCACGATGTGGCCGGCGCCCGGGATCTGGCGCGCCAGGCCGCGCGCATAGGGCAGCGCCTTGTCCGGATGGCTGGACGCTTCCACCGCGTGGATGTAGTAGTGCACCGCGCCGGGGTGGGTCGGATTGCGCTCCAGCACGCGTTCCAGCGCGTCCACCAGCTCCGGCGTGCGGCCCTTGCCGCGCGCGCCGCCCGCTTCCCAGTAATCCCACGGCGACAAGTCCATCAGCGCTTCGGCGAACAGCACCTGGATGGTGTCGTGGTTGGGGAAGGCGCGCGCCGCGTCCGTCATGCCGGCCGCATAGGCGGCGTCGAGCGGGGCGCGGTCGGCCGGCGCCGGCGACTGGTAGCGCATGGCCACTGCCCGGATCAGCGCCTGCTCGGCCGGCGTGGCGCGTGCGGCAAGGCTGGCGGCCTTGGCTGCCGCTGCGGCGGCGGGCGCCACCGCTTCCGGGAACATGGGCGCGTTGATGTTAGGCCCCAGCACCAGGGCTTCGCCCCAGTAGCACATGGCGCAGTTGGGGTCCTGGCGCTGCGCGGCGCGGAAGGCGCGCGCCGCTTCGGCGTGGTTGAAGGCAAAGGTCAGGCGCAGGCCCTGGTCGAAATAGGCCTGCGCCTTGGCGCTGGCTGTGCTCACCTGCAGGTGCAGGCTGCCCAGGTTGGTGTACAGGGGCGGATCGGCGGCGGGAGCGGTTTTGCGCTCCTGCTGCGCGGGGCGGAAGGGCGCCGTTTCGGTCTGCAATGCCAGCATGGCCAGCAGCAGGGGCGGGCGGCCGGCCTTGTCCGGCGTGCAAAGCGCCTGGTCGAACAGAGGGTCGAATCCTGTGCTGGCGCGTTCCGCTTGCGTCAGCGCCACCGGGCACAGGGATAGCAGTGCGGCGGCCGCGAGGGTGCGGGTGCAGGGCATGGTGCCTCCTCTTTTTGTCATGGGACGCATAGAGTTTAGGTGCGCGCAGGGCAAACGCAAGGCAAAATAGAGGGCTGAGCTCACTTGAAAGGCCGACATGTGCCCCCGTTTTGCCATTGCGCTGCTACCGCTTGCCATCCTGACCGCCGCCGCCCCGGCTGCGGCCGTTCCGATGGCCGCCCCGAAGACCGCGCCCGCGGCGGCGTCTGCCCGCAGCGCCCCCGCCAGTGCCGCGTTCGACAAATGGTCGGAGGCGTTTGCGGCGGACTACATGCGCCTGAACCCCGAGTCGGCCACAGCGAGCCAGTATTTTTCCGGCGCGGAACAGGATGAACTGGACCGGCGCCTGTCGCCCATCACCCAGGCCACGCGCGACAGGCAGGCCGCGCTGGCGCGCAAGGGCATTGCCAGGCTGGACGCCTTCCTGGCCGGCCCGCTTGGCGCCACCCAGCGCGCCTCGGCCGAAACCATGCGCTGGACGCTGTCGAACGAACTGGCCGGCCGCCCCTTCCAGGACCACCTGTTCATCTTCTCGCAGCTGGGTGGCCCGCAGGTGGGCCTGCCGCGCCTGATGACCCAGGTGCACCCGCTGCGCCGCGCGGCCGACGTGGACAGCTACCTGGCGCGCCTGGAACAAATTCCGGCCCGCATGGACGAAGCGGCGGCCATGGCGCGCGCCGCCGCCGGCCGCTCGCTGCTGCCGCCGCGCTTCATCCTGGAGAAGGCGCAGCAGCAGGTGGAAGCCTTCCTCAAGCCTGAGCCGGAACAGAACGTGCTGGTCACTTCGCTGGCCGAACGCAGCGCCGGGCTGGCCGGCCTGTCGCCGCAGACGCGCAGCGCCGCCATCGGCCGCGCCACCCGCGTCGTCGCCGAACGCGTACGGCCCGCGTATGCGCGCGTGCAGGCCATGCTGGCCGAGCTGCACCCGCGCACCGGCAACGAAGCGGGCATCTCGCGCCTGCCCAACGGCGCGGCCGCCTACGATTACCTGCTGGCCCGCAACGCCGGCACCAGCCTGAAGGCGGACGAGGTGCACGCCATCGGCCTGCGCGAAGTGGCGCGCATTGAGGCGGAGATGGACAAGTATCTGCGCCAGCTCGGTTTCGCCGAGGGCAGCATCCAGCAGCGCATGGTCAAGCTCGACAAATCGCTGCAGCCGCCGGCCGAGCCCGATCCGCGTCCGGCCATCCTGGCGCGCTACGCGGAACTGGTGCGCGACGCCGAGCAGCGCAGCGCAAGCCTGTTTAACCTGAAGCCGCGCGCGCCGATCGAAGTGCGGCGCGAACCGGCGCTGACCGAAGCGACCGGCTCGGCGCGCTACAGCGCCCCGGCGCCGGACGGCAGCCGCCCCGGCGTGTTCTGGATGCCGCTGCCCGGCCCGGAATACGAGATGGTGGTGATGCGTACGCTGTCTTACCACGAGGGCGTGCCGGGCCATCACTTCCAGATCGCGCTGCAGCAGGAGATGACGGACCTGCCGAAGTACCGCGCGCGCCGCATCTTCAGCGGCGGCAGCGCCAACAGCGAAGGCTGGGCCTTGTACGTTGAACAGCTGGCCATGGAGCAGGGCTGGTACGACGGCGACACGGTGGGCATGCTGGGCGGGCTGGCAGAACAGCTGTTCCGCGCGCGCCGGCTGGTGGTCGACACCGGCCTGCACACCAAGGGCTGGACGCGCCAGCAAGCCATCGACTACGGCATGCCGGCTTCCGAAGTGGACCGCTACGTGGCCAATCCCGGCCAGGCCTGCTCCTACCTGCTCGGCATGCTGCGCATCCTGGCACTGCGCGAGCAGGCGCGCAGTGCGCTGGGCCCGCGCTTCACCCTGCCGGGCTTCCACGACGTGGTGCTGCGCGCCGGTTCGGTGCCGATGGACGTGCTGGCCGGCATCGTGGAGCAGTGGGTCGAAGAGCGTAAAGGCAAGGCGGCATCGTGACGATCGACTGGTTCTCGCCGGCCCAGTACGTCGGCTATGTGGCTTTTGTGCTGGGCGTCGGCTCCTTCATGCAGACCGACGACCGCCGTTTCAAGCTGTTCATGGCGGGCGAGTGCCTGGCGTACGTGCTGCACTTCGCCCTGCTCGGCAACTCCACGGCGGTGGCCAGTTCCAGCATGTCCTTGCTGCGCTCCCTGCTGGCGCTGCGTACCCGTTCCAAATGGGTGGCGGCGGCGGTGATCGCGGCCAACCTGGCGCTGGGGCTGGCGCTGGCCAAGCAGGCCAGCGACTGGCTGCCGCTGGCCGCGTCCTGCCTCGGCACCTATGCGCTGTTCCAGCTGCAGGGCGTGGCCATGCGCCTGGTGATGCTGTGCGGGACAGGGCTCTGGATCGCCAACAACGTGATCGCCGGATCGGTGGGCGGCAGCGCGCTGGAGGTGGTGGTGGCGGCCGTCAACATCGTCACCATCTGGCGCATGGTGCGCCTGGCCAGGGCGCAGGCCGCCTGAGAGCTAGTTATTTCGCCGGTACCGGCATTTCGCCGCCGCTGCCGGCGCCGCCCTCGACATTGCCGAAGTAGACTTCCAGGTCTTGCGCCGGCTTGAAGTTGCGCAGGCGGACCTGGTAAGTCTTCGCGTCTGTTTTCTTGAACGTGCCGGGGAAGCACAGGCTGACCAGTTCGGACGGATGGCTCTTGACGACGTTGAGCGTGAAGTCTTCGATGCCGTTCTTCCAGGTATTGGCGGTCTTGAGGATGTAGGACACCTTGGCGGCGTTCAGATAGCTGCCGCCCGGATCGCCGTTGCGCGCCGCCAGTTTTTTCCACGATTTGAGGAAGGCCGCGTCGGCGCAATAGCGGCGCGCGGTGTCGTCGTCCATGCCCGACTCGCCCGGCCCGGCCGAGAC
This sequence comes from Massilia sp. Root351, assembly GCF_001425045.1. Lineage (GTDB taxonomy): Bacteria > Pseudomonadota > Gammaproteobacteria > Burkholderiales > Burkholderiaceae_D > Rugamonas. The sequence continues at coordinate 32,779 of NZ_LMDJ01000034.1, read as the reverse complement.
GAAGGGCCGGTATGCGTGGTGCACGCGCACTACCTTGTTGGCCGGGAACTTCTGCTTCCACACGTAGTTGACCTGGATGTCCCACACCGGCCCGATGGAACCGGCCGCCCCTTCACCTATCAGTTTCAGCCTGACCAGCTGCTGGCGCTGCTGCGCGGTGAACGGCGCCACTTGCGTGTCCGGCGCGAAGCTGGGGTGGAAGGCGATCTGCGCGTCGCTCAGGCCCAGCTTCCTGAGCTGGGCCGTCACGTCGGCGCCGTCCAGCGCGGCTTGCACCACGGTGCGGTAGCCCACCGGCTTGCCGTCCACCTCGATGGTGAACCCGCCCGGACGGCCGAAATAGGTGTCGCTGGGTTGCTCGGAGGCGGGGTAGGCGGGCAGCGGGAAGATGATGGTTTCCTCCACATCCGCCGGGGATTCGTTGACGAACTCATAGTCCACGCTGATCAGTTCATGGCTGACGTTGAGGACTTCCTTCTTCATGGCGATGGCGTCGGTCTTGCGGAACACGATGCCGCCGGCGCTGACGCCGCCGATGCCGTCGTTGGCGAAGGCCAGGGAAGGCAGCAGCAGGACGGCGAGTGCGGATTTAAGTATTGTCATCCAGTCATGTTACCACCGGCCCCGCCTCCCGTCCGCCGCGCGGGCGCCTAATAGATCGCGCCGCCGGCCTGGGTGGAGCTGAGTACGCCGTTGACTGCGGAGATGCTGTAGTTGACCGTGCCGCCGTCGTAACTGGCCCAGTTGCGCATGTCGAAAGCGCCGCCGCCGGACAGGCGCTGGGTGGTGACGTTGCGGTAGGTCAGCGGCGTTTTGGGCTTGCAGACTTCCGGCAGGCCCACGGTGCGCAGGAAATAGACCGAGCCGGCCCCCACGCGCGTGGCCTGGCCGCCCTCGATCAGCAGCGCGGTCTCGACGTCCACCCCCACGCCATGCACGCTGCCGCTCCAGCCGTCGTTCACGATGCGCGCCATGAAGGTGATCAGGCGCCCCATGCGGTCGCGCGCTTCCAGGTGCGGATCGGCGACCAGGCCGCCCATGTCGGGCAGGGACAGGAAATCGCGGCCCAGGGTGATGGTCTTGTCGTACGGATTGGCCAGCGCCGATGGCGAGGTGATGGTGCCGTTCAGCGCGGTGAACGCGAACTTGCTCATGACCGCCATGCCGGCGCTGGTGCCGCCGATGGGGATGTTCCTGGCGGCCAGCGCCTCGATGGCCGTCTGCACCGGCGTGCCTTTCCAGAATTTGACGTAGTCGCTCTGGTCGCCGCCGGCGATGAACAGCGCCTCGGCGCCCTGGATGCGCGCGATCACGAAAGGATCGCTGGCGGCGTCGCGGCTGGCGATGGTGATGGTTTCCACCGAAGTCACGCCGCCCATCGCATACACATAGGGATTGTAGGCGTCCGTGCCGCGCGAGCGCAGGATGACGAAATTGCCGCCGCCGGACTTGCGTATCATCCATTTGAAGGCGTCGTCCACGTCCGGCCCGCCGCCCATCAGCACCAGGGCAGGCAGGGCCGGCGCCGGCCGCGTCACGTTGGCCGGGTCGCCCACCACCGCATAATCATAGGGTTTGCCCGCCGCTGCGTGGCAGGGCATGAGCGCCGCGAGCGAGAAGAACAGGGCAGACAACAGACCGCGGGGGACAGGTGTACGCATCACAGGCTCCGGCAAGGGGGAAAGGTGCAGTCGATTGTACGCCTATCCCAGCAGGCGCGAGCCGCTTTTCAGAACCAGTTCCGGCTGCGGTACCAGCCGACCGTATCGGCGACGGTCTGTTCCAGTGGACGGAATTTCAGTGCCAGTTCGCGTTCGCTCTTGGCGTGATCGAAGTGGGTGCGCCCGGCTTCTTTCACCATCAGCCGCACCGTGGCCAGGCTGAGCATGATGGGCCGGCCGGTCAGGCGCGCATAGACTTCCTGCGCCGCCGCCAGCACGTACAGCAGCGGCACAGGCAAGCGGCGCGTGGGCGTCTTGACGTTCGCGACCTTGCCCAGCAAGGGCACCAGCTGGCGCATGGTCATGTGGCGCCCCGCCGCCAGATAGCGCTCGCCGCGTTTCCCTTGCAGCGCTGCCGCGATGTGCGCCTGCGCCACGTCGCGCGCATCGACCACGGAAAAGCTGCCCGGCACCAGCCCCGGCAGCTTGCCCAGCACCACGTCGTTGACGAACTGTCCGGACGACGTGGGGCCGATATCGGCCGGCCCCCACATCCAGCCGGGCAGCACCAGGCTGGCATGCATGTCCGGGTGGCGCGCCAGGAAGCGCAGCACGGCCTGGTCTGCCAGTATTTTGCTGCGGTAATAGTCGTCGGCGTCGCCCAGCTCGCGCAAGCAGGTTTCGTCGATGGGCACGCCGGGTTCGCCGTTGAGCACGCCTATCGACGAGGTCTGGACAAAACGCCGGACGCCGGCGCGGTAGGCCTGCGCGATCAGCGTCGCGGTGCCGTCCACATTGATGCGTTCAAGCTCCTCCCGGTGGCTGCCGCCCTTGTAGTTGTCGCGGAAGAAGGCCGCCGTGTGGAACACCGCGTCGCAGCCCTGCAGCCTGGCGGCGAAGCCGCCCACGTCCGCCATGTCGCCCGGCACCAGTTCCACGCCCGCCAGGCCGTCGAATTGCTGGCGGCCCTTGTCCAGCGAGCGTACCAGCGCGCGCACGGCAACGCCGCGCAGGACCAGTTCGCGCACCAGGTTGTTGCCGAGCAGGCCGGTGGCGCCGGTGACGAATGCGGACTTCAATGGATTTGGATTTTGCATGATGGTTGAATTTCAAAGTTCGAATGAAATCCAGTTTGGCGATGCGGCATTGAAATGTCAACTGATATCTGAATTGGCGCTATCCGAAGTTCGTGTGATATCTTTACGGCCATGAGCGAATCTCCACCCAGAAAGCGGCTAAGCCGCGAAGAAAGCCAGGCCCAGACCCGCACCCGCCTGATCGATACCGCGCAGCAGCTGTTCGTCGCGCACGGCTATGGCGGCACGTCCATCCGCGATATCGCGGAGCGGGCCGGCTACTCGCAGGGCGCGTTCTACTCGAACTTCGCCAGCAAGGAGGAGGTGCTGCTGGAACTGCTGCGAGGACATATGGAGGCGGAGGGGGCCCAGCTTGCCAGCGTCATGGACAGCGACGGGCGCATGCCTGAGCAGATCTTCGCGGAATTGGAGCGCTGGGCGGCGACCCTCAATCGCGATGCCAGCTGGTCCATGCTGTCAATCGAGCTGCAGCTGCACGCCAAGCGCAGCCCGGCGTTCGCGGCCAGGTACCAGACCGTGTGGGACGCGCACCGGGCCAGGCTCGGCCGCGTGATCGGCAAGCTGTTCGCCACGCTGGGCCGCACCCCGCCGGCCGACCCGGAAGAACTGGCGGCAGCCTTCATGGCGCTGACGCATGGCCTGGCGCTGCAGGGCACGGGCAAGCGGCCCGATCCGTCAGGGCGCATGATCCTGGTATTTCTGCGCGGGCTGGTCGCCAGCGCCGGCGCATAGGAAACCGGCAGGGCCCGGACTCCAATGCGGGTATGATCGTGCCAATTTCATCTGCAATTGGACATTCCCATGGTCATCGTGACTCACAGCGGCAAATTTCATGCGGACGACGCATGGGCGGTCGCGGTACTGAACATCTTATTTCCCGATAACGAAATCGTCCGGACACGCGATGCAGCGGCTGTCGAGGCGGCCGACTTCGCGGTCGATGTCGGCGGCATCTGGGACCCTGCCAGCGGCCGTTTCGACCACCATCAGAAAGGCTTCAACGCGACCAGGCAGACCGGCGTGCCCTATGCGAGCGCGGGGCTGGTCTGGCGGGAATACGGCACGCGCTGCGTCAGCGCCCTGGCCGCCGCACACACCGGGCAGCAGCTGGCCGATGACAAGGCGCGTGAAATGGCCTACGCCATCGATGCCGACATCGTGCAATACCTGGATCTGTCGGACGTGGGGGCCGCGAAGAATGCGCCCGGAGGCTATGGACTGTCGGCGGTGGTTTCGGGCTTCAATCCCAACTGGCTCGACGAGGAAAGGCTGGGCTATGGCGAGGCCGCCGACGCCTACCGCCTGGAGCAGTTCCGCAAGGCGATGGCCCTGCTGACCGACGTCATGATCAACGCAGTGAAATACCGCGTCGGCGCCTTGCTGGCGGTGGAGCAAGTACGGCAAGGGGAAATACTGGAGGACGGCCAGATCCTGCTGCTGCAAAACAGCGCGCTGCCATGGACCCAGGTGGTGCGCAAGGAAATGCCCAAGGTGCTGTTCGTCATCAGCCACAGCCCTGCCGAGCAGCGCTACATGCTGCACACCGTGCCGGTCAGCCCGGAGAGTTTCAAGGCGCGGGCAGATCTGCCCGAGTCATGGGCGGGCCTGCGCGACGCCGAACTCGCGGCGGTCACCGGCGTGCCGGACGCGGGTTTTTGCCACAACGGCAGATTCATCGCGGCGGTCAAGTCCTACGAGGGTGCGCGCGCCATGGCAAAGCAGGCGCTGCAGGCGCTGGAACGCGGCGAGTAAGCGGCAGCGGACGGGCGGGCAGCCTGGGCTGCCCATCCGGCGCGGCCTCGCCGTGGGGATCAGTGCAGCTTTTTCAGCATGGCCAGAGCAACCGCCTTGGCCGACTGCGGATTCTGGCCGGAGATCAGCTCACGGTCTTCGACGACGTTTTCGCTCCACGCCTTGGCTTCGACGAAGTTGGCGCCGGCGGCAAGCAGGCCATCCTGGGGGAACAGCTTCATCTGGCCGCCGTTCAGGAAGCCCTTGGCCTGCTCTTCCTCTTCATTGGTGAAGGCCGTCATCTTGTAGCCCTTGTAAATCCACTGCGCAGGCTGCGGACGCTGGCCCGCTTCCAGCTTGCCCACGTAGCCGCGCGCATCCGGGATGGCGGACAGCAGGGCGATGGTGCCGTGGCAGGTCAGGCCGGTAACTTTGCCATGGTTGTGGAAGCTGGTGAGCAGTTCGCCCAGGTCCTTGTTCTTCAGCAGATCCTGCATCGGTATATGGCCGCCGGGAACGAACACGGCGTCGAATTTGTCGTAGCCGGCTTTTTTCACCTGCGCCAGGCTGATGGCGGGGGAGCCGGTCTTGGCTGTCAGTTTGAGCGTCGCCAGCAGCGCCTTGCTTTCCTGGCGCGCTTGTTCATTGCCGCCCCAGAAGGTCACGTCATCCGATTTCTGGTCGGCGGACGGCGCCTTGCCGCTGGGCGTGGCGAACACCACCGTGTGGCCGGCGGCGATGAACGCCTGCACCGGCTCCATCAACTCGTTGAGGAAAAAGCCGGTCTGCATGACTTTGCCGTCCTTCAGGTCCAGCCTGTCCTGGTCGGACACCACCACCAGCACGGTGCCGGCACTGGCAAAATTGGCGGCGGCAGCCAGCAGGCCGGCGATAAGGGTTTTTTTCATGTTCAACTCCTGAGTGAAAGGGCAGCTTGCCCTCGGATAACGACAGCGTATTGCACGCGCAGGAAGCCGTAAATGCCCCCAGACTTACTTCACTTGTTACATGGGGTAATAAGAAAAAGTCGCGCGGCTTCACGCCTGGCCGCAGCTCAGGTTTTTGACATGGAAACGCCACCGTCGGCGAACAGGGTGGCGCCGGTTACAAAACTGGACGCGTCCGAAGCCAGAAACAGCACCGCCTTGGCGATCTCAAGCGGCTGAGCGAGACGTTTCATCACGTGGAGGTTCTCAACGAAAGCCAGTGCCTCCGGGCTGGCTGCAGCGGCGTGTCCCATTTCGGTATCCGTTCCGCCGGGCATCAGGGCATTGACCCTGAGGCCGCGCCCGCCGTATTCGACTGCCAGCGTGCGCGCCAATCCCACCAGGCCAGCCTTGCTGGCGCTATACGCGAGCATGCCCGGCATGCCGATGGTGTACCCGACAAAAGACGAGGTGAAGATGAGCGATGCCTTGCCACGCTTGAGCATCGCGGGAACCTGGTACTTTGCTCCGAAAAAGGCGCTGCTCAAGTTGGTGTCGATGGTGTCGCGCCAGTCCTCGGCGCGCATGGCGGCGAGATCGCCTGTCGCGCCCAGCGTACCCGCGTTATTGAAGGCGATATCCAGTCCGCCGAAATGCTCGATTGCAAGCTCAACGCCTCTTTTGGCGAGGTACTCGTCCTTGACGTCGCCCACCAGGGCTACCGCCTTGCCGCCCGCAGCGACTATCCCGTCCACCAGCGAGTGGAGCTGTTCGCTTCGGCGGGCGACCAGGACGACGCTGGCGCCTTCACTTGCGAACAGCTTCGCCGTCTCGCAGCCGATGCCGGAGCTGGCGCCAGTGATGATGGCGGTCTTACCTGCCAGAATGCCCATGTATTCTCCCTCAATATGACGCCGGCTCGCGCTACCCGGACACATCCCGGCTTTATGTCCATAGCAACAGGGTACACAGGGAGGACAACGTGGAAACTCCGTTTCTTGCTTTCACGTTCGCTGAATGAAAGCCCGGACACGGGCGGGTCCTGTTAGAATTTCCAGCAGCCTTGTGGCGCCATTTGCAGGAGAATCCAAATCCTACGTTTCATAGTCGCAGCGGCGATACGCGCGCCAAAGCTAGCGATCGCTGTTGCTTTATTCGTGCTCGCGGCCTTGGCGGGCACGATTAGCTACACCGGGCTCCTTGTCGTCGGCGTGTTGGCCGATTATCTCGGCACGGGGCGGGTGATCGCAGGCCTGCTTCTTGGCGTTTTGTTCGCAAGATTTCCCTGGATAAGCAAAGGTAAGCCGCGCATGGTTGGCCTGTTGCCTAACCCGCTCCGCCGGCCGCTCGTGGTCGGCATGCTCGCAGTGTGCCTGGTGAACTTTCTGTCGAAAGGCGAATCCGTGCCCGCATTGTTCACAGCTTTCGTTGCCGCGTTTCTTCTCGGCTACCCCTGGTTGAGGCGAGCTGTTTTTGATCGGATCTTATCGTCAGTCCTCAAATTTACCGGCCAGCACCCTCGCAACAGCACTGACGACAAGGTGATCGATGGCGAATTCAGGGAGAAGAAGGAATGAGTTTGACTGGCTGACGCTGCAACTTCGGAAACGAAAAAGCCAACCTGCGTGGGTTGGCTTTTCTTGTTTGACACTGTTCTTGGTGGCCCGGGGCGGAATCGAACCACCGACACAAGGATTTTCAATCCTCTGCTCTACCAACTGAGCTACCAGGCCAAGGAGCAGAATTATAGCAGATCATTTCGGGTATGCAAGGAGCTTTTTTGAAAATGGCGGGATAGGCGTGCGCAGGCGTTGGCATTCCGGCGTGGCTGCAGCCGTTCTTGACTTAGCGAACTGCCGGGCTAAACTGGATTTTGCAATTTTGACACTATCAATCCCGAAGTCCAGTCCGCCAAGAGGAGCTAGTCATGAAAGGTATACGCCGCACTTTCGCCAGCGCCATCGTTTCCGCCGCCTTTGCTGCCGCCGCACCGCCGGCACTGGCGGCGCCCCAGGTTGAAGTGATCGCCAAGGGCTTGAGCAACCCGCGCGGCCTGGCGTTCGCCCCCAATGGCCAGTTGTTTGTGACCGAGGCCGGGCGGGGCGGCGACGGCAAATGCATCGTACTGGCCGATTCGCGCAGCGCCTGCTATGGCGAGACCGGCGCGCTGACGCGGGTGGACCCGACCGGCAAGGCGGCGCCGGTGCAAGTGATCAGCGGCTTGCCGTCGATGGCGGCGCCGGGCGGCTTTGGCGCGCTGGGGGCGCAGGGCATTGTGTTCACGGGCGCGGGCAATGGGCGCCTGGCGATGGGACTGGCCGCCGACGCGTCCGCCCGAGCGGGCTTGGGCGCCAAGGCCAACTTGCTGGGGCAGGTGCTGCAGGTCGGCGCCACCGGCAACTGGAAGGTGTCAGCCGACATTGCCGCGTTCGAGGCGGCCAACAATCCTGTCAGCGGCGGCACCGACAGCAATCCTTATGCGGTGGCCGCGCTGGGCCAGCAGCACATCGTGGCCGACGCCGGCGCCAATGCGCTGTTCTCGGTGGCGGCCAACGGCAAGATCACCACGCTGGCCAAATTCGAGGCGCGGCCGGTGCCGGCGCCGCCGTTCATCGGCTTGCCGGCGGGCGCCACCATTCCCATGCAGGCCGTGCCCACCAGCGTGATCGACGGCCGCGACGGCTGGCTGTACGCCGGCCAGTTGACCGGCTTCCCGTTCCCGGCCGGCGCCGCCAATGTGTACCGCGTGTCGCCGCACGGCGGAACGCCGGAGGTGTTCGCCAGCGGCTTCACCAACATCATCGGCCTGGCGTTCGACGCCAGCCATCGTCTCTACGTGCTGCAGGTGGGCAGTGGACTGGCCGGCGCAGGCGGGCCGCCGCTGCTGCCGCCGGGGCGCCTGATCCGGGTGAATGCGGACGGCAGCCAGACCGTCATCTACCAGGACTTGTATTACCCGGGCGGCTTGACGATAGGGCCGGACGGCGCGGCGTATGTCACCAATTTCGGCATTGTGCCGGGGCCGGTGGCGGGCAGTTTCCCGGATGGCGGGCAGGTGCTGCGCATTACGCTGGATTGAGTTATTTGCGCTGGAGGCAAATATAATTTGAGGTTTGCGGGGTTTTTCTCAACAAAGGGTGAGGGCATAGTGTAGCCATCATCTGAACAAGGAAAACCCCATGAACCACAGCACCATCCCCGCAATCGGCCTCGGCACCTTCCGGCTGCAAGGCCAGGTCGTTATCGATTCGGTACGCAATGGCCTGGAGCTTGGCTACCGCCATATCGATACCGCGCAGATCTACGGCAACGAGGCCGAAGTTGGCCAGGCCATGGCCGACAGCGGCGTACCGCGCGCCGAACTGTTCGTCACCACCAAGGTCTGGACCGAGAGCCTGGACGGCGGCAAGCTGATTCCCAGCCTGAAGGAAAGCCTGCGCAAGCTGCGCCTGGAGCAACTGGACCTGGCGCTGATCCACTGGCCGTCGCCGGGCGACGCGGTGCCGGTGGCCGAATACATGGCGGCGCTGGCGGAGGCCAGGGAGCAGGGGCTGTCGAAGCAGATCGGCGTGTCCAACTTCACCGTCGCGCATTTGCAGCAGGCCGTGGCCGCGGTCGGCGCGCAGCAGATCGCCACCCAGCAGATCGAAATTCATCCCTTCCTGCAAAACCGCAAGGTGGTGGAGTACGCCCGCAGCCAGGGCATCCACCTGACCGCTTACATGCCGCTGGCTTACGGCAAGGTGATGCAGGAGCCGGTAATGGTGCAGATCGCACGCCGCCACAACGCCACCCCGGCGCAGGTGGCGCTGGCCTGGTTGCTGCAGCAGGGCTTCGCGGTAATCCCGTCGTCGACCAGCCGCGCCAACCTGCAAAGCAATCTGGCGGCGCGCGGGCTGGTGCTGACTGGCGACGACATGGCGGCCATCGCCGCGCTGGAGCGCAACGAGCGCATCGCCAATCCTGACGGCCTGGCGCCGCAGTGGGACTAGGCTTCTGCCCGCCGGCGGCGGCGCTGCCCGCGCGCCAGCCGCCGCCGCTATAATGGCTGGATGAATAATCCATCCTCCCCCGCTTTGCAGCGCGTCGTTCAAAGCGATATTTGCATTGTTGGCAATGGCGCCATCGCCAAGACGGCGGCGCTCGGATTTGCCCAGGCCGGGCAGAGCGTCACCTTGCTCTGCCCTCCATCCGCTCCCGTTTCGTCCAGCCCGGCCGTGCAGGCCAGCTGGGACGTGCGCGTCTATGCACTGAACCACACCGCGAACAATCTGCTGTCGTCCTTGAAGGTGTGGGGCGCGCTTGATGCCGCGCGCGTGGCGCCGGTGGACGCCATGCTGGTCAACGGCGACGGCGGCCAGCCCGGCGGCCTGGCGTTCGACGCCTACGGCGCTCATACCGGCACGCTGGCCTGGATAGTCGAAGACCGCAACCTGAACCAGGCCCTGGACGCGGCGCTGCGCTTCGCCAGCAACGTCACCACCGTCAGCGGCCGCGCCATCGGCCTGCTGCGCGGCGCCGACGACGTCGCCGTGCTGCTGGAGGACGGTTCGGCCGTGCGCGCCGAGCTGGTGGTGGGCGCGGACGGCGCCGAATCGTGGGTGCGCGGCCAGTGCGACATCGGCATGGATTACCGCTCCTACGGCCAGCACGCCATCGTGGCCAACTTCCATTGCGAGCATCCGCACCACGGCGCGGCCCAGCAATGGTTCACCGGCGCCGACGGCATCGTGGCGCTGCTGCCGCTGCCGGGCAATCTCGTGTCGCTGGTGTGGTCGGCGCCGGAAGCGCTGGCGGACCGGCTGCGCGAGGAGGGCGCCCAGCGCCTGGCCGAACGGCTGGCGGTCTACGCGCAGGAAAAGCTGGGCAAGCTCACGCCGGTGCAGCCGGAGATGGTGCGCGGCTTCCCGCTGCGCCTGATGCGCCCGCACGCCATGGTGGCGCAGCGCGTGGCGCTGGTGGGCGACGCGGCGCATGTGGTGCACCCGCTGGCCGGCCACGGCATGAACCTGGGCTTTGCGGACGTGGAGCAGCTGGTGCGCATCGTCAACGAGCGCGAGCCGCACCGCGGCATGGGCGACGAGCGGGTGCTGGCGCGTTATGGCCGCGCGCGCAAGGAGGATGTGCTGCTGATGCAGCTGGCCACCGATGGCCTGGACCGTTTATTCGGGACCGATCTCGAGCCTTTGCGCGTGGTGCGCAATTTGGGATTAAACTTGCTGGACAAATTGCCGGGCTTGAAGCGCCGGCTGATTTCCCACGCACTTGGTAAGTGATCACCGGAGCTTTTATGAAATTCAGCAAGACCGTACTATTGTTCGCCTCCGCCTTCATGGCATCCTGCGTCGGCGCCGAAAACCCGACCGAAGCCAGCATCAAGAAAGCCATCGAGCCCCGCCTGGGCAATAACGTCAAAGTCGATTCGGTCAAAGAGACGCCGTACGCCGGCCTGTACGAAGTGCGCATCGGCGACGAAATCCGCTACACCGACAAGACCGCCAGCTACCTGATCGTCGGCCACGTGTTCAATCTGAAGACGTCCGAAGACCTGACCCAGGCCCGCATCGACGACATCAACAAGATCAAGTTCTCCGACCTGCCGCTGGAAATGGCGCTGAAAACCGTGAAGGGCAACGGCAAGCGCGTGATGGCGGTGTTCGAAGATCCGAACTGCGGCTACTGCAAGCGCTTCCGCCAGCAGGCGCTGAAGGATGTGGACAACGTCACCATCTACACCTTCATGTACAACATCCTGTCGGAGGATTCTTTTACCAAATCGAAGAACATCTGGTGCTCGGCCGACCGCAACAAGGCCTGGGACGACTGGATGCTGTCCGGTAAAGCGGCGCCGGCCGCGCCGGCCGGTTGCAACACGCCGAACGAAAAGGTGCTGGCGCTGGGCCAGAAGCTGCGCATCAACGGCACGCCGAACATCTTCTTCGCCGATGGCAGCCGCGTACCGGGCGCCATCGACATCAAGACGCTGGAATCCAAGTTGTCCTCTATTAAACAGTAAGGAGCGCGGAAGATGATCACTTTGAATGTCAATGGCAAGGACGTGCAGGTAGACGCGGATCCGTCCACCCCGGTGCTGTGGGCCCTGCGCGACAACCTGAACATGACCGGCACCAAGTTCGGCTGCGGGATGGCGCTGTGCGGCGCCTGCACCATCCATATCGACGGCAATCCGACGCGCGCCTGCATCACGCCGATTTCGGCGGTGGCGGGGCAGAAGATCACCACCATCGAGGCGATGGAGGGCGATGCGGTGGGCAAGGCGGTGCAAGCCGCCTGGGTCAAGCACGACGTGCCGCAATGCGGTTACTGTCAAAGCGGCCAGGTGATGAGCGCGACGGCGCTGCTGCGCACCAACAAGGCGCCGAGCGATGCCGATATCGATAGCGCCATGGCGGGCAACATCTGCCGATGCGGCACCTATCAGCGCATCCGCGCCGCCATCAAAGACGCTGCAAAAACCATCGCCTGAGGAGAACGCCATGCGCAAAGAATGGTTGAATCAAGGGACCGCGATGGCGGATGTCAGCGCGGCAGCGGTAGCAGCCGTGGCGCCTGCCGCGCCGCAAGGCGGCGTGTCGCGCCGGTCGTTCATGAAGGCGGGGGCGGTCGCCGGCAGCGGCCTGGTGCTGGGTTTCTTCGTCAGCGGCGGCAACAAGATGGCGCGCGCGGCCGACGCTGCGGCGCCTGCCAAAGTCTATGAGCCGAACGCCTTCCTGCGCATCGCGCCGGACAATACCGTCACGGTACAGGTGAACCGCCTGGAGTTCGGCCAGGGCGTGCAGACCTCGCTGCCGATGCTGATCGCCGAGGAGCTTGACGCGGACTGGGCGCAAATGCGCGGCGAACTGGCCGACGCGGGCGAGCAGTACAAGGATCCCGCTTTCGGCATCCAGATCACCGGCGGCTCGGGCTCGATCGCCCACTCCTACGTGCAGTACCGCGAAATCGGCGCCAAGGCGCGCGCCATGCTGGTGGCCGCTGCCGCTGCCGAGTGGAAGGTCAGCCCGGACCAGGTGCGCACGTCGAAAGGGATGCTGATCGGTCCCGCCGGCCAGCAGGCCAAGTACGGCGCCTTCGCCGACGCTGCCATGAAGCAGCCGGTACCGGCCACCGTCAAGCTGAAAGACCCGAAAGACTTCGTCATCATCGGCCAGCCGGTCAAGCGCCTGGACGCGCAGGATAAATCGACCGGCAAGCAGCAGTTCGGCATGGACTTCAAGCCGGAAGGCACCATCGTTGCCGTGGTGGCGCGCCCGCCGGTGTTCGGTGCCAAGGTGGCCAAGCTGGACGCCAGCAAGGCCAAGGCCATCCCGGGCGTGATCGACGTGCTGGAAGTGGCTACCGACCGTGGCGGACGTGGCGTGGCGGTGTTCGCCAAGGGTTACTGGCCCGCCAAGCAGGCGCGCGAAGCGCTGGTGCTGGAATGGGATACCAGCGCGGTTGAGAAAGTGAGCACCGCCAGGCAGATGGCCGAGTACAAGGCGCTGGCGCAGAAGCCCGGCCTGCCGGTGAAGAAGGCCGACATGTCGAAGCTGGCCAAGGCGCCGAAGAAACTGACCGCCGTCTACGAGTTCCCTTACCTGGCGCACGCGCCGATGGAACCGCTGAACTGCGTGATCGACCTGAAGGCGGACCGCTGCGAAGTGTGGGCCGGTTCGCAGTTCCAGACACTGGACCAGGCGGCCATCGCCCGCACGGCGGGCTTGAAGCCTGAGCAGGTAACGCTGCACACCATGATGGCCGGTGGCGGTTTCGGCCGCCGCGCCGTGCCAAGCTCGGACTACCTGGTGGAAGCGGCCAATGTGGCGCTGGCGTACAAGGCGGCCGGCAAGTCCGGCCCGCTGAAGATCATCTGGAGCCGCGAGGACGACATCCGCGGCGGCTACTACCGCCCTGCTCACGTGCACCGCGCGGAACTGGGCTTCGACGCCAAGGGCAAGCTGCTGGCGTGGAACCACAGCATCGTGGGCCAATCCATCATCACCGGCTCGCCCTTCGAGCCGATGATGGTGAAGGACGGCGTGGACGCCACCATGATCGAAGGCATGGGCGAACCGTACGACCTGCCAATGAACCTGTCGGTGCACAACGCCAAGGCCAACGTGCCGGTGCTTTGGTGGCGCTCCGTGGGGTCGACCCACACCGCCTTCGTGATGGAAACGCTGATCGACGAGGCCGCGCACGCCGCCAGGATGGACCCGGTGGCCTACCGCAAGCAGGTGATCGACGCCAAGCACGCGCGTCATCACGCCGCGCTGGACCTGGCGGTGGCCAAGTCCGGCTACGGCAAGAAGGCCCTGCCGAAAGGCCAGGCCTGGGGCGTAGCGGTGCATGAATCGTTCGGCACCGTGGTCGCCTACGTGGTGACCGCATCGGTCAAGGACGGTGTGCCGCATCTGCACACGGTTACCGCCGGCGTGCATTGCAACACGGCGGTCAACCCCATGACCATCGAAGCGCAGGTGCAGGGCGCCGTGCTGATGGCGGTCGGCACCACGCTGCCGGGCGCCGCCATCACGCTGAAGGACGGCGTGGTGGAACAGCAGAACTTCGGCGACTACGTGGTGGCGCGCATGCCGGACATGCCGGTGGTGGACGTGCACATCGTGCCGTCGACCGATGCGCCGACCGGCATGGGCGAGCCGGGCTTCCCGCCGCTGGCGCCGGCCTACGCCAACGCCATCTTCAAGCTCACCGGCAAGCGGCTGCGCAAGCTGCCGTTCGACCTGGCCAAGACGGCCAAGGCCTGAGCCTGGCCGGCGCTCGCCGCACCGTGGGCGGCCAGGTGGGGATCTGCGGCATTCTGCTGGCGGCCGGGAGGGGCAAGCGTTTCGACCCTTCCGGCCAGCGCAACAAGCTGCTGCAGTCGCTCGGCGATGAGCCCGTGGTGGTGCGCAGCGCGCGCCACATGCTGGCCGCGCTGCCGCGCGTGGTGGCCGTGGTGCGGCCCAGCGATGCCGCCGGCGGCGACCCCGTGGCGGCCCGGCTGCTGGCGCTGGGCTGCGAAGTTACTATCTGCCAGCAAGCCGACACCGGCATGGCCGCCTCGCTGTCGCACGCGGTTGCGCATGCGGACAAGGCCTTCCCGGATGCACAGGGATGGATCGTCGCGCTCGGCGATATGCCCCATGTGCGGCCATCTACAATACAATCACTGAAAACCGCCCTGGAGCAAGGCGCAGGCATCGCCGCGCCCATGTACCGGTGCCAGCGCGGCAACCCCGTCGGGTTCAGCCGCCACTACCTGCCGCAGTTGCTGGCGCTGGAGGGCGACCAGGGCGCGCGCGGCATTTTGAAGCACTCGGCAGTGACGGAGCTGGAGGTGGACGACAGCGGCATCCTGCAAGACATCGACACACCGGCCGACCTGCCCCCCAAGGACAAGACATGAAGAAAACCGCATCGAAGAACAAGCCAGGCGTCAGCTACGCCATCGTCGGCAAGGACCTGGCCGGCCATATGTTTGAAGTAACGCTGACCGTGGAGCAGCCGGCGCCGGAAGGCCAGTTGCTGGCGCTGCCGGCCTGGATACCTGGCAGCTACATGATCCGCGAATTTTCGCGCAACATCGTCCGGATTCGGGCGGAATCGGGCGGCGCCGAAGTCAGGTTGGCCAAGGTGGACAAGCATACCTGGCAGGCCGCGCCGGTGGCGGGCAAGCTGACCGTGGTCTACGAAGTCTACGCTTGGGACCTGTCGGTGCGCGCCGCCCACATGGACCGCACCCACGCCTTCTTCAACGGCACCAGCGTGTTCCTGCGCGTGGCCGGCCAGGAGGATGCGCAGCACGTGGTGGACATCCAGCGTCCGGCCGATCCAGCAGCGAAGGCCTGGCGCGTAGCCACCTCGCTGCCCGAGCTGAAGGCCAGGCGCTACGGCTTCGGCACCTACGCCGCCGCCAGTTACGATGAGCTGATCGATCATCCGGTCGAGCTGGGCGACTTCGCGCTGGCCACCTTCAAGGCGCACGGCATCCCGCATGACGTGGTGATCACCGGCCGCGTGCCCGGCCTGGACATGGCGCGGCTGTGCGCCGACCTGAAAGCCATCTGCGAAACCCAGATCGCCTTCTTCGAGCCGAAAACCAGGCGCGCACCGATGGACCGCTACGTCTTCATGACCATGGCCGTGGGCGACGGCTACGGCGGTCTGGAGCACCGTGCCTCCACCGCGCTGATCTGCGCGCGCGCCGACCTGCCCACCGCCGCCACGCCGAAGGGCGCGGAGATCGGCGAAGGCTACCTGAAATTCCTCGGCCTGTGCAGCCATGAGTACTTCCACACCTGGAACGTCAAGCGCATCAAGCCGGCGGCATTCGCGCCGTATGACCTGAACGCGGAGGGCTACACGCCGCTGCTGTGGCTGTTCGAAGGCGGCACCAGCTATTACGACGACCTGATGCTGGTGCGCGCCGGCATCATCGGCGAGCCGGCCTACTACAAGCTGCTGGGTAAAACCGTGGGCGGCGTGCTGCGCGGCGCGGGGCGCCTGAAGCAGAGCGTGGCCGATTCCAGTTTCGACGCCTGGGGAAAGTACTACCGCCAGGACGAGAACGCGGCCAACGCCATCGTCAGCTACTACACCAAGGGTTCGCTGGTGTGCATGGCGCTGGATTTGACCATCCGCACCAAGACCGCCGGCAAGAAGTCGCTGGACGACGTGATGCAGGCGTTGTGGCAGCGCTATGGCCGCGACTTCTATGAGAACCAGGCGCGCGGCCAGGGCGTGACGCCGGCCGAAGTGGAAGCGCTGTGCGACGAGGTGGCCGGCGCCAAGCTGAAACCGTTTTTCGACAAATACGTGCGCGGCACGGAAGATCTGCCGCTGGCCAAAATGCTGGCCCCGTTCGGCGTGAAGTACAGCGACGAGCGCAAGGCGGCCAAGCCCAGCCTGGACGCCAACCTGGGCCGCGATGGCGCGGACGCCAAGCTGTCCGCCGTGCACGAAGGCGGCGCGGCCCATGCGGCCGGCCTGTCGGCGGGCGACTTGCTGGTGGCGGTCGACGGCCTGCGCGTCACCCCCGGCAATCTCGATGGGCTGCTGTCGCGCTACAAAGTCGGCGCCACCGTCGAGGTGCACGCCTTCCGGCGCGACGAGCTGCACACCTTCAGCGTGCGCCTGCAGGGCGACCGCGTGCCCGCAGTGACCCTGGCCGTGGCTGCCGACATTCCCGGCAAGAAGCCCGCCGGACCAGCCCGGCCTAGCGCGGTCCGCTGATGACCCCCTGGCCGGCGCCGCTGCTGCAATTGGATCTGCGGACTCTGCTGCTGATGACGATCGTGATGAGCGGCGTCATGAGCGTGGTGATGTACTCGGTACACCGCAGCTTCCGCGGCGAGGTGCGCGGCCTGGACCGCTGGGCGCTTGGCCTGCTGTGCGTGGTCGGCGCCGGCGTGTCGTTCGCGTTGAACGGGTGGGCCGGCAAGATCGGCCTGCTGGCGGCCAACATGCTGCTGTTCTGGGGCGTGGGCCTGTCCATGATAGGCACGCAGGAGTTCTTTGCGCGGCGGCCGGGCTGGGGTTTGTTCCACGGCGTCTGGCTGGTGGGCGGTGTGCTGACCGTCTGGTGGCTGTACCTGCAGCCGCACCTGGGCGCGCGCATCGCCGCGTTCTCGCTGGGCGCCTTCGTGTTCTACGCAATGCAGTGCTGGCTGGTGTGGCGCCACGGCCTGCGCCATTTCTCCTATTGCTTCTTCGGCGTGCTGGTGACGCTGCAGGCGCTGACGGTGCTGGCGCGCCTGTTCATCGCGCTGCGCACCGACGCGGTCACCGACGATGTGCTGCGCAACGGCGCGCTGGTGAACGTGTTCATGGCGCTGGCCAGTTTCATGTCGCTGATGCTGGCGATTGCCTTCCTGATGATGGCCATGCGGCGCTTGCAGAGCATCCTGGAAGACCGTTCCACGCACGACCCGCTGACCGGGGTGCTGAACCGGCGCGGCTTCGACATTTTTTATGGCAAGCAGCGCGTGCAACTGGGGCGTGAAGGCCGGCCGCTGTCGCTGATGAGCATAGACCTGGACCGCTTCAAGGCCATCAACGACCGCTATGGCCACGTGGTGGGCGACCGGGTGCTGGTGCAGATTGCCAATATCATCAGCGGGGCCCTGCGCGAAAGCGACTACGTGGCGCGCTTCGGCGGCGAGGAGTTCGTGGTGCTGCTGCCGGACGCGGAAGTGCCGCGCGCGATGATGGTGGCCGACCGTATCCGCACCGCGTTGCGCACCGACTGGGACGACCAGCTGCCGCCATGCACGGTGAGCATCGGCATCGGCACGCATGTGTCGCGCGAGGAAACGCTGGACAGCCTGCTGGGCCGCACCGATGCGGCGCTATACCGCGCCAAGGAAAATGGCCGCGACCGGGTGGAACTGGCCGAGACGGCGGAAATACGCTAATGGCGTCACTGCACCGGCGCCAGCGTGCGGATCTGGAAGCGGTATTCCTTGTTGAACAAAAAGGTCTCGGAAACATCGAAGGTCTTGTGATGCCCGGCCATCAGCTTGCCCGGCTTGGGGAAAGGCGCCGCCGCACGCATGGCCGCCAGCGCCAGGCCGCTGGCCTTCTGGTCGCGCGAGCGCGCCACGCGCAGGCTGACGATGTCGCCGTCGCGCCCGATCTTCGCTTCCAGCACCACAATGGAGGTCAGTAGCGGCGGTAGCGCCCCGCTGAAGGCCGAGTCGGGCGTGGCGGCCAGGATTTTGGCGGCCAGCGCGCGCTTGTAGTCGTCCAGGTTGTGGATGGGAGCAGGCAGCGGCGGCACCGGTACTTGCTCGGATGGCAGCGGCGTGCGGGGGATCTCGGCGGGCCGGGGCGCCGCTTCGCGGCGCGGCGGTTCCTTGCCGCAGGAGGCCAGAAGGGAAGCGCACAGCAGCGCCGCGAGGGCCACTGCGGCGGAGTGCTGTAACTTGCCCATGGCGGGCCTCCCGGTAAAGATGAGCGCAACAAGCTAGCTGAACAGGCGGCGCAGTTCCGCGCCTGGATCCGGCGCGCGCATGAAGGCTTCGCCCACCAGGAAACTGTGGACGTTCGCGTCGCGCATGCGCTGCACATCGTCACTGTTGAGGATACCCGATTCCGTGATCACCAGGCGCTCTGCTGGGATGCGGGCGAGCAGGTCCAGCGTGGTGTCCAGCGAGGTTTCGAAGGTGCGCAGATTGCGGTTGTTGATGCCGATCAGATTGCTTTTCAGCTTCAGCGCGGCGCTCAGTTCGTCGCCGTCGTGCGACTCGATCAGCACCCCCATGCCCAGTTCGTGGGCGCAGGCCTCCATCTCGGCCATCAGGCCGTGGTCCAGGGCGGACACGATCAGCAGGATGCAGTCGGCGCCCATCGCGCGCGCTTCATAGATCTGGTACATGTCGATCATGAAGTCCTTGCGCAGCACCGGGATGTCGCAGGCGGCGCGGGCCTGTTTCAGGTACTCGTCGGCGCCCTGGAAGTAGTGCACGTCGGTCAGCACCGACAGGCAGGCGGCGCCGTGCCTGGTGTAGCTTTCGGCGATCTCGGCCGGGCGGAAGTCGGCGCGCAGCACGCCTTTGGACGGCGACGCCTTTTTCACTTCGGCGATCACGGCGGCGTTGCCGGCCGCGATATGGCTGCGCAGGCTGGCTTCGAAGCCGCGCAAGTTGGCGCGCAGTTCGGCGTCGCCTTCCGCTTCGGCGCGCACGCTGGCCAGGCTGCGGTGCTTCTTGGCTGCCGCCACTTCATCGGCCTTGGTGGCCAGGATCTTGTTCAGGATGTCGGACATGGTCGTGCTTTCAATGTTGTTCGGACAGCGCCAGGCGCGCGCCGAGTGCCAGGAACAGGCCGCCTGTAATGCGGTTCAGCCACAGCGCCACCAGCGGTTTGACTTTCAGGCGCGCGCTGGCGAAGGCGGTAAACACCGCCAGCCCGTTGCACCACAACATGCCGTTGAAGTTGAAGATGCAGCCCAGGATCAGGAAAGCCAGCGCCTTGTTGGGCGTATTGGCCGAGATGAATTGCGGCACGAAGGCCAGGAAGAACAGCGCAACCTTCGGGTTCAGCACATTGGTCAGGAATCCCTGCGCGAAGATCTTGCGGTAGGAGGCGGCGGGCGGCGCCGCCGTCTGCGCGCCCGGCGGGCCGCCGTCGCCGGTCTTCAGCCTGGCGCGCAGCATGCCGATGCCGACGTACACGATGTAGGCCGCGCCCACCCACTTCACCACGCCGAACGCCATGGCGGAAGTGGACAGCAGCGCCGACAGGCCGACGGCGGCGGCGGTGACGTGCACCATCGTGCCGGCGCCAATGCCCAGCGCGGCGGCGCAGCCGGCGCGCCAGCCCTGGGTGGCGCTGCGCGCCATGATGAGCAGGGAATCCGGCCCCGGCATGATGTTGAGCAGCAGGCCGGAGATGATAAAGAGCGTCAGGTCGTGAATGCCGAACATGGCGGGCTCCTTAATTGGCCGCGCCGAGCTGCTGCGTCACCGACACGAACTGCTCCACCTTGGCCAGCGCCGCGCCGGAGGCGATGGCGGCGCGCGCCTTGGCCAGCCCGTCCTCGATGGACGAGGCCACGCCGGCCGCGTACAGCGCCGTGCCGGCGTTCAGGGCCACGATGTCGTAGGCCGCGCCGGCTTCGCCGCGCAGCGCTTCCATCATCCTGGCCTTCGATTCGGTGGCGTCGGCCACTTTCAGGTTGCGGCTGGCGATCATCTGCATGCCGAAGTCTTCCGGGTGGATTTCGTATTCGCGGATTTCGCCGTTCACCAGTTCGCCCACCATGGTGGAGGCGCCCAGCGACACTTCATCCATATTGTCCTTGCCGTACACCACCACCGCATGCTGGGCGCCCAGGCGTTGCAGCACGCGCACCTGGATACCCACCAGATCCTGGTGGAACACGCCCATCAGGATATTCGGCGCGCCGGCCGGATTGGTCAGCGGGCCCAGGATGTTGAAGATCGAGCGCACGCCCAGTTCGCGGCGCACCGGCGCCACGTGCTTCATGGCGGCGTGGTGGTTGGGCGCGAACATGAAGCCGATGCCGGTCTGCGCGATGGACTGCGCGATCTGCTCCGGCTTCAGGTTGATGTTGGCGCCCAGCGATTCGATCACGTCGGCCGAGCCGGACGAGGACGACACGCTGCGCCCGCCGTGCTTGGCCACGCGCGCGCCGGCCGCCGCCGCCACGAACATGGCGGTGGTGGAGATGTTGAAGGTGTGCGCGCCGTCGCCGCCGGTGCCGACGATGTCGAGCAGGTTGGTGGTGTCGGCCATCGGCACCTTGGTGGAGAACTCGCGCATCACCTGCGCGGCGGCGGCGATTTCGCCGATGGTTTCCTTCTTCACGCGCAGGCCCATGGTCAGGGCCGCGACCATCACGGGCGACATTTCGCCGGACATGATCTGGCGGAACAGGTGCAGCATTTCGTCGTGGAAGATCTCGCGGTGCTCGATGCAGCGCAGCAGCGCTTCCTGCGGGGTAATCTGGTGCGTATTTTTAGACGTAGGCATGGCGTTTCCTCTTCAATTCGTATTGAGCTCGGGACGGATTTCGGGCCAGGGTTGTGTCGGCGCGCGCTGGCGCGCCGGCCCGGTCAGCGTTCCAGGAAGTTCTTCAGCAGCGCGTGGCCGTGTTCCGACAGGATGGACTCGGGGTGGAACTGCACGCCCTCGATGTCGTATTCCTTGTGGCGCACGCCCATGATCTCGCCGTCGTCGGTCCATGCCGTCACTTCCAGGCAGGACGGCAGCGAGGCGCGTTCGATTGCCAGCGAGTGGTAGCGGATCACGGTGAAGGGGCTGGGCAGGTCCTTGAAGACGCCCACGCCGGTATGCGCGATAACGGAAGTTTTGCCATGCATGACCTGCTTGGCGCGGATCACCTTGCCGCCGAACGCTTCGCCGATGGCCTGGTGGCCCAGGCACACGCCGAGGATAGGCTTCTTGCCCGCGAAGTGCTTCAGCACGTCGATGGAAATGCCCGCCTGCGCAGGGTCTTTCGGACCGGGCGAAATGCAGATGCGGTCCGGGTCCATCGCTTCGATTTCAGCGATCGTGATTTCGTCGTTGCGGAAGGTGCGCACATCCTCGCCCAGCTCGCCGAAATACTGCACGATGTTGTAGGTGAAGGAGTCGTAGTTGTCGATCATCAGCAGCATCTCAGAACTCCCCATCCAGGCCATCTTGCACTTGTTCGGCGGCGCGCAGTACGGCGCGCGCCTTGTTTTCAGTTTCCTGCCATTCCATTTCCGGTACCGAGTCGGCCACGATGCCGGCTGCCGCCTGCACGTACAGCATGCCGTCCTTGATCACGCCGGTGCGGATGGCGATCGCCACGTCCATTTCGCCGCCGAAGGACAGGTAGCCGCAGGCGCCGCCGTAGATACCGCGCTTGGTGATTTCCAGCTCGTCGATCACTTCCATGGCACGCACTTTCGGCGCACCGGTCAAGGTGCCGGCCGGGAAGGTGGCGCGCAGCACGTCCAGGTTGGACATGCCTTGCTTCAGCGTGCCTTCCACGTTGGAGACGATGTGCTGCACGTGCGAGTACTTCTCGATCACCATGCGGTCGGTGACCTTGACGGTGCCGATGTCGGAGATGCGGCCCAGGTCGTTGCGCGCCAGGTCGATCAGCATCACGTGCTCGGCGATCTCTTTCGGGTCGGCCAGCAGTTCCCTGGCCAGCTCGGCGTCGCGTTCCGGCGTGCCGCCGCGCGGGCGGGTGCCGGCGATGGGGCGCAGCGTGACCTTCTTCTGGCCGTCCGCCGCGGTCTCGTTGCGCACCAGGATCTCGGGCGAGGCGCCGACGATCTGCATGTCGCCGAAATTGTAGAAATACATATACGGCGACGGGTTCAGCGAACGCAGCGCGCGGTACAGCGTCAGCGGCGAATCCACGTAGGGCTTGCGCAGGCGCTGGCCGATCTGCACCTGCATCAGGTCGCCGGCCATCACGTACTCGTGGGCGCGGGCCACCGCCTTCAGGTAGTCTTCCTTGTCGAAGTCGCGGATGGTTTCGGTGCGCACCGAGGCGCTCGTCACCGGCGCGTCCACGCCGCGGCGCAGCAGGGCGCGCAGGTCTTTCAGGCGCTGGCGCGCTTTCGAATACGATTCGGGCTGGGTGGTGTCGGCGTAGACGATCAGGTACAGCTTGCCGGAGATATTGTCGATCACCGCCAGCTCTTCGGTCACCATCAGCTGGATGTCCGGCAGGTTCAGATCATCCCTGGGCGCGCCGCCGGCCAGCTTTTTCTCGATGTGGCGCACCGTGTCGTAGCCGAAGTAGCCGGCCAGGCCGCCGCAGAAGCGCGGCATGCCGGGGCGCAGCGCCACCTTGAAGCGGGACTGGAACTGTTCGATGAAGTCGAGCGGATTGCCTTCGTGCGTTTCGATGACGGCGCCGTTCTTGACGATTTCGGTGAGGTTGCCGTGCGTGCGCAGCAGGGTGGTCGCGGGCAGGCCGATGAAGGAGTAGCGGCCGAAGCGCTCGCCGCCCACCACCGATTCGAGCAGGAAGGTGTTCTTGCCGTGGTTCTGGGTCTGCGCCAGCTTCAGGTACAGCGTCAGCGGGGTTTCCAGATCGGCGAAGGCTTCCGCGATCAGGGGGATACGGTTGTAGCCTTGCGTGGCCAGCGATTTGAATTCGAGTTCGGTCATGTTCTCTCCATGCCGCCCAAAGCGATAGGTGGAGTTCGGGCGGGAGTAGTTCAAAAAACCTGTCGGCGCACGAAAATGCGGGCGACAGCAATCAGCGCGGGTCAGTTAGCCCAGGATTGCCAGCGTCGCCATAGCCAGGCCTCAATCGAGCCCTGGTGCGTGACATTGTGTCTTTTGTTGAGAAACATGCTGTGTTTAGGATCAGTTTGCTATCTGGTTGTGCAAGCGTATCAAGTCGGCCGCGTGTAGCAGCGTGTCAACTATACCATCGGAATCTGTGTCGTGTATAGACTCGCCGTGATTGTAGCCGTACGGCACTGTCAGGACCGGGCAGCCGGCCGCGCGCGCCGCCTGCGCGTCGTTCGACGAGTCGCCGATGGCCACCACCTGGGCCGGCGCCAGCGAAAAATCGCTGCACACCTGCAGCAGCGGCATGGGATGCGGCTTCTTCTGCGGCAGCGAATCGCCGCCGTAGACCACCTCGAAATAGCCGGCCAGGCCTTTCTGCTCCAGCAGCGGCCTGGCGAAGGCGATCGGCTTGTTGGTCACGCAGGCCAGGCGCAGGCCGCTGGCCTTGAGCGCGTCCAGTCCGGCGGCCACGTCCGGATACAGCGCGCTGTGCTCGCCGTTGATGTCCAGGTAGTGGCGCTGGTAGGCTGCCATGGCGGCCGGGAAGCGCTGCGCCACGCCGGCGGCGTCGAAAAACACGCCCAGCACCAGGCGGATCAGGTGTTCCGAGCCTTTGCCCACCATCCGCTCGATCCGTTCGACGGCCAGCGGCGCCATGCCGATGTCGGCCAGCATGCGGTTGATGGCGACATGGAAGTCCGGCATGGTGTGCAGCATGGTGCCGTCCAGGTCGATGATGGCGGCCCGTACGCCGCGCAATGGTGCAGGGGCCGCCGTCGTCATTACACGCCCGCCAGCTGTGCGCGCATGGCGTCGATCACTGCCTTATAGTCCGGCTGGCCGAAGATGGCCGAACCGGCGACAAAGGTGTCGGCGCCGGCCTTGGCGGCGGCGGCGATGTTGTCGATCTTGATGCCGCCGTCCACTTCCAGCAGGATGTCGCGGCCGGACTCGTCGATCATGCGGCGCGCTTCGGCGATCTTCTTGAGCGCCTGCGGAATGAACGATTGGCCGCCGAAGCCGGGGTTGACCGACATGATCAGGATCATGTCGATCTTGTCCATTACGTGCTCCAGGTAGCTCAGCGGGGTGGCCGGATTGAACACCAGGCCGGCCTTGCAGCCGTGGTCGCGGATCAGCTGCAGCGAGCGGTCGATGTGGTCGGACGCTTCCGGGTGGAAGGTGATGATGTTGGCGCCAGCCTTGGCGAAGTCGGGAATGATGCGGTCCACCGGCTTGACCATCAGGTGCACGTCGATCGGCACGTCCACATGCGGACGGATGGCCTGGCACACCAGCGGGCCGATGGTCAGGTTGGGCACGTAGTGGTTGTCCATCACGTCGAAGTGGATGATGTCGGCGCCGGCGGTGACGACATTGCGCACTTCCTCACCCAGGCGGGCGAAGTCGGCGGACAGGATGGACGGGGCGATACGGAAGGTAGTCATGGATGGGCCTGCGATAAAAAGATGCGCTATTTTACGCTGACCCTTGCGCCCGCGCCGGATTTGCGGTGCAATGTCAGATAGACGATAACAATTCGTTACGCTTGCACGAAGAACTACTGAGGAATTACTAAGGATTGCAGATGGCCACTTATGAATTCACTGTTTCGGTCAGAACCCAGTATCTGCCCGAGCAGTCCGATCCTGAACGCACCAACTTCGTGTTCACTTATTCGATCACGATCAAAAACACCGGCACCGTGGCCGCGCAGCTGATTTCGCGCCACTGGGTCATCACCGACGCCAACAACCATACCGAAGAGGTGCGCGGCCTGGGCGTGGTGGGCCACCAGCCGCTGCTGCAGCCGGGCGAGCAGTTCGAATACACCAGCGGCACCGCGCTGGCCACGCCGCAGGGTTCCATGGTCGGCGAGTATTTCTGCGTGGCCGAGGACGGCCACCAGTTCGAAGCCAGGATCCCGGAATTCGTGCTGTCGCTGCCGCGTACGCTGCACTAAGCGGCCAATCAAGCCTGGCTGTCGTCCTTGCCGCCTGCATCGGGACCGGGCAGCGGCTTGGCGGCCGGCTTCTTCTTGGATGGCAACGTCCACCAGACGATGAACACCAGCAGGAACAGCGCCACAAACGCTTCCAACATCAACACCCACATATCCAGTCCCCCATGTTATTTGCACGCAGTAGTTTAATCCTTTCCCTGGGCGCCGTGGCGCTGGCGCTTGCGGGCTGTACTTCCCCGCTGCCCAAGCCGGGCGCGCCGCCGGCCCAGCCACGGCCGCCCGAGCAGTCGGCCGCACCGGTTCAGCCGGCGCCGCCAAGCCAGCCGGTGCAGCCGGCGCCGTCCGCCGTGCCGGCCACGCCCGCCGCGCCCGCCGCCATCCGCTTCGTGCCGGCGACCTTCGCGGCGCTGCCCGGCTGGGAGCGCGATGACGTACGCGCCGCCTGGCCGGCCTTCATGGCGTCCTGCGCGGTGCTGGGCAAGCGCGCCGAATGGAAAGAGCCGTGCGGCGTGGCGCGCCAGGTCAACGCCGGAGACGAAAAAGCCATCCGCCTGTACTTCGAGAGCTTCTTCGAGCCGCAGCAGGTGATCGCGCCGGACGGCGCGGACACCGGCCTGGTCACCGGCTACTACGAGCCGCTGCTGCGCGGCGCGCGCAAAAAAGGCGGCCCCTACCAGACCCCTCTCTACAAGGTGCCGGACGATCTGCTTACCGTGGACATGGCCAGCGTCTATCCGGAGCTGAAAGGCATGCGCCTGCGCGGCCGCCTGCAGGGCAAGAAGGTGGTGCCGTATTCGACCCGCGCCGACATCGAGAGCGCCAGCTTCACCGGCAAGGAACTGATGTGGGTGGACGACTCGGTGGAAGCCTTCTTCCTGCAAGTGCAGGGTTCCGGCCGCGTGCAGCTGACCGACACGCTGGAAACGGTGCGCGTGGCCTATGCCGACCAGAACGGCCACCCGTACAAGTCGATCGGCCGCTACCTGGTGGAAAAGGGCGAGCTGACGGCCGACCAGGCGTCCGCGCAAGGGATCAAGGCCTGGATCGCCGGACATCCGACGCGCCAGGCCGAGCTGTTCAACGCCAACCCGTCCTATGTGTTCTTCAAGGAAGAAAAGCTGCCGGACCCGAAAGTGGGGCCGAAAGGGGCGCTGGGCGTGCCGCTCACGCCGCAGCGTTCTGTGGCCATCGACGCCTCGCAGCTGCCGCTTGGCGCGCCGGTGTTCCTGTCCACCACCCAGGCCAACAGCGACATCCCGCTGCAGCGCCTGGTGATGGCGCAGGACACGGGCGGCGCCATCCGTGGCGCGATCCGGGTCGATTACTTCTTCGGCTTTGGCACCGAAGCGGCCGAAAACGCTGGCCGCATGAAGCAGCGCGGCAGCGTCTGGGTACTGATGCCCAGGCAGGTGCCGCCGGCCGCTTCCGCCAAGCCGTCCCGCAAATCCTGACGCCGGGCCCGCAGGGCGGGTGCGCGGGCCTGGCCGCGTCACCCGCCGGCGCCGGCGCCGCCGCTAGCGCAGCACCAGCACGGGCAACTCCGTGTGCGCCAGCACCTTCTGCGTTTCGCTGCCCAGGAACAGCTTGTTCAGCCCTTTCCTGCCGTGCGACGCCATCACGATGGCGTCGCAGCCGTGCTTCTCGGCTGCCGCCACGATCTCCTGGTACGGGCTGGGCGACAGCGCCACCAGGCCCTCGAACGGCACGCCCGCCGCGCTGGCCGCCGCCGCCACCTTGTTCACATTGTCGCGCGCGGCGCGCTCCATCTGCCCCTCGAACACCTCCGCGTCCGGCGCCACGATGCCGCTGTCGCCGCTCAGGGTCATGAACGGGAAGGGCTGGATCACGCTGATGGCGGTCACCCGCCCGCCGTGCACGCGGGCCAGCTCCAGCACGCGGGCCGCCGCTTTGTCCGACAGTTCGGAACCGTCGGTGGGAAATAATATGTGGGTAAACATGGCATCCTCCTGGTCGTGGTCGGCGATGAACCAGTGTAGGCGCGATGACTTCCCGCGCGGCGCACGGCAGCGGCAGAAAATTTCCAGGTGACAATTTGTGATATTTGGATGGCATGGTTGCGCTTACAATCTCGTCAACTTCAAACAGTGAGATTGCATGGCCACCCTCGACGACTACTCCTCCGACACCAGCACCACCGGCGTTCTGCAAGCCGGCGGCCAGACCTCCGCCAGGTTCGATCAAAGCGGCGACACCGACTGGTTCCGTGTCACGCTGGCGGCCAATAGCTACTACACCTTCCAGCTGGAGCTTGCGCCGCAGGCGGGCAGCAGCATCTATTCTTCCCTGTCCCTGCGGTCCCCGCAGGGCAGCTACCTGTCGTCGCAGAGCTCCAGTTCCAGCGGCGCGAACACCGTGGCCACCTTCAAGACCGGCACCGCCGGCGACTACTTCATCAGCGCCGGCACCTCGTACTACAGCGGCACCCAGTCCTACGCCTATACGCTCAAGGCCAGCGCGGGCACTGCCGATGCGGTTGGCGATACTGCGCAGACCGCCGCGCCCATCGTGCTGGGCGTGCAAACGGGCGGCGTATTCGAAGGGCCGTCGGACACCGACGTCTACAAGATTGCGCTGGAAAAGGGTGTCAGCTATCAGATCAAGCAAACCTTTACCGGCATTTCCGGCAACTACTCCAGCATAGGGGTGACCAACGCGGCCGGCCAGAGCATGCAGGGCGGCAGTTCGATGAACGGGATCTTTACTTTTACCGCCGGCGCCAGCGGCGACTATTACATTTCCACGCGCGGCGGCGGCAACGAGGCGCAGGGATACAACCTGCTGGCCGCGGCGGCGGCGGACGACTACAAGGCCGTGGCGGCCGGAGCGGGAGCACTGCAGGTAGGCGGCAGCGTCAAGGGCAAGCTGGAAGTGGGCGGCGACCGCGACTGGTACGCCGTCACGTTGAACGCCAACACCGTCTACTGGTTTACCGCCAAGACCGATCCCGCCAGCAGCGGCGCCGGCTACAGTTCCAGCAGCACGCAGCTGAAGCTGTTCGACAGCGCCGAGCAGGTAATGGCCTCCATCAGCGGCTACAACAGCCAGGCCGTGCTGCAGTTCGTGCCGACCAAGACCGGCACCTATTACTTCGAGGTGGGCGATAGCTATGGCTACACGGGCAATTACCTGGCCAGCGCCGGCATCGGCGTGCGCGACGACCATGGCGACACCAAGGCCGCAGCGACGGCCATTGCGGTGGGCAGCACCGCCAGCGGCAAGCTGGAATTGCCCACCGATAGCGATATGTTCAAGGTCGCGGTGAAGGCCGGCGCCACCTATGTGTTCGAGCTGGTGGCCAAGAGCACCGGCAACAACATCGATATGAACCTGTCCGGCCAGGACGCGAACGGCTATTCCTCCAACCTGGTCACCTACTCGAAGACCGGCGTTGCCGAGTACCGCGTATATACCGCCGCGACGACGGGTGATTTTTATCTGACGGTTAGCAATGGTTACAGCGGCGGTACGCCCGGCTATACGCTGCAGGTCAGCACGCCGGCCGCCGACGATTTCGCCGCCAGCGCGGCCACGGCCGGCGCGCTGGCCACCGGCGAGAAGGTGGCCGGCACGCTGGACTATGTCGGCGATGTCGACTGGATCAAGGTCAAGCTCGCGGCGGGCAACAAGTATGCGTTCGTGCTGGAGGGGGCGGCCAGCGGACAAGGCACGCTGGACGTATCGAACGTCGGCATGTCGCTCTTGAACAGCCAGGGCGGCGGCTACTACAACCTGCAGGGCTTTAGCGGATTGAAGGGCAGAGGCTACAGCTTCACGTGCGAAACGGGTGGCGACTACTACCTTGCGGTGACGCCGGGGAGCTATTACGGAGCAGTTACCGGGACCTACGCGGTCAGCGCGTACAACCTGAGCGGTGACAAGGCGCTGCCGGGCCTGGTTTCCTTCGCACCCGGCAGCGGCAGCACCGGCGCCAGCCTGACCGGCAATATCACGCTCACTTTCAATGAACTGGTGCGTGGCGGCGAAGGCTACATTCGCCTGGTTAATGCCGTGGGTGACGTGGTCGAATCATTCTACCTGTCCAGCTCCGAGAACCGGATCCAGGTCAACGGCAATGTGGTCACCATCAATCCGACGGCCAATCTCCAGCCCGGCACCAAATACACGCTGGAAGTGCCGGCAGGCTCGCTGCTCGACTATGCGGGCAACAAATTCCTGGCCAGCTCGGTATACAGCTTCACCACTGTCGAGACGGTGGCGCAGGGCGGCAGCGGCAACGATCTGCTGTCCGGCATCGGCACCAATGTGCGCCTGTCCGGCGGTGACGGCATCGACACCGTGATTTATGGCAGTACCTGGTCCAACTACGACGTCGGCATCAGTGCCGGCGAGGCAAGCGTACGCTACCGCTACGGCGGCAGCTCGGGCACGGGGGACAGCCTGACCGGCGTGGAGCGCCTGCAGTTTAGCGACCGCAGCATCGCGCTGGATGTGAACGGCCACGGCGGCCAGGCTTACCGGCTTTACCAGGCAGCGTTCAACCGCGCACCGGACAAGGAGGGGCTGGGCTTCTGGATGGCGCAAATGGACAACGGTTCGTCGCTGAATGCGGTGGCCAATGCCTTCCTGGGCAGTACGGAATTCCAGCAGCGCTACGGTAACCTCAGTAATGAGGAATTCGTCAACAGCATGTTTGAGAACGTGCTGCACCGCGCGGGGAAACCGGCCGGCATCGCGTTCTGGGTGGGGCAGCTGGACAATGGCGCCACGCGCGCCGATGTGCTGATGGGATTCAGCGAGAGCGCCGAGAACAGCGCCGAGATCCTGCAAATCATCGGCAACGGCTTCGAGTATACGCCTTACGGCTGATCCGGCGCCACGCTGCGCAGCGGCCGCGACATCAGCAGCGCCGCTGCCAGGGCCACGCCGCCCACAGCCATGCAGACCATGCCGGTGCGGATGCCGTACTGGTCGCCCAGGTAGCCGGCGGCCAGCGCCCCGACCGGCCCGGTGACGCCGGTGAGGAAACGCATGGTGGAGATTACGCGGCCGCTGTATTCGTCCGGCGTGGCTTGCAGGCGCAGCGCCATGAACGGGATAAAGAACAGCATCACCGCGCAGTCGAACAGGAACACCATCATACCGTAGGCCACGGCGCTGTATATCGGATTGCCGAACAGGGCGGCCGGTATTGCCGGCGTCAGCACAAAGCTGGCCACGGTGCCGCAGGTGCCCACCAGGAAGGTCTTGCCCGCGCCGTAGCGGCGGTTCAGCCGCTTGACCAGTACCGCGCTGACAAACACGCCCAGCCCGCCCAGCATCTGCGCCGCGCCCAGCATGCCCGGCGTCATGCCCAGTTCACGGGTGGCCAGCAGGATCAGCAGCGCGCTGTAGCCGAACATGAACACATGCCACAGTGCCGCGCCCCAGGCCAGCGTGCGCAGCAGCGGTTCATGCCAGATGAAGGCGAAACCGGAAGCGATGTCGCGCAGCGGGTGCTTTTCCGACGGTACCGGCGCCGGCTCCACCACCTTCGTCTTGCGCAAGCTCCATGCCGATACCATGAAAGTGACGGCGTCGAACAGCACCGCGACGGGCGCAGTCAGCCACTGCACCAGCAGCCCGGCCAGCCCCGGCGCCACCAGCCGGGTGACCGATTCGGTGGTGGCGAACTTCGATTGGGCCTCGACCAGTTGCTGGCGCCCGACCATCAGGTTCAGGTAGATCTGCTCGGCGGCGCCGCTCAGCACGCCGCAGCTGGCAAACAGAAAGGTGGTGGTATACAGCCAGGGCATGGACAGCAGTCCCAGCCACCAGCCCAGCGGAATGCTGGCCAGCAGCAAGCCTTGCAGCACGCGGCTGGCGAGCAGGATGGGCAGTTTGCGGTGGCGGTCCAGCCACACGCCGGCCGGCAGCGCGAACAGCGCATACGGGATGGCCTGGCAAGCGATAATGATGCCCATCTGGCCGGGCGTGGCGTGCAGCAGCAGTGCCGAGCACAGCGGAATGGCCAGCGTGCTGATTTGCGCGCCAAAGCTGGTCAGGATGCTGCTGAACCAGTAGCGGCGGAAATCGGCGTTGCGCAGCAGGGGATCGTCGGCGGAGAAGAATGGCATCGGCGCGAATAATACCAGCGCTCTTGCAAGAACAGCTACAATCGCCCGATATCCCGCTTTAATAAGGAGACCTCGATGCAATATGAAGACCTGATCGTAGAAACGCATGGCAAGGTTGCGCTGATCCGCCTGAACCGTCCGAAAGCGCTGAACGCGCTGAACGACCGCATGATGAATGAGCTGGGCGAAGCATTCCGCATTTACGACGCGGACCCGGAGATCGGCTGCATCATCCTGACCGGCAGCGAAAAAGCCTTCGCGGCCGGCGCCGACATCGCGGCCATGGCCGATTACACCTATCAGGACACTTACCGCGACAACTACATCACGCGCAACTGGGAACACATCCTCAAGGTGCGCAAGCCGGTGATCGGCGCCGTGGCCGGCTTCGCGCTGGGCGGCGGCTGCGAACTGGCCATGATGTGCGATTTCCTGATCGCGGCGGACAGCGCGAAATTCGGCCAGCCCGAGATCAAAGTCGGCGTCACGCCCGGCGCCGGCGGCACGCAGCGCCTGCCGCGCGCCATCGGTAAAGCCAAGGCCATGGACCTGCTGCTGACCGCACGCATGATCGATGCGGCGGAAGCGGAGCGCATCGGCCTGGTGTCGCGCGTGGTGCCGGCGGATAAGCTGATCGAGGAAACCCTGGCGGCGGCCACCACCATTGCCTCCATGTCCACCTCGGTCGCGATGCAGATCAAGGATGCGGTTAATCGCGCCTTCGAAACCACGCTGACCGAAGGCGTTAACTATGAGCGCCGCCTGTTCCACGCAGCGTTTGGCACCCCGGCGCAGCGCGAAGGCATGCATGCTTTCCTGGAAAAGCGTCCCGCGAAATTCGACGGACTCTGAAATTAGGTGTTGACGAGAGGAGGGCGAAGCCCCATACTCTCGTTTCTCTGCTGCTGACGAACAAAACGCTTCGTTGGAAACGGCAGGTTCTTTAAAAATTAACAGTCGATAAGTGTGGGCGTTTGATGATGATGCCGGAGGCGCAAGCCTCTTAGCTCAAATTATTAAACGCTCAACAAAAGAAATAAACGTGACAACGCAGAATTCTTTAAAAATTTACAATCGATAAGTGTGGGCGTTTGATGATGATGCCGGAGGCGCAAGCCTCTTAGCTCAAATTATTAAACGCTCAACAAAAGAAATAAACGTGACCTTCGCAAGAAGGAATCGTCAGTTATTTTGAAGAGCGATTTCATGCCAGTGGCATGAAATCGACACAAGATCT
This sequence comes from Massilia sp. Root351, assembly GCF_001425045.1. Taxonomy (GTDB): domain Bacteria; phylum Pseudomonadota; class Gammaproteobacteria; order Burkholderiales; family Burkholderiaceae_D; genus Rugamonas. Next base: position 297 of record NZ_LMDJ01000034.1, on the reverse strand, counting down.
GAAAAGATTTTGAAAACAGAGATTGAACTGAAGAGTTTGATCCTGGCTCAGATTGAACGCTGGCGGCATTGATGATGCCGGAGGCGCAAGCCTCTTAGCTCAAATTATTAAACGCTCAACAAAAGAAATAAACGTGACCTCGCAAGAGGAATCGTCAGTTATTTTGAAGAGCGACCAAGTCAGCAATGACTTTAAACAGAGATTGAACTGAAGAGTTTGATCCTGGCTCAGATTGAACGCTGGCGGCATGCTTTACACATGCAAGTCGAACGGTAACAGGGAGCTTGCTCCGCTGAC
>NZ_LMDJ01000033.1 GCF_001425045.1 Massilia sp. Root351 | reverse complement strand
CAGCGCGCTCCATCACTTCGGGGGAAAACTTCGTGGATTTTCGTTTCATGGCTCCATTCTCTCAGATGTTGGAGCCTCCCAGATTTCCGGTCCGGTTCACAACCGCCAACTCCAGAGATGTTAAATGCTGTCATGGGGACGCTGATCGACCTGCATGACGTGGGTCGCTGGAAGCCAGAAACTTGGAAAGACTATGGCGCGCCCGTTGTTCGACGCAACTCGAGCGGCCATCGGGAGGGAATGCTGGCTACCTACGGCATGGTTCCCAGACACCGCATACCCGCCGGCGTACGCCCTTTCGACACAATGAACGCACGATCGGAGACGGTGGGCCAACTGCGCTCATTCTCCGGTGCCTGGAAGCGTAATCAGCTGTGCCTGGTGCCGATGACCGCGTTCTATGAACCCAGCTATGAGAGCGGAAAAGCAGTGCGATGGGGAATCGGCATGGCCGACAAATCTATGTTCGCCGTCGCGGGCTTGTGGCGCGAATGGGAGGGTGCTGCGGGTTCAGAATATTCCTTTACGCAGCTGACCATCAACGCTGACGACCACGAACTGATGCGGCGCTTCCATAAACCGGGCGACGAGAAGCGCGCCCTCGTAATCGTGCCGCAAAGCGAATGGGACGACTGGCTGAACTGCTCCGACCCTGAATATGCGCGCAGCTTCCTGCGCCATTTTCCGGCAGCAAACATGACATCATGGGAGTGCGCTGTACCGCCACGCGGCAAGAAAATTGAAGCAGCCGATATGACAGGCGGGGGCAACTTGTCACTCGAATTTTAGGCCGCACATCCTCGCTATCAACTTCCTACGCAGCGAGCCAATCGGCGCGTTGGCTCTAACGCTCCAGCGAAGTTAGAGATTGCAGGAAAAATTGCGCTTAGCGTCTTAGGCTGAGGCGATTAGAGGACTTTTGGCTGGCCCAAGATCGAAATTTTTGGGCACAAATACCGAACCTAGATCCGATCATCGATAATGCCGGTCAGCCAGTCCAAATGGTTCTACAAGGGCGCTTACACGTCGCGTGAAGCCGATGCGAACCTTGAAGCGTCATGAGTTTTGCTGGGAAACGGGCGTCCCGCTACTAATACTCAACTCGGCATTGCATACCGGCCTTAGTTTATGCAAACATAAAGGCTAGGCTACACATCACGCTTGGAGACCCAGTTTGACGACGCAATTTTGTGACACGATTCTGATAGACGACCAGCGCGTCCCATTGCATTGCACGCCATTGAACCAGTACTGGGCACTAAGCGGCAACTCGCCGAAGTTCAAGATCAACTGCACAGCGTTGTGGCGCGGCTATACAGCCCATTGGGAACTGCTCAATGGCCGGCTCTATTTGATCAAGTTGAGTGGAACCCTAGAGGACCAGGGGGCCGCCAGTGTCCGCACGTTTTTCCCTGACTACCCCGACCGTGTCTTCGCGCACTGGTTTTCAGGTGAACTAATCATCCCCGACGGTGCGATGGTAAAACGCTATCACGCCGGCTTTGGTGGCGTCTGGGAACGCAGCATCAGAATCATAATGTCTCGCGGCGTCGCTGCCGGACGACGTGTGCTTCAAAGCACTGACCCTGAACTGCAGAACTCAGCAGAAGAAAAAGCACTCCGGCTTTTCGAATCCAAGGCCTGGGACTAGGCGTCTGACATGAAACTTCTACTATATATCTATCTCGCAGCCGGCATCGCCACTGCAGCAGCAGTGCTACTCCATAACCTGACAAGCCATCAGGAGCAACCGCGCACCGGCCTGGAGACATTAACGGCCCAAGCCAAGCGCCGACAGGTCTGGATTAAGGTAATTACCGCGCCGATTTTGGTGGCCTTGATACTTCTTGCTTGGCCGTTAGTTCTGATCCTGCTTTGGGATGAGCTACGCTCGCGCAAAAACCGTGAGACTTATACGACACGACCCTTTCGTATTGCGACACGTGATCTCGTTCGCTGCTTCACCGTCGAGCAAATTGAGGATCTCGAGTGCGTCCGTGATCCATTGGGTGCAGCCCCATGCGTCCCCTTTGGCCACCTTTATGCAAGCTGGCAGCAGTTCACTGAGCAACTGCTCCCGGACGATGTCATCTGGTCCTTCTCCACCCGCCGTCTATGCGAGTTTAAGCAAACTATATTTGAGGACGGCTACGTCATACTGCGGGGCGGCGAAATAGGTCCACATTACCTGACTCGATCCGCCTAAGCAGCCATCTGCAGCGGTCGGACGGTTTCGGCTACCGTTTTATGCCTCGATGATGAGCCGCTGGCGCCAAGCTTGTTTGGGCCTGATCAGCGTCATAGCGTATTGCTGCGTGCACACCAATGGTGGGGGCGGTTGAGAAGTCCGGCGTAGCGTGGCGCACGCACGTCTTTCCAACCTGCTGATAAACGTGCTGCTGATCGGTATGCAGTATCACGCCGTCATACGTCTTGCCTTTGTTGGCTACCGCCGCTGCGCTGATGTTATAGATGCCTGGCTGGATTTGGCCGGCCTTGCCAACCTTGGTCGTCACCCATTCATTGTCGTATTCGCTCTGGACGAGGCGCTGTCCGTTCATCACCACTACGCGCTGCTTCATCTTTCGCCTCTCCGCATTGAGACTGTCATCGGTGGTCCATTCTATTGTAGGGAGCTTCGCTATGTGGCACAGTTGCTGACGCACTGGACACGATCTGCATCAATTCCCGCTGCTGCTGTCGGGCAGCATCCAGTTCAGCCCGCAATAATGCCTCGGCTTGCCGAGCGTCGATGCGCACGGCAGCCAACTCCGAGGCATGAGCCTGAATCGCCTCGCGACCGCCGGCGTGGGCTGCAGCAAGTTCCTGGTGGGCATGATCAAGTTCGCGGCGTAGCTCATTGGCGCGCCGCGCCAATTCTTCCATTCGCGCAGCGTCACGGCTCGCATCTGATTCCAAGGTGGTCAGACGCGCACGCAAGCTGTCAACCTCGCCTTGCAGTGCCTTGCCGGTAGCGGCCGCGCTTTCGGCTTCATCGGCGGCGGCGCGCATCCCGATGCGAAGGCTCTCAAGCTCTGCCGCTTGGGCTTCGAATGCATCGGCCATTTCCTTGTTTAGCGTTTCAAGCTGGTTACGCTCGGCATCCCAAGCAGCCTGAGCAACGCCAAGCGATTCACCCGCGACGGCCTGCGCAACTTGCCACACTTGCGCCGCGAGCGTCGCCTGTACTTCCATGATTGCCGCCGGCACTTGCACTGCTGCGGGAACGGCACGGGCCATCTGATTGCGCCGCCACTCCCGCATGCCGCTGTTGGCATCGTTCATATTGACGCGCGCCGCCTTACGGACCGCATCAACGGTAGGATAGGCGGCCCGCCCATTCTGCTCATACAGATCCTCCGCCGCCGCGTAGATGCGCTCAATGGTGTCGCTGGCAGGTTTCATGATCGCCGCTCCGGTAGAAGTCATAATAAGAATAATACGATTACTATTCTTATCGACCTTGAGGCGGATCAAACGTGCGGCACGTTCATATGGTCGCCGAGAACCTGGGGCCATCCGCTCGGTAGGAATAGTATTATTCTTATTCTTATTACCGACTTGGCTCGCATGTCCTCTCCACAATGGCAATTCGCCGCCCGCTTCCGCCGCAATGCCTTTGGCTGGAAATCCGATACTCCCATCCTGCGGCTGAAGGAAGCCCTGGCCGAGATCAAGTCGGCCGCACGGGCCGACCCGCTTCTCGCTGCCGACGGCGCGGTAATTCTATTGGAAAAGCTCTCGCCAGCGATCAACCAGGTGGACAGCTCCTCCGGCGCCATCGGTTCGGCGGTGTGCCGCGCCATCGAGACGCTGGTGCCGCTGATCGCCGCAGCCCCCAGTACGAGCCTGGTCAGGCATCGCTGGCTGCAGCGCTTATGGGCTGCTGTCGAGGACGATGATGTCCCTTACCTGGAGTCGTTGACGGAATTCTGGGGCGAGCTGTGCGGTTCGCCGGAAACGGCGTCGGAGTGGGCGGACATCATGCTGCCGCCGGTTCAGGCGGCCAGGCAGCCCCGAGAGTCCCATACGAGGTATCTGAAGGAGACCACTGCCTGCCTGGCCTGCCTGTACGCCGCGCGCAGGCACGACGAATTGCTGGCACTACTGGAACAGGCGCCGTTCAAATGGTGGCACGATCACCGCTGGGGCGCCAAAGCGCTGCTGGCGCAAGGAAAAGTGGCGGACGCGATTGTCTACGCCGAAGCATCCAAAGGCCTCAACGCGCCGATGGGCGCCGTCGCCAGCTTCTGTGAAAGTGCGCTACTAGACGCCGGCCAAGTGGACGAGGCGTATGCCCGCTATGCCATGGCTGCCGTCCAAGGGGGCACCAATCTCGCGGTATTTAGGTCCGTCCGCAAGAAGTATCCTGGCGTGCCGGCCGACACCATCCTGCGCGATCTGGCCGCCAGGCAGCCGGGCCAGCAAGGAAAGTGGTTCGCCGCCGCCAAGGACTCAGGGCAGTACGAGCTTGCCATCGAATTCGCACGCCGCAGCCCGGCCGATCCGGGCACGCTGGCGCGCGCCGCACGCGATTTCGCAGAGCGCCAACCTAAATTCGCACTGGATGCAGCCATGGAAGCGCTCAAGGGTATCGCGCAGGGCTACGGCTACGGCATTACTCCGGCCGACGTACTGGAGGCGCATGCGGCGGCCGTGCGTGCTGCCGCCGCGCTCCAGCTTCCGGCGGATGCGGTGGGCGAGCGGCTGCATGCCTTGCTTGCCCATCCCGGCATTAACGGCGCCTTCATCTTGTCGGTGCTGGCACGGGTCAGGTAGCGCTTTGCGCGGCGCATCGGCGGTGCCGGATGTCGCCCCGAAAAGTGCGAAGGGTTAGCCTTCGATCAGCGCCACTAACTGGACATCGGCCAAATCGACTTCGGCCAGTTCGCAATCGTCGTCATAACGCAGCCATGCCTTGCCCACGGCGGTGGGACGGCGCCGTATCAGCAAGCGCCCCTCCCTGCCATCATGCCGCACTGCCAGTACCGGGTTCACCCAGGACGTCGGCTTGTCGATGTGCGTGTCGCCAATCCCGTGCTTCGGCGCGCCAGCGATGACCACCTCCGGACTAGGGACGCTAGGCGCCTCGGCGCCTTTTCGCATGCTAGCTTTCTGATCTATGAAAGCACGCAACATGCGCACCGACCGCCGGGTCACTTCCTGCGTCTCGTCCGACAGCCAGGCCGCGACATCGGCCGGTGACTTGCGATACACGAACACCAGTTCGTTGACCAGCGTGACGTCCCGCACGCGGCCGCCGCTGAAGGCATCTGCAATGGTTCCGGGAAGGTCCAGCAACGCCGCGTGCTGCGTTACGAAGGCGGCAGACTTGCTGATCTGACGCGCGATTTCGCCCTTCTTCAGTCCCTTCGCCAGTTCGCGGCCGATGTAGTCCGCGATCTCGCGCGCGGTCAACTCGTTGCGGTGCAGGTTCTCCACCACTTGGTCGGCCAGGTTGTAGTTGGCGTCGATGAAGCCGGGCACGGTGGCCATTCCTGCCAGGCGTGAAGCGCGGTAGCGGCGCGCGCCATGGTTGATCAGGTACCGCCCCGGCGCGTCCGGATTGGGGCGCACAGAAATTGGCGTTTTCACGCCACGCAGTTTGATCGCGGCGGCAAGCTCGGTCAGGCTCTTCGGGGAGAAGCCGGGATTGTTCTTCGTGCGGGGCTGCTCCGGATCTTCGTCGATCAGATCCAGAGGCAAGGCGATCGGCCCTCCCCGCGCCGCCTCGGCCGCCAGCAATTGCACTTTGCCTGCCACGACATCACCTTTGCCCACTTGATCCACCGGCGCCAGCCGCTGCAACGCGTCCGATTTGGATCGCTCCTTGAAAACGCTGTTCATTCCAAACCCGTCATGTTTGAGTCCTCGTTCTTTTTGGCAGGTCCGCCTGGCTCACCGGCGCGGCAACGGCGGCACGTAAAGCACCAAGTAGGCCAAGGCGCCGATTATCAGCATATGCATCAAAGCGGCAAAGCCGGTCAGCCCGCCAATGAAGGCAAAACGCAGCAACTGGATAAACAGGTCCAGCGCGACAAACCAGCGCAGCACCGGCCAGGTGCAAGCGACGAAGGCGATGAATAGGCGGTAGAGCGCTTGGATAATCGGGTTCTCCCATAACTCTCGCCACGGATGTGCCATGCCACTCAACGGAGACTGGGAGGTCCGCCCGGCCTGTGCCCGGGGCATTTTGGGAAACTGAAAAATCCGAGCCATGGCCGCCACTCCTTTGCGCGCACGACGCGCTCACGATCATAGTCACACCGCTACGGCGGCGTGTATTGATCCAGATCAAACGAACACACCGTCCAACGCCGCCTTTAGCGGCTAAAGCGCAGCCGATGCGCGAGCAAGTACCCATCGGAAATCCTACTTCACAAACATTTGATCAATTCGATATGCGCGACGCGTTGTACTTTCAAACGTCACCATAGACGCCTAAAACTGAAAGCGGAAATTCGGAATATCGGTTGTTCAACCGCTGTTGTGACGAGGAGGCTACCGTGAGCGAACATATGCTGCATCTTCAGAGCCCAGATCGCTGGGATGACATGGCCGCCATAGTCGGCGACCGGACGGCGCTGGAGGCCCTGCGCAACGCGGTGGAGGCGGCCCTATCCACCGGCGCCGGTGGCGCCTTCCTGTTCAGTTCGGACGGCGAAGGGTATGCGCTCGCCGTGGCGCTCGAGGAGAATATGTGGGACGTGCAGACCGCCTATGCCGGGGAAATGGAGCCTGTACGGTCGTTGCGCGAGGTCGTCCCGTTACGTGAAGTCGAGAACTTTCAATCCGCGCTGCACCAAGCCATGCGGATGCGCGAGCAATTTTCACGGGTGCCCGGCCAAGATCGCAGCCGGTCGGAACTCCAGCCACTGCCCCCCACCGCCGCCCGCCCGCTTCCGAGGCAGAGCGTGATTGGCGCCGGGGACGGCAAATGAAACGCTCCAACTTGCCGCGCGCCGGTTCAGAAACAGGCAGCGAATCCTATCCACCATACCCCGAATGGGAAAACACAGTGTGGCAGGGAGAATGGCGATCCAGTGCCTACGGCGAATGCGAAACCCGGCCCAGTGTCGTCCAATCGTTACGCTGTTCCCACACGGCCTTGGCGGTCTCATACGGCGGGGGCGACTGCACGCCCTCCTACCACCATGAGGCCTACCCAACGCCAGAACAAGCGATTGCAAAAGCCCTAAGCAGGGAAGCGCGCTGGCACCGAGAAGCGTATGAACCTGAGGATGCGGGCGGGACCATCAGACACGCAAGCCTAAGCCGGAAAGTAAGCGAAAAAAATGGCAGAAGCCGTTAGTACCTTGCTCAAGTCATTCGGCAAGTGAACGCGGGACTGTGTTGCGCGCGGCGTATGGCTGCACCGCATTTCGCTAACAACAGTATCGAGGGCCTTATGGACAACCCCGACACCCTCAACGTCACGCAAGCGGCGGCGCTGCTATTCGCCGACACGGACACTGTCCTGCTGTTGGCCAGGCAGGGGGCGCTACCTGGGACTAAGATCGGAAAATGCTGGGTCTTTCTGCGTGACGATATTCTGGAGTTTCTCCGGCGGCGCATTCAACAGGACACGGACGAGCGGCGCCGCCTGCTTGATCAGCCAAAAATGCCGGTGGCCGAACTGGTGCCGGTGCCCAACAGAGGACGGCGGCGCAACGCATTGCCAGTACTACCCAGCCTGGCGCCGCCCTCAAGCGGCCCGAGCAGTTCAAACGTTGACGCTGCGCGCAAGCCACAAGGCTTGAGAGAACGTTCGACTTAGCTGTCAATCCAGCAGCGCTCTACCAGAGCCGCAAAGCTAGCTCGCTGCCGCGCAGGCTCGCGTAGCGCTTGAGCATCCGCAAATCCTTGTGTCCGGTGATCTTCGCGATCAGCACGTCGGACAAACTGGTTTTTTCGTAGAGCCTGCATGTCGCTTCATGCCGCAAATCGTGAAATTTAAAGCCGGCGACCTTGGCTTCCACGAAAATAGTTTTGAACAGGCGCGAGACGTCCGCACTGACCTCGTCCAGCACCCTCACCGACAGGTCGCCGTTCCAGTATGGGAACAGCCGGCCATTCCGCTCTTTGATATCGGCCGCATGCCGCTTTATCTAGTCCGTGAGCATTGCCAGAGCGGGCGTCGTCAGGGGGACTTGGCGGCTGTCGCCGTTTTTGGTTCGCGACAGCTGTATCGTTTTTTGATGCAGCACCACCTGAGATTTGTCCAAGGTATAGCACTCGCGCATGCGCATCGCTGTCTCAAGGGCCATCACGAAAAAGCACAGCTCGATATCGCGACCTTCCATCACGGCCAGAATCCGCTGCTCCTCGCCCTGCTCCAGCCGCCGGTCGCGCTCCTCGTCGATCTTGGCGTGCTTTCCCTGCTTGGCCAGGTGCCGGCCATCCTCCGGTGTGTAGGTGGCGAAGCCGCGTTTGAGTAGCCGCAGCGGATTCTGTGCCATGATCTCGGGCCGAGCCCGTGTCATCCAGTCGAAACAGCGCGCCAGGGCACCATGCCGATGGTGGATGGTCGACGGTGCGAGATTGTCCATGCGCTTCATTTTTGCGATCCAGGCTTCCGCCCAAGCATAGTTCAACTCACCCGAGACCAACGTCGCCACCGACGGCATCAACGTATCGAGCAATTTTTGATCGGACACCGGCACGGGATTGTTTCTCTGGTATTCCACGATGCAGCGGTGAACCGTCCAGAGCTCCTGCTTGGCTTTGCTGCGCTCGAGCAGCGAGGCCGGCACGATGCCCTGCGCCAGCAGCGCTTCCAGCTGCTTGGTGTACGCATCAGCCTGCTCAAAGGTGTCAAAGGTCATCCAAAGCCGCTTGGGCAGCAGCTTGTTCTGGAAGCACACCTGGTACGTGCCGGTGGCGGTTTGCTTGATGGAGGCCATGACAACAGCATAGACCAAACAGAAAAGGTGTCAAATATGCAAAACGGCAAGAAGGCCGTTGCAGCGCACGGTGTACCGCTAATGCGTAGCGGTTCAGGATCATCCTGAACCGTCATACAATGCGCTAAATGCTTGATATTATGGAGGCGAGGATCGGAGTCGAACCGACCTAGACGGCTTTGCAGGCCGCTGCATAACCGCTTTGCTACCTCGCCGAGGGAGACTTGTCTGAAACGGCAGCCGGTTAATCTCTGCCATTCGAATTCTGGAGCGGGAGAAGAGTCTCGAACTCTCGACCTCAACCTTGGCAAGGTTGCGCTCTACCAACTGAGCTACTCCCGCATTGGAGTGTGTACTGCCGCAAAACCGTGGAGCGGGAGAAGAGTCTCGAACTCTCGACCTCAACCTTGGCAAGGTTGCGCTCTACCAACTGAGCTACTCCCGCATTGGAGTTTTGATACTATCCTGTAAAACCTGGAGCGGGAGAAGAGTCTCGAACTCTCGACCTCAACCTTGGCAAGGTTGCGCTCTACCAACTGAGCTACTCCCGCATGGAGTCTTACATTTTTGCTGCCCTAACACGCCAATCTTGTGCCACACAGAGACTGGAGCGGGAGAAGAGTCTCGAACTCTCGACCTCAACCTTGGCAAGGTTGCGCTCTACCAACTGAGCTACTCCCGCGTTAGGAACCGCATTATCGCAGAAACATTCTCGCACTGCAAACTGGAGCGGGAGAAGAGTCTCGAACTCTCGACCTCAACCTTGGCAAGGTTGCGCTCTACCAACTGAGCTACTCCCGCTTCGCTTTTTGCTGCGCGTTGTTATCAACAACAGGCCAGCATTATAGAGCATGGGAGCGGACTGTCAAGAGTGAAAACTTGCAAAACTAAATGATTTATTTCATTTCCAGCATGCCGCTCTTTTCCTTGATCAGCGGCCAGGCCTTCTGCAGGTAGTAGAACATGGACCACACGGTCAGCACGGCGGCCACCCACAGCAGCTTCTCGCCCCAGAAGTGGGTATCGACTGCGCCGAACAGGATATCGTGGAACAGCAGCAGCGGAATGGCGGTCATCTGGGCGGCGGTCTTGATCTTGCCGATGGAGTTCACCGCCACCGACTTGGAGGCGCCGATCTGCGCCATCCACTCGCGCAACGCGGAGATGGTGATCTCGCGGCCGATGATGATGAAGGCGATGATGGCGTTGCAGCGGTCCAGCTGCACCAGCACCAGCAAGGCGCCGGCCACCATCAGCTTGTCGGCCACCGGGTCGAGGAAGGCGCCGAAGGCCGAAGTCTGGTTCCAGCGGCGGGCCAGGAAGCCGTCGAACCAGTCGGTGATGGCGGCGACGATGAACACCAGGGTGGCGCCCAGATTACGGTCGCTGACCGGCAGCCAGGCCGGCGGCAGGTAGTACACGCCTACCACCAGAGGGATCAGCGCAACGCGCAACCAGGTCAGCAAAATCGGGATATTGAAGGGCATAAGTGACAGCAGCTCTGTGGCGAGTTAATTATTATGAATGCGCCGCTAGTCTACCTTGCCACAGTGCTTAGCACCAGCAAACGCGCGCCCTTAGTGCAGCTGTTTGTAGATTTCTTCGGCCAAGGCGCTGGAAATGCCGTCTACCGACATCAAATCCTCCACGCTGGCGTTGACCACGCCGCGCAGCCCGCCAAAGCGCGCCAGCAGCTTCTGGCGCCGCTTCACGCCGATGCCCTCGATCTCTTCCAGGCGCGAGGTCTGGCGCGTCTTGGCGCGCTTGGCGCGCATGCCGGTGATGGCGAAGCGGTGCGCCTCGTCGCGGATCTGCGCCACCAGCATCAGCGCGGCCGATTCCTTGCCCAGCTCCTGCGGCGCGCGGCCGTCCACGAACACCAGCGTCTCCAGGCCCACGCGGCGGCCCTCCCCTTTCGCCACGCCCACGATCAGGCCGATGTCCAGGCCCAGCTCGGAGAACACCTGGCGCGCTATCTCGACCTGGCCCTTGCCGCCGTCGATCAGCACCACGTCCGGCATCACGCCGTCGCCGTTGGCCACCTTCTCGTAGCGGCGCATCAGTACTTGGCGCATGGCGGCGTAGTCGTCGCCGGGGGTGATGTCGTTGATGTTATAGCGGCGGTATTCGCCGTTCTGCATCTGGTGGTGGTGGAACACCACACAGGAAGCCTGCGTGGCTTCGCCCTGCGTGTGCGAGATGTCGAAGCATTCCACGCGTAGCGCGTCCAGGTCTTCCGTCTCCAGGCTCAGGGCCTCGGCCAGCGCACGCGTGCGCGACTGCTGCGAGCCCTGCTCGGACAGCAGGCGCGCCAGCGAGATCTCGGCGCCCTTCTGCGCCAGTTCCAGCCATTGCCTGCGCTGGCCCTGCGGCTGGAAGATCAGGTTGATGCGGTGGCCGCACTGCTCCTGCAGCGCGATCATCAGCTCGGGCTGGTCGTATTCGATGTTCAGGATCAGCGTGCCGGGAATGAATTTTTCGGTGTAGTGCTGCACCAGGAAGGCGCTCAGCACCTCCACTTCGGGCGCGGCTTCCGCGATTGCGGCGGCGTCGCCGAAGTGGCTCGGGAAGTAGGCGCGGTCGCCCAGGTGGCGGCCGCCGCGCACCATGGCCAGGTTGACGCAGGCGCGCCCGCCCTGCACGATCACGGCGATGATGTCGACGTCGGCGTCGCCGGTGGTTTCCATGCTTTGCTGGTGCAGCACCTTGCTCAGCGACTGGATCTGGTTGCGCACGCCGGCGGCCTGCTCGAACTTCAGCTCGGCCGCGTAGCCGTGCATCTTCTTCTCCAGGTCTTCCATCACTTCGCTGGTGCGCCCGCGCAGGAAGCGCGCGGCATTGTCCACGTCCACCTTATAGTCCTCCGGCGCGATCAAGTCCACGCAGGGCGCGCTGCAGCGGCCGATCTGGTTCAGCAAGCAGGGGCGCGTGCGGTTGGCGTACACGCTGTCCTCGCAGGTGCGCAGGTGGAACACCTTCTGCAGGATCTGCATGGATTCCTTCACCGCCCAGGCGCTGGGGAAAGGCCCGAAATACTGGTTCCTCTTGTCCACCGAGCCGCGGTAGTAGACCATGCGCGGCACGGCGTCGCCGGTGATCTTCAGGTAGGGGTAGCTCTTGTCGTCGCGGAACAGGATGTTGAAGCGCGGCTGCAGCGCCTTGATCAGGTTGTTCTCAAGGATCAGCGCTTCGGCTTCGCTATGCGTGACGGTGGTTTCCAGGCGCGCAATGCGCTCCACCATCATGGCGATGCGCGGACTGGCCAGGTTCTTCTGGAAGTAGCTCGACACGCGCTTTTTCAGGTCGCGCGCCTTGCCCACGTAGAGCACGTTGTCGTTGGCGTCGAAATAGCGGTACACGCCGGGCAGGCCGGGCAGCTTGGCGACAGTGGCCAGCACCTGGTCGCGCGGGTCGGGTGCGGCGGGCGCCGCTGCGTCGGTATTTGCGTCGTTCATTGCTCTACTTCTGTTCTGGCGCCTGCTCCACCACGACGAAGGCGACGGCGTAGTCCGCCTCGTCGCTCACCGTCACATGGGACGACAGGCGGTTCTGCTGCATGAATTCTGCCAGCGTGCCGGTGCACACCATGACCGGCTTGCCGTTCGCCTGGTTCAGCAGCTGGGCGTTGTGCAAGGTCATGGGCGTGGCAACGCCGGTACCGATGGCTTTGCCGAAGGCTTCCTTGGCGGCGAAACGGGTGGCGACAAAACGGTGCGCGCGCACCGGGCTGACGGCTTTGCGCGCGCGGTAGATCTCCAGCTCATCCGGCCCCAGCACCTTGTCGGCAAAGCGTTCGCTGCGCGCGAGCGCATCGGCCACGCGGCCGATCTGGCAGATGTCGGTGCCGATGCCGAAGATCATTTTGCCAATGCGGCTACGCGGGTGGCGGTCATGATGGCCTTCATCTCGCGCACGGCGTTTTCCCAGCCGACGAACACGGCGTGGGCGACGATGGCGTGGCCGATGTTCAGTTCCGCGATGTCCGGGATCGCGGCGATGGCTTGCACGTTGGTGTAGTGCAGGCCATGGCCGGCATTGACCTTCAGGCCGCGCTGGACGCCGAAGCGCGTGCCGGCCTTGATGCGTTCCAGTTCGGCGGCCTGCTCGGCGCCTTCGGTGTCCGCGTAGCGGCCAGTGTGCAGCTCGATGACGGGTGCGCCGGCTTCGGCGGCGGCGGCGATCTGCTGCTCGTCGGCGTCGATGAACAGCGACACGCGGATGCCTTCGGCCTGCAGCTGCTTGATGGCGGCTTGCACGTCGTTGAAGTGGCCCGCCACATCGAGGCCGCCTTCTGTGGTCACTTCGGTGCGTTTTTCCGGCACCAGGCAGACGTCGGCCGGCTTGATCAGGCAGGCGAAGTCCAGCATTTCCTTGGTCACGGCGGCTTCCAGGTTCATCCGGGTAACCAGCTGCGGCGCCAGCGCGATCACGTCGGCGTCCTTGATGTGGCGGCGGTCTTCGCGCAGATGCAGCGTGATGCAGTCGGCGCCGGCCTGCTCGGCCAGCAGCGCGGCGCGGATCGGGTCCGGGTAAGCGGTGCCGCGCGCGTTGCGCAGGGTGGCGACGTGGTCGATGTTGACGCCCAGGTCGATGACCGGGCCGGACGGGTACAGGAAGCTCATAGGATTCTCAATAACGGCAGGGTTAAAGCTGCAAGGTTAAAGCTGCGATAAGTCTATCAGTATCTGGCGCGTGTTCAACGGCGCGCCTCCCAGGTGGTGCGCCAGCAAAAAGCGCATCAGTTGTTTGCTTTGCGCCTGCGTGGCGGCATCTTGGTAATCCTCGCGCTCCATGTCGAGCAGCGTCTTGCCCGTTACGCGCGGCGCGGCGTCGCCGGCCTGCTCGGGGCGCGGACCGCGCTCGGGGTCCACCACGTAGACCACCTCGGGCAGCACGCGCGCGCGGGTGGCGGTGCAGCGCGCCAGGTCGGCGGCCACGCCCGTTTCCTTAAGTAAGGCCCGTTCGAATTTTCGCAAGCAAATGGGTGCGGGTTCATTGTGCGCCAGCTGGTTCAGCGTGGCGACGTAATGGTCGAACAAGGCGGGATGGGCATCGTCGCGTGCGAGCAGCTTGACCAGCAGTTCGTTGAGGTAGAAGCCGCACAGCAGCGCGGTCTTTTCGAGCGGCAGCATGCCGCCCACCCATTCGGCGTCGGTCAGGGTGCGCAGTTCGTTCTTGCCGACGAAGCCGGCAGACAGGGGCTGGAAGGTTTGCAGCACGCCGCGCAGTTGCGAGTGCGGGCGCTTGGCGCCTTTCGCGATCAGGGCCACGCGGCCGTAGTCGCGCGTCAGCATGTCGACGATAAGGCTGGTTTCCTTGTAGGGATAGGAGTGCAGCACGAAGGCCGGCTGCCCCGCCACGCGCGTGCCGGTGGTGCGCTCGCGCGACGGTGCGCGCGGACGTTTTACCGGCTCGGCAGTGACGGCATCGGACATTGCAGTGGGTGGTCCTGTGCGCTTACTCGTAGCCGTAAGCGCGCAGGCCCGCTTCGTTGTCGGCCCAGCCGGATTTCACCTTGACCCAGATTTCCAGGTAGACCGGGCCGCCGAACAGCTTTTCCATGTCCAGGCGGGCTTGCGAAGAGACTTCCTTCAGGCGCGCGCCCTTGTTGCCGATGATCATGGACTTGTGCGTGTCGCGCTCGACCAGGATGGCGGCGAAGATGCGGCGCAGATTGCCTTCCTGTTCGAACTTCTCGATCAGCACGGTGCTGGTGTACGGCAGCTCGTCGCCGACGAAGCGGAACAGCTTTTCACGCACGATTTCCGAGGCCAGGAACTTCTCGCTGCGGTCGGTAATGTCGTCCGGCCCGAAGATCGGGTCGTTTTCCGGCAGCAGGCGCTTGATCTCGTCCTGCAGGCCGTCCAGCTGGAAGCGCAGCTTGGCCGACACCGGCACCACGGCGGCGAAGTCGTGCTTGGCTGCTACCTGCTGCGCGAACGGCAGCAGCACAGCCTTGTCCTTGGCGCGATCGGCCTTGTTGATCACCAGGATCACCGGCACGGTTTTCGGCAGCAAGTCCAGCACTTGCTGGTCGGCCGGGCCGAAGGTGTTCGCTTCGATCACGTACAGGATCACGTCGGACGAATCGAGCGTGTTGGTGACGGTCTTGTTGAGCGTCTTGTTCAGCGCATTCGAGTGGCGCGTCTGGAAACCGGGCGTGTCGATGTAGATGAACTGCGCATCGTCCAGGGTCTGGATGCCGGTAATGCGGTGGCGCGTGGTTTGCGCCTTGCGCGAAGTGATGCTCACTTTGGCGCCGATGAGCATATTCATCAGCGTGGACTTGCCCACGTTCGGACGGCCTACGATGGCGATGTAACCGCAGCGGAAGCCGGCGGGAGTGGTGGTGCTGGGGGTGTTCATGGTGTTACCTTGTTCAGTGTTTGGCGAGCTTGCCATCGCCAGCGGCTTTGCCCTTGGGGGCGTTCTGCTCGTGATTCTGCTCCTGCCCTGCGTCGCCCTGGATGGTGGCGATGCCTGCGAGTTTCAGCTGCGCGGCGCGCTGGCGCGGCTTGCGGGTTGCGGCCGGCGTCTTGTGCAGCGCCTGTTCGGCCACTTCCAGCGCCAGCTTGGCCGCTGCCTGTTCGCCGGCGCGGCGGCTGCCGCCACGGCCGTAAACCTGGATGCCCAGCTTGGGCACCAGGCATTCGATTTCGAATTCCTGGCTGTGCGCGGCGCCGTGGGTGGCTACCACATTGTACAGCGGCAGCGAGATCTTCTTGGCTTGCAGGAATTCCTGCAGCAGGGTCTTGGCGTCCTTGCCCAGGGTTTGCGGGTCCACCGAGTCCAGGATGGGAATGTAGAACGCGCGAATGACCTTGGCGGCGGCGTCGAAGCTGGTGTCCAGGAAAATGGCGCCCAGCAGCGCTTCCAGCGTGTCGGCCAGGATGGAGGGGCGGCGGAAGCCGCCCGATTTCAGTTCACCTTCGCCCAGGCGCAGGAAGTTGGACAGTTCCAGCTTTTGCGCGATTTCGTACAGCGATTGCTGCTTGACCAGGTTGGCGCGCAGGCGCGACAGGTCGCCTTCGTCGATGCCGCTGTAGCGTTCGTACAAGATGGAGGCGACCACGCAGTTCAGGATGGAGTCGCCCAGGAATTCCAGGCGTTCGTTATGCAAACTGCTGTGGCTACGGTGCGTCAAGGCTTGCTGCAACAGGCCAGCATCCTGGAACGTGTAACCTAACCGTGTTTGCAATAACTGTAAATTCATAGACTCTTTAGCTTATTTGCCGCCGGCGTCGGGTTTCGCTGGCGCGGCGCCCGATTTCGACGTGGTGCCGGCATATTCCAGCAACAGGCTGGCCGGTCCGACCAGGGGAATTTTCTTGTCGTAAGCAAAGCTCACTTCCAGCCCGCCGTCTTCGCGGCTGATCACCAGGTCGCGCGCGGTGATGGAGCTGATGTAGCCCACTTCGGCGCTCTTGCTGAACGATGCCTGGATTTCCTGCGGCGTGCTGCCGGCTTCCTTGGCTTTGACGATGGCGGCGGAAATGGCGCGGTATTCCGAATACGTGGGGACGATCTGCATGGCCAGCAGGCCGATGGCGGCCAGCACGGCGATCGTGAAGATCAGGCCGATCAGGGAAATTCCGCGTTGTTTCTGCAAGCCTTGCATGTCTGCCCCTTCGTATTTTTTCAGTTTGCTTACTGGATACTGCCGATGCGCTTCAGCGGGTTGCTCA
Organism: Massilia sp. Root351; assembly: GCF_001425045.1. Lineage (GTDB taxonomy): Bacteria > Pseudomonadota > Gammaproteobacteria > Burkholderiales > Burkholderiaceae_D > Rugamonas. Next base: position 353,996 of record NZ_LMDJ01000033.1, on the reverse strand, counting down.
GGTTCATCCACACGAAGAAGGCCTTGCCGACGATGTTCTTGTCCGGCACGAAGCCCCAGTAGCGGCTGTCCAGGCTGTTGTCGCGGTTGTCGCCCATCATGAAGTAGTTGCCGGCAGGCACGGTGCAGGTAAAGCCCTCGGAACGGTAGCTGCACGCTTCGCTGTTCGGGAAATCCATCACCTGGGCCACGTTGACCGACGGCGCGCTCTCGGTGGCGATAATGCGGTGTTCGATGCCGCTCAGGTTTTCCTTGGCCTGCTTGGCGTACTGCAGGCTGTCCTCGTTCAGGTAGTCGTCCAGCTGGGTGTATGCGATGGGCTTGCCATTCACCGTCAACTTCTTGTTTTCATAGGTGATTTTATCACCCGGCACGCCGATCACCCGTTTGATGTAGTCCTGGCTCATGTCGCGCGGATACTTGAACACCATCACGTCGCCGCGCTGGGGGTTGTTCAGCTCGATGATTTTCTTGTTGATGATGGGCAGGCGCACGCCGTAGGTGAACTTGTTCACCAGGATCAGGTCGCCCACCAGCAGGGTCGGCACCATGGACGAGGACGGGATCTTGAAAGGCTCGTACAGGAAGGAGCGCAGGAAGAACACCAGCGCGATGACCGGGAAGAAACTGCCCGAGTACTCGATCCAGGTGGGCTGGCGCAGGATAGCCTGGGCCACCGCTTCGCGTGTCGCCGCACTGTGATCCGTTGCCAGGCCATCACGCAGGTTCTTCTCCGCGCGCGCGTCATACGCGGCCAGCGCGCGCTCGGCCGCGGCGCGGCGCTGCTTGGCCAGGTAGAACACGTCCAGAAACCAGATTACGCCCGTCACCACCATCAGGATGAACAGGATCAAGGCAAAGTTGCTCAGCACAGCTTGCAGGTTCATTTATCGTCCACTTGTAAGATTGCCAGGAATGCTTCTTGTGGAATTTCCACCGAGCCCACCTGCTTCATGCGTTTTTTACCGGCTTTCTGCTTCTCCAGCAGCTTCTTCTTGCGGCTGATGTCGCCGCCGTAGCACTTGGCCAGCACGTTCTTGCGCAGCGCCTTCACATTTTCACGCGAAATCACGTTCACGCCGATGGCGGCCTGGATGGCCACGTCGAACATCTGGCGCGGAATCAGTTCGCGCATCTTGGCTGCCACCTGGCGGCCGCGGTAGGCGCTGTTGGAGCGGTGCACGATGATGGCCAGCGCGTCGACCTTCTCGCCGTTGATCAGCATGTCCACTTTCACCACGTCCGAGGCGCGGTATTCCTTGAACTCGTAGTCCATGGAAGCGTAGCCGCGCGAGGTGGATTTCAGCTTGTCGAAGAAGTCCAGCACGATCTCGCCCATCGGCATCTCGTACACCAGCTTGACCTGGCGGCCGTGGTAGCTCATGTCCATCTGCACGCCGCGCTTGCCGATGCACAAGGTGATCACCGAGCCGACGTACTCTTGCGGCATGTACAGGTTGACCGTGACGATAGGCTCGCGGATCTCGTTGATCTTGGTGGTTTCCGGCATGCGCGACGGATTGTCCACCTTGACGATGCTGTTATCGCGCATCACCACTTCATACACCACGGTCGGCGCGGTGGTGATCAGGTCCTGGTCGAACTCGCGCTCCAGGCGTTCCTGCACGATTTCCATGTGCAGCAGGCCGAGGAAGCCGCAGCGGAAGCCGAAGCCCAGCGCCTGCGACACTTCCGGCTCGTACATCAGCGCGGCGTCGTTCAGCTTCAGCTTTTCCAGCGCGTCGCGCAGCGCGTCGTACTGGTTCGCTTCCACCGGGAACAGGCCGGCGAACACTTGCGGCTGCACTTCCTTGAAGCCCGGCAGCGGCGCCGGCGCCGGCTTGTTGGCCAGGGTGATGGTGTCGCCCACCTTGGCGGCCTTCAGTTCCTTGATGCCGGCGATGATGAAGCCCACCTGGCCGGCCGACAGCTGCGGCAGCGACAGCGAACGCGGCGCGAACACGCCCACGTCTTCCACCAGCTGCAGCGACTCGGTGGCCATCAGCTTGATCTTGTCCTTCGGCTTCAGAGTGCCGTTCACCACGCGCACCAGCATCACCACGCCCACGTAGGCGTCGTACCACGAGTCCACGATCAGCGCCTGCAGCGGCGCGTCCGGGTCGCCCTTCGGCGGCGGCACCTTGGCGATGATGGCTTCCAGCACGTCGTCCACACCCAGGCCGGTCTTGGCCGAGCAGTGCACAGCATCGCCCGCTTCGATGCCGATCACGTCTTCGATCTCGGCAATGGCGCTCGGCGGGTCGGCGTTCGGCAGGTCGATCTTGTTCAGCACCGGCACCACTTCCACGCCCAGGTCGAGCGCGGTGTAGCAGTTGGCCACGGTCTGGGCTTCCACGCCTTGCGACGCGTCCACCACCAGCAGCGCGCCTTCGCAGGCCGACAGCGAACGGCTCACTTCATAGGAGAAGTCCACGTGGCCGGGGGTGTCGATCAGGTTCAGGTTGTAGACCACGCCGTCGCGCGCCTTGTATTGCAGGGCGGCGGTTTGCGCCTTGATGGTAATGCCGCGCTCGCGCTCCAGATCCATCGAATCGAGCACTTGCGCCTCCATCTCGCGCTCGGACAGGCCGCCGCACAATTGAATGATGCGGTCGGCCAGGGTGGATTTACCGTGGTCGATGTGGGCGATGATGGAGAAATTGCGTATGTTGTTCATTAAACAAATCTAAAAACGTGTAGGGACGAGGCGAGAAGCGCTCCAAGCGGGGCATGGATGCCCTGGCGAGCGTTTTTGTTACTATCACTGCAAGGAAACAAGAGCTTTCCGAACCCGGCATTTTACCGGATTTCAGAGGGGAAAGCCCGGTTTTATGCCAAAGCCCGTTTTACGGCGCTTTCGTCGAGGAAGTAGTGGCACAGTTCCGGCTGGTCCAGATCGCCGTACAGGACCGGCACCAGTTCGTCGAAACGGGCCACCAGGGTCGCGTCGGCATCGACGTCGATGACCGCGACGGTAAACGGGCGCTCAGGGGTCTGCAGCGCGTTCAGCGCCTCCAGCATGTCCTGGCACAGATGGCAATAAGAGCGGGAGTAGAGGGTAAAGTGCATTGAAAGCCAGAGGCGGAGACAGGGGCCGGACCCAACCGGGCCGGCCCCATGCGGTTTATTTGGCGGTCGGACGCAGGGAAATGAACTGCGCCACGTCGCCGCGCCGCACCAGCACCACATGCGCGCGCTTCGGATCGAGCTTGGCCACCACGGCGTTGAATTGCTTGGCGTCCTTGATCTCGACATTGTTAATCTGCAGCAGCACGTCGCCCTCGCGCAGGCCTGCGTTGGCGGCGGCGCCTTCGGTGGCCTCCACCATCACGCCGCCCTCCACTGCCAGCTCCTTCTTCTGCGCGGCGGTCAGGTCGGCCACCTTGAAGCCGAGCGCGTTGGCCGGTTCCTCGGCCTTTTTCTTCTTCTCGGCCGGGCTGGCCTTGGCGGCGGTCTTGTCGGCCTCCAGCTCCACCACGGTCACCGGGATATCCACTTGCTGGCCCTTGCGCCATACGGTCACCACGGCCTTGCTGCCCAGCGCCGTGCCGCCCACCATGCGCGGCAGGTCGGACGAGCGGTTGATCGGCGTGCCATTGAACTTCAGGATGATGTCGCCGGCCTTGATGCCGCCCTTGTCGGCCGGACCGCCCGGCTCCACCATCGTCACCTCGGCGCCCTGCGCTTCCTTCAGGCCCAGCGATTCGGCCACTTCCTTGGTCAGTTGGCCGATCTGCACACCGATGCGGCCGCGCGTGACCTTGCCGGTCTTCTTCAGCTGGTCCGCCACCCGCATGGCTTCATCGATCGGCACGGCGAAGGAAATGCCGTTGTAGCCGCCGGACAAGGTGGCGATCTGGGAATTGATGCCGATCACCTCGCCGCGCATATTGATCAGCGGGCCGCCCGAGTTGCCGGGATTGACCGCCACGTCGCTCTGGATCAGGGCGAGGTATTCGCCGGTGTCGCGCGACTTGGCGGAAATGATGCCGGCGGTGACGGTGTTTTCCAGGTTGAAAGGCGAGCCGATGGCCACCACCCATTCGCCTACGCGGATCTTGCTGGAGTCGCCCACGGTCAGATAGGGCAGCTTGCTGCCTTCGATCTTCAGCAGGGCCACGTCGGTGCGGGCGTCCGCGCCCAGCACTTTGGCCTTGAATTCGCGCTTGTCGGTCAGCGTCACATAGACTTCATCGGCGCCGTGCACCACATGCGCGTTGGTCAGCACATAGCCGTCCGCCGACGTGATAAACCCGGAACCGACGCCACGCTGCACCTCTTCATCCTGCGGCGTGCCCCGGCGCCCGCGCGGGGCTTGTCCCTGCTGGCCGGGCTGGCGCGGCGTGGGAATGGCGCCGCCGAAGAAGCGGCGCAGGAATTCCTGCATTTCCTCTTCACCGGGCTGGCCGTTGCGGCCCTGGTTCAGCTTGAGCCGTTCGGTGGTGCGGATATTGACCACGGCCGGGCCGACCTTGTCCACCATGTCGGCAAAGTCGGGCAAGCCTGCCACCGTCGGCGCGGCGGCCTGTGCCAGCGGCGCCAGGCCCGCCATGGCGGGAGCGAACAGGAAACCCGCGCTCAGCATCAGCGCGGACAGCGTTTTACTACCAGCAGAGAAATTGTTTTTCATGGGTTCCGATGATTCTTGTTGGGTTCAGCGAATGTTCTGTGAAGTTCGACAAATATAAGCGAAAACGGCCCTTGCCGCTCGCACAAGATATTGCGGGTGGCAAGGTTTTTCAAGAGGCAAGGCGAACTTAGTGGCGGCCTCAGGGGCGGACTTAGGGGCGGGCTTGGCGGCCGGTTTATATCGCGGTGTCGGGCACGGGGGCTGCCAGGTCCGGCGCGGCAGGGGCGCCCACGGCCGCGCCGGGCGAAGCGACGGCGGTAGTGCCTGCAACAGGCGCGGCGGCCGGCGCGGCGGCGCCGGGCTGGCCGGCCGTTGCGCCGGCGGCCGGCCGCGCAGGCTGGCCCGCCGCCGGTGCCGCGGCTGGTGCCGCGCCTGAGGCCGGGGTGACGCGGCCCGGCGATGGCGGCACTTCCACGTCCAGCCTTGCCGCCAGGCGCGCATTGAACCCCTCCCCTAGTTCAGCGCCGCTGGCGTCGCTGCGCAGCACGTCGCCGATCAGGTGGTAGGCGCGCCATGCCGCGCCGGCCTCCGGGCCGGCCAGCGCGGCCACGGCTTGCTGCGCCTCCTGGCCGGTCAGTTCGCCGTCCGCCAGGGCGGAAATGTGTTCGTGCAGTCGTTTCAGCGTATCCATCGGCGTTCCCGTTTCTAGCAGCGTATCACCAGCGTTTATCCAGCGGCATGTCCAGCAGCGGCCTGAGTTTCTCGGCTATCACGTCGCGCGCCCGGAAAATGCGGCTGCGCACGGTGCCGATCGGACACGCCATGATGTCGGCGATCTCCTCATAGCTCAGCCCCTCGATTTCGCGCAGCACGATGGCGGTGCGCAAGTCCAGCGGCAGCGCGTCCATGGCGGCGTTCACCGTGCGCGCAATCTGCTGGCTGGCCAGCACCGACTCGGGCGTGTTGATGTCGCGCAGTTGCTCTCCGCTGTCGAACGACTCGGCCTGTTCGGCGTCGTTCTCGGTGGAGGTCGGCGTGCGGCGGCTCTGGCTGGCCAGGAAATTCTTGGCGGTGTTGATGCCGATGCGGTACAGCCAGGTGTAAAAGGCCGAGTCGCCCCGGAAATGCCGGATGGCGCGGTATGCCTTGATAAACGTTTCCTGAACCACATCTTCCGCCTCCGCCGGGTCGTGCACAATGCGCGATACCAGCCTCATCAGCCTACGCTGATACTTGGCCACCAGCAAGTCAAACGCCTGCCGCTCTCCCGCCTGGACTCGCTCGACCAGCAACTGATCGCACTCGCGCTCTGTCATTGCACCTGTTCCCCGGTGTTCTGCGGCGCGCATCCATACTGCTTTGGAGCAAGCACGCCGCAATAAGTTCAAAGTTTTTTTGCCGCGCAAGCCCGGCACGCCAGCGCCAGCGGCCTGAACTGGCCTGGCGCCACGCTGTCGGGCAGCACCACCAGCAGCGTCACCGCGCCGTCCCCATGGCGCAGGCGCAGCAACAGCAGCCAGGGCCAGCAGGTCGAACCGGGCTGCATTTCCACCTTCGCTGGCGTTGTGCTATCCGCTGACAGCAGGTATACCGCCAGCCGGATTTGTCCAACACCGGAAATATCAAGCCGATGCGTTTTGGCGCTGCGCAGCGCGCAGCACAGGGCTGCCAGACTTGCCAGGCCACAAGAAATAGACAGGAAGGGAGCAGGCAGCAGCACCGCCACGGCCAGCGCGCACGCGGCGAAGCCGGCCTGCAGCAGGCGCAGGCGAACGGACGGACGCACGACCACAGTGACCGCAATCGACATGACGCGTTAAATCCGGGGTGCTGGCAAGGGGGAGAAACTGCAGATGCGCCATATCGGCCGCGAGGGCCGGGCGACAGGTGCCGGCGGGCGCCGGCACCGACTCAGCGCTCACTCCGGTTCGACCGGAGTAAGGCTAAAAAGTTCAAACTTTTCCGAACACGAGGCTACCGTTGGTGCCGCCGAATCCGAACGAGTTCTTCACCGCGTACTGGATCTTCATGTCGCGCGCCACGTTGGCGCAGAAGTCCAGGTCGCACGCAGGGTCCTGGTTGAACAGGTTGATGGTAGGCGGCACCACCTGGTGGTGGATGGCCAGTACCGTAAACACCGCTTCCAGGCCGCCGGCGCCGCCCAGCAGGTGGCCGGTCATCGACTTGGTCGACGACACCACTACCTGCTTGGCGTGATCGCCGAAGGTGCGCTTGATGCCGACCACTTCGGCTATGTCGCCCTGCGGGGTCGACGTGCCGTGGGCATTGACGTACTGCACCTGATCCGGGTTGATGCCGGAATTCTTCAGGGCCGCAATCACTGCCTTGCTGCCGCCGCTGCCATCTTCCAGCGGCGACGTCATGTGGTACGCATCGGCGGTCATGCCGAAGCCATGCACTTCTGCATAGATCTTGGCGCCGCGCGCTTTCGCATGTTCATACTCTTCCAGCACCATGACGCCGGCGCCCTCGCCCAGCACGAAGCCGTCGCGGTCGCGGTCCCACGGCCGCGAAGCGGTCGCAGGGTCGTCATTGCGGGTGGACAGCGCGCGGGCCGAGGCGAAGCCGCCCATGCCCAGCGGCGACACGGTCGATTCCGCGCCACCCGCCACCATCACATCCGCATCGCCGTACTCGATCAGACGACCGGCGGCGCCGATGCTGTGCAGGCCGGTGGTGCAGGCCGTGACGATCGCCAGGTTGGGACCGCGCATGCCGTACTTGATCGACAGGTTGCCCGAGATCATGTTTATGATGGAAGCAGGCACGAAGAAGGGCGAAATGCGGCGCGGGCCGCGCTTGTCGTAGTCCTCCTTCTGCTCTTCAATCATCGGCAAGCCGCCGATGCCGGAACCGATGATCACGCCGATACGGTCGGCGTTTTCCTCGGTGACGACGATGCCGGAATCCTGCACCGCCTGAATGCCGGCCGCCATGCCAAAGTGGATAAAGGTATCCATGTGGCGCGCTTCCTTACCGGGGATGTAATCCTCGATATTGAAGCCCTTTACCTCACCGGCGAAGTGGGTAGTAAATGGCTGCGCATCAAACTTGGTGATGTTGGCAATCCCGGACTTGCCTTCAGTGACAGCGCTCCACGCTTCGGCAATACTATTGCCGACGGGGGACACGCAGCCGAGGCCGGTGACCACTACACGACGGTTTTTAGAACTCAAGCGATTCTCCTGGAGTCGATCGGGGCAGGCTTAGGCCTTGACGTGCGCAGTAGCGTAGTCGATCGCTTGCTGCACGGTGGTGATCTTTTCAGCTTGTTCGTCAGGGATTTCCATTTCGAACTCGTCTTCCAGAGCCATCACCAGTTCAACGGTGTCCAGGGAGTCAGCACCCAGGTCGTCCACGAAGGACGATTCGGTTTTGATGTCTGCTTCTGCGACGCCCAGTTGCTCAGCGACGATTTTCTTAACGCGTTGTTCGATATCCGACATGTTATGGCTCCAATGTGTTTGTTACGGAAAGCGCGCATTTTATCAGGTTTGCGCGCTGAAAAACTAATTTCGGCACGTGCTGCTATCTGTGCCGAAATCACTGCTAAAAGACAGTGAAAACGCGGTCAAAATACCGCATTTTCGCCATCAATTCATGTACATCCCGCCGTTTACATGCAGGGTGGTGCCGGTGATGTAGGCGGCCTGTGGCGAGGCAAGGAAAGCGGTTGCCGCAGCGATGTCTTCCGGCTTGCCCAGGCGGGCCAGCGGGATCTGCGTCAGCAGTGCGGCGTGCTGCTCATCGCCCAGCGCCTTGGTCATATCGGTGTCGATGAAACCGGGGGCGATGCAGTTGACGGTGATGTTGCGGCTGCCGATCTCGCGCGCCAGGGCGCGGCTCATGCCTTCCACGCCGGCCTTGGCCGCCGCATAGTTCATTTGACCCGGGTTGCCGGACGACGCCACTACCGAGGTGATGTTAATAATACGCCCACTTTTCGCTTTCATCATCCCCCGCAGCACGGCGCGCGACAAACGGCCCACGGAACTGAGGTTGGTGGCGATGACGCTGTCCCATTCCTCGTCCTTCATGCGCATGGCCAGGTTGTCCTGGGTGATGCCGGCATTGTTGACCAGGATGGCGACCGCGCCCCAGGTCTTGGCGATTTCGTCGATCACTTCGGCGCAGCGGGCGGCGTCGGTCACGTTCAGCACCAGCCCCTTGCCGGCCTCCGGACCGATCTCGGCCAGGTAGGCGGAAATGGCTTCGGCGCCGGCTTCGGTGGTGGCGGTGCCGATCACGCGGGCGCCCTGCTTGGCCAGCTCGGTGGCGATGGCCTTGCCGATGCCGCGCGAGGCGCCGGTCACCAGCGCAACTTGATTTGCCAGATTCATGTGTTTCCTTGTTATTTGAAGGTAGCCAGGATGCGTTCCAGCGACGCCTGGTCGGTGATGGCGTCGCCCACCAGTACCGGATCGATGCGCTTGGCCAGGCCCATCAGCACCTTGCCGGGGCCGCACTCGACCACTTGCGTGATGCCGTCGGCAGCCACTTTCTGCATGGTTTCGACCCAGCGCACCGGGCTCGCGGCCTGGCGCACCAGCGCATCCTTGATGCTGGCCGGGTCGTTCAGCACGGCCACGTCGACGTTGTTGATCAGGGCGATCTGCGGCGCCGAGAAGGTCAGGCCGGCCATGTACTCGCGCAGGCGGTCCGAGGCCGGCTTGAGCAGCGAGGAGTGGAACGGCGCGGACACCGGCAGCTTCATGGCGCGCTTGGCGCCCTTGGCCTTGGCGATGTCGCAGGCGCGCTCGACCGCGGCGGTGTGGCCGGCGATAACCACTTGCGCAGGGGCGTTGAAGTTGACCGGCTCGACCACTTCAGTACCTTCAGCGGCGGCCTCGGCACAGGCGGCGCGCACGTCGTCGTCCGACAGGCCGAGCACCACGGCCATGGTGCCCTGCCCGACCGGCACGGCTTCCTGCATGGCTTGCGCGCGGAAGCGCACCAGCGGCACGGCATCCTTGAAGGAGATCACGCCGGCAGCCACCAGCGCGGAATATTCACCCAGGCTGTGGCCGGCCACGACCGACGGCAGCGGGCCGCCGGCAGCGATCCAGGCGCGGTACACGGCCACGGCGGCGGTCAGCATGACCGGCTGCGTGTTGGTGGTCAGGTCCAGCTCTTCCTTCGGGCCTTCGGCCATCAGCTTGCCCAGGTCGAACTGCAGCGCGTCCGAGGCTTCGGCGATGGTTTGCGCCACGACCGGATTGCCGGCGAAGCCGTCCATCATGGCAACGGCTTGCGAGCCCTGGCCCGGGAATACGAATGCAAATTTGCTCATATTTGTCTCTTCTTGTTGAATCTATAAGGGCGACGGGCAATCTTGCCAGTATCTTAATCGTTAGCCCTGCCGTTTAGAGTTCTAATTCTAAAACGGGCACTATTCTACATTACATTCGGGCAAGAACCGCGCCCCAAGTGAAGCCCCCGCCGACGCCTTCCATCATGACGTTGTCGCCCTTCTTGATGCGGCCATCGCGCACGGCCTGGTCCAGCGCCAGCGGAATCGAGGCTGCCGAAGTGTTGCCGTGCTGGTCCACCGTGACGATCATCTTCTCCAGCGGCAGGCCCAGTTTCTTGGCGGTGCCGTTCATGATGCGGATGTTGGCCTGGTGCGGCACCAGCCAGTCGATCTGGCCGGGCGTCATGCCGGCGTGTTCCAGCGCCTCGTGGGCCACCTTCTCCAGCACGCTGACCGCCAGCTTGAATACCGCCGGGCCGTCCATGTACAGGTAGGAGCTGCCCGCCACCGCGCCGCCGGCCAGGCTGCCCGGCACGCTCAGGATGTCCGAATAGCGGCCGTCCGCGTGCAGCTTGGTCGCCAGGATGCCGGGCTGGTCCGAGCCGGTCATGACAATGGCGCCGGCGCCGTCGCCGAACAGCACGCAGGTGGTGCGGTCTTCGAAATTGAGGATGCGCGAGAATACTTCGGCGCCGATCACCAGCACGTTCTTGTGCACGCCGGCCTTGATGAAGGCGTCGGCGGTGGAGACGGCGTAGACGAAGCCGCTGCACACGGCTTGCACGTCCACGGCGGCGCCGTTGTTGGTCTGGCCCAGCTTGCGCTGCACGATGCAGGCGGTGCTGGGGAAGCTGCCGAAGAAATCCGGGGTGGAGCTGGCGACGATGATCAGGTCGATGTCGTCGATCTTCATGCCGGCCATCTCGAGCGCGTTGCGGGCCGCATGCACGGCCAGGTCGGACGAGGCTTGCTCAGGCTCGGCGTAGTGGCGCGCGGAAATGCCGCTGCGGCTGGAAATCCATTCGTCGGACGTCTCTATCCCCTTGGCCGCCAGCTGGGCGGTCAAGTCCTGGTTGGTCACGCGTTTTTCAGGCAGGTAGCTGCCGGTGCCAATAATTTTGCTATACAAAGTCATGCGTTTCCATCCACTTTCAGGTGACGGAGCTGGGCTCCTGTGTAGTCTCCGTGCTTCGCGGCATCAGTTCGGCAATCATGGTCGACAAATGTGCCTGCACGTCATTTTTTGCAGCATCATACGCTCGACGGATCGCCCATTCAAATGAATATGCGTCGGCTCCGCCGTGACTCTTGAACACCAGGCCGCGCAAGCCCAGCAAGCTGGCGCCATTGTAGCGGGATGGATTGAGGCGGCTCTTGATGGCCTTCAGAGCACTGCTGGCGATCAGCGCGCCCAGCATGGTGAAGATGTTGCGCTTGAATTCGGAGGTCAGCACGTCCTTGAAGAAGCGCGCCACGCCTTCCACCGATTTCAAGGTGACATTGCCGACAAAGCCGTCGCACACCACCAGGTCGGTGGTGCCTTTGAAAATGTCGTTGCCTTCCACGTTGCCGTAGAAGTTGAGCGCGCCGCGCTCGTGGTCGGCCTGCAGCAGCTTGCTGGTCAGCTTGACCACTTCATTGCCCTTGATGTCCTCGGTGCCCACGTTGAGCAGGCCGATGGTGGGCCGGGCAATGCCTTCCATGGCATTGACCAGCACCGAGCCCATGATGGCGAACTGGTGCAAATGGTGCGGTTCGCAGTCGACATTGGCGCCCAAATCCAGCATATAGGTCGGGCCGCCCTTCTGGTTGGGCATGATGGAGCAGATGGCGGGACGGTCGACCCCGGCCATGGTCTTCAGCACATAGCGCGAGACGGCCATCAGGGCGCCGGTGTTGCCGGCCGAGACGGCGGCCTGGGCCTTGCCGTCCTTGACTTGCTCGACCGCCACGCGCATCGACGAATCCTTCTTGCGGCGCAGGGCGACCTCGAGCGGATCGTCCATCAGCACCTGCTCGGAGGCGTGCTGGAGGGAGATGCGCGGATGCGCCTCGGCGTGGTGCTTCTTGAGCTCGGCGCGGATGGCGTCTTCCAGGCCGACCAGGATCAGCTCGGCTTCCGCCTCACGCTTCAAAAAGGAAATGGCGGCAGGAATGGTGACAGACAGGCCGTGATCTCCGCCCATGCAGTCGATAGAAATTTTGATTGTCATTGTGGGACAAATGCGCGCCTGAAACGGATTCAGGGCTGCAGAGATGCGGGTTTGACAGGCAGGCTGCTTAGCCGCCAAGGAAAAGAAAAAAGCGGCGCCACGTCAGTAAAAACCACGTCGCACCGCTCTTATTCTTGGTAAAAACGTCGATTACTCGTCGTTTTTGGTCTTCAGCACTTTACGGCCACGGTAGAAACCGTTAGGGCTGATGTGGTGACGCAGGTGCGTTTCACCGGTGGTTGGCTCGATACCCAGTTGTGGAGCAACCAGGAAATCGTGCGAACGGTGCATACCGCGCTTGGATGGGGACTTCTTATTCTGCTGAACTGCCATGATGACTCCTAATACATAAGTTCTAAAATTCTAACACATTCGACCGGCAAATACATGCGAATCGAGTATCCCAGCGGCAAAATCTGCCGCCATCGATCTAGTGATCGACGTTCTGATGCCACTTACTACAACAATGCCAATACTCGCAACACTCGACTGCCTGCACGCGCTTTGACACGTTCTTTACAACAACTTGTTCTGTACTTATTTTTTGAGGTCTTTCAGACCTTCAAAGGGCGACTTCTTCTCGGACTGCAGAGAGTCGAGCAGCGCCGTACTCGGACATACATCGTGTTTCGGCGTGTGCGGCAGGGCCAGCAGCGCCTCATCTTCCACCAGGTACATCAGGTCCATGTCGCGGGTGCCCACGATCACGTCCACCGTTTCATCGTCGATCATCTCTTCGATTTCATCAGCCTGCTCGTCGTCCTTGCCCAGCATCAGCAGCGTCGAGGACGCCAGGTGGTGGGCGTAAGGCTGCATGCAGCGCTGGCAAACCAGCTGCACGGTGCCGTCCACGGTCAAGCGCATCTGTGGAAAGCCATGCTTGCTGACGCCGCCCGCCACCGTCCAGGTGATGGCGCCGGACGCATCCGCGCATTCCTTGGCCAAGCGGGTCATCTCTGCGACCGGCGTCACGCCGTCGCGGTTTGCCTTAGTCCGACTAAAATCAAACGCGTCGATCACAAAAGCACTCATAGCCTGCATTCCCCGGAAAACCTGCGATAATAGCAGGGTTTTCGCCCGCACGTCAAAGCCCGCGCACATTTTTGTGCAGGCTTTGCCCTAAATACACGGCGCACAGAGCATATAACAATTTCCCAGGCAGAGCCAGTAAACTAGATGCTTACCGAACAGAATTCTTCCCAGCCCCGCCTCATCCTCGCTTCCAGCTCCGCCTACCGCAAGGAACTGTTGTCCCGCCTGCAACTGCCGTTCGACGTGGCGGTGCCGGCCATCGACGAAAGTCCCCGGCCCGGCGAGACGCCGAGCGCCACCGCGCTGCGCCTGGCGCGCGAAAAAGCCGCCGCCGTGGCCGCCACCCATCCCGGCTGCCTGGTGATCGGCTCCGACCAGGTCGCCACGCTGGACGGCGAGCAGATCGGCAAGCCCGGCAACCACGCCGCCGCGCTGGCCCAGCTGCAGAAAATGCGCGGCCGCGAAGTCGTCTTCCACACCGCGCTGTGCCTGTGGGACGGCCGCATCGGCCATGCTTATATAGAAGACATCCAGACCGTGGTGAAGTTCCGCGATTTGCCGGACCGCGAGCTGGACGCCTATTTGCGCATCGAGCAGCCGTACGACTGCGCCGGCAGCGCCAAGAATGAAGCGCTGGGCATCGCCATCCTGGAACGCATCGACAGCAGCGACCCGACCGCGCTGACCGGCCTGCCGCTGATTGCCCTGACCGGCATGCTGCGCCAGGCGGGCGTCGCCTTTTTCAACACCAAATAATTCCTATGCCAGGCACCCTCTTCCTCATTCCCAACACCCTCGGCGAGACCGAGGCGCTGTCCCATGTCATTCCCGAGCATGTGCAGGCTACCACCGCCGCCCTCGGCTACTTCGTGGCGGAAAACGCCAAGACCGCGCGCGCCTTTTTGAAACTGGTGGATGCGCAGCATCGGCTGTCCCGTCCGCTGCAGGAAATCAAGATCAGCGAACTGAACGTGAACACGCCGCAGCAGGCGCTGCTGGGACTGCTGGAACCGCTGCTGGCCGGCCAGGACGCGGGCCTGGTGTCCGAGGCGGGCGTGCCGGCCGTGGCCGACCCGGGCGCCGACCTGGTGCGCCTGGCGCACCAGCACGGCATTCCGGTACGCCCGCTGGTGGGGCCGTCCTCCATCCTGCTGTCGGTCATGGCAAGCGGCCTGAACGGCCAGAGCTTCGCCTTCAACGGCTACCTGCCCACCGACGCGGCGCTGCGCGCCAAGCGCATCAAGGAGCTGGAAAGCCGTTCGCGCAACGAAAAGCAGACGCAGCTGTTCATCGAAACGCCCTACCGCAACGCGGCCATGCTGGAAGCGCTGGTGGCCAGCTGCGCCGGCGGCACCTTGATTTGCGTGGCCACCGACATCAGCCTGCCGTCCGAAACCATCCGCACCATGACGGGCGCGCAATGGAAGAGCCTGCTCACGGCGGGCAAGGCGCCGGACTTCCACAAGAAGCCCACCGTGTTCCTCATCCTGGGCCAGTAAGGCCGCCCGATGCAGCCCGCCGACCTCGCCATCTCGATCCGCAGCTATGGCGACGTCCGCTCGACGGACAAGCATGACTACGCGCAGCTGGTGCTGCCGCTGCAAGGGGCGGTCATGCTGGACATCGAGGGCAGGCAGGCCCGGCTCGATCCGCTGCGCGCAGCGTTCGTCGCGCCGGGGGCGTGGCATTCGCAGCTGGGCACCTCGCACAACCGCTCGCTGATCCTGGACATCGCCGCACCCGCATTGCCGGCCCCGCTGCGCGACCAGCTCGGCGAGCGCCCCTTCCACGCGCTGAACGCCGCCTCCGGCAAACTGGTCGAATTCATGGGCCTGATGCTGGACCAGCAAGCCGCCCCGCCCGCCGCCGTGCAGGCTTGGCTTGGACTGCTGATGGACTCGCTCACGCTCGAATCGCCCCAGCCACGCACCCGCCTGGCCGTGCTGATGGCCGCCATCAGCGCCGATCCGGGCCTGCCGTGGAGCACTGAACGCATGGCGGGACAAGCCGGCCTCAGCGTGAGCCGCTTGCACGCGCTGTTCCGCGAGGAACACCACGCCACGCCGCACGGCTGGCTGCAGGCCACGCGCATGCAGTACGCGTGCACGCTGCTGGCGCGCGGCAGCCTGCCCATCGCCGACATCGCCTGCCGCGCCGGCTTCGCCGACCAGAGCGCTCTTACCCGCGCCATGCGCAACAGCCTGGGCCAGACGCCGGCCGCGTACCGCAGGCAGGCGCAGGAGAATTTGCCTAAAAGCTGAGAGCCGGCGACAAGAGATTTCCGCGCACGCGGGGCAAGATCGCCCCAACTGCAAAGGAACTCGAATGGACTCGAATCAAACTGGAATCAAAACGATGGGCCTGGGCATAGCCTGCGGCGTGGCGGCCGGCGCGCTGTGGGGGCTGGTGTTCCTGGCGCCCGAGCTGGCACGCGGCCACACCCCGCTGCAACTGTCCGCCGGGCGCTACCTGGCCTATGGCATTGCCGCCTGCGCGCTGATTGCGCCCTCGTGGCGCCGCCTGCGCGCCGCACTGGGCTGGCGCGACTGGCGCGCGCTGGTCTGGCTCAGCATGCTGGGCAACATCCTCTACTATCTGCTGCTGGCCAGCGCCGTCCAGCTGGGCGGCGTGGTGACGACGTCGCTGGTGATCGGCCTGCTGCCGGTGGCCGTCACCGTGATCGGCAGCCGCGAACAGGGCGCCGTTCCGCTCGCGCGCCTGGCGCCGTCCCTGCTGCTCAGCGCGGCGGGCACGGCCTGCATCGCCTGGCAAGCGCTTGCCGCGCCCCACCTGGCCGCCCGCACCACGGCAAGTGCCGCTGCTGCCGCCGCCGCCCCGGCCGCCGGCGGCGAGGCGGCAATCGGCTTGCTGTGCGCGTTCGGCGCCCTGCTCTCCTGGACCGCCTACGCCGTCGCCAACAAGCGCACGCTGGCAGCGTTGGGCCACATCAGCTCGCACGACTGGAGTTTGCTGACCGGCGTGGCCACCGGCGCGCTGGCCCTGCTGCTGGCCGTGCCCGCCTTCCTGCTGCCGCACCACGGCGCCGCTGGCGCCGCTACAGGCATGGGCGCCGCCGGCTGGCTGCGCTTCATCGCCATCGTCACGGCGGTCGGCCTGCTCTGCTCCATCGTCGGCAACGCCCTGTGGAACCGCGCCAGCCGCATACTGCCGCTCACCATGAGCGGCCAGCTCATCCTGTTCGAAACCCTGTTCGCCTTGCTCTACAGCTTCCTGTGGGAAGCGCGCTGGCCCACAGGCATGGAATGCGCCGCCGTCGCCCTGCTCTGCGCCAGCGTCCTCAGCTGCACCTCCGCCCACAGAAAGACATGATATATTCGCCAAGCTTATTGATTTCCCAAGGACACCGCATGGCCGAAACGCACCGGCTGCCTCATCGACTGCAAATCGTCGACGCCCTGCGCGGCTTCGCCCTGCTGGGCATCCTCAGCGTCAACATCTGGGCCTTCGCCGACTCGCACTTCGCCTCGCCCGCCGCCAATCCAGCTTACGTGTCCGCGCTGGACAAGGCCGTGCGCTTCCTGGCCGCACTGCTGTTCGAGACCAAGTTCTACCTGCTGTTCTCCTTCCTGTTCGGCTACAGCGTGACACTGCAGATGGACGCC
The DNA here is from genome assembly GCF_001425045.1 of Massilia sp. Root351. Classification (GTDB taxonomy): domain Bacteria; phylum Pseudomonadota; class Gammaproteobacteria; order Burkholderiales; family Burkholderiaceae_D; genus Rugamonas. The sequence continues at coordinate 337,287 of NZ_LMDJ01000033.1, read as the reverse complement.
GCCGCGCGCGCCCAGGCCGCCTTCCTGCCACGCATGCTGCGCCGCCAGGCGGGCCTGATCGTGCTCGGCCTGCTGCACGGCGCCCTGCTGTTCTACGGCGACATCATGTCGCTGTACGGTGCGCTCGGGCTGATCCTGCTGGCCTGCCGCCACTGGCCGCCGGAGCGCGCGGCCAAGGCGACAATCTGGCTGCTCAGCGTGATGGGCCTGGGATGGATGCTGTTCGGGCTGCTGCTGGCCGGCGTCACCGAGGCAGCACCGCCCGACACCAGCGCCGTGCTCAAGCTGCAGGCGTTCCGCGGCAGCGCCGCCGCCACACAGGCCTACCACCTCGGCCATCTGCCGGAAATGCTGGGCATTATCCTGCTGCTGCAAGCGCCCAGCGCCATGGCGCTGTTCTTCCTCGGCTTTGCCGCCGGCCGCCTGCGCCTGTTCGAGCAGCCAGAGCTCTGCCGCGAAGCCGCGCACCGGATGCTGCGCCTTGGCCTGCCGCTGGGCCTGGCCGGTGCGCTCTGCTACGCCGCCGCGTCGACCTACGGGCCCGGCGGCTGGCTGGAGGTCGTGGCCTTCGGCTTCGGCCAACTGAGCGCGCCGCTGCTGTGTTTCTCCTACGTCGCCGCCGCGCTACTGCTGTTTGAACGGCCTGCGGGACAGCGCATCGAAGCCGCGCTGGCGGCGCTCGGCAAAATGGCGCTGAGCAACTACCTGCTGCAATCGCTGCTGCTCGGCCTGCTGTTCACCGGCTACGGCCTGCGCCTGATCGACCGCCTGCCGCCGCTGGCTGTGCTGGCCTGCGTGCCGCCGCTATACGCGCTGCAGATGCTGCTCAGCCGCTGGTGGCTGGCGCGTTACCGCTATGGCCCCGGCGAATGGCTGCTGCGCGCGGCCACGCTGGCCGCCGTCCCGCCGCTGAGCAAGTGACAAAGTGTGACTATTCCGCCGTCCCGGGCTGCTATGCTGCCCGCTAACTTGCCACAAGGAATTAGTCCATCCGCGATCGATATGGATAACAGCCACTCAAAACGCCAGAGTTTCCTGCCGGGCCTGCTGGCCACCGGCATCACGCACGCGCTGCGCATCCCCTTGGCGGCGCCGCGCCCAGCTACTGCGCCGACAGCCGCTTCTGGCTGCTCCTGCAAGTGTTCGACATCGCCGGCGCCGCGCTGGCGGGCATCGCGCCGGCCGGCGGCCGGGCGGTGGCGAGGAAGTCTTCCTGCGGGGCTTTCTGGGCAACGGGCTGCGCCGCTTCGGCGCCTCCAACGCCATCGCCATATCGCTGCTGGTGCGGCTTCTTACGCACACTTACCAGGGGCCACACGGCACCTTGAACGTGGTATGTTCGGCGCCGCCCCCGGCATGTACTTGTTCCGCACCGGCCGCCTGGTTCCGGTGATCGCTGCGCACATCCTGGCAGACGCAGCTGCCTTACTCAATACTGGAGCTTCATGATCATCCGACCGACCACCGAATCAGACTGGGAAACCCTGAAAGCCATCCGCCTGGCGGCGCTGCTGGACGCGCCAACTGCCTTTGGCGTGACGCACGCCAGCGCCGCCGCCTACACCGACGCGCAGTGGCGGGAACGCGCCTCGGGCCGCAACGGCACCGAATTCCTGCTGGCGTTCGACGGCGATGCCGCCACCGGCATGGCCGCCCGCGCCGTCAGCGCCAAGCAGGAATGCAACCTGATCGGCATGTGGGTGCGGCCGCCGTACCGGGGCACGCCGGTAGCCGCCGCGCTGGTGCGGACACTGCTGGAACGCGCCGTGGCGCAGGGGCACACGCGCGTCGTGCTCGACGTTTCACCCGGCAACCAACGCGCCGCCGCCTTCTACCGCAAGCTGGGCTTTGCCTTCCTGCCTGCATGGGAGCCGCTCGCGAGCTACCCGGACATCACCGTGCAGAAGATGGAATGGCTGTCCACCAACCCGCACAACTGAACCATGACACGACACGCACTATCGGCCCTGCTTGCAGCCACCGCCGCCTTCGCCGTCGCCGCGCCGGCCCGCGCGGAACGCCTGCTCGACGAAGCCACCATACAAATCAGGAATGAGACCCGGCGCTACTACCGCTTGCATGATACCGAGGCGCCGCCGGAGGGGCCGCTGATCGTGCTGGTCAGCGGTTCCGGCTGCAACGATTTCGGCGCGCGCTTCAGCAAATACTTCGAGTCCTACCCGAAGTCGCTGGACCTGTATTTCCTCGAAAAGCCGCACATCGACAAGGGCGCCAGCGGCGAGCCCGGCACCTGTTCCGACGCCTACAAGCGCGCCGACAACCTGGACCGGCGCGTAGCCGACACGCTGGAATTCATCGACACGCACGAACACCTGAGAAACCGGCCGCCGGGCTCGCTGGCCTTGCTGGGATTTTCCGAAGGCGGCCAGGTCGCGCCCATCGTGGCATCGCGCAGCAAGAAAGTGGGCTGGCTGGCGGTGGCGGGCGCCGGCGGCATGCGCCAAGGCGCAGGCTTCCTGCTGTTCGCCGACCGTGGCGTCGCGCCGTATGCCGAATTTTCCAGGCCACGGCTGGAGGCCGAATTTGCAGCCATCGCCAAGGAACCGGACGCACTGGACAAGGAATTCTTCGGCCACCCCTACGCATACTGGAGCTCGCACCTGTTCCATGACCCCCTGCCGGTGTATGCGCAGCTCGACATCCCCATCGTGGTGGCCATGGGCGAGAAGGATGACAGCGAGCCGGTCGAAGCGGGCCGCCTGCTGAAGAATTACTTTGCACAGCGCCCGCAGAAGAAGTTCCAATTCATCGAATACAAGGATGCGAACCACGGCCTGCAAGCGAACGGGAAGTCCCATGCGAAGGACTTCGTGGGCAGCCTGGCGCAGTGGTTCAAGGGCGACGCCAAGGCGTTCGCGAACCAGCCGGGCAACTAAGGCATCAGCATGCGGGCGGCGTCCTCCGGCGGCACGTAGCGCTGCACCATGCGCTGCACGCTGCCGTCAGCCTGCATTTCCTTGATCAGCAAGCCCCAGCGCCTGGCGTCTTCGGCGCTGAAGTGCTTTTTGCTGATCAGCAGATTGGCCGCTTCGCGCGACAGCGCAGGCGCCCAGTCCTCTATCCTCACCTTGTCCGCGCGCAGGTAGTGCGAGTACACCAGCTGCGTGCCCAGCACCGCCTGGAAGCGTCCCGCCTTGAACATGGCGTACAACTGCTCGGTGCTGTCGATTTCATCGATGCGCGCGATATTGCGCAACTGCGCCACGAAGCCGTCAAACGGCTTGCCCGGAAAGTGGCCGCGCGCCACGCCGAGGCGCAGGTTGGGGCTGGCGATGAAGTCGGCCGGCGAGCGGATGGCGGGGCTCACGTCCTTGCTCAGGATGATCATGTTTTTCATCCAGAGATAGGGAACCGCATGCGCGAACACCTTGCGCTCGGCGGTGGCAATGGCGGACAAGGTCATATCCACCCTGCCGGCCTGCATCTCCTGCCAGATGCGGCCGCGCATCATCACCTTGTATTCAAAGCGGCAGCCGCTGCGCGCCGACAGCAATTCCGCCACGTCCTTGTCCAGCCCGGCGCCGGCACGGTAGAAGCCGCCGAATTCATACAGGCCGAACACGATGGGGCGCGGCGGGCAGGCCGGGCCGTCCTTGACCTGGGCCAAGGCGGCGGGGGCCAGCATCATGCAAAGCAGTGCGCAGACGGCCATGCGCACCGAAGCTGGCAATCGGCTAGCGGCAGTGCGGCGCGTGGGCTGGCGGCGTGGCGAAGACATGGCGGCGCCGCAGCGTCAGTGCACGCCGCTGGTGTAGTCGTTCACCCAGTCGAAGGCGGCCACCTGGATGGCGTACAGTTCGGCCGGCGACAGGTTCATGTCCTGCAGCATGCGGCCCAGCATGGCCGGCTCGCCGGCCTCCTCCAGCCGCTCGATGTGTTCAATCAGCGTCAGCATGCGGCCATAGTCTCCGTCACGCGCCAGCAAGGCGCCGCGCACTTCGTCCAGCACGTTGACGCTGTCCAGGATCTCGTCCATCTTCACCGAAAACAAGGTGTCCATCAGCGACATCACGCCCACCGTGAAGCCGATATCGGCGCTGGTGCGCTGGCCGGGCCGCAAGCGCTCGACGATCAGTTCGAGCGTCTTGCCGCGGGTGGTGGCCATCTGCAGCAGCGGCGAATCGAATTCCGGCTTCTGGCCGGTGCGCACGTACAGCAGGATTTGCAGCCAGCGCTGCAGCTGGCGCCGTCCCAGCACGATGAGCGCGTGGCCGACCGAGTTGATGCGGAAGCGCGCGCCCACCGCCGGCGTGTTCACCAGCCGCAGCAGGTTCAGGGTGATCAGCGGATCGTGCTTGACGCTGCGTTCGAGCTCGCGCTGGTCGGCGTCCGAACCGAGCAGGTTCAGCAGATTGAGGATGGACAGCTGCGACGGCGTGATTTTCTTCCCGCTCAGGATCACGGGGCGCGCGAAATAATAACCCTGGAAGTACTCGAAGCCCAGGTCCATGCATTGCTGGAACTCCTCCACCGTCTCGACCTTTTCGGCCAGCAGTTTCTGGTGCGAGTTGCGCATGGAACCGGCCAGCGCGGACAGGCGCGCGGGCTGCATGTGGTGGATGTCGACCTTGATCACGTCCATCATCGGCTGCAGCTTGCTCACATCCTCGGATTCCGACACCACGTCGTCCAGCGCGAAGCGGAAGCCGGCTTCCTTCAGCTCGCGCACGCGTTCCAGCACGTCCGGCGTGGCCTGTACGGTTTCCAGGATTTCGAGGATGACTTTGTCGTTCGGCAGGAAGCGGATGAAGTCGCTCATCAGGCCCACCTTGTCGACATTGACGAAGGCCATCTGGTCGCCCACCACCTGCCCCATGCCCAGTTCGGAGGCGTGGGCGATCACGGTGGCGGTGGCGGCGGCGTCATCGGTGACGTCCGCCTTGTCGGTGTCGGCGTTACGGAACAGCAGCTCGTATGCGACCAGGCGCTGGCTGCGGTTGAGGATGGGCTGGCGCGCCAGGTAGAAATGGTTGGCGAGCGCAGGCGCGATCTGTAGCGGCGAAGCGATGGTCATGGGCTACCCCAATCTGCGGCGGTATGGTAAGACTATACCTATCGATACAGTCTTGCCAACATTTATTGTCGCGAATTACGGGCGGCGCGGTTTGGTGTTGCGCGGCGTGCTCGTGCGTGGACCATCGGTGCCCAGCTTGGCTGCCGGCTTGGCGCCGGCCGGACGGCTGTAGCTGGCGCCGGGCGAGCCGGGACGGCCGGTGCCTGTGCCTGGCGTGCCGGGACGTGACGACGTGCGCAGGCTGCCGCGCGGCGCGGTCGGGGCGTTGTTGCCGCGCAGGCTGCCGCCCGGGCCGATGGCGCGCGGCGAGATCGGCGCGCGCAGGCCGCCGCGCGGATTGTTCTCCGCTTGCTGCAGCGACGCCGCGCGCGGCGCGGTGGCGGCGTTGCCCGACTCCAGCACGAAGCTGGCGCCGGCATCTTCGCCCAGCACTTCCACCAGGTAGGGCATCACTTCCTTCAACGTGGCTTCCAAGATGAAAGGCGGGTTGACGATGAACATGCCGCTGCTGTGCAGGCCGCCGAAGCCGTCCGGGCCCGGCGTGCGGATGGTCAGCGTGACATTCAGCCATTCGGTGCCCTTGATGTGCTTCATGCGCTCGGCGAAATTGCGCGCCTCGATACGCTGCAGGATGGGGTACCAGATGGCGTAAGTCCCGGCCGGGAAGCGCCTGGTGGCGTCGTTCAGCATGTCCACCACTTTGCGGTAGTCCTGCTTGTCCTCGTACGGCGGGTCGCACAGCACGACGGCGCGGCGCGACGGCGGCGGCAGCAGGCCTTTCAGTTCCTGGAAGCCGTCGCCGCGCGTGACCAGCACGCGCTTGCCGCGCACGGTGGAACGCACGCCCTGCGCGGCCTTGTGTTCGTCGAGCTTGCGGAAGTTGTCGGTCAGGATCTTGGAATCGGCCGGGTGCAGTTCGTACAGGCGCAGCCGGTCCTGCTCGCGCGCCACCTGGTCGGCGCAGTACGGCGAGCCGGGGTAGTAGCGCATCTTGCCGCTCGGGTTCATGGACTTGATCAGGTCCACGTATTCAGCCAGCGCCGCCGGCATGTCGGTGCGTTCCCACAGCGGGCCGATGCCGGTTTCGTATTCAGCGTTCTTGGACGCAAAATTGCCGTCCAGCGCATACACGCCCGCGCCGGCATGGGTGTCGATGTAGCTGTAGGCGGTGTCCTTCTGGTTCATATACTGAAGCAGCTGGACCAGCACGAAATGCTTGAGCACATCGGCGTGGTTGCCGGCGTGGAAGGCGTGGCGGTAACTGAACATGGTGTGGGGATTTCCTTAAAGATGATGCTGCAAGGGTGCATTATACCTAAGGAGTCCCCGGTTACCGGCTTACGCGACCTTCTGCGGCGGGTCGAAGCACCGCTCGTCTTCATGGGAACCGTGCAGCGCGGCGATCGGATTCCGGCATTGCCGGATGGCCCGGGCCACCGCGTCGACGTATCCGGCGCCCACTTCGCGCTGGTGCCTGCCGGGGGCGAAGCCCTTGGCGGCGGCGGCAAATTCGGCCTCTTGCAGTTCCACGAAGGCCGGCATCTGGCGCCGCGCGTAGCCGTGCGCGAGATTGAACATCCCGTAGTTGAGCGCGTGGAAGCCGGCCTGCGTGACGAACTGGAAGGCGTAGCCCATGGCGCCCAGCTCCTTCTGGAATTTGGCGATGGTGGCGTCGTCCAGGTGCTTTTTCCAGTTGAACGATGGCGAGCAGTTATAGGCCAGCATCTTGCCGGGGAACTTGTCGTGCACGGCATCGGCGAACCGCTTGGCGAATACCAGATCCGGTTTGCCGGTTTCGCAGCACACCAGGTCGGCGTACGGCGCGTAGGCCAGCGCGCGCGCCACCGCCTGGTCAAGGCCGGGACGCACCTTGTAAAAGCCTTCCACGGTGCGCTCGCCGGTGCAGAACGGCTGGTCGTTGCCATCCACGTCCGAGCTCAGCAAGTCGGCCGCGGCGTCGGTGCGGGCGACCAGCAAGGTGGGCGTGCCCATCACGTCCGCCGCGAGGCGCGCGGCGGCCAGCTTTTCCACGGCCTCGCGGGTCGGCACCAGGACCTTGCCGCCGCAAGCCAGCAGGTCCCCCAGATGCACGCCGGCGACGCCGGCCTCTATCATGGCCTTCGTCAGCTGGTAGGTGTTCAGGGCGCCGCCGGAACCGGCTTCGGCATCGGCGACGATAGGGACGAAAAAGTCGATCTCGCTGCTGCCTTCGGACCACTGCTGCTGGTCGGCCTGCTGCAAGGTGCTGTTGATGCGGTGCACAGCCGCAGGCGCCGGGTCGGCCGGATACGGCGGCTGGTCCAGCGGCGTTTCGCAGGACAGGTGGATTGCTCTCAGTCCAGCCCTAACCTGCTGCATGGCCTGGCTGCCGGTTTGCGCGCCGAGGGCGCTGACGAACGGTTCACGGTTGAGCAGTTCCCACAGTTTTTCAGCGCCGCGCTGGGCCAGGGTATGCTCGATTTTCAGCGAACCGCGCAGGCGGACCACGTCGCAGGCCGTGTAGCGGCGGGCGATCCCCTTCCAGCGCGGATTGCTGCTCCATTCCATTTGCAGCGCCGCCGCCTGCTGTTCACGAGTTGCCATGATGCTCTCCTATCGATGTAATTCTTTCGCTACATCATAGGATGGATTGTTCAATGCAGCATCTCTCTTCTATAAGACAAATAATCAGGAAAAAATGCTTTGGGATCAGTCGCTTAGCTACGCCTTTTCATGTGGCGGAAAGATATTCCTTGTCATGAAAGCGCCGCACTGATGCGCCGCCGCATGCCATTCCACATGATGAAACAGTTTTTGCGCAGCGTGAAAAGATGCCGTTTACGCCTCAAACTTTCCAAATTGAAATGTAAGTTATCATAAGAAAACACAATGGGACAATTGGAGAGAGTCTGCTAATCTGAAGATACTTTAAAAACCACAGCAGCCTGGCGCCGCGTGGAACCGGATGATGTCGACGCTGAAAGCGGTATCCGGTTGTTACGGCGTGGGGCTAGGCCCGTGCCGCCGCTTGTCCGGACAAGCGGCATGCGCGAATCGGCCGCAGCGTCGCCTCGACGCGTGCGGCCATTTCTTTTCTGGCTGGCCCAACAGCTCGCGGGGCGCCGCCCCGTCGAACAGCTTCTCCAGCCAGTCTTGCAACTCCTGCAGGCTGGACGCGGAGCGGCAGGGTCAGGCAAGCTGTTTTTGCGAGACCAGGATGCCGTCGGCGTCGGCGTAGATCCAATCGCCGGGGCTGACGGCCACGCCGCTGATCTGGACGCGCACGTCGCGCGCGCCGTCGCCGTGCTTGGAGCTTTTTTGCGGATGGGCGCCCAGCGCGCGCACGCCCACGGCGCAAGCGTTAATTTCGTCAACGTCGCGGATGCAGCCGTGCACCACGATGCCGGACCAGCCGTTGTTCTGCGCCAGCAGCCCCAACTGGCCGCCCACCAGCGCGCGGCGCAGGCTGCCGCCGCCGTCCACCACCAGCACGTTGCCGTTGCCCTGGGTCTCCAGCGTGCTGCGCACCAGCGCATTGTCTTCGAAGACCTTCAGCGTGGTGGCGCGGCCGCTGAATTTCTTGTGCTGGCCGTAGTGCTGGTACACGGGCGGCAGCACGGCCAGCGTGCCGTCTTCCAGCAGCTCGGCATTGTCGTCGCACAGGTCGGTGGTGGCAAAGTTCATGGCGTCTCCGGCTGGTTGGCAATTGATGGGTGATTCTAAGCCTTTTGCAGGCGCACCGCGCGGGTGTTGCTGCCCACGCCCACCGCAGTGGCGATCGCCAGCGCCTGGAACAGGCCGATGAATACGAACACCCAGGACGGATGATGCGCGTCCATCAGCGCGCCGAACACCAGCGGGCCGACCGACAGGCCGCTGTCCAGCCCCGAATACACCACGCCGAACACGCGGCCGGTGGCATTCGGCGGCGCGGCGGCGCGGATCAGCAGGTCGCGCGACGGGCCGGCAATGCCGGACGCGAAGCCGACCGCGCCCATCAGCACCACGGCCATCCAGGCGGGAACCAACGCCAGCGCCAGCACGATCGCCAGCGCGGCGGCGCTGCCGAAGGCAACGGTGATGGTACGGTCGTGGTTGCTGCTGCGCGCGCCGAGAAATCCGCCCAGCGCCATGCCCGCCGCCGATGCCGCCATATAGGCCGTATAGGCGGAGGTGGCCCAGCCCAGCGACATGCCGTACAGGTCCACCAGCGCGGTGGAGGCGAAGCTCTGGATGCCGGCCAGCGCCAGCGCGGTAATGAAGAAGAAGGCAAAGCACATCCACACAGATTTCAGGCGCAGGAAGGCCAGCGAGCCGCCCGCCGGCTGTCCGGGCGCGGCTTTCACGATGGGATCGGGCCGCAGCGCGTGGCGGTTCAGAAACAGCAGCGCGAGCACGATGAAGGGCAGCGCGGCGGCGCACAGCAGCGCGGTGCGCCAGCTCGACATGGCGGTGACGAAGGTCATGAAGATGGGCGACAGCGCCCAGCCGATATTGCCGCTGATGCCGTGCACCGAGAAGCCGTGCGCCAGCCGCGCCTTGGACACGCGCTGGTTCAGCAGCGTGTAGTCGGCCGGGTGGAACACGCTGTTGCCGACGCCGGCCAGCATGGCGCCGGCCAGCAGCATGGTGTAGTTGGGCGCGGCGGCCAGCGCCAGCGCGGACACGCCCAGCAGCGCGATGCCCGAGCACAGCACGGCGCGCGCGCCGAAACGGTCGACCACGAAGCCGGCCAGGGCCTGGCCGATGCCGGAGACGACGAAAAACACCGTCATCAGCAAGCCCAGCTCGGCGTACGACAGGTTGAATTCGGGTTTGAGCCAGGGGAACAGCGCAGCCAGGATCAGGTGGTAAAAGTGCGAGATGCCGTGCGCCACGCCGACCAGGCCGATCACGCGCGCATCCTGCCGCAAGCTTGCGGTGCTCATAAGGACTCCATGGATGGGTATGCAGAGCCCAGTGTAGCAATCCGGCGGCGGCTGATTTAAGATAGGCGGACATCTTTTGTCGCAATCCTGCCAAGGCCCGCCCATGCACATCCCGATTGTCACCCACACCAACCATTATCATCCTCGCAACGAACCGAGCGATGCGCGGCCGGTGACGCTGCGGGCGCGCGACCTGGAGGCGGCCGAATTCATGGCGCCGCACAGCCACGAATGGGGCCAGGTGACCTATGCGCTGGAAGGCGTGGTTCGCGTGACGGCCAACAATAGCAGCTGGATCGTGCCGCCTCTGCGGGCCATCTGGATCGCGCCGCACGTGGAGCACGCGGTGACGGTGCTGGAGAAGGCGCGCCTGCGGCCGCTGTGCGTGCTGGCTGCGCGCGCGCCATTCGCGGGCACGGAATGCAAGGTGCTGGAGGTGTCGGGCCTGCTGCGCGAGCTGATTGTGGCGCTGGAGCAGCTCGACCTGGGCAAGGAGACTGCGCGCGAGCCGCTGCTGGCAGAGTTGATCCTCGACGAGCTGGCGCGGTCGGCCACGCGCCCGATCCGCGTGCCGCTGCCGGAGGACAAGCGCCTGAAAATGCTGTGCGCGGCGCTGATGGACGACCCGGCCTCGCCGCAGACGCTGGAACATTGGGCGCGCCAGGTGGGCGCTTCCGAGCGCACGCTGGCACGCCTGTTCGAACGCGACCTGGGGCTGACCTTCGGCCAATGGCGCCAGCAGGTGCGGCTGGCACACGCGGCGCCGCTGATCGCGCGCGGCCTGCCGATGGCGCAAGTGGCCGAGCAATTGGGCTACACCAGCCAATCGGCGTTTTCGGCCATGTTCAAGAAGACCTTCGGCACCACGCCGTCCGCGTTCTTTACGTAAGCCGCCGGCTAGGCCAATTCATCGAGCAGGCTGCGGGCCAGGCGCAGGTCGCGCGTGGCGTGGCCTTCGCTGTAGCGGCTGTAGATGGCCTCCAGCGGCGCGCGCGCCTCCAGGCGCCGCTGCTGCGACCAGCGCAAGCGCGCCAGGCTGGTGGCCGCGCGCAGCTGCCAGGCGCCAGCGCCCTGCTCCGCCGCGATGGTCAGCGCACGCTCGAACAGTTGTTCGGCTTGCGCGTCCGAACCGGCCTGGCACAGGGTTTCCCCCCAGCTGCGCAGCACTTCGGCGCGGCTCCAGCCCGCGCTGCCGCCCTCGGCGCGCGCGATCGCCCGCGCCGACAGCAGGCGCGGATGCAGCGTCGCCAGCACGTCCACCTGCAGATCGCCGCAATGCCGGTCCTGCTGCAAGGCGAACAGTTCGTCGTCCTGCGGCGGGTGGCGGCCATGCAGCAGGCGCTGCGCCAGCGCGTGGCCCCGGCCCCAGAAATGCCATTGCGGCAGCGCGCAGCGGTGCGAGTGATCCAGCATCAGCGCGGCGTAGCGCTGGCCGTCCGCCTCGTCGCCGCACCAGGTGGACACGGTGCACGCGACCAGCACGGCGAAGCACAGCGAGATGCCGTGCCCGGCCCTCTGCCCTTCCTCCACGCAGCCGCGCGCCACTGCCATGGCCTGCTCCGGGTAACCTTGCAGCCACAGCACGCGGGCGTGGATGGCCATGCTGGATATGCGCTGGTCGAACTGGAAGCCGCGTCCCTGCGACAGGCGCATGCTGTCCAGCGGATGGTGCACCACGAACTCGATGTGGCTGCGCGCGAGATCCTGGTGGCCGAGATAATGCATGGTGCGCGCCAGCATGCGGGCGTGCGCCAGTTTGTGCACTTCCCCGCCGGCGCTGGCGGCCGCCGCACCGAAGCGCTCCGCGTAGCCCAATGCCAGCTGGTAGTCGCCGTTGAAAATGGCATCAACAAAGCAGCCCCACAGCGCGCCCATGCGGCTGGGGTTGTCGCCGATCTGCTGCGCCAGGTCGAGCGCGCGCGCAAAGGCGCTGGAGCGCTCGGCATTGTCGGCCTGGTCGCCCGCGTGCAGCAGCGCGTGGCCCAGCGCCAGCACCAGCGGCATTTCAAGCTGCGGGGCAAGCTGCGCCGGCCCTTCGGCGCTGCCGCCGTTCTCGCCGCCCTGGCGCGCCAGCCGCAGCGCCTGCTGCAGCCGGCTACGGTATTCATCCATCAGCGACAGCTGATACCACAGCGGCGCCGAGACGGCGCACAGCTGCAGGCCCAGCACCAGGTCGCCACCGCAAGCCTGGTCCGGACCGGCCGCGCCGCCGCCTGGCTCCACGCCGAAGGTCCAGTCCAGCGCGGCACGCACGTGGTCAATGCCGCGTCCGTAGGTGGCCATCCATGCCGCCGGCGGCTGCCGTTCCAGGTCCGCCTGCGCGGGCTGCAGGAATGCGCAGCAGCGCTGGGCGTAGCGCCGCGCCACCCACGCCAGCTCGCCGCTGGCAAGCAGCTTTTCCAGCGCGTAAGCGCGGGTGGTGTCGAGCAGGCGGTATTGCACCACCTCGCCGCCGGTGTCTGCGCTGAGCAGGGACTTGGCCGCCAGGTTGGCTATGCAGTCCAGCACGTCCGCAGCGCAGATATCGGCGCACTGCACCACGCCGGCGGCGCATTCCAGCGTGAACGGCGCGCGGAAAATGGCGAAGCGGCGCAGCGTGGCCTGCTCCGCAGCACTGAGCATGTCGTAACTCCAGTCCAGCGTGGCGCGCAGGGTCTGGTGGCGCGGCAGCGCCGTGCGGCGGCCGCGCGTGAGCACAGTGAAGCAATCCTGGAGCCGCTCGGCCAGTCCGTGCACGCCGAAAAACTCGGCCCGTCCCGCCGCCAGCTCGATCGCCAGCGGAATACCGTCCAGCCGGCGGCAGATATCGGCTACCGCGGCCGCGTTGTCCGCGTGGAGGCGAAAGCTGTCCATGCCGGCAGTGGCGCGTTCCACGAACAGCTGCACCGCCGGTGTGGCTGCCAATTCGGCCAGATCGATCCGGTTCGCCAGCTCGGCCGGAATGGCCGGCTTGGCCGGAGGCTCGGCGCTGTCCTGCCTGGCCGCCGGCGGCAAGGCCAGCGGCGGCAAGCGGTGCACCCATTCCGCATCCGCCCGCAGCGGCTCGCGGCTGGTGGCCAGCACGTGCACGCGCGGGGTCTGACGCAGCAAGCGCTCCACCAGGCTGGCCACGCTGTCGACCACATGCTCGCAGTTGTCGAATACCAGCAGCACATGCATGTCATGCAGGTGCGCCACCAGCACCGCGCCCGGATCGCTCGACATGGACGGCATGCCCAGCGCCAGCGCCAGCGCGCTGCTGACCTGCGCCCCGTCGGTCAGCGGCGCCAGGTCGACCAGCACCGCGCCGTGGCTGAAACCGTGCGCCAGTTGGCCGGAAGCGGCCACCGCCACCGTGGTCTTGCCCATGCCGCCCGGCCCCACCACCGTGACCAGGCGCCGCTGCGGCACCTGCGCGGCCAGCTGCCGCAAGGTGTCGTCGCGGCCGAAGATGCGAGCGTTTTGCAGCGGCGGCGCCAAGTTCCCGGCCGCTGGCGCTTGGGCATGCTGCCCCTGAAGAACCACACGCCGCACCGGCGCCACGAAACTGTAGCCGCGCCCCACCACATTTTCCACGTACAGGCTGCCGCTGGCGTCGTGCAGCACCTTGCGCAGCGCACCGATGTGCACCCGCAGATTGCCCTCTTCGACACAGGTGCGCGGCCACACGCGGGCGATCAGCTCGTCCTTGCTGAGCACTTCGCCGGGCCGTTCCAGCAGTGCCAGCAGCAGGTCGAAGGCGCGGCCGCTCAGGCGCACCGGCTGCTCGCTGTTGAACAGCGCGCGCTCGGACGGCACCAGTCGGTAGGCGCCAAACAGGATAGCGGTATCGGGTGAGGTCATTGTGTCGTCGGTATGGCCGGCGTCTATCCCTTAAGGACATTTAACGCCAATTTACAAGAATTTATTAACCGCTGCACGGAATAGTTTTTACAATATTTAAGCGCCACAGACCATCAAAGGCATGCCCCTAGTGAACACCCCCGCCACCTCCGCCGCTCCCCAGCCGCTCCCGCTGCCGCCCCACGCCCGGGCCAGCCTGGACCTGGCCGCGCGCCGCGCCGATGCGGCAGCCGCCGCCTTCCGCCACTGCAGCGTGGCCGACCGCTGCCGCCTGCTCGAGCTGATCTCCTTCCATATCGACGCCGCGCGCGAGGCGGTGGCCGCCAGCGCCCGGGCCGAACTGAACGCGGACGCACCGGTTGTTGCCATGGAGCACGAAGGTGTCCTGCAACAGCTGCGCGCCTTCGCCGCTGTGCTGCGCCGCAGCCACTGGCTGGGTGCCGCCATCGAAACCGCGCCGCCCGAACAGCGCGTGCAGAACATCGCGCTGGGACCGGTGGCCGTGCTGGGCGCCGGGCATGCCTGCGCCGCGCCGGTGTATGCGGCGGCGGCGGCCGACGTGATCGCCGCGCTGGCCGCCGGCTGCCCCGTGGTGGTGCGCAGCAGCGCCACCCATCCGCGTACCTGCGAGTTGCTGGCCGGGGCCATTGCCGCGGCTGTGCAGGCGGCCGGCCTGCCCGAAGGCGTGTACGGCCTGGTGGCGGACCACGCCGGCAGCGCCGCCGCGCTGGTCACCCACCCGGACATCAAGGCGGCCACGTATGCCGGCCTCCGCGCGGAAGGCATGGAACTGATGCGGCGCAGCCTGGACCGCAGCGAGCCGGTGCCGGTGCTGCTCGACATCGCCAGCAGCAATCCGGTATTCATCCTGCCGCACGCGCTCAATGCGCGCGCCGAGCACCTGGGCCAGCAACTGCTCAAGCAGTTCAGTCCCTGCACGGCCCACGGCATGTTCAAGCCCGGCATTGTAGTGGCGATAGAGGGCGACGGGTATATAGACTTAAGAGAGACCATCATTGACGGCGTGCTGGCCATGCCGCCGGTGGCGCTGCCCTGTGCCGGCGCGCAGCACGGCCACGCGCAGAGCGTGGCGCGGCTGCTGCGCGAGCGCAATGTGGATCTGCTGGCCGAGAGCGGCGCCGCAGCGGCCGGCGGGCCGGCCAGTGAAGCGCGCGCCGTCTTCGTCGAGGCCGAAGCGTCCAGCCTGCTGACCACGCCCACGCTGGCCGAGCGGCATCCGGGGCCGTCCGCGCTGCTGCTGCGCTGCGCCTGCCCGGAGGAGCTGCTGGCGGTGGCCGCGCTGCTGGGCCGCCAGCTGGTGGCCGGCATGCAGATGGCCGACGGCGACACTGCGCTGGCCGCGCGCCTGATGCCGCAGCTCGAGCGCATGGCGCGCCACGTCAACGTCAACAGTTTCACCTCCATGCCGATCTATAACGGCGCCACCGCCGCGCAGGCGATCGCGCGCTTCCTGCGACCCGTGTTCTATCTCGATGTTCCATCCAGCCTGCTGCCCGCCGCGCTGCAGGACGGCAACCCGCTGCAGCTGTGGCGCCAGGTTGACGGCGAAATGCGGCACTGACCTCTCGCGAGCATGCCATGCACCATGACGAAAAAGTAGGTGTCGCCAAAATCCGCATCAGCCAGGAGCGCGCCCGCGCAATGGCCGTTCTCGGCTCATTCGTGTCGGCCGACAAGCTGCTGCGCAGCTGGGCCACCGGGCCGCAAGACTATTTTGAATGCGATTTCGAAATCGAGTATCTGGACGGTTACCGCGTCAGCGGGCGCTATCCGATGTGGCAGAAGTGCACCACGCGCCAGTCGCTGGGCGCGTACGTGCGGCGCACGATAGAACAGCTGGAGGCGGAGCGGCTGCGCTTCGCGATGGCCGACAGCGGCCTGCCCCGGCGTGAGCCGAGGCGCTTTCTGGACCGCTATGAGGTGGAGGACTTCGGCGATGGCGCCTTACGCGGGGCCGAGCCCCGCTAAGCTGTCCTACGCGACGATCGGCTCTTTGCCGTCCGCGCTGAACACCAGCGCGCCGTTGCGTTCGCCGACGTGGATGGTGTCCTTCGGACCGAAACGGCCCTCCAGGATCAGGCGCGACAGGGGGTTCTCGATCTGCTGCTGGATCGCGCGCTTGAGCGGACGCGCGCCATACACCGGATCGTAACCCGCCTCGGCGATCTTCTGCAGCGCCCCGTCGGTTACCTGCAGTGCCATCTCCATGCGCGCCAGGCGCTGTTCCAGGATGTGCAGCTGGATCTTCGCAATCGCGCCGATGTTCTTCTCGTCCAGGCCGTGGAACACCACGATCTCGTCGATGCGGTTGATGAATTCCGGGCGGAAGTGCGAACGCACCTCGGCCATCACCGACAGCTTCACCAGGGCCGGATCGGAATCCTCCATCGACTGGATCTTCTGCGAACCGAGGTTCGACGTCATGATGATGACGGTGTTCTTGAAGTCCACCGTGCGGCCCTGGCCGTCTGTCATGCGCCCGTCGTCCAGCACCTGCAGCAAAACGTTGAACACGTCGTGGTGCGCCTTCTCCACTTCGTCCAGCAGGATCACGCTGTACGGCTTGCGGCGCACCGCTTCGGTCAGGTAGCCGCCCTCGTCGTACCCCACGTAGCCGGGCGGCGCGCCGATCAGGCGGGCCACCGAGTGCTTCTCCATGAATTCGCTCATGTCGAGGCGGATCAGCGATTCTTCCGTATCGAACAGGAAGGTCGCCAGCGCCTTGGTCAGCTCGGTCTTGCCGACCCCGGTCGGGCCCAGGAACATGAACGAGCCGTATGGGCGGTTGGGATCGGCCAGGCCGGCGCGCGAACGGCGGATCGCATCGGCCACCGCGTTGATCGCCTCATCCTGCCCCACCACGCGCTGGTGCAGCTTCTCTTCGATGTGCAGCAGCTTGTCGCGCTCGCCCTGCATCATGCGCGACACCGGAATGCCGGTGGCGCGCGACACCACTTCGGCGATCTCCTCGGCGCCCACCTGGGTGCGCAGCAGCTTGGGCTTGTCGGCGCTGTCGGCGGCCGCGCCCAGGGTTTCAGCCTGCTTGAGCTGCGTCTCCAGCTCCGGCAGCCTGCCGTACTGGAGTTCTGATACGCGCTGCCAGTTGGAGGCGCGCGTGGCTTCCTCCATCTGCTGCCTGATGCGCTCGATTTCCTCCTTGATGTGGGTAGTGCCCTGCACATTGGCCTTCTCGGCCTTCAGGATTTCCTCGAAGTCGTTGTACTCGCGCTGCAGCTTGGCGATTTCCTCGTCGATCAGGTCCAGGCGGCGGCGCGAAGCCTCGTCCTTTTCCTTCTTGACCGCTTCCTTCTCGATCTTCAGCTGGATCAGGCGGCGCTCCAGCTTGTCCATCACCTCCGGCTTGGAGTCGATCTCGATCTTGATCTTGGAGGCCGCCTCGTCGATCAGGTCGATCGCCTTGTCGGGCAGGAAGCGGTCCGTGATGTAGCGGTGCGACAGTTCGGCCGCCGCGATGATGGCCGCGTCGGTGATCGCCACCTTGTGGTGCAGCTCATACTTGTCCTGCAGGCCGCGCAGGATGGCGATGGTCGCCTCCACGGTCGGCTCGTCGACCAGGATCTTCTGGAAGCGGCGCTCCAGAGCGGCGTCCTTCTCGATGTATTTGCGGTATTCGTCCAGCGTGGTCGCGCCCAGGCAGTGCAGTTCGCCGCGCGCCAGCGCGGGTTTCAGCATATTGCCCGCGTCCATCGCGCCTTCGGCCTTGCCGGCGCCCACCATGGTGTGCAGCTCGTCGATGAAGACGATGGTCTGGCCCTCGTCCATGGCCAGTTCCTTCAGCACGGATTTCAGGCGTTCCTCGAATTCGCCGCGGTACTTGGCGCCCGCCAGCAGCGCGGCCATGTCCAGCGAGAGCACGCGCTTGCCGCGCAGCGAGTCCGGCACTTCGTTATTGACGATGCGCTGCGCCAGGCCTTCAACGATGGCGGTCTTGCCCACGCCCGGCTCGCCGATCAGCACCGGATTGTTCTTGGTGCGGCGCTGCAGCACCTGGATGGCGCGGCGGATTTCGTCATCGCGGCCGATCACCGGGTCGAGCTTGCCCGCGCGGGCGCGTTCGGTCAGGTCCAGCGTGTATTTTTTCAGCGCCTCGCGCTGGCCTTCGGCCTCGGCCGAATCAACCTTGCCGCCGCCGCGCACGGTGTCGATGGCCGCTTCCAGCGCCTTGCGCGTCAGGCCGTTTTCGCGCGCCAGCTTGCCGGCGTCGGATTTGTCGTCGGCCAGCGCCAGCAAAATCATTTCGCTGGACACGAACTGGTCGCCGCGCTTCTGGGCTTCCTTGTCGGACAGGTTCAGCACGCCGATCAGCTCGCGGCTGACCTGCACGTCGCCGCTGGTGCCGGACACCTTGGGCAGCCGCTCCAGCGACGATTTCAGCGCATTGGTCAGCGCGTTGACGTTGACGCCGGCGCGCTGCAGCAGCGAGCGCGCGCTGCCGTCGTCCTGGTTGATCAGGGCAACCAGCAGGTGCACCGGTTCGATGTAGGGATTGTCGTTGCCCACGGCCAGGCTTTGCGCGTCGGCCAGGGCTTCCTGCAGTTTGGTAGTAAGTTTGTCTTGCCGCATTTGAAATGCTCCTGAATTGGTCTAACCAACAAGTTGGGTTGCGCGACCGGTTTTCAAGGAGGCTATCTTGATCCAGATCAACCTAAATCAAGAAAGTGTCCATTTCTTCAGTGCGGCGTCATCGCTGACGCGGGCATCGACCCAGCGGGCGCCTTCCGGGGTTTGTTCCTTCTTCCAGAACGGCGCTTCGGTCTTCAGGTAGTCGATGATGAATTCGCAGGCGGCAAACGCTTCGCCGCGGTGGGCCGACGTCACCGCCACCAGCACGATCTGCTCGGTGGGCTTCAGGGGCCCGATGCGATGGATCACCAGCGCGCCGTAAATCGGCCAGCGCGCTTTCGCCTGTTCAATAATGGCCTCGATCGACTGTTCCGTCATGCCCGGATAGTGTTCGAGTTCCATTTCCGCCACGTCGGCGCCTTCGTTCAGGTCGCGCACGGTGCCGACAAAGGTGACTATACCGCCGACCCTGGCGTTCCCGGCGCGCAGTTGCGCCACTTCGGCGGCGACATCGAAGTCCTCCGCCTGCACACGTACCTGGGTCATTTGGCCTCCGCGCCGATGCGGCGGAACAACTGTTCGATGCGGCTGGCCGTGCGGGCGTCCGCCAGCGCCGGCATGGCGCACAGCTGCACGAACTGGGCCGCCTGCGTCATCGGCTTCTGGCCGGACTTGAGCGAGGACTGCAGCACCTCGACCTGCATTTTCAGGCGTTCGCGCGCGAACTCGGCGCCGCTGTCGACGCCGGCCACGATCTCCAGGCGCAGCACTTCCTGCAGCAACTTGGCGCGCGCCGCTTCCAGCTGGGCCGCATAGGCGCTGCGCTTGCCCGGTTCGGCCGCGGCGGCCAGCGCGGCGGCGAAACGGGCGTGCAGCGTGCGCTCGTAGTCGTTCGGCAGGGCCGGCAAGGCTTTCCAGCGCGCCTCCCAGTCGGCGGCGTCGACGGCGCCGCCGGCCGCGGGGGCGGCGGGCGTGGCGGCATCCGGTACGGCGGCAGCGGAGCCGTTGGGCGCGGCGCCTGCCAGGGCCGCCTCCAGCGCCTGCGTCAGGCGCAGCTTGTCGCGCAGCGCGTTGGCCTGCGCGGCGCCGGCGCGCTTGCGGATGGCGTCGCCCTGGGCCTGCACAGCGGCGATGGCCGCCTTGTAGCGCGCCTCGATCTTCTGCTCGCTGGCGCGCGGCACCGTGCCGGACGCGTGCCACGCCGTGGCGGCGTCGCGCAAGGCCTTGGCAATGGCGGCCTGCTGGGCCTTGTCATCGCCGCTGAAGGTGGCTTGCTCCAACTGCGCGCAAATGGCCTCGCGGGCATGCAGGTGGGCTTTGCGTTCGTGGTCGGCGGCGTGCGCCGACTCCTTGCGCGCGGCGAAAATGGCGTCGCAGGCGGCGCGGAAGCGCTGCCACAGCGCCTGCTCCTGCTTGCGCTCCAGCGGCAGCGCCTTGGCGTGCTCCTGCCAGCGTTCCTGCAGGATGCGCAGCGTGTCCAGCGTATGGCGGTCGACCGGATTGAGCTTGGCGGTTTCCTCGATCAATTGCTCGCGGCAGGCCACTTCGATGCTGCGCTGGTTTTCCAGCGGCGCGAGCATGGCGTCCATGGCCTTGCCGAAGATGGCGTCCAGCTTCTTCTTTTCCTTGCGGTCGATGGCGCCCAGGCGGCCCCAGGCCTGGCGCAGGCGCTGCGAGGCAGCGGCCAGCGCCTTGTAGTCGGGCGTTTCCGATTCGGCGGCCTTGGCCTTTACAGCGTCAACTTCTGCGATCAGCGCTTGCGCCTTGGCGGCGTTGGTGTGGCGTTCATCGGCCAGGTGCTTGAAGTGGGCGGCGGCCGGTGCGTAGGCAGCGGTGCAGGCGGCGTCGAAACGCTCCCACAGGCCTTTGGGCGCCGGGCCGGAAACCGAGTCCAGGCCTTTCCAGCGTTCGCGCATGCTGCCGACTTTTTTGGCCAGCTCGGCCATCGCCAGTTGCTGGCCTTGCAGGTCCTCGACCGACTTCACCAGTTCCTCGCGCGACACGTTGCCGCCCCAGCGCGCCCAGTCGCCCAGGCGTTTCAAGTCGGCGCGCACATGCGCCAGGCGGTCGGCCTGGGCCGGCGTCAGGCGGCCGGTCTTGATTTCCTTCAGTGTCTTGTCGTGGTCATTGGCCACATGCAACTGGCCTTCGGCCAGCGCCGCTTCCATGCCGTCCAGCGTGGCCATGAAGCGCTTGTTGGCCTCGCGCGCTGCCTCCTGCGCGGCAGGCGACAGGTCGCGCTGCCGGGCGGCGCGCTCGGCGCCTTTGCCGCCCGCGTCCCCGCCGTGCTTGGCCGATGCCTGGGATTCAGCGCCGTGCGCGGCGGACGGATACTGCTGCGCAACCTGTGCGCCGGCTGCCTGTGCGTCGGCTGACTGTGCCGCACCGTGCGCGGCGCCGTCGGTCTCGCTGCCGCCGGCAGCGGCATGGGCGCCCTGCGCAGCCGCAGCGCCCGGCACTGCGCCGTCGCCGGCTGCCTCCTGCGCGTTGCCGCCGGCCGCCGCCTCGGACTGGGCGGCGCCAGCGCTGGCGCCGGGGGGCGCGCCGGATTGCGCGGCGCGGCGGGCCTCTTGCGCGGCAAGCTTGCTGCGCGCCTCGGCCATGGCGGTCTCGAAATCACCCAGCAGGTTGCGCGGCAGCGCGCCCTTCTCGGGTGCCGCCACGTGTTTGGCGTGCTCCTCGGCCAGCGCGTCTAGCTGGGCCGCATCGGCCCCATCCGCCGCGAGGCGGCGCACGGCGGCCAGCGCGTCGAGCGCGGCGCGCTGCAGGTTGACCTGGTCTTCCAGGCGCTGCCCCAGCGCGCTGCGCACGCCGTTGAATTCTTCGGCCAGTGCGGGCGTGGCGGCAATCACCTTCCACAGGCGGTCCAGTTCGGCGACTTGATTGGGCGTGAGTTTCTCGTCGGCCTGCAGCTTGCGCGCATTGGCAATGGCGGCCTCGGCCTGGCGCTGTTCGGCCTGCTGGTGACGGATCGCGTCCAGGCGCGATTGCATCAGCTTGGCCACCCGGCGGTCGGTGTTGCGCATGGCCTGCTGCACCTTCTCCAGCGCCGGCTGCGACACCACGTGCGCGGCCGCAGCCAGGCGCACGTCGGCAAACTCGCTCTGCAAAATCAATTCGACTGCAGCGGCCTCGTCCTCGGCCAGCGTCTTGGCCCGCTCGGCCTGCGCGGCGCGGCGCGAGGCGGTCTGCTCAGCTTGGGCGGACGCGGCCACGGCGGCGGAAGCCTGTGCAGCGTCGGGCTGCTGGCCGTTCGGCGCATCGCCGGGTCGCTTGAAGAGGAATTCGAACATGATGGGCTATCGCTGTTTCAAAACCGCCATCATAGCAAAGGAAGGCCATGCTTTGCCTCGGCTACGCGAAAGCTAGTCTGCCAGCGCGCGGCTGGACGGACGCTGACGGCGCGGACGGACCAGTTCCGACACCGGAATATTGGTGTCGAACTCGTCGTCCGGCAGCACCTGGGGCAACACGGCCAGTTCCGGCAGCGCCAGCTCGTCCGCCTTGCCGCGCGGCCTGGCGGCCGGCTTTCCCACCAGGTGCAGCGTGCCGCCCTTGCAGCGGCGCGCCTCGGCCACGTTGGCATCGTGCAGCAGGAACTGGTTGGCGATGGCAAACCACGCTTCGCCGCCGATGGCGGTGCGCGCCACGGCAAACAGTTCCTTCTCTTCCTTGTCCAGCCGCTGCAGCAGCGACTCGCAAAAGGCGTCGATGCCGGCACAAATATCGTGCACGCGCTGCGCGGACTCGTCTTTCGATTCGGCAACCTGTTGCTGCAGCGAGCGGATCACCCCCAGCGCCGTGTCGTTTAGCCGGTTGAGCTCGTCGAGCAGCTGGTTGGCCTGCTCGGTCGCCTGGCGGATCGCCGGGATCAAATACATCTCGATCTTGCGCCAGTGGCAGGCCTGGTACAGCCGGTTCAGCGATTCGCACGCGAACTCGAGTTGCGACAAGGTCAGGCTGTTCTGGTTGAGCAGCGTGGACTGGACGTATTTCTGGAAGGAAAGCAAACTGACGCGGATGCTGGCTTGCTCGACAGATAGAGCTACCAAGGTGTATGTGGCAGTTAACATTCTTACTCCAAGCTAGGATCACAAAAAGCGACGAGGCGGAAGTAAAAGTGTAAATAATTGCGACGATCAGGACTTTGACATAGAACAAACTGTCTGGGTATTGATCAGGAAACTACGCTTGCAGCTTGAGATGTAAAATGGACGTCCCGGGTTCCGGCGACGGACTGACCGAGCCGCCGAAGCGCCGGACCAGCTGCTGGACACCGCCATTTTCAGACAACGCTTCACCGACAATCGCCGCAGTGCCTCGGCTGCGGAAATAATCGATCAGCTTTTGAAACAGAATAGCGCCTAGCCCCATTCCCTTCAAGTCCGAACGTACCAAAATGGCAAATTCAGCATGCTGATTATCGGGGTCGGCAACAGCGCGTACTACCCCTAGTGTTTCAGCCCTGCCCGCGCTACCGATGCGTGTTGCAATGAAGGCCATGGCGCGGTCGTAGTCGATCTGCGTGAGCCGCGCCAGTTGCGCCGGCTGCAACTCGCGCATGGCGGAAAAGAAGCGCAAGCGCACATCGTCCGGATCCAGTTTGGAAAAAAATTCGACATGTTGGGGGGCATCTTCAGGCCGGATCGGGCGCAAGGTCAGCGGTGCGCCGCGCCACAGGACTTCCTGTTCCAGCTCCTGCGGATAAGCACGGATGGCCAGCCGGTAGCCGGCGCGCGGCGGACCCAGCGTGATGCGGGCATCCAGCGCCAGCACGCCTTGCGCATCCGCCAGCAGCGGGTTGAGGCTCAGGCTGGCCAGTTCGCACGTGTCGGCCACCAGGTCGGATACCTGGATCAGCGCATGGCAGATGGCGTCGCTGTCGGCGGCCGGGCGCAAGCGGGTACGCTCCAGCAAGTCCCGCGCCAGCACCATGTTGAGCGGCGGCAAGCCGATGGCGCGGTGGCTGGCGCCGAAGTCCATGGCGCCGCCCCGGCCGGCCGCCGCCTCGGCCGCAAGATTGGCGCTGGCGCCGCCGGGCCCGAAACTGATCACCGGCCCGAAGGTGGCGTCGTCGTGCACGGTGATGGCCAGTTCGGTCGCATGCAGCGCCGCGGCCGGGCGGGCGCCGGCACCGTGCGCGCCGCCGCCCCAGTCCGCGCCCGAGTCCGAGCCTGCGCCTGATGCCGGCCCGGATACCGAACCGGGTGCCGGGCCGGGTCCGCCGTCCGGTGCCGCCACCCGGATGCCGTAGGCGGCCAGCACGGCGCGCGTTTCCGCCGCTGTCAGCGCCTGGCGCCCATCTGCCACGGCGGCAGCCAGCACGGCGCGCGCGGCGGCGCGCTCCGGCTTGCCGCCCGGCGGCAACTGGCCCGGCACTTCCATCAGCAGTTCCTGGTTGCGGCGATACTGCACCGTCTGCATGAAACCGCGCACGGCCTGCTCGGGCGTGTCGTAGGCCGGCAAGCCGGCTTCGGCAAACACGCGGCGCGCGCCGGCCACCGCTGCCCCGCCCAGCCAGCACGCCAGGACGTTCTTGCCCGAGGCGCGCGCCAGCGGAGCCAACAGCTCGGCAATCCGGCCGGCGTCCACCCCGGTGGCGGGCGCGTGGATCAACAGCACCGCATCCACTTGCGGCTCGCGCAGCAGCGCGGCGAACACGGCCGCGTACTGCTCAGGCGTGGCGGCGCCGCCCAGGTTGAGCGGATTGAACGGCGGCGCGGCCGCACGGCGCGCGATGGCCGCGCCCGGCTCGGCCGACTGCGCCTGCCGCAGCAATCTGATGGTCTCGTCCGACAGCGCCGCCAGCGCGCCGTCCGCGTACGCCAGTGCGTCGGTGGCGATGGTCCCCAGCGCGCCGCCGTTGGCCACGATGGCCAGCCGCTCGCCGCGCAGCGCGCGCGCATGGGTCAGCGTTTCGGCCGCGTCGAACAAGTCCTCGGTGGAATGCACGCGCAGCATGCCGGCGCGGCGGAAGGCAGCGTCGTAGGCCAGGTCGCTGCTGTCGCGCCCCGCTTTCAGCACGATCACCGGCTTGGCGCGCGCCGCCAGCCGCGCGGCCGACATGAATTTGCGTGCGCAGGCCAGGTTTTCCATGTAGACCAGGATGGCGGCCGTATCGGCATCGTCGGCCAGGTAGTCGAGCAAGTCGCCCAGGTCGATGTCGGCGCGCTCGCCCAGCGAGGCAAACTTGGAGAAACCGATGCCGTGCAGCCGCGCCCAGTCCAGCACCGCCGCCATCAGCGCGTCCGACTGCGAGATGAAGGCGATTTTCCCGGCCCTGGCGCCGCCCTCGGCCAGGCTGGCATTCAGGCCGCTGTGCGGCGCCAAGAGCCCCACCCCGCCCGGCCCCAGGATGCGCAGCAGGTGCGGCTTGGCCGCGTCCAGCATGGCCTGGCGGGCCGGCTTGCCGCCGATCCTGGCCTGGTCCAGGCCCTTGGTCAGCACCACGGCGGCGCGTGTGCCGCGGGCGCCCAGCTCGGCGATCAGCCCCGGCACTGTGGCCGGCGGGGTGCAGATGATGGCCAGGTCGGGCGCCTTCGGCAGCGCCGACACCTTGCCGTAGCAGCGCACGCCCAGCAACTCGTCGTACTTGGGATTGACCGGCCAGAGCGCGCCCGCGTAGCCGCCGCCGGCCATATTGGTTAGCACGATGGCGCCCAGGCTGCCCGGCCGCAGCGAGGCGCCGATAACGGCCACCGAGCCGGGGTCGAACAGGCTGTTGAAATTCCTGATGCTCATGGTCCGCCCTTTCAGCTCCCGCTACCAGCGGGAGCTATGGTCTTCCGTTACGCCCACCAGCTGCGTCACCATGCGTTTTGGCTGGTCTGCGCTGCTGCGCACCCAGCCGCTGAAGGTGCCGATCGGCTGCAAGTAGCGGCTGGCCGCCACCACCATATTCTTGTTCTGGCGGCGCGCGCCCTCCGGCGTGAAAAACAGTTCCAGCAGGTCGTCCTCGGTGAAGATATGCCAGCGCGCCAGCGGGTCGGCCTGGTCGTAGATGAAATGCGCCGGTCCCAGCGCATGCACCTGGCCGTCGAGCCACAGCGCGTTCTCATGGCCGCCGAAATAGCCGGCCTGCAGATTGAAACCCAGTTCCAGATTATGCCCCGAGGCCCAGCGCCACGCGGTATTGCGCGCCAGCAGGCCGTTGGAATAGTCGAAACTGGCCACGCCGCCGGCCAGATCGTATTCGCCGCGCCACAGCTTGACCTGGCCTGTGAGCGGCATCCCGGAAGACTTCTGCGTGGCGTGCACCGAACCGTCCTTGACCGGGCCGCTGGCCAGCAGCAGCGGCGCATTGCCGGGCCCGAACTCGGCCTCGATCACCAGGTAGGGACAATCCAGTTCCAGCTTGTAGCGGCCCGCGCCCAGCCCTTCGATGTTGATGTAGGTCTGCTTCATCTTGAAGGTACTGCGGCCGTTGGCGTGCGCAGCCACCCGGGCCGACGTGATGGGCAGGCCGTCCTGCGAAAAATTGGCCAGCATGTCGCCGTCGTCGCGGTCGAAAGCGTAGGCGAAACAGGTACTGATCCAGCCCAGGTCGACGATGGCCACGGCGCAAAACACCTGCTCGGTGGCCAGCGCCACATAGTGCCAGCGCTTGTGGTGGAAACGGCGCCACAGCGGGTTGCGGGCGTGCGGGCCGGCCAGTGCGCTCCAGTCGAATCCGGCCGCCTGCCCGGCATAGCGGCCGAACAGCGGCTGGCCGTCCGCGCCGACCAGGCTGGCGGGGGCTGCCGGCAGCATCATGCGGCCTCCCTGCCGGCTTGGCCGTCCAGCGCCGCCTGCAGCACGCCGGAAAAGCCGGACGGCTCGGTGGCGCCGGCTTGCACGCGGGGGCAGCCATGCCAGTTGGCGCAGCGCTGCAAGGCTGCGGCCACGTCGCGCGCGAAGCGCTCGCTGACCCGTACACCCGGTTCCAGCGCCAGCGATTTCAGCTCGAACACGCCGTCGCGCCGGTGCGCCTTGGCGTCGACCCGCCCCACCAGCGCACCGCGCCGCAGGATGGGCAGCGTGAAGTAGCCGTAGCGGCGCTTTTCGGCCGGCGTGTAGCACTCCAGGCGATAATCGAAATCGAACAGTTCCAGCGCGCGGCGGCGGTCCCACACCACCGGGTCGAACGGCGACAGGATGGCGGTGGCGGTGGCCGCCAGGGCGCCGGCAGCTGCGCTGGCGGCCAGGCCGGCGTGGTCCGGATGGATGTAGACCGGCTCGTCCCAGCCCTGCACGCGCGCGCGCAGCAGCGCGCCCTCGGCCGCCAGCGTTTCCGGATCGAAGCGCGGTGGCCGGGTCCGGAAGTAGTCGGCAATCCAGGATGCCTTGGCCAGGCCCAGTGCCTTCACGGTTTTCAGCACGAAAGTGCGGCGCGTGTCTTCGATGGCGGGCATGCGCTTATCGTCCCAGCCCGGCAGCGCACGCGCAAGTACGCGTTCGGCCAGGTCGTACACGCGCTGGAAGTTGTGGCGCCGCGCGATCATCAGCCGGCCGGCCGTAAACAGCACCTCCAGCGAACGCTTTTCCGGCTTCCATTCCCACCAGCCGCCGCTCTTGCCGTCGGTGCGCTCGAAGTCCGAGGAGCGTGCCGGTCCATGCTCGCGGATATGCGCCAGCACCGCATCGACCTCGGCGCGGCGCTCGGCCATCCAGGTCCCGGAATACTTCCAGCCCATGGAGCCAGGATCTATCATGCGGTGGCGGTACAAGCCATAGTCTTCCATCGGCACGAAACAGGCTTCATGCGCCCAGTACTCGAACAGCGCGCCCTCGGCCAGCAGCTCCTCCAGCCAGGCTTGCGGGTAGTCGCCCAGGCGGCTCCACAACACCAGGAAAGGGCTGCGCGCCACCACGTGGATGGTGTCGATCTGCAGCGCGCCCATTTGCCGTATCGCCGCCAGCAGGTCGGCTTTTTGCGCTTTCCTGCGGCGCGGCTGCAACAGCCCCTGGGCCGCCAGATGCAGCGCGCGCGCGCCGGCCAGGCTGAATGTCAATTCGGTCAAAAACGTGGCCCTTCCATAGTTAAACCCAGCCCGCTATTCTAAAGAAGAAAGCGCGCTTTGTTGCAAGCGCTGTCGACGATAGCTTGATGTTTTATCACTTTTTCCGGCGGCCCGGGATTTTTTGCTTTTGTTTTGGCATTCGCGCGGCCCAAGCACCCGGTTTACGTGCAAAATACCCCTGATGGAGACTGTGTTACCCCATAGCCCCAAGGCGACCAATTGACAAGATCCGATAACCCAGTCCGACGCCTGCTGCGTAAACTGTACCGGGCGATACTGCTGCCCGCCTTTGCGCTGGGCTTGCTGATTTCCATGTGGGCAGCCGTGGCTTACCAGGTTAGCCAGGAATACCACAGCGCCCGCCACGAGGGCGTGCTGCACAGCCAAACCCTGGCCCGCACCCTGGCCGAGCACACCAGCCACCTGCTGCGCCAGACCGAGCACGCCACCCAGCTGTTCAAGCTCAAATACGAAGAAACCCGCGGCGCGCTGCGCCTGCCCGAATTCACCCGCAAGGGCGGCCTGCTCGACTCCTTGATGCCGTCCCGCCTGGAGCTGCCGATTGCGCTGTACCTGCCGGACGGCACGCTGCTGGAAAGCCGCCACGGCTTCTTCAACCAGAGCATCGCCAACGATTCCGTGTTCAAGATGCTGATGCTGGCACAGGACGATGCGGCGCTGGCGTCCAACCCGATGGTCGAGCCGGTGACCAAGAAGTGGCAGATCCAGATCGCGCGGCGCCTCAACGACGCGCAGGGACAATTTGCCGGCGTTGTCATGCTGATGGTGGACCCTGCCTATTTCGTGGAGGACTACGACCGCCTGCACGTGGAGCCGAACGGTCTGGTGATGCTGGTGAGCCGCGACACCGGGCTGGCCATCGGCCGCATCGAGGAGCGCCTGTACATCACCGACACCATCGACTTCACCACCTCCACCACCGATGCCTACGGCAGCGCCGACGAGCTGACCCTGAAACAGCCGCTGGACGGCGTGGAGCGCATCTACAGCTTCCGCGACCTGCCGCGCTATTCGCTGACGGCGGTGGTGGGCAACACGGTCAGTTCGGCGATGGCCCGTTTCGAGCGCCAGCGCAGCATCTACTTCGTGCTGGCCGGCGTGGCGACCGTACTGGTGGTGTGCTTTGCCGCGCTGCTGATGCAGCAAAGCGAACGGCTGCGGCGCAGCATGAACGCGGCCAACGAGGCCAGGCAGAAACTGCGCGCGGCGGCCGACGCCAGCCTGGACGCGGTGTTCCTGCTCAAGGCTTGCCGCTCGCAGACGCGCGGTGAGGTGATCGACTTCACGCTGCTGGACGTGAACGAGCGCGGCGCGCGCATGCTGGAGCTGCCGCGCGACACGCTGCTGGGCCAGCGCATCGGTGAACTGGTGCCCATGTGGCGCACGGAAGGCTTCATCGACAAGTATCGTACCGTGATGGAGACCGGCCAGCCGCTGGAAGAGGAATTCGAGACGCGCAACCTGCCGGGCGAACCGCGCTGGCTGCGGCACCAGATCGTGGCGCTCGACGACGGCGTCACCGTCACCACCCGCAACATCACGTCGCGCAAACGCGACGAGCTGAAAATGCGGCAGAACCAGGCCGAACTGGCGGCCGTCAACGATGCTTCTCCGCTCGGCCTGATCCGCGCCGACGCCAACGGCCATTGCACCTATGTGAACCGCACCTTCGAGGCAATTACCGGGCTGACGCGCGACCAGGCCCTGGGAGACGCCTGGATGGCGGCCGTGCACCCGACCGACCGCGACGTGCTGCGCACGGCGCTGCGGCACCTGCGCGAAACGCTGAAGCCGTTCCAGGACACCCTGCGCTGCGTGCATCCGGACGGCACCATCGTGTGGACCTCGATGAAGGTTGCGCCGATTATCATCGACAGCAATATCGACGGCTTCGTCGGCACGCTGGACGACATCACGCTGATGCGCAAGTCGGTGATGGCGCTGCGCGAAAGCGAGGCGCGCCTGCGCACCATTGCCGACACGCTGCCGGCCATGATCGCCTACGTCGACGAGGAAGAAGTGTACCGCTTCAACAACCTGGCCTACGAGCGCGAATTCAGCCAGTCCGGCATCGAGGTGATGGGCAAGACCATCCGCGAAACCGTGGGCGAGCAGCGCTACCAGTTTTTGCAGCCCTACATCCAGCGCGCGCTGGCGGGCGAAACCCTGTCCTTCGAGGAAGACGACGAGAGCCATGGCCTGCTGCGCAGCTTTGAAGTGATCTACATTCCGCAATTCGACGAGGGCGGCTTCAGCGTGGTAGGTTTCCACGTCATGCGGCAGGACATCACCGCGCAAAAGCGCGAGAAACAGCGCCTGCTCAAGCTGTCGCAGGTCGACGCCCTTACCGGCCTGACCAACCGCGCGGGCTTCCTGCAGGAGCTGAACAACGCCATGGCCGCCAGCCGCGACAACGGCACCATGATGGCGGTGATGTATATGGACATAGACCGTTTCAAGCCGGTCAACGACACCTACGGCCACAGCGTGGGCGACTCGCTGCTGAAGGTGTTCTCGGCGCGCCTGACGCACGCCATGCGCGCCACCGACACCATCGCCCGCCTCGGCGGGGACGAGTTCACCATCATCGTCGAACGCCTGGCCCGCTGCGAAGACGCGGAGACCCTGGCAGCCAAGATCGTCACCACCATGCAGGCGCCGTTCGAGCTGGACGCGGCCACGGTGTCGGTATCGACCAGCATCGGCCTGACCTTCTACCAGGGCGAGGACGTGACTCCGGCCGAACTGCTGAACCGGGCCGACATGCTGCTGTACCAGGCCAAGCAGGCCGGCCGCAACACCTACCGCGCCGGCGCCCCCGTGCCCGAAGCGCACGTTGCCTCGAATGCGGCTTGAGCCTCCGCTTGAATATCCGTCAATGCCTGGCGGGCCAACTTAGGCTATATTGAGCGTTTTCCGGCTTTACCCTGGCAATCCATGCGTCTGCTGCACACCTCCGACTGGCATCTGGGCCAGTCGCTCCACAATTTCGAACGCACCTACGAGCACCAATGTTTTCTTGACTGGCTGCTGGACGCCATCGTGGCCGAGCAGGCCGACGCCCTGCTCATCGCCGGCGACGTGTTCGACAACGCCAACCCCTCGTCCGCCTCGCAGCGCCAGCTCTACCACTTCCTGCAACAGGCCAGGGTGCGCGCACCGCAGCTGGACCTGATCGTCATCGCCGGCAACCATGACTCGCCGGGCCGCCTGGAAGCCCCCGGCCCGCTGCTGGAAGCGCACGGCACCCGAGTGATCGGCAACGTGCCGCGCGGCGCCGAAGGCAGCATCGACGTCGAGCGCCTGGTGCTGCCGCTGACCGGCAAGAGCGGCGCGGTGGAAGCCTGGTGCCTGGCCATTCCCTTCCTGCGCCCCGGCGACGTGCCGCGCCCGGCAAGCGCGGCCGAACCGGCGCCGGAGCCCGCACCCGACCCGTACCTGGCCGGCATCGCCCTGCTCTACCAGCAGGCATTCGCCGTGGCGCAGGCCCGGCGCCAGCCCGGCCAGGCCATCGTCGCCATGGGCCACTGCCACATGGTGGACGGCCAGATGTCGAACGACTCCGAACGGCGCATCGTCATCGGCGGCACGGAGATGCTGCCCGCCGGGATTTTCGACCCGTCCATCGCCTACGCCGCGCTGGGCCACCTGCACCTGGCCCAATCGGTGGGCAAGCAGGAGCGCATCCGCTACTGCGGCAGTCCCATTCCGCTGTCGTTCGCCGAAGTCGGCTACCGCCACCAGATCCTCAGAATCGATCTCGATGCCGGCACCGGCGCGGCCGCCGAAGTAGTCCCCATTCACGTGCCGCGCGCCGTGGAACTGATGCGCGTGCCCGCCACGCCCGCCCCGCTGGAACAGGTGCTGGAACAGCTGGCCGCCCTGCCCGGCGAGAGCGGCCTGCCGCCGGAGGCCCACCCATTCCTTGAAGTGCGCGTGCTGCTGGACGCGCCTCAGCCCGGCATGCGCGCACGCGTGGAAGCAGCGCTGGAAGGCAAGCCGGTGCGGCTGGCGAAAATCGAAACCTCCACGCCCAAGCGCATGCCATCGCTGGACGACGCGGCCCTGACGCTGGACCAGCTGGGCAAGCTGCAGCCGGACGACATTTTCAAGCGCCTGTACCGTCAGCGCTTCGGCAACGAAGCCCCGGCCGAGCAACTGAGCGCTTTTGCCGAGCTGATGCTGCCCGGCGCCTGAACAAAGAACACCTATGCGTATCCTGAGAATCGGCGGTAAAAACCTGGCCTCGCTGGCCGGAGAATTCAGTGTGGACTTCGAACAGGAGCCGCTGGCTTCCAGCGGCCTGTTCGCCATCAGCGGCCCCACCGGCGCCGGCAAAAGCACCCTGCTCGACGCGCTGTGCCTGGCCTTGTACGACGCCACGCCGCGCCTGCTGAAGGCGCTGGGCCGCAGCATGCTGCCGGACGTGGGCGCCGAAACCGTCACCACCCAGGACACCCGCAACCTGCTGCGGCGCGGCGCCGCCGACGGTTTTGCCGAAGTCGATTTCGTCGGCAGCGATAACCTGCGCTACCGCGCGCGCTGGAGCGTGCGCCGCTCGCGCAACAAGGCCGAAGGCGCGCTACAGCCCACCGCCATGGGCTTGCAGCAGCTGCCCGCACTACTGCCGGTGGGCGGCACCAAGACGGAGGTAAAAGCCGAAATCGAAAAACGCATCGGCCTGTCGTTCGAGCAGTTCACGCGCGCCGTGCTGCTGGCGCAAAACGAATTCGCCACCTTCCTGAAAGCGGACGACAACGAGCGCGGGGAGTTGCTCGAAACGCTGACAGGCAGCGCTGTCTACAGCGAAATTTCCATGCGCGCCTTCGAGCGCGCCAAGCTGGAACTGGCAGCGCTGCAACGCCTGACGGGCCGGCTGGCCGACCAGAAGCCGCTCAGCGGCGAGGAACGCGCCGCGCTGGATGCGCAAAGCGCGGAGGCGGACGCCGTGGTAGCCGGGCTGGACGCGCAAAAAGCGGTGCTGGAGCAGGAACTGCGCTGGCACCAGCAGGCGCATAGGCTGGAGCAAAACGAGCTGCAGGCGCAGCAGGCATTGCAGCAGCGGCAGGAAGAAGCGGAGGCGGCGGCCCCGCGCCGCGCGGTGCTGGCGCAGCTGGACGCCGTGCAGCCCGCGCGTCCGCTGGCCGGCGAGGTGACGCGCATCGAAGACGAAATCATCGTTGCGCAAGCCGCGCTGGCAGCGCGCCAGCAGGAGTCGGAACAGGCGCTGCAGGCGCAGGCGCAAGCCGCCGCCGTGCTGCAGCAATCAGAAACGGCAGTTGTCGACGCCGAAGCCGCGCAGCGCAACGCCGGTCCGCAGCTGGACCAGGCAAAGGCGCTGGACGCCCGCATTGAAGCGGCGCTGCCCGCGCACCGGCAGGCCAGCGCTGCGCTGGAGGCAGCCAGCCAGGCGGACAAACTGGCGCGTAGCGCGCTGCAGAACAAGCAAAGCGAACACCGCCAGCTCACCGCCGCGCAGGAGCACGGCGCCGCTTGGCTGGCCCGCCACCAGCAATGGCAAGCGCTGGCCGAGTCGTGGCAGAAGTGGGACGTGCTGTTCGTGCAGGCAGGGCAGGCCGCGTCGCAATCCGAGAAGCACGGCCATGCGCTGGCGCTGCTGCAACGCCACGCTGCCCAGCACCGCGACGAGGAAGCGCGCGCCACAGCCAGCCTGGCCGGCGCCAGCGAACGGCTTCAGGCGCTGGAGGCGCAGCGCCAGCAAGCCATCGCCGCGCTGGCGTCGTTCGATGCGGACGCCTTGCACAGCCGCCGCCGCGCGCTCGAACAGCGGCGCGACCTGCTCGTTACCGGCGAGAAGGCGTGGTCCGAACTGGACGCGCGCCGGCAGCGCAAGGCACAGCTGGACAGCGAAGCCGCGCAGCAGCAGCGCATCCGGCAGGCGGCTGAAACCAGGCTGGCCGGCGCGCAGCAGCAGTACACATTGCTGATGGCCACCTTCGGCCAGGCCGAACGCTCGCTGAAACTGGCCGAAGCGGCGTGCGCGGAAAGCGTGGAGAAGCTGCGCGCCACCCTGCAGGACGACCAGCCCTGCCCGGTCTGCGGCGCGGAGGAACACCCTTACCGCCATGACGACGGCGCGCTCGCCGCCATGCACGCCAGCCTGCAGGGGGAAGTGACGCGCTGCCGCGAGCAGCTGCAGAAAAACATCGAGCAGCAGACCTTCCAGCGCACCACGGCCGAGAACAGCACCGAACGGCTTGCCGTGCTGGCCACCGAGCTGCACGCGCTGGCCGACACGCTGGCCCGCGCCGGCGCAGCCTGGGACAGCCATCCGCTCGCCGCTGACGCCATGGACGCTGCCGGCGCGAGCGCTCCCGCCGCCACGGCCATGAACGCCGGCACCGCAGCTGCCAGTGCGGCCCCCATGCTGCCTGACGGCGCAGCGCCGGACCTCGCCGGCTGGTTTGCTTCGGAACTGGCGTCGGCCCGGGACGCGCTGCACAGCATCGACCAGCAGGAACTGGCCCTGCGCCGCGCCGGCGCCGCGCGCGACCTCGCGCAGCAAGCCTGCGACTCCGCATCCGCCGAACACGCTCGCCTGCACGCCACGGCGGCGGCAGCGCAATCCGCGCTGGCGCAGTCGAACGCGGAGTTCCAGGCACTGGAAGACAAGCGCATCGAAGTGGCGCTGCAGCTGAGCGGCCTGCTGGATGAACTGGACGCCGCCTTCAGCAGCATCGACCTGCCCAATGAGGGCTGGAAAGACGAATGGAAAGCGGGCCCCGCGCGTTTCCACGAAGCGCGCCGTGCCGAAGCCAAACAATGGCAAACCCAGCGCACCCAGCTGGATGAACGCGCCCCTGCCTTCGCCGCGCTGGACGCCGAACTGCACGCGCTGGCCGCCGCGCAGGCCCGCACCGGCCATGACGCCGACAGCGCCCGCAGCGCCTTCGCTGCCGCCGACGCGAGCCTGCAGGCGATGCAGGAGCAGCGCATGGCGCTGTGGGGCGGCAAGGAAGTGCGCGACGTGGAAGCACAGTTGCAGGCCGCCATCGGCGCCGCCCGTGCGCGCCTCGCGGCCCAGCAGCAGGCCAGCCAGCAAGCCGCGCAGCAGCGTGTGCGCGCCGAAGAAGCCATTGCCCAATCGGCCGCCCGCATCACGGCCCTGCACGCCGCCGCCGAAGCCGCCGCAACCCGCCTGGCGGACTGGCTGGATGCCTACAACCGCGACCAATCCTCCCGCGCCGCTGCCGCGCGCGCAAATGCCGCGCGTGCAGCCGCCCCCCACGCATCCGGGCATGCCGCGCCGCCAAGCGACGACCTGTTCGCCGCCGGCTCCGCAGCGCCTGCGGCGCCGGAAACCGAGCCGCAGCCGCCCGCCGTCACGCTGGCGGAGCTGCTCGCCCTGCTGGCCTGCCCGGCCGACGCCATCCGCATCGAACGCGAAGCACTGCAGGCGCTGGACCATGCGGCCGCCGCCGCCGCCACCGTGCTGAAGGAACGGCAACTGCAGCGCCGCCAGCACAGCGAGAGCGCGCCGGCCGGCAGCGCGCGCAGCATGGACACACTGGCCCTGGCGCTGGACGCCCTGTCGGCCGAACGCAAGCAAGCCCACGACCTGGCCAGCGCGCACCGCCTCGCCATCGCGCAAGACAACGACAAGCGCCAGCGCGCGCACGCCATGCTGGCGGAGATCGAACAACAGGAAGCGGCCGAACAGCGCTGGGCGCGCCTGAATGAGCTGATCGGCTCGGCCGACGGCAAGAAGTTCCGCAACTATGCCCAGCAATTCACGCTGGACGTGCTGCTGGGCTACGCGAACGCCCACCTCAGCCACCTGGCGCGGCGCTACCAGCTCGAACGCATCAACAACAGCAACGGCCCTTCGCTGGGCTTGCTGGTGCGCGACCAGGACATGGGCGGTGAAATGCGCTCCGTGCACTCGCTGTCCGGCGGCGAATCGTTCCTGGTCTCGCTGGCGCTTGCGCTGGGACTGGCCTCGCTGTCGTCCAACCGCGTGCGGGTGGAGTCGCTGTTCATCGATGAAGGCTTCGGCAGCCTGGACGCCGAAACCCTGCGCGTTGCCATGGACGCACTGGACGGCCTGCAAGCCATGGGCCGCAAAGTCGGCGTCATCTCCCATGTGCAGGAAATGACGGAGAGGATTTCCACCCGCATCCTGGTGCAGCCGTCGGCGGGCGGAAAAAGCGTGGTATCAGTACATGCTTCCTAGCGCTGCGGCACTTCGCCGCGCTCCACTTTCACCAAATCCCAACCCAGCTCGCGGCGGATCTGCTGCGGGTCGGGTGGCGGACGGCGGTCCACCAGCTTGTTTTGCAGCCACTGGCGCACCGCTTCCTTGGTAGGTTGTTTCTTCTGATCCACAGCTAGCCTCTTTGAGCAACGTTCGGATATCTATTCAACGCGGCCCGGATTTTTCAGTTGACGGCGCGGGGCCGAATACAACACTTTGTTACGCTTTTTGCTAATATGGGATAACCATGAGCATCAGCGCCATCTCTCCGGGATCGAGTGCGGCGGCGCCAGCCGCTGTGCGCAGCGCTGCGCAGCCGCGGGTGCAGCTCACGCCGGAACAGCTGGCGCAGATTGAACAGCTCAAGCAGCGCGACACCGAAGTGCGCCAGCACGAACTGGCCCACCTGTCCGCCGCTGGCGGGCTGGCCACCTCCGGCCCCAGCTACACTTACCAGCGCGGCCCGAACGGCGTGAACTACGCGGTCGGCGGCGAAGTCAACATCGACACCTCGCCCGGCGCCACGCCGGAAGAGACCATCGCCCGCGCCCGCACCATCCAGGCCGCCGCGCTGGCGCCGGCCGAGCCGTCCGGCCAGGACCGCGCCGTGGCCGCCCGCGCCCAACAGCTGGAGCAGCAGGCCCGGACCGAACTGGAGCTGGCCTATGCGCCCGGCGCAGCCGCCAAGCCAACGGTTGATGTCTACGCTTGAATCTGCCGGGATGCGCTAAAATCTCGTCCTTTCACATTCCCCTACCGCGAGCCTTACATGCTGAAAGCCCCACGCACCCTGACGTTCAAATGCGTAAAATGCAACAAATCGGTCCAAGTTTTCCTGCAGAAAGTCTCGGCCTGCTCCCACATCCAGCCTTACCAGGGCATTTGCAAGTGCGGCGAAGTGAAACGCCATGCCACCGGCCAGAAAGACGCCGTGCAATCCTATCTGGCTTCGCCGGACGGCAGCTGGTCGCACCACCATTGACGCGGATGATTCTAGGCGGACGCTAAAGAAATCGGCATTCCTGCCGATAGCATAGGAAACCCGTCAATAGGTGCCGCAATGTCCACTCTTTCTCCTCTCAGCTCACGCCAGTTCCAGCCTGCCAGCCTGCCTGTTGCTAACCAGCAAACAGACAAAAACTTGCGCACCGGCAATTCCTCGCTGCTGGAGAAAGCCCAGAACGATATGGTGTCGCTGTCCAAGAACGGGATCGACCTGCAGCAGCGCGTCGAATCGCTGGGAAATTCCACCGTGGACCTGGCGCAAGACCTGCTCGGCAGCTTCGCCCAGCAGTTGTTCGGCGACGCCGGCAAAGGCGCGACCGTGTCGTTCGACTCGGTCAGCCTGGACTCGTCGGCCAGCTTCGCCGCCGGCGTGCAACAGAGCCAGGGTCCGAACGGTAGCACCAGCGCGGCCGCGTTCAGCCTGAACGAAAGCTCGCACTTCATCGGCAAGGGCACCATCACCACCGCCGACGGCCGCAGCTTCGATTTCGAAGTGGAAGTGCAGTACGAGTACTCCCTGGAAGCGGCCGCCAGCCAGACCACCACCGGCGCCGGCAATGGCGAGTCCGGAAAACCGCGCTCGGCAGCCGATCCGCTGCCGGCAGTGGAATTCCCGGACATCAAATTCCCAGGCAGCCTGCAAGACTTGTTCCGCCTGTTCGACAAGCCGCTCAAGACCGACGTGGTGCAAGACAACCAAGACCAGCCGGGCCAACAGCAAAAGCTGGGCACCCTGTCGCTGCGCCTGCTCAACCTGGTCAACAGCAGCGAGCTGCTGGATACTTACGGCCAGCAAAACGGCAAGTCCAAGGCTGTCGCCCACGCTTACGGCACGCAGGAAACGCCGGTACCGACCCTGGCCAAAATGCCGGGCAGCGTGCCGCAAGCGGCAGCCGCGCTGGCGGCAGCACAGCCGCCGGCACAAGCCCCTGCGCCGGCGCCCGCCGAGCCGGCGCAGGCCGATCCGCAGCCAGCCGCCAGCCAAGCCGCCACCTGACCTGCCACCCGAGCTGCCATGCCCCCTGCGCGGGCCGCCCAGCGCGGGCCGCGTATAATAGACCCTCTATACAGAACCGCCGCCCTCACGCGGCGGTTCTGCCGTTTACTTACAGATTGAAGATTTTATGACCGCAGCCACTCCCGAAGCACAATTCATCCACTGGACCGAAAACGGCGAGGACCGCTCGGCCCGCTGGCGCTCGGAGAGCGGCATGGCGCCGCCCAAGCGCGTCATCATCGCCGACGACACCACCAACGCCGACACCGCCTACCGCCTGGCGTGCGAAGGCACGGCCCTGCTGTGGAAGGGCGACTTCCAGAACGCGCGCCAGTTGCTGCAGGCGCTGGCCCGGCGTGCCGACCATAAAGGCGGCAAAGGCAAGAAGGCCAGGGCGCCCAAGGTTCCGGCCACGCCCACCGAAGCGTTCCACCTGCATCGACAGGCGCAGTCCCAGCGCGGCCGCACGCTGGCCATGCTGCTGATCCCGTTCGAAGCCGACTACAGCATCCCGCTGCGCCGCGCGCCGGATGTGAAGCTGGCCTGCAACGAGGCATACGGCCGTGGCGAGGAAGCGTTCGCCATGTCGCTGCGCGAACTGCTGGGCGTGATCGGCGCACACGAATGGCGCCGCAACGGCGTGGAAATCCCTGCGCTGGATGAGCGCATCCATCCGCACTACGGCGTGTTCTCGCCCGTGCGCGGCGAATACGTGGCCTTGGTGAACGAAGCGCCGCTGCCGAAGCACGCCAAGCTGGCATTCGACATCGGCGTCGGTACCGGCGTCCTGTCGGCGGTACTGGCGCGGCGCGGCATCGAACGCATCGTGGCGACCGACCAGGACCAGCGCGCGCTGAGCTGCGCGCGCGAAAACCTGCAGCGCCTGGACCTGAACCAGCAAGTGGAACTGGTGAAAGCCAACCTGTTCCCCGAAGGCCGCGCGCCGCTGGTGGTGTGCAACCCGCCTTGGGTGCCGGCCCGCCCCAGCTCGCCGATCGAGCACGCGGTCTATGACCCGGACAGCGGCATGCTGCGCGGTTTCCTCGGCGGCCTGAAAGAGCACCTGACACCCGGCGGCGAAGGCTGGCTGATCCTGTCCGACCTGGCCGAGCACCTGGGCCTGCGTCCGCGCGAGCAGCTGATGGCGTGGATTACCGCCGCCGGCCTGAAAGTGGTGGACCGCATCGACGTGCGCCCGACGCATCCGCGCGCCGCCGACGCCACCGACCCACTGCACGCGGCCCGCGCCGCCGAAGTCACGTCCCTGTGGCGCCTGGCCGCAGCGTAAAATTGCAGTTGGAAAATCCGGCTTTAAAATCTGCCCTTGCGGAATGAAACAGGCTTGTATATAATTCGGGCCTCAGACGCGGGGTGGAGCAGTCTGGCAGCTCGTCGGGCTCATAACCCGAAGGTCACAGGTTCAAATCCTGTCCCCGCAACCAGATTCAGAAAGCCGTTGATTTCGAAAGGAATCAGCGGCTTTTTCCATTGCAGGCCGACTACGGGAGAAGCATCATGGAAATCGACTGGACGCATTTCACGCCGTGGACCAGCCTGGCCGGCGGCGCGCTGATCGGCCTGGCGGCCGCGCTGCTGGTGCTATTCAATGGCCGCATCGCCGGCATCAGCGGCATCCTGGGCGGACTGCTGCCCTGGCCCAAGGGCGACACGGCCTGGCGCCTGGCTTTCCTGGCCGGCCTGGTGGCCGCGCCGCTGGCCTACGCGCTGGCGCTGCCATTGCCCGAGGTGCAGAGCGACGCGGGCACCGCCATGCTGACCATGGCAGGCTTGCTGGTCGGCGTGGGCACCCGCTACGGCGCCGGCTGCACCAGCGGGCATGGCGTGTGCGGACTGTCGCGCCTGTCGGTGCGCTCGCTGGCGGCCACGGCCACTTTCATGGCGGCCGGCTTCGCCACCGTGTTCATCGTCCGCCACCTGGCCGCATAGGGAGCACAACATGCAAATATTGATGGCATGGATCACCGGCCTGCTGTTCGGCCTGGGCCTGATCGTTTCCGGCATGACCAACCCGGCCAAGGTGACCGGTTTCCTCGACCTGGCCGGCCGCTGGGATCCCTCGCTGGCGTTCGTCATGGTTGGCGCCATCGGCGTTGGACTGGTGGCGTTCCGGCTGGCCGGCAAGCGCAGCACCTCGCTGCTGGGCGCGCCGATGCGCCTGCCCACCGCCAGCGACATCGACCGCCGGCTGGTGCTCGGCAGCCTGGCCTTCGGCACAGGCTGGGGCCTGGCCGGCTACTGCCCCGGCCCCGCGCTGGCCTCGCTGGCCAGCGGCGGCAGCAAGCCGCTGATCTTCACGGCGGCCATGCTGGCCGGCATGGCGCTATTCGAGCTGCTGGAGCGTCGCCGCAACACCGCCGCCGGCAGCCAGCCCACCGCCGGCCGCCCCGGAGCCTGAGATGAGCCGCTTTCCCGAATCGGCCGATATCTGGGACCAGCGCTACAGCGGGCCGGACTTTCTGTTCGGCACCGGTCCCAATGCCTGGCTGGCGCGCCAGGCCGCCCTGCTCGCGCCCGGCATGAAGGCGCTGGCAATTGCGGACGGCGAAGGCCGCAACGGCGTCTGGCTGGCGCAGCAAGGCTTGCTGGTGGACGCCTTCGACCTGTCGGCGGCCGGCATGGCCAAGGCGGCCGGGCTGGCGCAGCAGCGCGGCGTGTCGCTGAATGTGCGCGTATGCGACTGCGACGCCTGGGACTGGCAGCCGGCAGCCTATGACTGCGTCGCGGCCATCTTTGTCCAGTTCGCCGATCCGGCGCAGCGTGCGCGCCTGTTCGCGCGCATCGTCGCCACGCTCAAGCCGGGCGGACTGCTGATCCTGCAGGGCTACACGCTCAAGCAGCTGGACTACAAGACCGGCGGCCCCGGCGTGGCCGATCACCTGTACACGCCGGAACTGATGCGCCAGGCGTTCGCCGCGCTGGACATCCTCGAGCTGCGCGACTACGAAGACGAATTGCACGAAGGCAGCCGCCACGTCGGCCGCTCCGCGCTGCTGGGGCTGGTAGCCCGCAAGCCCTGAAATCCTATCTTGCGCCGCTGAGCTAAACGAGGCGCTAACATGCAAGTTGGAAATAAAACGCCCACTTGCAAAGGAGAAGGCGATGACGCTGGCGACAGATCAAAAGCTCGACACGCATGGCTTGTCGGCGACGGCCAAGACCTTGCTCGCCATACGCGACGCCGTCCTGGACCACTGGGAACGCGACGTGCGCGAGCACGTGCCGGAGGCGCGCGACGTGGCCGGGCCGGTGCTGATCAACACCCTGCCGGCCTTCTTCGATAACCTGGCCGAGGCCATTTCGCCCAGCCACCCCCGGGCCAACGCCACCAGCCACAACAACGCGGCGGCGGTGCACGGCGGCGAACGGGCCCGCATGACGTCGTTCAAGCCGGACCAGATCGTGCACGAATACCAGCTGTTCAAGCGGGCCGTGCTGGCCGTGGCCCAGCAGCATGGGCTGCAGTTCAACGCCGCCGAATATGCCTCGATCGAGCATTCCATCGACTGCGCGGCGCGCGAGTCCATCCGCGAGTTCACCGCCATGCACGAAGGCATGCGCCAGCGCCTGGCTGCCGGCCTGTCGCACGACATGCGGTCGCCGCTGGCGGTGATCGCCAACGGCGCCCAGCTGATCGGCATGTCCACCGACCTGGACAAGGCACAAATGCTGGCCACCAAGATCACCGCCAACGCCAAGCGGCTGGAGGCCATGATGGAGGAACTGCTGGATGCGCTGACCTTCGAGCGCACCGAAAAGCTGCCTTTGTCGCCGTCGCACTTCGACATGTATGCGCTGGCGCTGTCGGTGCAGCAGGAGTTCAACAGCCTGCGCTCCGGCGCGGTGGAACTGAACGGCGCGGCAGTGACGGGCTACTGGTGCCTCAATTCCATGCGCCGCGCGCTGGAGAACCTGGTGATGAACGCCTTCAAGTACGGGGACGGCAAGCCGATCCGCATCAACGTCGACGAGACGCGCGGCCGGCTCATCCTGTCGGTCCGCAACACCGGCACGCCCATTCCAGCCGAGCAACACAACCGCATTTTTGGCTACCTGCGGCGCGAAAGCGGGGCCGACAAGGCCGGCTGGGGCATCGGCCTGCCCTTCGTGCGCGCGGTGGCCGAAAGCCACGGCGGCAGCGCAGCGGTGGACAGTTCCGCCGCCACCGGCACGACTTTCCTGATCGACGTGCCGCTGGACAGCACGGTGGCCGACGCGGCCGGCAAATAATTCACGGCCAGCAAGCGCTGGCGGCCATGCCTTGTCAAAG
Organism: Massilia sp. Root351; assembly: GCF_001425045.1. Classification (GTDB taxonomy): domain Bacteria; phylum Pseudomonadota; class Gammaproteobacteria; order Burkholderiales; family Burkholderiaceae_D; genus Rugamonas. The sequence continues at coordinate 295,393 of NZ_LMDJ01000033.1, read as the reverse complement.
AAATAGCGGCTTTTTCAGGCGGCAGTGATAAACTTTGCCGCTTGAAAATCTTTCTCAGGAGCCGCGCGTGAGCGACAACGATAACCAACCCGCCAACCTCTCGCGCCGCCGCATTTTCCAGGCCGCGGCCGCCACCGGCCTTGCCAGCGCCGTGCCCGGCATCGCCGGCGCCGCTCCCGCCAGGAAGCCTGCCGCCGGATCGCTGGACGCCAAGCTCAAGGCGCACGTGAAAAACGTGGTGGTCATCTACCTGGAAAACCGCAGCTTCAACAACCTGTTTGCCGACTTCCCCGGCCTGGCCTCGCCCATGCCCACCACGCTGTCGGCCGAGCAGGCGCAGAAAGACTACAACGGCTCGGTGCTGCCCACGCTGCCGAAGATCTGGGGCGGCATGGTGCCGCAGTCGCAAACCATCGGCGGCAAGACCTACGAGATCAAGGAAGAGCAGATCAAGGACTTGCCGAACGCGCCCTTCAAGCTGACCGGCTCGGACGGCAAGCCGCTGCCCGAGTCCGTCATCACGCGCGACCTGTGGCACTTGTTCTACCAGAACCAGATGCAGATCAACGGCGGCAAGAACGACGGCTTCGTGGCTTGGGGCAACACCGGCGGCATGGTGATGGGCTACTACGGCGAAACTGCAAAGAACCTGGGTCTGTACCAGCTGGCGCGCCAGTACACGCTGTGCGACAACTTCTTCATGGCGGCCTTCGGCGGTTCCTATATGAACCACCAGTTCCTGATCAGCGGCCGCCCTGCCGAGTTCCCCAACGCGGCCAACAGCGCCGCCAAGAAGAAAATCGTGGTGCTGGCCGACGGCCCCACCGGTTCGCGCCTGGCCGTGGCGCAGGACAGCCCCGCGTCCGCGCTGGACGGCAAGCCGAAGTACGTGAACGACGGCGCCATCACGCCGGACGGCTACATCGTCAACACCATGGCGCCGCCGTACCAGCCGAGCTGGATCAAGCCGGTGCCCGGCGGCGACCAGAACCTGGCCAATCCGGACGAGGCCTATTACCAGCCGCCGCAAAGCTACGACACCATCGGCGACCTGCTGTCGCGCAAAGGCGTGAGCTGGGCCTGGTACGGCGGCGCCTGGCAGGCGGCGCTGGACAGCAACGGCGGCGGACCGAAGCCAAACTTCCAGTACCACCACCAGCCATTCAACTACTTCACGCAGTTCGCGCCCGGCACCGCCGCACGCGCCGAGCACCTGCGCGATGGCGGCCTGGGCGACAGCCCGATGTCGAACAGGTTCCTGGCCGACGCGGTGGCCGGCAAGCTGCCGGCGGTGGCCTTCTACAAGCCGCAGGGCAACCTGAACCTGCACGCGGGCTACTCCGATATCGAATCGGGCGACCAGCACATCACCAACATCATCGCCCACCTGCAGAAGTCGCCGCAATGGAAGGACATGGTGGTGATCATCACCTTCGACGAGAACGGCGGCTGGTGGGACCACGTGGCGCCGCCCAAGGGCGACCGCTGGGGCCCGGGTTCGCGCATTCCGGCCATGGTGGTGTCGCCGTACGCCAAGAAAGGCGCGGTCGACCACACCTTCTACGACACCACCTCCATCATGCGCTTCCTCACGCGCCTGCACGGCCTGCCGCTGCTGGACGGCCTGAGAACGCGCAACGAGGCCTTCGCCGCGCGCGGCGCGACGCCGCCGGGCGACCTGACGGGCGCCCTGAGTTTCCGCTAAGCTACTATACCCACCACGGCGGCATGGCTTTGTGATACACTGCGTGCCGCTTTAAATATTTGAGCCCGACTGCTGCAGCCGGGCTTTTGTTTTTGAGATGAGAGACAAAAAAGACAACGCGACCTTCGACCTGCCTGGCTTCGCGCCGGCCGCGCCGCTGGAGCCGGAGCCCAAGCGCCCGCCTCCGCCGCGCGTGCGTCGTGCCGCCTTGAAACAGGAACAGCTCGAACTGCTGGAGGCGACCGACAACAGCGGCCTGCCGGTCTGGCAGCGCGACGAAGGCCTGGACGTGATGGGCCTGCCGGTCTGGCGTCCGAACTGAGTCTCTGCACGTCCGCTGTGAGCGGACACCGCTTGCGCATGGCCGGCAACGGCTCCCAGGAGCCTGCTAGACTGTGCGCACTTCCCCACTTTCTTACCGGGTCCGCCACCATGAGTTCTGATTCCTTCCACAGCCTGCCGCTGACGCCTGCCTTCCTGGCCAACCTCGACATCCTCGGCTACACCACCATGACCGCCATCCAGGCCCAGAGCCTGCCGTCGGTGCTGGAAGGACGCGACCTGATCGCCCAGGCCAAGACCGGCAGCGGCAAGACCGCCGCCTTCGGCATCGGCATGCTGAGCAAGCTGAACCCGGCCTGGTTCGCCACCCAGGGACTGGTGCTGTGCCCGACGCGCGAACTGGCCGACCAGGTGGCCAACGAGCTGCGCCGCCTGGCGCGCGGCGTGGGCAACGTGAAGATCCTGGTGCTGACCGGCGGCTCGCCGATGCGCCCGCAGATCGCCTCGCTGGAACACGGCGCCCACATCGTGGTCGGCACCCCGGGCCGCGTGCGCGACCACCTGGGCCGCCAGACGCTGGACCTGTCCACCGTCAACACCCTGGTGCTGGACGAAGCGGACCGCATGACCGACATGGGCTTCTACGACGAGATCGCCGGCATCGTGTCGGCCTGCCCCAAGCGCCGCCAGACCCTGCTGTTCTCGGCCACCTACCCGGACGACATCCGCGTGGCCACCGAAGCCTTCCTGGCCGACCCGGTGGAAGTGACGGTGCAGGCGCAGCACGACAACAGCAAGATCGAGCAGCGCTTCTATGAAGTGGGCTTCGATGACCGCGACAAGGCAGTCGGCAAGCTGCTCAAGCATTACCAGCCGGCCTCGGCCATCGCCTTCTGCAACACCAAGGTGCACTGCCGCGAGCTGGTGGAATCGCTGCGCGCCGAAGGCTTCACGGCGCTGGCGCTGTACGGCGAGCTGGAGCAGCGTGAGCGCGACGAGATCCTGGTGCTGTTCTCGAACCGCAGCGCCACCGTGCTGGTGGCCACCGACGTGGCCGCGCGCGGCCTGGACATTGCCAACCTGGAAGCGGTGATCAACGTCGACGTGTCGAAAGACACCGAAGTGCACATCCACCGCATCGGCCGCACCGGCCGCGGCGACGAGCGCGGCCTGGCCTTGTCGCTGTGCGCGCCGAACGAGAAGAAGTGGGTCAAGCTGATCGAGGAATACCAGGGCGCGGCCGTGGAATGGCACTCGATCAAGGAATTGCCGGACGACGAATACGCGCAAGGCGACCCGGCGCCGTTCATGACCCTGTGCATCCTTGCCGGCAAGAAGGACAAGCTGCGCCCGGGCGACGTGCTGGGCGCGCTCACCGGCGACGCCGGCCTGGCCAAGGAACAGGTGGGCAAGATCAACGTGTTCGAATTCCAGACCTATGTGGCGATCGACCGCCGCGTGGCCTACGAGGCGTTCGACCGCCTGGCCAAGGGCAGCCGCGAAGGCGCCGACTTCGGCAGCTTCAAGGGCCGCAACTTCAAGATGCGCTTTATCGAAGTGTAAAGCGGCGAAGTCCAACTATCCGCCGGCGTCTTCTGATAGAGTTGCTTCAAACAACGCTATCGGGAGAGCAGCATGAGAATCGGACTAGCCGGCATCATGGTGGAGGACCAGGCCAAGGCGCTGGCTTTCTATACGGAGATTCTCGGCTTCACGGTCAAGAACGACATCGCCATGGGCAGTTTCCGCTGGCTGACAGTGACCTCGCCCGAGGGCGCCGAGGGCGTGGAGCTGGTACTGGAACCGATCGGCTTCCCGCCCGCGCACGCTTACCAGAGCGCACTCTACGCAGCCGGCATCCCCGCCACCGCCTTCCTCACCGACAATATCCAGGCCGAATACATCCGCCTGAAGGAACTGGGCGTGGTGTTCCGGGGCGAACCCACCAACATGGGCCCGATCACCGGCGTGCTGTTCGAAGACACCTGCGGCAACCTCATCAACCTGGTGCAGCCGGCGTAAAAAGGATGGGCCTGGTCTGCATGGCCACCCATATAACGTGCGTTCCGTCACAGTCTTATCTTAATTCGCCGCTACAATGGGCTAACGACTCCTTGAGAGGTGCGCCATGGTCCGGTTTGCGCAGGCAGGCGAAAGATTTAATGCGGTAACACATCTGGCTGGCGCGCTGCTGGCGGCTGGCGGGTCGGTGTATCTGCTGGGGCAAGTGCACAGCGGACCGTGGCAGAGCGTGGTCAGCATCGGCGTGTATTGCTTCAGCCTGGTGCTGCTGTATGCCTGCTCGACCTTCTACCACGCCAGCATCGGCCGCGCGAAAGCCGTGTGGCAGAAGTTCGACCACTGCGCGATCTACGTGCTGATCGCCGGCACCTACACCCCGTTCTGCAGCCTGGCGCTGGACAGCCAGCTCGGCTGGGCCTTGCTGGCTGCCGTGTGGCTGCTGGCGGGCATCGGCATCATGCAGGAACTGAGAAAAGTCGAGCAGCGCTGGCTGTCGGTGGTGATCTACCTGACCATGGGCTGGTCCGCCGTGCTGATGGTGCTGCCGCTGCGCGAGTCGCTCGGCAGCGACGGCTTCGCCTTTGTGCTGGCGGGCGGGCTGTTCTACACGGTCGGCATCATCTTCTACGTGGTCGACACCCGCATGCGCCACGCGCACGGCATCTGGCACCTCTTCGTCCTGCTCGGCAGCGCCCTGCACTATCTGGCCATCGCGCGGTTTGTGCTGCCGGAAACCTGAGCACGCGATACGCGCGACACGGTGCATCCACGCCCACACTCCCCGGCAGCTGGCTTTCCTCACGCGTCTTCATGCCACGTTAGTGCATGCAGCAATTCCGACACGCTAAGCTCGCCTTGGCGTCTTGGATTGCCGCACATCCAGCAACTACAAGGCGTTGGCGTATTTAATAGTTTGCCGAGCCGGCGCAAATCGGTCGAGTTGTCAATTCCAAAATAAAAACGGCGTGCCCGCTTGATGCGGGCAGCATGATGGCGCCGAAGCGCACGTGCCAAATCTTTCATAAGTTTCTCCAGTCACCCCGGCAGCGTCATTGCCACCGGGGTTAGTCATGGAGTAACTGGTCCAAACATATATCTTCATTGCTTGCCTGATCGTTCAAAGTGATTTCGTCATCCGTTGTCAGTTCAATCGGATGCCGCGGTTACCGGATATGCTCTGCGCCGGCTGGCGGCACTACCCAGCTGTGCATGCGCTCTTCGTAGACTGAAATGGTCGGGGCGGGGAAATCCGGCTCGGCGAACGCGCCGATGGGCATGCCGAAGTATTCCGGCATCGCCAAAAGCTCATAGTACACCGTGGCGCCGCATTGCGGACAGAAGTGGAATCTTGCTCCCGGGCCCTCATCGCCAATGCGGACATACTCGGTCGATGCGCCGCGGATGGTAACGTGCTCGCGCAGGAAGCGTGCTTGCTGGCCGAATGGACTTCCGGTGCGGCGCTGGCATGCAAGGCAATGGCAGATCGAGACGCGGACCGGGTCGCCGACGGTTTGGGCCGTCAGTTGGCCGCAACTGCATGAAGCAAGCCGGGTGATCAAGGTTCCTCCTGAAACCGTGTTACGACGCGCCGAACAGGTCATGGGCGTCGAGGATGGCGTAGATGATGGCGGGGTTTTTCTTGAGGCAGCGGCGCACGGCGGCCGGAACGGCTTCGCGCGTCTTGCGGCACAGCCCGGGACGCATGCTCAGCTCGATCTGCAAGCCCATCACGGTGCGCACCTCATTGTCGCCGGGCGCGATCTTCAAGGCCACGCCGAGGTTTTGCTGCAGCCGCACGCCGATGCGCTGCAGTTCTTCATAGCTCTCTGCAGCCTCGATACGCTGGATCAGGCGCTTCTCTTCTTCCCTGGTCAGCCGCAGGATGGCCAGCCCGGCCATGTCCACCGCCGGGCCGTCCAGCAGCAGCTCGCGCTTGCAGTCGCAGGCGCCGGGCGGGCATTCTTTGCGGATCGGAAAATCGATTTGCAGCATAAGTTCCATCGCGGCCGGGCGGGCGCGCCGGGTGGCGCCCGCTTAAATTCTACCGCGATTTTTCCTTGCTACCCGCCCTATTTCGCCAGCACCTTGCGGATGGTGGCGGCCAGCTCTTCGGCCATGAACTTGGCCACATAGGCGTCCGCGCCCACGGTCTTGACGTGCTCTTCGTTGGTTGTGCCCGACAAGGACGAATGAATCACCACCGGCAGCGCGGAGTAGCGGCCGGTCTGCTTGATGTTGCGCGTGAGCGTGAAACCGTCCATTTCCGGCATTTCCAGGTCGGTCAGCACCAGCGCGATCTTGTCGTACACGGTCTTGCCTTCGGCCTCGGCGGCGGCGGCGATCTGGCCCAGCTTGTCCCACGCTTCCTTGCCGGACTTGGTCATGATAAAGGGCGCGCCCATCGCTTCCAGGCCCTTCTCGATCAGCGAGCGGGCCACCACCGAGTCGTCGGCGGCCAGGATCATGGTGCCGGGCCGCAGGTTCAGGCTGGGGCCGATGGTTTCGGGGTCGACGTCGGGCCGGTCGCTCGGGTTCATGCTGCGCAGGATGGTTTCCACGTCCAGCACCTGCGCCAGGCGCGAACCGCTGGCGCCGTCCAGGCGCGCGATGCTGGTGACCATGCCGCCCACGGCGGTCGATTCGGCCGACAGCACCTGGCCCCAGTCGAGCCGCACGATGTCCTCCACCGATTCCACCGCGAACGCTTGCGTGGTGCGGGCGAACTCGGTGACCAGCATGATGTTCAGGCCGGTCTTGGGCTTGCAGCCGCAGATGGCGGGCAGATCCAGCACCTGGATGATCTGGCCGCGCAGGTTGACCACGCCCAGCATATGGGGCTGCGATCCCGCCACCGCCGTGATGGGCGGCATGGCGACGATCTCGCGGATCTTGAACACGTTGATGCCGAACAGCTCGTTGCGCTCGCCGGTGGCGTCGCCGCCCAGCCGGAACAGCAGCAGTTCGAACTTGTTGGTGCCGGTCAGGTTGCTGCGTTCGTCGACTTCCTGTTGTACGGAATGCATGTGGGTGCCCTCGCCTCATCGTTGATGGTACGACTCTAACCGTGCCTGCCCCGGCCTGTAACCTGTCCTTTAGGCCAATAGGGAGCAGAAGCGCGCCATGTCCACGTTGCCGCCGCTGATGATAACGCCGATGCGCTTGCCCTGCAGCTGCGCACGCATGGCGCGCGCGGCGGCAAAACCCAGGCAGCCGGTAGGTTCGACGACGATTTTCATGCGCGACGCGAAGAAGCGCATTTCGTCCACCAGTTGCGCATCGGAGACAGTCAGCACATCGTCCACGTTGCGCCGGATGATATCAAAGGTGTAGTTACCCAGGTGCTGGGTCTGAGCGCCGTCGGCGATGGTCTTGGGCGTGTCGATGTGGACGATGGCGCCGCTGCGGAACGATTGCTGGCCGTCGTTGCCCGCCTCCGGCTCCACGCCGTAGATTTTGCAGTCCGGCGACAAGGCGCGCGCGGCCAGCGCGCAGCCGGACAGCAGGCCGCCGCCGCCCAGGCAGACGAACAGCGCGTCCAGCGGGCCCACTTCGTCGAACAGCTCCTTGGCCGCCGTGCCCTGGCCGGCGATCACGTCCGGATGGTCGTACGGCGGGATCAGGGTCAGGCCGCCCTCTTCGGCCAGCCTGCGGCCGATGGCCTCGCGGTCTTCGGTATAGCGGTCGTACAGCACCACCTTGCCGCCGTAGCCCCTGGTGGCGGCCACCTTGGCGGCCGGCGCGTCCTGCGGCATGACGATGGTGGCGGGAATGTCCAGCAGGCGCGCCGACAGCGCGATGGCCTGGGCGTGGTTGCCGGACGAGAAAGCGACCACGCCAGCCTCGCGCTGCGCCGCGTCGAAGCGCGACAGCGCGTTGAAGGCGCCGCGGAACTTGAAGGCGCCCATGCGCTGCAGGTTCTCGGCTTTGAAAAATAGTTGTGCGCCCAGTTCCTGGTCCGCCGTGCGCGAGCGCAGCACGGGGGTGCGGTGGGCGTGGCCTTCAATGCGCTGCGCGGCGGCGGCAACGTCGTCGTAGGTCGGCAAGACTTGCATGGATGTCCTTTCTGATGACTGAATAATTACCACGGCCAGGCCACGCTGGTGCCCACGCCGCGGGCCAGCGCGCGCTCGTAGATCAGGCGCGCCACGGTGAGGTCCTGCAGCGCGATGCCGGTCATGTCGAAGATGGTGATGTCTTCCGGCTTGCGGTGCGCCTGCAGCTGGCCCGACAGCAGTTCGCCCAGCTGGTGGCAGGGCAGCTCGGGCGCCCACTGCATTTCGCCGATCTGGCGCGCCTGGATATGGTCGTCCACGAACAGGCGCGCCTGCCGCAGCAGGCCTTCGGGCAGTTCGCGCTTGCCCAGCGTGTCGGCGCCGACGCAGTTGAAGTGGGTGCCGGGCCGCACGGCGTCCAGATTGAACAGCGGACCGCGCCCGGTGGTGGCGGTAATGACGATGTCGGCCAGCGCCACGGAGGCGTTGCGGTCGGCCGCCGGCGTGACCGTGCAGCGCTCGGAGAACTGGCGCTCGAAGGCCAGGTCCGCCTCGCCGCTGGAGCTCACGTAGTCCACCTGGTGCAGCGACGGGATCAGTTCCAGCGCGTAGCGCAGCTGGACGCGGGCCTGCACGCCGGTGCCGAACACGCACACGCGGTTGCTGTCGGCGCGCGCCAGCTGCAGCAGCCCGAGGCCGCCGGCCGCGCCGGTGCGCATGGTGGTCACGCCGTTGCCGTCGATGATGCACTGCGGCCGGCCCGTGGCCGGGTCCACCAGCACTATGGTGGCCTGGTGCGGCTCGCCGCCCTTCTCGCGGTTGCCGGGCCAGAAGCCGGCCGACTTGAAGCCGAGCAGGTTCTGCGCCACCACCTGGCCGGACTTGATGCCCCATATGCCTTCCGGCAGGCGCTCGCGCACCAGCGGGAACACGCGCCCCTCCTCCTGCTGATGCAATACGAACGCTTCGCGGGTGGCGTCCAGCACGTCGCGGAAGTTCATCAGGGTCTCGCCCTGGACGCTATCGATCAGCAGCAGTCTTGCGTTATTTGGCATAGCTGTACACAGTCGCTCTTGAAATGCCCAGGTGCTGGGCGATGATTTCCATGGCGCGCCGCACGTCCAGGCAGCCCGCCTCCCGTAATTCAACGATCAGTGCGCGCCGCTCGCCGGCCTTGAGCGCGCGCGGCGTGCTGGAAAGGCGTGCCGCGTATTCGTCGATGCGGCGCCGGATGCCGTCGGCGCCCACCGGGTCCAGCGACTCCTGCGGACCGCCGCCGTTGGCGCCATGGCTGGCGTCGATGCGGCTGAACTGCGCGAACACGGACTGCAGGCCGTGGAACATGGTCAGGTCCACGTTGATGCACAGCGCGGCGATGTACTGGCCGCCGGAGTCCTTGATGCCGATGGAGGTGCTCTTGGCCTGACGCCCGTCGGCGAAACTGTTGGCGTAGTTTGCCACGATGGCAGGATAGGCGGCGTCCGCGATGCGGGCCAGGCCAAGCTCGGTGGCCGGGCCGCCGATGTGGCGGCTGGACAGGTTGTTGTAGATGGCGGCAATGGCGTGCGCCGGGTCCAGCAAGTCGTGCACCACCACTTCGCAGAACGGCGCCAGGGTCTGGCCGAGCCCTTCGGCCACGTTCTTGAGCTGGTCCAGCAGCAGCTGTTGCTCTGCCGTGCGGGTGATCTTCTGTTTTCGCATTTGGACAGAATATCCAGAATTGGATATTCTGTCAAATCCTAGCGGAACACGGGTGACACGCTGGCCGGGAATTGCGGCGCGCGGCGGTGCCGCGTGGCCTGCTCGTAGGCGTAGGCCATGCCGATCAGCTTCGCTTCCGTGTAGCTGCCGCCCACGAAGGACAGGCCCACCGGCAGGCCGTGCACATAGCCGGCCGGCACGGTCACGTGCGGGTAACCGGCCACCGCGGCGGGCGAGGAGAAGCTGGCGTTGTAATGGTCGCCGTTGATGAAGTCCGTCAGCCAGGCCGGGCCGTCGGTGGGCGCCACCAGCGCGTCCAGGCGGTGTTCGCGCATCACCTGGTCGATGCCTTCGGCGCGCGAATAGCGGTGGTTGTTGGCCAGCGCGTCCAGGTAGACCTGCTCGTCCAGGCCGCCCTTGGCGGCGGCACGCTCCAGGTATTCCTGGCCGAAGTAGGGCATTTCCTTGTCAGCGTGCTGGCGGTTGAATTCCACCAGGTCGGCCATATTGCGCACTGGCGCGTGGGGCGCGTAGTCCTTCAGGTACGCCGCCAGGTCGGCCTTGAATTCATGCAGCAGCACTTCGGTTTCGGTGCTGTCGTACTTGTTCACGTTGGGTATTTCCACGTCCACCAGTTGCGCGCCCTGCGCCTGCAGCACCTGCAGCGCCTTGGCGATTTCGGCATCCACGTCCGGATTCTTGCCGAAGAAATTGCGCGCCACGCCGAGGCGCTTGCCGTGCAGGCTGTCGCGGTCCAGCGCGGCGGCGTAGCCGGCGGCCTTGCCGGCGCTGCCGGCGGTGGCCGCATCGGCCGGGTCCACGCCGGCCATGGCGGCCAGCATCAGCGCGGCGTCGGCCACCGAACGCGCCATGGGACCGGCCGTGTCCTGCGAGTGGGCGATGGGGATGATGCCGCTGCGGCTGACCAGGCCCAGCGTGGGCTTGATGCCGACCAAGCCGCAGATCGAGGCCGGCGAGACGATGGAGCCGTCGGTCTCGGTGCCCACCGCCAGCGTGGCCAGGCCGGCAGCGATGGCAGCGCCGGAGCCGGAACTGGAGCCGCTGCAGTTGCGGTCGAGCGAATACGGGTTGCGCGTCAGGCCGCCGCGCGCGCTCCAGCCGCTGACGGAATGGGTGGAGCGCATATTGGCCCACTCGCTCAGATTGGTCTTGCCGATGATGACCGCGCCGGCCGCGCGCAGCTGGGCCGCCACGTGGGCGTCGCGCGCCGCCCGCACCCCGGCCAGGGCCAGCGAGCCGGCGGTGGTGCTCATGCGGTCGGCCGTGGCGATATTGTCCTTCAGTAGTACCGGGATGCCGTGCAGCGGGCCGCGCACGCGCCGCAGCAAGCGTTCGCGGTCCATCTCGCGGGCAATCTTCAGCGCTTCCGGATTGATTTCGATGATGGCGTTGATGCGGGGGCCGGCTTTGTCGATGTTGCGGATGCGGGCCAGGTATTGCGAGGTGAGGGAGTGCGAGGTGAGCTTGTTGGCGGCCATCAGTTCCTGCTGCAGCTGGACGCCGCTGTCGAGGATGCCGCCGGGGCCGGGTTTGCCCGCCTCGGACAACTGCGCCTGCGCCGTGGCGTTGGCAGTACCGACCGTACCGGCCGCACCGGCGGCCAGGCCCATCCGAACAAATCCCCTGCGATCCATGCCCAACTCCGTGAGTGGTTATACCAATAGTAACAAGCGCGCAATCGGCTAGCATACCAGCCGAAATGTTTCCGAGCTACTAATTTAATTATCTTTCTGAAATGAATAAAAATATTATCGGAAACACCAAAATATCCGGGTGGAACCGTGCGGAGGTCGATTCGTTATCTGATGCACAATTTGTCGGCCATATCCCTACAACCATCTATCGCAACCTCCGACAATCATGCTGCCAAACATCTCTAGCGCCGTGCAGAACGGCGTCAGCGCCACCGACATCGGCGCCCGTATTTCCGCCAATGGCCGCTATGCGGCATTCTCGTCCAACCAGTCCCTGGTGCCGGCCGACACCAGCCTGAACGACGGCGACATCTATTTGTATGATCTACAGCTCAAGCAGCTGAAGCTGGCGTCGACCAATTCAGACGGCAGCACGCTGGCCGGTGTGAAACTCAGCGCGTCGCTGTCGGCAGATGGCGGCACGCTGAGCTTCCAGAACACCGTCAACGGCAACGCCAGCATCATGGTCAAAAACATGAGCACCGGCGCGCTGAGCACGGCATCCACCACCAGCACCGGCGCGGCCGCGAACGGCCAGAGTTACAACGCGGTACTGTCGGGCGACGCGCACTACGTAGCCTTTATCAGCAAGGCGACCAACCTGGTCGCTGGCGACACCAACGGCAGGGACGACGTCTTCGTCAAGGACTTGCTGACCGGCGCCGTGGTGAACGCCTCCACCACCGCCGCCGGCGTGCAGGCCGATGCGCCCAGCGGCGACACCGCGATGTCGTCCGATGGCCGCACCGTGGTCTTCACCACCTTTGCCACCAACCTGGCGGCAGGCGACGACAGCTATGCCGACATCTACGCCAAGAACCTGAACACGGGCGCCCTCACCCGCGTGTCCACCGATTCCAACGGCGTGGGCGCCAACGGCAGCAGCGACAACGCCGCGGTATCGGCCGACGGCCGCTACGTGGTGTTCTCCAGCCAGGCCGACAACCTGGTGTGGCGCGACACCAATGGCGTACGCGACGTGTTCCGCAAGGATCTGCTGACCGGCGAGACCATCCGCGTCTCGGTGAGCACCGAAGGCCAGCAAGGGCTGGGCGAATCGAGCAACGCCTCGATCTCGGACAATGGCCGCTACGTGCTGTTCGAGAGCAAGGCCGACTTCACGGCCGGCGACGGCGATGGCCGCACCGACGTCTTCATCAAGGACCTGGAGACCGGCGCCCTGACGCGCCTGTCCAGCGGCGGCGACGCCAACCACTACAACTACGCCAGCAACGCGGCGCTGGCCAGCGCCAGCCTGGACGCCGTGTTCGTCCACTACCAGATGGTGGCCAACACCACCGCCGACCAGCGCACCGTCACCCACACCAAGGTCGGCGCGGGCTTTGGCAGCCTGGCCGGCGAGACCATCACCGGCGGCGCCGGCGTGGACGTGATCAACGCCAACCAGGGCCGCGACCGGATTACCGGGCTGGGCGGCGATGACATCATCGACGGCGGCGGCGGTGTCGACACCGCCGTCTACGCCGGCAACCGCGACGCCTACACGGTGGCCATCACCACCAGCGGCACCCTGGTGACCAGCGTGGCCGCCGGCGACGGCAAGGATGCGCTGGCCAACGTGGAGCGCCTGCATTTCGCCAACGCCGACGTGGCGCTGGACATCAACGGCCACGCCGGCCAGGCCTACCGCCTGTACCAGGCCGCGTTCGACCGCGCCCCCGACCTGCCCGGCCTGGGCTTCTGGATCAATGCCCGCGATGCCGGCGTGTCGATGGAATCCATCGCGCACGACTTCCTGGTGTCGGACGAGGGCAAGTCGCTGTATGGCGTCAATCCAAGCAACGCCGAAGTGCTGACCCGCTTCTACGCCAACACCCTGCACCGCGCGCCGGACGCCGCCGGCTACGCCTTCTGGCTGGACGCGCTAAACAACAATATCGTCTCGCAGACCAGCGTGCTGGCCCAGTTCTCGGACAGCCCGGAGAACCAGGCACAGGTGATAGGCGCAATCCAGAACGGCATCAACTACACGCCGTACGGCTAAAAAAAAGCCAGGTTCCGGAGAACCTGGCTTTTTTGTAGTGGCGCGGCCTTGGCTGCGCCATAAGGCTAGCTTGCAGCTTAGTTGCGAACGACGCGCTTGTATTCGTTGGTACGGGTGTCGATCTCGATCACGTCGTCCTGGGACACGAACAGCGGCACCATCACGATGTGGCGCTTGGATTCGATCGCGTTTTCGATCTTGGCTTCTTTCAGGACGTTGCCCGAAGTGTTGCCCTTGACTGCAGGCTCCGAGTAAGCAACCAGGCGCGCGATGGTGGTCGGCAGTTCTACCGAGATGGCCTTGCCATCGTAGAACACGGCTTCGCATTCCATACCGTCTTTCAGGTAGTTCAGTGCATCACCCAGGTTTTCTTCTTCGATTTCGTACTGGTTGTACTCTTCATCCATGAAGACGTACAGCGGGTCGGCGAAGTACGAGTAGGTCACTGGCTTCTTGTCCAGAACGACGACGTCGAACTTGTCGTCACCGCGGAACACGTTTTCCAGGGGTGCGTTCGTCAGAAGATTCTTCATCTTCCATTTGTAGGTGAAGCCCGTGCGGCTCGAACCGTTGACATCAGAACGCAGAACGATGAAAGGCTTGGCGTCAACCATGATGATGTTGCCAACACGAATTTCTTTTGCGGGTTTCATAGCGAGTGTACGTATAAAGTGGGTTGCGTGAAAATCATCTGTCGCCTGCTGGCTTCTAACGCCGTAAGCTCTAGTTTGATCGAGTAAAAATACCGAGTAAAAATACTTGATAGAGTAACCGGGCAGTATACCTGATTTTTGTTGCGCCGCCTACTTGAGCGACGCAGCGAAACGCAGCAGGTTTGTTGCCAAGTCGCCATGAGCGGTGATCTGCTGCTGCCACTCGGCGGCGCGGCTGGCGGCGGCCGGCATCACCGCCTGCAGCGCCGGCCACAGCGCGCGCCACTCGGCTGCCGCGTCCGGCCCGTTGTCCGCGCCTGGCGGCAGCGCGCCGTTCCAGCGCAGCGAGAACGCGTCCAGCGCGCCCGCGGCCTGCCCGGCCGGATCCGCATAACGCTGCAGGAAGGCGCCCAGTTTCTTGTGGTGCAGGTTTTCGTCCTGCGGGTAGATGTGCCACACGAAAGGCTTGCCGGCCCATTGCGCGCGCACCACGGAATCTTCGCCGCGCACAAAGTTCAGGTCGCACGCCCACAGCAGCTTGTCGTAATCCTGCTGCGGCACGAATGGCAGCACGCGCACGGTCAGCGCGCCGCTGCTGCGGACCGCGCCGGCCGCCGGAGTTGCGCCAAGGAAGGCTTGCACCGCGTCGGCGGCCACGCCTTCCGGCACCAGGCACAGCACCGGCTCGCCGCCCTGCGCCCAGGCGCTGAACAGCTCCGCCACCGGCGCGTGCGGGTAGCAGAACAGCGACACCTTGAGCGAGGCCAGCTCCGCCGGCGTGACGCCGAAGCGCGCCAGGAACTCCGCCATGGCAGCGGCATCGGACAGGAAAGCCTGGCGTTGCCCTTCGAGCGCCGATTCACGCAGCAAGCCGCCGGTCTTGGCGGTGAAGCCCGGGAAGAAGAAATGTTTCGTCAGCGGCAAGCGCGGATGCGAGGATGGCAAGGTGTGGCAGCCCTCCACCCACTCTTCCGCCGTCAAGCCTTCCAGGTTCAGCCATACCGGGCGAGGTTCACATTGCGCCATCGCGGCGATGTAGCCGGGCGGAATGTCGCAGCCGAAAAATTCGATGACGATATCGGCCACATCGGCCGGCGTAAACCCGCCGTCCTGGCCGGCCCAGTGCTGTACCGCCACGCCCGCCACCTGCTGCAGCGGCGCGCCGGTATCCACCTCGGGGCAGATGCGCTGGAAGGTCTGCAGATCGTCCACCCACAGCGTGACGGCCACGCCATGCTCGTGCCGCAGCTGGCGCGCGAGGCGCCAGCATATGCCGATATCGCCGTAGTTATCGACGACCTTGCAGAACAGCGCCAGCGTGAGGGAGGGAGTTATTTCGGTAGCCATGTCGGTAGCCATGCAAGTAACAAAAAAGCCGCACAAGGCGGCTTTCATTGTCTGGCGTCCCCACGGGGATTCGAACCCCGGTACTCACCGTGAAAGGGTGATGTCCTAGGCCTCTAGACGATGGGGACATGATCGGTACACTTTGAATATGTTGACTTGGCGTCCCCACGGGGATTCGAACCCCGGTACTCACCGTGAAAGGGTGATGTCCTAGGCCTCTAGACGATGGGGACGTCGTAAAAGCGTGCGCGAATTGTAGCATGGTAAAAGCTTGAAAATCAAGGCAACGCCATGCGAGGACTCATCCAAAATGCGTCATGCGCGTGAGGAAAGTATAGTCGCCCTCCACCATCATCAGCCACACCAGAACGATGAGCGCGGACGGCGGTATCAGGATGGTGTAGATCAGCGCCAGCCGCTCCCACTTCAGGTGCATGAAATAGGCCACGATCAAGCCGGCCTTGGCCGCCATCAGCAGCAGGATCAGGGTCCAGCGCAGATAGCCTTGCAGGTGGAAAAAGTCGACCGCGTAGGAGAAGGCGCTGAGCACGAACAGCAAGCCCCATATCTTGAAGTAGATGCCGATCGGATGCTGCGTGTGCTCGGTCACGGTGGCCATGGCCCCTCCTCCCTACCACAGGTAGAACAGCGCAAAGATGAAGACCCACACCAGGTCCACGAAGTGCCAGTACAAGCCGGCGATTTCTACAATGTCGTATTTGCCGCCGTGCGCTTCGCCGCGGCTGCGCTCGTAGTGCCCGCGCTGCACGCGGCGCGCCACGATGAGCAGGTAGATCACGCCAGCCGACACGTGCAGGCCGTGAAAGCCCGTGATCATGAAGAAGCAGGCGCCGAACTGCGCCGCGCCCATGGGATTGGACCAGGGCCGCACGCCTTCATGGATCAGCTTGGTCCACTCGAACGCTTGCATGCAGACAAACATTGCGCCGAACACGGCGGTGATAAGCATCAGCCGCGCAGCCACGGCGCGCTCGCCCCGGTAGGCGTAGTTGACCGCCATGGCCATGGTGCCGCTGCTGGTGATCAGCACGAAAGTCATGATGGCGATCAGTATCAGCGGCAGATTGGTACCGGCTATGGTCAGCGCGAACACCTCGCTGGGATTGGGCCAGGCGGCAGTGGCCGACAGGCGCACCGTCATGTATCCGGTAAGAAAGCTGCCGAAGATGAAGGTGTCGCTGAGCAGGAAGATCCACATCATCAGCTTGCCCCACGGCACCTGGTAGGCGACCTGGTCGGCCGAGAAGTCGCTGACCAGGCCCTGCAAGCCGTCACTCGGCGTATTCATGGTTCACCTCGCTTGCGGCGGCCGGATGCCGACGCTTTCACACACCACCTGCACCAGGTCCGGCGTGACCAGGAACAGCAGCGCAAACAATCCCAGCCACAGCAACAGCAAGAAATGCCAGTAACGCGCGCACAGCGCGGCATGCGCTGCGAAGGTGGCGAACGCGGCCTTGCCGCGCCTGGCGGAGACGCCGGCCAGGACCGCCGCCACCAGGCCGCCGCACACGTGCAGGCCATGCAAGCCGGTCAGCAGGTAGAAGAAGCTGCTGGCCGGATTGCCGTTGACGGTGACGTTCATGGCCGTCATGGCTTGCCAGGCCCACAGCTGCACCGCCAGGAAGGCCAGCGACAAGGCGCACGCCAGCAGCCCCGCGCGCCGGGCCGCACCGTCGCCTGCCGCGCCGGCCCTGGGTCCGCGCTCGATGTCCGCGCTGTCCGTCCAGTCCGCCATACGCGCCCTGCCCTGCTGCGCCGCGCGCCGCGCCAACTCCCACGCTGCGCTGGCAAGCGCCAGCACCGCCGTACTCAGCCACAGCTGCCACGGAATGTAGCGCAGCGGCTGCCAGTCGGCCGTCGCCATCCGCATCACGTAGGCGACGCTGAACAGCATGAACAGCGACGTCACCACCGCCATGAAGACCCACAGGCCGACCTTGCGCGCGCCGGGCCCGTCCGGTCCATCCCGTCTGGCCAACCCGCCGTCGCCGGCGCCGCCCGCCATCGGCGCCTGCATGCCGGACGCGGCGCTCACGCCACACCTCCGCCGGCCACTGGCCGCGCGCCGGGGATGCCGCCCGGGGATCCGGCCGGCGCACCGGGAGGATCATCGTCCGGCCCCACGTTTTGCGCAATGTAGTCGCTGTCGCCGGTCTGCTGGCCATAGTCGTACGCGCCGCGGTACACCACCGGCAGCTGCGGCCCCCAGTTGCCGTGCGCCGGCGGCGTCTGCGGCGTAAACCACTCCAGGCTGGCCGCGCGCCACGGATTGCCGTCCGCCACCTTGCCCTTGAAGGTGCTATGGGCGAGATTGAAGATAAACAGCAACTGCGCCACGCCCACCACCAGCGCGGCGATGGTGATGAACTCGTTCATCAGCTGCGCCGACGGCGGGATGAAGGCGTAGTTGTCATAGGCGTAGTAGCGGCGCGGCATGCCCAGCACCCCGAGATAGTGCATGGGGAAGAAAATCGCGTAAGCGCCCAGGAAGGTGATCCAGAAATGCAGCCTGCCCAGGGTGTCGTTGTACATGCGGCCGCTGATCTTCGGGTACCAGTGGTAAATCCCGCCGAACACCGCCAGTACAGGCGACACGCCCATCACCATGTGGAAGTGCGCCACCACGAAATAGGTGTTCGACAGCGGGATATCGACGCTGACATTGCCGAGGAATAGCCCGGTCACGCCGCCCAGCACGAAGGTGCTGATGAAGCCCAGCGCGAACAGCATGGGCACGGTCATGTGTATGTCGCCGCGCCACAGGGTCAGCGTCCAGTTGTAGACCTTGATGGCGGTCGGCACCGCGATGATCAGGGTGGTGGTGGCGAAGAAGAAGCCGAACAGCGGATGCATGCCGCTCACGTACATATGGTGCGCCCACACGACGAAGCTCAGCCCGCCGATGATCACGATGGCCCACACCATCATGCGGTAGCCGAAGATGCACTTGCGCGCGTGCACGCTGATCAGGTCGGAGATGATGCCGAAGGCGGGCAAGGCCACGATATACACCTCGGGGTGGCCAAAGAACCAGAACAGGTGCTGGAACAGCAGGGGGCTGCCGCCCTGGTGCGCCAGGTGCTGGCCCATGGACACGACGGCCGGCATGAAGAAGCTGCTGCCCAGCGTCTTATCGAACAGCATCATCACGCCGCTGACGAACAGCGCGGGAAAGGCCAGCAGCGCCAGGATGGTGGCCACGAAAATGCCCCACACGGTAAGCGGCATGCGCATCAGCGTCATGCCGCGCGTGCGCGCCTGCAGGATGGTGGTGACGTAGTTCAGGCCGCCCATGGTGGCGGCCGCGATGAACACCACCAGCGAGATCAGCATCACGATGATGCCCCACTCCACGCCCGGCGTGCCCTGCAAGATCGCCTGGGGCGGATACAGCGTCCAGCCTGCGCCGGTGGGCCCGCCGGGCACGAAGAAGCTGCCGATCAGGATCAAGACCGACAGCAAATAGAACCAGAAGCTGAGCATGTTCAGGAAGGGAAACACCATGTCGCGCGCCCCCACCATCAGCGGGATCAGGTAGTTGCCGAAGCCGCCCAGGAACAGCGCGGTCAGCAGGTACACCACCATGATCATGCCGTGCATGGTGATGAACTGGTAGTAGCTGGACGCGTCGATGAAGGAGAACTTGCCGGGATAGCCCAGCTGCAGCCGCATCAGGTCCGACAGCACCAGCCCGATCAGCCCCACCACGATGGCCGTCAGCGCGTACTGCACCGCGATCACCTTGTGGTCCTGGCTCCACACGTACTTGGTGACCCAGCTTTGGGGGCCATGGTCGTGGCCGCCATGGTCGTCACCGTGCCCATCGTGCCCGCTGCCGTGTCCGTTGCCATATGCCATCGCAACCTCCGCCTTACTTCACAGTCTTGATGTAGTCCACCATTGCCGCCAGCTCCGCCTCGGTGTGCGGCTGCTGCGGCATGATGGGTGGGAAACCGCGCACGATGGCCGCCTTGGGATCGGCGATGGACTGCTTCAGGTAGGCATCGTCCGCCACGGCGCTCTTGCCGCTGTCCAGTGTTTCAGTCTTGCCGTACAAGCCCTTCCAGGTCGGCCCCACGCCGGGACTGCCGTCCACGCTGTGGCAGGCCATGCAGCCGCGCGCCTGCGCCAGCAGCTTGCCTTGCGCAGCCGTATCGCTGGCCGGCGCGCTCTCGCCGGCGCCGGCCGTGCCGGCCGCCGTGCCTTCCGCGCCCGCCGCGCCGGCGCCGGCGGCAGCGGCGGCAACCCCGGTGCCGCCCGCCGCCCCGGCCCGCATCCTGGCCGCGAAGGTCGGCTGCGCCGCCAGCCATTTCGCATACGCCGCGTCGTCCTCGACCACCACGTAGCCGCGCATATTGGCGTGCCCGATGCCGCACAGTTGGGCGCACATCACTTCGAAGCGGCCGGTGCGCGTGGGGGTAAACCAGAACGACGTGACCATGCCCGGCACCATATTCATGCGGGTGCGGAACTGCGGCACATAGAAGTCATGCAGCACGTCCTGCGAGCGCAGCAGCACCTTGACCGGCCGGTCGAGCGGAATGTGGATTTCCTGCGTGTCGACCAGCACGTCGTCCTGGCCGTAGGGATCCTTGGCGTTCACGCCGAAGGGGTTTTCGGGGCTGATGTGGGTGACGTCGGTCTGCCCCATGCGGCCGTCCTTGCCGGGCAGCCGGTAATGCCATTGCCATTGCTGCCCCATCACTTCGAACTGCATCGCATGGTCCGGCGCCGTGATCAGCTTGGCATACACGTCCAGGCCGGGCGCCAGCATGATGACGATGCCCACCGTCGTCACGCCGATCAGCCACCATTCGAGCTTCTTGCTGCCGTGCTCCGCGGACGCGCGCACGCCGTCGCGGTGACGGAACTTGATCACCGCGTAGGCCACGAACAGATTGATGATGACGAAGATGGCGCCGGTAATCACCAGCGTCAGCATCAGGGCGTCGTCCATTGCCTGCCAGTTCGACGCCAGCGGAGTGAGCCACCATGGGCTCCAGAAGTGGAACGCAAGCGTACCCACCACGATCAGGATCAAAGCCAGTGCCAACGCCATAAGCCGCCCCGTTTCTGTCAGATGTTTCGCTCTAAGCCATGTGCAACTGGTGCCCTACAACATGCTCAACGAACCACGCAACAACGGTGCTGATTACGGTTTTTCCATCCTGCGGTAAATATAGGCGGCCGACATGCCGAACACCACATGGCCCACTGCGGTCGCCCAGCCGCGCATCTCGGCGAACCACGAGAACGCGCCGGACATGCCGTAGAAATTCAGCACGTACAGCACCAGCCCGAATACCGCGCCGGCCAGCAGCACCATGCCGGTACTCGAATCGAGCTGGAACGGCGCGATGATGGCTGCCAGCATGATGCCGAACATGATGCCGAGCACATAGTGGACCACCAGCGCGGCCGCCAGCAGGCCGAATATATAGCCGGTGGACTGCAGCGCCTCCCAGCCGAGCACCATGGCGGCGACCATGTGCGTCACCTGCCACGGATCGGGCACGCCCGCCAGCGCGGCCCAGGCCACTTCCAGTACCATGAGGATACCGCCGGCGCCAAAGCCGGCTACCGCCGCGGCCGCCCAGTCAGGCTGGCGCGCCACCCAGCGGTGCGAGTGCATATGGAGTTCCATGTCCGTCTCCCTTTTGATAGGCGGCTACGGTGGCCACCCTCGTCCAGTGTAGAACAGTTTCGCCAACATGCAATCTCGTTAAGCTTGTGCGCAGATACAGGACAATGAGAGGGGAAACCGGCGTGCGAGAACGAAAAAAGCCGCCCGTGGCAGCTTGCTTGTCGACTAACTGTGATGTTTGCCAGAACTGGCGTCCCCACGGGGATTCGAACCCCGGTACTCACCGTGAAAGGGTGATGTCCTAGGCCTCTAGACGATGGGGACCTGGAACTTCCGATGTGCTTCTGCGCTGTTGGTGGAGGTAAGCGGGATCGAACCGCTGACCTCTTGCATGCCATGCAAGCGCTCTCCCAGCTGAGCTATACCCCCCGGGCGCAGAAACAATGCTACTGCAATTACTGTAAAACTGGCGTCCCCACGGGGATTCGAACCCCGGTACTCACCGTGAAAGGGTGATGTCCTAGGCCTCTAGACGATGGGGACCTGGAACTTCCGATGTGCTTGTCCCCACGGGGATTCGAACCCCGGTACTCACCGTGAAAGGGTGATGTCCTAGGCCTCTAGACGATGGGGACCTGGAACTTCCGATGTGCTTCTGCGCTGTTGGTGGAGGTAAGCGGGATCGAACCGCTGACCTCTTGCATGCCATGCAAGCGCTCTCCCAGCTGAGCTATACCCCCCGGGCGCAGAAAACATTTACTCTTTTTGCCATTGCTGGCGTCCCCACGGGGATTCGAACCCCGGTACTCACCGTGAAAGGGTGATGTCCTAGGCCTCTAGACGATGGGGACCTTGGAACTGCCGAACAACCTCTTCTATGCTTGGTGGAGGTAAGCGGGATCGAACCGCTGACCTCTTGCATGCCATGCAAGCGCTCTCCCAGCTGAGCTATACCCCCTCTGGCACAGAAAATTTACTACCTACTGCCGGCCAGCCTTGGCGAAGCTGGCGTCCCCACGGGGATTCGAACCCCGGTACTCACCGTGAAAGGGTGATGTCCTAGGCCTCTAGACGATGGGGACCTTGGAACTGCCGTACTGCTTTCCCTGCAAACTGGTGGAGGTAAGCGGGATCGAACCGCTGACCTCTTGCATGCCATGCAAGCGCTCTCCCAGCTGAGCTATACCCCCGTTTGCGCGAGAGACAAGAGTATAGCAGAGGCGCCGTATTATGCAAATACCCTTTTGCAACTTTGCCCCTGCTTCAAGAAATAAATCAGAGGAACTTTGACATGCGCGCCACAACCGTGTCGCGGCCGAAGATTTCCAGCACCGCGTCGATGGCCGGCGTCTGCAGCTGGCCGGTGACGAACAGGCGCAGCGGCATGGCGATCTGCGGCATCTTCAAGCCGTGCGCGGCCAGCACGTCCTTGATCATGGCGGCCAGCGCGGCCTTGTTCCACTCCACGGTTTTGCAGCGCTCGGCGAAGTCGGCCAGCGCCGGCTGGACGGCGTCGGTCACGTGCTGGGCCAGCAGCGCGGCGTCCGGCTGCGGCGCGCGGTAGAACAGCATGGCGGCATCGGCCAGCTCGTTGACCGTATTGGTGCGCTCCTTCAGCAAGCCCAGCACCACCGGCAGCGCCGGCGCGCCGTCGAACACGGCGCCGCCGGCCAGCATGCGCGGCTTGGCCAGTCCGGCCAGGCGCGCATTGTCGGCCTGCTTGATATAGTGGTTGTTCAGCCAGTTCAGCTTTTCAATGTTGAACTGCGCGGCCGAGTTGCTCAGGTGCGTGCCGTCGAACCATGCGCACACCTGCTCCATCGAGAACACTTCGTCGTCGCCGTGGCTCCAGCCCAGGCGCGCCAGGTAATTCAAAATGGCTTCCGGCAGATAGCCTTCCGCTGGATACTGCATGACGTTGACGGCATCCTTGCGCTTGGACATCTTGGCGCCGTCCGAGCCCAGTATCATCGGCAGGTGGCCGTACTGCGGCAGCGGCGCACCAATGGCGCGCAGGATGTTGATCTGGCGCGGGGTGTTGTTGACGTGGTCGTCGCCGCGCAGGACATGGGTGATTTCCATGTCCAGGTCGTCGATGGCAACGCAGAAGTTGTACGTCGGCGTGCCGTCCGGACGCGCGATCACCAGATCGTCCAGTTCTTTATTGCCGATGGTGATGGTGCCTTTGACGAAATCGTTCCACGTCACTTCGCCGTCCAGCGGGTTCTTGAAGCGCACCACCGGCTTGCGCCCTTCCGGGATGGCGGGCAGGGTCTTGCCTGCCTCCGGACGCCAGGTGCCGTCGTAGCGCGGCTTTTCGCCGGCCGCGGCGGCCTTGTCGCGCATGGCCTGCACTTCTTCCGGCGACGAGTAGCAATGGTAGGCCGTGCCGGCGGCCAGCATCTGGCCCACCACTTCGCGGTAGCGGTCCATGCGCTGCATCTGGTAGAACGGACCTTCGTCATGATTCAAGCCCAGCCAAGCCATGCCTTCGATGATGGCCTGCACCGCTTCCGGGGTCGACCGCTCCAGGTCGGTATCCTCGATGCGCAGCACGAAGGTGCCGCCGAAGTGGCGCGCGTAAGCCCAGGAATACAGCGCGGTGCGGGCGCCGCCGAGGTGCAGATAGCCGGTCGGGCTGGGAGCGAAACGGGTACGGACGGGAGTTGCAGGTGTGGTGGTCATCTCTGGACTGAAGCAAATGGATTAAACGGGTATTTTAACCCGCCTATGGTTATATACTCGAACCAAACCACTACAAAGGAGCCCGCCTTGCATCCACGCACCCGCCTGTACGCCGCCATCGGCCTGCTGTCCGCCCTGCCGGCAATGACCGCCATGACTGCCTTCGCTGCGGAAGATCCGCTGCAGCAGCGCATCGCCAGAGTGGAACAGGGCTTGCTGCCGGCCATCGCGCTGGAAGGCGCACCGCCGGCCCGGCGCAAGCTGGCCGACGAGATGGCGCGGCTGGGTGTGCCGGGCGTGAGCATCGCGGTGATCCACGGCGGCGAGGTTGAATGGGCCAAGGCCTACGGCGTGGTCACGCCGGGCGGCGCGCCGGTGACCACCTCCACGCTGTTCCAGGCCGCCTCCATCAGCAAACCGGTGGCCGCCATGGGTGCACTCAAGATGGTGGAGGAAGGCAAACTGGAGCTGGACCGCGACGTCAACAGCTACACCGCGCTGTGGAAGCTGCCCAAGGACGCCGACAACAACCCCGTCACGCTGCGCCAGCTGCTGTCGCACACGGCCGGCACCACGGGGCACGGCTTCCCCGGCTACGCCGCCGGCGCGCCGCTGCCGACGCTGGTGCAGATCCTGAACGGCGCCAAGCCCGCCAACACCGGCGGCGTGCATGTCAACGCGCGCCCCGGCAGCCGCTGGCGCTACTCCGGCGGCGGCTACCAGGTGGTGCAGTACGTGATGACGGAGCGCAGCAAGACGCCGTTTGCCGACCTGATGCAAGAGAAGGTACTCAAGCCGCTGGCGATGACGGACAGCACCTTCGCCCAGCCGCTGCCGCAGCCCCTGCTGGCGCGCGCCGCCCTGCCGCACGACCGCAGCGGCAAGCCGATTCCAGGCGGCCCGCACACCTATCCCGAGCAGGCTGCGGCCGGCCTGTGGACCACGCCGTCCGACCTGGCCAAGTTCGCCCTTGAAACGCGGCGTTCGGCCGCCGGCCAGTCCAACGCGGTGCTGTCGCAAGCCATGACTTATCTGATGTTGACGCCGGTGATGCAGAACTATGGACTCGGCCTGGGCATCGAGGGCGACGGCCAGACGCAAAGCTTCGGCCACGGCGGCTCCAATGCTGGCTATCGCGCGCGCATGACAGCCTATACGGAGCGCGGCGACGGCATCGTGGTCATGACCAACGGCGACGGCGGGGATGAGCTGGCGGGCGCACTGGTGCGCGCGGTGGCGGCGGAATACGGCTGGCCCACCATGGGCGCCAAGGTGCGCCGCAATGTGGCGCTGACAGCGGATGCGCTGGCCACGCTGCCGGGCAGGTATGTGATTGCAGGCGAGGGCTTCACCATCCGGCGCGCGGGCGACGGGCTGGTGGTCGAACTGGGGAACGGAACCAGCGAAACGCTGCTGGCGGCGCCGAGCGGTAGCTATTTCATGCAGTCCCGCGAAGCAGAGCTGCACTTCAGCGGCAAGGATGCCGGCCGTTACACGCACGGCACGACCGAGATACCGTTTACCCGCGCCAAGGATTAAGCGCCGGTCTGGCGGGCCGGGCGCGGAGCGCCCCAACCCGCCAACGCGGCCGCTTACTTGACCGTCACGTTGATCGTCTTGCTGGCGCCCGGGCCATAGGATTGGTGGGCGCCGTTGGCGAACTGCATGGTCAGCTTGTATTGTCCGGGCGGCAGCTTCACCTCGGCTTCAGTCTGGCCTTTGCCGAAATGCAGGTGCGTGTCGTCGAAGGGAATCGATTCGCCGGCCTTGATGCTGCTGCCGTTGATGATCAGGTGGTGGTGGCCGGTGTTGGCGGCCATCTCGCCGGCCGGCTTGACTTCCATGCCGCTGACCGCGAACTTCACCTTGAACGGGCTGCCGACCACCGCGCCGTCGGCCGGCTCGGCGAAGGACACCGCCTGCGCCGCAGCGCCAAAACTGGCGCCGCCCAGTGCCAGCGCCAACAAGGCGCGCTTCAGGAATTTCTGCATAAACTCTCCTAATCGTTGTTTCCCATCGTTGGATTACTTCTTGCCGAGTATCGGCCCTGCGTATTTCATCACCAGGCCTTTGGGACCGACCGCCCAGCCCACGGCGGGCGATGCGAAGCCGACCGTGTTCACCGGCGTGCGGTCCAGGATGACCCAGCTTTTGCCGCCGTCGTTACTGTAGCCGGAACCGGCCAGCCCGGCCGCCACGAAGGCGTCCGCCGCGCCGCGCACGGGCACCACCACCGACATGTAACCGGTCGGCAGGATGGGGGCGGGGCTCCAGCTGGCGCCGCCGTCTTCGGTGCGGGCGCCGTTCACGGTCGCCATCGAGGTTTCCTTGTAGTCGCCGCCGGCCGCCAGGCCCACTTTGCCATCGCGGAAGCCGACCGAGAAAATGCCGCGCGCGGGCGCGCCGGCCGGCATCGGCACCGCCGAGGCGCGCCAGGTGCGGCCACGGTCGGAAGAATGGAATACGCGGGCGTGCTCGGCGCCGCCGGTGGAAAACCAGGCGTCGGTACTGCCGGCCACCGTCAGGCAAGTGCCGCTGGCGGCAAACGCGCCCTCATTGGGTAAGGACGCCAGTCCTTTCGCGTCGGCCACCGGCTGCCAGGTGGCGCCGCCGTCCGCCGTCAGCAGCACCTGGAAGGCGCCCTTGACCGGGTCGCCGAACACGATGCCGTGTTTCGCGTCCCAGAAGGCGATCGCATCCCAGAAACCTTCGGCGTCGGGATTGGTGATCTGCAGCTTCCAGCTCGCGCCGCCGTCCGTGGTGCGGTAGATGCGCGAAGCCGCGCCGGGGCCGGCGCTCATGGCGATGGCGGTGTTCGCGTCCACGGCGTGGATGTCGCGCAAGTCCAGCTTGTCGGCGTCGGGCACGGACCGCTGCTGCCAGGAGACGCCGTCCACCGTGCGCAGCACCGTCCCCTTGGCGCCGCTGGCCCAGGCCACCGTCTCGCTCACCACGGACAGGCCGCGCAGCTCGGCGCTGGTGCCGCTGGCCAGCGGCTGCCAGCCCGCAGCCTGCACCAGCGCCTGCCCCACGGCCGAAGGCGGCGGCAACGGCAAGCCGCGCGGGGCGCCGGCCGCGTCCTGCGCCATGGCGCATCCCGGCACGGCGAACGCCGCCAGCGCCAGCGCCGCCACGGATGCCACGGACGCCAGCCCGGCACCTGCGGCCTGCGCGGCGCAGCCCGCCGCCGGCGTTGAGCGCCTAATCATTCTTGATCACGATGCTGGGGAACTTGCTGGTCATGTCCTTCGCCTTTTCCGCGACTTTTACCGCAATTTTGCGGGCGATTTGCTTGTAGACGGCGGCAACCGGGCCGTCCGGCTCGGCCACCACGGTCGGCTTGCCGGAGTCGGTCTGCTCGCGGATGGCCATCGTCAACGGCAGCGAGCCGAGGTACTCGGCGCCGAAGTCGGCGCACATCTTGGCGCCGCCGCCATGGCCGAAGATATGCTCCTCATGGCCGCAGTTCGAGCAGATATGCGTGCTCATGTTCTCCACCACGCCCAGGATGGGGATGCCCACCTTTTCGAACATCTTCAAGCCCTTGCGCGCGTCCAGCAGCGCAATGTCCTGCGGCGTGGTGACGATGACCGCGCCGGTGACCGGCACTTTCTGCGACAAGGTCAGCTGGATATCGCCGGTGCCGGGCGGCATATCCACCACCAGGTAGTCCAGGTCGCGCCAGTTGGTCTGCTCCAGCAACTGCTGCAGCGCCTGCGTGACCATCGGACCGCGCCACACCATGGGCTCGTCCGGATCGATCATGAAACCGATCGACGACACCTGCAGGCCGTGGTTTTCCAGCGGCTCCATGGTCTTGCCGTCCTTGCTCTCCGGGCGGCCGCTGATGCCCAGCATCATCGGCTGCGACGGGCCGTAGATGTCCGCGTCCAGCACGCCGACCGACGCGCCTTCGGCCGCCAGCGCCAGCGCCAGGTTGACTGCCGTGGTCGATTTGCCAACACCGCCCTTGCCGGAAGCCACCGCGATGATGTTTTTCACGTTCGGCATCAGCTTCAGGCCGCGCTGCACCGTGTGCGAAATGATCTTGCTGTATACATTAGCGGACACCTTGCCCACGCCCGGCAGCGCCGCCACGGCGTCCGTCACGCTGGCGCGGATGGCGTCCACCTGGCTCTTGGCCGGATAACCCAGCTCGATGTCGAAGGAAACGTCGGCGCCGTCCACCTTCAGGTTGCGCACTTCCTTCGAGGTGCAGTAATCCTTGCCCGTGTTCGGGTCTGTAACTTTAGACAATGCCGCTTTGACGTCTTCTACCGTGATGCTCATCTGAATCTCCGTAAGTGATCCCGCAGTCTAGCGCAAAATAGACAGAAAAACAGCGTGCCGTCCCCGTCCCGGTGCGCATCGGCGGCCAGCGCTGGTAAAATGCTCTTTTTCCCACCAACAAAGTGCATCAATCATGACCCGCAAGCTGTTCGTCACTACTGCCCTGCCCTACGCAAACGCTGCCTTCCACATCGGCCATATGATGGAGTACATCCAGGCCGACATCTGGGTCCGTTTCCAGCGAATGCAGCGCGAAGGCGACGGTCTGCGCGAAGTGCACTTTGTCGGCGCCGACGACACCCACGGCACGCCGATCATGATCGCTGCCGAAAAAGAAGGCATCACGCCGCAGGAATTCGTGGCCAAGATCGCCGCCGGCCGCGCGCAGTACCTGGACGGCTTCCATATCGCCTTCGACAACTGGTATTCGACCGATTCGCCGGAAAACGTGGAGCTGTCGCAAGGCATCTACCGCAAGCTGCGCGACACCGGCCTGATCGCCACCAAGATCGTCGACCGCTTCTTCGACCCGGTCAAGGGCATGTTCCTGGCCGACCGCAACATCAAGGGCGAATGCCCGAAGTGCGGCGCCAAGGACCAGTACGGCGACAATTGCGAAGTGTGCGGCGCGGCCTACCAGCCGACCGAACTGGTGAATCCGTTCTCCGTGTTCACCAACGCCACCCCGATCCTGAAGCCGTCGGAGCAGTACTTCTTCAAGCTGTCCGACCCGCGCTGCTTCGAGTTCCTGCGCGACTGGCTCAACACGCCCGGCCGCTTGCAGCCGGAAATGGTCAACAAGGTCAGCGAATGGCTGGGCGAAGCCGGCGAGAAGCTGGCCGACTGGGACATTTCGCGCGACGCGCCCTATTTCGGCATCCCGATCCCGGACGCGCCGGGCAAGTTCTTCTACGTCTGGCTGGACGCGCCGGTCGGCTACCTGGCCAGCCTGAAGAACTACTGCGAGAAGAAAGGCATCGACTTCAACGCACTGCTGAACGACGAAGGCACCGAGCAGATCCACTTCATCGGCAAGGACATCGTGTCCTTCCACCTGCTGTTCTGGCCGGCCATGCTCAAGTTCGCCGACCACCCGGTGATCGACAAGCTGAAAGTCAACGTGCACGGCCACCTGACCGTCAACAACGAAAAGATGTCCAAGTCGCGCGGCACCGGCATTTCGCCGCTGCGCTACCTGAACCTGGGCATGAACCCGGAATGGCTGCGCTACTACATCGCCTTCAAGCTGAACGCCAAGGTGGAAGACCTGGACTTCACCGGCGACGACTTCGTGGCCCGCGTGAACTCGGACCTGATCGGCAAATACGTCAACATCGCCAGCCGCTGCGCCGGCTTCATCAACAAGAAGTTCGACGGCAAGCTGGCCTCCAGCCTGTCCGACAACGCCATGGGCTGGATCAAGCGCGCGCTGAGCACCGCCGACGGCGCCGAGCGCCAGGCCAGCATCGCCGCCAACTTCGAGAACCGTGAATTCGGCAAGGCGCTGCGCGAAATCATGGAGATCGCCGACGTCACCAACCAGTACGTCGACGAGAACAAGCCATGGGCGCTGGCCAAGGACGAGTCCAAGGCCGCCGCGCTGCACGAGGTGTGCACCACCGCGC
The DNA here is from genome assembly GCF_001425045.1 of Massilia sp. Root351. Taxonomy (GTDB): domain Bacteria; phylum Pseudomonadota; class Gammaproteobacteria; order Burkholderiales; family Burkholderiaceae_D; genus Rugamonas. The sequence goes on along the minus strand of NZ_LMDJ01000033.1, from coordinate 265,763 downwards.
TGATCCTGTTCCGCCAGCTGACCATCCTGCTGTCGCCGGTGCTGCCGGGCGTGGCCGCCAACGTGAGCCGTTTCCTCAACGACGACAAGCTGGTCTGGGCCGACACCGGGCTGGCCTCGGGCGCGGCCTTCCAGCCCATGCTGGGCCGCACCATCGGCGCCTACAACCACCTGATGACCCGCGTCGACGCCAAGATGATCGAAGACCTGTTCGACGCGCAGAACCAGATCGCCGCCGCCGGCAGCGCGCCGGCGGTTGCCGCAGCCAAGCCTGCCAAGGCGCCGAAAGCGCCGCCGCTGGAACCGCTGGTGGCCAAGCACGGCGTGGAAGCGCTGGCGCCGGAAATCGCGATCGACGACTTCATGAAGGTCGACCTGCGCATCGCAAAAATCGTCAATTGCGAGCACGTGGAAGGGTCGGACAAGCTGCTGCGCCTGACCCTGGACGCAGGCGAAAGCCGCCACCGCAACGTCTTCTCCGGCATCAAGTCGATGTACCAGCCGGAAGACCTGATCGGCAAACTGACGGTACTGGTGGCCAACCTGGCGCCGCGCAAGATGAAGTTCGGCATCTCGGAAGGCATGGTCATGGCGGCTTCGGCGGCCGATGAAAACAGCAAGCCGGGCATCTACATCCTGAACCCGTGGCCTGGCGCCGAACCGGGCATGCGCATCCGCTAAGCATATGAACATAGTCGTACGTGAAGCAACGGATGACGATGCCAAACTGATTGCCGAGCTCACGCGCGCCGCGTGGGCCGGCAAGGTCAGCGTCACATCCAGTGGCCACCGTGAAACCGCCGTACTCGTCACGCAGCATTTGCGCGACGGCGGCGGTTTTATTTTACTGGTGGACGACGTGCCGGTGGGTTCGGTGCGCTGGCTGCCGCTGGAAACAGAAACCCACATCTGGGAAATCCTGCGCATGGGCGTGCTGCCCGCCTGGCGCGGCAAGAACATCTCCCAGCACCTGCTGGAAGCGGTCATCCACCATGGCCTGGAAACCGGTGTGGAAGAACTGCGCATGGCGGTGCGCGCCGACCAGCCCAAGCTGATCGACTTCTACACCGCCTTCGAGTTCGAACTGGCGGAGGAGCTGGAATATACCCACGCCAACCCGCTGGAACCGGCGCCCTTTGTCATGCGGCGCCTGCTGAAGTACTGACGCGCTAGAACATGTGCCGCAGCCCGAGGTTGAAACCGCGGTTGCCGGTGCCGCCCTCGATGGCGCTGCCCACGGTGTAGCCGGCGCCGTTCTTGTTGCGCAAATAGGCGTACACCGCGTACACGTCGGTGCGTTTCGACAGGTAGTGGCGATAGCCCGCCGCCAGCTGCTCCGCGTCCTGGTTGAAGCGGGTCTTGTCGTCCTTGCGGATGTACGAGCCCAGCCACACGCCCGCCCCTTGCGGCACGCTCACCCCCAGCAGCACCGCCGTACTGTCGATGGACGGCACCGGCGCGGCGGCGTAGCCGTACGGGTTGGCCAGGTTGCGCGGCAAGGCGCTGTTCAGGCCCTTGTCCACACCGTATGCGAAGTGGGCCTTGAGGAAGACTGCATCGTATAGCGCCGTCAGCACCGTGTTCTTCGCATTGCTGGTGTTGTTCAGCGCGGCCGTGTCGTTGTTGCGGTTGTGGTGGGCCAGGCGCAGCACCAGCGGGCCGGCGGCGTACGCCAGCGCAGCGCCGAACTGGCGCTGCGCCGTGCTGTCGCCGGCCACTTCGCCCACGCCGTACACCACTTCCGCATTGAAGCCCTTGAACACCGGCGACGCATACTTGACCGCGTTGTCCATGCGGCTGGCGCTGTTGCCGGTGGCCGCCATCAGGTTCTTGGTGTCGCCAGCCGTGCCGGAGCCGAACGGGTCCGCCGCGGCCACCGCCAGGTACTGCGGCGTGTACTGGCGGCCCAGGGTCAGCGTGCCGGCGTGCTTGCTGTGCAGGCCCACATAAGCCTGGCGGCCGAACAGCAAGCCGCCCTGCCCCATGGCGCCGGTGTCCGCCTGGAAGCCGTTCTCCAGCAGGAAGACGGCCGACATGCCGCCGCCCAGGTCTTCGGTGCCCTTGAACCCGAGGCGCGAACCGGCTTCCACCCCCGAGGTGAGCCTGGTGCTGCTGGCCGCGCCGCCGCTTTCGCGCACCAGCGCCACGTCCACAATGCCGTACACCGTTACGTTGCTTTGGGCGACAGCCGCCCCTGCCGATGCGCCCAGCATGAGCGCAAGCATGGTCTTCTTCATTTTTTTGTCCCTGTTTTTAGGTGGCTCCGCGATGAAGGCGGGATAGCGAGCCTGGCCATCCCGCCTGTATGGCGCTTACGAACCGAAGCCGCCGCCGCCCGGCGTTTCAATGGCAAACACGTCGCCGGCTTTCATGTCCGCCGTGTGGGTGGCGCCGAACTCCTCGATGGAGCCGTCGCCGCGCTCCACCCAGTTGCGGCCCAGCGCGCCCGGCGCGCCGCCCTGCAGGCCGAAAGGCGCGATGCGGCGGTGGCCGGCCAGGATGTTGGCCGTCATCGCTTCCAGGAAGCGGATGCGGCGCAGCGCCCCGTCGCCGCCCTGCCGCGCGCCCTTGCCGCCGCTGCCGCGCCGGATGGCGTGGGTCTCCACCAGCACCGGGAAGCGCCACTCGAGCACCTCCGGATCGGTCATGCGCGAGTTGGTCATATGGGTTTGCACGGCGGCCGTGCCATCGAAACCCGGTCCGGCGCCGGAACCGCCGGCGATGGTCTCGTAGTACTGGTGCTGATCGTTGCCGAAGGTGAAGTTGTTCATGGTGCCCTGCGAGGCCGACATCACGCCCAGCGCGCCGTACAGCGCATCGGTGACGTACTGCGACACTTCGACGTTGCCCGCCACCACCGCCGCCGGATAGCGCGGATTGAGCATCGAGCCTTCCGGGATGATGAGCTTGAGCGGCTTGAGCACGCCCTCGTTCATCGGGATGTCGCTGTCGATCAGCGTGCGGAACACGTACAGCACGGCCGCCTTGCAGACCGACAGCGGCGCATTGAAGTTGGTCGGGCGCTGTTCGCTGGTGCCGGTGAAGTCCACCGTGGCGCTGCGGCTGGCATGGTCGATGGTCAGCCGCACCTTGAGGATGGCGCCGTCGTCCATTTCGTAGGCGAAGCTGGCGTCGCGCAGGCCGCCGATGGCCTTGCGCACCGCCGCTTCGGCATTGTCCTGCACGTGCTGCATATAGGCCAGCACCACGTCCTGGCCGTGGGTGGACACGGCTTTCAGCAGCTCGTTGGCGCCGGTTTCGCAGGCGCCCAGCTGGGCGATCAGGTCCGAGATGTTCTGGTCGATATTGCGGCTCGGCCAGGGGCCGGCCCCAAACAGGCCGCGCACCAGCGGCTCCAGGAATACGCCCTTGTCGACGATCTTGATGTTGTCCAGCAGCACGCCCTCTTCCTCAATGGTGGTGCTGTTGGGCGGCATGGAGCCGGGCGTGATGCCGCCCACGTCGCCGTGGTGGCCGCGCGCGGCGACATAGAACAGCGGCTCGGGGCCGTCGCCATGCACCGGGCATACCACGGTAATGTCCGGCAGGTGGGTGCCGCCGTTGTAGGGCACGTTGAGCACATAGGCATCTCCCGGCGCCATGCTGGCCGCATGCTCGCGGATCACGCACAGCACGCTGTCGCTCATGGAACCCAGGTGCACGGGAATATGCGGCGCGTTGGCGATCAGGTTGCCGTGGCTGTCGAAGATGGCGCAGGAGAAGTCCAGGCGCTCCTTCATGTTGACCGAGTAGGCGGTGTTCTCCAGCGTGGTGCCCATCTGCTTGGCAATCGCCATGAACAGGTTGTTGAAAATTTCCAGGTGGATCGGGTGCACGGCGGTGGTCATCCGGTGCGCGCTGCCGGCAGCGGCCACGCGCTCAAGCAGCAGCGTGTGGTCCGGCAGCACCCGCGCGCTCCAGCCGGCGTCCACCACCGTGGTGGCGATCTGCTCGCGGATCAGCGCCGGGCCGGCAATGCGGCTGCCCACCGGCAGCTCGGCGCGCACGTGCAGCGCAATCGGCACGGTCCGGCCGTCGACGTAGCTGTCAACGTAGCTGTCCGCGCTCCTGGCGCCCTCGCCGCCCTCGCCGCCCCCGGCGGCGGGAACCTCGATGACGAAGCTGGCGCCGTCGCCGGCGCCGATGGCTTCTGCCGACACCGACTCGATCACCAGCGGCTGGCCTTCCATGACGAAGCCAAAGCGCGCGCGGTACAGCGCCGCGAACGACGCCGACATCTCTTCCACGCTGCCCAGCGCGATCACGAAGGCCGAGTCGCTGTCCTGGTATTTCAGGCGCGCGCACAGTTCAACACGGATGTCTTCCTGCGCCACCTGCTGCTCCAGCAGTTCGGTGGCGGCCTGCTTGGCCAGCGCGACCAGGCGCGGCTGCAGCGCGTCCAGCACTGCCTCCGTCAGCGGCTGCTCGACGGCGCCTTCGCGCATGGCGCGGATATCGGCCAGGCCCATGCCGAAGGCCGACAGCACGCCGGCAAAGGGATGGATCACGATCTTGGTCATGCCCAGCACGTCGGCCACGCGGCAGGCATGCTGGCCGCCGGCGCCGCCGAAGCAGCACATGGCGTAGCGGCTCACGTCGTAGCCGCGTTCGACGGAAATCGACTTGATGGCCTGCGCCATATTGTCCACCGCCACCGCCAGGAAGCCGTCGGCCACGGCCGAGGGCGACAGCCGGGTGCCGGTTTCGCGTTCGATCTTCTGCGCCAGCTCGCCGAAGGCGCGCGCCACCACTTCGCGGTCCAGCGGCAGGTCGCCGCTGGGCCCGAACACGTGCGGGAAGTGCTCCGGCTGGACCCGGCCCAGCATCACGTTGCAGTCGGTGACGGTCAGCGGGCCGCCCTTGCGGTAGCTGGCCGGGCCCGGGTTGGCGCCGGCCGATTCCGGCCCCACCTTGAAGCGGCCGTTCTCGAAGCTGCAGATCGAGCCGCCGCCCGCCGCCACCGTATGGATATGCATCATCGGCGCGCGCACCCGCACGCCGGCCACCACGGTTTCAAACACGCGCTCATAGGCGCCGTCGTAATGCGCCACGTCGGTCGAGGTGCCGCCCATGTCGAAGCCGATCACCTGCTGCAGGCCGATCGCCTCGCAGCTCTTGACCGCGCCGACGATGCCGCCGGCGGGGCCGGACAGGATGGCGTCCTTGCCCTGGAAGCGGGCGGCGTCGGTCAGGCCGCCGTTCGACTGCATGAACATGATGCGCACGTCCCCGGTGTCGGCCGACACCCGCGACACGTAGTCGCGCAGCACCGGCGACAAATAGGCGTCCACCACCGTGGTGTCGCCCCGGCCGACGATCTTCATCAGCGGGCTGACCTGGTGGCTGACCGAGATCTGCGCAAACCCGGCTTGCTCGGCCAGCGCCCGCAGGCGCTGCTCATGCTGCGGGTAGCGGTAGGCATGCATCAGCACGATCGCAATGGCCCCGATGCCCTGCTCGCGCAGGCCGGCGAACTGGCGCCGCAGCTGCGCCTCGTCCGGCGCCTGCAGCACTTCGCCGTGGGCGCCGATGCGCTCGTCGATCTCGATCACCTGCTCGTAGATCAAGTCCGGCAGCGCGATGCGCATGGCAAAGATGTCCGGCCGGTCCTGGTAGCCGATGCGCAGCTGGTCGGCGAAGCCGCGCGTGATGGCCAGCGCGGTACGCGCGCCCTTGCGCTCCAGCAGCGCGTTGGTGGCGACGGTGGTGCCCATCTTGATCACTTCGATCTGTTCGGCCGGCAGCGGATCGCCGGTTTTCAGGCCCAGCAGGTCGCGCATGCCTTGCGTCACGGCGTCTGCATAGCGTTCGGGATACTCGGACAGCAGCTTGTGCGTGACCAGCTTGCCGTCCGGGCGGCGCGCCACGATGTCGGTGAAGGTGCCGCCCCGGTCTACCCAGAACTGCCAGCGGAGTTGTTGCGCACGGATGTCGTTTTTCATGGTGTTGCCTCTGTTATTTCTTGGTTTCTGAAGTTCTTGATTTCTCAATGGCCAACCAGGTCGGATTCAAGCTTCTTGCCTGCGGTCTCGGGCAGCGTCAGGGCCGCCAGTATCATCACGCCGTAGGCGGTGCCGGCGAACACGCCGATGGCCTCGCCCAGCGCCATCGACTGGCTGCTCAGGCCTATCATCAGCGGGAACAGCGAGCCCACCGCGCGGCCCATGTTGTAGCTGAAGCCCTGGCCGGAGCCGCGGATCTCGGTCGGGAACAGCTCGGTCAGGAAGGCGCCCATGCCGCTGAACACGCCGGACACGCAGAAGCCCAGCGGGAAGCCGAGGAACAGCATCACGTTGTCGGTCACCGGCAGGCGGGTGTACGCCAGGGCGACGCACATGGAACCGGTGGCGAACAGGATGAAGTTCTTCTTGCGGCCCAGGTAGTCGGTCAGGAAAGCGCTGACGATGTAGCCCACGTAGGAGCCGACGATCACCATGGCCAGGTAGCCGCCGGTGCCCAGCACCGTCAGGTGGCGCTCGGTCTTCAGGAAGGTCGGCAGCCAGGTGGTAATGGCGTAGTAACCGCCCTGGGCGCCGGTGGTCAGCAGCACGGCGCGCACCGTAATGCTGAGCATCTTGGGCGAGAAGATCGCCGTGAACGGGGCGCGCTGCTCGGTGCTGGCTTTCTTCTGCAGCGCCACGAACACTTCCGGCTCATCGACGAAGCGGCGGATGAAGATCACGAACAGCGCCGGCAGTATTCCCAGCAGGAACAGCGAACGCCACGCCCATTCCGGCGGCAGCAGCGAGAACATCAGCGCGTACAGCAGTGCCGACACGCCCCAGCCGATGGCCCAGCCAGCCTGCACCATGCCGACCGCCTTGCCCCGGTCCTTGGCGCGGATCACCTCGCCGATCAGGATGGCGCCGGCGGTCCACTCGCCGCCCATGCCAAAGCCCATCAGGCCGCGCGCCCACAGCAGCTGCTCGAAGTTCTGCGCAAAGCCGCACAGCACGGTGAAGAAGGCGAACCACAGGATGGTCAGCTGCAGCGTCTTGACGCGGCCGATGCGGTCCGACAGGATGCCGGCGATCCAGCCGCCGGCGGCGGAAGTCAGCAACGTGACAGTGCCGATCAGGCCCGCGTCGCCCTTGGACAGGCCCCAGGTGGCAATCAGGGTCGGTATCACGAAGCTGAGGAATTGCGTGTCCATCGCGTCCAGCGCGTAACCGATCTTGCAGCTCCAGAAGGTGCGCCGCTCCTTGCCCGTCAATTCAAAGAACCAGGAAAAAAATCCTTCCTTGCGTTCGCCGCTTAGTGCTGATGTGTTCATGCTGGTCTCCCGTTTTTTTGGCGCAGCACTCCCCGTTCGGACACGTTGGGCGGGTCCGTTGGCGGCGCTGCATGGTTTATGAAACTAGAATGCTGCTAATGAGGCATTGCGTATGTCCGTCACCAGCATGTAGCCCGGCTGGTGCGTGATCGCAAGCGGAAGCTTGGCCTGCCGTATGGCTTCCTGGGGCGTCACCCCGCAGGCCCAGAAGACAGGCAGCTCGTCCGGCATGATTTCGACCGGGTCGCCGTAGTCGGGCCGGTGGATGTCGGCAATGCCGATGGTGGCCGGGTCCCCGAGATGCACCGGCGCGCCGTGCACCGCCGGGTAGCGGCTGGTGATCTGGATGGCGCGGATCGCATCGGCGGCCTTCATCGGCCGCATCGACACCACCATCTGGCCGCCAAACGGGCCGGCGCTCTGGTTCAGGATATTGGTGCGGTACATGGCCACGTTGCGGCGCTGTTCGATGTGGCGCAGCCGGATGCCGGCATCCATCAGCATCTGCTCGAAGGAGAAGGAGCAGCCGATGGCAAACACCACCAGGTCGTCGCGCCACAGCTCGTGCAGCGCATAGGCCTGCTCCGCCAGCTGGCCGCCACGATAGATGTTGTAGCCGGGCGTGTCGGTGCGCAGGTCCATGTCTTCCCCCAGCCGGCCGACATTCCACTGCCCCGGCTCGCCCACCGCCAGCAACGGGCAGGCACGCTGGTTGCGCTGGCAGAACAGCAGGAAGGCATCGGCCTGCGACTGCGGCAGGATCACCAGGTTGGCCTGGGCGTACTCGCCGCAATAACCTGCCGTGGGCAAGCGGAACTCGCCGCTGCGTACCTTGTGCCGTAATTCGAGTGGGGTCATGGGTGTCTCGCTGAAAAGGATGAACAAAACTGCATGAGTGAAGAATAGTCTTGAACCTTACCGCTTGCTATCTAGTTATTTTTGCTGTTGCTGTTCAGTTTTTCTTACCGCCGTGCGCTATCCCGGTGCAGAGGGTTAAGGTATTCTTTACTAATGAATACCCGCTTCCTGGAAACCTTCGTCACGCTCGCCCAGCTGCGCAGCTTCCGTGCCACGGCCCGCGCCCTGCACGCGACGCCGGCCGCCATTTCCTTGCGCATCAAGACCCTGGAAGAGGAATTGCAGACCGAACTGATCGACCGGGGCAGCAAGGATTTCCGCCTGACGGCCAACGCCGAGTACTTGCTGGGGCACGCCAAAGCGGTGGTCGACGCGGTGCGCAGGCTGCAGACGGCGGCGCACAAGGACAGTGCAATCCGGGGCCGGCTGCGGCTCGGGGTGATCGAATCGGTGGTCCACAGCTGGCTGGCGCAATACATCCGCGAGCTCAATGTGTTGTATCCGGAACTCGAAGTCGACCTCGCGGTCGATATGAGCAATGTGCTGGAGCGGCGCTTGCGGGCGCGCGAACTGGACCTGGTGATCCAGGTGGAAGGCGTGGAAAGCAGCGATATCGTATCGGAGGCGCTGGCGGTATATCCGTTGCACTGGATTGCGCGCCGCGGATTAATCGACACGCGCAAAGAGGGATTGAATCAGCGCCTGCTGCAGCTTCCCATATTAACTTTTGGACGTGGAACCGCACCGCACCGCATGGTGGAAGAAATCGTCAGCAAAATGGCAAATCTGGCGATGATACCGCTGGAACAAACGCGTATTACCTGCTCGCCATCGGTGGCCGCCATCGTGCAGCTGATAAAAGACGGCTATGGCGTGGCCGCCATTCCCAGCCTGTTTGTCGTCAGCTCGCTCGACAGCGGCGAGTTTATCGAATTGCCGGTACAGCCGGAACCGCCGTCGATTATCGTTTCGATGTGCTTTCATTCAAATGCGGAAATGCTGGTGCATGCTGCCGCCAATGCAGCGCGGCAAGCGTGCGCCGGTTATTGCGCGCAAGTCGATCCGCGCTATATTAAATCGCTGGGCTGATATGGACAGCGCTGTGCCAGGCCACCCGGGGCTTCATCGGCTCAATCGGTTTGTCCTGGCAGGCAGCCAATGTGAAGGCGGCAGCCAGCATCAAGGTCAGCAAGGTCACGTTTCGCATCACGTTCTCCCTCCCGTTGCGGTTCTTTCAGCATAGCAGCTAGCGCGGCAGATGGGCGCACGCGGCGGCCGCACGCCTGGCCCCGCCGGCGTGACTTTCATGCCAACTTCCGGCGCGAACGCGCCAGTTCTAGGTTCGCCGCGAGGACACCACGATGCCGCCCACAATGAGCAGGAAGGCGGCGCCGTGGTACAGATGCGGCGCCTCGCCCAGAAACGCGGACGACATCAGCGCGGCGAACAGCGGCGTGAGATTGCTGAAGAACGCCGCCACGCTGGGCCCGGCGCGCTGCACGCCGGCGCCCCAGCAGCGGAAAGCAATCACCGCCGGCCCGATGGCCACATAGGCCAGCGCTGCCGCCAGCGTCCAGCTCCATTGAATATGCGCATCGGTAACAGCCCATTCGCCGGCGGCAAATATGCCGGACCACATCACTCCGAATCCCACTTGCGCCAACAGGAAACTGGCCCATTGCGAACGTATCGCCGCCGGTTCAATCGGGCGCGTCAGCAGCCAGCTGTATATAGACCAGGCGATGGTGGCGAATATCATGAAGATATCGCCGGCCACCAGCCGCAATTCAAGCAAATGCCGCGCATCGCCGCGCGCCAATACCAGCAAGACGCCGGCGATCGATAATGCCGCGCCCATCATTTGCTGGCGCGAAACCTTGGCGCCGAAAAACAGCCAGCCGGTCAGCATCATCCATACCGGCATGCCCGCGGCCACCAGCGTGACATTAATCGGCGTGGAGCTTTGCAATGCGAGATATTGCAGCGCGTTATATAAGCCGATACCCAACAGGCCCAATAAGGCAAAGCGGCGCCAGTTTTGCCATAAGCCGCTGCCGCGCCGGAATACCGGGCCGGCCAATGGCAGCAATATTAACAGGGCGATGCCCCAGCGCAGGAAATTGAGCGTAATGGGCGGCACCACGTCATGGACCATGCGGCCGACAATGGCATTACCCGCCCACAGCAGCGGCGCGAGCGTCAGGAGAAATATGGTGTAGGGAGTCATAGAGGGTGGATTCTAGCAGGGGCGGCAAGAGAAGTTCCCGCCGGGGGCTGGGGCGCGGTAAAATAGCCGTTGCTTCTTCTACGAACTCTCACAATATGAAACTCTCCAAACAGCACAGCATGTACGAGTCGGACCACACCCTGTTCATCAAACAGCTGAAGGCCCAGAATCCAAAAATGGAGCAAGGCCAGCGCGAAGGCCGCGCCCTGCTGTGGGACAAGGAATCGACTCCGCTGACCGAACAGGAACGCGTGCGCGCTTCGACCGTGAAGCAGCAGGCTTACGTCTACCAGAACAAACTGTAAGACCGGCCTGAACGACACCTGAACGGCACAGCATGTCGCCGACGGATGCGGTGGAGGTCGCCGCAGCGCTTGAACACAGCGCCGAACCGGTAGCGGATGGCGCCGCGCTGGCACGCCTGTATGGCGAGCCCATGCTGAAAATGCCGAACGACCTCTACATTCCGCCGGATGCGCTGGAAATCTTCCTGGAGGCGTTCGAAGGCCCGCTGGACTTGCTGCTGTACCTGATCCGCAAGCAGAACTTCAACATCCTCGACATCCCGATGGCGCAGCTGACGCTGCAATACCTGAAGTATGTGGACCAGATCCGCCTGTCCAACCTGGAACTGGCGGCCGAGTACCTGCTGATGGCGGCCATGCTGATCGAGATCAAGTCGCGCATGCTGCTGCCGCAGCGGCAGTCCGAGATCGAGATCGAGGCGGGCGACCCGCGCGCCGAGCTGGTGCGCCGCCTGCTGGAGTACGAACAGATCAAGCTGGCGGCCTACGACCTGAACGCCGTGCCGCAGCTGGGACGCGACTTCGTACGCAGCCAGGTGTACATCGAGCAGAGCCTGGCGCCGGCCTGGCCGGACGTGTGCGCGGCCGACCTGCAGCAAGCCTGGCTGGGCCTGATGAAGCGGGCCAAGCTGGTGCAGCACCACAAGATCAGCCGCGAGGAGCTGTCCGTGCGCGAGCACATGACCGGCATCCTGCGCCGTTTGCAGTCGCAGCGCTTCGTCGAGTTCGCCGAGCTGTTCGACGTGGCCGGCGGTCCGCCGGTGGTGGTGGTCAATTTCGTCGCCCTGCTGGAGCTGGCGAAAGAGACGCTGATAGAAATTACCCAGGCCGAACCGTTCGCGCCTATCTATGTGCGGCTGGCGTATTCGCCGGCCTGAATAAGAAGATAAAAGAGAACAAGACCATGAAAATCATTTCCTCCATCGAAGAACTGCGCGACCACCTGAGCGGCCAGCTGCGCACCGCATTCGTGCCGACCATGGGCAACCTGCATGAAGGCCATTTGTCGCTGATGCGCCTGGCGCGCAAGCACGGCGACCCGGTGGTGGCGTCCATCTTCGTCAACCGCCTGCAGTTCGGCCCGAACGAGGATTTTGAAAAATACCCGCGCACCTTCCAGGCCGATGTGGAGAAGCTGGAAAAGGAAGGCGTGTACGTGCTGTTCGCGCCGACCGAGAAGGATATGTACCCGGAGCCGCAGGAATACCGCGTGCAGCCGCCGGACGGCCTGGGCAACACGCTGGAGGGCGAGTTCCGCCCCGGCTTCTTCACCGGCGTGAGCACGGTGGTGATGAAGCTGTTCTCCTGCGTGCGTCCGCGCGTGGCCGTGTTCGGCAAGAAGGATTACCAGCAGCTGATGATCATCCGTAACATGAGCCGCCAGTTCGCACTGCCCACCGAGATCATCGCCGCCGAAACCTACCGCGCCGACGACGGCCTGGCGCTGTCCTCGCGCAATATGTATCTGTCGCCGGACGAGCGCGCCGAAGCGCCGGCGCTGTACCAGAGCCTGAACTTCGTGGCCAATGAAATGCGCGCCGGCCATCTGGACATCTACCAGCTGGAGCACCAGGCCATGGAAGCGCTGGCCAAGCGCGGCTGGCAGCCGGACTATATTTCCATCCGCAAGCGCAACGACCTGCAGCCGCCGGCCGCCGGCGACCTGGCGCAAGGCACGCCGCTGGTGGTGCTGGCCGCCGCCAAGCTGGGCACCACGCGCCTGATCGACAACCTGGAAATCTGAGCCGGAGCGGCACTGCGGCAAAACAACGGTGGCGGTCCGCAGCGGCCACCACCGTGCTAAGCTGTTCTTTCCGAGCTGCAGCTCCCATCGCGAGGCGCCCCATGCGGTTTGCACACCCTGCCCTGCTTTCCCTGCTCTGCACAGCCCTGCTGCCGCTTTCCGCCGGCGCCCAGCCCGGCACCGTCCACGTCTACGGCCTGGTCGACCTGTATCTCGGCCGCTCGGCCACCAGCGGCGTGCCCGTGCGCGGCAACGTCCTCAACAGCGGCGGCATGACCACCTCCTACTGGGGCGTGGGCGGCCTGGAGAAGCTGGGCGGCGGCCAATCGGCCAGCTTCGCCATCGAAGGCTTCATGCGCGCCGACACCGGCGAGCAGGGCCGCACACCGGGCGAAGGCCAGTTCACGCGCGCCGCCTATGTGGGCCTGAACGGCAACTGGGGCGCCACCAAGATCGGCCGGGTGCCGAACCCGCTGTTCCAGGCCTCGGCGGCGCTCAACCCCTACGGCTTCTCGACCCGGCTCTCGCCGCTGATGACGCAGATGTGGATCGTGCCTTACGGCAGTTCCTCGGCCGGCGATTCAGGCTGGAGCAATGCGGTGCACTACACCTCGCCGGTGGTCAACGGCGTCAACGTGGTGGCGCAGTACGGCCTGGGCGAGCATGCGGCCAACAGCCCCGGCAACAACAAGGTGGCGGTATTGAAATACACGGGATCGGCGCTGAGCGCGGCGGTGGCGGCGCAGGACATCGGCTACGGCATCGGCATCAGCAACGCGGCGCCCAGCCAGCGCACCTATTTCGCCGGCGCGGCGTATGACTTCAAGGTGGTCAAGGCATATGCCAGCGTGGCGCGCAATACCCAGGAAGGCAGCGGGCGCACCACCCGCACCACGCACCTGGGCCTGCAAGTGCCGCACGGCGCCGGGCGCTGGCTGCTGGCCTGGGCGCGCGCCCAGGAGCGCGCGTTCCTGAAGGCGCCGTTCCGGCGCGACACGGCGGCGGCCGGCTACGACTACAACCTGTCGCTGCGCACCGACGTGTATGCGTCCTACCTGTACGACAAGATCAGCACCACCGCCGACGGCAACAGCTTCGCCCTCGGCATCCGGCACAAGTTCTAGCCCGCTTCGCCGGAGATGCTCTGGGTCCAGGCCAGCGCCGACAGGTGGGCCTTGTTGACCTCGGCCGGTGTCAGGCTGAGCGCGCCGGCCAGCGAGGACACCAGGTTGCTGTTCAGTTCGCACGCCTCGGCCAGCGCCAGGTACTGGCCGTATTTGCCCGAGCGCGACAGCAGCGCCGCCACCACGTCGTCCGACAGCTGGATGCTGGACAGCACCTCCTCCATCGGAATGCCGAGCAGCCGGTCCAGCAGCGAGAACATGCCGGCCACGAAGATATTCTCGGCGTCCGCCTTGCCCAGCGCCTTGGCGCCCAGCAGCTCGGCCAGGCGGCCGCGCACCACGGCCGTTTCCAGCAGCACCGGCGAGTAGCCGCTGGTGCTGGCCGTGGCCAGCAACAGCGTCAGCCAGCGGTACAGCGGCGCATAGCCCAGCAAGGTGATGGCCTGGCGCAGCGAGGCGATCTCGCGCCCGGCGCCGAAGCCGGCCGAATTGATGTAGCGCAGCAGCTTGTAGGACAGCGCGGCGTCGCGCTTGAGCACATCCTCCAGCTGCTTGATGTCGGCGTTCGCGTTCACCATCTGCATCAGCTGCATGATGATGGTCTGCGCGGGGTTCATGCCCTTGGCATCCCCGCCGGGGCGCGGCGTCAGGTGCAGCTTGCCGACGAAGGCGTCCAGGCCGAGCGCGGCGCAGGCGTCGAAGTCGGCCCAGGTGGTGACCGGGCGGCCCACCATGCGCAGGTTGGACGCTTTCAGCGCCGCGTAGGAACGCGCTTGCGCGGCCACGTCGGCGCCGGTGAATTTCACTTCCACGTAGGAGGCGATGGTGCCCAGCCGGCTGCCCACGCGGGCCAGGTCGGCGTCGCGCAGCAGGATGCCGACGCCGCCGGCGCGCAGCGCCTGCACCGCCGCCAGCGTGTCCGGGTTGGCCAGCGCCACCGCCTTCAGCGACAGCACCGTGTGCTCGGGCGGCATGTTGTACAGCGCGTCGGTCGACAGCATGCCCGGCACCGCTTCCAGGAACAGCGTCTTGTCGCGCAGCAGCCAGCCGTGTTCTTCGCTGTTGACTTCGGCGGCCACGAAGGCCACCAGGTCTTCCAGCGCGGCCTGGGTCGGCAAGGCGACCTGGCCGGCGCCGCCCTGCCACGTCAGTTCGTACCCGACCACGCGCTGCCTGGGGTCCAGCAGCGGTTCACGAACAAGATAATTGGTCTGATGCATGTTGTGGTCGCATAAAGTCAAAAAGGCCGGCGCGTGCGCCGGCCCGTGCCCCGCGGGCCTGCCGTTGCGGTCAGGCGCCGAGTTTTTCGAAGATCTTGTTCAGCTTCTCGTCCAGCGTGGCGGCCGTGAACGGCTTGACCACGTAGCCGTTGGCGCCGGCCTGGGCGGCGGCGATGATGTTTTCCTTCTTCGCTTCGGCCGTCACCATCAGCACCGGCAGCTTGGCCAGCGCGGGATCGGCACGGATATTTTGCAGCATGGTCAGGCCGTCCATATTCGGCATGTTCCAGTCGGAGACCACGAAGTCGAACTGCTCCGCGCGCAGCTTGGCCAGGGCCATGACACCGTCTTCTGCCTCGTCCACATTGGCGTAACCCAGTTCCTTCAACAGATTCCGGACGATGCGGCGCATCGTCGAAAAATCGTCAACTACTAAAAATTTCATCTTTGGATCTGCCATGAATTACTCCGTTGTTTCTCTTACGCGGTTGTTAATAGTGTCTATAAGCACGAGCTATTTGTAGCATAGCATTTTCGTTGCCCTAAGGCGAACAAAGTAGCAGTAATACGTCACCCTGCACGTCATACGCGCAACGCGCGCATGCCGTGCGTTGCCAGGTAACCAAGCACCATGCCCGGCAAGGCCTGCAGCGCTCCCACCTCGTGCGTGGCGCCGACCGCGATCGCTTCGCGCGGCATGCCGAACACCACGCAGCTGGCTTCGTCCTGGGCAAAATTATACGCCCCTGCATTCTTCATCTCCAACATGCCGGCCGCGCCGTCCTTGCCCATGCCGGTCAGGATCACGCCGACCGCGTTCTTGCCGGCGAACTGAGCGGCCGAGCGGAACAGCACGTCGACCGACGGGCGGTGGCGGTTGACCGGTTCGCCCTGGTCGATCTTGGTCATGTAGTTGGCGCCGGACCGCGCCAGGGTCAGGTGCGAATGGCCGGGGGCGATGTAGGCGTGGCCAGGCAGCACGCGCTCGTTGCCTTGCGATTCGATGACGGCGATCTTGCACAGCGAGTCCAGGCGCTTGGCGAAGGACTTGGTGAAGCCCTCCGGCATGTGCTGCGTGATCAGGATGCCGGGGCAGTCGGACGGCATCTGCATCAGGAATTCGCGGATCGCCTCGGTGCCGCCGGTGGAGGCGCCGATGATGATCAGTTTTTCCGACGACATCAGCGGGTTGCGCAGCTGCGGCAAGGCGGCCTGGCCGGCGGCGCCGGCCTGCGGCAGGGTACGCGCGCGCACGCGGGCCTTGGAGGCGGCCCGGATCTTGTCGGCGATCAGGTCGGTGTATTCGCGCATGCCGCTCTGGATGGAAATTTTCGGCTTGGTGACGAAATCGACTGCGCCCAGTTCCAGCGCGCGCATGGTGATTTCCGAGCCGCGCTCGGTCAGCGAGGACACCATCACCACCGGCATCGGGCGCAAGCGCATCAGCTTTTCCAGGAAGTCGAGGCCGTCCATTTTCGGCATTTCCACGTCCAGCGTCAGCACATCCGGGTTGGTCTGCTTGATCAGCTCGCGCGCCACCAGCGGATCGGGCGCCGCGCCCACCACTTCCATGTCGGGCTGGTTGTTGATGATTTCGGTCATCACGCTGCGGATCAGCGCGGAGTCGTCTACGATCAGGACTTTGATCTTCATGATGGGTACGGTGTTTTTATTGGTTGGAACGCTGTGTCAAAACAGCTCGATCTCGCCGGCCACGGGCTGCTTCTTGAGGCGGCTGGCGTATTCGATCTCGCGTTTGGCCAGCGTGTCGTTGTGCGACTGCATCAGCTTCTTGACCAGCACCTTGCCGGTGCGCGGGAAGAAGTACACCTTGCGCGGGTAGATGTCGTTCAGGTCCTCGGCCACGATGCGGATTTTTTCATTGCGCAGGAAGCTCTGCACGAAGGCGGCGTTGCGTTCGCCCACGTTGATGGCGGTGAAGCCCTTGAGCACCGCGCCGCCGCCGAACACCTTCGCTTCCAGGTTGTCGCGCCGCGCGCCCGCCTTCAGCAGGTCGTTGATCAGGATCTCCATGGCGTAGGTGCCGTAGCGCGCCGAGGCCGAGATCGGGCTGTTCGGATCGCTGCCGCCGTCGGGCAGCATGAAGTGGTTCATGCCGCCCAGGCCCGTCACGCGGTCGCGGATGCAGGCCGACACGCAGGAACCGAGCACCGTCACGATCAGCATGTCCTTGGCCGTGAAATAGTACTCGCCCGGCAGGATCTTGGCCGCGTCGCAGTCGAAGGTCCGGTCGTAATAGACGTTGGTGGCAAATTGTTCTAAATCCATGGCGCGCCCTTAGTGTTCTATCTTCTGTCCAGCTCATACACGGTCTTGCCGCGCAGCTTCAGCGAATCGGACACATACAGGAAATTCTCCGAGTGGCCGGCAAACAGCAGCGCGTCCGGTTTCATCAGCGGGACGAAGCGGGACAGTATTTTACGCTGAGTCGCCTTGTCGAAGTAAATCATCACGTTGCGGCAGAAGATCACGTCGAACGGGCCGGTCACCGGCCACTGGTCGGCCAGCAGGTTGAGCTGCTTGAAGGTGATCATGTTGCGCAGCTCGGGACGCACCCGCGCCATGCCTTCCTTGTCGCCCTTCCCTTTCAGGAAGAAGCGGCGCTGGCGCTCGGGCGACATCTTGTCCAGCCGGTCCATGGTGTAGACGCCGTTCGCGCCCGCGGCCAATACGTTGGTGTCGATGTCGGTGGCGATGATGGTGGCCGGGGGCGTCAGCGTGTTGTAGGCCTCGCACAAGGTCATGGCGATCGAGTACGGCTCCTCGCCGGTGGAGGCGGCCGAACACCAGACCGTGATGTCGCGCTTGTTCTTCACATGCTCGGCCAGCAGCGGGAAGTGGTGCGCCTCGCGGAAGAAGGAAGTCAGGTTGGTGGTCAGGGCGTTGGTGAAGGATTCCCACTCGTCGCCCAGGCGCCCCGCCTCCAGTTCGTCCAGGTATTTCATGAACGACGAAATGCCGGTGGCGCGCAGACGCCGCGCCAGCCGGCTGTACACCATCTCCTGCTTGCTGTCGGCCAGCGAAATGCCGGCCCGCTTGTAGATCAGGCCACGGACCCGTTCGAAGTCCCTGGAGTTGAAATCAAACTCTTTGACGGTGTCTTTTGAATGCGGCATTTGTAAACCCTTAAATCAACCTGCCTTGGAACAATGCCTGCTACGGCGTGCTGCCTGAAATCGCCTGTTAAAACTCTTCCCAATCATCGCCCGGCGCTGCCGAGGCGAGCTTCTTGGGCGGCGCCTTGGGGCTGGCCGTGGCCACCACCGCGGCGCGCGGCGCCGGCTTCGGGGCCGGCCTGGCGACGGACTTGACCGCCGCCGCGCGCGGCGCCGGCTGCGCCATCTGGTGCATGGCGTCGCTCGACAGCTTGAAGATGCTGACCGCGTGCGCCAGGTTCTGCGCCTGCTCCTGCATGCTCTCGGCCGCCGCCGCCGCCTCTTCCACCAGGGCCGCGTTCTGCTGCGTCATTTCGTCCATCTGCGTGATGGCCTGGTTCACTTCCTCGATGCCGTTGCTCTGCTCCTGCGTGGCGGCGGTGATTTCGCCCATGATATCAGCGACCTGCTTGATCGACGTGACAATCAGCTCCATGGTCTGGCCGGCTTCGTCCACCAGGCGGCTGCCCGCGTCCACCTTGTCCACCGAATCGCCGATCAGCTCCTTGATTTCCTTGGCGGCGCCGGCCGAGCGCTGCGCCAGGTTGCGCACCTCGGATGCCACCACCGCGAAGCCGCGGCCCTGTTCGCCGGCGCGCGCCGCTTCCACCGCCGCGTTCAGCGCCAGGATGTTGGTCTGGAAGGCGATGCCGTCGATGACGCCGATAATATCGACGATCTTGCTGGACGAGGCCTTGATCGAACCCATGGTTTCCACCACTTGCGACACCACCGAACCGCCCTTCACCGCCACCGAGGAGGCCGACACGGCCAGCTGGTTGGCCTGGCGCGCGTTGTCCGCGTTCTGTTTCACGGTGGAGGTCAGTTCCTCCATCGAGCTGGCGGTCTCCTCCAGCGAGCTGGCCTGCGACTCGGTGCGCGAGGACAGGTCGGCATTGCCGGAGGCGATTTCCTGCGAGGCCACGGTGATGGTCTCGGTGCTGGTGCGCACGTCGCTGACGGTGCGTACCAGGCTGTCGTTCATGTCCTTCAGCGCCTGCAGCAGTTCGCTGGTTTCATCCTTGCCCTCCACCCGCACCTGCGAGGTCAGCTCGCCGCCGGCCACCTTCTGCGCCACCGCCACCGCGCCCTGCAGCGGACGCACGATGGAGCTGGTGATGATGATGGCGCCCACCACGCCGATGGCCACGGCCACGCCGCCCATCACGAACAGCATCACCATCAGCCGGGTGTCGGCCGAGACCGAGCCTTCCAGCACGTTGGTGGCCGCTTTCTGCTGCATGTCCACCAGGCCGTTCAGCGCCGCCAGCGTCTGCTGGTTGAGCGGGTCGATGCGGCTGGCGATCACTTTCGCCGCGCCTTCGCTGTTAAACGCCAGTACCTGGCCGATGGCTTCCTTGAAGGCCACGTCCACTTCCTTGTCGAGCGCGGCGATGTCGCTCAGCGCTTTCTTTTCCGCGTCGTCCAGGCCCAGGCTTTGCAGCTTCTCGCGCGCGCCGTCGTAGCGCTTGCGCTGTTCCTTGACTTTGTTCTCTTCCTTCTGCATCAGGCTCACGTCCGACTGCAGGCCGATATTGCGCATGGCGATGCCGGTTTCCAGCATCGCGCTCTTCATGGCGGCGGCCTGCAGCGTCTTGGCCGTGGTCAGTTCCAGGCCGGTGCGCAGCTCGCCCTTGTTGCGGTAGTTCAGTACGTTCGTCAGCAACACCATCGCGACCAGGATCAGCAAAATGCTGCCAAAGCCCAAACGCAGGCGGGTACCAATTTTAAAGTCGCGTAAATTCATCTCTATCTCCCTGTTTTTTTATGCGCGGCGGCGCCGCCTCTGCGGGCAGTCGCCACCGCTACTGCGCGGTCTTACGCAGCCAGCTTGTCGATCAGGCCCATCTCGGGGCTCGACATCAGCTTGTCGATGTCCACCAGGATCAGCATGCGCTCATCGATCGTGCCCAGGCCGATCATGTACTCGGTGCTGAAGGCCGTGCCCATTTCCGGCGCCGGCTTGACCTGCTCGGGCATCAGCGTGGTCACGTCGGACACCGAATCGACCACCATGCCGACCACGCGGCCGTTGATGTTCAGGATGATGACGACGGTGAACTGGTCGTACACCGGTTCGCCCAGGTTGAACTTGATGCGCATGTCCACCACCGGGATGATGATGCCGCGCAGGTTGATCACGCCCTTGATGAACTCCGGCGCGTTGGCGATGCGGGTCACCGCTTCGTAGCCGCGGATCTCCTGCACCTTCAGGATGTCAATGCCGTACTCCTCTTTACCGAGGGTGAAGGCGAGGAATTCTCGGCCGGCGATATCGCCGGCGTTCTGGATTGCGTCTGACATGATGGCTTCCTTCTAGCTAATGTACTTACTGATGTACTTACCGTGCTTACCGATACGAACTCAGTGTATTGGTTTATTCAGGAAAAAATGGATTCGTCGGCCAGTTGGCGCGAAGAGCGTATCAACGCCGCCACATCCAGGATCAGCGACACGCCGCCGTCGCCCAGTATGGTGGCGCCGGAAATGCCCGCCACCTTGCGGTAGTTCGACTCCAGGTTTTTTACCACCACCTGCTGCTGCCCGACCAG
The DNA here is from genome assembly GCF_001425045.1 of Massilia sp. Root351. Lineage (GTDB taxonomy): Bacteria > Pseudomonadota > Gammaproteobacteria > Burkholderiales > Burkholderiaceae_D > Rugamonas. Next base: position 245,285 of record NZ_LMDJ01000033.1, on the reverse strand, counting down.
GTCGTCGATGAACAGCGCAGCCTTGCGCCCTTCTGTTTCCAGTATCACCACCAGCCCCTCGGACGGGTCCGTGAAGCGGGGCGTGATGTCGAACATCTGGTACAGGGGGATCAGCGGCAGGTATTCGCCGCGCACCTTGATGACCTTGCCCTTGCCGGAAATTTCCTTCACGTCCTCCGGCACCGGCTGCATCGATTCGATCACGAAGCCCAGCGGCAGGATGTAGATCTCTTCGCCCACCTTGATCGACATGCCGTCCAAAATCGCCAGCGTCAGCGGCAGCGAAATCGAAATCGTGGTGCCGAAGCCCTTGGCCGAGCGGATGTCCACCGTGCCGCCCATGGCGGTGATGTTGCGCTTGACCACGTCCATGCCCACGCCGCGCCCGGACACGTCGGTCACCTGCTCGGCGGTGGAGAAGCCCGGCGCGAAAATCAGCTGCCACACGTCGGCGTCGGCCATGTTGTCGGCCACCGGCAGGCCGGAAGACCTGGCCTTGGCCAGGATCTTGTCGCGGTTCAAACCGCCGCCGTCGTCCGACACTTCGATGATGATATTGCCGCCCTGGTGGCTGGCCGACAGGAACAGCCGTCCCGCGTCGGTCTTGCCGGCGGCGCGCCGCACCTCCGGCATTTCAATGCCGTGGTCGATCGAGTTGCGCACCAGGTGCGTCAGCGGATCGACGATGCGCTCGATCAGGCCCTTGTCCAGTTCCGTGGCGGCGCCGTTGGTGATGAAGTCGACCTTCTTGCCCAGCTTGGCGGCCAGGTCGCGCACCATGCGCGGGAAGCGCGAGAACACGAAGTCCATCGGCATCATGCGGATCGACATCACCGCTTCCTGCAGGTCGCGCGTGTTGCGGGTCAGCTGGCTCACGCTGTTGAGCAGGCGCTCGTGCACCATGGGGTCCAGGGTATCGACGCGCTGCTCGATCATGGCCTGCGTGATCACCAGTTCGCCCACCAGGTTGATCAGCTGGTCGACCTTTTCAATCGACACGCGGATCGAGGACGACTCGGCGCCACCGGCCGCGGCGGCGGGCTTGTCAGCCTCTTTCTTGACCACGGCGGCCTTCTTCTCCTCCTCGGCCGGCGTCACCGGCGCTGCCGGCTCGTCCTTGATGCCGGCCTTGGCGCGGATCGCCTCCACCGGCTCGAAGAAGCCGTAGCCGCGCGCGTCGTCGGCGCCGGCGGCCGCGTCCGCGCGGATCTGGTCGAGCGGCTGGAAGAAGCCGTAGCCCGGGCCTGCTGCGGCCGCCGGCTGGGCGGCCGCCGCCGCCGGCTCGGGGTCGAAGAAGCCGTAGCCCTGGTCCTGTTCCACCCGCTTGCGCTCGGCGCTTTCGACCGCCTGCTGCTCGGGCGTGAGCGCTGGCAGTTCGGACACCTGCATGTCGTCCGGGTTCAGGATGAAGGAACAGATCGAAATGATGTCGTCCAGGCTCTCGTGCGTGGTCACCAGCAGCGCGGTGCGGCCGCCGTCCAGCGGCGTGGTGCTCACCGCGCCCAGCAGGCCCACTTCGGCCGACAGCGCGTTGATCTCGCGCAGCTCCATCTGCGGCAGTTCCAGGCGGTAGCGCCGTCCGCCGCTGTGGTCCACGGCCTCCTCCTGCGCAGCGCTGAGGAAGGACGGCGCCACGTGCGACAGCTCGGCCACCACGTCCTGCGACAGCGACTGCAGCATCATGCGCACATTGGCCACCGCGTCCTGGTCCACCGCCGAACCGAGGCGGTGCCCGTCCAGCTGCATCTTCAGGATGTCCTTGGCCGCCAGGAAGGCGTCCACGTGCTCGGAAGTGAGCGCCATCTCGCCCTTGCGGATGCGGTCCAGCAGCGTTTCCAGGATGTGGGTCACTTCCGTCATGTCGTTCAGGCCGAACGTGCCGGCGCCGCCCTTGACGGAATGGGCGGTGCGGAAGATCGCGTTCAGATCCTCTTCGGTGGGCGCGGCCAGGTCGACCGCCAGCAACAGCCGTTCCATTTCAGCCAGCAGCTCCTCGGCCTCGTCGAAGAAGACCTGGTAGAACTGGCTAATGTCGATGGTCATGGCGCGACTCCATCAAGTGCTAAATACATGGCAGCCCCTTAGCCAATGACCTTTTTGACAACCTCGATGAGACGCTGCGGATCGAAAGGCTTGACCAGCCAGCCGTTGGCGCCGGCCGCGCGGCCCTTGGCCTTCATCTCGTCGGACGACTCGGTCGTCAGCATCAGGATCGGCGTCTTCTGGTAGGTCGGCAGCTCGCGCAGCAGCTTGATCAGCTGCAGGCCGTCCATGCGCGGCATGTTCTGGTCGGTCAGCACCAGGTCCACTGCCTGCAGCTTGGCTTTTTCCAGGCCATCCTGGCCGTCGACCGCTTCCACCACCTGGTAGCCGGCAGCCTTCAGGCTGAAGGCCACCATCTGGCGCAGGGAGCTGGAATCGTCAACTGCAAGTATTGTTTTAGCCATTATGTTTTCTCGCTATGTTCAAAGGTGTTACATTCGAATTGCATTCAGGGCGGCAGACCGGGCTCAGAACAGCTCGATGTCGCCGCTTTCCAGGTGTTTTTGGCTCACCGCCTTGCGTAGCACGCTGCGCAGCTCCAGGCTCTGGATCGCCAGCGCCATGCTGACTTTTCCAAGCAGGTCCACGATTTCTTCATTGTCGCTGTCGGGCACCATCTCGGCGCCGTGCGCGCCCAGGGTGCCGAGGAATTCGCGCAGGCCGGTCACCCGCTTCAGGGTGCGGTCGATCAGCTGGCTGGTCATGTCCTGGAACTGCATGCTGGTCACGGCCGCGTTCACATAGGCGCCCACCTGCTCGGACAGGGCCGACAGTTCGGCCTTCTGCTCGGGCGACGGCGAGCCGCCGTCCAGCAGCAGGTTGATGGCGGCCTGCTGCGCCGTCACGGTTTCATGGATGGCCATGAAATTGCGCGACAGCTTGTCGATCGCCTCTTCCAGCAGCAGATTGGTCTGGATCAGGTCGGTCTCGACTTCCGTCAGGTGGCGCCGCCCGTGGTCCGAAACGCCCGACAGCAGGCGCTTCACATGGGAACCCAGGATTTTTTTTCTCGTCATATCAGTCTCGTTCTCGATACCCGCCGTGGTGCGGCGTTGCTACTTCTTGTTCGGTGCGGCCGGCGCCGGCTGCCCCGCCGCTGCGGCCGCTGCCGCCGCTGCATTGGTCGCGTCGGTGTCGGTGCCCACGTCCAGTTTGGCGCCGTCGCGCGACACCGCGTCCTCGGTTTTCTTGTTCATCACCACGATGCTGATGCGGCGGTTGATGGGATTGAAGGGATCGAGCCGGTCCAGGTGCACGGCCGAAGCCAGGCCCACCACGCGCAGGATCTTGGTGTCGGCCATGCCGCCGGCGATCAGCGCGCGGCGCGAGGCGTTGGCGCGGTCGGCCGACAGTTCCCAGTTGCTGTAGCCGGCATCGGTGAAGTACGGCGTGGAGTCGGTGTGGCCGGACAGGCCGATCTTGTTCGGCACGTCGTTCAGCACCACGCCGATCTCCTGCAGGATCTCCCTGGTGTAGGGCTGCAGCTGGGCGCTGGCCAGCGCGAACATGGGCCGGTTCTGCTCGTCGACGATCTGGATCCGCAAGCCTTCGCTGGTGAAGTCCAGCAGCAGCTGCTTCTTGTACTTGGCCAGCAGCGGATTGCTCTCGATCTTGGCTTCGATTTTTTCCTTCAGCTTTTGCAGGCGCTCGGTTTCCTGGCGCTCCAGCTCGGCCTTGGCGGCGGTCAGGTTGAAGGTCTTCTTGCTCACGGTCGGGTCGTCGGCCAGCTTGACCTGGCCTTCCTTGCGCGTCAGGTCCTTGCCGCCGCCGGGAATCACGGACGAGCTGTCGCCGCTGCCGGAGCCGCCCTGCATGGCCACCTTGAGCGGCGTCTTGAAGTATTCGGAAATGCCGTTCAAGTCGCCCTTGGTGGTCGAACCCAGCAGCCACATCAGCAGGAAGAAGGCCATCATCGCCGTCACGAAGTCGGCGTACGCAATCTTCCAGGCGCCGCCATGGTGGGCATGGCCGCCCTTCTTGATGCGCTTGACCACGATTGGCCGCAAGCCCTCATCAGCCATCGCGTTTCCTTAGTGTTTCCATAATTCAATAATGATACGAATCATACGCCAAGCCGGGCTTATTTGGTCTTGGATTTTTTGATGTGTTCTTCTAATTCGGAGAACGTCGGACGCTCGGTCGAGTACAGCACTTTGCGGCCGAACTCGATGGCCAGCGCCGGTGCATAGCCGTTCAGGCTGGCCAGCAGCGTCACTTTCACGCACTGGTACATCTTGGTTTCTTCTTCCAGCTTCTGCTCGTGCAGGCCGGCCAGCGGGCCGACGAAGCCGTACGCCAGCAAGATACCGAGGAAGGTACCGACCAGCGCCTTGGCGATCAGCAGGCCCAGTTCGGACGGCGGAATGCCGACCGATTCCATGGTGTGCACCACCCCCATCACGCAGGCCACGATGCCGAACGCCGGCATGCCGTCGCCCAGCTTGGCGATCGCGCCGGCCGGCACCATGCCCTCGTGGTGGTGGGTGTCGATCTCGTTGTCCATCAGGTTCTCGATCTGGAACGCATCCATATTCCCCGATACCATCAGGCGCAAATAGTCTGTCATGAATTCGACGATGTGGTGGTCCTGCAGAACCGCGGGGTATTTGCTGAACAGCGGGCTGTCGCTGGGCGAATCGATGTCGCCCTCGATGGACATCAGGCCTTCCTTGCGCACCTTGGAGAGCACGTCGAACATCAGCGACATCAGCTCCATGTACAGGTCTTTGGTGTGGCGCGAGCCGCGGAACAGGCCGGGGATGGCTGCCAGCGTGGCCTTGATGGCCTTGCCGTTATTGCCCACAAAAAAAGCGCCGATTGCGGCGCCGCCGATCTGCAGCAGTTCTATGGGCTGAAACAACGAGGCCAAGTGCCCGCCGGCGGCGGCGAAGCCGCCGAACACGCAGGCGAGAACGACTAAATATCCAAGTATGACTAACAAGAGTGCCAGCTCCGTAGAATGATAGGGGAACGCTAAATTAACAGGTAGAACTACAATAGCGTGAGACAGGGGGGGCGGGCAAGCAAAAGACGCGTTAAAAGCGCCAGACGTAGAGTGCGGGACCGTGCTCTGTGGTAACTATGGTCTTGACGGGCGGACAAGCCTCGATCTCGAATTCGTAGCTGATCAGCAAGCTGCCGGGCCGCATCTCGACCGCGGCCTTGGCCCACAGGCCGCTCATGACGGCCGGCGACAGGTAGGCGAACACCATGTCGTAGTCGCCGAAATGGAGCTGCTCGTAGTCGCCGCGCACGAAGCGGGCGCGGCTGCCGCTGAGTGCGGCGCGCAGCGTCGAATACAGCCAGGGCAGCGGCGCCAGTTCGATGCCGGTCACGTGCGCGTCCGGCCGCACGCGCGCCAGGTGCAGCGCCATGCCGCCCATGCCGCTGCCGATGTCGATCAGGCGCAGCCCCGGCGTGGCCGGCAGCTCGGCCGCCACCGCCGCCCACGCGGCCGGGCCGGACGGATACAGCGGCACCTGGGTGCGGTAGGTGGACCAGAACAGGCCCATCAGCACAACAAACACTATTAAATAGAAAGCCGGCGGCAGCGCCAGCGTGCCGGCGGCCACCAGCGCCAGCGGGAACAGCAGCTGGATCAGGCGCCACCACGGCGCCAGGCCGTAGCGCACGGTGAGCAAGGCGGCAATCACGCCCTGCACCACGGCCACGTCCGGCAGGCCGGGCTTCATGCCCAGGGTGGCCAGCAGGTAGATGATGACCAGCGTGATGGGATAGGCGCCGGCCTGGATCAGGGCGGCGCGCAGGGCCGGAACGTGCAACAGCCGGCGCAGGCGGAGACTCATGCTCGCACCCTGCCCCGGCTGGCGAGGAAGATGGGGGTAAGGTGGCTCAAGCGGCCAGCGCGTCTTCTTTGGCTTTTTTGGTCTTGCCGGCGCGCGAAGGCATGTGGCACAGGCCGCACACGTAGTCGCCGTGCAGGTCCATGGTGTTGACCACGAACTTGCCCTGGCATTTGCCGCACGGGGCCAATTTCAGCATGTCGCTATTAAAGAAGCGCACCAGGGTCCAGGCGCGGGTCAGCGACAGCACCGCTTCCTGGCCGGGCTCCGGCGGCATTTGTTCGAGGTAGAGCTGGTACGCCTTCATCACGGCCTGGATGCCGGTGGCGCCGGCGTGCAGCACCAGGAAGCTGTGGATGTTGATGAACAGCGAGGAATGGATGTTCGGCTGCCAGGTCAGGAACCAGTCGGTGGAGAACGGCAGCATGCCCTTGGGCGGCGACACGCCGCGCAGTTCCTTGTACAGCTTGAGCAGGCGTTCGCGCGACAGCGACACTTCCGACTCCAGCAGCTGCAGGCGGGCGCCCAGGTTGATCAGCTCGATGGCCAGCTGGATTTCCTGCGCTTCGCTAACGACGCTCTTCTTGCTCATGGTGTGCTCCTGGAACCTGGGTAGACGAATCTTACGCGCGCATCTTAAGCGATTTCTTCGGCGGGCTGGCCGGCCATCAGGATGGCGGCGTGCGACTGGGCCAGCGAGCGGTCTTTATTGTAATTGGTCAGCATGCCCAGGATGGCGCCGTCGTCGAAACGGAAACGGGCCAGCATCATGTTGCCGCCGGCCAGTTTCAGGATTTGGGCATTGCTCATGCCTTCGATCAGTTCGGCGATGTCGGCCGAGATGCCGAGGCGGAAGATTGCGGTCACTTTGTCGGCACGGATCATCTGCTGAGCCAGCATCAAGTAGCTCAGGTTTGCATCGCGGATCTCAGCCATCATGTCGTTCGCAGTCATTTCCATCTCCTCATCAGCACTCGTTAGTAACGCAATTGCGTTTCCGTTGAGATACATTCTGCTGGAGCGGACACAGCACGAGAAGCGGACGGCGGCTGTATTTTGGGTCGGGAAATGGCGGACGCGCCCTGTCAGCATTTGTCTGACAAACGCAGGGCGATCATAGTGCAACACCAGAGCTGGTGCGGGTTTGCGGACTTATTACTTTCAAGATACAACCTTGTTTTCAGGCAAAAAACAAAGGGGTGATCTGACTCTTTTTTGCTACATCTAAACCGGTAACGGCACGGTTTTCAGGAACTTTAGGGGGCAGCACAAAAATATTTGCCTATTTTTGAAGTTTTTTTCTTGCCCCTCAGACAACTCCCGAAGACGCTTTGCGCCGCATCTAGAACAGGTAACGGCGGGGTTTTGGGGAACTTTAGGGTGGCTTTGACTTTTTTTTTCAAAAAACTTCAAAAAACTTCGCGCCCGCCCGCGGTTTGCTACACTTCGCCATCCCCACACTAGTTGAAGCCTAAAGTAATGACTGCACAGACCAACCGCAACGACTGCCTGGCCCGCGACGCGCAAGACCCGCTCGCCCCCCTGCGCGACCAGTTCGATCTGCCCACCGGCGTGATCTACCTGGACGGCAACTCCCTGGGCGCCCGCCCCAAAGCGGCGCTGGCGCGCGCCCAGGACGTCATTGCCCGCGAATGGGGCAAGGACCTGATCAAGAGCTGGAACACGGCCGGCTGGTTCGACCTGCCCAAGCGCCTGGGCAACCGCCTGGCGCCGCTGATCGGCGCCGCCGAGGACGAAGTGGTGGTTACCGACACCACCTCGCTGAACCTGTTCAAGGCGCTGGCCGCCGCCGTGCACCTGCAGGCGCAAACGCCGGCGCGCGCCACGCGCCGCGTGATCGTAACCGAGCGCAGCAACTTCCCGACCGATATCTATATGGCGCAGGGCCTGTCGAGCTGGCTGGAGCGCGGCTACACCGTCAAGCTGGTCGACAGCGTGGACGAGCTGCCTGCCGCCGTGGACGGCGACACCGCCGTGCTGATGCTCACCCACGTCAACTACCGCACCGGCTACCAGCACGACATGGCCGCCGTCACCGCCCTGGCCCAGGCGCGCGGCGCGCTGGTGGTGTGGGACCTGGCGCACTCGGCCGGCGCAGTGCCGGTCGCCCTGAACGCGGCCCACGCCGATTTCGCGGTCGGCTGCACGTATAAGTACCTGAATGGCGGCCCCGGCGCGCCGGCCTTCATCTGGGTGCCGAAAAAGCACCAGGACGCGTTCACCCAGCCGCTGTCGGGCTGGTGGGGCCACGCCGCCCCGTTCGCCATGGCGCCCGACTTCGAGCCGGTCACCGGCATCGGCCGCGCGCTGTGCGGCACCCAGCCCATCGTGTCGCTGTCCATGGTGGAAAGCGGGCTGGAAGTGTTCGAACAGACCAGCATGGCCGCCATCCGCAGCAAGTCGCTGGCGCTGACCGACCTGTTCATCGAGCTGGTGGAGGCGCGCTGCGGCGGCCACCCGCTGGGCCTGGTCACGCCGCGCGGGCACGCGCAGCGCGGCAGCCAGGTCAGCTTCACGCACCCGCACGGCTACGCCGTCATGAGCGCCCTGATCGCGCGCGGCGTGATCGGCGACTACCGCGAACCGGAAATCATGCGCTTCGGCTTCACGCCGCTGTACACCAGCTACGCCGACGTGTGGGATGCGGTCGAAATCCTGAAACAGATCCTGGACAATGAAGACTACGACGTCGCCGCCGAGCGCGGCGCCGTGACCTGAGAAAGCATGCCATGAGCGACAACAACACTATCCCCAGCGGCTGCCCGATGCACGCGGCCGCGGCCGGCCCGGCCGGCGACACCGGCAACGCCCAGTGGCACGGCGCGCAGATGGATTTCAGCAAATCCATGAGCTACGGCGACTACCTGGGCCTGGACCGCATCCTGACCGCCCAGCACCCGCTCTCGCCCGAGCACAATGAGATGCTGTTCATCGTGCAGCACCAGACCAGCGAATTGTGGATGAAGCTGATGCTGCACGAAATGCACGCCGTGTGCGCCAAGCTGCAGGCCGGCGAGCTATCGCCGGCGTTCAAGATGCTGGCCCGCGTGGCCCGCATCATGGACCAGCTGGTGCACGCCTGGGACGTGCTGGCCACCATGACGCCGCCCGAATACACAGCCATCCGGCCGTACCTGGGCGCCTCCTCCGGCTTCCAGTCCTTCCAGTACCGCGAAATCGAGTTCATCCTGGGCAACAAGAACGCCGCCCTGCTCAGCGTGCACACGACCACGCCAGAGAACCACGCCATCCTGGACCAGGCGCTGCGCTCGCCGTCGGTGTACGACCACGCCATCCAGCTGCTGGCGCGCAGCGGCCTGCACATCGCCCCCGAGCGCCTGGCGCGCGACCCCAGCCTGCCCACCGAAGCCGACGAATCGGTCAAGGAAGCCTGGCTGGCGGTCTACCGCGACCCGGCCAAATACTGGGCGCTGTACGAACTGGCGGAAAAGCTGGTGGACCTGGAGACCGCGTTCCGCTTCTGGCGCTTCCGCCACGTCACCACGGTCGAGCGCATCATCGGCTTCAAGACCGGCACCGGCGGCACCGCCGGCGTCAGCTACCTGCGCAAGATGCTGGACGTGGTGCTGTTCCCGGAACTGTTCTCGCTGCGCACCGCGCTGTGAGCCCGGCCCCGGAACGGCCGGCGAATCTCCTGTAAGATTGGCAGTTTGACCAACCGCCTATCGGAGCACACATGGATTCCGCAGTCCTCACCCTGGCCGGCCTCTGGAACTCGGGGCCGCAACACTGGCAGACGCACTGGGAAGCCAGGCACGGCTGGCAGCGCGTGCCGCACCGCGACTATGCGACGCCGGACCGGGATGAGTGGGTGGCGGAACTGGACGCGGCCATCGCGCTGTGCGAGCGGCCGCCGGTGCTGGCCGCGCACAGCCTGTCCTGCTCGCTGGTCACGCGCTGGGCCGCATCCGGCTCGCCGCACAAGATCGCGGGGGCATTGCTGGTCGCGCCCAGCGATACCGACGCGCCCTCCTACCCCGGCTGCACCACCGGCTTCCAGCCCATGCAACTGGCGCGCCTGCCTTTCCCCAGCGTCGTCGTCTCCAGCAGCGACGACGTGTATGTCAGCGACGCGCGCGCGCGCCAGTTCGCCGAGGCCTGGGGCAGCCGCTTCGTCTCCATCGGCCCGGCCGGCCATATCAATGGCGACGCCGGCTACGGCCCATGGCCGGAAGGCGAAGCCCTGGTGCTGGAACTGTGCGCCCGGGCGCAACCATAGTCCGCAACGCTGAGCAGTGACGCAAAGCATTGGAATATTGCAATCTTTGCATTATTTCGATTGCGGCCTATAGTGAAGAAGTTGGGTTTCCTGCCCTACTCTCGACGAAAGGTTGCGCCATGAAGACACCAATAAGGACACCAATAAAGATCGGTTTGGCATTTTGCGCCCTGATGCTGGCGGCAACGGCCGCCAGCGCCGCGCCAGTCACATATACGGGCACGCTGAGCGGCGCGTCCGAATCCCCGCCGGTGCCTTCGCCTGCCACCGGCTCCACCATCGTCGTGTTCGACATGGACGCCCACATGCTGACCGTGAACATGACCTTCAGCGGCCTGCTCGGTACCACCACCGCCGCCCACATCCACTGCTGCACCGCCGTGCCGAACACCGGCAATGCCGGCGTGGCAAGCGAGACGCCGACCTTCAACGGCTTCCCGCTGGGCGTAAGCAGCGGCTCGTATTCGATGAGCTACGACACCACGCTGGCGTCGAGCTGGAGCCCGACCTTCCTGGCCAATAACGGCGGCACCACGGCCGGCGCCGAGGCGGCCCTGGGCGCGGGACTGGCCAGCGGCTCGGCCTATCTCAATATCCACACCAATTTGTACTCGGCGGGTGAAATCCGCGCCAACCTGGCGCCGATACCGGAACCGGGAACGTGGGCCATGCTGCTGCTGGGAATTCCGGCCGTGCTGGGGCTGCGCCGCCGGCAGCAATAAAAAAGGCCGGCGCCCTTGCGGGTCGCCGGCCTTGGCGTCAGCCGGGGGCTGCGCAGCTTACTTGGCCGCGCCGCTCAGCAGCATTTCGTTCAGGCGCTTGACGAAGCTGGCCGGGTCGGCCAGCGAGCCGCCTTCGGCCAGCAGCGCCTGGTCGAACAGGATGTGCGCCCAGTCCGCGAACTGCGCGCTGTCCGCGTTTTCATACTTCAGGCGCGTCACCAGCGGGTGGTTCGGGTTGATCTCGAGGATGGGCTTCGATTCAGGCGCGGCCTGGCCCGCCGCTTTCAGCATGCGCAGCAGGTTGCCGGACAGCTCGTGCTCGTCCGCCACCAGGCAGGCCGGCGAGTCGGTCAGGCGGAAAGTCACGCGCACTTCCTTGGCTTTGTCGGCCAGCGCGGTCTTCATCTTCTCGGTCAGCTCCTTGTACGAGGTTTCCGTTTCCTCGTGCTCCTTCTTCTCGGCTTCGTCTTCCAGCGAGCCCAGGTCCAGGCCGCCCTTGGCCACCGACACCAGTTCCTTGCCTTCAAACTCGGTCAGGAAGGACAGCATCCACTCGTCCACGCGGTCAGTCATCAGGATCACTTCCACGCCCTTCTTGCGGAAGATCTCCAGGTGCGGACTGTTTTTCGCGGCCTTGTAGTTATCGGCCGTGACGTAGTAGATCTTGTCCTGGCCTTCCTTCATGCGCGCCACGTAGTCGGCCAGCGACACGGTCTGCTGTTCGCTGTCGGCGTTGGTGGTGGCAAAGCGCAGCAGCTTGGCCAGCCGGTCCTTGTTGGCGGCGTCCTCGCCCACACCTTCTTTCAGCACCTGGCCGAATTCGGTCCAGAAGGTGGCGTACTTGTCTTTCTTTTCCTGCTCGTCGGCGTTGGCCAATTCCTCCAGCATGCCGATCACGCGCTTGGTGGAACCGTCGCGGATGACTTTCACGTCGCGCGATTCCTGCAGGATTTCACGCGACACGTTCAACGGCAGGTCGGCCGAGTCGATCACGCCCTTGACGAAGCGCAGGTAGGTCGGCATCAGCTGCTCGGCGTCGTCCATGATGAACACGCGCTTGACGTACAGCTTGATGCCGCCGCGCTTGTTGCGGTCCCACAGGTCGAACGGGGCCTTGGCCGGGATGTACAGCAGCTGCGTGTATTCGCTGCGGCCTTCCACCCGGTTGTGGGTGTGGGTCAGCGGCGCGGCGAAGTCGTGCGACACGTGCTTGTAGAACTCGTCGTACTGTTCCGGGGTGATATCGGACTTGGAACGGGCCCACAGCGCGCTGGCCTGGTTCACGGTTTCCAGTTCGTCCTTGAGCACGGTTTCCTTCTTCTCGTCGTCCCATTCTTCCTTGGCCATCACGATGGGCAGGGAGATGTGGTCGGAGTACTTGCGGATGATGGACTTGATCTTCCACGACGACAGCAGCTCGTCCTCGCCTTCGCGCAGGTGCAGGATGATGTCGGTGCCGCGCGCCGGCTTGTCGATCTGCTCGACCGAGTAGTCACCCTCGCCTGCCGATTCCCAGCGCACGCCTTCGGACGCGTCCAGGCCCGCGCGGCGGGTTTCCACGGTGATCTTGTCGGCCACGATGAAGCCGGAGTAGAAGCCCACGCCGAACTGGCCGATCAGCGCCGCGTCAGCCTGCTGGTCGCCGGACAGTTTGCCGAAAAATTCCTTGGTGCCGGACTTGGCGATGGTGCCCAGGTGCGAAATCGCGTCCTCGCGGCTCATGCCGATGCCGTTGTCCGAAATGGTGATGGTGCGGGCCGCTTTATCGAAGCTGACCTTGATTTTCAGTTCATGATCGTTGCCGTACAGGGCGTCGTTGTTGATCGCCTCGAAGCGCAGCTTGTCGGACGCGTCGGACGCGTTCGAGATCAGTTCGCGCAGGAAGATTTCCTTGTTCGAATACAGGGAATGAATCATCAACTGCAGCAGTTGCTTGACTTCAGCTTGAAAACCCAGTGTTTGCTTTTCGTGGTCAGCCATTTTTACCTCAATAGTCTACATGTTATGGGGGTGTTGCTTTACTCCCCGCCAGATGAGGATGCAGACACTGATTTCAAGGGCTTTGCAGCAACTTTTACGCTGCCGGGGTGGGCGCCGCAGCCTGGCGCGCCCGACGGCGCCATCGGGCGGCTGCACCCAGCACCGCCAGGCCGCCCAGCAGCATGCCATAGCTGGCCGGCTCGGGCACCGGCGACAGCAGCGCGCCGACGCACTCGCCGTAGCCGTTGCAGGCTTGCCCGACGATCTGCCCCAGGTCGTTGATGCCGACCGCGCTGGCGATATGCCATGCGCCGGGCGCGATCAGCGTGTCGAGATCAGTCATCACGCCGTTGGCATACAGGAAGCCGCCACTTTTGCCGCGCCCCACCACCTGGCCGGCGTTGTTGATATCGAAAGCCTCGCTGTCGGCGCCACCGGGATCCAGGTCGACCATGACGCCATCGGCGTAGAGGAAGGCGTGCACGCCCTCGCCCGCCAGGCGGCTCACGCCCACAACGGCGCCGCTGTCGTTGATGCCGGTGGCCCAGCTCTCGGCGCCGCCCAGCGTGCCCAGGTCGATCATCCCGGCGCCGTCGTGCAGGAAAGCGCGCCGGATACCGTCGCCGGCGCGTTCGCGCGAGTGCCCGGCCACTGCGCCGTCCGCGTTGATGGCGGCGGCGCTGCTGTAGCGGTGACCGGCCAGCGTGCCCAGGTCGGCCATCGCGCCGTCGCGGTAGACGTAGGCGTGGCTGTCGAAGCTGCCCTCGCCGTAAGGCCCGCTGCCATCGGGGCGGTAAATGGCGTCCGCCGAGCCCACCGCGTGCCCCTTCCCGTTCAGCGCCGCCACGCTGACCGAGCCCTGCGGCTGCATCGGCGGCAGCATGACGGCGCCGGCGCCGCCCACCACATAGCCGGCGGTGATGATATCGCCGGCGGTCCCGCCGATGGCGCCGGCGTCGTTGATGGACGAGGCGAACATCAGCGTATCGAGCCAGGTGCGGCTGCCGCCCTTGTCGATGAAACCGGTGGAAGCATGCGTCTCCTCCCGCCATTCATTGCCGAGGACCACCCCTTGGTTGTTGATGCCCGTTAGCACCAGCCCGTTGGGGTAGCCGACCGGCGCGATGGTGCGCAGGGCATACAGCGGCGCCGCCTGCGCCAGCGCGCCCGATAGCGCCAGCAGGGCGGGCGCCAGAATGTGGATAATTCGCATGATCCCGATCTCCGAAAGGTTGATTTAAAAACCATTTTAAGGACGGGATAGCCGAATTTTGTTAATTTTTACTCTATATTTTTAATTTCACAAAAATGTGATTTAGCGCATATAGACTGCATGGCAATTAACGTATGCTGGCAGCGCGGCGCCACGTCCCTACGCCTGCAGCTCCCGCTCCAGGAAGCGCCACACCGCAGGGTCCTGCATGGCGGCCAGGTTCAGGCGCATGCGGGTGGACGGCAACTGGCTGGGCGAGAACAGGCTGCCCGGCGCCAGCAGCAGGTTTTCCGCCATGGCGTGCGCGGTCAGCACGTTGGTGTCGCGGCCCGCGTCGGCCCATACGAACATGCCGGCCGGCGCCACCACGTCCACTTTCAGGCCCACGCGCTCCATCTGCCGCAAAGTGCGCCCGCGCAGCGCGTCCAGGCGCGCGCGGATACGGTCGACATGCTTGCGGTACAGCCCTTCGGACAGGATTTTGTACACCACCCGCTCGCCGATCTCGCCGGTGGTGAGGGTGGACAGCATCTTGCGGTCCGACAGGCGCTGCGCCCACTCCGGCTTGGTGGCGATAAAGCCCACGCGCAGGTTGGCGGCCATGGTCTTGGAAAAGCCGCCCAGGTAGATCACGCGGTTCAGCTGGTCCAGCGCGGCCAGGCGGGTGGCCGGCTGCACCGCGCTGCCGGGATGCAGGTCGCAATAGATGTCGTCCTCCACCACGGTGAAGCCGTGCTCCTCGGCCAGGCGCAGCACCTGGAAGGCCTTGGCTGCCGACAGCGAGGTGGAACTGGGGTTGTGCAGCACCGAGTTGATCACATACAGGCGCGGCTTGTGCAGCGCGGCCAGCTGCGCCAGCTGGGCGATGTCGGGGCCGTCGGCCAGGCGCGGAATGCCCACCACCTTGGCGCCCAGTGCGGCGAAGGAGCCGAACATCAGGAACCAGGCCGGATCATCGACGAAGATGGTGTCGCCGGGCAGCGTGAACTCGCGCGCCACCAGGTCCAGCGCCTGGGTCACGCCGGCCGTGGTGACGATCTGCTCCGCGGCCGCGGAAATTTCCAGCTCGCCCAGCTTGTGCTGGAGCTGCTGGCGCAGCGGCAGAAAGCCTTGCGGCACGCCGTAGTTGACCAGCTGCGTGGGATTCTGGCGGCTGATCGCGCGCAGCGCATTGGCAATGCTGGCGCCGTCCAGCCATTCGGACGGCAGCACGCCGGCGCCCGGCATCTGCTGGTGCGGCACCTGGCGGAACATATTGCGCACCAGCCAGACCACGTCCAGCTGGCCGCCGTCGCCGTCCGCGGGCGAAGACAGGGTGGCCAGCGACACGCCCGCCGGCGATGAGCGTTCCCCTGCGTTCATTGGCGAGCGCTCGCGCACGAAGAAGCCCGCGCCGCGCCGCGACTCCAGGTAGCCGCGCGCCACCAGCTTGTCATAGCCGGCCACCACGGTAAACGGCGACACCCCGTGCGCCGTGGCAAACGCGCGGATGGACGGCATGCGCGCGCCGCTGCGCAGCAGCTTGTCGTCGATACGCGCCGCCACCGAGCGCACGATCTGGTCGATCAGCGATTCGCCCGATTCCCGCGACAGCAGCGCCATGAGGGGGATGGGTTTTACACGCGCCGGCCGCGCAGCTTTCTGTGCAGCCTCCTGTGCAGGTTCTTCGCGCAGCTTTGTATTGGTCATATCGCCATCACAGTATGTGAAATTATATGTAAAAGTGTATCGGCACTGTACTGGTGTTATCACATAGGATACACCCATCACCCCATGAAATGAAAGCGAACCATGTCCTTGCCCAGCCTCGCCGAACTCGATGCGGCCGCTGCCACCGTGTACGAGGCCATGCCCGCCACGCCGCAGTTTTCCTGGCCCCTGCTGAACGCCGCGCTGGGCACGCAGGCATGGATCAAGCACGAGAACCACACGCCCACCGGCGCCTTCAAGGTGCGCGGCGGCCTGGTCTACATGCAAGCGCTGACCGAGCGCGAACCGGCCCTGGATGGCGTGATCCTGGCCACGCGCGGCAACCATGGGCAGTCGCTGGCCTACGCGGCAGCGCGGCACGGCCTGAGCGCCACCATCGTGGTACCGCACGGGAACAGCGTGGAAAAGAACGCCGCCATGCGGGGGCTGGGCGCGCAGCTGATCGAGCATGGCGAGGACTTCCAGGCCGCGCGCGAACATGCGCAAATGCTGGCGGCGCGCGACTGCCTGCACATGGTGCCCTCCTTCCACCCGGACCTGGTGAGCGGCGTGGCGACGGCCTGGGTGGAGCTGCTGCGCGCGCAGCCGGATCTGGAGACGCTGCTGGTGCCGATCGGCCAAGGCTCGGGCATCTGCGGCGCCATCGCCGCGCGCCAGGCGCTGGGCCTGGCGCGCAGCTTGCGCATCATCGGCGTGGTGTCCAAGCACGCGCCGGCCTACCAGCTCTCGTTCCGCGCCAAGGCCAGCGTGTCGGCCGACGTGAGCACCGTTCTGGCCGACGGCATTGCCTGCCGCGTGCCGGACGCGCGGTCGCTGGACATGATATTCGAATTCGTGGACGACGTGGTCAGCGTGACCGACGACGACGTCGCCAGCGCCATGCGCCTGTTTTACCGCGCCACGCACAACCTGGCCGAGGGCGCGGGCGCGGCCGGGCTGGCGGCGGCCATGCGCCTGAAGGACGATACGCGCGTGCGCGGCCGCAAGATCGGCCTGCAGCTGAGCGGCGCCAACGTGGACGCCGACCTGTTCCGCCGCGTGCTGGTGGGGGATTAAGATGGCCGATACCACGCACAGCGTTGCCGCGCCGCCGCCCGCAGCCGGGGCCATGCGGCCCGGCCTGGCAGGCGCCTTGTCCGCCGAGACCCGCGGCATGCTGCTCGGCCTGGCGGGCGTGGCCATCTTCAGCCTCACGCTGCCCTTTACCCGCATGGCGGTGGGCGCCTTCGAACCCACCTTCGTGGCGCTGGGCCGCGCGCTGGTGGCGGCGCTGCTGGCCAGCCTGTGGCTGCTGTGGAAGCGCGCCCCGCTGCCGTCCCGCGCCGCGCTGCCGCAGCTGGCCATGGTGTCGCTCGGCTGCGTGATCGGTTTCCCGTGGCTGACATCGATCGCCATGCGCACCCTGCCAGCCTCGCATGGCGCCGTGCTGGTGGGCGTGCTGCCGCTGGCCACCGCCATGTTCTCCGCCCTGCGCGGCCATGAAAAACCGTCGCTCGGCTTCTGGCTGATGGCCCTGCTCGGCTCCTCCCTGGTGGCTGGCTTCGCGCTGTTCCAGAGCGGGGGCAGCCTGCACCCGGCCGACCTGGCCGTGTTCGGCGCGGTGCTGCTGGCCGCGCTGGGCTACGCCGAAGGCGGCCAGCTGTCCAAGACACTGGGCGGCCAGCAAGTCATCAGCTGGGCGCTGCTGCTCTCGGTGCCGGTGGTGCTGCCGGTGGTGCTATGGCAGTCCTGGGGCGAATGGGACGCCATGCTGCACGCAGGCATACGCGCCTGGACCGGTTTCGCCTATGTGTCCGTGTTCTCCATGTTCATCGGATTTTTCTTCTGGTACCGCGGCATGGCGCTGGGCGGGGTGGCGCGCGTGGGCCAGGTGCAGCTGGTGCAGCCCTTCCTGTCCATCCTCGGCGCGGCGCTGGTTTTGGGCGAAACTATTGAATTCAGCAATATTCTGTTCGCTTTGGCCGTTATTTCCGTAGTTGCTATGGGCCGCAAAATGCAGATCCGCAGCTAGAAAGACGTACAATATCGGTCTCGCGGCCCGATAACAGCAAGCCGCCACCACTTTTGCCACTTTTCTGGAATACCAAAATGTCCGTCTACGAAAAACTCAAATCGCTCGATATCACCCTGGCTCCACCGGCAGCTCCTGTCGCGGCCTATGTCATGTACGTGCAAACCGGCAACCTGGTATTCATCTCCGGCCACATCGCAAAAAAAGCCGACGGCAACCCCTGGGTAGGCCAGCTGGGCAAGGACATCTCCACCGAAGAAGGCCAGCAGGCGGCGCGCGCCATCGCCATCGACCTGATCGGCACGCTGCAGGCAGCCTGCGGCGGCGACCTGACCCGCGTCAAGCGCATCGTCAAGCTGATGAGCCTGGTGAACTCCACGCCCGACTATACCGAACAGCACCTGGTCACCAACGGCGCCTCCGAGCTGCTGGGCGAAGTGTTCGGCGACGCCGGCAAGCATGCGCGCTCCGCCTTCGGCGTGGCGCAGATTCCGCGCGGCTCGTGCGTTGAAATTGAACTGATCGCCGAGATCGCCTAATTTACAAGATACAGGCGGCGCCCACCCGGCGCCGCTCTTTCAAGGCCGCCACAAGCGCGCTTGTTCATCGGCCGGACGCTGTCCGCCGACTTCCTCTGAGAGCAACCGTATGAAAATCGAAAACCCCAATCCATTCCAGTGGCAGTTCTCCGA
This sequence comes from Massilia sp. Root351, assembly GCF_001425045.1. Lineage (GTDB taxonomy): Bacteria > Pseudomonadota > Gammaproteobacteria > Burkholderiales > Burkholderiaceae_D > Rugamonas. The sequence continues at coordinate 226,850 of NZ_LMDJ01000033.1, read as the reverse complement.
ACGCGCCAGCCAGATGCAAAGTTCCTTCATCCGCGAGATCCTGAAGGTAACCCAGCAGCCTGAGATCATCTCGTTTGCCGGCGGCCTGCCGTCGCCTGCCACCTTCCCGGTGGAACGCATGCAGGCGGCCTTCGACAAGGTGCTGCGCGAACAAGGGAAAGTGGCCCTGCAATACGGCCCGACCGACGGTTACCTGCCGCTGCGCCAATGGATTGCCGATTCGCTGTCCAAGAACGGCGCCAAGATCGTGCCGGAACAAGTGCTGATGACCTCCGGTTCCCAGCAAGCGCTGGACCTGCTGGGCAAAGTGCTGATCGACGAAGGCAGCAAAGTGCTGGTGGAGACGCCTTCCTACCTGGGCGCCCTGCAAGCGTTCTCGGTATACCGCCCGAACTTCGTGTCGGTCGACACCGACGAGCACGGCCTGGTGCCGTCCTCGCTGAACAACGTGGCCGCCGGCGCGCGCCTGCTGTACGCGCTGCCAAACTTCCAGAACCCGACCGGCCGCAGCCTGTCCGTCGAGCGCCGTCTGGAACTGGTGGAAACCTGCGCCCGCCTCGGCGTGCCACTGGTGGAAGACGACCCGTACGGCGCCCTGAGCTACAAGGGCGACCCGGCGCCGAAGATGGTGGCCATGAACCCGGACGGCGTGATCTACATGGGCTCCTTCTCCAAGGTGCTCACTCCCGGCATCCGCCTGGGTTACGTGGTCGCTCCGCTGGCGCTGGTGCGCCGACTGGAACTGGCCAAGCAAGCCGCCGACCTGCACACCTCGCAGCTGACCCAGATGGTGGTGCACGAAGTGATCAAGGACGGCTTCCTGGACCAGCACATCCCGACCATCCGCACCCTGTACGGCGACCAATGCCAGTGCATGCTGGACGCCATGGCCGAACACTTCCCGGCCAGCGCCACCTGGACCAAGCCCGAAGGCGGCATGTTTATCTGGGTCAACCTGCCGAAGCACATCAACGCGATGGAACTGCTGGACGAAGCCATCAAGCAAAAGGTCGCCTTCGTGCCGGGTTCGCCGTTCTACGCCAATGAACCGGAAACCAACACGCTGCGCCTGTCCTTCGTAACCGTGCCGCCGGAACGCATCCGCGCCGGCGTGGCCATCCTGGGCAAACTGATCGCCGACCGCCTGTAAGCTGTCCCCTCTGTCCGCAGCACCGCGTGGGCGCATTCGCCGCCCACGCTCCCTCCCCAGCCGCCCTTCACCATCCTGTTGCCCAACAACAACATGGACTGCCTTGCGCATCGCCGAAGTTACCGGAAGTTACTGTGTTTCGTGGCAGCAATAGCAACATTACGGAAAATAGCGGACGTTCGTCCCTTTTTCGCCCGCAACGACTCTTATTTTTTTACAATTTGAATTGGCAAAGCGGTATGATTTAGACAGATAGTTACCCCTTACCCAGGCGACGAGTAATGACCACAGGCGGTTCCAGTTATTCCCCGCGACACGACCCAGCGATCCTGATTGTCGACGACGCACCGGCCAACCTGAGCGTATTGCGCAAGATGATGGTCGAGCAGGGTTACCAGACGTTTGTCGCCACTTCGGGAGAGCGCGCGGTGCAGATCGCCAAGCGCGTGCACCCCGACCTGATCCTGCTGGACGTGGTCATGCCCGGCATCGACGGACTGGAAACCTGCCGCCAGCTGAAAGCCAATCCGCTCACGGCGCGCATCCCCATCATCTTCATGAGCGCCAAGAACGAGGCGGAAGACGTGGTGGCCGGCTTCGACACTGGCGGCGTGGACTACATCGGCAAGCCGCTGCGCATGGCCGAAGTGTGCGCCCGCGTGCGCACCCAGCTGAAAATCCGCATGAACAGCGAGACCCAGCAAGAGCAGGCTGAGCGGCTGCGCACCATCGTCAACTCGATGGCCGAAGGGCTGCTCATCATCGAGCCGGACGGCCGCATCCAGTTCACCAACCCGGCCTGCGACAAATACCTGGGCTATGCGCCGGGCGAACTGGCCACCAAGACCGTGTTCGACCTGCTCAACCCGCTGGTGGCGCAAGAATACCTGGACTACTTCGGGCGCTACGCCGCCAACCCGGAAACGGCGCACAGCCACGGCACGCGCGAAGTGATCATCCGCCACAAATTCGGCACCTCGGTGTGCATGGATCTGACCTTGACGCCGATGTTCATGCGCCAGCCGCTGTTCATCGGCCTGCTGCACGACATCACGCACCACAAGATGTCCGAAGACGCGCTGCAGCGCGCCGCCATGGTGGACCCGCTGACCAAGATCGCCAACCGGCGCCACTTCGACACCTTCCTGGAAAAGGAATGGCAGCGCGCCACGCGCAGCGGCTCGCCGCTGTCGCTGGTGGTGCTGGACGTGGACCACTTCAAGCTCTACAACGACAGCCTGGGCCACGCGGCCGGCGACGTCTGCCTGCAGCAGGTGGCGCAAGCCATCAACGCGCACGCCCTGCGCGCCACCGACCTGGCGGCGCGCTACGGCGGCGAGGAATTCGTGCTGCTGTTCGCCGAGACCGACGCCGACTCCGCGCTGGCGCTGGCCGAATCGATCCGCTGCCACGTGGAAGCGCTGCAACTGCCGCACCCGCGCTCGATCACCTCGCCGTGGATTACGCTGAGCGTGGGCGTGGCCACCATCCACCCGCACCAGATGGAAAACACCGAAGCCCTGTTCGTCGCCGCCGACCGCGCCATGTACGCGGCCAAGGAAGGCGGCCGCAACCAGGTCCAGTCCAGCACAGCCAGCCCCTCCGCCAGCGACGCCCTCAAGAACCTCGCCGCCAGCTAGCCCCGCAGCGAGCAGTAGCTTACCGGGCGGCGGACGACGCCGGTGCGTGCACAGCCGCCGGCTCCTCGGCCGTGAAGCGCCGCATTGCGAACGCGAACAGCAGGCCGCCGGCGTACATCAGCACGCCGTACACGGCGCCCGGGATGGCCATGGCGTCCTGCTTCAGCATGGTGCTGGCGATGACCAGCGCCAGCGTGGCGTTCTGCACCGCCGTCTCGATGCCGAGCGTGACCGACTGCCGGCGCGACAGGCGCGCCAGCCAGGCGGCCCCGAAACCGCAGCCCAGCATCAGCAGGTTCAGGCACACCGCGAACGGCGCCAGCGTGGCGAAGTTGTCGCGCAGGAGCACCCAGTTCTTGGCCACCGCCGCCAGCACGATGATCACGAACAGCAGCGTCGCCGCCTTGGCCGCCTTGGGCTCGAAGCCGATGGCCCAGGCGGTGTGCTTGTGGCGCACGAACATGCCGACCGATACCGGCAGGCCGAGCATGAGGAAGATCTGCCCCATCATCTGCCCCACCGGCGCCGACACGGCCTGCCCGCTGCCGGTGAAATGGTCCAGCGCGAAGCTGACCACCAGCGGCAAGGTGAAGATGGTGAGCACGCTGGCCACGGCCGTGAAGCTGAGCGCCAGCGCCACGTCGCCGCGCGCGATGTAGGTCAACAGGTTGGACGTGCTGCCGGTCGGGCAGGCGGCCAGGATCATGAAGCCGATGGCGAACGCGCCGGTCAGCCCCGCCACCTGGATCATGCCGAAGCACACCAGCGGCAGCAGCACAAAGTGGCACAGCACGCCCACCAGCAGCGCGCGCGGCTGCTTGACGATGCGCGAAAAATCGCCCGGCGTGAGCCCGAGTCCGAGCGAGAACATGATGAACGCCAGCGACGCCGGCAGCAGCACTGTGGATACGATTTCGCCTTGCATGGCCTGGTCTCCTGCGGCTGCTTTTCGCGGCGCGCTGTCTTTATTATTGGAATGCGCAGCGTATCAGGTGCGGTAGCCCGCGTCGAGCTTGTCGAGCTTGCGTATCAGCGCCGGCCAGGCGAAGGCGCCGCCCATGCCGCTGGTCTGCACGCGCATGGCTTCGGCCACGCCTTGCACGATCTGCGGATGCACATGCACCAGCTCGCCGCCCGCCTGCGCGGCCAGCTGGATCTGGCAAGCCGACTCGAAGATGTACATGGCCAGGAAGGTATCCGCGATGGTGGCGCCGCAGGTGAGCAGGCCGTGGTTGCGCAGCATGAGGAAGTTGGCGCGGCCCAGGTCGTCCTGCAGGCGCGGCTTTTCCTCGTCGCGGAAGGCCACGCCTTCGTAGTCGTGATAGGCCAGCGATGCCAGCACAAAGGTCGATTGCTGCGAGATCGGCAGCACGCCGCACTTCTGCGCGCTGACGGCCACGCCGGCGCGGGTGTGGGTGTGGATCACGCACTGCGCGTCCTCGCGCGCGGCGTGCACCGCGCTGTGGATGACGAAACCGGCCGGGTTCACCGGGAAGGGCGACTCGATCAGCTTGTTGCAGTTCTGGTCGACCTTCACCAGCGAGGAAGCGGTGATCTCGTCGAACATCAAACCGTAGGGGTTGATGAGGAAGTGGTGCTCGGGGCCGGGGATGCGGGCGCTGATATGGGTGAAGATCAGGTCGCTCCAGCCATGCATGGCCACCAGCCGGTAGCAGGCGGCGAGGTCCACGCGCAGTTGCCATTCTTCCGGGCTGACGAGGTGTTGTACGGATGGGATGTTCATGGGTGTCTCCTGTGTTGTTTGCGCTAGTATCGCGACGCGCTGGACTGGAGACTGTCAATTTCTTTACAATCAGTGCATGCCTTCCGCCATCCTCGACGCGAATCCCTGGTTCGCCACCCTCCCCGCCGACCTGCGCGAGGCCATGCTGCATGGCGCCGAGCCGGTGCGGCTGCGGCGCAGCGAGATGCTGTTCCGCCAGGGCGATCCGCCCGGCGGCCTGTACGCGGTGCTGCGCGGCTCGCTGAAAGTGTCCACCCTGCGCGAGGACGGGCGCGAAGCCATCCTCGGCGTGATCGAGCCGGGCACGTGGTTCGGCGAGATCTCGCTGATCGACAGCCTGCCGCGCACGCACGACGCCACCTCGATCGGCGCGTCCGAGCTGCTGGTGCTGCCGCATGAGGCCTTCCAGGCGCTGATGGAGCGGCCGGCGTTCGCGCGCGCGGTGGCGTCCCTGCTGGCCACGCGACTGCGCATGATGTACAGCATGATGGAGGACGTGACCTTGCGCAGCACCCGCGCGCGCGTGGTGCGCCGCCTGCTGCTGCTGGCGCGCGGCGACGCGGCCATGGCCAACTCGGTGCGCCCGCGCGTTCCCGTGTCGCAGGAAGCGCTGGCGATGATGCTGGGGATTTCGCGCCAGACCTTGTCGAAAGAGCTGAAGCTGCTGGAAGAGCTGGGGGCCATCCACATCGGCTACCGCAGCATCGAACTGCTGTCCGAAGAGCGCCTGCGCAGCGCCGGCTAAGCGGGCCCGACTTTGTTAACAGATTCTGTGGATAAGCATGTTAAGAAGCCTGACCGCCATGCATCAAGTGTCTGTTTTTAAAGGAAAAATTTATCCTGCTTAAAAATCGCGCAATGTTGAGTTATGCACAGACGGGGCACAAACTTAATGGCCGAGGTCGCTATCATTTGTTAACAGAAACTGTGGACAAGCTTGTTAACAAGCCTTCCCGGCGATAGCTAAGCCCATGTTTTCAAACGGAAAAGTTATCCTGCTCAATTTTCTCGCAGCTGGAGTTATGCACAGCCCCTCAATTTTGACAGCGCCGCGATGTACTTGCGCATGCGCACTGCGTCCGCATCGGTGAGTTCGGTCAGGCGGGAGGCATCCATATTGTCGATCAAGTCCAGTTCCTTGACCCTGCGCGCGAGCGGATTGGACATCGCGCGTGTGATGAAGGCGAAGTAGTCCTCGCCTTTTTGCTTGGTCAGGCAAGCCAGTGCCCCGATGATCTCGTCCGAAAAACCCAGCTCTCGCAAGGTGGCCGGTGTGGTGTCGGAGTCTTCGATCACCTCGTGCAGCACGGCGACGATGCGAGGAGCCTCGGTTTCGCACTGCATCATCAGCCGTAGCGGATGCAGGATGTAGGGCTTGCCCGCCTTGTCGTACTGTCCCTAGTGGGCGTCCACCGCCAGTTTGATGGCTGGTTCAAGCTTGCTCATTTTTGTCTCCAGTGCGAGTCCGAGGTCACCAGCGCGTACGCTGAAACTCCCGCGACTCCAGGTCCCATTGCCTGCGCTGCGCCCTTTTGGCGTCCGCAATTTTTTTGCGCTCAGCGTTCTGTTTTTCTACCGCTTGTCGCAAAAGGGCGTCGCCACGATCGCCAAAATATACCCTGCGGAACTTCGCGATACCGATTCCGTTCAGCAGGAACTCATTGACTTTATCCTTGGCCAGGCCGGCGATCGAGTCATGTACCCACTCGTCAAAAAAGCTCACAACGTCCGCATGCTGTGGCGTCTCAACGAGCGTCGTGACTACGCTGAGAATGTCACGCTCCGGGGCATCTTCGTCCAACAGAAACGGCGATTGGCGATCTTCAAGCCACGTGCGCCACTGTGCGACTTTCTCATGCACATGATGCGCCAGCTTATCGGTATCTCCGGTGTCCAGGCGATCGTCCAGCGCGCCCAGCCTGTTAAGCATGATCTTGCCAAAGTTCTGCAGCACCGTTGGCAACGACGAACCGTCGTTCTGAAACGGCTGGCCAAAGTACTGGTCAAAAGAGGTGCGCCTCTTGATGTAGTGTTCCAGCGTCATGGACACCGCCGCAAGAATGGCGATAAAGTACTGTTGGGTGTCCCGCAAAAACTCCTGGTCTGCAGTAGCGCGCTTGAAGAACCTCCGGTCATAGTAATGTGCTGCCGCGGACGCGCTACCGCTTACACGCCGTCCGTGATAGCGATAGTTGAAGTATTGCGCCATATGGTCGCGCATCATCTGCTCCACGGGCCCGGCGCTCACTCTGGCATGCTTGCAATACGCGCTGAACGCATCGATGGCGGCACGTGACGGAACCAACGCGCGCGCTGTCTTCCCAGGCATATCCTTTAGCGCTTTGAACGGTACGCCTGCTGCCATTGCAGCGCAGTACATTTCAAAGCCGGGGATGCGTGCAAGCGCGTCCGTTTTGCCTTGCGCTTTGGGATGATAGCCTCCGCCAACATCGGAATGGGCGCCGGGATACACGTACTCCTTCACGTTGGGCGGGTATCGATCGTCGATGCGAACCGAGTCGACCGGGAACGTCGCGCGCACTTCGTGCGCGGCGACGATGTGCAGGCAGCTCTCGACGCCCCTATGCACTTGCATATTGTTCTTCGCCCACGACTGGCGGCCCTCCACTCCCAGCAAACCGCTGGTGAACCCGCCTGCGATCCCCACCGACGCCACCGTATCAAAGATTCCCAGGAACTCGACGCGCAGCGGAATGCCTGCGAATTGATAGCCGCCGTCAACCTCATCGCAAAGGGCGTACATCCAGTTGACGAAGGCACGCGCTTCAGCGGCGCCTCTGGAAAATCCAAAGACGGAAAGATTGATCTGCTCAGGCGCAGGAAAGTTGCGCGAGCGATTGGCGAGTTTCTCTTTCAGCTTCGCCATCCAGTAACTTTTGAAGACATGCTGCCGATGAAATTCCATAGACCCAATGCCACCGACTGCGTTCGCGATGTTGCCACTCTTAGTTTCGTCGATTAACTCCTGATCCGAGACATACAGGCTGACTGTATTAAAAAGCCGCGTCAGCCCCCAGATCAGGCGAGGTTCGCCATTCCAGGACATGCCGGTACCCAGCGTTCCTCCAGCGTCACCTATCGAAGGAAAGGCCGTCCCGACGCCGGGAACATAGTGCGAGAAATAACGATCCGTTGCGCGCTGCACGTCCTGGGGATAAGAGTGATACAAGCGCACCACGTTGCTGTGCTGCTGCTCCGAAGGATTGTCCTGCACTTTTTTGTAATCAACGCCTTCGTTATTGCCAGTCCCATCGAAGAAAATGCCGCAGAATATTTGCCCAGAGCACTTTAGCGCGCCGGTCTGCGGCTGTGCGGCTGCTACTGCCTTGGCGCGCTGCATGGTCTCGCGGCTGGTCAACGGCCGCAGAGACGCCCGCGTGTTTGCAATCTCCGGATTGTGCGCCGGCTGCGGACTGCTAGCACTCATTTTTCCAACCTCCTTTAGCAGCGGCCTTGGTTTCTTCCTGAGTCTCCCGTGGAGTCCATGGAAGCAGCTCTTCTTTGCTCATGGGATAAAAGGAATGACCGGGCCGACAAGACGACACCACTACCCGGACCTTATGACCTGGGTAGAAATGCACTTGAAACGTACCCGGCTTGGTGTATGTAGGCACATCAACCTCCACGGACTGGGAAGCCAAAGGCGGTGCGGGGTCGTCCTGATAGGTGTCATATTCCCAAGCAATTTTCGCCCTTAGCCCGGGGCGCCATTGATTGGGAAGGGCAATGCAGCAGCTTTCCGCTCCGCCAGCCCCGCCCTCGAGATTTCCCCCGCCAGCTCCACCATTAACAGAAAAGGAGTAGATGGGTACTCCTTCCATATGGTTATACCCCGTCACACTGACGCCCGTCGTCCTCGGCTGGCATCCTGAAAAAGCCAGACACACCGCTAAAAAACAAAAATATCGTATGATCATGTCGCACATTTCTTTCAATCGCATTACACAAGTCCCTCCGCTACCAACATGTCGCCCAGGTCTCCCGCCGGCCAGCACCTGGCGCGCAACAGCGCATCGACCTCGGAACTCCGATTGGTTTCCCCCATGGTAAGGCAGGCGGCGACCGCCAAGGAAAACACATCCGCAAACAATTCAATGCCATGTGAGGCGGCAAGCTGGCAGCTGCCACTTATCAATTCATAGAACTCAGAATTTCTGAGGGAGTCCGGAACAACATCCGACATCGCGTTTTTTAACAGCTCGATAATCGCATCCGGCTGAGACGCTATAAGCAATGCATCGACCTGCGGCTCACTCAACTTGATGGACTGGTCAGGCAGAGCGCCAGCGGGGGCCAACGGTATCTGAGTGAAGGTTCCGGTTCTTTCCAGCACAAGCCAATGGACAAGCGGAGAGGAATAGCTGAGCCATTGGCTTGGGGCGAGAATATCTGGCAGTGCCGACAGCACGCGGGTATCGGCAAACCGCAACAGCATTTTTTGCTGATCCACTACGCTTACCCGATGCAGGGAACGCCAATGTTCACTTAATTCGGCCAGCGGAACGCGGCTTGCCAGGAAACTGATCATGGGCCGCGCAGCACAGTGGCGCAATATGCTGCGAAAATGCGCCTCGGATCGGTAGTCGCCGTGTATCGGCACCAGCCAGGGAGCAGCTTTCTGCAGTCCTTGGAATTCATCTGCCGTATAGCAGTTGATGCTCCCTGCGGCATACGGCAAAGTTGCACCGGCTGGATAGTCGAAGGCCGAATCGATCAGAGCGGCCCAATGCAGATCGGGCTGCGCGGCGGTCAGCACTCCCAGCGTGTCGATTGCGGCTGACACCATGATCGGGTCTTGGGCATAGAAATCGTTTTTTTTCATTTCATACCATCGCTAATGCAGTGCCAGATTTCAGAGCCTTCAGCAGGCATTCGATACACACAGGCTCGCTGCTCGGCAATTTGGGCAGAGGGTAGTCTCCCCTTCCCGGACCGTTGAAGCTCTTTTTTCCCGCGTGTATGACGATCTTCCCGGGCGCCTGAACCGTGATGTTGCCGCCATCGATGGTGATGTTGGCGCCGCCGGCAGTAGACAGCGTGATGCGCTTGGCCGCAGCCCAATCCACATGCGCGCCGACGCTGGTGAGCTGGATGCCATCGCGCGCCTGCACCTTCAAAATGTCCGCCTGCGCCTGCACGTCGATCGCGTCCTTGGCTGCGATCAGCTGCATGCCGAGGCCGCCCTCGCCCGCCGCCACCGCGCCCCCCAGCACGCCGATGGCTTGCTGGCTGTGCACGCGCAGTTGGCCGCCGGTGGTGAACTGCGTGTCGGCGCCGCTCATCACGGTGGCGGTCTCGCCGTTGGCGAGTTGCAGGTCTTGGCCCGCCGTCACGCCCAGCCCGGCCTTGGCGGAGATGGCGATCACCGCGTCCGTGCTGTGGGGCAGTTTGCTGTCGGCGGGGGCGATGGATTTGTCGGCAGCGTCGGCCTTGGCGGCGCCGAGCGCGTCGTTCGCCACCATGCCGGAGACGGCGGTGAGCATGGCGGGCAGCGGCGCCGCCTTGTCGTCCAGCGTGCTGGATGCCGCCTTGGCGGCGCCAATGTGGCTGGCCAACGCCACGGTCTCGTGCTTTTTGGCCGCTTCACTGAAGGTTTCGCCCAGCTTGGCCGCCTGCTTCATCAGCGCGATGCCGGCGGCGTTGTCGCCCACCGGCTCACGCGCGCCGGCCGCGTGGGACAGGCCGTAGCTGCTCACCAGCAGGCCCGCGCCGGCGCGCACGGCGCCGTAGGCGTCGGTGCGCAGTTCGGCGCCCTGGCCGCGCAGGCTGCCACGGTAGTTGTCCGCGTTGTGCAGCAGGTGGCCCAGCGTCAGTTCGGTGGCCGCGTGGCTGCTTTTGAGCTGGACGCGGCCTTGCGCGTCGGTGTCATCGAATAGCAGCTGGTTGTAGCCGCTGCCGCCGAACTCCTTGCTGCGCACGCCCCACTGCGCGGCGTTGCTGCGATGGCCAGCCGTGTCGGCCGAGGCGCCGTGCCACAGCGGGCTGTTGCCGCCGGCCAGGTTGCCCTGGCCGGACACCGCATGGTCATGCGCCTTGCCGAAGGGCTGCGCTGCATTGCCCTGCTCCGGCTGGCCGGCCGGCGTGCGCGCCACGCCGCCTTCGCCCTGGCCGTTGTACAGCGCGCCGACGATGATGGGACGGTCGATGTCGTTTTCCAGAAACTGTACCAGTACTTCCTGGCCGATGCGCGGCAGGAACTGGCTGCCCATGCCGCCGCCGGCCGAGCGCTGCGCCACGCGCACCCAGCAGGTGGCGTCGCCGCTGTCCTGCCAGTGGAAGCGGATGCGCACGCGGCCCAGGCGGTCGCAGTGGATCTCGTCCACGCCGTTGGGGCTGTCGCTGCCGTCGAGCCCGACCACGATGGCGCTTTGCGCGCCGCCGGCGGTGGGACGCGGGTGGCTGCACCCGCCGCTGCCCGACAGCAGCGGGCGCCATGGCAGCTCGTTGGCGATGGCGTCAAAGCTGTTGGCGTAGCCGCTGCCGATCGCTTGCGCGATCGTCTGCGCGTAGTCGCCAGCATCTTCCGGCGGCACCGCTTCGAGCAGCAGTTCGGGAATGGGGCCAAACAGTTCGGCCAGCGCCTGCACGGCGGGCAGCGGCAGGTTGTTCACGCCCACGCTGCGCACGCGCAGCACGGTGTAGACGGGAACGGCGTCCCCAGTTGGCGCACCGCTTCGCAGCGGGCCTTGCGTCACGGCGACGCAACTGCCCGCGCGCAGAGTGCGCACGGTGGAGCGGCCGCGCCAGGGCTGGCTGCGCGCTTCGCGGGCCTGCATCTGCAAGTCGGCGTAGCGCTGCGCCTGGGCGCCGCTGGCGTAGTGGTACTGGCCGGGCGCGTCGTAGTTTTCCAGCGCCAGCAGCCCTGCCGTTTTCAGGCGCGACATGGCGCTGGCGCCTACGGCGCGCTTGGCCTTGTAGTCGTAGCTGAGCAAGGTGGTGAGGGAGACGCAGGCCGCGCGGCTGGCCTGGAGCGACTGGATCGTGTCCTGCTGCTCGCCCACGCGGGCGCCGTGGAAGCGGATGCCGCCGCAGGCTTCGCTGCTGGCGTCTTCCGGCACGGCGCAGCGCTGGCTACTGTCGGCAAACAGCACCATCTGCGCGCCATCGTCATCCTGTTCGAAGCGCCAAGCCAGGCCTTCCTCCGCCAGCAGGCGTTCGATGAAGGCCAGGTCGCTTTCGCGGTACTGGCAGCAGTAGCTGCGCGGGACGGCGTCGGCCATAAAGGGCGCGGCTTCGTCGCTCCAGCGCCAGCGCCAGCGCGCCAGAGGCTGGTAGGCGCTGAACACCTCGTCGACGATCTCGAGCACACTCCTGTCCTGCCACACGCGGCTGTTGCGCACCTGCCCCAGGCGCCACACCCAGTGCGTGAGCCGCAGCCGGTAGCGGGCGAAGCCGCCGTTGCTGCCTAGCGCGGCCATTTGCGTCACGTCGCCGCTGAAGCGGGTGCGGGTGCCGTCGGCCAGGCTCAGTTCCAGGGTCGCGGACCGGCCCAGCAGGGATGCAGCCTGCAGATGGGCGTCGGTGGACAGCACGATCACGTCGCGCGGGCCGGTGCCTTGCAGTTCGTCGTCGGCGGCAAAGGCCTCGACCAGCAGATCCGGTCCATCCTCCAGCACCAGGGCGTAAAGACGGGTTTCACTTGAGTATTGCGCCAGCGCGGCGGAGATTTGCGCAATTGCAGCTTGCATGTTTCATTGAGAAATTATTGAATATTTGGCAATTTACTATATTCAACAATTTCTTGCCGCACATTTGACGCGTGCGCGCGCTACAGTGCTTCAGGGTAGCCCGTGATGTCGGCGATCTCCTGGTACATCGGCTGCAGGCGCTTGTACATTTTCAGATAAACGCGCTGATACAGCTGCTCGTAGGTCTTGCGGTTGGCCTCGACCGGGTGGAATACGCGGCCAGGGCGCGTCATGGCCTTGATGGCGGCGGCGAAGTCGGCGTGCAGGCCTAGGCCGGCGGCGGCGCAGATGGCGGCGCCCAGCCCGGAGGTTTCGTACAGGTGGGCGCGCGCGGCGGGCAGGCCGAAGATGTCGGCCGAGAGCTGCATGGCCGCGTCGCTTTGCGAGCCGCCGCCGGCGACGCGCAATTCCGTCACCGGCACGCCGCTGCGCTTCTGGATGCGCTCCATGCCTTCGCGCAGCGCATAGGCCAGGCCTTCCAGTATCGCCCGGTACATATGGGCGCGCGTGTGGACGTCGCCGAAACCGATCATGGCACCCTTCGCTTCCGGCCCCGGCACCTTGATGCCGGGGCTCCAGTATGGCTGCAGCATCAGGCCCATGGAGCCGGGCGGCACGGCGTTCACCAGCTTGTCGAACAGCGCTTCGGGCGGCGTGCCCTTCTCGGTGGCGGTGGCTTGTTCCAGGTGGCCGAACTGCTCCTTGAACCAGTTCACCATCCAGTAGCCACGGAAGATCTGCACTTCGGTGCTGTAGGCGCCCGGCACCGCCGACGGGTACGGCGGGATGAAGGGCGTCACTTCGATGTACTTGGTGTTGGTGGTGTTGATGGTGGCGGTGGTACCGAAGCTGAGGCAGCCGATGTGCGGTTCCAGGCAGCCGGCGCCGATCACTTCGCAGGCCTTGTCGGCAGCGGCGGCCACCAAGGGCGTGCCTTCCGGGATACCGGTGGCCAGCGCGGCTTCGGCCGTGATGGCGCCGATCACCGTGCCCGGCCGCACCAGCTCCGGCAGCATTTCGCGCCGCACCGCCAGTGCCTGCCATTTCCAGTCGCGCGCGCCGGCCCACTTGTGGCCTTTGTAGTCGAACGGCAGGTAGGCCACCTGCGAGCCGATGGAGTCGACAAAGCGGCCGCACAGGCGGAAATTCAGGTAGCCGGACAGCAGCAGCACCTTGCTGGTCTGCGCCCAGATGTCCGGCTGGTGGGCGGCGATCCAGTTCACTTCCGCTTCGCGCCGGAAGTAGTTGATGGTGCCTTCCACGCGCGCCAGCTTGAAGGCGGCCTTCCACAGCGGGCCGATGGGCGGCACGGTATCGGTACGGCGCTGGTCCAGCCAGGTGATGGCGGGCCGCAGCGGCTTGCCATCCCTGTCCACGTTGATGACCGTGCCGCGCTGGGTGGTGACGGCTACGCCTTTCACGTCGGCGCGGTCGATGCCGGATTCTTGCCACAGGCGCTGGCAGGCGATGCTGACGGCGTTCCAGTAGCCGTCGGCCTTGTGCTCGGCCCAGCCGGGGTGGTCCGAGTAGTAGGGCTGGAGATGGACTTGCGCTTTGGCGGCGAGGTTGCCGTCCAGGTCGAACAGCAGGGCGCGCACGCTTTGTGTGCCGTTGTCGATGGAGAGGGTGTAGGGACCGGACATGTTTATGCGGGCAAGCTGTAGTGAGTTTTCCATAATGCCAGATAGGCGACCTGCTCGGCATCCCAGCGGTGGTCGCTCCAGCCCAGTTCCTGCTGGCAGATGGCGCGTACGCGCGGCAGGATCTCCACGCCGCCGCCGCGCAGCTGCAGGCCGATCCGCAGGCGGCGCAGCAGCAGGTCTTCCAGGTGCTGCACGGCTTCGTGCCGCGCGGCCCAGCGCAGCTGCGCCCAGATGCTGGCGGTGCCGGGTATGAGGGCGAGTTCACCGGGCTGCGCATCCGGAGAGTCGTCCGGCTCGCCCCGGCGCGCGCATGCCAGCAGCGCAGCGGCCTGGGCGCCGTAGCGGCCTTGCAGGCGCTGGGCCTGGCCTGCGGGGAGGCTGTGGCCATGGCCGAAGCCATAACCGTGGCTGAGCGCCGGGGGTGGTGCGAAGATGGGCTGCGGCGAGAAGTCCGCTTGCCAGGCAGGCAGCATGGCTGCCGCCTCACGCAAGGCGTCCAGCGCGATCACGCGGAAGGTGGTGAGCTTGCCGCCGGTGACGGTCAGCAGGCCGTCTTCCAGCCACAACGCGTGCTCGCGGGTTTCTTTCGACGGGTCGGCCTGGCCGCTGTCGATCACGGGGCGCACACCGGCGTAGGTGGCGAGGATGTCGGCTTCCTGCAGATCGAGCTGGGAGAACTGGCTGCGCAAGGCGGCCATCAGGTAGTCGACTTCGCTGCGCGTGATGGCGGCTTCGAACTTCATGTCGCCGCGGTGGTCGACATCGGTAGTGCCGACCAGCGTGACGCCCTCCCAAGGGAAAGCGAACACGGGACGTCCGTCGGCCGGATGCATCAGGCTCACGGCCTGCGCCAGCGGCAAGCGCCATGCGGGGAGGACCAGGTGGCTGCCGCGCAGCGGACGCAAGCGCCGACCTGCGCCGCCCTGGGCTCCGGGTTGCGCGCCGCATGGCGTCCGCAGCGCGTCGGCCCATGCGCCGGTTGCGCTGATGACGACGCGCGCCCTGACCTCGTGCTCGGCGCCGCCGATCTCGTCGCGCAACCTGGCACCGCGCACGCGGCCGGCCGCTGCCCCGGCGCCGGCTCCACGCGGGCTGCCATCGCCACAATGGATGGCGTCGCCGCGCAGCAGCGTTTGCACGGACAGGTAGTTGAACGCCGTGCCGCCCAGCGCCTGTGCTTCCTGCAGCACGCGCATCACCAGGCGGGCGTCGTCGGTCTTGGCGTCGGTATAGCACATACCGCCTTGCAGGCCTTCGCTGCTGATGTTGGGCGCCAGCGCCAGGAATTCGTCGCGCGGATAGTAGTGGCGGGCGCGCTGGCCCGCCATGTGGTCGTAGATGGCCAGGCCGGCCAGAAAAGTGCGGCGGCCGGGCTTGCGGCCGGCGTAATCGCCGAATGCAAAGCTTTGCGGCTCCACCAGGCCGGCCGCTTCCCGCAGCAGGCTTTCGCGCTCGTGCACGGATTCGCGCGTCAACGCGAACTTGCCTTCTTTCAGGTAGCGCAAGCCGCCGTGCACCAGCTTGGACGAGCGGCTGGACGTGCCCCAGGCGAAGTCGCGCTGCTCCACCAGCAGCGCTTTCAGGCCGCGACGCGATGCTTCCAGCAGGATGCCCGCGCCGGTGATGCCACCGCCGACGATCAGCAAGTCCCAGTCGCGCGCCAGCAATCCGGCCAGCGCGGCGCGGCCACCTGGCCGCCAATGGCCGGCTTCCCCGGCGCCGCCAGCGTCGTCCACGACGCCATCGGCCCCGCCGCGAGGGGCGGCGCCAGTCATGTCTGCGCCTTCGGCAGCAGCTTGCCGGGGTTCATGATGCCCTGCGGGTCGAAATGGCGGAAGATGGCTTGCATGGCCGCGATTCCCGCCGCGCCCTTCTCCTCAGCGAGATACGGCGCATGGTCGCTGCCGACGCCGTGCTGGTGGCTGATGGTGCCGCCGCAGTCGACGATGGCGTGGCTGACGGCCTGCTTGAGCGAGCGCCAGCGCGCCAGGTCCTCGTCATAGTCGCCCGCCAGCCGGTACACGAAGGTGCTGTACACGCTGGCGCCCTGTGCGTACAGGTGCGACAGGTGCGTATACGCGTGCACCTGCTCGCCGTGCCCGGCAAGCGCCTCGGCAGCGGCAGCTTCCACCGCGCGCATGGTGGGTTCCACCAGCGGCCAGTCCACCGCCGTTTCCACCGTATCGATCACATAGCCGTGCTCCCACGCCGCATTGCGCAGGTAGACATTGCGGAAGCGGTTCTGCTTCCACTTGTCGCCCATCTTGCGGCCAACGTGCACCCCGCCGTGCCGGCGCGCCATGCGCAGCGCCGCAGAGATGGCGGCGCGCGCCTGGGGCTTGGCGCCGCTGGCGCCCAGCATCAGCATGCACTTGCCTTCCTTGCAGCCGCGCAGCGACAGCCAGCCTTCCAGCAGTCCGATCAACCTCTTGTGGCCGGCCAGCGCCAGCATGGTGGTGGTTTCCAGCGCGTTCGACAGCCGCAGCATGGACAAGCCCAGCCTGGCCTGCGCCAGCTCGCGCACCGCCGTCTCGGCGTGCGTCCAGTCGGCAAAAAACACCGCATGGAAGGCCTCATATTCGGGCAGCGGCGACACCCGCACCACCGCCTCGGTCAGGATGCCGATGCGGCCCTCGGAGCCGAGCACGATTTCGCGCAGGTCGGTGCCGGCGGCCGACGCCGGGAAAGTGGGAATCTCCAGCCGCCCCACCGGCGTTTCCAAGGAGCCGCCGGCGAACATCTGCTCGATGCGCCCGTAGCGCAGCGATTGCTGGCCGGACGAGCGCGTGACGACCCAGCCACCCAGCGTGGAATACTCGAACGACTGCGGGAAGTGGCCCAGCGTGTAGCCGTGCGCGCGCAGCTGCGCTTCCAGGTCGGGGCCGTACACGCCTGCCCCGAAGGTGGCCAGTTGCGAAGCGCGGTCCAGGTGCGCCATGCGGCACAGCCGGGTGAGGTTCACGGCCAGCGTGGGCTGCGCGCCCTCGCCCGCCGTCAAGTGGCCGGCCACGCTGGTGCCGCCGCCGTGCGGCACCACCGCCACGTTGTAGCGCTGCGCGTACTGCAGCAGTTCGCGCACCTGCTCCGGGCTTTCCGGATACGCCACGCCGTCCGGCGCCGTGCCGATGCGGCCGTAGCGCAGCTTGAGCCAGTCCGGCAGGCTCTGGCCCAGCGCGTTGCGCAGCCGGACCGGCGCGCTGGTGTCGATCAGCTGGTGACAAGGCAGGCGCGAGGGCGCCAGCGTGGCGCAGGCCTGCTCGAAAGTGGCGTCCTGCCGGCCCTTGCCGGCGCCGATGCGCTGCGCCAGGAAAGCCAGCGCATCGGCCTCCAACGCGAAGTTGACCGCATCGTCGCCCCAGCCGTTCCAACGTCTCATCGTTTCTTTTCTCCGCTTGCTATACTGGCGCACCTGGCCAAAATGATGACTAGAGAATAAGACCAAACCAGACCCCGGTATTGCGCTTTCATGACAAACGCCTTGTTCGATCATGCCAACCACGGCCGCGTGGCCGGCTCCTACCTGCAGCCCTTGCTGGAGGCTGCGGCAGCGCGCGGCGTGACGCCGCAGGCGCTCGAGCAGGCCGCCGGCCTGGCGCCCGGCGCGCTGGCGCCGCTGCCGGAATCCCTGCAGGCGGCGGACTACGTGCGCCTGCTGGACCTGGCCGCCGCGCTGGCGCACGATCCGCACTTCGGCCTGCACGTGGGCGAGCGGGTGAAGCTGGGCACCTACAGCGTGTATGGGTTGATCCTGCTCAGCTGCCGCGATTTCGGCCACGCCTTCGAGCAGACCATACGCTACGAGCAGCTGGCGCACGACCTGGGACGTTCCAGCCTGCAGGTTGAAGACGGACTGGCGCGCTACACCTGGCACAGCCGCTTTCCCGGCGCCACGCGGCACCTGGCCGACAGCGTGTTCGCCGGCATCCGCGTGTTCGGCAACTGGCTGGCGGGCGCGCCGCTGCCGCCGGCCCGGCTCGAGCTGGTGCATGGTTGCGAGCCTGCGCTGCAGGCAGAGTACCTGCGCGTGTTCGGCGACATGCCGCAATTCGGCGCGGACGCCAACCGCGCCACGTTCGACGCGCAGCTGCTGGTGTGGCCGGTGCCGAACGCGGACGTGAGCATGTATCCGGTGCTGCAGCAGCACGCGGAGCAGCTGCTCAAGCAGCGCGCGCAGGCGGACGCCGGCATCGCTGCGCAGGTGCGGGCGGCCATTGTGCGCGGGCTGTCGCGGGGGCAGGTGCGGCTGGCGTCGATTGCGGAAGAACTGGGGCTGTCGCCGCGCACCTTGCAGCGCAAGCTGAGCGAGGCCGGCGTGAATTTCCAGCAGGTGCTGGACCAGACGCGCTTCGCGCTGGCCAGGGACTATTTGCGGCAGCCGGGCTTGAGCCTGGTCGATATCGCCTTCCTGCTCGGCTATCAGGAGCAGAGCGCGTTCAACCACGCGTTCCGGGAGTGGGCCGGCGTGAATCCGGGCGCCTGGCGCGGGCAGCGCTAGGTTTCTTCGCCGCGCACGCGCACGAACGGGCCGAGGCAGGCGTCCATGCTGGCCTCCAGGCACATCAGGAACATATTGCCGGTATGGTGGAACAGGATGAAGCTGGCCACCGTGCGCCCCACTTCCGTGACCTGGCCGGAACAATCGAGCTTGCCGTTGTCTTTGACGATCTTGTCGGAGGTCTTGTAGAAGCCGTTCTTGTCGGGCTGGTCGTCGATGACGAATTCGGTCTCGGCCACTTCGGCCGCGCTGGTGATCAGCGCCGTGCCGTCGGCGCGCATGCGGTACATTTCCTGGCAGGAGCCGTCCGGCAGCACGAAGCGCCAGACGCCCACGATGGGATGGTCGGCCCGCACCGGAGCGGCCTTGCCGGCTGCCGCGCAGCACAGGATGCAGGCGGCGAACATCAGCTGCAACACCCGGCTCGGGATACACATCGGGAACTTCCGCATGGCGAACCTCCGCATTGGGCGTTGGATGCGTCCAGTATATCCCGGCCGGGCGAACCGCGTTTTACTTCTCCGCCGCCGCCTTCATGCTGGCCAGGCCCTTCTCGAAGTCCGGGCCCACCATCTTGTCCATGCTGACGAACACGCCCATCAGCTTGGTGATGAAGGCGCTCGGGCCGGACATGCTCCACGTCACCGTGGTGCTGTCGCCCTGCGGCGCCAGCGTGAACACGGTGGTGTTGTGCGACTCGAACGGTTTCAGGAAGTCGAGCTTGATGTCGATCTTGCCGGGCGGTGTGGCGCCGGTAATCTCCATGCGGCCCGCGCCCACCTGGTCGTTGCCTTCCCAGCCGTAGACGGCGCCCACGCCGCTTTGCGGTCCGCTGAAGGTACGCACCATTTTCGGGTCCAGGTGCTCCCACGGCGACCAGGCGCTCCAGTTGTGGAAGTCGCTGATCAAGGGATAGATCTTCTCCGGCGCCGCCTTGATGGTGGTGCTGCGCGTGACGGTGAAGGTGTTGGGCTGGGCCAGCGCCAGGCCTAGAATGATGACGATGATGGCAGTGATGCCGATAGCGATTTTTTTAAGCATGGGGTCTCCTGCTGCAATGGTTTTTTTAGGTCCGGCTGTTGCCGAAGACGCAAGCCTAGCATGATTTTTTGGCTACGTTGCCAAAAAACATGATCCGCTCCCCAAGCGTCCCGTCAAGCGCCGCGTACGCGCAACAACAGTGGCAAGGCGCTCGGCGTCATCGTGAACGTGAAGCACTCTTCCACCGGCGGTGCGCCCGGCCGCAGCGTGAAATCGAAGTTATGCAGGATCATCGACATCGCCATCTTGATCTCGGCCATGGCCAGGTAGCGGCCCGGACAGAAACGCGGCCCGCCGCCGAAGGGCATCAGCTTGCGCGCCGGGTCGGAAGCGGCGTCCGCCCCGTGCTCCGCGCCTGCCAGCCAGCGCCCGGGCAAGAAGGCCTCCGGCTGCGCAAAGCCGCCGGCGCGCTGGGCCGCCTGCCGCAGCATCAGGAAGATCACCGTGCCGGCAGGGATCTGGACGCCGCCCACCTGCGTCGGCACGTTGGCCTCGGCCGCCATAAACGGCGCCACCGGCTTCAGGCGCATGGCTTCGCGCGTGGCCGCATCCAGGTAGTCCATCCGCTCCAGCAGTTGCGGGTCGCGCGCCACCGCCTCCCCTCCCAGCAGGCGGTCCGCCTCTTCGGCCGCCAGCGCCACGGCGGCGGGCGACTGCGGCAGCAGGTTGAGCAGCCAGGCCACCGTGTTCGAGGTGGTGTCCTCGCCCGCGAACACCATGGTGATGGCGTTGCCGATCACCACGCTGTCGCTGAAGCCGGAATCGGCCTCGTCGCGCGCAGCCACCAGCGCTTCGAGCATATTGGACGGCTTGCCGCGCAAGCACGGATCGGCTGCCATGCGGGCGCGGGCCTGGGCGATGAACCCTCCGATGGCCGCGTGGATGCGCGCCGCGGCGGCGTCGGCCTCCCGGTCCACCGGCAGCTTGAACACCTTCCAGTATTCAACCGGCGTGGTGAGGCGGCGCGCCACGCGCTTGAAGCAGAATTCGATATCGCGCTGCAGCGGGTTGTCCTCGTGCTCCAGCGTATTGATGTCCTGTCCCATGGCCAGGCCGACGGTCACGTCCAGCGTGTAAGCCTTCAGGTCGCGCAGCACGTCCACTTCGCGCCCGGCGGCCAGCGCGGCCCTCCAGCGCAGGCACAGGCGCTCGGTCATCATGGCCAGCGTGGGGAAGAAGCGGTGCACCACTTCCGGCGTCAGCGCGCGCATGGCCAGCTTGCGCTGGCGGCGCCATTCCTCGCCCTCGGCGGTAAACAAGCCGCGCGTGCCGGCGTCTTCCAGCATGCGCGCGGTGCGCGAGGAGCGGCGGTAGGTGTCAGGACGGTCGCGCAGGATGGCGGCGATGGCGTCGCGGTCCGACACCACAACGAAGCTGCGTTTCATCATGGTGAAACGAAAGATGGGGCCGAACTCGCGCGCCCAGTCTTCCATGTTGCGATGGAAGCGGCCGGGCTGGATCTGGCGCAGATTGCCCAGCAGCGGCGCGCCTTGCGGTCCGGGCAGTTCCGCTATGCTGCGCGGCGCGTCGCCGCGTCCCGCTTGATCCAGCGCCATGCTGCTCTTGTCGGCCATGTCTCGTCCCGATTGGCGGTTAATCTGTTATATTTTACGCCACATTTTAAAAAAAGGAACGCCTATGTTGTCGCATGTGTTTATCGGGGTGACGGAGTTCGAGCGCGCCCACGCGTTCTATGCCGCGCTGATGGATGAGCTGGGACTGGTGCGCAAATTCAGGGATGACAGCCGGCCCTGGGCGGGCTGGATGGCGGCGGATGCGCCGCGGCCGCTGTTCGTGATCGGCAAACCCTACGAGGGCGAGGCCAGTTGCGGCAACGGCCAGATGGTGGCGCTGCTGGCGCCGTCGCGCGCGGCGGTGGACCGCGCCTACGCCAGTGCGCTGGCGCATGGCGGCAGCTGCGCCGGGCAGCCCGGCTTGCGGCCGCACTACCATCCGAATTACTACGGCGCCTACTTCCGCGACCTGGACGGCAACAAACTGGGCGTTTGCTGCCACCACGAGGAGTAAATCAGGCCAGCGCTTCCTTGGCCGCTTCCTCCGGCGTCAGGCCGTCATAGAACTGGTCGGTGAACCACTCGATCTGCTCCTCGATGTGCTCCTGGGCCTGCTCCACGGTGGCGCCGCCCTGCACCAGGAAACCTTCCACTTCGATGCACCAGTGGATCAGCGCCAGGGTTTCTTCGTCCAGCTCTTCTTTTTTCTTTGCCATGCTTGCTACGCCTTCACTGTGTCATTAATCGTCCAGCCCACAGTGTACAGTGTAGCAGCACGGACCTGCCCTACTGCGCTTGCTTCGCCGCCACTTGCTCCTTCGGCTCCGGGTACAGCACCAGCTGCAGGTAGTTCTCCTTGTCGAAGTAGCGCCTGGCCGCTGCCTGCAGGTCGGCCGGCTTGATGCCCGCCACGCGCTGCTCGTACTTCAGGAAAGCGGCGGCCGGGTCGGTGCCGTTCAGCGCGGCACCCTGCAGGCGGCTCAGCCAGTAGCCATTCTCGCGCAACGCCTTGCGGTGGCTGGTGTTCCAGTTCTGCTTGACCTTGTCCAGGTCCGCCGCATCCGGTCCTTCGTCCTGCATCTTGCGGATCAGTTCCATGGTGGCGGCGATCACCTTGTCCACGTTCTCCGGCGCGCACGGCAGCGCGGTCTGGATCTGGTAGGCGCCGTAGGGACGCTTGCTCAGGCCGCCGCTGATCTGGCCGCCGTAGATCACCGCCATCTTCTCGCGCAGTGTTTCGATCAGCTTGATGTTCAGCACTTCCAGCATGGCCTGCATGTGCATCTGCGCCTCTTCCGAGTACTTCGCCTCGCCGGTAAACACCAGCGCCACCCGGCTCTTCGGCTCGGACCCCTTGTACACCTCCTTCTTCACCACGCCCTTCACCGGGCGGATGCCCTGGTCCCGGTAATCGACCGGAATGGACGGCGTGGGCAGGCTGGCCAGGTAGGTGGCCAGCAGCGGCTTGATCTTCGCCACCTCGAAGCTGCCCACCAGGTAGAAGGTGAAGCCCCTGGCACTGGCGAAGCGCTCCTTGTAGATTTCCATCACGCGGTCCAGCCGGATCTGGTCGAAGTCCTCCACGCGCGGCGCGCGCGGCGCCAGCGGATGGTTGTTGTACAGGGTCGCCGTGAGCGTATCGCCGAACACCGCTTCGGGCATCAGCAAGGCATTGCGCGCCATTTCGCGCTGCTTGCCGATGAAGGACGCGAACAGCGCCTCGTCCTTGCGCGGCTGGGTGAATTCCAGGTGCGCCAGCTGCAACATGGTTTCCACGTCGTTGCTGCCGGAGCCGCCGCGCAAGCCTTCGGTCAGCGTGCTGATCGACGCGCCCGACGAGGCGGTCTTGCCGGCCAGGATCTTCTGCATGTCGGTGGGCGAGTAATTCAGCAAGCCCATCTGGCCGACGATGGTGCTGGCGTAGCGCGCGTTGAACATGTCCTTGGCGTCATACAGCGACTGGCCGCCGAAGCGGTGCGCGCTCATCAGCACCTGGTCGTTCTTGAAGTCGGTCGGTTTCAGCACCACCTTCACGCCGTTGCTCAGCGTCAGTTCGGTCAGGCCCAGCGCCTTGTTGACGGTCTCCTTGACGATGCTGCCTGCCCTGGGCGGCTTGTCCATCAGGCTGGTGGCGTACACCTTCTCGTCCTGCGCCTTCACCGCCACCATCTCGGCCGCGTTCACCGCCGCCAGCAACTGCTCGCCTTTCGGCGCCGGCTGCTCGGCCTTGTCGTTGCCCAAGTAGACCACCAGCTTGTGCTGGTCGGCGGGCAGCAGCTTGCGCGCGGCGGCGTTGACCTCCTCCAAGGTCACGCCCGGCACCAGCTCGTTGGTGTAGGCGTACTCGTTGACGATGCCCGGCATCGATTCGTTGACCAGGAAGTTGCGCATGAACTCGGCCGCGAAAGCCGCCGATTCGGACTTGTCGCGTTCGTTGTACAGGCGCTCGACCTGGCGCAGCATGCCCTTCTTGATGCGCTCCAGCTCCGACGCGGTAAAGCCGAACTGGCGCGCGCGCTCGCTCTCCTGCACCAGCGCGCTGATGGCCGGCTGCGGGCCGCCCTTGCCCAGCACGGCCAGCGCGCTGAAGGACTTGTAGCCGTGCGCCACCTTGCCCACTGTGCCGCCGCCCTGGATGAAGGGCGGCTCGGCCTGCTGCGTGAGCTCGTTCATGCGCTGGCCCAGCATGGCCATGACCATGCCCTCGACCAGCTTGCGGCGGTAGCCGGCAAAGTCGGTTTCCTCCTGGTACGGCTCGATGGCGTAGCGGATGTACAGCATATTGGCCGGCGACTCCTTGTCCAGGAACACCAGCGACTCGGAATAGGCGCGCGAAGGAATCGGCGCATAGCTGCGCGGGCGCGGCTGCTCGGGGTTTTTCAGGCCGCCGAAGTGGCTGTGCACCAGTTTCTCCGCCTCCGCCGGGTCGATGTCGCCCACCACGATCACCGCCATCAGGTCCGGGCGGTACCAGTCCTTGTAGAAGCGCTTGATGGCTTCCGGCTTGAAGTTCTTCAGCGTCTCTTCCTGGCCGATAGGCAGGCGGTCGGCATAGCGCGAGCCGTTGAACAGCTTGGGCATCAGCACCTTGTTCATGCGGTCGCCGAAGCCTTTGCCGATGCGCATTTCCTCCAGCACGATGCCGCGTTCGCTGTCGATGTCGGCGTCGTTCAGCGACAGGCCGCCGGCCCAGTCCTGCAGCACCTTGAAGCCGGTATGGATGTTCTCCTTCTTCGCCGTGGGGATGGGCAGCATGTAGACGGTTTCGTCGAAGCTGGTGTAGGCGTTCAGGTCGGCGCCGAATTTCACGCCGATCGACTGCAGGTAGGAAACCAGCTCGTGGCGCTTGAAATTGGTGGAACCGTTGAAGGCCATGTGCTCGGTGAAGTGCGCCAGGCCGCGCTGGTCGTCGTCTTCCAGGATGGAGCCGGCCTTGACCACCAGGCGCAGTTCCAGCTTCTGTTCCGGCTTGGCGTTTTTCTTGATGTAGTAAGTGAGGCCGTTGGGCAGTTTGCCCACCTTCACGTCCGGCGCCATCGGCAGCTGGGCCGACGGATGGATCTCGGCCTGCGCCAGCAGCGCGTAGCCGAGCAACACGGTGGCGCACAGGATGCGTATTTTTACAGCTGTCATGGTGTCTGGTTCCTCTTCTTCACTTCGGTTCCGGGTGCAGCACTGCCTGCACATAGTTGTCGAACTTGATGTAGCGCCGGGCCGCCTCCTGCAGCTCGGCCGGCGTGAGCGCCGCAATGCGCTGCTCCTCGCGCAGCAGCAGCCCGGGGTCGCCGCCGTCGGCATAGGCAGCCTGCAAGCCCGCCAGCCAGTAGCTGTTTTCCTGCAGCGCCCGGCGGTAGGTGTTGCTCCAGTTGGCCTTCACCTTGGCCAGGTCGGCCGGGTCCGGCCCCTGCGCCTGCATCTTCTTGAGCACGTCCATGGTGGCCGCAATGACCTGGGGCACGCTGCCGGATGCGCACGGCAGGTTGGCGCTAAACAGCACGCGGCCGTAAGGCAGCTTGTTCATGCGGCCGCTGAAGCTGCCCGAATAGAGCAAGCCCTTGTCCTCGCGCAGCACTTCCACCAGCTTAATGTTGAGCAATTCCCCCAGCGCACGCACGCGCAGGGCTTCGTCCTCCGAGTACGGCGCCTCGCTGGCAAAGCGCAGGCTGACCCGGCTTTTCAGCTCGGCGCCGCGGTACATATCGGTCTTGATCACGCCTGCAGCCGGGCGCATGCCCCGGTCGCGCATGGCGGTGGCGATGTCGGGCACCGGCAGGCTGCCCAGGTAGGCCGCCAGCAGCGGCTTGAGCTTGGCCACCTCGAAGCTGCCCACCAGCACAAAAGTGAAGTCCTTGGCGCTGGAAAACCGCTCCTGGTAAATCTCCGCCACCCGCTCCAGCTTGAGCTTGTCGTAGTCGGCCGGCAGCATCAGGCGCGGCAGCAGCGGATGGTCGTTGTAGATGGCGCCGGCCACCCTGTCGCCGAACACGGCATCGGAACTGGCGGCCCGGGCGCGCGCCCCTTCGCGCTGTTTCGCGATCAAGGAAGCGAACAGCTTGTCATCCTTGCGCGGGCGCGTGAAGCGCAGATGCACCAGCTGCAGCATGGTTTCCACCTCCGCCGTGGCGGCGCTGGCGTTGACGTTCTCGTACAGCTCGTTGATCTCGACGTTGGCCTGCACGGTTTTTCCGGCGAGCACCTTGGCCAGTTCGATCGGCGCGTAATCCAGCAAGCCCATCTGCGACACGAGGCCGCTGGCCAGCCGCGCACTGTTCAGGTCGGCTGCGTCGTACAGCGATTGCCCGCCTTGCCGGAAGCCGCCCAGCAGGACCTGGTTGTTCTTGAAGGCGGTCGGCCTGAGCACCACCCGCACGCCGTTTTCCAGCGTCAGCTCGGTGGTGCCCAGCGCCGCGTCGACGCGTTCCTTGACGATGGCGCCCGGCTTGGGCGGCGCCTCCATCAGGCTGGCGCCATACACTTTCTCCACCAGCGGCTGCAGCGGCGCCGCTTCGGCCGCGGCGGCGGCGGCCAGCAGCGCGGAGCGCGAGGGCGCGCGCACATCCGCGCGGGCGCCGCCACGGTAGACCAGCAGCTTGTGCTGGCCGGACTGCACCGCCTCGCGCACGGCCTGGTTCACTTCGTCCAGCGCAATGGCTGGCAGCAACTCCCTCTGGAGCTCGACCTCATAGACCGGGCCCGGGATCGGTTCGCCCAGCAGGAAGTTGCGCACCAGAGCGCCGACCAGGGTGGACGAGTCGCCCGTGGCGCGCTCCTGGTAGCGGCTCTCGGCGGCGTTCAGGACGCTCTTTTTGGCGCGATCCAGTTCGGCCGCAGTGAAGCCGTGGCGGCGCGCGCGCTCGCTTTCCTGCACCAGCGCGGTCACCGCCGGCTCGGCGCCGCCCTTGCCCAGCACCGCCGTCGACTGGAAGGCCCGGTAGCCGGGCGCCGAAGCGGCCTTGACGCTGGCGGCCCGGACGAAGGGCGGATTGGCGCCCTGCGACAGCTCCGCCAGGCGCAGCGCCAGCATGGCGGTATACAGCCGTTCAATGAGGTGGGCCCGGTAGTCGGCCACCGTGCTGTCCGGGCGGCGCTGCTCGGCCGGATAGAAAATCGTCACCGTGTCCGACGCGATCTCCCTGAAACGCTGCACCAGCGCCTCGGAAGCCGTGTACGGCGGCAGGTCCACGTAGTTGCGGGCGCGGGGAGCAGCCGGCCCCTTGAGTTTGCCGAAGTGCTTGTGCACCAGCTGCTCGGCCTCGGCCGGCTCGATGTCGCCGACCACCACCACCGCCATCAGGTCGGGCCGGTACCAGTCCCGGTAGAAGCGCCTGACGGCGTCCGGCGTGAATTTTTTCAGCGACTCTTCGGTGCCGATGGGCATGCGCTCGGCGTAGCGGGCGCCGTTGTACTGCTTGGCGTACAAGGCCTGCATGGCGCCGGTGCCGCCGCGCAGGCGCAGTTCCTCCAGCACGATGTCGCGCTCGCGCTCGATGTCGGCGTCATTGAACGCCACCCCGTGCGCCCAGTCCTCCAGCACCAGGAAGCCCTGCTCCAGGTTTTCCTTCTTGTCGATCGGCAGCGGCAGCGTGTAGACCGTCTCGTCGAAGCTGGTGTACGCGTTGAGGTCGGCGCCGAACTTCACGCCGATCGACTGCAGGTAGGAGACCAGCGCGTGGCGCTTGAAATTGGTGGAACCGTTGAAGGCCATGTGCTCGGTGAAGTGCGCCAGGCCGCGCTGGTCGTCATCCTCCAGCATGGAGCCGGCCTTGACCACCAGGCGCAGTTCCAGCCGCTGTGCCGGCCTGGCGTTCTGCTTGATGTAATACGTGAGGCCATTGGGCAGCCTGCCCACCTTGACGTCGGCCGCCACCGGCAACGGCGCGTTCAGATTGGGGGCGGCATGCGCCAGCAGCGAGCAGCTGAGCAGGACAACAACCGTCGCGGTACGCAGTTTCAAAAGTCTCATGCTTATCAGGATGCTATTGAATATGTTGCCACAATACACGAAGTTTGACAATTTCCGCTACAATCCTCAGGCCTCATTTTAGAGGCAACAACCAATACGTCTTCGGGGCGGGGTGAAATTCCCCACCGGCGGTAAAACCGGCAACGGTCAAGCCCGCGAGCGCTTGCTCACGCAAGGTCAGCAGATCTGGTGCAATTCCAGGGCCGACGGTCATAGTCCGGATGAAAGAAGATGTGCGCTGCAACGCGGCTTCCCGCTCGAGCGATCGAGACGGGCAGCCGCGCGTCGTCGCTTGCCCTGATGCGTTTTTCGCCCAACTTATGCGAGGAGCGTTTCACATGTCAGTAACTCAAGAAGCAAACCAGTTCTCCCTCTTCAGTCCCGATCTGGAAGGCCGCATCCAGTCTGCGCTGGCGGCCATGCGCGCCGGCGTGCCCGTCATCCTGCTCGACGATTTCGACCGCGAGAACGAAGCGGACCTGATCGTGGCCGCCGACAGGCTCACCGTGGAAACCATGGCGCTGATGATCCGCGAATGCAGCGGCATCGTCTGCCTGTGCCTGACGGCCGACAAGGTGCGCGAACTGGAATTGCCGCCCATGGCGCCGGACAACGGCAGCCGCTATGGCACGCCGTTTACGGTGTCGATCGAAGCGCGGCACGGCGTCACCACCGGGGTGTCGGCGGCCGACCGCGTAAGCACCATCCGCGCCGCCACCGCCACCGGCGCCAGGCCGGAAGACGTGGTGCGGCCCGGCCACGTGTTCCCGCTGCGCGCCACGCCGGGCGGCGTGCTGGCGCGCAAAGGCCACACCGAAGGCTCGGTGGACCTGGCCATCATGGCGGGCCTGAAGCCATCGGCCGTGCTGTGCGAGCTGATGAACCCGGACGGCACCATGATGCGCGGCGAGGACATCGAACGGTTCGCCGAACTGCACGGCATGCCCATCCTAACCATCGCCGAGATGATCGAATGGCGCACTAAAACCGAAGCAGCCTGAGCCGCATTCCGCCAACTTCGGGGTCTGACCCCGAAGGTGCAAAAATGCGGCACAGTTCGCTTGTGCGGAGTTTCAACGAGGCAAGTGGACGTGGCGGTGCACCAGCGTGCCTGCCAGCGCAAACGCCACGGCCGCCACGCCGAAGGCTACCGGCAGCCGCGCGCCCCACTCGGGCAGCGCGTGGATCACGGTGCCCATCAGCGCCACGCCCACCAGTGCACCGATCTGGCGGTTGGCGTTCAGCGCCGCGGCGGCGCTGTTCGAATATGCCTTGCCGGCCACCTGCATCACCGTGGCGGTCATGGCCGGAATCGCAATCCCTACCGCCACATTCATCAGCACGATCACCGTGAGCATCAGCGCCAGCGGCATGGACGGCATGCGCCACGCCAGCGCCAGCAGCACCGCCGCCATGGCGGCGCCCACGGCCAGCCCGCCTAGCAACGGCAGGCGCAGGCCGGTCCGCGCGGAGAGGCGGCCGGACGAGAAATTGCCTATCGTGAAGGCGGCCATCATCGGCAGCAGCGTGTAGCCGGTGTGCAGCGCATCGGCGCCGCGCGCCTGAATGTACAGGCTGAGCAGGAACAGCTGCCCGAACACCGCGAAATTGATCAGCAAGCCGGTGGCATTGGCGGCCGCGAAGCTGCCGTTGCCCAGCAGGGCGCGCGGCAAGATGGGATGGGCGATACGCCGCTCGCGCCGCACCAGTACCGCCGCAAACACCACGGTGGCCGCCAGCCCCGCCAGCAGCGGCGCCGACGTCCAGCCCAGCACCGGGCCTTCGATCAGCACGAAACTCAATCCGGCCAGCGCCAGCACGCCCAGGCCATGGCTGAGCAGCGACAGCGGCCTTGGCTGCGGCCGCACCGCCGGGATCAGCCGGTACGCCAGCGCCATGCCAAGCAAGCCCAGCGGCACATTCACCCAGAACACGCTGCGCCAGCCGAATTCGTGCACCAGGATGCCGCCCGCCAGCGGGCCGATGGCCGACGAGGCGCCCACCATGGCCGACCAGGTGCCCACCATGCGGGCGCGTACCTTGTCGTCCTCGAAGGTGTGGCTGAGCAGGCTGAGCGAGTTGGGCAGAAACAGCGCGGCGCCGGCGCCCTGCAGCAGGCGCGCCGCCGTCAGCGCGCCGCCGCCGGGAGCGATGGCGCACAGGACCGAGCCGGCCAGGAACACGCCCAGGCCGGCAATGTAGGCGCTGCGCGCGCCCATGCGGTCGCCCAGCGCGCCGCCGGCCAGCAGCAGGGCCGCGAAGGTCAGCGTGTAGCCGTCCACCACCCACACCAGGCCCGACACCGGCACCGACAGGTCGCGCGCGATGTCCGACAGCGCGGTGTTGACGGCCGTCAAGTCCACCATCGCCATCACGAAACCGATGGCCAGGGTCAGCAGGGTCAGGTTGCCCGCCTGCGGGGCGCTTTGTACCGCCGCGCCGCCAGCCGGGGCGGCAATACCAGCACATGAATCATTTGCCATAAGAAGCTCCTCTACCTATTGCCCGCATCGTAGGCCGCTTGCGCAATGCAGTAAACACGCATAACATCGGCACCCTGATGCAAAAATGCATTTCACGGAGCCGCCATGGACTGGGACAACGCCCGCATCTTCCTCGCCATCCACCGCGCCGGCACGCTGCGCGGCGCGGCGGCGCAACTCGACATCGACCAGGCCACGGTGGGCCGGCGACTGGCGGCCATGGAGCAGTCGCTCAACGCCAAGCTGTTCCTGCGCACGCCCGGCGGCTACGTGGCCACGCCGGCCGGCGACCTGGCCGCCAGCGCCGCCGAACAGATGGAAACCGCCGCCGACCGGCTGCAGCGCGAAATGCAGGGCATCGACCACCGCCTGTCCGGCACCATCCGCGTGGCCACCTCCGACACCATGGCGGCCCACTTCGTCATCGACGCCATGCAGCGCCTGCACGTGCGCCATCCGGACATCCGCATCGTGCTAAGCGCCTCGACCCAGCTCTCCAGCCTCACCCGGCGCGAAGCCGACCTGGCCATCCGCACCGTGCGGCCGGACAGCCCGGACCTGATCTCGCGCCACCTCACCCGCCGCACGCTGGGCCTGTACGCGTCCAAGGCCTACCTCAAGCAGCACGGCATGCCCACGCCGGGCAACGCGCTGGCCGGGCACGACATCGTGATCTACCAGCACAGCGTGGCGCCGCGCCATGCGGAAAAGCTGTGTGGCGAGCCGGTGGCCAACGCGCGCGTGGCGATGGAAGTCAACACCGGCCTGATATTGCACGAAGCCGTGAAAGCCGGCCTGGGCATAGGCGAGCTGGCCACCCATATTGCCGCCACCACGCCCGAGCTCGTGCGCATCTGGCCCGAGCGCGAACAGAGCTATGAGGTGTACCTGGTGATGCACAGCGACCTGAATCGCACCGCCCGGGTGCGCGCGGCGGCGGACGCCATCATTGAATCGTTCCCATCCCGATAGCACAGAATGCTAAGATGCCAAGATGAGTACACAGGCATCGTTTTTCTCCCCGCTGCGCGAGTTGCAGCGCTGGGCCATGGACTGGATCGCCAGCTGGTGGCAGTTGCTGCACTTCAGCGTGCTGGTTGCCACGCTCGCCCTTGCCCCGTCCAGCTATAATGCCCGCCACCGTCCCGCGCTGGCGCGCCAGCTGGTGCTGGGCAGCGCGCCGCACCTGCCGTGGTTCACGCTGGTGTCCGCGCTGATCAGCATCGTCATCATCCGCATCGTCGTCGTCACTTCGCAGAGCTATGGCCTGTCGCGCTATGCGCTGGAGATGGTGGTACGGGTGCTGGTGCTGGAGCTGATCCCGCTCATCACCGCGCTGTTCGTGGCCCTGCGCAGCACCTTGCCGGCCGGCGTGGAGTTCGCGCAGATGCGCGCCGCATCCAAGGGCAAGAACGCGGTGACGGGCATGATAGGCTTGCGCGACGAGTTCTTCCCGCGCGCCGTGGCCGGCATGTTCTCGGTGTGGCTGCTGGGCGCGGTGAGCTGCGTGCTCACGCTGATCCTGGCCTACCTCACCATCTACGGCTTTACGCCGTACGCGCTGCAAGGCTACACGCGCGTGGTGGGGCAGATTTTCACGCCGCCGGTGGCACTGATCCTGGTGCTCAAGATTTTCTTCTTCAGCCTGGCCGTGGGCCTGATCCCGCTGGCATCGTCCTTCCATGCCGGCTCGTGGCGGCTGCGCCATGTGCATGGCCTGTCCGACATGGTGCGCATGTTCTCCGTGCTGCTGCTGATCGAAGCCGCCTCCCTGGTGGGCAACTATTATTGAACCCGGAACCGATATGACCGAACCGACCCTGGCTCCCGAAGCCTCCCCCGTCCGCAATGCCGAACTCAAAGCCGCCCTGCTGCTGCTGCTGATGTTCGTGCTGGTGGCCGGCACCGCCATCTACCTGCTGTATGCGCGCGGCGCGTTCGAGGCCACGCAAAGGCTGGTGCTGACGGCCGACGACTCGGAAGGCGTGAGCGTGGGCATGGACGTGACCTTCGCCGGCTTCCCCATCGGCCGCGTGCAGCGCATTGAACTGGGCAAGGATGCCAAGGCGCGCGTGCTGATCGACGTGCCGACCAAGGACGCGCACTGGCTGCGCACCAGCAGCATCTTCACCCTGGAACGCGGCCTGGTGGGCGGCGCCAAGCTGCGCGCCTTCAGCGGCATCCCGAACGATCCGCCCTTGCCCGACGGCGCGGTGCGCGAGATGCTGGTGGGCGACGTGGCGGCCGAGATCCCGCGCCTGCTGAACGCGGCCAAGGAACTGCTGCAGAACGTGACCAACCTCACCGCCGCCGACTCCGCACTGGGCGCCAGCCTGGAGAACGTGCGCGGCGTGACCGAACGCCTGAACGGCCCCGGGGGCGCCATGGGCTTTATCGCCGGCGAGGACAAGAAGGCGCAGGAGCTGCTGCGCAACGCCAATTCGCTGATCGTCAAGGCCGACAAGCTGGTGGGCAATGCGGACAGCCGCGTGTTCGGCAAGGATGGCGTGATGACCGACACGCAAGCGGCCGTGGTGCAGATGAATGGCCTGCTGTCGGACGCGCGCACCAGCCTGAAGAAACTGGACGCGGTGCTGGCCGAGGCGCAGGCCGTCGGCGCGAACGCCCGCGTGGCCACGCAGGACCTGGGCGCGCTGCGCGGCGACGTGGACGCCAACCTGCGCAAGATCGAGCAGCTGATCAACGAGATCAACCGCAAATGGCCGTTCAAACGCGATACGGAGATCAAGGTGCCATGAAGAAGATGATGAACCCGGCTGCCGGCGCCGCGCTGGCCGCCATGCTCGGCGCGCTGCTGCTGCTGTCCGGCTGCGGCAACAACCCGCCCGTGCCGGACTGGAAAATGAATGCGCACAGTTCGCTGGAGCGCGCCCAGTCGGCCTACCTGGCCGGCAAGGACAGCGTGGCCGACAGCGAATTCGCGCGGGCGCGCAGCCAGGTCGGCAGCACCGGCAACATCGAGCTGGCCATCCGCGTGGAGCTGGCGCGCTGCGCCACGCAGGTGGCCTCGCTGGTGCTGGACGATTGCCGCGGATTCCACAAGTATGCGCATGACGCGTCCGGCGCGGATATCGAGTATGCGGCCTATCTGGCCGGCACCCTGCCTCCGTCCGACGCGGGACGCTTGCCCGAACAGCATCGCGCGGTGGCAGGCGCCGCCAACGACGTAGCGGCCGGTGCCGCAGTGGCGGCGATCAAGGACCCGCTGTCGCGGCTGGTGGCGGCTGGCGCCGTGTTCCGCGCCAACCGCGCCACGCCGCAGGTGATCGCGGCGGCGGTCGAAACCGCGTCCGAGCAAGGCTGGCGCCGGCCGCTGCTGGCCTGGCTCAACGTCCAGGCCCTGCGCGCCGAGAACGCTGGCGACACGGCCGAAGCCGCGCGCCTGCGGCGGCGCATCGCGCTGGCTGCGGAATAAGCCGCGCCGGAGCCCGGCGGCTTACGGCGTGAACGCCCGATCCGCCCTACCCGTCGCCGGCGCCGCTGCCGTAAGACGGGTTAGCTGCGCGCGGCCCGCCGTGTTCCGCCCGCCGCCTATTCCGAGGCGGCTGCGCGCGTGGCAGCGGCTGCGGCCGCTTCACGCAACTTGTCCTTCTTGCTCTTGCGCGCGCCCTTGATGCCGCCATTGACAATATCGGTGGCCGGATGCGCCACCGGCGCAGTTTCGACAGGCTCAAACCCGGCCACCTGCTCGCGCGGCACGCGGATGCCCAGCCGCTTCTCGATCAGGCGGAAATGCGCCTCCGTCTCCGCACTGACAAAACTCACCGCCATCCCGCTGGCGCCGGCGCGCCCGGTGCGGCCGATGCGGTGCGTGTACTCCGCCGGCGCGCGCGGCAAGTCGAAATTGACCACCACCGGCAGCTGGACGATATCGATCCCGCGCGCGGCCACGTCGGTCGCCACCAGCACCTGCAGGCGCGAATTCTTGAAGTCCGCCAGCACCTCGGTACGCGCGCCCTGGCTGAAATCGCCGTGGAAGGCCTCGGCGCGGATGCCGTTGCGGCGCAGTTTCTCCGCCACGTGCTCGGACGCGTACTTGGTGGCCACGAACACCAGCACCCTGCTCCACTTGTTCTCCTTGATCAGGTGCTTCAGCAGCACCTGGCGGCGCACCGCGTCCACCGCGATGGCGCGCTGCGCGATGTCCGGCTCATGCTCCGGCGCCGACGCCGCCTCCACCCGAACCGGGTTGCGCAGCAGATGGTGCGCCAGCGTCTGCACCGCGCTCGGGAAGGTCGCCGAGAAGAACAGGTTCTGGCGGCGCGCCGGCAGCAGCGCCAGGATGCGTCCGATTTCCTCGGTAAAGCCCATGTCCAGCAGGCGGTCCGCCTCATCCAGCACCAGCGTGGCGGCCGACGAAATATCCAGCGCATTGTGGTCGACCAGGTCCAGCAGCCGGCCCGGCGTGGCCACCACGATATCCGCGCCGCCGCGCAAGGCCATCATCTGCGGGTTGATCGACACGCCGCCAAACACGATGGACACTTTCACCGGCACCGGCAGGTGCTGCACCAGCGCGCGGATCGCCTCGCCCACCTGGGCCGCCAGTTCGCGCGTCGGCACCAGCACCAGGCCGTGCACGCCCTGGCCCGCCGCGCGCGCGCCGCGCTTGGCCAGCAGGGCGTTGAGCATCGGCAGCGCGAAAGCGGCGGTCTTGCCGGAGCCGGTCTGCGCGGCGCCCAGCACATCGTCCCCGCGCAAGGCGGCGGGAATGGCGGCGGACTGGATGGCAGTCGGTTCGGTGTAGCCGATTTCAGTGACGGCGTTGATCAGCGAAGGCGCGAGGCCCAGCGAGGAAAAGGACATGGATGCCTTGTTATGTAGCGCGTGGAGAACCCGACAGTATACGCCACCGCAGCATGCCGCATGTGAATTGCATGTTGCTCCCGGCTTATATTCGTGGGAATATTACCAAGTTAAAAACATTTTAAAGCACCTCCGATGATCAACTGGGACGCCCACATTTGCCTGCCGCAGCATCCGCAGGCCGACTTCACGCCGGTGGAGCAGCTGCGCGCCGCAGGCGTCAACTACGTTTCCCTGAACGTGGGCGCCGACATGAACCCGGTCTCGCAGGTGATGTCGGTGATTGCCGGCTACCGCGCCACCATCGCGGCCGAATCGGACCGCTACGCGCTGGTGTCCAGCGTGGACGACATCATCCAGGCCGCCGCCGACGGCAAGATGGCCATCACCTTCGACCTGGAAGGTTCGATGCCGCTGATGGACCAGCCGGACATGGTGGCGCTGTACGCCCAGCTGGGCGTGCGCCAGATCCATTTCGCCTACAACCGCAACAACAGCGTGGCGGGCGGCTGCCATGACACGCCGTACGGCCTGACGCCGCTGGGCCACCGCATGGTGCAGGCGGTGAACGACGCTGGCGTGCTGATGGACTGCGCCCACACCAGCGTG
Source organism: Massilia sp. Root351 (assembly GCF_001425045.1). Taxonomy (GTDB): domain Bacteria; phylum Pseudomonadota; class Gammaproteobacteria; order Burkholderiales; family Burkholderiaceae_D; genus Rugamonas. The sequence continues at coordinate 191,532 of NZ_LMDJ01000033.1, read as the reverse complement.
CGCAGCACGCTCGACATCATGGCAGCGTCGTCGCAGCCGGTGATCTTCAGCCACGCCAACGCCTACGGGCTGGTCCAGCACGGCCGCAACGCGACCGACGAGCAGATCCTGGCTTGCGCCGGCACCGGCGGCGTGGTGTGCGTGTCCGGCCTGTCCTGGTTCCTCGGCAGCGAGAACCCGGCCGCGGCCGACGTGGCGCGCCACGTGGCCTACATCGCCGAACTGGCGGGCGTGGCGCACGTGGGCATCGGCACCGACATCTGCTTCCAGCAGAAGGACCTCGACGACACGCCGCCCGGCGAGTTCGATCCGGCGCACTGGTGGCCAGCCTCCGCCGGCTACCGCGCCGGCTCGCCGCCCACCTTCACGCCGCCGGGCATGTGGCGCGCCATTGCGCCGGAACTGCGCAAGCTGGGCATGTCGGTGAGCGAAATCGAAATGGTCATGGGCCGCAACATGATGCGCGTGGCACAGCAGGTGTGGAGCAGCCCGGCGCAGGACGCGGCGCAGTAATGCCTTACTGCCCGCTGAGCGCGCGCATCTCGGCATACAGGTTGGACTTGCCTTCAAAACCGATGCCCGGCAGGTCCGGCATGGCGATGTAGCCCTGGTCCACGCGCACGCCGTCCGGGAAGCCGCCGAAGGGCTGGAACAGGTCCGGGTAGGACTCGTTGCCGCCCAGGCCCAGGCCCGCCGCGATATTCAGCGACATCTGGTGCCCGCCGTGCGGGATGCAGCGGGTGCGCGACCAGCCATGTTCATGCAGCATGTCCAGCGTGCGCAGGTACTCCACCAGGCCGTAGCTTAGCGCGCAATCGAATTGCAGCCAGTCGCGGTCGGGCCGCATGCCGCCGTAGCGGATCAGGTTGCGCGCATCCTGCATGGAGAACAGATTCTCGCCGGTGGCCATGGGCTTGTCGTAGTAGCTGCGCAGCGTGGCTTGCAGCTCGAAGTCCAGCGGGTCGCCGGCCTCCTCGTACCAGAACAGGTCGTACTGCCTGAGCGCCTTGGCGTAGGCGATGGCGGTGTCCAGGTCGAAGCGGCCGTTGGCGTCCACCGCCAGCTTCTGGCCGTCGCCCAGCACGCTGAGGATGGAGTCGATGCGGCGCAGGTCCTCATCCAACGACGCGCCGCCGATCTTTTTCTTCACTACCGTGTAGCCCCGGTCGATATAGCTGCGCATTTCGTCCTTCAGCGCGTCGTGGCTCTGGCCGGGGTAGTAATAGCCGCCGGCCGCGTACACGAACACCTTCTTGTCCGCTGTCCCATTGCCATAGCGCTCGGCCAGCAGCTGGTACAGCGGCTTGTTGGCGATCTTGGCCACCGCGTCCCACACCGCCATGTCGATGGTGCCGATGGCCACCGAGCGTTCGCCGTGGCCGCCAGGCTTTTCGTTGGTGTACATGCAGTTCCAGATCTTGTGCGCATCGAGGTTGGCGCCGTCGTCGCTCACCAGCGTGGCGGGATCGGCTTCCAGGATGCGCGGAATGAAGCGCTCGCGCATCAGCATGCCCTGGCCGTAGCGGCCGTTGGAGTTGAAGCCGTAGCCGATTACCGGCTTGCCGTCGCGGATCACGTCCGTCACCACGGCCACCAGGCTCAGCGTCATCTTGCTGAAGTCGATGTAGGCGTTGCGGATCGGCGAACTGATGGGCAGGGTCTTTTCGAGGATGCTGACGATTTTCATGCTGGGTCTCCTTGGTTGGAATGGGACCAGCATAGCCTTAAACAAGAGCGCTATAATTCATCGGTATTTACTTTATTATTTACTTGAAGTGAAGAATAGATGAAAAACGACACCTCCGAGCTGGGTTTCTTCGTGCTGCTGGCCAAGCTGGGCAGCCTGGCCGCCACGGCGCGCGAACTCGCCATCACGCCGCCTGCCGCCACCAAGCGCCTGATGCAGATGGAGCAGCGCCTCGGCGTACGGCTAGTGAACCGCACCACGCGCCGCGTCAGCCTTACCAGCGAGGGCGAGACTTACCTGGCGCAGGCGGCGCAGATCCTGGCCGACATCCGCGCCATGGAGGAATCCGTGTCTAGCAGCCGCGCGGCGCCGAAAGGCCTGCTGCGGGTCAACGCCACGCTGGGCTTCGGCCGCACCGGCATCGCGCCGCTGGTGTCCGCATTCGTCCAACAATATCCGGAAGTCGACGTGCAGCTGCAACTGACGGACCGCGCCATCAACCTGGTGGAGGAAGCCTACGACCTGGGCATCCGTTTCGGCGAGCTGCCGGACACGCGGCTAAGCGCGCGCAAGATCATGTCCAACCGGCGCTTCCTGTGCGCCTCGCCGGCCTACCTGAAACGCGCCGGCACGCCCGCCACGCCGGAAGACCTGGCGCGGCACCGCTGTATCCTGCACCGCCAGAACGACGACGCCTACGCCACCTGGCGCCTGAGCAAGGGCCGCAAATCGGAATCGGTCAAGGTACGCGGCAGCCTGTCCAGCAACGACGGCGACGTGGTGCTGGGCTGGGCGCTGGACGGCCACGGCATCCTGCTGCGCTCGGAATGGGACCTGGCCAGATACCTCGACAGCGGCCGGCTGCAGAAGGTGCTGCCCGACTACGCCCTGCCCTCGGCCGACCTGTACGCCTACTACCCCAGCCGCCAGCACCAGCCGGCCAAGCTGCGCGCCTTCATCGACTTCCTGGCGGCGCAGTTCGCGCGCTGACTACATGCCCGTGTCGCCATACGGCCCGGCGATAACGACCACGTAGCCGTCCGGGTCGCGCAGCCAGATCTCGCGATGCGATGCATTGGTGTTTTCGCGCGGGCCGTCCAGCACCACGGCCGAGATGGAGGCGGCGCGCTCCACCGCCTCGTCGAAATCTTCGGTATGGAACCACAGCAGCGCACCGTTGCCGTAAGGGCGCTGCTCCGGATCGCCCAGGTGCGCGTGGCCGTGGGCGTCCCAGCGGTGCAGCTGCAATATCATGTGCTCGCCGAACATCAGCTGTTCGTACTCCTTGCCGCCGTGGCCGCTGCGGGCCCCCAGCACCACTTGATACCAGCGGCTGCTGGCTTCAACGTCGCTCACTGCAATAAGGGGTTGCGCTTGCATGGCTTGCCTCCTTTCAGGGATGGGTAGATGATACTCGCATCATGGTGACCGCGACATTTCGCTTCTACGAAGAACTCAACGATTTCCTGCCACCGGCGCGGCGCCGGCGCGAGTTCGACGCGCCCTGCGCGCGCGCCGCCACCGCCAAGCACATGATCGAGGCGCTCGGCGTGCCGCACACCGAAGTGGAGCTGGTGCTGGTGAACGGCGAGTCCTGCGGCTTCGAACGCCTGCTGGAGGACGGCGACCGGGTGGCTGTCTATCCCAAGTTCGAAACCTTCGACGTCAGCCCCCTGCTGCGGGTGCGCGAACAGCCTCTGCGGGTGCTCGGCCAAGGCCTGCGCTTCATCGCCGACGCCCACCTGGGCGGCCTGGCACGCCTGCTGCGCATGGCCGGCTTCGACACGCTATACGACAACGCCATAGACGACCGCGAAATCGAAGTCATCTCCGCCGAGCAGCAGCGCATCGTGCTCACGCGCGACCGCGACCTGCTGAAGCGGCGCGGCGTTACGCACGGCTGCTACGTGCGCGCGCTCAAGCCTGAACTGCAGTTGCGCGAGATCGTCGGCCGGCTGGACCTGGCCGGCAGCGTGCGCCCCTTCACGCTCTGCCTGCAGTGCAACGCGCCGCTGCGCACCGTGGCCAAACAGGACGTGCAGCGCAAGCTGCCGCCCGCCGTGCGCGCCAGGCATGAACTGTTCGTCACCTGCGATGTGTGCGGCGGCGTGTTCTGGCAAGGTTCGCACTGGCAGCGCATGCGCGCGGTGCTAGCCGGCGTAGGCGCGCTGTAGTTCGGCGATATCGAGTTTCTTCATCGGCATCAGCGCAGCCATGACGCGTTCCGCCTTGGCCGAACCGGACTCCTTGATCATCTCGATCAGCACGCGCGGCACCACCTGCCAGGACACGCCGAACTTGTCCTTCAGCCAGCCGCACTGCTGCTCAGCCGGGTCGCCGCCTTCGGACAGGCGCAGCCAGTAGCGGTCCACTTCCTGCTGGCTTTCGCACATCACCTGGAACGAAACCGCCTGGTTGAACTTGACCTGCGGCCCGCCGTTCATGGCGGTAAACGCCGTACCGTTCAGTTCAAACTCCACCGTCAGCACGGAGCCGGGCTCGCGGCAGTGGATCTCCTTGCCGGCTTCGGAATAATGCGTGATCAGATTGATTTTCGCGTTGTCGAAGATACCGACATAATAGTTGGCGGCTTCTTCGGCCTGGGACTCGAACCACAGGCAAGGAACGATTTGCTGGATGCTGGCCATGAACGATCTCCTAATTGTCTCAGGTGGCAAGGCTGCCAATATTACTCCGCTGCGCGGACTGGGCGCGCACGGGCAGGCACTGGACAACGCACCATGCCGCTTCCAGCACCAGGAACAGCCAGATCAGCGGTTCGCCCGTGACGGCCAGCGCCCAGGCCATCCAGGTGGAGAACAAAAAACGCCCGGCCGCGTCGTATCGGCCGAAGCGCGGCTGCGGATCGGCGATGCGCAGCACCGACCACACCAGGACGATGCTTCCCATCAGGCAGGCGATCAGCACATGGAAAGTCGAAAATGCCGGCAGCGGCGCGCCGCCCAGGCGCTGGTTGACGGCGGATAGCTGGGCAAGCACCAGCGCGAAGGTCCACGGGGTGGCGAACGGCGCGGCCAGCGCCAGGTCGTAGATGGCGCTGGCGCGGACGATGCGGCGGAAAGTGGCGAGACTGGGTATGAAATTGAGCATATAGACTCCTGAAAGATGAGAGTCCAATGCTAAAGCCTGGAGTACACTCCAGGGTCAAGGAGAAAATATGCAGATAGGGGAAATTTCCAGCGCCACCGGCATCAGCCGCGACACGCTGCGCTTTTACGAAAAGCGCGGCCTGCTGCGCGCACGCCGCAGCGCCAACGGCTACCGCGACTATCCGCCGGAGGCGGTGGACTGGCTGTGCTACATCCGCACCGCGCAGCAGCTCGGCTTCAGCCTGAAGGAGATCGAGGCCGACCTGCCGCTGCTGGCCGCCCCGGACGCGTCGGCCGAACAGCTGCGCGAGGCGCTGCAAGCCAAGATGGCGGAGATCGACCAGCGCATTGCCGGCCTCACCGCCCTGCGCGGCGAACTGGCGCGCCGGCTCGGCGAGCCGATGGCGGACTGCCCGTTGCGCTAGCAGGCGGCGGGCGGCGCCATTTATTTGCAGGCTTTCATCTGCAAGCGCTCCGGCGCTTCCACTGGAATGCGCGTGCCATCGACTTCCAGGTCAGGCAAGGGCTTGGGCACGGTTTTCACCTGGCCTGCCTTGAGCTTGGCGACCAGCTCCCCGCAACCGGACAAGAAGTACGGCAGGCGGCCGGCCAGTTCCCACTTGCCGTCCCGCAGCGCCAGCAGCGCTGCGCCAACATGCGGCGCTTCCCCCACCAGCAGCACGTCGGCCTGGCCATCGCCAGTCAGGTCCAGCACAAAGGCGTCGCAATGCACGCCCTGCTGATACAGGCAGAGCGGCAGGTCGACGCCATTGCTGCGCTGCCCGGCCCAGGCAGCCGAAGGGAAGCTCTCCGGCAGGCTGGCGCCTTTCGGCCACACCGCGAGATTGGCGCCGATATCCGCGCTGCTCAGTGCCGCCTTCTCCCCCTGCTGGCCGCGATATTGCTTGCGCAGCGCGGCGGCCGCGCCCGCGCGCCTGATTGCCGCGTCCGGGCCAGTGGCCGCTTTCAAGCGCTCCAGCGCGGCGCGCCCGTAGCGGGCGCCTTCGAATTTCAGGTATTCGTAGTCGAACTTGTCGGCTTTCACCGCGCCGCGTTCCAGCCGCGCCATCTGGCTGTCGACCGAGATGCGGGCCGGGTCGGCGATGGGCGTAAACAGCGCCAGCAGCACCGCCAGCACCAGCCATGCCGCCCCCACATTGGTCAGCGACAGCGTGCGCAGCCAGCTGCCGCGCTGAACCGCAGCGCAGGCGTAGCCCAGCGCGTAGCAAACGGCCACCAGCAGGCAGGCGGCGGCGATCAGGCGGTCCGCACTCCAGCCGTAGTCGCCCACGCGCAGGCTGAGCGCATGGATGGCAATTGCCACCAGCGGCAACAGCATCAGCGCGCCGATACGCGCGCTCCAGCGCACCGCGCGCGCCACCGTGGCCTCCACTTCGCCGTTCTGGTAGGCGGCGTTGATCAGCACCACCAGCGTGCCGGCCGCGCCCAGCAGCACAATGGTGGCGTGGCCGGTCTTCCACAGCGTTTCCAGCCCCGTGAACGGCAGGCTGCCGAGGAAGCCCGCCAGCAGCAGCACCGTGACGGGCAGCAGCCAGGACATGAGCACCAGCAGCAGCGTGCGGATGCCGCGCACGATCGCTGGCCGCACGTCGGTGATGTGCATGGCGCAAGCGAAGGCGAAGCACAGCACCGGCGCGTTGAACCAGGCCTCGCGCAGCAGCAGCTTGAGAAAGTCCAGCTTGACCAGCATGAACAGCCCGCTGCCCAGGCTGAGCATGGCCCACAGCGCCGCGACGAACAGCACCGAGAACGCGGCCTGGATGAAAAGCTTCCACGCGGTCTCGAAATACGTCGCGTAGCCGGCCAGGCGCCGGCCCTCCTGCACGCCCGCCATCACCAGCGAATGCGCGATGAAAAAGAAGGCCGCGCTGAACACGGTCACCAGCGCGGACGGCAAGCGGTCCTCCCTGCCCGCTCCGGCCGGGTGCTGCACCCCGCTGCGACGCCAGGCGTCGTGCCAGGCCAGTGTGACGATTACCGCGGCCGCGACCGCCATCCACAGTGCCAGCTTGCGCCCGCCGATGTGGCCCAGGCTGGAGATCAGCAGGATGGGCAGCAGCACGCTTGCCATCAGCAGCGGCACGAACAGCAAGGGATCGGTGGCCGGCCAGGCATTGCCGCTGTTGGCCCGGTGCAGCAGATACAGCAGGCAGCCCTGCAGCAGGCCGGCGGCCAGGCGCAGATAGCCGTTGCTGCGGGTGGTGGTGGCTTCGAGTACGGTCTGGGCGGAATCTGCCTGCATGCGGTCTTTCACTGGCGTAAGTTTGTCAATGTTGGCATTATTGCATGCGCCATCGGATTTGCAATACCAGCCATCTCCGCTGCGGCGCACAACCACGGCGCGCTGGCGCTATAATGGCTGGTTCCGATTTCCGCCCTTTGGTCCGCCTGTGAATCCACATCTCGATAAGCTGCAACCATATCCGTTCGAAAAACTGCGCCAGTTGTTCGCCAAGGCGGCGCCGAACGCCGACTATTCCGCCATCAGCCTGGGCATGGGCGAGCCGAAGCATCCGACGCCGCCCTTCATCCAGCAGGCGCTGATCGACAATATCAACGGCCTGGCCAGCTACCCGACCACCATCGGCTCGGAAGCGCTGCGCGGCGCCATCTGCGGCTGGCTGGAACGCCGCTACGGCATTCCGGCGCTGAATCCGGCCACCCAGGTATTGCCGGTGAATGGCTCGCGCGAGGCGCTGTTCGCGCTGGCGCAGACCGTGGTCGATCCGGCCGCCAAGGCGCTGGTGGTGTCGCCCAATCCGTTCTACCAGATTTATGAAGGCGCGGCCTACCTGGCCGGCGCCGAGCCATACTTCGTCAACTCCGACCCGGCCCGCAACTTCGGCTGCGACTACGACAGCATCCCCGCCTCGGTGTGGGAGCGCGTGCAGTTGCTGTTCCTGTGCTCCCCGGGCAATCCGACCGGCGCCGTGCTGTCGCTGACGGACTGGGAAAACCTGTTCGCGCTGTCCGAGCGCTACAACTTCATCATCGCCGCCGACGAGTGCTACTCCGAGATCTACCACGGCGACGAGCCGCCTTTGGGCGCGCTGCAGGCGGCCCACATGCTGGGCCTGTCCACCGTGGAGCGCCCGTACGCGCGCCTGGTGGTGTTCTCCAGCCTCTCCAAGCGCTCCAACGTGCCGGGCATGCGCTCCGGCTTCGTGGCCGGCGACGCCGACGTGCTGAAAAAATTCCTGTTGTACCGCACCTACCACGGCGGGGCCATGAGCCCTTCCGTGCAGGCTGCGTCGGTGGCGGCCTGGAACGACGAAACCCACGTCGAAGCCAACCGCGCCCAGTACCGCGCCAAGTTCGCCGCCATCACCCCGCTGCTGCAGCAGGTGATGGACGTGGCGCTGCCGGACGCCGGCTTCTACCTGTGGGCCGACGTCAGCCGCACTGGCCTGTCGGACACCGAGTTCGCCCAGCGCCTGTACGCCGAATATAATGTGACCGTACTGCCTGGCAGCTACCTGGCGCGCGAAGCGCACGGCGTGAACCCGGGCCGCAACCGCATCCGCATGGCGCTGGTGGCCGAGGCCGAGGAAGGCCTGGAAGCTGCGCACCGCATCGTCCAATTCTGCAAAAACCTGTCTAAATAAAAGAGAAGCATCATGACCCAACAACTGCAAAACATCATCGAACAAGCCTGGGACAACCGCGCCGAGATCAACCCTGCCAACGGCAGCGCCGAACTGCGCGACGCGGTTTCGCACGTGCTGGCCGGCCTGGACAATGGCTCCCTGCGCGTGGCGCAGAAGGACACCGGCACCTGGGTGGTGAACCAGTGGATCAAGAAAGCCGTGCTGCTGTCGTTCCGCCTGGAGAACAACGTGGTGCTGCCGTCCGACGGCACCATGCAGTTCTACGACAAGGTACCGACCAAGTTCGCCAACTACACCGAAGCCGACTTCCAGGCTGGCGGCTTCCGCGTGGTGCCGCCGGCCGTTGCGCGCCGCGGCTCCTTCATCGCCAAGAACGTGGTGCTGATGCCTTCCTACGTCAACATCGGCGCCTACGTCGATGAAGGCGCCATGGTCGACACCTGGGCCACCGTGGGTTCCTGCGCGCAGATCGGCAAGAACGTGCACCTGTCGGGCGGCGTGGGCATCGGCGGCGTGCTGGAGCCGATGCAGGCCAATCCGACCATCATCGAAGACAACTGCTTCATCGGCGCGCGTTCGGAGATCGTGGAAGGCGTGATCGTGGAGGAGAACTCGGTGATCTCGATGGGCGTGTACATCGGCCAGTCGACCAAGATCTACGACCGCGCCACCGGCGAAGTGAGCTACGGCCGCATCCCTTCAGGTTCGGTGGTGGTATCGGGCTCGCTGCCGTCGGACGACGGCAAGTACAGCCTGTACTGCGCGGTGATCGTCAAGCGCGTCGATGCACAGACCCGCTCGAAGACCGGCATCAACGAACTGCTGCGCGGTATCTAAGACGGTTTTCCATCCCGGGGATCTTGAGGAGAGCACGATGGCAATGGACCGCCTGTTCCAGCTGATGAAGGAAAAGAACGCGTCGGACATGTTCTTCGCGGTCAATTCGCCAGTGCACATCAAGATCAACGGCAACCTGATCCCGATCAACCAGCAGAAGCTGGAACCGGAAAACATCCACACGCTGCTGGCCGAAATCTGCTCGCCCGGGCAGATGGCGGAACTGGAGCGCGAAAATGAGCTGAACATGGGCGTCTCGGTGCCCAACCTGGGACGCTTCCGCCTGTCGGCCTTCCGCCAGCGCGGCAGCATCTCGGCCGTGTTCCGCTTCGTGCCGGCCAACATCCCGGTGCTGGCCGATCTGGCGCTGCCGCCCATCCTGGCGGAGCTGATCATGGAAAAGCGCGGCCTGCTGCTGCTGGTGGGCGCCACCGGTTCCGGCAAGTCCACCACCATCGCCTCGATGCTGGACCACCGCAACGAGCTGCGCTCGGGCCACATCCTCACGCTCGAAGATCCCATCGAGTACCTGTTCAAGAACAAGAAATCCATCGTCAACCAGCGCGAGATCGGCAGCGACGCCAAGGATTTCCACACCGCGCTGCGCAACTCCATGCGCCAGGCGCCGGACTGCATCCTGATCGGCGAGATTCGCGACCGCGAAACCATGGCCGCCGCGCTGGCCTATGCGCAGTCGGGCCACCTGGTGCTGGCCACGCTGCACGCCAATAACAGCTACAACGCGCTGAACCGCATCATCAGCTTCTACCCGATCGAGAACCGCGCAGCGCTGCTGCAGGACTTGTCGTCCACCGTGAAAGCCATCGTCTCGCAGCGCCTGATCCGTTCGATCAACGGCGGCACGCGCACGGCGGCGGTGGAAGTGATGCTCAACACCCGCCACATCTCGGACCTGATCGAAAAAGGCGAAATCAGCCAGATCAAGGAAGCGCTGGAGAAAAGCCTGTCAGCCGGCTCGCAGTCGTTCGAGATGGCGCTGTTCCAGCTGGTGCAGCAGGGCCTGATCAGCCAGGAAGAAGCCCTGGCCAACGCCGACTCGGCCACCAACCTGCTCTGGCTGCTGAACAACGGCCCGGACAGCAAGCACGAGGAGCCGGAGCAGAAGGCGCCGGTGGCTGAAACCTCCTTCACCGAGTTCACGCTCAACACCTGACGCGCCTCAACGCGCTCCCGCCCCAGCCGGCGTAAACTTGAGATTTACCTCTGGCCGGAGGCACCCATGTCACCAGATCAGCTGGCCTACTTTTCCGGCTGGGCATCGATCATCGGCTTAGCCGTTTCGCTGGCGTCGCTCTCCTACGTGCGCAGCATCAAAGCGAATATAATAAAATTCAGGCGCAGACTGCGGCTGCAGCAAGTATGCGACGACGTACTCGACATTTGTCACGCCAATCAACTACGCCATCCGAAATGGCGCGGCAAAGTGGCCTCGCTGAAAGGCAATCTGCCGATCCATGTTTGGCACAGGTTCACCCCAAAGGGCCGCGCAATCATTACCGTCCACTGCTTCCTGGACGCTGGCGATGCGCCTGCGCTAGTTGAGGCACTGGAGGATTTGCGGTCGTACTCGGAGGATCTATGAACCAGAGTAAGCGCCTTTACAAGGACATCGTTCGATGCACCCAAACCGCAGAACTACAATGGAGACAAGTAGACAAGGCGGCCTATCGGACAACAATCCGAAATGTAGATCAGGCATCGCGCGTATTCGAGGCAACCTGGACCAAGGACAATTGCGTCTGGACACTGGTTCTGGTTGAAAAAACATACCTCGCGCGTGAACATCTTCTCTTCCCACCTACAGAGATCCGCGACGCAAAACTGTTTATCTTTGAAGGGGCAAAGCTGGTCGACCTGCTCAGCGGCACTGATCTGAATCATGTCGAAACATCCTGGCTGAGCAAGAATATCGCCTACGCCGCCCAGAAACCTCCCGCCAGTCTCGTGCCTTCGGACTAATTGCACTATCATTGCGTTTCCATATTGCTACTGCGCAGGTGACGCACGCCAAGCGCTCCTTTGCACAATGAATAACTCAGCAGCACACCGCCTTTCCACCCGCCTTGGATTTTTAACCGCCGGCATCACCATGGCCGCCTGGGCGCCGCTGGTGCCGTATGCAAAAGAACGGCTGCAGATCGAAGCGGCGCAACTGGGCATGCTGCTGCTGTGCCTGGGCATCGGCTCGCTGCTGGCCATGCCCATCACTGGCGCGCTGACCACGCGCTTTGGCTGCCGGCCTGTGGTGCTGGTGTCCGGCGCGCTGGTGTGCACCGTGCTGCCCTTCCTCGCCGTGGCGCCCTCGCCGCTGCTGCTGGGTGTGACACTGTTCCTGTTCGGCGCCACCATCGGCACGCTGGACGTGGCCATCAATGTGCAAGCGGTGCAGGTGGAAAAGGAAAGCGGCGGCGCACTGATGTCGGGCTTTCACGGCATGTTCAGCGTGGGCGGCATCGCCGGCGCGGGCGGCATGGCCGCGCTGCTGTGGGCCGGCATGGATACGCTGATGGCTTCCGTGCTGGTAGCCGCCGTGGCGGCGGCGGTACTGGCGGCAGCCGCGCCGAACCTGCTGCCCGCCCCGTCTGCCGCACACGCGGAGGCGGGCGCCAAGGAAGACACGCGCCTGTTCGTGGTGCCGCGCGGCGCGGTGGCCGTGATCGGCTTGCTGTGCTTCGCCTGCTTCATGGCCGAAGGCGCGGTGCTGGACTGGAGCGCGCTGCTGCTGACCACTTCCACCGGCATCAGCGCCGACCAGGGCGGCCTCGGTTACGCCGCCTTCGCCGTCGCCATGACGCTGGGCCGCTTCAGCGGCGACAAGATCGTGGCCCGCTTCGGCCGCCGGCGCGTGCTGCTGACGGGGGGGCTGTGCGCCGCCGCCGGCTTCTTCACCGCCGTCATTGCACCCTCGCCCGCCGTGGCGCTGCTCGGCTTCGTGCTGATCGGCCTGGGCGCGTCCAACATCGTGCCGATCCTGTTCACGGCGGCGGGCAACCAGCACGACATGCCGGCCGGCCTGGCGGTGGGCGCCATCACCACCATCGGCTACGCCGGCATCCTGGCAGGCCCTGCGCTGATTGGTTTTATCGCCCACGCCTCCAGCCTGCAGGTGGCCTTCGCGGGCCTGGGCTGCGCCATGCTGCTGGTGGCCGCCAGCTCGCGCTCGCGCATCGCCGCCTGACCCTGCCAGGCTCGGGGCGTGCCGCAGTCACGCTATAATGCTGCACTTCGGCCGCCGCCCGGCGCGGCCACGCTCCTGAACTTACGCATCCCATGATTACTCTCTACGGCATCCCCAACTGCGACACGGTGAAGAAAGCCCGCGTCTGGCTGGCTGACCAGCAGCACGAATTCACCTTCCACGACTTCAAAAAGCAGGGCCTGGACGCGCAGACCGTCGGCGGCTGGCTGCAGACACTGAGCTGGGAAGTCCTGGTCAACAAGAAGGGCACCACCTGGCGCGGCCTGCCGGACGAGCGCAAGGCCGCCGTCACCGACGCCGCCAGCGCCACCGCGCTGATGCTGGAGTTCCCCTCCGTGATCAAGCGCCCGGTGCTGCAAGGCGCGGGCGAGGCCTGCCACGTCGGCTTCTCGCCGGACGCCTACCGCCAGATCTTCGCCAAATGACAGCATCCTCCCGCACCTTGGCGCTGACCGAGAAGCTGCTCGGCCGCGCCTCCGTCACGCCCGAAGACAAGGGCTGCCAGGAACAGCTGATCGCGCTGCTGGAGCCGCTCGGCTTCGCTTGCGAGACCATCGTCTCCGGCGAGGTCACCAATCTGTGGGCGCGGCGCGGCACGGCCAGCCCGGTGCTGGTGTTCGCCGGCCACACCGACGTGGTGCCCACCGGCCCGGTCGAGCAGTGGTCGTCCGAGCCGTTCTACCCGACGCACCGCGACGGCAAGCTGTATGGCCGTGGCGCGGCCGACATGAAGACCTCCATCGCCGCCTTCGTGGTGGCCTGCGAGGAGTTCGTGGCCGCCAATGCGGACCATAAGGGCTCGATCGCCTTCCTCATCACCAGCGACGAGGAAGGCCCGGCCACCGACGGCACCGTGGTGGTGGTGGAAAAACTGAAGGCGCGCGGCGAAACCATCGATTTCTGCATCGTCGGCGAGCCGACCTCGGACAAGACGCTGGGCGACATGATCAAGAACGGCCGCCGTGGTTCGCTGTCCGGCCACCTGGTGATCAAGGGCATCCAGGGCCACATCGCCTATCCCCAGCTGGCGCGCAATCCCATCCACCAGTCGGCGCAGGCGCTGGCGGACCTGGTGGCCGAGGTCTGGGACCAGGGCAACGAGTACTACCTGCCCACCTCGTGGCAGATGTCCAACATCAAGGCCGGCACCGGCGCCAACAACGTCATCCCCGGCGCGCTGGAGATCGACTTCAATTTCCGCTTTTCCACCGCCAGCACGCACGAGCAGCTGCGCGCGCGCGTGCACGCCATCCTCGACAGGCACGGCCTGGAGTACGAACTGAAATGGACCCTGAGCGGCCTGCCCTTCCTGACCCCGCGCGGCACGCTGAGCACCGCCATGGCCGACGCGATCCGCGCCGAGACCGGCATCGAGACCGAGCTGTCGACCACCGGCGGCACCTCGGACGGCCGCTTTATCGCGCAGATCTGCCCCCAGGTGATAGAATTCGGCCCTCCCAACGCCAGCATCCACAAGATCGACGAGCACATCGAGCTGCGTTTCATCGATCCGCTGAAGAATATCTACCGCCGTACCCTTGAGAACCTGCTGCGCTGAACGCGGCGGCTCCATTTGCGAGAACAATAATGACCACTTCCATCTTCACCACCCCGCGCGACCTGCTGCGCTACGCCGTTACCCGCTTCAACACCGCCAAGCTGTTCTTCGGCCATGGCAGCGTGGAAGCGCTGGACGAAGCGGCTTACCTGATCCTGCACACCCTCAAGCTGCCGCTGGACAAGCTGGACCCGTTCCTGGACGCGCGCCTGCTGCCGCAGGAGATCGACGCCGTGCTGGCGGTGATCGAGCGCCGCGCCACCGACCGCGTGCCGGCCGCCTACATCACGCGCGAAGCGTGGCTGGGCCCATACAGCTTCTACGTCGATGAGCGCGCCCTGGTGCCGCGCTCCTTCATCGCCGAACTGATCCCGGACTACTTCTCGCCGTGGATGGTCGATCCTGAAGCCACCACCAACGTGCTGGAACTGTGCACGGGTTCGGGCTGCCTGGCCATCATGCTGGCCGAAGCGTTCCCGAACGCGCACGTGGACGCGGTGGACATCTCGAGGGACGCGCTGGACGTGGCCCGCATCAACGTGGACACCTACAAGCTGCAGGACCGCCTGGCGCTGATCGAGTCCGACCTGTACGCCAACGTGCCGGACAAGAAGTACGACCTGATCATCACCAACCCGCCGTACGTGAACTCCGGTTCGATGGCCAAGCTGCCGCCGGAATACCTGGCCGAGCCGCAGATCGCCCTGGAAGGCGGCGCGGACGGCATGGACCTGGTGCGCAAGATCGTGGCCGGGGCCGGCGAACGCCTGACCGACGAGGGCTTGCTGATCGTCGAAATCGGCAACGAGCGCGAATTCGCCGAGAAAGCCTTCGGCCACCTGGGCCTGACCTGGCTGACCACCAGCGCCGGCGACGACATGGTATTCCTGCTGACCGCCGACCAGCTTAAACTGTAAAGAACACGCTATGATCCGCTTTATTCAAGTAAGCCTGATGCGCGGCGTGAAGCCGCTGCTGGAGCAGGTTGATGTCACCCTCAATCCGGGCGACAAGATCGGCCTGATCGGCGCCAACGGCGCCGGCAAATCGAGCCTGTTCGCGATGATGCGCGGCGAGCTGCACCCGGACCAGGGCGAAATCGACTTCCCGGCCAAATGGCGCGTGGCTTACGTTGCGCAGGAAACCCCGCCGCTGGAACGCTGCGCCCTCGATTACGCCATCGACGGCGACGTCAACCTGCGCAAGCTGGAAGCGGAACTGGCGCGCCTGGAATCGGAACCGGCCACCAGCGAAAACGGCATCGCCATCGGCGAGGTGTACAGCGCGCTGGCCGATGCCGACGCCTACACCGTGCAGTCGCGCGGCGAACAGCTGCTGCTGGGCCTGGGCTTCACGCTGGACCAGATGCAGCTGCCGGTGGCCAGCTTCTCGGGCGGCTGGCGCATGCGCCTGAACCTGGCGCAGGCGCTGATGTGCCCTTCCGACCTGCTGCTGCTCGATGAACCGACCAACCACCTGGACCTGGACGCCATCATCTGGCTGGAAGACTGGCTGAAGCGCTACGCAGGCACGCTGATCATCATTTCCCACGACCGCGACTTCCTCGATGAAGTGGTAAACGTGGTGGTGCACATCGACGAGCGCAAGCTGAAGCGCTACTCGGGCAACTACTCGTCCTTCGAACGCCAGCGCGCAGCGCAGATGATCCTGGCCGCCGGCGCGCTGGAAAAGCAGCAGCGCAAGCGCGCCCACCTGGAATCGTTCGTGAACCGCTTCAAGGCGCAGGCCTCCAAGGCCCGCCAGGCGCAGAGCCGCATGAAGGCGCTGGCCAAGATGGAAGAACTGGCGCCGCTGCGCGCCGCCGCCGAGTTCTCGTTCGAATTCCGCGAGCCGCTCAGCGCTCCGAACCCTTTGCTGGTGATGGAAGACGTGGACGCGGGCTACAAGATCGAGAACGAAGCCACCGGCGACATCACCACCAAGAGCATCGTCCACGGCATCAACTTCTCGCTGCAGATCGGCCAGCGCATCGGCCTGCTGGGCGTGAACGGCGCGGGCAAATCGACGCTGATCAAGACCATCGCCGGCGAGCTGTCGCCGCTGACCGGCGACGCCACCATGGGCAAAGGCCTGAACATCGGCTACTTCGCCCAGCACCAAGTGGAAATGCTGCGCCACGACGAATCGCCGCTGTGGCACCTGGCCAAGATCGCGCCGACGGTGCGCGAGCAGGAGCTGCGCAATTTCCTGGGCGGCTTCAACTTCCCCGGCACCATGGTCACCAGCTCGATCGCGCCGTTCTCCGGCGGCGAGAAGGCGCGCCTGGCGCTGGCCTTGATCGTGTGGCAGCGCCCCAACCTGCTGCTGCTCGATGAACCGACCAATCACCTGGATTTGGAAACGCGCGAAGCGCTGACCGAGGCGCTGGCGCAGTTCGAAGGCACGCTGGTGGTGGTATCGCACG
Organism: Massilia sp. Root351; assembly: GCF_001425045.1. Classification (GTDB taxonomy): domain Bacteria; phylum Pseudomonadota; class Gammaproteobacteria; order Burkholderiales; family Burkholderiaceae_D; genus Rugamonas. Next base: position 175,066 of record NZ_LMDJ01000033.1, on the reverse strand, counting down.
ATCGCCACCTGCTGCGCGCCACCACCGACCAGTTCATCATTGTTGCCGACGGCAAGCTGCAGCCCTTCGACGGCGACCTGGACGACTACAAGGACTGGCTGTTCCAGACCAAGCTGGGCAAAGGCACCGACGTGCTGCCGGCTGCGGGCAAGGGCAACAAGACCGACTTCCCGGTGGCCTCGCCGGTGGCGCCCGCCTCCGCGCCCGTGGTCAACAACAAGGACCAGAAGCGCCTGGACGCCGAGCAGCGCCAGAAGCTGTCCGCGCTGCGCAAGCCGATCGAGAACAAGATCAAGCGCCTGGAAGAGAGCATCGCCAAGCGCAACGGCCAGAAGGCCGAAGTGGACGCGGCGCTGGGCGACAGCGCCATCTACGACGCGGCCAACAAGGCCAAGCTGAAAACCCTGCTGACCGACCAGGCCTTCTACACCAAGGACCTGGCCCAGCTGGAAGGAGAGTGGCTGGAGTTGCAAGAACAGCTGGAAGCGCTGGCGGCATAAGCGCGGCGCGCCTGTAACTTGCAGGGCGGGTTAGCGCACGGCGCGCAACCCGCCAAAGCCCGCGCGCCGTATCGACATCAGCTTGTCGATATCAACCACAATCAGCCGCCTCCCCGCCTGCGTGCTGCCCAGCCCGAGCAGGTAATCCACATTCGCCAGCCCCGGCATGGGCTGGATGCTGTCCTCCGCCAGCGTGACGATGTCGGTCACGCCGTCGGTCACCATCCCCATCACGCAGTCAGTCAGCTTGAGGATGATCACGTCGGTGCGCGGATCGTGCACCGGCGGGCGCGGTCCGAACGCGATGCGCATGTCCACGATGGGCATGATCACGCCGCGCGACACCGCCACGCCGCTGATCACCTCGCCGTCCGCCGAGAAGCGCTCCAGCGCATTCAAGGGACGCAGTTCCTGCACATTGCGGTAGTCCAGCGCATATTCCAAGCCGCCCAGGCGAAAGCTCAGGTACTGGCGCAGCCCGGCGTCGGCAGCGCCCTGCAAGGTCGAGGATTGCATGATGATCCTTTCACGGTAGGATGACGCGTTCACCATCCTACCCGGCGCGGCTAGCGCAAGTGTTGATTGGAGTCAACGTTATCGGCGCAACACGGGCGCGTGGCAAACAGAAGCCAACCCGCTACAATGGGACGCGCTTCCCCCATCTCGAACAACGGCAACCCGAAGGCGAAACTATGTACCAGTGGCTCAAGCGCTTGATCGGCGGCGGCGCGCCGCGCAGCACGCCCCAGCCCGCCCGCGCCCAGCCGCCCGCGGCGTCCGCAGCGGCATCCACCGCAGCACCGCCGGCGGCGCGTGCCGCCCCGATCGCCGAAGCGCTCGCGGAAGCTGGCGCCGGGACCGCCCCCAGCGTGCCGGCCGCGCCCACCTTCGAGCAAAAAGACCTGCTCAACAGCCGCTACAACCGCTGGCTGTTCGGCGCCGCGCACCAGGACACGCTGGAAACCAGCGCCCCTGAAAAACGCATCCTGCAAACCCTGTCCGGCATCGCCAACTCGCCCGGCTCCGGCGCGGACCTGATGCGCCGCATGCCCGGCCTGATCCCGCAATTGCTGCAAAGCCTGCGCAGCGAGCACTTCGCCGGCGCCGATATCGCCCGCAAGATCTCCAACGACGTGGTGCTGGTGGCGGCCGTTATCCGCCTGGCCAACGGCGCCATGCTGCCCGGCGCGCAAGCCATCACCAGCGTGGAGCACGCCGTCATCGTGATCGGCCAGGAAGGCCTGCGCCAGCTCATCACCACGGTGGCCTTCAAGCCCATCATCGACCTGAATTCAGGCCACTACACCAAGCTGCTGGCGCCGCGCATCTGGGAACAGTCCGAACGCTGCGCCGGGGCCAACCGCGCGCTGGCTGGCCCGCTCGGCGTGGAGCCGTTCGACGCCTTCCTGGCGGGCCTGGTGCAGAACGCCGGCCTGCTGGTATCGCTGCGCATGATGGACCAGGAGGCCGGCGGCGCCAAAGACCTGGGCAGCCCCATGTTCTGCGCCCAGCTGCTGCGCAGCGCGCGCCTGGTCTCGGCCGCCATCGCGCAGGACTGGAACTTTGCGCCGGCCGTCACGCAAGCGGTGCGCGAGCTGGACACGCTGCAGAAAGGCGTGCAGCTGTCGGCCATGGGGCGCCTGCTGTCGCTGGGTGACTACCAGAGCAAGACAGCCATCCTGGCTGAACAGGAACAACAAGAGAGTCAAGAGAACACCCAATGACGCAACCAGATCCTTCCCTGCCGCTGGCCGGCATCCGCGTGCTCGACCTCACCCGCCTGCTACCCGGCCCCGCCGCCACCATGCAGCTGGCAGACCTGGGCGCCGACATCATCAAGATCGAAGACCCCGGCCCCGGCGACTACGCGCGCGTGATGGGCCCGGTGCGCAGGGAAGTGTCGCAATTCTTCGTGGCGGTCAACCGCGGCAAGCGCTTTATGCGCCTGGACTTGAAGGACGCCGGCCAGCGCGAACAGCTGCTGGCCCTGGTGGAGCAGGCCGACGTGCTGGTGGAAAGCTTCCGCCCCGGCGTGATGGACAAGCTGGGCCTGGGCTGGGAGGTGCTGCGCGCACGCAATCCCAAGCTGGTGATGTGCGCCATCTCCGGCTACGGCCAGGACGGCCCATACGCCATGCTGGCCGGGCACGACATCAACTACACCGGCTACGCCGGCATGCTGGACCAGAACGCCGGCCCGGACGGCCGCCCCGCCCTGCCCAACCTGCAGGTGGGCGACCTGCTGGGCGGTGCTCAGGCCGCGCTGCAAGGCATCCTGGCGGCGCTGGTGGCGGTGAAGATGGGCGGCGCCGGCCGCTTCGTGGACGTGTCGATGACGGACGCGGTCTTCGCCTACAACATCATGCCGCTGGTGGCGGTCAACAACGGCGGCGACGCCGCGCCGGGGCGCGACCTGCTCACCGGTGGGGTGCCCTGCTACAACGTTTACCGCACCAGCGACGGCCGCTACATGGCAGTGGGCGCGCTGGAGCTCAAATTCTGGCAGGGCTGCTGCGACGTGCTGCGGCGCCCCGATCTGAAAACGCGGCACTGGCAGCTGGGCCAGCAAGTAGCCGGCGAAGATGCGCTGGCGGTGCAGGCCGAGCTGGACACCATCTTCGGGCAGCGCACGCTGGCCGAGTGGACCGAAGCCTTCGCTGGCAGCGACTGCTGCGTCTCGCCCATCCTGCGCACCAGCGAGGCGCTGGCGCATCCGCTGTTCCAGGCGCGCGGCATGGCGGCGCGCGCAGAGCATGAGAGCGAGGGCGAGTACTGGGCGGCGGCCGGCCCGCTCAAGTTCAAGGCATGAACATCAATCCCGACGAGGTCGAGTTCAGCGCCATTCGCGCGCAGGGGCCGGGCGGGCAGAACGTCAACAAGGTGTCGAACGCAGTGCATGCGCGCTTCGACATCGCCGCGTCTTCGCTGCCGGACGCCATCAAGGAACGCCTGCTCGCGCTGCGCGACACGCGCATCACCAAGGACGGCATAGTGGTGCTCAAGGCGCAGCAGGCGCGCAGCCTGGAAACCAACAAGGAAGAGGCGCTGCGGCGCCTGCAGGAGCTGGTCGACAGCGTGGCCGTGCTGGCCAAGCCGCGCCGCGCCACGCGCCCCACGCGCAGCTCGCAGCGCAAGCGGCTCGATGGCAAGACCAGGGATGCCGCGGTCAAGAAGCTGCGGGGGAAGGTGGAGATGTAGGGTCCGGCGGCGGCAAGGACGGCGAATTGGCGGCCCAGTCCACCGAGCCGCTGCTGCCGGCGAAAATGGCGGCGATGCCGGACGTGCTGCCGCGCAGCCTGGCCTTGATTTCCTTGGGCGCGCGGTCGTACGGCGCGCCAAGGTCCGGGTTGAATTTCATTTCGCGCACAATGGTGTCGCCGGTCACGATCTGCACCGTGCAGCGGCCGTGGCCAATCACGGTTTCCTTCTGCTTGCGCACCAGCGCCGCCTGCTCCAGCGCTACTGCCTCCTGCGCCTTGGCTTCCTTCACCGTGAGCGACAGCTTGCCCACCGAGCGCAGGGCCGGTCCCACCGAGACGGCCATTTTCTGGAACAGCGCCAGCTGCTCCGGCGTCAGCATCACTTCCTGCTTGCGCACGCTGGTGGCCAGCGTGAGATAGTTGCGCAGCTCAGGCTCGCCGGCGATGGCATCCAGCTCCGCCTTGAATTTCTGCGCCTGCGCGCCGAAGCGGCCGGCGCGTTCCGTGTGCTCGGCTATCGCCTGGTCGTATTTGGCGGTATCCGGTACCAGCGGAAACAGCAGCATCTCGGTCTGCCTGCGCGGGCCGGCACGGCCCACCTCGATGCGGCGCGCCGCGATGGCACACCCTTCGGCGCTCTTGATCAGCACTTCGTCGGCGATGATCTCGCAGTTGCTGGCCTCGCCGATCACCACCCGCGTGCCGGAAATGACGCAGCTCTCGGCCCGGCCCAGCACCACTTCGCCCAGCTTGGTCTGGATCACCGCGCCCGAGGCCACGCCCTTGACCGCCACGTTGCCGCCGGCGTTGACGGCGCTCCCGCCCACCAGGTTGCGCTGCAGCGCGATATTGCCGCCGCGCGAAACGATGTTGCCGAACACGTCGCCGTGAATGGTGATGTTGCCGCCTTCCACCACGCGCTGCTCCTGCACCTCGCCGAATTCCTCGTACTCGCCGGTCAGCTGCAAATTGCCGGTGGTGCGCACGCTCACGCCCTCGCGGCTGATGATCTTGGGGCCGATCGAAATCTTCTTGCCGGCGTCGACGCTGATGAAGCCTTCCACCGCCGACACCAGGTATTCCACCCCGCCGGCCTGCTCCAGCATGGTGCCCTCGCCGGCCACGCTGCTCAGCTCCAGGTCACGCGGCTCGGGCGGTTCCAGCGGTATGCCGGACAGTTCATAGCCGCGCAGCCCGGGCGAGCGCGGCACCTTCCTGAGCAGCTTGACGTGCGGCTGCACCTGGGGGAAGCGGTTCTGGAAAGTGTGCAGGTCGAAACGGCCGTTTGCCATCTCGCGCGGGGCGTTGCTGCGGTGGATGCTCTGCGAGACTTCGACAATGGCGGCGTCGCGGCCCGGCGTGGCGTTCAGCCTGCGCGCGGCGATCAGCCGCACCACGCGGCCGGCGGCAATGGTGGCCTTGACGGCCGGCGCATCGATGCCGAAACGGATGCCCTTGACCCACATGTCGGCCACAAACTCGTCGAAATTGAGCCGCGCCGGCTCGGGCGGCATATCGGCCACGTTGAAAAACACCGGCTCGAAATAGTACTCCGCCTCGCCATTGACGATGCGTACCGATTTATACAGTTCGCGCCGGCGCGCCTGGAAAGGCTCCACGCTGCCGGCAAAGCGTATCAGCTGCTGGTCCTTGAGGTTCTGCGGCAGCTCGGCGCCCACGCCGTACAGCACGCGGATGAACACCGCGTAGTCCAGCCCCGCGAAATAGGCCCCGGCCAGAAAGTAGTGGTTGACGCCGGCCAGGCAGGCCGCCGCCGCGGCGTCGCCCTTGAAGAAGACGCCGTCCGCGCGCTTGACAATGGACGGCGGCAGCTCGCCTTCCGCTGGCGAATCTGCGGCCTGGACGTCGTTCTGCACCACGCCTCCTTAATCCGGCTCGACGCTGTAAGTCCAGTCCAGCGACCCGAGGGAGTCGGAGAACAGGCTCTCGTAGCCTACGTGCGGCCCGCGCAGGAAGGTTTTACCGTCTTTGGGCGCCATCAGGTTGGCCGCCGGCGCGCCCTCTTTCAGCGGCATGCTGCGCACCAGCGTCTCGCCTGCCACCATCTGGATCTTACACCGGGCCAGCCCGTTTGAGGCCTGCTTCTGCTTGCGCAGCTCTTCGACCTGCGCGCGCCGCACCATCTGCTGCGATTCGGCCGCCTTCATTTTCTGCAGCAAATGGCCCACGGTCTTGAGCTGCGGCTCGACGGCCGCCGCCATCTTCTTCAGCTGCGGCGCCTGCTCGGGCGTCAGGGTCAGCTCGCCCTTGCGCATCTGCGCCGTCAGCGTCATGTAGCCGCGCACCTGGGGAATGGCGGTGATCTGCTCGGCCTCCTGGCGGAACTGCTGGCGCAGCTGTTCCAGCGCGTCGATCTTGCCCACCAGGCCGGCGATCTCGCCGTTGAGCGGTCCCATGTCCGGCACTTGCACCAGCACCAGCATTTCACTCTGCTTGCGCGGGCCGGCGCTTTCAATCTCGATGCGCCGTGCCGCCACCGCGCAGCCCTCCGCCAGCCCTAGCTTCACCTCGTCGGCCAGGATCTCGCAATTCGACGCTTCTTCGATGAAGACCCGGGTGCCGACAATGACGCAGCTCTCGGCACGGCCGGCGATGCGGATTTCGCCGTCGCGCGTGTGCAGGGTGGAACCGGACGCCACGCCCTTGACCTTGATGTCGCCCTTGACGTTGTAGGCGCTGCCGCCCACCAGGTTGGAACCGAGGATGATGGTGCCGCCGGTGGAGTTGATGTTGCCGAACACGTTGCCGCGGATGGTGATGTCGCTGCCATCCACGGCGCGCAGTTCCTGCACGTCGCCATGCTCCTCGAAGGCGCCAGCCAGGGCCAGGTTGCCCGTGGTGCGGCCGCTCACCCCTTCGCGGCTGACGATCTTGTCGCGCACGGAAATCCTGCCGCTCTTGGTATCGACGTCCAGAAAGCCGTCCTGCGCGGCCACCAGGAATTCGCCGTCCGGCGTATTTTCGATCACGGTGCCGTCGCCCACCCAGCGGCGGAAATCCAGGTCGGCCGGCGGCTGCGGCAGCAGCGCGGTGCCGGCCATCTCCAGGCCCTGCGCGCCGGCCTGGCCGGGCACTTTCTTCAGCAGGCGCATGCCTTGCCGGATTTGCGGAAAGCGGTTCTGGAAGCTGTTCAGGTCCACCCGGCCATCGGCTTTCTCGCGCGGCGCGTCGCTGCGGTGCAGGTCCTGCGACACTTCCACCACATGCGCATCGATGCTCTTGCCCGGCTCCAGCCGGCGCGCCACGGTGCTGCGGTCGCCGCGCGCGGAGGCGATGCCGGCCTTGACGTTGTTGGCGTCGATGCCGAAACGGATGCCCTTGGTCCACAGGTCGGCCACAAACTCGTCGAAGTCCAGCTTCACCGGACGCTCGGGGATCAGGGTGCCGTCGGGCAGCTCCATGGCGTCCAGGAACAGCGGCTCGAACACATACTCGGCCAGCTCGCCGTCCATTTTCACTGCGCGATACAGCGCGCGGCGCTGCGGATCGAACATGCGGATTACGTCGGCGATGCGGATCAGCGCCTGGCCGGGCGGCCCCGGCGGCAACGGCGGGCCGATGTTGAACAGGGCCTTGGTGAAGACGGCATAGTCCAGCCCGGCCAGGAAGGCGCCGGCCGAGAATATCTGGTTGATGGCCGCCACAAACACCGGCCCCTGCAGGGAAGCGTCCAGATACACCCCATCCGGGCGCTGGATGACGCCATGGGGCAACGCTGTCGCGGCAGCTTCTGCTACTTTGTCCACCACAAATCTCCTCCCGACATACGGCAAGGGCCAGCGGCGTGCCCTACACGCGGCCGGCATTCTCACAAGTAACCAATGTTACACGCAAGTCAAGAATGAAAGGGGATTTTCGGTAGCTGGATGAGGCTTCCATACGACGCCGGCGGACAATATCGCGCCGGCTTGAGATGGATCAACGGCGCGGTGGCAAAGCGTAGACTTCGGCGCCCGCTTCATTGATCTGGCGGCGCAGGTCGCGGCGCTCGTCGGCCGTCATGCGGACCCGGCGCGACGCCTCGGCATTGTTGGTGCTATCCTGCAGCATGCGGCGGCGCTCCTCGGCGCGGATTTCCATTTCGCGATGGGCGCGTTCGCGGTCCTCGTTGCGGGAACGGTCGCTGCGCTCTTCCTTGCGCTGCTGCGGATTGTCGGGACCAAAGGCCAAGGCCGGCAAAGCCGAACCCAGCAGGGTACAGACGGCCAGCGCTCCCACGGAAGCGCGGACCAGCTTGGACGCTTGGCGCGCCGCGTTCAGTTTGTCGGGATGCTTGTTCATGGGATTCCTCTGTAGCTTACTGCCATGCGTCCAGTGTATGGACATTTCCCCCCGGGGGTAAGACCAATTGGGTAAAGTTTGTAACAGTTTGTAATGGGTTGGCAATGACATTTGCCTCCGGCGAATATGACGTTACCATAGCAACATAATTAAGACAATTCTGACAGCGTGACAACTATGACTTCGACTGATTCCAGCAACAGCCCCAGCACCGCCAACAGCGGCGGCCATCAAGCCAAGATCATGGTGGTGGACGACGACGTCCGCCTGCGCGACCTGCTGCGCCGCTACCTGACTGAACAGGGCTTCAACGTCTTCACGGCGGAGAACGCCACCGCCATGAACAAGCTGTGGCTGCGCGAGCGCTACGACCTGCTGGTGCTGGACCTGATGCTGCCGGGCGAAGACGGCCTGTCGATCTGCCGCCGCCTGCGCGGCGCCGGGGACCAGACGCCCATCATCATGCTCACCGCCAAGGGCGAGGACGTGGACCGCATCGTCGGCCTGGAAATGGGCGCGGACGACTACCTGCCCAAGCCCTTCAACCCGCGCGAACTGGTGGCGCGTATCGGCGCCGTGCTGCGCCGCAAGCAGCCCGACGAGATTCCGGGCGCGCCGTCGGAAACCCCGCAGACCTTCGAGTTCGGCCAGTTCGTGCTGGACCTGGGCACGCGCACGCTGAAGAAGAGCGGCGAGACCGTGCCGCTGACCACCGGCGAATTTTCGGTGCTGAAGGTATTTGCGCGCCACGCGCGCCAGCCGCTGTCGCGCGAGAAGCTGATGGAACTGGCGCGCGGCCGCGAGTACGAAGTGTTCGACCGCAGCCTGGACGTGCAGATTTCGCGCCTGCGCAAGCTGATCGAGCCGGACCCTTCCAGCCCGCTGTACATCCAGACCGTGTGGGGCCTGGGCTATGTCTTCATCCCGGAGGGTCAGCCGCGCTAGCTTGCGAGGTAGCGCCGTATGAAACTGTCCCGCTATATTCAACTGAGTTCGCTGAAGAGCGGTCTGTTCTGGCGCACCTTCCTGCTGATGGGCGTGCTCACCACGCTCAGCATGTCGGCCTGGGTCGGCCTGGTGAGCGTGCTGCAGCGCGAACCGCAGGTGCAGCAGATTTCGGCCCAGGTGATCTCGGTGGTCACCATCACCCATGCCGCCCTCACCCACTCCGCGCCCGAACTGCGGCGCGAGCTGCTGTTCGAACTGGTGTCGAATGAAGGCATCCGCGTGTTCACAATGGAGGACGACGACGAGGTCGAGCCGCCGCCCGCCAATTCCCTGATGCCCGACATCGAAGCGCTGGTGAAAGCCAAGCTGGGCGCCGACACGCGCTTTTCGCGCAGCGTGAACGGCATGTCCGGCTTCTGGGTCAGCTTCAACATCGGCGAAGACCGCTATTGGCTGATGCTGGAGCGCGAGCGCATCCACGGCATGACCGGCGTGCAGTGGCTGGGCTGGGCCAGCGTGGTGTCGGTCGCCTCGCTGCTGGGCGCGGCGCTGATCTCCAGCCTGATCAACCGTCCGCTGGCGCGCCTGACCGCCGCCACGCGCGAACTGGCGGAAGGGCGCCGCCCGGACAAGCTGCCTGAAATCGGTCCGGCAGAGGTCATCCAGGCCAACCGCAGCTTCAACCAGATGGTGGAGGACTTGCAGCAGGTGGAGTCCGACCGCGCCGTGATCCTGGCCGGCATTTCGCACGACCTGCGCACCCCGCTGGCGCGCATGCAGCTGGAAGTGGAGATGGCCAGCCTGTCGGATGAAGCGCGCGAAGGCATCCAATCCGACATCGGGCAAATGGACGCCATCATCGGCCAGTTCCTGGACTTCGCCAAGCCGACCGAGGCTTCCACCTTCACCACGGTGGACATCACGGCGCTGCTGGCGGAAACCGCGCACGAAGCGGCGCGCCTGCCCGACGTGCGCATCACCACCGACATCGCCGACAGCGCCACGGTGCTGGGCAACCCGACCGACCTGAAGCGGGTGCTGAACAACCTGATCGAGAACGCGCGCCGCTACGGCAAGACCCCGGATACCGACTACACCGAAATCGACATCAAGTGCAGCGTGAAAGGCATGCACACCTTCAAGCGCGTGACGATAGAGGTGCAGGACCATGGCGCAGGCGTGCCGGACGACCAGATCGAAGCGCTGCTGAAACCCTTCACGCGGCTCGACAGCGCGCGCGGCCAGGCCAACGGCGCCGGACTGGGACTGGCGATTGTCGACCGCGTGCTGCTGCGCCACGGCGCCGAACTGCAGGTGCGCAACCGCGAAGGCGGCGGCCTGCTGTTCCAGATCACAATGAAGGTCATGGCATGACCATGCGGCCAGGCGCATCGCCCTTGCCCACCGGCGGCCAGCCGCTATAATCTGGCATGCCCGAAAATACCCTCCCCCGCCCTACTCAGCCCGCCGCATCCCTGTCCACCTTGTCGAGCCGCGTGCTCGGCCTGGCCAACCTGGGCCTGGCGGTGGTCGACTCGAAACACCGCATCGTGCTGTGGAACCAGTGGATGGCCAGCCATTCCGGGCTGTCGGCCAGCCGCGTGCAGGGCAGCGACCTGTTCGAGCTATTCGAGGAATTGCGCGGCCAGCGCGTGGAACAGGCGGTGCACAGCGCGCTGCAGAACGGCACGGCGGCCAGCCTGCCGCACGGCCTGAACCGCGCCCCCTTCCCGCTTTACCCGTCCGGCACCTGGGGTGGCGAACGCATGGAGCAGGCCGTGTCGGTGACGCCGTTCAACGAGGGCAAGGAAAAATACTGCCTGATCGAGGTGAGCAACGTCAGCAGCACCATGGGCCGAGAGCGGCAACTGCGGGTGCAGGCCGAAGCGCTGCGCGCGCAATCGTATGTGGACGGCCTGACCGGCATCGCCAACCGCCGCCATTTCGACGTGGCGCTGAGCCGCGAACTGAAACGCGCCAGCCGCAACGACAGCGCTCTGTCGCTGCTGCTGATGGATATCGATTCATTCAAAGCCTACAACGACCATTTCGGCCACCAGCAGGGCGACGCCTGCCTGACGCTGGTCGCCGAAGCCTTTGCCGCCACCCTGCAGCGCCCGGCCGACCTGGCGGCGCGCTACGGCGGCGAGGAATTTGCCGCCGTGCTGCCGGACACCGACTCGGCGCAGGCACAGATCGTGGCCGAATCCATCCGCGCGCGGGTGGCCGGGCTGGACGTGCCGCACGCCCCCGCCGCCGCCCATCCCAACGTCACGCTCAGCATCGGCGTGGCCACCTTCAGCAAGAGCGACCTGAACGACGCGGCCGCCATGCTGGGCGCCGCCGACCGCGCGCTCTACGCCGCCAAGAAAGCCGGCCGCAACTGCGTCATCGTCGGCACGCCGGAAGTTCAACCGGCATCGCCGGCGGCATAGGCTTCGCCGGTGGCGTAGAACTGGCCGCCCGCGACGTAGTGCAGGCTGCGCCAGCAGGGATCGGCCGATTCGAACGCCAGGCGCAGCGCCGACGGCGCACTCAATCAGCACGGCGGCAATCCGCTCCGCGACGGCGCAATCACACCTCCCACCCGTGCGTCGGCCAGCGCCAGCTGCAACACATGCCGCCCCCCCTAACGGCCGGCCGGGACGATGCGTGACAATGTGTGTATCTCGCGCGGCTGCGTGTCCTGTATAAACACGTTTCGACTAACCGGAGTACCTGTGCATGCGCTTGGTCCCAATATTAAATCTCGCGCTGGCGGCCGTCCTGCCGCTGTCCGCCTCGGCTCAGCCAGCAGACGGAAGGCCCGAGTACAAATTGAAAGCCGACGCCCCGCGCACCGGCACCAACATCTTGCATGACCTGATCGTCTCGCCGCTGCCTTACAACAAGACTTACGCCCAGCTCTCGCCCGACGACAAGCGCATGCTGCGCGGCTTGTACGAGCACATGGGGCCGGACGACGAACCGCCATTCCCGCTGCGCGGCTACAAGACCATCTTCAAGGCCTTGTCGGAAATTCAAGGCAAAATGCTTGTCGTAGGCGAGCTGGACATCGCTGTCATGGTCGACGCCAATGGCGAAGGCAGCAGCGTGACCATCTACAAGGCGCCTGACCCCGAAATAGCACGGGTGGTGGCGACGCTGATGATGCTAGAAAAATACAAGCCCGCCCTGTGCAGCGGCAAGCCATGCGAGCAGGCCTTCCCCTTAAGAGCGCACTTCAGCGTGACCCCTAGGCCTTGATGCCAGCGATTGCCGGCGGATGGGATTAAGCAGAAGCCCACTTGCCTTCGTACACCGGGTTGCCCTCGTCGATATGCAGGGTGATGCGGATGGGCAGTTTTCCGGACAGCGGGGCGAAGTGGGCATCGACCTGGGCCAGCAGCGCCTTGCCCACCGTCTCCACCAGCGCGGCCGTGCGGCCGGGCGTGATGCGCAGGTTCAGGTAGACGAATATCTTGTCCGGCGCGCCGTCCGCCACCGCGTGGTGCGGCGCGGGATAGGCCAGCACGCGCGTGCCGTTCAGCGGGAAGACGGCGTGGCCGCTGCCGTCCTGGAGTTGCACCAGCGTGCGCGACAGGCGCGCGCACAGGGTTTGCATGTCGCTGTGCGCGTCGAGGTTGCCGCAGTAGTCTATGGTCAGGTGCGGCATGAGGTGGAGGCCCTTAAAATCAGCTGAGGTTCGATGCGGGTGCAGCGCTCGGTGGGCTTGCCGTCGATGATGGCCAGCAGCTTCTCCATCGCGGTCGCCCCCATGCGCTCGCTTTGCAAATCCACGGTGGTCAGCGCGGGCGAGCTGTAGTTGCCGAACTGGATGTTGTCGAAGCCCGCCACGGACATATCGCCGGGCAGCCGGAAGCCCAGCGTCTGCGCGGCCTTCATGAAGCCCAGCGCCATCAGGTCGTTGTAACAGATCAGCGCATCCGGATGTTCCGCGCCCAGCATGATGGACGAGCAGATGCGCTCCCCTTCCAGCGACGACGGCGAATCGGTGTCGTACACCGTCAGTTGCTGGCCGTGCGCGGCCAGGCATTCGCGCACGCCGTCGCGGCGCTCTTCGTCCCGGCGCGACCTGGAAAAGCCCAGGTAAGCAAACCTGCGGTGCCCCTGCGTCACCAGGTGGCGCGTGAGCATATAGGCGGCGCGCTGGTCATCGCCCGCCACCGTGGGCATTTCCAGCCCGGGCATGCGGCCGAAGAACACCAGCGGCCGGTCCATCTCCACCAGCCAGCCCAGCTCGGCCTCCTGCAGGCGCGAGAATACCAGCATGCCGTCCACGCGCCGGCTCAGCGCTTCCAGCAGATGGCGTTCGCGGTCCGGGTTTTCCTCCGTGTCCACCAGCAGCACGGTGTAGCCGTGCGCCTGCGCCACGCGGTTGGCGCCCTTGACAATGCTGGTGAAATGCGGATTGGAGATATCCAGCACCGACAGGCCCACGGTCTTGGTGCGGCCGGTGATCATGGACTGCGCCAGCGGGTTGGAGCGGTAGCCCAGTTCCGCGATCACACGCTTGATGGTGTCTTCCACCGGCGGCGAAAAGCGTTGCGCGCCGTTGACGAATTTGGACACGGTGGCAGTCGATACCCCTGCTGCAGCGGCGACGTCGCGGATGGTCGGGACACTTTTCTTCATGTGGCGGATGGGCACGGTAAGCATGGAAGTTAAGAAGACGATCTTATCATGACGAAAACGTTTATCTGCTAATCTTGCCCCCATGATGATGCAAAGGATTTCCAGCCCATGCAAGCTAACAAGCTGAAGCTGGCCGCCGCCGCCGTAGCAGCCATTTCGGCGCTGGCGGTGTGGGGCGTCATGCAGCACGGCGCCAGCCGGACCGCGCTGCACGCCAAGCCGCCGGCCTACGCCGCCCATGCTCCCGCTGCTGCGCCGGCGCAGGGCAGCTGGTTCAGTGCGGTCGGCGGCCCGCCGGCCGGCGAAGCCGGGCCAGCCGCCACCGTGCCGCTGGCCCGGCAGGTGGACCAGCTGGTAGCCGCAGGCAAGCCGGAAGACCTGTACCGCGCCTACAACCTCATCGACGATTGCATGACGTTCCAGCGGCTGGGCACCCTGCCCTTCCTGCATTTCCCGGAGCAGCGCGACATGACCGCCGCGGAGAAGGCCGGCGAGGCCCTGGTCTGCGCCAGCCTCACCGAGCTGCACCGGCGCGCCCGCATCGACTACCTGGCCGCAGCCGCGAAGGCGGGCGTGCCGGGCGCCGACACCGCATTCATGGTGGCCGGGCCCTTTGGCGACCGCGACGCGCTCGCCACCCGCCCGGACGATCCGCTGGTGGTGGAGTGGCGGCGGCAAGCGCTGGCCCAGCTGACCAGCCAGGCCCTGCAGGGCGACCTGGGCAGCTTGAACACGCTGTGGACCGGCCATCTGAGCGGCTGGATCGCCATCCCCAGGGATCCGGTGCTGGCCTACACCTACCACGCGGCGCTGCAGCGCATCGACCACGACCAGAATCCCGACGTGGCAGACGGGCCGTACAGCGGCAATATGTTCGCTTTCCTGAAGGACGGCCTGACGCCGGAACAGCTGGCCGCCGCCAATGCGAAGGCGGATCGCATTGCCCTGAATTTCCACCAGCGCATGGCAGCGCAAGAAGCGAAGCAATAAACCGCCACCAGAAGCAAAAAAGGCCCGGCGGCAAGCAAGTTCGCTTACCGCCGGGCCTCTTGCCCGGTCTGCCATCCAGCTTACAGGTCGGTGATTTCCTTGTGCCTTGGCACCAGGGTCTTCATCACGCCCCACGCCGCCAGGTAGGCCAGTGCGCAGAACGTAAACATGATCATGTAGCCGGTCTGGATCTGGCCCAGCGCGCCGTAGTAGTCGAACAGCCAGCCGCCGGCCTTGGACACGGCCACGCCGCCCAGGCCGCCGGCCATGCCGCCGATGCCCACCACCGAGGCCACCGACTTTTGCGGGAACATATCGGACACGGTGGTGAAGATATTGGCCGACCAGGCCTGGTGGGCCGAGGCGCCCACGCCGATCAGCAGCACCGGCACCCAGAAGCTGATGTAGCCCAGCGGCTGCGCCAGCAGCACCACCAGCGGGAACAGCGCGATCACCAGCATGGCTTTCATGCGGCCGTCGTAGGCGTGCATGCCCTTGTTCATGAAGTAGGCGGGGAACCAGCCGCCGCCGATACTGCCGACCATGGTCATGCTGTACAGCACGGCCAGCGGAATCACGATGGCTTCCTTGCCCATGCCGTACTGCACCGACAGGTATTTCGGCAGCCAGAACAGGAAGAACCACCACACGCCGTCGGTCATGAATTTACCGAAGGCGAAGGCCCAGGTCTGGCGATAGCTCAGCAGCTTGAACCACGAAGTCTTTTCGCCGGCCGGCGCCGCAGGCGCGGCGGCCACGGCGTCGCTGCGGATGTAGGCCAGTTCGCTGGCCGACAGGCGGCGCTGGCGGTCCGGGGTGTCGTACATCAGCTGCCACGCCAGCATCCACAGGAATCCCACCGCGCCGATGGCGATAAAGGCCATCTGCCAGCCCCAGTTGATGGCGATCCAAGGCACCGTCAGCGGCGCCAGGATGGCGCCCACGTTGGCGCCCGAGTTGAAAATGCCGGTGGCAAAGGAGCGTTCCTTGCGCGGGAAATATTCCGCCGTGGCCTTGATGGCGGCCGGGAAGTTGCCCGCCTCGCCCACCGCCAGCACCGCGCGCGACAGCATGAAGCCGGCGATCGAGACCGGAATGGCAGCCAGGCCGACCGCGCCCATCACCTTGGCAATGCCCTCGCCCATCGGCACCGAGTAGGCATGCATGATGGCGCCGATCGACCAGATGACGATGGCCAGCACGTAAGCCTGCTTGGTGCCGATGCGGTCCACCACGCGGCCCGCGAACAGCATGGAAATGGCGTAGACGAACTGGAACACAGCCGTAATGTTGGCATAGTCGCTATTGGACCAGCCGAATTCCTTGGACAAGTCCGGTGCCAGCAAACTGAGCACCTGGCGGTCCAGGTAGTTGACGGTGGTGGCGAAAAACAGCAGCGCGCAGATGGTCCACCGGTATTTGCCAATAACTTGCTGGCTGACAGGCTCACTCAGGTTCATAGGGAATCACTTATTCTGGTTGTACGTTCCGGCCCCTATCTCCACGGGGCCTCTAAGTTGTATGTCATCGTACAACCTTGGGATGCCGCAGGCAAGCAAAAAATAGTACAAAAATATATTTGTGTAGCGTGTCGATCTGGCGTTTCCTCGCCCGTCGTGTGAGTATGAGCGCCGCAGTTGCGTTCAGACCTGATCAACTCATCTATTAAATTGGCAAGGAGATAGTCATGACCCAAGTTGCCCCCATCCCAGAAGGTTTCCACACTGTAACGCCGCACCTCGTCTGCGAGGGCGCCGCCGACGCCATCGAGTTCTACAAGAAAGCCTTCAATGCGGTGGAAATGTGCCGCATGCCCGGCCCCGGCGGCAAAGTGATGCACGCCCAGGTCAAGATCGGCACTTCCATCGTGATGCTGGCGGACGACTTCCCCGAGTGGGGCAGCGTCGGCGCGAAAGCCCTGAAGGGCTCCCCCGTCGTGCTGCACTTGTACGTGGAAGACGTCGACAAGGCCTACGCGCAGGCCGTTGCCGCCGGCGGCACCGCCAAGATGCCGCCCGCCGACATGTTCTGGGGCGACCGTTACGGCATGCTGGTGGACCCGTTCGGCCACAGCTGGTCCATCGCCACCCACAAGCGCGATATGACGCCCGAAGAGATGGATGCCGAGATGCAAAAATCCATGTCCGAAAACTGCGCCGGCAATCAGGCTTGAAAGGAAGCATCATGCGATTCATGCTGATAGTGAAAGCGAGCCCGGAATCCGAAGCGGGCAAGATGCCAAGCGAAGAGCTGCTCACCGCGATGGGCAAGTTCAACGAAGAGCTGGTCAACGCCGGCGTGCTGCTGGCGGGCGAAGGCCTGCACCCGAGTTCGCGCGGCGTGCGCGTCCATTTCTCGGGCAAGAACCGCACCGTCATCGACGGCCCGTTCGCCGAAACCAAGGAGCTGATTGCCGGATTCTGGCTGGTTCAGGTAAAGTCGCTGGAAGAGGCGATTGAATGGGTGAAGCGCTGCCCGAATCCGATGGAAAGCGAGTCGGATATCGAAATCCGCCAGGTGTTCGAGATGGACGATTTCGGCGCCGAATTCACGCCCGAACTGCGCGAGCAGGAACAGCGCATCATGGCGAAGGCGGCGGAGCTTCAGAAACAGCACTGACTTTATCGAGGAGCAGGCAATGCAGTTCATGATCTTACGCAGGAGCGACAAGGTATCGGAAACGGCGGGCTTCCCGTCAGCGGAACTGGTGCGCGCCATGCCGTCGGCGAAGTGGCTGCAGCCCAGCTCCAGCGGCCTGCGCATGACGCGCAGCGGCGGCCAGTGGCGTGTCAGCGACGAGGGGCCTTTCGAACCGCGCGAGCTGGTGGCGGGCTACACCTTCATCGAGGCCGCCAGCCGCGAGGAAGCGGCGCAGTGGGCCAGCCAGTGGCCGGTGGCGGACGCCGAAGGCCAGGCCGAGCTGGAAGTGCGGCAGGCCGGCTGCCCCGGCGGCTGTGTCGGCTTCGACATGGATACGCTGCCCGAAGGCGCGCCGCCGGACCTCAAGCCCGCCGAACTCAGGCCGGGCATGAAACCCTACGCGGTGCTGCTGCGCTCGGACGCGGGCAGCGAGGCCGACCTGGAACCGCCCGCCTCCGTCATCGACACCATGAACCGCGCCAACCAGGCCGGCATCCGCGCCGGCATTGCGCTGGCCGGCGAAGGCCTGCGCGCCTCGGCCAAGGGGGCACGCGTAAAATTCACCGGTGGCAAGGCCGCCATCATCGACGGCCCCTACACCGAAGTGAAAGAACTGATCGCCGGCTACTGGGTGGTGCAGGCCGAATCCATCGAAGGCGTGATGCAGTGGGTCAAGAACTACCCCTACCCGCAGCCGCCGGAAGTGGACGTGGTGGTGGAACTGCGCGCCGTGGCCCTGTGAACCAGCAAGGCATCCACCGCGCCATCGAAGCTGTCTGGCGCATCGAATCGGCCAAGATCATCGCCGTGCTGGCGCGCATGCTGCGCGACGTCGGCCAGGCCGAAGAGATCGCGCAGGACGCGCTGGTGAGCGCGCTGGAACGCTGGCCCGACAGCGGCACGCCCGACAACCCGGCCGCCTGGCTGATGACCGTGGCCAAGAACCGCGCCCTCGACCACCTGCGCCACCGCAAGCTGGAACAGGACAAGGAAGCCGAACTCACCTACGAAATCGAAGGCCTGCTGCAGGACGCCGCGCCCGACCTGGAGCGGGCGCTGGACGACAATATCGGCGACGACCTGCTGCGGCTGGTGTTCGTCGCCTGCCACCCGGTGCTGTCCACCGAGGCGCGCGTGGCGCTGACCTTGCGCTTGCTGGGCGGCCTCACCACCGACGAGATCGCGCGCGCCTTCTTCGTGCCGGAAACCACCGTGGCGCAGCGCATCGTGCGCGCCAAGCGTACCTTGGCCGAAGCCAAGGTGCCGTTCGAAGTGCCGCGCGGCCACGAACTGGTGGAGCGGCTGGCGTCCGTGCTGCAAGTGGTCTACCTGATCTACAACGAAGGCTATTCCGCCAGCGCAGGCGCGGACTGGATGCGCCCGGCGCTGTGCGAAGAAGCGCTGCGGCTGGGCCGCGTGCTGGCCGAACTGGCGCCGCAGGAGCCCGAAGTCCACGGGCTGGTGGCGCTGATGGAAATCCAGTCGTCGCGCGCCCGCGCCCGTACCGACGCGCGCGGCGCGCCGGTGCTGCTGCTGGAGCAGGACCGCTCGCGCTGGGACCAGCTGCTGATACGGCGCGGCCTGGCCGCACTGGCGCGCGCCGAGCAGATCGGACGCGGCCTGGGGCCATACGCGCTGCAAGCGGCCATCGCCGCCTGCCACGCCCGCGCGCGCCGCGCCGAGGACACCGACTGGGGCCGCATCGCCGCGCTGTATGACGGCCTGGCGCAACTGGCGCCCTCCCCCGTGGTGGAACTGAACCGCGCCGTGGCACTGTCAATGGCGTTCGGCCCCGAAACCGGCCTGGAAGTGGCCGACGCGCTGCTGGACGAAGCGGCGCTGAAAAACTACCACCTGCTGCCCAGCGTGCGCGGCGACTTCCTGTTCAAGCTGGGGCGCAAGGCCGAGGCGCGCGCCGAATTCGAACGCGCCGCCGCGCTCACCCAGAACCAGCGCGAGCGCGACCTTCTGCTCACCCGCGCCGCCGCCTGCGCCGAACTGCCTGCGCCCGGGCACAGTCAGTAGTCGTCCGCTAAACGTTCCTCCTGTTCCGGCGGATAGGTGACGCGCAAGCCATCCACGCAGGCGAACGGCGTGAGCTTGTGCGGGCGCCGCTGGCGGGCATCGATGATGTCGTCGACAGGAACGCCGCGCACCAGCAAGGCGTCTGCCACTAGCGAGCGGTGGCAGCGCCACGGTACCGCTTCGGCGCACATCAGCGCGCACGGCTTGCTGCGGCCCAGCTCAACGACCGCATCGACGTTGTCCGCGAATTCCTCGGTCTGCATGTAATCGGCATAGCCGCGAAACGACAGATTGCGCCAGCCTGCGTTCGGCGAATCCTTGCGCGCGCGGCGCAGGCCGCCGAGGCCGGGCAGGTAGCGGTATTCAATGCCGGCGCCGGCCAGCGAGGCCGACAGCTGGTCCTGTCCGAACTGCGGATTGTGGCGCGCCCTGGGCACGGTGCGGATATCGAGCAGGCAGGCAACGCCGTTCTGGCGCAGCAGTCCGATGAAGTCCTCGATGGAACGGTTCGAATGGCCGATGGTGCAGATGCGTTCCGGTGTCATGCGCCTCCCCTCGATAACCTGCGCCCATTCTGGCATGAACGCGCGCGAGGCAGCGCACCAAGGTGATCTTGCGCCTTGGTTCAGCGCTGCATGCTCCCGCTGAACCCGGCGTTCCCGGCAGCATCCAGGGCGAGCGCAGCGAGCGTCATGAAAGCCGAGCGCTCGCGCCCGGAGATCTCAGCCATCAACCTGGATGCCTCAGACAGCGCATCTCGGCTGCTGCACGTGCCGGCCTGCTCGATCAAGCCCGCCACTGCCGTCCACTGCGCGGCGATGGCGTCGAACCCGGTGGCCACGCTGCCCAGCGCCGCCAGGCCGGTCAGCTCCTGGCCCTGCTTGAGGAAGCGGCCATACATCTTCCGGAACAGGCCGCCGCCGGTGCCGGCGCGTTCCATCAGCATGGCAATAATCGGCAGCGACCCGGCCGGATTATCGATCTCGTCGAGCCATCGCGTAACGCTTTCACTACTCTTGAGCACGCCCTTGTAGCCCAGGTTCCTGATCGGCGGATTAAGGTAGGCATGGGCGTTGGCGGCGAGGGCCTTGAAGAACGCAGCGCGCAGCTTGTCTGCCAGTTGCGCGCGCAGCGCTTCCAATCGGGGGCCGCTCTTCACCGTGACAGAGCGGCTCTTCGAACTCATCGGCCCCTTGGCCGAGCGAGCTTCGCTCAGGCTATCGAGACTGGTACGGCCGCCACCGCCAGCACCCTTGGTATCGATCAGCCAGGCACCCTCGCCATCCATCCTGTACAGGGTGGCGTAATGGGCATGGAAGTGCACGCGCTTTTCCGGGAAATACTCGAGGTGGTAGTGATCGAGCTTGAGTCCGACCAGCTTGCCTGCCTCAAGGGCTTGCAGCGCATTATCACGCGCACGGGAGGCCGAGGACGTTTCGCGGACGTCGAATTCCACGCCCAGCACAGTGGACAGATTTTCCGCCAGCGCGTCCGGCTTCACGCGCCCGCCGATGAAGGGAAACGGCATGTTGCGCGCTTCCCAGTGGATGTAGTTCAGCCCCATCCCGAGCCCGAATACCATTTCTTCGGACAAGTCGATGCCCTGCTGGCCCAGCAGGTTGGCCAGCATGGTCGATTCGCAATGTTCGCCCGAATAGGGCTTGTGCCGCACTTCAGGCATGGATGTTCCCCACTGTTTTGCCGCCCGGAACAGGGCTCGACTCGCCCAGCGATGCGTCACGCCGCAAAACGCCAACCATAGTCACGCCGCCAACCGCGCTTTCGCCCGTAGTGACCCGCCACGACGAGTATCGCGGAATAGGACCTACTCGTCATGTCTACTCGCGATTTGCATCAGAACCGCCTGTATCGTTGTCAGATGGCCATTAAGCGATCGTCTAAAGTGAGCGCTTGCCTCGGGCGAAAACTGCCGATGCTCAGGCTCGTGCAGTGCATCCTTGTCAATGCAGCTTGACGCGTACGCAATGAAGCCTTCAGCCGAATCGACGCCCATGCAATACGCCGCATCAATTGCCTTCGGCAGTAGCCGCCCCAACAGATGCGGGCGTTGAGCCGCAATTTCGCACGCCACGGAAAGATAGCCGCAAAAGGCCGCTTCCGCATTGTAACTTACGGGATAGGCTTCAAATTCACCAAGCAGGTCGCTGTCGGTCACGCCCGAGCCGGCTATGCTGTGCGCGACAAGGTCGCTGCGATGGATGTTAGCAAGCATAGTGAAGGTCTAGAACAGTCAGCGGCCATCGCCTTAAATTTCAACATTGATGCCTATCCGCGACAGTCCAAAAATGAGCTGCCCTACCGTCTCGTATCCAGATCCGGGGATACGGCGCAGTTTCACCGACTGAATCTGTTGCGCTTGCAAAAGTTCGATCAATTCCGCTGGCGTGCGCGCTATTCCAAGAGCGCTACGCATCTCAGCGTCGCCAACTTCCACCTCGATTAAACCTGAAGCCATCTTCGTCCCCAATTGGCAGAAAGCACTCAGGGTAGCATGGGGCGCGATAGTTGCATTCTTCAAACTGCCCTTTTGCAATAATTCCTGGGCTCCAATGAGCAGGTGTCAAGCCCATGCCGACGATACAATGTCCTTCCGCACCGAGCCGGTGATGATGGACCAACCGACATTGCCATGCCAACCACCGCCCTCCAGCCCAACGCCCCCTTTTTCATCGCTCTCAACGCCGGCTCGGGCCACGCCGAGACCGAGGAGCGGCGCTCGACCATCGAATCGGTGCTGGGCGAAGCCGGCCGGCAATATCAACTGACGACTATCGATCGGCCGGACGCCATCGACCAGGTCGCCGGCCAGCTTGCCCAGCAGGCTGCGGGCGCCGGCGGCGTGCTGGTGGCGGCGGGCGGCGACGGCACCATCAACGCGGTAGCCCGCCAAGCCATCGAGCACGGCTGCGCGTTCGGCGTACTGCCGCAGGGCACGTTCAATTATTTTGGCCGCGCACATGGCATCCCCGAAGACCTGGGCCAAGCGGTGCATGCCTTGCTTGCTGCGCGCCTGCATCCGGTGCAAGTCGGAATGGTGAACGACCGCGTGTTCCTGGTCAACGCCAGCATCGGGCTGTATCCGAAGCTGCTCGAGGAGCGCGAAATCGACAAGAAGCAATTCGGCCGCAGCCGGCTGGTGGCGGTGCTGTCGGCCATCAAGACCATTCTGATCCCGCATCGCCGCCTGCGCCTGGTGCTGCAAATCGACGGGAAGCTGCAGCGCTTGCGCACGGCGACATTTTTTGTCGGGAACAATCGCCTGCAGATGGAACAAGTCGGCATTCCGCCGCTGAGCGATGCGGTGGAGGACGGCAAGCTGGCGGCCGTGGCGCCACGGACCAAGGGCAAACTGGGCATGCTGTGGCTGATGCTGCACGGTGCACTGGGCAGATTGGGGAGCCCGGATCAGGCCGACCAGCTGACCACCTTCAGCTTCACGCAAATGCAAGTAAAGGTGCGCACACTGGCGCGGCGCCGCAAGGTGAAGGTGGCCATGGACGGCGAAGTGACCCATATGGCCAACCCGCTGGCATTTCGCGTGATGGAGGACCGCTTGCTGCTGCTGAAGCCCGATCCCGAGCTGGCGCTGGGCGGCGAGGGATCGGATCACCAGGCGCCTGCGTATGCGCAGCGTGGGCTGCTCAGTATCCGCTAGCGCCGCGGCGCCTCGGCTGCCTGAGTGTCGTCGAACGTGAATGGCGGCGTTCAGTCTTCCAAGCAGGCTTTGCACGCGGCGTCCGAGAACCGCGCCTGGCAGATGCGCTTGCCGGGGTATTTGAGTTCGAGGCCTTTGTAGTTGGCGCAGGTCTCGGGCTTGAGCGCGGTGATGGCGGGCTGCTGGTAGGCCAGGCCGGATTTGTCGGTAACGCTGAGACGGGAACCGTTGCCGTCCGAGCGCAGTTCGATGCCGCCGTCCTTGGTGATGAGGGTCAGCGCGCTGTTCTGGGAGGCGTCGGGGCCGGCCACCATCAGCGCGGCCATGCGGTGCTTGGAATCCAGCGTGATCATGGCGTTGCTGCCTTCGTCCTGCGTCACGTAGCCGCCGCGCTCGATGCCCTCTTCGTCGTAGATGATCATGCCGGCCGCCTTGCTGCCGCGCTTGGCCACGTGGCCGCCCGCCATGACGGCATCCGGCAAATCGCCGCCCAGGCGGGCGCGGATGATGCCCTTGCCGTCCACAATGACCACCTCTTTGGCCCGCACGCTGTCGAACACCGCGTTCTTGAGGCTGGCGCCAGCGATGGCGCTGCCCCCAGCCAGCAGCAGCAAACCGGCGATCCATGCGCCGTTCTGGCGGCTGAGCCGCTTGCGCAGACGCGCGTTCTCTTGCTCGACCGCGAGCAGCCGTTGTTCGATGCTGGTCAAGTCCTGTCTCCTGGCTTGGTAGAATTGCATTGCCAATTCTGCCACATTTCCACAGAGAAAGGCAAGCTCAGGGAATCCTGCTGCGCGGATAGCGCGGCAGGCCGTCGCCAAGATGCAGCCATCCGAGCTGGTCCTCCACCTGCGTGTGGTCTTGCGGAGGCAGCGCTTCAGGATCATCCAGGCTGCAGGTGGTGATGTCGATGTAGCCGGGCCCGCTGGCCGACTCGTAGCTCAGATGGGCACCGCAGCGGCCGCAGAAGCAGCGCGTGACGCCCGGGCTCGATTCGAAGCGCTGCGGCGTGCCCTGCGTGTAATGCAGGCCCGACAGCGGCACCGTGAACCACGCCACGCACGGCGCGCCCGCGATGCTGCGGCAGCTTTCGCAGTGGCACAGCGTGGTGCCGGCGACGGGGCCGCGCACTTCGTAGCGCACCGCGCCGCAGTAGCAGCCTCCGGCCCAGGCAGTTTGCTGGTCCATATTCCCCTCCCGATGGCGTTTTCTCCATTCTAGCGGCGCCTCAGGCGGGGCGGCGCAGGCTCCAACGCGTTTTGCGGCGCTGAGCGATAATGGCGGGCTCAAGCCAGCCACATTATCCAGGAGCCTGCTTTGCTTAATTTCGATTTCTACAACCCCACCCAAATCCTGTTCGGCCAAGGCCAGATCGCGGCCATCACGCCGCTGGTGCCGGCCGGCGCGCGCGTGCTGATGCTGTACGGCGGCGGCAGCATCAAGCGCAACGGCGTCTATGAGGAAGTGAAGGCTGCCCTGAGCGGCCACACGGTGATCGAGTTCGCCGGCATCGAGCCGAACCCGCACTACGAAACGCTGATGAAGGCGGTGGAAATCGTGAAGGCGGAGAAGATCGACTTCCTGCTTGCGGTGGGCGGCGGCTCCGTGATCGACGGCACCAAGTTCGTCGCTGCCGCAGCGCTGTTCGGCGACGAAGACCCATGGCTGATCCTGAAAAAAGGCGGCGCCAACATCACCGCCGCCCTGCCCCTGGGCGCCGTGCTGACCCTGCCCGCTACCGGCTCCGAGATGAACCCGGCCAGCGTTGTCACGCGCGCGGCCACGCAGGAAAAGCGCGCCTTCCACAGCCGCCATGTGTTCCCGAAATTCTCCGTGCTGGACCCGAGCAAGACCTTCACGCTGCCGCTGCGCCAGGTGGGCAACGGCGTGGTGGACGCTTACGTGCACGTGATGGAGCAGTACCTGACTTACCCGGCCAACGCGCCGGTGCAGGACCGCTGGGCCGAAGGCCTGCTGCTGACCCTGGTCGAGGAAGGCCCGAAAACGCTGAGCGAGCCGGAAAACCTGGACGTGCGCGCCAACGTGATGTGGAGCGCCACGCTGGCGCTGAACGGCGTGATCGGCGTGGGCGTGCCGCAGGACTGGGCCACCCACCTCATCGGCCACGAGCTGACCGCGCTGTACCAGCTGGACCATGCGCAGACACTGGCCATCGTCCTGCCGGGCATCCTCACCGTGCGCAAGGAAGCCAAGCGCGCCAAGCTGCTGCAGTATGCGGCGCGGGTGTGGGGCATTACCGAGGGTGACGACGACAGCCGCATCGCCGCCGCCATCGAGCGCACGCGCGGCTTCTTCGAGCAGATGGGCGTGCAGACGCGCCTGTCCGGCTATGGTTTGGACGCGTCGGCCATCGAAGCGGTGGTGGCCGCGCTGGAGGCGCACAAGATGGTGAAATTGGGCGAACACCGTGACGTGGATGCCGCAGCCGCCCGCGCAGCGCTGGAGCTCAGCTTGTAAAGCATGTTACACTTGTAATTCGCTAGGGGTCCTGGGAATGCGTTTTCCGGGTGAGAGATACCCTTCGTACCTGATCTGGATAATGCCAGCGAAGGAAAGCGCAAAGTTGTTTCCCCTCCTTTGTTCCCTTCCGTTGGCTCCCTTTGTTTACGAGAGCCCGATATGTCCGCACGTAATTTCGCAGTTAGCACGATCGCCCTGGCGGTCTCCCAAGCCTTTTCCGTTTCCGCCTTCGCCGATGAAGCGCCCGCAGCAGCGGCGGCAGCCGAAGGCACCATGACCGAAGTGGTCGTCATCACCGGCAAGACCGGGGCCAGCCGCGCCTCCGTGGCCGGCTTCACCGACATGCCGCTGCTGCAAACGCCGGCCTCGGTCACGGTGCTGAACCGCGAGAAGATGCAGGAGCTGAACATCCGCTCCACCACCGACGCCGCCAAGTTCGACGCCAGCATCGGCGACGCCTACAACGCCGTCGGTTACGCCGAACAGTTCTCCATCCGTGGCTTCAAGCTCGACAACGGCAGCAGCTACCGCAAGGACGGCCTGGTGATCCCGGGCGACACCCAGATTCCGCTGGAAAACAAAGAAGCCATCGAAGTGCTGAAAGGCCTGGCGGGCTTGCAAGCCGGCCTGGCCACGCCGGGCGGCATCGTCAACTACGTCACCAAGCGTCCGACCGACAAGCCGCTGCGCTCCGTCATCGTGGAAGCGAGCGAGCGCGGCACGCTGCTGGGCGCCGTGGACGTGGGTGGCCGCTTCGAGGACCGCCGCTTCGGCTACCGCGTGAACGTGGCCAGCGAGCGCCTGCGCTCCTACGTCAAGGGCGCCGACGGCCGCCGCAACTTCATCTCCGGCGCGTTCGACTGGCAGATTTCGCCGCAAGCGCTGCTGCAGCTGGACGCGGACTTCCAGAAAAAGGCGCAGGTGTCCGTGCCAGGCTTCCAGCTGATTGGCAACCAGACGCTGCCCAATATCCCGGCCGACACCATGCTGAACGACCAGCCGTGGAGCTATCCGGTCGAGACCGAGAGCAGCAACATCGGCGCGCGCTTCACCTACCAGTTCAGCCAGGACTGGAACGCCACCGTCACCGCCAACAGCCACTCTTTCAAGCGCGACGACTACACTGCCTTCCCTTACGGCTGCGGTGCGGAGAACCTGTACCCGGGCTTCTGCGCCAATGGCGACTACGACGTCTATGACTACATCAGCCTGGGCGAGCGCAAAAAGCCGCAGGCCATGCAAGCCATGGTGCAGGGCAAATTCGCCACCGGCGCCTTCAGCCACGCCGTCACGGCCGGCTACTCGTTCTACAAAAACAGCGAGAAATGGGGCCAGGACCTGTACGAATGGGCCGGCACCAGCAATATCTACCATCCGGTGATCGTCAAGCCGACCGGCTTGAGCAGCGGCCCCGTGTCCGAGCGCCGCAGCGACCGCGAACGCGCCGTGTTCTTCCAGGACGTGGTGGGCCTGACGGAGCAGCTGAAGCTGCACGCCGGCGCGCGCCATACGCAAGTGGAGCGCGACCAGCTGGCGGCCAAGGCCCGCACCGACGAGAGCTTCTGGCTGCCCAACGTCTCGCTGGTGTACGCGCCGCGCGCCAACGTATCGGCCTACGCCAGCTGGGCCGAAGGCCTGGAGCGGGGCGGCATCGCGCCCAAGCGCACCAGCAACGTGGGCGAAGCACTGGCGCCTTCGCTGTCGAAGCAGATCGAACTGGGCGTGAAGGCGGACCTGTACAAGGACCTGAGCCTGGCCATGGCCGTGTTCCAGATCCGCAAAGGCCTCGAATACACCGACACCGCGGGCACCTACGTGCGCAACGGCCGCGCGCAGCATCGCGGCCTGGAACTGTCGGCGCAGGGCCACGTCACGCCCGACCTGATGCTGGCCTTCAGCGCCATGGCGCTGGACACCGAGCAAAGCGGCACCGGCCTGGCCAGCATGGACGGCAAGCGCGTGACCAATGTGCCGAAGTTCAAATCGACGCTGTACGCGGAATACGCGGTGCCGCAAGTGGCAGGCCTGAAGGTCAATGCCAACTGGCAGCACGCGGGCAAGAAAGCCTTCGACCCGGAGAACTCCTTCTTCGTGCCGGGCTATAGCACCTTGAACCTTGGCGCATCCTACGCCACGAAGATCGGCACCGCCGCCGCCACCTTCCGCGCGCAGGTCTACAACGCCACCGACAAATTCTACTGGCGCGACGTGACGCCGGACCTGGGCGGCTACCTGTTCCCGGGCGCCGAGCGCACCGTCAAGCTGTCCGCGCAGCTGGACTTCTAAACTAGAAGATGTACTGCACCCGCAAGGTGAAGCTTTTCGCCGTGCGGGCTGAGTTGCGCCCCACCAGCAGGGCCGCGTCGTATTTGATCTCCTGTCCGGCACCCATGCCCAGGGTGCCGAACAGCGCCGGCCCGAGCCGGTGCGAACGCTGCTTCTCCGGCAGCCAGCCGTTCCACTTCCCCACTTCGCCAAAACCCTGCACACCGGGCTGCAGCCAGCTTTTCCAGCGCTGCTTCACCTGCCACTGGTATACCAGCTGGGTCTGCTCCGCCTGGCCGGTGCGGTAGTCCCGCTGCAGGAAGACGTTGAAGTTGAACTGCGTGCGCCAGACCTCGGTTTGTAGCGCAGGACCGATCTCCACGCTGTAGCTGTGCGGGCTGCTGTCGCCCCTGCCGACCACGGTGTGCAGCGCCAGGTCGAAAGGATACTGGCCCTGCGTCAGCATGTAGTCGTTCTGCCAGTCCACCGAAGCCAGCCTGTCGGTGCGCCCGTGACGGCGTATCCAGACGGCCGTCAGCTCGGTGTACCAGCGCGAAGTAAGGCCGTAGCCGAAGCCCAGTTCGGGGGAGGACGTGCTGGAATGACGCTTGTAGTCGGCGTTCCAGTATTTGAAGTCGAGCGACTTCTGGCCTTCCACGTCGTAGATTGAAACAAGATAGTAACCAGTGGCCGCGCAGGCCGGCAGCGGCAGCGCTGTGCCCAGCGTGGCGGCGAACAGGAATGCGGGGACTGTGCGGGTTCTTCTCATCCTGCTAATGTAGCAGGCCTTCCTAGCACTTGCTCGACTTTCATCAAGCGTTGTTCGGGCGCGCCGCTTACCAGCGTGTATGCAATGCCGCGCGCGGCCAGTTCTTCCAGCAGCAGCGCGCTGACAGGCCCGCTGGCGTCCTCCGGCTCGCGCATCAGGCCATCGGGCACCCAGGGCAGGTCCGGCGCGCACAGCAGGGTGACGTCGTAGCGGTGCGAGGCGGCCAGCGCGGCCAGTTCGGCGTCGATGCCGCCGAAGTAGTGGCGGCTGTAGACCGCCGTCATCAGCGGCGTGGTGTCGCAGAACAGGAAGTGGCGTGCCTGCGGCAAGGCGGCCTCCTCGCGCGCCACCTGGGTGCCGGCGATGTGGATCTGGTCGGACGACACCGGCAGGCGCGCCTCGGTCTCGACGAACTCGCGCAGGTACTCCGGCACCCATACGGTGCGGTAGTGCTGCGCCAGGCGCGCCGCCAGCGTGGTTTTGCCGGACGACGCGGAACCGACGATGGCCACGCGCAGCACCGGCGTCATGCAGCCTCCGTCATTTCAGCACCATCGCTTCGGCCGCCGCACCACCCTCGCCCATGGACTTCTTCCATGCCAGCAGGCCGATGGCGGCCATCACCACGAACATGCCATACAGGAGCGCGGTCAGCATCAGCCCTTTGTGGATATAGAGTCCCACGTAGATCACGTCGACCATGATCCAGACATGCCAGTTCTCCAGCTTTTTGCGCGACAGCAGCACCTGGCCCACCAGGCTGCCGGCAGTGAGGAAGGCGTCGGTCTTCGGCACGTCGGTATCGGTGAAACTGTGCAGGAACCAGGCCAGGACGGCGAAGCCCACGGCCCAGCCGGCGGCGGCCATCCATAGCCCGCGCTGCGTGGTGCGGGTGACGGGCAGGCGCTCGTGCGTGGCGTCGCCGTGCAGCCACTGGTACCAGCCCCAGAACGACACGCTGATGAACACCAGCTGCAGCGCCATGTCGCCGTACAGGCGGGCGCCGTAAAACACCACGCCGTACGTGGCCGAGGACAGGATGGCGAACAGCCAGGCCCAGTGGTTCTGGCGGATGTTGAGCAGCACCGTCATGACCGAAAGCACGAAGGAAACCAGCTCAATTGGCGTGGTGCTTAGTCCGAACAGGGCAAATGATTCATTCATGGCGGGCGATCGAAGGTGAACCGTCGATTATGAAGCAAAAAGGGGCCGGGCTCAATATCGAGCCCGACCCCTTCCCATGGAAGCTAGCCGATTTATTTTTTAGGATACTTGATGGTCATTTCCTGCAGCAGGTTGTCGGCGTGGTCCACTTCCTTCATCACCCACAGCATGTAGCGGATGTCGAGGTGGATGGCGCGGGTGATGGCGGTGTCGAAGTACCAGTCCTTGGTGATCGATTCATAGGTCGAATCGAAGTTCAGGCCGATCAGTTCGCCGCGCTTGTTCATCACCGCCGATCCGGAGTTGCCGCCGGTGGTGTCGGCGCTGCTCAGGAAGTTCACCGGCACGGTGCCCAGCACCGGATCCTTGAACTGGCCGTAGCGCCTGGCTTTCACCGCGTCGATCAGGTTGCCCGGCGCGATGAACGGGTCTTTGCCGGTGTGCTTCTCGACGATGCCTTCGACCGTGGTGAATGGGCCCTTGGTCAGGCCATCCTTCGGCGAGTACGGCGACACGGTGCCGTAGGTGACGCGCAGCGTGGAGTTGGCGTCGGGGTACACCGGCTTGCCCTGCGACTTCTTCCAAGCGATGACGGCGGCCATGTATTGCGGCACCACGCGTTCCAGGTTGCCGTCCACTTCCATGCGGCGCTCCTCCAGCGACAGGCCGACGGCGTGCAGCTTGACGGCCAGCTTGAGGAAAGCGTCGTCCGACGCGGCGATGGCGGCGGCGTCCTTGTCCATCAGCGCCAGCCGTTCGGCAGTGGCGCCCAGCTTGCTCTGCGCGTACAGCGCAGGCACCTCGGCCACGGATGGCAACTGCGCGTCCAGCCCCTGCGGGTGGGACTTGGCAGCCAGCCTGGCGTAGCGCGCCAGGCCGTCGGCGTAGCGGGCCTGGTCCACCTTCTGCGTAAACGACTGCTCCAGGCGGGTCAGGCGGGCCCTGATCGGGCTGACGTCGCGCTGCTGGTAGCCAGCCTTGCGTTCGGCGTCCGGCTTCTGCTTCTCCAGCGCCAGGCGGTACAGGGTGCGCGCGCTTTTCAGCAGGTCGCTATTGGTGGCCACGCCCCAGGCGAATTCTTCGTCGGCCAGGGCCATGTCGGCGGCAATCGCCGCGTCCAGTTCAGACAGCATGGAAGCCGACACGCCGGGCTGCCTGGCGTACCATGTGCGGAACTCGGCGTCCTGCGCGTCCTTGACGGCAGCCAGGTCCTTGCGCGCGAAGCCGTCCATCAGGCCCAGCGTCTTTTTCATGCGGTTGTTGATGCTCTTGACCACGCTGGCGTAGCGCACTTCGCCGGCCGCGTCGCCCTTGGTGGCGGCGGCGATGGTGTCCAGGTCGGACTGGTATTCGGCCGCCTGCAGCGGATAGGCCGAATCGCGCGCGTTGCGGATTTCAACCGGCAGCTTGTAGCGGCTGGTGCGGCCGGGGTAGCCGGCCAGCAGGATAGGATCGCCGTTTTTCAGGCCCTCGGCGGACACCACCAGGAAGTCCTTCGATTTGTACGGCACATTGTCCGGCGACGGGTCGGCCGGGCGGCCGTCCTTGCCCACGTAGGCGCGCAGGAAGGAGTAGTCGCCGGTGTGGCGCGGCCATTCGTAGTTGTCGATATCGCCACCGTAATTGCCGATCTTGTCGGACGGCGCGTACACCAGGCGCACGTCGCGGATCTGCATCTGGCGGATGCGGTAGTACTCGGCGCCGCGGTGGAAGCTCGGCACCGAGCAGCGGTACATCTTGTCGGTCTCGCATTCGGCGATCAGGGCCTTGATGCGCTTCTGCGCTTCCTCGTGGCGGGCTTTTCCGCCCAGCTTGTCCAGGCCTTGCAGCACGCGGGCGCTGACGTTTTCCACCTTGTCGGTCACGTAGACCTGCAGGTTCGGGCCGCCAGGCAGCTCGGCGCTGCGGGTCTTGGCCAGGAAACCGTTGGCGATGTAGTTATGCTCCGGCGTGGAGTTGCGCTGAATGGCGCCGTAGGCGCAATGGTGGTTGGTGACCACCAGGCCGTCCGGCGAGACGAAGGAGGCGGAGCAGCCATCGGTCGAGACGATGGCGCTCATCGGGTGCTTGGACAGGTCGGCCAGCTTTTCGGCCGGAATGGCGATGCCGATGCGTTTCAGCTCGGCCTTGAGCTGCGGCAGCTGGTGCGGCTGCCACTGGCCTTCGTCGGCGTGGGCAGGGCTGAAGGCGGCCAGCAAGGCGGCCGGCAGTGCTGAAAAAGCTAGCGATTTGAACAAGATGGTCCCCTAATGTGAAAAGCTGCGGCAGTATAGACCTTGCGCCTGCCGCTGAAAATGCTTTTTAGCTATTGCCAGCCTGGCCAACCTGGCCCGGCAAGCGCATGCTCACCCGGCACCCCTGGGCCGCGCCGTAATCGACCTCCAGCACGCCGCCGTGGGCGCGCAGGCGCTCACCAATGGCCAGCATGGCCAGCGCCTGGCGCTGGCGGCGCCCGGCAAGGGCAACCCCGCCACCGGCATCGCTGTCTACGGCAGTGTCGCCGGCGCCGTCGTCGGTCACCAGCAGCACCGCGCCTGAGCGGCCGAGGCGCCGCAGGCTGACCGCCACCGCGCTGGCGCCGCCGTCGCGCTGCACCGATGCCAGCAAGGCCTGCAACTGGCGGAACAGCATCAGCGCGGCACCGCTCTCCAGGCAGTCGAACGCTTGTTCATCCGGTACGTCCAGTGTGCAAACCAGGCCGCTGCGCTTGCGAAAATCGGCCAGCAGCCAGTCCACCGCTGCGTGCAGGCCCAGGTCCAGCACGGCCGGCCGCAGCTGGTTCAGGATGGCGCGCACGCTGCGCAGGGTGGTGTCCACATTCTCCAGTGCGGCGCTGGCGCGCTGGTGCAGCGGCCCGCCATGCCTGCGGGTGCGCTGGTCCAGCAGGGCAGCCTCGATACGCAGCGCCAGCAGGTTCTGCCCCACGTTGTCGTGCATGGCGCGCGCCATGTCCAGCCGCGCCGCTTCCAGCGCATTCGCTTCGTGCTCGGCCAGCAGGCGCAGTTGCGTGTTGTCCAGCGTCAGCGCGGTGGTGCGCTCGGCCACTTGCGCGGCCACCTGGGACGCCATGGCCAGGGCGCCCTGCTGCGCCAGTTGCGCCGCCAGGCGTGCGCCAAGGGGGCCGGCCGCCAGCGGCTCAT
The DNA here is from genome assembly GCF_001425045.1 of Massilia sp. Root351. GTDB lineage: Bacteria > Pseudomonadota > Gammaproteobacteria > Burkholderiales > Burkholderiaceae_D > Rugamonas. The sequence continues at coordinate 142,331 of NZ_LMDJ01000033.1, read as the reverse complement.
GGCCGGGAAAGGCCTGCTCCCGATGGCCGGCTGCGCCGCTGTCCGGCTGCGCGGACGGCGCCGCAGCCAGCGGCGCGATGACCAGGCAACACAGGCCGGAGGCCGCATCCAGGCAGGCGTCGATGCGCACCGCGCAGGCGCCGGGGATGCCGGCAAACAGCTGCGTTTCCATGCCGGCCCGGCCGTCGCCGCTGCGCAGGATGGCCGTAAAGGCGCGCCAGCGCGGCTGCTGCTCGGGCGCCAGGTAACGTTCGAAAGGCTGGCCCTGGAGCGCGGCGGCGCTTTGCGCCAGCAGCGCGGCGCCGGCCTGGTTGGCGCACACCACCAGCCCGCCCTGGTCCAGCGCGTAGGTGCACGCCGGCGACTGCTCGAACAGTTGCTGGTACAGCGCCTGGCCGGTGCGCGCCTGTTCGCTGCGCTGCTGCAGCGCCGACAGCGCCTGCTGCTGCAGTTCCAGCTCGATCTTGCTGAGTTGGAGCGTCTGCCACTGGCGTAGCGCGTCGCTGCGGGGATGGTTGCCCTTGCTCACTGCGCACCTCCGTCGCCGCTTTCCGTCAGGCTCAGCGCGCGCAACTTCGATTCCAGCTGCTTGGCGTCGGTGATGTTGATAAAGGTCAGCACCAGGCCGTCGATCACATTGTCAACCGTGCGGTAAGGCATGATGCGCACCGTGAACCAGCGCCCGTTGCGGGTGGGGATCTGCTTTTCACTGAACACCAGCGTGCGCAGCACTTGCTCGGCGTCCTGTTCCAGTTCCGGGTAAATCAGGTCGCTGGAGATGTCGCTCAGCGGGCGCTGCACGTCGCCGGCGATCAGCTTGTAGACCTGGGCGGCCTGCGTGGTGAAGCGGCGGATGTGCAGCAGGTTGTCGAGGAAGATGGTGGCGATGTCGGTGCTGTTGAGCAGGTTCTTCATGTCGCTGTTGACCAGCGACAGGTCGTCCACCTTCGATTGCAGCTCGGCGTTGACCGTGTAGAGCTCTTCGTTCAGCGACTGCATCTCTTCCTTCGACGTGGTCAGCTCCTCGTTGGTGGACTGCAGTTCCTCGTTGGTCGATTGCAGCTCCTCATTGGCCGAACGCAGCTCTTCGCGCGAGGTTTGCATTTCGTCGCGCACGGCCTGGATTTCCAGGCGCGCCTGGGCCAGTTGCTGCTCCAGCTCGGTCACGCGCGGGTTGGCCGAACGCGCGCGGCGCCCGGCCGGACGCGGCACGCTGAGGAAAGTCAGCAGCACCATGCCTTCCAGCGCATCGCCTTCATGCAACGCTTCGGCGCTCATGTCCACCGCCAGTTCCTGGCCGCTGGCGTTTTTCATCACCAGGCCGCGCAGCACTTGCGGCCCTTCGCTGCCCAGCGCGCGCTGCAGCAGGTCGTCCAGCTGGTAACGCAGGCCGTCGCGCGCCATGGCGTGGATGTTCCAGTTGGCCTTGCCCGCGGCCGGTTCCAGATAGGTGCCGGTGCGGCCGTGGATGTAGAGGATGTCGCCGTCGCGGTTGAGCAGGACGGCCGCCGGCGTGTGCTTTTTCAGCAGCAGCTGCTCGACCTGCGTTTGGAGATTGCCGTTCATCGATACTGACCTGGCTTCGTTGGCAATGGGGGCGGCTGCCGCCATCTTGGTTGGGAAATAGTGTACCAGCCTCTGATCGCCGGCATCGAGCCGCTGGTAGATCCGGCTAACGCCCGGCAGCGGCGCGAACAGTTCGGTAAACTGGCCCGGCGTGTCTGCGCTGCCCAGCAACAGCAGGCCAGCCGGCTTGAGCGCGTAATGGAACAGCGGAATCAGGCGCCGCTGCAGCTTGGGGCTGAAATAGATCAGCAGATTGCGGCAGCTGAGCACGTCGAGCTTGGTGAACGGCGGATCGGAGATGATGTTCTGCTGCGCAAAGATGATCATATTGCGCAGTTCCTTGCGCACCCGGTAGCCGCGCTCCTCGGCAGTGAAGAAGCGCTGCAGGCGTTCCGGCGACACGTCGGCCTCGATGCTGTGCGTGAACAGGCCTTCGCGGGCGCGGTCGATGGCGTCCGGGTCGAGGTCGGTGGCGAAGATCTGCAGGCTGTACTTGGCTTTCGGGCTCACATGCAAGACCGCCTCGCTGAACACCATGGCCAGGGAATACGCCTCCTCGCCGGTGGAGCAGGCCGGCACCCAGGCCTTGAATGCGGCGCCGTCCGGGTGCGCTTCCAGCAGCTGAGGCAAGGCCACGGCCTTGAGCTGCTCCCACACTTTCTGGTCGCGGAAGAAGCTGGTCACGCCGATCAGCATTTCCTTGAACAGCAGTTGCACCTCGCCCGGGTTGTCCTGCAACAGGCGGACGTAGGTTTCCAGCGTGGCACACTGGTGCAGCGCCACGCGGCGCTCGATGCGGCGCATGACGGTGTTCAACTTGTAGCCGGCGAAGTCGTTGCCGGTGCGGGTCAGCAGGAACTGCAGCAGTTCGCTCAGCGCATTGCGGCGCTGAGCGCCTGGCAGTTCGTTCAGCGGCCGCCGGTGGGCCAGGCGGCCGGCAATCAGGGCCGGCATTTCGCCGGCGCGGGCGACGATGTCGGCGCTGCCGGAATCGATGGCGCTTTGCGGCATGGCGGTGAAGCGCGCCGAGGCAGGCTGCTGGGCCAGCGTCAGGCCGCCGCGCTCCTGGATGGCGCGCAGGCCGGCGCTGCCGTCGCTGCCCATGCCGGACAACACCACGCCGGCCGCCAGCGGACCGCATTCGGCCGCCAGGTCGTTTAGAAAATGGTCGATCGACAAGGTCTGGGCGCGGGTGTGCGGGCGGCGCGTCAGGCGCAGCGCACCGCGCGCGTAGCCCAGGTCGCGATTGGGCGGAATCACGTAGACGTTGCCCGCCTCGACCACCATGCCGTCGGCCGCTTCTTGCACCGGCATGGCGGTCACGCGCTGCAGCAGTTCCGGCAGCATGCCGATGTGTTGCGGATCCAGGTGCTGCACCACCACGTAGGCCAGCGGGCTGTTCGGCGGCACCGCCGCCAACAGCTCGCAGATCGGTTCCAACCCGCCGGCGGACGCGCCTATGCCCACCACGGGAATGAGGGGTCTGGATGCCGGCAAGGACTCGGCGGTATCGCTTTGATTCATTGGTGCTGGGCTTAGAAAAGGCGCTAGCCTGGATTGTCGATTATACAAAGCGCCTTGCCTGAAAGCCAGCGCCCGCTATCGGGCGCACCTGCCTTTCGCGACAGCTAGCGGTCTGCATGCCAGCCGCCGCCCAGCGACTGGATCAGCGCCACGGCCGTGGTCTGGCGGTCGGCCTGGGCCTGCAGCAGGGCGCGGCGGGCGTTCAGGGCCGTTACCTGGGCTTGCACCACGTCGGTGTAGGCGACCTGGCCGGCGCGGTAGCGGTTCAGCATCTGCTGCTCCACCTGGTCGGCGGCGGCGGCGGCCGTGCGGCGGTGCGCCTGCTGCTGCTCCAGGGCGCGGCTGGCGGCCAGCTGGTCTTCCACATCGGCGAAGGCGGCCAGCACGGTCTGGCGGTAGCGGGCGATGGCCGCGTCGCGCGCGGCTTCGGCGCCGGCCACGCGCGCCTTGGTGGCGCCGGCGTCGAAGAGGGTCTGTGCGGCGGACAGGCCGAGCGCCCACAGGCTGTTCGACGCATTGAACAGGCCGGAGGCGGCGCTGGCGCCAAAGCCATAGGAGGCGCTCAGGTTCAGGTTGGGGAAATAGGCGGCGCGGGCGATGCCGATCTGCTCGTTGGCGGCGGCCACGCGGCGTTCGGCTGCGGCGATGTCCGGGCGGCGCTGCAGCAGCGCGGAGGGCACCACGGCCGGCACCGCCGGCACCACCGCCCCGCCCCACGCAGCCGGCTCGGCGCCGGCCGGCGAAGCGTAGACCAGCGGCGGCGCCATGACGATGCGCCCCGAGCCGTCAAGCTGCGGCGGCGCGCCTGCGGCCGGGCCGGCGGCGGCAGGACCGCCGGCCGTGGCGGGCATGGCGCCGGGCTGCGAGGCGGCAAGCGATGGCAGTGCGAGAGCGGCGACTTGGGGCAGCGGGGCCAGCGTGAACTCGGCCGGGGCTTTGCCCAGCAGGACGGCGATGGCGTGTTCGAGCTGGGCGCGCTGGCGCGTGACGCTGATCAGGTCTATGCGGGCGTTGGCAAGCTGGGTTTCAGCCTGCAGCACGTCGGACTTGGCGGCAATGGCCGCGCTGAAGCGGTTTTGCGTGATCTGCAGCACACGCTCGTAGCCTTGCACGGTGGCGTCCAGCAGCGCTTTCTGGGCGTCGGCCTGGCGCAGCGCGAAATAATTGGCGGCCAGTTCACCCTGCGCGGACAGGCGCGCTGCGGCCAGGTCGGCGGCGCTGGCGGCGGCACTGGCGCTGGCGGCAGTGCTGGCGGCGCCGAGGCGGCCCCATATGTCCGGCTCCCAGCTGCCGCCCAGGTTCACGCGGTAGGCGCTGGCGGTGCGCGTGGCGCCGCCCCCGCCGCTGCGGTTGGCGCTGCCGCTCAGGTCCACCGCCGGAAAGAGCTGGGCGCGCTGCTCGGCCACCAGGGCGCGCGCCTGCGCATAGGACGCGGCGGCGGCGGCCACGTTCTGGTTGGACACCTCGATGGACGCGGCCAGTTCGTTCAGCACCGGGTCGCCGAACAGCGTCCACCACGGGCCGCGCTCGAGCATGTCGGCCGGCGCGGCGGGCGCCCAGCCTTCGGCCTCCTTGAAGGCGGCAGTTTGCGGCGTGACAGGGACTTCGTATTTCGGCCCGACGGCGCAACCAGCCAGGGATAATGCCGCCAGCAGGGCCAACGAAACGGGAGTGAAGGGGGGCTTGTTCATGGCGTGCTCGGTCCGGCAGTTGCCTGCCTGCTCAATTGGATTTCGGACTCGCTGCGGCTGCGCAGCCTGTCCATCAGGATGTAGACCACCGGCGTGGTCAGCAAGGTCAGCAGCTGGCTGGCGATCAGGCCGCCGATGATGGCAATGCCCAGCGGCTGGCGCAGCTCGGAGCCTTCGCCGAAGCCTATCGCCAGCGGCAAGGCGCCCAGCGCGGCGGCCAGCGTGGTCATCAGGATGGGCCGGAAGCGCAACAGGCAGGCTTCGCGCACCGCCTCCACCGCCGTCAGGCCGCGCGCGCGCTCGGCTTCCAGCGCAAAGTCGATAATGAGGATGGCGTTCTTCTTGACGATGCCGATCAGCAGGAACACGCCGATCAGCGCAATGATGGAAAACTCCATCTTGAACAGCAGCAGCGCCAGCACCGCCCCCACGCCCGCCGACGGCAAGGTGGACAGCACCGTCACCGGGTGCACCAGGCTCTCGTACAGGATGCCCAGCACGATGTAGATCACCACGATGGCCGCCAGGATCAGCAAGGGCTGCTGCTTGTTGCTGTCGTCGGCCGCCTTGGCCGTGCCCTGGAAGCTGCCGCGCACATTGTTGGGCATGCCGATGTCGGCCTCGGCCTGCTTGACGGCGGCCTGGCCGTCGCTCAGGCTGAACCCTTCGGCCAGGTTGAACGAGACTGTGGTGGCCAGTTCGCCGTCCTGGTGGTTGACCGAGGTGGGCGTGGCGCTTTCAGCAAAGCTGGCGATGGCCGGCAGCGGCACCATGGCCGCCGGCGCCACGCTCAGCGCCGCGCCGGTGGACGCGTCGCGCGCGGCGGCCACGTTGTTGGAACCGCCGCCCGCGCCCCTGGCGGACACGTACACGTCCTTCAACGCCTCCGGGCTCTTGGCGTACTCGGGCGCCACTTCCATCACCACCTTGTACTGGTTCAGCTCATCGTAGATGGTGGCCACCTGGCGCTGGCCGAAGGCGTTGTAGAGCGCATTGTCGACGTCGCGCACGCCAATGCCCATGCGGGTGATGGTGTCCTTGTCGATGGTGACGAAGGTTTCCACGCCGTTTTCGGCCTGGTCGGTGTCCACGTCGATCAGCTCCGGCTGCTGCTTCATCGAATCGGCCAGTTTGCCGGCCCAGGCCTTCAGGTCGGCCCGGTTGTCGCTCTTCAGCGTGTACTGGTAGGTGGAATTGCTGGAGCGTCCGCCCATGCGCAGGTCCTGCACCGTGTTCAGGAACAGCGACACGCCGGTAACCTGCGCCAGCTGCGGACGCAGGCGCGCGATCACGGCCTGGCCGGACTCGGTGCGCTCGGAGGCAGGCTTGAGATTGATGAACATGAACCCGCCGCCGGCGCGCGAGCCGCCGGTAAAGCCCACCACGGTGGCCACCGCCGGGTCGCGCTTGATGATGTTGACCAGCTGGCGCAGCTTGCCCTGCATGGCCTGGAAGGAGATGCTCTGGTCGGCGCGCATGCCGCCGTTGATCTGCCCCGTGTCCTGCTGCGGGAAGAAGCCCTTTGGCGCCGCCGCAAACAGGTACACGTTCAGGCCAACCACGAACACCAGGATGGCCATCACCAGCCACACGCTGTGCAGCGCCCAATCCAGCGCATGCTCGTACACCCGCAGCACGGCCTGGAAGCCGCGCTCGAACAGGCGCGCCACCCTGCCCTCGGGCTTGCCGTCGTGCCCGGGTTTCAGCAGCCAGGCGCACATCATGGGCGTGGTGGTGAGCGAGATCACCAGCGAAATCATGACCGCCACCGACAGCGTGACGGCGAACTCGCGGAACAGCCGCCCCACCTGGCCGCCCATGAACAGCAGCGGGATGAACACGGCCACCAGCGACAGGGATATCGACAGCACCGTGAAGCCCACTTCGCGCGCGCCCAGCAGCGCCGCCTTGAAGCGGTCCATGCCGGCCTCGATGTGGCGCGCCGTGTTTTCCAGCACCACGATGGCGTCATCGACCACGAAGCCGGTGGCCACGGTGAGCGCCATCAGGCTCAGGTTGTTCAGGCTGAAGCCCAGCAGATACATGACGCCAAAGGTGCCCAGCAGCGACACCACAGTGGCCACCGCCGGGATGATGGTGGCGCGCGCGCTGCGCAGGAAGGCGCTCACCACCAGCACCACCAGCACGATGGAGATGACCAGCGTCAGTTCGATTTCATGCAGCGAGGAGCGGATCGAGTTGGTGCTGTCGGACGCCACTTCCAGCTTCACGTCCGGAGGCAATTGCGCCTGCAGCTGCGGGATCAGCGCGCGCACGCCGTCCACGGTTTCAATCACGTTGGCGCCAGGCTGGCGCGTGATCAGCACGATCACCGCCGGCTCGCCGTTGAACAGGCCGAGCGTGTTCTTGTTCTCGGCCCCATCCTCCACGGTGGCGATGTCGCGCAGGCGGATGGCGGCGCCGTCGCGCCAGGCCACCACCAGGTCGCGGTAGTCCGCCGCACTGGGGCGTGTCGGAGGGTTGCCGGCGCCCGCACCGGCAGCGGCGCCCGGCACCACGCCGCTCACGCGCGCCGGCGCGGAATAGATCTGCAGGCGGCGCTCGTCGCCTTCCAGCGCGCCCTTCGGGCGGTTGGCGTTGGACGCCTGGATGGCGGCGCGCACGTCCTCCATCGAGACGCCATAGCGGTTCACCGCGTACGGCAGCAATTCCACGCGCACTGCCGGCAACGAGCCGCCGCCGATTTCCACGTCGCCCACGCCCTTCACCTGCGCCAGCTTCTGCTGCACGATGTTGGAGACGGCCTCATAGATCTGGCCCGGCTTGCGGGTGGGCGAGGTCAGCGCCAGGATGATGACCGGCGCGTCGGACGGGTTGGCCTTGCGGTAGGTCGGATTGTTTTTCAGCGTGGCCGGCAGGTCGGCGCGCGAGGCGTTGATGGCCGCCTGCACTTCACGCGCGGCGGCATCGATCTTGCGGTTCAGGTCGAACTGCAGGCTGATGCGGGTGGAGCCGCTGCCGGACGACGAAGTCATTTCGTTCACGCCCGCGATCACGCCCAGCCGCCGTTCCAGCGGCGTGGCCACGCTGGAGGCCATGGTGTCAGGACTCGCTCCGGGCAGGCTGGCGCTGACCGAGATCGACGGATAGTCGACCTGCGGCAGCGGCGACACCGGCAGCACGAAGAAGGCGCCGATGCCCGCCAGCGCCATCCCGATGGTCAGCAGCACCGTGGCAATGGGGCGCCGGACGAAGGGTTCGGACAGGTTCACGGCTGCGCCCCCGGCGGCACGGCACGCGGCGGCGCATTGCCTGCGCCAGCGCCCTGCCCGCCGCCTGTGCCTGTCCTGCCGCGCCAGCGCTGCGCCAGGCGGTCGAAGCCCAGGTAGATCACCGGCGTGGTGTACAAGGTCAGCACCTGGCTGACGATCAGGCCACCGAAGATGGACAGGCCCAGCGGGCGGCGCAGCTCGGCGCCTTCGCCGAAGCCCAGCATCAGCGGCACGGCGGCGAACAGCGCGGCCAGGGTGGTCATCAGGATGGGGCGGAAGCGCAGCAGCGCGGCCTGGTGGATGGCTTCCTGCGGCGATTTGCCTGGGTTGACGCCGTCGCCCCGCTCGGCCTCGATGGCGAAGTCGATCATCATGATGGCGTTCTTCTTGACGATGCCGATCAGCAGGATGATGCCGATGATGCCGATCACGCCCAGGTCCTGGCCGCTCACCATCAGCGCCAGCAAGGCGCCCACGCCGGCCGACGGCAAGGTGGACAGGATGGTCAGCGGATGGATGTAGCTCTCGTACAGCACGCCCAGCACAATGTAGACGCAGATCACGGCCGCCAGGATCAGCCACAGCTGGTTCGACAGCGAGGCCTGGTAGGCGCCCGCCGCGCCCAGGAAGGTCATGGTGACCGACGGCGGCAGCTTGATCTCCTCGGCCGCCGCACGCACCGCTTCCACCGAACGTCCCAGCGACACCCCGGGCGCGGTATCGAAACCCAGGGTGGTGGCCGGGTACTGCGCCACGTGGGTAATCTGCAGCGGCGCCGGCTTTTCCGTGATGGTGGCCACCGCCGACAGCGGCGTGGGCTTGCCGGAGCCGGTCTTCAGGTGCAGGTTGCCCAGCGACTCGGCCGTGGTCAGGGTGCCCGGTTGCGCCTCCAGGATCACGCGGTACTGGTTGGTCTCGGTGAAAATGGTGGAGACGATGCGCTGGCCGAAGGCGCTGTAGAGCGCGTCGTCAATGGCGGCGGCGGTGATGGACAGGCGCGAGGCGCTGTCGCGGTCGATGGTCACTTGCGCCGCCACGCCGGTGGCACCGGCGTCCGACACCACGTTGCGCAGCTGCTCGTGCTTCTGCATCTGTGCGGCCAGCTTGCCGGCCCACTCGGTGACGGTGGCCGTGTCGGCGCCTTCCAGCGACACGCGGTACTGCGTCGGACCGGATTCGGCGTCGATGGTCAGGTCCTGCGTGGGCTGCAGATAGACGGTGACGCCGGCCACGGCCGCCACGCGCTTGCGCAGGCGCTCCATGATCTCGTTCTGGTGGCCGCGCTTGTCCTTCAGGTTGATCAGCATGCGGCCGGTGTGCAGCATGGTGTTGTTGGCCGCGTCCACGCCCACCACGGAACTGAGGGTGGCCACGTCCGGATCTTCCATGATGGCCCGGGCGGCGGCCTGCTGCAGCTCGGCCATGCGGCTGTAGGACACCGCTTGCGCGGTCTCGATGCGGGCCTGCAGCTGGCCGGTGTCCTGGGTCGGGAACAATCCTTTGGGGATGAAGATGTAGAGCACCACCGTCAACAGCAGCGTACCCAGCGCCACCAGCAGGGTCAGGCCTTGGCGGCGCAGCACCCATTGCAGCGAGTTGTCGTAGCGGGCGATCACCTTGTCGAAGAAGCGCTGCACGCGGCCGCCGAAGGAATCCGGCGCGTCGTCCCGGTGGCTGGTGAGCCAGCGCGCCGACATCATCGGCACCAGGGTCAGCGACACCACGCCTGAAATCAGGATGGTGATGGCCAGCGTGACGGCGAATTCGCGGAACAGCCGGCCCACCACGTCGCCCATGAACAGCAGCGGGATCAGCACCGCGATCAGCGACACCGTCAGCGAGATGATGGTAAAGCCGATCTGGGTGGCGCCCTTGATGGCGGCGGCCATCGGCGTTTCGCCTTCCTCGATGTAGCGCGCAATGTTCTCGATCATGACGATGGCGTCGTCCACCACGAAGCCGGTGGCGATGGTGAGCGACATCAGGCTCAGGTTGTTCAGGCTGTAACCCAGCAAATACATCACGCCGAAGGTGCCGATCAGCGAGATCGGCACGGCCAGGCTGGCAATGACGGTGGCGCGCACGCTGTGCAGGAAGAAGAAGATCACCAGCACCACCAGCAGCACCGCCAGCACCAGTTCGAACTCAACGTGCTTGACGGAGGCGCGGATGCCGGTGGTGCGGTCGCTCAGCACTTCCACCTTCAGCGCGCCGGGCAGGCCGGCCTGCAGCTCCGGCAGGCGTTCCTTGATGGCGTCCACGGTGGCGATGACGTTGGCGCCGGGCTGGCGCTGCACGTTCAGGATGATGGCGGGGGTCAGCGCCCCGGTGTGGCCGGACCAGGCGCCCAGTTTGACGTTTTCCGCGCTGTCGACCACGCGCGCCACTTCGGACAGGCGCACCGGCGCCTCGTTGCGGTAGGCCACGATCAGGTTCTTGTAGTCCTCGGCCGTCACCAGCTGGTCGTTGGCGTTGATGGTGAACGAGCGCGTGGGGCCGTCGAAGCTGCCCTTGGCGCTGTTGGCGTTGGAGGACGTGATGGCGGTGCGCAGCGTGTCCAGCCCGAGGCCGTAGGACGCCAGCGCCTGGGTGTCGGCCTGGATCCGCACGGCCGGGCGCTGGCCGCCGCTCAGCGACACCAGGCCGACCCCGGAGACCTGGCTGATCTTCAGCGCCAAACGGGTGTTGACGATATTCTGCACTTCCGTCAGCGGCATGGTGTCGGCGGTGATGGCCAGCGTCAGCACGGGGGCGTCGGCCGGGTTCACCTTGGCGTACACCGGCGGCGCCGGCAGGTCGGTGGGCAGCAGCGAGCCGCCGGCGTTGATGGCGGCCTGCACTTCCTGCTCGGCCACGTCCAGCGTCTGGCCCAGGCCGAACTGCAGCGTGATGATGGAGACGCCGGCGGCGCTGGTGGAGCTCATGCGCTGCAGGCCGGACATCTGGCCGAACTGGCGCTCCAGCGGCGCGGTGACGGTCTGGCCCATCACTTCCGGGCTGGCGCCGGGGTACAGCGTCTGCACCTGGATGGTGGGGAAATCGACTTGCGGCAGCGCCGACAGCGGCAGGAACTTGAAGCCGACCAGGCCCGCCAGCACGATGGCCAGCATCAGCAGCGACGTCGCCACCGGCCGCTGGATGAAGGGGCGCGACGGGCTCATGGCGTCGGCTTCGGCGTTGCGGACGGCGCCGCCGGCGCCGGCGTACCGCCGGGGGCGGACCAGTCGCGGCGGCGGTGTTCGCCATGCGGCGCGCCGGCGCCGGCAGGCGCTGCCCCCTCGGCGCCGGCCGGTGCAGGCGCAGCGCCGCCCTGCCCTTCACGCCTGCCGCGCCGGCCGCCGCCTGCGCCCGCGCCCGGCTTGTCGCCCGGCAGCGTGACCTTGGCGCCGTCCTTCAGGCGGTCCGCGCCTTCGGTAATGACCTGCTCGCCCGCCTTCAGGCCGCTGCGGATCTCCACCTTGTCCACCGTGGCCTGCCCGCGCGTGACGGGACGCGTGCTGACCGTCTTGTCGCCGTTCAGCACATAGACGAAATCGCCCTTGCTGCCATGGCGCAGCGCCGTCACCGGCACCATCACGGCATCCTTGATGGTGCGCAGCTCCAGCCGCACGTTGACGAACTGGCTGGGGAACAGCGTGTTCCTGGCGTTGGCGAAGCGTGCCTTGGCCTTGATGGTGCCGGTCTGCGTGTCGACCTGGTTGTCCAGCGCATAGAAGCGGCCGTCGTCCAGCGTCACGGCGCGGGTGCGGTCCAGCGCCAGCGCCGGCAGCGGCGCGCCGGCGCTCACGCCCTCCATCACCATCGGCCCCTGGTCCTGCGGCACCGAGAATTCCACGTCGATCGGCGAGAGCTGCGTGATGACGGCGATGCCGGCCGCGTCGCCCGAGCTGACCAGGTTGCCGATATCGACCACCCGCAGGCCGACCCGCCCGCTGATCGGCGCCACCACCTTGGTGTAGCCCAGGTTCAGGCGCGCCACGCCCTCGTTGGCGCGGTCGGTCATGACGGTGCCCTCCAGCTGCTTGACTTGCGCGGCCTGGGTATCGACGTCCTGGCGCGCGATCGAGTCCTGCGCCAGCAAGGTGCGGTAGCGCTCCAGCGTCAGCCTGGCGTTTTCCAGCTGGGCCTCGTCGCGCTGGCGCTGGCCGCTGGCCTGCATCAGCGCCAGTTCGAACTGGCGCGGGTCGATCTGGGCCAGCACCTGGCCGGCCTTGACCATCTGCCCCTCCTTGAACAGCACCTTCTGCAGGATGCCGGATACCTGCGGCCGCACCGTGGTGGTGGCCGCCGCCGTGACGGTGCCCAGGGCATCCAGCACCACCGGGATGTCGGCCTTGTCGGCGGTCGCCACGCCCACCGTGGTAGCCGCGCCGCCGCGCCGCCCGCCCCCGCCGCCGGGACCGCCCGGGCCGCCCGGACCTCCGGGGCCGCCCTGGGCGCCCGCTTGCGCGCCCTGGCCGGCGGCCGGGTGGGTCAGATGCCAGGCCAGGCCGCCCAGGCCGGCCATGGCGGCAAGCGCCAGCAGGCCGCCGATAATTTGCGCGCGCCGGCTGCGCCTGGGCGTGGCGGGAAGGGTCTTCGAGGGTGGTGTGGGTGGTGTGGGTGGTGTGGGCGAGGTCATCGCTATTGTCCTTGTTCTTAGGCGTGGCGCGCCCAGTACGCGCCGGGAGATGAACCGACTCTAGCACAATGGAATTTCGGCTACGTGTCGGTTTGAAACAATTACGCCCCCCGCCGCAGGCAGTTTCCATCATGCAAGCCAGAGTGCCTGCAACGGCGGGGCGGCGGCCTGTTACATCGGGTAGCTGCCCGATACAAAGCTGCTACAAATTTGTGGTGACCGGCGGCGGCCATGCTCCGTAAAATGGGGCATGAGCGAACATATCCTGATTATCGAGGACGATCCGCGCCTGAGCGAGATGCTGTCCGAATACCTGACCACGGCCAAATTCGAGGTCACCGCCCACACCCGCGCCAAGCCGGCGCTGGCCTGGCTGGCGGCCAACCATGCCGACGCCGTGATCCTGGACCTGATGTTGCCCGACATGGACGGCCTGGAAGTGTGCCGCACGCTGCGCGCCTCCTCCAACATTCCGGTGGTGATGCTGACCGCGCGCGGCGACGCCATCGACCGCATCATCGGCCTGGAGCTGGGCGCCGACGACTACCTGCCCAAGCCCTTCGAGCCGCGCGAGCTGCTGGCGCGCCTGCGCGCGGTGCTGCGCAGGGGCGGCGAGGCGCAGCGCGCGGCCAACGAGGTGCTGCGCTTCGGGCGCCTGGAAATCGAGCCGGGCGCTTACGGCGCGCGGCTGGACGGCAAGGCCTGCGAGCTGACCGCGTGCCAGTTCGACGTGCTGCTGATGCTGGCGCGCAACGCCGGCCGGGTGCTGTCGCGCGAGGCGCTGATGGAGGCCACCAGCAGCGGCCAGGCCGAGGCGTTCGACCGCTCGATCGACGTGCACATGTCGCGCATCCGCGCCGCCGTGGAGGACGATCCCAAGCATCCGCGCCGCATCATCACGGTGCGCGGGGCGGGCTATCTGTTCGCCAAGGACCAGGACTGATGCCGCGTCTGTATTTCCGCTTCTACGCCGCGCTGCTGGCCAGCCTGGCGCTGCTGACCCTGGCCGTGGTGCTGCTGTGGCAATGGGCCGGCGCGCCGGTCGAGCTGTCCGACCGCACCCTGGGCACGCTGCTGCGCAACGCGCTGCCCCCTGCCGAAGCGCCGCCCGAACAGCAACAGGCAGCGCTGGAGCGCATGACGCGCGGCCTGCGCGCCGACATCACGCTGTTCAGCAAGGACTGGCAGCGGCTGGCCTACGTGGGCGAACCGCTGGAACGCCCGGACCGGCGCATGCTGCGCCAGCAGCGCATGGAACGCATGGAGCGCATGGAGGCCCGCCAGCACGGTGAGGACGGCCAGCGCGGCGCGGACAGCAGGCGCAATGAGCACGGCAATGCTGGCGACCGCCGCGGCGGCGCCGCACACGAGGCAGAGGCGGCCCAGCGCGCCGGCCCGCTGGACCAGGCCCGCCGCTGGGCGCGCGGCGACGAGGACATTGACCGTCCGCTGCGCCAGCGCCGCTTCCAGATGCACCTGGACGACGGCCGCCACATCGTCTCCAATACGCCGCTGCGCCAGGCGCCGTCGCGCATGCGGCTACACACCATCCTGATCGGCCTGGCCATCATCATCGCCATCGCCGCCTACCCAGTGGTGCGGCGCGTGACGCGGCGCCTGGAACATTTGCAGAAAGGGGTGGAATCGCTGGGCGCGGGCAACCTGTCGGCGCGGGTGGAGGTCAAGGGCAGCGACGAGGTGGCCGCGCTGGCGGCCAGTTTCAACCGCTCGGCCGACCAGATCGAAGCGCTGGTGGGCGCGCACAAGACCATGCTGGCCAACGCCTCGCACGAACTGCGCACGCCGCTGGCGCGCATCCGCCTGGCGCTGGAACTGAGCAAGGACAGCGTGGAACCGAAGCGGCGCGCCGGGCTGGAGCAGGACATCGCGGAACTGGACCAGCTGATCGACGAGATCCTGCTGGCCAGCCGCCTGGATGCGGTGGGCGAGCGCACCGAGAACGAGGAGCTGGACTTGCTGCCGCTGGCCGCCGAGGAATGCTCGCGCTACGACGAGGCAGACCTGGACGGTGAATCGCTGATCGTGCGCGGCGATGCGCGCCTGCTGCGCCGCATGCTGCGCAACCTGCTCGACAACGCGCGCCGCCACGGCGTGCCGCCCACCACGGTCAAGCTGCGCCGCAGCGGCGCCGGCAAGGACGTGTGCGCCGAAATCGTGGTGCAGGACGCCGGCCCCGGCATTCAGCAAAGCGAGTACGACAAGGTATTCGAACCCTTCTACCGCAGCAGCAACGCGCGCGACAGCGTGGGTTCCGGGCTCGGTTTGGCGCTGGTAAGGCAGATCGCCCGACGCCATGGCGGCGAGGCGCGCTGCGCCAAGCTGCATACGGGCCGCAGCGCCTTCGTGATCACCTTGCCGCTGGCGCAGCCGGCTTAGCGCCAGCCACGCTGCTGAGCTGCCTTCTCCGCCTGCGCGTCCAGGGCGGGGCCGGCGATGCGGGCATCGATGGCCTCCAGCACGGCGGGGGGCATGGCGCTGCCGGCCTGGCGGTAGTCGCCGCTGGCGCCCTGCTCCGCTTCGGCCAGCACGGCCAGCTTCCATTGGTCGCCGCTGCGGCAGGCCAGGCCGGCCGCACTGCCGGCGATGAAGCTGCGGCACAGCGCGCCGTCCGTGGCAGCGAACGTCACGCCGATCCTGATGGCGCCGCCATCCGCACCCGGCGCGCCGTTGCCGGCCGCTTGCGCACCCACACCAGCGGCAGCGGCAGCAGCTGCGGCCTGCCCTGCTCCGGTGCTGGCCAACTGATTGGACAACGCTGCAGCCAGGCGGCCATGCGCGAGCGCCGCCCCGTCGGCGTCCTGCGCGACAAGCAGCCTTGCCGCGGCACTGGCGCCAGCACCCGAGCCGCCGCCGAGCACCAAGCTCCCCACCAGCACGCCCACCGACAAGGAAGCGGCAATCGCGCCCCACTCCTGCCATGCCCAGCGCCGCTGCGGCTGGCTGCGGGCTGCGCGCGCAGCCCCCAGGTCGCTCACCTTGTCCGGCATGGCAGTGGCCAGCAGCGCCGGTGGCAGCGGCTCGTCGGCAATCGGCGCGAACGCGGCGAACACGTCCGAGCGCATGGCCTGATGCTGCGCCACGCGCGCGGCCAGCGCCGGATCGCCGCGCATGGCGCGCTCGACCTCGGTGCGCGCCGGCTCGTCCAGCTCGCCGTCCGCATAGGCCATCAGGGTCTCGTCGCTAAAGCTCATCTTGCAGTCCTCGCAGTATCGGATAACAGGTCTTGCAGCGCGGCGCGGGCGCGCGCCAGGCGGCTGGTCAAGGTGCCCATCGGGATGTCCAGCACCTCGGCAGCCTCCTTGTACGGCAGGCCGTCGACCAGCACCAGCGCCACCACGATGCGGTGCTCGTCGGACAGCAGGCTGACCGCTTTCTGGATCGCCATGCGCTGCTGCTGCGCCGCCGCGCCCTCGTCGCCCACATGCTCTCCCGCCTCTTCGGGCGCGAACAGCCGGTCGCGCCGCATGCGCGAGCGCATCTCGTCTATCCAGGCATTCTTCATGATCCTGAATATCCAGCTGTCGAGCCGCGTGCCGGCCTCCCACTGGGCGCTACGGTTCAGCGCGCGCTCGACGGCAATCTGCACGAGGTCGTCCGCATCCTCCCGGTGGTGGGTGATGGTGCGGGCAAAGCGCCGCAGGCGCGGCAGCAAGGCGGCGATGTCGCTGTTTATCGATGGCATGGATAACAGGTAAACGATGCGGCGAGGGATTTTAATCCCTGCCCCGTTCGTTTAACCAAAAGAAAGTGCGATTTCCTATACTATCATCCGACTATCATGCGTATCCGAACCCTGACTATCGTGCTGGCCTGCACGCTAAGCGCCAGCGCAGCCAACGCCCAATTGCGCTTGCCGCAATTGCAACTCCCACAGTTGCCACAGCTACAAGACCCAGTCGGCGCCGCCCAGTTGCGCGCCTCCAGCCGCAACCTGCTGGACCGCACCGTCCCCGCAGACCTGCGCACCCTGCGTCTGGAGCGCGTCACCGGCCTGTTGCAGCGGCACCGCGCCGTGCTGGAGGCGGATCCGCGCGGGGAACCGGTTGTGCGGGGCGAAATCCTGGCCTGGTCGCCCAGTGCGCAGGGACTGGCGGCGACGCAGGCGGCCGGGCTGGCCGTGCATAGCGGGCAGGTGCTGGGCGGCGGCGAGCGCATGGTCGTGCTGCGCGTGCCCGATGGGACGAGCACGGCCGCCGCGCTGGAACAATTGCGCGCGCTCGATCCTGAAGGCGCCTACGATTTCAACCATGTATACACCGGCAGCGGCACGGAAATGGGCGCGGACGCGGCGCAGGTTGGCGGTCAAGGCGGGCAAGCGCGCGGCCAGCGGTCGGCTGAAGCGGGTGCGGGTGCGGGTGCGGGTGCGGGTGCGGGTGCGGGTGCGGGTGCGGGTGCGGGTGCGGGTGCGGGTGCGGGTGCGGGTGCGGGTGCGAGGGTGGGCCTGGTGGACGGTGGCATCGACCGCGGCCATGATGTGTTCCGCGATGCGTCGATTATCCGCTGGGGCTGCGACGGCGCAGCCCGTCCGAGCGCGCACGGTACGGCGGTGGCGGCGCTGATGGTGGGACAGTCCGCCCGCTTCAAAGGCGTGGCGCCGCACGCTGCTTTGTATGCGGCGGATATCTACTGCGACAGCGCCACCGGCGGCTCGGCCGCGCGCGTGGCCGCAGCCCTGGGCTGGATGGCGCACCAACAGGTGGCGGTGGTGAACCTGAGCCTGGTCGGCCCGCCCAACCAGATACTGGAGCGCGTGGTGGCCGGCATGGTCAGGCGCGGGCACCTGCTGGTGGCTGCGGTGGGCAACGACGGGCCAGCCGCGCCGCCACTGTATCCGGCCAGCTATCCCGGCGTGGTGGGCGTAAGCGGCGTAGACAAGCGCGGCCGCCCGCTGCCCGAGGCCGCGCGCGGGCCGCAGGTCATGTTCGCGGCGCCGGGTAGCCAGATGGTGAGCGCGGCCATGGGCCGGCCGCCATATCGCGTGGTGCGCGGAACGTCATTCGCTGCGCCCATCGTGGCCACGCTGCTGGCGGACGCCCTGCCCCGGCCCGCGCCGGCCGCCGCCCGCGAGGCGCTCGCGGGGCTGGCCAAGCAGGCGGCCGGCGTGGCGGCCGGCACGCAGAGCAACGAGACCGGCTACGGCGTGCTGGGCGCCGCGTTCCGCACCGATCCGTCGGCATTCCAATAAATTCTGAAAAAATTTGCGCAGCGATGGATTAAACGGCTGAGCAGGGACGTTTTCCTTTCAACGGCGGCAGACAACCTGCGGTCAACGACAAGGAGAACATCATGAAAAACCATACCATCGCCAAACAACTGATTCTCGCGCTGTCCATCGGCCTGGCTTGCTCGGCGCAGGCGCAATTGCTGGGACGCGGAGGCTCCGTGGGCGGCATGATAGGCGGCGCGGGCAGTTTCGGCGGGCAACTGGCCGGCATGGGCGGCATGAGTGGCATGGGAGGCACGGGTGCGGCCGGCAAGCGCGCCACCGTGCTCGATGCGCCCCGCTCGGTCACCGGCGCTATCGATGCCGGCCGCGCGGACGGCGCGGCAAGCGGCAATGCGGCCGGCAGCGGTTCGGGCAGCCTGGCCGCCAAGCTGGCGGACGCGCAGCCGGCGGCCCCCACCGACAGCACGGCTGCAGGCCAGAAACCGGGCTTTTTCAGCAGCCTGTTCGGGTCGAAGTCCGCCACGGCGGATTTGCAGGCAACGGGCGGCGCGAGCGGCTCGGGTTCGCTGGCCACCAACCTGGCTCCGGCCGCAGCGGCCAAGGCCACCCAGCCCGCACAAGGCGGCGCGCCAACAGGCGCAAGCGACTCGGCTCCGGCTACGGCCAATGCCGGTCCACTGCACGCCTTGAACGCCAGTGGTGTGCTTGACGGCGGCAGCCGCGCAAATGGCAGCGGCAGTAGCAGCGGCACTGGCGCGGTGATGGGGACAGGCAACGGCAGCGTAATCGGTAGTGCCAGCGCAATCGGCAACGCGAACGGCGGCGCAAACGGTGGCGCAAGTGGCAACGGGAATGGCACCATCGGCGTCTCGGCCGGCGCGGACGGCAGCGGCGGCCGTCAGCTTGTGGGCAGTGCGGCACAAGCGGCACGGGGCACGGCAACGCCATGGCGCGACGGTGTGAAGGCGCAGGCCGACAACACGCGCTCTTACGCGCAGTCCAGCGCCGCGACGGTTTCCGGTGCCGCGAAGGGCAGCAAGCAGGCTGCGATGAACGGCGCGCGCGCCGCAGCGAAAGGAGCCAGCGCGCAGCCTTCCATCAACCTGGACGGCACGGCGAGCGGCAGCGGTTCGGCCAACGGTTCGGCCAACGGCAGCGCCTCTGCGCGCGGGCGTAGCGCCCCGAACGGCGGCTCTGCGTCGATGTGAAAATCTTCACCACATCCTCGTCCTCGCTGACTCGCGTGTAAAACGCGGTCTTCAGAACGGTTCCCAGTCTGTGTGGACGCGCATGGCGCGGCGGTCGACTTAGGGCCATTCGTCCGGCCCCGGTAGGGCTGCCGAGGGCGATTGGAATATGGCCGGCAGTTCAGGTTCCGGCAGCGCGGGCGGGCAGAACGCACGGGGCGGGATTGGCGCAGGTGGGCGCACTTTGGCGGCAAGTTCCTGCGCGCGCCGCAGTGCAAAAGCGCTTCTGGCGCGCGTTGCGCCAGGAAAGAGGACGGTTACATCGGTCCAGGCGTTGCGGACGTAACCGGAGAAAGGTACTGAAAACGCCATCATCAGTAGTTCGACCTCGACAGCGGCCTTTAGTTCAGTACCGCTTCAGCAGGATTTCAGTAGATTTCAGTACCGTTCAACAGGGGGCGCGAACGAATACATGCCCACCACATCCCCGTCCTCGTCGACCCGCGTGCAGTCAAGGCGGAAGCCGAGCTTGCGGACCACCGCGATGGAGGCGGCGTTTTCGGGGAGAATTTCGGCGAACACCTCGCGCACGCCGTTCGAGAACGCCAGGTCGAGCAAGGCTTGCACGGCTGCTGCGGCGGCGCCCTGGCGGCGGTGCGCGGGAGCGATGCCATAGGCGATTTCAACGCGCCCCTTTGCAGGTTCGCCCTTGAAACCGCAGCCGCCGACAATTTCGCCGTCGTCGCGCACGATCAAAAAAGTCGCGCACCAGAACTCGGATGCGCCCTGCCCTATGCGGTCCAGCGCGCGCTGCGCCACGAAAGCGGGCGGCAAGGCGCCCGGCTGCACGCGCCCTACCATGCCGGCCGGAATGCGCGAAGCCGCCAGATCGGCAAGCTCGCCCAGCGCCAGCGGCCGCAGCGACAAGCGCGCCACCGGCGCTGGCGATGCCGCAACCGCGACCGCCGGTGCAGCCGCAGCATGCACCGGCTGCACTGGCGGAACCTCCGTCAAGGCGATTCGCACAGGCAGTGCGTGACCGCCGTGAACGGCTTGCGTTTGTCGGCCACCTCGGACAGCCAGCTCAGCTCCTGCGCCGCCTCGGCGGCTGCGCCCAGCGGCATGCCGGTCGGCGCCAGCGTCGCCTTGACGTAAGGCGCAACAGACTGCGCCACCGCGTGCGCCGCCGAACCGCCGAAGAACTCGACGATCTTGTCGAACTTGGACACCTCACGCTCAATGTAGGCCACGCGATAATCGCTGCCCAGCTTGGCGCGGTCGGCAGCCGCCTTCAGCGCGTCGCCATAGCTGCCCACGCGGTCCACCAGGCCGCGCTCCTTGGCCTGCACACCGGTCCACACGCGGCCCTGTGCCACTTCGTTGATCTTTTCCGGCGTAGTCTTGCGCGCCGCAGCGGCCTTGGTGGTGAACTCCGAATAAATGTGATTGATGCTGCCCTGGATGATTTGGCCGAAACGCGGGTCCAAAGGACGCAGTGGGTTGGCCGCGTCGGCCAGCCAGGTGGTGGTCACCCCTGCCGTGTGGATGCCCAGCTTGTCGATCACCTTGTCGGCGCGCGGCACCAGCGCGAACACGCCGATCGAGCCGGTAATGGTGTTCGGCTCGGCGATCACCTCGTCGGATGCCATCGAAATCCAGTAACCGCCGGAAGCGGCCAGGTCGCCCATCGACACCACCACCGGCTTGCCTGCCGCGCGCGTCAATTCCAGTTCGCGGCGGATCAGTTCAGAACCGAAGGCGCTGCCGCCCGGCGAATTCACGCGCAGCACGATGGCCTTGATGCTGTCGTCTTCGCGCGCCATGCGGATCAGGTTGGAAGTCGACTGCCCGCCGATGGAACCAGCCGGCGCCACGCCGTCGCTGATATCGCCCACTGCCATCACCACGCCCACCGCATCGCCGATCAGCTTCGGATGCACGCGCGCGAGGTAGTCTTCATAGCTCACCTGGCGGAACGATTTGCCCAGCGCATCCTTCTCGCCGCGCTCCATCATCATCTTGCGGATTTCGTCGCGCGTCTTCAGGCCGTCCACCAGCTTGGTGTCCAGGGTTACCTTGGCCAGGTTACCGCTGGCCGCTTCCACCAGCGCCGGCAGCTCGTTGATGTTCTTCATGATGTGGCCCTGCGGCAGCTTGCGCGCCTTTTCCACGTCATCCGTGTAGCTGGTCCACAGCGCGTTGTTCAGGTAAGCCTCGGCCTCGGTGGCCGCCGGCGACGGGCCGTTGGCGATGAAGGGCTCGGCAAAGCTCTTGTAGGTGCCCACTTTGAGCAGGTTGACCGTCACGCCAATCTTGTCCAGCGCGTCGCGGTAGTAGTTGCGGTGGCGGCCGAAGCCTTCCAGCAGCACCGCGCCCATCGGATGCACGTACACTTCATTGGCGTGCGACGCCACCAGGTACTGGCGCTGGCTGTAGCTGGAACCCCAGGCCACCACCTTCTTGCCGCTGGCCTTGAAGCGGTCGACGGCGCCGGCCACTTCGCGCAGGCTGGCCTGGCCGCCGCCTTCCAGCTCGTCGAGCAGCAGCACGGCGCCGGCGATCTGCGGATCCTTGGCAGCCGTGTCGAGCACGTTGCGCACGTCGCGCAGCTGCACGGTGCGGCGCACTTCGCCGCCCATCAGGTTAGCTTTCACGGCATCGCGCACGCCGGCGCTGCCCTGCTCAACCAGTTCGCCCTTCAGGTCCAGCACCAGCATGGTCTTGGCGCCCAGCGGCTTCGGGCCGCCGCTGAAAATGGCCACGGCCAGCAAGATCAGCACGATCAGGAACAGCAAATTCAGTATGGCGCGGCGGCCAAAGTCCAGCGCGCGCCAGGCATAGGCAAAACCGCTGCCGATGCGGGAAACAAAAGATCGTGACATGGATGCTCCTTGAATAATTTAAATCTGACAACACTGTAAGCGAAATCGCCCCTTTTTGCCTATGAAAAATGCTTAGGGAACGCTTACGGCGCTGCCCGCACGCGCGGGCGCTGAAATCAGGAACAGGCCACCCATTACCAGCAGACCGTTAATAATAAGCAGTTCCAGCCCCAGCCTATACGTGCCGAACAGCCAGGCTTGATTGCGGTCAATGAGCCAGCACAGCAACGGACCGGCCAGCACCATCAGCGGCACCCAGCGGTCCTGCACGGTGCGCTGCGTGAGGATGCCAAAGGCAAACAGCCCCAGCAGCGGGCCGTAGGTGTAACCGGCCAGTTTCAGGATCACGCCTATCATGCTGGCGCTGTCGATCCACTTGAACACCATTACCAGCAGCAGGAACAGCGCGCAGAAGCCCAGGTGCACGCGGTGGCGCAAGCGCGTCCTGGCGCGCTCGTCCAGGCCGGGCCGGCGCTGCAGGCCCAGGATGTCGATGCAGAACGACGAGGTCAGCGCCGTGATGGCCCCGTCCGCGCTGGGGAACAGCGCAGACACCAGCGCGATGAAGAAGATCAGCTGGATGGCGGCCGGCATATGGCCCATCACCACCGCCGGGAACAGCTTGTCGCCCTCGGCGGCCACGCCAGCCAGGGGCGCGTACAGGTGCAGCAGGCCGCCCAGGAACAGGAACAGCGACAGCACGCCCACCAGGATCACGGTCAGCGCCACCATGTTCTTCTGCGACTTGCCCACCGTACTCACCGAAATATTTTTCTGCATCATCTCCTGGTCCATGCCCGTCATCGCAATCGTGATAAACATGCCGGCCAGCACCTGCTTCCAGAAATAGGTGGGGCTGTCCACGTCCGTCGTCAAGACCCGCGCCAGGCCGCTGGCCTCCATGCGTGCCAGGCTGTCGAGCAGGCCCAGGTCCATCTGCTGCATCAGCCAGCCGACGCAGACCACCAGCCCCAGCAGCATGCCGGTAGTCTGCAGGGTGTCGGTCCAGACGATGGTCTTGACGCCGCCCTCGTAGGTGTAGAGCAGTATCATCAGCAGGATTACCAGGTTGGTGGCCCAGAACGGCACGCCCAGGCTGTCGAGGATGGTGGCTTGCAGGATGTTGACCACCAGGTACAGGCGCGCGGTGGCGCCCAGGGTGCGCGACAGGATGAAGAAAGCCGCGCCGCTCTGGTAGGCACGCCGGCCCAGGCGCACTTCCAGGTAGTGGTAGATCGAGGTCAGCTTGAGGCGGTAGTACAGCGGCAGCAGCACGAAGGCCACCGCGATATAGCCCAGCGTGTAGCCCAGCACGATCTGCAGGTAGCCGAAGCCGTCGCGCCCCACCGCGCCCGGCACGCTGATGAAGGTGACCCCGCTCAGGGTGGTGCCCACCATGCCGAAGGCCACCAGCATCCAGTTGCTGTTCTTGTTGCCGATGAAGAAACTGTCGTTGTTGGCGTTGCGCGACGTCAGCCACGCCACGCCCAGCAGCAAGGCAAAGTACGCGAGGACGACGCTAAACAGGGCAACGGGCGACATGGGCATTCCAATTCAGAAATATTTCGCCAGCAATATACACCCGATCCGGCGCGCGCTGGTCTAGAATCCCTTTGCCCCTCCATCACCCAGAGTTATCGCATGTACTCAGCAGAAACTATCGCCTACGCCCGCGAACAGGAAGCCCTGGTGCGTCCCCTTGAATACCGCGTGCACCAGCAGCACGACAGCCGCAGCGACGGCCGCGAGGACGCCATGCGCGACTACGCGCGGGTGCTGTACGCGGCCTCGTTCCGCCGCCTGCAGGGCAAGATGCAGCTGCTGGGGGTGGACGCCAACCAGTCCAACCGCAACCGCCTGACGCACAGCCTGGAGGTGGCGCAGATTGCCCGCTCGATCGCCGCCGACATGGGCCTGGAGCGCTGCGTGGTGTCGGAAACCTGCGCGCTGGCGCACGACATCGGCAACCCGCCGTTCGGCCACTACGGCGAGAAAATCCTCAACAGCCTGTGCACCGAGCATGGCGGCTTCGAAGGCAACGCGCAGGCCTTCCGCATCCTGCGCACCCTGGAAAAGCGCCACTACGGCTACGCCGGCCTGAACCTGACGGTGCGCACGCTGTTCGGCATCACCAAGTACTTCCACACGCGCACCGAGAACGCCCGCAAGTTCCTGTACGACGAGGATCACGCCTTCCTCAGCGGCGAGCTGGCCAGGCACGGCATCACGGCGCGCAAGAGCATCGACGCGCAGATCATGGATTTGTCCGACGA
The DNA here is from genome assembly GCF_001425045.1 of Massilia sp. Root351. GTDB lineage: Bacteria > Pseudomonadota > Gammaproteobacteria > Burkholderiales > Burkholderiaceae_D > Rugamonas. Next base: position 118,166 of record NZ_LMDJ01000033.1, on the reverse strand, counting down.
GATCGCCTACGCGGCGCACGACGTGGAGGACGCGCTCAGCTTCGGCATCATCACCGTGGGCGAAATCGCGCACGAGTTCAAGATCAGCGCCGACTACGCGGCCGCCTACCCGCAGTTCTCGGCCATCGCCGACCGCGCCCACAACGAGGCGCTCAAATGCGAGCAGCAGGCCTCCTCCGAAGAATATTCCATCGTGCTGCGCAAGGAGCTGACCTCGGAAATCGTGCACACCCTGTGCCGCGACCTGGCCGTGGTGGACGGCCAGCTGGGCTACCGCAGCGCCGAGCTGCTGGCCAAGGGCTTGAAAAGCCTGCTGTGGAAAGCCATCCTGCGCAAGAAGGACGTGCAGCTATATGAAAAGCGCGGCGAGAAGATCATCCGCGGCCTGTTCGAGGTGCTGACGGACAAGCAGTACAACAAGGACAACATCCTGCTGCCGCCCGAGCTGCGCTGCCTGAAGGACAGCCGCGAGCGCCTGGTGATCGACTACATCGCCGGCATGATGGACTCCTATGCGGCCCAGGAATACGAACGCTACTTCGGCCCCGGCAGCCTGGACGCCATCTACCGGCGCGGCTGACGCGGGGCGCGGGCCAGCGGCCCGCCCGGGCTTGCGGCCTAGTGCGCCGCCACGCGGACCTTGCGCGGCGCCGCCTCGACGGCGCGCGGATTGAGGCGGTCCAGGCGGCCGCTCAGCGCCGTCAGGCCCAGCGCGCCCAGCACCACCAGCGCGCCGATCCAGCCCGTGTGCACCAGGCCCAGGTGCGCGACGATCAGGCCGCCGCCCCAGGCGCCGCCGGCGATGCCCAGGTTGAAGGCCGCGATGTTCAGGCCGGACGCCACATCCACCGCGCGCGGCGTGTAGTGTTCCGCCTGCTGCACCACATACACCTGCAAGCCGGCCACGTTGCCGAACGCCACCGCGCCCCACAACAGCACGGTCGCCACCACCAGCCACGGGTGCGACGCCGTGAAGCTCAGCGCCAGCAGCACGGCCGCCAGGCCCGCGAAAATGAGCTTGAGCGCGCTGACCGGGCCGCGCCGGTCGGCCAGCTTGCCGCCCCAGATGTTGCCGACGGCGACGGACACCCCGTACACCAGCATCACCAGGCCGACCGCGTTCTCGCTGAAGCCGGCCAGACCCTGCAGGATGGGCGCCAGGTAGGTGAAGGCGATGAAGGAGCCGCCGTAGCCGACCGCCGTCATGGCGTACACCAGCAGCAGGCGCGGCTGGCCCAGCACTTGCACCTGCTGCAGCAGCGACGCCGGCGCGCTGTGCTTGATCGACTTGGGCACGTACAGCATGCTGCCGATGAAGGCCACCACGCCCAGCGCCGACACGGCCAGGAACGTGGCGCGCCAGCCAAAGTGCTGGCCGATGAAGGTGCCCAGCGGCACGCCGGTCACCAGCGCCACCGTCAGGCCGGTGAACATGATGGCGATCGCCGAGGCCGCCTTATCCTTCGGCACCAGCGAAGTCGCGATGGTTGAACCGATCGAGAAGAACACGCCGTGCGCCAGGCCGGTCAACACGCGCGCCACCACCAGCGAGGCATAGCCGGGCGACAGCCATGCCATCAGGTTACCCGCCGTAAACAGCACCATCAGCGACAGCAGCAAGGTCTTGCGCGGCAGCTTGCCGGTCAGCGCGGTCAGCACCGGCGCACCGACCGCCACGCCCAAGGCGTACAGGCTCACCAGCAGCCCGGCCGACGGCAGGTTGACGCCCAGGTCGGCGGCGATGGTGGGCAGCAGCCCGACAATGACAAACTCGGTGGTCCCGATGGCAAACGCGCTGATGGTCAGCGCCAGCAAGGCAATAGGCATGACATAACTCCTGTAAAGTAGATGTCACGCAGTATCGGGGCATTCATTATTTCGAAAAAGACGCCGCCGAGCAGAAGATATTTGAATCCTAATCAACAATGAACCTCGACTCCGACGCCCTGGCGCACCTGCTGCGCTATGAAATGCCCTACGGCAAATACAAAGGCCGCGTGCTGGCCGACCTGCCCGGCCACTACCTCGGCTGGTTCGCGCGCGCAGGCTTCCCCGGCGGCCAGCTGGGCGCCCTGCTGGCCCTGATGTACGAACTTGACCACAACAACCTGCGCGGCCTGCTCGACCCCTTGCGCCCCGCGCCGCCGCGTCCCGGCCCGAGCGTGCCGCGATGAGCCGCAGCAGCCACGTCAAATTGATGTCCGCGTATAACAGCTGGATGAACCGGAAGCTGTACCAGGCGGCGGCCGCCCTGCCAGCGGATGAGCTGGCGCGCGACCGGGGCGCGTTTTTCGGCTCGCTGCTCGGGACGCTGAACCACCTGGTGGCGGGCGACACGGTATGGCTGAAGCGCTTCGCGGCCGAGGCGGCAACATCGCCAGCGCTCTCGCCAGCCGCGTTCGCGGCGCTGGCGCCGGTGCGGGCGCTGGCCATGCCGGCCAGCCTGGACGCGCCGCTGTTCGACGCGCTGGGGCCGATGGCGGCCCACCGCGAATGGCTGGACGGGGCGATCACGGCCTGGGCCGAAGCGCTGACCGAGGCCGACCTCGGCGCCACGCTGCGCTATGCGCGCATGAATGGCGACGGCCACGCCAAGCCGCTGTTCGACGTGCTGCTGCACTTTTTCAACCACCAGACCCACCACCGCGGCCAGGCCAGCACGCTGCTGTCGCAAGCCGGCGTGGACGTGGGCGTGACCGACCTGCTGGCGCTGATCCCCGACCTCGCGCCCTAGCGCGCCGCAGGCGCAGCAGCAGGGGCAGCAGCAGGCGCCACGCGGTTCAGCACCTCATACGCCGCGCTGACCCGCTCGCTGCCCGGCAAGCCACGGTTGGACAACATCACGATGCCCACCTTGCGCCCCGGATTGAACAGCGCGTAGGCCGCGAAGCCGCCCGTGGCGCCGGTCTTGTGCAGCCAGGCGTCCCCCTGCGGCGCCGACGGCGGCGCGATGGCGTCCACCGGGTTGGCCTGCCACACCATCTTCTCCGCCGTGCTGGTCAGCAGCTGCTCCAGCCCCGCCTGGCCCGGATACTGTTCCCAGATCAGCGCCTGCGTCATGGCGCCCACCTTGTAATAGCCCGCATGCGTATCGGCGATGGCGCGCGCCAGCTTGGCGTCCAGCGGCAGCAGGCCCATGTTGGCGTCCACAAAGCGGATCATGTCGCGCGTATTGCTCTTCACGCCGTAGGCCTCGTCGGCCAGCACGCCGGGATTGACGCGCACCGGCGCGCCCTTGCTGTTGTAGCCCTGCGCATACTGCGCCATCTGCGCTTCCGGCACCTTGATATAGCTGTGCTCCATGCCCAGCGCCGGGAACAGCGTGCGCTCCACCGCGTCCACATACGGCACGCCCAGGCTGCCGGCGGCGGCAATGGACAGCAAGCCGATGCCCAGGTTGGAATAGGTGCGGTGCGTGCCGGGCGCGTGGCCAGGCTGCCAGTCCTTGTAGTAGTCCATCAGCTGCGCATAGGTCTTGATCCGGTCCGGCACCTGCATGGGGAAATCGCCCACCGTGTGCGTGCCCAGGTGGATCAGGTTCACGCGGTCGAACACGCTGCCGCGCAGCGCCGGCACATGGCGGCTCACCGGGTCCGTCAAGCCCAGCTTGCCCTGCGCCTGCGCGTAGGCTGCCAGCGTCGTCGTGAAGGGCTTGCTCAGTGAGCCCAGCTCGAACAAGGTGGCGTTGCTGACCGCCTGCCCGGTTTCCTTCGACGCCACGCCGTAGTTGTAGAAGTAATGCGTGCCGTTCACGCTCAGCGCCACTGCCATGCCGGGAATCGCATTCTTTTCCAGCAGCGGCTTGATCGCCTGGTCCACCTCGATGGCGTTGACCAGCGCGGGAAATTCGGCAACGAAGCCATCGCGCGCCAGCATGCCGGTCGAGATTTCCTTGGGCGCGTCCCGGTCGCGCTGGATCAGGCGCGCGAACAGGTATTGGCGCCCGCCTTTCGACGCCCAGCCTACGTACCAGCCGTAGCCCGAGCCGGCGCCGGTCTTGCCGTTGATGCGCCAGCCCTCCGGCGACTGGCCGAACGCCGTGAGGCGCGCCGTCATCTCGTAGGCATGGTCGCTCACGCCCAGCCGGCGGTTCACCACCTTGCCCAGGAAGGACAGCTGGCCCAGCGGCGAAATGCGCAGCGAGGATTCCAGCCAGGACGCCGTCAGTCCATCATGCGCGGCATCGCCCGACACGTCGCCGTTACCGTATTCGAAGCGCTTGGTGTAGGCCGCGAGGCGCGCCTTGCCCAGCGACAGCGTGAGCTGCTGCGAGTACCACACCACCGATTCGCCCATCCACCTGGCCGGGTCGGACGCGCTGCGCCAGCTGGGGCGCCAGTCCACATAGCCCTGGCGGAACGGCAGTTCCGGCGCGTGCTCGTCCTTCAGGAAGCCGGCGTCGTAGCCCATCAGGCTGAGCGGGATCTTGAAGGTGGATGCCGGCGTCACCTCGCGCTGGCAGTCGCCGCGCTGCACCAGGATCTTGCCGGTGGCGGCGTCGGCGATGGCCGTGCAGACTTCGGCGGCACAGGCGGCGGGGACGGCGGCCAGGGCGGCCACGCTGCCCAGCGCCGCCATGGCGATCATGCGGAATTTCATACTTCTCCTCTCAAAGCCGCGAAATGCGACAAACATGACCATCATGCGACATTGGTCACATTCATGTCAAATGTTTTATTTCGAGTGACATAAGTCGCAAACCGCTGCACAATAGCGCCATGGCCATTCCCTCTATCTCCGAACTATCCGTGCTCAAGGCGCTGTGGAAACAGCAGCCGCTCAGCGCGCGCGAAATCCACGACCAGGTTGAACCCGAACTGGGCTGGTCCTATTCCTCCACCCGCAAGACGCTGGAGCGCATGCTCGACAAGGGTTCGGTGCGCCAGCACACGCGGCACGGCGTGCAGGTATACGAGCCGGCGCTGGAGAAAGTCGGCACCCTGGCCGCTTTCGCGCATGACTTCGGCAAACGCGTGATGGAGATGGAGACGCCCCTGCCGGTCAATATGTTTACCGGCAGCAAGCTGGTTGACGAGGCCGAACTGGCGCAGCTGGAACAGCTGCTGAACGACTGGCCGGACGACCCGCAGGACCAGCCGGGCCCGCAGGACCGCGCATGACAGGCGCAGTCCTGGCGGACGCATGGCTGCTGCGCTTTCTGCTGGCCAGCGCCGGCTGCCTCGCGGCCGGCCTCGCCGTCTGGGCGCTGACCGCGCTGTGCCGCCGGCTGCCGGGCGTTGCCCTGCACCGCTCGGTCTGGCTGCTGAGCCAGGCCACGGTGGTGGCGGCGTTCCTGGTGATCCTGCTGCCGCACAGCGAGCGCCTGCGCCTGGTGCCGCCCATCGAACTGCCCGAAGCCGCAGCAAGCCGTCCCGCAGCGCAGGACGGTCCGGCCGCGCGCCGCGCCGGCGAGGGCAGCGACGCCGCCAGCACCGGCCAGGTGCAGCCGGCCTCCTGGCTCACGCGCGCCGCGCAAGCGTGGCTGCTGGCCTACCTGCTCGGCCTGGGCTACACCGTGTTCCAGCTGCTGCGGGCGCGCCGCATGCTGAACGGCCTGGCCGCCAGCGGTAGCCGCCTGCCCGCGCCGATCCCGGCGGCAAGCCAGCCCGCGCCTGCCGCCGCGCCCATCGTCATCGAAGTGGACGCGCCGATTTCCCCCATGCTGTTCGGCCTGCGCAAGCCGCGCCTGCTGCTGCCGCGCCACCTGCGCAGCTTCGACGCGGCCCAGCAGCAGCTGATCGTCGAACACGAACTGACGCACTGGCGCCGCCGCGACCTGCAATGGATGAGCATCGGCATCGTGCTGCAGACCCTGCTCTGGTTCAACCCCTTCATGCGGCTGCTGCGCAGCAGCTTGTCCTGGGCCCAGGAACTGGGCTGCGACCGCGACGTGCTGCGCGGCCGCCCGCCGGCGCAACGCAAGGCCTATGCCGCCGCGCTGGTGGCGCAGCTGCGCCTGCAACACGGCACGCCCAAGACCGCGCTTGCTTTCGGCGGCGTCTGCGCCAGCACGCTGGCCTCGCGCATCGCGCTGATCCGCGAACCGGGGCGCGCGCAAGGGCGCAGGGCGCGCGCCGCGCGCCTGCTCGCGCTGGCCGGCCTGGCCTGTGTGTTCGCCGCCAGCCTCGCCTTCCAGCCAGCGCTGGCCTGGCGCATCGCTCCCGCGGCCTCGCAGGTCCCGTTCACCTGCACCGTGATCGCCGACGCCGCCAGCGGCCGGCAGCTGGCGCGCGAGGGCCATTGCGACGAACGCGTCACACCGGCTTCGACCTTCAATATCCCGGTCGCCCTGATGGGCTACGACAGCGGCATCCTGCAGCACGAACACGCCCCGCTGATGCCGTTCAAGACCGGCTACCCCGCTTACGTCCCCTCCTGGCGCGCGGACACCGACCCCAGCGGCTGGCTGCACAACTCGGTGCTGTGGTACGCCCAGCAGGTGACCGCCACATTGGGCGCGGCCCGCTTCCAGCACTATGTGCAGCGCTTCGGCTACGGCAACCAGGACCTGTCGGGAGACCCCGGCAAGGACAACGGCCTGTCGCTGGCCTGGGTCGGCTCCAGCCTGCGCATCTCGCCGCTGGAGCAGGTGGCCTTCCTGCGCAAGGTGGCCAACCGCGAACTGCCGCTGTCGGCGCACGCCTATGCCATGACCGCGCGCATCATGCCGCAGCAGACGCTGGCCAACGGCTGGCAAGTGACGGGGAAAACCGGCACCGCCTCGGCCCTGCTGCCGGACGGCAGCGAGGACGGCACGCGCCAGTATGGCTGGTATGTGGGCTGGGCCACCAAGGGCCAGCGCACGGTGGTGTTCGCGCGCCTGGCGATGGACGCCAAGCAGGAAGGCGCCATGGGCGGCCCGCGCTCGCGCGAAGCGCTGCTGCGCGAACTTCCGGCGCGGCTGGACGCGTTCTAACCCAACGCCCGCACCACAAGTTCCTTGTAGCCCGAGGCCGGATCGGTCTCGCGGCGCAAGCTGTGGCCGGGCAGCAGCGCCAGCAACAGTTCCGCCGTGGTGCGCACCACGCAGCCGGCCGCCACGTGGCCGCCGTACACGCGGCCCTGCGCGTCCGACACCGACATGTGCAGATGCGCGCCGTCCGGCGCCACCGAACCTGCCAGCGTCAGGATTTCCAGGTCGCCGCGCAATTCGGTCGCACCCGGCATGCCCGCATAGCGCAGCTGCGCCACGCTCAGGCTGCCGATGCCCTGCAGCACGAAAGCGGCGGCGCAGGCTTCGGCGGCGGCCGCCTCGATGGCCGCGCGCAGGTCCGCGCCCGGCCCCAGCCGCAGCGGATGCGCCAGCAAGCTCATGCGGGCAGCTTGGGCGCCACCAGCGCGGTGAACTCGCCGCTGTCGACCAGCTTCTTCAGATCCTGGAAGCCGCCCACCAGCGTGCCGTTGATGAACACCATCGGCAAGGTCGGCCAGCCGCTCCACATTTTCAGCGCGGTGCGGCGGCGCCACTGGCTCAGGTAGCTGCCGTATTCCAGGTACACATACGGCGCCCCCTGCGCGTCCAGCAACTGGCGCGCCTTACGGGGAAAGGGATTCATCGCCATGCCGACCACCACCACCTTGTTGGCGGCGACAGCGGCCTGCACCGCCTGCAGAATGTCGGCGTGGTTGCCCGCGACCTTGCTGCGGATGGCGGGATGGATGCGGGATTCTTCTAAAACGGGACGGCTCATGGCGCTTCCATTGTCGTTGCGGATCACGCGATATTACAGCAGCGACAGCGTCTCCGGATCGGGCTCGCCGCCGAAAAAGCGCTTCAGGCAGGCCGTGAACAGGTGCTCGGCGGGCGCGGCCTCGGCAAACAGCGTCACGCAGGAGCGGAATTTGATGTCGTCCGGCGCGCCGAAGATATCGTGCGCCGACACGCCCTGCCCCGCCGCCAGCACCAGCGCGCAGCACTCGCGCAGCCGCCCGCCCAGCAGCGGGTGGTCCAGGTAAGCCCGCGTTTCGGCCAGCCCCGACAGGGCGTAGCGGTGCGCCATCTCGCTGCGCCCCAGCCCGGCCAGCTGGGGAAAGATGAACCACATCCAGTGGCTGCGTTTGTGCCCGGCATGCAGCTCGGCCAGCACCGTCTCGTAGACCGGCTCCTGCGCCGTCACAAAGCGTTCAAGATCCCACATGCCGTCCTCCCTGCAAAGCGATGTGGGAAAAAGTATAGCCCGGTCAGTGCGCGGCCGCCGCACTGCTTCCGGCCACCGCGGGCGCGCCGACAGTACGCCGCGCCAGCCACGCCAGCGGCAGCAGCGCCGCCAGCGAAATGGCCACCCCGGCCCATGGCGTGGCGCCCATCAGGCTGCGCGCCACCATCAGGCCGCCCAGCGAGGAGCCGAGCGAGATGCCGAAGTTGAAGGCCGAGATGTTCAGGCCGGAGGCAAAGTCCACCGCCTGCGGCGTGTAATGCTCGGCCGTGGCCAGCATGCCGGCCTGCAGGCCGGGCGACAGGCCGAAGGAGAACAAACCCCACAGGAACAGCAGCGGCACCAGCGCCCAGGGCGTGTGCACCGACAGCGCCAGGCCGGCTTGCGTCACGGCCAGCAGCACCAGCAGCATGCGCAGCGAACGCTGCCAGCCCATGTGGCTGCTCAGGTAGCCGCCCGCCATATTGCCGGCGAAAGTGGCCGCGCCGAACACGACCAGCATGGCGCTGGCGGTGGTGGCCGAGAAGCCGGCGATATCGGTCAGGATAGGCGTGATGTAGGTGAAGGCGGCGAAAATGCTGCCGAAGCCCAGCGTGGTCACCGCCATCATGGTGAGGATGTGGCGGTCGCCCAGCGCGGCCAGCTGCGTCGAGGCCTTGCCGCTGCTGGCTTGCGCCATGCCGGAAGGCAGCCAGCGCAACATGGCCAGCAAGCCCGCCAGCGCCATGCCGGCCACCGCGAAGAACGGCAGGCGCCAGCCCATCAAATTGCCCAGGAAACTGCCCAGCGGCACGCCCAGCACCATGGCCAGGGTCAGCCCGCCGAACATCACGGAAATCGCCCTGCCCGCCTGCCCCTTGGGCGCCAGCGAAGCCGCCACCGTGGCGCCGATGCCGAAGAAGGCGCCGTGCGCCACCGCCGTGATGATGCGCCCGGCCAGCAGCACGCCGTAGCTGGTGGAAAACGCCGCCAGCAGGTTACCCAGCAGGAACACCGCCATCAGCCCCGCCAGCACCGCCTTGCGCGGGTAGCGCGACAGGCCCAGCACCGCCAGCGGCGTCCCCAGGGCCAGCGCCAGCGCGTACAGGCTGACCAGCGCGCCGGCCGAATCGAGCGGCACCTTCAGGTCCGCCGAAATGGCGGGCAGCACGCCCACCACGATGAACTCCGTCACGCCGATGGCGAACGCGCCCACCGAGAGCGACAGCACGCCGGGATGCATCTTTTTCATGGAATACTCCATCAGTGAATTAATTCCATCCATTGTAGAACCCGGCTCACTGATGATATAGACTGCCACAAAGCCAAACACTTATGAAATGGATTCACTCATGGCCCGGCAGGATATCAACCGCGCAGCGGAAATGGCGGTCTTCGTCGATGTGGTGGACGCCGGCGGCTTTACCGCCGCCGCGCAGCGCTTGAAGATGACGCCGTCTGCGGTGAGCAAGCTCATCTCACGGCTGGAAGCGCGGCTCGGCACGCGGCTGCTGCACCGCTCCACGCGCCAGCTGCGGACCACGCCGGAAGGCGCGGCCTTCTACAGCCAGTGCGCGCGCATCCTGGAAGACATGGACAGCGCCGAACGCGAAGCGTCTTCCACCGGCGCCCCGCGCGGCCGGCTGCGCATCAACTGCTTCGTGCCGTTCGCCATGCTGTATCTGCTGCCCATCCTGCCCGAGTTCCTGGAGCGCTACCCGGACATCACGGTGGACGTGGCCGGCACCGACACCGTGGTGGACCTGCTGGAAGACCGCACCGACATCGCGATACGCGCCGGCAAGCTGAAGGAATCGAACCTGGTGGCGCGCAAGCTGGGCGAAGGCCGCATGGTGGTGCTGGCCTCGCCGGCCTACCTGGCAAAACACGGCACGCCGCAAACGCCGGACGACCTGGCGCGCCACAACCTGCTGGGTTTCAACTTCCGGCGCCAGGTGCCGCTATGGCCCTTCCTGGACGGCAAAGGCGGCATGCTGCAACTGCGCCCGGAAGGCAACGCCCTGCTGGGCGACGGCGAAAGCATGCGCCACCTGGCGCTGGCCGGGGTCGGCCTGGTGCGGCTATCGCGCATGCACACCAAGCACGACATCGCCGCCGGGCGGCTGGTGCCGGTGCTGGAGGAATACAACCCGGCCGACCTGGAAGCGGTGCACGCGGTCTTCCTCGGCCCCGGCAAGCAACTGCCGCCGCGCGTGCGCGTGATGCTCGATTTCCTGATTGAAAAGATCCGCCTCGATTGAGCCCCGCCGCGCGCACCGGCGGGCCGGCCAGCCCGGCCTTAGCGCGCCCCGAACGCCAGCCGTTTGCCTTCGCGCAGCATGCGTTCGAAATCGTCGGCCGGCACTGGCTGGCTGAACAGGTAGCCTTGCAGCTGGTCGCAGCCCAGCTCGCGCAGGAAACGCATCTGCTCGGCCGTCTCCACGCCCTCGGCCACGATCTCCTGGCGCAGCTGCTGCGCCATGGTGACGATGGCGCGCGCGATGGCGCAATCGTTCTCCTCGTACGGCAGGCCGACCACGAAGGAGCGGTCGATCTTCAAGGTGCTGATGGGGAATTTCTTCAGGTAAGCCAGGCTGGAATAGCCGGTGCCGAAGTCGTCCAGCGCCAGCGCCAGGCCCATGGCCACCAGCTCGTTCATGATGGCCACCACGTTCTCGGCGCCGCGCACCAGCAGGCTTTCAGTGATCTCCAGCATGATCTGCTCGGGATGCACCTGGTGCCGCCGCAGCACGTCCGCCATGCGCGCCGGCAGGCCCCGGTCGAACTGGCGCGCCGACAGGTTGACCGCGATGGGCGGCATGATCAGGTTGGCGTCCTTCCATGCGCGCACCTGGCGGCAGGCCTCCTCCAGCACCCAGTTGCCGACCTCCTGTATCAGCCCGGTCTCCTCGGCCACCGGGATGAACACGCCCGGCGACACCAGGCCGCGCAGCGGATGGCGCCAGCGCAGCAAGGCTTCGGCGCCGACGATGCGGCCGCTGCGCAAGCTCACCTTGGGCTGGTAGTACAGCTGCAGCTCGTCGTGCAGCAGCGCCTGGCGCAGCTCGCTCTCGATGCGCAGGTGCTCCTTGGCGCGCTGGTTCATTTCCTCGCTGTAGAACAGGAAGGCCGACTCGGCCTGCGCGGCCTTGGAGGTGGCCACGTCGGCGTGGCGTATCAGCGCGCCGGTTTCCAGCCCGTCCTCGGGGTAGACCGCGATGCCGATGCTGGCTCCCACCTGCAGACTGTGGCTGCCCAGCTGGATGGGCGCGGCCAGCGCGGCAACCAGTTTCTGCGCCACGATGGCGGCGTGCTCGCGCTTTTCGATGTGCAGCAGCGCGACGCCGAAACGGTTGCCGTCCAGCCGCGCCAGGATGTCGGGGTCGCGCAGCACGGCGCGGAACAGCTTGCCGATCGCGCCCAGCAGCTGGTTGCCGACGTCGTGGCCCAGCGTGTCGCTGATGGCGCCCAGGCGGCCGATCTCCACCACCAGCAAGGCGCCGTGCTCGTTGCTGCGGCGCGCCTCGGTGAGCGCCTGCGTCATCAGCTGGGTCAGCAGGCACTGGTTGGGCAGGCCGGTCAGGGTGTCGTAGTTGGCCATGCGCTGCATGCGCGCCTCGGCGTCCTTGTGCACGCTGATGTCCGAGAACAGGGAGAAGGTGTGGCTGATCTTGCCGCTGCTGTCGCGCACCGCGCTGATGGTGACCGACTGCGGGAACAGTTCGCCGTTCTTGCGCCGGCCCACGATCTCGCCGCGCCACGGACCGTTGCCCGCCATGGCCGCACGCACCTTGGCGCGGAACTCGGCGTCGTGCACCCCGGAGCGCAACAGGTCGGGCGTCTTGCCCAGCGATTCGCCCGGCGTGTAGCCGGTGATGCGGGTAAAGGCGCTGTTGATCGAGACTATGCGTTCCCTGGCGTCGGTGATCAGCACGCCCTGCTCGCTGTCCTCGATGATGCGCGCGTGCAGGCTGATCTTGTCGAAGTCCGACAGCGGCTCGCTCACGTGCGCCATGCGCACCCGCATGCCCTGGGCCTCGCCCAGTTCGTCCTGCAGCAACGACAGCGCCAGCTGCACCCAGATCACCTCGCCGGACTTGCGGCGCCGGCGCACTTCGGCCGTGCCGCCGTCCTGCTCGTAGAGCAGCTCGGCCAGCGCGCCGTCGTCGTCCTCGGTGTACAGGAACAGGATGTTCTGGCCCAGCGCCTCCTGCTCCCGGTAGCCGAACAGGCGCTCGGCGCCCCGGTTCCAGGCGGTGATGTAGCCGGCCAGGTCCAGCTCGAGCATGGCCGCCGCGTCGCCATCCTGTTCGATGTTCTGCTCGGCGGCCGCAGCGCCGGCCCGGACCAGCTCGGCGGCACGCGCCTCGGCCACGGCCGCCAGCGCGGCATCCAGTTCGGCCAGCGTTGCCGCCAGGGCGGCGCCCTGTTGCGTCCGGGCCGCCTGGCTCAGCGCCAGGCAACGCGCGATCGCCGCGTCAAGCATGGCCGCTGCCTGCCTTGTCGGTGGCCACGCTCAGCATCCACAGATGCGCATCGGCCACTACGCGGTTGAACTCGGCCCCGTCCAGCTGCAGCGCCTCCAGCCGGCCTGCCACGGCGGCGAAGTCGCCCCGTTCGGCCGCCTCCACCAGCGCCAGCAGTTCGCCCAGCTCGCCCTGCCTGTCGAGCAGGGCCTGCTGCGCCGCGTCGCCGATGGTCAGCGGCGCCAGCACCTCGGCCAGCGGCATGCCGAACAGCACGCCCAGCAGCGAGAACATGCCGACCATAAAAGCCTGCTCCTGCTGCGCCTTGCCCAGGCCGGTGCTGCGCGCCAGCAGTTCCAGCGCGTGCGCCCGCACCGCCACCTTGGCCAGCAGCATGGACGAGCGCAGGTCGCCTTCGCGTGCCGAGAACAGCATCAGGTTCAGCCAGCGCCGCAACTGCTGGCGCCCCAGGATCAGGATCGCCTGCGCAAAACTGCTGACGCGGCGGCTGCTGCCCATGCCCAGCGAGTTGACCAGCTTGAGCAGATGGTAGGACAGGGTCGGATCGCGCCGCAGCAAGGCCTCGATTTCATGGGTATCGCCGTCATTGCTGACCAGCTGCACCAGCTGCAGCGCCAGCGCGCGCGACGCGGCCTGCGCGCCGACCGCCTTGGGCGGCGGCGCCAGCGGCCAGTCGCCTTCAATCAGCACCATGCCCGCCGGCAGCGCCGCCTTGTCGAACACCGTGTCGGCCCGCACCAGCTGGCTGGGCAGCGGCAGCCAGCCGGCCTCCAGCCAGGCCTGCGCATGGTCCAGGCCGGCGCGGATGAAACAGGGGAACTGGCCGGCCAGCACCCGCAGTTGCTCGTCCGGCAACGCGGCGCGGCCGCCGCCGAGCACCATACCGGCCGGCTTGCCGTTGCGGTCGGCCAGCAAATGCAGGAAGACGGGAGGTGCGTCAGTCAATACGGTCATGGCTGGGTTCCGGGCAAACAGGTGGCTGGGCCTTGAATGATTTCATTATGTTACCCCGAAAGTATTGGCACAGGTCAACAAAGCTGCCGCCAGCGTTGCGCACATCACTACCCCGGTCAGCTCGACAGAAAGCGGCACAGGTGGTCGAACATGCCCGGCTGGCGCATGCGCTTGACCCACCAGCTCAGCGCGGCGCCCTCCTCGCCCGTGCGCCAGGCCAGGTAGAAGGTCTCGTCCGGCTTCGGTTCTTCCACGTCCTTCTCCACCAGCTTGCCTTCGGCGATGGCCTTGCGCGCGCAAGGCTCGGGCAGGAAGCCGAAGCCCAGGCCGGCGACCTGGTACTGGAACTTGGCATGCATGGTGGGCACGGTCAGCGTGTCCTGGCCCAGCAGCAGGCCTACGGTGCGCGGCGCCATCTGGCGCGCCGAGTCCGACATGACGATGGCGCGGTGGTGCTGCAACTCGTTGCGGCCCAGCTTGCCTTCCACCTGGGCCAGCGGATGGCTGGGCGCCACCGCGAACACGAACCTGATGCTGCCCATCGGGTGCGACACGTAGCCACCGCCGGCCGGCCCGTCGCCGGGCGCGCCCACCAGCACGTCCACCCGCCGGTCCAGCAGCGCCTCCCAGGTGCCCGACAGCGCCTCCTGCGCGATGCGCAGCCGGGTTTGCTGGGCCACCTCGTAGAAGGCGCGCACGTCCGGGTCCAGCGCCACCGCCGAGAACATGGAATCGATGCCCAGCGCCAGTTCGGTTTCCCAGCCGGAGGCCACGCGCCGCACGCGGTGCTCCAGGTCCAGCGCCGCCTTCAGCAGGTAGCGGCCCTCCTTCAGCAGCTCGCGGCCGGCGCGGGTCAGCTCCACGCGCGGGCCGTTGCGCTCGAACACCTGTACGCCGAGATCGTCCTCCAGCTTGCCGACGGTATAGGAAATGGTGGACGGCACGCGGTGCAATTCCTTGCCGGCGGCGGAAAAGGAACCGCGCCGGTCGATGGCGTCCACGATTTGCAAGGCTTCCAGGCTCAGTCTAAGCATTCGATTTTTTCGATCATAGGTCCATAAATTTTCCGTTTTTTGAAACGGAAGCACAGGTCTATACTTTGACCTATCGATGCAGCGAATTCAAGGCACAAGTTAAAAAGCCATCGAATTTATTGCACATAACCTGAAAAAAGAAACGGAGTTCACCATGTTGCAAGTACGTAAAAGCGAAGAACGCGGTCTGGCTAACCATGGCTGGCTCAATTCGCGCCACACCTTCTCCTTCGGCCACTACCATGACCCGAAACACACCGGCTTCGGCCCGCTGCTGGTCATCAACGAAGACAAGGTGACTCCGGCGCAGGGCTTCGGCACCCATGGCCACCGCGACATGGAGATCATTTCCTACGTGCTGGAAGGCGAACTGGCGCACAAGGACAGCATGGGCAACGGTTCGGTGCTGAAATACGGCGACGTGCAGCGCATGAGCGCCGGCACCGGGGTGCGGCATAGCGAGTTCAACCATTCGGAAACGAATGGCGTGCACTTCCTGCAGATCTGGATCCAGCCCAATGTGACCGGGATTGCGCCCAGCTACGAGGAAAAGCACTTCGCTCCCGACAGCAAAGTGGGCCAGCTGCGCCTGGTCGCCTCAAGTGACGGCCGCGACGGTTCGGTGCTGATCCACCAGGATGCGGCAATCTACGCCACCATCCTGAACGGCGCCGACGCCGTGCAGCACACGCTGGCCCCGGGCCGCACCGCCTACGTCCACGTGATCCGTGGCAGCGTGTCGGTAAACGGCGTGGAGCTGAAAGGCGGCGATGCGCTGAAGGTGACGGAAGAGCAACTGCTCACCCTGGCACGCGCCGAAGCAGCTGAAGTGCTGGTATTTGATTTGCCATATTGAAAATGGGATAGGAGGGCCTAACATAGCTGTAGCGTAATTTTTGCTATGATGGCAGGGCACGCACGATCCGCAACGCGGTTCGGCGTGCCTTTTTTACTTATAAGCACCTGATACACCTGACAGAAGAGCACAACCATGCAGTCCGCCGCCGAAGCACCAGTGAAAGAAGAACTCGATTACGTGACCTCCTGCGCGCTGCCAACGCCGTGGGCGCAGTTCACGCTGCACGCGTTTGTCGAGCACGCCACGGGCAAGGAGCACCTGGCCATGGTGTTGGGCGACATCGGCGACGGCGCGCCGGTGCTGGCGCGCGTGCATTCGGAATGCCTGACTGGCGACGTGCTGTTCTCCCAGCGCTGCGACTGCGGCGCCCAGCTGGAAGGCGCGCTGAAGAAAGTGGCGGCCGAAGGCCGCGGCGTGGTGCTGTACCTGCGCCAGGAAGGCCGTGGCATCGGCCTGATCAACAAGATGCGCGCCTACCGCCTGCAGGAAGCCGGCGCCGACACGGTGCAGGCGAACGAACAGCTCGGCTTCAAGGCCGACCAGCGCAACTATGCGCTGGTGGAACCCATGCTCAAGCAGTTCGGCGTGCAAAGCCTGCGCCTGATGACCAACAACCCGCGCAAGATCGCCGCCATGGAAGCGCTCGGCATCCCGGTGGCCGAACGGGTGCCGCTGCTGGTCAACCGCAACAAATTCAATCAGAATTACCTGAACACGAAGGCCGCCAAGCTGGGCCACATGATGACCCCGCCGCCAGCGGCAGCCGAGGACGGCGAACTGTAAGCGCTAGCCCCTCCCGTCCCAAGTCCAAGGATTGCATGAAACTTACCCGTCTTGCCACCGTATTGACCATGACTTGGGGCTGCGCCCAGGCGCTGGCGGCCCCGCAGGCCGCAGCGCCGCCGCAGGCATCTCCCCCATTTCCCGCTGTTGCGGCCCGGCCCGTTCCCGGCGCCCCGGCCGCACCGGCGCCGCAAAACCAGCCCGGCCAGGCTGCGCCGGCGCCAGGCGCCTCCGACGCGGGTGCGCCCCTGCCGCCGCCGTCCAGCGCGGCGCAAAAACTCTATTCCAGCGCCAAGGCCGACCTGCTGCAGGTGCGTTCGCTGCTGAAAAGCGGCCGCACCCAGTCGTCGGTGGGCTCCGGCTTCCTGGTCGGTAACAGCAACCTGGTCGTCACCAACTACCACGTGGTATCGCAGTTCGCGCTGGACCCGGACAACTACACCGGCGAATGGGTGGACACCGGCGGCCAGCGCGGCAACGTGGAACTGCTGGCGGTGGACGTGCTGCACGATCTGGCCGTAGTGCGCGTAAACCGCAACGGTACCGGCGTGTTCAAGATGCCCGAGCAGCTGGCGCGCCTGAGCCAGGGACAGTATCTGTACTCGCTGGGCAATCCGCTCGACCTCGGCTTTGCCATTTCGGAGGGCTCGTACAACGGCGTTATCGCGCGCAGCTTCTACGACCAGCTGATGTTTACCGGCCCGATCAACTCGGGCATGAGCGGCGGTCCCAGTGTGACGGTGGACGGCGACATCGCCGGCGTGAACGTATCGAAGCGCCTGGACGGCGAACTGGTGAGCTTCCTGGTGCCGGCCCGCTTCGCCCAGGACCTGCTGAAAAAGATCCCCCAGGACAAGGCGCCGCCGCGCAACTTCACCCCGGTGGTGGTCGAGCAACTGCTGCAGCACCAGAAAGCCATGGTGGACCAGCTGCTGGCCACGCCGATGACCTTGAAAGCCATGGGCCCCTACATGGTGCCGGTGCGCGAATCCGAGCAGATGCGCTGCTGGGGCCGCTCAAACGTAAAGGCCAACAAGCCCTACACGGTCGATATCACCAATTGCTCGATGGAATCGGCCATCTTCGTGTCCGGCACCCTGCAGACCGGCGCCATCGGCATCCGCCACCAGTTCATGCGCAGCACCGGGCTGGACGCGCTGCGCTTCGCCCAGCTCTCCAGCGCTTCCTTCGAGAATGAAGGCTTCGGCGGCCACAAGGACCAGCACCTGACCGCGCCCCAATGCACGGAAATGTTCGTCAAGAACAAGAATCTGCCGCTGCGCGCCGTCCTGTGCGTGCGCGCCTACCGCAAGTTTGCCGGCCTGTACGATTTCGCCCTGCTGAGCGCCAGCACCGACGAAGGCTTGATGAACCTGCAAAGCCGCATGGACGCGCGCGGCGTGTCTTACGAAAACGGCCTGCGCGCCACCCAGGCTTTCCTTGAAGCGCTGTCGCGCGGGGCGGTCAAATGACGCCTCCTTATTTCATCGAGGTACTGGCCGCCAACGGCGACGTGCTGCAGCGCCAGCGCATCGAGCACCTGCCGATTCACATCGGCCGTGGCTACCACAACGATTTCATCCTGGACGATGCCCATACGGCCGAGCGCCACGCGGTGGTGGAGGCGGACGACAACGGCCATCTGGTGCTGCACGACCTGGGAACCCAGAACGGCGTGATCCACCTCGGCAAGCGCCAGCTCAGCGTGCCGCTCAACGGTACCACGGTGGTAAGGCTGGGCCATACCCGGCTGCGCGTGCGCGACGCCGGCTTTCCGGTGCCGCCGGAAGTGGCCGACACCACCATGCACGCCTGGGAAGGAGGCGCCCCGGCGCTGGCCGGCGTGGCGCTGATCGCGCTGTTCATTGGCGCCGAGGCGGCACTGGTGGATGCCGAGTCGCAATCGTTCCAGACCATACGCTACCTGCTGCTGATCGCCTCCGGCATCGCCGGCGGGCTGGTGTGGAGCGGCCTGTGGGCGCTGGCCAACCGCCTGTTCGGCGGCCATGCCCGCATGGGGCGCCACCTGTTCATCCTGGGCGCGGGCCTGGTGACGGCCGGCGCGTGGCGCGTGGTGAGCAATGTGCTGGCCTACGCGTGGTCGCTGGAATTCCTCACCCGCTACGGCAATCTTGTCACCTTGGCCATCATCTGCGGGGTGATCTTCTTCCACATGCGCACCATCAAGCCGCGCCATCCCAAGCCGCTGATGAAGGGCTGCATGGTGCTGATGGCACTGGGGTCGGGTTTGATCCTGGCGAGCAATCTGCAGAATTCGGGCCGGCTGGCGGACGAGCTCTACATGTCGGTGCTGCTGCCGCCCGTGGTGCGCCAGAGCCCCGACCATCCGGTCAGCGACTTCATGGCCGAAGCAGCCAAGCTGAAAGCCCAGGCCGACACGGCGCGCTCGCGCTCGGTCAAAGCCGAACTGGACGAGGACGAATAAAACCCGGGCCGGCCGCTGGCTGCATTCAAGTCCAGGCCGGCCCTTTCAATTCCACGGTATTGCCTTCCGGGTCGTTGATATAAATCGACGGCCCTTCTCCTTCCGCGCCATAGCGCGATTCAGCCGGTCCGGCTTCCACGCCGGCCGCTTTCAAATCGGCCAGAATAGCGGCTTCGTCAAAATCTTCCACGCGGAAGCAGAAATGATCCACATTGCGCCCTTCTTTTCCAGGCGCGGCGCCGCCCATCCTGCCTAATTTACCGTCCACTGGCACCAGATCGACCAGCGAACTTCCTGCGCGTAGCTGGATTAATCCGATGGCTTCCTGCCGCTTTTCCATAGTACAGCCCAGCACGCCGGTATAAAACCGGACCATATTATCCAGGTCCACCACGCGCAGCACAATATGGTCGATTTCACGCAATTTAATCATGACGCCTCCCTGGGCATTTAGATGCGGCCGCGAATGAATTTCGCAAGGAAAGTCTTGCATTCTTTGGGCGACAGGACGGCAACCGGATCGCCGTGATAAACATACAGAAAAGGCGTGCCGCCCAGCCTGTCCGTTAATTTTGCGGATACCAGGAAGCGGGTTCCCAGCGGATAAACATCGGTATCGCTCATGGCGCGGGCGCAATGCACCAGCAGGGAATGCGAATACGCCTGCCCCGGCACCGGGCATATTTTCACCTGTCCGTCCCGCCAGCAAGACTCCACCGCCACATCCCGATAAGCATAAATATCGCGCGCCATCGCTCTTCCTTGAAATAGACCAGCCATATTATGCCCGCAAACGCCCGCCACTGCCGGCTGCAAGGTGGACTCATGCCCACTTTCAGCGCGTTCAAGCCAATACTTGGCATATTCGGCCTGTGCGAATGGGCAAACGCAAGGCGCCAGCGCCGGACGTACGACAAAATGCCAAAACTTGTACAAGGTCGGGGAGCGGCTACGACGAGAATCGCTTTACGGAATGGACGAGGATGGGTTGTATGCGGGATGGAGAAACTATTCTGGATGACGAGCATCCAGAGGCGGTCCCGCGCACATGAGCAACATTAAAACAGAAAAAACGGGAGCTGGTGCGCGAGATAAAATCAGAAAATCAGGAACGGATCAGCAATGCGACCGCATCGGCATTAATGCCCTCCTCGCGACCGAGATAACCCATCTTTTCATTGGTCTTGGCCTTGATATTCACCTGCCCAGGCGACACGCCCAAATCTTCCGCAATATTTTCCACCATCGCCGGAATATGGGGCGCCATTTTGGGGCGCTGGGCGATAATCGTGGCGTCGATATTGCCGACATCATAGCCGCTCGCCTTGACCCGCTTGACCGCTTCGCGCAGCAAGGCGCGCGAATCGGCGCCTTTGAATTCAGGGTCGGTGTCAGGAAAATGCTTGCCGATATCGCCCAGCGCTGCGGCGCCCAATATGGCATCGGTGATGGCGTGCAGTAATGCGTCGGCGTCCGAATGGCCAAGCAGGCCGAGATGGTGGGGAATATCCACTCCACCCAATATCAGTTTGCGGCCTTCCACCAGGCGGTGGCAATCATAGCCCTGGCCAATGCGGAATGGGAGGTGTATGGTCATTGGTTTTCTTCCTTTTCTGGATGCGCCAGATACATTTCCGCGATGCGGATGTCGCTGGGTAAAGTCACTTTCAGGTTCCTTGGATGGCCTTCCACCAGTTGCGGCGACAACCCGAGAAGCTCGACGGCGCTGGCGTCGTCGGTGATGGCGTTGGGGTCGGCGGCGCTGGCCAAGGCGCGCAGCAGCAGTTCATAGCTGAACATTTGCGGGGTTTGCGCCAGCCACATGCCCTCGCGCGGGATGGTGGCGGTGGCGCCGGACCTGGTGGTCTTGACGGTATCGACCACCGGCAGCGCCAGCAGGCCGCCAGCCGGATTGGCGCCCGCTTGCGTGATCAGTCTGGCAATCAGCGCCGGCGTCAGGCCCGGCCGGGCCGCGTCGTGCACCAGCACCAGGTCGGCGTCGCCGACCTGCCCGCGCACGGCGCGCAGGCCGTTCAGGATGCTCTCCATGCGGGTCGCGCCGCCGCAGCGCAGCACCGTCACGCCGCCGCCGGCCAGCCCGGCCGCGTCCGTCAGCACCTCATCCACGTAGCCGTCGCCCTCGCTCACCACCACGAAGCTGTGCGCGATCAGCGGGCTGGCCAGGAAGGCGTCCACCGTGTGGCGCAGCATGGGCTTGCCGTTGATGGGCAAATATTGCTTGGGGCTGGCCGCCGCCATGCGGGAGCCGACGCCCGCCGCCGGGACCAGCGCGAAATATCTTGGTGTAGTTGTCATTTTTTCTCGTTATCGGCGGCCACGGCTCTTGTTCAGCACGGCCTGGATCTCGCCATTGCACGCCTTGCTCAGGCGCAGGTATTCGGCGGGCGCGTCGATCAGCGCCTGCACGGCCTCCACTTTGCCCATTTCGGCCTTGATATAGGGCAGCCAGCCGGTGTCGATCTCGCGCGCCAGCGCCACCCGGGCGGTGCCGCCCGGCGCGTACAGCGGCTTGCCGCCGTAGCGGTTGGCCAGCGCCGCGCGCACCGTGCGCTCCACCTTGGGCAGGTGGTCCATATACGCCTTCATGTGGCGGAACTCGTGTTCCAGGATTTCCTTGTAGCCGCAAGTGCCCGGCGGGAATTCGCTGCTGACGTAGATCAGCACCGGCGCGTAACTCAGCTTGACGGTCACTTGCGGCGAGACGCACTCGTAGCCCGTGACCGGATCGGTGAGCATGGCGCCATCGGAGGAAATCGCCACCCGCGACTCGGTCTTGGTCAGGCCCAGCACATAGGTATTGGCCCGCGCCGCCCCCTTCATGGTGGTCAGCGTGCGGTAGGACAAATGGTTGTCCACGCTGTAGCCGTTCTGCTGTGCGGTCAGGATCGAGACTGACTTGTTGATGCTGTCTTCGCAGCGGATCTGGAACGGCGTGCGGCCGGCGCCCGCCGCGGACGCCGTTCCGGCCACCGCGACAAGCAAGCTCAGCACAAGCCACAGTCCAACCCGGCGCCACACTGTCTTCATCGCGTTCAGCCCGGCTGCCAGACCCCGGCCAGTATCTTTTCCGCCCAGAACGCGCCGATGATGGTCTTCACGTCGGTGATTTCGCCGCTGCGCACCCAGTCCAGCACCTGCTCGACGGTGGCGGTGAAGGTCTCCACGAACTCGCCCTCGTCCAGCTTGGGCGGGCCTGCCGTCAGCCCGCGCGCCAGGAAGATGTCCAGGTGCTCGTCCGAATAGGCGATAGCGTTGTGGATGGTGCAGACGAATTGCCAGTCGCTGGCGGTGTAGCCGGTTTCTTCTTCCAGTTCGCGCCTGGCGCCGTCCAGCGCGGACTCGCCGGGATCCTTCTTCCCTGCGGGCAGTTCGATGAATACGCGGTCGAGCGGATAGCGGTACTGGCGCTCGAGCAGCACGCGGCCGTCGTCGAGCAGCGGGATGATGACCACCGCGCCGGGGTGCTTGATGTACTCGCGGCCGGTGGGCTTGCCATCCGGCAGCGCAACGCGGTCTTTGTGGACTTTCAGGAAGTGGCCGTCATAGACCATGCCGCCGTCGATCTTGGTTTCTTTCAGGTGCGCATCCATGCGCCCTCCTCTTGCTGAGACAGAAACCGCAGTGTATCAGTGACGGGGCTTGTACAGGTAGCGCAGCACGAAGCCGGGGAAGGCCAGCACGATGAACAGGCAGGCGGAAATGGCGTAGAACTCCCACGATTGCGGGAACACGGTGCCGATGCGGCCTTCCAGCAGGACGGCCACGCCGCCCACCAGGAAGTACAGCACCGCCAGCTCCACCAGGCGCACCAGGAAGGTCTTGTGCACGGTGTTGCCGGCGCGCCGGGTGGCCGACGGCGCGCCGGAAGTGAGCGCGGCCTTGACCGGGATGACAGCGAATACCTTGTCGTTGAAGAACGGCAGGTTGGCGCCCGCAAGCGCGAGCATGATGACCAGCCAGCTGGAGGCGCCAATATCCATTTACACCGCCAAGGTAGTTTTCATGGCCTTCAGGCAGGCGTCCAGCAGCGGGCCCGGAATCATGCCCATTGCCACCACGGCCAGCGCGTTCAGGCCCAGCACGATGCTGGTGTCCGCGTTCACGGCCAGCGGCGCGGTGTCTGCCGGTTCGTCGAACCACATGACCTTGACCACGCGCAGGTAGTAGAACGCGCCGATCAGCGAGAACATCACGGCCAGCACGGTCAGCCACAGCGCGCCGGTGCTCAGCACGGCTTGCAGCACCGAGAACTTGGCGGCGAAGCCCACCAGCGGCGGTACGCCGGCCAGCGAGAACATCAGGATCGACATGATCATCGCGTACCAAGGGGAGCGCTTGCTCAGGCCCTTGAAGTCGTTCAGTTCGTCGGCTTCGAAGCCCACGCGCGACAGCACCATGATCAGGCCGAAGCTGCCCAGCGTGGTCAGCACGTAGACGATGGAGTAGTACATCGCGGCGCTGTAGGCGGCGGCGGTATTGCTCTTGTCCACGCCCACCACGCCGGCCAGCAGGCCCAGCAGCACGAAACCCATTTGCGCGATGGTCGAGTACGCCAGCATGCGCTTCAGGTTGGTTTGCGCGATGGCCGTCAGGTTGCCGATGCCCAGCGACAGCACGGCCAAGATCATCAGCATCTGCTGCCAGTCGTTGGCCATCGGCAGCAGGCCTTCCACCAGCAGGCGCACGCAGATCGCGAAGGTGGCCAGCTTGGGCGCGGCGCCCAGCAGCAGCGTCACCGGCGTCGGCGAACCCTGGTACACGTCCGGTACCCACATGTGGAACGGCACGGCGCCCAGCTTGAAGGCCAGGCCGGCAACCACGAACACCAGGCCGAACACCAGGATGGCAGGCTTGACGGTGCCGCTGGCAGCCTTGGTGGCCACTTCGGTCAGTTCCAGCGAGCCGGTGGCGCCGTACAGCATCGAGATGCCATACAGCAGGAAGCCGGATGCCAGCGCGCCCAGGATGAAGTACTTCATCGCCGCTTCGGTCGACTGCGCGTGATCGCGGCGCAGCGCCACCAGGGCGTACAGCGACAGCGACATCAGTTCCAGGCCCAGGTAGATCGACAGGAAGTTGTTACCCGAGATCATGACCATCTGGCCCAGCAGTGCGAACAGCGCCAGCACATAGAATTCGCCGCCCAGTTCACCGCCCAGCATGCCGCGCTGGTGCGCGTACTGGCGCGAGTAGATCAAGGTCAGCGCCACGGCAATGTACGACGCGATCTTCAGCAGGTTCGCCATCGGATCGGAGATGAACATGTCGTTGAACGCGTACACCGTGGTGCCGGCGTTGAAGTCGGCAAACGAGAACATCGCGCAGCCGGCCAGGGTCAGCAGCGACAGCACGTAGGTGATCACGCGCTTGCTTTCGCCGAGGAACATGTCGATCAGCAGGATGGCCGAGGCAGCCACCAGCAGGAAGATCTCGGCGTACAGCGGCGTCAATGTGGCCACGTGGGTGGCCACGTCGGTGGCCTGATTAATTGGATTCATGTAGAGCTTTCCCGTTATTTCTTATGGCAGCTTGGTCTGCGCGACATGCTTGAGCAGGTCGGCAACCGAGGTTTGCATCGTGTCGGTGAACGGCGCAGGATACAGGCCCATCCACAGTACCGCGATCGCCAGCACGCCCAGCATGAAGAACTCGCGGCCGTTGATGTCGGTCAGTTCGGCCACGTGGTGGTTGGTCACTTTGCCGAAGATCACGCGCTTGGCCATCCACAGCGAGTACGCCGCGCCCCAGATCAGGGCCGAGGCGGCCACGATGCCGGTCACGAAGTTGAACTGCACCGCGCCCAGGATCACCATGAACTCGCCGACGAAACCGGAGGTCGCAGGCAGGCCGCAGTTGGCCATCGAGAACAGGATGAAGAAGGCTGCGAATTTCGGCATCTTGTTCACCACGCCGCCGTAGTCGGCGATGTTGCGCGAGTGGGCGCGGTCATACAGCACGCCGATGCACAGGAACATGGCGCCGGAGATGAAACCGTGCGAAATCATCTGCACGATACCGCCCTGCACCGACATGTCGTTGAACATGAAGAAGCCCAGCGTGACGAAGCCCATGTGGGCGATCGACGAGTAAGCGACCAGCTTTTTCATGTCCTTCTGCACCAGGGCCACCAGGCCGATGTACAGCACGGCGATCAGCGACAGGCCGATCACGAACCAGGCCAGTTCACGCGAAGCGTCCGGCACGATAGGCAGCGAGAAACGCAGGAAACCGTAGGCGCCCAGCTTCAGCATGATGGCGGCCAGCACGGCGGAACCGCCGGTCGGCGCTTCCACGTGGACGTCAGGCAGCCAGGTGTGGACCGGGAACATCGGCACTTTCACGGCGAAGGCCATGAAGAAGGCGAAGAAGATCAGGACCTGCTCTTTCATCGTCAGCTTGGCCACGTGCCAGTCGAGGATGTTGAAGCTGCCGGTCTTGTTGTACAGGTAGATGATGGCCACCAAGGTCAGCAGCGAGCCGAAGAAGGTGTACAGGAAGAACTTGAACGACGCGTAAATGCGGTTCGCGCCGCCCCACACGCCGATGATGATGTACATCGGGATCAGCGTGGCTTCGAAGAAGAAGTAGAACAGCAGGCCGTCGGTGGCGGTGAAGACGCCGATCATCAGGCCCGACAGGATCAGGAAGGCGCCCATGTACTGCGCCACGCGCTCCTGGATCACCTCCCAGGCCGAGATCACCACGATGATGGTGATGAAGGCGGTCAGCGGCACGAACCACAGCGACAGGCCATCCACGCCCAAGGCGTAGAAGATGTTGAAGCGTTCGATCCACGGCGAGCGTTCGACAAACTGCATGCCGTGGGCGGCGTTGTCGAAGTGCGAAATCAGCGGCAGCGTCGGCAGCAGCGAGACGATGGAACCGATCAGGGCCAGCACGCGCACCAGGCCGGCGCGCGAGTCGCGGCCGATGGCCAGCACGATCAAGCCTGCCAGTATCGGCAGCCAGATCGAGAGGCTCAGGTAGGGAGTAAGATTATTCATTGTTGACTGCATCTTTTTTCTCTTTGCGTGTCAGCTGTTAAGCGTGCCAAAACGGCAGGAAGTAGACCAGGAAACCGACAATGCCCAGGATCATCACGAACGCATAGTGGTAGATGTAGCCGGTCTGCGCCAGGCGGGTCAGCGAGGAGAACCACGCCACCACTTTGGCACTGCCGTTCACTACCAGGCCGTCGATCAGGGTACGGTCGCCCACTTGCCACAGGCCGTTGCCCAGCACACGCGCGCCGCCGGCAAACACTGCCTGGTTGAACTTGTCCATGTAGTACTTGTTGTCCAGCAGGGTGTGCAGCGCCTTGAACTTGGCGTAGAACCATGCCGGTACACGTGGGTTCACCATGTAGCAGTAGTACGCGGTGGCGACACCGGCGATCGCCAGCCACAGCGGCAGCGAAGTCAGCGAGTGCAGCGCCATGGCCATCGGGCCGTGGAACTCTTCGCCCAGGATCTTCATCGCTTCGTGGTTTTCACCGATGGTGATGACGCCCTTGAAGAAGTCGCCATGCAGCATAGGCGCGATGGTGAAGTAGCCGATCAGGACCGACGGAATGGCCAGCATCACCAGCGGGAACCAGACCACGAATGGCGACTCGTGCGGTTTCTCGCCCGGGGCCAGGCCGTGGTGGCCGTGATCGTCTTCCTCTTCCTCGTGGTGCGCGTCCGAGTCATGCGCCGGAGCGGCATGCTTGTCGTGGGCATGGTCATCGTGCGCATCGTGCGCGTGGGCCTTGCCGAATCGCTCTTCGCCGTGGAACACCAGGAAGTACATGCGGAACGAGTAGAACGCGGTCACGAACACGCCAGCCAGCACGGCGAAGTTCGCGAAGCCCGCACCCCAGATATGGGTCTCGTGCACGGCCTCGATGATCGAATCCTTCGAGTAGAAGCCCGAGAACAGCGGCGTGCCGATCAGCGCCAGGGAGCCCAGCAGCGAGGTGATCCAGGTGATCGGCATGTATTTGCGCAGGCCGCCCATGTTGCGGATGTCCTGGTCGTGGTGCATGCCGATGATGACCGAACCGGCGCCCAGGAACAGCAGTGCCTTGAAGAACGCGTGCGTCATCAGGTGGAACACAGCCACCGAATAGGCCGAAGCGCCCAGCGCCACGGTCATGTAGCCCAGCTGCGACAGCGTGGAGTAAGCCACCACGCGCTTGATGTCGTTCTGGATGATGCCCAGGAAGCCCATGAACAGCGCGGTGATCGAACCGATCACCAGCACGAAGGACAGCGCGGTGTCGGACAGCTCGAACAGCGGCGACATGCGGGTCACCATGAAGATGCCTGCGGTCACCATGGTGGCGGCGTGGATCAGCGCGGAGATCGGGGTTGGACCTTCCATCGAGTCCGGCAGCCACACGTGCAGCGGGAACTGGGCCGATTTACCCATGGCGCCGATGAACAGGCAGATACAGGCCACGGTCAGCAGCATCCAGTCGGTGCCCGGCAGCGTCATGGCGGCCAGCGCGTCCTTCTTGGCGAACACTTCCTGGTAGTCCATGGAACCGGCGTAGGCCAGCAGCAGGCCGATGCCCAGGATGAAGCCGAAGTCGCCCACGCGGTTGACCAGGAAGGCCTTCATGTTGGCGAAGATCGCGGTTGGACGGGTGTACCAGAAACCGATCAGCAGGTAGGAAACCAGGCCCACCGCTTCCCAGCCGAAGAACAGCTGCAGGAAGTTGTTGGACATGACCAGCATCAGCATCGAGAACGTGAACAGCGAAATGTAGGAGAAGAAGCGGTTATAGCCTTCGTCGTCCTTCATGTAGCCGATGGTGTAGATGTGAACCATCAGCGACACGAAGGTCACCACGTTCATCATCATGGCCGTCAGGGTGTCGATCTGGAAGCCGACAGCCAGCTTCACGCCGGCCACGGTCATCCAGCGGTACACGTCGGCGTTGTACACCGGTGCGCCGTCCAGCATCGCCAGCAGCGTCTGGAAGGAGATAATGAAAGCAATCAGCACGCCCAGGATGGTCGCGGCGGTTGCCACTTTCCGGCCAACGACGTTGCCGAAGAACTTAGTGCCGAGCAAACCGGCGATAGCTGAGCCCGCCAGCGGAGCCAGCGGTACAGCCAAAAGGAGGTTAGGGTTAAGCCCCGTCATGATGAACCTTAATGTTTATTATTCGAGGTGATTAACTCAGCCTTTGAGGCTGTCCAGGTCTTCCACGTTGATGGTGTCCAGGTTGCGGAACATCACCACCAGGATCGCCAGGCCGATTGCCGATTCGGCAGCCGCCACGGTCAAAATGAAGAAGACGAAGATCTGACCGGCCGCGTCGCCCAGGTAGTGGGAGAAGGCGATGAAGTTCATGTTCACTGCCAGCAGCATCAGTTCGATGGCCATCAGCAGAACGATGATGTTCTTGCGGTTCAGGAAAATACCAACGATCGAGATCGCGAACAGGATCGCGCCCAGGACCAGGTAGTGAGCCAGGGATAAAGTCATTTAGCCTCCTTCGGTGCTTCATTCGTTGCAGCTGCTGCGGGTGCGTCCGGCGCGTTGCGGGTCGACACCGCGTCCATCTTCACGATGCGCAGGCGGTCGTTGCGCTTGACGCGCACGGCGTCGGCAGGATCGAAGTACTTGATGTCCTTGCGCTTGCGCAGGGTCAGCGCCACGGCGGCGATGATGGCCACCAGCAGCACGGCTGCGGCGATCTCGAAGGCGTAGATGTACTCGGTGTAGATCAGCATGCCCAGCGCCTTGGTCGAGCCGATGGTGCCGGCCGCCTCCGGCGCGGCTGCGCCGTTGATGCCGAACGAACGCCAGATCACCGACGCCATTTCCAGCACGATGATGCCGCCGATCACGCCGGCGATCGGCAGGTAGCCCCAGAAGCCTTCGCGCAGCTTGGCCACGTGGATGTCCAGCATCATCACCACGAACAGGAACAGCACCATCACGGCGCCGACATACACCAGCACCAGCACGATGGAGAGGAACTCAGCTTTCAGCAGCATCCAGATGCCTGCGGCCTGGAAGAAGGCCAGCACCAGGAACAGCGCGGCCTGAACCGGGTTCGGGGCCGTGATTACGCGGATCGACGCCAGCACCAGGATGGCGGAGAACACGTAGAACAAAACGGTTGTAAAGTTAAAGTCCATTTATAGTCCAAATCAGTATCGGCGGCGATCAGCGGTACGCTGCATCCGCTTCGCGGTTGGCGGCGATGTCCGCTTCGTAGCGGTCGCCCACTGCCAGCAGCATCTCTTTGGTGTAGTACAGATCGCCGCGCTTCTCGCCGTGGTATTCCAGCACGTGGGTTTCGACGATCGAGTCCACCGGGCAGGATTCTTCGCAGAAGCCGCAGAAGATGCACTTGGTCAGATCGATGTCGTAGCGCGTGGTGCGGCGCGAGCCGTCGTCGCGCTGTTCCGATTCGATCGTGATGGCCATCGCCGGGCACACCGCTTCGCACAGTTTGCAGGCGATGCAGCGCTCTTCCCCGTTCGGGTAGCGGCGCAGCGCGTGCAGGCCGCGGAAGCGCGGCGACATCGGCGTCTTCTCTTCCGGGTACTGCACCGTGATCTTGCGGGCGAACATGTACTTGCCCGTCAGGGCCATGCCTTTGATCAGTTCCGACAGCATCAGGCTGCCGAAGAAGTCTTTAACTTTTTCCATGTTTGCTTCCTTACTTCCAAATATTCCAGGACGTCTGCATCACGCCGGCCACCAGCACCAGCCAGACCAGGGTCAGAGGGATGAACACTTTCCAGCCCAGGCGCATGATCTGGTCATAGCGGTAGCGGGGGAAAGTACCGCGCACCCAGATGAAGATCGAGACGATGGCGAAGGTCTTCGCGAACAGCCAGAAGAAGCCGCCGAAACCGCCGCCGAATTCCAGGAACGAGAACGGTGCTGCCCAGCCGCCCAGGAACATGATCGATGCCAGCACGCCGACCAGGATCATGTTGGCGTATTCGGCCAGCATGAACATGGCGTACGACATGCCCGAGTATTCCACCATGTGGCCGGCCACGATTTCCGACTCGCCTTCCACCACGTCGAACGGGTGGCGGTTGGTCTCGGCCAGGCCGGAGGTCAGATAGATCACGAACAGCGGCAGCAGCGGCAGCCAGTTCCACGACAGGAAGTTCAGGCCGGCGTCGACCATCTGGCCCTTGCCCTGCATGCCGACGATGTCGATGAAGTTCAGCGAACCGGACACCATCAGGATCACCACCAGTACGAAGCCCATCGGGATTTCGTAGGAGATCATCTGCGCCGAGGCGCGCATCGCGCCCAGGAAAGAGAACTTCGAGTTCGATGCCCAGCCGGCGATGATCACGCCGTACACTTCCATCGAAGTGATCGCCATCAGCAGCAGCAGGCCGGCGTTCACGTTGGCCAGCACGGCTTCCGGACCGAAGGGAACCACCGACCAGGCGGCCAGCGCCGGCATGATGGTCATCACGGGACCGATCACGAACAGGCCCTTGGCGGCCTTGGTCGGGATCACGATCTCTTTGAGCAGCAGCTTGAGCGCGTCGGCGATCGGCTGCAGCAGGCCGCCGGGACCGACGCGGTTAGGACCGATACGGATCTGGATCCAGCCGATCAGCTTGCGCTCCCACAGGGTGGCGTAGGCGACCAGGCCCATCAGCGGCAGCAGCACGCACAGCAGCTTGATCATGGTCCAGACGACAAACCACCCTTGCCGGCCCAGCAGGGCCTCGCCATTGGTGGTGATGGTGTTGACGAATTCCAGCGCCATTACTTGGCCTCCCCTGCTTTGGCTACGGTGATGGCACCGAACATGGCGCCCAGCTTGGCGGTCGACTCGTGTGCGGCAGGCACACGGACCACGTTGGCCGGCAGGCCAGCGTCGATCACGGCGTGCAGCACGGCCGAACCGCTACCCTGGCTCACGCTGACCTGGTCGCCGGCCTTGATGCCCAGCGCGGCGGCGGTGGCCACCGAGATGCGCGCCACAGGCGCGGCGCCGTCGATGGTGGCCAGCAGCGGGCCGGAACGGCGCGCGATAGCGTCGGCGAAGTGGATAGGCACGTCGGCCAGGCGCTCCAGCGCACCGGCGGCGCCGAAGCTTGCGGCGGCAACGGCCTTCTTCGACAGGTTGTTCAGTTTGGCCGACAGGTCGGTCACGCCTTTGCCGAACAGCTCGTCGCGGATCGCTTCCGAAGTGTCGTAGTCGAAACCGGACAGGCCCAGCACATTCCCCAGCACGCGCAGCACTTTCCAGGCCGGACGCGCATCGCCCAGCGGCTTGACGGTGCCGTTGAAGCTTTGTGCGCGGCCTTCGGCGTTGACGAAGGTGCCCGAGGTTTCGCTGAACGGCGCGATCGGCAGCAGCACGTCGGCGTAGTCCATGCCATGCTTGAAGGCGGACATGACCACAACCATGTCGGCTTGCTTCAGCGCGGCGGCGGCGGCTTGCGGGTTGGCCGCATCCAGTTCCGGTTCCGCATTCAGCAGCACGTAGGCTTTCTTCGGCGCGCTGAAGGCCGGCGCGGCGTTCTTGGCGGTGGCGTTGACCAGGTAGCCGCCGACGGTGTTGGCGGCGTCCACCAGGTAGCCCAGCTTGGCGCCGGTCTGTTCGGCGATCCACTGCGCAGCGGCGTGCAGCGCGGACGCTTGCGGATGCGCGGCGGCGGCGTTGCCCATGAAGACGGCCTTGCGTTCACCGGACAGCAGCGAGGCGGCGATGCCCTTGGCGGCGTCGGACGCTTCGATGCCCTCAAAGCCGGCAGGCGCGGCCACTTCCTTGGCGGCGGCCACGGCCACCACCACTTGCGACAGCGCGGCCAGCCAGTCGGACGGCGCGGCGGTGATCTGGTTGGCGACGGTGATCAGGCTGTCGTCGGCGGTGCCGTTCAGTACCGACAGCTTGGCGCCCGACTTGACGGCGGCGCGGATGCGCGTTGCCAGCAGCGGGTGGTCCTTGCGCAGGAAGGAACCGATGACGAACACGCGCTGCAGGCCGGTCACGTCGGCAACCGGCATGCCCAGCCATGGCGACACTTCGCCGTCCAGCGCGAAATCGCTCTGGCGCAGGCGGAAGTCGACGTGCTCGGAACCGAGCGCGCGGGTCAGCTTTTGCAGCAGGTGCAGTTCTTCGGTGGTCGAGTGCGCGGTCGCGTAGGAAGCGATGGCGTCGGCGCCGTGTTCATGCTTGATGTTCTTCAGGCCGTGCGCCACGTATTCCAGCGCGGTCTGCCAGTCCACTTGCTTCCATTCGCCGCCCTGCTTCAGCATCGGCTGGGTCAGGCGCTCGGCGCTGTCCAGCGCTTCGTAGGAGAAGCGGTCCTTGTCGGAAATCCAGCACTCGTTGACCGAGTCGTTTTCCAGCGGCAGCACGCGCATCACTTTGCCGCCCTTGACCTGGACGATCAGGTTGGCGCCCAGCGAGTCGTGCGGCGACACCGATTTGCGGCGCGACAGTTCCCACGAACGGGCGCTGTAGCGGAACGGCTTGGAGGTCAGCGCGCCCACCGGGCACAGGTCGATCATATTGCCCGACATTTCGGAGCTGACCGCTTCGCCGACGAAGCTGGTGATTTCCGAGTGCTCGCCGCGGCCGATCATGCCCAGCTCCATCACGCCGGCCACTTCCTGGCCGAAACGCACGCAGCGGGTGCACTGGATGCAGCGCGCCATTTCCTGCATGGACACCAGCGGGCCGGCCTGCTTGGGCACGACCACGCGCTTGTCTTCCGCATAGCGCGATTCGCCCTTGCCGTAGCCCACCGCCAAGTCCTGCAGCTGGCATTCGCCGCCCTGATCGCAGATCGGGCAGTCCAGCGGGTGGTTAATCAGCAGGAATTCCATCACGGACTTCTGCGCCTGCACAGCCTTGTCGCTGGCCGAGCGCACGATCATGCCGGCGGACACGGGCGTGGCGCAAGCGGGCAAAGGCTTGGGCGCCTTTTCCACTTCGACCAGGCACATGCGGCAGTTCGCTGCGATCGACAATTTCTTGTGATAGCAGAAGTGCGGGATGTAGGTTCCCAATTTGTTGGCAGCGTCCATCACCATGCTACCAGCAGGGACTTCGACTTTCTTGCCGTCTATTTCGATTTCAACCATGGTGATCGTTACGCAGCTTAGAGGTAAGCGGGCACCAAGCAATGCTTGTGCTCGACGTGATATTCAAATTCTTCGCGGAATTGCTTGACGAAGGCGCGTACCGGCATCGCGGCGGCATCGCCCAGGGCGCAAATGGTGCGGCCCTGGATGTTGTCGGCGACCGAGTTCAGCAGATCCAGATCTTCCGGACGGCCCTGGCCGTGCTCGATGCGGTGGACCACGCGGTACATCCAGCCCGTGCCTTCGCGGCATGGGGTGCACTGGCCGCACGATTCTTCGAAGTAGAAGTAGGACAGGCGTTCCAGCGCCTTGACCATGCAGCGCGTCTCGTCCATGACGATGATGGCGCCCGAACCGAGCATGGAGCCGGCCTTGGCGATCGAGTCATAGTCCAGATCGGTTTGCATCATGATCTCGCCGCGCACCACCGGCGCCGACGAACCGCCGGGAATGACCGCCTTGATCTTCTTGCCGCCGCGCATGCCGCCGGCCAGTTCCAGGAACTCGGCGAACGAGGTGCCCAGCGGGACTTCGTAGTTGCCCGGACGCTCGATGTCGCCCGAGATCGAGAAGATCTTGGTGCCGCCGTTGTTCGGCTTGCCCAGCGCCAGGTAGTTCTCCGCGCCGATGTTCAGGATGAACGGCACGGCGGCGAAGGTTTCCGTGTTGTTGATGGTGGTCGGCTTGCCGTACAGGCCGAACGAGGCCGGGAACGGCGGCTTGAAGCGCGGCTGGCCTTTCTTGCCTTCCAGCGATTCGAGCAGCGCGGTTTCCTCGCCGCAGATGTAGGCACCGTAGCCGTGGTGCGCGTGCAGCTGGAAGCTGAACTCGCTGCCCATGATCTTGTCGCCCAGGAAACCGGCGGCGCGCGCCTCTTCCAGCGCTTCTTCAAAGCGCAGGTATTCCTGGAAGATCTCGCCGTGGATGTAGTTGTAGCCCACGGTGATGCCCATCGCGTAGGCGCCGATGGCCATGCCCTCGATCAGCGAATGCGGATTGTAGCGGATGATGTCGCGGTCCTTGAACGTGCCCGGCTCGCCCTCATCTGTATTGCAGACGAGGTACTTCTGGCCCGGGAACTGGCGCGGCATGAAGCTCCATTTCAGGCCGGTCGGGAAACCGGCGCCGCCGCGGCCGCGCAGGCCGGAGGTTTTCAGGTCGGCGATGATGGCTTCCGGCGGAATTTTCTCTTCCAGGATGCGGCGCAGCGCCGAGTAGCCGCCACGCTTGACGTAGTCGGCCAGGTGCCAGTTGTCGCCGTTCAGATCCTTCAGGATCAGCGGCTTGATGTGACGGTCGTGCAGACTGGTCATTTGTTCGATTCCTTCAGTTCAACCACGAGCGCGTCGATCTTGTCGTTCGACATGAACGAGCACATGCGGTGGTTGTTTACCAGCAGCACCGGTGCGTCGCCGCAGGCGCCCATGCACTCGCCTTCCATCAGCGTGAATTCGCCGTCGGCGGTGGTGTCGCGGTAATCGATGCCCAGCTTCTGCTTCAGGTGGTGCGCGGCGCGCTCGCCGCCCGACAGGGCGCACGGCAGGTTGGTGCACACGGTGATCTTGTGCTTGCCCACCGGCTTGGTGTTGTACATATTGTAGAAAGTGGCCACTTCCTGCACGGCGATGGCCGGCATGCGGATGTAGTCAGCCAGTTCCTGCATCACTTCGGTGGACACCCAGCCCAGTTCAACCTGGGCGTGGGCCAGCGCGGCCATCACGGCGGACTGGCGCTGGTCTTCCGGATACTTGGCCAGTTCGCGGTCGATCTTTTTGTAGCACTGCTCTGATAACAACATTCTTTTCGCCTCTCGAACTTAGCGGTCAATACTGCCGAACACGATGTCCTGCGTACCAATGATGGTCACGGCATCGGCAATCATGTGGCCACGCGCCATTTCGTCCAGCGACTGCAGGTGGGCGTAGTCGGGCGCGCGCAGCTTCATGCGGTATGGTTTATTGGCGCCGTCCGATAGCAGGTAGATGCCGAACTCGCCCTTCGGATGCTCCACCGCGGCGTATGCTTCGCCCGGCGGCACATGGAAGCCTTCGGTAAACAGCTTGAAGTGGTGGATCAGCGATTCCATATTGGTCTTCATGTCCACGCGCGACGGCGGCGCCACCTTGCGGTTGCTGGACATGACCGGACCCGGATTGTTGCGCAGCCATTCCACGCACTGCTTGATGATGCGGTTGGCCTGGCGCATTTCTTCGATGCGCACCAGGTAGCGGTCGTAGCAATCGCCGTTGGTGCCGACCGGGATGTCGAAGTCCATCAGGTCGTACACTTCGTACGGCTGGTGCTTGCGCAGATCCCACTCGATGCCCGAACCGCGCAGCATGGCGCCGGTAAAGCCCATCGCCAGTGCGTCTTCCGGCGTCACCACGCCGATGCCGACGGTGCGCTGCTTCCAGATGCGGTTGTCGGTCAGCAGGGTTTCGTATTCGTCGACATAGGTCGGGAAACGGTTGCTGAAGTCTTCGATGAAGTCGAGCAGCGAGCCCTGGCGGTTGTCGTTCAGTTCCTTGATGGTCTTGGCCGACTTGATCGGCGAGGCCTTGTGCTGCGGCATAGAGTCCGGCAGGTCGCGGTACACGCCGCCCGGACGGTAGTAGGCCGCGTGCATGCGCGCGCCCGACACCGCTTCGTAGCAGTCGAACAGGTCTTCGCGGTCGCGGAAGGCGTACAGGAACGGCCCCATGGCGCCCACGTCCAGCGCGTGCGCGCCCAGCCACATCAGGTGGTTCAGCAAACGCGTCATCTCGTCGAACATGACGCGGATGTACTGTGCGCGCAGCGGCACTTCAATGCCCAGCAGCTTCTCGATCGCCATCACGTAGGCGTGCTCGTTGCACATCATCGACACGTAGTCGAGGCGGTCCATGTAAGGCACGGACTGCAGGTAGGTCTTCTGCTCGGCCAGCTTCTCGGTGCCGCGGTGCAGCAGGCCGATGTGCGGGTCGGCGCGCTGGATCACTTCGCCGTCCAGCTCCAGCACCAGGCGCAGCACGCCGTGCGCTGCCGGGTGCTGCGGACCAAAGTTCAGGGTGTAGTTCTTAATCTCAGCCATTATTTCATCCCGTAGTTTTCTTCGCGGATCACGCGCGGCACGTTTTCGCGCGGCTCGATCGTCACAGGCTGGTAGATCACGCGCTTCTGTGCTTCGTCGTAGCGCATTTCCACATAGCCGGAGACCGGGAAATCCTTGCGGAACGGATGGCCCACGAAACCGTAGTCGGTCAGGATGCGGCGCAAGTCGTTGTGGCCTTCGAACAGGATGCCCAGCAGGTCGAACGCTTCGCGCTCGTACCAGTTGACGGCACGCCAGATCGGCATCACGGACGCCACCACCGGCATGTCGTCGTCGGGCGCGAACACGCGCACGCGCACGCGCCAGTTGTGCTTGACCGACAGCAGGTGCGACACGACCGCGAAACGCAGGCCGTCCCACGTGCCTTCGCCATAGGTCGAATAGTCGACGCCGCACAGGTCGATCATCTGCTCGAAATGCAGCGTGGCGTCGTCGCGCAGGGTCTGCATGACGGCGTAGTAATCGGCCGCTTTCACGGTCAGGGTGATTTCACCCAGCGCTACTACCGTAGTAACGCGATCGCCCAAAGCCGTAGCCAGGGCGTTTTGCAAGACTTCCAATTGTGTACTCATAGTTCTGAAGCGCCCCGTTTAGCGTGCGATCGTGTTGGTACGCTTGATCTTGTTCTGCAACTGCA
This sequence comes from Massilia sp. Root351, assembly GCF_001425045.1. GTDB lineage: Bacteria > Pseudomonadota > Gammaproteobacteria > Burkholderiales > Burkholderiaceae_D > Rugamonas. The sequence continues at coordinate 81,643 of NZ_LMDJ01000033.1, read as the reverse complement.
GGATGCCGTACAGCAGCGCTTCGGCCGTAGGCGGACAGCCCGGCACATAAACGTCCACCGGTACGATGCGGTCGCAACCGCGCACCACGGAGTAGGAATAGTGATAGTAGCCGCCGCCGTTGGCGCAGGAACCCATCGAGATGACCCAGCGCGGCTCGGACATCTGGTCGTAGACCTTGCGCAGCGCTGGCGCCATCTTGTTGCACAGCGTGCCGGCCACGATCATCACGTCGGACTGGCGTGGCGAGGGACGGAACACGATGCCGAAGCGGTCCAGATCGTAACGGGCAGCGCCCACGTGCATCATTTCAACCGCGCAGCAGGCCAGGCCGAACGTCATCGGGAACATCGACCCGGTGCGCGCCCAGTTGATCAGCTTGTCGGCTGTGGTGGTGATGAAACCTTCGTTTAATACGCCTTCAATAGCCATGGCTTATTCCCAATCAAGGGCACCTTTCTTCCAGATATACCAAAAACCGACCACGAATTCGGCGATGAACACCATCATCGTAATGAAACCGGTCCAGCCCAGTTCGCGCATGGAGACGCCCCATGGGAAGAAGAATGCCGTTTCCAGATCGAACAAAATAAACAGAATCGCGACGAGGTAGTATCGTACGTCGAATTTCATGCGCGCGTCTTCGAAGGCTTCGAAACCGCACTCGTAGGGGGACAATTTGGCCGCGTCAGGCTTGTGCGGACCGAGCAGACGGCCGAGCACCTGGGGAAGTACGCCGACACTAATGCCGACGATCAGGAATAAGAGAACGGGGAAGTAATTTTCGAGGTTCATTGATGAGCTTAATGTTGAACGATCGGTTAGGAAGGCACCGCGCTACCCTGCGGTGCATTTAACGCTCGACCCCAATCAACATTGAGACCAGGATCAAACGACACATCCTCGTAAAAAAACCAGCTTAGGCCCGGGTGGAGGGAAATTCCCTGCCCAGACGCACCTGCTGGCTTTCTGTATTTCTTTTGGTGCCGACGACGAGACTCGAACTCGTACAGCTTTCGCCACTACCCCCTCAAGATAGCGTGTCTACCAATTTCACCACGTCGGCGTTAAGCCCGTTATTCTACAGTGATTTCACCGCTTTGTTAATGCGTATTGCGGAGAAACAAGAAGAAAACGGTAAAGCTTGACTGAATTCCTAGAGTATCAAGGGCTTCCTCGATTCCGGGAATATCAGGTATTACTTTTGCGGCGCAGGCGCAGGCGCTGCGGGAGCTGGCGCGGCAGGCGCCGATGCCGCAGGTGCGGCGGCAGGCACGCCGGCCGCCGCTGCGGCTTCAGCCGCGGTCGGCGCGGCCGGCGCGGCGGCCGGGATCGCTGCCGTGCCCTTGGTCGGCGCCGGCGCGGTGATCTTGTCCATCACGCCGCCACCGCTGCTGACACCGCGGCTGCTGGCCATCGACGCCAGCGCCAGCGTGGCGCCGAAGAACACTGCGGCGGCCACGGCAGTCGACTTGGACATGAAGTTCGACGAGCCGCTGGCGCCGAACAGGCTGCCCGAAGCGCCCGAACCGAAGGCGGCGCCCATGTCGGCGCCCTTGCCGTGCTGCAGCAGCACCAGGGCGATAATGGCCAGGGCCGACAGCACCTGGACGACGACGATGAGGTTGTGCAAAGTGTTCATGCTATTCCATTTCCAGTTGAAGGTGTTTCAGTTAACTCTTACCAGGCTTACTGCTCGGACGCGTGAACGATGGCGAGGAAATCCGCCGCCTTCAGTGCCGCGCCGCCAATCAGGCCGCCATCGATGTCCGGCTGGGCCAGCAGTTCTTTTGCGTTCTCAGGCTTCATGCTGCCGCCGTACAGGATCTGCATGCCGGCCGCCGCTGCCGCGTCGCGCGTGGCAACTTGCTGGCGCAGCTGCGCGTGCACTTCCTGCGCCATGGCCGGGGTGGCGGTCTTGCCGGTGCCGATCGCCCATACCGGCTCGTAAGCCAGCACGATCTTGCCCACGGCTGCCGTGTCCAGCACGTCCAGCACTGCCTGCAGCTGTGCGCACACCACCACGGCGGTGCGCCCTGCTTCGCGCTCGGCCAGCGTTTCACCCACGCACACCACCGGGGTCAGCCCGGCGGTCAGCGCAGCCAGCGCCTTTTGCGCCACCAGCTCATTGCTTTCCTGATGGTAGGCGCGGCGTTCCGAGTGGCCCACGATCACGTAGCGGCAAGCGAAGTCGGACAGCATGGAGGCCGCCACTTCACCCGTATAGGCGCCTGCGGCATACGCCGACACGTCCTGCGCGCCCCATGCAACCGGCGAACCCGCCAGCGCTGCCTGGCATTGTGCCAGGTAGGGCGCGGGCGCACAGACGGCGCAATCGGCCTGCTTGGCCAAGAAACCTGCCGTAATGCCGGACAACAGCACAGCATTGCTGTCGCGGCTGCCGTTCATTTTCCAATTTCCGATGACGAGTTTGCGTCGCATAGTAGCCTAAAGTTCAATAACCCGCTATTTTAACGCGAGCCGCAAACCGGGGTCAAACCAGTGCCGCCACAGTGTGGCGAAAAACTTGGCTATTTGATTACGTCGTAGCCCGGTCACGCGACTTGCAGCATGATTTTTCCGACATGGGTGCTGCTTTCCATCAGCGCGTGCGCGGCAGCGGCCTGCTCCAGCGGGAACACCTGGTGGATCACCGGCTTGATGGCGCCCGACTCCAGCAGCGGCCAGACCCGCGCGCGCAGCTGCGCCGCGATGCGCGCCTTGAACGCCACCGGGCGCGGGCGCAAGGTCGAACCGGTGACAGTGAGACGGCGGCGCAGCACCTGGCCCAGGTCCAGCGTGGCCTTGGCGCCGCCCAGCAGCGCGATCACGGCGATGCGGCCGTCGTCGGCCAGGCAGCCGATCTCGCGCGGCAGGTAGTCGCCGCCCACCATGTCCAGGATCACATCGACGCCCTTGCCGTCGGTCAGCTGCTTGACCACGGCGGCAAAATCCTCACTCTTGTAATTGATGCCGCGCGCGGCGCCCAATTGCTCGCAGATGCGCGCCTTGTCGTCGCTGCCGGCGGTGGCGAACACGCGGTGCCCCATGGCGGCGGCCAGCTGGATGGCCGTCACGCCGATGCCGGAGGTGCCGCCCTGCACCAGCAGGGTTTCGCCCTGCATCAGGTGGGCGCGGTCGAACACATTGCTCCACACGGTGAAAAAGGTCTCCGGCAGCGAGGCCGCCTCCAGCATGGACAGGCCCTTGGGCACTGGCAGGCACTGCTCCGCCGGCGCGGTGCAGTATTCCGCGTAGCCGCCGCCCTGAGCCAGCGCACACACCAGGTCGCCCTTGCTGAAGCGGCTGCCGGCCAGGTCGCCGTCGACAATTTCGCCCGCCACTTCCAGGCCGGGCAAGTCGGACGCGCCCGGCGGCGGCGCGTAGCTGCCCAGGCGCTGGAACACGTCCGGCCGGTTGATGCCGGCCGCGTGCACCTTGATCAGCACCTCGCCGGCCTTGAATTCGGGAATTGGACGCTCGCACAGGCGCAGCACGTCGGCCGGGCCGGGCTGGGAGATTTCTATCGCACGCATGGCTGCCCTCTCTCGGTAAAAACGGCGATTGTACGCGAGACGCCGCAGCGCCGCAGCGCCCGCCTCCTGCCCTCCAGTCAAGATAAGAATGACATTAAGAATGAGATCGATTCTTATTTACTTTGTGCCCAATGGTAACTATACTTTTGGCAACCTCGTTTTGCCCTAAACAAAATCGCACATCTCCAAGGAAGAATTTTGAGCCAGCCTATCCGCAAGCCAAAGAGCATACGCCTCGATCACGACAGCGCCTTCGGCGCCATGAAGAAAACCAGCCTGGCCATGGGCATCTCGACCGCCATGCTGCTGCCGCTGGCAGCCGGCGCGGCCGATGCCGCCCCCGCCGCCAAGGCCGAACAGCAACTGCCGGACGTGGTGGTGCTGGGCAAGCGCCTGGACCCGAACCCGAACGCCGAGCAAGGCGCCGCCTACAAGGCCAAGACCTCGGCCGACAGCCGCCACACCCGCCCTATCGCTGAAACCCCGCAGACCATCTCAGTGGTGACCAAGGCCGCCATCGACGACTCCGGCCTGACCGACCTGAAACAGATCCTGGGCGCGCAGCCCGGCATCACCCTGGGCACCGGCGAAAACGGCAACGCCTTCGGCGACCGCTACATCATCCGCGGCCAGGAAGCCCGCAGCGACGTGTTCGTCGACGGCCTGCGCGATCCCGGCATGAGCACCCGCGAGAGCTTCGCCATCGAGCAACTGGAAATCTCCAAGGGCCCGAACTCCTCGTTCGCCGGCCGCGGCACCGCCGGCGGCGCCATCAACGCCATCACCAAGCAAGCCACGCTGGACCACGACTTCACCCGCGTCTCGGGCGCCGTCGGCAGCGATGCACACCACCGCGCCTCGGCCGACATCAACAAGGGCTTCGGCGAGAACTTCGCGCTGCGCGCCAACCTGCTGGACTCCAAGGAAGACGTGCCTGACCGCGCGCCGTCGAGCCGCCGCCGCCAGGGCGTGGCCCTGTCCGGCCTGTACGAAGCGAACAAGGACCTGTCGGTCACGCTGGACTACTACGGCCTGCACACCCGCGACAAGATGCCCGACCTGGGCGGCTACCTGGTCGGCACCGCGCCGAACCGCACGCCGGCGCCCAACGTGCCCGTCTATGCCCAGGCCGACGACTTCCTCAAGTCGCAGATCGACACCTTCACCGCGCGCGTGAACTGGAAACTGGCCCCTGCGCTAAAGCTCACCAGCCTGACCCGCTACGGCACCGCCAGCAACGCCTACATCACCACCGGCGCCTCGTCCGGCACGCGCTACAACGGCGTCACCGGCGCCGCCTACACCACCGCCACGCTGGACAACGGCCACACCGGCTGGCAGGAAGTGGACTACTTCGCGCACCAGAGCAACCTGCGCTGGGACAAGCAGATCGGCGGCTTGAAGCATGAGTTCATCTTCGGCCTGGAATACACCGACCACAAAGTGCAGTCGGGCGCCTTCGCGCTGAACAACAGCGGCTTCAACTGCCGCAGCGCGACTGCGAATGCCATCCCGCCCGCGCAGTCCACGCCAGCCGTCGGCCCCAACAACGCGTACTGCTTCACCAACCCGAACGGCACGCCGGTGGCCGACCTGTCGCGCCTGGCCACCCGCAACATCCAGCGCCTGAACTGGAACCAGGACTGGCAGGTGAAAACCACCGCCCTGAGCGCGATGGACACCGTGGACCTGACCGACAAGTTCACCGCCTTCGGCGGCGTGCGCGCCGACCACTTCGAGCTGGGCCTGGTGCGCCGCAACGTGACCGCCACCACGGCCACCCAGACCGGCGACTACAGCTTCAACGACACCCTGGTCAACGGCCACTTCGGCCTGAGCTACAAGGTGGCCAACGACGCCATCGTCTACGCCAGCGCCGCGTCGGCGCAGGACATCAACGGCGGCGAGGCCGACTCGGGCACCGCCAGCGGCTACGGCGGCGCGGTCCTGTACAACGGCAACATCGCCGGCGCCAAGCCGGAAACCTCGGTGAACCTGGAACTGGGCACCAAGTGGGACCTGTTCGACCACAAGCTGCTGGCCACCGCCGCGCTGTTCCAGACCACCAAGAAGGACGTGATGGAAGGCGCCAACTACGACACCGTGGGCACCTTCAACACAGGGGAGAACCGCGTGCGCGGCATCGAGTTTGGCCTGGTGGGCAACTTCACCGACAAGCTGTCCGGCCAGATCGGCGGCGCCCTGATGACCTCGAAGGTGCTGGCCTCGGCCAACCCGGCCAACCTGGGCAACGCGCTGAGCAACTTCGCCAAGCAGACCTACTCGGCCCAGCTCAAGTACCAGCCCACGGACGCCTTCTCCTTCGGCGGCAGCGCGCGCCACGAGGGCGACCGCTGCGGCGGCCAGCCGGACACCGGCGCCGGCGTTGCCAACGGCGTGTGCTCGCAGCCGGTGCCGTCGTTCACCGTGTACGATGTGTTCGCCAGCTACCGCTTCAGCCGCCGCTTCGACCTGCGCCTGAACGTGCTGAACGCCACCAACAAGGACTACTACACCGCCGTGTACCGCTCCGGTTCCTTCCTGTACAAGGGCGACGCGCGCGCTGTGCGCCTGACCGTGAACTACGAGCTGTAATCGACGCTTGAAGCTTTAGGTACAATGCCGGGTCCAACCCGGCATTTTTCATTCCCATGACACCATCCGCCACCGCCCCCGCAGCGACCGCCCCCGGCATCCCGCCGGGCATCCGCTGCGCGGCCGACTACGAAGGGCTGGCGCAGCGCGCCATCGCCGCGCCCAGCTTCGCGTACCTGGCCGGCGGCAGCGGGCATGGCCTGACAACGGCGGCCAACCGCGCCGCCTTCGAGCGCTGGTCCATCACGCCGCGCCTGCTGCGCGACGTGCGCGCCGGCCATACCCGCGCCACGCTGCGCGGCGAAGGCTTCGCCCATCCGCTGATGCTGGCCCCGGTGGCCTTTCACAAGCTGGTGCACGCCGGCGGCGAAGTGGACACCGCGCGCGCCGCGCACGCCACCGACACCTGCCTGATCGCCAGCACACTGGCTTCCTGCACGCTGGAGGACATGGCGCGCGCGGCCGGTCGGCAGCGCTGGTTCCAGCTCTACTTCCAGCCCGAACGCGGCGCCACGCTGGACCTGTTGCGGCGCGCCGAAGCGGCCGGCTACGGCGCCATCGTGGTCACGCTGGACGCGCCGATCCAGGTGGCCAGCATGGGCGCGCTGGACCTGCAGTTCCGCATGCCGCCCGAGTGCGTGCCGGCCAACCTGCTGGCCTACCCCGAAGCGCCGCCCGCGCCGCCCGGTGAAGGCGGCAGCCGCATCTTCCAGGGCGTGATGCGCCACGCGCCGCTCTGGGACGACCTGGCCTGGCTGCTGGCGCAGGCGACGCTGCCGGTGTGGGTGAAAGGCGTGCTGCACCCGGACGACGCGCTGGCGCTGCGCGCGGCGGGCGCGGCCGGCGTCGTGGTGTCCAACCACGGCGGACGCAGCCTGGACGGCGCGCCGGCCAGCCTGGACGCCCTGCCCGCCATCCGCGCCGCGCTGGACGGCGTGGATGCAGCCTTCCCCATCCTGTTCGACGGCGGCATCCGTTCCGGCGCCGACGCCTTCAAGGCCCTGGCGCTGGGCGCCGGCGCCGTGGCCGTGGGCCGCCTGCAGCTGTACGCGCTGAGCGTGGCCGGCGCGCTAGGCGTGGCGCACATGCTCAAGCTGCTGCGCGAAGAACTGGAAGTGTGCATGGCCCTGGCCGGCTGCGCCACGCTGCAACAGATCACGCCGGCCGCCCTTACCCCCGCGAGAACACCATGCTGATTACGATAGACGATGTCCTGAGCAAGGACGAAGTGGCCCAGTTCCGCGCCTGGCTGGAAGGCGCGGCATGGCAGGACGGCGCCGCCACCGGCGGCAGCCAGGCGCGCCGCGTCAAGCACAACCTGCAACTGGACGACCACGCCGAACCGGCCATCGGCCTGGGCCAGCACATCCTGCGCAGCCTGGCGGCCAACCCGCTGTTCGTGTCGGCCGCGCTGCCGCGCAAGATCTACCCGCCCAAGTTCAACCGCTACGAAGGCGGCGGCAGCTACGGCACCCACGTCGACAGCGCCGTCATGCAGCTGCCCGGCAGCGGCCAGAGCCTGCGCAGCGACCTGTCGGCCACGCTGTTCCTGGCCGAGCCGGACGAGTACGAAGGCGGCGAGCTGCAGATCGAAACCGAATTCGGCGTGCAGGAAGTGAAGCTGGAGGCGGGCAGCCTGGTGCTGTACCCCTCGTCCAGCCTGCACCGCGTGACGCCGGTGACGTCCGGCGCGCGCCTGGCGTCCTTCTTCTGGATCGAAAGCCTGGTGGGCGACGACGGCGAGCGCAGCATGCTGTTCGACCTGGACCAGGCCATCCAGCGCCTCACGCCCGCGCTGGCCGAACACCAGCGCGAACTGGTAAAGTTGACCGGGATTTACCACAACCTGCTGCGCCGCTGGGCCATCACCTGATTTCAACCGCACTCAAGGAAAACCCATGAACAAGCAACTCGTCCGCCTCGCCCTGCCCTTGCTGCTCGCGCTGTCCGCCGGCGCCGCCTCGGCCCACGGCGACGTCAAATGCACCACCAAGCCCAAGTCCGAATGGAAGTCGCACGAGGAACTGGCGCAGAAACTGACCAAGGAAGGCTGGCAGATCCGCCGCATGGAAGCGAGCAGCTCCTGCTACGAGGTCTACGCCAAGGACCCGAAAGGCAAGCGCGTGGAAGCCTTCTTCGACCCGGTGACGTTTGCCCGTGTTGAAGAATAAAGCCAGGATAAAGGTCTGGGACTTGCCGGTGCGCCTGCTGCACTGGCTGCTGGTCTGCAGTATTGCCGCGGCCTGGTACACCAGCGGCCAGACCGGCCCGCTGCATGAGTACATTGGCTACGCGGCGGCGGCAACGGTAACGGCGCGCCTGCTGTGGAATTTTGCCGGCAGCCGCCATGCGCGGTTTGCCGAGTTCGTGCTGGGCGTGCGGCCCACGCTGGCCTACCTGCGCCAGGTGCGGGCCGGCACCGCGCCGCGCTACCTGGGCCACAATCCGCTGGGCGGCTGGATGGTGGTGGCGCTGCTGTCCTGCGTGGCGCTGGTCGCCTTCAGCGGCTGGCTCACCACCACCGACCTGCTGTGGGGCTACGCCTGGCCGGTGCTGATCCATGAAAGCCTGGCGTGGCTGCTGGTGGCGCTGATCGCAGCCCACCTTGCCGGCGTGGCGTTCACCAGCTGGCAGCACCGCGAAAACCTGGTCGCCGCCATGCTCAGCGGCGACAAGGCGCCCGACTGAACGGCTCAGCCGCCGCCGGTGCGCGACTGCTTCGGCAGCGGCGTGCCGACCTTCCAGCCGGCCGACAGCGCCTGCCCTTCCTCGATCTGCTCCGGCGTCATCTTCTTGACCACGGCGGCGCGCTGCTCGGCCGCATTGGCCGAGCCGTTGGCTGCGGCCAGGTTCCACAGCATATAGGCCAGCACGTTATCCTGCGGCATGCCGCCGATGTGGTAACGGTACATCAGGCCCAGCGTCTGCTGCGCGTCCGGATGGCCCTGTTCGGCCGCCTTGCGGAACCAGATCACGGCCTGCTTGTGGTCCTGGATCACCGCGTTGCCGGTGTAGTACATGGCGCCCACCACGTACTGCGCATCGGACTTGCCCTTGAGGGCCGCCTTGCGGTGCCAGTTCAGCGCCTGCTTGTAGTCCTGCGGCACGCCGCGCCCCATGTAATACATCAAACCGAGCAGATGCTCGGCGTCCTTGTTGCCGGCGCGCGCCAGTGGCTCGATCTCCTTGTAAGCCAGGCTGTAGTTGCGGTTGTTGTAGGCCGTGGCCCCTTCCGCGAAACCGGCCCGGGCGGCGTTGTGCACGCCCAGCGCGAAACCGATCGCGAGTAGTACTTGTAATAGTTTTTTCATGTTGCTCAAGAAATGGGTACTTGTGTCTCTTATTACCGCGCTCCCGCGCGGCACCATTTATTTCCAGCTGACCTTGCCGAGGCCGTCCACGCTCACGTTGCGGTTGGCCGGCTTGCCAAAGACTGTGACCGATCCCAACCCGCTAAGGTTCAAGGTGGCGTTGTCGCGCGCGGTCACGGTGGCGTTGCCCAGGCCGCTCAATTCGAGGCTGACGCTGTCGGCCTGGAACTGCTGTGCATTCAGGCCGCCCAGGCCGCCCAGAGTCGCTTTCAGCATCTTGCTGCGCCCGCCGAGGGTGACGTAGCCCGCACCCTGCAGGTCCAGCTCCACGCTGTCGTTCTCGCTGGCCCACACGTGCATGCTGCCGACGCCGCCCAGGTTCACGCGCATGGTGCGGTAGTCCACCACCACCTTCATGCTGCCGGCGCCTTCCAGGGTCAGTTCGATATCGTCGCCGCTGAAACCGGCCACCTCGGTGGTGCCCACCCCGTCCGACACCACCTGGCGCAGATTGGGCAGTACCAGCTCGGCGCGCAGCGTGGAGCGTTTCAGCTTGAAGCCGTGCACGTCCGAGTCCAGGTATAGCGTGTCGCCCGACTGGGCGGTGGTGATTTTGGCGATATAGCGCCTGTCGGCGGTGACGGTGAGCGAAGGCGCGTCGCCGCGCCGCAACTTCAGGTCGATCACCCCGTCCAGCTTGACCCGCACCACGCGCGCATCGATGGCGCGGGTTTCGGTGACGATCTCGTCGGCGCCGCGGGCGGCCGGCAGGATCAGGCCGAGGGCGGCCAGCAGCAGGCCGAAGTGGTAGAGAATACGGGCGGAAATGGTCATGTCTGGAATCCTCGGGGCGGCGGCCAATGCCGGCTGGCCGCACATTATCGGTATTCCAGCACTATACCCAAGCCCACCCTGCCCGCCCCCGGTTTTGCGACGAACTGCAAAAAACGCGGGGCAGATTACATTCTGGCGGCGGATTCGGCTACCGGGGGGTGGCCTGGGCGGCGGTGCCGCAGGCGTGGCAGAAGCGGCTGAAGGCGTTTTTGCGGGTCTGGCAGCTGCCGCAGTGGTCATACAGGCCGATGCCGCAGTGCGGGCAGAAGTCGATCGCCGGGTCTTTCAGGTCCACCTTGCGCTCGCAGCCGGGACACACGCTTTTCGCCAGCCGCGCCAGCGCCACGTCGTATTGCAGCGTCTCGCGGCGCTGCTGGTCGGACAGCGCTTCGGCGGCCTTCTGGCGCTCCAGGTAGCGCTGCAGCGAGACGATGGCCTGGCGCCCGATCAGCACCGTCAGCGCGATGCCGACGATGTAGCGCACATAGCCGCCGTAGCTCGGCAGATACGGCACCAGCTCGACGAAGAAGGCAAAGCCGGCGAAGATAATGAAGCCCCACACGAAAGGCCAGTACTTGCCCTTGCGCTGGGTCTTGAACAGCCAGCCCGCCACCACCAGCAGCGGCAGCGTGAGCAGCAAACGGTAGCCGAACACGCGCAGCTCCATGGCCCGCACGGCATCCATATACGGCCCGCGTGCCGCTTCTTCCAGCGCGTTCCACTGCTGCTGCGCCTTGTCCTTCGCCTGGCTGGCGTCCAGCTGGGCCTGTTCCTGCGCCTCCACCAGCGCCAGCGCCTGGCGCTCGGCGGCGGCCAGCGCGTCCAGCCCGTGGGTGCGCTTGATGACCTCCGGATCCTGCTCCGAGCGCGCGGTGGCGCTGCGCGTGGCCAGCCAGTTGTCGAAGGTTTCACGCGCCGAGTGGCTGTTGGCCACCGCCACCTGGTGCTTCTGGCGCGCCTGCTGCAAGGCGGCGCCGGCTTCGGCCTGGCGCTGCTCCTGCAGCGCCAGCGCGGCGCGCAACTGCTCGCTGCGCTGCGGGTCCATGAACTGCTCCAGGGCCAGCGGCCGCTCCACCGTGCCGAGATTGTCGACGATCTGCCCGCCCAGGCCGATCAGGAAACCGGCGAAGGCCAGCGCCACCAGCCACAAGCCGCGCTGGAACCATTTCTCGGACAACCGCAGTGATTTGCTCATGTCAGCCTTCTTCAGTGTTCATCTAAAGGGGAACGAACGCGCCGCCCGGCAGCACGATGGTGGCGCGAAAGCCGCCGCCGGGTGCGTTGGCCAACAGCAGTTCGCCGCCGTGTGCCTGCACGATACCACGGGCGATGCCCAGGCCCAGGCCCATGCCGCTGTTGTTTTGATTCCGGCCATGCTCGAGCCGCACATAGGGCTCGAACAAGCCCGGCAGCGCCTCCTCCGGCACGCCCGGCCCATGATCGCGCACTTCGATTTCGATGTTGCCGGCGTGTTCGCGCACCGCCAGCTCCACTTCGCGCCCATAGTGCAGCGCGTTGTTCAGCAGGTTGCCGATGGCACGCTTGAGCGCCAGCGGCTTGGCCGCCACGCTCAGGCCGGAAGCGCTGAACGACACCGCATGACCGGCCAGTTGCGCGTCGCGCACCATGCGGCCCAGCAGCGCGTCGAGCCGCACCTCGGTGGGATTTTCGTGGATGTCGCTGTCCTTCACCGTTTGCAGCGCGCCCTTGACCATCATGTCCAGTTCGTCGAGGTCGTCGTGGAATTCGCTTTGCATGGCCTCGTCGTCCAGCAGCTCGGTGCGCAGCTTGAGGCGCATGATGGGCGTGCGCAGATCGTGCGAGATGGAGACGAACAGCCGCTCGCGGTCTTCCATGTAGCGCTGGATGCGCTGGCGCATGGCCTCGAAGGCGCGCGCCGTGTTGACGAACTCGCGGCTGCCGGTTTCCGGCAGCGCGGGCGCGTTGCCGCCTTTGCCGAAGGCGGTGGCCGCCTCCGACAGCGCCGCCAGCGGCCGCGTGATCCAGCGCACCACCATGATGGACAGCAGCAGCACCGCCGCCAGCGACAGCGCCTGCAGCAGCAGCCGGTCGCGCGTGAGCGGGTTGCCGGTTTCAAGGAAGTACGGATTGGGCATCAGCGTGGCCAGGTAGAGCCAGTGGCCGGGGTCCATCTCGACCTGGATCAGCAGCACCGGCGCCGGCTTGGTCAGCAGGATGTGCTGCACCCAGGTGTCCGGCAAGTCCGCGATGGTGGCGCCGTTGTCGCCTACCGGCAGCCTGTCGGGCCAGGCGAAGGCCAGCCGCACCTGCGAGACATTGGGCAGGTCCTCCTTCAGCGTGGCGCGCACCTGCTTGAGCGCAGCGTCCGCCAGTTCCTGGCCGGCGATGGCGCGCACCTGCACCGGCGCCTGGTTGATGTTGACCAGGAAGCGCGTGCCGCCCATTTCGCGGAACTGCTGGATGATGAGCGGCCGGTAGTTGGGCGGCAGGCTGAGAAAGAAGCGCACCGCACTGGCCGCGCTGTGCGCCAGGTGCTGCGAAGCGGTGGTGGTTTCGCTGAGCGCCTCGGCGCGGCGCTGCGCAGCCCAGATGATGTTGCCCACCAACTGGGTCAGCAGCACGCCGATCACCATCACCAGCGTGAGGCGGCCGAGCAGGGACTGCGGCAGGATACGAGGCAGGATACGAGGCAGGATTCGAGGCAGGATTCGCGACAGCGCCCGGTCCAGCCAGCGCGCGCGCCGGCCAGCAGGGGCAGGGCCTGCACCGCCCGGACCGGACGGCTGGCTGCCGCTATGCATTGGACGCGGTTACGTCGGCCGAGAACACGTAGCCGGCGCCGCGCACGGTCTTGATCAGCAGCGGATTGCGGCCGCCGTCGTTCAGGCGCAGGCGCAAGCGGCTGATCTGCACGTCCAGGAAGCGGTCCAGCGGGCCCGAGTCGCGCCCGCGCGTGCCTTCGCACAGCGCGCTGCGGTCCAGGATGTCGCCCGCGTGTTCGACGAAGTATTTCAGCAGCTGGAAGTCGAGCCCCGTCAGCGGCACGATCTCGCCGGCCGCGTCGGTGACGGTGCGCGCCACCGTGTCCAGCGTGAAGCCGACGAAACGGTAGTAGCGCGGCGCCGACTCGTTGCCCATGCCGGTGCGGCGGTGGATGGCCTTGATGCGCGCCAGCAGCTCGCGCGGGCTGTAGGGCTTGGACACATAGTCGTCCGCGCCCAGCTCCAGGCCCACCACGCGGTCGGTCTCGTCGGAGCTGGCGGTGAGCATGATGATGGGCACATTGGAGCGGCTGCGCACCGCCTTGCACAGCGCAAAGCCGTCCGTGTCGGGCAGCATCACGTCCAGGATCACCAGCGACAGCTCGTCGGCGTAGCGGTTGAACTCGGCCAGGAAAGTCTGGCCGTCGTGGGCCAGGCCGACGTCGTACTGGTTTTTCTCCAGGTAAGTCTTCAGCAGGGTTCGCGTTTTTTGGTCGTCGTCGACGATCAGGATCTTGCGCATGATGGAATCTGTCTCGGTCTATCTGGTCTTGGTAAAGGTGCGGGCGATGGTGCCCAGCCTGCGCTGGGTGTCGGCCACACTCACATTATCGTCCAGGAAGTAGCGGTGCACCTCCGCCACGATGGCGTCGCGCACGATCTCCTCGGTGGCCATGCGGTGCACCAGGCTGGGCACCAGCGCATCCGTGCCGCTGGTAAACAGCTTCCACGAGGCGCGCGCGCAGCTGTCCATCTTGGACAGCAGCGGATTGCGCAGCACCGGGATGGAGCCCTTGATCTGGTTGTAGTCGTTCTGCAGCGCGGGAGACATGATCAGCGCGGCCAGTTTCTCCTGCGCCGGCCGGTGCGATTCGCGCGTGGCCAGCATACCCAGCGTGTCGATGTTGTACAGGTGGTAGCTGGCCGTGCCCGGGGCGGCGGCACAGCCGAAACCCTCCTCCACCGTCAAGCCGCGCGACACCAGCTCGCCCTTGGCCCAGTCGCCCATCACCATGAAGGCGGCGCGGCCGTCGGCCAGCTCGCGCACGCCCTCCTCCCAGCTGCGCTCGGCGATCGGGCTGCCCATCCATTTCTTCAGGCTGCGCAGGCGCTGCAGCGCGGTCGCCAGGCGCGGGTCGGTGTAGGCGGCGGCGCTGCGGCGCTGGAACAGCTCGCGGTGGAACTCGGCGCCTTCGGCCAGCACCAGCGCCTCGAACAAGGTAGTCACCTGCCACGGCTCGCTGCTTTGCGCCAGCGGCACCACGCCGGCCTGGTGCAGCCTGGCGGCGGCCTGCTCGAACTGGGTCCAGGTTTCCGGCACCGCCAGGTGCAGGCGCGCCAGCAGCTTGCGGTTGTAGAACAGGGTATTCATGCGGTGGATGCCGACCGGCGCCGCGTACACATGGCCGTCCGACTTGATGGCGTCGGCCACGGTCGGCAGCAGCTGCTTGTCCCACTTGCCGGCGGCGGCCACCGCGTCCAGGTCCAGCAACAGGTCGAGCCGGGCCCAGTCGCGGATCACGATGCCGTTTACCTGCGCCACCTCGGGCGCGTCCTTGGCCAGCATGCGGCTGCGCAGCACGATGCCGGCGCCGGCGCCCGAGCCGCTGGGCACCATGCTGTCGCGCCAGCCGATATCGGCCTCGGCCTCCAGGCGCGCCGCGATCAGGTCGACCGCCTTGCGCTCGCTGGCGGACTTCCACCAGTGCAGCACCTGCAGCGACTCGGCATGGACGCCGCAGGACGCGGCAAAGCCCGCCACGCTCAAGAGCAGGCAGGCGGCAAGGCGCAGCTTGTGGAAGGCGGTCTCCGTCATGTTTTTTGAAGCCATTCTGGGGATGGCATTTTGTGTGGACAGACTATAACCCAAAGCATTCTTGAAACGATGGTAAGGATGCACAGCATTTTGCAAGAAAGCGTATGGATTTATTGCAAAGTGTTGCAGCCGCTGCGGCGCAGCATGCTGGGGCTTTGTAAAGTTATGTTAGCGCAGGCCTGGTCGCCACAGGCCTGTTTTTCATAAAAATCAACCACTTAAGTAGACCATGGCGCCCGCGCCGGCGCTTGCTGGAATCACATTCCGGCCGATGCTACTGTCCGTTCCGGTAGCAAAAACACATAACAAATCCATACCGGAGACCAACCTTATGATGAACCGATTCATCCGCCGTTCCCTGCCCGCCGCCATCGCGATGGCCCTGTCCTGCGGCGCCGCCATCGCCGGCGACCACGAAACCGAAGGCTTCCACGGCTATGTGCGCGCCGGCGGCGGCACCAGCAACCACGGCGGCACCCAGACCTGCTACGGCCTGGGCGGCATCACCATGGCCTACCGCCTCGGCAACGAGTGCGACAGCTTCACGGAACTGGGCTACACCCAGCAGTTGGCCAAGGCCGCCAACGGCGCCACCTTTGTCGGCACCTTCTGGGCCGACGCCTACAAGAACAGCTCCGACTTCGGCGACGCCAAGCTGGGCGTATCCAAGGCCTATATCGAAGCGAAGAACCTGCCGTTCATGAATGGCGGCATCGTCTGGGTCGGCAAGCGCCACTACTACCGTCCCGACATCCACATGCTCGATATGCAGTACATCAACATGAACGGCAACGGCGGCGGCATCGACGGCTATCCGCTGGGCGCCGGCAAGATCAGCTACGCGGTGTTCAAGGACAACGACTTCAACACCACCGATCCGGCCACCGGCAAGGTGATCGACTCGCCTTCCGCGCTGCGCCAGAACCTCGTCTACGAGGGCCTGCCGGTCAACACCAACGGCACGCTGGACTTCGCCGCCACCTTCATCTCGGCCCAGGGACAAGACAAGAGCACGCACGACGGCTGGCAAATGTCGGTGTTCCACCGCCAGGCCAAGGTCTTCGGCGGCGGCAACACCTTCGGCGTGCAGTACGGCGTCGGCCCCGGCACCGGCATCAACGGCCCGTGCTGCGCGCGCATCGGGCCGTCGGGCAGCACCCTGCTCGGCTCGGACTACACCCGCCTGCGCGTGTTCAACGATGTGGTGATCCAGCCCACGCGCGACTTCAGCATGGAGTTCGTGGCCCTGTACCAGCGCGACAAGAACGGCAAGGACGGCGCCACCACCTGGACCACCGTCGGCACGCGCCCGGTGTATGCCTTCGCCGAGAACTTCAAGCTGCAGGCCGAGCTGGGCGTGACGCAGCTCAAGTCCGACAAGGAACCCGGCACCCAGCGCCTGACCAAGCTGACCATCGCGCCGACCATCAGCCTGGCGCGCGACTACTGGGCGCGTCCCGAACTGCGCCTGTTCGTCAGCTACGGCAAGTGGAACGACGCGGCGGGCAAGTCGGTCAACGCCTTCAATAACTCCGGCGCGGTGTACGGCAGCGACACCAGCGGCGTTTCCTACGGCATCCACATGGAAGCCTGGTGGTAAGCGCGGCGCCAAATACTTTTCTCATACATCAGGAGACACGAACATGAAACTGCAACCCCTGGCGCTGAGCGCCGTCGCATTCGCCGCAGCCATCGCATCGGCAGCCCACGCTGCCCCGCAAGTTGAAGTGCTGCACTACTGGACCTCGGGCGGCGAAGCCAAGTCCGCCGCTGAACTGAAGAAGATCATGGAATCGAAAGGCGTGGCGTGGAAAGACTTCGCCGTGGCCGGCGGCGGCGGCGAAAACGCCATGACCGCCCTGAAGGCGCGCGTGATGGCGGGCAGTGCGCCCACCGCCGCCCAGATCAAGGGCCCGTCGATCCAGGAATGGGGCCAGGAAGGCACCCTGGCCAATATCGACGCGGCGGCAACCGAAGGCAAGTGGGAAACCCTGCTGCCGCCGGTGGTCACCAATGTGATGAAGTACAAGGGCCACTTCGTGGCGGTGCCGGTCAACGTGCACCGCGTGAACTGGCTGTACGTGAACCCGGCCGTGCTGGCCAAGGCCGGCGCCAAGGCGCCCACCAACTTCGCCGAGTTCTTCGACGCGGCCGACAAGATCAAGAAGGCCGGCCTGGTGGCCGTGGCCCACGGCGGCCAGCCGTGGCAGGACGCCACCGTGTTCGAGTCCGTGGTGCTGGGCGTGGGCGGCGCGGACTTCTACAAGAAGTCCCTGGTGCAGCTGGACCAGGCCAGCCTGACCAGCCCCACCATGATCAAGGCCTTCGAGACGCTGGCGCGCATCAAGACCTATATCGACAAGGACGCGGCGGGCCGCGACTGGAACCTGGCCACCGCCATGGTCATCAACGGCAAGGCCGGCATGCAGTTCATGGGCGACTGGGCCAAGGGCGAGTTCACCGCCGCCGGCAAGGTGCCGGGCAAGGACTTCCTGTGCCTGGCCGCGCCGGGCACCGACAAGGCTTTCACCTTCAATATCGATTCGCTGGCCATGTTCAAGGTGAAAAGCGCGGACGACCAGAAGGCCCAGCTGACCCTGGCCAACGCCGTGATGAGCCCCGAGTTCCAGGAAGTGTTCAACCTGAACAAGGGTTCGATCCCGGTGCGCGCCGGTGTCTCGCGCACCAAGTTCGACAGCTGCGCCACCAGGTCGATGGATGACCTGGCCGCCACCAGCAAGGGCAATGCGCTGGTGCCGTCGCTGGCGCACGGCATGGCCGTCGACAGTGCCAAGGCCGGCGCCATCCAGGACGTGATCGCCAAATTCATGAACTCGAACATGACGCCGCAAGCCGCCGCGCAAGCGCTGGCCAAGGCAGCCAAGACCATGTAAGCAGCCGTACCGAGGCAGCGCAACACCGCAGGGCGGGCGACGTCCCGCCCTGCGGATTCCGCCTCACGCTCTGGAGAACCCGCATCATGTCAGCAAAACCTTTATCCGCAGTCCCCTCTGCGCCGCCGCCCGCGCCCCGCGCGTCCGCCAAACCCGCCGCCGCCAACGACAGCACCGCCAGGCATCCCCGCGCCGGCAGCAGCCGCTTCGGCGCCCTGGCCGACGCCTGGCTGCCGCGCCTGGTGCTGTCGCCCACCATCATCGCTTCGCTGGTCTTCGTGTACGGCTTCATCGGCCTCACCGCCTGGCTGTCGCTGACCGAGTCGCGCATGATGCCCAACTTCGAGTACGCCGGCTTCGGCCAGTACGAGCGCCTGTTCGAGATCGAACGCTGGTGGGTTTCGGCCAGCAACCTCGGCATATTCGGCGGCCTGTTCATCCTGTTCTGCCTGGCCATCGGCCTGACCATGGCCATCCTGCTGGACCAGCGCATCCGCCACGAAGGCGCGCTGCGCGCCATCTACCTGTACCCGATGGCGCTGTCTTTCATCGTCACCGGCGCGGCCTGGAAATGGATACTGAACCCCGGCCTGGGCCTGGAAAAGATGCTGCACGACTGGGGCTTCAGCAACTTCACCTTCGACTGGCTGGTCAACTCCGACATGGCCATCTACACCGTCGTCATCGCCGGCGTGTGGCAGTCGTCCGGCTTCGTCATGGCCCTGTTCCTGGCCGGCCTGCGCAGCGTGGACGACAGCATCATCAAGGCCGCGCAGGTGGACGGCGCCAGCCTGCCCACCATCTACCGCCGCATCGTGATCCCCTCGCTGCGCCCGGTATTCTTCAGCGTGCTGCTGGTGCTGGCCCACATCGCCATCAAGAGCTTCGACCTGGTGATGGCACTGACCGCCGGCGGCCCCGGCACCTCGTCCGACGTGCCGGCCATCTTCATGTACCAGTTCTCGTTCACGCGCGGCCAGCTGGGCCTGGGCGCCGCCTCGGCCATGATGATGCTGGCCACGGTGATGGCCGTGCTGGTGCCGCTGATGTATCTCGAAACGAAAGGAGCGCGCCATGGCCGCTGACCTGAACCACGACGGCGGCCGCATCACGGCCGGCCGCCTGATGCTTTACGCCTTATTGGTGCTGGTGGCGCTGTACTACCTGGCGCCGCTGTACGTGATGCTGACCACCTCCGTGAAAACACTGGACCAGATCCGCGACGGCAACCTGCTCGACTTCCCGCTCGCGCCCACCACCGCCGCCTGGAGCAAAGCCTGGTCTGAAGCCTGCACCGGCGTGCGCTGCGAGGGCCTGGCGCCCTACTTCTGGAATTCGATGCAGATGGCGATACCGGCCGTGCTGATCTCCAGCCTGATCGGATCGCTGAACGGCTACGTGCTGGCGCACTGGCGCTTCCCCGGCCACAACGTGGTGTTCACCGCGCTGATGGTGGGCTGCTTCATCCCCTTCCAGGTGGTGATCCTGCCGATGGCGCGCCTGCTGGGCATGGCCGAGCTGGCCAACACCACCAGCGGACTGATCGTGGTGCACATCATTTACGGCATCGCCTTCACCACGCTGTTCTTCCGCAACTATTACGTGACCGTGCCGGAAGAACTGGTAAACGCCGCGCGCATCGACGGCGCCGGCTTCTTCATGATCTACCGCCGCATCATCTTCCCGCTGTCGCTGCCCATTTTCATGGTGTGCTTCATCTGGCAGTTCACGCAGATCTGGAACGACTTCCTGTTCGGCGTAGTGTTCGGCGGCTCCGACGCACAGCCGGTGACGGTGGCGCTGAACAACCTGGTCAACACTTCCACCGGCGTGACCGAATATAACGTGAACATGGCGGCGGCCATCATTGCCGCGCTGCCGACACTGCTGATCTACCTGGTCGCAGGCAAATATTTCGTGCGCGGCCTCACCGCCGGCGCCGTCAAAGGTTAAGGAGACTCTCATGGCAAGCTTATCAATCCGCAATGTGCGCAAGGTGTATCCGAACGGCGCCGAAATCCTCAAGGGCATCGACCTCGACATCGAGGACGGCCAGTTCCTGATCCTGGTGGGCGGCTCCGGCTGCGGCAAGTCCACCCTGCTGAACATGATCGCCGGACTGGAAACCATTTCGCAGGGCGAGATCCGCATCGGCGAGCGCGTGGTCAACAAGGTGCCGCCCAAGGAGCGCGACATCGCCATGGTGTTCCAGTCCTATGCGCTCTACCCCACCATGACGGTGCGCGAGAACATCTCTTTCGGCCTGGGTATCCGCAAGGTGCCGAAGGCCGAGCAGGAAGCGATCGTCAAGCGCGTGGCCGAAACGCTGCAGATGACCCACCTGCTGGACCGCAAGCCGGCCATGCTGTCCGGCGGCCAGCGCCAGCGCGTGGCCATGGGGCGCGCCATCGCGCGCGATCCCTCGCTGTTCCTGTTCGACGAACCGCTGTCCAACCTGGACGCCAAGCTGCGCGTGGAAATGCGCGCCGAGATCAAGCTGCTGCACCAGCGCCTGGGCGCCACCATCGTCTACGTGACGCACGACCAGATCGAAGCGATGACCTTGGGCGACCGCATCGCCGTCATGCGCGACGGCGTGGTGCAGCAATTCGGCAGCCCGCAGGAAATCTATGACCAGCCGGACAATCTGTACGTGGCCGGCTTTATCGGCTCGCCGTCGATGAATTTCCTGCGCGGCAAACTGGTGCAGCACGGCGCCGGCGCAGCCTTCGCTTTGGAGCACCACGGCGTGACCACCCTGCTGCCGCTGCCTGCCCACCACGCCGCCGCCGGCCACTTCGGCGCCTGGCAGGGCCGCGAGCTGATACTCGGCATCCGCCCCGAGCACGTGACCGACGCGCTCAGTGCGCGCCGCGCCGAAACGCCGGAAGGCTACCACCCGATGGAAGTGGCCTGCACCATCGAGATGACCGAGCCCACCGGCCCGGACACGCTGGCCTTCGCCTGGTTCAACGGCGTGCGCGCCACTTGCCGCACCCATCCGCGCGCCGGCGCCGAGCCCGGCGCGCGCATTGCGCTGGCGTTCGACCTGTCGAAAGCCATCCTGTTCGACCCGGCTTCCGAGCAACGCCTGGGCAAGTAATTCCGCTTTACCGCTGCTCCCTCTTTTGACCGGCATGCGCCGGTCTTTTTTTGCCTGCCGCCAGCGTTTTCAAAGTTGAACGAAGTGTTGCCCGGTGCGAATTAGCAATCCGAAAATGAGTGCACACTCACCCGCCGCACGATTGAATTTGCTGTTGACCTCAGTGCCTTGCATCGGAATACTGACCAGCCCGATTACTCCAAGGCATTGTGACATGGCAACCGTTTCCGAAGTCCGCAGCACCACCCTCTCCGGCCTGAACCACATCGACGCACTCCTGGATAACTTGCCGAACTGGAACTACCTTACGTCCGGCGGCAACAACCTCTACTACAGCTTTTCCACTGCCGCCGGTCTCGAATCCGGCAACGCTTCCTTGCTGAGCGCCCCACAAAGTTTCAGCGCGGCACAGCAGAGCGCTACGCGCAGCGCGCTGAACTACATCTCGCAGCTGACCGGCATCAAGTTCACGGAGACCGCCGACGGCAACGCGGCCCAGGTCCACTTCGCCAACGCCAACATCAGCGGCTCGAGCACGACCGGCCTGGACAGCTCGCGCTACAGCTACTCCTACGACGGCAACAACGTGGTGACCCGCTTCACGGCTTCCACCTGGGTCTACCTGGACAACGCCGAATGGGCCGGCATGAACGCCAACCTGACGCCCGGCACGCAAGGCTACGAAACGCTGCTGCACGAACTGGGCCACGCCATGGGCTTGAAGCACTCGTTCGACGGCACCATCCGCCTGCCGGCCGCCACCGACAACACCGCCTACACGCTGATGTCCTACACCCACAGCGGCGGCGTGCATTCCACGTTCGGAGCGTACGATATCGCCGCGCTGAAATGGCTGTACGGCGGCGACGGCCTGGGCGGCGCGCTGGGCGTCAATTCCACCGGCGGCGGACGCTACTTCACCGGCACCAGCCTGGCCGACACGCTGACCGGCACAGCCGCCAACGACATGCTGGAAGGCGGCGCCGGCAACGACACCCTGAACGGCGGCGCCGGCATCGACACCGCTTTCTACAACGGCCTGCGCAGCGCGTATACCGTCCAGCAAGTAAGCGCGTCCGCCTGGAGCGTGGTGGGCGCGCAGGGCAGCGATATGCTGAGCAATATCGAACAGCTGCGCTTTAGCGACGGCACTGTCGCCATCGCCCCATCCGGCCCGGTGACGCCGCCGCCGGACACCAGCGCGCCGAACCAGCCGACGCTGGTGTTTACCAAGGACGGCTGGGCCGCCGCCAGCGGCAACCACCCGACCTTCAGCGGCGTGGCCGAGGCCGGCGCCAAGGTGGAAATCTTCAACGGCACCACCAGCATGGGCGTGGGCACGGCGGCGGCCAACGGCGCCTGGAGCATCACGCCCGTGGCGGTCGGCAACGGCAACTACCACGTCACGGCCAAGGCCACCGACGCGGCCGGCAATGTGTCGGCAGCTTCGACGGCGCAGGACTTCACCGTGCTGAGCGCGCGCAACGTGACCGGCACGGCGGGCAACGACAGCCTGAAGGCGCTCATCGCCAACAACTACATCGACGGCGGCGACGGCTTCGACACCGTGGTCTACGCCGGCGTGCGCGCCAACTACACGGTGGGCAAGACGGCCTATGGCTACAAGGTGACCGACGTGGCCGGCACCGGCGGCGGCAGCGACTTGCTGGTGCGCGATGAGCGCATCCAGTTCGCCGACATGATCATGACGCTGGATAACAGCGGCATCATCGTGCAGTCCGCCAGCGCGGCGGCGGAGTTCAACGGGACCGCGCTGGACGTGGCTGCCGTGCCGGCGCCGGAGCACGAGATCCAGCTGATCGGCCGCCATGCGCACGCGGCCGAGCACGCGCACTTCGCCTGATGCGCTAGGCTCCGAACGGCAGCGGTGCATCGGGCGCCACCAGCTGTTCGGCGCGCAGCGCGTGCCAGAACTCGGCGGGGATCTTCTCGGCCAGCGCCGCCGCATCTTCCGCGATGCGCTCCGGACGGCTGGCGCCGGGAATAACGGCCGCCACCGCCGGATTGGCCAGCGAGAACTGCAGCGCCGCCGCCTTGATGCTGACGCCGAAGCGCTGCGCCAGCGCCTTCAGGCGCGCCACCCTGGCCAGGATGTCTGGCGACGCCTGCTGATACTCGAAGGTCTGCCCTCCGGCCAGCACGCCGGAGCTGTACGGACCGCCCACCACGATCCCGGCGCCGTGCTGCAGCGCCATCGGCATCACACGCTGCAAGGCGCTGGCGTGGTCCAGCAAGGTGTAGCGGCCAGCCAGCAGGAAGCCGTCCGGCTTCGGTTCATCCAGCGCCAGCGTCAACTCGATCGGCTCGACGCGGTTCACGCCCAGCCCCCAGCCCTTGATGACACCCTCGTCCTTCAGTCGCGACAGCGCGCGGAAGGCGCCGGTGCGGGCGCTTTCGAAATGCATCAGCCATTCATCGCCGAAGAAGTCCTGCGCCACGTCATGTACCCAGACGATGTCGAGGCGGTCGGTCTTCAGGCGCTGCAAGCTGCCTTCGATGGAGCGCAGCGTGGCGTCGGCCGAATAATCGTTGACGATCTTGTTGCGCAAGCCATGTTCGAACAGTCCGCCCTTCTCGCCGAAACTGCGCTGGGCCGGGTCCTCCAGCTCGTCCAGGATCACGCGTCCCACCTTGGTGCTCAGCACATATTCCTCGCGCGGGCGCTTGCCCAGCGCCTCGCCCAGGCGGATCTCCGCCAGGCCTGCGCCGTACAGCGGCGCCGCGTCGAAGAAACGCACGCCGTGCTCCCAGGCCGCGTCCACGGTGGCCAGCGCCTCCGCTTCCGGAATGTTGCGGAACATATTGCCCAATGGCGCGGTGCCGAAACCGAGTTGGCCCGGCAGCTTATCTTTAAGACTCATTGCATTTCCTTTCGAGTAGTTGGTGAGGAAATCTTAGCTTGCCAGGTTAATGCAGTCCAAGACATAATTTGCACAACTTAAGTCTCTACGGGTCTAATATGCTGGACATCCGCCAACTGAACTATTTCGTCGCCGTGGCTGAAGAGGAGCACGTGGGGCGGGCTGCGGAGCGGCTGCACATTTCCCAGTCCCCGCTCAGCCGGCAAATCGCCCAGCTGGAAGAGCGGCTGGGACTAATCCTATTCGAACGCAGCCAGCAGCGCATCCGCCTAACGGCCGATGGCAGGACCTTCCTGGCTGAAACGCGCGCCTTCCTCACCCATGGGCAGCGGCTGGAATCGCTGGGCCGCAGGCTGGGCCGGGGCGACGAGGGCGGGCTCTGCATAGGTTACGTCGAGCATGCCATGCACTCGGGCGTGCTGCCGGCCGCCCTGCGCGAAATCCGCAGCACGCGGCCGTCGGTGCATGTGGCGCTGTACAGCCAGCAATCGTCCGACCAGCTGGAAGGCCTGCGCCAGCGCAGCCTGGACGTGGCGCTGGTATGCGCGCCACCGCAGGCCGACGATGCCGAGCTGGACCGCGTGCAAGTGCTCAGCGACTCCATGCTGCTGGCCCTGCCAGCCAGCCATCCGCTGGCGCGGCCCGACGCGCTGCGGCAGGCGCTGCAGGTGGCCGACCTGCGCAGCCAGGAATGGATCGCCATCCAGCACAAGGATGGCGCGCTGGAGCAGGACCAGTTGGCCATCACGTGCGCCAAGGCGGGCTTCACGCCCGACGTGCGCATGCAGGCGCCTGAACCGGCCACGGCGCTGGGCCTGGTGGCGGCTGGCTTGGGCATCGCCATGATCCAGCAAAGCTTGCGCCACCAGGCGCCGCCCGGCGTGGTGCTGCGCGAGGTGCCGTGGTTCGAGTACCGCACGCCGCTGTGGGTGGCCTGGCACCGCGTGACGCTGCGTCCGCTGGTGGATGTCTTCCGCCAAATACTGGTGGCCTAGCATCCCGGCTGGCCATGGCAGTCCCCTTCCGCGCTGTGACGGCGCAGCACGAAAAAAGTTCGCTGCGGAGGGGCTGGATGGCGGTAAGATGCGCGGGTCCCTACAACAACATTTCTACTTGCCATGAACAAGTTCTTAACACTGCGCCTGGCCGGCTTGCTGTGCCTGTCCGCGCTGGCGCCGCTGGCCGCCCACGCCGCCGTCAACGCCGGCGAAAAGCTGTACCAGGCGCATTGCGCGGCCTGCCACGGCGTGCAGCTGCAGGGGGCCACCGGTCCCAGCCTGATCGACCAGGTGTGGCTGCACGGCGCGCCGACCAAGGCCAACCTGATCACCGTGATCAGCAAGGGCGTGGCCGACAAAGGCATGCCGCCATGGTCGCCCACCCTGAGCGCGGCGCAGATCGCGCAACTGGCGGACTACGTGGCGCAAGGCGCCCGCACCGGCGGCAAAGCGGCCGCGCCGACTGCGTCCGCCGCCAGCGCGGCCAGCACAGCCACGGCGGCGCCCAAGGCCGCCCCCGCCGACAAGACCGCCGCCATCCTGGGCGGCCTGAAGCTGCCGAAAGGCTTCCGCATCGCCGTGTACGCCGACAAGGTGGAAACGGCGCGCTCGATGGCCGTGTCCGACAGCGGCATAGTCTATGTCGGCTCGCGCAAGGCCGGCAAGGTGTACGCGCTGGTGGATGCCGACAAGGACGGCGTGGCCGAGAAAGTGGTCACCGTCGCCGCAGGCCTGCAGAACCCGATTGGCGTCACGCTGCTGAACGGCGCGCTGTACGTGGCCGAAATATCGCGCATCATCCGCTTCGACAATATCGACGCCAGCTACGCCGCCCAGCCCGCCTACAAAGTGGTGAAAGCGGACCTGCCGAAAGAAACCTGGCATGGCGAGAAGTTCATCAAGACCGGACCGGACGGCAAGATCTACGTGCCGATCGGCGCGCCCTGCAACACCTGCAACAAGGAAGACCAGCCCTACTCCAAGATCTGGCGCATGAACGCGGACGGCAGCAACTTCGAGGAGTACGCGCGCGGCATCCGCAACACCGTCGGCTTCACCTGGCACCCGCAGACCAGGGAAATGTGGTTTACCGATAACGGCCCGGACATGATGGGCGACAACGCGCCGTCGTGCGAGTTGAACGTGGCGCCCAAGGCCGGCCTGCATTTCGGCTTCCCTTACTGCCACGGCGGCGTGCTGCCCGATCCCGAATTCGGCAAGACGCAGGCTTGCGAGCAATTCGTGGCCCCGGTCGCCAAGCTGGGCCCGCACGTGGCGCCGCTGGGCCTGGGCTTCTACACCGGTACCCAGTTCCCGCAGCAGTACCGCAACAACCTGTTCATCGCCGAACACGGTTCGTGGAACCGCGACAACAAGATCGGCTACAAGGTCAGCCTGGTGACGCTGTACAACAGCAAAGTGGTGAGCACCACCACCTTCATCGACGGCTTCCTGCGCGACGGCGACGAAGTCGTGGGCCGTCCGGTCGACATCGCGGTGCTGGCCGACGGCTCCATGCTGGTGTCCGACGACCATGGCGGCCGCATCTTCCGCGTCACCTACGCCGGAAAATAGCCGCCGCTAGCGCTGCGTGCGCAGGTAGGCCACCAGGTTGGCGATCTGCCGCTCGTCCCCGATACCCCAGAAACGCATCTGGTTATCGGGGACCACTTCGCTGGGCGACTTCAGGAACGCCGCCAGCTTCTGCTCGGTCCACACAATGCCGGACTGCTTCATGGCCGGCGAATAGCGGTAGTCCGCCGTCGCTCCCGCCTTGCGCCCCACGATCCCGTTCAGCTGCGGCCCGAAGGCCCCGCGCGCGGCAGGCCCCACCTGGTGGCACGACGCGCAGCGCTTGAACGCCACCTTCCCCGCCGCCGCATCGCCCGGCTGCACAGTCCCCTGCGCCGCCGCCATGGCGGGCAGCAGCATGCACAGCAACCAGCGCGTCACTCTGTTTTGTCCCATTTTATGCTCCGCATGACAGCCGGCCGAATGGCGGTCCGTCAAGATCGGCTATAGTATAGATCGTGTATCAAAGGAGAAGTAATGAGCCGTTTCTGGAGTGATGTCGTCCACCGCCTGATACCCTATACGCCGGGCGAACAGGTGCAAATGCCAGGCTTGATCAAGCTGAACACCAACGAAAATCCATATGGCCCGTCGCCGCAGGCGGTGGCCGCGATGCAGGCCGCTGCCGGCGATGGCCTGCGCAAGTATTCGGACCCGTCGAACGCCGCGGTGAAAGATGCCGTGGCCCGGCGCTTCGGGTTGAAGCGAGAACAGGTGTTTGTCGGCAATAGCTCGGACGAAGTGCTGGCACACACCTTCCAGGCGCTGCTCAAACACGACAAGCCGCTGCTCAGCCCCGACATCAGCTACAGCTTCTATCCGACCTATTGCAGCCTGTACGGCATCGAGCAGGTACGGGTGCCGCTGAACCAGCGCTTCGAAATCGATATCGACGATTACGCCCAGCCATGCGGCGCGATCATCATCGCCAATCCGAACGCACCGACCGGCATTGCGCTGCCGCTGGAGAAAATTGAAGCACTGGCCGCTGCGCATCGGGACCAGGTGGTGGTGATAGACGAAGCCTACGTGGACTTCGGTGCGCAAAGCGCCGTGACGCTGCTGGACCGCTACCCTCATTTGCTTGTCATCCAGACCCTGTCGAAGTCGCGCTCGCTGGCGGGCCTGCGGGTCGGCTTTGCAGCAGGCCATCCCGATTTGATCGCGGGTATGGAACGCGTGAAGAACAGCTTCAATTGCTACCCGCTGGGCCAGGTGCAGCAAGCCGGCGCCGTGGCAGCGCTCGACGACCAGGCCCATACGGAGCGGACCTCGCGCGCCATCGTTGCCAGCCGCAGCTGGCTGACGACGCAGATGCAGGCGCTGGGCTTTGAAGTGCTGCCCTCGCACGCCAACTTCATTTTCGCCCGCCATCCGCAGCGCGACGCCGCCATGCTGGCCGCCGCCTTGCGTGAGCGCGCCATCCTGGTACGCCACTTCAAGCAGGCGCGCATCGACCAGTTCCTGCGCATCACCATCGGCACTGACGCGGAATGCGCGGCGCTGGTCAGTGCATTGAAGCTGATTCTGGCCTGACGCCCAGCCGGACCAGCCAGCAGAGCCGGCGTGGCCGCCAACGGCGGCGGCGCCGGCCCATCCAACAATTCAGACGCAAGCCGCCCAAGCCGTCCAAACATCGGGACGAGAAGCTTGCGTAGCGGCATTATTACGCTACCCACCACCTTATAAATCAATCACTTACCGGCAATTCCGTCCATGAAAACGGCAGGCACACCGCTTGCTAAAGAGGCAGGACTCCGCCTTCCGCGCGGGGACCTGACTACAAACGGAGACCGGTATGCAAAAGAAGCGCCCCCTCACCCTCTACATCCTGATTGCGATGCTGCTCGGCATCGCCGTCGGCTATGCCTGTCACACGGTGTTCCCTGACAAGAAGCTCACCGCCGACATTTCCGCCCACATCTCCCTGGTGACCGACATCTTCCTGCGCCTGATCAAGATGATCATCGCACTGCTGGTGTTCTCCACCCTCACCGTCGGCATCGCCAACCTGAGCGACGGCAAGGCCGCCGGCCGCATCGGCGCCAAGGCTTTCGCCTGGTTCATCGTCGCCTCGCTGTGCTCGCTCGCACTGGGCATGATCCTGTCGAACCTGATGCAGCTGGGCACCAACCTCGGCCTGCCGCTGCCCGCCATCGACGCCAGCACCGGCCTGAAGACCTCGGCCTTCACGCTGAAGGACTTCATCAGCCACGTGGTGCCGAAGTCGCCGATCGAGGCCATGGCCAACAACGAGATCCTGCAAGTGCTGGTGTTCTCCATCTTCTTCGGTTCCGCACTGGGCGCGCTGGGCGATTCCGGCAAGCGCCTGCTGGCCGTGATCGACGAGCTGGCGCAAGTGATGCTGCGCATTACCGGCGCCATCATGAACCTGGCCCCGCTGGCCGTGTTCGCCGCCATGGCGTCGGTGGTCACCACCAACGGCCTGGGCATCCTGGCCACGTTCGCCAAGTTCATGGGCGGTTTCTACCTGGGCCTGTTCTGCCTGTGGGCGCTGCTGATCGGCGCCGGTTTCGCCGTGCTCGGTCCGCGCGTGTTCCGCCTGGTCGGCCTGATCCGCGAACCTTTCCTGCTGGCTTTCTCCACCGCCAGTTCCGAAGCGGCCTACCCGAAACTGCTGGTGGCGCTGGACAAGTTCGGCGTGCAGCGCCGCATCTCCAGCTTCGTGCTGCCGATGGGCTATTCCTTCAACCTGGACGGCTCGATGATGTACTGCACCTTCGCCGTGCTGTTCATCGCGCAAGCTTACGGCATCGACCTGTCGGTCGGCACCCAGATCACCATGCTGCTGCTGTTGATGCTGACCTCCAAGGGCATGGCCGGCGTGCCGCGCGCCTCGCTGGTGGTCATCGCCGCCACCTTGACCCAGTTCAACATTCCGGAAGCCGGCCTGCTGCTGCTGATGGGCGTGGACCAGTTCCTCGACATGGGCCGCTCGGCCACCAACGCCGTCGGCAACGCCGTCGCCACCGCCGTGGTGGCGAAGTGGGAAGGCGCGCTGGGCGACGAAGAAAAAGACAAAACGGACGAGCACGCCTACGTGCGCGCCGCATAACTAAAACCATCGCAATCAAAGGAGACCTTATGAAATACAGCGTTACCACTTCCCTGCTGGCCCTGGCCTGCTGCACCGCGCAAGCGCAATCGGCCATCAAGGTGTACGGCGTGGCCGATGCCGGCCTGGTGATCGAGCGCGGCGGCGACGGCGCCACCACCAAGGTCGGCAGCGGCCTGGCTTCCGGCTCGCGCCTCGGCTTCAAGGGCACCGAAGACCTGGGCAACGGGCTGTCGGCCGGCTTCGTGCTGGAAAGCGGCGTCAGCATCGACACCGGCGCGTCCGGCCAGGGCGGGCTGACTTTCGGCCGCCAGTCCTATGTGTCGCTGGGCAGCACCACGCTCGGCACCATCAGCGCCGGCCGCCAGTATTCGCCCTACTACAAGGTGCTGCGCGACGTGGCCGACCCGTTCGGCGACGGCCTGGCCGGCCAGGCCGCCAACCTGATGGTGCCCAATGCACGCATGGACAACGCGGTGGTGTACGCCACGCCGGCGCTGGCCGGCT
Organism: Massilia sp. Root351; assembly: GCF_001425045.1. Lineage (GTDB taxonomy): Bacteria > Pseudomonadota > Gammaproteobacteria > Burkholderiales > Burkholderiaceae_D > Rugamonas. The sequence goes on along the minus strand of NZ_LMDJ01000033.1, from coordinate 51,558 downwards.
GGTCCGCCAACCTCGCCTACGGCGCCGGCGAAGTGGCCGGCAACAGCACCCGCAAGCGCACGCTGAGCGGCGCCGTCAGCTACAGCGCCGGCCCGCTGGCCGTGTCGCTGGCGCACCACCGCCGCGAAGACGCGCTGGCCAGCACCCACTCGCGCAACAGCATGCTGGCTGCCCGCTACACGCTGGGCGCCTACCAGCTGCACGCCGCCTATGCCGCCAACCGCGGCATGGGCACGGTGGGCGGCAGCGTGCTGGGCACGGTCGTCACCGGCACCGGCGTGACCACGCTGGCCGGCTCGGGCACGTCGGCGGCGGGCCCGGTGGGCGCGCCCGGCGCGGCCAGCCGCGACCTGCTGCTGGGCCTGTGCGCCACCTTCGGCCCGCACAGCTTCGCCGGCTCGGTGGTGCAGCACGCCGACCGCAGCGCCGCCGACAAGGACGCGCGCCAGTACGGCGTGGCCTATCTGTACGCGCTGTCCAAGCGCACCGACGTGTACACCGCCTACGCCCGCATCCGCAACACCAACGGCGCCGCCTTCACGGTGGGCAACGCCAGCGATGACGGCAAGGGCCACAGCGCCATCAATATCGGCCTGCGCCACCTGCTGTAAGGCCGGGCGAACCGCGCGCGCCGGTGCGGGCGCGCAGGTTTGCTATAGTGGCGCCTGATGCTAGCCCAGTCCGACCCTACCGTTGCCGCCCAGGCGCACATGCGCCGGCCCCATCACGTCCGCACGGTGTGGGGCCTGGTGCTGCTGGCCGGCCTGGCCCTGCCCTACCTGGCCTACTGGTGGGTAAACCTGGTCACCACCGACCGCCTGCGCGCAGCCGGTGCGCAGCGGCTGGAGGTGTACGCCACCAGCCTGGAAAACCTGCTCGACAAGTACGACCTGGTGCCGCGCATGCTGGAGCTGGAAAAGGACGTGGTGGCCCTGCTGGAAAAGCCCGGCGACGAGGACTTGCGCAACAGCGTCAACGAATACCTGGAAGGCCTGAACCACAAGGCCGGCTCCAGCAATATCTACATCGTCAACCTGCAGGGCCGCACGCAGGCGGCCAGCAATTGGCGCAGCAAGGACAGCTTTGTCGGCGACGACGTCAACTTCCGGCCCTATATCCGCAACGCGCTGCGCGGCCAGCCCGGCGGCTTCTACGGCGTGGGCACCACCAGCCTGGAGCCGGGCTACTTCTACGCGCACGGCATCTACAAGGACGGCCGCATGCTGGGCGTGGCCGCCATCAAGGTCAGCATCGAAAGCCAGCAGCTGAGCTGGGCACAGGGCGCCGACAAGGTGGCGCTGGTGGACCCGAACGGCGTGCTCTTCCTCAGTTCGGCCTCGGCCTGGAAATTCAAGACCCTGCGGCCGCTGCCGGCCAGCGTGCGCGCCGAGCTGGAGCAGACGCGCCAGTACCATGAGCAGGCGCTGCCCGCGCTCACGCTGGCGCACGACGAGCCGCTGTCGAACGGCACCCGCCTGCTGGCCATCCGCGACAGCAACAACGGCCTGGCCAACGCCCCGCCGCGCATGCTGGCGCAAACCCGCTCGCTGGCGCCGCGCGACTGGACCTTCGTCTACCTGTCCGACCTGAGCGCGGCGCGCGGCAACGCCCGCGTGGCCTTCCTGTTCGCGCTGCTGGCCTACGGCTTCCTGGTGCTGCTGTTCCTGTACTGGCGCCAGCGCGTGCAGTCCAAGGAAGACATGCAGCACGCGTACGGCAACCTGGAGCGCATGGTGGACGAGCGCACCGCCAGCCTGGCCCGCATGACGCAGGACTTGAGCAAGGAAGTGGACGTGCGGCGCCAGGCCGAACAGCAGCTGCACATCACGCAAAACGAGCTGTTCCAGGCCGGCAAGATGGCGGTGCTGGGGCAGATGTCGGCCAGCATCACGCACGAGCTGAACCAGCCGCTGACGGCGCTGCGCACCATGTCCGACAACGCGGTGCTGCTGTTCGAGCGCGGCCGCATGGAGGACGTGCGCAACAACCTGAAAACCATTTCCCAGGTGGTGGCGCGGATGGGCACCATCACCGGCAAGCTGAAGAGCTTCGCCCGCAAGTCCAACGCCGAGCTGGCGGCGGTGTCCATCCACACCTCGATTTCCAACGCCATGGTGCTGGTGGAGCGCCGCCTGCAGCTGGACAAGGTCGGCTTCCAGCTGAACATTGACCAGGCCGACATTTACGCGCTGTGCGACAGCAACCGGCTCGAGCAGGTGCTGCTGAACCTGATGACCAATGCGCTCGACTCGATGGCAGGCTGCCCGGTGCGCCAGCTGCGGCTGGATGTGAACAGCACGCCGGAGCGGGTGTTCATCCGGGTCGCGGACAGCGGCCCCGGCCTGAGCGAAGAAGCGCGCCAGCGCCTGTTCGAACCGTTTTACACCTCCAAGCCGCAAGGCGAGGGGCTCGGCCTGGGCCTGGCCATTTCAGAACAAATCATCCGCGACTTCGGCGGCAGCTTACGGGCGGAACAGGCCAGTGCCGGCGCCTGCTTCGTCATCGAACTCAAAGCGGCACAGGAGACATGATGGATACCATGCCGCAGGGCGACACGCCGATCAACGACATCCAGGTCCTCCTGGTGGAGGACGACCCCACCGTGCGCGCCGGCAGCGCGCAGGCGCTGGACCTGGCCGGCTTCCTCGTGCACAGCTACGACAGCGCCGAGCCGGTGGCCAAGCTGCTGCAGCCGCACTGTGCGGCGGTGCTGGTGAGCGACGTGCGCTTGCCCGGCATGAGCGGGCTGGAACTGCTGGCCGCAGCGCGCGCCATCGACGCCGACCTGCCGGTGATCCTGGTCACCGGCCACGGCGACATCGCGATGGCGGTGCAGGCCATGCACGACGGCGCCTACGACTTCATTGAAAAGCCCTACTCCTCCGAGCAGTTGGCCGAGGTGGTGCGGCGCGCAGCCGACAAGCGCCGCCTGCAGCTGGAAGTACGCACGCTGCGCCAGCGCCTGGCGCACAGCGCCGGCATCGACGCTTATCTGCTGGGCAATGCCCCTGCCATGCAGGCGTTGCGGCAGGTGATCCTGGACGTGGCCGGCCAGCCGGCCGATGTGCTGATCTACGGCGAAACCGGCACCGGCAAGGAACTGGTGGCGCGCTGCCTGCACCAGTTCAGCGAGCGCGGCAAGCACCAGTACGTGCCGGTCAATTGCGGCGCCATCCCGGAAACCATCTTCGAGAGCGAGCTGTTCGGCCACGAGGCGGGCGCGTTCACCGGCGCGGCCAAGCGCCAGATCGGCAAAATCGAGCACGCCTCGCGCGGCACGCTGTTCCTGGACGAGATCGAGAGCCTGCCGCTGGCCATGCAGGTCAAGCTGCTGCGCGTGCTGCAGGAACGCTGCATCCAGCGCCTGGGCTCGAATACCCCGGTGCCGCTCGACGTGCGCGTGATCGCGGCCTCGAAGGAAGACCTGAAGGACTATTCGGACCAGGGCAAGTTCCGTCCCGACCTGTACTACCGGCTGAACCTGATCGTGCTGCACATTCCGCCGCTGCGCGAGCGCCGCGAAGACATCCCGCTGCTGTTCGAGCATTTCATGCAGGACGCGGCGGCGCGCTACAAGCGTGCCTGCCCGGTGGTGCCCGCCGCACAGATGCAGCAGCTGATGGCGCAGGACTGGCCCGGCAACGTGCGCGAATTGCGCAACGCGGCCGACCGCTTCGTGCTGGGCTTGTCCGCCCGCGCCGAGGCCGCGCCGCCGGCGCCGCTGGCCGACCAGGTCAGCGCATTCGAACGCATGCTGATCGAGCAGGCGCTGCGCGCGGCCGGCGGCAGCGTGGCCGAAGCCTGCGCCGCGCTGGGCCTGCCGAAGCAGACCATGTACCACAAGATGCAGAAATACGGCCTGGCGGCCGAGGATTACCGCTGACAGCGCTGAAAAGGGGGCCGAAGGTGGGCTAAGCCCGGGGCAAAGCGCTCAACATTAGATATAAATCAAGGTGTCGGATTTCCTGGCAGTTATATTTTTCCTAACGGAAATTGCCAGGACCGGCATATGTTCAGCTTCGAACGCTCCGGCCTGAGCCGGAAACTCACCTTGATCAGCGCGCTGTCGACCGGCGGCGCGCTCTTGCTGGCGTTCGCCGTGTTCGCCACCACCCACGTCATGAGCCAGCTCGAGCAGGAACGGCGCCAGCTGTACGCACTGGCCGGCAGCCTGGCCGCCGGCAGCGACATCGCGCTGCTGTATGTTGATCCAGCGCAAGGCGAGCAGGCGCTGGCCCAAGCCAGCTTCGAGGGCCGCGACGACATCCGCCAGGTGGCGCTGTTCGACCGCGACGGCAGGCTGCTGTCGCGCATCAGTCCGCGCCATGAGCGGCTGCCGCCGCCAGACCTGGCGCCGGGCACGCTGGCCGCACTGGGCAAGGCCGGCGCGTATGAACTGAGCGGCCCGCTGTGGGCGCCGGGCCTGCGCCAGTTCCGCGGCGTGCATTTCCAGCACGACCAGGTGGGCGCCGTGATGGTGGAGGCCGGGCTGCCGCGCATGTGGCGCGATGTGCTGCAAAACCTGGCGGCGGGCGCGGCCGCGGCACTGCTGTCGTCCTGCGTGGCGCTGTTGCTGGCGCGCCGCTTCCGCGACAACATTGCCGAGCCGATCGCCAACCTGATCGCCGCCGCGCGCCAGACGGCCGACGGCCAGCCTGGCGCGCCGGTGCTGCACGCGCGCAGCGACGAGCTGGGCGCCCTGATCGACAGCTTCAACGACATGCTGGTGCAGGTCGCCAGCCGCGACGCCAAGCTGGCGCAGTACCGCGACCAGCTGGAACGCCAGGTGGGGGTGCGCACCGAGCAGCTGGAAAAAGCCAAGAATGCGGCCGAGGCGGCCAGCCGGGCCAAGAGCAATTTCCTGGCCACCATGAGCCACGAAATCCGCACGCCGATGAATGGCGTGCTGGGCATGACGGAGCTATTGCTGGCCTCGCCGCTCACGGCACAGCAGCGCCACTACACCAGCATGGTCAAGCGATCCGGCGAGCACTTATTGTTCATCATCAACGACATTCTGGATTTCTCCAAGATCGAGGCCGGCAAGCTGACGGTGGAGTACATCCACTTCAATTTCCGCGAGCTGCTGGACGACATCGACAATGTGTTTTCGCCGCAGGCGCAGGCCAAGCGCATCCTGCTGGAGTTCATCATCGCCAACGACATCCCGGTGGCCATTTGCGGCGATCCGAACCGGCTGCGCCAGGTGCTGTTCAACTTGCTGGGCAACGCCATCAAGTTCACCGAGACCGGCAAGATCACGGTCAAGGTGCACGTTGCCAGCGAGGATGCGCAAGCGGTCGGCCTGCGCTTCGAGGTGCACGACAGCGGCATCGGCGTCGCGCGCGAAGCGCGCGCCCGCATTTTCGATTCCTTCTCGCAAGCGGACGGATCGACCACCCGCAAGCACGGCGGTACCGGCCTGGGACTGGCGATCTCCAAACAACTGGTGGAACTGATGGGCGGCACTATCGGCGTTGACCATGCTCTAACGCAAGGCTCGATCTTTTGGTTCGCCGTACAGTTCGACAAGCGCCGCGTCGAGGCAGACGATGCGTCGTTCGAGCACAACTTGACTTTGGGGATGCGGGCCTTGATCGTCGATCATCACAGCGAGCGCCGGATGCTGCTGGAACGCCAGCTGGCGCGCTGGCAGCTGCACTGCGACAGCGCCGCCGGCGCGGAGGCGGCGCTGCGCATGCTGCACGAGGCGGCTGCGCGCGGCCACCCGTACGACGTGGCGCTGCTGGACATGGACCAGCGCCTGGGCAGCGGCCTGATGCTGGCGGCCGAGATCAAGGCCGATCCGGCCATCGCCGCCGTGCGCCTGCTGCTGCTGAGCGACGAGCGCAACGCGGCCGACACGCGCCAGCGGCGCGAGGCGGGCGTGGCGTTCCAGCTCATCAAGCCGCCCCGCGCCTGCGACCTGTACGACTGCGTCGTGTCGCCTGCGCGCGGCGGCAGCAGCGCGGGCGGCAGCGCCAGCCAGGCGGGCCGGTCGGCCGGGCCGGCGCCCACGGCTGGCGTCACGGCGCAGGCCGCGCGCCGCACTGCTGCCGCGGCCGCGTCCGCCGCCCCCCCTGCCGCGCCGCTGTCCCCCGCGCCCGGCGCCGGCAGGCCGCGCGCGCGGCAGCGCAACCGGGTCCTGCTGGCGGAAGACAACCCGGTCAACGTGGAAGTGGCATCGGCCATGCTGCACGAGCTGGGCCTGGACGTCAGCCTGGCGACCAACGGCGCCGAAGCGCTCGACGCGGTGCGTGAAAACCAGTTCGACCTGGTGCTGATGGACTGCCAGATGCCGGTGATGGACGGCATGGCGGCCACGGCCGAGATCCGCCGCCGCGAGCAGCAGCGCGGCGCGGCGCAGCACCTGCCGGTGGTGGCCATCACCGCCAACGCCATGCCGGGCGACCGCGAAACCTGCCTGGCGGCCGGCATGGACGACTACCTGAGCAAGCCCTTCACGCAGCAAGGCCTTGGCGCCACCCTGGCGCATTGGATCGCCCTGCCCCTGGCCGCCACGCTGGCGCGCGACGCCGCCAGCCACGCCGGCGACGGCGACGGCGAGGAGCCCGGTACCCCTATGCTGGCTGGCGATCCGGCCGGCGCCGCCGCGGCAGCGGCGCCGGCAACCATCAATGCGCAAGCGCTGGACTATATCCGCGCCCTGCGCCCCGGCCAGGGCGGCGCGTTGCTCCAGCGCGTGCTGCAAGCCTTCCTGGCCGACACGCCGCGCCACCTGGCGGCACTGCGCGTGGCGCTGCAAGCGGGCGCGGATGGCGCCGGGGACATATCCGAGGGCAGCGCCGAGCTCCTGCGCCGCACCGCCCACAGCCTGAAATCGAGCAGCGCCAACGTCGGGGCCGACGCCCTGGCGGCGCTGTGCAAGGAACTTGAACACCTGGCCAGCGCCGGCCTCCCCGATGGCGCCCTGCCCCTGCTCTCCGGCATGGAGCGGGAATTCGACGCAGTGCGGCAATCGCTCCGCGCCATCCTAGAGAAGGAAGCATGACATGGCAGCCCATCCCTCCCCCAAACGCGGCACCGTGCTGGTGGCCGACGACGATCCAGTGATGCGCCTGCTGATGCTGGAAATGCTGACCCAGGTGGGCCTGGACGCCGTGGAAGCCGCCGACGGGCCGGCTGCCATCGCCAGCTTCCAGCGCCAGCCGCCCGACCTGGTGCTGCTGGACGTGGACATGCCCGACATGGACGGCTTCGCGGTGTGCCGCGCAATCCGCGCGCTGCACGCCATCGAATCGGCCGCCACCGTGCCCATCATCATGGTCACCGGCGGCGACGACCTGGAAGCCGTGACCCAGGCATACGAAGTGGGCGCCACCGACTTCGTCTCCAAGCCCATCAACTGGCCCATCCTCGGCCACCGCGTGCTGTACGTGCTGCGCGCCAGCGACGCCATCGCCCGCCTGCGCGTGGCCGACGCCCAGAACCGCGCCGTGCTGGCCGCCATCCCGGACACCTTCTTCCGCCTGAACCGGGACGGCTACTACCTCGACTACGAACAGGGCCACGAGGCCGGCAACGCCTTCCCGCTGGAGCAGTGCGTGGGCCGCCACGTCAGCCAGGTGCTGCCGCAGCATATCGCCGGCCACTTGCTGGAGCAGGCCCAGGCCGTGCTGGCCTCGCAGCAGATCCGCTCCTTCGACTACGAATTGCAGCTGGGCCTGCAACTGCGCCATTTCGAGGCGCGCCTGGTGAGCACCGGCGCCGGCGACGTGCTGGGCCTGGTGCGCGACATCAGCGAACGCAAGCGCGCCGAAGAACAGATCCGCCGCCTGGCCTATTGCGACAGCCTGACCGGCATCCCGAACCGGCAAGCCTTCCTGGAGTTGCTGGAACGCGAACTGGCGCACTCGCGCCAGGCCGGCAAGAAATTCGCCGTGCTGTTCATGGACCTCGATTCCTTCAAGCGCATCAACGACACGCTGGGCCACAACGTGGGCGACCTGCTGCTGCAAACCGTGTCCGAGCGGCTGCGCGACACCATCCGCCCGAGCGACGTGGTCAGCCACATGGCGAGCGGCAATCACCTGGCGCGGCTGGGCGGCGACGAGTTCACGATACTGATCCCCGACCTGGACCGGGTGGAAGACGCGCTGGCCGTGGCGCAGCGCGTGAAGGACGCCATGCGGCGCCCGTTCCAGCTGGACGGCAACGAGATCTTCGTCACCGCCAGCATCGGCATCTCGCTCTACCCGGAAGACGGCCAGGACAGCGAATCGCTGCTCAAATATGCCGACACGGCGATGTACCACGCCAAGAACTGCGGCAAGAATAACGCCAAACTTTACAGTTCCTCGCTGACCATGCAGATCATGAGCCACGTCAAGCTGGAAGTGGGCTTGCGCAAGGCGCTGCAGAACAACGAGCTGTACCTGCTGTACCAGCCGCAGATCGACGTGCCCAGCTCGCAGATCGTCGGCGTCGAGGCGCTGGTGCGCTGGCGCCACCCCGAGCACGGCGTGATACCGCCCAACGACTTCATCCCGCTGGCCGAGGAAACCGGACTGATCGTACCGATCGGCGAATGGGTGCTGCGCACCGCCTGCACCCAGGCCAAGGCCTGGCAGCAGACCTGCCGGCGCGCCATCCGCATGGCGGTGAACCTGTCGGCGCGCCAGTTCAAGGACGAGAACCTGACCCAGATCGTACTCTCCGCGCTGGGCGACAGCGGCCTGGAACCGCGCCTGCTGGAGCTGGAGCTGACCGAGGGCACCTTGATGGACGACGCCCGCGCCACCATGGCGATGCTGGAGCAGCTGCGCGGCATCGGCGTGCTGCTGTCGATCGACGACTTCGGCACCGGCTACTCATCGATGAGCTATCTGAAACGCTTCGACGTGCGCGCGCTGAAGATCGACAAGAGCTTCATCGTCGGCCTGCCGCAGGACCCGGAAAACGCCGCCATCACGCGCGCCATCATCGCCATGGCGCATGGCCTGAGGATGATCGTGGTGGCGGAAGGCGTGGAGACCGACGAACAGCTTGCGCTGCTGGAACAGTACGGCTGCGACATGGCGCAGGGTTTTTATCTCGGGCGTCCCTCCCCGCAGGAATCCATCACGCAAATGCTCAAGGTCCAGCGCGCGCCGGCAACGCCTGCGGCCCGCTAGTACGTCGCTTTCCTTGACACTGCGGCCGGCTTAAAAGCCAGGGCCGGTGCAAGTGCCTGATTTTGCAAGAGTGGCGCCTGGCTGGCACCGAATATGCTGCCACAGCAGCATACTCAGGAGGTGATCATGGCAATTTGGCCAAGCGCAATGCAGGTAGTGCTGGGGCTGCCTGTTATCGAAAGCGTCAGCGACAAGCTGATCGTTACCCCTGAAATCATCAACGCCGGCGGCTCAGCCATCCGTCATTTGATGTGTCACGACATCACATTGGGCTGCGCACGCCGGCTGGGTCCGCCGCACGGCTATCCGGTGGTGCTGGGCGACATCGAGCGCAGCGGCGTGGCGCGCATGACGGCGGTGTTTTCGGGCCTGGGCATGCTGCCAGGCGCGCAATACCTGCTGACGGTGCGCGGCAGCTACATCGTTGACGATATCAGCTTTCCGCTGGCGCTCACCCGCTATGTGCAGGTGCCGGCGCCGGCCGGCGCCAGCACGCCGTACCAGCCGCCCCAGCTGCGGGCGCGCGTAGCCAGCGCGGTGTGCACGGACTTCTGGAATTACGAGCTGATCAATGAGGAAGTCGCCGGCAGCGGGCTGGACATTGTCGGCTTCGCGCTCAGCCTGGCCGCGCCCATCACCGTGACCGGCATTCCGCTGGGCTGGACCATGGAGACCGATGCGGTGAGCTTCGTGCGCTGGTCGGTGCTGCCGCAGGAACAGGGCTTGGCCGGGCGCATCGGCCCCGGGCGCTCGCTGAGCGGCTTTCAGCTGATGAGCCCGCACACCCGCTCGGAAGCCACGCTCAGCACGCTGGAAGCGTGGGACCACGCGGCCAATCGCGCCGGGCCGGCCGTGCTGGACTACGCCGTGGTGCCGTACAGGTATGGGCTGTAGGCTGCCGGAACAGCCCGCGGCCGGAAAGCGGCACGCCGGCGACTAGAGCACGCCATCGCCGCGCAGCGCGGCGATGGCCGCGTCGCTGTAGCCCAGCGCGCGCAGCACTTCCTCGTTGTGCTGGCCCAGCGCCGGGCCCAGCCAGTTGGTATGGCCCGGCGTTTCCGACAGCTTGGGCGAAATCGCCGGCAGCTTGACCGGCGTACCGTCGGCGAAATGGTGCTGCTCGAACATGCCGCGCGCCAGGAACTGCGGATCGCTCATCATGTCGCGCACCGAGTAGATCTTCCCGGCCGGCACGTCGGCCGCCTTCAGCACGGCCAGCGCCTCGTCGATGCTCAGCGTGTCGCACCAGGCCTGGATGGCGCCGTCGATCTCCGCCGTGCGCTGCACGCGGCCGTCGTTGCGCTCCAGCTGGGGATCGCCCGCCATGTCGATGCGGCCCATGGCCAGCATCAGGCGCTTGAAGATGGCGTCGCCGTTGCCGGCGATGACGATGTTCTCGCCGTCCTTGGTGGTGTAGGTGTTGGAAGGCACGATGCCGGGCAGCGCGCCGCCGGTGCGCTCGCGCACCACGCCCGCGTGGTCGAATTCCGGCACCAGCGATTCCATCAGGTTGAACACGGACTCGTACAGCGCCACGTCCACCATCTGGCCCTGGCCCGCCTCGCGGCCGCCGGTGGCGTCGCGGTGGCGCAGCGCCATCATGGCGCCGATCACGCCGTGCAGCGCAGCGACCGAGTCGCCGATGGACACGCCGACCCGCACCGGCGGCCGGTCGGCGTGGCCGGACACGTAGCGCAGCCCGCCCATCGACTCGCCGATGGCGCCAAAGCCGGGCAGGTCCTTCATCGGCCCGGTCTGACCGAAACCGGACAGGCGCACCATGATGAGGGACGGCTTGAGCGCCTTCAGCTGCTCGTAGCCCAGTTCCCACTTTTCCAGCACGCCGGGGCGGTAGTTCTCGATGACGATGTCCGCTTCCAGCGCCAGCTGCCGCGCGATGGCGCGGCCGCGCGCATCCTTCATGTTGAGGGTGATGCTTTTCTTGTTGCGCGACTGCACCGACCACCACAGCGAGGTGCCGTCCTTCAGCACCCGCCATTTGCGGATCGGATCGCCGTCGCCGGGCGCCTCCACCTTGATCACCTCGGCGCCGAATTCGGCCAGCATGCGGGCGCAGAACGGGCCGGCGATCAGCGTGCCGAGTTCAAGAACTTTGATGCCTTGTAAAGGGCCGTGCGTCGGTTTGTTTTCCACTAGGTAGCGCGCCTGTCGAGCATGGCCCGCGCGATGGTGCCCGCGTCCACATATTCGAGCTCGCCGCCGACCGGCACGCCGCGCGCCAGCCGGCTCACCTTCAGTCCGCGCGCCTTCAGCAGTTCGCTGATGTAGTGCGCGGTGGCTTCGCCTTCGTTGGTGAAATTGGTGGCCAGCACCACCTCGCCGACCACGCCGTCATTGGCGCGCTCGACCAGCTTTTCCAGATGTATATCCTTGGGTCCGATGCCGTCCAGCGGCGACAGCCGTCCCATCAGCACGAAGTACAGGCCCTTGTAGGTCAGGGTCTGCTCTATCATCATCTGGTCGGCCGGGGTTTCGACCACGCACAGCATCTGCCTGTCGCGGTCCTCGTCGCGGCAGGTGCCGCAGATGTCATCCTCGGTAAAGGTGTTGCACAGCGCGCAGTGGTGCACCGCCTCCACCGCCTGATACAGCGCGCGCGACAGCATGGCCGCACCGTCGCGGTCGTGCTGCAGCAAGTGGAAGGCCATGCGCTGCGCCGATTTCGGACCTACGCCCGGCAGGCGGCGCAAGGCCTCCGTCAAAAATTCCAGCGACTTGGACATGGCGAACTTTGCTTGTCAGCCCTGTTTGAAGGCGCTCAGGATATCGGCCGTCATGGTTGGCACGAATTCGGTGATGGTGTAACTGGCGGCGCCCGCTTCGTTGAAGGGATCGAGCTCGATCACCGCTTCAATGTCGGCGCGGCTGTCCGCCGTGGCGATGATGATGCCGCCGGTGCGCGGCACCATGCGGCCCGACATCAGGAACATGCCGTTGTCATACTGCTCGCGCAGGTACTCGCGGTGCGCGGCCAGGAGCGCGTCGATCTCCTCGGCCGGTTTCAAATACGTGAGCGAGATAATGAACATGGCTTTGCGGACCCGGCTTAAAAAGGCATCTTGAAGCCGGCCGGCAGGTTCATGCCGGAGGTCAGGCCCGCCATTTTCTCGGCGGACGTCGCTTCGGCCTTGCGCACGGCGTCGTTGAAGGCGGCGGCCACCAGGTCTTCCAGCATGTCCTTGTCGTCGGCCAGCAGCGACGGGTCGATCGAGACGCGCTTGACGTCGTTCTTGCAGGTCATCACAACCTTCACCAGGCCGGCGCCGGACTGGCCTTCGACTTCGATCGAACCCAGTGCATCCTGGGCTTTTTTCATGTTGTCCTGCATTGCTTGTGCCTGCTTCATGAGGCCAGCCAGTTGGTTTTTCATCATGGTGATGTTCTCCGTGTCAGATTCAGTCAGTATAAATTAATGCGCCGGCGGGGCCGGCGGCGGCACGATGGACCCCGGCACCACGAAGGCGCCGAACTCGCGGATCATGCTCTGGATAAACGGGTCGTTGGCCACGGTTTCCTCGGCGGCGCGCTGCACCGCTTCGCGGTGGGCCTGCGCCTCGGCGCTGGCGGTGTACCAGGTCGGACCGAGTTCCGTTTCCACGCGTATCGGGCGGCCGAAGCGTTCCGTCAGCGCGGTTGCCAGTTTCTCTACATTGGGCGGAGTACGCCAAGTTTCAATCGGCACGCGCACATGAAATACCGCGCTGTGGGTGCCGTCCGGCACGCAGGCGATCAGTTCGGCCTGCGTGGCGAGCTGCTGGGCCACGCCGCGCAGCGGCAGGCGGGCCGACAGCGCGGGCCAGTTGCCGTCCCAATCCAGCTCGGGAATCGGCGTAATGACGTAGGCATGCGGCGCCTTGGCCGGGGCCGGGGCCGGACGCGGCGCGAAAGTCGGCTGCTGCTGGGCTTGCTGGCCGTTGTCGGGCTGGCCGTGCGCCTGCTGGCCGTGGCCTTGCTGGCCATGATGCTGCTGGCCGTACGCCTGCGGCGCCGTGTCGGCTTGGCCGGCTGCGGGCATGGCACTGTCGTCGGAAAACTCGGTAACCCAGGGCGGCAAGTCGTCTTCAGCCGCAGCCTGGGGCGGCGGCTGGCGCGGCTGCGGCTGCGGCTGCGGCTGCGGCGTATTTTGCGGCATGGGCGGCTGCGGTGCTGCCTGCTGCGCGGGCGTATCCGCCGCTGCGCCTCCCATAGCCGGGCGGCCGTCATCCCACGGCGGGGACGCTGGCGCGCGGCTGGCGGGCATGGCGGGGGCGTCGTCCCATGGCGCCGTCTTCTGCGGGGCCGCATTCTGAGGTGCGGCAGTTTGCGCCGCTGGCGCTGGTGCGGCAGGCGCATCCTCCCAAGGCGCTGGCGGGCGCGCCGGCGTTGCCGGGGCGGCGCTTTGTGCGGGAGCAGTCCTGGCTGGCGCCGGTTCCGGCACAGCGGGCCCGGCCGCAGGCGGCGTCAGGCTGGGACGGCTGCTTACCGGCTTCTGGCCGGACGCGGCGCGCGCCGCCTCCAGCGCAGCCTGGATAGCGGCACGTGCCGGGCTGAGTGGCGTGCTGGACGCCGGTGACTGGGTAGCGGGCGGCGGCGCGAAAGCCGCTGCTGGCGCCGGTGCGGGTGCGTGTGCAACGGCTGGCGCCGGTGCTGGTGCGTGAGCAACGGCTGGCGCCGGTGCTGGTGCCGGTGCTGGTGCCGATGTCGATGCTGCTGCCGGCGCTTGGCCAACGGCCGGTGTCGCCTGCGCTGGCGCCGCAGCATGCGGTTGCGCCGGCATTCCTGGCGCAGGAACTGCTGCCGGTGCCGCAGGACGCTGCGCCGGAGCGGCAGCGTCGGCACGCGCCATGGCGGCGGCCCCGGCCACCACCGATGGCGGCGGTACGGACAAATGGCTGGCCGCCGACACCGAAGCGGCGCGCGCCGGCGCGCCGCCCACAGGCAACCCCGCCGCAGCGGCTGCGGCGCGGGCTGCGCCCGGACCGCGCGCTACCGCGGGCGAAGCTGACGGTACCCCTTCGGCGCCACCGACGCCGGGGCGAAAGGCCAGCATGCGCAGCAGGGTCATCGAGAACCCCGCATACTCATCCGGCGCCAGGCCCAGTTCATTGCGGCCGTGCACGGCGATCTGGTAATACAGTTGCACTTCTTCCGCGTCGAACGCGGCCGCCAGGCGCACGATGTCCGCGTACTCGGGCAAGTCCGACGGCACCGCCGACGGCACGGTCTGCGCCAGCGCGATACGGTGCAACAAGGTGCCCAGATCCTGCAAAGCGCCGTTGTACGAAAGGCTGCGCGTGGCCATCTCATCGGCCACGGCCAGCAGGTCCGCCCCGTCCTGCGCAGCGAGCGCGTCCAGCAGGCGGATCAGGTAAGACTGGTCCAGCGCGCCCAGCATGCCCTGCACCGCGTCCAGCGTCACTTCGCCGGCGGCGTAAGCGATGGCCTGGTCGGTCAGCGACAGCGCATCGCGCATGGAACCGTGCGCGCCCTGCGCCAGCAAACGCAGTGCCGGCTGTTCGAAGGCAATGCCTTCCTGGCCCAAAATATTGTCCAGGTGGCTGATGATGTGGCCCGGCGGCATCTGCTTCAGGTTGAACTGCAGGCAGCGCGACAGCACGGTCACGGGTATCTTCTGCGGATCGGTGGTCGCCAGGATGAATTTCACGTGCTCCGGCGGTTCCTCCAGCGTCTTCAGCATCGAGTTGAAGGCGTGGTTGGTCAGCATGTGCACCTCGTCGATCATATAGACCTTGAAGCGCGCATTCGACGGCGCGTACACCGCCTGCTCCAGCAACTGCGCCATTTCGTCGACGCCGCGGTTGGACGCCGCGTCCATCTCTATATAGTCCACGAAGCGGCCGCCATCGATCGCGGTACAGGCTTCGCACACGCCGCACGGCGTGGCGGTGATGCCGCCGTTGCCGTCCGGACCAACGCAATTGAGCGATTTGGCCAGGATGCGCGACAGCGTGGTCTTGCCGACGCCCCGCGTGCCGGTAAATAGATAAGCGTGGTGCAGGCGGCCGCTGTGCAGCGCGTGCGTGAGCGCGCGCACGACGTGCTCTTGGCCGACGAGCGTTTCAAAGTTCCGGGGACGGTATTTGCGGGCGAGGACTTGATAGGACATGGCAGGGATTTTACCGTAGATAGCCAGTGCTGCGGTCAACATTAGACGTCTGGCATGACTTCGCTTACACTCTTGCTTTCTTTTTAACAACTGACAAAATGAAAAAACTTGCTTTCGCCTTGCTGTGCACCCTGCCCCTGCTGGCCCACGCCGACGAGCGCGAATGGGCGCCGTATAGAAAAATCGTGGAAGCGGCCAAGATGGACAAATTCTACAGCCTGCCGGCGGCCGAGCGCGACAAGCTCAAGGTCTACACCCGCTTCGTGCCGCAGAACAAGGCCATCGCGCCCGGCAGCCTGAAGCTGGTGGTGGTGCACGCAGACGGCAAGACACCGCTGGTGTTGGACGAGCAAGGGCGCACCGTGCTGGTGCCGAACGAGAAATGGCTGGCGGAAGACGCGAAAATCTGGACCAACCAGGCCAAGGGCGAGAAGGCCGGCATCGGCTTCGACATCGCGGCGGTGGTGCCGGAGGGGCTGCAATGGCGCTATGCCAGCGTGATGGGCAGCGTGCCGCAGTCCAACGCCGCAATCGACAAGGTGGCCGGGGCGCTGAGCCTGTTCGCGCCGACGATGAAACTGGTGATCTTCAAGTTCCGCAAGCCGGCGCAGCTGGCAGTGCAAGCCAAGGACGGCGAAAAGCGCTACGTGACGGACGCCAAGCACCAGATCAAGCTCAAGCTGGACAAGGGCCTGCTGGCGGAAAACCCGCTGGTGACGGTGAGCGAACAGCCGTACGAGGCGGAAGTGGACGGCGAATAAAGGCGGCAGACGAAAAAAAAGCTGCATCGGCAGCTTTTTACTTCTCAGATCTAAAGAGGCGAGCCTGATCTGCGGCACTTGCGGTGAATAGCTGTGGCTGCTTCGTTCCCGACCTGACCAGGTTGGCCATGCCGCAATGCGCAGGGGCCCGCCGGCTGCAATTATACCCGCTCCCGGCAAATCTGCCTAATCCCCATCCGAACCCCGCCCCAACCGAGCTGAGCCGCATTTCCCCCACTTCGGGGTCAGACCCCGAAGTGGGGGAAATGCGGCTCAGGCTGCTTGTGGGAATCGTCTGAATCGTTAGGGGGAGGACTATAGGCCGAGTTCTTGCCAGATCTGGTCGACGCGGGTTTTTACTTCGGGGGCCATGACGATGGTGGTGCCCCATTCGCGCGTGGTTTCGCCCGGCCATTTGTTGGTGGCGTCGATGCCCATCTTGCTGCCCAGGCCGCTCACCGGGGAGGCGAAGTCCAGGTAGTCGATCGGCGTGTGGTCCACCAGCGTGGTGTCGCGGGTCGGGTCGACGCGGGTGGTGATGGCCCAGATGACTTCGTTCCAGTCGCGGATGTTGACGTCCTCGTCGACCACCACGATGAACTTGGTATACATGAACTGGCGCAGGAAGCTCCATACGCCCATCATCACGCGCTTGGCGTGGCCGGCGTATTGCTTGCGGATCTGCACCACCGCCATGCGGTAGCTGCAGCCCTCTGCCGGCAGGTGGAAGTCGGTGATCTCGCTGAACTGCTTTTGCAGCAGCGGCACGAACACTTCGTTCAGCGCCAGGCCCAGCATGGCCGGCTCGTCCGGCGGCTTGCCCGTATAAGTCGAGTGGTATATCGGGTCGCGCCGCATGGTGATGCGGTCGATGGTGAACACCGGGAAGGAATCCTGCTCATTATAGTAGCCGGTGTGGTCGCCGTACGGGCCTTCCAGCGCGTGCTCGTAGCCGCTCGGGTGGTTCGCGTCCGGGTAAATGTGCCCTTCCAGCACGATCTCGGCCGAGGCCGGCACGCGCAGCTCGCTGCCGATGGCCTTGACCAGCTCGGTGCGGCTGCCGCGCAGCAGGCCGGCGAACTGGTATTCGGACAAGGTATCCGGCACCGGCGTCACCGCGCCCAGGATGGTGGCCGGGTCGGCCCCCAGCGCCACGGCGATCGGATACGGCTGGCCCTTGCTCTGGATGGCGTGCTCGCGGAAATCCAGCGCGCCGCCCCGGTGCGCCAGCCAGCGCATGATGACCTTGTTCGGCCCCAGCACCTGCTGGCGGTAGATGCCCAGGTTCTGGCGCTTCTTGTTCGGCCCCTTGGTGATCACCAGGCCCCAGGTGATCAGCGGCGCCACGTCGCCCGGCCAGCAGTGCTGGATCGGCAGGCGCGACAGGTCGACGTCGTTGCCTTCCCAGACGATTTCCTGGCACGGCGCGCCCTTCATCTCTTTCGGCGACATGTCCCACACCGCTTTCACCAGCGAGCCCATGTCCATCAGGTCCTTGAAGCCCTTGGGCGGCTCCGGCTCTTTCAGGCGCGCCAGCACGTGGCCGATCTTGCGCAGTTCGCTGGTGTCCTGGGCGCCCATGCCGAGCGCCACGCGGCGCTGGGTGCCGAACAGATTGCCCAGCACCGGCATGCTGTGCCCGGTGGGATGCTGGAACAATAATGCCGGTCCGCCGGCCCGCAACACGCGGTCGCACACCTCGGTCATCTCCAAATGGGGGGAAACTGGTGCCAAAACAGGCTTAAGCTCGCCCATTTTTTGCAGCTGGGCAATAAAATCACGCAAATCGGAATATTTCATACTTTTTTACTTTTTTTTCGCTTCGGACGGGCTGGACGAGGTTTTTCGGTCAAGTGGTTGATTTTATTGGTTTTTGCTGGTTTGCAAGGCAAAAAGCTAGATTCAAAAGTTATAAAGAACTCCCGTGTTAGTATTGACGTGATATAAAACGGCTTCTACAATTTGCCTACTTGAAGAGGACATGGTCACTTAGCCAACTTTATCACCGCTAAGACTGTCGCTCATTCATTCACGGAGTCGGGGCTCCACATGACATTTTAAGGAGTGTTTTCAAAAGGCGTCTGCCTTACCCCCGAAAAAAGTTGTATTGCGACTGTTTACAGATAGGCCTCCAGCATACGCTCCAGGCAGTAACAGCTCAGGCAAGCAATGATGGCGTTAGGCGCGCGCTCACGGCGGCGTCGAACGAATGATATTTCTGATGCACGGCATTGGCACATCGATACGACCGCGTATGCACACTTTGCACGCGGCAGGGATGCGCTCGTTACGGACATTTCAGGGGAGTTCTGAATGACTAATCGTTTCACCTCGGTAGCAACCGCTACCCGCCAGCTGGCGCGTGCCGCAACTGGCCTGGCCGGTTCGCGCGTCACCGCGCGCAGCGTACTGACCACCGCGCAACACACTTTGACCGTTTTCGGCGTAAGCGCCCTGGTCATGATCGCCGTCCTGTTTGCCCGTCCCGACCTGGCACAGGCCCTGAGCAAAAGCTTGCTGCCCGAACCTGCTGCCGTCGCCACCGTCACGGCGCCGCCGCTGCACGAGCTGATGGAAGCCCCTGCCGGCGGCATCGCCTCGGCAACCGCCTCCGACGCTTCCCTGACGGCCGAGGAAAAAGCCATCATGGGCACCCGCAAGCAGCAGGAATGGGTCACCTCCTGGCTCTCGAAACGCTACCGCGTGGCGGGCGACGCCACCAATATGCTGGTGTCGACCGCTTACCTGACGGCGCGCGAGATCAAGCTGGACCCGCTGCTGATCCTGGCCGTGATGGCGATTGAATCGGGCCTGAACCCGTTCGCGGAAAGCCCGATGGGCGCGCAGGGCCTGATGCAGGTGATGTCCAAGATCCACCATGAGAAGTTCCAGGACATGGGCGGCGTGCAGGCGGCGCTGAACCCGGTGGCCAATATCCGCGTCGGTTCGCTGATCCTGAAAGACTACGTGACCCGCGGCGGTTCCGTGGAAGCCGGCCTGAAGACCTACGTGGGCGCCGCCGCCTTCGAGACCGACGACGGCTACGGCTCGCGCGTGCTGGCCGAATACAAGCGCCTGAAGCAGGTTTCCGCAGGCAAGAAGGTGCCGACCTACACGCCGGTAATGGCAGCCGCCCCAGCCCCCGGCAAGCAGGTTGAAGCGGCCGTGGCCGCCAATACCGCACAGGTTACGGCCGCAGCCAAGCTGCCGGACGCCCAGTTGGCCGGTTTGTAAGCCCCCCCCCTTTCCTGGGGCCGTAAAAAAAGCCGCTTGAAGCGGCTTTTTTTTACGTCCACAACATCAACGCTTCTTGTCGTTCTCGACTTCTTCCGGACGGATCTTGCCGGCCAGCTTGTCCAGCACGCCGTTGACATACTTGTGGCCGTCGATGCCGCCGAAGGACTTGGTCAGCTCGACCGCTTCGTTGATGACGACGCGGTACGGGATTTCCAGGTTGTTCTTCAGCTCGTATGCGCCGATCAGCAGCACGGCGTGCTCCACCGGCGACAGCTCGGCCACGCCGCGGTCCACCAGTGGTGCGAAGGTGGCGCGCAGCGCTTCGGATTCCTTGATGGCGCCGTACAGCAGGTTGGTGAAGTGCTCGGCGTCGGCCTTGTCGAAGCCGTGCGCGGCACGGATGTGGTTGACGACGGTTTTCGCGTCTTCATTGTTCAGCAGCCACTGGTACAGGCCCTGCAGCGCGAACTCGCGCGCGCGGTGGCGCGGCGTGCGGTTCTTGCTCGGGTTGGCGTGCGTAGAGTTGTCGGTCATGATTTCCTGCCTGTTCTTTTTAAATACTGATTATTCTTCTTCGTCGCCGCCGTCTTGCTGGAGTTCTTCCAGCGCGATCGACAGGTTGGCCATTTCCACGGCCACGCGGGCGGCGTCCGCGCCTTTGACGGCCATGCGTACTTCGGCCTGCTCGTCGTTCTCGGTGGTCAGCACGGCGTTGGCGATCGGGATGCCGAAGTCCAGGCCGATGCGGGTAATGCCGGCGCCGGATTCATTCGACACCAGCTCGAAGTGGTAGGTCTCGCCGCGGATGATGGCGCCCAGCGCGATCAGCGCGTCGAACTGCTGCGATTCGGCCAGCTTCTGCAGCACGAAGGGAATCTCCAGCGCGCCCGGCACGGTCACGTGCAGCACGTCTTCGTCGGCCACGCCGAGGTGCTTCAGTTCGGCCAGGCAGGCCGACAGCAGGCCGTGGCATACGTCTTCGTTGAAACGCGCTTGAACGATACCGACACGCAAGCCTTCGCCGGTCAGATTGGTTTCGTAGCTTCCTACGGTCATGGTGCGCCTCTTTTCTGTATATATGAGTGTTGGTTGAACGGAATTACGCGGCCGGCTTGGCAACGTAACCCGTGACTTCGAGGTCGAAACCTGCCATGGAAGGCATTTTACGCGGGCTGGCCAGCAGCTTCATCTGGCGCACGCCAACCGCGCGCAGGATTTGCGCGCCGATGCCATAGTCACGCAGGCCCATGCTGGCGGCGCGGCCCTGCGGCTTGACGTCCTTGTCCAGCGCGGAGAACTGGCTGAACAGCTGTTCGGCCGTCTCTTCGCAGTTCAGCAGCACGATGACGCCCTGCTCGGACGCCTTGACCGCCTGCATCGAGGCCGAGATGTTCCACGAGTGGGTGGTCGCCTCCGATTCCAGCAAGTCCAGGATGGACACCGGCTGGTGCACGCGCACCAGCGATTCCTTGCCGGCGGCCATGTCGCCGTGCACCAGCGCCAGGTGGGCCGAGCCGGTCGGCGTGTCGCGGAAGGCAATCATGCGGAAGTCGCCGTAGGCGGTCTTCAGCGGACGCTCGGCCACGCGCTGCACGATGCACTCGTTCTGGCTGCGGTAGTGGATCAGGTCGGCAATCGTGCCGATCTTCAGGCCGTGCTCCTGGGCAAATTCCAGCAGGTCCGGCAGGCGCGCCATGGTGCCGTCGTCCTTGACGATCTCGCAGATCACGGACGCCGGAGTCAGGCCCGCCATGGCAGTCAGGTCGCAGCCGGCCTCGGTATGGCCGGCGCGCATCAGCACGCCGCCCTTTTGCGCCTTCAGCGGGAAGATGTGGCCGGGCTGCACGATATCCATCGGC
Source organism: Massilia sp. Root351 (assembly GCF_001425045.1). GTDB lineage: Bacteria > Pseudomonadota > Gammaproteobacteria > Burkholderiales > Burkholderiaceae_D > Rugamonas. The sequence goes on along the minus strand of NZ_LMDJ01000033.1, from coordinate 30,440 downwards.
ACCGCGTTCTTGGCCACGGCCACCTGGATGGTCTTGGCGCGGTCGGCCGCCGAGATACCGGTGGTCACGCCTTCCGCCGCTTCGATCGACACCGTGAAGTTGGTGCCGAAGGAGGTGCCGTTGCGGGACGTCATCATCGACAGGTCGAGCTGCTTGCAGCGTTCTTCGGTCAGGGTCAGGCACACCAGGCCGCGCGCATGCTTGATCATGAAATTGATCGCTTCCGGCGTGACGAAGTCCGCCGCGAGCACCAGGTCGCCCTCGTTCTCCCGGTCTTCCTCGTCGACCAGGATCACCATGCGGCCAGCGCGCAACTCGGCGACGATTTCTTCGGTGCTGGAGATAGACATTTCAAATCCTTCGGTTCAGGTTTCTTTAACCCTCTATTTTAAAGGATTTGGAGAAACTAATCTGGAACTCCGCCTCGATTCACTCTGTCAGCCCTGAATTGATACCAATGGTAGCGCTACACAGCACTCCGCTTTTCGGGTAAGGTAATGCGTCCACCACTCACCGAATTGCGACCGTGACTGCACAAACGACCACCCTCGCGCCCCGCCTGACCTGGCAACTGGGCGCCGAACTGGGCGAAGGCCCGCTATGGCTGCCCGAACAGCAGCGCCTGTATTTCGTCAACCTGAAGGGCAGCACGCTGCACGCGCTGGACGCGGACGGCGGCCGGCACGCCTGGACCCTGCCGACCTTCATCTGCTGGATCGTGCCGCGCCGGGACGGCGACGGCTTCATGGCCGGCCTGCGCGACGGCATGGTGCGCCTGTGGCTGGACCCGGCGCTGCGCTTTGAATACGTGGCGCGTCCCACCGAAGGCAAGGCCGGCGTGCGCCTGAACGACGCCAAGGCCGATCCGCAAGGCCGCCTGTGGTTCGGCAGCATGAACGCGGCCGATGTGCACAGCCCGGACGGCCAGCTGTTCCGCCTGGCGCCCGATGGCGAACTGACGGTGGCGCAGGACGGCGTCCACATCTGCAACGGCCCGGCCTTCAGCCTGGACGGCAGCGTGATGTACCACAGCGACAGCCTGCTGAACCGCACTTACGCTTACGACGTGGCCGCCGACGGCGGCCTGGGCCCGGCCCGGTTGTGGCGCCAGTTCGGCGACGGCGAAGGCTCGCCGGACGGCATGACGGTCGACACCGAAGGCTGCGTGTGGATCGCGCAGTGGGGCGGCGGGCGCGTGTGCCGCTACAGCGCGGACGGCGAACTGCTGGCCACCATCGCGATGCCGGTGTCGCAGCCCGCGTCGTGCGTGTTCGGCGGCCCCGACCTGAAGACGCTGTACATTACTACCGCCTGGGAAGGCATGAGCGACGCGCAGCGCGCCGCCGAACCGCTGGCCGGCTCGCTGTTCAGCGTGCAGCTGGAAGTGGGCGGCGTGCCGCCTGCCCGCTACGGCAAATAAGATTCACGGCACCGCATCATCCTCCGGGGCGGCGCCCGCCGCCCCAAGTTCGTCCGCCGCATAAGCTTACTCCCCTCCCCCGCATAAACTAGCGCAATCTTATTCGTTCCACAACGCCGAGCGCGTGGCTAGACTCGCTTGTTCCAGGTACTCATAACCTGTCATAACAGGTCAGCCGCCATGCCGAGCAACAGCTTTCACCCAATTGAACTATCGCCCGTTCCGCTCCACACCCAGATCCGCGAACGTCTGCGCGAGCGCATTCTAGATGGCAGCTACCCTGCCCACGCGCAGCTGCCCGCCGAGAGCGAACTGGGCAGCATATTCGGCGTCAGCCGCATCACCGTGCGGCAGGCGCTGGGCGACCTGCAGAAGGAAGGCATGATCTTCAAGGTGCCTGGCAAAGGTACCTTCGTCTCCAAGCCCAAGGCCTTCCAGGAACTCACGCAGCTGGAAGGCTTCGCCGAAGCCATGTCCCGCATGGGCTATGAAATCTACAACCAGGTCATCAGCCACAGGACGCTGCCGGCGCCCGCCAAGGCCGCGCAAAAACTTGGCCTGGCCAAGGACCAGCCGGTGTGCGAAATCAAGCGCATCCGGCACCTGAACCGCGAACCGCTCTCGCTGGAGGTGACGTATCTGCCGGAAGCCATCGGCGAGCGCCTGCGCAAGGAAGACCTGGCCGGGCGCGATATTTTCCTGATCCTGGAAAACGACTACGGCGTCGCCCTCGGCCGCGCCGACTTGCAGATCGAGGCCACGCTGGCCGACGCCGCCCTGGCGCACGCGCTGCGCGTGACCGAAGGCAGCGCCGTGCTGCGCATGGAGCGCCTGACGCACACCGTCTGCGCCGACGGCACGCAAGCCCCGCTGGACTTCGAGTACCTGTACTTCCGCGGCGACGCATTCCAGTACCGCATGCAAATTGCCCGCCGCAACTAAAACACATTCAGGGAGCACACATGGAAACCCATATTCAAACAGTCGACGTGCTGGTGATCGGCGGCGGCACCGCCGGGCCGATGGCCGCCGTCAAGGCCAAGGAAGCCAACCCCGCTTTGCGCGTGCTGCTGCTGGAGAAAGCCAACGTCAAGCGCAGCGGCGCCATCTCGATGGGCATGGACGGCTTGAACAACGCCGTCGTTCCCGGCTTCGCCACGCCCGAGCAGTACGTAAAGGAAATCACTACCGCCAACGACGGCATCGTCAACCAGGCCACGGTGATGGCCTACGCGCAGGGCAGCTATCCGATGATCGAGGAACTGGACAGCTGGGGCGTGAAGTTCGAGAAGGACGAGAACGGCGACTACGCCATGCGCAAGGTGCACCACATGGGCACTTATGTGCTGCCGATGCCGGAAGGGCACGACATCAAGAAGGTGCTGTACCGGCGCCTGAAGCGCACCCGCGTGGAGATCACCAACCGCCTGGTGGCCACGCGCCTGCTGACGGCGGCCGACGGCAGCATCGCCGGCGCCATGGCCTTCGACTGCCGCAGCGGCGACTTCCACGTGATCCGCGCCAAGACGGTGGTCCTGTCCACCGGCGCGGCCGGCCGCCTCGGCCTGCCCGCCTCCGGCTACCTGTTCGGCACCTACGAGAACCCGACCAATGCCGGCGACGGCTACAGCATGGCCTACCACGCCGGCGCTGAACTGAGCGGCATCGAGTGCTTCCAGATCAATCCGCTGATCAAGGACTACAACGGCCCCGCCTGCGCCTATGTCACCGGCCCGTTCGGCGGCTACACCACCAACGCCAAGGGCGAACGCTTCATCGAGTGCGATTACTGGAGCGGCCAGATGATGCAGGAGTTCTACAACGAACTGCAAGGCGGGAACGGCCCGGTGTTCCTGAAACTGGACCACCTGGCAGAGGAAACCATCAGCACCATCGAGGAGATCCTGCACACCAACGAGCGTCCCAGCCGGGGACGTTTCCACGAAGGGCGCGGCACCGACTACCGCCAGCAGATGGTGGAGATGCATATCTCCGAGATCGGTTTGTGCAGCGGCCATTCCGCCTCCGGCGTGTGGGTCAACGAACACGCCGAGACCACGGTGGCGGGGCTGTACGCTGCCGGCGACCTGGCCTGCGTGCCGCACAACTACATGCTGGGCGCCTTCGTGTACGGCAAGCTGGCGGGCGAAAGCGCTGCGCGCTACTGCGCCGGGCATGAACTGCCCGGGGCGGATGAAGCGCAGATCGCTGCCGAGCGCGAGCGCGTATGGGCTCCGCTGAACCGCAAGGAAGGCCTGCCGCCGTCGCAGGTGGAGTACAAGCTGCGCCGCATGGTGAACGATTACCTGCAGCCGCCCAAGGTGACGCGCAAGATGGAGCTCGGCCTGCAGCGCTTCGAAGCCATTCGCGCGGACCTGGACCGGCTTACAGCAGCCAATCCGCATGAACTGATGCGCGCCATGGAAGTGCATTTCATCCGCGACTGCGCCGAACTGGCCGCGCGCGCCTCGCTGTACCGCACCGAGAGCCGCTGGGGCTTGTACCACAACCGCGTGGACTACCCGGAGCGCAACGACGCCGACTGGCATGTGCACGTGCAGGTGAAGAAAGTGGACGGCGAGATGACGTGCTTCAAGCGGCCCATCGCGCCCTACATCGTGCCGCTGGACGAGCAGGAGAAGTCCGCCTACCAGCGCCTGCGCGTGCGGACCGCCACGCCTGACATCACGCCTGCCGCCGAACCGATTGCCGCCTGAGGAGCCATATGACTATCGCCTTTACCCCATCCAGCGTCCCGGTGCGTGTGGACGACGACCTGTGCATCGCCCACAAGGGCTGCACCGTGTGCGTCGACGTCTGCCCGCTCGACGTGCTCGCCATCGACATTGTGAAAGGCAAGGCCTATATGAAGTTCGACGAGTGCTGGTACTGCATGCCATGTGAAAAAGACTGCCCGACCGGCGCAGTCACCGTCGATATCCCTTACCTGCTACGTTAGGAGAACGCCATGCATCAAAAACTGACCTCCCTGCTGATCGCCGCACTGCTAAGCGGCGCGGCCCACGCTGAAACCATCCGCGTCGCCATCGGCACGCAAGACACCACCATCAACTGCGCCACCGGCGGCCTGCTGATCCGCGAACTGAAGCTGCTGGAAAAGTTCCTGCCGCGCGAGGGCAAGTACAAGGACGCGCAGTACGACATCCAGTGGAAGAGCTTCACTTCCGGCGCGCCGCTGACCAATGAAATGGTGGCGGGCAAACTGGATCTCGGCTCGATGGCTGACTTCCCGGGCTCCTTCAACGGCGCGGCCTTCCAGAAGGCGGGCAAGCAAAGCCAGTTCATCACGGTGCTGTCCGGCAGCACGCAAGGCAGCGGCAACGGCATCGTGGTGCCCAAGGCGTCCGCCGTGCAGTCGCTGGCTGAGCTGAAGGGCAAGACCATCTCGGTGCCGTTTGCCTCCACCGCGCACGGCATGCTGCTGCGCGCCGTGAAGGCGCAGGGTTGGGACCCGGAGCGCGATGTGACTATCGTCACGCAGGCGCCGGAAGTGGCGGGCTCGGCGCTGCAGGCCAACAAGATCGAAGCGCACGCGGACTTCGTGCCGTTCGCCGAGCTGTTCCCGCATCGCGGCTACGCGCGCAAAATCTTCGACGGCTCGCAGGCCGGCGCGCCCACGCTGCACGGTAGCCTGGTGGATACCGACTTTGCGAAAAAGTATCCGGAGATCGTGGTCGCTTATCTGCGCGCGGCCATCGAGGCCGAACGCCTGATCGCGGCCGAGCCGGAAAAGTACAGCGAACTGATTGCCAAGGTGACCGGCATCGAGGCGGAAGTGAACTACCTGTTCCACGGCCCGCTCGGCCTGCAGACGCGCGACTTCACATGGAAGCCGGAGTACCGCCAGGCGGTCCAGACTTCCATCGACACGCTGCGCCTGATGAAACGCACCGACGCGGACCTGAACGTGAACAGCTTCATCAACGACCAGTACCTGCGCACCGCGTTCAAGCAGGCCGGCATCGACTACGAAGTGCGCCTGAAAAACTACGCGCGCCAGCCGCTCACCGCCAAGGACGCCGCCAGCGGCAAGGCCATCACGGACTACAAGCGCGTGGCGCAGCTGTGGGTCGAAGGCGAACCGCTGGTGCGCAGCTACGCCAGCACGGAGGCGGCGTTCGGCGAGCTGGCCAAGCTGGAGAAGGCGGGCAAGAAGGTGCGCGTGATGTACGCCCATGACCGCAACAGCGGCCTGAAACTGCTGGCCGAGGACGCTTGGTACGTCAGCGCCAGAAAGGAAATCAGCAGCTTCCTGCTGAAAGAAGCCGCCGAGGCATGGGCCAGGCAGAACGGCGGCAAGGTGCTCGATTACAACGCCGCCAAAAGCGCGATCTGACGGAGGGCGGCCATGACAATCGCAGCAACCTCCCCCCCTGGAGCCCTGGCCGCCGCCCCGCCGGCCGGCGGCCAGGCCGTGCCTTCCGCGCGGTCCACGCACCTACCGCCGGCAGGCGCCGCGCCGCAAGCCGCCGGGCAGGCGAACACGCCGGCATCGGCAACCGCATCCGCATCATCGCTGGGCGCTGGCCGCGCGCCCGCCCGGCGGGCGTCGGTTGCTGGCGGCCTGCTGGCATGGGCGTCGCTCGCGCCGCTGCGGCTGGCGTTGCGGCTCGCATCGCTGCTGGCCTGCGTGCTGGCATGGCAATGGGCTTCGACCAACCACCTCAACCTCGGGCTGGTAACGTTCCAGAACGTGCCGCCGCCGGCAGAAGTACTGCGCGCGGGCTGGGACTTGCTGCAGTCGCCGCTGCTGCTAAAGCATCTTGGCGCCAGCCTGGCGCGTGTGTTCGCAGGCTTCGCGGCGGCGGCGCTGGCCGGCATCGCGCTGGGCCTGCTGATCGGCCGCTCGCGCTGGGCTGAGGACGTGCTGCTGCCACCGCTCGAGATGCTGCGCCCCATCCCCGCCGTCGCCTGGATACCGCTTGCCATCCTGATGTTCCCCTCGTCGGAAATGTCGATGATCTTCATCACCTTCACCGGTGCGCTGTTTCCCATCCTGCTCAACACCGTCCACGGCGTGGAGCACGTGGACGCGCGGCTGGTGGCCTCGGCCCGCAGCCTGGGCAGCGGCAAGCTGTCCGTGTTCGCCGAAGTGATACTGCCCGGCGCCGCGCCCAGCATCGTCACCGGCCTGGCGATCGGCATGGGCACCGCCTGGTTCTGCCTCGTCACCGCCGAAATGATCTCGGGCCAGTTCGGCATCGGCTACTACACCTGGGCCTCGTACACCATCCAGAACTACGCCGACATCGTGGTCGGCATGCTGGTCATCGGCCTGTTCGGCATGGGCAGCAGCGCGCTGATCAAGCGCGCCGGCCATGCCTGCATGCCTTGGCAGCGCCAGGAAAAGGAGAAATCATGACCATACCGCCTACAACTGCGCAGGAATATGGCCGCATCCGCATGGAGCAACTGCATATCCAGTTCGGGCACGGCGCGCAAGCATTCGAAACCGTGCAGGACATCACGCTGGACGTCGCGCCCGGCGAATTCGTCTGCCTGCTGGGACCTTCCGGCTGCGGCAAATCCACCTTGCTGGGCGCCCTCGCGGGCCATTTGCAGCCCAGCCACGGCAGCATCACCGTCGACGGCCAGGACGTGCAGGGGCCGCACCCAGAGCGCGGCCTGGTGTTCCAGCAGCACACGCTGTTCCCCTGGAAGAAAGTGCTGCAGAACGTAGCCTTCGGCCTGAAGATGAAAGGCGTGCCGCGCGCCGAGCGCCATGCGCGCGCGCTGGAACTGATCGAACTGGTAGGCCTGTCCGGATTCGAGCACCATTACCCGTCCCAGCTTTCCGGCGGCATGCGCCAGCGGGTGGAAATCGCGCGCGTGCTGATCAATCACCCGCGCGTGATGCTGATGGACGAGCCCTTCGGCGCGCTCGATGCGCAAACGCGGCTGATGATGCAGGAGCTGCTGCTCGACGTCTGGGCGCGCATCAAGACCACCATCGTCTTCATCACGCACGACATCGACGAAGCGCTATTCCTGGCCGACCGCATCCTGGTCATGAGCCCGCGCCCCGGCCGCATCATCGAGGAACTGCGGCTGGACTTCGAGCGCCCGCGCGGCCCGGAACTGGTGACCTCGCCCGAGTTCACGCGCCTCAAGCGGCACTGCCTGGCGCTGCTGCATCCATCGGTGCACGCGCTGCCGCTGGAACGCCTCAGCCCACTCGGCGGCCTGGCCGCCGCTCCCCATCACAGCCTGTCGAGAAAAACCGCATGACCACACTACTGAACGACGACCCGGCCTTGCTGCAGCGCCTGCAGGCCGACGACAGCGGCATCCGCCGCATCGCCCTGCTCGACCTGGCCGATATCGCCGGCGAAGAACACCTGCAGCTGTTTATTGCCGCGCTGCGCGACCCGGCCGCCGAAGTCCGCGTGGAAGCGGCGCGCGCGCTGGAGACATGGGAAAGCCCGGAAGGCGTGGCCGCGCTGGCCATCGCCCTGGCCGACGACGCGGACGAAGTGCGCGCCGCCGCCGCGCAGACGCTGTCCGAACTGAAGGAGCAGTCCTCCGCCGCCGCGCTGCTGCCGCACGCCGCGCACGCCCTGCCCTCGGTCCGCGCCGCCGTGCTGCGCGGCCTGCGCGAACTGCGCGTGCCAGCCAGCCTGCAGCCCGCCCTCGCTGCGCTGGACGACAGCGACGCCGCCGTGCGGCGCGAAGCCGTCTCCGTGCTGGGCTACCTGAAGCACCCCGGCGCGGTCGGTGCGCTGACGGCCGCCGCCAGCGGCGACGCCTCGCCCGACGTGCGCCGCGCCGCCATCGGCGCGCTGGGCTACGCGGCATTGCCGCCCGCTGCCGCTGCCGCGCCACTTTCCGCCGCGGCGGCCGGCCCGGCACGGCCCCGGCCTGGCGCCGGACAAGCGGCGCCGCAGCCCGAGCAAGGCTGCGCCGGCATCGGCGCATACGGCGGCGTGCCGGCGGCCCTGCTGGGCGGCCTTGCAGATCCGTCCTGGCAGGTGCGGGAGGAAGCGGCCGGCACGCTGGGCAAGCTGCGGCTGCCCGCCGGCGCCGCGCCGCTGACTGCGGCACTGGACGACGCTTACTGGCAGGTACGCCTGCGCGCAGCGCGCAGCCTGGGCCGCCTGCGCCATACCGGCGCAGTGCCCGCCTTGTCCGCCGCGCTGACGCACGCCATCGGCAACCTGCGCAAGGAAGCGGCGCTGGCGCTGGGAGAAATCGGCGACAGCGCCGCCCTGCCGGCGCTGGCCGCCATCGAACAGGACCCGGATCCCGAAGTGCGCAAGGCCGCCCGCATCGCCATCGCACAGCTCCGGCAGCAGGCCACCCCATGACGATCCAGGCCATCAGCAACCATCCGAAGCTCGGCACGCTGGAACTCGTGCTGGACGGCGGCGCCAGCCGCACGCTGACGCACGCCGCGCTGCGCGACGGCTGCCGCTGCGCCGACTGCACCGCATTGCGCCGCGCCGGCACCCCGTTGCAGGCCGACGGCGCCATCCGCCTGCTGGCCATCGAAGCGGTGGGCGCCTACGGCGTGCAGCTGGTGTTCAGCGACCGGCACGACCGGGGCATCTACCCGTGGATTTACCTGGAGCAATTGTCGAACAGCGGCACAGCTCTCCCTTAAGTGAGCGGCGCGCATTCCCGGTTCGGCATAGGATGGTGACTCCCGTAACCCACAATGAGGAGGCACTATGAAGACTCACGGATCGGCCGTCTGGTCGGGCGGCATCAAGGATGGCAAGGGCGCCATCAGCACGCAAAGCGGCGCCATGAAGGACTACCCTTACGGCTTTGCCAGCCGCTTCGAGGGCAAGCCAGGCACCAACCCGGAGGAATTGATCGGCGCCGCGCACGCGGGCTGCTTCACGATGGCGCTGTCGCTGATCCTGGGAGAAGCCGGGCTGACCGCCGAAAAAATGGATACCAAGGCGGAAGTGACGCTCGACAAGGTGGCCGACGGCTTCTCCATCACCGCCGTGCACCTGACGCTGCAGGCGAAAATCCCGGGCGCCGACAAGGCCACCTTTGACGAATTGACCGCCAAGGCCAAGGCGGGCTGCCCGGTATCGAAACTACTGAACGCCAACATTACGCTGGACGCGACCCTGCTCTGATTTACTTACCCGCCGACAGCATGCGTTCGACGTAGCGGGCGATCAGGTCGATCTCCAGATTGACCTTCCCGCCCACCGTCAGGTGCTTGAGCGTGGTGACGGAAATGGTGTGCGGGATCAGGTTGATCGAGAACTGGCACACCATGCCGTCGCCGCTGCCGATGTCGTTCACCCGGTTGACGGTCAGCGACACGCCGTTGACCACCACCGAGCCCTTGAACGCCAGGAACTTGGCCAGGTCGCGCGGCGCTTCGATCACCAGCTCCCACGATTCGCCCACCGGCTCGAACTTGCGTACCACGCCCAGGCCGTCCACGTGGCCGGACACCAGGTGGCCGCCGAGCCGTTCGGCCAGGGTCAGCGCCTTTTCAAGGTTGACTTCGGAGGTGCCGTCCAGTCCCACGGTGCAATTCAGGCTCTCGCGCGAGACATCGACCTTGAAGGTGGTGTCGGTTTTCTCGATGACGGTCATGCAGGCGCCGTTCAGGGCGATCGAGTCGCCCAGGGCGACATCGGCCAGCGGCAGGCCGCCGGCGTCGATTTCCAGGCGCACGCCTGCGTCATGGCCGCCTTCGAGGGGCTGGACCGAAGTGATTTTGCCGACTGCGGCAACAATTCCAGTAAACATGGTGCTATCTCATTGTGAAGTGAATCTGGCAAGGATACGCAAATCTGCGCCGATCTGCTGAACCTGGTGGAATTTCAGGCTCTTGCGCCCGCTTAATTCCGTCAGCGCGGGCAAGGCGAACATGCCCTGGGCGTCGCCCAGCAGCATGGGCGCCAGGTAGACCAGCAGCTCGTCCACGCAGCCTTCCCGTATCAGGGAGCCATTCAACTTGCCGCCCGCCTCCACGTGCAGTTCGTTGATCTGGCGGCGCCCCAGTTCGCGCATCAGCTCCGCCAGGTCCACCTTGCCGTGCGGATTGGGCAGCGTGATGATTTCGGCGCCCACGGCGCGCAGCGCGGCTTCCTTTTCAGGGTCGCCGACGGCAGCCACCACCCAGGTGCCGCCGCCTTCGAGCACGCGCGCGGACGGACTGATGTCCAGGCGGCTGTCCACCACGACGCGGCGCGGCTGGCGCGGGGTGTCCACCGAGCGCACGGTCAATTGCGGATCGTCCGCCTTGACCGTGCCGATGCCGGTCACGATGGCGCAGGCGCGTGCGCGCCAGGCGTGGCCGTCGGCGCGCGCCTCGGGGCCGGTGATCCACTGGCTCTGGCCATTGTGCAGCGCCGTCATGCCGTCCAGGCTGGCGGCGGTTTTCATGCGCACCCACGGCAGGCCGCGCGTCATGCGCGAGAAGAAACCGATGTTCAGCTCATACGCCTGCTGCGCCAGCAAGCCACTGGAGACCTCGATGCCGGCCGCCGCCAGCTTGGCCAGGCCCTGTCCCGCTACCAGCGGATTCGGGTCCTCCATTGCAGCGACCACGCGGCCCAGGCCCGCACGCACCAGCGCGTCCGAACATGGCGGCGTACGGCCGTGGTGGTTGCACGGTTCGAGCGTGACGTAAGCGGTGGCGCCGCGCACGTCGTGGCCGCGCGCCTGCGCGTCCTTCATGGCCTGGATTTCCGCATGGTCCTGCCCGGCAGGCTGGGTTACGCCGGCGCCGATCACCCGGCCGCCGCGCACGATGACGCAGCCGATGCGCGGGTTGGGCGAAGTGGTGTACAGCCCCTTGGCGGCCCATTCCAGGGCCAGCGCCATGCCTTCGGTGTCGTTGTTGATTTCCACTGTTTCGCTTGTCTAATCTGCGCTGGTGCAGACATCCGGCTGCGCGACGGGATCGCACACCCTTACCCGGCCCAGCATGTTGATCTTGATGAGGCGTTTGTGCTCGCCGGCTTCCAGCGTCAGCGTGCCCCAGCGCGCCGCCTGGCTGTTGCCAGCCTGGCAGCTGCGCCCAGCGCCATTATAGGCAAGATATTGCGCGCCCGTGCCGGAAGTGAAGCGCGAAGCGAGATGGACGCCGTCCGCCAGTGGCTGCTGGACGGCGATGCGCTCCTCGCCCGGGTCGGGACGGCGGTTGGCGTTGAGGTCGGCAAAGACGGTCCAGCCGTGCTGCCAGGCCGCGCCGCTCGGGTCGGCGGGCGCCATCAGCACCACGCCTCCCCGCGCAATGGCCATGGAGCGGGTCAGGTCGATGGCGCCCAGCAGGTCGTTCAGGGCGGCGCGCAGTTGCTGCTTTTGCAGCACGGCTTGCAGGCTGGGGGCCGCGGCGCCGGCCAGGATGGCGGCAACCGCCAGCGCAACCAGCAGCTCAATCAGCGTGTGCGCGGACGCGCTGCGGCGAGGGGGCAATCGGAGCGGCGACAGGCGCGGCGACGGCAAGCGGAGCGACGGCATGTGGACGGCCTGCATGCTGACGCCCTGCGCCGAGCCGGCCTGCGCGCGGTCTGCGGCATGGCCGCCGCTTAGTGCCAGCAGCGCACGCCCTGGCCTGTCGCCAGACGCAGGCCGGTGCTGGTCAGTATCAGATTTCCGCATTCGTCGTCCTTGTAATTCGCGTCCACCTGGCTTGTGCCCGGCGAGGCAATCAGCTGCACGCAGTTTTCAATGGTGTCGTCATCGCAGGCTTTCGCCTCTATCTCGTAGGCGCTGCCGGCCGCGCTGGCCCCGGACCACCATTTGAACTGTCGCTCGGCCGGCTCGGTGGAAGCAGGAGAAAACACAATGTAGCTGTTGTGGGCACTGAAGTAGCGCTCTTGCTGCTGCATCAGCAACTGCAAGGCGGCCTGCCCTTCCACCCGCTTGCTGCGCAGGACGAACTGGCTATAGGACGGATAGGAGAAGGCGGCCAGCACCATGCCGATCACCAGCACAATGAGTACCTCCAGCACGGTCCAGCCCTCGCTGCGGCAAGTGCTCATGGCCGCCCCGCCCTCGCCCGCGCAGCGCGGTGCAGCTCACGCCAGTTCGCCACCTCGCGCCAGCCGATGCGGCCGGCAGTGACCACGGCACGGGTCCGCGTTGACGCCGGCGCACTCGCCGTCCGCGCGCCCAGGTTGACGGCCGTGATGCGTTTGGCCACAGCAGAACGGCCCCCGGCCTGGCGTGCGGCCGGCGCCGTGGCCGTCACGATCGCCGCCGGCGCTCCGGGCAGGTGGTCCGCCAGCAGGCTGCCGGCCGGTTCACCGGACATGGGCAGTCCTTCGCTGTTTGGCGCCAGCCCGGTCAGCACATCCATCGCGTAACTGCGGCTGGCGATCGGCGCGCAGGCGCTGGCGCCGGTGATGGCCGTGTTGAAGAAGACCTGCCCCTGCGCCGCCGATGCGCCGGTGACGCTGCGCTCGCCACCTGCTGTGCCGGTAAAGTCGACATACCAGCCCTGCTGGCCGGCGGCGCCGCCATACGTGAAGGCGCGGCCCTGCAGTTCGAGCATGGCGGCGCCGGGCAAGCCTTCAAGAGTGCGCTCGGCGAGATCCGCCCTGCCGAGTGGCCAGCCTGTGCCTGGTGTCGCCGCGGCCGGGGTGCGGGCTTGCGCGGTGGCAGGAACCTCGGCAGCGATGCCGGTAACGGACGCGGTACGGGCGGCGGAAGCTGGATAGCCTTCCGACGCGGCGCGGGCGCCCGGGCTATCGTCCAGCACTGCATAGAACGATTGCTGGGCGTAGTTGGCCGGATCGCGGTCGCGCGCGCCAAAGAGCTGGCCGGTCCCGAACAGGATCAGGTAGCCGCCGTCCGGCGCATTGACGGCGCGCGGCTGGCCGGCAATTGGCTGCCGCGTGCGATTGGCGTCCCGCGCCACGAACACCGGCCCCTCGGCAGCACTGCGCCAAGGCGCACCGCCACTGAAATTGAAGCGCCACAGGTTGCCCTGCAAGTCGCCCGCATAGGCAAAGCGCACGGCGCCGCTGCGGTCCAGCACAAGCGCGGGCGCGCTTAGCGCATTGACGCGTCCCGGCTCGCCGGCGGGCGCGTGCAGGCGATAGTAGTTGCGGTTCAGGCGCCAGGCTTCGCCGGCAGGCTTGTCGAGCGCGAACAGGAACAAGGCACTCGCATTGCCGGCATCGGCATGGCCGTCGGCCGCGTGGTTATTGACGCCGCTGCTGACGATGGCGAAATGGCGGACGTCGTCCGCACCGCTGCTCAGGCGTAGCCGGGCCAACTGCGGCAGCGACGTGACATTGCCCATCGCAGCGTCGTCCCGGTCGGTGAACTCCCACAGCGCGCCGCCGCCCTGCGGAAAGGTGGACGGGCTGGTGACGTCCAGTGCGAACACGCCTTGGGCGCCGGCCCCCATGGCCGATATCAGCACCGTTTTCCAGGCGCCCGCCACCTGCGCGTCCGCCGCGCCGGCCGGGCCGTCCACGAAAGCGCTGTGCTCATAGCCTTGCTCGGGCAGCAGGTTCAGCTGGGAAAACAAGGCGTCCGGCACATAGGCGAACAGCTCGGCGCCGCTGGCAGCATCGAACGCGTGCAGCATGCCGTCGTTGGCGCCGAGATACACGGCCGGGCGGCGCGACCGCTTGCTGTCGTAGAAAGTCCGATAGCTGACACTGCCAGCGGCAGGCGCGCCGGCATCGGGGGGGCCGGCATACACGGGGATGCTGTTCACGGCATCGCCAAGGATGCTGCTGCGCGCGCGGAACAGGCGGCCTTCCTGGCTGCGGTCGCCGCGCAGCCAGGCCAGGCGCTGCTTGCCCCTTTGGTCGGACGCTGTCGGCGCCGGCGGCGGTGCGCGGTTCAACGCAGTACGCTGCGCTGCGGAGAGCTGATCCCACGCCAGCGGAACGGTCTGGCGCACGCCCTGCACCACCTTGGACGTGTAAATGCGGCGCGCATTGGACGCATCCGGCAAGGCGTCCAGCAAGGCAGCGGCATCCCATTGAGGGGGCGAGAGCTGCGGCACACCCGAATCGTCCACGCTGAGTGCAGAACGGGTGAAGTGCCCGCTCCATCCGTCCGGGCGCGCGCTGGCCTGGAACACGGCCATGCCGGAAGGTGTGGACGCCACCAGCGCCGCAGCGCGCACAGCGTCGGGGCGCGGCACGCAGCCGGCGCCCAGCGGTTCCGACGCCAGCTCCACCAGCGGTGGCGACGCCGCGGTGGCAGCGGGCTCCGTAACGCGGCCGACCGCAGCCGCTTGCGCCATGGCAGGCGCAGCAGCAATCGCCAGCCCCGCCCACGCTCGGCAGGACCACTTGCCAGCGTGAATGCTCATGGCATACCTCCCCCATCCGCCCGCCGGTAGCTCCCCTGCAGCACGACTTCGGTCGACTCTTTCGCACCGAATCCGATGGCGGTCACCCGGTAGAAGTAATGCATAGCGCCCGCATCTTCACCGGGCGGATGGTAGGGTACGCGCTCAATGATGTAGCGGGGCCGCTTGAACGGCAGAAAGCCCTGGCCCGTCTCCATGATCGCTCCCGTGTAGCGTCCGAACGGCACCGAGCGCGTGGCCGCGCCGTCGTCGCCGAGATCGACGGCTTCCCATACAGGAGCATCGCCGCCGGTGTAGGCGCACAAGCCCAGCGCCGGATTGTCGGTCCCCAGGCCGCAGTCCGGAACAAACCCCAGGCCATTGCCGGCGGCCAGCAGTGCAGTACGGGCCGGCGCGCTGGCGGCGCCGCCATTGATTTCCCTTTCCGCGTCGGCCAGCGCATCCTCCGCAGCTTGCAGCGCAACGTAGCGGTCCCGCTCCGCGCGCGCCGCCTTCTCACCCAGCATGGCAGTGCGCGCGGCCGAAGCGCCCAGCAACAACACGGCTATCAGCATCAGCAGCGTCACCAGCAAAGCCATGCCCTGCTCGGCCAGCACAGCGCTGCCACTCATTTGCCTGAAGACGGCCATCACGGACCTCCCGGGTTGCGCAGCGCTATCGATGCTTCAAACAGCCGCCGCACGCGCTGGCGTTGGACTTCGGGCAGCAGACTTTCCTGGATGCGCACGCCACGGTCGCGCTCGGCCGCAGTGGCGGAGTAGGCGCCGCCGAGCAAATCGTATGGCGCAGTTTCCGCGCCGGGGCGCGAATGCGCCTCGCCATGCAGCAGCAAGCCGACCTTGATGCTGGCGACGCGCTTCCACCAGGTCTTGCGGTTCAAGTCCTGCGCCCTTGCCGCTGCCGTGGCGCCCTCCAGCACCAGTTCCGCATCCAGCGCGCGGACGGCGCTGGCGTTCAGGTAGCGGTTGGGGATGCCGTCCGAAGGCGTGTCGGTGTCGATGCCATAGAGGACCTGGAAAGAGTCCACGCCGC
The DNA here is from genome assembly GCF_001425045.1 of Massilia sp. Root351. Taxonomy (GTDB): domain Bacteria; phylum Pseudomonadota; class Gammaproteobacteria; order Burkholderiales; family Burkholderiaceae_D; genus Rugamonas. Next base: position 14,712 of record NZ_LMDJ01000033.1, on the reverse strand, counting down.
GCACGATGGCGTCCGCCCCCCAGCTGTTTGCGCTCTTGTATTTGCAGCGTAACTCGGCCACGCCGTCGCCGCCTGCTGCGACGTAGAAGATGCTCCATCCGCGCTGCGCCTCCGTGCCGGCCGCGGCCGTACCGAACCCGGCACAGTTGAGTACCGAGCCGTCCGCGTCCGGACTGCCGGAGCCTGCGAAGCGCAGGGCCAGCACGTCGCTGCCATTGACCGCGTTCGCGAGCGGCTCGTCGATGCCAGTGGAGGTGCGGCTGATGCTGGCCGCGTCCAGTCCGCTGATGTTGGCGCTGGCTTCCGGCAGCGTGGCAGGAGGCACGCCGGCGGCGTCCCAGTTGACGAAGGCGGCCTGGCGCACCGCCTGGCCGACCATGGCCAGCGCGTAGCGGCCGCTGTCATTCAGGCGGGCGCTTTCAGTGTGATGCACATAGTTGGCGCTGGCGTTGACCACCAGCGCACTGGCCGCCAGCGTAACCAGCATGCCAACGGCCAGAGCAACCAGCATTTCAACCAGGCCCAAGCCTCGCATGGCCGCGTTGCGGCGCGCCGTCCCGTGCTGCATGCTGCGCCGGCGCAGCGGCGCGGCCGCGCGCTGAATGGCATCCCCTGCGCCGTTCATGGCGTGGCTCCCGCCATCGCCAGCGCCACGCCGGGGGAGTAGCCGCCCGCTGCATCCCTGGCAGGCGTACCGTCGGGATTCCTGCCGCGCCAGCCTATTTTGATAACGACCGGCGCACCGGGGCCGCCGGCACAGGACCAGCGCAGTTGACCGCTAGCCCACATGCCGGTGTCGCGGCAGATGCGCACCCGTCCGGCCGGCAATTGCGCGGCAACCTGGCGTTTCAGATCGTAGATATCGGCGTCGGCCATGGCCGCGCTGTCGCACATGGCAGCCCAGCACTGGCGGCCCGGTGCGGCCGGGACAGGCTCAGTGTGCGCGTCGTAGTCGAGCGCCAGGTAAGCCATCGCGAGCTGGGCGGGGTTGGCGCGCATGCGGTCGGCCATGGCCGAAGCCATCTGCGCGGCGTTGCTCAGCAATTGCGACTCGTACCGCACGCGCATCGCCACCAGCTGCATGGCGCTGGCACCCAGCACGCCGATGGCCAGCACCACTACAGCCACCAGCACTTCGATCAGCGCAAAGCCGCGCACCCGCCGTTGCGACACCATTCGCCACCTCCGCACATGCCAACTGAGGGACAACCTGAATGCAAGTTAGCAGCGCACGCGGCGGGCGGTTTGCGGCAGATCAAAGCAGAGGTAACTCTTCCTTAAAAATGTGCCATCCGTTTCGAGCTGCAGCGCGAATTTGCTCAAGCCAAGGAAAAAGCGATGCGGGACGGACGGCAGGAAGGGATGCCGCCAGGACGGCAGCAAAGACGGCAGCAAGGAATGCAGCAAGGCCAGGCCGCCCTGCTCGCCCTCCAACTAAGCCAGCGTTTCGGGCCGTTGCCGGACGACATCGCTGCAATGGTCGCCAACGCCGGTGCGGCGCAGCCGCAGGACTGCGCCAAGGCCGTCATCGACGCAGCCTGGACCAGATTTTCCCACGCCACTGAACGGGCGCTAGGACTTCGGCGATTGCCCCACTTCTTCGATAGCGTCCTGAAACTCGGCCAGGTCCTCGAAATTCTTGTAGACCGACGCGAAGCGGATATAGGCCACCTTGTCCAGCCGCTTCAGTTCCTGCATCACCAGCTCGCCGATGTAGTGCGAATCGACTTCGCGCTTGCCGCTGGTGAGCAGCTTCTCTTCGATCGCCTGCACCGCCAGGTCCACCGAGGCAGCCGCGACGGGCCGCTTGCGCAAGGCCAGCGTCAGGGAGCCGCGCAACTTGGCCGCAGCGTATTCCGTGCGGCTGCCGTTCTTTTTGACCACGAAGGGCATCACAAGTTCAATCCGCTCGTAGGTCGTGAAGCGCTTGTCGCACTTGCCGCAGCGGCGGCGGCGGCGGATCGCGTCCCCTTCCTCCGACACGCGGGTGTCGAGGACGTGGATTTCTTCATGCTGACAGAACGGACATTTCATCTGGCGCGGCGCTTTCGAATGTTAAAAGAGCGCCGGACCGACACGGTCACGGCGCCCCTGATGTTACCAAGACAATGTTTAAGCGTAAACCGGATGCGCGTCAGCCAGCACCTTCACCGCCGCTTTGACGCGTTCGATGGTTGCCTCGTCGTGCGGGTTGTCCAGCACGTCGGCGATCAGGTTGCCCACTTGCTCGGCTTCCGCTTCCTTGAAACCGCGGGTGGTCATGGCCGGCGAACCCAGGCGGATGCCCGAGGTCACGAACGGCTTTTGCGGGTCATTCGGGATGCCGTTCTTGTTGCAGGTGATGTGCGCCTGGCCCAGGATGGCTTCGGCTTCCTTGCCGGTCAGGTTCTTGGCGCGCAGGTCCACCAGGAACACGTGCGACTCGGTACCGCCCGAGACGATGCGCAGGCCGCGCTTGATCAGCGTCTTGGCCAGCACGTCGGCGTTCTTCACTACCTGCTGCTGGTATTCCTTGAACGCCGGCTGCAGCGCTTCCTGGAAGGCCACGGCCTTGCCGGCGATGACGTGCATCAGCGGGCCGCCCTGGATGCCTGGGAAGATGGCCGAGTTGATGATCTTCTCGTGCTCGGCCTTCATCAGGATGATGCCGCCGCGCGGGCCGCGCAGCGATTTGTGCGTGGTCGAGGTGACGAAGTCGGCGTGCGGCACAGGATTCGGGTACAGGCCGGCGGCGATCAGGCCGGCGTAGTGGGCCATGTCGACCATGAAGTAGGCGCCCACCGATTTCGCCACGGCGGCGAAACGCTCGAAGTCGATCTTCTTGGAGAACGCCGACGCGCCGGCGATGATCAGCTTCGGCTTGTGTTCCTTGGCCAGCGCTTCCATCGCGTCATAGTCGATGTCCTCTTCCGCGGTCAGGCCGTAGGACACCACGTTGAACCACTTGCCGGACATGTTCAGCGCCATGCCGTGGGTCAGGTGGCCGCCTTCAGCCAGCGACATGCCCATGATGGTGTCGCCCGGTTTCAGCACGGCGAAGAACACGCCCTGGTTGGCTTGCGAACCCGAGTTCGGTTGCACGTTGGCCGCTTCCGCGCCGAACAGCTTCTTCACGCGGTCGATCGCCAGCTGTTCCACCACGTCCACGTATTCGCAGCCGCCGTAGTAGCGCTTGCCTGGATAGCCTTCGGCGTACTTGTTGGTCAGCTGGGAGCCCTGGGCTTCCATCACGGCCGGCGAGGTGTAGTTCTCGGAAGCGATCAGCTCGATATGGTCGTGCTGGCGGGTGTTTTCCTTGCCGATCGCGGCAAACAGTTCAGGATCGATGGAGGACAGGGTGTGATCTTTTGCAAACATGAAAAAACTCCAAGTGAGAGAGTAAATCTGGCAGGTGGATCGAATGAGGAACGCCAATAAGCGAGGAGCAGCCTCTTCGTGCTTTCCATCGGTGGCTGCCCAGGCGAACGGCTGTTGATTTGAAATCTCACGTTCCCCGGTGGATGCCCACCTTTCGCCGACAGATCGCGCAAGCGCAGACCCGGCTTTTCGCCAGTCACGTGAGACGTAATGGAAGCCAGATTGTACTATCAAGTTAGGCAATTACGCTACACTTGCCCTAATTTCCACCATGCCATCTTGCAAGGAACTTAATATGATCGTCTTCATCACCGGCGCCAGCGCCGGCTTCGGCGCCGCCATGGCGCGCGTGTTCACCGCCCATGGCCACAAAGCCATCATCGCCGCGCGCCGCACCGGGCGCCTGCAGGCGCTGGCCGCCGAACTGGGCGAGCAGGTGCTGCCGCTGGAACTGGATGTCACCGACAAAGCCGCCATCCGCGCCGCGCTGGACCGCCTGCCCGCCGAATGGCGCCAGATCGACGTGCTCGTCAACAACGCCGGCCTGGCGCTGGGCGTCAAGCCGGCCCACGAAGCCTCGCTGGACGACTGGGAAACCATGATAGACACCAACTGCAAGGGTCTGGTGACCATGACCCATGCCGTGCTGCCGGCGATGGTGGCGCGCGGCAGCGGCACCATCATCAACATCGGCTCCACCGCCGGCGCCTACCCTTACCCGGGCGGCAATGTGTACGGCGCCACCAAGGCCTTTGTCGAACAGTTCACGCTGAACCTGCGCGCCGACCTGGTGGGTACCGGCGTGCGCGCCACCAACCTGGCGCCCGGCCTGTGCGGCGGCACTGAATTCTCCAACGTGCGCCTGAAGGGCGACGACGCGGCCGCCGCCAAAGTCTACGAAGGCACGGTGCCGCTGTCGCCGCAGGATATTGCCAACACCGCCTACTGGATCGCCACCCTGCCGCCGCACATGAATGTGAACCAGATCGAACTGATGCCGACTTGTCAGGGTTTCTCCCCTTTCACCATCAAACGCGGCTAAAATTAGCGTTTTCGCCGGAAAAACGTAAGTGAGTGTTACAAGATGCTCAAACTGCCCGGCGAAATCGCGTAGAATATTGCCCAATCTCATTAGTAGTCAGAACAACATGCCTTCAGCCTTTACCTGGAATGTCCGTGTCTATTACGAAGACACCGATGCCGGTGGTATTGTCTATTACGCAAATTATCTCAAATTTTTCGAACGCGCGCGGACCGAATGGCTGCGCGCTATCGGCGTTGACCAGCACGCCCTGCTGCAGGAGCACGACGCCATGTTCGTCGTGAAGAATGTCGCCGCCGAGTATCATGCGCCAGCCAAACTGGACGATGTACTAAAATTAACCTTAAGTATCGAAAAGCTGGGCCGCGCTTCGCTGCAGTTCGTGCAGCAGGCCTGGAACGGCGATCAATTGCTCAACACGGCGCGCGTAAAAGTTGGTTGCGTCGATTCCGCGCTGCGGCCGCGCGCGGTCCCCGATGTGGTAGCGGCACGCATGCGCGGCGCCGAGTCATCCCCAAACTCAGACTGAAACAATGAACGTCACCCAAGACCTCTCCTTCATCGCCCTCATCTCCAACGCGCACCTGATCGTTCAGCTGATCATGGCGCTGCTGCTCGGTATCTCGCTCACCAGCTGGACCTACATTTTCCGCAAGATGTTCGCCGTGCGCGCCGCGCGCCGCCAGACCATCGACTTTGAAAAAACCTTCTGGGCCGGCGGCAACCTGCACGCCCTGCACCAGAGCGCCGGCAGCAACCGCGAACAGAGCGGCGCGCTGGCGCGCATCTTCGAAGCGGGCATGGGCGAGTTCATCAAGGGCAAGGCCGCGCACGCGGGCAGCCGCGAAATGGACGCCGGCGCCGTGCTGGACGGCGCGCGCCGCGCCATGCGCGCCGCCTTCCAGCGCGAAATGGACGCGCTCGAATCGCACCTGGCCTTCCTGGCCTCGGTCGGCTCGGTGTCGCCGTACATCGGCCTGCTGGGCACCGTGTGGGGCATCATGAACGCCTTCCGCGGCCTGGCCAACGTGCAGCAAGCCACGCTGGCCGCCGTCGCGCCCGGCATTGCCGAAGCGCTGATCGCCACCGCCATCGGCCTGTTCGCCGCGATTCCGGCCGTGGTCGCCTACAACCGCTTCTCGCACGATATCGACCGCCTGGCTATCCGTTTCGAGAGCTTTGTGGAAGAATTCTCCAACATCCTGCAGCGCCAGTCGCGCTAAGCGGAGAGGACAACCATGGCATCTTCTTTCTCCAGCGGCATGCGCGGCAGCCGAGGCAGCCGCAAGCTGAAGTCCGAGATCAACGTCGTACCCTACATCGACGTGATGCTGGTGCTGCTGATTATTTTCATGGTAATGCCGTCGTCGAACAACCCGTCGCAGGTGGACTTGCCGCAAGCCGAGCGCTCCACCCGCCCGCCGGACGACTATATCCAGATCATCATCAAGCCGAACGGCGCGCTGTCGATCGGCGTGCAGGGCAAGAACGCGGACGCGCCGGAAACCGAGCCGAACCGCGACGCGCTGGTACGCAAGCTGCGCAAGCTGCATGAGGCGCACCCCGAATACCCGGTGATGATTTCCGGCGACAAGGAAAGCAAGTACGACGATGTGATCCAGCTGATCTCCGAATCGAAGAAAATGGGCATCAACCGGGTCGGCCTGGCCACGAAGTAAGCATGACGATGAAACACGCAACCGCAGGCGGCCCGTACCGGGTGCCGAAACGCGACGACCGCTGGAGCTCGATCGGCCTGGCTGCGGCCATGCACGCGGGCCTGCTGTTCTTCCTGTGGGTGGGCGTGGCATGGCAGAACACCGAGCCGGTGGCCGTGGAAGCGGAAGTGTGGGATATGACCACCCAGACCGCCGCGCCGCCCGCGCCGACGCCGCCGCAGGTGAAGCCGGAGCCCGAACCGGAGCCGGAGCCGACCCCGGCCCCGCCGCCCAAGGTGGTAGCGCCACCAGTGGAGGCGCCGCCACCGGCCGTCGATCCGGACATCGCGCTGCAAAAGCGCAAGGCCAAGGAAAAGGCCGAAAAGGAACGCGTCGAAGAAGAGAAGGCGAAGAAAATCCTCGAGCAGAAGAAGCTCGAGGACCAGAGGAAGCTCGACGAGAAGAAAAAACTCGAGGAAAAGAGAGAGGCGGAAGAAAAAGCCAAGGAAGATAAGGCCAGGGAAGAAAAGAAAGCCGCGGAAAAAGCGGCCAAGGCCAAAGCGGAAGCAGAGCAGAAAAAGCTGGAAAAACAGCGTGCGGCGGATATGGCGCGCATCATGGGCACCGCTGGTGCAGGCACCACCGGCACGGCCGCGAAAGCGACCGCGCCGCGCCTGGACAGCGGCTACGTGGCCGCCATTACCGCCAAGATCAAGAGCAACATCGCGTATGGCGGCGGCGACACCGCCGGCAACCCGCGCGCCGAGTTCAAGATCGAGCAACTGCCAACTGGGGAAATTATTTCGGTCCGGAAGATCAAGAGTAGCGGTATTCCCGCCTACGACCTGGCGGTGGAAGCAGCCATCGCCAAGTCGTCGCCTTTGCCGAAGAAGAAAGACGGCTCGGTGGAACGCGAGATTACCGCAGGATTCAACATGAAAGATTTGCCTTGAGAACCAATATGAAAAAACTGACTAGCGTGACCAATGCCCTTGTCGCCGCCAGCCTGCTGGCCAGCCTGAACGCCTACGCGCAGCTGCGCGTGGAAATTTCGGGCGTCGGCAGCAACCAGATCCCGATCGCCGTGGCCGCCTTCGCCGACGAAAACCTGGCCCCTAGCCAGGCCTCGGCCATCATCAAGGCCGACCTGGAACGCAGCGGCATGTTCAAGATCATCGACGCCGGTACGGTCAGCAACGTCAACGACGTCGACTACAGCCAGTGGAAATCGCGCGGCGCCAACGCCATCGTGGTCGGCACCGTGAGCAAGCTGGCCAACGGCGCCTTCGACGTGCGCTACAAGCTGTTCGACACCATCAAGGCCACCAAGCTGTCGCAGCTGGACCAGTCCGCGCACCCCAACGAAACCCGCCTGGCGGCCCACAAGATCGCCGACGACGTGTTTGAAAAGCTGACCGGCGTGCGCGGCGCCTTCGCCACGCGCGTGGCCTACGTGGCCCAGCAAGGCCGCCAGTACCGCCTGGTGGTGGCCGACTCGGACGGCGAGAACGAACAGCCGGCGCTGATCTCCAACGAACCCATCATTTCGCCTTCCTGGTCGCCGGACGGCAACAAGGTGGCCTATGTGTCGTTCGAGCAGAAGAAGCCGGTGGTGTACGTGCAGAACCTGGTCACGCGCGCACGCACCGTCATCGCCAACGAGAAAGGCAGCAACTCGGCGCCATCTTGGTCGCCGGACGGCAGCAAGGTGGCCGTGGCCCTGTCCAAGTCGGGCAACACCCAGGTCTACATCGCCAACGCCGACGGCAGCGGCATCCGCCGCATCTCGAACAGCTCCGGCATCGACACCGAGCCGCAGTTCTCGGCCGACGGCCAGTACATCTACTTCACCAGCGACCGCAGCGGCGGCCCGCAGATCTACCGCATGAGCGCCAGCGGCGGCGACGCCAAGCGCGTCACTTTCAGCGGCAGCTACAACATCAGCCCGCGTATTTCCTCGGACGGAAACACGCTGGCTTACATCTCCCGGCGCGACGGCGGCAACTTCCAGCTTTACGTGATGGATCTCGCCTCCGGCCAGGAACAACGCCTGTCCGACACCACCAGCGACGAGTCGCCCAGTTTCGCTCCGAACGGCAAGTACTTGCTGTACGCGACCGTCTCGGGCGGCCGCAAATCGCTGGCTGTGGTGTCGGTCGACGGCCGCGTAAAGCAACGCTTGACGATTCAAGCGGGTAATATCAAGGAGCCCACCTGGGGTCCTTTCATGAAGTAAATGCAGTCTTTCATCAACGACCAGGAGAACTAAAAATGCGTAACGTTAAAAGCGTAGCCTTCATCCTCAGCACCGCAGCCCTGCTGTCGGCTTGCTCGACCCCAGTAAAAGTGGCAGAACCAGCGAAAGTGGAAGAAAAGCCAGTCGCTGCCGCCCCTACCCCTGAGCCAACCCGCCCAGTGGCGCCGGTCAGCACCGCTTCGATCGATCCACTGGACGATCCTAAAGGCGTGCTGGCCCAGCGTTCGGTATACTTCGACTTCGACAGCTACGTCGTGCGTGAAGACGGCAAGCCAGTGGTACAGAACCACTCCGGCTACCTGACCAAGAACGCCAAGCGTTCGATCCTGATCCAAGGCAACACCGACGAACGCGGCGGCGCGGAATACAACCTAGCCCTGGGCCAGAAGCGCGCGGAAGCCGTCCGTAAAGCCATGACCGCCCTGGGCGTGCCAGAGAGCCAGATCGAAGCCGTATCGCTGGGCAAGGAAAAGCCTAAAGCCGAAGGCCACAACGAAGAAGCATGGGCGCAAAACCGCCGTGCCGACATCGTCTACAAGTAATTCTGTAGTCGCAGTATGGCAACACACGGGGCGGCGCGCAGTTTATACTGCGCCCTGCCCCGTTTCTCTTTTGAAAGCGCACTGCACATGATGACACTGACCAAATCCGGCCTGCGTTCCGCCGCCGCCGCCCTGCTGGCCGCCGGCGCCTTCCTGCCGCTGCACGCCGGCGCCGCCCTGTTCGACGACGACGAAGCCCGCAAAGCCATTCTCGACCTGCGCGCCAAAGTGGAAGCCATGCGCGCCGAGTTGAACGGCCGTATCGACACCAAAGCCGACAAGTCCGTCGCACTGGACATGAACAATCAGCACGAGCAGACCATGAGCGAAATCGCCAAACTGCGCGGCTCGCTGGAAGTGCTGGCCAACGAACTGGCCAACACGCAAAAACGCCAAAAAGATTTCTACGTCGATCTCGACGCCCGCCTGCGCAAGCTCGAGCCGCGCCAGGTGACCATCGACGGCAAGACCGCCGCCGTGGATCCAAGCGAGCAGAAGGCCTACGACGCGGCCATGCTGCTGTTCAAGTCGGGCGACTTCAAGACCGCCGCTGTCGCGTTTGCCGAGTTCGTGCGCCAGTACCCCGAGTCGGGCTACGCGGCCAACGCCCAGTATTACCTGGGCACCACCCACTACGCGCAGAAAGACTGCAAGGCAGCGATCCTGGCCGAGCAAGTGGTCGTGAAAGCCTACCCGGACAGCCCGCGTGCGCCGGAAGCCATGCTGCTGATCGCGGGCTGCCAGGCCGAACTGAAAGCGGCAGCCAACGCCAAGAAGACGCTCACCGAGCTGATCAGCAAGTACCCGGACAGCGAGTCCGCCGCCACCGCGCGCGAGCGCCTGAAGGGCAAGTAGGCGGCAAACAAGCGGCTTGTGGCAAGTCTGATGCTCATGAGCATTTGACAGGACGGCCGGACACCCCTATAATCTTGCTTCTTTCGGGGGTCGTTAGCTCAGCTGGTAGAGCAGCGGACTTTTAATCCGTTGGTCGCAGGTTCGAATCCCGCACGGCCTACCACTCGAAAGAAGCCAAGGTTTTATGCCTTTGGGTCGTTAGCTCAGCTGGTAGAGCAGCGGACTTTTAATCCGTTGGTCGCAGGTTCGAATCCCGCACGGCCTACCAAGAATTATCAAGGAAGCCCACGAATTTCGGTTCGTGGGCTTTTTTGTGTCTGGTCGCTGTCTGGTCGCGCCGGATCGTATTCGTCTCGCCCTTAAGGCGGAAGCGAATTCCCCGTAAAATCGATAGAACCAATCCGTTGCTTGAGTTGCTCAAAGTCCGAGCAAGGGTAAGCAAATGCAATGAATTCTGTATCCCGGGAGTGGTCCAGCGCCTGCTCATGGGTATCAAATGCGCCCAAAAACAAAAGCTGGGAATCTTTCGCTTCGTTGAGCCATGGTATTTCCTCAAACGCAAGGAATAGAACCATGTCATCAAAAGGTGTGCCAGCAGGGGAAGCAACAAACAACCCTTGCCGCATCTTGCCATCCGGGGTCTGAATTCCACCGGGCCGCATCGACGCCGTCACATTATCAGGAACGCCCAAATCACCGATGCTGTATCGCCAAGCGGTAATCTTTAGCGCCCCTTCTTCAGAGGGGCGAACTAGAGTAAGTTGCTTTTTCCGAGCCGACTGCATAAGTGGGAAGCTATCGGCCTTCTGCAACTGAATCGTAAAAAGGTGGCCTCGCTGCGAATCCAAGGGGACAGATTTCCTTCGGATATAAGTAAAGACTTTGCCGTCCTGCGAGAAGTGGGCCTCACCGTCTGCATGATGGGAATACTTCACTAGATGGCTTGTCACCTTACCGTTTTCGGTCAGATCCAAAGAGGAGGTAATTGGTCCCCCTGCACGCAAAACCGCCTTACACGCAATTCCATTCGTCCTAACAAAGCCCGGAAAAAAGACATAAATTCCGCCGTCAGCAGCAAATCTAACTTTCGCAATCCGACGATAGCCGATTGATGATTTAACAACAATATCAAATAGGTCAAATCGTGCAATCGCGCCTTGCAAACTATACCCGCCAGTCATCTTAACCTTTCGTTAATCGCTTTCGCCGGTAGCATTCCATGCACCAAGTTCCCCGCAGCACACTGTCGTAAGAAGTAACCCACTGATGCCCTTCTGCACACGCAATACTAAATCTCCCCAAGACAGTGTGCAAGGTGTGCAGACGGCTTACATGAAAAGCACCGAAATGTCGGACCTTCCGCCAGACCGACCGGAAATAGACCGGACGCTGCCACTAAGGCGGGTACAAAAAAGCACAAGCTGCTATGCCCTTGAGCACTCCAGAGACATTCCACAGCACCCGCAGTTACGACACCCCGATTCACGGATTCGACCTTCTAGTACCCAAAAACGTACCACCATCAACCAACCTACCCACGATAGGAGCGTAAGCAATGAACAGACAGTTCCGCTTCAACAAGAAGCTGATCGATGCCCTCCCTCCGCATCCAGAAGATGCAAAGTCCAAGGAAAGTGAATACTCCGATACCGAAGTAGCAGGCCTGCGGGTGATCGTGACACGGAAGGGCCGCAAGTACTTCCTACTCCGCTATACCCTCAACGGCGCAAAGCGCAGCATGAAGTTGGGGGACTATCCTCAACTGGACGTGGCAGATGCCCGCCACCAAGCCCTAGATATTCGAGGCAAGATTGCGAACGGTATTGACCCGCAGCGCGAGCCAGAACCGACGCCGAAAGCAGATCTAACGCTCAAGGCCTTCGTGACCGACGACTATCTTCCCCACGCTTACGCCGCAAAGCGCAGCGCCAAGGACGACGAAAGCCGAATGCGCAACATCCTCCCTGACCTCGGCCACCTCCCGCTAACCCAGATCACCAGCCACTCCATTCAACAACTACACGACAAACTGCTCGTGCAAAAATGTGCCGCCACGGCCAACAGGCACCTGGCACTACTCAAGCGCTGCTTCAATCTGGCTATTATTTGGGGAAAGCTCGACGGCAAGAACCCTGCTCGCGGAATCCGAATGCACCAAGAGAACAACCAGCGGCACCGCTACTTGTCCGGACAGGAGTTACGGTCCTTCTTGTCGGCGCTGGAGGCGGAGCCGAATCGGGCCTTAGCTGACGCATTGAGCTTCCTTCTCGCGACCGGCGCAAGGCGATCCGAAGTCCTCAACGCTCGTTGGGATGCGATCGACCTAGAACAGCGCCAGTGGTATCTCCCACACACCAAGAGCGGGAGGAGCCGGTTCGTACTGCTCAACGATACGGCGCTGTGGTTCGCGTCAACTATCTTGTCCGGTCGGCGTCAATTATCTTGGCCGGTGAAGCGAGAGGTGTTTAGTCCTTCCTTTTCTTTGACTGTTGCGTAGTGCTAGCGGTCGCAGCGGTGCGGCGGCGGAGATCGGAAGAGCNTGGTTCGCGTCAACTATCTTGTCCGGTCGGCGTCAATTATCTTGGCCGGTGAAGCGAGAGGTGTTTAGTCCTTCCTTTTCTTTGACTGTTGCGTAGTGCTAGCGGTCGCAGCGGTGCGGCGGCGGTAGCTCTCGACGTTCAGCTCGAAGATGGTCGAGTGATGCACCAGCCGGTCGACCGCCGCGAGCGTCATTGCCGGCTCAGGGAACACTTCATCCCAGCCGGAAAATGGCTGATTCGCCGTCAACGCCATGCTCTTCCTTTCATAGCGCGCCGCGATCAGCTCGAACAGCACAGACGTCTCTGCCTGGTCGCGCCGGACGTAACTCAGGTCATCCAGAATTAACAAATCGAAGCGGTCCAGCCTGGCGATTTCTGCCGGAAGTCGCATCTCGCGCCGCGCCACTTGAAGGCGCTGCACCAAGTCGCTGGTGCGCGTGAAATGGACGCGGTAGCCTCGGTCGATCAAGCCATAACCGATGGCACMGACGAGGTGGCTTTTGCCCACGCCGGGCGGTCCAAACAACAGCAGGTTGGCGCCTTGCTCTATCCAGCCGTCGCCTTCCATCAGCGCCGTGACATGGGCCTGCGAGACGGTCGGCGTGCTCGCGAAATCGAAGCTCGACAGCAGCTTGCCCGGCAGCAGTTGCGATTCCAGCCGATGCCGTTCCAAGCGCCTCGCTTCCCGCTCGGCCAGTTCATGCTCCATCAAGGCGGCAAGGAAACGCTCAGCCGGCCAGCCTTCTTTGTTCGACTGCTCTGCCAGAACGGCCCACAGGCGTTTGACGGTCGGCAGCCGCAGTTCATTGAGAATCAGCGGCAGGCGCGCCGCGACACTGCTCATGCCGCCGCCAACAGCATGTCGTAGCTGGCCAGCGTGGGCAGCACGACCGTCACCTCCGGGTGCAATGCCGGGCGCGGAGCCATCTCCTGTCGTAGCTGCTCCAGATCTGGCAACTCGCCGGCGGCGAGCAGCAGCGCCAAGCGTTGCGCCAGTTCCGCCTCGCAGCCGCCATTGCCGGCCAAGTCCAGCAAGCCGACCATGAGCCGGCAGGCGCTGGCCTCGGGCAAATTGTCGCGCAGTTGCGCCCACATCTGGCGGTACTCTGTGCGGGGAAACAGCGCATCGCGCAGCACCGAGCGCGCCAGCGCGCCGGGTTTGCGCTTGAGTGCCGGCAGCAGATGACGGTAGTCGACGACCTTGGCGCGTCCACTGACCGGATCGGGCTGCCCGCGCCGCAATTCGAGCACGCACACATTGCCCAGCCAGCACTCCAGTCGCTCACTGTAGATCCGTACTTTCAGGCGGTGGCCCACCAGTCGCGACGGCGCTGTGTAGAGCACTTTTCTCACCGTCATGGTGCCGTACTTCGTGACGCGGGCATCGACTTCCTCGTAGTCGTTGCTGCGCCGCGCCGGCAAGGCGCGGAGCATGGCCCGCTCCTCGTTGAATTTGCCAGCCACGCGCGCATTGAGACGGCCGAACACTTCGGCCACGAAGCGTCGATATGCATCCAGGTCGGCGAAGTCGCGGTGCCCACGCAGCAGCAGTGCCYGCTCCATGGTGCGCTTGAGCGTGCCTTGGCGTGCTTCAATCGAGCCGTTCTCATGGCTCACGCCCAAGTTGTTGCGGCTGGGGCGCATGCCGTAATGCGTGCACAGCGCTTCGTACCGCCGCGTCAGCAATTCATGCTCGGCCACGTTGTTGAAGGCTGCCGCCAAGCTGTCGGTGCGGTGCTCCTCGGGTACGCCGCCCATCATCCACACCGCATTTTGCAAGCCCGACGACAGGGCCATGAAGCTCTCGCCGCCCAGCACAACCTCGACGTAGCGCCAACCGGAAAACGCCAGCGCGAATTGGTACAGCATGTGCAGCAGCGCTACCCCGGTAATCGTCACATGCAGCACGGCAGCGTGCGTAAAATCGGACAGGCCTAGACGGCCGGGCGGATGGGCTTGTGCGAAGTAAACCTCGCGCTCCTTGCCGTGGCTCGCACTCCAGGCTCGGACCCGACGCTGCAGCGTGCGCAACAAGGCGTCTTCGTACTGACCTGGATGGCGCCCTTGCATCTCTTCTAGAAGCGTTGTGGCCGTCAGCGCCGGTGACGCGACCAGCAACGGCACGATCTCGCTGTCCCAGACGGCTTCAAATGGATCGGCGCGGGTGCGCCATGCTCGCGCTTCGCGCTGTGACGGCAAGGCTTCCGTTCTGTCCAGGCGTCGCGCCGAACGCACGCTGATGCCGACCTTGGCGGCAGCGACTTCCTGGCCGAGCTTGGCTCTGAGTTTCTTGTAGATGCCCACTTGGTGATCTCCAATGCGTTTGCCGGCCACTCGTTGCCTCCCCAGCTCCATGCTGAATGAAACAACTGTAAACCTCGCTTCCGCACCGGGCCGGTTTCAGGTGACAACCGGCCAAGATAGTTGTCGTCTACCGGCCAAGATAATTGTCGCTCACCAG
>NZ_LMDJ01000032.1 GCF_001425045.1 Massilia sp. Root351 | reverse complement strand
GAGCGCGCTGGACGCGCTCAAGGTCGGCTGCGCCCAGGCGTTCGCGCTGATCCCCGGCACACACGCCGTTCGGGTTGATCAGGTAGACCTTGCCGTTCGACTGCAGCGCGCCGAGGATCTTGCTGGGGTCCTGGCCGACAATACGGTTCAGCACCTTGCTGTCGCCGCTCTGCTGGATGAAGCGGGTGATCTCGTTGGGATTGATGGAGAAATTCTGCCAATTGATGATGGTGTTCGGCGTATTCGTAATGGTGTACAAATTGCCTTGCTGGAGGAAGCTGGCCTGGCCGGCCACGACTTGCGGGACGCTGGGATTACCGTAGGCGGAACCATAGCAAGCTGCTACCAACACCGCCAGCAGCTTGCGCCGCATGCCTTGGGGAACCTGACCTGTCATCATCGTGCTTACCTCGTTGTGCGTATTATTTAGCGAGTCACCAGCTCAGGTCGACCCTGATGTGCAGGCGATTCTTATCCTGTAGCGGCATCTGGCTGGAGCGCACCACATGGCCGTAATCCACTTGCAAATCCACGTCGCGGGAGAGATTGACGCGCAGGCCCACGCCCACGCTGCCGATCGCCTTGGTGCGCAGCTCGCCTCCCTGTTCGCGGTTGCGCTTGATCATTCCCTTGTCATAAAACACCAGCGCGCGGCAGCGCCAGCGCGCATCGCCGCACAACTGCGGCGAGTATAGCTCGACATTGGCGGTCAGTCCGCTGTCATTTGCCAGATCGCGGGCGCTAAAACCACGCACCTGCGCGCCGCCGCCGGCGCCGATCTGCTCGCCGGGC
Organism: Massilia sp. Root351; assembly: GCF_001425045.1. Lineage (GTDB taxonomy): Bacteria > Pseudomonadota > Gammaproteobacteria > Burkholderiales > Burkholderiaceae_D > Rugamonas. The sequence continues at coordinate 451,732 of NZ_LMDJ01000032.1, read as the reverse complement.
ACCAGCGCGTCGCGCGTGTACTGGCCGTTGACGGCCGCGCGCACCTGGAAATCGCGCGGCAGCTGCCGGGTCAGGCTGGCCGCCAGCCGCACTATGCTGTAGCCGGCGTCCGCGCCGGGACGGGCGCGGCTAAAGTCGGCCTGGCCGCCGCGCGGCCCGCCGGCCAGGTTGCGCAGCACCGTCACCGAGCCGCTCGCCTCGCCCTGCTCGAACAGCCAGCTGCCGCTGTAGTTCACCGTCAGCGGACGGACCGTCACGTCGTAGCCCGCTTCGCTATCCTGCCAGCCTTCGCCGCGGAAGGCCTTGATGCCAGCGCCGTAGTTCAGACGCGACTCATGGCCCTCGCCCCTGGCCAGCAGCTGACTGTAGCGCGCGCCCAACATGGCGCCCTTGCCGCCCTCGGGCCAGGCCCGGGCTTTCCACGCATAGTCGCTCTGGTTGTAGCCGCCGTACAGGTCCAGCGTGTCGCCCGATGACGCCACCGGCAGCCGGTAGTCCAGCCGCAGCGCGCCGCCACCGTTGTCGGCGCTGGCCGAAGCGCTCACGGCGGGCTTATCCGCCGCGCCCTGGACCGCGTCCTGGCCGGCCGGGCAAGCAGCGCCCGAGGCAGCGGCCAAAGCCGCAGCAGCCAGCAGTTGCACGACGCGGCATCGCATGATGGCCTCCGCCCGGACTTGACCTGAGAGAAATACTTATTACTCTCAGTTTAGTCCGAATCGCGTCTTGCGTCCGCTTTTTTTGGCCGCCTGATGTATTTCCGCACAGATACTTTATGTTGGCTTACTTGGTATCAAAGGTGGTTACGCCGTCCCAGTCCGGCGCCGGCGGATGGGTGCGGTAGTGGCCGATGCGCTCCAGGTAGAGCTGGTACAGGCTGTGCGGCGCGGCCGCGTCGAGCGCTTCCAGCGCCGCCTGCGCCGCGTCCCACTGCTGGCTGCGCACCAGCGCCAGCGCCGCGTGCCAGCGCGCCAGCCCGGCGCGCGCCGCTTCATCCAGTTCCCCTTCCCGCCCCAGCGGCTCGAAGATGGCCACCGGCTCGTTCTTGCCCTTGACCCGCACCAGGTCCAGCTCGCGGTAGGCGAATGCCGGCGCCGCCGCGCGGGTGGCCTCGCCCACCGCGATGCCCACGCTGTACACCTTGGTGATGCCTTCCAGGCGCGACCCCAGGTTGACCGCGTCGCCCATGACAGTGTAGGCGCGGCGGATCTGCGAGCCCATGTCGCCCACGTGCATCTGGCCGGTATTGACGCCGATGCCGATCTTCAGCTCGGGCCAGCCGCGCTGAATGAAATCCCGGTTCAGGCGCTGCGCGCTGGCCTGCATCAGCAGCGCGGTGGCCACGGCCCGGCTGGCGTGGTCCGGGAAGGCCACCGGCGCGCCCCAGAAGGCCATCACGGCGTCGCCGATGTATTTGTCCAGCGTGCCCCGGTGGCTGTCGCGGATGTCGGTCGACATGGCCGTCAGGTACAGATTGATGTATTCGCGCAGCGCCTTCGGCGTCAGGCCCTCCGAGATGGTGGTAAAGCCGCGCACGTCGACGAACATCACGCTCAGCTCGCGGCTTTCGCCGTCCATATTGTATTTTTCCGGGTTCTCGGCCATCTCGGCCACCAGCTCGGGCGCCACGTATTCGCCGAAGCGCGACACCAGCGCGCGGCCGCGCCGCACTTCGAAGAAATAGCCCCAGGCCACGTTCAGGATGAACAGCGCCAGCGCCAGCACCAGCATGGACGAGACATTGAACACCAGGTCGTGCGCGCGATACAGGTAGAAGTTGACGGCGCCGGCCGCGCCGATGGCCAGCAGCGACAGCGCGATCGACCAGGCCGGTGCCAGCACCGGCAAGGCCAGCGCCAGCAGCAGTCCCAGCACCACCAGCTGCGCGGCCTCGAACACGGAAGCGTAGTCGGGCCGGAACTTGAAACTGCCGTCGAGGATGGAGCTGATCATGTTGGCGTGGATCTCCACCCCGGGATACTGGGCGTTGACCGGCGTGGCCCGCAGGTCGTTCAGCCCCGGCGCGGTGGTGCCCACCAGCGCGATGGCGCCGGCCAGCTGCTCGGCCGGCACCGCCCCGCGCAGCACGTCGGCGGCCGACACGTAGCGGTAGGCGCCGCCCTGCGGCCCGCCCGCGCCGCGGTACTGGATCGCGGTGGTCAAGCCTTCGCCGACCGGGATGCGGATGTTGCCTTCCTCATGGAACAGGGCGATCGCCTCCAGGCCGCCGTTGGCGCGTTCAGCTTCGGACAGGGTGTCCACCGTGCCCTCGAACAGCGGCGCGATGGAACGCGCGCGCAGCGCCACGGCGGCGGTGGCCAGCGACAGCGTGGGATAGTAGCCGCGGCCGATTTTCTGCAGCAGCGCGGTGGAACGCACCACGCCGTCGCGGTCCGGCATGGCGGTGAAAATGCCGGCGCTGACGGCCGCCTGCTGCAGGCGCGGGATGTTGGCCTCGTAGCCGGCCACCGCGTAGGCATGCACGGTGCGCCCGTTCAGGGCGTCCTCGGTGAAGGCAGGCTTGGGCAGCATGCCCCTGGCCTGGGTGCCGGACAGGCTGTAGCCCAGCACCACCGGCTGGCCCTGGATCGCCTGCGCCAGCAAACCGTCGTAATCGAGTTGCGGCTGCAGGCGCGCCAGCTGGCCCTGCAGGCCCGCCACCTGCTGCAGCTCGCCCTGCGCCAGCTGTTTCAGCACGTCGTAGCCGGAGCTGGTGTCCGGCTCGGGGAAGGAGACGTCGAAGCCGACCGCGGCCACCTCGTAATTCACCGTCAACTGCTCGACCAGCCTGGCCATCACGTTGCGGCTCCACGGGAAGCGCCCTACTTCGGCCAGGCTTTTTTCATCGATATCGACAATCACCACGCGCGGGTCGAGCACCGGCGTCTCGGCCCGCATGCGCAGGCCGGACATGAACGTGTCCATGCGGTCCAGCGTATCGATGTGCAGCACATTGGCCGTATGCAGGATGGCGGCCGCGCACAGCAGCAGTCCCAGCGCCCAGCGGGCGCCGTACTTGCGCAGCGGTTTCAGCACCGGGACACCATGGACGGGGCCACGTCAGGGAACGTAGCCGGGAATCTTCGACTCGTCCACCTGGTCCAGCTGGCGCGCGTCCACATTCTTGTGCGCGAACTCCAGGTAGACCTTGGAGCGGATGAAGATGTCGAACAGGTCCGGATCGATATGGCCGTTCAGGCTGAAATTGCCCAGGATGCGCAGCGACTCCGACAGCGGCTTGCCCTTCTTGTAGGGCCGGTCGCGCGCGGTGAGCGCCTCGAAGATGTCGGCAATGGCCATGATGCGGGCCTGCACCGACATCTGGTCCTTGGTCAGGCCGCGCGGATAGCCCTTGCCGTCCATGCGCTCGTGGTGGCCGCCGGCGTATTCCGGCACGTTCTGCAAGTGCTTGGGCCACGGCAGCGATTCGAGCATGCGGATGGTGACGGCGATATGGTTGTTGATTTCCTTGCGCTCCGGCTCGGTCAGGGTGCCGAAGCGGATGTTCAGGTTCTCCACCTCCTCGGCGGTCAGGAAGTGCTGTTCCTCGCGCAGGAACGGCGGCTCCTCGGCGCCGGGCTCCTTCTTGTACACCCGCGGACCGGTCCAGCGGTAGCCGGCGATCTGCAGCACGCGCTGCTGGTCTTCCGGCTTCATGCCCTCGCCGCCCACATTGGCCTGGCGCAGGAACTGGCGGTCCTGTTCCAGCTGCGCCAGTTCCGTGGCCAGCGCGGCGTCGATGGCGGCGTGATCGGCGGCGCTGCCGCCGGCCAGCTTGGCCTTCAGGGCGCGGATTTCCGCATCGCGCATCAGCACCTCGAAGCGGGTGCCGACCATGTGGATGCGGTCGAAAATGGTTTCCAGCTTGGTGCCCTTGTCCACCACGTGCACCGGGGTGGTGATCTTGCCGCAGTCGTGCAGCAGGCCTGCCAGCCACAGCTCCTTGCGGTCGCCGTCGTCCATGCGGAACTCGGCCAGCGGGCCGGTATCGGTGTTGTGCACCGCCTCGGCCAGCATCATGGTCAGCTCGGGCACGAACTGGCAATGGCGGCCGGTATAGGGCGATTTTTCGTCGATGCCGATGTTGATCAGGTTGACCAGCGCTTCCAGCAGGTCTTCCAGCTGCTGGATCAGGCGCTGGTTGGTCAGCGCCACCGCCGCCTGGGCCGCCAGCGCCTCGATGAAGCGCTGGTCGGTCGGCGAGAAGGCGCGGATCTCGCCGCTGGCCGGGTCCTTCGCGTTGACCAGCTGCAGCACGCCCACCAGTTCGCCCTCGTGGTCGGTCATCGGCACGGTCAGGAAGGACTTCGAATGGTAGCCGCGCTGCTGGTCGAACGAGCGCATGCCGGAGAAGTTGAACACGTCGGCCTGGTACACGTCTTCGATGTTGACCGAGAGCCGGAAATTGGCCGAATAGGCGGCCACCGACGACAGGTTCTTGTCGCCCAGCTCATCGAACAGCGGCACGGCCGGGATGTCGATCCGGTCGCCGCGCGCCCCGCCCTGGCGGATGCCCAGCGTGTCGTTGACCGAGATGTGGAAACACAGGCTGGCGCCGTCGGCGCTGGGGCGGTACAGCGTGCCGCCGTCGGCATGCGTCAGGGCCTTGGCCACCATCAGGATGCGCTCCAGCAGCTCGTCGGTTTCATGGCTGGCCCCGAGGGCCACGCTCAGTTCGGTCAGCTGGTCCAGCCTTTGCGCGATTTGTATGTGGTTCAGCTCTTGCATGGTGTTTTTTATAATCTTTTCGAAGCACAGGCGTGTAGTGGAAGTGTAGCCGCAGCGCAAGCCGCTGTACATTGGAAATCGCGCAAACGGCGCGCCGTGTTTCAGTTGACGACACTGCACCGCCCAGCTCGCTCAAATTCGCAACTTTTGGCCCAGAATTGATGAAAAAAAGGCTATCATCCAAGCGGGATCGCCACTTGCCTGTTCGATCATGGTTCATGCAGAACAGTCAACAGAAGGGCGGCAGTGACAGCACATAAGCGGGCCGAGTTAAGGGTAGAGAGCATGAAATTCAAATTTTGGGGGGTGCGCGGTTCGATCCCGTCCCCGGGTCCGCGCACCACGCGCTATGGCGGCAACACCACCTGCATCGAGGTGCGCAGCGACGACGATACGCTGATCATCATCGACGGCGGCACCGGCCTGTTCGCGTTGGCGCAATCGCTGATCTCCCAAAAGAAAACCCCGGTGCAGGCCAACATCTTCATCACCCACAGCCACTGGGACCACATCCACGGCCTGCCCTTCTTCACCCCGCTGTTCATCAAGGGCAGCCGGGTGCGCCTGCACGGCACCACCGACCCGGACACCGGCAACGGCATCGAGCACGTGATGGGCGTGCAGCTGCAAAACAGCTATTTCCCGGTCAGCGAAACGCAGATGGACGCCACCATCGAGTACCGCACGCTGGCGGTGGGCGAAGCCATCGAGGTGGGCGACGCGGTGGTATCGAACGTGGTCATGAACCACCCGGTGATCGACCTGGGCTACCGCATCGACTGCAACGGCAAATCGGTGTTTTTCACCGGCGACCACGAACCGCACTACAACATCTACCCGGAGCAGCACCCGGAACACGCGGCCTACCAGCAGTACATCGAGGAGCGCATCGGCGCCCTCGAGGACAAGGTGCGCGGCGTGACCGCGCTGATCGTGGACTGCTCCTACACCCGCGAAGAATACCCGGCCAAGCGCGGCTGGGGCCACGGCACCTTCGATTCGGCCTTCGACATGGCCATCAAGGCCGGCGCCAAACAGCTGTACTGCACCCACCACGAACCGACCCGCAGCGACGACGAACTGGAGGCCGTATTCGCCGAAGTGCTGGCGCGCCGCGCGCCGCTGCCGGAAGGCCTGCAGGTGGTGCTGGCCTACGAGGGCCTGGAAGTCACGTTGTAGCGTAGTTGCAAAATTAATACTTTCGCGTAGACAAGCGTCAACCGCCCCGTTAGACTAGTCCATGTTGCACTGCGGCGGAGAAAACAGTGAGCGAACACAGCGCAATCCAAGCGTGGCAAGACCCGGCGGACGCGGTGATGGTCAACCGCATGCGTTCGCTGCTCTCGGCGTCCTGCCTGCTGACCCTGTATATCGATCCGGACGCCATGGGCCGCACCAACGCGTTTGCCGCGCCGGTGTTCGCCGCCTTCCTGGTCTACAGCCTGGCGCTGGACTACAGCCGGGCGCGCCGCTGGGCGCGCGCCGTGGCCTGGGTGGACGTGCTGTGGTTTTACCTGATCGTGCTCAGCACCGGCGGCTCGAGCAGCTTTTTCTACCCCTTCTTCTTCTTCGCCATCCTGAGCGCGGCCTTCACTTCCGGCCTGGCCGCCGGGGCCCGCATCACCATCGCCTCCACCCTGCTGTTCGCCAGCACGGCCGCCTTCACCACCAGCGGCGACGAACTGGCGCGGGTGCTGCTGCGCGCCACCTTCATGCTGGCGCTGGGCTACATGATTTCGCACTGGGGCGGCATGGTGGTGTCGCAGCGGCGCCGCCTGGAACTGCTGCACGAGGTGAGCCGGCAATCGAACCCGCGCTTCGGGGTCGACCACACGGTGGCCTCGGTGCTGGACAAGACCCTGAGTTTCTACGGCGCCGGCACCTGTTTGCTGCTGCTGCGCGACACCGACACCAAGGAATGGATGCTGCGCACCGCCAATACCGGCCAGCCCGGCCACGCGCTGCACGACAAGCGCCTGAGCGCCGAGGCGGCCGAACCGCTGCTGTGCGTGCGCAGCGGCCAGGTGTTGCTGTACCAGCGGCCGCTGTGGCGCTGGCTGCGGCGCGGCCACGAGGCGCACGAATGCCAGCGCGACACCCACAGCTGGAGCCGGGTCGATCCGGCGCCGGCGGGCCGCCTGGCCGAACTGATGGACGCCATTTCCCTGATCGCCGTGCAGGTGCCGCTGCGCCAGGGCGAAGGCTGGCTGATCGTGGCGTCCCGGCGCGACCACAGCCAACAGGACGCGCTGTTCCTGCTGCAGATCGCCGGCCAGGCCTTCCCCATCATCGAAAACATCGCCCTGCTCGACCGCATGGCCTCGGAAGCGGTGTTGCGCGAGCGCGAGCGTATCGCGCGCGACATCCACGACAGCACCATCCAGCCCTATATCGGCTTGCGCCACGGCGTGAGCGCCATGCGCAAGCGGGCCGCGCCGGACAACCCGCTGCTGCCCGACCTGGACGGGCTGCTGGACATGATGGGCCAGGTGATCGTCGACCTGCGCCGCTTTGCGCAAACCTTCCGCAGCGGCGAGGCGCCGCGCGAGCCGGAGCTGCTGGTGGCGCTGCGGCGCCAGGCCAGCCAGGTCAAGCAGTTCTACGGCATCGACATCACGGTCGACAGCACCGGCCAGCTGGCCGTCAACGACCGCCTGGCCGCCGAGGTGTTCCAGATCGTCAACGAGGGCATGAGCAATATCCGCAAGCACACCGAGGCGCGCACCGGCGCCGTGACGCTGGCCTGCGACAAGGGCGAACTGCGGGTGCGCATCGAGAACGACTGCCGCAGCCTGACGCAGGCCGATTTCCTGCCGCAATCGATCGCCGAGCGCGCCTTCGCGCTGGGCGGCAGCACCCGCGTGCAGGCCAGCGCCGGCCGCCGCACGGCGATCGAAGTCGTCATTCCTGTCTGAAGCGCCGATGAGCACACCCGCCACGCCCGCCAATCCCGCCCCGCCATCGGCGCGCATCCGCGTGCTGCTGGTGGACGACCACAAGACCATCCTGTGGGGCCTGGACCGCCTGGTGGGCAGCGAGGCCGACGGCATGGAAGTGGTGGGCGCGGCCTCCGACATCGCCGGCGCGCTGGCGCTGACGGCGCAGCTGGCACCGGACGTGGTGGTGCTGGACCTGGACCTGAACGGCAAGAGCTCGCTGGAGATCCTGCCGACCCTGGCGGCCGCGCCGGGCACGCGGGTGCTGGTGCTGAGCGGCACCCGCGACCGCGATCAGCTCGACCAGGCAGTGCTGCGCGGCGCGCGCGGCGTGGTCGGCAAGGAAGCGGCGCCGGAAATCATGCTGAAAGCCATCCGCAAAGTGCATGAAGGCGAGCTGTGGCTGGAACACGGCATGCTGGGCCGCATCTTCGAGGAAATGCGCAAACCGGCCCACAGCGCGCCGCCGCAGGCCGACCGCCTGGCCAGCCTGACCCTCAAGGAACGCAAGATCTGCCAGCTGCTGGCCGACGGCGGCGGCGCCGTCAACAAGGCGCTGGCCGAGCAGCTGTACATCTCGGAACACACGCTGCGCAACCACCTGACCGCCATCTATCACAAGCTGGGCGTGACCAACCGGCTGGACCTCTACATCTTCCTCACCACCCCGCAAAACGGCCGCCACGACGGCTGACGCTGCGCGACTGTTGTTTTTCGCCAAATTCTCACACTTTGTCACGCTCCGATCATGCTTTTCGCGTGTTGTCATTCTGCGACTACCTCCCTGCAAGCCGCGCCATTACGTGCTTCCATGACAAATGTCCTGCCTGTTGGAAATGGAAATAGGGTGTGTGTCATGGACGAAAAAAGGACATTCATCTGATGTAGCTCAATTCCCCCAGGAATATATTGTTTCCATGGCAGCGCTAATCCAAGCACGGCCCCGCGAGGAGAACAGCATGCAAGCAGCAGACAGTAGGCCGGTCTCCACACGGGGTTTCCTGGGCAGCGAACAGGGCGCCACCTTTTACGAAGCGGTACTGCTGGCGGCACTGGTGAGCGTGGTTTGCATCATCTTGCTGCTGGCGCTGGGCAAGGGAATCTGAACCGCCGCACCGCGGTTGCAGAGGCTACACATCGGGGTGCATTTCTTTAACCAAAGGAGAATCATCATGCAAGCAATTCAAAAATTCTGGCAGCAGGAAGACGGTGTCACCGCAATCGAATACGGCCTGATCGCTGCGCTGATCGCAGTAGCCATCATCGTCGGCGTCACTGCCGTGGGGACCAAGCTGAACACGATGTTTACCAACATCAGCACCAAAATCAGCGGCGTCACGCCAGCGGCCTAAACCAAGACGGCGGTTCCGGGACGGGGTGAGCCCCCGTTTCGGCCCGGCCTCCGCCACCGCACTCCCCACACCAGACACAGCGAGGGCACCATGAAACGCCGCCTCTGCCGCTTTCTCAACGACCGCTCGGCCGTTACCGCGATCGAATACGCACTGCTGGCTTCCCTGATCGCAGGCGTGGTCATCGTCGGCGCCACCGCCTTCGGCGACGCGCTCGGCAATATGTACATCTACGCCAGGGACTTGATCGTCCTTGCCCTGCAATGAAATCCATGACGACATCGGCGCCGGCAACGCTGCTGCGCGAACTGGCCCCCGCACTGCGCGCACACCGCTGGCTGGCCCTGGCGGTCGCCGTGCACGCGCTGGCCGCCGCCGCCATCCGTATCCGCTACCACAGCGGCGCCGGGCTCGGCACGCTGCTGGCCGGCTACGCCTCGTCGCTGCTGGTCGGCCCGCTGTTCGCGCTGGCCGGCTATGCGCTGTACGTCATGCTGTTCATCCGTCCCCGCCTGCTGCTGCGCCACCTGGGCCAGCAGCTGCGCGGCTACCTCAGCCGCGAGCGCGTGCTGTTCGCGCTGCCGGCCATGCTGCTGCTGTCGCTGTTTGCCGGTAGCTTCACCGAATTGAAAGCGGCCGTGCCGCTGATACAGCCATTCGCGCTGGACCGCCGCCTGGCCGAACTGGACCTGGCGCTGCACGGCGGCGTCGCGCCCTGGGTCTGGCTGCAGGCGGCGTTCGGCCATCCGCTGCTGACGGCCGCGCTGAACCTGGCCTACCACCTGTGGTTCTTCATCATGTTCGCGCTGACCTACTGGCTGGTGTTCAGCAGCGAACGCGCCGCCCTGCGCATGCAGTTCCTGTTCAGCTTTGTACTGACCTGGGCCTTGCTGGGCAACGTGCTGGCGGTGCTGATGTCCTCGGCCGGGCCGTGCTACTACGGCCTGGTGCTGGACGGCGCCAATCCCTACGCCGCCCAGATGCAGGCCCTGCATCTGGCCGACCGCGAGGTGCCGCTGCTGGCGCTGCGGGTGCAGGAAATGCTGTGGCAGGATTACCGCAATGGCAGCGCCATCTCCGGCATGGCAATTTCGGCCATGCCCAGCATGCACGTGGCCAGCTCGGTGCTGATGGCGCTGGCCGGCTGGCGCCTGAACCGCGCTGCCGGCATGGCGCTGACCGCGTTCGCGCTGCTCATCATGATTGGCTCGGTGCACCTGGGCTGGCACTACGCGGTGGACGGCTACGTCGGCGCCATCGGCGCGGCGCTGCTGTGGAAGCTGACCGGCTGGCTGCAACACGGACTGCCACGCCAGATACCGGGCCGCGCGCTGCCGGCCGGGAGGCCGCATCATGGTTAATCCAGCGGCCCACGCAGTGGCGGAATTGCCGGCTGGCTCCATGGCCGCCGCGATGACCGACGCCGTACTTGCCTCGATGACCGGCCTGGCCACGCGGCTGGCTGCCGACCCGCGCATGGCGCTGCCGCTGCTGCTGCTGCTCGGCCTGATGGCGGCAGCCGTCTGGCACGACGTGAAGGCGCGCCGCATTCCCAACGCCCTGGTGCTGCCGGGTGCGCTGGCCGGCCTGGCGCTGCAGGGCATGCTGCCGGCCGGCGCCGGCCTGTACGCCCACCCCTTTGGCGCGCTGGGTCTGCTGCTCGGGCTGGCCGGCATGGCGCTGGGCCTGGCCATGCTGCTGCCCATGTATATGCTGGGCACCATGGGCGCCGGCGACGTCAAGCTGCTGGCCATGGCCGGCGCCTTCCTGGGCCCGCAGCAGGTGCTGGGGGCCGGCCTGCTGTCGCTGCTGGCCGGCGGCCTGCTGGGACTGGCGGTGGCCGCGCAGCGCGGCGACCTGGCGCGAGTCTGGAACAACCTGCGCACCATGCTGCTGTCGACCATGCTGCGCGGCATCGGCGGCGGCCGCGTCAGCGTGGACGCCCCCACCGCACCCACCGGCCAGTTGCCGTATGCCATCGCCATTGCGGCGGGCACCACCCTGCAGCTGCTGCTATCCGACCTTCCAGCCTGGCGAGACCTGCTATGAAAACAACGACCACTCCCCTGCGCTGCCTGCTTGCTTCGCGCACCCTGCACGCCTGCGGCGCCCTGCTGCTGGCCGGCGTCTGGATCAGCTTCTGCTACAGCCACCTGCTGGCCTGGCAGCATACCGGCGCCTGGAGCTACCTGCTGTTCGCCGGCTCCGAATCGCTGGTGGCCATGCTGTTCCTGCTGCGCGACCGCCCGGCCGCCGTGTCGGACGCGCCGCTGGACTGGCTGCTGGCGCTGGCCGGCACCGCCACCCCGCTGCTGTTCACGCCCACGGCCAGCGGCATGCTGCCAGGCGGCGCGGCGATGATCGCCGCCGGCGTGCTGCTGCAAATCGGCGGTCTGCTGTCGCTGAACCGCAGCTTCGGCCTGGTGGCCGCGCGCCGCACCGTCAAGACCGGCGGCCTGTACCGCCTGGTGCGCCACCCGCTGTACGCCAGCTACCTGCTGATGTACCTGGGCTACGTGCTGGTCAACACCAGCCTGGCCAACCTGCTGCTGGTGCTGCTCGGCGTGGTGCTGCTGATGGCCCGCATCGTGCGTGAAGAGCGCTTCCTGGCGCGCGACGTGCAGTACCTGAATTACATGGGCCAGGTGAAATATCGCCTGATTCCCCTGCTGTTCTGACCCGAGGTCCCGCCATGCCAGCCGATACCGCCCAAGCCGTCCTGTCCCGCCCTGCCGCCGCGCCGGCACAGCCGCCGCTGCCGCTGAAGGGCACGCCGCGCAAGCCCGCGCCGCGCACCGTGGAGGAAACCGGCCTGCCGTTCATGTTCCTGACCGAGCTGCTGGGCAAGCTGCTGGCCATGCGCGGCCAGCTGCGCCTGGCCGAGCTGTCCGCGCTGAGCAAGCTGCCGCCCAGCGTGCTCGATCCGCTGCTGACCTTCATGCGCGCCGAAAAGCTGTGTGAGATCGGCCGCCGCGGCAGCAGCGGCACCGACGCCGACCTATATTACAACCTGACCGAGTCCGGGCGCGTGCGGGCGCTGGACGTGCTGCGGCGCGACGCCTACGCCGGCCCGGCGCCGGTGCCCCTGGCCGACTACGCGGCCCAGGTGCAGCAGGACAGCGTGCGCCACATCGGCATCACCCGCGAGCGCATGCAGCAAGTGATGGGCCACCTGGTGATCAGCACCGAGCTGCTCGGCCAGCTAGGCGCGGCGCTCAATTCCGGCCGCGCCATGTTCGTGCATGGCCCGGCCGGCAGCGGCAAGACTTATCTGGCCGAGCGCCTGCGCCTGCTGCTGCAAGGCGAGATCACGCTGCCCTACGCGCTGATGGTGGACGGCGCGGTCATCTCGCTGTACGACCCACTGGTGCACAGCATGATAGAGGAAGGCGGGCCGCCGCCCGGCATGTTCGACCGCCGCGCACCGCGTGACCAGCGCTGGCTGCGCAGCACGCGCCCGGCGGTGCTGACCGGCGGCGAGCTGACCCTGGACATGCTGGACCTGCGCTTCGACACCGGCTCGCGCCTGTACCTGGCGCCGCCGCACCTGAAGGCCAACGGCGGCGTGTTCATCATCGACGACCTGGGCCGCCAGCGCTGCTCGCCCAGCGAACTGATGAACCGCTGGATCGTGCCGATGGACCGCCACCTCGATTTCCTGGCGCTGCAAAGCGGCTACAAGTTCCCTATTCCGTTTGACGTGACCGTGGTGTTCTCGTCCAACCTGGCGCCGGCCGACCTGGCCGACGCAGCTTTCCTGCGCCGGCTGGGCTACAAGATCCACGTCGGCGCGCTGACCGAGGCGCAGTACCAGCGGGTATTCCAGCAGCAGTGCGAACAGCTGGCTATCCCATACGCCGAGGAGCACTTCCGCTACCTGCTGGACCAGCTGCACGGCCCGCAGCAGCGCGCGCTGATGGCTTGCTATCCGCGCGACATCCTGGGCCAGGTGTGCGACCTGGCGCGCTATCAGGGCTGCACACCGCAACTGGGACGGCCGGTGCTGGACTGGGCCTGGAACAATTATTTCACTGGCGCCTGAACCCGGCGCAACGCCGGCAAGGCAGAGGAGACGAACATGAGAAACACACGCGCACTGGTGATGATGCTGATCGCCGTGATACTTGCAGGCGGCGCCGTGCTGGTGGCGGCACGCTGGATCAATGGACAGGCCGCCAGCCAGGCCGGCACCGGCAAGGTGGCGGTGGCGCTGGTCGACATCGCGCTGGGCTCGCGCCTGAACCCCGACATGGTGCGCATGGTGGACTGGCCGGCCAACGCCATGCCGCCCGGCGCCATCAGCGACCCCAAGCTGCTGGCCTCGCGCGTGACGCGCTCCAGCCTGCAGCGCGGCGAGCCGCTGATGGAAGGCAAGCTGGCGCCGCCCGGCACCCAGGGTGGACTGTCGGCGGTGGTGGCCGAGGGCAAGCGCGCCATGACGGTGCGGGTCAACGACGTGGTGGGCGTGGCCGGCTTCGCCCTGCCCGGCAACTTCGTCGACGTGCTGGTCAACACCCAGGAGGACGGGCCGCGCGGCATGAAGGACGCCAGCATCTCCAAGATCGTGCTGGAACGGATACTGGTGCTGGCCATCGCCCAGGAAGCGGGACGCGACGAGACCAAGCCCAAGGTGGTCAACGCGGTAACGCTGGAACTGTCGCCGCAGCAGGCCGAGCGGCTGGACCTGGCGCGCAGCGTGGGCACCCTGTCGCTGGTGCTGCGCAACCAGGCCGACCCCGACCCGGTGCGTACCGCCGGCGCCACCAAGGCCAGCCTGCTGGACGCCAAGCTGGCGGCCGCGCCGCCGGCGCCAGCCCCGGCCCGGGCGGCAGTGCTGGTGCGCCCCCGCCCGGCGCAGCCGCCGCGCGAAGCTGACATGGTGGAAGTCATGCGCGGCACCGCCGTCAGCTTTGAACGCTACTGAACGCTACTGAACGCCATTGAATGCGATTGAATGCCATGAACGCCACGAACGCCATTGCGCGGCCGCTTCGGCCAGCCACAGGAGACCATCACATGAAACCACTCAGCACAAGGGCGCCAGCGGCGCGCCGGCACCTTCTGGCCATCGCGGCCTGCCTGGCGGCGGCCAGTCCGGGCGCCGCCCTGGCCGCGGCAGCGGCCGCCGGCGGCTGCGAAGGCGTGACCACGGCGGGCGAACCCGGCAAAGTGCAGGAAGCGCCGCGCCGCCTGCCTGCGGCCAAGGGCCCGGCGCTGACCACGGCCGTGTCGCTGGCCGAGGGCCGCTCGGTACTGCGCCCGCTCGACGCTCCGGTGGCGCGCCTGTTCGTCAGCGATCCCTGCGTGCTGGACGCCAAGTACATCCAGCCCAACCAGCTCTACCTGATCGGCAAGCGGCCCGGCGCCGCCAACGTCATCATGTGGAACCAGCAGGGCGACGCCAGCATCCTGGACGTGACCGTCAGCATGGACACTGCCGTGCTCAAGGCCAGCTATGCGATGCTGCCGGAAAAAGTGAGCGAATCGATCCGCATCACGCCGGCCGGCGACACCATCATCGTGTCCGGCACGGTGGCCGACGTGGTGCAGGCTGAACAGGTGCTGGCGCTGGCCAACGCCCACTTGCAGCGCGGCCGCAGTCCCGCCCAGGGCCAGGCCGAAGGCCAGGGCCAGGCGGCGCCCAAGGTGGTCAACATGCTGGCCATCGCCGCGCCGCAGCAGGTGATGCTGGAGGTGAAAGTGGCCGAGGTGTCCAAGACCCTGGTCGACCAGCTGGGCGCCAGCCTGGGCATGAGCCGCACCATCGGCTCCTGGACTTACACCATGCTGACCAATTTACTGAGCAACAACCCGGCCGTGCTCGACGGCTTCAACAACCGCAATGGCAACTTCCTGACGCTGGATGCGCAAAAACGCGACGGCCTGATCAAGGTGCTGGCCGAGCCGACCATCATGGCCATCAGCGGCCAGGAAGCCAGCTTCCTGGCCGGCGGCAAGATCTTCATCCCGGTGGCGCAAAACAACAACGGCGGCCAGCAGACCATCACGCTGGAGGAGAAAGAGTTCGGGGTGGCGGTCAAGTTCACCCCCACCGTGCTGGCGGGCGGCCTGATCAACCTGAAAGTGGCGCCCGAGGTGTCCGACCTGAACAAGGAAGGCGTGGGCATCACCGCCACCGGCGTCAACACCACCGCCATCCTGCCCTCGTTCACCACGCGCCGCGCCACCACCACGGTGCAGCTGCGCGACGGCCAGAGCTTCGCGATCGGCGGCCTGATCAAGAACAACGTCACCACCAACGTCAAGGCCTTCCCGGTGCTGGGCGAGATCCCGGTGCTGGGCGCGCTGTTCCGCAGCAGCGACTTCCAGACCGACCGCAGCGAACTGGTGTTCGTCATCACGCCGCGCCTGGTGCAGCCGCTGCCGCTGGACTACAAGCTGCCCACCGACGGCTACATCCAGCCCAGCCGCAGCGAGTTCTTCTTGCAGGGCAAGCTGGAAGGCAAGCCGCCGGCCGCCCCCGCCTCCACCGCAGCCGCCGCCGGCGGCGGCTTTGACCTCAAATAGGAGTCCATCATGCAGACTTCCACTTTCCTTGTCCCCGTGGCCGCATCGCTGCTGGCCTTGCTGGCCGGCTGCGCCCAGCAGTCGCCGCTGCTGGACGCCCAGATGGAGCAGTCGGTACGCATGCTCAACGTGCAGCAGGTGCGCTACCCGGAGGCCGGCCGCCAGGCCAGGCCGGCCGACGGCATCGACGGGCGCGCCGCCGCCAGCGCCTACGCCCAGTACCAGAAATCGTTCCAGGCGCCGGAACCGCAGCCGCAGGCCTTCACCATCGGCATCGGCAGCGGCAAAGGCAAATAGGCGCCGCCATGTTCTCGCTCCTGTCCCCAGCCCAGCGGCGCCAGCGCGGCGCCGTGGCGGTCATCGCCGCCATTGCCCTGCCCATCCTGATCGGCTTTGCCGGCCTGGCGCTGGATGGCGGCCGCCTGTACATGCAGAAGACCGAGCTGCAGAACGCAGCCGATGCTTGCGCATTGGCCGCCTCGCGCGAACTGACCTGCGACCCGTCGGCCGGCGCCTGCGCCGCCAGCTTCCTCATCAACGCCGAGAACGCCGGCCTGGCGGTGGCCGGACGCAACCGCATCGATTTCCAGGGCAGCCCGCTGGGTTCGGCCCAGCTGACCGCCGCCGACATCACCTTCAGCACCACCTACGGGCCGGCCTCGTCCTACCTGTCGCGCGCCGCCGGCGCCAGCCCGGCCGCCAAATACGTGCGCTGCCAGCCGCGCCAGACCGGCGTGCTGCCCTGGTTCATGCAGGTGCTGGGCGTAGGCGCGCAATCGATCAACGCCGACGCGGTGGCCTCGCTGTCGCCGGCCCAGACCAATTGCGCCATTCCGATCGGCGTGTGCATGACCGCCACCGGCACCTCCAGCAATCCGTTCGCCGGCCTGACCGTGGGCCAGTGGGTGACCAGCAAGCTGAGCTCGTCGGCCACCGGCAGCTTCGACTGGATCGATTTCACGCCGCCGGGCGGCGGCGCCAGCGAGCTGGGCGACCTGCTCAAGGGCACCGGCCAGTGCAGCACTTCCTCGTCCAGCAACGTGGGCGAGCAGGGCAACAAGGCCAGCCTGGCCAAGGCCTGGAACACCCGCTTCGGCCTGTACCAGGGCAGCGACAGCGTCACCACGGCCACCCCGGACTACACCGGCTTTGCCTATACCGCCACCAGCTGGCCGTCCAAATTCAACGCCTACGGCGGCACCAGCGGCAGCACCAGCAACTTCCTGGCGGCGCGCACCCTGTTCAAGCCCTACCAGGGCGACAGCGCGTCCGGCATCAACATCATCGGCAACCCGGCCGTCAGCAGCGCCGCCCAGCACCAGCAGTATGGCGCCGACCGCCGCCTGGTGACCGCGCCGGTGGTCAATTGCGCGGCCTGGGCCGGCGGCACCGGCTCGCAACAGGTACCGGTGCTGGGCTATGCCTGCGTGCTGATGCTGCACCCCATGGGCAAGGACGACGACGAGGTGTTCCTCGAATACCGCGGCAAGTCTACCGACCTGTCCAGCGCATGCGCCACTTCCGGCGCGGTGGGCGGTCCAAGCAGCATGGGGCCGCTGGTGCCGGCCCTGGTGCAATAGGAGCGGCCATGCACACGTCCGACTTCCGCTCCTCGCTCCGCGCCCTGCGCGGGCGCCGCCCGGCGCTGCGGCGCCAGGCCGGCACCGCCGCCATCGAACTGGCCATCCTGGCCACGGTGCTGGTGCCGCTGACGCTGGGCGTGACCGAACTGGGGCGCGCCATGTACCAGTACAACTCGCTGATCAAGGCCACCCGCGACGCCACCCGCTACCTGTCCGGCCAGGGCCCCGGCGACGCCGCCGACATCGCCATCGCCCAGTGCCTGGCCGTGTACGGCACGCGCGACTGCAGCGGCAGCACGCTGCTGCCGGGCCTGACCACGGCCATGGTCAGTGTGTGCGACAGCACCAGCTGCGCCGGCACGCACGCCAACCAGGCCACCGGCAGCGGCGTGATCAACCTGGTGTCCGTCACCATCAGCGGCTATGTGTTCACCCCGGTGGTGCCGCTGCCGGTATTTACCAACCTGACCGGCGCGACCATCACGTTCAGCGACGTCAGCACCACCATGCGGCAGATCCTATGAAAACGCCAACCACACGCCATTTCTCGGCCCGCCAGCGCGGCACCACCGCGGTCGAATTCGCCATCGTGGTGGCGCTGTTCCTGATGCTGCTGCTGGGCATGATGGAAATGGGCCGCATGCTGTACTACTGGAACGCGGGCGTGGAGGCGACCCGCCTGGGCGCGCGCGTGGCGGCCGTGTGCGACATCAACGACAGCGCCATCAAGACGCGCATGCAAAACATCCTGGACATCCTGCCCACGGCCCAGATCAGCGTGACCTATGCGCCGGCCGGGTGCGACCTGAACACCTGCACCAGCGTCACGGTGAGCGTGCTGGCCGGCACCACGGTGGCCACTTATATACCCTTTGTCCCGCTGGCGCTGACGTTGCCGGCGTTTAGCACCACGCTGCCGCGCGAGAGCATGCGCAGCGCCATCGACGGCATCGCCAACCCGGTGTGCGATTGACCTCAAGGAGCAGCATCATGCGTATCATCGTTGTGTCGCAAGCGGAAAAAAATCTGCTGGAAATAGCCCGGCTGCTGCGCGAGCGCAGCACTGCCGACGAAATCGACGTGGTGGCCGGCACGCTGGCGCGGCTGCAGGAGCCGCGCGGCGCGGCCGTGCTGCTGCTGCACCAGGCCACGCTGGACAGCGCCGACCTGGAGCAGCTGGAAGTGCTCAGCAGCCGCAACCCGGCCATGGCCATCGTGCTGGTGTGCCAGCCGCAGCCGGCCGAATTCCTGCTGCGCGCCATGCGCAGCGGCGTGCGCGAAGTGCTGGCCGCGCCGCTCGACCCGTCCCAGCTGCACGCGGCCATGCGCCGCATCGAAGACAAGCTCAGCGCCAGCAACCGCTCGCTGGGCAAGGTGCTGGCCTTCATCTCCTGCAAAGGCGGCAGCGGCGCCACCTTCCTGGGCACCAACCTGGGTTACGCGCTGGCCACCCAGGAAAACAAGCGGGTGGCGCTGCTGGACCTGAACCTGCAGTTCGGCGACGCCTCGCTGTTCGTGTCCGACCGCAAGCCGCTGGCCACGCTGTCGCACGTGGCGCAGCAGATCCACCGCCTGGATGCGTCCTTCCTGGCCGCCTCGATGGTGCAGGTGTGCCCCAACTTCCATGTGCTGGCCGCGCCGGACGACCCGGCCCAGGCCAACGACGTCAAGCCCGAGCACGCCGAGCAGCTGCTGCAGCTGGCGCGCCTGCACTACGACTTCGTGCTGCTCGACATCGGCCGCAGCCTGGACGCGGTGAGCGTGCGCGCGCTGGACCACGCCGACATGATCTTCCCCATCCTGCAGCTGACCCTGCCCTACATCCGCGACGGCAAACGCCTGCTGGGCCTGTTCCGCTCGCTGGACTACAGCCGCGACAAGATCCACCTGATCGTCAACCGCTACGCCGCCAGCGGCGAGATCCGCCTGAGCGACTGCGAAGAAGCGTTCGGCTCGCCCATGTACAAGACCGTGCCCAACCACTACGAGGCGGCTGCCGCCTCGGTCAACCAGGGCGTGCCCATCCTGCAGCTGGCGCGCACCAGCCCGGTTTCCCGCGCGCTGCTGGAAATGGCGCGCACGCTGGTCGGCGACAACGCCGAAGAATCGCGCAGCTGGCTGTCGCGCATGCTCAAGCGCGCCTAGTCCCGGACTTTCACCCAATACAGGAGACACCCGCCATGACCTCGGAAACCCAATCACTGCGTGACCGCCTCACCAGCGGCGGCTCGGCCTTCGGCAGCACGGCGCCGTACGCGCTGCCGAAAGCGGGCGGCGTCGACAGCACCACCTACCAGGCCCTGAAACACCGCACCCACCAGGCCCTGCTGGACCGGGTCGACCTGGAGGGCATGCAGCAGCTGAGCAAGGGCCAGATCCGCGACGAGCTGGCAGTGCTGGTGAGCCGCCTGCTGGACGAGGACACCGTGGTCATCAACGACGCCGAGCGGCGCAGCCTGACGCGCGACATCCAGTACGAGGTGCTCGGCTTCGGCCCGCTCGAGCCGCTGCTGTGCGACCCGACCGTGTCCGACATCCTGGTCAATACCCACAGCCAGGTGTATGTGGAGCGCGGCGGCCGCCTGGAACTGAGCGAGGTGCGCTTCACCGACGACGCCCACCTGATGAAAATCATCGACAAGATCGTCTCGCGCGTGGGGCGCCGCATCGACGAGTCCAGCCCCATGGTCGACGCGCGGCTGCCGGACGGCTCGCGCGTGAACGCCATCATCCCGCCGCTGGCGATCGACGGCCCGATCATGTCGATCCGGCGCTTCGCCGCCGAGCCGCTGCGCCTGGCCGACCTGGTGGAATTCCAGAGCCTGAGCAGCGGCATGGCCACCATCCTGCAGGGACTGGGCAAGGCCAAGGTCAACATCCTGATCTCGGGCGGCACCGGCAGCGGCAAGACCACCATGCTGAACGTGATTTCCGGCTTCATCAGCCACGCCGAGCGCATCATCACGGTGGAAGACGCGGCCGAGCTGCAGCTGCAGCAGCCCCACATCGTGCGGCTGGAAACGCGCCCGCCCAACATCGAGGGCAAGGGCGAGGTGACGCAGCGCTCGCTGGTGCGCAACGCGCTGCGCATGCGGCCGGACCGCATCATCCTGGGCGAGGTGCGCGGCGGCGAGGCGCTCGACATGCTGCAGGCCATGAACACCGGCCACGAGGGCTCGATGGCCACCATCCACGCCAACAATCCGCGCGAGGCGCTGACACGGCTGGAAAACATGATCAGCATGGCTGCGGCCACCCTGCCGGTGAAAGCCATGCGCCAGCAGATCAGCTCGGCCATCGGCGTGGTGGTGCAAGTGGCGCGCCTGACCGACGGCAAGCGCAAGGTCATGTCGATCGCCGAAATCACCGGCATGGAGGGCGAAGTGATCACCATGCAGGAAGTGTTCAGTTTCAAGCAGACCGGGGTCGACCAGGGCGGCAAGGTGCTTGGCGCCTTCCGTGCCAGCGGCGTGCGGCCACGCTTTTGCGAGCGCCTGAAGAGCTTTGGCGTGACGGTGGACGAGACGCTGTTCGATCCCAGCCGGGATCTGACGTAACGGGACGGCGGCCAAGCGGGCCTGACTAGGGGAACCATCGTGGACTATCTCTATTACATCTTCGGCATCCTGATCTTCATCGCCGTGGTGCTGGCGGTCGAAGGCCTGTTCCTGGGCTGGAACGCCAGCCGCGGCCCGGAGGCGGAACGGATTGCGCGCCGCCTGCGCATGATGTCGGCCGGCGCCAACGGCCAGGGCAGCTCGATGATCAAGCAGCGCCTGCTGAGCAAGTCGCCGCTGATGCAGCGCCTGCTGCTGGGCATGCCGCGCGCGCACCAGCTCGACCGCTTGCTGGAACAGTCCGGCCTGAGCTGGAGCGTGTCGCGCCTGCTGACGCTGATGGGCCTGGCGGTCGTGCCGGTGGCCATCGCCGCGCTGTGGGCCGGCCTGCCGCCGCTGCTGGCGCTGGCGGTGGGCGCGGCCGGCTGCCTGCTGCCGCTGCAGTACGTGATGCGCCGCAAGCGCCGCCGCCTGCAGCAGATCGACCAGCAGCTGCCCGACGCGCTCGACCTGATTGGCCGCGCGCTGCGCGCCGGCCACGCCTTCCCCACCGCGCTCAACATGGTGGGCAACGAGATGCGCGACCCGATCGCCGGCGAGTTCGCCACCGCTTTCGACGAGGTCAATTTCGGCATCGCCATGCAGGACGCGCTGATGAACCTGGCCACCCGCGTGCCCAGCACCGACCTGCGCTACTTCGTCATCGCCGTCACCATCCAGCGCGAGACGGGCGGCAACCTGGCCGAGCTGCTCGACAACATCAGCACCATCATCCGCGAGCGCATCAAGCTGCTGGGCCAGGTGCGCGTGCTGTCGGCCGAGGGCCGCATGTCGGCCTGGGTGCTGGGCCTGCTGCCCTTCGGCGCGGCCGCCATGATACAGCTGGCCAACCCGGCCTTCCTGAACGTGCTGTTTACCGATCCGGCCGGACGCATGATGCTCGGCTTCGCCGGCGGCCAGATGCTGCTGGGCTTTTTCGTCATGCGCAAGATGATCCATATCCGCGTGTAGCGCGCGCCGCATCCTCCGAACCTGTAGACCTGTAGAACCGGGAGTCCGCCATGAGTCCATTCCAATTAGCCAGCCTGGCCCTGCTGTTCGTGGCCGTGTTCGGCGCCGTGCTGCTGATGCTGAGCCGGCTGTCGCGCAGTCCGGTGCAGCAGCGCCTGGCCGAGGTCGGCGATTCGGCCGAGCGCAAGCGGCGCGCACCCGGTCCGTGGAGCGCGCGCATGACGCGCTGGGCCTCGGCCCTGGGGCAATTATCCGCGCCCGAGAACAGCTGGGAAAATTCGGCAATCCGCACCCGCTTCATGAATGCCGGCCTGCGCCATCCTACCGCTCCCACCTTGTACTTCGCGGCCAAGACGGCGCTGGCCATCGCGCTGCCGCTGACGCTGTACCTGGGGCTGAACGTGGGCGTCGGCCGCCTGGAGGGCAACTCGCTGCTGATGTGGCTACTCATTGCGGCGGCCGCCGGCTACTACCTGCCCAACCAGCTGCTGCGCATGCGCGTCAAGCAGCGCCAGCGCGAAATCTTCGAGAGCTTCCCCGACGCGCTGGACTTGATGACGGTGTGCGTCGAAGCCGGGCTGGCGATTGACGCCGCGCTGGGCCGGGTATCGCAGGAGATCAGCCTGCGCAGCGCGGTGCTGAGCGAGGAGCTCAAGCTGGTGACCCTGGAGCTGCGCGCCGGCAATCCGAAGGACCGCGCGCTGCGCAACCTGGCGCTACGCACCGGGGTGGACGACGTCGACGCGCTGGTGGCCATGCTGATCCAGGCCGAGCGTTTCGGCACCAGCGTGGCCGATTCGCTGCGGGTGCAGTCCGAAACGCTGCGCACCAAGCGCCGCCAGCGCGCCGAGGAAGCAGCCGCCAAGATCGCGCTCAAGCTGCTGTTCCCGCTGATTTTCTTCATTTTCCCGTCCCTGCTGGTGGTGTTGATGGGGCCGGCTTTCATCCAGATCTACCGGGTGCTGCTGCCCGGCATGAGCAGCCAATAAGGAGACTTCCATGTCCCACGATTCCATGTCCCACGATTCCATGTCTCACGATTCCATGTCCTGCGCGTCCGTTTCCCGCGAGTCCACCATCCGCGCCGCAGCCGTGCGCATCAGCGGCACGCGCCGCCTTCCCGCACCGCTGCTGGCCGCTTGCAGCGCGGTACTGCTGCTGGGCTGCGCGTCGCCGCCGCACACCACCGCGCTGGCCGTGCAGCCGCTGCTGCGCATGCAGCACAGCGGCGACCAGGGCGCGGCCGCCTGGTACCGGCTCGGCAAATACCACCAGGAGCGCGGCCAGATCGGGCTGGCGATGGGGGCCTACGCGCAGTCGCTCGCGCTGGACGGCCGCCAGCTTGACGCCCGCATGGCGGTGGCGGCCATCGACGCGCGCCAGGGCCGTCTGGCCGAAGCGCGCGACGCCTTGCTGGCCCTGGTGGACGACTACCCGGCACAAGCGCAGCTGAGCAACAACCTGGGCTATGTGTACCACCTGATGGGCGACCAGCAAGCCGCCATCGCCATGCTGCGCCGCGCCCTGGCGCTGGACGCAGCCAGCACCCGTGCGCAAGACAATCTGCGTCTGGCCGAAGCGGCGGCTGCCGCCGGCGCCGCCAGCGCCCAGCTGGCCGCCGCGCCAGCGCCAGCACCCATCAGCACCGCGATCAGTCCCTCCGCCGGGGCCGCTGGAACCGCAGTGCAAGCTGTACCGGCGGTGTCCGCCGGTGCCGCTCCCCCCATGCCTGCCGCCACCGCCACCGCACCAGCGGTGCCGGCCACGCGCTTGCCGCTGCCTGCCGCCGCCGAGGCCGTCGACGCCGGTTTGCCGCCGCCAACTCGCGCCGAACTGCGCGAAGTGCAGGAGCAGCTGCGCCAGCTCCAGTTGCGCCACGCGGCGACCGAAGCGGCCGCCGCAGCCGCCACGAAAATAGCAAGCGATGCTGCCGCAACCGTGGCAGCGACCGCCACCAGCTTGGCCGTGGCGCCATTGCCTGCCACTGCATCGTCGGCCCCTGCGCCGCTGCCCGCCGTGCCGGCGCCTTCCGCCGCGCTGCTAGCGCAGCTGGAAATTGCCAACGGCAACGGCGTGCCCGGCCTGGCCAAGCGCTTCCGCCGCGCACTGGCGCAACTGGGCATCCCGGTCGAGCGCCTGAGCAACGAAAAGCCCTACCGCCAGCAGCAGACCACCATCGAGTACCGCCCCGGCTACCGCCAGCAGGCTGCCGAGCTGCAAGCCGCGCTGCGCGGCCAGGCCACGCTGCAGGACGCCGGGCCGCGCACGCGCACCGAGCTGCGCCTGGTGCTGGGCAAAGACGCGCCAGCCCAGCTGGCCAGCGCGGAAAACGCCGCCACCTTGCTGGCCGCCCTCGGCACCGGCATCAGCACAAACACCAGCAGCAACGATTGAGCGTCCAGAACAATTCCAAATCCAACCAAATTGGGGTGGCACATGCGAGACTTATCGAGGTATTCCCGACCAGCACAGTTCCTGCTTGCCGCCGTCCTGGCGAGCGTGTTGACCGCCTGTGGCGGCGGCGGCGGCGGCCCCAGCGGCGGATGCGTCAGCTTTGACGCCGGGCGCGATCCCGCCCTGCCGTCCTGCGGCGGCACCACCAGCACGCCGTCCAGCACCGCCTCCTCACTGGCCATGGCGCTGACCGATTCGGCCGGCGCCGCCATCACCTCCATTTCGCAGTCGCGCAGCGGTACCCTGGTGCTGACGCTGAAAGACGCGCGCGGCAATGCCGTGCCCAACGTCACCGTGACCGTGATCACGTCCGACAAAACTGCCGTTCTCAGTCCCGCCTCCGGCAGCGCGTTGACCGACGCCAGCGGCGTGGCCAGGATCGGCCTGAATGCGGGCACGCAGGCCGGCGCCTTCACCGCCACCGCGACCGCCGCCCTCGCCAGCGGCAACCTGACCGCGCAAGTGAGCTACGCCGTCAGCGCCCCGGCCAGCATGGTTACGCTGTCGCTGGCCGACACCGGCGGCGCCCCCACCACCGCCATCTCGCCCGAACGCAGCGGCACGCTCTCGGCCACCATCAGAAACAGCGCTGGCGTGCCGCAAGCAAACGTCGCCGTCACATTCTCCAGCAGCGACAAAACCTCGGTCATGGAACCGCCCTCCGGCACCGCGCTGACCGACGCCAGCGGCATCGCCAAGGTCGGCATCAATGCCGGCACGCAGGCGGGCGCCTACACCGCCCAGGCCGCAGCCAGCGTGGGCGCTGTCCCGGCATCGGCGTCATTGAACTATAGCGTCGGATTCAAGGCCCTCGCGCTGAGCAGCCTGACCATGACGCCTTCCATCTTGTCGGCGGGCGGCAATGCCAGCGTCAGCGTCACCGTCCAAAGCGATGGCGCGCCTTATCTGCCGGTGCTCCCGGTCAGCTTCACCTCGCCCTGCGTGGCGGCAGGCCGGGCTTCCATCGGTTCACCAGTATTGACGCAAAATGGCGTCGCGACGGCAAGCTATTCCGACCGCGGCTGCGGGGTGCCGGACGTGATCACCGCCAGCGTCACGCTGGGCGGCAACATCAGCCGGGCCGGCACGCTGACCGTGCTGCCCGCTGCCGCCGGTTCGATCAAGTTTATCAATGCGAACACCACCAATATTGCGCTGAAGGGCACCGGCGGCTTCGGCCGCCAGGAATTCTCCACCCTCAAATTCCAGGTGATGGACGTGACCGGCAACCCTGCCTCGGGCAAGCAGATCGATTTCCTGTTCGCCGATACGATGGCGGTCGGCACCATCGGCGGACTGACGCTCACTCCGGCCTCGGCTACTTCGGGAGCGGACGGCACGGTGACCACCCTGGTTAGCGCCGGCACCATTCCAACTTCGGTCAGCGTGGTCGCCAGGGTAAGGGGCACGGAAATTACCACGCTCTCGAACATCCTGGTGATCTCTACCGGCGTACCGGACCAGCGCCATCTCTCGCTTGCTGCCTCCACCGGCAATTGCGAGGGGTTCGAGTTCGATCTGTCCTGCAGCTTCATCACAGCCAGCCTGGGCGACCATTTCGGCAACCCGGCGCCGGATGGCACCGCCGTCAATTTCACCACCAGCGCGGGCGTGATCGGCGCCTCCTGCGTCACCGGTTCGCTGCCGCCTCCCGGCGCCACCCCGGACAACGTGGTCCCTGGCGTACCGCCCGGCACCTCCCAGACCACCAATTCGCGGGTCGGTCCCGGCTCCGGCACCTGCACGGTCGAATTGCGTTCGGGGGCGCCACGCAAATCCGACGGCAAGGTCGTGGTACTGGCTTATGCACAGGGCGAGGAAACCTTGATCGACGCCAATGGCAACAACGTCTACGACAGCGGCGAAGCGTTCATCGACCTTAGTCCCGACGTGTTCCGCGACGACGACGAGAACGGCGCCTGGTCAAGCGGCGAACCGTGCATCGGCCTGAACCAGAATACGAAGTGCAGCACACCCGGGGACGGCGTGTACAACGGCGTGCTGCGCTCGCCGCCAACCAGGAGCCCGTACGTGCAATATATATCGCGGCAGGTCGGCCTGATCTTCTCGGGCAGCAGGGCCGTGATCAGTTTCTCGCCGACGGCGCCCGTGTGCAACGCCAACCTGACCGCCGACATCCTGGTGACGGTGAAAGACGAGCGCAACAACATCATGCCGGCCGGGACCGTGCTCGACTTCAATGCCCTGTTCGGCGCCACATTCGTCCCGGTGGTCCCCGGCAGCGTGAAGGTGCCGAATGTCGTGCGGGCCGTTGGCCAAAGCATCATACCGGGGTCCCACCTGGTCACGGTGGGCTGCCCATCGCAAGCTTCGAAGGGCAAATTCACGGTCACGGTAACCACGCCGAACGGCGTGGCCACCAGCGCCAACGTCACCATCAACTGACGGGACCGGCCCGGGTCACAGCTGCTTTTCGAAGCAGACCGACTCGGGCTTGGCGGCGTAGCGGCCGAAGTTGGAAATGACGCGGTAGCCGCGCGCTTCATAGAATGCCACCGCCCGCGTGTTGACGCGGCGCGTCGACAGCCGCAGCGCCTGGTAACCCAGCGCTGCGGCTTGTTTTTCCAGGTAGGCCAGCACCGCGCTGCCTACGCCGCCATGGCCGGGCCGCGCGTACATGCGCTTCACCTCGGCGATGCCTTGCTCCAGCGGCCGGAACGCGCCGCAGCCCAGCGCAGTGCCTTGCACACTACGCGCCAAGGCAAAGCACGCCCGCGGGCCACGCACGTCGTCCACGTCGAAGGACGACTGGCCGCTGTCGCCGGTGATGGCCGCCAGCACCGCCGACAGCTCCGCCACCAGCAGCAGCGCATCCGCCGATCCCGGATCTGCCGGCTGCACCCGCACCTGCGGCCGCGCCGCCACGCCGCGCATGGCGCGCACGACGCTCATGGCGCCAAGCGCTCCGCGCGGCGCGCGAAACGCTGCGCCAGCACCGCGCACACCATCAGCTGGATCTGGTGGAACAGCATCAGCGGCAGGATCACCACGCCCAGCGACGACGTGGCAAACAGCACCTTGGCCATCGGCACGCCGCTGGCCAGGCTTTTTTTGGAGCCGCAGAAGACGATGGTCACCTCATCCTCCTTGCAAAAACCCAGCCGTCGGCTGAGCCAGCCTGTCAGCGTCAGCACCACGGCCAGCAGCAGGCAGCACAGCAGCGTCAGCGCCAGCAGCGCGGTCGCGCCGACCTTGAGCCACAGCCCTTCGCTGACGGCCTGGCTGAAGGCCGTATAGACCACCAGCAGGATCGAGCCCTGGT
The DNA here is from genome assembly GCF_001425045.1 of Massilia sp. Root351. Classification (GTDB taxonomy): domain Bacteria; phylum Pseudomonadota; class Gammaproteobacteria; order Burkholderiales; family Burkholderiaceae_D; genus Rugamonas. Next base: position 424,303 of record NZ_LMDJ01000032.1, on the reverse strand, counting down.
CCACGTACTTCAGCATCGGCTTGCGGCGGTCCACCCAGGCCCCGATCCAGGGCCGCATCAGCTGACCCGCGATGAAAGGCAGCAGCAGCTGCAGCACGATGGACAGCACAGCGTCGGCCGAGGACTTGCCCGCCGGGCCGTGCACCACCAGTGCGCTGACCAGCAGCGGCGTGAGGAAGATACCGAAGAAATTGGACGCCGAGGCGCTGCACACGGCGGCCGCCACGTTGCCGCGTGCCACGGCGGTGAATGCGATCGACGATTGCACGGTGGACGGCAGCATGCACAGGAAAAGGATGCCCAGGTACAGGTCGGGCGTGAGCACCGTCAGCGCGAGCGGCTTGAGCAGCATGCCCAGCACCGGGAACAGCACGAAGGTGCAGCACAGCACCAGCAGGTGCAACCGCCAGTGCGTCATGCCGGCCAGGATGGCTTCGCGCGGCAGCTTGGCGCCGTGCAGGAAGAACAGCGCGCCGATGGCGACCGTGGTGACCGCGCCGAAGCCTTCGGCCACGCGGCCGGTGGCCGGCAGCAGGCTGGCGAAGGCCACGGTGAGCAGCAGGGCGAGCGTAAAGTTGTCGGGCCGCAGGCGGCGCAAAAGAGCGAGGATGGAAGGCATAGGCGTATTTTAGCAGCCGGAGGTGATCACCCCGCGGCGCAGCCCGGCACGGGCCATGGCAATGACCGGCTATTCGCAGCGGACGCTGCACGCGCCGCCGTGTTGGTAGGCGCTGCTGCGCTCCAGGCCGGCCACATTGTCGTGGCTGATCGTCAGCGTCAGCCTGCCGCTAGCCGACGAGAACGGCGAGCCGGTCGCCGGCTGAAATACCAGGTAACGGGACAGCCATGCACCCTGGCAAGCTGTGACCTCGGCAGTTTCGACCGGCAGTTTGACACCGGAGGTCCGCACCGGCGATACGGTGGTCTGGCGCGTACTTGCACTTGCCGCAGGCGGCCAGCACGAGCAGCAATATCAACAGTAGCGCACGCGGCACGGCCGACTCCCATCCATGGAACAAAAAAAAATGCCGCCCAGGGTGCACCGGGCGGCATTCATGCGTGTCGTGCTGCGCAGGCTTACAGGATGTGCTTGCCGATCCACCATGCGATCGCGGCCACGAAAGCGGAGGCCGGGATGGTAAAGATCCAGGCCCACACGATGTTGCCCGCCACGCCCCAGCGCACCGCCGACATCTTTTGCGCCGAGCCGACGCCGACGATGGCGCCGGTGATGGTGTGGGTGGTGGACACCGGCACGCCCAGGGCGGTGGCGGTGAACAGCGTGATGGCGCCGCCGGTTTCGGCGCAGAAGCCGCCCACCGGTTTCAGCTTGGTGATCTTCTGGCCCATGGTCTTGACGATGCGCCAGCCGCCGAACAGCGTGCCGAAGCTGATCGCCGTGTAGCACGACACCACCACCCACAGCGGCGGCTCGGCGTCGGTGGACAGCGAGTGGCCGGCCGCGATCAGCAGCATCCAGATGATACCGATGGTCTTTTGCGCGTCGTTGCCGCCGTGGCCCAGCGAATATGCCGCGGCCGATGCCAGCTGCAGGCGGCGGAACCAGGTGTCGACCTTGCGCGGCGTGGTGCGGACAAAGATCCAGGACACCATCAGCATCATCAGCGAACCGAACACGAAGCCCAGCAGCGGCGACAGCACGATGAACATCACCGTCTTGATCAGGCCGGCGGAGACCAGCGCACCGGTGCCCGACTTGGCGACCGCCGCACCCACCAGGCCGCCGATCAGCGCGTGCGAGGACGACGAGGGGATGCCGTAGTACCAGGTCACCAGGTTCCACACGATGGCGCCCATCAGCGCGCCGAAGATGACGTACTGGTCGACCACGCCGGGGTCGATGGTGCCCTTGCCCACCGTGGTGGCCACGGTCAGCTGGTGAAACACGAAGATGGCGATGAAGTTGAAGCAGGCGGCCATGGCGACGGCGGTCTGCGGCTTGAGCACGCCCGTCGAGACCACGGTGGCGATCGCGTTCGCCGCGTCGTGGAAGCCATTCATGAAGTCAAACACCAGCGCCAGGAAGATCAGCACTCCCAGCACATAGATGCTCATTTGTACGCTATTCATGGATTATTCTTTTTCGTGGGGGCAATTACGCGTTTTCGACGATGATGCCTTCGATGATGTTGGCCACATCTTCGCAGCGGTCCGTCACCGTTTCGAGGATTTCGTAGATGGCCTTCATCTTGATCAGGTTGCGCACGTCCGGCTCGTCGCGGAACAGCTTGGACATGGCGGCGCGCATCACATGGTCGGCGTCCGATTCCAGGCGGTCGATCTCTTCGCAGATCGAGACGATCTGGCGCGAGTTGTCCATGTTGTGCAGCAGGGCCACCGCTTCGCGGACCTTCTCGGTGCAGGCCAGCACCAGTTCGGCCAGGCGCTTGGCTTCCGGGGTCACCGAGTGCAGGTCGTACAGCGACACGGTCTGGCCGGCGTCTTCCATCAGGTCCAGGATGTCGTCCATCTTGGTGATCAGCTTGTGGATGTCGTCGCGGTCGATCGGGGTGATGAAGGTCTTGTGCAGCAGATCGACGGTGGCATAGGTGATCTTGTCGGCCTGTTTCTCGATGCCTTCGATGGCGTGCACGCGGTTTTCCAGGTCGTCGAAGTTGGTCATCAGGGCCAGCATTTCCTTGGCGCCTTTGACGCACAGTTCAGCGTGCTGGTTGAACAGGTCAAAAAACTTGCCCTCGGTGGGCATCAAGCGTCCAAACATATCAATCTCCAATCATGATTCATCGTTACTGCAGGCAGCCGCCAGGCGGCGGCCTCAGAAAATTTACGGGTACTGCGGGAAGTAAAACTTAGTCGCCCTGGTAGGTCGTCAGCGCACCGCTGTAGTTGCCGAACTTGGTGTACATGCCCATCCAGGTCAAACGTATTGCGCCGATCGGGCCGTTACGCTGCTTGCCGATAATGATCTCGGCCGTGCCTTTTTCGGGTGAGTCGGGATTGTAGACCTCGTCCCGGTACAGGAAGATGATGACGTCCGCATCCTGCTCGATAGCGCCGGACTCGCGCAAGTCGGACATCACCGGGCGCTTGTTGGGACGCTGTTCCAGCGAGCGGTTCAGCTGCGACAGCGCGATGACGGGACAGTGCAGCTCCTTGGCCAGGCCCTTGAGCGAGCGCGAGATTTCGGAAATCTCGGAGGCGCGGTTGTCGCCCGGCTTGCTGCCCTGCATCAGCTGCAAGTAGTCGACGATGATCAGGCCGAGCTTGCCGCACTGGCGCGACAGGCGGCGCGCGCGGGCCCGCATCTCGATCGGATTCAGCGCCGGCGTTTCATCGATGAACACCTGGGCGTCGTTCATTTTCTGGATCGCGTTGGTCAGGCGCGGCCAGTCTTCGTCGTTCAGTTTGCCGGTGCGCAGGCGGTGCTGGTCCAGCATGCCCACCGAACCCAGCATACGCATCGCCAGCTGGGTGCCGCCCATCTCCATCGAGAAGATGGCCACCGGCAGGCCGGCGTCGACCGCCACGTTCTCGCCGATGTTGACCGAGAACGCGGTCTTGCCCATCGACGGACGTCCCGCCACGATCACCAGGTCGCCCGGCTGCAGGCCGGAAGTCATGCGGTCCAGGTCGATGAAGCCGGTCGGCACGCCAGTGATTTCGCTGGAGTTGTCGCGCGAATAGAGTTCGTCGATGCGTTCAACCACCTGGGTCAGCAGCGGCTGCACCGCCAGCCAGCCCTGCGCGCCGCGCGCGCCTTGCTCGGCAATGGCGAAAATCTTCGATTCAGCCTCGTCCAGCATCTGCTTGACTTCCTTGCCCTGGGGGCTGAAGGCCTGGCCGGAAATCTCGTCGGCGACCGTGATCAGCTGGCGCAGGATGCCGCGATCGCGCACGATCTCGGCATAGCGGCGGATGTTGGCCGCCGATGGCGTGTTTTGCGCCATCGCGTTCAGGTAAGCCATGCCGCCCACCTCGTCCGCCTTGCCCAGCATGGACAGCGCCTCGAACACGGTCAGCACGTCGGCCGGCTTGGAGCCGTTGATCAGGCGGACGATCTGTTCGAAGATGATGCGGTGATCATAGCGGTAGAAGTCGTCGGGATTCATGAAATCCGCGATACGGTCGAACGCGGCATTGTCGCGCAGCAGGCCGCCGATGACGGACTGTTCTGCTTCGATGGAATGCGGCGGAATGCGTAGCGAATCTACCTGTGGATCGGAGGGGGTGTTCATGGCGCGAATTATACCTGCTTCGGTGCAAGGGCAAAAAATAAAAAAGCCGGGCAAGCCCGGCTTTTTTATATGTACAACAGTCTATCCGTAGATTTCTCTACAACTAAACTTAGGCAGCTTCGCCAACGACGGCAACGGTCACGTCGACCACTACGTCGGTGTGCAGCGATACCGAAACGGCGTGCTCGCCGGTGACTTTCAGCGGGCCGTTAGGCATGCGCACGGCAGCCTTTTCAACAGCGAAACCAGCTTTGGTCAGCGCCTCAGCGATGTCGAAGTTGGTCACGGAACCGAACAGACGGCCGTCCACACCAGCTTTTTGCGACACGGTCACGGTCATGCCGTTCAGTTTCTCGCCTTGGGCTTGGGCAGCAGCCAGTTTGACGGCGGCAGCTTTTTCCAGTTCAGCGCGCTTGGCTTCGAATTCAGCGACAGCGGCGGTGGTGGCGCGGCGGGCCAGCTTTTGCGGGATCAGGAAGTTACGTGCGTAGCCGTCCTTGACCTTAACCACGTCGCCCAGGTTGCCGACGTTAACAACTTTTTCCAACAGAATGATTTGCATAGTTCTCTCCAGTTTCTAATCTGACGGCGCTAATTAAGCGTGGTGCAGATCGGTGTACGGCAGCAGGGCCAGGTAGCGAGCGCGCTTGATCGCGGTGTCAACTTGACGCTGGTAGTGCGCCTTGGTACCGGTCAGGCGTGCTGGCATGATCTTGCCGTTTTCCTGGACGAAATCTTTCAGCGTGTCTACGTCTTTGTAGTCCACTTGCTCAACGTTTGCAGCGGTGAAGCGGCAGAACTTCTTACGTTTGAACAGAGGATTCTGTTGCTTGCGCTTTTCTTTCAGCTTGAGCTTGTTTTTGTCGAACTTTTTACCGAATGCCATTTTAGGCTCCTGTATCTAATAAACTAAAATCAATGATGTGAAACACCAGGCTTCTGCTATTGCGGTTTTTCTTGGCCAGGAATCCTGTGAACCGATAAACACCACCGAGGGGCGCCGCTTCGAACCGTTTTGCCAGATCCCCTGCCGCCAGGGCCGGGACTTCGAATTCGGTGAGGCGGGCAATGCCTGCCTCCATCTGCTGCGAACTGTGCTGCAAGGTTGCAGTGACAATCGGCATGCCGGCCGGGGTGTACCTGATGGTGTCCCGTTCGGTGATGAGGGCGGTTACCTGTAGCTGGTTCAGTTCAGTTCCTGATCAGTACTTAGGCCGCTGCGGCTGCTTGGGCTTCGGCGCGATGGCTCTTGGCCGCGTCTTCACGTTGTACCGACTTCATCATCGGCGAAGGAGCGGTTTCCGCTTTCTTCATTTTGACGGTCAGGTGACGCAGCACGGCATCATTGAATTTGAATGCGGTTTCCAGCTCGACCAGGGTCTCGTTGTCGCACTCGATGTTCATGCAGATGTAGTGTGCTTTAGCCAGTTTCTGGATCGAGTAAGCCATTTGACGGCGGCCCCAATCTTCCACGCGATGTACGTTACCGCCGCGCGAGGTCACGCTGGCTTTGTAACGTTCGATCATCGCGGGCACTTGCTCGCTTTGGTCCGGATGGACGATAAATACGATTTCATAGTGACGCATGAAAACTCCCTTAAGGACTGTGAATATAGCCCACCCCGGCGTCAAGACGGGTGTGGGAAGAGGTAAGCCCGCGACTATAGCGCCTTTCCGCTGAAAAATCAAGCAGCCGCCCGCCTTGACCCTGCGCAAAGCCGGCCGGCCCGCGCGCGCGCATGCTACAGCCCATGGAACAGCCCGCCGACGACTATGACACCCCGTGGAAAAGCGCCGTCATGCGTCACTTCCGCGAATTCATGGCATTTTTCTTCCCCCAGGTGCACGACGCCATCGACTGGCGCCAGCCGCACCGTTTCCTGGACCAGGAGCTGGCGCAGGTCGTGCGCGACGCCAGCCTCGGCCGGCGCAGGCTGGACAAACTGGTCCAGCTGACCCGCCGCGACGGCGACGCCGGCATACTGTACATCCACGTCGAAATCCAGCGCAGCCGGGAAAAGGACTTTGCCGAACGGATCTTCACCTACCACTACCGGATATACGACCGCTTCCACAGTCCGGTCAGCACGCTGGTCATCCTGGCCGATCCGCATCCCGGCTGGCGGCCGGACTGCTACCGCTACGATATGCATGGAGGCGAGACCTGCATCATCTTCCCTGTCGTCAAACTACTGGACTTCTGGCCCAGCCTGGACCGGCTGCTAAGCAGCCACAACGCTTTCGCCCTGCTGACCGCTGCCCACCTGATGACGCTGCGCACCCGGGGACTGGACCAGCAGCGATTCGAATTCAAGGCCATGCTCACGGCGCTGATGTACGAGCGGAATTGGGATACCCAGCGCGTGCTCGATGTATTCAATGTACTAGACTGGATGATGAAGGTCCCCGGCCACCTGCAGCACCAGTTGGCCATGCGGATCGACGAACTAAACAGGAGCAAGGAAATGCCATTCGAGAACTTGATGATACGCATGGCCAAGGAAAAGGCCCGCGAGGAAGGACTGCAGGAAGGCAGGGCGGCTGGCAGGGAGGAAGGCAGGGCGGCTGGCAGGGAGGAAGGCCGGGAGACAGGGCTGGAGCTGGGCCGGGAGCAAGGGTTAGAACTGGGCCGCGAAGCGGGTTTGAAATTAGGCCGTGAAGAGGGCCGTGAAGAGGGCCGTGAAGAGGGTCGTGAAGAGGGGCGTGAAGAGGGGCGCAAAGAAGGCAGACGCGCGGTGGTACGCAAGCTGCTGCTGTTGCGATTCGGCTCGCTCACGCCGCATGCAGAACAATTGCTCGCCACGGCGGGGCCAGCGGAACTGACAGCGCTGGAGGACAAAATACTGCAGGCGGCCGACCTGAACGAGCTAATTCAGCCGATGGAGTGAAAATATTTCGCGCACTTCAACAAAATCCCTTGCATTAGCGCTCACACTGTACAAAAATACAGTCTGTCTATATCCACAGCTCTCCGAGCGAAAAAGCACCATGATCAAGCTCACTGCACGCCAGGAACAAATCCTTAATCTGATCAAGGATGCCATCGACAATACGGGCTTCCCGCCCACCCGCGCCGAGATCGCGAACGAACTGGGCTTCAAATCGGCCAACGCCGCCGAAGAGCACCTGCAGGCGCTGGCGCGCAAGGGCGCCATCGAGATCGCGGCCGGCACCTCGCGCGGCATCCGCCTGCTGGGCGTGCATGCGGAAAGCGCTGCCACCAAGGTGGCGAATGCTGCCGCTGCGGCCGCGTCGAGCATGATGTCGTTGCCGCTGATCGGCCGTGTGGCCGCCGGCTCGCCCATCCTGGCCCAGGAAAACCTGGAAACCAGCTACAGCGTGGACCCGGCCCTGTTCTCCGCCAAGCCGGACTTCCTGCTCAAGGTGCGCGGCGAATCGATGCGCGACATCGGCATCATGGACGGCGACCTGCTGGCCGTCAAAAAGGTGGACAGCGCCAAGAACGGCCAGATCGTCGTGGCCCGCATCGGCAACGAAGTGACGGTCAAGCGCTATCAGAAGACCGGATCGACCATCGAGTTGTTTCCTGAAAATCCGGATTTCAAAGTAATCACCGTCAATCCGGAAGCCGATGAGTTTGCGCTGGAAGGCTTGGCGGTAGGCCTGCTGCGCAGCTGGCACTGATGGCACTGGCGGCGGACAGCGGCATGGGCGCATTCAAACTCTACGGCAATTGCGAGTCCGGCCACAGCTACAAGGTGAAGCTGGCCATGGAAGTGGCCAAGGTGCCGCACGAGTATGAAGAGATTGACCTGCGCCTGGAGCGCGCCGCGCGCCCCGAGCCCTTCCGCAGCCTGGCGAAATACGGCGAAGTGCCACTGCTGCTGCATGACGGCCAGGCCTATGTGCAGTCGAACGCCATCCTGCTGCACCTGGCGGAACACTTGAAAGCGTTTGGCGGCGAAACGCAGCAGCGTCTGGAGCGCGTGCGTGAATGGCTGTTCTGGGAAGCCAACCGCATCGGCTTCTCGATGGCGCACTTGCGCTACGGCCAGAAATTCGATCCGGCAGCCTACGCCGGCACCGTGCTGCCATGGTTCCGCAAGCGCTTCGACGCCGACATCGAATGCTTGAACGACGAACTGTCCGACGGCCGCGCCTTCCTGCTCGACGACAGCATCAGCATGGCCGATTTTTCCATCTGCGGCTATATGTACTGGCCAGAGCAGGCTAACGTCAGCTTCCCGCCGCACGTGCAAGCCTGGCTGGCGCGCATCGCCACCCTGCCCGGCTGGCGCCATCCGTATCGAATGGAAGGCGCGCAGCCCTGGTAACGCTGGCTTAGCAGGCTTCCAGTGCGCAGCTGAAGTCTTCCAGCAAATCCGCCGTGTCCTCGATGCCGACCGACACGCGTATCAGCGATTCCGCAATCCCCATCGACGCCCGGCGCTCAGCGCCCATCTCGTAGAAAATGGTGTGCGCCACCGGGATAATCAACGTGCGGGTATCGCCCAGATTGGAGGCCGGCACCGCCAGCTTCAGCCGGTTCAGGAAATCGAAGCAATCGATGCCGTCCTTCAGTTCAAAGCTCAGCAGCGAACCATGCGCGCGGAACAGCTCCGCCGAAATGGCGTGCTGCGGATGCGACTTCAAGCCCGGGTAGTACACCGCCGCCACGCGCTCGTCCGATTCCAGCAGCTCGGCCAGTGCCTTGGCGTTGGCGCAAGTGCGCTCCATGCGCAAGGCCAGCGTTTCGGCGCCAACGGCAATGTGGTGCGCCGCTTCCGGGCCCAGCGACGCGCCGAAGTCGCGCAGGCCCTTGGCACGGATCTGCGTGATGCCCCACTGCGCCGGCGCGGCCTTCTTGTAATTCTCGAAGATATTGGGGAACTGGGTCCAGTCGTAGGCGCCGGTATCGGTCAGGCTGCCGCCCAGCGCATTGCCATGCCCGCAGATCGACTTGGTCAGCGCGTTGACCACCAGGCCGGCGTGCACCGCCTTCGGCAGGAACAGATAAGGCGTGGTCATGGTGTTGTCGACGATATAGAGAATGCCGCGCTCTTTGCACAGCTCGCCGATCCGTTTCAGGTCCGCCACCTGCGTGCGCGGGTTGGCGATGGTCTCGACGAATACGATGCGGGTGTTCGGCTGGATCGCCGCCGCCACATTGGCGACATCGGTGGCATCGACGAAATCGACCGCCACGCCCTGGCCCGCCACGGTCTGCCACAGCGAGTTGGTGTTACCGAACAGGAAGGACGACGATACCACGTGGTCGCCGGCGCGCAGCAGCGCCTGGAACACGGCGCCGATGGCGCCCATGCCGGTGGCGAAGCACAAGGTGGCCACGCCCTGCTCCATCTTGTTGACCTTGTCTTCCAGCGCCGACACGGTGGGATTGCCCTGGCGGCCGTAGCGGAAGCCCGGTTCCTTGCCCTGGAATACTGACGCCAGCTGGCGCGCGTCGCCGTAGCCGAAGGCTACCGACGTGTGCACCGGCTTGTGCAGCGAGCCGTGCTCGATGCCCTTCTGGCGGTCGTTGTGCAGAATGGTGGTGGTGAAACCGTAATTTTTCTTTTCTGTCATGATCTCAGGCTAAGAAAAAGCCCGGCGCCGTCAGGCGCCGGACTGCGACATCACCCTTCGGCGGTCGCTGCGTTCAAGTTCAGCTGGGTCCGGCCGGTATCCTCCGCCGCAGCCGGTTTCGGGTTGTGGCGGTTGTACTCCAGCTTGTCCAGGTAGTCCGGCGACACGTCGCCGGTGACGTAGATGCCGTCGAAGCACGACGCTTCGAACTTGGTCAGCTTCGGATTAACGTCGGTGATGGATTGCTTCAGCGCGTCGATGTCCTGGTACACCAGGTAGTCGGCGGTGATTTCCTTGCACACTTCCTCGGTGGTGCGGCCGTAGGCGATCAGCTCGTCGCGCGTGGGCATGTCGATGCCGTATACGTTCGGATAGATCACCGGCGGCGCAGCCGAAGCGAAGATCACCTTCTTGGCGCCGGAGTCGCGCGCCATCTGCACGATCTCGCGCGAAGTGGTGCCGCGTACGATGGAGTCGTCCACCAGCAGCACGTTCTTGCCCTTGAACTCGTGCGGAATCGCGTTAAGCTTCTGGCGCACGGACTTTTTGCGCGCGGCCTGGCCCGGCATGATGAAGGTGCGGCCGATGTAGCGGTTCTTGATGAAGCCTTCGCGGTATTCCACGCCCAGGCGCAGCGCCAGCTGGATCGCAGCCGGACGTGAGGAGTCGGGAATCGGCATGACCACATCGATTTCGCCGTCCGGGATTTCGCGCTTGATCTTGTCGGCCAGGTACTCGCCCATTTTCAGGCGCGTGGCGTACACCGAGGCGCCGTCGATCACGGAGTCCGGACGGGCCAGGTAGACGAATTCGAACACGCAAGGATTGAGCTGCGGATTGTCGGCGCACTGGCGCGCGTGCAGCTGCTTATCGGCGTCGATGAAGATGGCCTCGCCCGGCTCCACGTCGCGCACGAAGCGGAAGCCCATGCCTTCCAGCGCCACCGATTCGGAAGCGATCAGGTACTCGGTGCCCTGCTCGGTTTCGTTGATGCCCAGGCACAGCGGACGGATGCCGTTCGGATCGCGGAAGGCCAGCAAGCCGACGCCGGCGATCTGCGCCACGGCGGCGTAGCCGCCCTTGACGCGGCGGTGCAGCACGGTGACGGCCTTGAAGATCGCGTCCGGGTCCAGGTTCAGGCCGGTGGTGGCGGTCTGGATTTCATGCGCCAGCACGTTCAGCAGCACTTCCGAATCGGAGTCCGTGTTGATGTGGCGGCGGTCGTTCTTGAACATTTCCAGCTTCAGCTGTTCCCAGTTGGTCAAGTTGCCGTTGTGCGCCAGCGTGATGCCGAACGGCGCGTTGACATAGAACGGCTGCGCTTCTTCTTCGCTGGACGAGCCGGCGGTCGGATAGCGGCAGTGGCCGATACCCGAATTGCCTTGCAGCGAACGCATATTGCGGGTGCGGAAAACGTCACGCACCAGGCCATTGGCCTTGTGCATGGAAAACATGCTGCTGTGATTGGTCGCGATGCCCGCCGCGTCCTGGCCGCGATGCTGCAGCAGCAGCAAGGCGTCATACAGCATTTGGTTGACGGGTTGATGGGATACGACGCCGACGATGCCACACATGGTAGTGCTCCTGGACTGGTACTACGGATTTAAAGAATTCTAAAATTGCACATGCTGCGCGAAGGCAGCGGGCAGGAAAGGTTTCACGGTACGCGCCCCGGTCTCCGCGAGCGGACTCAATAGCGCGTTCTTCCAGAAATCCTGCTGCGGTATCGTGGTCATCCCGCACAAGATGACGGCGGCCAGCACGATTACAAGGCCACGCCCCAGGCCGAACAGGCCGCCCAGGCCCCGGTCCGCCAGGCTCAGGCCACCTGCTTTGATCAACGCATCGACTGCCATGCCCAGCAGCCCCATCAGGATGCGCACGCCGATGAACAGCACGATAAAGGCCAGGATCAGGCGCACCACCTCGCCCGGCACCAGTTCCGGCAACAACTTTGCCAGATCCGCGCCATAGGCGTTGGCCACCACGAAGGCAACGATCCAGCTGGCCAATGAAATCATTTCCTTGACCAGGCCGCGCAGGGTGCTGATGACAACGGAGGCGATCAGCACGAATATCACCAGGTAATCGAATAGCGTCACGTCAGCCCAGCATCAGCTCAGGAGGTGGCCAGGGAGCTGCTCAGGCCGATCTTGCTCAGCTTGGCGCGCACTTTTTCGGCTTCCTCTTTGTTGGGGAACGGGCCGACGCGGATACGGGTCAAGGCGCCGCTGGCGGTGGTCACCTTCTGCGTAAAGGACTTGATGCCGGCTTCCTTCAGCTTGCCTTGCAGCTCGTCCACTTTTTCCTGCGTCGCCACGGCAGCCACCTGCACCAGATATTTGGTGTCCGACGGCTTGTCTTCCAGGATGGCCATGGCGCGCGCGGCGTCTTCCGTTTTCGGCTTGGCGTCCGGGTGCTTGGCATCGGCTTCCGCCTTGGCGCGCTTGGCGTCATGCTCCGCTTTGGCCTTGGCGTCCGCCTCGGCCTTGGCGTGCCGGATTTCCTCGGCCTTGGCCTTGGCGTCGGCCTTGGCTTTCGCCTCCATTTTGGCCTTGGCTTCCGCTTCCAGCTTGGCTTCAGCGGCGCGGCTGCTTTCCTTCAGGCTTTCCTTGACGCTGTCCTTCGGCGGCTTGGCCAGCTCGGCATGCGGTTTCAGCTCGGTCACCTGCGGTGCGGCGGCGGCCACCTGCGCGGTGACGGGGGCAACCGGGGCGCGCATCGCGACAGGATGGGCAGGGGTGGCGGCGGCAGCCGGCTTGGCGGGCAGTGCTTCCTTGACAATTTCCTCGCTCTTGTCGAGCGCGTCGGCGGCATTCACGGCGGACGGCTGCGCCGCGGCTCCGGTGGCAGCGGCGGCCGCCGGCACGGTGTCGGCCGGCTTATCCTTGGCGGGAATCTGGATCGCGATGTCCGACGCCAGCGGCTTGGGCTCGGAGTCCAGCAGCATCGGCAAGCCGACCGCAACCGCCAGCGCCAGCGCGATCGCGCCCACCAGGCGGCGGCGAGCGCGTTTCTTTTCAGGCAAGACCGGATCGGCAGCGCCATCCTTGTCGCGCTGGCGGCGCACGCCGTCGGTGTTGCGGTCGGCGGCGCTGGCACGCTTGGATTTGGCCCGCTCCAGCGCGGCCGTGTCGGCTGCGCTGGTGTAATAGCCGCTGTCCTGGCCAGCGGCTTCCTGCTTGTTTTTACTGAGTTTCGAGAACAAGCCCATGCGTGATTTCAGTCGGTGATGTCAGTGAAGTGCGGATTTTCGCGCTGCCATGACGCCGGCAACGGTCAGGAAAGATCCGAAGACCACAATTCTATCATTCTCGCTGGCACGACTCATCGCATTTGCAAAAGCTTGTGCCGGATCGTCGAATATATGCACCGTGCGTTCCGGCTTGTCTTCCTGGATCAGCTGCACCTTGGCGGCCAGTTCGGAGCCGCTCGCCGAACGCGGCGACGGCAGCGTGGTCAGGCACCAATGGTCCACGTGTTCGGACATGGCCTTGATGACGCCGTCGATATCCTTGTCGTGCATCGAGCCGAACACCGCGAAGGTGTACGGGTGGTAGCCCATATTGCCCAGGTTCTGGTTCAGCGCGGACGCGGCGTGCGGATTGTGCGCCACGTCCAGGATCACGGTCGGGCGGCCCGGCAGCACCTGGAAGCGGCCCGGCAATTCCACCGTCACCAGGCCGGTGCGCACTTCCTGCGCGCCCACCGGCAGCGCAATCTTCAGCGCTTCCAGCGCGGCCAGCACGGCCGACGCGTTCAGCAGCTGGTTGGCGCCGCGCAGGCTGGGGTATGCCAGCGAGTTGCGGCGCTGCGAGCGGCCGCCGTAGTTCCACTGCTGCTTGTCGCCGGAATAGTTGAAATCGCGCCCCATCAGCCACAGGTCGGCGCCGAGGCCCTCGGCGTAGTCGATCAGCGACTTCGGCGGCACCGGGTCGCTGCAGATGGCCGGCTTGCCGGAGCGGAAAATGCCGGCCTTCTCGTAGCCGATCTGCTCGCGGTTGTCGCCCAGGTAGTCGGTATGGTCGATATCCACGCTGGTGACGATGGACACGTCGGCGTCGATCACGTTGACCGCGTCCAGGCGGCCGCCTAGGCCCACCTCCAGGATCGCCACGTCCAGTCCGGCGTTGGCCAGCAGGTGCATGATGGCCAGCGTGGTGAACTCGAAATAGGTCAGCATGGTGTCGCCGCGCGCGGCCTCCACCACGTTGAAGCTGGCCACCAGAGCCGCATCGCTGGCCAGGTCGCCATTGACGCGCGCGCGCTCGTTGAAGTCCAGGAAGTGCGGCTTGATGTACAAGCCCACTTTGTAGCCGGCGCGCAGCAGGATCGATTCCAGCATGGCGCAAGTGGAACCCTTGCCGTTGGTGCCGGCCACCATGATGACCGGGCAGCTGAAGGCCAGCGCCATGCGTTCCTTGACGGCGCGCACGCGGTCCAGGCCCATGTTGATTTCAGTGACGGCGTGGCGCGATTCGATCAGCGCGAGCCATTCGGGCAGAGTAGTCGGGAGAGTAGACATCGGGGAGGCATTCCAGGCGGGAGGTGGGGCGGGTCCGCTGGACCCTGCCCCGGGTGTTTCTTAGGCCAGTACTTCGACAGCCTGGCTTTGCAGCAGCGCCAGCAGGCGGGCGATTTCTTCGCGCATCTTGCGGCGGTCGACGATCATGTCGACGGCGCCCTTCTGCACCAGGAACTCGGCGCGCTGGAAGCCTTCTGGCAGCTTCTCGCGCACGGTGTTCTCGATCACGCGCGGGCCGGCAAAGCCGATCAGCGCTTTCGGCTCGGCGATCACCACGTCGCCCATGAAGGCGAAGGAGGCGGACACGCCGCCCATGGTCGGATCGGTCAGCACCGAGATGAACGGCAGCTTCTTCTCGGACAGCTTGGTCAGCATGGAAGTTGTTTTCGCCATCTGCATCAGCGACAGCAGGCCTTCCTGCATGCGCGCTCCGCCGGTGGCGGTGATGCAAATGAACGGCACTTTCTGTTCCAGGGCCACCTGGGCGCCGCGCGCAAAGCGCTCGCCGACCACGGAACCCATGGAGCCGCCCATGAATTCGAACTCGAAGCACGCCACCACGACCGGCAGGCTCATGATGGCGCCGCCCATGACGATCAGCGCATCGGTCTCGCCGGTCGCTTCCATGGCCTGCTTCAGGCGGTCAGGGTACTTTTTGCTGTCCTTGAACTTGAGCGTGTCGACCGGCAGCGTTTCCTGGCCGATTTCATAGCGGCCGCCCGCGTCCAGCAGGCCGTCCAGGCGCTCGCGGGCGCGGATGCGCATGTGGTGGTCGCACTTGGGGCACACGTGCAGGTTCGATTCCAGGTCGGTACGGTACAGAACGGCTTCGCACGACGGGCATTTCACCCACAGGCCTTCGGGCATGGTCTTGCGTGCGGCAGCTTCGGAACGCTGGATGCGCGGTGGCAGCAATTTTTCCAACCAGCTCATATATTTCTCCTAATGCACAATTCAGTGGCGGCAGTGTAGCCGTTTTAGCCGCCACTGTCGAACTTTACACCCGGACAACTTTGCGCACGATCGTGATATTTTCAGGCGTCCAGCGCCGTGCGGATGCCCGCAACGAAAGCTTGAACGGCAGCCGCCGCGCCGCCTTGCGGCGCGTTCTCGATCTCCTGGATCACGCGGCTGCCGATCACGACGGCGTCCGCCACCTCGGCCACGGCCCGGGCGGTGGCGCCGTCGCGGATACCGAAGCCGACCCCGATCGGCAGCTGCACATGCTTGCGGATGCCTTGCAGGCGCTCGGCCACTTCCACGGTGTCGATATTGCCGGCGCCGGTCACGCCTTTCAGCGACACATAGTAACTGAAGCCGCCACCCACCTTGGCCACCTGGGCGATGCGCTCCTCGGTCGAGGTGGGCGCCAGCAGGAAGATCAGGTCCAGGCCGGCCGCCCGCATCCGCGCGGCGAAGTCCTCGCATTCCTCGGGCGGATAGTCGACCACGATGGCGCCGTCCGCGCCTGCTTCCAGCGACTGCGCGATGAAGCTTTGCTGGCCGATGCGCTCGATCGGGTTGGCATAGCCCATCAGCACCACCGGCGTGGTCTGGTTGGTCAGGCGGAACTCGCGTACATAGTCGAAGCAGTCGCGGATGCCGACGCCGAACACCAGCGCGCGTTCGCAGGCGCGCTGGATCACCGGGCCTTCGGCCATGGGGTCGGAGAACGGCACGCCGAGCTCCAGGATGTCGGCGCCGCCGGCCACCAGGGCGTGCATCAGCGGCACGGTTTCATCCGGGCCGGGGTCGCCTGCGGTGATAAAGGTGACCAGGGCGGTTTTTTTCTGTTCTTTCAGGGCGGCGAAAGTGGATGCAATACGGGACATAGTTATTTCCTTATAAGTAGTGAGCGTGGACAAGGCGAGCCGGCATTAGCCGAACTTCAACCCCATGCGCTCCGCTACCGTATGCATGTCCTTGTCACCACGGCCCGACAGGTTGGCCAGCACGATCTTGTCCTTCGGCAGCGTGGCCGCCAGCTTGGCCGCGTAAGCCAGCGCGTGCGACGATTCCAGCGCCGGGATGATGCCTTCGATGTGGCAACAGTCGTGGAAGGCCTGCAGCGCTTCCTCGTCCGTGATCGACACGTACTGCGCGCGCCCGCTGTCCTTCAGGTAGGCGTGCTCCGGCCCCACGCCCGGATAGTCCAGCCCGGCCGACACGGAATGGGTCTCGATGATCTGGCCGTTCTGGTCCTGCAGCAGATAGGTGCGGTTGCCGTGCAACACACCCGGATAGCCCTTGGTCAGCGAGGCCGCGTGCTTGCCGCTGTCCAGCCCCTCGCCCGCCGCTTCCACGCCCACCAGCTGCACCTGCTGCTGGTCGATATACGGGTAGAAGATGCCCATGGCGTTGGAGCCGCCGCCGATGCAGGCCACCACGTAGTCCGGCTGGCGGCCGGTCATTTCCGGCATCTGCACCAGGCACTCTTCGCCGATCACCGACTGGAAGTCGCGCACCAGCATCGGGTACGGGTGCGGGCCGGCCACGGTGCCGATGATGTAGAAGGTGTTTTCAATGTTGGTGACCCAGTCGCGCATGGCTTCGTTGAGCGCGTCCTTCAGCGTCTTGGAGCCGGACTCCACCGGCACCACGGTGGCGCCCAGCAGCTTCATGCGGTACACGTTCTGGGCCTGGCGCTTGACATCCTCGCTGCCCATGTAGACCACGCATTCCAGCCCGAAACGGGCGCAGATGGTGGCCGTGGCCACGCCGTGCTGGCCGGCGCCGGTTTCGGCGATGATGCGCTGCTTGCCCATGCGGCGCGCCAGCAGCGCCTGCCCGATCACGTTGTTGATCTTGTGCGCACCGGTGTGGTTCAAGTCTTCGCGCTTGAAGTAGATCTGCGCGCCGCCGGCCTGCCCGGACCAGCGCTTGGCGTGGTAGATCGGCGATGGACGGCCGACGAAGTGCTTCAGCTCGTAGCGGAACTCGTCGAGGAAGATGGGATCTTTGCTGTAGTGCTCGTAGGCGGCGTTCAGCTCGGCCAGCGCAAAGGTCAGGGTTTCGGCCGCGAAGGCGCCGCCGTACGGGCCGAAATGGCCCTTGGCGTCCGGCAGATGGTAATCGTGGGCGTGAAACAGGGCGTTAGGAACTTGGTCTTTCATGGTGCGGATCTCTCTCAAAGGTGGCATCGGCCGCACGCACCGCGCGCACGAAGGCGGCGATCTGGTGGGCGTCTTTTATGCCCTTGGACGCTTCGACACCACTGCTGATGTCAACCGCGTAGGGGCGTAGCTGAGCCACCGCGCCAGTCGCGTTGAGTACGCTCAAGCCACCACTCAAAACGGCCCGATGCGCGAGATCTTTTGGAACGAGTGACCAATCGAAAACCTTTCCTGCGCCGCCGTAGGCATCCACCCAGGTATCGAGCAACAGGCCCGAAAACAGCCTGCTGGATGCGCGGCATTGTGTTTCGTATTCTAGCAAATCGTCCGGCGTAGTGTCGGGTTTGACGCGAAATACCCGCAAATAGGGGCGGTTTGCCAATTCGGCGGCGGCCGCGCACTGCCCGGCCGTCTCATCGCCGTGGAACTGCAGCAAGCCCACCGGGGCGATGCGCACCGCCTCGGCCACCTGCTCCGGCGTGGCGTTGACAAACAGGCCGGTGGCGGTGACGAAGGGCGGCAGGCCCGCGATCAGTTCGGCGGCGCGCTGCGGCGTGACATAGCGCGGGCTCTTGTCGTAGAACACGAAACCGGCGGCGTCGGCGCCGGCGGCGACCACGGCGGCCACGTCTTGCTCGCGGGTCAGGCCGCAAATCTTGATGCGGGTACGGTGCATGGGCTTATCCTTTTAGAACCACGGCAGCGGGCGCGCACGCTCTTGCGGCAGTTCCCACTTGGCGTCGTATTCGATGTCGGCCAGGTACAGGCCGTCGGGCATGAACGTGGGCGCGGCCTTGGAACGGTCCTTCAGCGCCAGCAGCCGGCCCAGCCATTCCGGTTCCTCGCGCCCGGCGCCGATGTAGACCAGCGAGCCCACCAGGTTGCGCACCATGTGGTGCAGGAAGGCGCTGGCGCGCAAGGTGAACACGATCAGGTCGCCATGCCGCTCGATGCGGATCTCGTGCATCTGCTTGACCGGCGTCTTGGCCTGGCAGTGCGCGGCGCGGAACGTGGTGAAGTCGTGTTCGCCGATCAGCGCGGGCACGGCGGCGCGCATGCGCTCCACGTCCAGCGGGCGGTGCGTGAACCCGGCGCGGCCGGCCAGCAGCGGCGAGCGCACCTGGTGGTTGTGCAGCAGGTAGTGGTAAGTGCGGGAACGCGCGCTGAAGCGGGCGTGGAAGTCCTGCGCGGTGTGCGGCGGCGGCGAGTCCGCCGCTGCGGCCGGGTCGTAGGGCACCACCTGGTGCAGTTCCTTGGCCCAGCGCACGCCGATGGAGTCCGGCAGGAAGGCGTTGATGCCGCGCACCCAGGCATGCATTTCGCGGTTCAGTTCGGTGTCGAAGTGCACCACCTGGCCCAGCGCATGGACCCCGGCGTCGGTGCGGCCGGCGCAGGTGGTGGCCAGCGGCACGGTGGCGAAGCGTTCGATCGCCTGCTCCAGCTGGTCCTGCACGGTGTTGCCGCAGGGTTGGGTCTGGTAGCCTTGCCAGGCCGTGCCGTCGTACTGGACTCCTAATGCGATGCGTTTCAATTGCTGCTCTGTATGTTGTGTGCCTCGCCGCATTATACCCGCCGAGGCAAGGGGCGGCTTGCCGCCCCCGCCGGCTGCCTAGCCCAGCAAGGCCCGCATGGAACTGGCGCGTGCCACCTGGTCGTCGCTGCCGCCGCGGATCACTTCGTCCAGCAGCTCGCGCGCGCCTTCCTTGTCGCCGATCTCCTGGTAGGCGATCGCCAGGTCCAGCTTGGTGTCCATTTCCATGTGCATGGCCGACATGTCGTCGTCGCCGGCCAGCGGGCTCTTGGTGGCGGCGCTGCCCAGCAGGTCCAGGTCGATGCCGGACAGGTCGAACTCCGGTGCGGCCGGAGCCGATGGCGCGGCAGCGGGCGCCGGGGTGGCGCTGGCGTCGGCCAGGCCGGGAATGTCGAAGTCGTCCATGGACAGTGCGCCGCCGGCAGCCGGGGCGGCCGTCGGCGCCGGGGCCGGCTCGTCCGGCAGCTTGAAGTCCATCATGTCCAGTTCGGCCAGCGGGTCGGCCGGCGCGCCAGGAGCCGTGACCGGCGCACCGGCGGAGGCTGGCAGGTCAAGGCCGAAGTCCATGCTGAAATCTGCCGCCTTGGCCTCGGCCGGCGGTGTGCCCGGGGCCGCCGCCGGGCTGTCCTGCGCCGGCCCCGCAGCCTTGGCTGGCGGGTCCAGGTCGAAGGCGAAGTCGAACGGCTCGGCGCTGTCGGCTGTCGGCTGCAGCGCCTCGGCCACGATGGCCGGCTCTTCCGCTGGCGCCGGCATTTCGATCGCCGGTGCCGCGGCAGGGACCGGCTCGAAGCTCAGGCCGCCCAGGTCGAAGTCCAGGAAATGGTCGGCGTCGGCGGCTGCGGCCACCGAGGCCGGCGTCGGCGCCGTGGTGGCGGCCGGCGCGTCGAAGGACGGCAGCGCGGTGGCGTCGCGGTCCAAGTCGAAGTCCATCAGATTCGATTCGGCAACCGGTTCCGGCACCGCCGTAGCCGGCGCGCCGGCGGCCGCGTCCAGGCTCAGATCCAGGTCCAGGCCGCTGAAATCGGCGGCGGACGGCGCTTGCGTGGCGGGTGCGGCCGCTGGCGGCTCGGCGAACATGCTGGCGAAGTCGTCCACGTCCGGCGCGCTGGCGGCCGCAGCGCCGGCAGCGGCTAAGCCTGTGGCCGCGCCTGCCACGGCCGCACCGGCGCCACCGGTGCCGGACGCATGCGCGTACAGCGGATTGAGCGGATCGATGCTCTGGCCCAGCGCCGCAGCCTGCTCCCATTCCTCGCCCTCGCCCTTGGTCATCGCATACAGCTCGCTGGCCTGCATTTCGAACGAGCGCGCGTCCTTGCGGTTGGCAAAGATCTCCATCAGCTTCAGACGCACCGGGTGGCGCTCGGGGTGGGTGCGCAGCGCCTCCTTCAGGATCTCCTCGGCCTGCGCGTCGCGGCCGTAGGCGATGTAGACGTCGGCCTCGGCCACCGGATCGACTTCATTGGTGTCGAGCTGGCTGGCCGACGGCGCGAAATTGGAGTTGAACACGCTGTTGTTGGTGTCCACGCTCTGGCCGCCGGTTTCGGCGATCAACGGCTGGGCCTGCGCGCCGGGGTCGCCCAGCACGCTGATTTCCGGCCTGCCCGGCGCGGCGGCCTGCTCCTGCTTGCGGCGGCGCGCCAGGATATAGCCGGCGCCAGCCAGCAAGGCAGCCAGCGCAATGCCGATGGCCTGGATATTTTCCATGAGGATATCCATCACGCCCGGCTCGGCAATCGGCGGCGGCGCCACCGGCGCTTTCGGCTTGGGCGCCGGCGCAGCGGGCGCGGCGGAGAGCGGGGCAGCTGCGGCAGGCGCAGGCTCCGTGGCGGCCGGCGCGGCGGCCGTCTGCTGCTTCTCGGCCATGGTCTTGCTCTTGACCGCCATCAGCTTTTCCAGGTCGGCGACGTTTTTCTCCAGTTCCTTGACGCGGGCGTTGGCCTCGGCCACCTGCTTTTCGCGGGCGATCTTGTCTTCCTCGCCCGCGGTCGCGGTCCTGCCTTCGGCCGGCGCGCCGGCAGCCTTGGACAGCTTGAGCTGGTCTTTCGATTCGGTGACGGCGGTCGGACGTTCTTCCACCTTGGCGGTGATCTTGCCGCCCGCGCTCTGGCTGGTTTCCGGGGCCTTGGCTGGCGTGCTGGCCGAGACCTGGCCGGCCAGCTTGGCGCGGTAGGCGTTGAAATCGGCCGCGTGGGCCACCACCACGCCGCGCGCTTCGCCCTGGTCGGCGCCGCCCTTGATGGCGTCCGAGTCCGGCACCGCCAGGATCTGGCCCGACTTCAGGCGGTTCATATTGTTGCCGACGAAGGCTTCCGGATTGGCGCGGTACAGCGCCACCAGCATCATGTCCAGCGAGACGTCGGCCGGCTTCAGGCGCGAGGCGATGCGGCCCAGCGTGTCGCCCGGCTTGACGCGGTATGCCTTGTCGCCATCGGCGGCCGGCTCGCGCGGCGCTGGCGCGGGGCGGGCCGCGGGCGCCGGCGCGGCGCCTGCCTGGGCCTGGTTCTGGGCGCGCGCCACTGCCGCCAGGGCGGCGGCCGACGGTGCGGCGGCGCGGCCCGGCACGTCGACCGGGGCGGCGACCTGCGCCGGCTGGGTGCTGCGCAGCTCGGCCGGGTCCAGCAGGAAGGTGTATTCGCGCACCAGGCGTCCGCCGGTCCAGCTCAGCTCGAGCAGCATGTCGACGAAAGGCTCGTTGACCGGCTGGGTGGAGCTGACGCGGATGAACTGGCGGCCATTGCGCTGGTCCACTTCGAAGCGCAGCGACAGCAGGGCCGGGTTGAATTCGATATTGGCAAGGCGGAAGGCATCCGCCGGGGCCAGCTTGGCGGCCAGGCCGGACGCTTCCTCCGGCGTGACGGCGGTCAGCTCGATCTCGGCGCGCAGCGGCTGGCCCAGCGACGACAGCACGGTCAGCTTGCCCAGCCCGGCTGCGTTGGCTGCCGGGGACAGCAGCACCGCACAGGCGACAGCGCCGGCGAGTGTTTTCAACGCGAACGTAACGGTCTTGGAGCGGCGATGTACATGCATAGTGTCGTGGGCGTGTGTGGTGAGCGGAAAAGTTGCTTTCCGAGATATACCAACATATCACCATGGGCAATAGCATGCAAGCTTTGCCGCCGCATCTGTCACCTCTGTGCTGAATTCATAGTTTGATGCCAAGAAAAAAGGGCGATTTCCCTATGAAATCGCCCTTTTGCACAGCCCGCGGAAAATTACCGCGGATGACTGGGGATTAGCGCGGATTACTTATCCAGCACGATGCGCAGCATGCGGCGCAGCGGCTCGGCCGCGCCCCACAGCAGCTGGTCGCCCACGGTGAAGGCGGACAGGTACTCGCCGCCCATGCTCATCTTGCGCACGCGGCCGACCGGGATGGTCAGGCTGCCGGTGACGGCGGCCGGCGACAAGTCGCGCACCGACGCTTCGCGCGTGTTCGGCACGAACTTCACCCACTGGTTGTCGCCGGCGATGATGTCGTTTACTTCATCGAGCGGCACGTCCTTCTTCAGCTTGATGGTCAGCGCTTGCGAGTGGCAGCGCATGGCGCCGATGCGCACGCACAGGCCATCGACCGGGATCGGGGCGCTGCCGAAGTCCAGGCCGCGGCCCAGGATCTTGTTGGTCTCGGCGCCGCCCTTCCACTCTTCCTTCGACTGGCCGTTGCCCAGGTCCTTGTCGATCCACGGGATCAGGTTGCCGGCCAGCGGCGCGCCGAACTGCTTGATCTCGTCGGCCGAATAGCCGTGCTGGGTGGCCAGCACCTGGCGGTCGATTTCCAGGATCGCCGAAGCCGGGTTGTCCAGCAGCGGACGCACGGCGGCGTTGATGGTGCCGAACTGGGTCAGCAGTTCGCGCATGTGCTGCGCGCCGCCGCCCGATGCCGCCTGGTAGGTCATCGAGGTCATCCATTCCACCAGGTCGTGCTTGAACAGGCCGCCCAGGCCCATCAGCATGCACGACACGGTGCAGTTGCCGCCCACGAAGTTCTTCACGCCCTTGGACATGGCGTCCTTGATGACGTTCAGGTTGACCGGGTCCAGCACGATGACGGCGTCCTTTTCCATGCGCAGCGTGGACGCGGCGTCGATCCAGTAGCCGTTCCAGCCGGCCGCGCGCAGTTTCGGGAACACTTCCGAGGTGTAGTCGCCGCCCTGGCAGGAGATGATGATCTCGCAGCGCTTCAGTTCGTCGATATTGGTGGCGTCCTTCAGCACGGTTTCATTCTTGGCCATCGCCGGCGCTTTGCCGCCGGTGTTGGAGGTGGTGAAAAACACCGGCTCGATGTGGGCGAAATCGCCCTCTTCCTGCATGCGCTGCATCAGGACCGAACCGACCATGCCGCGCCAACCTACCAGACCTACGAGTTTCATTTTGCTATCCCTTGAATATTTGAACCGGGGGTCAGACCCGACGGGCCGCCCCCAGGCTGTTAGTTTGCCAGCGCTGCCACGACGGCATCGCCCATTTGTTCCGTGCCGACCTTCGTGGTGCCAGCTTCATAGATGTCCACGGTGCGCAAGCCTTGCGACAGCACTTTCTTGACGGCGTTCTCGATGCGCTCGGCCTGCTCGGCGCGGTTCAGCGAGAAGCGCAGCATCATGGCTGCGGACAGGATGGTCGCCAGCGGATTGGCGATGCCTTTGCCTGCGATGTCCGGCGCGGAACCATGCGACGGCTCGTACAGGCCCTTGTTGTTGGCGTCCAGCGAAGCCGACGGCAGCATGCCGATCGAACCGGTCAGCATGGCCGCCGCGTCCGACAGGATGTCGCCGAACATATTGCCGGTGACGATGACGTCGAATTTCTTCGGCGCGCGCACCAGCTGCATGGCGGCGTTGTCGACGTACATGTGCTCCAGCGCCACGTCCGGATACTCCTTGTGGACGTCGATGACGATGTCTTTCCAGAACTGGAAGGTTTCCAGCACATTGGCCTTGTCCACGCTGGTCAGGCGCTTGTCGCGCTTTTGCGCGGCCTGGAAGGCCACGTGGGCGATGCGGCGGATTTCGCCTTCGGCGTAGCGCATGGTGTCGTAGCCTTCGCGCTGGCCCTTGAACGGGCCGTCCGGGCACTCGCGCACGCCGCGCGGCTGGCCGAAGTAGATGTCCCCGGTCAGTTCGCGGATGATCAGGATGTCCAGGCCGGACACCACTTCAGGCTTGAGCGTGGAGGCGCCGGCCAGTTCCGGGTAGAGGATGGCCGGACGCAGGTTGGCGAACAGGCCCAGGTTCTTGCGCAGGCCGAGGATGGCCTGCTCCGGGCGCAGCGCGCGTTCCAGGCCGTCGTACTGGTAGTCGCCGACGGCACCGAACAGCACCGCGTCGGCCGCCTTGGCCAGCGCCAGCGTGCCTTCGGGCAGCGGGTGGCCGTGCGCGGCGTAACCTGCACCGCCTACCGGCGCGGTTTCCAGTTCGAATTTCTCGTCCAGCACATTCAGTACCTTGACTGCCTGCGCCACGATTTCCGGGCCGATGCCGTCGCCCGGGAGGATTGCAATTTTCATGGTGGGTTCTTAAATGACGTTGGCCAGCCAGGGCTGGTTCGCCAGATGACGCTCTTCGAAGGCGCGGATGTCGTCTGCGTGGCGCAGCGTCAGGCCGATATCGTCAAGCCCGTTCATCAGGCAGTATTTGCGGAAGGCGTCGATCTCGAAGGGATAGGAGACGCTGCCATTACTCGTTGAAATACGCTGCTGCTCAAGATCCACCACCAGACGGTAACCGGGGAAGGCCTTGACTTCATTGAACAGATGATCGATCTGTTGCTCGCTCAATACGATAGGCAGCAAGCCGCTTTTGTAGCTATTGTTGAAAAAGATGTCGGCGAAGCTGGGCGCGAGGATGGCGCGGAAGCCGTACTGGTCCAGCGCCCACGGCGCGTGTTCGCGCGAGGAGCCGCAGCCGAAGTTCTTGCGCGCCAGCAGGATGGAGGCGCCCTGGTAGCGCGGCTGGTTCAGCACGAAGTCCGGGTTCAGCGGGCGCTTGCTGTTGTCCATGCCGGGTTCGCCGTGGTCCAGGTAGCGCCACTCGTCGAACAGGTTGGGGCCGAAGCCGGTACGGTGGATGGACTTCAGGAATTGCTTCGGGATGATGGCGTCGGTGTCGACGTTGGCACGGTCAAGCGGGGCCACCAGTCCTTCGTAGATCGTAAATTTTTCCATGGTGTTTTTCTGCGATGTGCAGGCCGGCGCAGGATGGGACGCTGCGGCCGGATGCATTGCTATTATTTCCCGCCGGCGCCGGTCACGACCTGGCCGACCTTTTGTACGTCCCTGCCGATGCCGGAAATGGTGTTGCAGCCGGTCAGGACGATGGTGGCGACGATGGCTGCAGCGGCCAGGGCGGATAGCGTTTTCATGGGGGACTCTCGTATTCTAAAAATTAATCAAATCAGTGTACTTTGCGCACGTCGACGAAGTGGCCGGCGATGCCGGCTGCCGCTGCCATGGCCGGCGACACCAGGTGGGTGCGTCCGCCCTGGCCCTGGCGGCCTTCGAAGTTGCGGTTCGAGGTCGAAGCGCAGCGCTCTCCCGGTTCCAGGCGGTCGGCGTTCATGGCCAGGCACATCGAGCAGCCCGGCTCGCGCCATTCAAAGCCGGCGTCGCGGAAAATGGCATCCAGCCCTTCGCGCTCGGCCTGCTCCTTGACCAGGCCGGAGCCCGGCACCACCAGCGCCAGCTTGACGTTGGAGGCGCGCTGCTTGCCGCGCACCACGGCGGCGGCCGCGCGCAAATCCTCGATGCGGGAATTGGTGCAGGAGCCGATGAAGACCTTGTCGATGCGGATGTCCTCGATGGCCGTGTTGGGCTTGAGGTTCATGTACACCAGGGCTTTTTCCATGGCGTCGCGCTTGACGGCGTCTTTTTCCAGGTCCGGGTCCGGCACACGGCCGTCGATCGAGACCACCTGCTCGGGCGAAGTGCCCCAGGTCACCTGCGGCTTGATCTCGGCGGCGTTGAGCGTGACCACCAGATCGAATTTCGCGCCGGCGTCCGAGTGCAGCGTGCGCCAGTATGCCACCGCGCGGTCCCAGTGCGGTCCGGCGGGCGAGAACGGGCGGCCCTTGACGTAGTTGATGGTGGTGTCGTCGACGGCGACCATGCCGGCGCGCGCGCCGGCCTCGATCGCCATATTACAGACCGTCATGCGCCCTTCCATCGACAGCGCACGGATGGTCGAGCCGCCGAACTCGATGGCGTAGCCGTTGCCGCCGGCGGTGCCGATCTTGCCGATAATGGCCAGCACGATGTCCTTGGAGGTCACGCCGGCCGGCAGCGCGCCGTCCACCTGCACCAGCATGGCTTTCGATTTCTTCTGCAGCAGGGTCTGGGTGGCCAGCACGTGCTCCACTTCCGAGGTGCCGATGCCGTGCGCCAGCGCGCCGAAGGCGCCGTGGGTGGAGGTGTGCGAGTCGCCGCAGACCACCGTCATGCCCGGCAGGGTGGCGCCCTGCTCCGGCCCGATCACGTGCACGATGCCCTGGCGCTTGTCGTTCATGTTGAAGTAGGTCATGCCGACCGACTTGGTGTTGGCGTCCAGGGTTTCGACCTGCAGGCGCGAGGTCGGATCTTCGATGCCGTGCGAACGGTCGGTGGTCGGCACGTTATGGTCGGCCACGGCAAGGTTGGCCGAAATGCGCCACGGCTGGCGGCCGGCGGCGCGCAGGCCGTCGAAGGCCTGCGGGCTGGTCACTTCGTGCACCAGGTGGCGGTCGATATAAAGAATGGACGTACCGTCGTCTTCGGTGCGCACCACATGGGATTCCCAGAGTTTGTCGTAAAGCGTCTTCATGATTGCTGCTACTGCCCGTGTGAGAATTTCACTTTGATTATGCCATATTTGTGCAATGCAAAACCAAGCCCGTCTGTCCGCCTCGTGAGCCGATGCGGCTTAGGGTTCCGATCCACCTTTATGACGCCCTTTGAAAAAAAAGCCTGCGGATCTCGCAGGCTTTTGTGTTTTCTTGCTGCCGGCGGGTTTTAAGCCGCCATGCGTACACTACCCCTGCATCCGTCCATCAGGAACGATAGGCCCACCACTAGCACCAGTTCGCCCTCGGCGGAACGCGCAGTGCCGGTAATGCCTTCGACCGAAATCGCCGTCATCGGTTTAATGACCAGGTCGGCCGTGCCGTCGACCGCTTCCACCGCCAGGATGTATGGCTGCGGCGCGTTGACCACGATGCCCACCCGTTCCGAGGCGGGCGCGTAGCCCAGCGCGCCGGCCAGCGTGCGCACCGGCAGCGGACGGCCCTGGTCCTTGAGCACCGGCGCCCCGCCCACTTCCATGAACTCTTCCGGCAGTTCGACCACGCGCTGCACCACGGCCATCGGCAGCGCCAGCAGCGCGCCCGAGGTCGACACCAGCATGGTCGGCACGATCGACAGCTCGATCGGCAGGCGGATGGCGAACTTGGTGCCCTTGCCCAGCGTCGAGTCGATGTGGATGGCGCCGCGATTCTTTTCCACGGCGGTTTTCACCACGTCCATGCCCACGCCGCGGCCAGACACGCTGGAGGCCACTTCCTTGGTCGAAAAGCCTGGCAG
Organism: Massilia sp. Root351; assembly: GCF_001425045.1. Classification (GTDB taxonomy): domain Bacteria; phylum Pseudomonadota; class Gammaproteobacteria; order Burkholderiales; family Burkholderiaceae_D; genus Rugamonas. Next base: position 396,825 of record NZ_LMDJ01000032.1, on the reverse strand, counting down.
GAACACCAGCTGATACGATTCGTCGTCCGTCATGTTAGCAGATGGCGAGATCAAGCCCTTTTCCGCCGCTTTTTTGCGCAGCGCGATCGGGTCCATGCCCTTGCCGTCGTCCTGCAGCACGATCATGACGCTGTTGGCTTCCTGCCATGCTTTCAGCGAGATATAGGCCTTGGCCGGCTTGCCGGCGGCGACCCGCACGTCGGGCGATTCCACGCCATGGTCGAGCGCGTTGCGCAGCATGTGCACCAGCGGATCGTACAGGCTGTCGACCACCACGCGGTCGACTTCGGTCTCCGCGCCTTCGATGGTCAGTTCGACTTCCTTGCCCAGGTCTTTCGCCAGCTCGCGCACCAGGCGCGGGAATTTCTGGAACAAACGGCCCACCGGCTGCATGCGGGTAGCCAGCGTGGCGCGCTGCAGTTCGCTCGAGTAGCGCGAGGCGCGTTCCAGCGTTTCGGTCAGCGCCGACATCAGGCTGGCGGCCTGGCCTTCGAATTTGAATTGCTGCAGGCGCTCCAGCAGCACGGCGGCCTGGTTGGCAGCCTGCACCGACTCGCCCGCCACTTCCAGCAGCGCATCCAGCTTGACCGCGTCGATGCGGATGCTCTCTTCCTTGGCCGGCGCGGCGTGCACCTTGTCGTCGCGCTCCGGCCGGGCGCGCGGGGCGGCGGCAGGCGCATCGGCATGCACTTCGGCCAGCGCCGCGGGCGGGGTGCCGCCGGCAGCGACGATGGCCGCGGCCACGCCTTCGGATACGGCCGGGGCCGGCGCGGCAGCCGGTGCGCTGCGCGCGTACGTGCCTTCCGGCACCACGGCGATATACATGCCTTCCCAGTCCAGGCCGTCGGCCGAGGCGGCGCCGGCCGGTGCGGCGGCAGGGACGGCGGCGGGGGCGGCGGCAGGCGCGGCAGGGGCAGCGGCAGGTTTGGCCGGTGCAGCGGCCTTGCCTTCGATGGCGTCCTTCAGGATCGCTTCCAGTTCGGCCGGCATGGCCGGCAGGTCTTCCGCCGCGCCGCCGTTGTTCAGTTCGGTAAGCTGGTCGGCCACGAAGCCGGACGCCATCAGCGCCGCCTCGATGGCGATCGGCGTCACCGGCGCGGCGCCGGTGCGCAGCGCGTCGAACAGGTTTTCCGTCAGGTGGCAGGCCGACACCAGCGCGCCCAGGCTCATGAAGCCGGCCCCGCCCTTGATGGTGTGGAAGGCACGGAACACCGCGTTCAGCGTTTCCTTGTTTTCCGGATCGCGTTCGAGGCGCAGCAGGTTCTCTTCAACATTTACAGCCAGGTCCATCGCCTCGACGACGAACTCCTTGAGCATATCGTCCATTAGAATCCCAGATCGGCAAGCAGATCATCGACACTGTCCTGGTTCAGCGCCACCGCCGGTGCGGATGGGCCGGACATCAGCGACACCTCTTTCTGCGCAATCTTCTCGCGCACTTCGGTCGGGGCGTTGTCTTTCAACAGCTGCGCCAGTTCGGCTTCGACCGTCTTGGTGATGCCCACCACTTTCTTGATGAGCTGGCCGGTGATGTCCTGGAAGTCCTGCGCCATCATGATTTCCAGCAGGCGGGCTTTTTCCGCCTCGGTGGCGGCCGACACGGCTTGCGCGAAGGCGCGCGAATCGCCCGCCAGGGTCTTGAATTCGTCCAGGCTGAGCTTGCCGGCGAACAGCGCGGCCCAGCGGTCTTCCATTTCCTTGGACTGCTTGGACAGCACGTCCTGCGCCGGCATGCCGTCGTCCAGCGTGTTGAGCACCTTGTTGGCGGCCTGTTCAGTCAGCGTGGCGACATACTCCAGGCGGTCCTGGGCGTCGCCGATCTGGGCCGACGCCTCGGTCAGCGCCTTGTCGTAGCCCAATTCGCGCAGCGAGTCGTGCAGCAGGCGCACAATGCCGCCCAGGCGTTCAAACATCGGGTTGTCGCCATGGTCGACGGCGGCGTGCTCGGCGGCCGGCGCGGCAGCGGCGGGCGCGGCCGGCGCGGCCGCTACGGCGGCCGGAGCCGGGCGGGCTGCGGAGACTTCGTCGAACAGGCTCTCCAGGTCATCCTCGGCGGAGGCGGCAGGAGCAGCGGAAGGGGCGGGGGCGGGTGCCGGTTCTGTGGCGCGTTGCGCGGACACTTCATCAAATAGTGCGTCGAAATCATCAGCGGCGTTGGTCATATCCCTGCTTCTCCATAATTTGTCAAATTGCTGCTTGCTGCGCACCGCGGCATCCGTTGTGATGACGCCCGGCAATATTCAAACCGCTTACGCGAGTGTAGCAGGGCGCCGCCCGGTTGTTCAATCACCGGCTAGGCAAAGGCGGGCGCCCTGCCCTGCGGCATGGCGAAAACGAAGTTTAGTGTTGTATTTGGAGATACTAACATCGCCAGGCCATGCACGGATATGCCCCAGAGGAACAAAAACCACCCAGCAATGAAAAAAAGCCGTCCAGGACAGCATGCCGCTTTTGCGGAATCTCCACATATTCCTTGATAAATATCAAGTCTTTCCTTCCTAACAATGGACGGAATCGCGGCTACAATGAAGTATGGGCACCGTGTAGCGAAGCGGATTTCACAGAAAAGGAGCTGCATATGTACCGCAAAATCCTGATAACCACCGATGGCTCGGCTGTTTCCAAAATGACGGCCTGTGCCGGCGTGTCGTTCGCCCAGCAAATGGGAGCCGAAGTGCTGGCGCTGTTCGTGGCGCCGGAGTACCAGTACCCGATTTATGTGGAAATCATTCCGCCCAGCTACCCCAGCGAAGAGGAATACCGCGCCGCCATGCAGCGCGCCGGCGCCGAGCACGTGCTGCCCATCCTGGACGCGTGCCGCAAGAAAGGCCTGGAATGCCAGGGCATGACGGCGTTCGCCGAAAGCACGGCGCTGAAAATCGTCGACGTGGCGGCCCAGCAAGGCTGCGACCTGATCTTCATGGGCTCGCACGGCCGCAGCGGCTGGGGCCAGCTGCTGCTCGGCAGCGTCACCAACAAGGTCCTGTCGCACTCCAAGCTGCCGGTGCTGGTGCACCGCCTGCTCAAAGAGCCGCTGCCAGACTAAACGACAGCGGGCGGCGCGCGCCGCCGCCCCTGTTATCCATCCCCCCGCAACAACACCACTGCAATCCATGATTAGAATTGTCATTGCCGACGACCATACCATTATGCGCGAAGGCCTCAAGCGCATCCTCGACGGAGCTCCCGACATCGACATCGTAGGCGAAGCCGTCGACGGCTTCGACGTACTGAACCATATCCGCCAGGGCGGCTTCGACCTGCTGCTGCTGGATTTGTCGATGCCGGGCCGCAGCGGGGTCGAGCTGATCCGCCAGATCAAGAGCGAAGCGCCCAAGCTGGCCGTCCTCATTCTGACCATGCACGAAGAAGAACAATACGCGGTGCGCGCCATCCGCGCCGGCGCGCAGGGCTACCTGACCAAGGAGAGCGCCGGCACCCAGCTGGTGGGCGCGATCCGGCGCGTGGCCGCCGGCCGGCCCTACATCAGCACCGAAGTGGCCGAGCAGCTGGCCCTGAACATCATGATGCCGAACGAGAGCCTGTTGCATAAACAGCTGTCGGACCGCGAGTTTGAGGTTTTTTCGCTACTGGTGGCAGGCAAGTCGATCACGGAAATCGCCAATGGCTTGCATTTGAGTGTAAAGACCGTCAGCACCCACAAAACCCGCATCATGCAGAAGATGGGCATGAACTCCCTCTCGGAGATGGTGCAGTACGCGGTGGCCCACCGGCTACTCTCCCCTTTCAAATCGTAGGAGTTTTCCTACGGCTGGGCGCATCCTCCTACGCCCACAATCAGCCTCGGCTGATATCTATGGCAAGACCATGTTGGCATACTGAAATCACACATCAGAAGTTGCCAGATGATCATAACTGCTACAGGGAGAAAAGCATGCAGTCTACGCAAATCACCGAGTTCCGCCCCGGTGCGCCGGCGGTGCCACCGTCCGGCCTGGAAGCCGGGCGCCAGCGCCAAGGCCGGTTGTGGTCGAATCTGAAGGAAGTCTGCGAACTGCTGCACATCCCTCCAGTCAACCTCGCCCATTCCGAAGAACTGCTGTTCCAACACGTGCAATTCAAGACCGGCCAGCGCATCCACACCATCGGCCAACCCTTCGACATGCTGTACATCGTCAACTCCGGTTTTCTGAAAACCGTGCTGATCGACGAGTTCGGCAACGAGCAGGTGCTGAGCTTCCCGATGAAGGGCGACATGATGGGCGTGGACGGCATCCACACCCGCCACTATTCGTCCGAGGCGGTGGCGCTGTCGGACTGCGACCTGATCCTGCTGCCGTTCCGCAAGCTGGCCGCGCTGGGCCGGGTCCACATCGAGTTGGAAAACATGATGTACGGCGTGATGAGCCGGGAACTGGTGCGCGAACAAGCCATGATAGGCATGCTGGGCGCGCTCAGCGCCGAGGCCCGCGTGGCGCGCTTCCTGGTGGCACTGTCGGACCGCTTCGCGCAAATGGGCTACTCCAGCAAACTGTTCAACCTGCGCATGACGCGCCACGAAATCGGCAGCTACCTGGGGCTGACCCTGGAAACGGTCAGCCGCACGCTGTCGGCCTTCAATGAAGTGGGCCTGATCAGCGTCGACCAGCGCACCATCGGCATCAAGGATCCGGACGCGCTGAAAAACCTGCGCCGCCTGCCGCCATCGCGCGCCCGCGGCCGCCAGCCCGGCGCCGGGCGCGCCAAGCCGGCCGCCGCTACCGCGGCGGCCGGCGCTGCCGCCGCGCTGGTCGCACCCATCGCCGGGCCTGTCACCGCGCCCGCCGCCCCGGTCCAAGCCGCGCCGGCCAGCCAGGCGCTGTACGCCGCAGTCTGACGATTTTTCGCAGGAAATACCCCAGCTTGGCCCGCCTCCCGGCGGGCCTTTTTTCTTGTCCGCACTCCGCGCAAATTGTTCTTGCAAATAAAGCAGCCTTGAACAATAATGCAAATGCGAATCGTTCTCATTTAATGGAGTGTACCAATATGCATGCTGACAAAACCACGCTGGCTCCGGCCGGCACCGCCATCCCCGCTCCAGTCCGCAGCCCCGCGCCCGCCGTCCGCCGCCTCACCAGCGCCGGCCTGATGCAGGATCAGCGCGAAGTGGAAATCGAACACGGCAACAAAGTCTACCGCCTGCGCATCACCCAGCTCGGCAAGCTCATCCTGACTGCCTGAGCGCTCCGGCGCCGGGCCCGACACCGCCCTACCATCCCGCCAGCCATCCGCACCGCGGTAGCCAGCCACCCTGACCTTGCGAGGAGTGCCTGATGGCCATCATCGACCGTACCGACCCTATCTTCCTGACCACCAACCAGAGCGGCCAGCGCCCGGAGCTGATGCTGTCTGCGGTGCTGCACCTGATGTCGCACTACACGGCCAACGCCGGGGAAAGCGGCGCCTGCCTGAAACTGGCGTCCGTCATCGAGCGCCACCTGAAGGCGCTGGCCAGCCTGCCGGAACTGGCGCCGGTGCTGAGCGCCACCTGCCAGCAGTTGTCCGAGCAATGGGCCGGGGTGGTCGAGCGGTCCATGCCGGCGCGCGAAAAGCACAACTTCCTGGAGCGGCTGATGGCCCGCTCGCGCTCCGGCGAACCGGCGGCGTGAGGCGGCGGCATGTGCGATAAACACCAAGTAAAAGCGGCCCCGGCCGCGCACACCTCGCGCCGGCGCCGCCTGTGGGAGCTGGGCCATGCCTGCCACTGCCCGCTGGTGGGCGTGGGCATGCCACTGGCCGCGCTGCGCAAGCTGGTGGGCAAGATCACCGGCGGCACCGTGGTGGCCGACGACTACGAGGTGCACGTGGGCGTGGTCACCGAATGCGGCGCCCGCAACCGCCTGTCCGAGGCGCTGCAGAAGGAACTGGAACGGCGCTACGCCGGCGTGCTGCTGCGTTTCAAGAACGCCAAGGACACCGAAGCGGTGGCCGCGCTGTGGCGCCTCGCCGTGGCCAACGGCGACGTGGCCGGCGCCTTCTGGGCCGGCCTGACGCACGCGCGCTGCACGCCCGAGCTGGAAGAACAGATGTGCCGCGACCTGCACATGGTGCAGCACCAGGCCGGCGCCTGCGCGCGGGCCGACATCACGCGCTTCCACGCCGTGCTGGAGGAAAACTCGCGCATGACGCGCGAACTGGCGCGGCTGCAACAGCGCAACGCCGCCATGCAACTGGAGCGCAATGCCGAGCTGGACCAGCACGCCAGCCAGCTGATGCAGCTGCGCGCCCAGTTGGTGGGGCGCGACAGCCTGGCCGACTCGCTGCGCCATGAACTGGAGCAGCTGCGCGCCTCGATTCCCGGCCTGGACACGCGCGACCGCCTGGCGCAGCGCCTGAGCCAGGTCGACGAACGTGAGCGCGCCCTGCGCAACCAGGTGGCGGAACTGAAACAGGAACTGACGCGCGCGCAGGCCGCGCTGGCGGCGCAAGCCACGGCGGCAAGCCATGCCGCGCCGCCGGTCCCGGCGGGGCAGCACGGCCACCCGGCGCAGCACCCCATGCCGCACCCGGCCGACGCCGCCTCAGCCGGCGCGCCGGCCCAGCGCGCACCGGGCCTCACCGAGCACGTGGTGCGCATGCCGGAACGGCTGGCCGACCGCAGCATCCTGTGCGTGGGCGGGCGCACCGGCAACGTGGCGACCTACCGCGCGCTGATCGAACGCGTGGGCGCGCAGTTCGCCCACCACGACGGCGGCCTGGAGGACAACGCCAACAAGCTCGAAGCCAGCCTGGCTGCGGCCGACCTGGTGATCTGCCAGACCGGCTGCATCAGCCATAGCGCCTACTGGCGCGTGAAGGACTTCTGCAAGCGCACCGGCAAGCGCTGCGTGTTCATCGACAACCCCAGCATCTCCAGCCTGGCGCGCGGCCTGGAAGAAGCCGACCTGGCATAAAAAAACCCCGCCGGCTTGCGCTGGCGGGGTGTTCTGTCGGAATGGCTCACCGCGCCGGCCGCAGCGCGGCCGGGCGCCACATTAGAAGGTGTAGTTACCGGTCATGTAGAAGGTGCGGCCCATCGGATCGGCATAGCGCGGATCGAAACCAACCTGGTGGCCCGACGAGGCGCGCAGCGAGAACGGCGGGTTGCGGTCGGCGATGTTCTTCACGCCGGCGCGCAGGCCTACCTGCTTGCTCACCTGCCATTTGCCCTGCCAGTCGAACGTCAGGTGCGATGGCACTTCCAGACGGAATTTCTCCAGCTTGTTGGTCGCCACGTTGCGGCTTTCCGCTTCCGCATCGGTGTAGCCGTTGCGGTAGTTGGCCGTCAGCGTGTTCGAGAACTTGCCGGTGTCCAGCGTGGTGGCCAGGCGGATAATGTGGCGGAACGCCACTTTATCGTTGGAGCCGAAGTAGTTCATGCTCGAGGTCCACTCGTTCGAGGTACCCGCCTTGGTGTAGTCGGACTTGATCAGGTAGGTGCCGTTCAGCACGCTGGTCAGGTTGCCGAACGCGAAGCGGTGGCGGTAAGTGGTTTCCCAGTCCACGCCCTGGTTGTGGGTCTGGCCGATGTTGACCGACAGGGTCTTCTTGGCCCAGTAGGTCTGATTGTTGCCCGGATCGACGAAGGTGGTGAACAGGTCACGGAACTTGACCGGATCGGTGAAGATCTGATTCTCGCTCACGCTGGACACCGCGTCGCGCATTTTCACGTCCCACAGGTCGGCCTGCACCGAGAACGACGTGGTCGGCTCGTAGCGGAAGCCCACGGTGAACTGCTTGGATTTCTCCGGTTTCAGGTTCTCATTGCCGCCCGAGATGACGTTGTACTGGCGCTTGCCCACCTGGCAGTAGTCGGCGTTTTCCGCCTTCAGGTTGGCCGGGCAGTCCCACGACGAGGCGGTGAAGCCGGCCGCCACCAGCGGCTGGCCGATATCGAGCATGCTAGGCGCCTTGAAGCCGGTGCCGTAGGAGCCGCGCGCCAGGAAGGTCTGGGTCGGCTGCCAGCGTGCCGACACCTTGTAGGTGCTGGACGATTCCTTCGAGCCCATGTCGCGCTTGGCGAGCGCGTTCTTGACGGCGTTGAAGGTGTCGTAGCGGGCGGCGGCGGTCAGCTCGACGGTCTTGTGCACCGGCGCGGCCAGCTCGGCGAACACGCCGTAGTTGGCGCGCTCCAGGTCGTAGGCCGGCGACGCGCTAAAGCCGAAGATGTCCGAGCTGGTGGCGTTCGGCGTCTGCACGTAATGGTAATTGCGGTAGTCGCCGCCCAGTGCGATCTGGGCCGGACCGCCCGGCAGGGCGAACAGCTCGCGCGACGCGCGGGCGTCGATGCCTTTCAGCGTGGTCGACGCATCGCGGATCGAACCCTTGTAGACCGAGTTGGCGATCAGCTGCTTGGTCGCGTCGGACTGCGCGCCGATGCCCAGGAAGGGGTCGAACAGGTTCTTGGCCAGCATGTCGCGGAATTCCGCGTTTTTCACGTAGCCGCCGACATAGCGCTCATCGATCGCGTTTTGCGACCAGGTCAGGCCGGTGCCGAAGTTCCAGGCGCCGAATTCGCCTTCCGCGCCCAGCACCAGGTTCTTCGAATCGGTGATGGTCTGGCTGTCGCGGGTACCCCAGTCGTAGGTGCGGTAGCTGGCGGTCACGGCCTTGACGTCGGCGTGCTGCGCGGCCGTCATGTAGGGCTTGACGTAGGTGTTGTACATCGCCGAGTTCTTGGCGATCGACACCGACGCGGTGTTCGGGGCGATGCGGGCGGTCAGGTCCAGGCGCGAGTACGCCGCTTCGGCGAACAGGGTCAGGTTGTCGGTGGCCTTGAAGGTGGCTTTGCCGAAGAAACTGTCGCGCTTGTTCTCCGGCACGATTTCAATGGTCTGCACGAAGTCGAAGCCGCAGTTCTGCACCAGCGCGGTGTTGCTCAGCGCCAGCTGGTTCATCGGCGCGCAGCTGCCGTTCTTCTTCTGGTAGGGATTGAAGCCGATCGGCGAGGCGCCGGAGTTGAAGGTGGCCGACACGTTGGCCGGGATGGCTGCCGGGCTGGTGCGGTCGTAGATGTAGTTGTTGCCGTTGTTGCTAAATGGAATGTACGCGGTGTCGGCGAAATCGCGGTCCAGCGCCTTGACCTGCTTGCGCTCGTCATGGCGGAACGAGGCCATCACGTTGAAACGGTCCTTCTCCAGGTCGCCGAAGCCGTAGGTGGCGTTGATGTTCGACTGCGTGCCGGCGCTGCTCTCGCCGGGCTGGCTGTAGGTGGCTTCGATCGAACCGCCCTGCAGGTTTTTCTTCAGGATGAAGTTGATCACGCCGGCGATGGCGTCCGAGCCGTACAGGGCCGAAGCGCCGTCGGTCAGGATCTCCACGCGCTCAACCGCGCTCATCGGGATGGCGTTCAGGTTGATGGTGCTGCCCGAGCCTTGCGGCGCGACGCGGCGGCCATTCAGCAGCACCAGCGTGTAGTCCTCGCCCAGGTCGTGGATGGAGGCGGACACGCGGCCACCGGAGTTGGAGCCGGCGGCAATCGCGTCGATGGTGAAACCTTGCATCGAAGGCAGCGCCTGGATCAGGTCGGCCACGGTGGTGGCGCCGGACTTGGCGATCTGCTCGGACGACAGGCGCTGCACCGGCAGTGCGCCTTCCACGGCGATGCGCTTGATGGCCGAACCGGTGATTTCAACCTTCTGAATTTGCTCTTGAGCAACAGCATTGCCGCCCAAGGTGGCCGCACCAGCCATCACGGCAAATGCCAGACGCACCGAACGCACGCCAATTTTTTCTTTCAAAACCATGCACAACTCCTGTCATCGTGGATCAACGCAAGGGATACGTGCGAAACGCACGTAATTTTTACAAAAAGTTAACCGCCCTGCCCTCGGAAGACCTGATTATGTAATGCAACGGTCATCAACGTCATGGCAAAATCGACAGCAAGATTGCCAAAAAGTTACAGAAAGAGTGAGAATTGGAGATAATTCAGAGCGGCCTCAGCCAAACCAAATTAAGTTCCGCTAATTCCGCCGAAACCGGACCAACTTGTCTTATTTCCACAACGCACGCCGGTGCCGCAGGCATGAAAAAACCCCGCCGGCTCGCGCCGGCGGGGCTCTTGGCTACACCGTCAAGGATTACTTGAAGGCGTATTTCGCGGTGACGCGGAAGTTGCGGCCCATGCCGTTGTGCAGCTGGGTGTTGTAGCCTTCAAACTGCGAGGCGGTGCCGTAGCGCGGGTCGTAAGGAGCTTTGCGGTCCAGAACGTTCTTGATGTTCAGGGACAGGGTCAGGTTCTTCACGCCGGTGTACGAGTAGTTCAGGCCGAAGGTGGTCCAGCTTGCCACTTCGCAGTTCGAGCTGGTGTACTTCGGCAGGCCGCCCAGCTGGTAAGCGGACGATGGCTGGCCGGTGCCGTAGTGGCAGTACGCCACTGGGTACACGTCGGCGTTGTCGTAGCGGCGCAGCAGCGACACGTGATCGACGAAATCGACGATGCCGGTCAGGCTATGCACGCCGTAGCTCCAGTTGGTCGAGAACGAAGCACGGTTGCGCGGATTGTCGCCGGCCGAGATGGCCCAGTCGGACAGGCCGCCATTCGAACCGGCGGTGTTGTGCGCGGTGTCGCCAGGCAACATGGCGCGCTTGTAGGTCGCCAGGTAGCTCCAGTTCAGCGTGCTGCTCAGGCGGCCCCAGTCGCCCAGCGATTGACGCAGGGTAACTTCCAGGTCCACGCCACCGACTTCGGTGCTGCCCTGGTTGATGTAGGAACGGTTCACCTGCAGGATCGGACCGGAGTTCGGCACCACGGTGCCGTTTTCCAGCGTCAGCTGGTTGGCGGCGCTGGTATCGCGCACCACGGTCGCGCCTGGGTACTGGCTCGGGTGGTCCACCACGCCTTGCGCGCTCAGCAGAACGGTTTCGTCACGCAGCTTGATGTTGTAGAAGTCGATCAGCACGTCCAGGTTCTTGGTCGGCTGCAGGATCAGGCCCAGCGACGCGGACTTCGATTTCTCAGGCTTCAGCAGCGGGTTGGCTGCCGACAGGCTGGAGATGCTCTTCGAGCAGTCTGCCGTGGTGGCGTTGCCGATCGGGTGCTGGCCGTCAGGGCAGCGCACGGTGTCGGTCACGGTCTGGAACGACTGCACGCCGCCTGGCGAGACCTGGGTCAGCGCCGGGGCGCGGAAACCACGGGCATAGGTACCGCGCACGGCAAGCTGCTCGCTCACGGTCCACTTGCTGCCGACTTTAGGCACGAAGCTCGACACTGCCGGGTACTTGTCGTAACGGCCGGCGAAGTCCATCTCGAAGTTCTTGAAGAACGGGGTGCGCAGTTCGATGAAGGCGGACTTCACGTTGCGCTGGCCGTCCGCCAGCGAGTTGGCCAGGCCAACGATGTTGCCGGCTTGGGTTTCCTTGTCCGGCGACAGGCCGATTTTCTCCTGGCGCACTTCGCCGCCGAATGCCACGCCGATGTCACCGCCCGGCAGCTTGCCGATGGTGGTCGACGCCTTGGCATCGATCTGCATCACTTGCGAGAAACCGTTGTTCTCCAGGTTGCGGGTCGAGTTCGGATCCGCGATGGTCTGGGCGATGGTGCGGTTTTCCGTCACCAGGCGCTCCACCACTGGGCGGTAGATCATGTTGAAGTAGTGCTCGGTACGCTCGGTGCGGTTCCACAGGGCGCCGGTTTCCCAGTCGAAGATGCCGGTGGTGCCCTTCAGGCCGGCCAGCACGCGGAAGGTTTCGTTGATGTTATCGGTGCCGCCTGGATGACCCATCATGCGGAAGCCGACCGCTGCGCGCGACGGCGTGAAGCCGTTGGCTGCGGTGAACGGATTGTCCGGATGGCCAATCGGCAGGATAGGCTGGAACTGCTGAGCGGCTTTGCCGTCGGCCGAGAACACGGTGACCGACGCGGTGGTCGACACGGTACGCGGCGGACCGGCGTAGGTGCGCTCGGAGCGTGCGTAGGACGCTTCGGCGAACGCGGTCATCGATTCGTTGACCTTGAAGGTGCCGCGCGACAGGATGTTCGCATCCTTGCCCGCACTCTGCACTTCATTGAAGTCGTTCAGGTTGAAGCCGCAGAAGGTGCGGCCCACCAGCACGCTGGTCGCGGTCAGGTTGTGGTCGGCGATGCTGCCCACCAGCTTCTGCGACGGATCGCAGTTGGTGCGGTTGATCACGTCATTGCGCAGCGCGTAAGTGGTGGCGAAGTTCTTGCCGCCCGGGGTGCGCTCGCGGTAGTAGAACGGCTGGTCGGTCAGGCTGCTCGAATACGGGTTCAGGCGGGCCTGGATGTAGCTGTAGGCTGCCTGGTCGATGCCGCCGGTGGCGTCGGCGATCTTGGTCGCGTCGCGCTTGGACAGGTCGAACGAGACGAAGCCGTTGAAGCGGTCCTTGTCCAGGTCGCCGAAACCGATCAGGCCGTTGATGGTCTTGCGGCCGAACTCGCCGTCGCCATTGGCGAACACGCTGGCCGACAGTTCGGCGCCGGTGAAGTCGGTCTTGGTGATGAAGTTGATAACGCCGGCGATCGCGTCGGAACCGTACACGGCCGATGCGCCGTCCTTGAAGATCTCAACGCGTTCGATGGCCGACAGCGGGATCGAATTCAAGTCGTACACTGCCGATTTGCCCTGGTTCGGGTCGGCGTAGGCGGACGAGGCGATACGGCGGCCGTTCAGCAGCACCAGGGTCGAGGACGAACCCAGGCCGCGCAGCGAGGCGGTAGCGGCGCCGCGGGAGAAACCACCGTCGGTCACGTCAACCGAGGAGCCCGAGCCGAAGGCCGGAATCGAGTGCAGCAGCTCGGCCACGGTGTTGGCGCCGGTGGCGGCGATCTGCTTGGCCGACACGGTCTGTACCGGCGACGAGCCTTCCTTGTCGGAACGCTTGATGTTTGAACCCGTCACGAACACCTTGGTGACCGGGGCTTCCGCAGCTTGTTGAGCGATGGCGAACTGGGTCGTGCCCAGCGCCAGGGCAATGGCGAGTACGCCTTGCTTCAGGACTAATTTATTGTTCAAAAGTTTCTCCGCTGTAGAGTTGTGCAAAAACTATGCCGGTCTTTTTTGACCGGTGCCATCTGTACCGAGGGCTTATTCGAAAGATGCAATGTTTTTTCGAAGGAACGATCTGAACATCTGAGTTGATGAATGTCAATGAAGGGGAAACAAAACTGAGATACGGCTCGGATTTACAAAAAGATGCTTTGCGAGCCGTTTTCAGCATAAAAGTCGAATATTGCCAAAATTCAAGAATCTTATTCAGCAAAATCGGCCAAAATTCGCATATTCTCAACAAGATGGCGGAATATGCAGATACATATGATATTTATGCCGAACGCAACGATGTCATAATACAACGTAGTCTTAGTTACATTTCTACAAAAAAACAACAGCCAGTCGGTTCAGCGACGCGCCATTCCAAGGGAAAAATCGCCATCAGCACCGAACAGCGCTCAATAGACGTCGCGCCGGTAACGGCCCTGCTCGGCCAGCCGATCGAGCGCGCGGCGGCCCAGCAACGCCTCCAGCGCCTGATCGACACCGGCCGCCATGCCTTCCAGGCTGCCGCACACGTAGATCGCCGCGCCGTCCGCCAGCCAGGCGTGCAGCTGCTGGGCGCGGGCCGGCAGCAGGTCCTGCACGTAGCGCTGCGGCCCGCCGTCGCGCGACCAGGCCAAATCCAGTGCGGGCAGCTGCCCTGCCGCCTGCCAGGCGGCGATTTCCTCGCGGTAGTGGAAATCATGGGCAAGCTGGCGTTCGCCGAACAGCAGCCAGTTGCGCCCCTGGCCGGACAGGGCGCGCGTGCGCAAATGGCCGCGCAAGCCGGCAATGCCGCTGCCGTTGCCGATCAGGATCAGCGGGCGGCCGGCGTTGGCCTCCAGGCGGAAGCGGCGGTGCTGGCGCAGCCGCAGCTGCACCGTGTCGCCCGGCCGGGCCTGCATGCACAGCCAGCCCGAGGCATGGCCGTGGCTGCCGTCCACGTGCAGGTGCAAGCGCACCAGCAGATGCACCCGGCCGTCGGACGGCACTGACGCAATCGAATATTCGCGCGCGCGGGATGGATCGGACGGCGCCGCCACCTGCACCAGGTCGCCCGACTGCCAGTCGGGCAAGCCCCCCTGCAGCGGCTCCAGCTCGATGTGGAAAATCGGCGCCCCGGCACTGCCGTGGTTGAGCTGGCGGCGCGCGGCCAGGCGCCAGCCATCGAAGGCCGGCGCGCTCCAGTCCGGCGCATCGCTGGTGCCGGCCAGGTGGCTCAATTGCTGGCGCCACGCGGCGATGGCCGGCGCGGCGTTGCAATTGACCTCCACCCGTTCGAACAGGCTGCTGGCGCCCTGCTCCTGCAGCCACCGGTCCAGCGCGCGGCCAAAGCCGCAATAATTAACATAAGACATGTCTCCCAGCGCCAGCACCGCGTAGTGCAATTGCGCCAGCGGCAGGCTGCGCGTCATGATGCGGGCCGCGAAGGCGGCCGCCGCGTCGGGCGCGTCACCCTCGCCGTAGGTGCTGACCAGGAACAGGATGCGCTCGGCGCCCGCCAGGTCCTTTTCCTTCAGCGCCGACAGCTCGCACAAGCGCGCTGGAATGCCCGCCAGGCGCAGGGTTTCCAGCGTCTGGCCGGCCAGTTCCTCCGCGCTGCCGGTCTGGCTGGCATAGGCCACGATCCAGCCCGGCGCCCGCGCGGCCGCGGCGTCGCCGGCCGCGTGCGCCCGGCGCTTGCGGCGCTGGCGCAGCCAGGGCGCCAGGCACACCAGGCCGTAGCTGATGAAACAGGCCGCGGTCAGGGCCAGGCGCAGGGGATCGTTGGTCAGTATCATTGCGTGGTTCTATTCATCATCCAGCATGCCGCGCATCTGGCTGCTCAGGTATTCGGTATAGCCTTCGGTTTCGGCGCCGCCATCATGGCCGTGCGGCCCGGACCGCAGCACGAACCGGGCCGCCAGGCCCTGCCGTTCGGCCAGCGCCAGGCCCTGCTCCGGCCCCAGCACCGTCAGCGCGGTGGACCAGGCGTCGGCCGCCATGCAGTGTGGGTGCACCACGGTGACGGAGGCCAGCCGGTTAGTGATCGGCGCCGCGCTGCGCGGGTCGATGGTGTGGGCGAAGCGCTCGCCGCCTTGCAGGAAATAGCGCCGGTAGTCGCCCGAGGTGGCCACCGACAAACCGTGCAGCGCCAGCGCGATTTCGTCCATCCTCGCACCCGCCATCGCGCCGCCCGGCGCGGCGGGCGGCTGCTCCAGCGCCACCCACCACGGCTGGCCGTCCGGCTTCAGGCCTGCGCCGCGCAGTTCGCCGCCTACCTCCACCAGGAAGTGCTGCAAGCCATGCGCAGTCAGGCAATGCGCCAGGCGGTCCACGCTGTAGCCCTTGGCCACGGCCGACAAGTCGAGCTGGACGCCGCCGGGCTGATAGGCCCGCCCGCCGCCCGCCCGCGCAGTACCCGGCACCTCGGGCGGGGGCGCCAGCAGCAGCCGCTGCGCCGCGCGCGCGGCGCGCAGTTCTGCGATGCGCGCCGCGCTCGGCGCAACAAAGCCGGGCTGGTCGTGCCGGCCGCTGGGGCCGAAGCCCCAGGCGTTAACGATGGCGCCGGCGCACGGATCGTAAGCCCCGCCGGACAGGTGCGCCACCTGCATGGCAAACGACAGCACATCGAAGCATGCCGGCGGCAGTGGCAGCCAGCTGCCGGGCGGGGCGCGGTTGTAGCGCCCCAGGTCCGACTCGGCCTCCCAGTGGCTCATTTCGGCCACCACGCTGTCGAGCTGTTGCTGCAGCGATGCCTGGAGTTGCTGCGGCACTGCCGCGCCCGCAACCAGAACGGTCCAGCTGGTGCCCATGCTCAGGCCGCCAAGCCGGTGGACGGCACTGCCCCTGGGTGGCGCCACCTCGGAAATCTGCTGCGGTAAAAGGATGCGGCGCATAGGAAAACGGCGGCCCGAGGCCGCCACAAAATAAGGCAAGCTGAGCCGCATCCCCCCCACTTCGGGGTCAGACCCCGAAGTGGGGGGATGCGGCTCAGGCCGGTTGGGCTTACTGTGGCAGCACTTCCACGGTGGCGCCGTAGGTGGCGCGGCGCGGCGGCATTTGCGGCGGCTGGCCGGGCGCCGGTGCGGCGGCGGCTGGCCAGCTGGCGGTCACCAGGTACATATTGGCTTCCGGCAGCGTGAACGTGATCTCCCCCTTGGCGTCGGTAACGTGGCGCACTTCGCCCAGCGTGCCGCGGTATTTCACGCCGCCGGGGATCAGGCTGAATGCCTGGTTGGCCGCCGGCTTGCCGTCCAGCAGGAAACGCCAGGTGGCCTTCTCGCCCGCGCGCAGGTCGTTCGGGTGCGTCACCGGCACCATTTCCAGGCCCACGCCGCTAGGCTTGAACACGGCCATGTCGGTCGAATTGGCCGACACGAACGTCTCCAGGCGGCTGGCGGTGCGGGTCAGCTTGACTTCCTGCGCATCGGCCGGCACGTCCTTGGCCAGGGTGTCTTCCGTGCCGCGGAAACGCTTCATCTCGCCGTTCAGCTTGTAGCTGCCGGAGACGTTCTGCTGCACCATGGCGATACGGTAGGTGCCGGGCTTGCCCATCTTCACGTCGAAGGTGCTGCGCAGGCGGCCGGTGCTGGCGTTCTGCAAGTCCACCTTGGCGCCGTCCGGGCCGGTCACCACGATGGCGTCCAGTTTCAGCGGCACGTGGTCGATGTCGAACAAGCCTTCGGAGATGGCGGCGTCCACCGTCACCCACGGCTCTTTCGCGTCCACCAGCGAGGACGACGGCAGCAGCCACGGCTTGTGGGCGGAGGCGTTCAGGGCCAGGCCGGCCAGCGCGGCGGCCAACAACAATTTGCTAGGTTTCATGGAGCGGTCTCTTATTATTTGAGTTGAACGGCAACAGTGCCGACTTCTTCCTTGCCCTTGGTGCTGGCCACTTGCGCCGGCTTCAGCGGCCAGGTCAGCGGCACCTTCACCACTTCGCGGCCGCCCGCTTCGCGCGACACTTCCACCAGCAGGTGGTACTGGCCGGCCGGCAGCTTGTCCAGGCCGTCCTTCGACAGCGGGAAATTCAGCGTGTGTTCGCCCGGCGACTTGGTCGCGCCGCTCACGCCGTCCATCGGCATGGCCAGGTCGCGGCCGCTCTTGCGCCACCACTGGCGCATGTCCTTGAGCCACTTGGTGCCGGCGTTGTCCTTCTTCTTGGTGTCGTACAGCACGGCCAGGTTGGCCACCACTTTCTGGTCCGCGTTTTCCAGCCACGCCGCAATGTACGGGCGGTGGTATTCAGCCACGTTCAGTTGCGGGATTTCCAGCTTGAGTGCCAGGTCGGCCGCCATGGCCTGGGCGCTGAGCAGGGGAATGGCGGCAGCGATGGAGTAGCGTAATTTCATGGGGTGCCCTTATTTCTTATTAGTGGATGAACAGCAGTGCGATGACAAAAGGAATCAGGATGCCCAGTCCGACCATCGGCCAGGTAAACGGCCGGTTGGCGGCGTGGAATTTCAGGATCAGCAGGCCGGTGATGCAAAACACCAGGCAGGCGCCGGCGAAAATGTCGATAAACCAGTTCCACGCCGCGCCGGTATTGCGGCCCTTGTGGACATCGTTCAGCCAGGACACCCAGCCACGGTCGGTATTCTCGAATTCGGCGGCCCCGTCCTCCAGGCCGATGCGCACCCACGCGTCGCCGCCGGCCTTGGGCAGCGGCAGGTAGACCTCGTCCACCGACCATTCGGCGCTGCGTCCGCCCGCCTTGACCGACCAGGTGTCGCGCAGCCAGCGTTCGGCGGCGGCGGGCAGCGGCGCTTTTTCGCCGTCGTTGGCCTCGGCGAACTTTTTCAGCTCGGCCGTGAGCGCGGCGGGCGCCTCGGCCTGCTTGCGCACCACGCTGGGCTTGGCTTCGATCTGAGACGCGTGGTTTAGCGTGATGCCGGTAATGCTGAACAAGAACATGCCCAGCAGGCACAGTGCGGAGCTGATCCAATGCCATTGGTGCAGGTTCTTCAGCCACAAGGCTCGGCCGGCATTGGAGGGTGCGCTCACTGTATGCTTTCATGATAGTGACTGGAGAGACTGAGAATGATAATGATTATCATTTGCGGAGTCAATCACGACAATGAACTTGTTACATTACGATATGTTCCTTTGCACTCTGGTTACACACGCCAAGCGGTTGCCCAAAAAAGAACTGCCTGGCTCCGGTGCACCGGAGCCAGGCAGGGCTAAGTATGAATCAGGATATTCTTGAAACGGCTTTGCTGGTCAGACTTGCCGTTAGCGGTTACCGCCGGAGCCGCCACGCGAGCCGCCCTGGTTGCTGCTGCCCTCGTTGCCGCCGCCAGCGCCGCTACGCGAACTGCCCGAGCTGCTTTGGCTGCTCTGGTCGTTCTTGTGGCTCATGCTGCCAGCGCGGCGGGCCTCTTCCGAAGTAAACTCGTGGGCGGTGCCTTTTTCGTGAGCAGCGCGGCCGCCTTCGGCTGCGATTTCACGCTGGCGCTCCGGATCCATCGACGCGAAACCGCGGTTGCTGGTGTCGCCGCTTTGCTTGCTCGATTGCGAGCTGCTTTGTTTGCTACCCTGGCTAGCGCCCTGGTTGCTGGCCTGCGAGCCTTTGTTGTCCTGATCCTTGCCTTGATTCGATGAAGCCATGATAGTCTCCTTGAAATGGATAGGGAAACTCATGGTAGTGCAATGATTTGGCAGCGCACATAGGACGCATGCAGCACACCCTGTAGGAACTGTCCCGCATTTCGTGACTGAGTTTTTCTTACCTTCCAACGGTCAATTTTGCGTGCGCCAGCACCATGTCGCCAGCCACCAGGAACACCCGTTCGCCGGCAGCGGGCCGCACCGCGTGCCCGCCGGTAAAGGCGCCAAATGACGGCAGCACGGCGCGCTGTTCGCCTATCAGGAAGCAAGGCAGGCGCAGCGCGTCGCCGCGCGCGGCCAGGTGGAACACCGGATGCACATGGCCGGCCAGCACATAGCCCGGTGCGGCTGGCTCGGCCAACTCGGGATGGTGGCAGAACGCAAACGGCGCCAGCCAGTGCGGCTCGTCGACCAGCTCGATGCCCAATTGCGGCGGCGGGTCACCCGCGCGCAAATCGTGGTTGCCGCGCACCAGCGTCAGGCGCAGCGCCGGACGCCGCGTCCGCCACTCGGACAGCACGGCCAAGGTGGCAGGCGCATGCGCAGACCTGGCGTGCAGGAAGTCGCCCAGGAACATCACGTGCGCCACATCGTGCGCAGCCAGCAGCAGGTCCAGCAGCGCAAGGTTTTCCGTCGTGGTGCCGCGCGGGACCGGCACGCCCAGGGCACGGAACGATGCAGCCTTGCCGAAATGGATATCGGCCACCGCCAGCAGACGCATGCGCGGCCAGTACAGCGCCTTCTGCGGCAGCAGCAGCACCTGCTCGCCGGCCAGCTCGACGGCGCAAGCACCTTCTGGGACGGCCAGCGAGGCCCACCCGCCGCTCATGGTCCGGCCGCCTTTTCCAGTTCGCGCAGCATGCGCGCCACGCGGTCCGACAACTTCTCGGTGGAGAGCTTTTCGCGGAAGCGCTCCACCATCAGCGCGAAGCCGAGCGGCGTGGCGCGCGGCACGGCGTGGAAGGACACGCTGCGCCGCTGCAGTTCCAGCAAGGTCTCCCGCAGCCGCTGCAGCTCCAGTTCCTGTTCCAGCACTTCGCGCTGCGCCTGCGTGAGCAGCAGGTTGCCCGCGTCGTGCTTGCGGAAGACTTCGAAAAACAGCGAGGACGAGGCCTGCAGCTGGCGCGCGCTTTTCGGCTGGCCGGGATAACCCTGGAATACCAGCCCGGCGATGCGCGCGATCTCGCGGAAGCGGCGCTGCGACAGCTCCGACGCGTTCAGGCTGGCCAGCACATCCTCCAGCAGATGGTCCGTGCAGAACAGCGGCGTGTCCTTGCCCTCAGCGGCGCCGAACACGCTCTGCCAGTCCGGCGCGCCCGCGTCCGCCCCCTCCTGCGCCAGCAACTCGAAGCCGTAGTCGTTGACCGCGATCGAGAACGTGGCAGGCTGCCGCCGCGCCACGCGCCAGGCCAGCAGCGAGGCCAGGCCGATGTGCACGGCGCGCCCGGCGAAGGGATAGATGAACAGGTGCCTGCCTTCGCGGCTGTGCATGGTCTCGACCACGGTGCGTTCCGGCGTGGGCAAGGCGGACCAGCGCTGCTGCACTGCCAGCAGCGGGCGCACGGCTTGCATTTCCGGGCCTTCATAGCGGCCCAGCGTGGCGTGGCGCATCTGCTCCAGCACCGCGTGCGCCAGTTCGGACGACAGCGGCATCTTGCCGCCTTGCCAGCGCGGCACCGCGCCCTTGCCGCCGGTGGCGCGCTTCACGTAGGCCGTCATTTCATGGACCCGCACGAATTCCAGGATGCGCCCGCCGAACAGGAAGTGGTCGCCCTTGTGCAGCCGCGAGATGAACGACTCCTCCACCGTGCCGATCCGCCCGCCGCTCATGAACTTCACCTGGATGCTGGCCTCGGAAACGATGGTGCCGATGCCCATGCGGTGGCGGCGCGCGATGGCCGCGTCCGGCACGCGGTACACGCCTTCCTCGTCCTGCAGCACGCGGCGGTACTCGGGATAAACCGTCAGGCTCTGGCCGCCGCGCGCCACGAAGTCCAGCGCCCATTGCCATTCGTCTTCCGTCAGCGCGCGGTAGGACCAGGCGCTGCGCACTTCGGCCAGCAGTTCGGCCGAACGGAAACCGCCGCCCGCCGCCACGGTGACCAGGTGCTGCACCAGCACGTCGAGCGGCTTGTCCGGTGCCACGCGCGACTCGATCTGGCGCGCCGCCACGGCCCGCCTGGCGCCGGCCGCCTCCAGCAGTTCCAGGCTGTGCGTGGGCACCAGCGTGATGCGCGAGGCGCGGCCGGGCGCATGGCCGGAACGTCCCGCGCGCTGCAGCAGGCGCGCCACGCCTTTGGCGCTGCCGATCTGCAGCACGCGTTCCACCGGCAGGAAGTCCACGCCGAGATCGAGGCTGGAAGTGCAGACCACGGCCTTCAGCGCACCGCTCTTCAGGCCCTGCTCCACCCATTCGCGCACCTCCCGGTCCAGCGAGCCGTGATGCAGCGCGATCAGGCCGGCCCAGTCGGGGCGGGCGTCCAGCAGGTTCTGGTACCACAGCTCGGACTGCGAGCGCGTGTTGGTAAACACCAGCGTAGTGGCGTGCTGCTCGATCTCGGCGATCACCGGCTGCAGCATCTGGATGCCAAGATGGCCGGCCCACGGAAAGCGCGACGGCTGGTCGGGGATCAGCGTATCGATGACGAGGTCCTTGCGCAGCCGGCCTTCCACGACAACGCCGCGGCCCTCGCCGAGCAGCACCTCCCTGGCGCGGCCCAGGTTGCCCAGCGTGGCGGACAGGCCCCACACCACCAGGCCGGCGTTCCATTGCCGCAGCCGTGCCAGCGCAAGCTGGACCTGCACGCCGCGCTTGTTGCCCATCAGTTCGTGCCACTCGTCGACCACCACCATGTCCAGCAGCGCGAACTGTTCGGCGGCGTCCGGCTTGCTGAGCATGAGGGTCAGACTCTCGGGCGTGGTGACCAGTGCGTCGGGCAGCCGCTTGGCCTGGCGCGCGCGCTGGCTGGACGTGGTGTCGCCGGTGCGGGCGCCGATTTCCCAGCCGGGGGCCAGTTCGGCGGCCGACGATTGCAGCGCGCGCAGCGTATCGGCGGCCAGCGCGCGCATCGGGGTGATCCACAGCACGCGCAGGCCGGCCTTGCGGCGCAGCCGCGCACCCGGGAAGACGCCTGCCCCCACGCTGCCGCCTGCGCGCAGCAAGGCGGCGAACCAGACCGCGTAGGTCTTGCCGGAACCGGTGGTGGCGTGCAGCAGGCCGGAGTCGCCGGCCAGCGCGGTGCGCCAGACTTCGCGCTGGAACGGGAACACGCTCCAGCCGCGCTGTGCAAACCAGGCATCGATGTCGGCAGGCGCAGCGGCAATGGCGGCAACAGCAGCCGGGCCGGCGCGGCGGGTAGGCGCCGCCCCCGCACTTGCGGCGGGTGCCTGGCCGGAGAAGGACGCTGGCCCCGCCGCTGCGGCGGCATCGGCCACGGCAGGGGGCGCAGCGGCGGCGCTGCGACGTGGGGGCAGGCGCCGGGGGCGCGGGGCGTTCATGCGGGGCCGCTGCCGCCGAGCAAGCCCTTGAGCGTTTCCAGCGTGTCGGCGTCGTCGATGGTCTTATCGTCGCGGCGGCGCAGGATACGGGGGAAGCGTACCGCGATGCCGGACTTGTGGCGCGGCGACAGCGCAATGCCTTCAAAGCCGATCTCGAACACCATGCTGGGCTTGACGCTGCGCACCGGCCCGAACTTTTCTATCGTGGTGCGCCGGATCGCATTGTCCACCTGCGCGATCTCGGCGTCCGTCAGGCCGGAGTACGCCTTGGCGAACGGCACCAGCTGGCGTGCGCCGTCCGCGCCGCCCTCGCCGTCCCACACGGCAAAGGTGTAGTCGGTGTACAGCGAGGCCCGGCGCCCGTGGCCGGCCTGCGCGTAGATCAACACCGCGTCCACCGAGTACGGGTCGATCTTCCACTTCCACCACGTGCCGATATCCTTGGTGCGCCCCACGCCGTACTGCGCCGCCGCAGCCTTCAGCATCAGTCCCTCCACGCCCCGCGCGCGCGACTCGGCGCGCATCCGCGCCAGTTCTTCCCAGCTGGCGGCCTGCACCAGCGGCGACAGGCGCAGCTGCGGCAGGTCCAGCCGCGCCACCAGCTGCTCGAGCAGCGCGCGCCGCTGGCGCTGCGGCTGGCCGCGCAAATCGGCGCCGTCCAGTTCCAGCAGGTCGTAGGCCACCAGCACCGCCGGCAGCTCGCCCTGCATGCGCGCCGACACGGTCTTGCGCGTGATGCGCTTTTGCAGTTCGGCGAAGGGCGCCGGGGCCAGCGCGGGCGCGCCGGCGGCGCCGCGCCAGATCAGGATTTCGCCGTCGAGCACCGTGCCTTCGGGCAGGCGCAGCGCGGCCAGTTCGGGGAAGCGGTCGGTGATCAAGTCCTCGCCGCGCGACCACAGCCAGTTCTTGCCCTCCCGGCTCACCAGCTGCGCGCGCATGCCGTCGTACTTCCATTCCACCTGCCAGTCCTCCAGCGCCCCGAGCGACTCGGGCGCCGCCTGGAGCTGGTGTGCCAGGAAGAAGGGATAGGGCTGGCCGCCGCGCTGCGCGTGCTCGTCGGCCGACTGCGCGCTCACCAGTTGCAAAAAGCCTTGTGCCGTGGGGCTGACACGGCCATCGGTCCAGCCCATCAGCCGCTGCGCCACCAGCTTGCTGTCCACCGACGCGATGGCGCTCAGCGCGCGCGTCACCAGCAGGCGCGAGACGCCGACTCGGAAGCCGCCGCCTATCAGCTTGGCCAGCAGGAAGCGCTCGCGCGTTTCCAGTTCGTCCCAATAGCCGAACAGCGCGTCGCGGATGGTCTCGGGCGCCGCGCCGCGCAGGGGCGCGATGCGCTGCTCCACCCATTCGGCCAGCCCCACGTCGCTGCGCCGGCGCGGCGCAGGCAGGATATGGGCGATGGTCTCGGCCAGGTCCCCCACCGCGTGGTAGCACTCGTCGAACAGCCACTCGTCCAGCCCCGCAAACTCGGTGGCGTACTGCCGCAGCAGCTTCACCGGCACCGCCTGGCGCGGCTTGCCGCCGGCCAGGAAGTACACCGCCCACGCGGCGTTCTGCGGCGCCGCGCTGCCGAAATAGGCTTGCAGCGCCTCCAGCTTGCGGCTGGTGGCGGTGGTCTCGTCCAGTTCGGCGTACAAGCGGGCAAATTCACGCATGCGCGGCCTCCGTCCCCGTGCTCTCTGCCAGCGCCGCCGCGCCGGCATCCTCCGCCTCGTCGTCGCCGTACTCGGTATCGAAGCCGCTGGCCTCCAGGCCGTTCTGGCACAGCCAGCGCACCATCACCGGTATCGAACCGTGCGTGACAATCACGCGCTGCGCGCCGGTGGCCCTGATGGCGGACATCAGCCCGGGCCAGTCCGCGTGGTCCGACAGCACGAAGCCGCGGTCCACGCCGCGCCGCCGGCGCGCGCCGCGCAGCAGCATCCAGCCGCTGGCGAAGGCGTCGCTGTAGTCGCCGAAGCGCTTGATCCACGGCGAGCCGGCCGCCGACGGCGGCGCCAGCACGATGGAACGCCGGATTTCCGCCTTGGCCACCTCGCTCACCATGCGTGTTTCCGGCAGCGCCACGCCGGCTTCGCGGTAGACCCGGTTCAGCGGTTCCACCGCGCCGTGGCAAATGATGGTGCCGATGGACGGATCGAGTCCGCTCAGCATGCGCTGCGCCTTGCCGAAGGAGTAGCCCAGCAGCACGCTGGCCCTGCCTTGCTCCGCGTTGCGCGCCCACCAGCCGTTGATGTCGGCATAGACCTCTTCCTGCAGCTGCCAACGGTAGATCGGCAAGCCGAAGGTGGACTCCGTGATGAAGGTGTCGCAGCGCACCGGTTCGAACGGCGCGCATGTGGCATCGGCTTCCACCTTGTAGTCGCCGGAGGCCACCCACACTTCGCCGCGATGTTCCATGCGCACCTGCGCCGAGCCCAGCACGTGCCCGGCCGGATGCAGCGAGATGTGCACGCCGTTGTGCACCACCTGGACGCCGTACTCCAGGCCCTGGATATTGATGGCGCCCAGGCGCGACTTGAGGATGTTGACGCCGGACGCAGCGGCCAGGTAGTGGCCATGGCCGATGCGCGCATGATCGGCATGCGCGTGCGTGATGACGGCCCTGGCCACCGGCCGCCAGGGGTCGATGTAGAAGTCGCCGGGCACACAGTACAGCCCTTCCTTGCGGACCACCACCATATCGGACATGCCACGCTCCTGTAACGGAATGGCATCATTGTAGCCAAGCTTTCAGCGGTTTTTCTGTCCGCTTCCGCACATAGCCGGCCTAGGCGGGCTCAACGAACTCGGCCATGAAAGTCTTGGTGGTGTTTTCCGGAAATTCGATGGTGACCTGGTCGCCCGCCACGGACAGCACGGTGCCCACGTCGAACCTGGGCACCCGGACGCGGCTGCCGACGGCAAAGACCGCCTGCACGGCGCCGGGCTCGGGCGCGGCGGCGAACTGTTCTCCTGGTTCAAGTTCGACCTGCGGCGGCGCCTGGCAATTGTCGCAGCAGCCGCACCGCTCGAAGCCCGGCGCGGTGTCGCCGAAATAGTCGAGCAGCAGCTTCCAGCGGCAGTAGCCGCTTTGCGCGTAGCCGACCATCAGCTCCAGCGCCTCGCGGTCGCGCTGCTGCTTCTCGCTCTGCTGGTGACTCTTGACGAGGAAGAACTGCTGCAGCCGCTTGTCGTGCTGGAAGTACAGCAGCGTGCAATCGGCAGGCTCGCCATCGCGCCCGGCACGGCCCGACTCCTGGTAATAGGCTTCGAGGCTGGCAGGCACCTGCAGGTGCAGCACGAAGCGCACGTCGGCCTTGTCGATGCCCATGCCGAAGGCGTTGGTGGCCACCATCACGCGCCGCTCGCCTTGCATGAACTGCTCCTGGCTGTCCCTGCGCTGCTGCGCCGGCAGCCGGCCGTGATACAGCGCCACGCTCTCGCCGGCCGCATCCAGCAGCGCATGCAGTGTCTCGGCCGCCTTCACCGTGGCGGTGTAGACGATGCCCGAACCGCGCGCGCGCTGCACCTGCGCCAGCGCCTGCTCCAGCTGCTCGTCCGGGTTGGTGATCTGCAGCACGCTATAGTGCAGATTCGGGCGGTAGATGCCGGTATTGATGACGTTCAAGTTCTTTACGCCCAGCTGCCCGGCCAGGTCGTCCACCACCTCGCTGGTGGCGGTGGCCGTCAGCGCCAGCACCGGCGGCCGTCCCAGCGCCTTCACCGCCGCGCCGAGCTCGAGATAGGCCGGGCGGAAATCATGGCCCCACTGCGACACGCAGTGGGCCTCGTCGATGACGATCAGGTCGATGTCGGTCGCTTGCAGCAACGCCCGGAACTCCGGCGTGGCCAGGCGTTCCGGCGTGCAGAACACGATGTCGCTGCTGCGCGCGCGGATGCTGGCCAGCGCTTCGAGCTCCTCCTCGCGCGGCAGGCTGCTGTTGACCTGTGCGGCGCGGATGCCGATCTCTTCCAGCTTGTCGAGCTGGTCCTGCATCAGCGAAATGAGCGGCGACACCACCACCGTGGTGCCGGGCAGGATGGACGCGGGAATCTGGTAGCACAGCGACTTGCCGCTGCCGGTGGGCATGACGGCCAAGGTGTTGCGGCCCTCCAGCACGCTGTCGATGACCTCGCGCTGGCCCGGGCGCAATTGCTCCACGCCGAACACGCGGCGCAGCAGGCGGCCGATCAGCCGTGTGCGCGCTGCGGCGGCCTGCCTGGCGCGCTTTTTCTGCGCAGCGGTTTTGCTGCTGGTAACCATAGGCACCGCCTCCCTGTCGTTACCAGCACTGTACGCGCCGGATGAGGCGGGCGCCATAGGAGCAGGCCTACCGTCACCGTAGGAGGACGGCGGAAACGCTAGGAATTGTCGAGGGCCGCTTTCAGTTCCATCAGGTCGTAGGGCTTGCGCAGCACGCTGGCCTCGAACTCCAGCTGCTCGAGCGATTCCTTGCCGTAGCCGGTGGAAAAGATGATGCGGGTGCGCTGGCCGGCCGCCAGCATGCGCCGCGCCAGGTCGATGCCGGACATGCCGGGCAGGCTGATATCGGTAAACAGGATGTCGAACTGCTGCGCCTGCATCAGCTCCCAGGCCCGTTCGCCGTCGCATACGCCGCTGACGGTGTGACCCAGCATGCCGATCAGCTCGCACACCATCTGCTGCGAATCGAGGTTGTCCTCCACCACCAGGATGCGCAGCGAGCTGTTGCGCGCGATGGCCGGCGGCGGCGGCAGCAGATCGTTGGCGTGCTCCTGCTTGTGCTGCCGCGCCAGCTTTTCCTGGCTGCGGTTGTTGAACACGTGGCGCAGCTTGCGCGCCAGTTCGTCGCGCCGGTAGGGCTTGCTCAGCAGTTCCAGCCCGGCGTCCAGGCGGCCGCCGTGCACGATGGCGTTCTGCGGATAGCCGGAGGTAAACAGCACCGCGATGTCGGGCTGGATGCCGCGCGCGGCCAAGGCCAGGTCCGGGCTGCGCAAGGCGCCCGGCATCACCACGTCGGTAAACAGCAGGTCCACCGGCTCGCGCTCGAGCACCGCCAGCGCCTGCTCGCCGTTCTCGGCCTGCAGCAAGCGGTAGCCCAGGCCGCCCAGCATGTCCAGCACCACCGCGCGCACGCCGGGGTCGTCCTCCACCACCAGCACGGTTTCGTCGCCGCCCACGGCCGGGCCGCTCAGGCCGGGCAATTCCTGAGTCTCGTCGGTGAGCGAGCGCGGCAGATAAATCTTGACGCTGGTGCCTTCGCCCGGCTCGCTGTAGATCTTGATGTGGCCCTTGCTCTGCTTGACGAAGCCGTAGGCCATCGACAAGCCCAGGCCGGTGCCCTCGCCTTCCGGCTTGGTGGTGAAAAAGGGCTCGAACGCACGCCGCAGCACCTCGGGCGGCATGCCGCTGCCAGTGTCGGTGACGGACAGCATCACGTACTGGCCGGACGGCACGTCCAGCAGGTTGTTCACGTAGTACTCGTCCAGCATGGCGTTGCCCACCTCGATAGTGAGCTTGCCGCCGCCGCGCATGGCGTCGCGCGCGTTGATGGCCAGGTTCAGCACCACGTTTTCGATCTGGCCCGGATCCACCAGCGTGTTCCACAGGCCGCTGCCGATCACCGTGGCCACCTCCACCGTTTCCCCCAGCGTGCGGCGCAGCAGCTCGTCCATATTGTCGACCAGGCGGCCCAGGTTGGACACCACCGGCTGTAGCGGCTGGCGGCGCGCGAAGGCCAGCAGTTGCGAGGACAGCTTGGCGCCCCGTTCCACCGCCGCGATGGCCATGCTCAGGCGCTTGCGGGCCGGGCTCGCTTCGGCTACATCCTGCTGCAGCAGGTGCAGGTTGCCGTAGATGATTTGCAGCACATTGTTGAAGTCGTGCGCCACGCCGCCGGTCAGCTGGCCCACCGCCTCCATCTTCTGCGACTGGCGCAGCGCTTCTTCGGCCTTGTCGCGCTCGGCGATCTCGCGGCCCACGCGCTGTTCCAGCGTATCGTTCAGGTCGCGCAGCGCCAACTCGATGCGGCGCCGCTCGGTGATATCGGTCTTGACCGCGATCAGCGCCAGCGGCTGGCCGGCCTCGTCGTCCAGGCGGCTCATGCTGCTGGAGATCCAGACCCAGTCGCCGTCCGGTTTCAGGTAGCGTTTTTCCAGGGTGAACGGCGTGCCGCTGGCCAGCAGGCGCGCCACGCGGGCGCGGTTCTCGGCCATGTCGTGCGGGTGGATGATGTCATCCATGTGCAGGCCCAGCATCTCTTCTTCGCTGCGCCCCATCATCTGGCACAGCGCACCGTTGACGCGCCGGAAGCGCCCGCTCAGATCCAGCTCGGACAGGCCCACCGAGGCCTGGCCGAAAATCGCGGCCAGCCGGTCCTGGCTCACGCGCAGCGCCTGCTCCATCTGCTTGCGCAGGGTCACGTCGAAGGTCACGCCCACGTAGCGGCGCTGCTCGGGCGTGGCGCCTTCCACGGCTTCGCCCTGGCGCGCCAGCCAGCGCTGCTCGCCCGTGTCCGGGCGGCGCACGCGGTATTCGGTGTAGGCCAGCGGATTGAACTGCGCCATGCGCTCGACGCCAAGCACCGCGCGGTCGCGCTCGTCAACCAGGCTGATCAGGTATTCCGCCGTCACCTGCTGGTCGTCGGGCAAGCCCCACAAGCGGCGGAACGTGGTCGAGACGATCATCTCGCCGCTGGCGGGGAACCATTCGAAGCTGCCGATGCCGCCGGCTTCCTGCGCCATGCGCAGGCGCTCCTCGGTGGCGGCGCTGGCGGCCTTGTCGCGCTCAAGCTGCAGGCGCTGCTGCACCTGGGACGTCACGTCGCTGACCGTGCACAGTACACCGCCCACCTCGCCGCAGCTGTCGCGCACCGGCGTGTAGTACATGTCGAACCAGACCTGCTCGGGCGCGCCGTTGCGCAGCAGGGTCATCGGCGCCTCCCGCACGCTGCGCACCTCGCCGCGGAAGCCGGCCGCCAGGATTTCGCGGTTCCAGTCCCAGATTTCCGGCCACGACGCCGGCACGGTGGCGCCCAGGATGGCCGGATGGCGCGCGCCGGCAATGACGGCGTAAGCGTCGTTGTAGATCATCACGTGTTCCGGCCCCCACATCAGCACCATCGCGACCGGGGTGTTGAGCAGGATGTCGACCGTGGTGCGCAGCGCCGGCGTCCAGCCGGCCATGGGGCCGAGCGCGGTGGCGCCCCAGTCGAGGTCGCGCACCAGCTGGCCGGTGGCGCCGCCGCCGTGCGGCTGATAGCTGTGCGGCTGTTGGCCGTGCGGCTGATGGCTGTGCGGCAACTGGCCTGGGAACTGGGGGCTGGGCGAATTCATGCGGACTGCTGCTCCTGCGGATTCAGTGGGCTGTGCGGCTGGCGCGGCATGGTCACGGTAAAGACCGTGCCCTGCGCAGTATCGGACTGTACCGCAATGTCGCCGCCGTGGGCGCGCGCAAACATGCGCGCCGTATACAGGCCCAGACCCAGGCCCTGGCCGGTTTTGCGGCTGTCGCAGCCCTGCTGGTAGGGCTCGAACAGGCAGCCCAGCTGCGGTGCCGGGATCACGCCCTGGTTCGCCACGCGGATGGCCACCTGCCCGCCGGCGCCGCCATCGATGGCCACCCGCACGCGCTGCCCGGCCTCCCCGTGCAGCAGTGCATTGCCCACTAGGTTGGACAGGATTTGCGACACCATGCCGGCGTCGCACTGGCCGAGGGTGTCGCCGCTGGACGCCAGGTCGATGCGCTGCGCCTGGTCGGCGGCATGGAATTCGTCCGCAATCGCGCGGCACAGCTCGGCGTAGTCCGCAGCGGCCAGGCGCAGCGGCATGTCGCCCGAGCGGATGCGCGCCAGGTCCAGCAGCTGGTCCACCATGTGGGCCATGCGCCGCGCGCTGCTCTGGATGCGCTGCGCGGTAACCGCCACTTTCGGGTGGTCCGTCATCATCGGCAGCAGCATGGCGCCGTTCATCACCACCGACAGCGGGGTGCGCAAGTCGTGTCCCAGCACGGCGGTAAACAGCTCGTTCAGGTGCAGCGCGTGCTGCAGCTCCTTCAGCTGGGCCGACAGCTGCTGCTTTTGCTGGTGCAGTTCGACAAATACCTTGACCTTGCTGACCAGGGCCTTGCTGTCGATGGGCTTGAACATGAAGTCGACCGCGCCCGCCTCGTAGCCCCGGAAGCTGTAGCTCGGTTCGCGCGTGGCGGCGGTCAGGAAAATCAGCGGAATGCTGCGGGTGCGCTCGCTGCCGCGTATCAGCTCTGCCAGCTCGAAGCCGTCCATGTTCGGCATCTGCACGTCGATCAGCGCCAGCGCCACCTCGTGCACCAGCAACAATTCCAGCGCTTCGGCGCCGGACGCGGCCTTGAGCAGGCGCAAACCGGGCCGGGCCAGCAAGGCTTCGACCGCCGCCAGGTTTTGCTGGATGTCATCCACGACAAGGATATTGATAGCGGCAGTCACAACGGCATTCGGTGGGTGGGTAAAATTTGTTCCATATTACCAATTTTTGCCATGCCGCCGCGCATGGTTGGGCAAACATGGCGGCAGCGGCGTAAGATACTGCCCTCAGCCATCCCATTTTTCGCAACATTATGACTTTTACCATTAGCGACGCCGCCTACGGCACCGACACCCCGGAAGCCAAGCGTGCCATGTACGCCGACCTGCGTTCCCAGCTGCAAGGCCTGCTGGCCGGCGAAACCGATGTGATCGCCAACACGGCCAACTTCAGCTCGCTGGTCTTCAACACCATGCCGGGGCTGAACTGGGCCGGCTTCTATTTCCTCAAGGGGGACGAACTGGTGCTGGGGCCGTTCCAGGGCAAGCCTGCCTGCATCCGCATCAAGAAGGGACGCGGCGTATGCGGCAGCACCGTGGAAAAAGGCGAGCCCATCGTGGTGGCGGACGTGCACGCCTTCCCCGGCCACATCGCCTGCGACGCCAATTCGCGTTCCGAGCTGGTGGTGCCGGTGTTCGCCCACGGCGCCACCTACGGCGTGTTCGACCTGGACAGCCCGCTGCCGGACCGCTTCGACGAAGTCGATTCGGAGGGCATCCAGTCCCTGGTGCGCCTGCTCGAAGCCAGCCTGCCCGCCTGAACGCGCCTGACCGGCGCAGGCTTACACCAGCAGCGCCGCGCTCATGGAGCGGGCTTCTTCGGCGGATTCGAGCAGGATCTCGTCAATTTGCGTATTGCCGACCAGGTAGGCGTCCACCGCTGCGGTGCGCGCCAGCACGGTATCGTCGGCCAGCGGCAGCGGGGAACGCAGCGGCGCCAGGCGCTTGGCCAGCAGCAGCGTGTCGCGCAGCCCGCTCGGGGGAATCGAGATGGCGCCGCCGCGCAGCGAAGCGATCGCCACTGTCACCGGCTCCGGCACCATCAGCTTGGACAGCAGTTCGCGCGTGACGATCTCGTGCAGCGCGCCGATGCTGGCGTCCGGATCTTCCAGCAAGCCCGGCAAATCGTCGGCGCGCGACAGCAGGTAAAAGCCGCCGACTTCGTGCATGATGCCAGCAAACAAAGCCGTGTCGGGATCGACCCGGGTCAGGTGCCGCGCCAGCAGATGCGACAGCGACGCGACATGGGCGCAATGCTTCCACAACTGGTCGGCCTTGTAACGCAACTGGGGATCGCGGATGCGCGCGCCGAACTGGCGCACCACCATGGCCGCCGCCAGCGAATAGAGATTACGGTACCCCACCCGCACCACCGCGCCGCGCGCGCTGGTCACCACCGGACCGCCCAGGCGGCTGAACACGGCCGAATTGGCCAGCGCCACCGCGCGCGCGGCCAGCACCGGCTCGGCCAGCACCTTGCGGATCGCGTCTTCCACGTGGCAATCGGGATCGGCCAGCGCCTGCTGCAATTGCAGGGCCGCGTTCACGCTGGTGGGGAACACCAGCTGGCCGCGCCGCGCTTCGGCCACGATCTGGGCGTAATCTCTGAGTTTTTCCATCTATAAATTATACAGGCGCGCAGCACTTGGGCGTAGCCTGTTCTACTACGCCCCTGCCCGGCTTGCTCAGCGCTTGACGGCGGCCAGGATCACCTCGGCAACCTGCTTGGGCTGCGACACCATCGGCACGTGGCTGGTCTGCACGGTGGTGGTGACGGCTTTGATCCTCTTGGCGAAGTCACGCTGCAGGCCGGGGTCGATCATGCGTTCCTTGCCGGCCACGATGTAGTAGTTCGGCTTGGTTTTCCACGCTGCCACCGTCACCGGCTCGGCGAAGTTCCTGGCCGGGAACAGGCCCTGTGTGGCGGCCCAGCACGCTGGTGGTGGCGGCCGGCACATGCTGGGCGAAATTGGCGGCGTACGATGCCCCCGGCGGGCTCACGAAGCCGGCAGGGCCTTCCTGCAGGGTCGGCACGCCGGCCGGCGTCGGGTAGTTCTTGCCGCTCGACGCCAGCGCCTCGCCTTCCGACAGCGCAAACGCGGCCACGCACACCAGCGCCTTGACCTTGTCGCTGGCGCCGGCTTGCGTGACGACCGCGCCGCCCCAGGAGTGCCCCACCAGCACCACTTTACCGGCCTGTGCGTCGATCACGCGCTGCGCGGCCACCACGTCGTCCGCCAGCGAGGACAGCGAGGACAGCGATTGTGCTTAATAGTTAGTTCACCATATTTGTGATGGCTGGCTTCCCGAACTCGCCTCCATGGCTAACCGTGGCCGCCACAAGGTACAAGGCAGACTGCAGGTCGTGCTCACTCACCTGCTCAAGGGCGCAGCTGGCTGGCAGCCTTGCTGGAGCAACGGCACGAAATCAGGCGCCTCATCGCCAGCAGTCCCAGCCTGCGCAATGTGGTGAACGAAAAAACGGATCAATGCTACCAATACGCGCGGCGCATGGCAGCCACCGAGACAGGCCTGGCGGCCGCCATGTCCCGCCGCACTCGCCGTACAGCGCCGAACCGGTACTGGATGAGGATTTTCTGCCCTAGCCCGTGCCCACCAGCGTGTATTCCACGCAACCGTCCTGGCGGCAGAAGCTCACCAGCTTAAGCCCGGCCTGCTCGGCAATGTCGATGGCCAGCGAGCTGGGCGCCGAGATGGTCGCCAGCATGGGGATGCCCATGCGCGCTGCCTTGCGCGCCAGTTCATAGCTGGCGCGGCTGGACATGAAGACGAAGCCGTCCCGCATATCGCGCCCCTGCAGGGCCAGCGCGCCGATCAGCTTGTCCAGCGCGTTGTGCCGTCCGACGTCCTCGAACACGGACGCGATGGCGCCGTCCGGCGTGCACCACGCCGCCGCGTGCACGCCGCCGGTGGCGCGCATCAGCGCCTGGTGCCGCCCCAGTTCGCGCGCCGCCGCCGCCACTGCCGGCGCCACGTCGCGCCCCCGCCACGGCGCCGCCACCGGTTCCGGCGCCAGATCCAGCATGGCCAGGCTTTCGATGCCGCACACGCCGCAACCGCTGCGTCCGGCCATGGCGCGCCGCTTCTCCTTCATCTGCATGAAATGCTGTTGCGCCACCGACAGCGCCACCTCGTAGCCCGCGCCGTGCCGCTGTACCTCGATGCCGTAGATGTCCGACCGCGCCGCCACCACGCCCTCCGTCAGCACGAAGCCGGCGGCGAACTCCTCCAGGTCGGCGGGTGTGGCCATCATCACCGCATGCGAGATACCGTTGATCACCAGCGCCACCGGCGCCTCCTGCGCCACGCTGTCGATGCCGAGGCCGCTGCCGCCGCCCCTGCGCCGCAGCACCTGGCGCCTCTCGCAGCCGCTGTCCGCCACGCAGTGCAGCACGGCGCTCGCTTCTTCCAGCATGGTGGCTCCTCGGTGTGTGGCGGAAAACCCATGGTAAGCGCGGCCGCACGGGCCGGACCGGTACAGTCGTTTGCGAACCGGACGGGTACAGTTATGATGCCGTATGCGTCTCACTCACCAGGACCCCATGCGCAAGACCGCCCTTCTCACGCTGTTGCTGCTTGCCGCCGCCGCCGATGCCTGCACCCTGCGGCTAGGCTACACCACGCAAAACGCCCTGCCCTACTACGCCGGCACGGACACCGTCCCCAAGGCGCCGGGCGCGATGGTCGAACTGATGCGGGAGATGGCCGCCAGCCAGGGCTGCACGATCAATCCCTTGCGCCTGCCGACCGCGCGCCTGCTGGGCGCACTGGAAGCGGGCCAGGTCGACGCGGTGGTCCTGACCACGCCGCCGGCCGACACGGGGCACATCGTGCTCCCCCTCGACAGGAACGGCAAGCCCGACGCCAGCCGCGGCCTGCCACAGTTCACCATGCTCTATGTGCGCGCATCGGACCGCGCGGCCGCCAACCAGAACCCGGCCCGCTTCCTGCGCGGTAAGCGGGTCGGCGTCACGCACGGGGTCTCGTTCGCAGCCGAGCTGCGCGAGGGCGGCATGCTGATCGACGACGGCGCCGCCAACGCCCGCCGCAACATGGACAAGCTCCGGCTGGGCAGGGTCGACGCGGTCGCCGTCTCGCTGAATGCGCCGGGCGACATGGACGACCTGCTGGCCAGGGATTTCGCCGGCGAGCTGGGCCGCCTGGACCGTCCCTACCGCACCCGCGCCCTCTGGCTGATGGTCAACCGCGGCTATTACGGCAAGCACAAGGCGGCGGTGGAAGGCATGTGGACCTGGCTGGGCGACACCGGCGGCAAACGCCTGCCGGGCCTGCTCAAGAAATACGAAGCGGTTCGCTAAGGCCCGATCTCCAGAGAGTAAGACTTCCAGCCGGACTTTGCTACCGTGAAGTAAAGGAGGTGCGACATGCTGGACTTGAAAGACGACCAGCTTATCTCCACGGCCAATCGGGACCGTCGCGAATTGAAAAGCGCTACCCGCCTCTGCGTTTCCAGCGCACACGCCATACGGCGCCGAGCAAGTGCTGGACGACGACTTGCTGCCCTGAACTACGGCCTCTCCTGGACTGCCAGTTGCAAGGGCAGCATGGCCGGCCCGATCAGCGCCAGCAGGCGCTCGGCGCCGATGCCGTCGCGGGCTTGCACGGACAGGCCGTGCAGGAGCGCCGCGTAATAATCTCCCAACGCTTGCGCATTGCTGCCTGTCTTTAGCTCTCCCTGCTCCCCGGCAAGGCGCAACCGGTCGACGATGGCCTGCGTGCGCGCGCGCCGGTGGCTGGCCAGCCAATCGGCCACGCCGGCATTGTCCGCGCTGGTGTTGGTGGCGGCCGTGACCACCATGCAGCCTTGCGGCTGGCCGCTGCGCGTGTACAGCAACACGGCCTGCTCCAGCATGCGGGCGATCGCGTCGCGCGCACCCAGCGGCTGGGCCAGCGCCAGTTCGGCGAATGCCCCCGCGCCGGTTTCATACAGTTCCACCGCCTCCCGGAACAGCTGCTCCTTGGAACCGAAAGCCGCGTAGATGCGCGCCGACGCTATCCCCAGCGCCGCCACCAGCTCGGCCATCGACACGCCCTCGTAGCCGCGCGTCCAGAACAGGTCGCGCGCTTTTTCCAGCGCCAGCGCGCGGTCGAATTCCCTCGGTCTTCCTGCCATTGTCCACCTCGAATTAATCACGGCGGCCAGTATAGCGCCTCGCCTGCGGTGAAGGACCGCTTGACCGCGCCAGGAATTTACCCTATTCTTTGTTGATCGACAAAGAATAGGAGCCGATATGAAAACCATCCATGGACCCAGCCTGCACCTGGCACAATTCGCCAGCGACCGCGCCCCCTTCAACAGCCTGCCCTCGATTGCCGCGTGGGCGGCGGGCATGGGCTTCAAGGCGCTGCAGATTCCCGCCTGGGACGCCCGCCTGTTCGACGTGGCACAAGCCGCGCACAGCCAGGCCTACTGCGACGAACTGACCGCCATGCTGGCGGGCCACGGCCTCGTCATCAGCGAACTGACCACCCATATCTTCGGCCAACTGGTGGCGGTCCATCCCGCCTACGACGCCATGTGCGACAGCTTCGCGCCGGCGGCGTTGCACGGCGAGCCGGAACAGCGCACGGCCTGGGCCGTCGAGCGCATCAAGCTGGCGGCCATGGCATCGAAACGCCTGGGCCTCGCCAATATGGGCACCTTCTCCGGCTCGTTCGCCTGGCCCTACCTGTTCCCCTTCCCGCAGCGCCCGGCGGGCCTGATCGAAACCGCCTTCGACGAACTGGCGCGGCGCTGGCTGCCCATCCTCGACGTGTGCGAGGAACAAGGCGTCAATCTGTGCTACGAGATCCACCCCAGCGAAGACCTGCATGACGGCGTCAGCTTCGAGATGTTCCACGAGCGCGTGGGCCGCCACCCGCGCTGCAAGATGCTGTTCGATCCCAGCCATTTCGTGCTGCAGCAGCTGAACTACCTCGACTTCATCGATATCTACCGGGACCATATCCGCATGTTCCATGTGAAGGACGCCGAGTTCAATCCCACCGGCCGGCAAGGCATCTACGGCGGCTACCAGTCCTGGGAAAACCGCGCCGGGCGCTTCCGCTCGCTGGGCGACGGCCAGGTGGACTTCAAGGCCATCTTCTCCAAGCTGGCGCAATACGACTACGCCGGCTGGGCCACGCTGGAATGGGAGTGCTGCCTGAAGGACCAGGAGGTGGGCGCGCGCGAAGGCGTGGCCTTCATCAATGCCCACATCATCCCCGTCACGGACATCGTGTTCGACGACTTCGCCGGCGCGCCGGTCAGCCAGGCCCAGATAGACGGCCTGCTGGGAATTCAACGCAACTAGACAGAAAGAAAGCCATGCACCACATCTCCCCAAGCGATCCCTCCTTCACGCACAGCTACGTCCGCATCGACGGACAACGCATCCATTGCGTCAGCTCTGGCCAGGGCACGCCGGTGCTGCTGATCCCGGGCTGGCCGCAAACCTGGTACGCCTGGCGCCACGTGATGGCGGCGCTGGCCGCGCAAGGCTACCTGGCCATCGCCGTCGATCCGCCCGGCAGCGGCCACTCGGACCGCCCGGCCGGCGGCTACGACACCGGCGCCGTGGCGTCCACCCTGCACCGCGCCATGCTGGCCCTGGGCCACGAGCGCTACGACGTGGCCGGCCACGACATCGGCATGTGGGTGGGCTACGCGCTGGCCAGCGACTTCCCGCAGGCGGTGCGCAAGCTGGCGCTGACCGAAGCGGTGATCCCCGGCCTGGCGCCCGCGCCGCCCATCTTCGTGGCGCCGGCCGACAATATCTTCCTTTGGCATTTCATGTTCAACCAGGTGCCCGACCTGCCCGAGATGCTCACCGCCGGCAAGGAACGCGAGTATCTGCGCTTTATCTTCGACAAATGGTCCTACCAGCGCGACAAGGTGGCCGTCGAGGAGTACACCGAGGCCTACGCCACGCCGGGCGCGCTGCGGGCCGGCTTCGCCTATTACCGCGCGATCCCGGAAACCATCCGCCAGAACCTGGAGCGGGCAGAGCGGCCCCTGCCCATGCCGGTGCTGGCCATCGGCGCCGACCACGCCACCAACGACGCTCCCCTGCTGACCATGCAGGGCAAGGCCGCGTTGTTGCAGGGTGCCATCGTGCCGGACTGCGGCCATTTCATCATGGAAGAGGCGCCGCAAGCCTTCCTCGGCCACCTGCTGCCCTTCCTGGCGGAATAAGCGGCACGAAAAACGCACGAAACTCGGCGCGACGTTGTGAAAGCGGTAAAATGTCGGCCTTATCGCGCCCTCGCGCGCAGCCACATCGAACCACGAAACAATGACCACCATCCCTAGCGAAATCAACGCCGCCGCCGTCAAGAACAGCCCTGCTGAAAAAGTGACGCCAATGATGCAGCAATATTTACGCATCAAGGCGGAATATCCGTCGATGCTGGTGTTCTACCGCATGGGCGACTTCTACGAGCTGTTCCACGAGGATGCGGAAAAAGCTTCGCGCGTGCTGGGCATTACGCTGACGGCGCGCGGCTCGTCCAATGGGGTGCCGATCAAGATGGCCGGCGTGCCCTTCCATTCGCTGGAAGGCTACCTGGCCAAGCTGGTCAAGATCGGCGAATCGTGCGCGATCTGCGAGCAGATCGGCGATCCGGCCACCAGCAAGGGTCCGGTCGAGCGCAAGGTGATGCGTGTGGTCACGCCCGGCACGCTGACCGATTCAGACCTGCTGCCCGAAAAGGCCGAGCGTCCGCTGCTGGCGCTGTGCATGATCAGCCAGCGCAAGGTGGTGACGGCGGGCCTGGCCTGGCTGTCGCTGGCCAGCGGGGCGCTGAAGCTGATGGAATTCTCCGGCGACAGCCGCACCGTGGCGGTCCGCATGCAGCAGGAACTGGAGCGCATCTCGCCGGCCGAGATTCTGCGCGGCGACGACGCCGAACTGTTCGAGGACGCCTTCAGCTGCCACGTGAACCGCGTGCCGGAGTGGCATTTCGACGTGGTGAGCGGGCACAAGGCGCTGCTGGAGCAGCTGAGCGTGGCCACCCTGACCGGCTTCGGCGCGGACAACCTGGGCGCCGCCTTCGGCGCGGCCGGTGCGCTGCTGCGCTATGCCCAGTCGACCCAGGGACGCGGCCTGCAGCACGTGCGCAGCCTGTCGACCGAGACCGAGTCCGAATTCATCGGCCTGGACGCGGCCACCCGCCGCAACCTGGAACTGACCGAGACCATCCGCGGCCAGGAGTCGCCCACCCTGTTCTCGCTGCTGGACCACTGCCGCACCGCCATGGGCTCGCGCCTGCTGCGCTACTGGCTGCACCACGCCAAGCGCGACCAGGGCGTGGCCCGTTCGCGCCACCAGGCCATCGCGGCGCTGGCGCAGAGCGATACCACCGGCATCCTGTCGCAAACCCTGGCGCAGGTGCCGGACATTGAACGCATCACCACGCGCATCGCGCTGCTGTCGGCGCGCCCGCGCGACCTGGCCAGCCTGCGCGACGGCCTGAGGCAGCTGCCGATGCTGCGCCACGCGATGGAACGCAGCGTGGGCCAGGACGCCGGCACGCTGCTCGGCGCCATTCACCATGCCCTGGCCACGCCGGACGATTGCGTGGACCTGCTGACGCGCGCGGTGATGGAAGAACCGGCCACCATGGTGCGCGACGGCGGCGTGATTGCGCGCGGCTTCGACGCCGACCTGGACGAACTGCGCGGCCTGTCCGAGAACGCGGGCCAGTACCTGGTGGACCTGGAAACGCGCGAACGCGCACGCACCGGCATCGCCAACCTGCGCGTGGAATACAACCGCGTGCACGGCTTCTACATCGAAGTGACCAACGGCCAGGCCACCAAGGTGCCGGACGACTACCGCCGCCGCCAGACGCTGAAGAACTGCGAGCGCTACATCACGCCGGAACTGAAGGCCTTCGAGGACAAGGCACTGTCGGCGCAGGACCGCGCCCTGGCGCGCGAGAAAATCCTGTACGACCAGCTGCTGGCCGACCTGGCCCCGTTCATCGGCGCCCTGCAGACCATCGCGCAGGCGCTGGCCCAGATCGACACGCTGACCGCCCTCGCCGGCCACGCGCTGCGCCATAACTGGTGCGCACCGGAGCTGGTGGCCGAGCCCTGCATCAATATCGTCGAAGGCCGACACCCGGTGGTGGAAGGCCAGATCGAGCGCTTCATCGCCAACGACTGCCGCTTCGTCAACGACCGCCGCCTGCTGCTGATCACCGGCCCGAACATGGGCGGTAAATCGACCTTTATGCGCCAGGTTGCGCTGATCACGCTGCTGGCCTACGTGGGCAGCTACGTGCCGGCCACCAGCGCGGTGATCGGCCCGATCGACCGCGTGTTCACCCGCATCGGCGCCACCGACGACCTGGCCGGCGGCCGTTCCACCTTCATGGTGGAGATGACGGAAGCGGCGGCCATCCTGAACGGCGCCAGCGACACGTCGCTGGTGCTGATGGATGAAATCGGCCGCGGCACCTCCACCTTCGACGGCCTGGCGCTGGCCTGGGCCATCGCGCGCCACCTGATCGACACCAGCCGCAGCTTCACGCTGTTCGCCACCCACTACTTCGAGCTGACGCAGCTGCCGGAAAGCCATCCGACCGCCGCCAACGTGCACCTGTCGGCGGTGGAGCACAAGGACACCATCGTGTTCCTGCACGCGGTGCAGAACGGCCCGGCCTCGCAGAGCTACGGCTTGCAGGTGGCGCAGCTGGCGGGCGTGCCGCAGCCGGTGATCAAGGCCGCGCGCAAGCACCTGGCGCGCCTGGAGGCGCAGGCGCTGGACGCCACGCCGCAGCTGGACCTGTTTGCCGCGCCCACCGCCGACGCCAATGACGACGAGGCGCCGCAGCCGCAAGGCGCGCAGCAGGCGCAAGCCCAGGCTGCGCAGTCGCCCGCCATGCGCGAGCTGCTCGACGCGCTGGACGGCCTCGATCCGGACGCGCTGACCCCGCGCGAAGCGCTAGAGCGCCTGTACCAGCTCAAGCGCCTCGCGGAGCCGGCGCTGGCATGATGCGGCGTGCCGCCCTGCTGCTGACGGCCTGCCTGGCCGCCATGCCCGCCCTCGCTTTCGCAGCGACGGGCAAGGCGGCAACGGGCAAGACCCCAGGCGGCGCAGCGGCGGCCAAAAACCCGCGCGCCTTCCAGTTCGGCGTGATAGGCCACGCTTTCAAGGCGGACGCCGACGAAGCGCTGCTCAAGCGCGCCATCTCGGAAGTGAGCCAGGAAAAGCCGGTGTTCATCGTGGCCACGGGCATCAAGTCGGCCAGCGAGCCCTGCAGCGACAAGCTGTATGCGCAGCGCAGGGAGGTGCTGGACGACGCGCCGCGCCCCATCATCGTGTCGCCGGCCGGCAGCGACTGGACCGCGTGCCGCAATTCGGCCGGACGCTCGAACGCCATCGAGCGGCTGAACCGCATCCGCGAAGTGTTTTATCCGAACAATCAATCGCTGGGCGTGCAGCCGCTCGCGCTGACACGGCTGTCGGCCACCGCCAAGTTCCGCAGCTACGCGGAGAACGCCTACTGGGAACATGGCCCGGTGCTGTTCGCCACGCTGAACCTGCCTGCCAAGAACAATCACTTCCTGCTCGAGGCCGGCCGCAACAGCGAGTTCGAGGACAGGCTGGTAGCCAACCGCGCCTGGCTGCACCGCCTGTTCGCCATGGCACAGCGGCGCGGCGTGGAAGGCATCGTGCTGTTTTCGGACGGCGACCTGGGCGCCCACGTGGAGGAAGGCTTCTCGCTGCTGGGCGGTTTCTCGGAAAAACAGGACGGCTTCACCCAAGTGCGCAAGCAGGTGCGCGCGCTGGCCGAGAAATTC
Source organism: Massilia sp. Root351 (assembly GCF_001425045.1). Lineage (GTDB taxonomy): Bacteria > Pseudomonadota > Gammaproteobacteria > Burkholderiales > Burkholderiaceae_D > Rugamonas. The sequence continues at coordinate 355,630 of NZ_LMDJ01000032.1, read as the reverse complement.
AAAGGGAAGGTGCTGCTGATCGATAACCAGGGCGACACCAAGACGGCTCCGGCCATTACATGGCGCGGCAACCTGGGACACCTGGGACTGGGCGTGGAGTGGGAAGCGGTGCGGGTGCAACCGGGCGGCGCCGCGCTGTTTGCGCTGGTGGACGGCGGGGACGCCGCGCCGTAATGCTCGGCGGGTGACGCGCCAGGCGCCTCACCCGCCAGTGCTGCTTAGTGAATCGGGTGGGAGCGGAACTCGTCGCCCTCGTCGCCGTCATCTTCTTCGCCGTGGTGGTGGCCGTGGGCGCCGTGCACGTGCTCGTGCGCGATTTCCTCATCGGTAGCGGCGCGGACGTCCACCACTTCCAGTTCAAAGCGCAGGGCCATGCCGGCCAGTGGGTGGTTGCCGTCCAGGACAACTTTGTCGTCGGCGATTTCCGTCACGGTGAAAATCATGGCTTCTTCGTCGCCGTCGTCGCCATCCGGCATGCCTTCGAACTGCATGCCCACTTCCAGCGGTTCCGGCAGGCGGTTGCGCGGCTCCACTTTCACCAGCGCGGCGTCGTAGTCGCCGAATGCGTCTTCCGGTTCGATCTGCAGGGTGGTCGCGTAGCCGGTTTCTTTGCCGTCCAGTTCTTCTTCGATTTTCGGCAGGGTGTTCTCGTACCCGCCGTGCAGGTAGACCATAGGCTGGCGACCGTCTTCGATAAGGTTATTCTGCGCGTCGGACAGTTTGTAGTTCACGGTCACGACGGTATTCTTGGCGATCTTCATATGGCTTCCTTTCATATTTAAGCTGCCAGATTATACCCTGTAAGCCCTATAGGGCATGGAGTCCGCGCTTGCAAGCGCCGACCGTTCCGCTGGCGCGCGACATGCCACGCGAATTCCCAACTTCCACCCTGCCGCTAATTCCCCCGTCCGCGTGCTTGTTATAATGGCGCATGAAAAAATTACCTCTCCTGGGCGACATCACGCCCGCGCAATTCCTGCGCGACTACTGGCACAAGAAACCATTGCTGATCCGCCAAGCGGTGCCCGGCTTCAAGCCGCTGCTCACGCTGGACGCGCTGGCCGAACTGGCCACCAAAAATTACGTCGAATCGCGCCTGGTCACCATGACCGACGGTAACTGGGACATGCAGCACGGCCCCATCGAATCGCTGCCGGCGCGCGACGAGAAGGAATGGACCATGCTGGTGCAAGGCGTAAACCTGTTCGACGCCCGCGCCGACGCGCTGCTGCGCCAGTTCCGCTTCATCCCGGACGCCCGCCTGGATGACCTGATGGTGAGCTTTGCCACCGACGGCGGCGGCGTCGGTCCGCACTTCGATTCCTACGACGTGTTCCTGCTGCAGGCGCAAGGCCAGCGCCGCTGGCGCATCAGCGCGCAGAAGGACCTCAGCCTGGTGGACGGCCTGCCGCTGAAAATCCTGGCCAATTTCGAAGCCGAAGAGGAGTTCGTGCTGGAACCGGGCGACATGCTCTACCTGCCGCCGCACTACGCCCACGACGGCACCGCCATCGGCGATTGCCAGACCTATTCGATCGGCTTCCGCTCGCCGTCGTTCCAGGAGCTGGGCGAGAATTTCCTGCAGTGGATGGCGGACTCCATCGACTTGCCGGGCCGCTACGCCGATCCGGAGCTGGAAGCGACCGCCAAGCCCGCCGAAATCCCGCGCCACATGCTGGACACGGTGATCGAGGAACTGAACAAGGTGCGCTTCACCGAGGACGACATCACTATATTCCTGGGCGAATACCTGTCCGAGCCAAAACACAATGTGTTCTTCACCGGCCCGGCCAAGCCGCTCACTTTAGAGCGTTTCCTCCAGAGCGCGGCCAAGAAGGGCGGCGTGACGCTGTCGGCCAAGTCGCAAATGCTGTACCGCGGCAGCCATGTCTTCATCAACGGCGAGTCGTTTGCCATCGGCCGGGCCGACCGCGCCGCGCTGGTGGCGCTGGCCAATGAACGCGCGCTCGACGCGGCGGCGCTGGCGGCCGCCTCGGACGACGTGGTGGACGCGCTGTACGCCTGGTATACGGACGGCTGGCTGGAACTGGCAGCCGGCAAATAAGGAGCGCAGCATGGAAAAGCAGGTCCAGCCCTTCGATACCCGCGCGGGATTCCAGGCGCAGTTACGGGCCTGCATTTCCAGAGCCAGGCTCAGCCTCCAGTTATTCGACCCGGACTTCGCCATCTGGGAACTGGGCAGCAGCGAAATGGACGCCTTGTTGCGTCATTTCCTGTCCAGACACGGCAAACTGGAACTGATCGCGCACAGCAACGCCGAACTGGAGCGCCACGCGCCGCGCTTCCAGCGCCTGCTGCGCGATTACAGCCACGCCATCGAATGCCGCCGCACCAGCCCGGCGCTGCGCCTGCTGACCGACTCGTTCTGCCTCGCCGACCAGTTGCATTTGGTGCGGCGTTATCACTCGGACCACTTCCGCGGCGAAGCAGTGTATGATTCAGCACCCGATACGCAAGTCTGCAGCGAGCGTTTTACGGGGATATGGGCGGAGTCCGTTCCCGGTTTGAGTGCGGACACTACTGGACTCTAGTCCTTATCAATGTAGAATGCTGCTGTTCGACAGGTATGCCGGTAATGGCAGTGGATGCAGGCAAATGGCCGAGGAAGCAATTTATTGCGTTATCGCAAAATAGTTGTGATTTCGGCCTTGTACGCTATTGCGACGCACCAAAAATCGCTATAATATTCGGTTAGGAAGTTTCCGTTGTCTGGCAGGCACCATTTGGTACGAAAGGCCTACGAAGACGCCCTAATGAGCGATAATTACCGGTAATTATTCATCGCAACATTGTTGTTTATTTTTTGAATTAATTAAGGAAAACCCATGAAAAAATCCCTGCTGATCGCCTCCCTGCTGGCTGTTGCTCTGGCTGCTTGCTCCAAAAAAGAAGAAGCTCCTGCTGCTCCAGTAGCAACCCCAGAAGTAGCAGCTCCTGCTGCTGCTCCAGCGGCTCCAGCCGTTGACGCTGCTGCTCCTGCTGCCGCTCCAGCTGCTGACGCTGCTGCTGCTGCCGCTACCGCCGCTTCGGCTGCCGCTTCGGCTGCTTCGGCTGCTGCTTCGGCTGCTTCGGCTGCTGCATCCGCTGCTGCGAAGTAATCAGTCAGTTGGAAAAGAAAAACCGGCTTCGGCCGGTTTTTTTTCGTCCGTACGGTGCACAGATCGGCAAGCGGCTGCGGCGGGCGTAAAAAAACCGGCCGCAGCCGGTTTTTTAATGTAACAACTTATTTCAGCTGTTCGTGCAGCAAGGTCAGGATCTTTTCGCCGGTGGCGCTGGTTTCCGGCTTGCCGTCGTTGCTCAGCACGGTCACGTCGCTGGTCGAGCCGGCCGCGCTGGCCTTGACCGCCACGCGGTAGCGCTGCGCTTCCTTGTCCTTCTCGGACGAACCCCAGCTGAACAGCTTGGAGAAGAAGCCCTTGGTGGTGCCGGCGTCCTGGTCCACATAGCGGACAAAGTAGATGCCCTGCACGCGATCGCGGTCTTCCACGGTGAAGCCGGCACGGTCCAACGCCAGGCCGACCCGGCGCCAGGCGCGGTCGAAGCCCTCGTCCACTTCCACCATGCGCGCCTCGCCCGCCCCCTTGAGGGTGGCGTGCTGCGGCTGGACGATAGCGTTGTCGACGGCGGTGCGCGCGGCGGCTTCATCCTTGCCGCCGCCCAGCTTGGTCATCAGCTTGGCAATGAACAGCGCTTCCAGGTTGGGGTCGTTGGCGCGGGTGGTCCACATCGTGGTTTCCTTCTGGGCGCCGGTGATGACTTCCTCGGCGCCGCGATGGCTGATGTAGATCTCGGTGCTGCCGTCCGGCAGGCGCTCGAGGCGGGTGCGGTACTTATCCCGCTCGCCGCTCGAATACAGTGAATCGAACACCTTGCCGATGGTGTTGCGCACGAAGTCTTGCGGAATCTTGGCGCGGTTTTCATTCCATTCCGTTTCCAGGATGCCGGCCTTGGGCTCGTTCATGGACAGGGTGAAACCCGACTCTTCCCAGAAATTCTTCAGCTGCGGCCACAGTTGCTCAGGCGTTTGCTTGACCACCAGCCAGCGCTGGTTGCCAGCGCGCATGACTTTGACGCTGTCGGTGCCGCTGGTGGCCACCTGGTTGCTGCTGCCAACCGGGGCCGCCGCCGTGCCGCCGGCCGCGCGCTGGGCCTGGTAGCCGGAGGCGGTGGCCACGCCACGGGTGCTATCCGGCAGGGAATAGCGGTTATCTGCTTGCAATTGCGTCAAATCCGGCGGCACGTCCAGCGTGGTGGCTTTCTTGGCCGACTTGTAGTCGACCTTGTCCTGGCCGACGACCGAGCTGATCATGCCGCAACCGGTCAGGCTGACGGCCATGGCGGCGATGGCGGCGATGCCCAGGCCGCGCTGCGGGGTAATGGATGCTGTCTTGCGAATAGTCATGTTTTACTGGAATGAAAAGCGCGCCTGGGGCGGGGCTTAGTTGATCAGGCCGGCTTCGCGCAGCGCGCCGCGCACGGTCTCATGGTACTCGGCTGCCAGCGGCACCAGCGGCAGGCGTATGCCGGCAGGCATCATGCCCATTTCGGCCAGCGCCCACTTCACAGGCACCGGATTGGGCTCGACAAACAGCTTTTGGTGCAGCGGGAAGACCTTGTTGTTGATCTCGATGGCCCTGGCAATGTCGCCTGCCATGGCGGCCTTGCACATCTCGTGCATGGCGCGCGGCGCCACGTTGGCAGTCACCGAAATATTGCCTTTGCCGCCGGCCAGCATCAGGGCCACGGCGGTCGGATCGTCGCCGGAGTAGACCGCAAATTCCTTGGGCGCCAGGCGCAGCAGGTCCAGGCCGCGGCCGATGTTGCCGGTCGCATCCTTGACGCCGATGATGTTCTTGATGGCGGCCAGGCGCACAATGGTCTCGTTCGACATGTCGGCCACGGTGCGGCCGGGCACGTTGTACAGGATCACGGGGATATCGACTGCTTCGGCAATGGCCTTGAAGTGCTGGTACATGCCTTCCTGGGTAGGACGGTTATAGTACGGCACCACTTGCAGCACGGCGTCCGCGCCCGCATCCTTGGCATAGCGGGTCAGTTCGATCGCCTCGGCGGTCGAATTGCCGCCGGCGCCGGCGATGATGGGAATGCGGCCTTTGGCGTGCTCCACGGTGGCCTTGACCAGGGCGCAGTGCTCCTCCACGCTCACGGTGGCCGATTCGCCAGTGGTGCCGACAATGACGATGCCATCCGTACCTTCGGCGATGTGCCAATCGATCAGCTTGTTCAAACCCGGATAGTCCAGACTGCCGTCTGCGTGCATCGGGGTGACAATTGCTACTATGCTGCCCTTAATCATAGTTAACCAAAACAGTAAGAAATTAAAACAACGATTGTAGACGATAGGCCGGGTCTGTGGTGCTTCCCGGAACAGTATCCTATATTAAATTGCGATGAAACCGTCATCAAAATGATGGCAAGAGCGCGGCAACGCGCGGGAACTCCGGCTTCACGGCGCAGATGCGTTGCACCAGAGCAGGTTTTGGAGTTTCCACCCGGCCATCCTCAAAAGCGACTACGCGCAGCTCATGCTTGGCGGCCCATTCCAGCAGTTCGCCGGGCGCCAGCAGGAAGGCGGGATTGGACGGCTTACCGAATTCGGCATTGCCTTCCGAGAAAGTCTCGTAAATGAGAACGCCATTTGGCGCCAGGCTAGCCAGCATGTCCGCAATCAGCGGGCGGTGCAAGTAGTTTGTGACGACAATGCCGGCAAAGCGGCCCGGTCCGAAGGGCCACACGGCGTCGTCCGCCTCGAGGTCGATCTGCGAGGTGACGATGCCGTCGCCGGCGGCAGCGGCCAGCGAATCGGCATTCTGGTCCACCGCCACCACCGAGTGGCCGAGGGTGACGATGTGACGCGCGTGGCGGCCGGTGCCGCAGGCCAGGTCCAGCACCTCGCCGCCCGGAATCAGGGGCGCGAATCGCCGCACCCAGGGAGAAACTTGTTCACTCATGTGTAGGAAAGTCCCATTGCTTCGCGCACATCGCGCATGGTTTCTTGAGCCAGTTTGCGGGCCACGTCGTTGCCGTCGGCAACGATGGCGCGCACCAGCGAGGGGTCGTCCAGATAGGGCTGGGCGCGTTCATGCATCGGCTCCTGCTCCTTGATGATGGCGTCGATCACCGGCTGCTTGCACTCGATGCAGCCGATGCCGGCCGACTGGCAGCCTTTGACCACCCATTCCTGGGTGGCGTTGTCGGAATAAACCTGGTGAAACTGCCACACCGGACAGCGCGCCGGGTCGCCCGGGTCGCTGCGGCGCACGCGGGCCGGATCGGTCGGCATGGTGCGCACCTTCTTGGTCACGGCGTCCTTGTCCTCGCGCAGCGCGATGGTGTTGCCGTAACTCTTGGACATCTTGCGGCCATCCAGGCCCGGCAGGCGGCCGGACGCGGTCAGCTTGGCCTGGGGTTCCACCAGGATCAGCTTGCGGCTGCCCTCCAGGTAGCCGAACAGGCGCTCGCGGTCTATCATCGACAGGCTGTGGGCGTCGTCCAGCATGGCCTTGGCCTGTTCCAGCGCCTCATCGTCGCCATCCTGCTGGTAGTGCGTGCGCAGTTCGTTGTACAGCTTGGCGCGCTTGCTGCCCAGCTTTTTCACCGCGTCCTGCGCCTTTTGCTCGAAACCCTTCTCTTTGCCGTACAAATGGTTAAAACGGCGCGCAATTTCGCGCATCATTTCAATGTGCGGCACCTGGTCGTCACCCACCGGCACCTCGGACGCGCGGTAGATCAGCACGTCGGCCGCCTGCAGCAGCGGATAACCGAGGAAGCCGTAGGTTGCCAGGTCCTTGCTGGCCAAGTTGTCGATCTGGTCCTTATAAGTGGGCACCCGTTCCAGCCAGCCCAGCGGCGTGGCCATCGACAGCAGCAAGTGCAGCTCGGCGTGCTCGGGCACGCGCGACTGGATGAACAGCGTGGCCTGGGAAGGGTCGATGCCGGCCGCCAGCCAGTCCACCAGCATGTCCCAGGTGCTGCGCTCGATCAGCTCCGGGTCATCATAGTGAGTGGTCAGCGCGTGCCAGTCGGCCACGAAAAACAAACAAGGCAACTCGGCCTGCATCTTGACCCAGTTGGTCAGCGCACCGTGGTAATGGCCCAGGTGCATGGCGCCCGTGGGGCGCATACCGGAGACGACGCGGTCGGGATACATGGCGCTCAGCCCAGCAACAGGCGCAGCGGGTACACCAGCGTGATGAACAGCCCCTGCGTCAGCTGCACCATGGTGGCCAGGATGGGACTGAGGATGCCGGTGTACATCAGGGCCAGCAAGCCGATGAACACGTAGGGGCCGTAGCGCTCGATCTTGGCAAATTTATAAGCCAACGGGTCCGGCAGCAGCGCGGTCACGATGCGCCCGCCGTCCAGCGGCGGCACCGGGATCAGATTGAACACGCACATCACCGCGTTGGTCAGGATGCCGGCCTTGGCCATGCCGAGCAGGAAGGGCTCCTGTACGCCCAGCCGGTACATGAACAGCAGCGCGATAGTCCAGCCCAGGCCCATGGCGAAATTGGCGGCCGGACCGGCCGCCGCCACGAAGCCCATCTGCTTCTTTGGATTACGCAGGCGGCTATAGTCCACCGGCACCGGCTTGGCATAGCCGAACGCCATGCCGAGCGGGCTCAGCGCAAGCAAGACAGGCAGCAGCACGGTACCGAACCAGTCGATATGGGCGATGGGATTGATGGTCAGCCGTCCTTGCTGCTCGGCGGTGGTGTCGCCGAAATAGCGGGCCACATAGCCGTGCGCGGCTTCATGCAGGGAGATGGCGAAAAGCACAGGAATCGCAAAGACGGCGATGGTCTGTATCGTTTGATTGAAATCAGTCATAGGTAAAATTCTACCAGACCGGGATGAGCGGCCTGGAGCGTGGGGGAATGGGAGGGGTGGAAGATGCTTACAGGCCCAGCACGGCGGGGTCGCCCCGGCCCTGGCGCACCAGCTCGGGTTCCGCGCCGCTCAGGTCGATGACGGTGGTGGGCTCGAAGCTGCAGGCGCCGCCGTCGACGATCAAATCCACCTGCTTTTCCAGCCGTTCGCGCACCATTTCCGGGTCGGTCAGCGGCTGGTCGTCGCCCGGCAGGATCAGGGTGGTGCCCAGCAGCGGCTGCTGCAGCTCGGCCAGCAGCATCTCGACGATGCAGTTTTCCGGCACCCGCAGGCCGATGGTCTTGCGCGACGGATGGCTGAGGCGGCGCGGCACGCAGCGGGTCGCCTCGAGGATGAAGGTGAACGGACCCGGCGTGGCGGCCTTGAGCAGGCGGAACTGCTTGTTGTCCACGCGCGCGTAGACGCCAATCTCGCTCAGGTCGCGGCACAGCAGGGTCAGGTGGTGCTTCTCGTCGATGCCGCGGATGCGGCGCAGGCGCTCGACCGCGCTTTTATCGTCCAGGTGGCACACCAGCGCGTAGCACGAGTCCGTCGGCAGCGCGACGATGCCGCCGCCGTGGATGATTTGCGCGGCCTGCTTGATCAGGCGCAGCTGCGGGTTGACCGGATGGATCTGGAAGTATTGACTCATGCTTGGCTTATGCTGGGCTCAGGCCGCCGGTCTCAGCGCGGCAACTGCTGCAGGGCCGCGATGCGCTGTTCCATCGGCGGGTGGGTGGAAAACAGCGCGGACCAGCCGCCGCCGCCGGTAATGCCGGAGGCCGCCATATTCTGCGGCAGCGCGCCCGGCTCCAGGCCGCCCAGGCGGGCCAGCGCGTGCTGCATCGGCACGCTGCTGCCGAGCAGCTTGGCCGAGCCGGCGTCGGCGCGGAATTCGCGCTGGCGCGAGAACCAGGCCACGATGATGGAGGCCAGCAGGCCGAACACGATTTCGCAAACGAACACGGTGACCATGTAGCCAATACCGGTGCCGCTGCTGCGCTCGCTGTCCTTGCCGCGCAGCATATTGTCGACAAAGAAGCCGACTATGCGCGCCAGGAACACGACGAAGGTGTTCACCACGCCCTGGATCAGGGTCATGGTCACCATGTCGCCATTGGCGATGTGGGCCACTTCATGGCCCAGCACGGCTTCCACCTCGTCGCGGTTCATCGACTGCAAGAGGCCGGTGGACACCGCCACCAGGGCCGAATTCTTGAACGCGCCGGTGGCGAAGGCGTTCGGTTCGCCCTCGTACACGGCCACCTCCGGCATGCCGATGCCGGCGCGCTCGGCCAGCTGGCGCACGGTGGCCMCCAGCCACTGTTCGGTGGAATTGGCGGGCGCGTCGATCACGCGGGCGCCGGTGCTCCATTTGGCCATCGGCTTGCTGATCAGCAGCGAAATGATGGCGCCGGTAAAACCCACCACCAGCGAGAAGGCCAGCAAGGTGCCCATTTGCAGCTGGCCGCCCGCCGTGGGACGGCCGATGCCCAGCAGCGACAGCACCAGCGACAACACCAGCATCACGGCCAGGTTGGTGGCGATAAAGAGGACGATACGTTTCATAGTGCTTTCTCCGCAGAGTTACCCGAGCATCAGGTGCGGCCGGGTAGCCTGAATTACAAGTGCTTAGAACCAGTCGTGCCAGACCGGGGTCACATTGCCCGGCAGCGGCGGCAGCAGCTTGAAGTCCACCCGCGCCTCGCCGGGCGCATGGAAATCGGTGCCGCGCGAGGCCAGGAAGCCGTAGGAATTGGCCAGGCGCGCGTATTCGGGGTATTGGTCCGGCGTGTGGCTGCCGGTCACCACTTCGATGGCGGCACCGCCCATCTGCTTGAATTCGTCGAACAGCACGCCCTCGGCGGTGTCGCTGAACTTGTAGCGGCCCGGGTGGGCGATCACGGCGATGCCGCCGGCGCCGCGTATCCACTGCAGCGACTGCTCCAGGGTGGCCCAGCGGTGCTCCACGTAGCCCGGCTTGCCTTCGCACAGGTATTTCTTGAACACTTCCGACGTGTTGCGGCAGGCGCCGATCTCGACGATGTAACGCGCGAAGTGGGTGCGCGACATCAGATTCGGGTTGGACACGTACTTCAGCGCGCCCTCGTAGGCGTCCGGGATGCCGGCCTTGGCCAGCTGGGCGGCGATTTCGCGGCCGCGGCTGTCGCGCCCCGAACGGGTCTGCTCCAGGCCGTTTACCAGTGCGGCGTTGTTCTCGTCGATCTGCAGGCCGACGATGTGGACCGTTTCGCCGGCCCAGGTGATGGAGATTTCCACGCCGGTCACAAAGCGCATGCCCTGCTCGGCGGCAGCGGCGCGCGCGGCCGGGATGCCGCCGACTTCGTCATGATCGGTCAGCGCCCACACGTCCACCCCGGCCTCGCGCGCCACCCTGGCGACCTTGGCCGGCGGCAGCACGCCGTCGGAAACGTTGGAATGGCAGTGTAAATCTACATTCATACGGGCTGATTGTTTACGCTAATAGAAACACCATTGTACGCTGCTTGGCGGTCAAGCCAAAAACTCCTCCAGCATGGCGGCCAGCTGCTCCGGCTGGTCGTGATGCAGCATGTGGCCGGCGTTGTCCATCATCTTCGCGGTCACGTTGGCCAGGTGGCCCAGGCGGCGGTCGATTTCCACCCGCGCCTCCTCCTTCGGCCCCATCCACAGCCACATATTGGTGTGCTCGGCCTCCACCCACAGCACCGGCGCGGTGATCGCGCGCCAGCACGCCATCACTTCCTCCACGTGGTACAGCAGCGGGTTGATGCGCTTGTGGGCCGGATCGCCCAGGATGGCCCACTCGCCCTTGTCGTTCTGCCCCGCCCAGTGGCTGGCCAGGAAGGCGGCGCGCTCGTCGGACAGACGCGGATTGGTCTTTTGCAGGCGCTTGGCCACTTCGCCCAGGTCGGTGTAGCCGCGCATTTCCTGCGGTTCCAGCAGCTCGTCCATCCACTTGGCGTAGCGCGCCGGCGCCTGGTCCGGCGTGGTGGACTTCATGCCGAAGCCTTCCAGGTTGACCAGGCGGCGGATGCGTTCGGGCCGCGCGCCCGCGTACAGGCCCACCACGTTGCCGCCCATGCTGTGGCCCAGCAGGTTGACCGGGCTGTCCGGCTGGTAGTGGCGCAGGATGGCGTCCAGGTCGCCCAGGTAATCGACGAACCAGTAAGTGTCCACGCGCGGGCGCTCGGTCAGGCCGAAGCCGCGCCAGTCGGGGGCGATCACATGCCAGTCGCCCTGCAGCGCGTCCACCACGAACTGGAACGAGGCCGACACGTCCATCCAGCCGTGCACCATGAAAATCTTGGGCGCCCCTGCCCTGCCCCAGTGGCGGATATGGGTGCGGTTGCCGCGCACGCTGATGAATTCGGATCGGGATGGTTTCATGATGATTGCAGCCTTGAAAGTAGCGCAGCGAGCGCAATATGGGTGCCTTGGACTGGGCGCAAGCCCTTATAATAGCACGATCGTTCGCAAATCCTGAAGCAGGCCGATGCCTGGCAGGCGTAAAATAGCGCCATTCCGCAGTTTCCACAAATACTCAACTGGGCTTTCCATGACCATCTACCAGCTGGGCGAGCATGCGCCCGAGATTGACGCTTCCGCATTTGTTGCCGAGACCGCCAGCCTGATCGGCAAAGTGACGCTGCACGCCAACGCCTCGGTATGGTACGGCACCACGATACGCGGCGACAACGAACGCATCACCATCGGCGAAAACAGCAACGTCCAGGAAAACACCGTGATGCATACCGACATGGGCTACCCGCTCACCCTGGGCAAGAACGTGACGGTGGGCCACCAGGCCATGCTGCACGGCTGCACCGTGGGTGACGGCTCGCTGATCGGCATCCAGGCCGTGATCCTGAACGGCGCCAGGATCGGCAAGGGCTGCCTGGTGGGGGCCGGCGCGCTGGTCACCGAGGGCAAGGAATTCCCGGACAACCAGCTCATCATCGGCGCCCCGGCCAAGGCCGTGCGCACGCTGACCGAACAGGACGTGGCCAACCTGCAAGCGGCCGCCGACAGCTACGTCAAGCGCAGCCAGCTGTTCAAGACGCAACTCAAGAAAATAGGATAAACCATGAGCATCACCCCAGATCTGGCGGCTAGCCAGGACACGCTGCAGAAATTCATCTTCGACAACGCCTCCGTGCGCGGCGAGCTGGTCGACATCTCGGCCACCTGGCGCGAGGTGCAGGCGCGCCACGCCTACCCGGCGCCGGTCAAGCGCCTGCTGGGCGAAATGGTGGCTGCCGCCGCCCTGCTGTCGGCCAACCTGAAGTTCAACGGTTCCATCATCATGCAGATCCACGGCGACGGGCCGGTGCGCCTGCTGGTGGTCGAGTGCGACGCCGACCTGCGCCTGCGCGCCACGGCAAAGCTGACCCCGGACGCGGCCATTGCCGACGACGCCGGCGTGATGCAGCTGCTGAACGCGCACGGCAAGGGCCGCTTCATCATCACGCTCGATCCGGCCGACAAGGTGCCGGGCCAGCAGCCTTACCAGGGCATCGTGCCGCTGGACGGCGACGACGTGGCCACTGTCATCGAAAACTACATGCAGCGCTCGGAACAGCTGGACACCAAGCTGTGGCTGGCGGCCGACGACAACGTGGCGCGCGGCCTGCTGCTGCAAAAGCTGCCGCACCACGGCGGCAAGGCCGAAACGGCGCAGCTGTCGCAGGACGATGCGTTGGAGACCTGGAACCGCGCGGTGATCCTGGGCTCCACCCTGAAGCAGGAAGAAATCCTCAGCACCACCATCGACGTGCTGATGCAGCGCCTGTTCTGGGAAGAGACCATCCGCGTGTTCGACCCGGTACACCCGTCCTTCCACTGCAGCTGCACCCGCGAGAAAGTGGGCAATATGCTGAAGATGCTGGGCCAGGAGGAAGTGGAAGGCGTGCTGGATGAACAGGGCACCGTCGCCATCAACTGCGATTTCTGCGGCCAGCACTACGAGTACGACAAGGTCGATTGCGCCCAGCTGTTCGTCACCAGCGCGCCCGCCGAAGTGCTGATGCACGCCAGCGAAGCCAAGCATTAAGCTGTAATTCCCGTCCCCGCGCAGTTCCACCCACTGGCGCGGGGACGGGTTTCCCCCCGCGCCGGCGCCCCTCCTCCGCCTCGCCAATTCATCAATTCGTCACCGTACCGTCATGCCGCCGTCACACCGGCTGGTTACGCTGCGCGTCGTTTGCATTTCTTCCAATGTTTCCAACGACAGGCTCATGATGAACAAGACTCTCCTCGCTTCCGCCATCTGCATGGCATTCTCCTTCCCCGTCTTTGCAGCCACCTCGGCGGCCCCCGCCGAACCGGCAGCCCCGGCTGCGGCCGACAGCGGCAGCGAAATGGCCGCAGCGGCAGCCGGCCCGGTGGCCACCGTGGAAGTAGCGTCGCGCAAGACCCGCTCCTCGGTGGCGATGACCAAAAATGAAATGCAGAAGATCCTGCCCGGCATCAACCCGCTGAAGGCGCTGCAAGCGCTGCCCGGCGTGAGCTTCCAGACCGCCGACCCATGGGGCAACAATGAGCAGAACCTGTCGCTGTTCGTGCACGGCTTCAGCGGCCAGCAGCTGGGCTACACCATGGACGGCGTGCCGCTGGGCGACCAGCAGTACGGCAACTACAACGGCCTGTCGCCGCAGCGCGCCGTCATCAGCGAAAACGTGCGCAGCGTGATCCTGTCGTCCGGCGCGGGCGACCTGGCCACCGCCTCGACCAGCAACCTGGGCGGCACCATCGAAACCTTCTCCAGCGATCCGCTGGCCGCGCCAGGCGCCACCGTGCAGCAGACCGTGGGCAGCTACCGCACTTCGCGCACCTATGCGCGCTTCGACACCGGTACCTTCGGCGGCGGCAGCAGCGCCTACATCTCGGCCGCGCACCAGAAGCAGCGCGCCTGGGACTTCAACGGCAAGCAGGGCGGCGACCAGGTCAACGCCAAGTTCGTCAACCAGGGCGAGGCCGGCAAGCTGACCCTGTACTTCGCCTATTCGGACAAGATCGAACCGAACGAGGACAGCACCGTGCACGTGGCCGGCGAAACCAGCGCGCCCTACACCCGCCCCTTTACCTACCCCGACTTCGCCTACGCGCTAAGCTACCTGTCGCCCACCGGCGCCACGCCTGCGGCGGACGGCAACAACTACCGCAACTACTACAGCGACGCGCAGCGCAAGGATTACCTGGGCTACGCCAAGTTCGACTGGCGCCTGGGCGAATCCACCACCTGGAGCAACCAGGTCTACCATCACGACGACGACGGCGTGGGCGTGGTGGCCGGCCCGATCGGCGTGGCCGGCCTGCCGGCGCTGTTCGCGGTGTACTACCCCAACCAGAACCTGAAACAGGTGTTCGGCGGCTCCGGCTACGCCACCCGCACCACCGAGTACGACATCAAGCGCAGCGGCGTGCTGTCTACGCTGCGCAGCGAGTTCGGCGACCATACCGTGCAAGGCGGCGTGTGGTTCGAACATAACCAGTCCTCGGCCTACCGCCGCTGGTACGCGCTGGACGTGAACAATCCAAGCTCGCCGTACGACCGTCCTTCCAACCCGCTGATCACGCAGTACGGCAGCACCATCGACAACAAGGTGATCCAGCTGCACCTGCAGGACGAATGGCGCGTGCAGCCGGACCTGGTGCTGCAGGCCGGCTTCAAATCCAGCCTGCAGGATGCGGACGGCCAGTTCCCCGTGCAGCCGCTCAAAGGCGCCATCGCCGGCGGCTCCAGCGCGCTGCCGGTGGGCCAGATCGAGACCAGGAAATGGTTCCTGCCGCAGATCGGCGGCCGCTGGGACGTAACGGCGCAGGACCAGCTGTTCTTCAACGTGCAGAAAAATATGCGCCAGTTCGTCACCTACGGCGGCGGTGGCGCGTCGCCATGGTCGCTGGCCAGCCAGCAGGCGTTCGACCTGTTCAAGTCCAGCGCCAAGCCGGAAACCTCGGTCACCTATGAAGCGGGCCTGCGCAGCAACCACCAGCTGGACTGGGGCATGCTGAAAGCCTTCGACGGCCAGGTCAATGTGTACCACGTGGACTTCAAGAACCGCCTGCTGCAGATCAGCCCCACCCCGGTGATCTCGGCCATCATCGGCGGCAATCCGGTGCTGGCCAACGTGGGCAGCGTGAAGATCGACGGCATAGACCTGTCGGGCACCTTCCACTTCGGGCGCGGCTTCTCGCTCTACAACGCGCTGTCCTACAACCGTTCCACCTACGAGGACAACTACAGCAACGGCGCCACCGTGGTGCCGACCGCAGGCAAGACGGTGCCGGGCAATCCCGAGTGGATGAACAAGTTCGTCGCCACCATGACGATAGCCGGCACCGAGTTCCAGCTGAGCGGCGACTACGTGGGCAAGCGCTACGCCACCTACACCAACGACCTGGCGGTGCCGAGCTACTTCCTGCTGGGCCTGGGCGTGTCCGGCCAGCTGCCCTTCCTGAACGGGGGCATCGTGAAGAACGCGCGCTACCGCGTCAACGTGAGCAACCTGGCCGACCGCATGGGCAGCCTGAACGTGGTGGTGGGCGCGGCGGACAAGACGTACAATACCTTCCCGATCGCGCCGCGCCAGGCCTTCCTCACCGTGATGGCAGACTTCTGATGGACAACATCCTCAACGCGCGCCGCCTGCTGTCGCGGCGCGGCTTTATCGGCAGCGTGGCCGCCGGCGGCAGTGCGCTGCTGGCGCCGTCCGCGTTCGGCGCCGGCGGCATTGGCGCGGCGGCTGCACTGGCCGGCGGCCCCGGCTCGCTGGCAACTGGCCTGGGAGCGGGCGGCAGCGCCCGGCCGCTGGTGTTCGCGCATCGCGGCGCCAGCGCGCTGCGGCCGGAGCACACGCTGGCGGCGTACGCGAAAGCCATCGCCGATGGCGCCGACTACGTGGAACCGGACCTGGTCTGCACCAGGGACGGTGTGCTGGTGGCCCGCCACGACGCCTACCTGAACGAAACCACCGATGTGGCCCGGCGCGCCGAATTCGCCAGCCGCCGCACGCGCAAGACCATTGACGGCCAGACGCACGAAGGCTGGTTCGTGGACGACTTCACGCTGGCCGAAATCAAGACGCTGCGCGCCGTCGAGCGCATTCCCGAATCGCGCCCCGGCAGCGCGCAGTTCGACGGCATGTTCCAGGTGGTGACGTTCGAGGAAATCATCGACTTCGTGGCGGCGCAGTCGGCCGCCGCCGGCCGCGTGATCGGCCTGGTGCCGGAGCTGAAAAGCTCGGCCTATTTCGCCGGCGTTGGCCTGGCCCTGGAGGACCGTTTCTTCTCCACGCTGGCCGCGCACGACTACACGCGCCGCCACCCGGTGGAGATCCAGTCCTTCGAGGTGGCCAACCTGAAATACGTTCGCGACAAACTGGGACGGCGCGCCAATATCCGCCTGATGCAGCTGGTGGGCGCGCCTGCGCAACGCCCGGCGGACGTGGCTGCGGCCAACGGCACCCTGACTTACGGGCAGATGTGCTCTCCCGCCGGGCTGAAGGCGATTGCGGCCTATGCCGACGTGGTGGCGCCGCCGACGCGCATGCTGATAGCGCTGAAGCAGGATGGCTTCCTGGCCGAGCCGACTTCGCTGGCTGCCGATGGCCGCGCGGCGGGACTGCGCGTGGAGACATGGACGTTCCGTCCGGAGAACCGTTTCCTGGCCGCCGATTTCCGCGACAGCGCTGGCGAGCATGCGCGCAATCCGGCCGGCTCGGTGGCCGAGATCAGGCGCTATCTGAAGTTGGGATTGGATGGCTTCTTTACCGACGACCCGGCGCTGGGGCGCAAGGCGGTGGATGGTTGAGGCTCGGCGGGTTACGGTTACGCGCAATCCGCCGGGTCCTCCGCAGGCTCAAGCCTTCGGCAAATTGCGCGTCAGGTCGACCCAGGTTTGCGGCTGCGGCTTGGCGCGCTCGCGCACGCCGAAGAAGGTCACCACCAGTTCGCCGTTCTTGTCGAAGAACTCCACCGACGTCACCCCTGCGCGCTGCACCACGTAGCCGCTGTTGAAGGCACTCTCGCGCAGGTGCAGGTTGAAGTCCGGGTCCAGCACGTTGTACCAGTCGCCGCTGGCGGCGGTTTTCTCGATCACGCCGCTGAAGATCTGCGTCACCGAACCATTGCCCAGGAAGGCCATGATGGGCAGCTTCTGTTTGGCCGATTCGTCCAGCAGGCTGCGCACCGCTTTGGGCGACACGCGCTGCACCACGCCTTCAGGCGCCAGGCGCATGGCCTGTTCGCGCGAGATGCCGAACTCGCCCAGCAGGCGGTTGAACTGGTGCACGTCCGTCATTTCTTTCCAGGCCAGCTGGAACTCTTTCACGTCCACTGCGCTGTCGGCTTTCTCGGCCTGCTTGGGCGCGATCGGCACCACGTTCAGCGCAGCGTTCTGGTCCGGCGCACGGAAGTCCGAAACCAGCTTGTCGAAAATGCCTACCGCGGCCTCATTCTTCAGGTACAGCTTGTGCGCCGCGGTGCCGGTGGCGTCGAAGAACTGCAGGCTGCGCGAGACCTGGCCATCGCGGCCCGGTTGCACCACCGCGAAGGCGTGCTTCCAGTTGGCGAAGTTGAAGCGCAGGTCGATCTCGCCGCCCAGGTAGCCGCCGGCGATATTGCGCATGCGCGCTTCGCGCTCGGGATCGTTAGGCGCGCCAACTGCGGCCTGCGCCCCTGCCGCGTCCTGCGCCAGGCGGGTGGCCACGCCGGTACGCTCCAGCACGCCGTTCTCGTTGCGGGTCAGGGCCAGCACTTTGCCCAGGTCCAGCGCGCGGCGCATGATTTCGCGCGCGGCGTGGTCATCGTTCGTCAGCAGCGTAACGGTCTTGCCGATGCCGGTGGCCAGCAGTTCGGCTTCGGACACATTCAACGCGCGCGCCGCGTCGCGGATCTGCAGCTTGGGCTGCTCGGCGCGCAGCTTTTCCCAGCGCTGGCCGAGACTGGCGTCCGCCGCCATGGCAGGCACGGCGCCCAACATCAGGGCGCTGGCCAGGGCCAGTGCAATTCGGTGATTCTTCTTCATCATGGTCTCCAAAAATCAGTACATCAGTTTAAAGGTAACGGCGTAATTGCGCCCGGTTTTCACCTGGCGTTCGATATCGGCCAGCGCAGTGGCGCTGGTGCCGGCGGCCAGGGTGCGCGCGCTGGCGTAATCCCAGTACTTCTTGTCGCCCAGGTTGTAGGCGCTGGCCGTGACGGTGGCGTTCTTGCCGACGTTGAAGTAGGCGGTCAAGTCCATCACGGTCGATGCGGGCACGGCGAACAGGGCGGCGGTGGCGCCGGTCACCACGTCCGGCTTGGCCTGCTTGGCGCGCACGTGCACGGTACTCAGGGCCACGCCGCCGCGCTGGGCCGGGTCGTCCCATGCCAGCGTGGCGCTGCCCTTGTACGGCAGCACGGTGGCCAAGTCGCCCTTTTTGCCGGTCTTGCTGTTGCTGGTGGTGCCGCGCGAACCGCCCGCCGCCAGCGCCACGCTGGCGCCTTGCAGCGGCGCGGACCACTGGCCCAGCTCGAAACGGCTGCTCATTTCCACGCCCCAGATGTCGGCCTTGGCCACGTTTTCGGGACGGAACAGGCCCTGGCTCAGGGTCGGGTAATTGACCGGGTCGGCCGGCTGCGCCACGTATTCGATGAAGTTCTTGTACGCGGTGTGGAACATGGCCGCGCTGAACTGCACACCCTTGCGCGGCTCGCCTTTCACGCCCAGCTCGAAGGCGTTGCTGGTTTCCTTTTCCAGCTTGGCGTTGCCCAGCACACCGTAGCCCTGCCCTGCGCCGGTGTAGCTGAAGGAGTCGTAGGTGCTGGTGCGGTCGGCGCCGCTGGGCATGCGCGCGCCGCGCTTGTAGCTGGCGTAGGCATTGAAATTGGGCGCCAGTTCAACCGACAGGCCCAGGCTGGGCGCCACATAGCTGTCGCTGTCGTCCTTCAGTTCCTTGGCGGCGGACGGCACGGCGATGATGTAGTTCTCCAGGTTCTTCGGGCTCAGCTTGCGGTGTTCGACGCGCAGGCCGGGCGTCAAGGTGGCGTTGTAGCCGGCCAGCGGGAAGGCGATCTCGCCGCGCACATAGGCCGCGATCTTCAGCGTGTCCATGTCCGCCATGCGGTTTTTCTGGGTGATCTGGTGCGTGGTGGAGCCCACCACCGTGCGGTCCTCGCGCCACGGGCGGCGGGTTTCCACGTCTTCCAGCGTGAAGCCGTAGTTCAGCAGCGTGGCCGTGTTGAGCTGCTTGCCGGCGTCGCTGGCGATGCCGATGCTCTTGTTGTACAGGCCGGTGGCGATGTCG
Source organism: Massilia sp. Root351 (assembly GCF_001425045.1). Classification (GTDB taxonomy): domain Bacteria; phylum Pseudomonadota; class Gammaproteobacteria; order Burkholderiales; family Burkholderiaceae_D; genus Rugamonas. The sequence continues at coordinate 336,431 of NZ_LMDJ01000032.1, read as the reverse complement.
CGCGTGTACGGGCGGCCGCCGGTGATGTAGGGCGCGTGGGTGTTGTCTTCCACTTTCGCGTCCTGCACGAAGAGGCGGGTGTCGACGGTGTCGAACAGCGGGTTGCCGGTGCCGGTGTAGCCGTGGTCCAGGCTGACGCGCGTGCGGCGCGTGGCGGAGGCTTGCTCGGAGCCTTCGGGATACAGCGACAGCTGCTTGTTCTTGATTTCGCGGTCGTGCTCGGACTGGTAGGCGTCCACCGTGAAGCCCAGCTTGTGGCCGGCCACCGGCGCCCAGCTGAATTTGCCCAGCAAGGCGTCCGACGACCAGTCGTCCGGATTGAACACGGCGTTGCCCTTGCTGCGCAGCTGCTGGCCGTCGCGGTGCACCAGCACGGCCAGCGCCTTCAGCGCGCCGAAGCCCATGGCGCCGGTGAGCGCGTGCATCCTGGCCTTGTCGGCGGAGGTGTAGCCGAACTTGTATTCGGCGTAGCTGTTGCGGGTGTCGCTCAGGTAGTCCTCCGGCGACTTGGTGACGAAGGACACGCTGCCGCCCAGCCCGGGCGTGCCCGCCCCTGCCGCGGTGGTGCCGGAGCCGATGCGCACTTCGCGGAAGGTTTCCGGGTCGAAGTAGTCGCGGCCGATGCCGAAGCTGTTCAGGGTGTTGCCGTCCGGCTTGGGGGCGGCGTCCGGCAGCGAGATGCCGTCCAGGTCCAGCGCCACGCGGTTGCCTTCGATGCCGCGGATGTTAAAGCCGGTGTTGCCGGCGCCATCCCAGATATTGCCGGAACCGATGCCGGCCGCCGGCACGCTGATCAGCGGCTCGTAGCGGGCCATATTGGCCATGTCGGTGGCGGCACGCCGGGTCAGCTCGGCGCTGCCGACGACGGTGGTGGTGCCGGTCTTGGACAGCGCTTCGTCGCGCTTGGCGGTGACCAGGATTTCATTCAGTTGGGTGGTTTGCGCCAGCGCCGGCGCGGCGGGCAAGGCGAAAGCGCTCAGCAACAGCGCGGCAAGGCGCCGCTGGCGCGGAAGGATGGCAGCCATGAAGTTCCAGATAAGGTGAGATTAAAGCTGGCTCTCCCTACGGGCGTCGCTGGCAACAGCGCATCTTAACAAGAATGATTCTTATTTACAAGCTATGGTGATTATCTGGCAGCGCGGCTATCGGCAGCGGGCGCGGTGGCGGCGCCCGGTGCGGCAGCAGCTGCGGCTGCTTGCGGCTGGGTCTGGCCCTTGCCGAGAATCTGGATGTAGATTTCGTTCTGCTTGATCATGCTCAGCTCGAAGCGGGCCCGCTCTTCGACGGCGCCGGTGCCGTCCTTCAGGTCGCGCACTTCGGAATCGAGCTTGGCGTTGCGGCTTTTCAGCTCGTCATTTTTTTTGTGGGCCACGGCCACCTGGTCTTCCAGGTCGGCCACGCGCAGCCAGCCGCCTTTCCCCAGCCACAGCGGGTACTGTATCAGCAGCAGCAAGGCTGCCAGTGCAAGGGTAATCAAACGCATATGGGGGTAGCCAGCCAGGACATGCCTGGCTGGCGTCGTGCTATTACTTCAGGTTGTAGAACGCGTCACGGCCCGGGTAGGAAGCGATGTCGCCCAGGTCTTCTTCGATGCGCAGCAGCTGGTTGTACTTGGCCATGCGGTCCGAACGGGACATGGAACCGGTCTTGATCTGCAGCGCGTTGGTGCCCACTGCGATGTCGGCGATGGTCGAGTCTTCGGTCTCGCCCGAACGGTGCGAGATCACGGCGGTGTAGCCGGCGCGCTTGGCCATTTCGATGGCGGCGAAGGTCTCGGTCAGGGTGCCGATCTGGTTGATCTTGATCAGGATCGAGTTGGCGNATCACGGCGGTGTAGCCGGCGCGCTTGGCCATTTCGATGGCGGCGAAGGTCTCGGTCAGGGTGCCGATCTGGTTGATCTTGATCAGGATCGAGTTGGCGATGCCCTTCTGGATGCCCTCTTTCAGGATCTTGGTGTTGGTGACGAACAGGTCGTCGCCCACCAGCTGCACCTTGGTGCCCAGCGCGGCGGTCAGGGTGGCCCAGCCTTCCCAGTCGCCTTCGTGCATCGCGTCTTCGATCGAGATGATCGGGTACTTGTCGCACCAGGTCGCCAGCAGGTTGGTGAACTCGACGGCGGTCAGGCTCATGCCCTCGCCGTCCAGCTGGTACTTGCCGTCCTTGTAGAACTCGGAGGCGGCGCAGTCCAGGCCCAGCGCAATCTGGGTGCCCGGCTCGTAGCCGGCTTCTTCGATGGCCTGGATGATCAGCTTGATCGCTTCTTCATGGTTGGCCAGCGATGGGGCGAAACCGCCTTCGTCGCCCACCGCGGTGTTCAGGCCCTTCTTGTGCAGGATCTTCTTCAGCGTGTGGAACACTTCGGCGCCGTAGCGGATGGCTTCCTTGAACGACGGGGCGCCCACCGGGATGATCATGAATTCCTGGATGTCCAGGTTGTTGTCGGCGTGCGCGCCGCCGTTGATGACGTTCATCATCGGCACCGGCATCTGCATGGCGCCCGAACCGCCGAAGTAGCGGTACAGCGGCAGGCCGGCTTCTTCAGCGGCGGCCTTGGCCACGGCCATCGATACGGCCAGCATGGCGTTGGCGCCCAGGCGCGACTTGTTCTCGGTGCCGTCCAGGTCGATCAGGGTGCGGTCCAGGAAAGCCTGTTCGTTGGCGTCCAGGCCCATGATGGCTTCCGAGATTTCGGTGTTGATGTTCTCGCAGGCTTGCAGCACGCCCTTGCCGAAGTAGCGCTTCGGGTCGCCGTCGCGCAGCTCGATGGCTTCGCGCGAACCGGTCGACGCGCCCGACGGCACAGCCGCCCGCCCCATCACGCCCGATTCCAGCAGCACGTCGCATTCGACGGTGGGATTGCCGCGCGAATCGATCACTTCACGGCCGATAATGTCAACGATAGCACTCATGTCATTCTCCAAAGTTTAAGCAAAAACTGTTGCCTGCGCGGCCTGCCCTGCCGGTCCCGGCGCAAAATTGCAGCAAGGGTAACAGACGGCGGCCGGATGTGGAAGCGGGCCCGGCGTATGTGTTCTATACGCCGGGCCCGCCCGGTATGTCATGCTTCTGGAGCTTAGTTAAAACTAGTTTCCAGGAAGCCAGCTTTCTTGGTCACGCGGTCCAGTTCGATCAGCACCGACAGCAATTCCTTCATGCGGCCCAGCGGCACCGCGTTCGGGCCGTCCGACAGCGCGGTGGCCGGCGTCGGATGGGTTTCCATGAACAGGCCGGCCACGCCCACGGCCACGGCCGCGCGCGACAGCACCGGCACCATCTCGCGCATGCCGCCCGAGGAGGTGCCGTTGCCGCCCGGCAGCTGCACCGAGTGGGTGGCGTCGAACACCACCGGGGCGCCGGTTTCGCGCATGATGGACAGCGAGCGCATGTCGGACACCAGGTTGTTGTAGCCGAAGGAGGCGCCGCGTTCGCAGGCCATGAAGTTGTCTTCAGGCAGGTTCTTGGCGGCCGCCGCGGCGCGCGCCTTGGCGATCACATGCTTCATGTCGCCCGGCGCCAGGAACTGGCCCTTCTTGATGTTCACCGGCTTGCCCGACTCGGCGCAAGCGTTGATGAAATCGGTCTGGCGGCACAGGAAGGCCGGGGTTTGCAGCACGTCCACCACGGACGACACCACGTCGATTTCCTCGATGGTGTGCACGTCGGTCAGCACCGGCACGCCCAGCTCGCGCTTGACGTCGCCCAGGATCTCCAGGCCTTTTTCCATGCCCGGACCGCGGTAGGAGGTGCCCGACGAACGGTTCGCCTTGTCGAAAGACGACTTGTAGATGAAAGGAATGCCCAGCTCGGTGGTCATTTCCTTCAGCGCGCCGGCCACGTCGAACGCCATCTGGCGCGACTCGATCACGCAGGTGCCGGCGATCAGGAAGAACGGCTGGTCCAGGCCTACGTCAAATCCGCACAGTTTCATGCTGCGTCTCCTTCCAGTTGGACTGCATGCAGACCCTTGGATGCTTTTTGCGCCAGCGCCGCCTTGATGTAGGACGTAAACAGCGGGTGGCCGTCGCGCGGGGTCGATTTGAATTCAGGGTGGTACTGCACGCCCATATACCAAGGGTGCGCGTTCTCGCCGGTACGCGGCAGCTCCATGATTTCGCACAGGTCTTCGGTCGGGGTACGCGCGGCAACCACCAGGCCGGCAGCTTCCACGCGGCCCAGGTAGTGGTTGTTGGCTTCGTAGCGGTGGCGGTGACGCTCGGTCACCACGCTGCCGTAGATTTCCGATGCCAGCGTGCCCGGCTTGACGGCGCAGGCTTGCGCGCCCAGACGCATGGTGCCGCCCAGGTCCGACTTCTCGTCGCGCTTTTCAACCTTGCCGTCCAGGCCTTGCCACTCGTCGATCAGGGCCACCACGGGCTGGTCGGTCTGCGGCTCGAACTCGGTGGAGTTGGCGTTGCTCAGGCCGGCCTTGTGGCGCGCGTACTCGATCAGCGCCACTTGCATGCCCAGGCAGATGCCCAGGTAGGGGATCTTGTTTTCACGGGCGAACTGCGCCGCCATGATCTTGCCTTCCACGCCGCGCTTGCCGAAGCCGCCCGGCACCAGGATGGCGTCGTACTTGGCCAGCTCGGCGCAGCCGGTGGTCTCGATCTCTTCCGAGTCGATGTACTCGATGTTGACCTTCGATTCGTTGTGGATGCCGGCGTGGCGCAGCGCTTCGGTGAGCGATTTGTACGACTCGGTCAGCTCCACGTATTTGCCGACCATGCCGATCGACACTTCCGATTTCGGATGCTCCAGCGTGTAGATCAGCTTGCTCCACATGGACAGGTCGGCCGGGGCCGGGTTCAGGTCCAGCGCTTCGCAGATGATGGCGTCCAGGCCTTGGTCGTGCAGCATTTGCGGCACTTTGTAGATGGTGTCCACGTCCCACACCGAGATCACGCCGCGTTCTTCGATGTTCGAGAACAGCGAGATCTTGGCGCGTTCGTCTTCCGGAATGGCGCGGTCGGCGCGGCACAGCAGCGCGTTCGGCGAGATGCCGATTTCGCGCAGTTTCTGCACCGAGTGCTGGGTCGGCTTGGTCTTCAGCTCGCCCGCCGAGGCGATATAGGGCACCAGGGTCAGGTGCACGAAGGCGGTGTTCTTGCGGCCGGCGCGCAGGCTCAGCTGGCGTGCCGCTTCCAGGAAGGGCAGCGACTCGATATCGCCCACGGTGCCGCCGATTTCGCACAGGGCCACGTCGTAGCCTTCCGCGCCGCGGCGGATGTAGTCCTGGATTTCATTGGTGATATGCGGGATCACCTGCACGGTCTTGCCCAGGTACTCGCCGCGGCGCTCCTTGCGGATCACCGATTCGTAGATCTGGCCGGTGGTGAAGTTGTTCACCTTTTTCATGCGGGTGGAGATGAAGCGCTCGTAGTGGCCGAGGTCGAGGTCGGTCTCTGCGCCGTCATCGGTAACAAAGACTTCACCGTGCTGCATCGGGCTCATCGTGCCGGGATCGACGTTGATGTAAGGGTCCAGCTTGAGCATGGTGACTTTGAGGCCGCGCGATTCAAGGATCGCGGCGAGGGAGGCGGCGGCTATCCCTTTACCAAGGGAAGACACAACGCCACCGGTGACGAAGACATATTTGGTCATTGCGGGTCGGTGCCGAACGGCACGTGCGGGAAATTGAAATTATAGCGCAAATTGCGCGTTTCTTCATCAGTAAGGCTGGAAATACCCTGATATGGCTACCATCGGCCGGGCCCGCCTGAATAAAACTGCAATATTGCTTTCAGTGTGGGTCAGCGTACAGAGCCGGCCCGGTCGCGGCCGGACAATGGTATTTTTTCAACGGGAGGTCAAAATGAGCTACGAAGAACGCGATGCCTACGGCATGTATGTGGACCGGGGCCACAAGGGCCCCGGCCCTGAACTGATGGGCGCCGATACGCTGATCGGCGACCATGTGCACAACCTGAAGAACGAACACCTGGGCGAGATCAAGGAGATCATGCTGGACATGCGCAGCGGCAAAATCGCCTACGCGGTGATGTCGAGCGGCGGCGTGTTCTCGCTGGGCGAGCGGCTGTTCGCCGTGCCTTGGGAGGCCTTGACGCTGGACACCGTGAACAAGCGCTTCACGCTCAACATCGACAAGGAGCGCATCGACAACGCGCCCGGCTTCGACACCGAGCACTGGCCCAACATGGCCAACCAGGCCTGGGCCACCGAAATCCACAGCTACTACGGCACCAGCGCGCGCTAACGGCGCTGCCCTGCCGCCCCCGCCTGCGCGCCCGCCTTGCCGGGCGCGTTGTCATGTGGCCGGCGGCGCCAGCCGCATCGGCACATAAGCGATGCCATGCTGCTCGACGCGCGGGCCGGTGGCGGCAAAGCCGAAGTGTTCGTACATCGGCACGCCGTAGATGGACGCGTTGACCGTCATGGGCTGCCCCGCCGCCGCCGCGCGCGCGGTGTCCCACAGTTGCCGCGCCAGGCCCCGGCCGTGATAGCGCTGCGCCACGTACAGATGGAACAGGTGCGTGCCGTGGCGCAGGGCCACCACGCCGGCCAGGTCGCCGTCCAGCCAGCCGGTCCAGTACTGGTATTGCTCGCCGATCACATAGCGTTCGATGGCGCCCTGCGACATGCTCATCATGAACTGCTCCGCGCCGGCGCCGTCCGGCGCCAGGGTCATGAACGGCATCAGCCCGTTAATCAGCGCGCTGATGGCTATCGCATCTTCCCGCAGCGCTTTTCGCATGAACATTTTTTCCATGCCGCATTGTGCCAGAATCGGTATAGTGAAGGCATCCACACAGCGACCAGGAGGAAGCATGCAGAACGACTACAGCGTCATTGCGCAGTTCCTGATTCCGACCGAGGCGCACCTGGTGTGTGGCTGCCTGGTGGCGGCGGGCGTGCCGGCCGTGGTGTGCGACGACCAGCTGGTGCAGGCCAATCTGCTGTGGGCGCCGGCCATCGGCGGCGCGCGCATCCTGGTGCCGGAGGAATTCATGTACAAGGCGCGCGCGGCGCTGGCTGCGTATGAACGCGGCGAGTACGCGCTGGCCGAAGATGCGGACGTGGGCGCGCCGCGCTAGGCTGCGCGGCTAGCAGAAGTCGCGGCTGACGGTGGGCAGGCTGCCCAGCAGGTGGCTCATGTCCACCAGCCGCTTGGCCACCAGGTGGCGCACGATACCTTCCTGCTGCCACACGCCGTACACACCCAGCAATTGCGCGCCCAACACTTCCTTGCGCTGCTGCTCCACCAGCGACGGCCAGATGATCACGTTCACATTGCCCGTCTCGTCCTCTATCGTGATGAACAGCACGCCCTTGGCCGTGCCTGGCCGCTGCCGCACGGTGACGATGCCGCAGCCGCGCGCCAGCTGGCCGTTGCGGTAGGTGTTCAGCGTGGATGCCGGCATGAAGCGGTGCTCGAGCAAGGTGGCGCGCAGCAGCGCCAGCGGGTGGCGGCGCAGGGTCAGTCCCTGCGCGCGGTAGTCGCCGACGATGTCGTCGCCTTCGCTGGGCGGGCGCAGCTGCGGGGTTTCCTCGTCCGGCTCGGTGGGCCGCAGCAAGTCCTTGTCGGGCACGGCGCCGGCCGCTTCCCACAAGGCCTGGCGCCGGTTGCCGGCCAGGCCTTCGAGCGCATTGGCGCCGGCCAGCACTTGCAGGTCGTGCCGGTCCAGGTCGGCGCGCCGGGCCAGGTCGGCCACGCCGGCAAAGGCGCGCACGGCACGGGCCTGCTCGATGCGCTCGGCGCTGTCGGGGCGCATGCCGCGCAACACGGAAAAGCCCAGCCGCACCGCCGGCTGGCCGCGCGCACCGGCAGCCTCTTCCAGGGCCGAGTCCCAGCAACTGACGGCGACGTCAACCGGGCGCACGACCACGCCGTGGCGCCGGGCGTCCTGCACCAGCTGCGACGGACCGTAAAAGCCCAGCGGCTGACTGTTGAGCAAGGCGCACAGGAAGGCGGCCGGTTCGTGGCACTTGACCCAGGAACTGGCATAGGTCAGCAGCGCGAAACTGGCCGCGTGCGATTCGGGGAAGCCGTATTCGCCGAAGCCCTGGATCTGCTGGCAGATGGCTTCGGCGAACGCCTTGTCGTATTTATTGTGCACCATGCCTTCGACGATCTTCTTCTGGTATTTTTCGATGTCGCCCTTGCGCTTCCAGGCCGCCATGGCGCGCCGCAGCTGGTCGGCCTCGCCCGGCGTGAAGTCGGCGGCGATCATGGCAATCTGCATCACCTGCTCCTGGAAGATGGGCACGCCCAAGGTGCGCTCCAGCGCCTCCTTCAGGCGCGGCTGGTATTCGACCAGGCCAGGATCCATGCGGCGCTGCAGATAGGGATGGACCATGCCGCCCTGGATCGGCCCCGGCCGCACCAGCGCCACCTCCACCACCAGGTCGTAAAACTTGCGCGGCTTCAGGCGCGGCAGCATGCTCATCTGCGCGCGCGACTCGATCTGGAACACGCCGACCGTGTCGGCCTCGCACATCATGTCGTAGGTCTGCGGGTCTTCGCGCGGGATGTCCTGCAGGCGGAACAGCATGCCGCGCCGCTCGCCGATCAAGTCCAGCGAACGGCGCAAGGCGGACAGCATGCCCAGCGCCAGCACATCCACCTTCAGCAGGCCCAGTTCCTCCAGGTCGTCCTTGTCCCACTGGATCACGCTGCGGTCCTCCATGCTGGCGTTTTCGATGGGCACCAGGCGCGACAGCTTGTCCTGCGCGATGACGAAACCGCCCACGTGCTGCGACAGGTGGCGCGGCATGCCGAGGAACTGGTAGGCCAGTGTGGCCCACTGGTGCGCCAGCTTCGATGCCGGGTCCAGCCCGCTTTCCCCCAGCCGCCCCAGCAAGTCCTGCTTGCTGTCGAACCAGCGGTGCGACTTGGCCACTTTCTCGACGATGGCCAGGTCCACGCCCAGCGCTTTGCCGGCATCGCGCAGCGCACTTTTCGGCCGGTAGCAGATCACCGTGGCGGCCAGCGCGGCGCGGTGGCGGCCGTACTTGGCATAGATGTACTGGATCACTTCCTCGCGCCGCTGGTGCTCGAAGTCCACGTCGATGTCGGGCGGCTCGGCGCGTTCGCGCGAAATGAAGCGCCCCATCAGCAGCTTGCTGTGCGCGGGATCGACCTCGGTCACCCCCAGGCAGTAGCACACCGCAGAATTGGCGGCCGAGCCGCGCCCCTGGCACAGGATGCCCAGCGCACGGGCATGGCGCACGATGTCGTACACGGTGAGGAAATAGAACTCGTAGCCCAGCTCGGCGATCAGTTCCAGCTCGTCCTCGACCTGCTTTTGCACCGCTTCCGGCATGCCTTGCGGGTAGCGGTTCTGCGCGCTGATATAGGTTTCCTGGCGCAGGTAGCTGGCCGGCGTATGGCCATCAGGCACCAGCTCGTTCGGGTATTCGTAGCGCAGTTCGTTCAGGGAAAAGGTGCACTGCGCGGCAATGCGCACGGTCTCGTCCAGCGCGGCGCGCGGATACAGGTTGGCCAGCCGCAGCCGCGAGCGCAGATGCTGCTCGGCGTTCTGCGCCAGCTCGTAGCCGCACTCCCCCACCGGGCGGCCCACGCGCACCGCCGTCAGCGTGTCGAGCAGCGGCTTGCGCGAGCGCACGTGCATGCGCACATTGCCCACCGCGGTGACCGGCAAACCATGCTGCCAGGCCACCTCGTCTATGCTCATGCGGTGCGCCTCGTCGAAGGCATGCTGCAGCAGAGTCAGGCCGATCCAGGCGCGGCCGGGAAACTGGGCCGCCATCCAGGCCGCCTGGAGGTGCAGCGTGTCCACGTCCTCCGGCTGGTCGGACGGGTAGCGCGGCAGCAGGATCAGCAGGCAGTCGGGCAAGCCCTGCAGGTGCGCCTGGGCCGGCGGCGGCGCGGCGATGTCGTCCAGGTAGAGTTTGTAGCTGCCTTTGGCCACGCCTTCCCGCATGCGCGCGAGGGTAATCAGCTCGGACAGGTTGCCGTAGCCGTCGCGGTTGCTTGCCAGCGCCAGCAGCGACAAGCCCGGCGCGCCATCGGCCTTGCTCAAATGGAAATGGCTGCCGATCAGCAGCGGGAATGGCGGCTCGCCCTCCGGCATGGCCCGCCTGGCCGCCCCGTGCGCCCGCACCACGCCCGCCAGCGAGCACTCGTCGGTGATCGCCAGCGCGGCATAGTCCAGCTGCAAGGCGCGCTCGACCAGCTCCTCGGCATGGGAAGCGCCTTGCAAGAATGAAAAGTTCGTCAGGCAAAACAACTCCGCATAGGCTGGCAAGCTGCTGGCTGGCGACGGATTAGGGGGCGGCATGATTAAAATGATACTGTATATAAACACAGTATTGTACGCGCATCGTGCAGGCATGGACAGGGTCGGCTATGCTATCCGGCCCTGCAACTTTCCGGCTACCCCATGCGTACCGTTTACGAACTGAAATGCTTCGGCAGCCGCCCCGGCGAGGGCAACGCGGCGCTGGTAGTGCTGGGCGATGCGTCCAGCGTAGCCGAACGGCAGGCGTTTGCACGCGCACAGAACCGCAGCGCGTGCGTGTTCGTCGATGCGCTCGACGCAAACGCGGCCGGGCCGGCCGATGACGCCGAGTATGTGCTGGACTATTTCTACCCGCACATGCGCAGCCCGCTGTGCCTGCATGCCACGCTGGCGGCGGCGCGCGTGCTGCTGCGCCAGCACGGCAGGCCACTGGCGGTGCGCACCGCCCTGCGCGGGCAACTGCTGCGCTTGTCCGAAGGCGCGCCGGGCGCGGCAAGCGGGCGCGCGACCGGCGTGTTCGTGCGCCTGCAGCGCCAGGGCGCTCCGGACGTGGCCATCGCACCGGAGTTGCCGGGCGCCCTGCTCGGCCAAGCGGCGCCGGGCGTGCCGCTGAAGCTGGCATCGGCCCCGGCCATTGCCTCGGTCGGCAGCCCCAAACTCCTGCTGGAGATGAGCAGCACGACGGCCCTGCAGTCGCTGCGCCCGGACCTGGCGCGCATTGCGGCCTGGGGCAAGGAGCACGGAGTGAGCGGTTGCTACGCCTGGGCGCGGCGCGCCGACGGCACGTTCGAAGGGCGCAACTTCAACCATCTGGACCCGGCCCTGGAAGACAGCGCCACCGGCGTGGCGGCCGGCGCGCTGACGGTACACCTGGGCCGCGCCATCACCCTGCACCAGGGCGCCCACCTGGGCCAGCCCTGCTTGCTGCGCACCGAACTGGATGGCGAACACATACTAATCGGCGGCGGCGCCGAATTTTTGCCGCCCATCTGAGCAAAAACACTGTCCCATACACCATTTTTTGCCGAGCACAATAGAAAATAGTGTATGTGTGCAAAATTGAAACAACTTACAGTTCGTAACTTTCAGATGGCTGCGCCGACCTATAAAATCAGCGAAAACTTTCATCTGGAGAAACACGTGCCTACTATTTCCGCACTCCGCCGCGCCGTCCTCGTCAGCTTGTACGGCACCGCCGCGCTGGCGGCCATGGCGCCGGCCGCCTACGCCCAGACCGCCGACGCCAGCGCCGCCCCGATCCAGTCCGTCAACGTGGTCGGTTCGCGCCGCGCCACCAGTTCCGCCACCGACACCGTGGTGCCGGTCGACGTGATCCCGATGAACAAGGTGGCCGAACAGGGCGCCCAGTTTGACCTGTCGCAAACGCTGACCTATATCTCGCCCTCGTTCAACTCCACCCGCCAGACCGGCGCGGACGGCGCCGACCTGGTCGATTCGGCCGCGCTGCGCGGCCTGAGCTCGGACCAGACCCTGGTGCTGATCAACGGCAAGCGCCGCCACACGGCCGCGCTGGTGAACATCTTCGGCGCACGCAACCGCGGCGCCACCGGCACCGACATGAACACCATCCCCACCATGGCCATCAAGGACGTGCAGATCCTGCGCGACGGCGCCGCCGCCCAGTACGGCTCGGACGCGATCGCCGGTGTGATGGACATCGGACTGAAGAAGAGCCTCGGCTGCGAATCGTCGGTCGGCTACAGCCAGTATTCGAAAGGCGACGGCAAGAACTACATGGCCTCGGCCTACTGCGGCTTCGCCATGGCCGGCGGCTCGGTCGGCATCACCGGCGAATACCTGGACCGCGGCCGCTCCAACCGCGCCGAACCAGGCAATCCGCGCACCATCGGCGATTCCAAGTCCGAGAACCAGACCGTGCTGCTGAACGGCGAAATCCCGGCCGGCGCGGGTGGCAAGCTCTACTTCACGGCCGGCCTGCAGCAGCGCGACGCCTCCAGCGGCGCCTGGGCGCGCGACGGCGTCGACGACGTGCCGACCCGCAACTCTGCCGCCATGTACCCGAACGGCTTCGTGCCCTTCATCAACGGCGACCTGGATGACCGCTACGGCATCCTCGGCTACCGCAGCAAGGTCGGCGAGTGGACCACCGACATCTCGCAGACCTACGGCTACAACCGCCTGAAGTACAACATCAGCAACACCCTGAACGCCTCGATCGCCAACCTGCCGGCCAACAAGGGCATCAGCGCCAGCCAGTTCGACGCGGGCGGCTTCTCCTTCCAGCAACTGACCACCAACGCCGACGCCAGCCGCTACTTCGACGGCGTGATGGGCGACGGCATGAACGTCGCTTTCGGCGCCGAGTACCGCCGCGAGACCTACAAGATCTTCGCCGGCGAGCCGGGTTCCTACATCGACGCCGACGGCGCCGGCGGCGGCAATGCCGGCAGCCAGGGCTTCCCCGGCTTCCAGCCGTCCGACGCCACCAACGCCAGCCGCCATAGCAGCGCGCTGTACCTGGACCTGGAAGCGGACCTGAACAAGAAGACCAAGCTGCAAGGCGCGGTGCGCTACGAGAAGTTCAGCGACTTCGGCTCCACCGTCACCGGCAAGCTGGCCGGCTCCTACAGCCTGGCCGACGGCATGCTGCTGCGCGGTTCGGCCAGCACCGGCTTCCGCGCGCCGTCGCTGCAGCAGGCGCACTTCTCGTCCACCTACACCGACTTCGTGGGCGGCAAGCCGACCGACATCTCGATCACCCCGGCCGTGGGCGCGGTGGGCCAGCTGGCCGGCCTGCCGCCGCTGAAGGAAGAGAAGTCGCGCAGCTTCACGCTGGGCGCGACCTGGACCCCGAGCGATGCGCTGTCGGTGACGGCCGACCTGTACCACATCAAGATCAAGGACCGCATCGTGCTGTCCGGCCTGTTCGACGAGAGCAACTATCCTGCCCTGGCCGCCAAGCTGGCCACCTTGGGCGTGGGCGGCGCGCAATTCTTCGTCAACTCGGTCGACACCAAGACCCAGGGCCTGGACCTGACCGCGTCGCACCGCGGCGCCATCGCCGGCAACAAGCTGACCACCTTCCTGGCCATGAACTTCGGCAAGACCGAAGTGGACGCCATCCACGCCCCGGCCGCGCTGTCGGGCTACGAGGACGTGCTGCTGTCCGAGCGCGAGCGCCTGTTCCTGGAACAGGGCGGCCCGCGCCGCAAGGCCACCCTGGGCTTCAACCTGAGCACCGGCCCGCTGGAGACGGACTTCAAGATCATCCACTTCGGTCCGCAGACGCTGGGCACCTGGAGCGGCACCGCCTCCGGCGTGGCCAACCAGCGCTACGCCGCCAAGACCTCGGCCGACCTGGGCTTCACCTACAGCTTCAACAAGAACACCAAGCTGACCTTCGGCGCCAGCAACATCTTCAACGTGCATCCGAGCGAACAGGACCCGAACGAAACCGACAACGGCTTCAAGTACGAAAGCGTGCAGTTCGGCCTGAACGGCACCTCCTACTTCGGCCGCCTGTGGGTCAAATTCTAAGCTGACTCCGCTTAGCCGAAACGCCCGCCGCAGCCATGCGCCGGGCGTTTTTTTGCGCCTTGCGCTTGATCCAGCGCAGCATCGCGGCACATAGGCCGGTGCTACAATCAAAGCTCCACGCAGGAGGCTATATGGCTACCCTCACCCTCGACATCCCGGATGATTTGCATACGGAACTGCTCAACGCAGCACGGGAACGCGACATTCCACTGCGCGACTTCCTGTTGACCGCGATTGGCGAAGAAATCGACCGTGAAAAAAACCGCCAAGAGGCGGAGCAATGTTATGCGGAGTACGTTCGCACTGGCAAAGTAAGTTCGCTGGCTGAAGTAAAAGAACACTTTGCTAGGCGAATAGCTGAACTGACGAAAAAAACCGGTACGCAAAGACTGTAGGCCCAACATGGCTCAGGTCGTTCTCATGCCAACGGCGGAGAGCAACGTGGAGCAGATCTTTGAATATTTCGCCAGTTCCAGCGTACAGCGCTCCGCCCACAAGATCACGGAACTCACAAACAAGCTAAGCATTCTTGAACATGCCCCGCTGCTAGGCCGCCCGTTACCCACTGGGCAACGAGAGCTATTGATTGGCGATCGCCGCCACACTTATGCCGTTCGATATCAATATGACCAGGCGCGCGATACAGTATTTGTCCTTAGCATTCGCAGCAGCAGCCAAAATGTAAGCTGAATTACAGCGCTGAAATCTCGTCGCTCATGTTGACGATGGCCTGGGCGTTGTACTGGTCGGCGAAGAAGGGGTCGCCGAACAGGGTGCCGGCTTCGGCCTTGTGGCGCAGGTAGGTCAGCACCTGGCCGCGCTGCAGCGCGTAGCGGTCGTCCGAGATGTGGCGGTATTCGGCGCGGATGCCTTGCGTGTAGTGGCGGTACACCTCGTCCGCCTGGCCCAGGATCGCCAGGTCCACGCTGAGCATGGTTTCCTTCAGCGGGTGCGCCACGCCGGCGCTCTGGAAGTGGTCGGTGGCGCGTATCAGCGCGGCCACGTCGTCCGCGATGTCCGGCCCCAGGCCGCTGGCCAGCCATTGCCGGGCGCTGGCCTCCTCGTTCGATACGCCGGACCCGGCATGGTCGTACACCGCGTCGTGGAACCAGAAGGCGGCGCGCACGATGTCGGCGTCGCGCTTCGAGGGGCCGACGTTGGCGCTCCAGGTGCGGATCTCGGCCAGGCCGTGCACCAGGTGGTCCAGGTTGTGGTAGGCGCGGCCGGGGCCGCCGTACGCGCCGGGTCCGGTCAGCCGCTCGAACCACGCGTCGGCGTTGGCGGCGGCGGCCGGGCCGGCGGCAGCGCCCTGCCACAGCGCGTCCCACTCCTTGCGCAGCCAGCTGATGATCCAGGCCTTGTAGGCCGGCGCCGGCACGAAATTCTTCATGGTCCAGTTCCAGCCCACCGGCCCCTCCAGCGCTTTCACAAAGCTGGAGCTGACCGAGCCGAGGTCGCGCGGCGGCATCACGAACAGCGTCTTGGCGCCGCCGATCACGTCCACATTGGTTTGCTGGATCAGGTTTTCATAGTCGAAGTCGGCGGTGGTGCGGATGCCGCGCATGAGGTAGTCGATGCCGTGCTTCTTGGCCACGCGCGCGGTGTAGTCGCTTTTCACGATCTGCACCTGCACGTTGTCCCAGCCGCGCTCGGCGCAGCTCTCGGCGATGATGGCCTTGCGTTGCTCGGCCGAGAACTTGGGCTGCTTGGTGGAGTTCTCCGACAGGAACACCACCACCTCGTCCGCGATGGCGCGCGCCTCCCCGATCACCCACATATGTCCGTTGGTGATCGGGTCCAGGGTGCCCGAAAAGCCGATTTTCTTCATGCGCCGCTCCACTGCCGAGGTAAAACGACATTCTAGCCGGGCGCGGCCTTTCCGGCTGAGGGAAACTAAACTTTTGGAAACTCAACTTTTACTTGCAGCCCGCCCAGGCGCTCGGATTGCCCCAGCACCAGCGCGGCTCCGTGGCGCTCGGCGATGGCCTTGATGATGGCCAGCCCCAGCCCGCTGCCGCCGGCCGAGCTGCCGGGCACGCGGTAGAAGCGGCTGAACACGCGCTCGCGCTCCTCGGGCGAAATGCCGGGGCCGCTGTCCTCGACGCACAGCACCGGCCCGCGCCCGGGTTCGGATGGCCGGATCACTTCCAGGTCCACCGTGCCGCCGGGCGGCGTGTACTTGATGGCGTTGTCGATCAGGTTGCGCAGCAGGATCAGCAGCGCGTCGCCCTGCCCCGCCACGCTGACCTCGTCGGCGCGCGGCAAGCCCAGGTCGATCTCGCGCGCCTGCGCCGCGCCGGCCAGGTCGCCCATGGTGCGCTTGGCCAGGTCGGCCAGGTTGACATTGTCGAACTTCTGCTCGGCGCCGCCGGACTCCTGCCGCGCCAGCACCAGCAATTGCTCCACCAGCCGCGTGGCGCGCTCGATGCCGGCCGTCAGCCGCCCCACCGCCACGGCGCGCGCGGCGGCGTCCTCGGCGCGGTCCAGGCTCAGCGCCTGCAGCTTGAGCGCGGCCAGCGGCGAACGCAGCTCGTGCGCGGCATCCGCCACGAAGTGCTGCTGCGCCTCGAAGGCGGTGCGCACGCGGCCGAACAGCAGGTTCAGCTCGTGCACCAGCGGTTTCACCTCGTCCGGCAAGTCGTTCTCGGACACCGGCGACAAGTCGTCGGCCTGGCGCGCCGCCACCTGCTTGCGCACGCGCGACACCGGCGCCAGCGAGCCGCTGACCACCCACCACACCACCAGCATCAGCAGCGGCGCCATCAGCGCGATGGGCGCCACGGTGCGCAGCGCCAGCGCGCCGGCCATGCGCTGGCGCACCGCCATGTCCTGCGCGATCTGCACGGTCTGGTTGCTGGTCTGCACCGAAAAGATGCGGTAGGTGGCGCCGCGCACGCGCACATTGGAAAAGCCCAGCACGGCGCGCTGCGGCAGCTCGGCGCGCGACAGCGAACGGAATACCTGCACGCCGTCCGGGGTCCACACTTGCACCACCATGTCGTCGTTGCCGGGGTCGGCAGCCGGGCCGTTGGCGTGGTTGGCCAGCGGCGCACCGGAGCGCAGCGACAGCGCCATCTGCTGCATGTGGTAGTCGAAGATCTCGTCGGCGTCGCTGCGCGCGCTGCGGTAGGCGATCAGCGCCTGTGCCATGGCCGCCAGCACGATGGCCGCCAGCAGGAACCACAGCAGCCGCGCCCGCAGCGAGTGCGACACGGAGCGCGTGACGGTCTTCGTCACCGACTGCGACATCGATGAAACCGAGACCTTCATGCCTTGGGCACCATGTAGCCGAGGCCGCGCACGTTCTGGATCAGCTCGCTGCCCAGCTTCTTGCGCAAGCCGTGGATATACACTTCCACCGCGTTGCTGTTCACTTCATCCTTCCAGCTGTACAGCTTTTCCTCCAGCTGGGCGCGCGACAGCACGATGCCGGGACGCGCGATCAGCGCCTCCAGCACCGCCCATTCGCGCGCCGACAGGCTCACGTTCTGGCCATTGGCGATCACTTCGCGGGTTTGCGGGTTGATCATCACATCCTTGTGCTCGAACACCGGGTCGGCGCGGCCTGCCGAACGGCGCAGCAGCGCGCGGATGCGCGCCAGCAGCTCGTCCAGGTCGTAGGGTTTCAGCACGTAGTCGTCGGCGCCGGCGTCCAGGCCGGCGATGCGCTGGTCCACCGCGTCGCGCGCGGTGGCCACCAGCACCGGCGTGATCTCCTTGCGCGCGCGCATCGAGCGCAGCACTTCCAGGCCGTCCTTGCGCGGCAAGCCCAGGTCCAGCAGCACCAGGTCGTAGGTCTGGGTCTGCAGGGCGGTGTCGGCCATGTCGCCGTCCTTGACCCAGTCGACCGCGTAGTGCTCGGCCCGCAGCAGGTCGAGCACTACCTCGCCGATCATCGTGTCGTCTTCCACCAGCAGCAGGCGCATGGCATGTCCTTTTTGTTGATTGTTGATTATTTAGCCGATCCGCACCGGAATGAAGATCTTCTCATCCCCGCGCTGGATCAGCAAGGCCACCGACTTGTCGGACTTGGCCATCACGTCGCGCACCTGCTCGACGGTGTTGACCGCGCGCCCGTTTACCGACAGCAGCACGTCGCCCGGCTGCACGCCGGCGTAAGCCGCCGCGCCGCCCGCGCCTTCGATCAGCAGGCCGGAGCCGATGCCGGACTGGCGCTTCTCGACCGGGTCCAGCGGGCGCAGCTGCAGGCCCAGCCGGACCTTGCTGCTGGCGCCGTCATCGGCGCGGGCCACATCGGCGACCTTGTCAGCCGCGTTGCCCAGTTTGCCGGTCAGTTCAATGGCCTTGCCCTGGCGCCACACCTCCAGCGTCACTTTATCGCCCGGCAGCGCCACGCCCACCACCGCAGGCAGGTCGCCCGAGGCGATGATCTTCTGGCCGTTGATCTTGCGGATCACGTCGCCCGACTTCAGGCCGGCCTTGTCGGCGGGGCCGCCCGGCTCCACGTTGGCCACCAGCGCGCCTTCCGGCGTGTCAAGCTTGAAGGAGTCGGCGAAGGCCTGGTCCACCTCCTGCACCGTCACGCCCAGCTTGGCATGCGCCACCTTGCCGGTGGTGACGATCTGGTCTTTGATCTTGGTCGCCACGTCGATCGGAATCGCGAACGACAGGCCCTGGTAGCCGCCGGTCTGACTGTAGATCTGCGAGTTAATCCCGATCACCTCGCCGCGCGTGTTGAACAGCGGGCCGCCCGAATTGCCGGGGTTGACCGCCACGTCGGTCTGGATGAAGGGCACGTAGCTGTCTTCCGGACCCAGCGAGCGGCCCTTGGCGCTGACCACGCCGGCCGTGACCGTGCTTTCCAGGCCGTACGGCGAACCGATGGCCAGCACCCACTCGCCCACCTTCAGCTCCTTGGTGCGGCCCAGCGGCACCACCGGCAGATTCTTGCCCTCGATTTTCAGCACCGCCACGTCGGTCTTCGGATCCGAGCCGAGCACCTTGGCGCGGTATTCGCGGCGGTCGGTCATTTTCACCGTCACTTCGCTGGCGTCGCGCACCACGTGGGCGTTGGTCAGGATCAGGCCGTCCGGACTGATGATGAAGCCGGAACCCACGCCATGGGTCGGCGACGGGCGCTCGCCGCGCTGCTGGCCGGGCTGCTGGAAGCGGCGGAAGAATTCAAAGAAGGGGTCGTCGCCGAAGGGATCGCGGCCGCGCGCCTGGCCGCCGTCGTAGCCGGTCTTGGTGCTGCCGGTGACGCTGATGTTGACCACGGCGGGGCCGTTGCGTTCGGCGATCACGCTGAAGTCCGGCATGGAGATCATGGGCGCGGCCACCGGCACGGCGGACGCGGCGGCGGCAGGCGCGGCCGCTTGGGGCGCCTGGCTGGCGACTGCATTGGCATTGTTCTGTTGCACCACCACCGCACCGCCGGCGCCCAGTGCACCCAGAACGGCCAAGGCAGCGACGCCACGCTTCATGGTTACGGAAACAGGTTGTTTTTGCATTTCTGCACTCCCGATGGAATGGTTTGTCGATGTATGCAATATGGGGGATGAGTCTTAGGCGCCGCTTAATGGCCCGGACCGTTACTTCCGGTTACAACCGCACGCCAGACGTGCAACTGGCCGGATTGCCCGGCCAGTGGTGCTACTTGCTCGCTGTCACAGCTTAAGCGGCTTGACGCTGCTCCAGCGCGGCGACGTTGTCAGTGCCGTCGATCGCGATCTTGCGCGGCTTCAGCGCTTCCGGCACTTCGCGCACCAGTTCGATGGTGAGCATGCCGTTGTCGAAGGACGCGCCGGTCACTTTCACGTGGTTGGCCAGCTGGAAGCGCTGCTCGAAATCACGCGCCGCGATGCCGCGGTGCAGATAGGTGCGCTCCACGCCGTCGCGCTGCTTGCGGCCGACAATGTGCAGGCTGTCGCGCTCGCTGGTGATATCGATTTCCGAACGGCTGAAGCCGGCCAGCGCCATCACGATACGGTACTGGTCCTCGGAGACCAGCTCGATGTTGTACGGCGGGTAGCTGGGCTGGGCGTCGCCGCGCTGGGCGTCGTTCAGCAGCTGGGCCAGGCGGTCGAAACCGATAGCGGAACGATACAGTGGGGTCAGGTCAAAAGTACGCATGATGTATATCCTTTCAAAGTTAAGCGATATGGTGTTCCGGTCCCCTTCTGGGCAACCGGTGCATCCGATATACGGTTGCCGCCAGGACCTTTCAAGAGCCAGGCCACAAAAATTTTCGCGGTACATTTCGAAACAAAGCGATGTTTCCTGCGTGCTACACTCGGCCTCTTTAGCCCTCCACTTTCCGCTCCATGACTGCTATGCGCACTACCCTGCTGGCCCTGCTGCTCAGCGCCGCCCTGACCGCCCACGCCGATCCGATACCCGCGCCGGTCGACCAGCCCTACCCCGGCACCATCGTGCTGAAGGTGGACGCGTCCAACACCGCCCAGCAGATTTTCCGCATCACCGAAACCATTCCCGCCAAGCCCGGCAAGCTGACCCTGCTGTATCCGCAGTGGGTGCCGGCCAACCACGGCCCCAGCGGTCCGCTGAACCAGTTCGCCGGCCTCAAGCTCACGGCCAACGGCAAGCCGCTGGCCTGGAAGCGCGACACCGTCAACGTGCACGCCTTCCACATCGAGGTGCCGCGCGACGCCAAGGCGGTGGAGGTGGAATACCAGTACCTGTCGCCCACCGAACCCAACCAGGGCCGCACCACCATCACCAGCGAAATCCTGGGCATCCAGTGGCATTCGATGGTGCTGTACCCGGCCGGCCACACCACGCGCCGCATCACCGTGCAGCCCAGCCTGACCCTGCCGGAAGGCTGGCAATACGGCAGCGCGCTGGAAACCGTGGAACGCAAGGGCGACACGGTGCAGTTCAAGGCGCTGGACCTGGAGACCATGGTCGACTCGCCGCTGTTCGCGGGCCGCCACTTCAAGCGCTACGACCTCGACCCGGGCGCGAAAATCCCGGTGCACCTGAACGTGGTGGCCGACACCGCCGACGCGGTGGAAGCCAAGCCGGAGCAGATCGAACTGCACCGCGCCATGGTGCAGCAGGCCTACAAGCTGTTCAACTCCTACCACTACCAGCACTACGATTTCCTGCTGGCCCTGAGCGAGGAATTCGGCGGCGTGGGCCGCGAGCACCACCAGTCCAGCGAGAACGGCGTCAAGCTCGACTACTTCACCGACTGGAACAAGGCCGAGTCCGTGCGCGGCCTGCTGCCGCATGAATTCACGCACTCGTGGAACGGCAAGTTCCGCCGCCCGGCCGACCAGAACGTGCCCAACTTCAACACCCCGCTGCAGAACAGCCTGCTGTGGGTGTACGAAGGCCAGACCCAGTACTGGGGCCAGGTGCTGTCGGCGCGCTCGGGCATGCTCAAGACCGACAGCGTGCGCGACATCATGGCCGCCAACGCGGCCCGCTACGACAACCAGCAGGGCCGCAGCTGGCGCCCGGTGCAGGACACCACCAACGATCCCATCATCAACGGCCGCCGCCCGCTGGGCTGGAGCAACTGGCAGCGCAGCGAGGACTACTACAACGAAGGCGCGCTGATCTGGCTGGACGTGGACACCAAGATCCGCGAAATGTCGAACGACACCAAGTCGCTGGACCACTTCGCGCGCAATTTCTTCGGCATCGACAACGGCGCCTATGTGGCCAACCACTACACCTTCGAGGACGTGGTGAAAGCGCTCAACGCGATCCAGCCGCACGACTGGGCCGCGTTCCTGCGCGCCCGCCTGGACGGCACCGGCGCCGCGCCGCTGGACGGCTACGCGCGCGCCGGCTGGAAGCTGGTCTACACCGACACCCAGACGCCGTTCCTGAAGGCGGTGGAAGAGCGCAGCAAGTCGGCCGACTTCCAGTACTCGCTGGGCTTCTCGCTGAACAGCGAAGGCAAGGTCGAAGCGCTGCAATGGGAAGGCCCGGGCTTCAAGGCCGGCATCGGCGGCGGCACCACGGTGCTGGCCGTCAACGGCACGGCCTACAAGGCCGACGTGCTGCGCGCAGCCGTCACCGCCGCCAAGAGCAGCGCCAATCCGATCGAACTGCTGGTCAAGAAGGGCGCGAAATACCGCACCATCCTGCTCGACTACCATGGCGGCCTGAGGTACCCGCGCCTGGAACGCATCCCTGGCACGCCGGACCGCCTGCACACCATCCTGTCGCCGCTGAAATAGCCGCCGGCACCAGCCGTCCGGCCTTTGTCCGGGACAGCTTCCTGGCTGTCCCGGACTGCGGTTATACTGGGCTTCTCCCGATAGCCTGGAAACCGTCCATGGACGACCCCGTCAGCATCGCTGCCCTGCTGGAAGAAAACGCCCGCCTGCGGCAGGAAGTGGCCGCGCTGCGCGGCCGGGACCGCATCTTCCGCTCCCTGCTCGACCACGCTCCACTGCTGATCTCCACCAAGGACCTGGAAGGCTGCGTCACCATGGCCAACCGGTATTTCGAGGTACTCGACGGCTACGATGAAAGCCGCTTCGTGGGCCGCAAGGTGTTCGACCTGTTCCCGCCCGAGATCGCCGAGCAGCTGTGGCGCAACGACCGCCGCGCGGCGCAGGAGCAGCGCGCCGTGCAGGAAGAGGAAGCGGTGTACCACCGCGACAAGACGCTGCACACCTACATGACGGTGAAATTCCCGCTGTACGACGAGCATGGCCAGGTCAACGCCACCTGCGCCGTGTCCACCGACATCACGCAAACCCGCGCCGCCGAGGACAGCAGCGTGACCGACGAGCTGACCGGCCTGAAGAACCGGCGCTACTTCAACATGCGCTTTTGCGAGGAGCAGAAACGCGCCCGCCGCGACC
Source organism: Massilia sp. Root351 (assembly GCF_001425045.1). Classification (GTDB taxonomy): domain Bacteria; phylum Pseudomonadota; class Gammaproteobacteria; order Burkholderiales; family Burkholderiaceae_D; genus Rugamonas. The sequence goes on along the minus strand of NZ_LMDJ01000032.1, from coordinate 313,884 downwards.
GCCGCCTGCTGACCTTGCTGCTGCTGGATGTGGACCGCTTCAAGCAATACAACGACCACTACGGCCACCCGGAAGGCGACAGCGTGCTGATGGCCGTGGCCCACAGCATGCGCGCGGCGCTGCACCGCGCCGGCGACCTGAGCTTCCGCATCGGCGGCGACGAGTTCGCCTGCCTGTACACCAGCAGCGGCACCGAGGAAAGCCTGGCGCTGGCCGACGAAATCCGCGCCGCAATGGCCGCGCACGCCATTCCGCACAGCGCCAACCCGCCCGGCGGCAAGGTCACGCTATCGATCGGCGCCGCTTTCCTGGCGGCCGACGCGGAACTGGGGCGGGACGAACTGTACCTGCTGGCGGACCAGGCGCTGTACCGCGCCAAGCACCTGGGCCGCGACCGCGTGGCGACGTAGCCGCTGCGACGATCTGATCGATTTGGTGTATGCTGCGGGCATGAACCAAGACACCGACATCCAGCTCAGCGGCCCGTTCAAGGCCACCGACGGCGCCGGCCGCGCCATCGACATCAAAGCCATCCGCATGTTCGACGAAGGCTATAGCGTCGTCGACCTGTACGTGGACCTGGCCGCCCCCGCGTCCGACGGCCTGCACAAGGACAAGAAACTGATCGCCGAGATCAGCGCCCGCCTGCGCAGCCTGGGCTACACGGGACCGGACCTGGCCCCGGGCGACCCGGTGGTCCAGGAAAAGAAACTGATCGTGCTCGACACGCCGGACGAGTTCCTGCCTTTCGCCGTGCGCAAGGGATTCAAGGACCTGTCGTCGGAATTCGACGAGTAATCAACGCATAATCACCGTCTACAGATAGCGGCTGCTCCAGGCCGCGATCAGGTCGGCCACGTACGCGGCGTCCTCGCGCCGCGTCAGCAGGTGGTCGGCGTCATCCAGCGAAACGAAACTTTTCGGGTGGCGCGCCGCCATGAAAATGTCCATCGCATTGCGCACTGCCACCGTATCGTCGCCCGGCGCGTGCATCACCAGCAAAGCCTTGCGCAGCCCGGCGATATGCTCGCGCAGGCTGTGCCCGCCCACGTCCTCCACGAACTGCTGCTTGATGCGGAACGGCCGCCCCGCCAGCTGCACCTGGGCCTCGCCGTCGGCGGCGATCTGCTCCAGGTGGGCACTGAACATGCTGGTCACGTAGGACGGCTCGCCCGGCGCGGCGATGGTCACCACCGCCCTGGCTTCGGGCACGCTGGCGGCAGCGGCCAGCACCGCCGCGCCGCCCAGGCTATGGCCTATCAGGATGTGCGGGGCGGAAAACTTCTCGCGCAGAAAATCAGCCGCCTCCACCAGGTCAGCCACGTTGGACGAGAAATTGGTGTTCTCGAACTCGCCCTCGCTGCCGCCCAGGCCGGTGAAATCGAAACGCAGCACGGCGATGCCGTGCCCGGTGAGTGCCTGCGCGATGCGGCTGGCGGCGATCACGTCCTTGCCGCAGGTAAAGCAGTGGGCGAACAGCGCATAGGCCTTGATGGCGCCGTCCGGCGCGTCCAGGCGCGCCGCCAGCTGGTGGCCGCTGGCGCCGGTGAATTCGTGTCGTTCTGCACGCATGATGTGTTCCGTAAAAAGAGCCGTACCCGCAGTCTAGCCGAACAAGCCGTGCAGATACCAGCGCGGTTCGGCTTCGCCCTCCTGGGCCCCCAGCCGTTCCCGGAATACCCAATAGTGCGCGTGGTCGCCGCCCTCGGCAATGAAGTAGTCGCGCGTTTGCCCCTCGCTCCACCAGCCGGCCTCGATGCGCTCGGCGTTCGACACCATGCGCAGCGGCGACATGTAGAACGGCCGGTGGTCGCGCATCAGCAGCGCAACCGGCTTGGGCAGCAGCCAGGCCGGGCGCGGCAGGCTTTGCGGCGGCATGCGCGCGCTCACGTCGGCCGGACGCAGCTTGTCGTGCACCGGCACCCAGGCGTTGGCCAGTTCGGGGCGGTAATCCGCCTGGGGCGACGCTTTCAGCACATTGTCCGCCCCCAGCCGCGCCACCAGCAGCTCGAACAGGCGCTCGCGGTCTTCCTTGCTGCCGCCCGGCTCGGGGAACAGCGAGTCGGTCGGCGGCAGCATGGGCCGCACCTGCGCCGCCTCCAGGCACAGGCCGATCACCGGCGCCGCCAGGTCGGTCTTGGCCAGGCGCTCCTTGAGCAGGCGCAGCAGGTGCTCGTCGCGCCACACCGGTTCGGCCAGCGCGATCTCGATGGCCGTCGGCGGGCGCGCCACCTTGCCCCGCTCATGCTCGAGCAACAGCTTCACGCGCTCCACCGCGAACTGGCGCGCACACAGCCAGCCCACCATCTGCTGCAGCAGGCGCTGGGCGCCGTGCAGCAGCGCGTCCGCATGCTCGATGCGGTCGAACAGCTCCAGCCTGGCGCTGAAGGTGGGCGCCGCCTCCACCCACTGGTGCAGCTCGGGCGCCTCGCCGTGCGCCTCGTCCAGCATGTCCAGCAGCGCGCGGCCGCAGCGGCGCTGCAGGCCGGGGCGCGGCAGCCGCCGCAAGTCCGCCAGCGTCAAACAGCCCATCCCCTCGAACCAGTTGAGGAAGGGCCGCGCCGGCGGCGGCAGGCTGCTGGGCAGCGGCGCCAGGCGCCGCGCCATGCTGTCGATTTTTAAACAGCGCCCGCCGCCGCTGCGCGCCAGCAACCAGGCGCCACGCGCGGTGGGCGCGCAGCTCAAGACGGCGCTAAAGCCCAGCGCCCGCATGCTGCCGCGCACCAGCGCGCACAGCTTGCGGACACCGCCGAACAGGCGCAGGCTGGCGCCGATGTCGATCAGCAGCGTGGCTTCCTCGGCCTCGGCCACCAGCGGCGTATAGCGCAGCAGCGCCATGGCCACCGCGTGCGCGGCCTCCTGCTCGCGCAGCGGCGCGCGCTCGTGCAGCTGGGCATCGGGCGCCATCAGCAGCACGCCGCCGCGCCGCATGCCCATCCGCACGCCGGCGGCATGCGCCAGCGGCGACAGCGCCAGCACGCCGTCCTGCTCCAGCACCACGCTGCAGTTATCCTCCGACCAGCTGGGGCAGAATACTTCGAGCGGGAGCCGTGGCAGGTAGAGGCCGATCCAGAGACGCATGACGCTGTAGCAAAGAAGGTGGCAAGGGCAGGAACAGCGGCGCGTCGCGCTGCGGCCCCCGGCGTTTTACGAATTCGATGTTGATGCCGCCCGGCGCCGAGCGCAGCGCCAGGCGCAGCGGCGCGGGCGAGGCGTCCTGCGCGGCGGCCAGCGGGCGCATCAGGCAAAACAGCGTGTCCCCGCTTTGCGCCGCCAGGTGCAGGCGGCGCAGGTTTTCGCTGCGCATCTGCGTCTGCCACAGCAGCAACGCGCCGCAGCAGCCGCTGCGCAGTACCTGTTCAGCAGCCCACAGCGCGTCCCCGCTTTTTCCCGTGCTGCGTATCCACACCATTTGCCCCGGGGGCAGGCCCAGCGCGGCCAGCGCCAGCCCCTGCGGGATCTGCGGCGGCGCCAGCAGCACCACCGGGCGCTTTGAGGCCGCCACCAGTGCCGGTCGCAGCAAACGGATTTCGCCGATGCCCTGCTGCTGCAGCATCAGCTCGGTCAGCGTGCCCAGCGGCCAGCCGCCGCCCGGCAACTGGGCCGACAGCGCCGCGTAACCGGTGTCCACGCAGCGCGTGGCCGCATGCGCCAGCTGCGAGGCCAGCCACAGCGACGGGTGCAGGCTTTCAGGGGTGGCAATAGTGGCGTTGCTAGACATGGGGGAATCAAGTAAATACTGTACAAATACACAGTACTATTTACTCCCGGTTTTGGCAAGGACTACTTGCGGTCTGTGCCTCCGGGAAAGCTTGCGCATGCTGTAAGATGAGCATTAAAACCATTCTCCATGGACATCAATGACCACCATCCAGCTTATCGGCGCCATCCTGTTCGGACTGGCGCTGGTCCACACCTTCGCCGCCAAATCCATTGAAATCCTGGCCCACCGCTACCCGCGCCACGCCGGCCTGCTGCACCTGCTGGGTGAAGTGGAGGTGGTGTTCGGTTTCTGGGCCACCATCCTGATCGTGGCGATCGCCATCGTGGCCGGCGGCGAGAACGCCATCGCCTATGCCGAATCGCGCCAGTACACCGAGCCCCTGTTCGTGTTCGTGGTGATGGTGGTGGCCGCGTCCTGGCCGGTGCTGAACGCGGTGCAGCGCGCCCTGCAGGCGCTGGCGCGGCTGGCGCCGATGCGCAATGAACTGGCGCTGGCCTGGCTGGGCCTGGCGCTGGTGCCGCTGGCCGGGTCCCTGATCACCGAGCCGGCCGCCATGACCCTGGCCGCGCTGACCCTGGCGCCGCTGGTGTTTCGCGACGGCATGCCCGAGCGGCTCAAGTACGCGGCGCTGGGCGTGCTGTTCGTCAACGTATCGATCGGCGGCACCCTCACCTCCTACGCCGCGCCGCCGGTGCTGATGGTGGCCGCCACCTGGGGCTGGGACAGCGCCTTCATGGCCGCCCAGTTCGGCTGGAAAGCCACGCTGGCGGTGCTGGTCAACGCCACCGCCGTCTGCTTCGTGCTCAAGCGCCACCTGCGCCCGGCCGGCGCGTCTGCCGAGAGCGGCGGCGCGGCGCAGGTGCCGCTGCTGGTGTCGCTGATCCACCTGGGCTTTTTGGCGGGCGTGGTGCTGCTGGCCCACCATCCGGTGATGTTCCTCGGCCTGTTCCTGCTGTTCCTCGGCTTCACGCAAGCCTACCAGCGCTACCAGCAGCCGCTGATCCTGAAGGAAGGCTTGCTGGTGGGCTTCTTCCTGGCCGGGCTGGTGGTGCTGGGCGGCATGCAGCAATGGTGGCTGCAGCCCATCGTCTCCAGCCTGGCGCCGGTGGCGCTGTTCTTCGGCGCGCTGGGCCTGACCGCCATCACCGACAACGCCGCACTGACCTACCTCGGTTCGCTGATCGACGGCATGTCGCCGCAAGCGCAATACATGCTGGTGGCGGGCGCCGTCGCAGGCGGCGGCCTGACGGTGATCGCCAACGCGCCCAACCCGGCCGGGGTGTCGCTGCTGCGGCGCGGCTTCCAGGACGAATCGATCGGCGCCGTCGGCCTGCTGCTGGGCGCCCTGCCGCCCACCGCCGTGGCCGCCGCCGCGTTCTTCCTCTAGGAGCCGAATATGGATCCGCATCGTCGACGCAGCGCCTGGCGCCTGCAAGCAAGCCTGCTGGCGGCGAGCCTGCTCGCTTGCTTGCAGGCGGCAGCGCAGACCTCCTTCGACTGCAGCAAAGCGCAACCCGGCACCATCGCCGGCAGGGTCTGCCGCGACCCCGCGCTGGCCAAGCTGGACCGCGCGCTGGGCCAGACCTACGGCGCCGCGCTGAAGGCTGCCGCCGGCGAACGCCCGCCGCTGCTCCAGGCGGAACAGCGCGGCTGGATCAAGGGGCTGGAAGAATGCCGCAAAGAGGCCGACGCGCGCGCCTGCGCCGAACAGTCCTACCGGCGCCGCAACGCCGAGCTGCAGGCGCGCTACCGCCTGGCGCCCGGCAACGGCCCGGTCAGCTACGTCTGCGACGGCATGCCCGCCGACGCAGTGCGCGCCACCTACTACCGAACCGAGCCGGCAACGCTGATCGCCGAACGCGGCGGCGCCGTTTCCGTCATGTTCCAGCAGCCCGCCGCCTCCGGCGCCAGATACGAAGGCCGCAACGAGATGCTATGGGAACACCAGGGCAACGCCACCATCCGCTGGGGTTACGGCGCCAAGGAAATGCAGTGCGTGCGCATAGCCCCCGAATAACATCGCAGCAGGACCTGGCCATTTGCCGACCGTGCGAACACTGTCACCTTTTGCACGGATAAAGTGGCGCACCAAGCCATTCTCAATGTGATGGCAGTGGATGAAGAGCCGCCATAAGTTCAAGCCGCGGCATCAAACACCTCCTGCAGCTTGGCGGCCAACTGCCTCGCATCGAACAGCACACTATCGGCGTCCGCCACCTTGTTAAATTCCAGCAGCGCTTGCTACAGCGTAGCCGCCGTACGCAATAGACATTGGGTGCCATGATTGCTTCCGAACCTCCTGCCCTGCGTCATATCCCGGCCCGCGCAAGCCGGCATTCGAAACAATCTGGATGCTTATTTGATAAATTTCTTGACTCCAACTCGAAGTGATCCTAAAGTGATATCACTTTGATGTCACAACCAACAGGGAGTCCAGCATGAATGCAGCACATATTCGCCGCGAAACGGCGTTTTCCTCGGTCAGCGGCTATACGGCGGCGGTGGCCGCCCTGGCGCTGATCGCACTGGCCGGGCTCGGCGTGCGGGGCGGCCTGCACCCGGTCCTGTGCATCATCGCCGCCCTGCTTGGCCTGGTGAGCTTTGCCGGGCTGTACATGCTGCAGCCGAATGAAAGCGCCATCCTCACGCTGTTCGGCAAGTACATCGGCACCGACCGCAGCGAAGGCCTGCGCTGGGCATTCCCGCTGTACATCAAGCGCAAGCTGTCGGTGCGCGCCCGCAATTTCAACGCGCCCACGCTGAAGGTCAACGACAAGCGCGGCAACCCGGTCGAGATCAGCGCCGCCATCGTCTGGCGCGTGCGCGATACGGCCCAGGCGGTGTTCGAGGTGGATGATTTCGAGCGCTATGTGTCGATCCAGGCCGAAGCGGCCTTGCGCCACCTGGCTTCGCAGTACGCCTACGACGAGGGCGAGGACTTGCCGAACGGCGAGACCACGCTGCGCGCCGGCATGGACGTGGTGGCCGAAGCGCTGAAGGTGGAGCTGCAGGCGCGCTTCGACGCGGCCGGCGTCGAGGTACTGGACGCCAAGCTGACGCACCTGGCCTATGCCGCCGAAATCGCGCAGGTGATGCTGCGCCGCCAGCAGGCCGAAGCCATCATCAGCGCCCGCGCCAAGATCGTGCACGGCGCCGTGAGCATGGTGGAGGCCGCGCTGAAGGGCCTGGCCGAACGCGATATCGTGGAGCTCGATGCCGAGCGCAAGGCAGCCATGGTGAGCAACCTGCTGGTGGTGCTGTGCTCGGACAAGGAAACCCAGCCCATCATCAACACGGGCACCCTGTACAACTAGCGGCAGAACAGCATGGCAAGCCCAGGTAAAAAAGCCTACCCCTTGCGGATCGATCCGGCGCTGTGGGACGAAATCCAGCGCCTGGCGGCGCGCGACCTGCGCAGCGTGAATGCGGAAATCGAATTCCTGCTGCGCGAGGGCCTGGCGCGCCGGGGCGTGAAGCTCAAGGACGATGGCAACGGCGGCGGCAGCGAGCCGGCGGCGGAATAAGCCGGGCCGGCGCGCTCATGAGACCACGCGCCGGTGCTTGGCGAAGAAGTCCAGCATCATCTTGCTGGCGTCCGGGCCAGCCTTGGCGTTGAAGGACAGCGCCGGATCGCCGCCGCTCCAGGCGTGCTCCAGGTCGGCGATGCGCGCCACGCGCAGCAGCACCCTCCCCTTCGCGCTGTAGTCGCGTATCTCGTGCGCGTTGCGCGTGTGGCCGCGCCGCGCGCGCTCCACCACTGTCACCTCGGTCCCCGCCGGCAGCCGGTTCAGCAGCAGGCTTTGCTGCACCAGCTGCGCCTGGTTGACGGGACGCACGATCTTGTCGCCCTCGCCCTGGATCAGGATGGTGGGCATGAGCGGGAAGCCGGGCCGCCGCAGCAGCACCTGCCGGATCGCGGCGGAGGCCTGCAGGCCGGCGCCGTGCTGCATCACGCTCAAGGCGCCGACGGTACTGTGCCCGCCGCCGTAGGCCGGCCCCGAATGCAGCCCGACTGCGGCGATCAATTCCGGATGGTTCAGCGCCAGGATGTTGGCCATGCCAGCCCCGGCGGAAATGCCGCACACGTAGATGCGCTTGCGGTCGATGGGGTAGTCGCTGCAGACCTTGCCGATCACGGCGGCGATCAGCGCGGTGTCGCCGCCGCCTTCCTGCGTAGACTTGTCATACCAGCGCCAGCAGCGGTGCGCCTGCGTGCTGGCCGCCTGCTGCGGATACAGCACGGCATAGCCTTTCTGCTCGGCCAGCCGGTTCATGCGCGTACCCTGGGCGAACTGGGTCGCAGTCTGGTGGCAGCCGTGCAGCATGACGATCAGCGGCAAGCCATGGCGCACGGCAGCCTGGGGAACCTGGTGCGGCAGATACAGCCAGTAACTCATCGGCTGGGCCGGCACCTGGCCGGGTTGCGGCATTGCCGCATAGTGCGATGCTAGCCAGCGGCCGGGCAGCACGGACACGTCCGGCCGCGCGTGCTGGCGGATCGGCATGCCGTCCGGCGCCGACAGGGCGGCACGGGGCGCCGCGGCGGGCCGGGACGGTGCGGCGCCGCGCCGCGCCGGGACGGCGGGCTTGGCCAACGCCGCCACCTTGGCCACCTTGGCCACCTTCACCACCTTCGCCGCCTTGGCTTTCGGCTTGGCCTTCACGGCGGGCACGCCGAACAGCTGGGTCATTAATTTCTGCTGCGACTTCCCCGCGCGGGTAATGCTGCGCAGCAATCGTGCGCCAAAGATGGGCTTGGCCATGCGACACTCCTGATTCACTATGTTGCAGTGCAATATAGCGGAGCGAGCGGTCTCCATCGGTGCGCCAGCGCACGGGATCGCAGATTAAACTTCCTCACCGAATGCAGCAGTAACCGCCATGCGCGGACAAGACAGGGTGGCCGGCAGGTGGGACTGCGTTGGCCGCCCTGCCGCGCACCCTTTACCCATGCCGGCGCCTAGCGCTGCATGGATTCCCATACCTTCTGCAAGCGCTTGGCCGACACCGGCATCGGCGTGCGCAGTTCCTGCGCGAACAGCGACACGCGCAATTCCTCCAGCATCCAGCGGAACTCCACCAGCTTGGGATCGGTGTTGCGGCCGGCGGCCTTGTCGCGCATCAGGCGCTGGTACGGCGCGGCGGCGGTCTGCCACTCGGCCATCAGCTTGGCGTCGCGCGCGGGATCGGCGCGCAGCTTCTCCAGGCGCACATTCATCGCCTTCAGATAGCGCGGGAAATGCGCCAGCTGCGCATAATCGCTCTCGAGCAGGAAGCGCTTGTGCACCAGGCCCTGCAGTTGTGCCTGCATGTCGGCCGCCACCTGCGCGTTGATGCCTTGCAGGCGTTTCGGCAGGCCGTGGAACTCGGTCAGCACCTGCGACAGCAGGCGCGCCACCTCGTTCACCAGCAACACCAGGCGCGACTTGCCTTCGTCCTTGCGCTTGGTAAAGGTGGCGGCGTCGGTCGGCAGCGGGTCCTGCAGGCAGGCGATGTCGAGCGCCTTGTTGATGATCTGGTCGCGCAGTTCCTCCTGCGTGCCCATGGACATGAACTGCATGCCCATCTGCTGCAGGTTGGGAATGCTCTTTTCCACGAACTTGATCTGGTCCTTCATCTGCAGCGCAAACAGGCGGCGCAGGCCGACCCGGTGCGTGCGCGCCGCCACGGTGGGGTCGTCGAACACTTCCAGGTCGCAGTGCGTGCCCTTGTCCACCAGCGCCGGGAAGCCGATCAGGGTCAGCTTGCCCTGCACGATTTCCAGCAGCTCAGGCAGCTCGCCGAAGGTCCAGGCGCTGATGCCGGTGGTGGCCGATTGCGCGGCCGGCGCACTTGCGGCGGCGCGCGCGGCGGCGGCCGGCTGGGCGCCAGACTTGCCGCCCCTGCCGCCGCCGGCAGTGTCCGGCGCCGCGCCGCGCGCCGCGTCCGCAGCGATGCCGCCGTGCGCGAGCTTGCCCGCGCCGGCCGCGGCGGCGCCGGCGCCAACCGTGCCGGCGCGCAGCTGGGTGCCGGCCGGCGCGGTGGCCTCGGCCATCTTCTGGAAACTCTGGCGCGCCTGCATGCCGTACTCGGCCTGCAGGGTGGCCAGGTTGCGGCCCATGTCCAGCTGGCGGCCGTGCTCGTCGATCACCTTGAAGTTCATGAAATGGTGCGCAGGCAGCGTTTCCGGCTTGAAGTCCGTGGTCAGCACGCCGATGGTGATCTCCTTGCGGATATCGGCAATGATGGCGTCGATCAGGTCGCCGTGTCCGAAAGCCAGCGCGGCATGCACGCGCTCGCAGAACCTGGCCGCGTACTCCGGCAGCGGCACGCAATGGCGGCGCAGCTTTTGCGGCAGGGACTTCAGCAACAGGTGCACCTTCTCCTTCAGCATGCCCGGCACCAGCCACTCGCAGCGCTCGCGCGAGAGCTGGTTCAGCGCATACAGCGGCACCGCCAGGGTCACGCCGTCGCGCACGCTGCCCGGCTCGAAGTGGTAGGTCAGCGCCATTTCCAGGCCGGCCGCCATCATCGTTTTCGGGAACAGGTCGGTGGTCACGCCGGCCGCCTCGTGGCGCATCAGCTCGTCGCGGTTCAGGTACAGCAGCGTCGGTTCGGCGGCAGTCGCCTCCTTGTGCCACTTCTCGAAACCGGCGCCGTTCACCACGTCGGCCGGGACCAGCTTGTCGTAGAAGGCGGCGATCAGTTCGTCGTCCACCAGCACGTCCAGGCGGCGCGACTTGTGCTCCAGGTTCTCGATCTCCTTGATCAGCTTGTGGTTGTGCGCGAAGAACGGCGCGCGGGTGTCGTAGTCGCCGCCCACCAGCGCGTCGCGGATGAAGATCTCGCGCGCTTCCTGCGGATTGAAGGCGCCGTAGTTGATGCGGCGCTGGCTGTACACCACCAGGCCGTACAAGGTGGCACGCTCGGACGCCGTCACTTGCGCGCTGCGTTTTTCCCAGCGCGGCTCGCCCCACGATTTCTTCAGCAGGTGCCCGCCCACCTTCTCCAGCCATTCCGGCTCGATCTTGGCCACGCAGCGCGCGTACAGGCGCGTGGTTTCCACCAGCTCGGCGGCCATGATCCACTTGCCCGGCTTCTTCAGCAGGTTAGAGCCCGGCCAGATATGGAACTTGATGCCGCGCGCGCCGAGGAAGCCGGCGCCCGGTTCGTCCTCGCCCTTGAAGCCCACGTTGCCCAGCAAGCCGGTCAGCAGCGCCAGGTGCAGGTTCTCGTAGGTGGCCGGGGCCTCGTTCATGCGCCAGCCCTGCTCCTTGACGATGGTGAGCAGCTGCGAGTGCACGTCGCGCCATTCGCGCAGGCGCACTTGCGACAGGAAGTTGCTGCGGCAGTTTTCCTGCAGCTGGCGGTTGGTCTTCTTGTGTTCAATCGCGTTTTCGAACCAGCGCCAGATCTTGATGTAGCTGAGGAACTCGGACTTCTCGTCGGCGAACTTCTTGTGCGCCTCATCGGCCGCCTGCTGGTGCTCCACCGGGCGGTCGCGCGGGTCCTGCACCGACAGCGCGGCCGCCACGATCAGCACTTCCGTCAGCGAGGCGTTGTCGTGCGCAGCCAGGATCATGCGGCCCACGCGCGGGTCCAGCGGCAGCTTGGCCAGCTTGCGGCCCAGGGGCGTGAGCTGGTTGTACTCGTCGACCGCGCCCAGTTCCTGCAGCAGCTGGTAGCCGTCCGCAATCGCGCGCGCCAGCGGCGGCTCGATAAAGGGGAAGGTTTCCACGTCCGCCAGGTGCAGCGACTTCATGCGCAGGATGACGGCGGCCAGCGAGGAACGCAGGATCTCGGGATCGGTAAACTTCGGGCGCTGCAGATAGTCCTGCTCGTCGTACAGGCGGATGCAGACGCCGTCGGCCACGCGGCCGCAGCGGCCGGCACGCTGGTTGGCGGCCGATTGCGCAATCGGCTCCACCTGCAGCTGCTCGACCTTATTGCGGTAGCTGTAGCGCTTCACGCGCGCCAGGCCGGCGTCCACCACGTAGCGGATACCGGGCACGGTCAGCGACGTCTCGGCCACGTTGGTGGCCAGCACGATGCGGCGCGCGTTGGAGGTGCGGAACACCCGCTCCTGCTCCTCCACCGAAAGGCGGGCGAACAGCGGCAGGATCTCCACGTGCGGCGGATGGTGCTTGCGCAGCGCCTCGGCCGCGTCGCGGATCTCGCGTTCGCCGGGCAGGAACACCAGCACGTCGCCCGAGCCGATGCGGCACACTTCGTCCACGCCGTCGATCACCGCGTCCATCAGGTCGCGCTTTTCGCGCGCGGCGGCAGCCTTGCCCTGCTGCGGGGAAGGATTGGCGGCGTTCGGGCCGCCCATGGCCACCTGGTCGCGCTCCACCGGGCGATAGCGCACTTCCACCGCGTACAGGCGGCCCGACACCTCGATCACCGGCGCCGGCTTTTCAAGCGTGCCGAAGTGGCGCGAGAAGCGGTCGGCGTCGATGGTTGCCGATGTGATGATGATCTTCAGGTCCGGGCGGCGCGGCAGCAGCTGCTTCAGGTAGCCGAGCAGGAAGTCGATGTTCAGGCTGCGTTCGTGGGCTTCGTCGATGATGATCGTGTCGTAGCCCTTGAGCAGCGGGTCGGTCTGGGTTTCGGCCAGCAGGATACCGTCCGTCATCAGCTTGACGGAGGCGCCGCGCATCAGGGTGTCGGCGAAGCGCACCTTGAAGCCGACATTCTCGCCCAGCGGCGTGCCCAGTTCCTGCGCGATGCGCTTGGCGGTGGACGAAGCGGCGATACGGCGCGGCTGCGTGTGGCCGATGATGCCGTTGCGGCCGCGCCCGAGCTCCAGGCAGATCTTCGGCAGCTGGGTGGTCTTGCCCGAGCCGGTTTCGCCGGACACGATGATGACCTGGTTCTTCATCAGCGCCTCGGCGATCTCGGCGCGGCGGCCGGAAACCGGCAGGTCTTCAGGGAAGGTGATCGGCGGGATCGGATTGCGGAACGCCGCCTCGGCCGCGCGCGCGGCCGCTTCCTCCGGCGTCAGGCGCGGGCCGCGGCCAGCGCGTTCCCCCTCGGCGCGCAACGGACGCGCGGCGCCTTCCGGGCGCGGCTCGCCGGCGCCGCGAGGCTGGCGCGGCTCAGCGGCCACACGCGGCGGACGCGGTTCGCCGGCGCCACGGGACTGGCGCGCATCGCCGTCCGCACGCGGTGCGCGGCCCTGGCCGGCCTGCCCGGTGCGCGGCTGGCCGGGCGTGCCGGCGCCGGACTCCGCGCCGGGAGCGCGCGCAGCGCGGCCGTCCGGCCCACGCTGGCCGCGCTGATCGCGGCGCTGCCCATCCCGGCCGCTCTGGCCGTCCTGGCGCCCTTGTGGTGCGCGCGTCACAGCGGGCGCAGCGCCCTGCGGGGCGGCGGCGACGGTGGCGGGAGCGTTGGATGGCTGCTGCGGGGTGGAAACTGGTGGCTTCTTGCTGGCTTCTGACATGTTTTTTACTAGTATTTGGCGCGAAAACCGCGCACCGAATTATAATGCGGCAAATGGAAAATCCTACCCAATTCGTCCAATGGCTGCGCTCAGTCGCGCCCTACGTCCACGCTTTCCGCGGCAAGACCTTCGTGGTCGCCTTCCCCGGCGAACTCGTATCGGCTGGCGCCCTGCCGGTGCTGGCCCATGATTTGTCGCTGCTGCAGGCACTCGACATCAACGTGACCGTGGTCTACGGCTCGCGCCCGCAAGTGGCCGAGCAGCTCGCGCTGCGCAACGTGGAAGGCCGTTTCCACAACGGTGTGCGGATTACCGACACCGCCGCCATGGAATGCGCCAAGGAAGCGGCCGGCGAGCTGCGCCTGGACATCGAGGCCGCGTTCAGCCAGGGTTTGCCGAACACGCCGATGTCCAACGCGGCCATCCGCATCATCTCCGGCAACTTCATCACCGCCCGCCCGCTCGGCGTGATCGACGGCGTGGACCTGGAGCTGACCGGCATCACGCGGAAGGTGGACGCCGAAACCATCCACTCCATCCTCGGTTCGGACGGCCTGGTGCTGCTGTCGCCGCTGGGCTTCTCGCCCACCGGCGAAACCTTCAACCTGACCATGGAAGACGTGGCCTGCAGCGCCGCCATCGCCCTGCACGCCGACAAGCTGATCTTCATCACCGAAACCGACATGATGACGGACGCCGGCGGCACCGAGATCCGCGAACTGTCCTCGCACCAGGCCGAAGCCGTGCTGCAAGCCGGTTTCCTGCCCGACGCCACCGCATTCTACTTGAAGCACTGCGTCAAGGCCTGCAACAACGGCGTGGACCGCTCCCACATCGTGCCGTTCGCCATGGACGGCTCGGCGCTGCTGGAACTGTTCACCCACGATGGCGTGGGCACCATGATCTCGCACGAGAACCTCGAATCGCTGCGCCAGGCCACGATTGAAGACGTGGGCGGCATCATCAAGCTGATCGAACCGCTGGAAGCGGACGGCACGCTGGTCAAGCGCGGCCGCGAGCTGATCGAACGCGAAATCGACCTGTTCTCGGTGATCGAACACGACGGCGTGATCTTCGGCTGCGCCGCGCTGTATCCGTTCCCGGAACAAAAAATGGCCGAAATGGCATGCCTGACCGTCAACCCCGACGTGCAAGCCCAGGGCGACGGCGAACGCATCCTCAAGCACATGGAGAACCGCGCCCGCGCGCTGGGCCTGAGCAAGCTGTTCGTGCTGACCACCCGCACCGCGCACTGGTTCATCAAGCGCGGCTTCGTGCCGGCCACCGTGGACGCCCTGCCGAAGGACCGCCAGCGCATGTATAACTGGCAGCGCAAATCCCAGGTTCTGGTTAAAACCTTATAATCACGCTTTCACCACCGCATTTAGGAGCACCAAAGATGGCCCGCACCGTCCATTGCATCAAACTGAACAAGGAAGCCGAAGGCCTGGATTTCCCACCGTATCCGGGTGAACTGGGCAAGAAGATCTACCTGTCCGTATCGAAAGAAGCGTGGGCCGCCTGGCTCAAGCACCAGACCATGCTGGTCAACGAAAACCGCCTGAACCTGGCCGACCAGCGCGCGCGCAAATACCTGGCCACGCAGATGGAGAAACACTTCTTCGGCGACGGCGCCGACGCCGCAGCCGGCTACGTGCCGCCGGCGGACTAAAAAAAGGCGCCGATGGCGCCTTTTTTTATCGCTGCTTTATCGCTGCTTTATCGCTGCAACGGCTTGCACTGGCGCAGTTCGCACTTGGCAAGATAGGCCTTGCCGTCGCCGCAGGCCATGCGGTATACCTCGACCGGTCCGGGTTCGGACACCAGCCCCGCACCGGGGCCGCCGTTGCCGTCGCAGCCAGCCTTGCGGGCCATGCGTTCCACCGTGGCCGACGACATGCCGGCCCGGAACGCCACCTTCTCGATCTCCACCCCGTCCGCCATGACGCGCTTGCTGCCGTCGCTGGCCAGTTCGGACACCACCGGCTTGCGCACCGTTGCCGCGCGGCGTGCCGCTTCCGCTTCCTGGTCCTTGTCCTTGCCGAACGGCAGATAGGAACAGGCACTCAACATCACAACGTTCAGCAACAGCAACGGCAACAGCAAGCGTTTCATAAGTGTCCTGGGGGGGAAGAATTAGTAGGCCAGCGTGCGCACGCCGTCCGGCGTGCCCAGCAGGCAGACGTCGGCGCCGCGTGCGGCGAACAGGCCGACGGCAATCACGCCGACGATCTGGTTGATCTGCGCTTCCAGCCCTTTCGGATCGGTAATCGCCAGGCCGGCCACGTCCAGGATGTTGCCGCCATTGTCAGTGACGAAAGCCTCGTCGCTGCCCGGCTTGACACGCAGCTTGGGCTGGCCGCCCAGCGCGGCCAGCTGGCGCGCCACGGCGTTGCGCGCCATCGGCAGCACTTCCACCGGCAGCGGGAACTTGCCCATCACGTCCACCAGCTTGGAACCGTCGGCGATGCAGACGAACTTCTTCGATACCGACGCGACAATCTTCTCGCGCGTGAGCGCCGCGCCGCCGCCCTTGATCATGGCGCCCTGCTCGGTGATCTCGTCGGCGCCATCGATGTAGACGGCGATCTCGGCCACGTCGTTCAGGTCCAGCACGGGAATGCCGTGGCCGGCCAGCCGCGCGGCGGTCGCCTCGGAGGACGCAACGGTACCCTTGATCTGGTGCTTGATCTTGGCCAGCTCATCAATGAAGAAATTGGCGGTCGAGCCGGTGCCGACGCCGATGATGTCGCCTTCCACGTAGGCGATGGCGGCGCGGGCTACTGCTTGTTTCAGTTCGTCTTGGGTCATGGTAAAAGTATTAAGAAGGGAAGATCGGATTGCCGCTATTTTAGCGGATCGCCACCGACAACACTCGCAGAACCCCGGTCGGTATGCGAAAATGGCATCCCAGACAATAGCCCGCAGGATCGCTCATGGAGTCCGTCCAACAGATACTGATCGTCGACGACAGCCGCGTTTCGCGCCTGATGGCACGCCAATACATCCTCAGCATGCATGCCGACTGGATCGTCGAGGAAGCCGCCTCGGGTGAAGAAGCGCTGCAGAAAGTGGCCAGCTTCACCCCTGCCCTGGTGCTAATGGACGTCAATATGCCCGGCATGGGCGGCCTGGCCGCCGCCGAGCAGCTGCGCGCCCTGCTGCCACTGGCCCACATTTCGCTGCTGACCGCGAACGTGCAAAGCGCTACCCGCAACCGCGCGGCCGAAATCGGCGTCGGCTTCATGGAAAAGCCCATCACCGAGGCCCGCATCGCCCAGCTGATCGCGCCGCTGGAGGCATGAAGATGCCCTTTTCCCTGTCCGAACTGGAACACGACGCGCTGGTGGAGATCTTCAACATCGGCGTCGGCCAGGCTGCCGCCGCCATGAGCGGCATCGTCAACGAAGCCGTGACGATGTCGGTGCCTTCGATCAGCTTCCTGAACCGGGCCGACGCGGCCGCCCTGCTGGGCCACCGCGACGAACAGCGCGAGCGCATCTGCGGCGTCAGCCAGCACTATGCGGGCGCCTTCCAGACCGAAGCCATCCTCATGTTCCCCGAGGACAAGAGCCTGGAAATCGTGCGCCTGATGGTCGGCGAGCTGGTGCCGCTGTCCGAGCTGACCGAGATGGAACAGGAGGCCATGAGCGAGATCGGCAACATCATCCTGAACTCCTGCATCGGCACGCTGGCCAACATCTTCGAGCAGGAGCTGCAAGGCTCGCTGCCGGTGTACCACGTCGGCACCAGCGAAGACATCCTGAACGCCTCCGGCACGGCAGCCGCATCGGTGGTGATGATGCTGCACATCGACTTCATCCTTGAAATGCACCAGATCCACGGCTACGTCGCGTTCATCCTCGACGTGTCCGCGCTGCACGACCTGAAGCAGCAAATCAACCTGTACCTGCGTCGCGTGACGGGCCAAGGCTGACGATGGCAGTGGAAGCAAACCGTCTCAGCCTGCTGGAAAGCGTGCTGGCCGCCGTGCACGTCGGCGCGATTGTCCTGGACGGTGCCGGCCGCATTGTGCTGTGGAACCGCTGGATGGAGCAGTACTCCGCCATGCCCGCCAGCGAAGTGCTGTGCCGCGAGTTCTACGCGCTGTTCCCGGAAATGCGCAGCCAGCGCATCGGCATGGCGATCCAGCAGGCGCTGGCCAGCAACTTCCCGTCGCTGCTGTCGCAAACACTGAACAAGTCGCCCTTCCCGCTGCACGCCGACCGCGCCGCGGCCGAGCGCGGCGAGCGCCTGCAGCAGGCCATCGCGGTCACGCCGGTGGCGGTGGCCGGCGCCGAGCGCCACTGCCTGATCCAGGTCACCGACGTCAGCATTGCCGTCAACCGCGAAAAAGTGCTGCGCGAGCAGGCCATGGTGCTGCGCTCGCAGACCTTCTCGGATGGCCTGACCGGAGTGGCCAACCGGCGCCATTTCGACGTCGCCATCGACAAGGAACAGCGGCGCGCCAAGCGCAACGGCGCCAACCTGTCGCTGCTGATGATCGATATCGACTGCTTCAAGGCCTATAACGACCACTACGGCCACCAGCAAGGCGACCAGTGCCTGATCCAGGTATCGAACGCGCTGGCGGCCATGCTGCACCGCTCAACCGACCTGCTGGCGCGCTACGGGGGCGAGGAATTCGCCATCATCCTGCCGGACACAGACCCCGACCAGGCCATGATGATGGCCGAGGCATTGCGCCAGCGTGTCCTGGCGCTGGGCATCGAACACCGCTGCGCGGCCGAAGGGCGCCGGCACGTCACGGTCAGCGTCGGCCTGGCCACGCACAGCCCGGCCCAGCCGTTCGACGTCCCCGCCCTGATCGGCGCCGCCGACCGCGCGCTGTACGCCGCCAAGCACGCCGGCCGCAACCGCGTCGCCGCGCACGAGCAACAGGCACTCGGCCGTTGACACACGCCGGGCTGGCCGATTCCAGCGACCACCGGTATCTGGCAAGACACTAACGCTATGCCATCATGGCATGCTCAAATCCAAACCGAACATTTTGCCAAAGACCAGGGTGACAAACCCCAGGCCCAGGAGCAAGAGCAGGAAGACTGCGGCCACCATGCCGCTGGTGCGCAGCACCGCGCGCCTCTCCATCGCCTTCTCCGTCTCCTTCGCCCCTTGATCGTAATGCCACTTGATGGCGAAGAACATGCCCGTGCCGAGCACGAGCACCTTGAAGGTAACCAAGACTACAGGGATCCAATCCATCATTTTGCGTATTTCCAGGCTATGTGCGGTTGCTGCACGCTCTGCGTCATACTACACAAAAGCAATTTCCATACATTGAGACAAAATGTCCCAGTTGAAAACCACACAAGATGAGAACGGGCCGGGCTGGCGGCTGCGATAGGCCGTGCGGGGCGATGGCCCTGCCCGGACCAGCTGGTCCGGCAGAGCCATCGGGCAGCCTTAGCGCAGTGCGCTGGCGGCTGTGGCCAGGGCGGTGATGCCGGCCCAGTCGCCGGCTTGCATCAGCTCTTTCGGGGTCAGCCAGGAGCCGCCCACGCAAGCCACGTTCTTCAGTTTCAGGAACTGCGGCGCGGTCTCGATGGAGATGCCGCCGGTCGGGCAAAAGGTGATGTCGCCCAGCGGACCGGCCAGCGCGTTGAGCATGCCCACGCCGCCCGCCGGCACGGCCGGGAACAGTTTCAGCTGCTGGAAGCCCTGCTCGCGCGCGGCCATCACTTCGGACGGCGTCATCACCCCCGGCAGCAGCGGCAGGCCGCTGCTCCTGGCGGCGGCGATCAGCGCCGGGGTCAGGCCCGGCGACACGCCGAACACCGCGCCGGCGTCGCGCGCGGCGGCAAATTCTTCCGGCTGCGTCAGCGTGCCGACGCCGACGATCGCGCCCTCCACCGCCGACATGGCCTTGATCGCGCCCAGGCCGTGCGTGGTGCGCAAAGTGACTTCCAGCACGCGGATGCCGCCCGCCACCAGCGCCTTGGCCAGCGGCACGGCGTGCTCGGGATCGTCGATCGCAATCACGGGGATCACGGCGGAGGTGCGCATAATGTCCAGCAGGGTCATGGTCAGTCCTTCTTCATCGAGAAATCTTCATCGGAGCCGGGCACGGTGTTGCCCACCGTGTTGCCGTCATGCAGGGAGACAGTAGTCGGAATCGGCGACGGCAGCGAGAACGTGGTGGCACCCTTCTCTGCTTCGCATACGCTGTTGCGGAACATGGCGAACAGCTCGCGGCCCATGCCCACGCCGTTCGGCGACAAGTCGGCCGTGGCCAGCGAGCGCGCATGCCACACGTCGCTCGGCACCAGCGCTTCCAGCGTGCCGGTGAAGGCGTCCACGCGGATGATGTCGCCGTCGCGCACCAGGCCGAGCGGTCCGCCGGCCAGGATCTCGGGCGACACGTGGATGGCCGCCGGCACCTTGCCGGACGCGCCCGACATGCGGCCGTCCGTCACCAGCGCCACCTTGCGGCCGGCATCCTGCAAATTGGCCAGCGCCGGGGTCAACGCGTGCAGTTCCGGCATGCCGTTGGCGCGCGGGCCCTGGAAGCGCAGCACGGCCACGAAGTCGCGGTCCAGGCTGCCGGCCTTGTAGGCGGCCATGAAGTCTTCCTGCGAATTGAACACCAGCGCCGGCGCTTCCACCGTGCGGTGCTCCTCCTTCACGGCCGACACCTTCATCACGGCGCGGCCCAGGTTGCCCTGCACCAGCACCATGCCGCCGTCCGGCGAGAACGGGTTGCTGTGCTTGCGCAGCACCTTCTCGTCGCCCGATTCGGCCACGGCGTCTTTCCACACCACACCGTCGTTGCTCTGGTTCAGGAAAGGCTCGGTGCAGTGCGCGCGCAGGCCCTTGCCCAGGATGGTGGTCACGTCGTCGTGCAGCAGGCCCGCGTCCAGCAGTTCGCGGATCACGAAGCCGGTGCCGCCGGCGGCGTGGAAGTGGTTCACGTCGGCGTCGCCGTTCGGGTAGATGCGCGTGAGCAGCGGCACCACGGCCGACAACTCGTCGAAGTCATTCCAGTCGATCACGATGCCGGCCGCCTTGGCGATGGCCACCAGGTGCAGCGTGTGGTTGGTGGAGCCGCCGGTGGCCAGCAGGCCCACCACGGCGTTGACGATACATTTCTCATCGACGATGCGGCCCACCGGCAGGTACTCGCCCTGCTCGGTGATTTGCGCGGCGCGCTGGGCCGCGGCGGCGGTGAGCGCGTCGCGCAGCGGCGTGTTCGGCGTGATGAAAGCGGCGCCAGGCAGGTGCAGGCCCATTACTTCCATCAGCATCTGGTTGCTGTTGGCGGTGCCGTAGAAGGTACAGGTGCCGGCGCCGTGGTAGGACTGGGACTCGCCTTCCAGCAGTTCGTCGCGGGTGGCCTTGCCTTGCGCGTAGCGCTGGCGGATGGCGGCCTTTTCCTTGTTGGACAGGCCGGTGGTCATCGGACCGGCCGGCACGAACACCGCCGGCAGGTGGCCGAAGTGCAGCGCGCCGATCAGCAGGCCAGGCACGATCTTGTCGCACACGCCCAGGTAGACGGCGGAGTCGAACATATTATGCGACAGGGCGATGCCGGTCGACATGGCGATGGCGTCGCGCGAGAACAGCGACAGTTCCATGCCGGGCTGGCCCTGGGTCACGCCGTCGCACATGGCGGGCACGCCACCGGCGAACTGCGCCACCGCGCCGACCTTGCGCACGGCATCCTTGATGATGGCCGGGAAGCCTTCGAACGGCTGGTGCGCCGACAGCATGTCGTTGTAGGCCGAAACGATGGCCACGCTGGGCTTCTTCAGCTCTTTCAGCGCCAGCTTGTCGTTGGGTGGAAAAGCGGCGAATCCGTGCGCCAGGTTGGTACACGCCAGCACGCCGCGCTGCGGGCCTTTGACGCGCGCCGCCTCCAGGTGGGCCAGGTAAGCGCCGCGCGAAGGCCGGGAGCGCTGGATTATCCGTGCTGTTACGGTTTCAAGTACAGGATGCACCGCCATGATCGTTCCTTATGAAGTAATTGCATGAAATTTTACTACAAAATTGGCAGAACGCACGCCCTTTCTTATCAATACAGGTCTGCCGCGCCCCCGATTCCCGGCCGTGGAATACGCTCCGTAGCCCGTCCAATTGAACATTTGTAGTGAATTTACCTGTTTTTCCTGTATTATGGACAATATCCCCCAAACCAGAGCCGACACATTATGCGCCAGCCCGCCCTCACCACCACCGCCGCCTACCAGGCCCTCGCCGCCCACCACATCGACATCCAGGACAAGACGCTGCGCCAACTGTTCGCCGCCGATCCCAAGCGCTTCGAACGCATGTCGCTGGACGCCGCCGGCCTGTACCTGGACTATTCGAAAAACCGCCTGACGGCCGACACCATCGCCCTGCTGGCCAACCTGGCCCGCACGCGCGGCGTGGAGCAGCGCCGCGACGCCATGTTCGCCGGGGAAAAAATCAATACTACCGAAGGCCGCGCCGTGCTGCATACGGCGCTGCGTATGCCGCGCGGCAAGGCATTGAATGTGGCGGGCCAGGACGTGGCGGCCGACGTGCACGCGGTGCTGGACCGCATCCGCGTGTTCAGCGACAAGGTGCGCAACGGCTCCTGGCTGGGCCACAACGGCAAGGCCATCACCGACATCGTCAACATCGGCATCGGCGGCTCGGACCTGGGCCCGAAAATGGCCTGCCTGGCGCTGCGCTCCTACTCGCACCCGCGCCTGAAGATGCACTTCGTTTCCAACGTGGACGGCCACGACATGGAAGCCACGCTGGCGCAGGTGAACCCGGACAGCACGCTGTTTATCGTCGCCTCCAAGACCTTCACCACCGCCGAGACCATGCTCAACGCCCAGACCGCGCGCAGCTGGTTCCTGCGGCACGGCACCGAGGCCGCGCTGGCCAAGCACTTCGTGGCCGTGTCCACCAACACGCAGGCAGTCACCGCCTTCGGCATCGACCCCGACAACATGTTCCCGTTCTGGGACTGGGTCGGCGGCCGCTACTCGGTGTGGTCGGCCATCGGCCTGCCGGTGGCGCTGGCGGTGGGCTTCGGCTACTTCAGCGACTTCCTGGCCGGCGCGCACGAGTTGGACGAGCACTTCCGCAGCGCGCCGCTGGAGCAGAACCTGCCGGTGCTGCTGGCCATGATCGGCTTCTGGAACCGCCAGTTCCTGGGTTGCGCTTCCCTTTCCATCGCCCCCTACCACCAGGACCTGAACCGCTTCCCGGCCTACCTGCAGCAGCTCGACATGGAAAGCAACGGCAAGCGCGTCACGCGCAACGGCGCCGCGCTGGACACGCCGACCTGCCCGGTGGTCTGGGGCGAATGCGGCACCAACGCGCAGCACGCCTACTTCCAGCTGCTGCACCAGGGCACCGACATCGTGCCGATGGACTTCATCGCTGCGCTGCGCCCGACCCACGACCTGCCCGACCACCATGACGCGCTGCTGGCCAACTGCTTCGCGCAGTCGGAAGCGTTCATGACCGGCAAGACCGAGGATGAAGTGCGCGCCGAACTGAAAGCGCAAGGCCTGGCGCCCGAGCAGATCGACCAGCTGGCGCCGCACAAGACCTTCCCCGGCAACCGCCCGTCCAACACCATCCTGGTGGACGTGCTGAGCCCCGCCGCGCTGGGCGCGCTGATCGCGCTGTACGAGCACAAGACTTTTGTGCAAGGCGTGCTGTGGGACGTGAACAGCTTCGACCAGTGGGGCGTGGAGCTGGGCAAGGTGCTGGCCAAGAACATCCAGTCCGAGCTGACGGGCGAAGCGCAGCCCGCGCGCCACGACAGCTCCACCAACGGCCTGATCGCGCTGGCCAAGGCCGCGCAGAACCTGCGCTAAGGACAGCGACATGAGCTATCACGTGGAAGCATTCAACGCCGGCGCCATGCTGGTGGGCGAGAGCCCGCTGTGGCATCACGCCGAACAGACCCTGTACTGGGTGGACATCGAAGGCTTCGCCATCCACAGCCTGAAGCCGGCCACCGAGGAGCACCGCAAGTGGCCGATGGCCAGCGAGCCCTCGGCACTGGCGATTGCCGGCGGCGGCGGCCTGGCCGTATCCACCCGCGCCGGCTTCATGCACCTGAACACCGGCGACGGCAGCTTGACCGCCATCGCGCCGGCGCCGTACGACACCGCCACCACCCGCTTCAACGACGGCAAGGTGGACGCGGCCGGCCGCTTCTGGGTCGGCACCATCTACGAGCCGCGCGACAAGCAGGCCGCCGAGATGTTCGTGCTGGAACGCGGCGTGGTGCGCACCGCCTGGTCGGGCGGCATGACCAACTCCAACGGCCTGGCCTTCAGCCCGGACGGCCGCGCCATGTACCACGCCGACACCGCCGCGCACCGCGTCACGCGCTACGACTACGACCTGGCCAGCGGCACGCCATCCAACCCGCAAGTGCTGCACCAGTTCTCGGCCGACAAGGCCAGCAACTACGGCGGCCGCCCGGACGGCGCGGCGGTCGACAGCGAAGGCAATTACTGGGTGGCGATGTTCGAAGGCGGCCGCATCGCCAAGCTGTCGCCCTCGGGCCAGCTGCTGGGCGAGATTGCGCTGCCGGTGCGCTGCCCGACCATGGTGGCCTTCGGCGGCGCCGACCTGAAGACACTGTACATCACCAGCGCCAGCAAGCGCCCCGCTGAAGAACTGGCCCAGCACCCGCTCAGCGGCCATGTGCTGCAAGTGCGCATGCAAGTCCCAGGAATGCCGGCTCCAGCCTACATCGGGTAGGCAAGGTAGGCCGAACAGCAGCCACTCCCCGCCGCAATGTAGTAAATTTTCTTGATTTATCGTTTTTTGTGTAGTAAATTTTCACAACCTGCAGCACAACTTTTGCGATCCCACACATATTATGGCTCTTACCGATTTTGATCTGGTTCTGTTTGGCGGCAGCGGCGACCTGTCGATGCGTAAACTCCTGCCCGCGATGTATTCCCGCGACGTCTGCGGCGACCTGCCCCCGACTGCGCGCATCATCTGCGTCGGCCGCCAGGAGTCCAGCCAGGAAGAGTTCATCAATGTGGTCAACACCACGTCCAAGCCGCTGATCAAGTCGCCCGAGGTCACGCCGGAAGCGTGGGCCCGCTTCACAGCGCGCATCGTCTACGTGTCGCTCAACGCCACCGACGCCGGCACTTACGGCGCGCTGGTGGACTCGCTGCGCGAAGACCCGGCCATCACCCGCGTGTACTACCTGGCCACGCCGCCGGCCATCTTCTCGCAGATCTGCGACAACCTGAAGGACAACGGCCTGGTCACCAAGAACTCGCGCGTGGTGCTGGAAAAGCCGCTCGGCCGCGACCTGGCCTCGGCCAAGCAGATCAACGCCGAAGTAGGCCAGGTGTTCGAGGAATCGCAGATCTACCGTATCGACCACTACCTGGGCAAGGAAACCGTGCAGAACCTGCTGGCCCTGCGCTTCGGCAACATCCTGTTCGAGCCGCTGTGGCGCCGCGAATGGATTTCGGACGTGCAGATCACCATTGCCGAGAAGCTGGGCGTCGGCAACCGCATCGGCTACTACGACACCTCGGGCGCGCTGCGCGACATGCTGCAGAACCACCTGCTGCAGCTGCTGTGCATCGTGGCCATGGAGCCGCCGACCTCGATCGCGCCCGACGCCGTGCGCGACGAGAAGCTGCAGGTGCTGCGTTCGCTGAAGAAGTTCACCCCCGCCACGCTGGCGCAGAACATCGTGCGCGGCCAGTACCGCGCCGGCCACGTGGACGGCCAGGCCGTGCCGGGCTACCGCGACGAGCCGGACGCGCCGCAGAAATCGCGCACCGAGACCTTTGTCGCCATGAAGGCTGAAATCGACACCTGGCGCTGGGCCGGCGTGCCGTTCTACCTGCGCACCGGCAAGCGCATGGCCGATTCGCTGGCCGAGATCGTGGTGCGCTTCAAGCAGATTCCGCACTCCATCTTCAACCAGCCGACCAACAGCTTCCAGCCCAACTGCCTGGTGATCCGCTTGCAGCCGGACGAAGGCCTGCGCATGAACCTGATGGCCAAGACGCCGGGCGAAGGTATGCGCCTCAAGCCTGCCGAGCTGGAACTGGACTTCCGCGAAACCTTCAAGTCGCCGCGCATGGACGCCTACGAGCGCTTGCTGCTCGACGTGCTGCGTGGCCAGCTGACGCTGTTCATGCGCGGCGACGAACTGGAAGCGGCGTGGGAGTGGGTGGAGCCTATCCTGAACCACTGGGAGCAGGACGAGGGCGCGCCAACGCCGTACGCGTCCGGCACCTGGGGACCGGCCGCCGCCAGCGCACTGATCGGACGCGACGGCCTGCAGTGGCGCGAAGAAGCCCTGCCTGAAGACTAAAAAAGTGCAGCGCAAGGAGTCTGGGCAAGGAGTCTGGCCCTGCAGGGCCAGACCGTTCCGCAGGCGCGGTGCAGTGCACCGCGAAACCCCTGCTTCACCCCTGCCTGAAGACTAAAAAGTGCAGCGCAAGGAGTCTGGCCCTGCAGGGCCAGACCGTTCCGCAGGCGCGGTGCAGTGCACCGCGAAACCCCTGCTTCACCMCTGCCTGAAGACTAAGGAAGACCAAGCCGTGCTACTCGATTCCATCCGCACCCAGCTCGACTCGCTCTCCAAATCGGAGCGCAAGGTCGCGCTGGCGGTGCTGGACCACCCGGACCTGATCGTCGACCAGAACATCACTGCGCTGGCGCGCGCCGCGCAGGTGTCCGAACCGACCGTGGTGCGCTTTTGCCGCACCCTGGGCTACGACGGCTGGCACGAGTTCAAGCTGAAGCTGGCGCAGGGCCTGGCCCTGGCACTGCCCGGCCTGAACGAGCAGCCGGCCCAGGACGACCTGGCGGCGGACCTGGTCAACAAGATTTGCAGCCGCTCCATCAACACCCTGCTGGACCTGCGCAACAACCTCAAGCCGGAAGCGATCCAGCAGGCGCTCGACATCCTCAAGCGCGCCAACAAGATCGAATTCTACGGCCAGGGCACGTCGGGCATCGTGGCGGCGGACGCGCAGCACAAATTCTTCCGCTCCGGCGTGCCGACCGTGGCCTACGCCGACCCGTCGATCCACAGCATTGCCGCCGCCCTGCTGCGCACCGGCGACGCGGTGGTGGCCATTTCGCAGCGCGGCAACAGCCCGGCGCTGGTACGCTCGGTGAAGCTGGCGCGGCGCGGCGGCGCCGACGTGATCGTGCTGGCGCCGTCCGGCACGCCGCTGGCCGAACTGGCGACGGTGCTGATCCCGATCGACCTGATCTTCAACATCGACCCCTACACGCCGATTTCGGCGCGCCTGGCCTACCTGGTGGTGATCGACGTGCTGGCGGTCGGCCTGGCCCTGCAGCGCGGCCCGGAATTCCGCAAGAAGATGCAGAACGCGCAGAAAGCGCTGCAGGAATTCGACCTGCAGTTCGACTCGTTTATCGGCTGAGCCTTCAGAAGTGGTTGCGTAGCAGTACGCCCAGCAGCAAGCCGCTGTTGGCCATGATGTAGCCGATGATCCAACGCCGCTCGCGGCCCATTTCGTAGATCAGGGCGTCTAGGCGTTCGGTCTGTTTGCTTAGACCCTGCTGGAAATCCGTGTGCTGCTCCTGCAACGCCTGATGAAACTCGCTGCGCTGCTCCTGCAACGCCTGATAAAACTCGCTGCGCTGCTCCTGCAGCGCCTGATGGAATTCGCTACGCTGGTCTTGCAAACCTTGGCGAACCTCGGCACGCAGGCCGTCGAGCGCCTGCGTGAATTCAATGCGCATCGCATCCACCGAACGCTGCAACGAGCCCAGCGCCATGACGACATTGTCCATATTGACCTCCAGCCTCACGATACGGCTCTCTGGTCCATGTTCGTCACCGGTGCTAACTCTGTCAAGCGGCGGGGAATTCATTTTGCGCTCCTGTCCGGCAGATCCCTCCATCGTGCCCTCCATGCGGAAAACGATTTTGACAAGGCGCAAACACGTGCAATTCAGCCGCCGCCTATGCCTTCCGTGATCCTGCCGCTGCCGCCGCACTCGGAACAAGGCTGGCCGCCGGCCAGCTTGCCGGTGCCACGGCAGGCAGGGCATACGTCCTCGCCGGTGCCTGGGGTGCCCGGCGCGGCGTCGTCGCCGGGCTCGATGTCGGGTTTGTCGTTGTTGACGTTGCTCATGGCCGCCTCCTTGCGCGCGTGATCGGACGTCCAGCCTACCGCCGGCGGCGCGCGCTATCTGCGCGCCAGTTCACACAGGCCACACGGGTGGCGGCCATGATCAGCAGCATTCCCCGCGCGTCTTGTAGGTCAGTACCGGCCGGCTCTTTGCCATCACCCGCACCAGCCCGGCGCCCTCCAGGCTGGCCAGCACCGAACCGGCATCCTTGTACGCTTGCGGCGCCTCCTCGTAAATCAGCGCGCGGTCGGCGCAAATCACGCGGCCTCCGAACGACGTGCGCGCCAGCTGCGCCGGAGTGGCCTTGCGCACCAGCCGGTCCTTGCAATCGCCGCGCGCCCACTTGCGGCCGGCGCCGTGGGCCAGCGATTGCAGGCTGACGCTGTCGGCCACCGGCAGCGGCCGGATCAGGTAGCTGTGGTCGTCGCGCGAGCCCGGCAACAGCACCGGCCCCGCGTCGGCCGGGTTGGCGCCCTTGCGGTGCAGCCAGCCCTGCTCGCCTTCGATCACGTCCGCCGCGATCAAGTTGTGGTGCACGTCCAGCACCGGCAAGGCCTGGCAGCGCAGCCGCTGCCGCACGCGCAGCGCTATCATTTTCCGGTTCAGGCGGGCGAACGCCAGCGCCGCGTCGTGCTGCAGCAGGTAAGCCTGCGCGGCCGGCGTATCCTGCTCCAGGCCGGCATGGCCGTGCACGTCCACGTGCGCGCGCAGCACCGCGCCGCCCAAGCCGCGCGAACCGCTGTGCACCACCAGCTGCAAGGCCCGGCCCACCAGCCCGGCGCCTTCGAACAGCGCCGGTTCGTCCACCTGCACCACCGCCTGCAGTTCGACGAAATGGTTGCCCAGGCCGATGGTGCCCAGCGCGCGCATGCAGGCCGGGTCCAGGCCCGCCAGCCGCAGCCGGCCCGCCAGCGCAGCCAGTTCAGCGACCAGCCAGGGCGCCACCACCTGCAGCCGGTCCAGCTCGTCCGCAGCGGGCGGCGCGTCCAGGCTGCCGATCTGCTTGTCGAGCTTGTCGAGGCTGACCTTGCCGACCGCCAGATCGGTCTGCCACAGCCCCACACCGCAGCCGATGTCGCCGCCGCACAAGGCAGGATAAAACCGTCCCACCGAGAAAAATGCCGCGCCGACCGGGTAACCGCGCCCCGGATGCAGGTCAGGCAGGCCCACTGCGCGGCGCATGCCGGGCAGCTGGGAAGTGATGGCCAGTTGCTGCAGTGCAGCATCCTCCAGCCACAGTTTGTCCGACGCGACCACGGCGGCGCGGTCGGATACCACACGAATGTATTTGCCCATTCTGTATTTCCATAAAAGATGCTCAGGAAATGGGCTGCTGGCGATGACTAGCGCGTGACGCGGAGGGATGCCAGGCCCATCGGGAAAGTATCGAGTTGTGCATGAATCATAAAAACTCCTTTCTGGGGGATAAGGGCACTGGTTGAAGGGAAGTCAATATTACCCTAGCCGCATGTGTTTGACACACCGCAGCAAAAATATTTAACAGTGTTTCATTTCCTGCCTGCCCTGACATTTTTACAAAGTTGCCCTTGTGAGTGCCGGTATTTCTTACACTGACGTCGCGAAGTTTTCCCCCGATGAACTTAACTTGATGATTATCAACATCAATTTATTTCTGGCACGGCGATTGCATAGAGTTCCGTACCCCCAACAACTGTTAATGGAACGGAACATGAAAAAACTACTCACCACCAGTGTATTGGCCGCCATCGGTTTGTTGGCTGCCCTGCCCGCATCGGCCACGACGATCGCCTACACCAGCACGGTCGCTACGACCAACACGACTTACGCGAAGACCCTGACCTTCGACATCAACAACCACGCCTTCCTCGGCAGCGGCGTGCTGGACTGGACTTTCCTGTTCAATCCAAGCTTCAGCCTGCTGGGCACCAGCATCAGTGAAGCCAAACTGTACGTCTCGGCGCGCCAGGCCACCGGCGCCAACGACTTCATGTCGGTCAACAGTTCGCCGCTGGTCGGCGCGCTGCTGGCAGGAAACGGCAACAATCCGATCGAGACCGAATACAACTTGCTCTCGCTGTTCAACACCAACAATACCTGGTCCGCCGGCAACCCGCTGTCGCTGGCGATGCAGCTGAACTATGCCCAGCCGGCCTCGCCGGACAACAAGGCGATGACGCTGGAATATGCGCGCGTCAGCCTGAAGTTCGCCGACATCACCAACAACACCAATAACAACGGCGGTGGAGGCGGCAGCGGCAACGCCGTGCCGGAACCCGGCACCGCCGCCCTGTTCGGCCTGGGCCTGGCCGGCGCCCTGCTGGCACAGCGCCGCCGCCGTCAGGCATAAGCACCTCAAGCTTGAGCGCCAAGGCCAGGCACCAGGCCTGGCACGCAGCGCTGCTGCCGCGGGAGAGGATTGTGTACAATATGCTACCCAAGTCCTCAACCTCAGCAGCAGCCCTGCGCGCAACCATGAACCAACTCGAACAGCTCAAGCAATACACCACCGTTGTTGCCGACACCGGCGATTTCCAGTCGATCAAGGCCTACACCCCGCGCGACGCCACCACCAATCCGTCGCTGATCCTGAAAGCCGTTCAGAAAGACGAGTACAAGCCGCTGCTGCAAAAAGCGGTGCAGGACAATCCGAACGCTGCCACCGGCGACATCATCGACCACCTGCTGATCGCCTTCGGCACCGAAATCCTGAAGATCATCCCGGGCCGCGTCTCCACCGAGATCGACGCCAAGCTGTCCTTCGACACCGAAGGCAATGTGGCCAAGGGCCGCGAGCTGATCGCGCTGTACGAGAAGGCCGGCATCCCGCGCGAGCGCGTGCTGATCAAGATCGCCTCCACCTGGGAAGGCATCCAGGCCGCCCGCATCCTGGAACAGGAAGGCATCCGCTGCAACATGACGCTGCTGTTCTCGCTGAGCCAGGCCATCGCCTGTGCCGAAGCGGGCGCCCAGCTGATTTCGCCTTTCGTCGGCCGCATCTACGACTGGTACAAGAAGAGCACCGGCATCGACTACGCGGGCGCGGAAGACCCGGGCGTGCAATCGGTCAAGCGCATCTACAACTACTACCGCAAGTTCGGCTACGACACCGAAGTGATGGGCGCGAGCTTCCGCAACACCGGCCAGATCCTGGAACTGGCCGGCTGCGACCTGCTGACCATCAGCCCGGACCTGCTGCAAGCGCTGGCCGACGCCAATGCACCGGTGGAGCGCAAGCTGAGCGCGGACGCCAGCGCCAACGCCACCGTCGGCAAGATCGCCGTCGATGAAAAAACCTTCCGCTTCATGATGAACGAAGACGCGATGGCCACCGAGAAGCTGGCAGAAGGCATCCGCGCCTTCTGCGCCGACTCGGGCAAACTGAAGCAGATCATTTCCGGCATGCGCTGATCGCGCGCGGCGCAATACGGCGAAAAAAGGCCAGGCCCACCGACGTGCGCCTGGCCTTTTGTATCTTTCAACGCGGAAATTTGTACAAAACGTTACATTTGACACTGTTATACAATGGCCGGCACTGCCTTTGTAAATAGAACAAGCTAAGGGCACGCACCTAGAAAACCTCAACATTACCTCCAGAGACATCTATGAGATCAGTCCCACGCTGCACTCCCGTCGCCGCCGCCATCATCACTCTCTCCATGCTGGCTGCCTGCGGAAAGAAAGATGACAAAGCCGGCGCCGCCCCACCGCCACCGCAAGTCGCCGTCTACACAGTCGCCCCCGCCACCCTCACCCTCTCCACCGAACTGCCAGGCCGCCTCGAAGCATCGCGCGTGGCGCAGGTGCGCGCGCGCACGCCCGGCATCGTGCTGCAGCGCGTGTACAAGGAGGGTTCGGACGTGAAGGCCGGCGAGATCCTGTTCCGCATCGACCCGGCGCAATTCCAGGCGTCCTACGACAGCGCTCAAGCGGCCGTGGCCAAAGCCGAAGCCAACCTGGCGCAGGCCGAGCTGAAAGTGAAACGCTACAAGCCGCTGCTGGCCGCGCAGGCCGTCAGCAACCAGGAATACGACGACGCGGTCACGGCGCAGAAACAGGCCGCCGCCGACCTGGCCACCACGCGCGCCGCCCGCACCACCGCCGGCCTGACGCTGGGCTACGCCACCGTGACCTCGCCGATCTCCGGCCGCGTGGGCCGCGCGCTGGTGACCGAGGGCGCGCTGGTGGGCCAGGGTGAAGCGACGCCGATGGCGACCGTACAGACGCTCGATCCGATCTACGTGACCATCACCCAGTCGTCCACCGAAGTGCTGCGCCTGCAGCGCGCGCTGGCGGCCGGCAAGCTCAAAGGCGCAGGCAACGGCGCCGCCAAAGTGACCCTGGTGACCGAGGACGGCCAGCCTTATCCGCAGTCGGGCAAGCTGCTGTTCTCGGACGTGGCGGTGGACGAAACCACCGGTTCGGTGGCCATGCGCGCCGAGTTCCCGAACCCCAACCGCACCCTGCTGCCGGGCATGTACGTGCGCGCGCGCCTGGAACAGGCGGTCAACGAAGCCGCGCTGCAAGTGCCGCAGCAGGCCGTGGTGCGCGGCCCGGAAGGCGCCACCGTGATGGTGGTCGGTGCGGACAACAAGGTCACCGCCGTGCCGGTCAAAGCCGATGCGGCGCAGAACGGCAGCTGGATCGTCAGCTCCGGCCTGAAAGGCGGCGAGCGCGTGATCGTGGAAGGCTTCCAGAAGACCAAGCCGGGCGGCACCGTTACGCCGGCGCCGTGGCAAGGCCCGGTTGCCGCCACGCCGGGCGGCGCGCCTGCGGCGCCAGCGCCGGCATCCGCGCCGGCAGCTGCCGCCGCGCCTGCCGCCTCCGCACCGGCCGCAGCAGCGCCGGCCGCCGGCAAGTAACCGGGAGCTCAGATGGCAAAATTCTTCATCGACCGCCCCGTCTTCGCGTGGGTGATCGCCCTGTTCATCCTGCTGGGTGGCGCACTGGCGATTACCATGCTGCCGGTGGCGCAGTACCCCACCATCGCGCCGCCGTCCATCGTCATCAGCGCCAACTACCCGGGCGCCACCGCCCAGGTGCTGGACGACGCGGTCACCAGCGTGATCGAGCAGGAAATGAACGGCGCCGACGGCTTGCAATACGTCGAATCGCAGAGCGAAGCCAATGGCTCGGTCTCGATCACCGTCACCTTCCTGCCCGGCACCAACCCCGACCTGGCCGCCGTGGACGTGCAGAACCGCATCAAGCGCGTCGAATCGCGCCTGCCGCAGGCAGTCACCCAGCAGGGCGTGCAGGTCAACAAGTCGCGCTCCAACATCCTGATGTTCGTGGGCGCCTCGTCCAGCGATGGCAAGATGGATACCGCCGCCATCGGCGACTACCTGGCGCGCAACGTGGTCAACGAGATCAAGCGCCTGCCCGGCGTGGGCCAGGCCCAGCTGTTCGGCACCGAGCGTGCCATGCGCGTGTGGGTCGATCCGGCCAAGCTGGTGGGCTACAAGCTGACCATGGCCGACGTCACCGCCGCCATCCGCGCGCAGAACGCGCAGGTCACCGCCGGTACCTTGGGCGACCTGCCTGCGCCGCGCTTCCAGACCTACTCCGCGCCCGTGGTGGTGCAGGGCCAGCTCACCTCGCCCGAGGAATTCGGCAAGGTGGTGCTGCGCGCCAGCGGCACCGGCGCCACCGTGCGCCTGTCGGACGTGGCCCGCATTGAAATGGCCGGCGCCAACTTCAACATCAGCGCGCGCCTGAACGGCAAGCCCTTCGTCGCCATCGCCGTGCAGCAGTCGCTGACCGGCAACGCGCTGGCCACTGCGGAACTGGTGCGCAACAAGATGGAAGAGCTGTCCAAGTTTTTCCCGCCCGGCCTGACCTACACCGTGCCGTACGACACCTCGCTGTTCGTCAAGATCTCGATCGAGGAAGTGGTCAAGACGCTGCTGGAAGCGGTGCTGCTGGTGTTCATCGTGATGTACGTGTTCCTGCAGAACTTCCGCTACACCCTGATCCCCACCATCGTGGTGCCGGTGGCCCTGCTGGGCACCTTCGCCGTGATGCAGCTGGCCGGCTTCTCCATCAACGTGCTGACCATGTTCGGCATGGTGCTGGCGATCGGCATCCTGGTCGATGACGCCATCGTGGTGGTCGAGAACGTGGAACGCATCATGAGCGAGGAAGGCCTGTCGCCGCGCGACGCCACGCGCAAGGCCATGTCGCAGATCACCGGCGCCATCATCGGCATCACGCTGGTGCTGATCGCCGTGTTCATCCCGATGGCCTTCTTCGGCGGCGCCGTGGGCGCGATCTACCGCCAGTTCTCGCTGTCCATGGTGTCGTCCATGGTGTTCTCGGCGCTGATGGCGCTGACGCTCACGCCGGCGCTGTGCGCCACCATCCTGAAACCGGTGGAAGCGGGCCACCACCACGAGAAGAAAGGCTTCTTCGGCTGGTTCAACCGCGGCTTCGCCAGGACCGCCACCGGCTACCAGGGCGTGATCGCGCGCATGCTGGGCCGCACCGGCCGCTACATGGTGATCTTCCTGTTGATCTGCGGCGTGGTGGGCTGGCTGTACGCGCGCCTGCCGTCGTCCTTCCTGCCGAACGAAGACCAGGGCTACATCATCACCAACGTGCAGCTGCCGCCTGGCGCTTCCAAGAGCCGCACCGAGGCGGTGCTGGCCAAGGTGGAAGAGTACATGGCCAAGCAGCCCGGCGTGGCGCGCACCATCGCCGTGGCAGGTTTCAGCTTCTCGGGCAACGGCCAGAACGCCGGCCTGGTGTTCGTGCCGCTGAAGGACTGGAGCGAGCGCGGCGCGGAAGACTCGGCCGACAAGATCGCCGGCCGCGCCTTCGGCGCGCTGTCCGGCATCGCCGACGCCATTGTCTTCCCGCTCAGCCCTCCGCCGATCCGCGAACTGGGCAACGCCACCGGCATCACGGCGCGCCTGCAGGACCGCAGTTCGCAAGGCCACGCGGCGCTGGTGGCCGCGCGCAACCAGCTGCTCGGCCTGGCCGGCAAGAGCCCCATCCTGGCCGGGGTGCGCCCCGAGGGCCTGGAAGACGCCCCGCAGCTGCAGGTGGACGTCGACCGCGACAAGGCCAACGCCCTCGGCGTGGCCTTCGCCGACATCAACAGCGCGCTGTCGGTGGCCTTTGGCTCCAGCTACGTCAACGATTTCACCAGCAGCGGGCGCCAGCAGCGCGTGGTGGTGCAGGCCGACGCGCCGCAGCGCCTGCAGCCGGAAGACCTGCTGCGCCTGAACGTGCGCTCGGCGTCCGGCTCCATGGTGCCGCTGTCCTCGTTCGCCACCTCGCGCTGGATCAACGGTCCGGTGCAGCTGGTGCGCTACAACGGCTATCCGGCCATCAAGCTGACCGGCAACGCGGCTCCCGGCCGCAGCACCGGCGAGGCGATGGACGAGCTGGAACGCCTGGCGCAGCAGCTGCCGCCCGGCTTCGGCATCGAATGGACCGGCCAGTCGCTGGAGGAAAAAACCTCCGGCTCGCAGGCGCCGGCGCTGTTCGCGCTGTCCATGCTGGCGGCCTTCCTGGTGCTGGCCGCGCTGTACGAGAGCGAATCGATCCCGGTGGCGGTGCTGCTGGTGGTGCCGCTGGGCGTGCTGGGCGCGCTGCTGGGCGCCACCATCCGCGACCTGCCGAACGACGTGTACTTCAAGGTGGGCCTGATCGCGATTATCGGGCTCTCGGCCAAGAACGCGATCCTGATCATCGAGTTCGCCAAGGACCTGCAGGCGCAGGGCAAGGGCCTGGTGGAAGCGACGCTGGAAGCGGTGCACCTGCGCTTCCGTCCCATCATCATGACCTCGCTGGCCTTCATCCTCGGCGTGCTGCCGCTGGTGGTGGCCTCCGGCGCCGGTTCGGCCAGCCAGCGCGCCATCGGCACCGGCGTGATGGGCGGCATGATCACCGCCACGGTGCTGGCGGTGTTCCTGGTGCCGGTGTTCTTCGTCGTGGTGCGCAAGATATTCAAGGGAAGCGAACGCCAGCGCCGCCTGGCCGCGCATGAACTCGACCTTCCGGAGAAAAAAGCATGATGAAAACCAAACACAAGCAAAGCGTCCTGGCTGCCGCAGCCGCGCTGCTGCTGTCGGGCTGCTCGCTGGCGCCGACCTACCAGCGCCCCGCGGCGCCGGTAGCGGCGGCCTACCCTGCCGTGCCGGCGGCCGCCGGCGCCACGGCCAACGCAGCCGCGCCGGCCAGCGCGGGCAAGCCCGCCGCCGACACCGGCTGGCGCGAGTACTTCCCCGACCAGCGCCTGCAGCAGCTGATCGCTACCGCGCTGGAATACAACCGCGACCTGCGCACGGCCGCGCTGCGCATCGAAGAGGCGCGCGCAGCCTACAATATCCAGTCGGCCGACCGCCTGCCCACCCTGAACGGCACGCTGGGCGGCACCCGCGCCCGCACCCCGCGCTCGGTGTCCGCCACCGGCCAGGACATCACCAGCAGCCGCTTCGACGCCGGCCTGGGCATTTCCGCCTTCGAGCTGGACTTCTTCGGCCGCGTGAAAAGCCTGAACGACGCCGCCCTGGCCAGCTACCTGGCCAGCGACGAAGCGCGCCAGGCGGCGCAGATCAGCGTGGTGGCCGAAGTGGCGAAGGCCTACTTCACCGAGCGCGCCTTCGCCGAGCAGTACCGGCTGGCACAGCAGACCTATGAAGCGCGCGCCCGCACCTACAAGCTCACCCAGCAGCGCATGGAAGTGGGCGCGTCCTCGCGCCTGGACCTGCGTTCGAACGAAACGCTGATGGAAACGGCGCGCGTGGCCGCGCTCACCTTGGCGCGCCAGCGCGCGCAGGCTCAAAACGCGCTGACGCTGCTGGTGGGCCGGGCCCCTGCCGCCGATGCCACCGCTGCCGGCGCCATGGCCAGCGACGCCGACATCGACGCCATGAGCGCGGTGCCGGAAGGCCTGCCGTCCGAGCTGGTGGCGCGCCGTCCCGACATCCGCGCCGCCGAGCAGCGCCTGCTGGCGGCCAACGCCAACATCGGCGCGGCGCGCGCGGCCTTCTTCCCGCGCATCAGCCTGACCGCCGCCATCGGCAGCAGCAGCCCGGACATCTCCGGCCTGTTCGACAGCGGCACCGGCAGCTGGTCCTTCGTGCCGCAGCTGGTGCTGCCCATCTTCGACGCCGGCCGCAACCGCGCCAACCTGAACCTGAGCGAAGTGCGCAAGAACATCGCCGTGGCCGACTACGAGAAGACCATCCAGACCGCCTTCCGCGAAGTGGCCGACGCGCTGGCCGCGCGCAGCTACCTGGGCGACCAGGTGGCGGCGCAGCGCGCCGTGCAGGATGCGCAGGCGGACCGCCTGAAGCTGCTGCAGCTGCGCTTCGAGAACGGCGTGGCCAGTTCGCTCGACGTGCTCGACGCGCAGCGCGAACTGTTCAGCGCCGAGCAGTCGCTGGTGCAGGCGCGCCTGCTGCGCACCACCAGCGCCATCGACCTGTACCGCGCGCTGGGAGGCGGGTTGAAATAATGGCGTCGCCCATCATCATCCGCCTCGGCGGGCGGGCGCGCCTGCGCATCGCCGCCGAAGGCATGCAGGCGGCCGACGTGGCCATCGTCCCGGCGGCGGCGGGCGGGCCGAAAGGCCTGATCCTGCACGGCCTGGACCGCTGGCTGTTCGGCGACTTCCTGAAACGGGCGCCGCGCCAGCGCCGCCTGATCGGCGCCTCCATCGGCGCCTGGCGCATGGCCGCCGCCGCCTTCGACGATCCGGACACGGCGCACAAGCGCCTGGCCCATCTGTATGCGCACCAGCGCTACCCGGCCAAGGTGGATGCGGCCTACGTCAGCAACACCTGCCGCGCCCTGCTCGACGAACTGCTGGACGGGCGCGGCGCCGAAGCGCTCGACAGCCCGCGCTACTCGCTGTCCATCATCACCGCGCGCGGCGCCGGACCGCTGGCGCAGGCGGCCGGCAGCCGCTGGCGCGAGCTGGCCGGCTTCCTGCGCGCCGCCGCCGGCAACGCCGTCTCGCGCAGCCGCCTGGCCAGCGCCATGGAACGCGTGATCTTCCACGACGCGCGCGACGGCCAGGACTGGCTGCGCCAGCGGTTCGACGCCTTCGCCAACCACTTCGTCGGCCTGTCCGAACACAACCTGCGCGACGCGCTGCTGGCCTCGGGCTCGATTCCCATGGTGCTGCAGGCGGTCTCCGGCATCGCCGGCGCACCGGCGGGCGCCTACTGGGACGGCGGCCTGATCGACTACCACCTGCACCTGCCCTACCAGCGCGACCCCGGCCTGGTGCTGTACCCGCACTTCAGCGACTACATCGTGCCCGGCTGGCTGGACAAGTCGATGCCGTGGCGCCGCGCCCGCGACGCCGCGCTGGAGAACGTGATCCTGGTCTCGCCATCGCCGGCCTTCCTGGCCACACTGCCGAACCGGAAAATGCCGGACCGCGCCGACTTCAAGTTCTACGGCCAGAACCACGACACCCGCATCCGCGACTGGACCCGCTCCATCGGCGAAAGCGAACGCATGGCCGAAGCGTTCGCGCGCTGGAGCGAGAAGCCGGACTTGTCGCAAACGTCAGCATTCTAAAAAGGCCACCCGCGCTGTTGTAAAAAGCGGCTGCGCCAGTGCGCAACAGTTGCCCCCGGCGCGGCTATCGGCGCATACTCGTCGGTGCCGGTTGGCAAGAGACACGAGGGAGCGTCCAATGAATTTCCTGACCAATATGCGTATTGCCACCCGGCTCGCGGCCGGCTTCACCATCGTGCTGGCGCTGTCGGTGGTGGCCACCGGCTACGCCCTGGTGCACGCCCGCGCCAACGCCGAGGCGACCAAGCAGATGATGGCCAACCCGCTGGCCACCGAGCGCCTGGTATCGGACTGGTACGTGCTGATCTACTCGGCCATCGCGCGCACCGCGCTGTTTTCCCGCACCACCGACGAGCAGTTGCCCGTGGTGTTCGCCGACGTGGTGGCCGACAGCACCAAGCGCGGCTCGGCACTGATCAAGAAAATCGAAGAGCTCCTCGACACCGACGAGGAACGCGAAATCATGAAGACCATCGTCGGCCTGCGCAATCAGTACCAGGACGCCAAGAACAAGGTGATGGACGCCAAGAAGGCCGGCAACGCCGCCGAGTCCGAGCGCGCCTTCAAGGAAGTGTTCTCGCCGGCGGCCGATGCCTACCAGAAGCGCGTGCTGTTCCTGCTGGAGCACCAGCGCAAGGACATCGACGACACCGCCAAGGCCATCGACGCGGCCAACAGCCGCAGCACCATGCTGATGTCCCTGATGGGCGTGCTGCTGGTGGCGGCCGGCGCCGTGGCCGCCTACATCATCTCGCGCAGCATCACCCAGCCGCTGCGCTCGGCGCTGGCGGTGGCCTCGACCGTGGCGCAGGGCGACCTGACCACCAGCTTCAGCCAGGACAAGGCGCGCGACGAAATCGGCGAGCTGATGACGGCGCTGCACACCATGAACGACGCGCTGCGCAACGTGGTCAGCCAGGTGCAGACCGGCACCAACGCCATCGCCAGCGCCTCCAGCGAGATCGCCTCCGGCAATATGGACCTGTCGACCCGCACCGAAGAACAAGCCAGCTCGCTGGAGGAAACCGCGTCGTCGATGGAGCAACTGAACGCCACCGTGCGCCAGAACGCCGACAGCGCGCGCCAGGCCAACCAGCTGGCGCAGGCCGCCTCCGAAGTGGCGGTGAAAAGCGGCGTCATCGTCGGCCAGGTGGTCGACACCATGGGCGCCATCGACGCTTCGGCGCGCAAGATCGTCGACATCATCGGCGTCATCGACGGCATCGCCTTCCAGACCAACATCCTGGCCCTGAACGCGGCGGTGGAGGCGGCGCGCGCCGGCGAGCAAGGGCGCGGCTTCGCGGTGGTGGCGTCGGAAGTGCGGCAGCTGGCGCAGCGCAGCGCGGCGGCGGCCAAGGAAATCAAGGAATTGATCGGCAACTCGGTGCAGCAGGTGAACGCCGGCACCACGCTGGTTCAGCAGGCCGGCGCCACCATGGACGAAGTGGTGTCCAGCGTGCGCCGCGTCAACGACATCATGGCCGAGATGAGCTCATCGAGCA
The DNA here is from genome assembly GCF_001425045.1 of Massilia sp. Root351. Lineage (GTDB taxonomy): Bacteria > Pseudomonadota > Gammaproteobacteria > Burkholderiales > Burkholderiaceae_D > Rugamonas. The sequence goes on along the minus strand of NZ_LMDJ01000032.1, from coordinate 274,610 downwards.
GCGAGCAAAGCAGCGGCATCGAACAGGTGAACCGCGCCATCACGCAAATGGACCAGGTGACGCAGCAGAACGCCGCGCTGGTGGAGCAGGCCGCTGCGGCGGCGGCCAGCATGCAGGAGCAGGCCGCCAGCCTGGCCGGCGTGGCAGCGTCCTTCAAGCTGGGCAACGAGCAGCCCCGCCTCAGGATGGCAGGAACATCTGCTGCAGGTCGTTCAAGAAGCGCTGCCCTAATTCCGTCGGCTTGATCAGCTTGTAGTCGCGGTACAGCAAGCCCTTGGCCTCGGCCGCGTTAAGCTGCTGGTCGATGGCGTTGATCGGCAAGCCGGTGCGCTCGGCGAACAGGTTGGGCTCGAAGCCCTCGTGCAGGCGCAAGGTGTTGAGCATGAATTCGAAGCCCATCTCGTCGCGCCCGATCTCATATTCTTCCTGTACCGGGTTGCCGCCCCTGACCGCCTCCATGTAGGCCTTGGGCTGCTTGTAGCGCGCCTGGCGCAGCACGCGGTGCGGGAACGAGATTTTCGAGTGCGCGCCGGCGCCGATGCCGAGGTAGTCGCCGAAGTGCCAGTAGTTCAGGTTGTGTTTGGCGCGGTGGCCCGGTTGCGCATAGGCCGACACCTCGTACTGGCCGTAGCCGCCGGCGGCGGTCAGCTCGGCGATCATGTCCTGCATGTCCGCGCTGGCGTCGTCGTCCGGCAGCACCGGCGGGTACTTGGCGAACAGCGTGTTAGGCTCCATCGTCAGGTGGTACAGCGACAGGTGCGGCGGCTTGAACGACATCGCCGTTTCGATATCCTGGCGTGCCTGTTCCAGCGTCTGCGTCGGCAGCGCGTACATCAGATCGAGGTTGAAGTTGTCGAAGTTGGCCAGCGCGATTTCCACCGCGCGGCGCGCCTCGCCGCCGTCGTGGATGCGCCCCAGCGCCGACAGGTGCTCCGCGTTGAAACTCTGGATGCCGATCGACAGGCGGTTGATGCCGCTGGCGCGGTAGGACTTGAACTTCTCGGCCTCGAAGGTGCCGGGGTTGGCCTCCATCGTGATCTCGGTGTCCGCGTCCATCGGCAGCAGCGTGCGCACGTCCGACAGCAAGCGGTCCAGGCCCGCCGCCGACATCAGGCTGGGCGTGCCGCCGCCGATGAAGATGGTGTGGATGCGGCGGCCCCAGATCAGCGGCAGCGCCATTTCCAGGTCGCTGCGCAGGGAAGCGAGGTACTCCTGCTCCGGGAAACCGCCGCCCTTGGCCTCGTGCGAATTGAAGTCGCAATACGGGCACTTGCGCACGCACCACGGGAAGTGGATGTACAGCGACAGCGGCGGCAGCGCGGTCAGGTTCAGCGCGCCGGGCTGCAGGTAATGCAGCGCGCTGCCGGCGGCGGCCGCGTTGTTGGAAGCGGCGCGAGTCGCTGCCGGCTTGGCGCCGACGACCTTGATCGGGATCATTTCAGTTTCTCTACCAGTGCGCGCAGGGCCTGGCCGCGGTGGGACAGCTTGTTCTTCTCATCGGCCGTGAGCTCGGCTGCGCACTTGCCCAGTTCGGGGATGAAGAAATGCGGGTCGTAGCCGAAGCCGCCGTTGCCGCGCGCCTCGGCGATGATTTGCCCGTTCCAGCGGCCGTCCGCGATCACCGGCTGCGGATCGTCCGCATGGCGCACGAACACCAGCACACAGTAATAGTACGCCGATTTATCGGCATGGGCGGCCAGGTCGGCAATCAGCTTGGCGCTGTTGGCCGCGTCCGATTTCGGCTCGCCGGCGTAGCGCGCCGAGTAGACGCCCGGCGCGTTGCCCAGCGCCGTCACGCACACGCCCGAATCGTCAGCCAGCGCCGGCAGCCCGGTCAGGCGGGCCGCGTGGCGCGCCTTTTGCAGTGCATTTTCGACAAAAGTATGGTGCGGCTCATCCGCCTCGGGGACGTTGTACTCGCCCTGGGCGCGCACGTCGTAGCCGACCGTGGCGAGCAGTTCGTTGAATTCCTTGAGCTTGCCCGCGTTGTTCGAGGCGAGGATGAGGCGTTGGGTCATGGCGATGTCGGCTGGATTTCTGGAGCCGACATTGTAAACCAACCGCAGGATCGGGGCTCAGACCCGGCGGGCCTGCCCCCCGCGGTATCAGGCCTGCAGGCCGAGCGCCTGCTTCTGCAGCGCCACCAGCTCCTGGATGCCGCCCTCGGCCAGGTCCAGCAGGCGGTTCATGCCGGCGCGGTCGAAGGCGGCGCCCTCGGCCGTGCCTTGCACTTCGATGAAGTGGCCGGCGTCGGTCATCACCACGTTCATGTCGGTGTCGCAGTCCGAGTCCTCCACATAGTCCAGGTCCAGCACCGGCATGCCCTTGTACACGCCGACCGAGATGGCGGCCACGAAGTGCTTGACCGGCACGGCCGCGATGGCGCCGCGCGCCACCAGCGTAGAGAAGGCGTCGTAGGCGGCCACCATGGCGCCGGTGATGGCGGCGGTGCGGGTGCCGCCGTCGGCCTGGATCACGTCGCAGTCCAGGTTCAGGGTGCGCTCGCCGAACGCTTCCAGGTCGAAGGCGGCGCGCAGCGAGCGGCCGATCAGGCGCTGGATCTCCTGCGTGCGGCCGCTCTGCTTGCCGCGCGCCGCTTCGCGGTCCATGCGGCTGTGGGTCGAACGCGGCAGCATGCCATATTCCGCCGTCAGCCAGCCCTGGCCCTTGCCCTTCAGGAAGCCGGGCACCTTCTCCTCGATGCTGGCGGTGCAGATCACCTTGGTGTCGCCGCATTCGATCAGCACCGAGCCCTCGGCGTGCTTGGTATAGTGGCGCGTCAGGCGGATGGCGCGCAGCGCGTCGACCGGGCGGCCGCTGGGGCGGGATTCAAAAGTCATGGGTCAGTCTTTCCGGGTAAGTAATTGGGAGGATTTCTCGATCGCGCCGCGTATTTCCGCAATCGCGCGCTCGATCTCGTCGTCGTCGAAGGCGTCCACCGGGCCCGCCGCCCCTTCGGATGGCGCGCCGCGGCCGATGGTGGTGTTGACCTGGTCTTCGGGCAGCATTTCGGTCGAGATGATACTGGACATGCCGGCCGCCGTGGTGGGCGCCGCGTCGGCAACCGAACTGCCCTGCCACATGATGGCCAGCGCGGTGGCGTTGTCGCCGCTGGGGCCGCCGATGGCCACGGCCGCCTGCAGCATGTCCGGCACCGCCCGCACCACGGTCTGCGTGGCCAGGCGCTGCGCCAGGTCGGCGTCGCCCAGCACCGACCACAGGCCGTCCGAGCACAGCAGCATCACGTCGCCCGGCAACATGCTGGCGCGGCGCGACAGCTCCACCTTGGGCAAACTGGTCGCGCCCAGGCAGTTATACAGCTTGTTGCGGTCCGGGTGGGTGGCCCGTTCGGAAGCCGGCACCAGGCCCTTGGCGATCAGGTTCTCCACGTGCGAATGGTCGCGCGTGCGCGCCAGCACCTCGCCGCTGCGCATCCAGTACAGGCGCGAGTCGCCGCAATGCGCCCACACCGCGATATTGTGCTGGATCAGGCAGGCCACCACGGTGGTGCGCGGCGTCTCCGGCAGGTTGTGCATGGCCTTGTAGCGGTGGATCTCCTGGTGCGCGGCCATGAAGGCCTCCTCCAGGAAGCGCTCCGGCTTCTTCACATAGGGCGTGGCCTGCTGCTGGAACAGGGTGGAGATGGTCTGCATGGCGAGGGTGGCGGCCACCTCGCCGCGCAAATGGCCGCCCATGCCGTCGGCCAGCACCAGCAGCAAGGCGTCGCGCGTGAAGCTGTAGCCCATGCGGTCCTGGTTGACCTTGCGGCCGCCGATGTGGCTTTCCTGATATACGGAGAATTGCATGGTGGTCCCTGGATTGTCGTTACCGGTCAGGATTGCGTGGTCTGCGCCACGTCTTTCATACCACGGCCAAAACGGCCGAATTGCCCCAGCAGGCCGCGCACCTGCCCGCCCAGCTTTTCCAGCGCACCCGGCGCGGCCGGCGGCAGCACGGGGGTTTGCAGCACTTTCTGCATCTCAAACAGGCTTTGCGGCCGCGCCAGCGGGTCCAGCAGCAGCGCGCGGCGCACCAGCGCCACCAGTTCCGGCGTGTACATGCCGTCCAGCTTGGCGAAATGCCCCGCCATTTTATCCTCCTTGCGGCGCTGGTCGGCCGGCTGCGGCGGCGAGCCGACCATGCAGGCGAAGATCGACGCGCCGATGCTGTAGACGTCGGTCCACGGCCCCAGCGGCTCGGTCTTGACGTACAGCTCGGGCGGCGCGAAGCCGGGGGTGTACATCGGCGTCAGCTTGGGCAGGTCGCTGTTGACGGTCTGGCGCGCCGCGCCGAAATCCAGCAGCATGGGCGTGCCGTCGGTGCGCAAATAGATATTGGCCGGTTTCAGGTCCAGGTGCAGCAGCTGGTTGGCATGCACTTCGCGCAGCCCCTTGAGCACCTGGATGAAGATCTGGCGGATGAAAGCCTCGCCCGCCCGGCTGCCCCTGGCGCGCTGCCGCTGGATGTGTTCCTGCAGCGAATGGCCCGATTCGTAAGCCATTACCATGTAGACAGTCTCGTTGGCGCGGAAGAAATTCAACACTCTTACAACATTTGGATGCGAAATGCGTGCCAGCGCCCGTCCCTCCTCGAAGAAGCATTTCAGGCCGATGCGGAACACCGGCAGATTGGCTTTCGCTATGGAAGGGGCCAGTTCTCCGGGCTGGCGCAGCGCCAGCGCACTTGGCAGGTACTCCTTGAGCGCCACCGCATGGCCTTCCGCGTCATACGCCAGGTAAACAATACTGAACCCACCGGACGCAATTTTCTTTACAATGCGATATCCAGCTATTTCCAGCCCATCCGGCAGTGGAGCGTTGTTCTGTGCAGCCATAGGATTTCCTTGCTTCAACACCCGGATTGTGTGGATAAATCACTGTTTTGTAAAGTTTAAATCGGGGACATCCATTGAGCATTTCCAGCATGACAGGCTACGCGGTTGCCACCAGCGAAAGCGCGGCCGGGACACTGACAATAGAAATCAAGAGCGTCAATTCACGTTTTCTTGACTTGCAGTTTCGAATTAACGACGATTTGCGCGCGCTGGAACCCGATTTGCGCACTGCCATCATGGCGGCCATCACCCGAGGCAAAGTCGAGCTGCGCCTGAGCTTTGGCCGCAAGGCCGCCGGCGCCGGCGCCACCGCCCTGAACACCTCGCTGCTGGAGGAATTGTCCCGTTTACAAGCCGAAGTCGGCAAACATTTCGTCGCTGCCCCGGTGATGAGTGTGGCTGAATTGCTGCGCTGGCCGGGCGTGGTGGAAGAAGCCCAGATCGGCCAGGAAACCCTGCAGGCCGACGTGGCCGCGCTCACCGCGCGCACCGTGGCCGCCTTCGTCACCAGCCGCCAGCGCGAAGGCGCGGCGCTGGAGGCGATGCTGGTGTCCCGCATCGAATCCATGGAAGCGATCGTCAAGCGCATCACGCCGCTGATCCCGCAGGTGGTGGCCGCCTTCCAGCAGAAAGCCGTCGAGCGCATGCAGGAAGCGCTGGGCCTGGCCTGCCAGGGCTCGAACACCAGCCTGTCGCGCCAGGACGCGATGGAGCGCATCCGCCAGGAAGTGATCCTGTACGGCATCCGCATCGACGTGGCCGAGGAACTGGGCCGCCTGTCGGCGCACCTGACCGAAACCCGCCACATCCTGAAAAAAGGCGGCCAGGTCGGCAAGCGCCTGGACTTCATGATGCAGGAACTGAACCGCGAAGCGAACACGCTGGGCGCCAAGGCGTCCGTCAAGGAACTGGCGGACGCGTCGATGGAACTGAAGCTGCTCATCGAGCAGATGCGAGAACAGGTCCAGAACCTCGAATAAAAGTTACACGCCAAACAAATGGGGTCAGGGTTAATTATTCAGTTAATTCACCCTGGCCCCATTGTTTTGGCCCCCACCGTGCTGGCCCATTCTCTTATAATTCGGAATCCAACTACCGTTTTCTGAGCCATGTCCAAGATTCCATCCTTGAAGCTGCCTGCCGCCGCCCTGCCGGCCGAACCGAGCCAGGCCCGCAGCCGGCAGGCGCTGGAACGCTTGCTGGCCACCGGCGAGCAGCTGCTGGCGGAGAACCGCTTTGAGGAAATCGGCGTGGCCGACCTGGCGCGCCAGGCGCAAAGCTCGGTCGGCACGTTTTACCGCCTGCTGGGCGACAAGGAAACCCTGAGCCGCCTGCTGCTGGACCGCTTCTTCGGCGACCTGGTGCAGCAACTGGAAGCGCTGACCGCGCCTGCCCGCTGGGACGGCCTGCCGCTGGAGGACTTCGTGCGCGCCACCGTGGCCATGTTCGTGGCCATCAACCGCGGCCGCCAGGGCGTGCTGCGGGCCCTCATCATCCGCTCCTCGCGCGACGCGGACTTCCGCGACCGCGTGCACCAGATTAACCACCTGGTCAGCCAGCGCATCATCGCCGTGCTCCACACCAAGGCCGGCGCCATCCAGCATCCCGATCCGGCCCAGGCCATGCGCGTGCTGCCGCCGGTGCTGCTGGGGGTGCTGAACCAGCACACGCTGACCGGCTCGCTGGCCTTCCTGCCACCCGCCGAGCTGGAACAAGAGCTCACCCGCCTTGCGCTGCGCTACCTGACCTAATATTTTTTTCAAAACTATTGAAATCGGAATTCAGATTCCGTAATATGACTCCTGGACGCGGCGCAAAGCCGCGCGCGAACCGCTCCCCGGTTCGCCATAACAGGAGACGGCATGCACGAGCACGCGGCACAGGGTGACTGGCATTTCTTCGACGGCGGCCACGGCAGCATCGTACTGCTGCTGCACGGACTCGGTTCCTGCGGCGCGGACTGGGCGCCCCAGATCCAGGCGTTATTGCCGCACCACCGGGTGATCGCCCCCGACCTGCGCGGCCATGGCGCCAGCCCCGGCGCCCCCGGCCCCTGGCGCATGGCCGACCTGGCAAACGACATGCTGCGCCTGCTGGAGCGCCTCGCGCCCGGGGGCCCGGTGCACGTGGTCGGCTTTTCGCTGGGCGGCATGGTGGCGCTGGAACTGGCGCGCCGCGCGCCGCAGCGCGTGGCCTCGCTCTGCCTGATCAACTCCCTGCCGCTGCCGGCCGCCAAGCCGCCGGCCCTGCTGCTCACCTACTGGCTGCGGCGCGCCATGATCGCGCTGTTCGGCCTGGAAACGCTGGGCCGCATGCTGGGCAAAAAACTTTTTCCCCTGCCCGCCCAGCAAGATCTGCGCGAACGCTTCGCGCAGCGCATGGGCGCCATGTCGCAGACCGCCTATCTGGCCACGCTGGACGCCATCTTCCACTGGCACGGCCCCGAGCCGTCCACCCTGGCCATGCCGGTGCTGGTACTGGCCGCCGACGGCGACTACACGCCGGTGGAGCTGAAGCGCCGCTTCGCCGCCGGCCTGCCGCGCGGCCGCCTGGCCGTCATCGCCGGCTCGCGCCACGCCTCCACGCTGGACCAGCCCGCCCTGGTGAACCAATTGCTGCACGACTTTCTTACAACAAGGTGAAAAACCAAGAAGGAGACGTAATGAAGCTGACACCGATCGCCCTCGCCATCGCGGGCACGCTGTACCTGGCAAGCGCAGCACGGGCGGCCCCCGCAGAGCAGGCCGAGGCCGGGGCCGACGCCAGGGCCGAAGCGCCCCCGCCCATGGACACCGTGGTGGTTTCCGCGCGCCGCCGCGAAGAGCGCCTGCAGGACGTGCCGCTGGCGGTGACGGCCTTCGGCGCCAAGGAGCTGGAACGGCAGAACGTGCAGAACCTGGGCGACCTGCAGCAGCGCGTGCCCAACCTGACCGCCTACGCCTCGCGCGGCACCAATACCACACTGACCGCCTTCATCCGCGGCGTGGGCCAGGCCGACCCGGTGTGGGGCTCCGATCCCGGCGTCGGCATCTACATGGACGACGTCTACCTGGCGCGCCCGCAAGGCGCCCTGCTGGAGGTGTTCGACGTGCAGCGCATCGAAGTGCTGCGCGGGCCGCAGGGCACGCTGTACGGCAAGAACACCATCGGCGGCGCCATCAAATACGTGTCGCGCCCGCTCGCGCCAAGCAACGGCGGCAGCGCCGAGATCGGCATGGGCAACTACGCCCAGCGCAGCGCCAAGGCCGCGCTGAACGCCGCCAGCGAGGGCGGCGAGTGGCGCGCCCGCGTGGCGCTGGCGGCGCTGCGGCGCGACGGCTTCGGCCGCAACCTCACCACCGGCGCCGACGTCAGCGACCAGCACACCGACGCGGCGCGCGTCTCGCTCGGCTACTACGCCTCGCAGCTGCCGCTCACCGTGCTGCTCTCGGCCGACGGCGCCGACGACGATTCCCACATGCGCGGCTTCCAGCGCATGGCGCCGAACGCCTTCGATCCGCTCAAGCGCCCCGCCAGCGGCAGCCGCTACGACATCGCCAGCGGCATGCCGGACCGCAACCTGACCTACAACCGCGGCGCGGCGCTGAACGCCACCTACGCCCCGGCCGGCGCCTGGACCTGGAAAGCGATCGCCGCCAAGCGCCGCTCGCGCTCGGCCCAGACCATCGACTTCGACGGCCTGCCGCTGCCCATCGCCGACGTCTACGGCGACTCCAGCGACAGGCAGCGCAGCCTGGAACTGCAGGCGCTGCGCCAGGGCGAACTGGCCTCGGGCGTGATCGGCCTGTACCGCTTCAGCGGCTCGGCCGGCGGCCGCATTTTCAACAACTTCCTGGCGCGCCAGTTCACCGCCACCGACAGCACGGTGGACACGCGCAGCACCGCCATCTACACCGACTGGAGCGCGCGCCTGGGCGCGGACTGGGAGCTGAGCGGCGGCCTGCGCCACACGCGCGAGGAGAAGCACGCCGTGGTGCTGAACCGCGCCTTCAGCGACGCCGCCTTCCGCATCCCGGTGATGACGCTGGCCGACTTCGACAAGTCGCTCTCGGTCAGCAACACCTCGCCGCGCCTGGCGCTGGGCTACCGGGCGGCCAGCGCGGTGCGGCTGTACGCCAGCGCCTCGCGCGGCTTCAAGTCCGGCGGCTACAACGTGCGCGCCAACAACCTGGCGGTGCCCGACGCGTCCCATCCCTACCGCGACGAGAAGCTCGATGCGCTGGAACTGGGCGCCAAGTACGCCGCCGCCAGCGGCGCGCTGGACGTCAACCTGGCGCTGTTCTCCAACCGCTACCGCGACATCCAGCTGTCCGTGTTTACCAGCTACACGCAGGCCAACGGCACGCCCGGCTTCTACGGCGACTTCACCAACGCCGGGCGCGGCAAGGTGCGCGGCGCGGAGCTGGAGTTCGCCTGGCGCCCGGCGCCGCAATGGCGCGTGAACGGCTTCGCCGCCTGGATGGACGCCGGCTACGATGAATACCTCAGCGGCGGCAAGAACGTCGCCGCCCAGCAGCGCTTCTCCAACACGCCGCGCGCGCAGCTGGGCCTGAACCTCACCCACACCGCGCGCCAGGTGTTCGGCGGCGAACTGCGCACCATGCTGGGCTACGGCTACCGCAGCAAGGTCTACCCGACCACCGACCTGAGCGAGACCATCGCCCAGCCCGGCTACGGCCTGTGGCAGGCGGGCCTGACGTGGGAAGCGGGCCGCTGGAGCGTGGGCTTGCACGGCAGCAACCTGACCGACGTGCACTACCGCACGGACGGCTACAACATTCCCGCCGTGTCCGTGCTGAACGGCTTCTATGGCCCGCCACGCCAGGTGGGGGCGCGCCTCGGCTACCGCTTCTGAACCCCACTCGTCCGCCCATCCACTCATCGCCACACTCAAGGAGAACACCATGCTGCTATCGCCATTGCGTACACGCTGTATCCGCCTGCTAGCCGTGCTGGCCCTGGCGCTCCCGGCCGCCGCGCCGGCCTGGGCCGGCCAATGGGACTTCGGCGTCTATGCCAACCTGTGGGGTATCCGCGAATACCAGGTCTGGCTGCCCACCGGCTACAGCCCCGGCACGCCGCTGCCGGTGGTGCTGATGCTGCACGGCTGCGGTTCCGAGCCGAACAGCATGGCGGCCGTCAGCCGCTACAACGAACTGGCCGACCGCGAACGCTTCATCGTGCTGTATCCGCGCCAGAACGCCAGCGCCAACCCGAGCCGCTGCTGGAATTTCATGCTGGAGATTAACCAGCAGCGCGGCAGCGGCGAACCGTCGCAGCTGATGGGCATGCTGAACGCGGTCAAGGGAAGGTATAGCGTGGACGGCAGCCGCGTCTACGTCACCGGCATCTCGGCCGGCGGCGCCATGGCCGCCATCATGGCGGCCTGCTACTCGGACGTGTTTGCCGCCGTGATGGTGCATTCGGGCGGCATGTACAAGGGCGCCACCGGCCTGCTGACGGCGGCCGAATCGCTGCTGCAGGCCAGCCCCTACGATCCGGCACTGCGCGGCAAGGATGCCTGGCGCTGCTCCGGTTCGCCACGCCGGCTGATGCCGGCCATGGTGTTCCACGGCACCGCCGACATCGTCGTCAACCCGGCCAACGGCGACCAGACCATCGAACAGTTCCTGCAAACCAGCGACTGGGGCGACGACGGCGCCGACAACGACAGCGTGGCCTACCGCGCCAGCAGCATCGGGCGCTACACGGTGCCGTACGGCCGCAGCTATACGGTGGACAGCTACACCGCCAACGGCGTGCTGGTGGCGCAAAAATACACGGTGGCCGGCATGAACCACGCGTGGAGCGGCGGCCCGCCCGGCTGGCCCTTCAGCGACGAACTGGGACCGGACGCCACCGCCATCAGCTGGGCGTTCTTCAGGAACTACCGCCGCTAGCAGGGAGCGGAAGTCGACGCTTGCAAATGAGAAGTGTTATCATTCTCATTTATTTGCTATCTCCTAGCGCTCGTGCCGGCTTCCAACATGTCCAAAAATTCAACTTCCGCCCTCCCCTTCCGCCGCTCGCTGATCGCCGCCGCCGTGGCGTCGCTGTCGCTGGCGGCCCACGCGCAGCAGGCCGACAGCGCCGCCGCCCCGCTGGAATCGATCCAGATCACCGGCAGCTGGCTCGGCTCGGGCCTGCAGAACAGCGTGAAGAACTTCGCCGGCGCGCGCACCGTGCTGCAGAAGGAAGACATCGACCACACCGGCGCGGCCAGCATCGGCGACGTGCTGCGCCGCATTCCGGGCGTGCAGAGCACCGACAACTCCGGCACCGCCGGCAGCACCATCTCGCTCAACATCGGCGTGCGCGGCCTGACCGGGCGCTACTCGCCGCGCTCCACCGTGCTGCTGGACGGCATTCCGCTGGCCGTGGCGCCCTACGGCCAGCCGCAGCTGTCGTTCGCGCCGGTCAGCCTGAACAACATCGAATCGGTGGACGTGGTGCGCGGCGGCGGCGCGGTGCGCTACGGCCCGCAGAACGTGGGCGGCATCATCAACTTCCGCAGCCGCGCGGTGCCGGACGCGCCGGGGCTGACCGGCGACGCCTCGGTGCGCTACAACCACTTCGGCGAAGGCGGCCACAATACCCAGTACAGCGCCTACCTCGGCACCCAGCTGGACAACGGCCTGGGCCTGGCGCTGCTGTACTCCGGCATGGACGGCACCGAATGGCGCGCCGGCAGCGACGAGAAGGTCAACGACCTGGCGCTGAAGTTCCGCTACAAGCTGGACCCGCGCAGCGAGGTGTACGGCAAGCTGTCCTACTTCGACGTCACTTCGCGCACCCCGGGCGGCCTGACCGTGGCGCAGTACAACGCCAACCCGTTCCAGAACACCCGTCCCACCGACTTCTGGGACGGCGACCGCAAAAGCGCGGACGTGGGCTATCTGAACGCGCTGTCGGCCACCCAGGAATTCGAGATCAAGGCCTATTACAACGAGAGCGCGCGGCGCAGCGCGCTGATCAACGCGGCCAAGACCCAGATCACCTACCAGCCGCGCAACTACCAGGTGCTGGGCATCGAGCCGCGCTACACGCAGCGCTTCGCGCAAGCGATCGGCACCGGCCTGACGCACGACCTGACCGTGGGCTACCGCTTCCTGCGCGAGCGCGGCGACGACAACAACTACGTGCAGACCGTGGCCACCGGCGTGAACGGCGCCACCGCCACCTTCGTCAACGCCACCGACGCGCACTCGCTCTACATCGACGACCGCATCGCCTACGGCGCCTGGCGCGTCACCCCGGGCGTGCGCTTCGAGCGCATCAGCTCGGACCGCCTCGACGTGAGCGCCAAGCGCAGCTTCGTCACCGACAACGACAAGGCGCTGCCGTCGCTCAACGTGGCCTACCTGGTCAACCGCGCGCTGACCGTGTTCGCCAACTACCAGACTTCCTTCGGTTCGGTGCAGAACACCCAGCTCAATTCGCAGACCGCCGCCAATCCGCTCCAGCCGGAAGAGGCGAAAACGCAGGAACTGGGCGCGCGCTGGAAAAACGGCGCCATCAGCGCCGAAGCGACAGCCTTCCGCCTGAAGTTCGACAACCAGATCATCCAGGTGCCGGGCAGCACGCCGCCGGTGTTCCAGAACATCGGCGCCACCAAGCACGACGGCGTGGAAACCGCCATCGACTACACCTTTGACGAAGCCAGCGCGCTGGCCGGCCTGAACCTGTTCGCCAACTACAGCTACACCAAGGCGATCCAGGAGTCCGGCGCCACCGCCGGCAAGGACGTGCCGTTCTACTCGCGCAACACCGATACCGTGGGCGCGCGTTACCGCATCGGCGCCTGGACCATGAATCTGTCCAGCACCCACCAGGGCAAGCAGTTCTCCGACGCGGCCAACACCGTGGCCGAGGCGGCCAACGGCGGCGTGGGCCAGATCCCCGGCTTCCGCCTGTGGAACGCGCAGCTGAACTGGAAGCTGCCGGGCAAACCCGGATATGAAGTGATGGCCGGCGTGAACAACCTGGCCGACAAGCGCTACTACACCCGCAACGTGGACGGCAACCTCGGCCGCATGGTGGGCGCGCCGCGCATGGCTTACGTGCAGCTGCGCGTGGCCTACTAAACGCCGCATGCGCTGGCCGGGCGCAATGCCGGCAGTGCAGCTGCGCGACACCGCAGGTATCGGATTTCGATACTCCGTTCGGATTGATTCGGAAAAGTGACAGGGCATGGCAGCATGCGGCCATCCTTTCTCCCGGAGAATTCCATGCGCCATCTGGCAATTGCCTGCGCCGTCCTGCTGCTCAGCGCCTGCAGCACTTCCACCGTCCAGGACTACCCGGCCGCGTGGCCGCCGCTGAGCGGCATGTCGGCCGACTGCCGCGAAGTGGCGGGCGCTTACATCGATCTGAACGCGCGCCCGTGGGAGCCGGTCGATGCGGCCGGCAAGCAGCCGAACCTGTATGCCGCCTGGGCCACCTTGGGCTTTATCGAGCAGGGCAATGCGCCGGGACGCAAGCGCTCCTTCGCCCTCGCCTTCATCGACGCCGACACGCTGTTGATCAGCTATCTGATGGATAACCAGCCCGTCGCCAGCCGCCGGCTGGCGCGGAACAAATGGCGCTGCGACGCCGGCGGCCTGCACGTGACCACCATGGAACGCAGTGGCGCGCTGGTCGACAAGGTGCCCAACCACGGCGAGCTGCAGCGCACCGCGACACTGTACCGTGTCGGCAACACGCTCTACGTGCGAAGGGCCACCGACGCCCGCATCATGATGCTGCACGTGCTGCCCGAGCAGCGCTTCCGCAGCCAGTGGGAGCGCTTCCAGGCCGACTGATATGTGCTGACCTGTCAAATGCTGTCTGAATGTGTCATACACTGCGCCGGCAGCAGAACGGAGCGCGTTCCGACGGTTGATCAGTCTGCCATGCGCGGATTGGAAGCTTAATCCACGTCGCTTGAGGTCCGGCAGGTCAACCCATGATGTCTAGGCCAGCAGCGCCCGGTAAGCCAGGCGCTTGAACTCGAAGGTATAGGGATTCCAGAAGCCCATCTGGCGCTGCGCCATCAGCACGCCGGCGATGTGGTGGCGCGGATTGATCCACCACTGGGTGCCGGCGATGCCGCCCCATTCGAATTCGCCCGCGCTGTCCGGCGGATCGCCCTCGCCAGGGCGCAGCGTGACGGCGCCGCCCAGCCCGTAGCCTTTGCCGGACACCGCGCCCACCGTGGGAAAACCGATGCTCACGCCGGACGGCAGCTGGTTGCTCATCATGCCAGCCACCGTGTCCGGCCGCAGCAGTGCGGAGGAAGAGCCCGGCATCAGGCTGCGCAGCAAGGCCACCATGTCCGGCAGGCTGGACACCAGGCCGCCGCCGCCCGAATAGCGCGCCACCGGCGTCAGGTAAGCGCCCGGGTAGGGCGAGCCGGCCAGGCGGCGCAGACCGGGCGCCGTGGGGTCGCCCCGGCTGGCGCCGGCATAGTAGGCCGTCAGGCGCTCCTGTTTTTCCGGCGGGATGACGAAATACGTGTCCACCATGCCCAGCGGCGCGAACACCTCTTGCGCCAGGTAGCGGTCGAAGCGCTGGCCGCCGGCCACTTCCACCAGCCGCGCCAGCACGTCCGAGGCGATCGAATATTCCCACTGCTCGCCCGGGTGGAACGTCAGCGGCAGCGGCGCCAGCGATTCGATCAAGCCTTCCAGCGAACTGTCGGCGTGCATCACGCGGCGCGCGCTGTAGGCCTGGTAGATCAGGCTGCCAGGATCGAGGAAGCCGTAGCTCAGGCCGGAACTGTGGCACAGCAGGTGGCGCGCGGTGATGGAGCGGCGCGCCGCTTCGCTGTCATCCAGGCGGGTGGCGCCCGGCCGCAGCACGCGGCGCCGGCCCAGCGCGGGCAGATAGGTTTCCAGCGGCGCATCCAGCTGCAGGCTGCCGCGCTCCACCAGCTGCATCACCGCCACACTGGTGACCAGCTTGGTGTTCGAGAAAACGCGGAACAAATGGTCCTCGCGCAAGGGGACGCCGGCCTCCTTGTCGGCCCAGCCGGCGCAGTGGCGATCCACCACCCGGGTGCCGGACAGCAGCGCGCACGAGGCGCCCGCCAGGATTTCCGCGTCCACCCAGGCCTGCATGGCGCCGTGTACTGCCTTGAATTGTGTGCTCATGGCTGCACGGTAGCGCATGCCGGCCGCAAGCTCAAGCCTGGCCTGCTACACCGGCGGATGCGGCTGGGCCCGTTCGCGGCCGATGCCGTCGAACCAGTCCAGCGCGGCGCCCCACAGGGCTTGCGCTTGCGGGCGGAAGTAGCCCATGTGGCCGATCTTGCCGAGGCCGGACGCGGCCGGGTCGATGGTGATGCCAAACCACGGCGCGTTGCGGTAGCCGCGCATGAAGGCGTCGCGCGAGTTGGGCGGCGCCCACAAGTCGTCGATCGCGTTGACCGCCATGATGGGCGCGCGCACTGTGCCGAAACCGGCCGCCACCTGGCGCATTTGCGGGTCGTCGAAGAAGTAGTGCGGGAAGCGGCACCAGTGCTTCCACTGGCGGTACACGTCCAGCGGCAAGTCCTCGCCCATGCCCAGCTTGCTCCACGCCAGGCAGCCCTTCCAGCGCGTGAGCAGCGGGCCGATGATGTTCCACATGACCTTGACGCGCAGCCGCTCCGCCAGCGGCATCCAGCCGTGCCAGCCGGCGCCGGTGGCGAAGGTGTACAGGCCGTCCACCTTGTCGTGGTTGGGCAGCAGGCCGAAGGCATGGCCGCCGTAGGAATGGCCCACCATGTACAGCGGCACAGCCTGGCCGGGTCCGGCACCGCCCCCAACGCCATCGCCGGCCGCCACGGCTTCCACCGCCGCCGCCAGGTCGAGCCGGCCCCAGTCCAGGTAATCCATGCGGAAGCCGCGCAAGGTCGCCGGCTTGGACAGGCCGATGCCGCGGTAGTCCAGCGTCAGCACCGTGTAGCCGTTGGCGGCGGCGTACTCGGCGAAGCGGCGGTAAAAGCCCTGCGGCACGCCGGTGGCGCCGGCCACGATCAGGCGCGCCCGCTCGGGGCCGTGGCTGCGGTAGCGCAGCGCCGTCAGCGGGTAGCCGTCGGCGGCGTGCAGGGCGACACGCTCGGGCTGGCCGGCCGGGACCGGGGACACGGCCGCGACGGCGGCAGCCTGCGTCGCCTGAGCTGCGCCGGCGACATCGATGGCGGCAAGCTTGGCCTGCACGGTGCTTGGGGCGGGTACGGAGTTCATGGCTGTCCTCGTTGCAGTCAGGGTTGGGCGTCCAGCAGGGACAACAGGGCATCGGTGGCTTGCAGCATGGGCGTGGCGTCGTGCGCGACGCGCGCCTGCAGCAGGCCGCCTTCGTAGGCGGCCACGATCAGCGCGGCGAAGCCTTGCGCGCGCACTTCGCCGTGACCGGCCGCCACCAGCGCGGACCCGATGCGGGCGCGGATGGCGGCAAAACCGTCGGCCAGCGCCTGGCGCAGCGCCACGTCGGCCGCCGTCGATTCCAGCGCCACCGCCGCCAGCGGACAGCCGCGCTCGAAGCCGCTGCCGTCCAGGCCGCTCAGCGCGCGCCCGATCCACGCCTTCAAGGCGGCGCGCGCGTCCGGCTCGCTGAGCATCAGCTTGTCGAGCATGCCGCACATATAGGCCACCGTGCTTTCGATGGCGGCCACCGCCAGTTCGTTCTTACCACCCGGAAAGTGGTGGTACAGCACCCCCTTGGGCGCCTGCGCCTTGGCCAGGATGTCGCTCAGGCCGGCGCCGTGCAGGCCCGTGTAGCGCAGGGTATGGATCATGGCGCCGATCAGGCGGTCGCGGGTGGCAGGCGTTGTCATGATTGAATTCTATAGACCGGTCGGTCTAGCAGTCAAGCGCTATCTGTGGTTATCATCCATGCAAGGCGGCTAACGATCGGGGGCGGGCATGGTCAAACGGATCCGGGTGGGCATAGGCGGCTGGGACTTCGCGCCGTGGCGCGCAAGCTTCTACCCTGCCGGGCTGGCGCAAAAGCGCGCGCTGGAATACGCCAGCAGCCAGGTCACCAGCATCGAAATCAACGGCACCTATTACCGCAACGCCAAGCCGGCCCACTTCGCCAGCTGGGCCGCGCAGACGCCGGACGATTTCATGTTCGCCGTCAAAGCCAGCCGCTACTGCACCAACCGCAAGGCCCTGGGCGAGGCCGGCGAGTCCATCGGGCGTTTCATGGACAGCGGGCTGAGCGAGCTGGGCGCCAAGCTCGGCCCCATCCTGTGGCAGCTGGCGCCGACCAAGCGTTTCGACCCGGAAGAGATGGCGGCGTTCTTCCAGCTGCTGCCGGCCAAGCTGGGCACGCGCAAGCTGCGCCACGTGCTCGACACCCGGCACGCCAGCTTCATGTGCGCGGACTACCTGAAGCTGGCGCGCCAGCACAAGGTGGCCACCGTGTTTACCGATTCGGACAAATACCCGTCCTACGCCGACGCGACCGCCGATTTCGTCTACGCGCGGCTGATGTGCGCGCGCAGCGAGATCGCCACCGGCTACGGCAAGCCGGAACTGAAGCAGTGGGCCGCGCGCGCGGCGCAGTGGCAGGCCGGCGGGCAGCCGGATGACCTGCCGTACGCCGGCGCCGCCAAGACCAGGGCCGCCGGGCGCGACGTGTTCATCTACTTCATCAATGGCGCCAAGGAGCGCGCGCCGGCGGCGGCGCTCGGACTGCTGGCGGCCCTGGGGTAAAGCTGGCGCCGCCACGCGGAACGTGACTGATGGCAATGGGTATTGGTAGAATACGCCTTTGGGCGATGGAATTTGCCTCCCGCCCGCATTCGTTTTCGAAAGAACAACATGAGCCACACTACCGCCTTCTCCGGCAGCCTGTTCATGGTGGCCGCGCCCTCCGGCGCCGGCAAGTCGACGCTGGTCAACGCGCTGCTGGCGCAGGAACCCACCATCAAGCTGTCGATTTCGACCACCACCCGCGCCCCGCGTCCGGGCGAGGAACACGGCCGCGAGTATTTCTTCACCACGCCGGAAGACTTCGTGGCGCGCGCGCAAGCGGGCGAATTTCTGGAGTGGGCCGAGGTGCACGGCAATTACTACGGCACCTCGCGCATTTTCGTGGAAGAGCAAATGCGCACCGGCACCGACATCCTGCTGGAAATCGACTGGCAGGGCGCGCGCCAGGTCAAGAAGCAGTTCCCGCAGGCGGCCGGCATCTTCATCCTGCCGCCGTCCATCGCGGCGCTGGAAGAGCGCCTGCACAAGCGCGGCCAGGACGAACCGCACGTGATCACGCGCCGCCTGCTGGCGGCCGGCGGCGAAATCGCACACGCTCCGGAGTTCGAGTATGTTATTATCAATCAGGATTTTCCGGTCGCCTTGTCAGAATTGAGCGCGATTGTGAGAGCGGCCCGTTGCCGGTTTGCGCAACAAGCGGCCCGCAGTGCATCACTCTTCGCCCAGTTGGGCATCCATGCCGACCACGCTGAATAAACCGCTGAACAAGCACACGCTGTATTTTTAGGAGTTAAGATGGCCCGTATTACGATTGAAGATTGCCTGAAGAATGTACCGAACCGCTTCCAGCTGACCCTGGCCGCAACCTACCGCGCGCGCCAGCTGCTGCAAGGCCACACCCCCAAGGTGGAAGCCAAGGACAAGCCGACCGTGGTCGCACTGCGTGAAATCGCCGCCGGCAAAGTCGGCCTGGAAATGCTGAAAAAGGTTCCCATGTAAGTTGGGAGCCTGCGCTTCCTGCCCAGTGTAGTACGAGGTTCAAGCCCAAGCACACCGACACTGGACATGTATGGACCTGACTGACACCGATGTTACAGGCAAGCCCGCCAGCCGGGCCCGGCGCCCGGCCAAGATTGAGCCGGGCGTTCCCACATCTGCACCTTCCGCACCGCCACCTGTGACCTCTTCGCCACTCGCTACTCCTACTTTGACGGCGGGCGTTGCGTCCGTCACCCACCTGACTGAAAAACTGTCCGAATACATGACGGCGGCCGACCTGAAAAAGGTCAAGGAAGCCTACCGTTTCTCGGACGAGATGCACCTGGGCCAGGTGCGCAAATCCGGCGAGCCCTACATTTCGCACCCGATCGCCGTGGCCGAGATCTGCGCCGACTGGAAGCTGGACGCGCAAGCCATCATGGCCGCGCTGCTGCACGACGTGATGGAAGACCAGGACGTCAAGAAGGACGAGCTGATCGAGCGCTTCGGCGCGCCGGTGGCCAACCTGGTCGATGGCCTGTCCAAGCTGGAGAAGATCGAGTTCCAGAGCCAGATCGAGGCGCAGGCGGAAAACTTCCGCAAGATGCTGCTGGCCATGGCCTCGGACGTGCGCGTGATCCTCATCAAGCTGGCCGACCGCCTGCACAATATGCGCACGCTGGACGTGATGACGCCGGCCAAGAAGCGCCGCATCGCCAGCGAAACGATGGAAGTGTACGTGCCCATCGCGCACCGCCTGGGCCTGAACAACATCTATCGCGAACTGCAGGAAATCTCCTTCTCGCACCTGTACCCGCTGCGCTACCACGTGCTGGCCAAGGCCGTGAAGGCGGCGCGCGGCAACCGCCGCGAAGTGGTCAAGAAGATCCTCGAGTCGGTCAAGAACACGCTGGCCATGGCCGAGATCGAAGCCGAAGTGTACGGCCGCGAGAAGACCCTGTACGGCATCTACAAGAAAATGCGCAGCAAGCACCTGTCGTTCTCGCAGGTGCTGGACGTGTACGGCTTCCGCGTGGTGGTCGACAGCTTCCCCAACTGCTACGTGGCGCTGGGCACCCTGCACTCGCTGTACAAGCCGATGCCGGGCAAGTTCAAGGACTACATAGCAATCCGCAAGCTGAACGGCTACCAGTCGCTGCACACCACCCTGATCGGCCCCTACGGCACGCCGGTGGAATTTCAGATCCGCACCCAGGAAATGCACCGCACCGCCGAATCCGGCGTGGCCGCGCACTGGCTGTACAAGACCGGCGACATCAATTTGAGCGACATGCAGCAGCGTACCCACGCCTGGCTGCAGTCGCTGCTCGACATCCAGCAGCAGACCGGCGACTCGGCCGAGTTCCTGGAACACGTGAAGGTCGACCTGTTCCCGGACTCGGTGTACGTGTTCACGCCGAAATCGAAAATCATCGCGCTGCCGCGCGGCGCCACGCCGATCGATTTCGCCTATGCCATCCACACCGGCATCGGCGACCACACGGTCTCGGTCACCATCAACGGCGAGCCGTCCACCTTGCGCAGCGAACTGCGCAACGGCGACATCGTGGAAATCGTCACCGACGCGTCGTCGCGGCCGAGCCCGAGCTGGCTGTCGTTCGTGCGCACCGGCAAGGCGCGCTCGGCCATCCGCCACCACCTGCGCACCATCAACCTGCCGGAATCGATCGCGCTGGGCCGCCAGTTGCTGGCGCAGGCGCTGTCCACCGTCAACGTCGATCCGAACCTGCCGGGGCCGCTGGCCGAGCGCCTGCTGAACGAATCGAGCGCCAAATCGATGGACGAGCTGTACGCCGACATCGGCATCGGCAAGCGCATGGCCGCGCTGGTGGCGCGCCACATCTTCGGCCTGCTGGGCGGCGAATCGGCGGCGGCGCCGGTGGACCACAACAGCGCAGCCGAGCTGGACCCGGTGACCATTTGCGGCAGCGAGGGCGTGTCGGTACAGCTGGCCCAGTGCTGCCTGCCGATCCCGGGCGACGGCATCATCGGCCAGCTGCGGCGCGACCAGGGCCTGCAGGTGCACACGCTGGACTGCTCGCTGGCCAAGCGCCAGCGCCAGAAGGAGCCGGAGCGCTGGATCGCCGTCAAGTGGGGCGCGGACATCAACCGCCGCTTCGACAGCCGCATCAAGCTGCTCATCAACAATGAAAAAGGCATTCTGGCGCGGGTGGCGGCCGAAATCGGCGAGTCCGACGGCAACATCACCTTTGTCGGCATGGACGAGGACAAGGAACACGTGCTGCACCAGCTGCGCTTCACCATCCAGGTGAAGGACCGTGTGCACCTGGCCGGCCTGATGCGCAACGTGCGCCGCGTGGCCGGCGTCAACCGCATCCTGCGCGAGCGCTCGTAGTCCTGCGGCGCGGCGGCGTTACCCGTCGACGTCCTGCATGAAGCGCTCCAGCACCTGCCGGGTTTGCGTCAGCTTCGCCGCCTTCTGATCGACCAGGCGGATCTGCGCGCGCAGCGTCTCGCGCAGTTCGTCGCAGGGTTCGAAGATCCGCCCTTCCCCCCTGATGCAGGCAGAGAATTGCCGGATGGTGGCCAGCGTCATGCCGGCCGAGCCAAGCAGCTTGATCCGCTCGACAGCCTGCTCGTCCACCGGACCGTAATCGCGGTATCCCGTGCCGGTGCGGCGCGGCTTGAGCAGGCCTTGCGCTTCGTAATAGCGCAGCATGCGGATGCTCACATCGCAGCGCCTGGATAGTTCTCCGATCCTCATTTTCCCCTTGACCCTGACAGCGCTGTCAGCTTCTAGACTGCACGTTCCTTACCAACCGCAGGAGCATGCAATGTCGATTCAAGCCGCCACTAATCCAACCCTGATCAACGCCCAGCCGGCACGCGCGGCCGACCTGGCGCCCCTGGCTTTCGCCGGTTTCGCGCATTTTACCGCGCTGCAGGTCCGCGACCGCAAGGTCAAGGCAATCGACCTGCATCTGGCGCGGCTAAGGACAGCGTCCCTCAAGCTGTTCGGGGCCGCGCTGCCCGATGAGCAAGTCCTGCACAGGATCCGGCAGGCCATTGCCGCCGGTCCTGCCGATATGTCGCTGACGGCCACGGTCTACTCGCCGGACGGCGAGTTCACCGCCCGGACCGCGGGGACGGAGCCCGGCATACTGATCCGTACCGGCGCGCCCGCCGATGGCCCTGCCGGCCCGGTGCGGCTTGCCGCCGTCGCGCACGAGCGGCACCTGCCCGCGATCAAACATGTCGGCGAAGGGGCCAAGACCTACTACTTGCACCGCGCCCTGGAACAGGGGTTCGACGATGCCGCCTTCGTCGACCGGCACGGCAGGCTGGGCGAGGCGACCATCTGGAACCTGGCCTTCTGGGACGGGCATGCCGTCGTCTGGCCCCGCGCGGCAATCCTGGCCGGGACCATGATGGGCATGGTTCAGCGGCAATTGCAGCGCCTGGGCGTGCCGCAGCATCGCCGGGACATCACGCTCGCCGATCTGGCCAGCTTCTCCGGCGCCGCAATCATGAACTCCTGGACACCCGGCATTGCCGTCACCGCCCTTGGCGCGCATGCGCTGGCGGAAGCCGCGCCTTTCATGGCGCTGCTGAACAAGGCCTGCGACGCCGAACCCGCGCTGGCTGTTTAGCTATCGATTTTCCAGCGGCTCGTACCAGTAGGCCCGGTTGGCCAGCGGCGTTTGCGGCGACAGCAGCCGGTTCTCCAGCCGGAACAGGCGCCGCTTGCGCAAGCCCACTTGTGCGATCAGGCCGTCGTAAAACTGGTGGAAGATGCGGTCGAAGCTACCGTCGGCGATCATCGCGCGCAGGCCCGCCTCGATGCGCTCGGCCAGGCGCGGCTGGTCGGGCGCCACGAAGAAGTAGCGCGGCAGCGGCATATAGATGACGAAGCTGCGCTCCAGCGCCAGTTCCGGGAAAGCGCCGACGTAGGCAGCCTGCTCGTACACCGCCTCCTCCATCGAGCGCGGGAAATGCTGGAAGCGGTCGGCCGCCAGCATGCTGTGCAGGCCGGCGGTCGAATTGCCCAGCGCGACGGAAAAGCCGTCGTCCTGGAACACGGCCGTCGAACTCCACTGCCGCCCGGTTCCCAGCGGTATCCGCTTCAGCTGCGCCAGCGTGCGCACCGCGCTGAAAAACGACTGCCGGCGGCCGTCGATCAGCGAAATGCGGTAGCCGGACAGCCCCTTGTCCACCGGGATGCGGATCGGGATCAGTTTCTGCTCCCATTCGGCCGAGCTGATCTGCGCGCTGACGCCGATGCGCTTGCCATGCAGCATTTCCTGCAGCAGGCGGTCGCGCTCCATGGCCAGCGGCGCGGTGCGCAACGCGTAGGGCCCGTACTGCGCGCTGGACGCCGCCAGCGCCGCCTTCAGCACATGGTAGCTGTAGCGGTCGCGCAGGTCGGCGCGGCCGAAGTTGTGGTCGATGGTGTAGACGTCGGGCCCGCCCGCCCGGGCCAACGGCAGCGGCGGCATCAGCAGCGTGCCGAGTGCCGCCGCCAGCACACGGCGCCGTCTATTCGCTCGCAGGCGCAGGATAGCTCACCTTCAGGATGTCCAGTTCCTCCACCCCGTTCGGCGTGTGCAGCGTCACGGCGTCGCCTTCGCGCGCCTTGGTCAGCGTGCGCGCCACCGGCGAGATCCAGCTGATCTTGCCTTTCAGCGGATCGAGCTCATCGATGCCGACGATGGTGACGGTGCGCTCCTCGCCGCTGGGGTTGCTGTACGTAACGGTGGCGCCGAAAAACACCTGGTCGCTGCCGTGGTGCACGCTGGGGTTGACCACTTCAGCCAGGTCCATGCGCTTGGTCAGGAAGCGGATGCGGCGGTCGATTTCACGCAGCCGTTTCTTGCCGTAGATATAGTCGCCGTTCTCCGAGCGGTCGCCGTTGGAAGCGGCCCAGTGCACCACCCGCACCACTTCCGGCCGGTCGACGTCGATCAGCTGCAGCAGCTCGTCCTTGATGCGCTGGTAGCCGGCCGGCGTGATGTAGTTCTTGGAACCGGGCGGGATGGCCAGCGCCAGCGCCGCTGCTTCGTCGTCATCGTCGTTGTCGGTTTCTTTGGTAAATGCTTTACTCATGACTTCCACTACTTTCACGTATCATTGCCGCATGAAGCGATTGTACACACTCAAGCGCCGTTTGCCGCGCCGCCGCGCGCCATGAGCGAACAACCCGCCATCGCAGCGGCCCTGCAGCTGGCCCAGGCGCGCTTCGACGCCATCGTGCGCAACATGCCGGGCCTGGTGTACCAGTTCGAGCGCCACGCCGACGGCAGCGTGGCCTTTCCCTACCTGAGCGACGGCTGCCAGGCCCTGCTGGGCGTGACGGCCGCCGAGCTGCACGCGCAGCCGCAGCGCTTCTTCGAACTGATCCTGGAGGAAGACCGCAAGTCCTACCTGGACGCCATGCAAGCCTCGGCCGCCTCGCTGTGGAGCTGGAACTGGGAGGGCCGCATCTGGGTGGACGCCTGGAAGGACGTCAAGTGGATCAACCTGCGCTGCACGCCGCACGTGCTGCCCGGCGCCGGCACGGTGCGCTGGGAAGGCATCATGACCAATATCACGGAGAGCAAGCTGGAGCAGCTGGAGGTGCGCCAGAGCCGCGCCCGCCTGGCCGAGCTGACCGCGCACATTGAAAACGTGAAGGAGCAGGAGCGCACCCGCATCGCGCGCGAAATCCACGACGACCTGGGCGGCAACCTGACCGCCATCAAGATGGCGCTGGCCATGCTGAGCCGCCGCCTGCCGCCGGACGACGCCGCGCTGCAGGACAAGGCCGCCTACGTCGATGCGCTGGTGGACCGCACCATCGACGCGGTGCACCGCATTTCGCTCGACCTGCGCCCGTCCATCCTGGACTTCGGCCTGGTGGCGGCGCTGGAATGGCAGGCCAAGGAATTTGGCACCCAGGCCGGCATCGAGGTGGTGTTCGACAGCGCGCTGCGCGAGATCGAGCTGGACCCGGACCGCGCCAGCGCGCTGTTCCGCATCGTGCAGGAGGCGCTCAACAATATCGCCAAGCACGCGCGCGCCAGCAGGGTGGCGCTGCAGCTAAGCCGCACGCGCCAGTACATCATCCTGAAAATCAGCGACAACGGACGCGGCATTGCCCCGGCCGACCGCGCCAAGCCGCAGTCCTTCGGCCTGCGCGGCATGGCCGAGCGTGCCCGCGCGCTGGGCGGCACCCTGACACTGGGCCACGCGCCCGGCGGCGGCACGGTGGTCGCGATCAAGATAAAACGCGAAAATATGCACGCCGGTAACGGTGCACCCTCGTCCGCAACGCCCGGCGGCGCTACAATAGGGAAATGACACTTATTGCCGCAATGAAATAGTTCGGCCGCGCTTACGCCCCATGACAGACAAAGCCCTCATCAAAGTCTTCATTGCCGACGATCACGCCATTGTGCGCGAAGGCTTGAAGCAAATTTTGGCCGACACCCGCGACATCGTGGTGGCCGGCGAAGCGGAAAACGGCCTCGACGCCGTCAAGCTGTTCCGCAAATCGGGCTGCCACGTGATGCTGCTCGACATCTCCATGCCCGACCGCAGCGGCATCGAGGTGCTCAAGCAGGTAAAAAAGGACAAGCCCGAGCTGGCTGTGCTGATGCTGTCCATGCACCGCGAGGACCAGTACGCGATCCGCTCGCTCAAGGCGGGCGCGGCCGGCTACCTGACCAAACAAAGCGCTCCTAAAGAGCTAGTCACTGCGATCCGCCAGGTCGCCGGTGGGTTAAAATACATCAGTCCGGCGCTGGCGCAGGAACTGGCCAACCACGTGGGCGAGGACCACGAGGCGCCGCCGCACGAAACGCTGTCCGACCGCGAATACCAGACCCTGACCATGATCGCCTCCGGCAAGACGGTGGGCACCATCGCCAAGGAACTGTCGCTGTCGGTCAAGACCGTCAGCGAGTACCGCGCCCGCCTGCTGGCCAAGATGAAGCTGAAGAACAGCGCGGAGCTGACCCACTATGCGATCAAGAACCAGCTGATCGAATAGCGCTGAACGGAATGCAGGTTGTTGCTGGTTCGATATTGTTTCATGCTAAAAAGTAAGTGCTGTTCTGCCCGCTTATCCCCGCATCGGCGGCAACCGGCCTGAACTATCATGGAGCCAGTCAGTAAACCTAGATAAGAGGCCGTGCGTCACATGTCCAGTAAATCGTCCCCTCCCGCAGCGACCGAGCAGAACCCGGCCGAGATAGCGCGCGAAGCCTTCCGCCGCCTGGCCACGCGCCGCATTGCGCCCACGCCGGAGGCCTACCGCGACATCTACCACGAGATCGCCGGGGTCCGGCCATCCGGCACCGCGGTGCCGCCAGCCGGCCCGGTGCTGGCCGGCAGCGCCGCGCCGGCCGATCCCGGCCCCGAATTGATGCTGTACCAGTTCGCCAGCCGCCTGGGCGACCAGCCGGGCGACCTGGCCGAATTCGGCCGCCGCCTGAGCCGCGCCGTCAAGGCGCGCGACTGGGAAGGCTATGCCCGCACCCTGACCCAGCTGGCCGAGCGGCCCGCCGCGGCCAAGCGCGGCATCGACGTGGCCGACATCCCGGACGGCGAACACACCAAGGCGCTGCGCGAAATGCTCAGCCGCACGCTGAGTTTCGCGGTGGCCTCGCTGCTGAGCGGCACGCCGGCCCTGGTGGCCGAGGCCGAAGCGCTGGGCGCGGCCACCAAGGAAGCCCACACCGAGGCGGCGCTGTCGGAAATCGCGCTGCGCCTCAAGCAGCTGTGCTACCAGATCGAACTGAAGAGCGGCGACACGGCCGAGCAGCAGGAGCTGCTGCTGCGCCTGTTCCGCCTGCTGCTGGAAAACGTCAGCGAACTGCTGGACGACGATTCCTGGCTGCGCGGCCAGATCGACGCGGTGCAGGCGCTGATTTCCGGGCCGCTGGACCAGCGCGCGCTGGAGGACGCCACCCGCAGCCTGAAGGACGTGATCTACAAGCAAAGCCAGCTCAAGCACAGCCTGTCGGACGTCAAGCTCACCGTCAAGAACATGATGATGACCTTTATCGACCGCCTGGGCCAGGTGGCCGCCTCGACCGGCGACTTCCACGAGAAGATCGGCGGCTACTCGGCCAAGATCAGCCAGGCCGAGAACATCACCGAGCTGAACCAGATCCTGGACGAGGTGCTGAAGGAAACCCGCATCGTGCAAGGCGAGGCGCTCAAGGCGCGCGACAACATGGTGATGGCGCGCCAGGAAGTGCAGGACGCCGAAGCCCGCATCCACCAGCTGGAGGCGAAGCTGCAGCACATGAGCGAGCTGGTGCGCGAAGACCAGCTGACCGGCAGCCTGAACCGCCGTGGCCTGGACGACGTGTTCGAGCGCGAAACGGCGCGCGCGGACCGGCGCGGCACCCCGCTGTGCATCGCCGTGCTGGACCTGGACGATTTCAAGAAGCTGAACGACACCTACGGCCACATCGCCGGCGACGCCGCGCTCAAGCACCTGGTCAAGATCGTCAAGGACACCTTGCGCTCGATGGACGTGATCGCCCGCTTCGGCGGCGAGGAATTCCTGATCCTGCTGCCGGAGACGTCCATCGAGGCGGCCTCGCAGACCATGACGCGCCTGCAGCGCGAACTGACCCGCCACTTCTTCATGCACGACAACGAGAAAGTGCTGATCACCTTCTCGGCCGGGGTGGCGCTGCGCCGCCCGCACGAAGACCAGACCGCGCTGGTGCAGCGCGCCGACAAGGCCATGTACCAGGCCAAGCAGACCGGCAAGAACCGTGTCGTGGTTGCCGATTAATTAATTTCCCAGCTCCAACACCCCGGGCCCGCCACTGTGCGGGCTTTTTTTATGCCCGAAATAAATTATTTTTAGCCCTAAAGTTCGGCTCAAACGCGCCGCTTAAGCGTGTACTGCTGGGTGAATTTGAGGGTGAAACGAAAAAATTTAGCGTCTTTTCCTCCCTTAATTTTCCCATGGGGCAACCGTTACCAGTTACAACAGCGGCTTGATCGTCTCGGAACAGCGAGGCGGGCCAAAGTGAAATGAGCATGTAGCCCAACTAGCAGTACAAGTTTCGGAGAAACACATCATGGCACAAACCATCAACACCAACATTGCCTCGCTGAACTCGCAACGTAACCTGAATTCGTCGCAAGCCGCTCTGGGCACCTCCCTGCAACGCCTGTCGTCCGGCCTGCGCATCAACAGCGCCAAAGACGACGCTGCCGGTCTGGCAATTTCGGAACGCTTCACTTCGCAAGTTCGCGGCAACAACCAGGCAGCCCGCAACGCCAACGACGGCATCTCGCTGGCGCAAACGGCTGAAGGTGGTTTGAGCACCGCCGGCGACCTGCTGCAGCGTATCCGCGAACTGGCCGTGCAGTCGGCCAACGGCTCGAACTCCGCGTCGGACCGCAAGTCGATCCAGAACGAGGTGTCGGCCCTGTCGAAAGAACTGGACCGCGTTGCCACCAGCACCCAGTTCAACGGCCAGAACGTGCTGGACGGCTCCCTGACCAGCACCCAGTTCCAGGTTGGCGCGAACTCGAACCAGGTCATCAACATCGGCGTGCAGAGCGCCAAGGCTTCGGACATCGGCAACAACACCATCAAACCAACCGAGACCGCCACCTCGCTGTCGCAAGCGGTGGCTACCACCGCCACCAACCTGGACGACGATGTCACCACCGGTCTGGCCGACGACACGCTGTCGATCAGCTCGGGTGCCGGTGTAAAAACCGACATCTTCGTCAAAACGGCCGCCCCGACCGCGACTCCGCCTGTCATCGGCGACACCGCAAAATCGATCGCTGCGAAAGTGAACGCCACCACCCAGACCAGCGGCGTGTCGGCACAAGCCAAGACCGTTGCCACCATCTCCGACATCGAAGACGGTGCAGTGAACTTCCAGCTGCGCGGCGCGAACTCGAAAGCCAACGACGCCAACTCGAAGGCCGTGACGATTACCGCCAAAGTGGTAGGCGGCGACCTGTCTGCCCTGGCCCAGGCGGTGAATGCCCAAAGCAACACCACCAACATCACCGCAACCGTGAAGATCGACTCGGCCGGTAAGAAAGAACTGGAACTGACCGACATCACCGGTAACGACATCCAGATCGCTGCCCAAAGCGGCGATGCGGCCCTGCAAGGCACCGCACGTATCCGCGGCGCCGACGTGGGTGGCGCTCCCGGCGCCGGCCAGGTCCTGACCAGCACCGCCTCCGCCGTAGTTGGCGGCCGCGTGGAATTCTCGTCGGATTCGGGCTTCTCGATCTCCAGCACCAACAATGCAGTGACCGGCGGCACCAACGTGGGTAGCGACCTGCAAGCGGTATCGGGTCTGGACGTTAGCACCGTGGAAGGCTCGAACGCCGCGCTGCTGACCATCGACTCCGCGCTGAACGCCATCAACAGCAACCGTGCAGCACTGGGTGCGATCCAGAACCGTTTCGCGTCGACCATCTCGAACCTGCAAACGACCACGGAAAACCTGTCGGCTTCCCGTAGCCGCATCCAGGATACCGACTTCGCAGCGGAAACGGCCAGCCTGACCCGTGGCCAGATCCTGCAGCAAGCCGGCACCGCGATTCTGGCGCAAGCCAACTCGCTGCCGAACGGCGTGCTGTCCCTGCTGCGTGGCTAATCGCCGCATCAGCCGGTAATGCAATGATGGGCAACCATCATTGCCGACCAGCACCCTGGCTGACTCGTTCAGCCAGGGTTTTTTCGTAAAGGAAGCATCATGACTATCGATTCCATCAGCGCAGCTTCGCCGCTGCGCGGCACGGAGCGTCCGGTCAGTGGCGCGGAAAGCGTGGCGCCGCAGCCGGCTAGCCGCGCGCCCGCCGCCACGGTGCTGGAAACGGCGGCAGCCGTGCGCGGCGCCGAGCCGGCGCCCACGCTGGAGCAGGTCAACCAGGCAGTGTCGGACCTGAACAAGTCGCCGCTGGCCAAGTCGCAAGGCTTGGAGTTTTCCATCGACAACGACAGCAAGCGCACCATCGTCAAGGTGATCGACCAGACCACCAAGGAAGTGCTGCGCCAGATGCCCTCGCCCGAAGCATTGCAAATCGCCAAAGCGCTGGACAACACAAAAAGCCTGCTAATCAGCCAGACCGCCTGAATACGGCGCGCCGCAGAGCGCGCCGTTTTTTTTCGCACCATGCCATCATAGAGGCGGGCCGTATCGTGAACTGGCCGGTAAATCCCCTTCTCAAGTCCTCTTTGATTGTGCCGATAATGACTTAATCTATCGTTTTCACCAGGAGTACAACGTGGGCCTCTCATCACCCGGCATCGGTTCCAATCTGAACGTCAACGACATCATCAGCAGGCTGATGGCGGTCGAAGCCGCGCCGATTGCCACCCTGGACAAGAAATCGGCCAGCTACCTGGCCAAAGTGACCGCCTTCGGCACGCTCTCGGGTGCGCTGGGCACGTTCCAGAGCTCGCTCTCCAGCCTGACCTCGCTGGCCAGCTTCCAGACGCTCAGCACCAATTCCAGCAACAGCGACATCCTGACCGGCACTGCCAGCAGCAAGGCCCAGCCCGGCACATACAAAGTTGACATTACGCAAATTGCGCAAGCGCAAACGCTGGCCTCTGGCGGCTACAAGAGCACCAAGTCGGCCATCGGCCTGGGCGGAAAGACCACCATCAACATCCAGCTCGGCACGGTGGCCGGCGGCACTTTCGGCATGAGCGGCACGGCGCTGCCGAACACGGTAGTCACCGGCGGCATCACACCGGGCGGCCTGAGCATCAACAACACGGCCATCGCCACCGACAGCAGTACCCGCAGCGCGAAACTGCTGGCCGATGCCATCAATGCCAAGAGCACCACCACCGGGGTATCAGCCTCGGCCGCGCCCACCGTGACCAGCGCCACGTTGTTTGGAGGCACCGGTGCGTCCAATTACGGCGCGGTAGACACCTCCGGGGGCGGCACCTACAGCCTGAGCGTGGGCGGCGTGGAAATCGCTGCGCAGGCCAGCGGCTTGCTTCCCGGCGACGCCGGCGCAATTGACGCAGCCACGCTGGACGCGGTGCTAAGCGGCAGCAACAGCGTGACCCAGGCCCTCGCCAACGCCAACATCACGGTCCAGGGCACTGCAGCCGGCGGCGACCTGCGCTTCACCAACGCCGACGGATCCAACATCAGCATCACCGAAGCGGTAACCGGCACCGTCACCGGCGGCATCAACAATGCCGGAACGGCCAATACCGGCTACAGCAGCACCACCACCAGCTCGATCTCGCTGCAGTCGTCCAACGGCAGCCAGATCACCATAGGCGGCAGCAACCCGGCCGCCGCCGGTCTGACGGCTGGCGTTGGCGGCAGCTACCAAAACGCCACCTTCACCCAGGATGGAAGCCGCAGCAGCGGCAACATCGTGATCGACAGCAGCAACAACACGCTGCAAGGCATCCGCGACGCCATCAACAAGGCCAACTTCGGCGTCACCGCCAGCATTGTCTCGGACGGCAGCGCCAATACCCCGAACCACCTGGTGCTGACTTCCAGCGCCACCGGCGCCAACTCGAACATGCGCATCAACGTCAGCGGCGACGGCGCCGATCCGGCCGACACCGAAATTGCCAACCTGCTGAGCTATGATCCGGGCGGCGTGCAGAAGCTGAGCCAGAAGACCGCCGCGCAGGACACACTGGCCTCCGTCAACGGTATCGCCGTGCAAAGCAGCAGCACCGGCATTTCCGGCGCCGTCGAAGGCCTGACCCTGACCGCCGTCAAAGTCGGTTCGGCCAGCATTACCGTGGCCAAGGACACCGCCGGCCTGACCGCCAACATCCAGGGCTTCGTCAAGGCGTACAACGACTTGAGCAGCCAGATCAAGGCCCTCAGCGGCTACAACGAGGAAACCAAGGTCGGCGGCGATCTGCTGGGCGACTCCACCGTGCAAAACCTGCAGGCGTCGCTGCGCCGGCAGCTGACCGGCACCATCACCGGCTTGCAGGGCACCAAGCTGACCTCGTTGTCCCAGATCGGCGTCGCCTTCCAAAAGGACGGTTCGCTGACCTTGGACCAGTCCAAGCTGGGCAAAGCCATCAGCAATAACTTCAGCGACATCGCCGGCCTGTTCGCGGCGGTTGGCCGCAGTAACGACGCCGACGTCACCTTCATGAGCTCGTCAGCCGCCACCAAGGCCGGCGACTACATCGTCGATATCACGCAGCTGGCCAGCCAGGGCACTTTGACCAGTTCCGCTCCCGTGCCCGGCAGCACGGTGATTGCGGAAGACACGGTGTGGACCGTCAAGCTGAACGACTCGGTTCCCACCAACAGCAGCAACACCGCTTCAGTCAAACTGACGGCCGGCACCTATACGCCGGATGCGCTGGCCACGTTGCTGCAGGCATCGATCAACGGCGCCAGCAACTTCACCGACGCCGGCTCCACCGTCTCGGTCAGCATCAACGACGACGGCACGCTGAAACTGAATTCGACCAAGTACGGCGACAAGTCCAACATTACGCTCACCAGCGACACCGGTACCGCCGTCAGCGACGTGTTCGGCGCCGCCACGTCGGTAGATGGCGTCAACGTGGCAGGCACCATAGGCGGCTATTCGGCCGTGGGCGACGGCCAGACGCTGACCGGCGGTCCGGGCGCGCCAACCGACGGGCTGAAGCTGGAAATCAAGGGCGACACCATCGGCAGCCGTGGCACGCTGGGCTTTTCACAGGGCTACGCCTACCAGCTGAACAATCTGGCCAAGAGCTACCTGGGCGCGCAAGGCGTGCTCACCGGGCGCACCAAGGGCCTGAACGACTCGGTGAAAGACATCGCCAAGCAGAAAGACGCGTTCAATGCCAAACTGGTGGATATCGAAGCGCGCTACCGCAAGCAGTACACGGCGCTCGATACGGCGCTGTCGAGCCTGTCCACCACGGCCGCGTTCCTGACGCAGCAATTCGCAGCACTGAACAAATAAGCAACGGGAAGAGGGAGAAATAGTATGTTCGGATCAAGGCAAACCGGCGTCAATGCCTATGCAAAAGTGGGCATGGAGACTGGTGTAGTCGCAGCCAGCCCCCACAAGCTGATCGTCATGCTGTTTGACGGCGCGCTGGTGTCCATCGCCACCGCCCTGATGAATATGCGCTCTGGCAACATCGGCGAAAAGGGCAAGGCTATTTCCAAGGCCATCATGATTATCGACAGCGGCCTGCGCGCCGCGCTCGACAAGAAGGTGGGAGGGGAGATCGCCGAAGGCCTGGATGCACTGTACGAATACATGAGCAGCCGCCTGCTGACGGCCAATCTGAAGAACGACCCGGCCATCCTGGAAGAAGTGCAGCGCCTGCTGACGGAACTGCGCGACGCCTGGAACCAGATCGGCGACACCCCGGCTGTGCAAGCGCCCGCGCCCGCCGCCAACGCCAACGCCACCAAACTGATTAATAAATACGCGAGCGCCTGATCCATGATGACGAATCAAGAAGTTTTATCCGTGTACGCCGACATGGCAGCGCTGACCGAGCAGATGCTGGCGCATGCCACCCGTGGCGAATGGGACGAGCTGGTCGCGCTGGAACAGCGCTGCGCCGGCCACGTGCGCACGCTGCAGGGCCAGGAAGACCCGCGCCCGCTGCAAGGCGCCGAACGCGAGCGCAAGGTCGAGCTGATCCGCCAGATGCTGACCGCCGACCGCCAGATCCGCGACCTGGCCATGCCGTGGATGGCGCAGCTGTCCGCCCTGATCAACAGCACCGGCGCCGAGCGGCGCCTGGTGAACGCTTACGGCAGCGTCTGAAGCCGGGATAGGACCACATCATGCTGCCGCCGCGTCTGGACGCCACCGGCGTCAGGCCAGTCGGCGCATTATCGCCCGCGCCGGCGGCCATCCCTGTCAGCGACGCACGCCAGGCCGCCCTCCAGCGCTCGCTGAGCGGCCTGGTCGGCCAGCCGCTGAAGGGCGAAGTGCTGTCCAAGTATGACGACGGCAGCTACCTGGTGCGCGTGGCGGGCAATTCGGCCCGCATGGTGCTGCCCGGCGGCGCCCAGGTCGGCGCCGAAGTGCCGCTGACACTGCTCACCGTCACGCCGCGCCCCACCTTCCAGGTCGGCACCGGCACCCAGGCCCAGACCGCCCAGCTCTACACCGAGGCAGGCCTGCCGCCCGGCGACAGCCCAGACAGCGTGCCGCAAGGCCGCCTGCCCTCGCAAGACACCACCACGCTGTCGGGCCGCCAGCCGGGCGCCGGCAATCCGGCCGCCAACGCAGCCGGCGCTGGCGCCAATGCCGCAGCCAATTCCGCCGCAGGGTCGGCCGCCGGGTCCGCAGCCAGCACCGCCGCCCATCCAGCCAATGCAGCGCCTGGCTCGGCGGCCAACGCCGCGGCCAATGCGGCAGCCAACGCTGCCGCCAGCGCCGCCGTGGCCAACGCTGCCCAGGCCCGCGCCACGCTGGCAACCCAGCTGGGCGCCAGCGGGCCGGCAGGCGCCCAGGGCGCGGCACAGGCGGCGGCCGAGTCCGTCAACCAGGCCGCCGGCCAGCCCGCCGCGCAGGTCCGCCCGCACAGCCTGGCCGCCGCCCTGCTCGGGCGCGCCCCGCTGACGCCCTCCGAACAACTGCCCGATCTCGGCCGCGACGCCCCCGCCGCGACGCTGAGCCAGGCCGCCCGCACCATCGCCAGCGCCCTGGCCACCGCCTACCTGCCCCCGGGCGTGCCCGTCATCATTAACGGCAAAGCCTCGCTGATAGCGGCCGGCGTGCCCGATACCGACAAGCTGACGCACCAGCTGAAGAACGCGCTCGGCGAAAGCGGCCTGTTTTACGAATCGCATGTGGCCGAATGGGCCGAAGGCAGGCGGCCGCTGCAGGAACTGATGCGCGAGCCGCAAAACCAGCGCGCGCTCTCCATGGCGCACGCCCAGGCCGGCGGTCCGCAGACCAGCGAATCGCTGGTCCGCGCCGCCCTCGCCGGCCCGGACCTGAGCGCGGCGCAGATGATCAACCAGCAGCTGCACACGCACGAACAGCAGCGCGTGCAGTGGAACGGCCAGGCCTGGCCCGGCCAGCCCATCCAGTGGGAAGTGCAGCGCGACCAGCGCGAAGGCAGCCAGCAGCAGGCCGACGGCCGCGAACCGGACCCGGTGTGGCGCAGCGGCGTGCGCTTCCGCCTGCCGCTGCTGGGCAAGATCTCGGCGGCGGTGACGCTGGTGGGCGAACAGGTCCACATCCAGGTGCAGACCGGCGACGACGCCAGTGCCGCCACCCTGCGCGCCTGGTCCGGCCAGCTGCAGCTGGCAATGGAAGCGGCCGGCTCGCCGCTGGCCTCGCTCACCATTGCGCCCGAAGGGGACGCAGCGGTGCCGGCCGGCGCCGGCGCGGATGGCGCCGTCGCGGCCGCGGCCGCCCTGCCCGGGGGCAGCCATGGCGCATGAGGCCCCGCGCCGCCCGCTGCAAAGCGCGGTCGCCCTCACCTACCAGAACGATGCCCCAGCCCCCAAGGTGGTGGCCAAGGGGCGCGGCCTGGTGGCCGAGCAGATCATCCATGTGGCCAACGAGCACGGCGTGCACATCCACGAATCGAAGGAACTGGTGTCGCTGCTGATGGAGGTGGACCTGGACCGGCAAATTCCGCCGGCGCTCTACCGGACAATTGCGGAACTCCTAGCGTGGCTATATCATATTGAATCAGCGCAAAAATCCGGCCAGCCCCCGCCCCCGGCCCCGGACACCAGCTCTCCACATAGAGATCCAGAAGAATAATGCACCCAAACATACAAGACGCGGACCTGGAAAACTGGCACGACTTCGAAGTGGTATCGCGCAGGGAAATCATTGCGCTGCTGCGCAGCATAGGCGAAAAAAACCAGCTGATCCGCATGCTGGTGCACGGCGAGGCGGACGTGTGCGTCACCTCCATCCTGGAAGTCGACGCCGACAGCAACAGCGTCATCCTGGACTGCTCCATCAACACCGAGCAAAACCAGCGCATCCTGTCGGCCAAGTCGCTGTCCTATGAAACCACGCTGGACAAGATCCGCATCCTGTTTTCCAGCGAGCGGGTGGAGAAATGCACTTTCGAAGGCGCGCAAGCGCTGAAGATCGCCCTGCCGGCCACCCTGATCCGCCTGCAGCGGCGCGAGTATTACCGTATGAGCACGCCGGTCAGCAACCCGGTGCGGGTGGTCATCCCGCTGCCGGCCGAACTGGGCGGCGGCAGCACCAGCTTCCCGCTGGCCGACATCAGCTGCGGCGGCATCGCCATCCTGGACAACAAGCTGCTGCTGGGCGACAGCATCGGCAAGCAGTACGCGGACTGCCGCATCGAGCTGCCGGAAGTGGGTCCCATCGTCACCGGCCTGCAGATCCGCAACTGCATCGACATGACCCTGCTCAACAACAAATCCAACCGCCGCCTCGGCTGCCAGTTCACCGACATCGCGCGCGGCGCGCTCAATTCGGTGCAGCGCTACATCACCCGCCTCGAGCGCGAACGCAACGCCCGCATCGCCGGGCTGGGCTGAACCTGGCGGCTTACGCACGCCGTGCCAACCCGCCCGACGGCGTGCGACGGTGGCACGTCCGGCATCACACCTGCATATTCATGATGTCCTGGTAAGCCGACACCAGCTTGTTGCGCACCTGGATGGTGGCCTGGAAGTTGATGCTGGCTTTTTGCATCGACACCATCACGTCCGACAGGCTGACCGAATCGTCCCCCAGCTGGAAGCGCTTGCCCAGCTCCTGCGACTTGGTCTGGCTGGCCGAGACGGCGTCCAGCGCGTCCTTCAGCGCATCCGAGAACTGCACCTTGGCCGCCGGCGCCTCGGTCTGGATGGCTGGAACGCTGGACTGCGGCTTGGCCGCGTGCGCCTTCAGCTGCTCCATCATCGCTTGTATCCTGCTGCTATCTATGCCCAGGCCGCTTGTTTTCATGTGAACTCCAAATTTGTTGCTTCCGCGGAACAGTCATGCGGTGGCGCCGCGCTACAATAGGCGGCGCAATGATCAGTGCTGCCAGAATACCTGTCCGTATAGCAAGCTGCTGCCAGAAGCAGGCCGGTAAACAGCCTGCTTTTCCCGAGATGGGCCAGCGCCGCCACCGACGATAATGTGCAACAGGCCGAGACCCGGCCGACAACCGGTCCCATCCACCAACCAACGAATACACACCAGCCATGGCAGCAGCAGCCGAACAAATCGACATCGACGACGCAGCGGTCCCGGCGCAGGCCGAACCGAAGCCGCCGTTCTTCCAGACGCCGCTGGGCCGACGGGTGATGATGGGCGCCGGCGCGGCCGGCGTGGTGGCCGTCATCGTCGCGCTGTGGCTGTGGAATCAGCCGCCCGCCTACGGCGTGCTGTTTTCCAACTATACCGACCGCGACGGCGGCGCCATCACGGCGGCGCTGGACCAGATGCAGATCAAGCACAAGTTCTCGGAGGGCGGCACGGCCATCCTGGTGCCGACCGAGCAGGTGCACGACGCGCGCCTGAAGCTGGCCGCGCAGGGCTTGCCCAAGGGTGGCAATGTCGGCTTCGAGCTGATGGAGAACCAGAAGCTGGGCGTGTCCCAGTTCCTCGAGCAGGTCAATTACCAGCGCGCGCTGGAAGGCGAACTGGCGCGCTCGATCCAGTCGATCGCGGCGGTCGATTCGGCCCGTGTGCACCTGGCCATGCCGAAAGACAGCGTGTTCGTGCGCGAACAGCAGAAGCCGACCGCGTCGGTGATGCTGCACCTGCACCCCAACCGCCAGATCGAGCCGGCCCAGGTGCAGGCCATCGTGCACCTGGTGGCCTCCTCGGTGCCGCAGCTGATGCCGTCCAACGTGACGGTGGTGGACCAGGCCGGCAACCTGGTGTCGGACACCAACAAGAATGGCGCCGGCAGCAACAAGAGCCTGGACGCCAGCCAGCTGAAATACGTGCAGGAACTGCAAAAGCAGGTCATCAAGCAGGTCGAATCCATCGTGCTGCCCATCGTCGGCGAAGGCAATGTGCGCGCGGAAGCGGTGGCCGACGTGGACTTCGCCGCCGTCGAGCAGGCGGCCGAATCGTACAAGCCGAATTCGCCGCCGGAAGCGTCCGCCATCCGCAGCCAGCAAAGCAGCGAGACCAACGGCGCCGGCAACGCCAATCCGAACGGCGTGCCGGGCGCGCTGTCGAACCAGCCGCCCGGCACGGCCACCGCGCCGCTGACCACCACGCCGCCGGGTACCGCCCCCGCGCCGGGCACGCCGCCGGGCGCCGTGGCCGGCGGCGCCAACGGCTTGCCGAACCACAAGGAATCGACCACCAATTACGAAGTCGACAAGACCGTGCGCTACGAGCAGAAGGCCATGGCCGGCCTGAAGCGCATGACGGTGGGCGTGGTCATCAATTACCGCCGCATCGTCGACGCCAAGACCGGCAAGGTCACCGTCAAGCCGTTCACGCCGGAGGAAATGGCCAAGATCAACAGCCTGGTCAAGGAAGCCATGGGCTACAACCAGGAACGCGGCGACTCGCTGAGCGTGGCCAACGCGCCGTTCGACGGCGTCGACAAGCCGTTCGAGGCGCCGGTGGTGCTGGACTGGTGGCGCGATCCGGCCAACTTGCCGCTGGCCAAGGAGCTGGCCAAGTTCCTGATCACCGCGCTGATCCTGCTGTACATCCTGCTGCGCATCGTGCGGCCGATGATGCGGCCGGTGTTCAAGAAGATCGACGAGATCAACGAGCCCGAGCCTGAACCGGAAGAGCCGGTCATCGAGGAACCGGTGGGCCCGACGCCGGAAGAGATCATGGCGGAAGAACTCGCTAAAATGGAAGAAAATACCGCGCGGACATACCGCGACAACCTGGCGCTGGCGAAGAAACTGGCCGCGGACGATCCGCGCATCGTCGCCAACGTCATCAAAGCATGGATAGGCGCAAATGACTGATTCGACCGGACTGCAAAAAGCCGCCATCCTGATGCTGGCAATGGGCGAGAGCGAAGCTGCCGAGGTGATGAAATTCCTCGGCCCGCGCGAAGTGCTGAAACTGGGCGCGGCCATGGCGACAATGAAAAACGTGCCGCACGAGCAAGTGGTCGACACCCTGGACGACTTCCGCGACCAGGTGGCGGCCGCCTCCACCGTGGGCCTCGATTCGGACGAGTACATCCGCCAGGTGCTGACCAAGGCGCTGGGCGACGACAAGGCCTCGGTGCTGCTGTCGCGCATCCTGGGCGGCAAGGACGCGTCCGGCATCGAATCGCTGAAGTGGATGGATTCGCAGTCGGTGGCCGAACTGATACGCAACGAGCACCCGCAGATCATCGCCACCATCCTGGTGCACCTGGAGCGCGACCAGGCCTGCGAAATCCTGGGACACTTCACCGACCGCTTGCGCAACGACGCGGTGCTGCGCATCGCCACGCTGGACGGCGTGCAGCCGGCCGCGCTGCGCGAGCTGAACGACGTGCTGACCAAGCTGCTGTCTGGCAATGAAAACATCAAGAAATCGACGCTGGGCGGCGTGCGCGCGGCGGCCGAGATCCTGAACTTCATGAGCGGCGAGCAGGAAAATTCGGTGATGGACAACATCAAGAACTACGACAACGACATGGCGCAGAAGATCATGGACGAGATGTTCGTGTTCGACAACCTGATCGATATCGACGACCGCGGCATCCAGCTGCTGCTGCGCGAAGTGCAGTCGGAAATGCTGATCATTGCCCTGAAGGGCGCGTCGCAGGACTTGCGCGACAAGATCTTCAAGAACATGTCGGCGCGCGCCAGCGAAATGATGCGCGAGGACCTGGAATCGAAGGGGCCGGTACGCCTGTCCGAAGTGGAAACGCAGCAGAAGCAGATCCTGCAGATCGTGCGCCGGCTGGCGGACGAAGGCCAGATCGTGCTGGGCGGCAAAGGCGAAGATTCCTTCGTCTAAGTTGATAGAGTTACATGGCACATATACCCAAAGAGCAGCAAACCGCCTTCCAGCGCTGGGAAATGAAGTCCTTCGGCGACTTCCGCCCCAGCGCGGTGGCCGCGCGCGAGGCTGAAGCGGCCGCGCAAGCGGCCCTGGCACCGCCGCCGCAGCTGGAAGCGGACGAAGGACACTATCTGGAGCAGGAACCGCCTGCCCCCGCCTACCCGACCGAGGAAGAACTGGCGGCCATCCGCGAGCAGGCCCGCATCGACGGCTACGACAAGGGCTACGCGGCCGGCCACGCCGAAGGCCATGCGGACGCCATTGCCCTGGGCAAGGAAGCCACCGACCTGGAGCTGGCGCCGCTGCGCGAACTGGCCGGCAACTTCAGCACCGCGCTGCAGGACGCCGACCAGCTGATCTCGGCCGACGTGCTGGAACTGGCGCTGCAGCTGGCCAAGGGCATGCTCAAGCAGTCGCTGCAGGTCAAGCCCGAGCTGATCCTGCCCATCGTGCGCGAAGCCATCGAATACCTGCCGGTGCTGCAGCAGCCGGCGCTGCTGATGCTGAACCCGGACGACGCGAAAACCGTGCGCGAAGGCATAGGCGAGGAGCTCGACAAGGGCGGCTGGCGCGTCATCGAGGACGCGCAGATCGAACGCGGCGGCTGCAAGATCGACACCGCCAGCAACCAGATCGACGCCCAGGCGTCGGCCCGCTGGCAGCGCCTGACCTACGCGCTGGGCAAAGACGTGAGCTGGCTGGACTGACATGGCCGACGCTGCCCCATCCAACCTGCACGCCGGCCGCTGGCGCGCCTACCTGAACGACTGCGCCGCGCTGACCGAGTTCGTGGAGCCGATGCAGGTGTCGGGCCGCGTCACGCGCGTGGCCGGGCTGGTAATGGAAGCGGTGGGCCTGCGCCTGGCCGTGGGCGCGGCCTGCACCGTGCCGCTGCCGTCCGGCGGCAAGGTGGAGGCCGAAGTGGTCGGTTTTGAAGGCGACCGCCTGTTCCTGATGCCGCAAAGCGATGTCGAGGGCATCGTGCCCGGCACCCGCGTGTTCCCGATCGAACCGACGATACCGCGCCCGGGCAGCGTCACGCACCCGCGCCGCCGCCCCAGCGACCGCGCGCGCCACCTGCCGGTCGGCCCCGAACTGCTGGGCCGGGTGCTGGACGGCGCTGGCCGTCCGCTGGACAACCTGGGCCCGCTGCACACCACGGAAAGCGCGCCCATCAACGTGCGCCCGGCCAACCCGCTGGGCCGCGCGCCCATCGTGGAAACGCTGGACGTGGGCGTGCGCTCCATCAACGCCATGCTGACCGTGGGACGCGGCCAGCGCATGGGCCTGTTCGCCGGCTCCGGCGTCGGCAAGTCGGTGCTGCTGGGCATGATGGCGCGCTACACCGAGGCCGATGTGATCGTGGTCGGCCTGATCGGCGAACGGGGCCGCGAGGTCAAAGAGTTCATCGAGCAGATCCTGGGCGAGGAAGGCCTGGCGCGCTCGGTTGTCGTGGCGGCCCCGGCCGACACGCCGCCGCTGATGCGCATGCAGGGCGCGGCCTACTCCACCGCGATTGCCGAGTATTTCCGCGACCAGGGCCAGAATGTGCTGCTGATCATGGATTCGCTGACCCGCTACGCCATGGCGCAGCGCGAGATCGCACTGGCCATCGGCGAGCCGCCCGCCACCAAGGGATATCCGCCTTCCGTGTTCGCCAAGCTGCCCATCCTGGTCGAACGCGCCGGCAACGGCGAAATGGGCGGCGGCTCGATCACGGCGTTCTACACCGTGCTGACCGAGGGCGACGACCAGCAAGACCCGATCGCCGATTCGGCGCGCGCCATTTTGGACGGCCACATCGTGCTGAACCGGCGCCTGGCCGAAGCCGGCCACTACCCCGCCATCGACATCGAACAGTCGATCAGCCGCGCCATGCATTCGATCACCTCGCACGAGCACCAGACCCGCGCCCGCCACCTCAAGCAGCTGTTTTCACGCTACGAGCGCAGCCGCGACCTGATTGCCGTGGGCGCCTACAGCCCGGGCAGCGATCCGGTGCTCGACCAGGCCATCAGCTTGCATGAAAATATCGAGCATTTCCTGCAACAGCAGATCACGGAGCGGGTGGACATGCTCGAGAGTTTGGGGCAATTGTCCGCTCTGTTCGATTGATTGACCGCCGTCCAGGACGCCTATAATGAACCATCATGGCCTCCCAATCTCAACTTGAAACACTGATCGAACTGGCCCGCCGGGAAACCGACGACGCCGCCAAGCGCCTGGGCATGGCCCTGAAGGCGGTGGCGGATGCCGAGGAAAAACTGAACATGCTGGTGGGCTACCGCGACGAATACGGCAAGCGCTTCGAGGCCAGCCAGCTGGCGGGCATCACGCCGATGGCGTACCGCAACTTCCAGGCTTTCATGGAAAAACTGGACAGCGCCATCAAGGGCCAGGAAGAAGTGTTGCGCCACAGCCAGCGCAAGGGCGAGCAGGAAAAAAGCATCTGGCAGGACGCGGAACGCAAGCGCATGTCCTATTCCACGCTGAACGACCGCGCGCAGGCGCAGGCGCTCAGGCTGGAAGCCAAGCGCGACCAGAAGTCCATGGACGAACACGCCGCAAGGCAAGCATTCTATAAACGCTAATATCGGATACGGCACCATCATGCAGACACCGCTCATCAACACCACCACGGGCGCAGGCGCCAACGCCGGCACGCAGGCGGGCAAGGGCGCGTCCGCGGCGCCGGACAGCCAGTTCCAGCAGGCGCTGACGCGCCAGATCGAGCAACGCCAGGCATGGACCCGTCCGGCCGCGCCCGCCGGCGCGGCGGCCTCTTCCGCCAACCAGGCCAGCCGTGCCAGCCAGGCCAAGCCGGCTGCGCCCCAAGCCGCCGCGCGCCCCGCGCCAGCCAGCCAGAACCAGGCCGCCTCCGCAAGCGAGCAAGCCAAGCCCGCGCCGGCACACAAACCCGCCAACGCTGCCGCCGCCAGCCGCGGCGAGGATGGCAAACCGGCCGGCGCGCCTGACAAGGCCGCGCCGGCCGCCGGGGGCGCGCCCGCCCCCACCGCCGGCAGCGCCGACACCCAATCCAGCGCCGATGCCGGCACAGGCGGCGGCGCTGCCGATGCCGCCGCCTCCGCCTCCGATGCGGCCGCCGCAGCGGCCGCCGCCGCGCAGGCCGCCGATCCCATGGCCGCCATGCTGGCCCTGATGGCCGCCTTCAACCAGCCGGCCGCCGCAGCCGGCACGGTTGCCGCCGCCGGCCTGCCCGACGACACGGCCAGCCAGGCCGGCGATGGCCTCGCCGCCCTGCTGCCGGGCCCGGGTCCGGCCGCCGACCCGGACCCCGCTGCGGCCCTTGCCGCCGGCGCTGCAGCCGGTGCCACGCCCGCCACGGACGGCGCCATCGCCCTGGACGGCGAGAGCGCCGGTACTGCCGGCGCAGCCGATCCGGATGCCGCAACGCTGAAAGCGGCGCTCGATGCCGCCGCCCAGGCCATGCAGAAGCACCAGTCCGGCGCGCAAGCGCAAGCCGGCCCCGCCGCCAGCGGCCAGGCGGCAGAAGACACCGGCGCCGGCCGCGCACCGGCCGTGCTGGACGCCAGCCAGGCGCAAGCCGGCCGCGCCCAGCCCGACGCGGACGCCCAGCTGGCCGCCGCGCGCGACGCCAGGACGGACTTCGCCGCCCTGCTCAAGGAAGCCGCACCGTCCGCGCCCGCCGCCGTGGCGCCCGCCGCGCAAGCCCAGCTGGCCACGGTCCAGGCCGCCAACGCCGCCGCCGGCAACCAGCTGCAGGCGCGCGTCGGCACCGCCGCCTGGGACCAGCAAGTGGGCCAGAAGGTGGTGTGGATGGTGGGCGGCGGCGAGCAGAGCGCCACGCTGGAACTGAACCCGCCCGACCTGGGCCCGCTGCAGGTGGTGCTGAACGTGTCGAACGATGCCGCCAGCGCCAGCTTCACCTCGGCCCAGCCGGAAGTGCGCGCCGCGCTGGAAGCGGCCATGCCGCGCCTGCGTGAAATGATGAGCGAAGCCGGCATCCAGCTGGGCGAGGCCACCGTCTCGGCCGGCATGTCGGATCAAAACAACGGCTTCGACCAGGCCCGCGCTGCGCAGCAGGGCGGCGGCCGTGACGGCCGCAACGGCGGAGGCGGTGACGGCGGCGGCGACGACAGCGCCGCTGTTGCGCCGGCGCCGCGCCAGCGCGCGCTCGGCATGGTCGATACCTTCGCCTGACCATTCTGACCGGCACGCAAGGCGTGCCATAATGGCGACATGATCCACTTCAGCTGCAAGGGTAACTTTGAAAGCGAATCCTAAATTAAAAGCGGAACCGAAAGCAGAGGCTGCCGCTCCGGCCAACTCCAAGAAATTGGTGTTGATCCTCGGCCTGGTAGCCGTGCTGGCCGCTGCCGGCGGCGGCGGCGCATGGTTCATGCTGAAGGGCGGCGGCGATCACGAAGCGCCGGCCAAGCAGAAGAAGTCCGCGCCCAAGTCCGGCCCGCCAGTGTACGTGACGATAGAACCGTTCACCGTCAACCTGCAGCCGGAAAACGGCGAGCAGTACCTGCAGCTGGCCTTTACGCTGCAGGTGAGCGGC
Source organism: Massilia sp. Root351 (assembly GCF_001425045.1). Taxonomy (GTDB): domain Bacteria; phylum Pseudomonadota; class Gammaproteobacteria; order Burkholderiales; family Burkholderiaceae_D; genus Rugamonas. The sequence goes on along the minus strand of NZ_LMDJ01000032.1, from coordinate 230,668 downwards.
CTGGAGGAAGTGGAAGTGATCAAGAACAATATGCCCAAGGTGCGCAGCCGCCTGCTGCTGCTGCTGTCGAGCAAGAAGGCGTCGGAGATCAACACGCCGGAAGGCAAGCAGCAGCTGAGCGCCGAGATCATGGAACAGGTGCGCGCACCGTTCGAGGATCGCGGCCCGCAGCAGGATGTGACCGAGGTGCTGTTTACCTCCTTCATTATTCAGTGACCCTAGTAAAGCCCAACCAGTAGAAAGCCATGGCTGATAATTTTCTCTCCCAGGAAGAAGTTGATGCCCTTTTAAAGGGCGTCAATGGCGACCAGGACGACGCCGCGGCGCCGGAAGAAGTCGCGGGAGTCAGAACCTATAACCTGGCGACCCAGGAGCGCATCGTCCGGGGCCGGATGCCGACGCTCGAGATCATCAACGAGCGCTTCGCGCGCCTGCTGCGCGTCGGCCTGTTCAATTTCCTGCGCCGCAGCGCCGAAGTGTCGGTGGGCTCGGTGCGGGTGTCCAAGTACAGCGAATTCATCCGCAACCTGGTGGTGCCGACCAATTTGAACCTGGTGCACATGAAGCCGCTGCGCGGCACCGCGCTGATGGTGTTCGATCCGGGCCTGGTGTTCCTGCTGGTGGACAACCTGTTCGGCGGCGACGGCCGCTTCCACACCCGGGTCGAGGGCCGCGACTTCACGCAGACCGAGCAGCGCATCATCTTGCGCATTCTCGATATCGTGTTCGAGGCCTACACCAAGTCCTGGGAGCCGGTGTACCCGGTGGAGTTCGAGTACATCCGCTCGGAAATGAATACGCAGTTCGCCAACATCGCCACGCCGAACGAGGTGGTGGTGGCGTCCACCTTCACGGTGGAGCTCGGTTCGGTGTCGGGCCAGATCCACTTCTGCATGCCGTACTCGATGATCGAACCGATCCGCGACGCGCTGACCTCCTCGCTGCAGGGCGAGGCGCTGGAAGTGGACAAGCGCTGGATCCGCCTGATGACGCAGCAGATCCAGATCGCCGAGGTGGAACTGGTGGCGTCGCTGGGCACGGCCAAGGTGTCCTTCGACGAGATCCTGAACATGCGGGTGGGCGACATCATCCCGCTGAACATTCCGGCCAGCATCGAGGCGACCGTGGATGGCGTGCCCGTGCTGGACTGCACCTATGGCGTGCTGAACGGACAATACGCGTTAAAAGTAGAGAAATTGCTGGCGAACGCCGATAACACGAAGTAATACAGCGAAGTAACTGGAGAGAAATATGTCGGATAATCAAGACGATCAAAGCTTGGATGATGATTGGGGCGCTGCGATCGCCGAGCAGGCCAAGGCGGAAGCCGAAGCGCTGCAAAACCAGCAGGCCGCGCAGGCCGCCGTGTTCCAGGACTTTTCCAAGCAGCCGTCCAAGACCGAGACCCACAACGATATCGATTTCATCCTCGATATCCCGGTGCAGCTGACGGTGGAACTGGGACGTACCAAGATTGCCATCAAAAACCTGCTGCAGCTGGCGCAGGGCTCGGTGGTCGAACTGGACGGCCTGGCCGGCGAGCCGATGGACGTGCTGGTGAACGGCTGCCTGATCGCCCAGGGCGAGGTGGTGGTGGTGAACGACAAGTTCGGTATCCGCCTGACCGATATCATTACGCCTTCCGAACGCATCCGAAAACTGAATAAATGAAGCCTGCTTTCCCGTTTGCCGCGCCAGCGGCGGTCCTGGCCGCGCTGGCCGCAGCCGCCATGTTCGCCGGCGCCCCGGCGCTGGCGGCGCAAACCGCCTCCGGTTCGATTTCCTCCGCCAGCAAGCCTGCGGCCCAGCCCGACCCCGCCGCCTTGCCGGCCGCCGCAGCCCAGGCTGCGGGCGCCGCCGCCGTGGCGACCGCCGGCGTGGCGCCGCCGGCCGCTGCCGGCTCCGCCGCGCCCGCGCCTGACAGCGCCGCGGCCCCCGCATCCGCCCCTGCCGCAGTCCCAGCCACTACCGCGCCGACCGCCACGCCCGAGCAGCAGGCCGCGCTGGCCGGCGCCCGGCCGGCCCCGGCCACCGCCATCGATCCGGCGCAAGCGCCCACCGCCACCGGCAGCCTGCTGACCACCATCTTCTCGCTGATCCTGGTGCTGGGCCTGCTGATCGGCCTGGCCTGGCTGCTGAAGCGCTTCGGCCCGAAAACCATCACCGGCGGCGCGCACGTCAAGCTGGTCGGTGCGCTCAGCGTCGGCGCGCGCGAGCGCATCCTGGTGGTGGAAGTGGGCGGGCAATGGATAGTCGTGGGCGCCTCCCCCGGCCGCATGAACGCGCTGGCCACGCTGCCGCGCCCGGACGGCGCCGACGGCTTCGATGCCGGCACGGCTGCAGGCAACGCGGCATCCGGCGCGGCGCCAGGCGCCCTGCCCGGCGCCAACTTCGCCGAATGGTTCAAACAGACGATAGAAAAACGTAATGGCAAATAAGCAAGGCAAGTCCGCCGCTGTGCTGAAGTGCCTGCTTGCGGCGGGCCTGGCGGCCGTGCCGCTATGGGCCGGCGCCGACCCGACCGTTCCGGCCTTCACGGCCACCCCGGCCCCGGGCGGCGGCACCAACTACGGCCTGTCGCTGCAGACGCTGATCCTGATGACGGCGCTGACCTTCATCCCGGCCGCGCTGCTGATGATGACCAGCTTCACCCGCATCATCATCGTGCTGTCGCTGCTGCGCCAGGCCATGGGCACCCAGTCGGCGCCGCCCAACCAGGTGATGGTGGGGCTGGCGCTGTTCCTGACCCTGTTCGTGATGGGCCCGGTGCTCGACAAGATTTACGGCGAAGCCTATCTGCCGCTGCAGGAAAGCAAGATCACCATGCAGCAGGCGCTGGAAAAAGGCGCCGCGCCGCTCAAGTCCTTCATGCTCAAGCAGACCCGCCAGGCCGACCTGGCGCTGTTCGTCAAGCTGTCGCGCACGCCCGCGCTGCAGGGGCCGGAGGACGTCCCGCTGCGCGTGCTGATTCCTGCCTTCGTGACCAGCGAACTGAAGACCGCGTTCCAGATCGGCTTCGCCATCTTCATCCCCTTCCTCATCATCGACATGGTGGTGGCCTCGGTGCTGATGTCGATGGGTATGATGATGATGTCGCCGGCCGTCATTTCGCTGCCCTTCAAGCTGATGCTGTTCGTGCTGGTGGACGGCTGGCAGCTGCTGATCGGCTCGCTGGCCCAGAGTTTCTACTAGTGAAGGAGCGCCCATGACACCCGAAAGCGTCATGACGATGGGCCGCATCGCCATGGAGGTGACGCTGATGGTGGCCGCCCCCATGCTGCTGGTGGCGCTGGTGATCGGCCTGGTGGTGTCCATCTTCCAGGCCGCCACCCAGATCAACGAAGCCACGCTGTCCTTCATCCCCAAACTGGTGGGCGTGTTCGTGGCGCTGGTGGTGGCCGGGCCGTGGATGCTGTCGGTCATGCTGGACTATATGCGCAACGTCTTCACAGGCATTCCCGGCCTGGTCAACTGATGGCGGCGCACCCGTGATCACGCTGTCCACCGTCGAGATCAACACATGGATCGCTTCCCTGCTGTGGCCGCTCACCCGCATCCTCGGCCTGATTGCCGCCGCGCCCATCTTCGGCAACCGCAGCACGCCGCGCAGCGTCAAGCTGGCGCTGGGCGTGCTGCTGGCCATGGTGATCGCGCCCACCGTGCCGGCCGTGCCCGCCGCCGACCCCATGTCCTACGCCGGCCTGCTGATCCTGGCGCAGGAATTGCTGATCGGGGTGGCCATGGGCTTTACCCTGCGCATCGTGTTCGCCGCTGTCGAGATGGCCGGCGAAATCAGCAGCCTGACCATGGGCCTGGGCTTCGCCACCTTCTTCGACCCCAACACCCAGGGCCGCTCGTCGGCCATCAGCCAGTTCCTGGCGCTGCTGGCCACGCTGGCCTTCCTGTCGGTGAACGGCCACCTGGTGCTGCTGTCGGCGCTGGCCGAAAGCTTCCAGACGCTGCCGGTGTCCGGCATTCCGATTGCCGGCAGCGGCTTCAAGCACGTGGCGGACTGGGGCGGACGGGTGTTCAGCGCCGGCATGCAGCTGGCATTGCCCATCGTGGCGGCGCTGCTGATCATCAACGTGGCCTTGGGCATCCTGACCAGGGCGGCGCCGCAGCTGAACCTGTTCGGCATCGGCTTCCCGATCACGCTGGGCATCGGCTTCCTGGTGCTGGCCATGGTCCTGCCCTATATGGCCACGCCGCTGCAGAAGCTGTTCAACCAGGGCATAGAGAGCGCGCGGCAGTTTCCACGCAACTGGGCCGACCGCGAGCCGCGGCCGCCGGCGCCGCCGGCGCCGTTAAAACAAGCGCCGGGGCCGGCTGTCAATTCGCTGCCGGGTTGATTAGCTGATGAAGTTAAACAGCGACAAGCCCGTCAGCGTCTTGTAGGACTTCTGCGCCGCTTCCAGGTTGATCTGCTGCTGGGTGAACAGGGAAATGGCCTGGATGGTGTCCACTTCCATCAGGTTGGACAGGGTGGTGGCGTACTGGATGTTCAAGTCCTCGCCCGAGCTGTCCAGGTAGTCCAGCTCCTTCATGCGCGCGCCCACCGAGGCGCGCACCGCCAGCAGGTTGTCCGTCGCATTGTCGATGTTCGAGTTGGCCTGGTTCAGCGCATTGGTCAGCCGCGCCTGGCCCGCCGCGCCCTCGCCGTTCACGCGCAGCGCCTTCAGCATGTCCTGCATGGTCTCGAACACGGACTTCTTGTCGCTCGGGTCGACCGTGAAGCTGTCCAGGTCGGCCGGGTCGCCCTTGATCTCGAACTGCAGGCCGTCGAAGTTGATGCTCTTGCCGCTGGTGTAGGGAATCGGGTCGGCCGGGTCCGGCGCCGGCGGCACCGGCACGCCCAGCGTCAAGTCCATCACCGTGTAGGTGGTCACCTTGGGCACGCCCGGCGTGGCGGGCACCACCGTGAAGTTGATGGCGTACTGGTGGCCGGTGAGCGCGCTGGGGTCCGTTACCGCGCCCGGGGAAATGATGCCGGTGCCGCCACGGTCGTAATTGGCGGGATCGACGCCGGTCTGGAACTTGCTGTTGCCGGTGACGTTGTTCTCGAAGATGGCGCTGCCCGAATCGCTGATGCTGACCTTGCGCGACGAACCGATCTGCAAGGTGCGCTCGCCCTGGTCGCCCTGGTAGGTGGCGCCGGTGCCGTTCAGCGTGAACGGAATGCTGTCCTTGAAACCGGAGAAGATGTAGCCGCCCGAGCCGTCCGCCGTGTTGGCCATGCCCAGCAAGTCCTGCAAGCGCCCTTCCAGCTCCACCGCCAGCGATTCGCGGTCCTTGTTGGTCAGCGAACCGGCGCCGGCCTTGACGGCCAGCTCCTTGATGTCCTGGTACAGCGAAGTGACCGAGGTCAGCGCCACTTCCTCCTGCGACAGCGAAGCGCGCGCGTTGGCGCGGTTGGTGGCCAGCTGGGTGTTGATCGATTGCGACTGCGTCACTTCCAGCGCGCGCGCCGAGGCGATCGGGTCGTCGGCCGGGGTCAGCACGCGGCGCCCGGTGGCCAGCTGCTGCTGGGTCTTGGCGATGGCCGACTGCAGCGTGCCCAGCTGGCCCACGCCGTTGTCGAAGATGGTCTTGGAACTGATGCGCATGCTCATGATTGCATTTCCTTGCGATGTCTTTAGCGGCCCAGGCCCAGCAGCGTGTCAAACAGCGTGCTGGCGATCTGCATCACCTTGCCGGACGCCTGGTAAGCCTGCTGGTAGCGCAGCAGGTTGGCCGCTTCCTCGTCCAGGTTGACGCCGGAAACGGCTTGCTGCGCGTTCGAGGCTTGCTTGACCGCCGCCTCCGCCGCGCTGGCGCCTATCATCGTTTCGCTGGTCTTGTTGCCGACGAAGTTGACCATGGACGCGTAGGCGCTCTGGAACGTGGTCTTGCCCCCGTTCAGGATGTTCTTGGCCTGCAGGTCGCCCAGCAGCGCGCCGTTGCGGTTGTCGCGCGTGCCGCCGGTATTGGGCGCCACCGAGAAAGTGTCGCCGTTGCCCGGCGCGCCGCTGATGGCGATGTTGATGCCGCCGAAACTGATGCTGGCGCCGTCGGTGTAGGGCACGTTGGTGCCGGCCGGATAGGTGGTGCTCACGCCGTTGGCCGTCACCACCACGTCCTGCGTGGCCGGGAAACCGCTCAGCTCGCCGGTCGCCGAATCGTAGGTCAGCGTCACCGGCGCGGTCAGCGGATTGCCGGGCGTCAGGTAGTTGGCGTCGACCGTGCCGGGCGTGATCTTGCCGTTGCCGGTGTTGGCCAGCGGCGCGTTGGTGACGATGGGCGCGGCCAGCGCGATCTTGCCGACGTCGGTCAGCGCCACCTTGAAGTCGGACGCGGCCTGGAAGGTCGGGCGCACCTGGAAGTGGTCGCCCGTCTCGGGCGTGCCGGTCAGCGTATACTCCACGCCGTCCACCATTTGCGGACCGGTGGTCTGCGGGAAAGTCAGGATCGTGGCCTGGCCGTCCGAGGCGCGCGTCAGCACGTAGTTGGTGCCGTCATAGTTGAGGTCGTAGTCGCTCGAGGTCAGCGCGCTGGCGTCCTTGACCACGCCGCTTACCACCGCCGTGCTGAGCTCGGAGTTGCGGCTGTCGACGCCGATGTAGGCGTTGATGTCGGCAAAGAAATTGCCGCCCAGGTCGCCATTGCGGTCCTGGCCCAGCTTGTGCTGCGCATTGAAGCTGGCGGCCAGCCCGGCGGCCACCTGGCCCAGTTCGTTCTGCGCGCGGTCCAGCGCGCCGCTGCGGAATTCCAGCAGCCCGCCCAGCTGGCCGCCGCTCAGCGCGCCTTCCGGCAGCGGGGAAATCTGGTTGCCGGTGCTGTAGCCAACCGTCACGCGGCTGACGTCGGTCAGCGAGGTGGTGGTGGCCAGTTCGAAGTTGCGGTTGCCGATCACCAGCGGCTGGCCGGTGCCGATCGACACGGTCAGCGTGTTGGAATCGCCCTTGACCACGTTGACCTTGACCAGCTTGTTCAGTTCGCTGATCAGCTGGTCGCGCTGGTCCAGCAGGTCGTTGGGCGCCTTGGACGGGTCCACCGTCAGGCCGGCGATGTCGTTGTTCAGCTTGCCGATCTGCTCGGCATAGGAATTGATCTGCGTGACGGTGGCCGTGATCTGGCTGTTGACGCCGGCGCTGATCTCGTTGAGGCGGTCATTCAAGCCCTGGAAGCGCGCCGCCAGCGTGTTGGCGGTCGACAGCATGGCGCTGCGCGAGGCGTCGGTGGCGGCGTTGGCGGTGGCGTCCTGCACCCCCTTGAAGAAGTCCTGCAGCGCCGGCGACAGGCCGGAGGTGCTGTCGGCCAGCAAGTTGTCGATCTGGCTGATCTGGGCGTAAAAGCCGTTCAGGCTGGCCGCCTTGGTTTCCGCGCCCAGCAACTGCTTGGTCAGGAAATCGTCGTACTGGCGCTTGATCTGGGTGACCTCGGTGCCGGTGCCGATGAAATAGCCGCCGCTGCCCTGGGGCTGGGTGTTGGACTGGACCACGGTCTGGCGGCTGTAGCCGGGCACGTTGGCATTGGCGATATTGTGCCCGGTCGTGGACAAACCGACCTGCGCTGCCAATAAACCGCTTTTGCCGATGCTGAGAAGACTCATGGTGAAATACTTTCGTTATATGGTTAGTCTACGGCAGCGGCCGCCAAAACTTGAAATACGCCCCGGCAACAGTGCGCCATTTGTTGTTCTTTAGCATTCCTTGCGTATTCATTAAGCAAGGGATTGCTTGATAATCCGGGTCAGCTTGCTGGCGTATTGCGGGTCGGTGGCATAGCCGGCCTTCTGCAGACCGTGCGCGAACTTGCTGGCGTCGCCGGCGCTGGCCAGCACTTTTTCATAACGGGGGTTATTGGTCAGCAACTTCGCGTAATCCTTGAAGCTGTCGGCATAGCTGTCGTAGGCGCGGAAGCGTTCGACGCGCTGCTGCGGCTTGCCGTTGACGTACTCGGTGGTGACGGCCTCGACCGTTTTGCCTTTCCAGCCCGGCCCGGCCTTGATGCCGAACAGGTTGTTGCTGTTGCTGCCGTCGCGGCCCTTGATCTCGCGCTTGCCCCAGCCGCTCTCCAGCGCCGCCTGGCCCAGCATGAACTTGGCCGGAATGCCGGTGGCCTTGCTGGCCTCGTCCGCGTGGCTGCCCAGCTTGGACTGGAAGGCGCGCACATGGGCCGCCTGCGAACCCTTGCCGCTGTCCATGGCGGCGGCGCTGCCGCCCGGCACGTCGGCCTGGCTGGCGGCCCGGTTGGCCGCCGCCGTGCCGCCGGCCGCCTCGATGGCGCGCTGCAGCCTGGCCGCCGCCGCCGCGCTGGCCAGGTTGCCGGCGTTGGGAATGTCGGACGCGTCCGACGCGGCCGGCTCGGCGCCTAGCGCCAGCGCCTGCTCGTTCTGTTGCGACAGCTGCCGCACCAGCACGTCGGACAGGCCGATGCCCTTTTTGGCCAGGTTCTGGCTGGTCTGCTGGTCCAGCATGGAGGTGAACATCTTGCTCTGCTGATTGTCCAGCATGCCCTCGCCCGGCGACGCGTCGCGCATGCTCTTCATCATCATGTTGATAAACATGGCCTCGAACTGGGTCGCGGCGCCCTTCAGCGCGTCCCTGGAACCGCTGCCGGCGTCGCGCCGCAGCGCGGCGGCGCTCTTGACGTCGGCCGCCAGCGTGTTGTTCAGGTCGTTCGCGGGCAGCGTGGGGCTCTGGCGTATCATGGCGGCGTCCTCAAATGATCTCGAGTTCGGCGCGCAGCGAGCCGGCGGCCTTCATCGCTTGCAGGATGGCCAGCAAGTCCTGCGGCGAGGCGCCGATGGCGTTGAGCGCCTTGACCACGTCGGCCAGCTGGGCGCCGCCTTTGACCATCATGACCTTGCCGGCATCCTTCTTGATGTCGATATTGGCCGTCTGGGTAACCACGGTCTGGCCGCCGGACAGCGGCCCGGGCTGGCTGACCTGCGGGTCGGTGGACACCGACACCGTCAGGTTGCCGTGCGAAATGGCGCACGTCTCGAGCGACACCGCCTGGTTCATCACTACCGAGCCGGTGCGCGCGTTCATGATGACCTTGGCGGCCATCTGGGCCGGGTTCACCTGCAGGTTTTCCAGCGTGCCGATGAAGGCCACGCGCTGGTCGCTGCTGGAGGGCGACTGCACCCGAATCACGCGGCCGTCCAGCGCATAGGCGATGCCGGCGCCGAACTTGTCGTTGATGGCGTCCACCACCCGGCTGGCGGTGGAAAAATCGGCGCTGTGCAGTTCCAGCCGGATCTGGTTGCCCTCGCCCAGCGAGTTCGGCACGGCGCGCTCGACGGTGGCGCCGCCGGAAATGCGGCCCACGCTCAAATGGTTGACCACCACCGAGGTGCCGCCCGACTGCGCGCCGACGCCGCCCACCAGCACGTTGCCCTGCGCCATGCCGTACACCTGGCCGTCGGCGCCCTTCAGGGGCGTCATCAGCAGGGTGCCGCCGCGCAGGCTTTTCGCGTTGCCCATGGAGGACACGGTCACGTCCATCAGCTGGCCCGGCTGGGCGAACGCCGGCAGCGAGGTGGTCACCATCACGGCCGCCACGTTCTTCAGCTGCAAGGTGTTGGCGGCCGGCAGGGTGATGCCCATCTGCTGCAGCATGGACATCACGGTCTGCACCGTAAACGGGGTCTGGGTGGTCTGGTCGCCTGTGCCGTCCAGGCCGATCACCAGGCCATAGCCCATCAGCTGATTCTGGCGCACGCCGGCCACGCTGGCCAGGTCCTTGAGGCGCTCGGCGCGGGCGGCCGGCGCGGCGCCGGCCAGCAGGGCCAGCGCGGCAACGGCGGCGGCGAGGAGTCGGGTAGTGTTTTTCATGATCAGAACGGCAGCACGCTGAGGAAGAAGCGGGCCGCCATGGAATTCATTTCCGCGCGGTCGATCTTGGCGCTGGTGCGGTATTCCACGCGCGCGTCGGCCACGGCGGTCGAGGCCACGGTGTTGCCGGTGCCGATGGTGTCCGGGTTGACCATGCCGGAGAAGCGGATGTACTCCACGCCCTTGTCCAGCGCGATCTGCTTTTCGCCGGCCACGATCAGGTTGCCGTTCGGCAGGACCTCGACCACGGTGGCGCCCATGGTGCCGGTGAAGGTGTTGCTGGCGCTCTGGCTGGCGTTGTCGGCGAACTTGTTGTCGGCGGCGGCGGTAATCTGGCTGCCAAAAGTGCCGGCCAGCTGGCCCGGGGCCTTGAAGTTGATGCTGCCGGACTTGCCGCCGGCGCTGGCGCCGTTCTTGCCGGCCGAGGTGCGCTCGGTGATGACGATGTTGATCACGTCGCCCACCAGGCGTGCGCGGCGGTCTTCGAAATGCGGGCGGTAAGCCTGCGCCTGGAAGATGGCGCCGTTGCTGGGCGCGGCCATTTGCGCCTGCGTCAGCGGGCGCGCGGTGGTCTCGCCTTGCACGATGGAGGTCGGCGCGGTGCCGCAGCCGGCCAGCGCCAGGCCGGCCGCTGCCATGATGGGGAGGAGTGCTTTCATCGCGGTATTCCTTTGCTTACAGCTGCGACAGCTTGGCCAGCATCTGGTCCGACGTGGTGATGGCCTTGCTGTTGATTTCGTAGGCGCGCTGGGTCTGGATCATATTGACCATTTCCTCGACCACGTTGACGTTCGAGGTTTCCACATAGCCCTGCAGGATCACGCCGGTGCCGTTGGTGCCGGGCGTGTTGTTCTGCGCCGCGCCGGAGGCGCCGGTTTCCACGTACAGGTTCTCGCCCTTCGACTCCAGGCCGGTGGGGTTGATGAAGGTGGACAGCTGGATCGAGCCGATCTGCTGCGCGGCGGTCTGGCCCGGCAGGGTGACCGACACCGTGCCGTCGCGGCCCACGGTGATGCTGTTGGCGTTGGCGGGGATGGTGATGGCTGGCTGCAGCACGAAGCCGCTGGAGGTCACCATCTGGCCGTTGCTGTCGCGCTGGAAGGAGCCGTCGCGGGTGTAGCCGGTGGTGCCGTCGGGCAGCAGCACGTTGAAGAAGCCGTTGCCGTTGACCATCAGGTCTTTATCGTTGCCGGTCGCTTGCGGGTTGCCCTGGGTATGGATGCGCTCGATGGCCACCGGGCGCACGCCGGTGCCGACCTGCATGCCCGACGGCAGCTGCGTCTGCTGCGACGATTGCGCGCCGGGCTGGCGCACGTTCTGGTACAGCAAGTCCTCGAACACGGCGCGCGACTTCTTGAAACCGTTGGTGCTGACGTTGGCCAGGTTGTTGGCAACCGTGTCCATCGCGGTTTGCTGCGCTTCCATGCCGGTCTTGGCTATCCACAGCGATCGTATCATTTGCTTTCTCCCTTAATGGCGTGGCAGCCGAGGCTTTTTCCACGTCACCATTATGCAGGGGGCAGCGTTAAGTCAAAGCGAGGATCTGGGTGGCTTTCGCGGCGTTATTCTCGGCATTCTTCAGCAAGCTCATTTGCATGTCGAACTGGCGCCCGAGCGAAATCATGTTGACCATGGCGTCCACCGGGTTGACATTGCTGCCTTCCAGCGCGCCGTCCACCAGGCGCACGTTGACGTCGGCCGCGGCCGGCAGGCCGCTGCTCTGGCGGAACAGGCCGTCGTTGCCGCGCTCCAGGCCCTTGGTGTCCGGATTGACCAGCTTGATGCGCCCCAGCACGTTGGCCGGGCCGGGCTTGGTCTGGCTGGTGTCGATCGAGCTGACGGTGCCGTCGGAAGCGATCGCCACCTCGCTTTGCGGCGGGATCGCGATCGGGCCGTTCTCGCCCATCAAGGTCTGGCCGCTGGTGGTTTGCAGCAAGCCGTTTTCGCTCACCTTCAGGCTGCCGTTGCGGGTGTAGGCCTCGGTGCCGTCGGACGCCTGCACCGCCATCCAGCCCTCGCCGCGCAAGGCCACGTCGAGCGCGCGCCCGGTGGTCTGGATCGGCCCGGCGCGGAAATCCGCGCCGACGGTGGAATCGACCACGAAGGTGCGGGTCGGCAGCCCCTCGGACTGCACCGGCACCGCGCGGAACGAATCGAGCTGGGCGCGAAAGCCGGTGGTGGTGGCGTTGGCCAGGTTGTTCGACGCGGTGGCCTGCTGCTCCAGCACATGCCTGGCGCCGGTCATGGCGGTGTAGACGAGGCGGTCCATGGCTTGCCTTCCTATTAACGCAGGTTGACCAGCGTCTGCAGCACCTGGTCCTGGGTCTTGATGGTCTGCGAGTTGGCCTGGTAGACGCGCTGCGCGGTGATCATGTTGACCAGTTCGGCCGTCAGGTCCACGTTCGAAGTTTCCACCGAGGCCGAGCGCAGCTGGCCGTTGCTGCCGGTGCCCGGCGTGCCCACCTGCGGCGTGCCGGAGGCCGAGCTCTCCGCCCAGGCATTGTTGCCCAGCGGCGTCAGCCCGTCCGGGTTGGCGAAGTTGACCAGCACGATCTGGCCCAGCGGACGCGACTTGCCGTTGCTGTACTGGCCCAGGATCACGCCGTCGGCGCCGGCCGCGAAGCGCTCCAGGTGGCCGGACGAGTAGCCGTCCTGGGTGGACGCCTTTTCGCTGGTGGCGGTGCCGTACTGGGTGGTACCGGTAAACGAGGTTTCAATCACCAGCGGCTCGACCGAGCCGGTGTCCGGGAACAGCGGCAGCGTGATGCTGAACGGCAGCGACTGGGCCGGGGTCAGCGCGGCCATCGCCGTGGTGTTGATCGAGCCTTTCTGGTCGAACACCAGGGTGCCCACCTTGCTGGCCGGCGCGCTGATGGCAGCGGCCAGCGCCGCGTTGATCTTGTCTGGATTGGTGCCGACAATCGCGCCGACGTCGGTCGGCGCGGTGTAGGCAGCCAGCAGCCTGGCGCTCTGCGCCGGCGTGACGTTGGGCACGGCGTCCAGTGCCGCCTGCATCAAGGCGCCGGCGGCGGCCGAGTAGGCGGTGTTGGCGTCGGCGATCTGGACCGGATCGCCGGTCTGCACCGCAGCCTGGTAGGCGTCGCGCAGCGGCTTGAGGGTGGCGTCGTTGTTGACCACGGCTGCCACTGCCGCCGCCGCCTGCTCGACGCCGTCGCTGGCCACGTACACGTCCCAGGTGTTGGCGTCGGTCTTGACGTAGAACGTCGACATCACGTGCGGATTGCCCAGGCTGTCGTAGACGTCCAGCACGGTCTGCTTGTTGTAGGTCAGCGGGTCGAGCGCGTTGAACGGTACCTTTTCCGGCACCTTGCTGCGCGAGTCCAGGTTCAGCTCGAAGTTGGCCTTGGTGGTTTCCACCGGCACCAGGTCGGCGGTGTCGATCTTGATCGGGCCCGGCGCGCCCTGCAGCACCACACCGTCCTTGGTCACAGGATAGCCGGTCAGCGCATTGCCCTGGGCGTTGATGATGGTGCCGGTCTTGTCCAGCTGGAACTGGCCGTTGCGGCTGTACTGCACGCCGCCGCTGGGCGTGGTGGTGCGGAAGAAGCCGCCGCCGTTGATGGAGATGTCGAGCGGGTTGTTGGACGTTTCGATATTGCCCTGCGTGAATTGCTGCGCCAGACGCGACACCGACACGCCGATACCGGCGTTGTTGCCGCTCACGCCGTTCAGCGAGTTGGCGTACAGGTCGGCGAATTGCGCCTGCGAGCCTTTGAAACCCACGGTGCTGGCGTTGGCGATGTTGTTGCCGATGACGTCCAGCGATTTGGCTGCGGCGTTCAGGCCGCTGAGTCCTTGTTGGAACATGATTTCCCCTATGCGGTGGTGGGTGACAAAGTAATTACAGGATTTGCTTGATGTCGGACATGCTCAGCTGGCCCGAGGTGGGCACGTTGAGCTTGACGCCGCCGGCGCCGGTGGACACGCTGGCCACCACGCCGAACTGCAGGCCCAGCGCGTCTTTCAGCACCTTGCCGCCGGAGCGCGCTTCGACGCTGAACACGTAATTGCCGTTGGGCAGGGTCTTGCCGTCTGACGTCTTGCCGTCCCAGGTAATGGGCAGGGTGCCGGCCGGCTGGTCTTCCAGCTGGATGGTGTCCACTTCCTTGCCGGCGGCGGTCTTGATGACGATATTCACCGTATCGGCCGGCGTGCCCAGGTCGATGCCCAGGATGGCCTTGCCGTCAGCCAGGCCGACGTTCTTGCCCTCGGACAGCACGCCGTGGTTGATCATGCCGGCCGCCTGCACGCTCTCGGCCGACTGGTAGCTCGACTTGAGCGACTCCAGCGTGGTGTTCAGCTTGTTGACGCCGGTCACCGTCGACAGCTGCGCCAGCTGGCTGGTGATCTGCGCATTGTCCAGCGGGCTCATCGGATCCTGGTTTTTCAGCTGGGTGACCAGCAGGGTCATGAACTTGTCGGTGTCGGCCTGCACGCTGTCGGTGGCGACGGCCTTTTTCGGGTTGACGGCGTTCAGCAGCACGTCGCTGACGGGCGCGGCGGTGGTGGCGGCGGTAGGCATCGATTTCTCTCTTGTTTAAATGGGCTTATTGACCGATGGTCAGCGTTTTCAGCAGCAGGGACTTGGCCGCGTTCATGGTTTCCACGTTGGTCTGGTAGGAGCGCGACGCCGACAGCATGTTGACCATCTCGTCCACCACGTTCACGTTGGGCATGCTGACATAGCCCTTGTCGTCGGCCATGGGGTGCTTGGGGTCGTACACCTGCTTGAGCGGCGACGGATCTTCGATCACGCGCTGCACCTTGACGCCGGTGGACGCGCCGCCGTTGGCGGCCGGCTGCGCCTCGAACACCACCTGCTTGGCGCGGTAGGCCTCGCCGCTGGCGCTGGTGGCGCTGTCGGCATTGGCCAGGTTGCTGGCCACCACGTTCAGGCGCTGGGCCTGGGCGCTCATGGCCGAACCGGAAACGTTAAATATACTAAACAGCGACATGGTTATTGTCCTCCCTGGATCGCCGCCATCAATCCCTTGATCTGGGAATTGATCAGCGTAATGCCGGCTTCATAGCGCAGCGCGTTGTCGGCAAACTGGTTGCGTTCCACATCCATGTCCACCGTGTTGCCGTCCACCGCCCCCTGCACGATGCCGCGGTACTGCAGCGGCGTACCGTCCGGCAGCGTGCCAGCTCCTTGCTGGGGGACAGGGAAATGTTTCTGCGCCGTCGTCTTCAGCGGCTGGGATGCGCCGGCCATGGCGCTGGTCAGGGCGGCGGTGAAGTCGATGTCCTTGGCCTTGTAGTTCGGCGTGTCCGCATTGGCGATGTTAGACGCCAGCACGGTCTGGCGCTGCGAGCGCAGGCTCAGCGCCGTCTCGTTAAAGCGCATGAATTCGTCCAGTTTTCCTAACATCGCTACCTCCGGCCCACTTTCTATTGGTGACAGGATCGATGATACGGATGGGCATGGCGATCCGATCGCGCGAGCAGCCCCGGATTTGCCGTCTTATTCCCCGCTTCGGCCGCGCGCGCGCGGGCTATCATGGCCACATTCGAAGGGAACCGACCATGAAACGCACACTGTTGACCGCCATATTGATGCTGAGTGCCACGCTGGGCGCCGCCGCTGCCCAGGCCGTGGCCCAGCAGCCGGCCGCGCCGGCGCGCCAGGACCTGGGCGCCGTGCGCCAGGCCGTGGAGCAATTCCTGCAGACGCAGACGGTGGGACTGCCGGGCGCCGTCACGGTCAACGTGGGTGCCATCGACCAGCGCATGGCGCTGGCCCCCTGCCCCCAGCTGCAAGCCTTTTTCATGCCCGGCGCGCGCGCCTGGGGCAAGACCACGGTAGGGGTGCGCTGTGCGGCCCCTTCCGCATGGACGGTGTATATTCAAGCCAATGTGACGGTGCAGGCCGACTATGTGGCCAGCGCCGTGCCGCTGGCCCAGGGCCAGCCCATCGAGGCGGGCCAGCTGGTGCTGGTCAAGGGCGATTTGACAACATTGCCGGCCGGCATAGCCACCGACATCGGCCAGGTGGTCGGCCGCAGCGCCGGCGTATCGCTGGCGGCGGGCACGCCGATGCGGCTCGACACGCTGCGCAGCAAGCAGGTCATCACGGCCGGCCAGCTGGTGCGGGTGGTGTCCGGCGGCGCCGGTTTCCGCGTGTCGGCCGAGGCCCGCGCGGTGGCGGCCGCGTCCGAAGGACAGATCGTGCAAGTGAGGACTGCCGGGGGGCAGCAGGTCAGCGGCGTGGCGAAAGCCGGGGGCCTGGTGGAGGTGGCGTTCTAATAACGCTAAAGTTTATGATCACGGCGCCGTTAATTACTCAGATCCCGGGGTTTTTATGCCCCAAACAGATGAGGATATTGCTGTGAAAATTAACGACTCAGTCAAGAGCACGCCTGGCCTGCCGGCCTCGCCTGCCACCAGCACCACCGCGCGCGGCGCCGACAAGGCCAGTAGCGCCCCGATCAGCACCGACAGCGTGAAACTGTCGGCACAGGGCCAGGCCATGGCCGCCAGCAGCGCCAGCGGCAGCAGCGCCGTGTTCGACACGAAAAAAGTAGAACGCATCAAGCTTGCGATTGCCGATGGGCAATTCCAAGTCAATTCCGAAAAAGTGGCGGACGGCTTGCTGGAAACAGTCAAGGATCTGCTGCACTCACGTAAAAGATAGGTAAACCATGTCCTCCGTCTCCCCCATGTCCAGTCTGCGCGAAGAACAGCGCGTCATCACTGCCCTGCTGGAAGTGTTGAAGCAGGAACAGCAGCAGCTGGTGGCGGCGGACATCGATGGCCTGACGGAACTGACGCCACGGAAGTCTTCCCTGGTCAACGATATGGCCGTGCTGGCCAGCCAACGCCACAACGCGCTCGGCGCGGCAGGCTACAAGGCGGAAGAAGCCGGCATGGAAGCGTGGCTGGCCGCCAGCGGCGACCCGGAAGCGGCCCCGCTGTGGGCCCAGGTACTGGACCTGACGCGCGAAGCCAAAGAACTGAACCGCCTGAACGGCACCCTCATCAGCAAACACCTGAGCCACACCCAAGGCGCGCTGCAAGCGCTGCGGCCCCAGGCGCAAGGCAATTTCTACGGCCCCAGCGGCCAACCCACGACGGCCAACCCGCGCCGCGGCTTCCTGGCAGGTTGACAGGCGTCAATCTTCATTTGGAACAACGTTGCATTTAATGCAAACTATTGCATAATGCAACCATGCACACACATACCTGCCTTGCCGCCAGCGTCCTGACGCTGAACTTTGCCGCAGCGCTAGCGGCCACGCCCACATCCCAGGCCGCCGCGCCGTCCGTCACTGCCGCGCTCGACGGCGAGCGCCTGGGGCTGTACGACGGCAGCCAGTTCCGCTACGACGACGGCGGCTGCGGCGGCTGCGCGCCCAAACAGGCGCTGTGGTAT
Organism: Massilia sp. Root351; assembly: GCF_001425045.1. GTDB lineage: Bacteria > Pseudomonadota > Gammaproteobacteria > Burkholderiales > Burkholderiaceae_D > Rugamonas. The sequence goes on along the minus strand of NZ_LMDJ01000032.1, from coordinate 213,457 downwards.
TTCCAGGGGGAAGGCCTGGCCGTGCCGCGCCGGCCGGCCGGCCCGGCCACCACCAGCCCCGTTCCGGCCCCGGACGCTTCGCCCGCCCTGCCGGACCTCGTTTGGCTGGGCGCGCCTCAGTTGATCCGGCAGGCCACGCTGGCGCCGTCCGGCCGTACTCTGCAGGCGCCCGGCGCGGCGCCGCTGGCCATGCAACTGGCGCCCAGGATCGCTTCCAACCGCTCCTATTTCAATGCCGGCAGCCTCGACTTCTTCCGCCAGCGCGACGTGCGCGTGCGCGGCACGCTGCGCGACGTGGCAGGCAAGCCGACCTTCGAAGCGCGCACCATCTGGCCGCGCGACTTCGTCATCGACGCGGCGTCCATGCGCCGCCAACCGCTCAGTGCCGGCGACAGCCTGGCCGGCTTCGTGCGCCACGAAAACGGCGGTGCGCGCAGCGCTTACGCCACGCGGCTGATCTGGGAACGCCAGCCCGGCGCCCAGCGCGACTGGCGCGGCAAGCCGGTGCTGGCCGTCGTGCTGAACGGCGCCCAGGGCGACGACGACGAAGCCTACGGCGGCCACTTCGCTGTCGCGACCGGCCGCATGGGCCGCAACGGCGAATGGGCCGACTGGATGGTAAACAATTTCTACAACCTGGACAGCTACAGCGAGAAAGGCGTGATCGCGTCCATGGTGCCGATGGATAACTACCTGATGGACCTGAACAGCGGCCAGCAATACTACCGGCCGTCGACCATGCTGGTGGCGGTGCTGCGCGACGCGCGCACCGCGCAAGCCTTCCAGGGCAGCATGCAGGACACCTTCCGCCGCTTCTACAGGCACGACTTCCGCTACCGCCACGCCGCCGCCAACTGCGCCGGCATCAGCGTGGACGTGTTCAAGGGCCTGGGCTGGCAGCTGCCCGAGCAGGGCCCGACCAGCCGCCTGAAGGCGCTCGGCGCTTACGGCTACAAGGCCGCCAAGGACATGAGCCTGGCCAGCGGCCACAAGGCCTACGACTATTTCACCGAGGAACAGACCCGGCTCTACCCGGCGGTGGCATTCGCCGCGCTGGGCCAGGATTTGCTCAAGCTGCTCGGCGGCGGCCCGCAGGAACGCGCGCTGAGCCCGTACGAGCGCCAGCTGCAGGAGGACGTGGAAGCGCTGGTGCTGGTGCGCATCCCGCAGGTGCCGTCCAGCCGCGCGTTCGGCTCGGCGCCGGTGTTTTCCATAGACGAGTACCTTGCGCGCGCGCCGCAGGACGAGTCGCAGTGGCAGATCGTGCCGGTGCCGCCGCGCCCCTTCCCGCCCGAGCTGCGCGAGGGGCCGGCGCTGGCAGAAGAAAGCGCCCTGCCCGTCCCTGCCCCGGTGGGCGGTTTGCTGCTGGGCGTGGCGGGCGTGGGCGCCGGCTGGCACTGGCGGCGACGCAAAAACAGCCGCAGGGAGGCTTGGCAGCGCGCCGCGCCGGCGTAGCCGCACCGCTGGCCGCTTGCGCGGTGCTCGCCAGCGCTACGGCGGCGGCGCCGGGGCCGGCGGCGCGGTCGGCACTTCCGTGGACGGGTCGGGAATGCCGGACAGGATGGTGACCGCCACGCGGCGGTTGCGGGCGCGTCCGTCCGGCTGGTCGTTCGGCGCCACCGGGTGGTTGTCGGCATGGCCCACCGCCGTCAGCCGCGACGGCGCCACGCCGGCGTCGATGAACAGGCGCACCACGGCGCCGGCGCGCGAGGCCGACAGCTCCCAGTTGGACGGGAAATTGTTGTTGCGGATGGGCTGGTTGTCGGTGTGGCCTTCCACCTGCACCGCGTGCGGGTCCTCCTTCAGCAGCACCGCCACCGCCTGCAGCGCTTCGCGCGATTCGCTGGTCAGCACCGCCGCACCGGGATCGAACAGCACGCTGGCGTTGATCTCCACGCTCACGCCGCGGCTGTTCTGCGTCACCCGCACCTTGCCTTCCTTGACCAGCGGCGCCAGCGTGGACAGCAGGTCCTGCGCCAGCCTGGTCATCTGCTCCTTTTCCTTGCGCAGCAGCTCGGTGCGCCGGCGCAGCGCGGGATTGGGAATCGGCAGGTTCTGCACCTGGGTGTTGATGGGCTTGGCCGCGCCCTGGCCGCCGAAGGCGTCGCCCAGCGCGTCCGAGAAGATCTTGTACTTGCCGGTGTTGACGGCGGCGATCGAATACATCACCACGAAAAAGGCGAACAGCAGGGTGATGAAGTCGGCGTAGGAGATCAGCCAGCGCTCGTGGTTCTCGGCCTCGTCGTCGAATTTCCTGCGCGCGCGGCGTTCCATGTCAGTGGTACTCGCGCAGCAAGGTGGCGATGCGCTCGTCGATCACGCGGCTGTGGTCGCCCGTGGCGATGTCGTAGAACACGGCGGCGGCGATTTCCTGCTGGTGCACGTGCTGCGTGACGATGTTCTTCAGCTTGTTGGCGATCGGATAGAAGAACAGGTTGGCCATGCCCACGCCGTAGATGGTGGACACGAAAGCGATGGCGATACCCGAGCCCAGCTTGGCTGGATCGGCCAGGTTTTCCATCACCTGGATCAGGCCCAGCACGGCGCCCAGGATGCCGATGGTGGGCGAATAGCCGGCCGCCGATTCCCAGATCCGCACCGCCTGGCGCTCGGCGGTCTCGTAGGCCGTGATTTCGGTGTCGAGCAGGTTGCGCAGCTTGTCCGGGTTGATGCCGTCGACAATCAGGCGCAGGCCCTTGACGTTGAACTTGTCTTTCGACACCAGCATGTGGCGCTCCAGCGCCAGCATGCCGTCGCGCTTGGCGGTGGCGTTCCAGGCGCCGATTTCGCGCGCCAGCGAGATGCGCGTGTCCGGCGGCGGCGCCACGATCCACTTGGCCATGCGCAAGCCGCGCACAAAGGTGGCCGGCTTGGTCTGCAGCAGCACCGCGCCCAGGGTGCCGACCACCACGATGGCGAACGCGGCCGGCTGGAGCAGCGAGCTCAGCTTGCCCCCCTCCAGGCCCTGGCCGACCAGCACCCCGGCCACGCCCAATATCAATCCTGCTATGCTGGCCCAGTCCATGCCTGCTCCCGTAACGAGGCGCGCAGCCGCGCTACCGCTTGCGTATGCAGCTGCGATACGCGTGATTCGGACACGCCCATGACGGCGCCAATTTCCTTCAAGTTCAATTCTTCCTCGTAGTACAAGCCCATCAGCATCTTCTCGCGCGGCGGCAAGGCGTCGATGGCGTCGATCACGGCCTGGCGGAAGTCGGTGTCGAGCAGCGCGCGCAGCGGGTCGGCGTCCTCGTCGCTGTGGAAGCGGTCGAGGAAGCTCTCGCCGCCGTCGTCGTCGCGGAAGTCTTCGTAATAGATCAGCTGGTGGCCGCCGCCCTCGGACAGCATTTCCTGGTAGTCGGCCAGCGACAGCTTGAGCGACTTGGCCACTTCCGATTCGCTCGGCGGACGGCCCAGGCGCTGCTGCAGGGTGGCCATCGCGGTTTCGATCTTGCGCATGTCCTGGCGCATGCTGCGCGGCATCCAGTCGCTGTTGCGCAGCTCGTCGAGCATGGCGCCGCGGATGCGCATCACGGCATAGGTTTCAAACTGGGCGCCGTGGGTTTCTTCGTAGCGGTTGATAGCATCGAGCAAGCCGATCATGCCGGCCTGGACCAGGTCATCCACTTCCACGCTGGGTGGCAATTTGGCCTTCATATGGTGGGCCAGCCGCTTTACCAGCGGCATGTGCTCCGTCAGCAGCGAGTTCTTGTCCGCTTTCCCTTTGGCCGTGTACATATCGTTTCTAGTTTTTCTCAGACGCTAAAATGGTTGCTACTCCCCGTACGGAATTGAGGCGCACCGGCCAGCGCCAGACGGCCTGCCAGTTGCCGGAACGCGACCGATGCACCGGCCAGAGGAAAGGCATCGACCACCGCGCGCCCCAGGCGCGCCGCGCGCTGCAAGTACTCATCGGCCGGCACCGAACCCATGGAAACCAGGGTGACGGCCAGGTATCGGCTTGCCGCTTGCGCCATATTATCGTAAACCACCTTGGCTTCGGCCTCCGATGCGCCGGTGACCACGATGCCGAAGGGCCGGCGGCCCAGTTCGTGGTTCAGCCGCTTGATCATGCTGTAGGCGTTCTTGATCGAGGTGGCGCTGTTCGACACCTGCACCACGATGTCGGAACTGGCCATCACCGGCACCGGGAACGCCTCGCCGTCGAACTCGCCGTCCACGATCACCAGGCCGGTCTGCTTGGCCAGCACGTCGAAGGCCTTGGCCAGCCGGCGCGTCTCGTCCGGACCGGAGCGGGCCACGCCGCGTGTCATCGATACCACACCGAAGCCCTGCGGCACCTGGTGGATCACCTGGTTCAGGCCGCATTCCTGGCGCGCCACGTCCAGCAGGCTGGCGCCGTCGTCCACGCCCAGGCGGGAAGCGACGCCGTGCGCGCTGGCGCAGGCGTCCACCAGCAGCACGTCGTTGCCGGCGCGCGCCAGCGAGGCGCCCAGGTTGACCAGCATGGCGCCCTTGTCGTCCTGCGGGGTGGCGGAAAGGAAGGTGACGATGCGCGGCTGCGGGCCAGCCAGCATGCGGCGCAGGCCTTCGGCCTGGTCGAAATCGAAGTTAGCCAAGGCGCACCTCGCGCAGGCCGATGTCGTTGGCGGCGTAGCCGGCGGCGGCCATCACCAGCGGCAGGTCGCTGTCGGCGTACTGGCCGGCGGCGGCGCCCTGCTTGAGGCGGAAGGCGCGCTCGATCAGCGCGGCCGGGTCGGCCAGGTGCAGGTCTTCCGGCACCCGCTGGCCGCTCGAGACGTAGAACATATTCAATTTCTGGCGGATCACCACGTCCAGCAGGTTGCCGATGGAGGCGGCCTCGTCCAGCTTGGTCATGATGCAGCCGGCCAGGCCGCTGCCCTGGTAGGCGCGCACCACTTCGTTCAGGGTTTCCTGGGTCGAGGTGGCGTTCAGGCACAGCAGGCGCTTGACGTTGGCGTCGGTGCCTTGCAGCATGGCCACCTGCTCGGCCACCATGTGGTCGCGCTGGCTCACGCCGACCGTGTCGATCAGCACCGTGTGCTTGTTCCGCAATTCCTTCAGGGCGATGCGCAGGTCGGCCTCGTCCTTGACCGAGTGCACCATCACGCCCAGGATCTTGCCGTAGATGCGCAGCTGCTCGTGGGCGCCGATCCGGTAGGCGTCGGTGGTGATCAGGGCCAGCTTGTCCGGGCCGTGGCGCATCACGCAGCGCGCGGCCAGCTTGGCGGTGCTGGTGGTCTTGCCGACGCCGGTGGGGCCGACCAGCGCGAACACGCCGCCCTGCTCGATCAGCGCGTCCTCGTTGGCGATGGCCGACAGGTTGCGGGTCAGCACGGTCTTAATCCAGCGCATGCTGTCGGCGGCGTCGCGGCCGGCCGGCAGCTTGTCGATCAGGTAGCGCGCCAGGCTGGCCGAAAAGCCGGCCGCCAGCAGTTCGCGCAGCACGGCGGCCTTCTGCGGCTCGCGCTGCTGGGTCGAGCCCCAGGAGATCTCCGCCAGCTGGGTTTCCATCATGCCGCGCATGGCGCGGATTTCATTCATCATGCCGCTCATTTCGGCAGCCGCGTTGGCCTTGGCGCTGTTGACGGCGTCGGCCACCATGGCGCTGATGCGGTCCAGGTCCAGCGACGGCGCCGCAGCGGGCGCGCGCACGGCCTGGCGCACCTGCGCTTCGGCCGCGGGACGCGGCGCCGGGGCTGCGGCGCGCGGGGCCGCGGCCCCGGCCGCGCCGCGCTGGGTGGCGGCGCGCATCGCTGCGGCGTCGAGCGCCTCCATCGGCGACATCGGCTTGGCGGCGGCCACCGGAGCCAGCGGCGCAAGGTAGGACGGCGCTTCCGGCAGGTCCAGGTAAGGGTTGGGCTGCGCCATCGGCGAGTCCGGGGAAGGCTGCGCCAGCGAGGCGGCATCGTCGTTGGCGAGGGCGAGAATTTCCACTTCGCCATCGGTTGGGCGATTCGACAAGATCACCGCATCGGGCCCCAGGGCCTCGCGTACTTTGCGCAATGCTTCACGCGACGTAGGTGCAGTAAATTTTTTGACGTTCATGACCAGTTCCCCTGTTACGCAAGTGCCGCGACTTCAAGTCGGACGCGGCTCACTCTCATGCTGCCATTATTGACGATGCATCAGAGAAACGATCGGGGGAACAGGGAGGAAAACCGCCCCTTATTCCAGAATGGCAAAATCGAGCCTGGCCCCATTTTCCTGTGCGGAAAGAGGGGTCAGGCTCGATTTTGCTCGGGGGAATTACTGTGCGCCGACCAGGGCGGTGACGCGGATGGTTTTGGTTTCCGGGATTTCGGCGTGCGACAGCACCTTGAGCTGCGGCAGGGCGCGGCGCAGGAAGCGCGACAGCAGGGTGCGCAGCGGACCGGGCACCAGCAGCACCGGCGTCAGCCCCAGCGCTTCCTGCTGCGCGGCGGCGGCCTGGGCCTGCTGGGCGATGGTGTCGGCCAGGCCGGGCTCGATGCCGGCGCCTTCCGGACCGCTGGCGGCCAGCGCCTGCATCAGCAGGCGTTCCAGGCGGTTGTCCAGGGTCATGACCGACAGCTCGCCGCCGGACGGGAACAGCTGCTGCACGATGGCGCGGCCCAGCGAAATGCGCACCAGCGCGGTCAGCTCGTTCGGGTCCTGGGTGTGCACGGTGTGCTCGGCCAGGGTCTCGATGATGGAGCGCATGTCGCGGATGTGCACGCCTTCGGCCAGCAGGTTCTGCAGCACTTTCTGCAGGGTCGACAGCGACAGCATCTTCGGCACCAGGTCTTCCACCAGCTTGGGCGATTCCTTGCCCAGGTGGTCCAGCAGCGCCTGCACTTCGGCGCGGCCCAGCAGTTCGGAGGCGTGGGTGGTGATCAAATGGTTCAGATGGGTGGCCACCACGGTGCCGGCGTCCACCACGGTGTAGCCCATGGTTTGCGCCTGGTCGCGCAAGCCGGCGTCGATCCAGATGGCCGGCAGGCCGAAGGCCGGGTCTTCCGTCACCAGGCCGGGCAAGGTGCCGCTGGCCATGCCGGGATTGATGGCCAGGAACTGGCCGTTGAACGCTTCGCCGGCGCCCACTTCCACGCCCTTGAGCGCGATGCGGTAGGCCGACGGCTTCAGCTCCAGGTTGTCGCGGATGTGCACCGGCGGCGCCAGGAAGCCCACTTCCTGCGCGAACTTCTTGCGGATGCCCTTGATGCGCTTGAGCAGCTCGCCGCCCTGGGTCTTGTCGACCAGCGGAATCAGGCGGTAGCCCACTTCCAGGCCCAGTGTATCGACCGGCAGGATGTCCTGCCAGGACGCTTCTTCCTGCTCCGGCGCGCCAGCCGCGGCGCTGGCGGCCGCCGCCGCTTCCGCGGCCGGGGTGCCGGGCGCGGCCCCGTCCGCGCCGCCGGCGCGCGCCTTGGCGCGCTTGTCCATCAGGTAGCCGGCGCCGCCCAGCACGCCAGCCAGCAGCAGGAACACCAGGTTGGGCATGCCGGGAATCAGGCCCATGCCGCCGATGATGCCGGCGGTCACGTACAGCACTTGCGGCTTGGCGAACAGCTGGCCGATCACCTGGGTGCCGATGTCCTGCTCGCTGGCCACGCGCGACACCACGATACCGGCGGCGATCGAGATCACCAGCGACGGGATCTGCGCCACCAGGCCGTCGCCGATGGCCAGCAGGGTGTAGACCTTGAGCGCTTCGCCGAAGGCCAGGTCGTGCTGGATCAGGCCCACCAGCAGGCCGCCGACGATGTTAATCACCGTTACCAGGATGCCGGCGATGGCGTCGCCGCGCACGTATTTCGAGGCGCCGTCCATGGCGCCGTAGAACTCGGCTTCCATCGACACTTCGCTGCGGCGCTTGCGCGCTTCGGCTTCGCCGATCAGGCCGGCGTTCAGGTCGGCGTCGATCGCCATCTGCTTGCCCGGCATCGCGTCCAGGGCGAAGCGCGCGCCCACCTCGGCGATGCGGCCCGCGCCCTTGGTGACCACGGTGAAGTTAATGATGGTCAGGATGATGAACACCACGATACCGACCGTGTAGTTACCGCCGATCAGGAAGTGGCCGAACGCTTCGATCACCTTGCCGGCCGCGCCGGCGCCGGTGTGGCCCTCGGTCAGCACCACCCGGGTGGAGGCCACGTTCAGCGCCAGGCGCAGCATGGTCGACACCAGCAGCACGGTCGGGAAGGCCATGAAGTCGAGCGGTTTGACGGTGTACAGCGCGGTCAGCAGCACGATGATGGACAGCGCGATATTGAAGCTGAAGAACAGGTCCAGCGCGAAGGCCGGCAGCGGCAGGATCATCATCGCCAGCAGCATGATGATCAGGATAGGCGCGGCCAGGCTCTTGCTGCCGGCGCCGCTCATGCCGCCGACAGTGCGGTTCATCCATTCTGGCATTCTGATGCTGTTCATGATGCTGCTCCGTTGCTATTGTCGCGGTTCTTATCGGTTTTGTTCTGCAAGGCTTGCTGCCTGGCCAGCTTGGCCGCCTCGTAGGCCGGATGGTTGGGGTCCATATCGTTCGGCACGTCGAGCCTGGTCGGACGGTCCGGATAGCGGCCGCCCGGCTTGAAGGCGCGCAGCTGGAACACATAGGCCAGCACTTCGGCCACGGCCGCGTACAGGCGCTGCGGAATCTCGTCGCCGATGTCGCTGTGCTTGTACAGCGCACGCGCCAGCGCCGGCGCTTCCAGGATCGCCACCTTGTGCTCGCGCGCCAGCTCGCGGATCTTGGCCGCCACTTCGTCGGTGCCCATGGCCACCACTTTCGGCGCGCCCGACCCTTCGGTGTACTTCAGCGCCACCGCGTAGTGGGTCGGGTTGGTCACCACCACGTCGGCGGTCGGCACGTCGGCCATCATGCGGCGCTTGGCCATCTCGCGCTGCAGCTGGCGGATCTTGCCCTTGATCTGCGGATTGCCGTCCGACTCCTTGGACTCCTGGATCATTTCCTGGCGCGTCATTTTCAGCTTGTTGGCGTAGTGCCACATCTGGTACGGCGCGTCGATGGCGGCGATCAGGCCCAGCGAGCCGACGATGAACAAAAAGCTCATGCCCAGCATGTCCAGCATGTGGGCGCTGCCGAGCTTGAACGGCTCCATGGCCAGGCCGATCACGGCGTCTTTCTGCTTCATGACCACCAGGTAGGCGACGAAACCGACCACGATGGTCTTGACGATGGCCTTGACCAGCTCCACCAGCGCGTTGGTCGATACCATATTGCCCAGGCCGCGCATGGGGTTGAGTTTCATCAGGTTGGGCGTGACGGCCTTGCCGCTGAACAGCCAGCCGCCCACCAGCAGCGGCGACACCAGCGCCACCACCATCACCGCCACGCCCAGCGGCAGGCAAGCCAGCAGCACGCGGCCGACGTCCACGCCGACACGGGTCAGCAGCACGTCGGCATTGAAGATCTGCTCCTTGTCCAGCGCCAGGCCGGACACCATGGCCGAAGACAGGTCGCGCACCAGGCTGGAACCGAACATCCACAGCATGGCGCCGGCCGTCATCAGCACCACGAAGGTGGCCACTTCACGCGATCGGGGAACGTCGCCTTCTTCACGCGCCTGCTCGAGGCGCTTCTGTGACGCCGGTTCTGTCTTTTCGCTTTCGCTTTCTTCCGCCATGGCCGCCCCTGCGCTTCATTCAACTGTACGCAGTATGCCAGCGGCAACTTTGTTTCCATCGGTAGAACAGCAGGGAATTGGCCTGCTACTTCCGCGCCACAACTTGCTTTTTGCAATGAGAAAGATTCGATTGCCGTTGTTGAAAACGCCAATATTCGCATGCTATATTGCAAACACCCGAGCGCCCTTATCGCTCCATCCCGCCCTGGAAATAGGGCAGAAAATACGTCTGCCATGGAAATTTCCAATTCCGTCGTCACGCTCAAACCAGGCATTTACATCCTGCGCCATCCCAAGGGCAAGCTGCCGCCGCTGAGCATTTCGCGCGCGCCCGCCGACGCCTCGCACAGCGGACGGATCGAAGCCCTGTGGACGCCCGGCACCCAGGGCGCCGTGCTGCGCGACGGCAGCGACTGCATCGTCATGCACGTGCTGGACGCGCCGGTCGAGCTGCTGGTGAGCGCTTTCCTGGCCCATGCGGGCGACGCCAAGCCGGCGCTGCGGATAGACCGCGTGAGCCTGGACCAGGCGGGCGCCGAGGCGGCGCTTGCGCCGGCCGCCGCCGCCGCGCCCGCCGCGCCGCAGCCCGGCCGTCCCATCGAAATCAGTCCGCAGGGCCTGTCGCTGATCGGCCATATGGAACGCAACGGCGACGCGGTTGCCGCCGAAGGCCAATACCTGGGCAAGCCGGACGCCAACCTGCGCCTCGAGGGCTTCCAGTTGATGTGGCCCGACCGTCCGCAGGGTGTCGACCTGGCCTACAGCGTATCGCTGGAAGGCAGCGGTGCGCTGCCCACCGTCACCACCGGCCAGTTCTGCGGCACGCGCGGCAACGCGCGCCGCATCACCGAGGTCACCTTCACGCTGGTGGGCGAGCAGGCGCACCGCTTCGCGCTGCACGGCGTGGCGCATTTCTCCGGCGGTTTCATGGTGCCGGTGGTGTCGGGCCTGCCGTTGAGCGGACCGAGCGGCATGGAGCACCTGACGGCCATCAAGCTGGCGGCCCTGCCCGCAACGCAGGCCGAGGCGCAGGCACCGAATCCATGGGCGAAGTCGGCCCGCACCAAGGTTTTCAAAGCCGGCGCTACCGGCTCGGGCAAGCAAGCCGGCAAGTAGCCCAGGCAATTTGCGGTTTCCGTACTTCGTGCTCGCAACTTCAAGGAGAATGAAAGATGTACGACTCAGATACCAGTACCGTCACCAGCGCATTGCAAGGCACCAGCACGGCGGTGTTCACCGACGACACCATCGCGCGCATCCTGGCGCTGACCAGCAGCGCGGGCGACCCGGCGATCAAGATCGACAACGCTCCCACCATCGCCGCCAACGGCACGGTCACCTTCTCCGCGGGCACCGAACTGGGCTTCGTGAACGTCACCGGCACCGGCACCAACCTGAGCATCACCGGCGAGGCCAGCACCATCATCCTGGGCGGCACCGGCAGCGCCAACCTGGTGGTCGGCAATCCGAACGACACCGTGGTCAGCGGCGGCCAGCCGCCGGCCGTCACGTTCATGGGCGGTCCGCCTCCGAATGTCCCCGAGGCGCTGCTCACCGCGCTGGCCAACGTCGATCCGCAGGCGGCCCGGGTGGTGGTGGGTTCGGCCGGCAATGACAAGATTACCGTGGTCGACAAGAAGAACACGCTGACCGTGCTGGGCAGCGGCGACAGCACCGTCATCACCGGCCACGGCGTCGACACGGTCCAGGCCACGCTCGGCAACAGCACCATCATCGGCGGCAACGGCGACTACGCCGTGGTAAAGCTGGCCGGCAACTCCAGCAACTACACGATCCAGGGCACCGACGGCAGCGGCGCGACCAAGGGCCACGCGGTGCTGACCAACGCCACCACCGGCAAGACCACCAACATCTCCGGCATCCAGTTCGTCCAGCTGGACAACAGTGAATCGCTGGTGTTTGCCAAGAACCTGGTGGAAGGCCAGGCCGGCCTGATGTACCAGGCCGTGTTCGGGCGCGACGCCGACGCTTCCGGCTTCGATTTCTGGCTCGACGCCATCAAGGCCGGCACCTCGACGATCAGGCGGGTGGCGCACGACTTCGTCAATTCGCCCGAGTTCGCAGCCACGCACGCCAACCAGACCGACCAGCAATTCGTGCAGAGCCTGTACCAGAACCTGTTCGGCCGCGCCGGCAAGGCTGAAGGCGTGGCGTTCTGGACCGACGCCCTGGCGCATGGCACGACCAGGGGCGACGTGGTGGCGGACTTCACGCAAGTCGCGATCAACAACGTTGCCGGCATCATCCACACCGAAGCGCAGGTGATCGGCAACGTCACTATCGTGTCCGGCATCATCTAGGCCGGTGTCATTTTTCGGCGGGAACCATCCCGGCCGGACTTCTTTAGGCAGCGACTGTACATGACGCACCCGAAAGGGGGGCCTCCCCCCTTTTTCCTTGCTTGCTGCCCCCGCACGCGCGCCGACGCCCTGCTGGCGCGCGCAGCCGAGGCATTTCAAGCCGGCCATTACGCCGACGCGCTGATCGCAGCCGAGTCATTGTGCCGCCGCTATCCGGCGCAGCACATTCCGGCCTTGCTGCGCAGCCGCATTGTGGACATGTGCCGTCCCGAACTGGCCGCCCGTGCTTGTTACCTGGCGTGGACCACCGCGCCCGAGCTGCCCATGCTGCAGGACGCCATGCTGGGCAGCTGGCTGCGGGGCGGCGCCGCCGACAGCGTGCGCGCGCTGGGTCCGGCCTTCCTGCCCGCCCGTTGCCGCGACGGCAGCCACGCCGCCCTGGCCGCGCTGCTGCGCCAGGCCGGCCTTGGCGCGCTGGGCGCCTGCTGGAAAAACGGCGCCGCCATCGAAGGCGTGCTGCTGCCCGCCGCCGGCACGCCCGCGCAGGCGCGCCTGCTGCTGTCCGACGAGCACACCCAGTACCAGTTTCAGATCCCGGCCGACGGCCGCCGCTTCCGCCTGCCCTGCCCGCAGCCGGACGGCGTGTGGTCGCTGAGCTTTGACACCGCCGCCGGCGAAAGCGGACCGCTGCAAGGCGCGCCGCTGGTGTTCGGCCCGCCGTTCGGCTCGCCGTTCGGCTCGCCGTTCGGCCCGCCGCCCGGACCGCAAGCCGGCCGGGCCGGGCTCTCAGCGGCGCGGGCCAGCGAGCGCGCGGAGGCCGGGGCCAGGATCGAGGCACGGTCCGCAGCGCCGGCGCCGCGCATGGTCGATATCGTCATCCCCGTCTATTCCGACGCCGCGCGCACCCGGGCCTGCATCGACAGCGTGCTGGCCAGCCTGGCGCAGAACGCCACGCCGGCCGCCGTGCTGGTGGTCGACGACGCCAGCCCGGAGCCGGCGCTGTCGGCCTGGCTGGACGGCCAGGCGGCCGCCGGCCGCATCACGCTGCTGCGCAACCGCCACAACCTGGGCTTCATCGAAACCTGCAACCGCGCCATGCGCCGGCATCCCGGGCGCGACATCATGCTGCTCAACGCGGACACCCTGGTCCACGGCGACTGGCTGGACCGCCTGCGCGCCGCCCTGTACAGCGCCCCGGACCTGGCCTCGGTCACGCCCTGGTCCAACAACGGCGAAATCAGCAGCTTCCCCGCCATCGCCAACGCCGCGCGCGGTCCCGACGCGCAGCAGCTGGCCCGCATCGACCGCACGGCGGCGGCGCTGCGCGCCGGCGGCGGCACCGGCGACATCGAACTGCCCACCTGCTGCGGCTTCGCCATGCTGGTCCGGCGCAGTGTGCTCGACGAGATCGGTTTGCTGGACGGCGTGCACCTGGTGCGCGGCTACGGCGAAGAGGTCGACTGGTGCCTGCGCGCGCGCGCCGCCGGCTACCGCCACCTGCTGGCCAGCGGCGTGTTCATCGCCCACGCGGGCACGGTCTCGTTCCGCTTTGAAAAGACGCTGCGCGTGCGCCAAAACCGCGCCGTGCTCAGCGCGCGCCACCCGCGCTACCACGACGAGTACGACCGTTTCCTGGCCGACGATCCCTTGCAGGCGGCGCGCGCGGCGCTGCGTGCCGCGCTGGCGGCACAGCGCTGCCCGTGGCTGGCGGCCGCCATGCACGCGCTGCACGGCGCCGACGAACCGGCCCGCCCCGTACCCGCGCCGCTGCCCGCCTCCTGCCTGCGCATCGGCGTCTGGCAGCACCGCGCGCACCACCGCGGCAACGGCCGGCTGCTGGAACTGGCGCGGCTGATCGCCAGCCGCCCGCAGCTGTCGCTGCGCCTGCTGGTGATCGGCTACGCCAGCGAAGCGCTGTGGCGCACCGGCGTGGTGGATGCGCTGCCGTCCGGCGCCGGCAGCAACCACGCCCTGCTGGGCGACGCCGCGCTGCTCGGCATGGCCGGCTGCCCGCTCGTGCTGGCGTCGCCGGAACTGACCACGCCGGTGGGCGTGGCGCGCGTCGACCTGGACCAGGACTTCACCCCGCAAACCTGGCTGGACCGCTGGCTGGCGCACTACGCGGCGCCGGCCGCGCCGCGCGGCGCGGACCAGCCGCAATCAACCGAGACCGCCGCCGCATGAACAATGCCCCGCCTACCGGCCGCAAGCCAGGCGCCAGCAACGGCGCGCCCGCGCGCCGCACCGCGCAACGCTGGCACGGCGCGTTCGAAGGCCTGCACCGTGGCCTGGCTTACGGCTGGGCCGTCGACAGCGAACTGCCGCAGCAGTGCGTGGTACTCGAAATCCTGCGTGACGGCGAGCCGCTCGGTTCCGTGATCGCCGACGTGGCGCGCAGCGACCTGCTGGGCCGGTTCGCCGCGCACGGCGCACACGGCGCCTGCCACGGCTTTGTTGCCGACCTGGGCCACCTCGCCGCCGACGCGCAGGGCGTGCTCACCGCGCGCGTGGCCAACACCGGCTGCGTGCTGCCCGGCCACGCCGAACTGGCAAGCACCGATGCGGCCAGGCCGCCGCTGGCTATCCGCAGCGCCGTGTTCAGCGACGGCGCGCTGCGCCTGCACGGCTGGGCCGCCGACAGCCGCGACGAGCGCCGCAAGGTCACCGTGCGCGCCTACCTGGGCCAGCAACTGCTGGCGGAAACCGTCGCCGACCAGCAGCATCCAGCCACCCGCAGCGCCGGCGTGGGCGACTGCGGCTTCACGCTGGACCTGCCCCCGGCCCTGGGCGACGGCCGCAGCCACAGCGTGCGCGTGACCGGCGGCAACGGCGAGGCGCTCAATGGCAGCCCGCTCACGGTCTGCTGCTACGCGGACGGCGCCCGCGCGCTGCTGGCCGCGGACGGCGGCGCGCCGCGCGGCGGCGTGCTGGCCAGCCTGCTGGACGGCTATGAACGCAACCTGCCACGCAGCCTCGGCCTGGGCCACTACCCGCAATGGCGCACCATGTTCGAAGCGGCCGCCGCCACCGCCGCTGCGCCTGCGGCGCAGGTCGGCCTGATCGTGGCGCCCGGCGATGCGGCCGCGCTGCAGCGCACGCTGGCCAGTATCGCGCGCCAGTGCCGCGCCGGCGTGCGCGCCTTCCCGTCCGCCGCCGGCAAGCAGCAAGCCACGCAGCCCTTCGCCGCACAAGTGCAGGCTGCGCTCGGCGCCGGCTGCCAGCTGCTGGCCTGCGTGCGCGCCGGGGACGAGCTGCCGCCGCACGCGGTCGGCTGCATGCTGGAAGCGTTTGCCGCGCCGGACGTGCAGCTGGCTTACAGCGACAGCGAGCGCGCCGGCCAGCCCTGGTTCAAACCGGCCTGGAACCCCGACTACGCGCTGGCCAGCGACTACCCGCTGGACCTGCTGCTGGCCCGCGCCGATGCCGTGCGCGCCCTGCCGGAAGCGGCGCTGGAATCAGCGGCCAGCCTGGCCTGGTCGCTGCTGGCGGCGCACTGGCGCACGGCCGCGCGCGCCATCGCCCACGTGCCGCGCGTGCTGCTGCACTGCGGCGCACCGCCGGACGTGCAGGAACTGCAGCAGCGGCTCGATGCCGCCGCCGCCGCGCTGCGGTCCGTGGAACCGAAATCCACCTTGCAAGCGCTGCCCGGCGCACCAGCCGGCGCGGGCTTCCTGCCGCGCCGTGTGCTGCGCCCGCTGGGCAAACGCGAACGCCAGGCCAAGGTCAGCCTGATCATCCCCACGCGCGACCGGGTGGAACTGCTGGAACGCTGCATCGGCTCCATCCGGCGCCATACCGACTGGCCCGGCCTGGAGCTTGTCGTCATCGACAACGACTCCGCGCTGCCCCGCAGCAGGAGCTATTTCCGCAAGCTCGCCCAACAGGGCGTCATCATCCTGCCCTGCCCCGGCCCGTTCAACTTCGCCACGCTGAACAACGCCGCCGTGCACGCCGCCAGCGGCGAGATCATCGGCCTGGTCAACAACGACATCGAAGCGCTGCACGGCGGCTGGCTCGACGAGATGGTGGGCCAGCTGCTGCGCCCGGGCGTGGGCGCGGTGGGCGCCAAGCTGCTGTGGCCGAACGGCATGGTGCAGCACGGCGGCGTGCTGCTCGGCGTGGGCAATGTGGCAGGGCACTTCGGCAACCGGCTGGCCGACGCCGACTGGGGCGACCATGGCCGCAACCAGCTGCAGCAGCAAGTGAGCGCCGTCACCGCCGCCTGCCTGCTGCTGCGCAAGCGCGACTACCTGGCCGTGGGCGGCATGGACGGTGCGGCCTTCCCGGTCGCCTTCAACGACGTCGACCTGTGCCTGAAGCTGCGCCAGGCCGGCAAGGCCATCGTCTGGACCCCGCATGCGCGCCTGCTGCACGCCGAGTCCGCCAGCCGGGGCCACGAGGACACGCCGCAAAAGCGCGCCCGCGCGCTGCGCGAAATCGACCAGCTGCGCGCGCGCTGGGGCCAGGCCCTGCAGCACGACCCGGCCTACCACCCCAGCCTGAACCTGGACCCGCACAGCCACGCCTACGGCGGCCTGGCGCTGCCGCCGCGCGACCGTACTCCGCGCCTGGCCGGCCTGCGCAACGATGACAACCACGGCAGCGCCGCGCTGCCCCACCAACGGACCCCATGAGCGCCAACCCAGCCACCTTCGCATCCCCCCAGGCGCCGGCCCAGCCGCTGCTGCTGCATGTCGGCTGCGGCCACGCCCGGCCCGAACGCCTGCCGGCCTACTTCCGCGAGCGCCAGTGGCGCGAAATCCGGCTCGACATCGATCCCGGCGTGCAGCCCGACATCGTCGGCAGCATCGCCGACCTGTCCGCCATTCCATCCGCCGGCGTCGACGCGATCTGGTGCTCGCACAGCCTGGAGCACCTGCCATCGTTCGAGGTGCCGGCCGCCCTGGAAGCGTTCCGCCGCGTGCTCAAGGCGGACGGCTTCGCGCTGATCAGCGTGCCCGACCTGCGCGCCGTGGCGCGCCACATCGTCGAGGGCGACTTGCAGCAGCCGCTGTACCATGCGGCCGCCGGACCGATCAGTGCGCTCGACATCCTGTTCGGCCACCAGGCGTCTATCCGCAAAGGCAACCAGTACATGGCGCACCGCACCGGTTTCACCAGCGATACGCTGGGCGGTGCGCTGGCCGAGGCCGGCTTCGACGAAGTGCGCGTGCACGAGGGCACGCACTGGGACTTGTGGGCCGTGGCCACCATGCCGCGCACGCCCGGCGAACTGTTCAACCAGCTGGCCGGGGTGGTGCGTTGAAAGCGCTGTTCATCCACCAGAATTTTCCCGGCCAGTTCATCCATGTGTCGGCCGCGCTGGCCGCCGACAGCGGCAACCAGGTGGCGGCGCTGTCCATGGAGCGCAATCCGGCGCCCGCCGGCGTCGCCGTGCGCCACTACACGCTGCTGCGCGAGCCCGCAGAGGAGATCCACCCGCTGCTGGCGGACCAGGAAGGCATGGTGCTGCGCGCCGAAGCGTGCGCCGCAGCGGCCTTGCAGCTCAAGCGCGACGGCTTCGAGCCGGACGTCATCGTGGCCCATCCGGGCTGGGGCGAAGCGCTGTTCATCAGGGACGTGTTCCCGCGCGCCCGGCTGGTGATCTATTGCGAGTTCTACTATGCGGTGGAAGGCCGCGACGTCGGCTTCGACCCGGAAGAGCCGCCGCTGACCTTCGCCCAGCGCTGCCGCCTGCGCCTGAAAAACACCACCAACCTGCTCAGCTTGGAGCTTGCCGACGCCGCCATCTCGCCCACGCAATGGCAGAAGAGCACCTACCCCGCCTGGGCGCAGGACAAGATCACCGTGATCCACGACGGCATCGACCTGCAGCGCCTCAGGTTCAATCCGCGCGCCCGCCTGACCATCGAGGCCGCCGCCGGCGGCCACCTGACGTTGCGGCCGGGCGACGAGGTGCTGAGCTATGTGTCGCGCAGCCTGGAGGCGGTGCGCGGCTTTCACGTTTTCATGCGCGCCCTGCCGGAAGCGTTGCGCCGCCGCCCCCATGCCCACGCCGTCATCGTCGGCGGCGCCGCGCCGGGCTACGGCTGGCACGCCCCCGGCGGCCGGCCCTGGAAGGATTACATGCTGGACGAAGTGGGCGGCCGGCTGGACCTGCGGCGGGTCCATTTTGTCGGCAAGGTACCGTACCAGAGCTATCTCGACCTGCTCAGCATCAGCAAGGTGCACAGCTACTGGACCACGCCGTTCGTGCTGTCGTGGTCTTTGCTGGAAGCGGCGCTGAGCGGTGTGCCGGTGGCGGCGGCCGACACCGCGCCGGTCAGGGAGTTCGCCGGACGGCTTGGCATCCAGACCGCCGGCTTCTTCGACCATGGGCAGTTTTCCGAGCACATGGTGGCCGGCTTGAGCCAGGCCCCGGCAAGCCGGCGCGCGCCGCCGGCGATGCCCGAGCTGTCGATTGCCCACTGCGTCCGCGCGCAAAAAAAACTGCTGCGGCACTGACCCTTACACTGACCGCTACCGCGAAAGAACAGAACCATGCGAGACAAACCGCAAACCGCAGTGCCGGCCCAGGACGAGCCCGCCGGCGCACCGGACGGCGCCTCCTTTTCGGCGCGCGGCCACGTCGACACCGTGGCCCACAGCACCCTCAAAGGCTGGGCGGTCAGGAACGACAGGCAAGACATCGCGGCCACCGTCGAACTGTTCATCGACGACGTCCGGGTCGGCCTTGCCGAATGCAAGAGCTACCGCACCGACTTGCGCGACGCGCGCATCCGGGGCGGCTTTGCAGGATTCGAATTCCCGATTCCCAGCGCGTTCCTGGACGGGCTGCCGCACCGGATCCACGCCAGGGTCCCCGGTGCCAGCGACGGGCACGGGCTGCCCGGACTGGCAGAATTCTCGGACTACGATCCCACCGCCCGGCGCGACCACTTCCAGCACTACTACCGGTCCGCCGTGCTCTCGACATCCTTTCCCGGACGCTCGGCCGAGGTGCTGAAACGCATGGGCAAGCTGGCCATTTTCTGCTCTTACTTCGAACAGCCCTTCTTTTCCGCCTACCATGAACGGATGCTGGAGAGCTTGAGGAAAAGCGGCTACTGGATCCTGTGCGTCCACTCGCTGGCCGAGGACATGCCGCAGCCGGCCGCGCCGCGCCAGGCCGACGGCTACCTCGTCAAGAAGAACCATGGCTATGACTTTGGTTCCTGGCTGGCCGGGATCCACTTCCTCCAGGAATTCCTGCCCGGGCTGGAGCACATGGTGCTGATCAACGACAGCGTACTGGGTCCGTTCAATGACCTGGCTGGCCTATTCGGAAACATGGAGGCCGACCCGGCCGACTTCTGGGGCCTGATCGACAGTTTCCAGACCAACTACCACCTGCAGAGTTTTTGCCTGGGCTTCAAGAAGCGCATACTGCAAAGCAGCTTCTTCACGTCCTTCTGCTCATCGTTCAGCTTCTCCGACGACAAGGGCGTGGTCATCCAGGAAGGCGAGCTGTCGCTCACCCGCAAGCTGACGCAACAGGGATTCCTGCCGGCCACCGCGTTCAAGTACGAAGATGTGGCCAGCCACTGGGTGAAGAAATGGCGCGGCGAGCTCCACGGCAAGAAGCCGGACCGGAACGCCGCCCCGGACCTGGCCAGGAGCCGGCTGCTGGCCCTGATAGAGGACGTGGAAGCGGGCATCCCGATGAATCCGACCCACTTGTTCTGGGACAGCCTGATCGAGCTGGGCTTCCCCTTCATCAAGCGCGAACTGCTGTTCAAGAATCCGATGAACCTGCCCAATCTGCACCTGGCCAAGCGGCTCATCGCCAGCCATTCGGACTACGACCTGGCGCTGATCGAGCACGCCAGCCGCTTCTTCCCGGTCAGCCGGATCTACCTGTAAGCGATGAAAATACCGCGCCCCCTGCTCTCGTCCCTGTTCGGCAAGCAGCATGCCGTCGACCTGGAGGAATTGATCAAGAGCGTGTTCAGGGAACTGATCGGCCGCGAGGTCGAGCCGGCGTCCCTCGAATACTGGACCCAGGCCATCCAATCGGGCCTGCACAGCGTGGACTACTTCCTGCAGTTCGTCTCGACCAGCCAGGAAGCGATCGAGAACATCCCCGCCGAGAACCATGAGCACCTGCTGAAACTGATTTACCAGCGTTCCCAGGCCGGCTCGGCGAGCGGCAATCCCTATCTGATCAACGAGAGCAGGCGCAAGCTGTATTTCCTGCATATACCGAAGGCGGCGGGGATCTCGTTGACGCATTACCTGGCGCAGGACTACCATCCGCTGCAGATCAAGTCCACCGTGTTCGGCAGCACGCAACAGCACAGCTTCCACCGGTTTTTCGTCGGCCATTTTTCCATCAACGAGATTCCGGCGCACGACCACGATTCGGTCAAGCTGATTTCCATTCGCGATCCGCGCAGCCGTATCGTCAGCCTCTACCATTTTCTGACCAACGTCCCCGACGAGGACGCGACCTGGGGCAGGGCCGCGCAAGCGGCGCGCAGCGGCACGCTGGCGGAGGTGCTCAGCTGCAGCGATCCGCAGGTCAGGTTCGCATTCGACAATTACTACGTCCGCGCCCTGTCCGGGCGCGGCGTGCCGCTGTCCGCAATAGACAAGGTGATGGACCAGGACGACCTGTGCACGGCGATCGCGAACCTGGCCAGGTTCGATCACGTGGTCAGGATGGAAGACCTGACTGCCAACGGCGGCCTGGCGCCGTCCACCGTGCAGGATCTGAAAGCGCGGCTGGACCTGCAGCTGCAGCTGCCTATCGCGGAGATGAACCGGGGCGATAGAAGCAGGCCGGTCAATCTCGACGACATCCCGCAAGACATGGTCGCGCTGGACTACCAACTGCTGCAAAAATACTACGCCATACTACGTTAAGGGATCACGATGAAAGCCATCTCATTAAACGGCTACACCTTCTATTTTGAATGCGCCTCGAAATTTCATTCCTTCCTCATCATCAAGGGGCTGGTCCATTCGCAATCCGGGGCCGCGGTCAGCATCGCTTCGGTCGAGCTGAAGGGAGACGGCATCCAGTTCCAGAAAAGCGCCATCCGGGCCGAAGAGAACGGCAATAATTTCGCCTACAAATTCGAGCTGGAGGCGATCTCGCTGTCCAACGGCTACCATGCGGACATGGGCGTGGAAATCGCCATCGACGGCGTCAAGCTGTTCATCAGTATCCGGGACATCACGGCGGTCCTGCAGCACCTGGACAAGGACCTGGGGCAGCAGTTCCTCCAGCATGTCAACGAAGCGGGCAAGATCAAGCTGCTGGACATCGGCGGCCGCGCGCGCAGCGGGGTGCTGCGGGCCGACGATTTCTCCACCGTCGAGACCACCGTGATCGACATCGTCAGCGATACCGGCGTCGATATCGTGGTCGACGCCCACAATATGTCGTCCAAGCTCAACAAGGACGAGTTCGACGCCTGCATGTGCATCTCGGTGTTCGAGCACCTGATCATGCCGTGGAAAGTGGTGCTGGAAGTAAATAAAGTGATGAAGACCGGCGGCGTGTTCCTGGTCGCCACCCACCAGACCGTCGGCCTGCACGACATGCCCTGGGACTACTACCGC
This sequence comes from Massilia sp. Root351, assembly GCF_001425045.1. Lineage (GTDB taxonomy): Bacteria > Pseudomonadota > Gammaproteobacteria > Burkholderiales > Burkholderiaceae_D > Rugamonas. The sequence goes on along the minus strand of NZ_LMDJ01000032.1, from coordinate 191,982 downwards.
TTTTCCGATTCCGCGTGGGACGGCCTGTTCAACAAGTTCACCGGCTTCGAGATTGTCGGCAGGGCCATGTCCGGACTGAACTACATCACACCGTTTGCCTGGTCGGCCGACAAGAACTTCGCCGAGCGCGCCTGCGGCTACGAAAGCAGCACGGTGCTGGTGCGCAAGACCGGCGACAGCAAATTGCAATGGCCGGTGATTGCGTCCGACCTCGTGGATGACAATTATCCCGAATAAGGGCCTCGGCCCGCAACTACCAAGGAAGACATGACATGCCATCCCGTTCAGAAGACAAGGCCAACCAGATCTTGCGCGAATATCAAGCGGCATTCTCGACATTGAACGCGGGGGACTTCATCGGCGCGGACTGGGGCGCCAAGGCGCTGCTGCTGGCGCTGGAAAAGGAGAACGGCGTGCTGACCAACGAGGCGGTGCCGTTTTTCGTCGCCCTGCGCTTCGACCGCCACCTGGACGTCAACACCTTGCCGGACGTGATTTCAGGCCTGCTGTACATCCGCGGCATGGCCAATATACAGCTCGGGCACCATGCGCGCGCCCGGGAGTTTTTCTGCGCTGCCTATGAATTCGCCTTCAGGAAGCTGGTCTACAGATCCAATCCGATCGACATCTCCGAAGGCATCTTCTGGCCGGCGCTGTTCCACGAGGCGCTCAGCGCCAAGATGGACGCCAACCTGCAAGGATTGATTTATGCGCGCAGCTTGTTCGCCCATCATGCCAACAACCACCAGCTGCTCAGCTCAACGGCGCCATTCGAAGCGTCCATGCGGGAATTCAAGCTGCGCGTCGAACACGAACTGGCCTCCTGAGCGTCAGGGTCAGGCCGGCGCCAGCAGCGCCAGTTGCTCCGGCGCCAGGTAGCACCATTCGCCCTCGGCCAGGCCCAGCGATTCCAGCTGCAGCTGGCCGATGGCCGAGCGGTGCAGCGCGCTGCAATGGTTGCCGGCGGCGGCCAGCATGCGCTTGACCTGGTGGTACTTGCCCTGCTCCAGCACGATTTCCAGCTGATGCTCGCCGCGCTGCTCGCACACCAGTGCCGCCAATGGCGCCGGTTCGTCGTGCAGCTGCACGCCGGCCAGCAGCTGCGCCACCAGCTCCGGCGTCACCGGAGCTTGCGTGGTGGCCTGGTACACCTTGGGAACGTGCCGCTTCGGCGACGATTGTGCATGGATAAACGGCCCATCGTCGGACATCAGCAGCATGCCGGTGGTGTCGTGGTCGAGCCGGCCGACCGGCTGCACCTCGCGCCAGCTGAATTGCTCGGGCAGCAGCGTCAGCACGCCCGGGTGATGGCTGGGCTTGCGCGAGCATTCGTAGTTGGCCGGCTTGTTCAGCGCGATGTACAGGTGTTCGCGGTACACCCACTCTTCGTCGAAGATGGTCAGCACCAGGCCATCGGTGTCGATGCTGGCCTTGTAGTTGTCGTGGACTACGCCGGCGATGCTGACTTCGCCGTCTTCGATCAGGGCGCGGCAGTATTTGCGCGTGCCGAAACCCTGGGATTGCAGGATGCGGTCTAAGGATAATTTGCTCATAGGGCGAGACTTTACCAGATTTCAAACACAGCTTGACGCAGATCAAAGGCCCCGCAGCTTGCTCCGCTACACTAAATTTAATGTAGGAATCTACCTAGTGCCTGTCAGAAAGGATGCAAGATGAGCTCGCAAAAAATGGCTACCCGCCACCTCGCGCTGCACGCCACCCGCCTCGGCGTGGCGCGCTGGCGACTGGGCGCGGCAGGCAAGGCGCCATCCGCCATGCCGCAAGCGCACTGGCATTTGGCAGCGCAACAGCACTTCCTCGATTGGCTGGCCGGCGGCGGCATCAACTCGGAAATGGCATGCGAAAATGAAAACAGCGGCAATGACGCCGCCGTTCTCATGCCCCATTGCGGGGCTCAATGCGAGGAATTGAAATTCTCTCGGGTCCGCATCAGCGATGCGGTTGAGTAGTTCGTTTCTGACTTACGGCAAACTTGTGCAGACAACGAGTTATGCTGTTTATGCGGCCTCCCTGGGAAAGAACTACAACACCAATATAGCCCACCCCGGGAAGAATACAAGAAGAAATCAGGCCGTCTTGTCAATGTTGCACCGTGCGGTGACGCACGCAAACACGACATTTCTCTGCAATTAGCGCACTGCGGGGGCAGCGCTTTGCACTGCCGCCTTCATCACGCCGGCGCCCATGGCGGCGCCGAATTTCTTCAGCACGCGCTCAGGCAAACCCTCGTGCTGGGTGTAGTCGACGATGTCCTCGGCGTGCACCACGTCGCGCGCGACGGTATCGACCGTCCCCAGCCCGTCCGCCAGGCCCATGTCGATGGCGCGCGCGCCGGTCCAGAACAGGCCGGAGAAGGTTTCCGGGGTTTCCTTCAGGCGCTTGCCGCGTCCGGTGCGCACCACGTCGATGAACTGGCCGTGTATCTCGTTCAGCATGGTCTGCGCGTGCTGGCGGTGTTTCTCGCTCATCGGCATGAACGGGTCCAGGAAGCCTTTGTCGGCCCCGGCCGTCAGCAGGCGCCGCTCCACGCCGACCTTGTTCATGACGCCGCTGAAGCCAAACCCGTCCATCAGCACGCCGATGGAGCCGACGATGCTGGCCTTGTTGACGAAAATCTTGTCGCCGGCGGCAGCAATGTAATAGCCGCCCGAGGCGCAGATTTCGTTGACCACCACGTACAGCGGCTTGGCCGGGTAGCCCTGGCGCAGGCGGCGGATCTCGTCGACGATCATGCCAGCCTGCACCGGGCTGCCGCCCGGGCTATTTATATGCAGCACCACGGCCACCGAGCCGTGGTCGGAAAAAGCCTTGTTCAGGGCCGGGATCACCACCGCCGCCGAACCGCTGCCTTCCGTTTCGATATCGCCTTCGATCTCGATCAGGGCCGTGTGGCGGCCCAGGGTTTCGGTGTCGGCGCCGGGGAAGGTGAAATCGAAATAGGCGGCGATGGCGACAAATACCAGCACTAAGGTCATCAATTTGAAGAAGATGCCCCAGCGCCGGTTGGCGCGGCGCTCGCGCACGGTGGACAGCACCAGCTTTTCGAGTACCTCGCGCTCCCAGTTCAGCCCCGCCACCGATGGGGCGGGCGCAGGCGCCGGATTGGATGCGGCGCCGGCGGGAGTGTTGCCGCCAGCGTGATTGTTATCGCTCGTATTGTCGCTCATAAAATCTTAACTCGGGGGTGGGCGCCGCTCAGGCGCGGGCGGGCCGGATGTAGTCGTCCGGCTGCCAATAAAGGTGCTCGTCGTGCTCCACCACGGCGATCGGGCGCAGCCGGCCGCCACGGCACGGACCGCCGGCGCACTGGCCGTTGTCGGGAATGTACACCGCGCCGTGGGTCGAACACATGATGTACAGCTTGCTCGACTCGAAAAATTCGCCCTGGTTCCAGTCCAGTTCGATGGGCACGTGGGCGCACCGGTTCAGGTAGCCGTAGACCTTGCCGCCATAGCGCACCACGAAGCCGGTGGCGTCCTCGCCGCCGGCCGTGACTGGGAAGCGCACGCCGCGGCCCAGGTCCGCTACCGCGTCGGCCGCGCAGATCAGGATTTCCACGCTATCGCTCATCAGGCGTTCTCGTTCAGCCACTGGTGCAGCTCGGCCACGGTTTTGGCCGAGTACATCGGGTTGCAGGCCTGCAGCTGGTCGACCGGATGGGCGCCGTACTCGACCGCCACCCCGGCCGCACCGGCGTTGTTGGCCATCAGCAAGTCATGGCTGGTGTCGCCTATCATCAGGGTACGCTTCAAGTCCTGTCCCAGTTCACGGGTCAGTTCCTGCAGCATGGCCGGATGCGGCTTGGAGAAGGTTTCGTCCGCGCAGCGCGTGGCGTCAAACAGCGACAGCAGCCCGGCCGCATTCATCGCGCGGTTCAGGCCGACGCGGCTCTTGCCGGTCGCCACGGCCAGGAAGTACGCCTGCTGCGACAGTTCCTGCAGCATCTCGGCCACGCCCTTGAACAAGGTCAGCTCATGGTCTTTCGACAAGTAGTGGTAGCGGTAGCGCTCCACCATGCGCGGATAATATTTGGGGTCGATGTTGGGCATCACCGCCTGCATGGCCTCGTACAGGCCCAGGCCGATGACGTGCGAGGCCGCGTCCTCGCCGGGAATGGGCAGGGCCAGATCCTTGGCCGCAGCCTGGATGCAGCGCACGATTGTTGATGTGCTGTCCATCAACGTGCCGTCCCAATCAAACACGATCAGATCAAATTGCTTTCTTGCCATGTATTCCGGCGCTGCCTGCCACCGGCTCCTCTATCTATAAATTCAATGGTTTGCCCAAGCTTAGCAAGAATCGCTCGCATTCGGCGGCCAGCGGCGCGTTCAGCGTCATGGTTTTGCCCGTTTCCGGGTGGGTAAACGTGATCTGGTGGGCATGCAGGAACATGCGCTTGAGCGCGCCGCGCGTGGCGTCGGCTTTCTGGAGCGCCTTATTCAGTGCGAAATCGCCGTATTTATCGTCACCTGCGATGGGGAAGCCCGACGATGCCAGATGAACCCGGATCTGGTGGGTGCGCCCGGTTTTCAGCTCGGCTTCCAGCAGCGCGAACTGCGGATATTTTTTCAGCAAGGTAAATACCGTGTGCGAAGCCAGCCCGTCCGGGGCCACCGCCACGCGGCGCTCGCCGTCCGCAGTCGAATACTTCTTCAGCGGCGACTTGACATGCTGGCGCGCATTCTTCCAGTCGCCCACCGCCAGGGTCAGGTAGCGCTTGTCGGTATGGCCGTCGCGCATCTGCTCGTGCAGATTGGTCAGCGCCGAACGCTTCTTGGCCAGCAGCAGCAGGCCGGAAGTGTCGCGGTCCAGGCGGTGCACCAGCTCCAGGAACTTCGCGTCCGGGCGCGCGGCGCGCAGCTGCTCGATGACGCCGAAGGATACGCCCGAGCCGCCGTGCACGGCGGTGCCGGCCGGCTTGTCGATCACCAGCAGGTGCGCATCCTCGAAAATGATGGCGAACTCGGCGGCAGGCACGTTGGACTCGGCCTTTTCCGCCACGCGCACCGGCGGCACGCGCACCACGTCGCCCTGTACCAAACGGTACAGCTGATCGATGCGGCCCTTGTTCACGCGCACTTCGCCGGACCGCAGGATGCGGTAGATATGGCTTTTCGGCACACCTTTGCAAATACGCAACAGGTAGTTATCGATGCGTTGCCCGGCGTCTTCTTCGCCTATCGTCAGGAATTGTGCTTGCGGCAGGACCTGTGTGGGGACGGCGGCTTGCGGCTTTTGCGCCGCATTCTGGACCATGTTTCGGCCGTTCTTCCCAGAAAATCTCTCTAAGTCCTTCATTTTGAATATATAATCGTTTTGCCGCAGTTTAAGCTGCTGTACGTGTAAGAATAAAAGCACATTTTACACAGGGGCGTATCCGCTGGCCTCGCTTATTTAGCAAATTCAGTGGAAATAAATGTATACGCACACTCGTGCGGTCATCAGGGTGGCGACCACTGTCGCCATCGGGTAGCGCGCACGGGTGCTGGGATTAGATTGGCTGGATTGTTAGGATAAGTCCGGTGAGCAAGCACACAGTCGTTGCTCGCTGGTTGATGAAGCTGATTACGCTTGCCGTTTTCGCCAGGCACCATACAAGATGCCATGGCTCGACGCTTTGCGCACGCCTGCCTGCCCCGCCCGCCCCGGCCGAGTCACCTCGGCCGCTCGGCCCGCTGGATGAGTTGCAAGCAGTGCGCACACTCGGCATGACGCTCGGCCTCATGCGCCCTTTGCGGCCGCAACGCTACCGCGTTGCTGCGCCGCATGACGAGGCAAAACCCCTCCGCCTCCTTACTCCCGCGTATATCCCTGGTATCACGCCGTTCCCGAGGGAACGGCTAGAGATGGCCTTCGGGCCGCGGAGTTAATAAAAATGAAACGCATGTTGTTCAATGCGACGCAGCAAGAAGAGTTGCGCGTTGCCATCGTCGACGGTCAGAAACTGATCGACATCGACATCGAAACCGCTGGCCGTGAGCAGCGCAAGTCCAACATCTACAAAGGCGTCATCACCCGCATCGAACCATCGCTGGAAGCGTGCTTCGTCAGCTACGGCGAAGACCGCCACGGCTTCCTGCCGTTCAAGGAAGTGGCCCGCAGCTACTTCCGCGAAGGCGTGGACGTGCGCAATGCCTCCGTCAAGGAAGCGCTGCGCGAAGGCCAGGAAATCATGGTGCAGGTGGAAAAAGAGGAGCGCGGCAACAAGGGTGCGGCCCTGACCTCCTTCATCTCGCTGGCCGGCCGCTACCTGGTCCTGATGCCGAACAACCCGCGCGGCGGCGGCGTATCGCGCCGCGTCGAAGGCGAAGAGCGCCAGGAACTGCGCGAAACCATGGACAAGCTGGACCTGCCGCAAGGCATGTCCGTGATCGCCCGCACCGCCGGCATCGGCCGCAACGTCGAAGAGCTGCAGTGGGACTTGAACTACCTGATGCAGCTGTGGCGCGCGATCGAAGGCGCCGGCAAGGCCGCCTCGGGCGCCTTCCTGATTTACCAGGAATCGTCGCTGGTGATACGCGCCATCCGCGATTATTTCCAGCCAGACATCGGCGAAATCCTGATCGACACCGACGTCATCTACGAGCAGGCTCACCAGTTCATGAGCCACGTGATGCCGGACATGGTGCACCGCGTCAAGCGCTACAGCGACGACGTGCCGCTGTTCTCCCGCTTCCAGATCGAACACCAGATTGAAACGGCGTACTCGCGCACCGTGCCGCTGCCATCGGGCGGCGCCATCGTCATCGACCACACCGAAGCGCTGGTGTCGGTGGACGTGAACTCGGCGCGCGCCACGCGCGGTTCGGACATCGAAACCACCGCCTTCAACACCAACTGCGAAGCGGCCGAAGAAGTGGCCCGCCAGCTGCGCCTGCGCGACCTGGGCGGCCTGATCGTGATCGACTTCATCGACATGGAAGTGGCCAAGAACCAGCGCGAAGTGGAACAGCGCCTGAAGGATGCGCTGCACCACGACCGTGCCCGCGTCCAGATGGGCAAGATTTCCCGCTTCGGCCTGATGGAACTGTCGCGCCAGCGCCTGCGTCCGTCGCTGTCCGAAGGCTCGCACGTGACCTGCCCGCGCTGCTCGGGCACCGGCCACATCCGCGATACCGAATCGTCCGCCCTGCAGGTGCTGCGCATCATCCAGGAAGAGGCGATGAAGGAAAACTCGGCCACCATCCACGTGCAAGTGCCGGTGGACGTGGCGGCCTTCCTGCTGAATGAAAAGCGCGGCGAAGTGCTGAAGATCGAGAACCGCCACCGCATCAATGTGATCCTGATCCCGAACAAGCATCTGGACACGCCGCACTACAAGCTGGAGCGCATCAAGCACGACGATCCGCGCCTGGAAGACCACACCGCCAGCTACACCATGGCCGAGCAAGCTGAAACCGACATGGCCTACAACAAGCGCCAGAAGGAAGAAGCCAAGCCGCGCCAGGAAGCCGTCGTCAAGACCATCACCCCGGCCCAGCCTGCCCCGGTGGTGGAGCGCAAGCCTGCGCCGGAGCCGGTCAAGCCTGCGCCGGTGGTGGCTGCACCAGAGCAAGGTTTCTTCGCCAAGCTGTTCTCCTTCTTCTCGCCGAAGAAGGAAGAGCCGGCGGCAGCGCCTGCTCCGGCAGCGGCCGCCAAGCCGAGCGCCGAGCGCGGCGACCGCAACGCCCGTGGCCCGCGCGGCCGCAGCCGCAGCGGCAAGCCGGGCAGCCGCGAGCGTGAAGAACGCGAACCAGGCGCCCGCACCGGCGCCGACGAAGCGACCAAGCCAGTGGAAGCGCGCGAAGGCCGTCCAGCCCGTCCGCCGCGTCCACCGCGCGAGCCGCGTGAAGCGCGCGAAGGCCAGCCGGCCGACGCCCAGGCCCCGCGCCCGGAACGCGCCGAGCGTCCTGAGCGCGCAGAGCGCCCGGAACGTGCCGAACGCACGCCGCGCCCACCGCGTGAACCGCGCGCCGACAAGGCGCCGGTCGAGGTGAAAGCCGATGCGAAAGCAGACGAGCTGGCACTGACCGCAGGCGCCGCCGCAGCAGCCGTCACCCTGACCGGGGCACCGGCGGTGGCCGCGCCAGCGGGTGAAGCGCAAGTGAAAGTCCCGGCGAACGCCGGTCCTGACGGCGAAGACGGCGAAGCAGTGGACGGCGAAGAGCCGCGCCGCCGCCGCCGCCGTGGTGGCCGCAACCGCAACCGCCGCGAACGCGACGGCGCCGAAGGCGTCGAGGGCGCGGAACTGGCCGAAGGCGAGTCCGCACCGGTGATCAGCTTCACCGTCGCTCCGGCCGAAGGCGAAGCCGCGCCGGCAGCGCCTGTGGCTGTGGCCGCTCCGGCCGATCCGACCGTGCCGGCCGCGGCCCCGGTTGCCGCCGAAGCAACGGTCGCCGTGGCGGACGCGCCTGCCGCCGTGGCTGCTCCGGTCGATCCGACCGTGGCCGTGGACGCACCGGTGCCAGCTGCCGACGCGCCGCCGGCTGCCCCGGTAGTCACGCCGGCCCCGGCTATTGCTGTGGAGGCCGTAGTTGCCGCAGCGCCCGCCGAGGTTGCGCCTGCCGTGGAAGCGGCCCCTGTTGCAGAGGCGCCGGTTGCCGCCGCCCCGGCAGCAGCCGAAGCAGCCGCGGCGGCCGCCGAAGCAGTGCCTGCCGTGGCAGTTGCCGACGCAGTGCCAGCGACGCCAGAGCCGGCCCCGGCCGCCGAGTACGCTTTCGAGCAAAAGCCGCAAGCCGCTGACGCAACGCCGGCCGCAACGCCGGTTGCAACCCCGCTTGCCGCGCCGGCGGCCGAGCCTGTCGCCGAAGCGGCTCCGGCAGCAGCAACGCCAGCCGTGGCAGCAGCGCCAGCCGCCGAAGCCGCCGCACCGGTGGCAGCCGCGCCAGCGCCAGCAGCAGCGCCGGCCGCCAAGCCAGCCGACCTGAACGCGATCCTGGAAGCGGCCGGCCTGACGCTGGCAGCGACCGACCCGGCCAAGCTGCGCGCCGCGCAGGAAGCCGCCTCGCAAGCGGCCAGCACCCCGGTGCGCGTGCCGCGCGAGCGCAAGCCCTTGCCGCCGCAAGCGGACGAACCGCTGGTCCAGGTTGACACCCGCCGTTAATCGCCGGACGGTCGACTAAAAAGGGGAAGCCATGCGCTTCCCCTTTTTTATTGTAATTACATATATGCAACTATCCGCGAGCAGGCAAACTGCCGTCGTGCTATCGTATCCGCATGTCTGAAAAAATCATCCTCTTCACCGACAACCGCTCGCAAGCGGCTGTCGTGCCAGCCATCCTGCAGGCGCCCACGGGCGAGCTGCGGGACCAGCTCGCCCGTCCCCTGCACGACCTGCGCATCTCCGTCACCGACCGCTGCAATTTCCGCTGCGTCTACTGCATGCCCAAGGAAGTGTTTGACAAGGACTACCACTACCTGCCGCACTCCTCGCTGCTGAGTTTTGAGGAAATCACGCGCATCGCGAAGATCTTCATCGGGCACGGCGTCGAGAAACTGCGCCTGACCGGCGGCGAGCCGCTGCTGCGCAAGAACATCGAGAAGCTGATCGGCATGCTGGCCGAGCTGAAAACCGTGCACGGCAAGCCGCTCGACCTGACGCTCACCACCAACGGCTCGCTGCTGGCCAAGAAGGCCCAGTCGCTCAAGGACGCCGGCCTGCAGCGCGTCACCGTGTCGCTGGACGCGCTGGACGACGCCATCTTCAAGCGCATGAACGACGTCGACTTCGCCGTGGCCGACGTGCTGCACGGCCTGGACGTGGCGCACGGCGTGGGCCTGGGGCCGATCAAGGTCAACATGGTGGTCAAGGGCGGCATGAACGACCAGGAAATCCTGCCGATGGCGCGCTACTTCAAGAACACCCCCTACATCCTGCGCTTCATCGAATACATGGACGTGGGCGCCTCGAACGGCTGGAAGCTGGACGAGGTGGTGCCGTCGGCCGAAGTGGCGCGCCGCATCGGCGCCGAACTGCCGCTGGAACCTGTCGCCGCCAATTACACCGGCGAAACCGCCGCGCGCTGGCGCTACCTCGACGGCGGCGGCGAGATCGGGCTGATTTCGAGTGTAACCCAGGCATTTTGCCACGACTGTACCCGCGCCCGCCTGTCCACCGAGGGTAAGCTGTACACCTGTTTGTTTGCCACGCGCGGCCACGACCTGCGCGCCCTGCTGCGCAACGGCAGCAGCGACGCGCAGATTTCCGGCGCCGTCAGCCACCTGTGGCAGGCGCGCGGCGACCGCTACTCCGCACTGCGCACCAGCCAGACGGAGGGCATAGACCAGCGTCAAAAAGTCGAGATGTCTTATATCGGGGGATAGTTTGAGCTTGAAGAACGAGGTTACCGGCCTGATCCTGGCCGGCGGACGCGGCACCCGCATGGGCCGCGTCGACAAAGGATTGCAGCCCTTCCATGGCAGCACCCTGGCAGCCCATGTGCTGCAGCGGCTGGCGCCGCAGGTGGCCAGCGTGGCCATCAGCGCCAACCGCAACCTGGCAAGCTATGAAGCCATGGGCGTGCCGGTCTGGCCCGACCAGCTGAGCGGCTTCGAAGGCCCGCTGGCCGGCCTGCAGACGGCGCTGCGCAACTGCACCACCGAGCTGCTGCTGACGGCCCCCTGCGACTCCCCCTTCCTGCCGGCCGACCTGGCCGGGCGCCTGCACGCCGCCCTGCGCGAACAGGACGCCGACCTGGCGGTGGCCGTCACCGCCGAGGCGGACGAGAGCGGCGACAGCTACCAGCGCGTGCATCCGGTGTTCAGCCTGATGAAAGCCAGCGTGCTGCCGCAGCTCAGCGCCTATCTCGACACCGGCGCGCGCCGCATGGACGGCTGGTACAAATCGGTGCGCGTGGCCGAAGTGCTGTTCAGCGACGCTGGCGCCTTCCGCAACATCAACACGCTGGGCGACCTGAAAGACATGGAAGCGCTGGCGGCGCGGGGCCGCGGCCCCGCCGCCGCCGGCTACACGCCGGACGCCATGCCTGTCGAGCAGGCGCAAGCCATCATCCGCAGCCTGGTGCAGCAGATGCCGCCGGCGCCGCTGGCTGAACGGGTCGGCCTGCGCAGCGCGCTGGACCGGGTGCTGGCCGCCGACATCATCTCCCCCATCGACGTGCCCGCGCACGACAACTCCGCCATGGACGGCTACGCCTTCCGCGGCGCCGAGCTGCAGCCCGGCGCCGCCACCACCTTCAAGGTGGTGGCCACCGCCTATGCCGGCCGGCCCGCCGCCGTGCCGGCCGGTCCCGGCGAATGCGTGCGCATCATGACGGGCGCTGTCATGCCGGCCGGCCTGGACACCGTGCTGCCGCAGGAACTGGCCGCCGCCGCCGGCGACGGCAGCGTCACCGTGGCGGCCGGCAGCATCGCGCCCGGCGCCAACCGCCGCTTCCGGGGCGAGGACCTGGCGGCGGGCGCGCCCGCGCTGCGCAAGGGCAAGCGGATCAGCCCGGCCGACCTGGGCCTGATCGCCTCGCTGGGCATTGCCGAAGTGGCGGTGCAGAGCCGCCTGCGGGTGGCGTACTTCTCCACCGGCGACGAACTGCGCTCGGTCGGCGAGCCGCTCGACGCCGGCAGCATCTACGATAGCAACCGCTACACCCTGTTCGGCATGCTGCGGCGGCTCGGCTGCGAAGCCATCGACATGGGCAGCGTGAAGGACGACCCGGACACACTGCGCGCCACCTTGCGCATGGCGTGCGAGCGGGCCGACGTGGTGCTGACCACCGGCGGCGTGTCGGCCGGCGCGGCCGACTACATCCGCCAGATCATGGCCGAACTGGGCGACGTGGCGTTCTGGAAAATGGAAATGCGGCCCGGCCGGCCCATGGCTTTCGGCCGCATCGCCTCCAACGGCCGCAGCGCGCTGCTGTTCGGCCTGCCCGGCAATCCGGTGGCGGCCATGGTGGCGTTCTACTTCTTCGCGCGCGGCGCGCTGCTGCAGCTGATGGGGGCCGATGCGGCGCGCCAGGCGCTGCCGGTGATGCGCGCGCGCAGCGCGGCCGCCATCCGCAAAAAGCCGGGGCGCACCGAATACCAGCGCGGCATCCTGAGCGTGAACGGCAACGGCGAACAGGAAGTACGCATCACCGGCGCGCAGGGCTCGGGCATCCTGCGCTCCATGTCGGAAGCCAATTGCATGGTGGTGCTGGCGGCCAGCCAGGGCGATGCCGCCCCGGGCGACCTGGTGGACGTGGTGCTGTTCGACGGGCTGGCCTGAGCACGCCTGGCAGATGGTGCGGCCCGCGGCCGCCGGCCCGCGCTAGGCGTCCGGCAGCTCCGCATCGGTGTCCGGCCCCAGCATCAGCTGGGCCGCTTCGCTGGGCAGCGCTTCCACGGTCTTGAGCTTGCGCGCCATCTGGCGGCTGCGCACCTCCGCCGTCTCGATGTTGCGGGCGGCCTTTTCCAGGGTCAGCTTGGTGGCGGCCAGCACGTCGCCGAACTTGCCGAACTCCGTCTTCACCGCCCCCAGCACCTGCCACACTTCGGACGAGCGCTTTTCCAGCGCCAGGGTGCGAAAGCCCATCTGCAAGCTGTTCAGCAAAGCCATCAAGGTCGACGGCCCCGCGATGCTGACCCGGTTGACGCGCTGCAGCTCGTCGGCCAGCCCAGGCCTGCGCATCACTTCCGCGTACAGGCCCTCGGTGGGCAGGAACAGGATGGCGAAATCGGTGGTCTGTGGCGGCGCCAGGTACTTGTCGGCAATAGTCCTGGCCTCGCCGCGCACGGCGCGTTCCAGTTCGCGCCCGGCCGTCGCCACGCCCTCCGCGTCGGCCCGCTCGGCGGCCTCCAGCAGGCGCTCGTACTGCTCTTTCGGGAACTTGGCGTCGATCGGCATCCACACCGGCGCCCCGCCCGCCACCTGGCCCGGCAGCTTGAGCGCGAATTCCACGCGCGCATTGCTGCCCGCCACCGTCTCCACATTCTTCGCGTACTGGTCCGGCGTGAGCACCTGCTCCAGCAGCATTTCCAGCTGCACCTCACCCCAGGTGCCGCGCGTTTTCACGTTGGTGAGCACGCGCTTCAGGTCGCCCACGCCCTGCGCCAGCAGCTGCATCTCGCCCAGCCCCTGGTGCACCCGCTCCAGCCGTTCCGACACTTGCTGGAACGACGCGCTCAGGCGCGCCTCGAGCGTGGCGTGCAGCTTCTCGTCGACCGTCTTGCGCATTTCCTCCAGGCGGGCACCGTTATCGGTCTGCAATTCGCGCATCTTCACTTCCAGCGTGGCGCGCACCTCCAGCAGGCGCCGCGCGTTCGATTCGGTCAGCACCTCGATCTGGCGCCGCATCCCATCCAGCTGCTGCACCGTGGCTGCATGCGATTGCGACAGCGTCTGCCCCATTTCCTGGCGCGACGCCTGCGCCGTGGCCTGCAGCTGCATGCGCACTTCGCGTTCCACCCGTTCGATGTGGGAAGCCAGTTCGGCGTGGCCGCCGCCCTGGCCACGGCTACGCAGCAGCAACAGGATTTGCAGCACCAGCAGGACGGCGCCCAGCGCCAGCAGGACCAGGAATTCGATATGCGTCATAAGCTCAAGTGAATGCGGACTCAGTGCGGATGGTTACGCATCCAGTCCGCCGTTTGGTAGAAGGACTCCATCAGCCGCACGCGCAGCGGCTCGGCGATGCCGACATCCTCCATGGCCCAGGCCATGGCGCGCAGCCACTGGTCGCGCTCGCTGGTGCCGATGGGAAACGGCAAATGGCGCGCGCGCAGGCGCGGGTGGCCGAAGCGCTCGACAAAGGCGTCCGGCCCGCCCATCCAGCCGGACAGGAACCAGAACAGCTTGTCGCGCGAGCCGTCGGTGCTGGGCGGATGCAGGGCGCGGATGCCGGCGAATTCCGGTTCCAGTTCCATCAAATCGTAAAAGCGGTCCACCATTTCGCGCAGCTTGGCTTCACCGCCGATGGTTTCATAAAGGGAGTGTGGCTCATTCATAGACTCCATCATAGCTTACACAGCCAAAGCTTGATATTCGTCAAATGTTAAAGCACTATTTCAGGCGAAACTTCATCTTTGATCAAGAGTTCCAATGCAATGAAACTGCCCATTTACGCCCACCCCACGGTCACCGTCCTGGTGGACGACCACAGTTCATTTCTGCAGAACCTGCCTGTGCCGCCCCACGCGCGCAAGATTTTTCACCGCTCCGACGAGGCCCTGGCATGGATGATGGAGAGTCCGCGGCATGCGCGCGCGCCGCTGCGCGTCAACCATGACTTGCCGGCCTGCAGCGTAACGGTGGACGTGGAAGGCATCTTCCGCATCTGCAGCCAGCGCGAGCGTTTTTCGGTGCCGTCGGTGCTGGTGGTGGATTTCTACATGCCGCGCCTGAACGGCCTGGACTTCTGCCGCGCGCTGCAATACCTGCCTTGCAAGAAGATTCTGCTGGCCGGGCCGGCAGAGGAACGGCTGGCCATGGAAGCCATGAACGACGGCCTGATCGACCGTTATGTGCGCAAGCAGGACGACGACGCGCCGCAGCAGCTGGAACGCCAGATCGCGCAGATGCAGCAGGCCTGGTTCCTCGACCAGGAAAGGGTGGCGCATGACTTGCTGGCCATGCACGAATACAGCTTCCTGCAATGCCGCCGCGTGGCCGAAGTGGTGCGGCAGCTGTACCTGCGGCACGGCTTCGTGGAGCACTACGTGTTCCCGCAGCCGAACGGCATCCTGCTGATCGACACCGCCGGCGACGCGCAGCTGATGGTGGTGGAGACCGAGGCCGGCATGCAGGCGCAGTTCGAAATCGCGCGCGACAGCGGCGCGCCACTGTCGCTGCTGCAGGCGCTCGAGCAGCGCCACGTGCTGCCCTTTTTCAATCACATGGGCCACGACGGCATGTACGACAAGGCTGTCGGCGGCAACTGGCAGCGCTACTGCCAGGAGCCGCAGGTGTGCCATGGCGAAGAGACCTACTACTGGGCGCTGTTCGGGGTGCCGCCCAGCTACCTGCGCGAGCAGCCCTACACGCACGCGCAGTACGTGCGGGAAGCCGCCTGAGGGCGGCTTAGGCTTCCCGCAGGGTCTGCAGCGGCGGGCGGCTCAGCACGCCGCGCAGGCCCAGCCAGCCGCCCGCGATGGCGCACAGCGCGCCCACCGCCAGCCCGGCCAGCCACACGCCCGGATTGAAGGCCCACTCGAACTTGAACTGATAGGTCGCCAGGCCCCAGCCCATGGCCGCCGCGCCGCTGGCCGCCAGCAGGCCGGCCAGCGCGCCCACCAGGGTGAACTCGATCAGCTGCGCCTGGGACAGCTGCTTGCGGGTCGCGCCCAGCGCCCGCAGCAGGCCGGCCTCGCGGGTACGCTCGTCCTGCGACCCCATCAGCGCCGCGTACAGCACCAGCACGCCGGACAGCAGCGTGAACGCGAACAGGAACTCCACCGCCATGATCACCTGGTCCAGCACCGACTGCACCTGGCGCAGCACGCTGCCCACGTCGACGATGGTCAGGTTGGGATAGTCGCGCGTCAGGGCGTTGCCCAGCGCCGCCTGCGCTTTCGGCAGGTGGAAGGCGGTGATCCAGCTTTGCGGCGCGTCGGCCATCGCTTGCGGGTTGATGATGACGAAGAAATTCACCCGCATCGAGCCCCATTCCAGCTTGCGCAGGCTGGTGATTTTCGCCTCCACCGGCGAGCCGGCGATATCGAAGCGCATGGTGTCGCCCAGCTTCAGGCGCAAGGTCTTGGCGATGCCCTCCTCCACCGACGCTTCCGCCATGCCTGCCGGCACGGCCCTGTCGCCGAACCACTTGCCGGCCGCGATGCGGTTGCCCTCCTGCATGGTGTCCATGGTCGACAGATTGAACTCGCGGTCGGCCAGGCCCCGCGCGCGGTCCTCCGTGTAGGTGGCGGCGGTGATGGCCTGGCCGTTCACCGCCACCAGGCGGCCCCGTATCATGGGATACAGCGGCGCGTTCACCACGCCGGCGCTGGCCAGGCGCTGCGCGATCGCCTCCTTCTGCTCGGGCTGGATATTGATGATGAAGCGGTTCGGCGCATCGGCCGGCGTGGCGTTGCGCCAGGCCGTCATCAGGTCGCCGCGCACCACGGTCAACAGCAGCAGCGCCATCAGGCCCAGCGCCAGCGACACGATCTGGATCACGGTGGCGCCGGGGCGGCGCTGCAGCGACGTGACCGCGAAGCGCCAGGCCTGGTGGCTGAACGCGCCGCGCACGGACTGCAGCGATTTCAGGCCCAGCCAGCCCACCAGCGCGAACGCGGCGAAGGCGCCCAGGAAGCCGAGCGCCGTCATCAGCGCCAGCTTGGCGTCGCCGGCCTGCCACAGCAACAGCAGCACGAAGCTGCCCAGGCCCAGGCCGTAGGTGGCCAGCGCCATCGGCTGCGGCGCGGCCGCCTCGCGGCGGATCACGCGGTTATGCGGCACGTTGCGCAGCTGGAGGATGGGCGGCAGCGCGAACCCGGCCAGCAGCAGCATGCCGGTGGCCACGCCTTGCAGCGCCGGGCCGATGGAGGCCGGCGGCAGGTCGTTGGCCACCAGCTTGCCGAGCGCCTCGAGCAGCACGAAGTGGCTGCCGAAACCGATTGCCACGCCGATCACGCTGCCGGCCAGGCCCACCAGCAGGAACTCGATCAGGTACATGGACGTGGCCTGGTTCTGGGTCAGGCCCAGGCAGCGCAGCATGGCGCAGGCGTCCAGGTGGCGCGTCATGAAGCGGCGCGCCGCCATGGCCACGGCCACTGCCGCCAGCATGGCCGACAGCAGGCCCACCAGCGACAGGAAGCGGTCGGCGCGCTCCAGCGTCGAGCGCATCTCGGGGCGGCCCGCCTCCAGCGAATCGACGCGCACGCCTTTTACGCCGCTCTTCTCGATCTGGGCGCGCAGCCAGGTTTCGTACGCCTTGACGTCGCCGCCGCGCTGCGGCGGCGCGGCCAGCAGCAGGCGGTAGGTGACGCGCGCGCCGGGCTGCACCAGGTTGGTGGCCGCCAGGTCCGGCAGCGGCAGCATCACGCGCGGCGCGAAATGCATGAAGGATGCGCCCCGGTCCGGCTCGGCCGCGATCAGGCGCGCCACCTGGAAGCGCCTGTCGCCCAGCTTGATGTCGCCGCCCACGCCCACTTGCAGCGCGGTCAGCAGGCCGGCGTCGACCCAGGCCGTGCCGGGCTGCGGCACGTCGCTGGCGGCCACGCCGACGCCGTCGTTGGCCTGTTCGGGATCGGTGCTGGTCTTGACGCGGCCGCGCAGCGGATACGCGCTGCTGACCGCCTTCAGCGACACCAGCTGCGACAGGACCGCCTCGCCCTCGCCCGCCTGCGCCATGCTGGGGAACACCACCGTATCGGCCATCGCCAGGCCGCGCCGCTGGGCCTCGGCGCGCCAGGCCGGCTCCAGCGGCTGGTCGGCCGCGACCACCATGTCCGCGCCCAGCAGCTGGTGCGCGTCGCGCTCCAGCGCCGCGCGCAGGCGGTCGATGAAAAAGCCGGACGCCGACAGCGCGGCCACGGCCACGATCAGCGCCACCAGCAAGAAGCGCAACTGTCCCGCACGCCAATCGCGCAAGGTCATACGTAAAGCCAGATTCAACATGGAACTCTCCAGATACTCCAACGAACTGAGCCGCATTCCCTGCACTTCGGGGTCAGACCCCGAAGGCGCGGAAAATGCGGCTCAGGCTGCTTCCGAACGGCAAACAAATTTGAGGCGGATTGATTGCAATCAGGCAGGAACGGCGACGCCGAAAACGCGCGCCCCGGCCATGAATTTGTACTGCTGGCCAGTCAAGCGAGGCTGTTAGTAAAGGCGGTTCAAACATAAAACGCTCCAGGTACTCTAGCGAACTGAGCCGCATTTCCGTGACACCGGGGTCTGACCCCGAAGTGGTGGGAAATGCGGCACAGGCTGCTTCTGCGTGGCATGCGAAGTGGGGACGGATGTGTTGTCCTCAGGCAGGGACGGCGGCGAAGAAGGCGTCGACTTCGGCGAGGAATCGTTGCTTTTGCTCGGCCGGGAGGAAGGCGGCCTGGAAGCTGTTGCGCGCCAGCCGCTGGGCGTGCGCCAGCGTCAGCGGCAGCGCTTCGAAGGTGGCGATGAAGTTGTCGTTCATGTAGCCGCCGAAGTAGGCCGGGTCGTCCGAGTTCACCGTGGCCAGCAGGCCGGCGTCGAGCAGCTGCACCAGGTTGTGGTCCTGCATCCGGTCGAATACGCGCAGCTTGGTGTTCGACAGCGGGCACACCGTCAGCGCGATCTGCTCGCGCGCCACGCGCGCCGTCAGCGCCGCGTCTTCCAGTACGCGCACGCCGTGGTCGATGCGCTCGACATGCAGCACGTCCAGCGCGGACTGGATGTAGGCCGGCGGCCCTTCTTCGCCGGCGTGCGCCACCAGGTGCAGGCCCAGCTCCTTGCAGCGGGCGAACACGCGCGCGAATTTCTCCGGCGGGTGGCCCACTTCGGACGAGTCCAGCCCGACGCCGATAATCTTGTCCAGGTAGGGCAGCGCGCCGTCCAGCGTGGCCAGCGCGTCCTCTTCCGGCAGATGGCGCAGGAAGCACATGATCAGCGTGGCGCTGACCGGGCTGTCCTGGCAGGCGCGGTGGATGCCGTTGAAGACTGTCTCCATGTCCACGCCGCGCGCAGTGTGGGTCTGCGGGTCGAAGAAAATCTCGGTGTGGCGCACATGGTCTTCTTCGGCTTTTTTCAGGTAGGCCGCCGTCATGTCGTAGAAGTCCTGCTCCTGCAGCAGCACGCTGGCGCCGGCGTAGTAGATGTCGAGGAAGGATTGCAGGTCGGTGAAGGCGTAGGCGGCGCGCAGCGCGTCCACCGAGGCGTACGGCAGCGCCACGCCGTTGCGCGCGGCCAGCGCGAAGATCAGTTCCGGTTCGAGCGAACCTTCGATGTGGATGTGCAGTTCGGCTTTCGGCATGGCTTGCACTGCCGTGCGCAGCTGGTCGTTCATGTGGTTTCTTCCGTGAGGTTCGCGATGCGGCCATCTTAACGGCAAAGCAAAATGCGCGCACGGTTTGCATGGGTGTCGGCATGACCGCTTCAGCCGTGCTAATGTGGCACAAAAGCACCGGAAAAGCGCCGTAAAAACCACTGAAAATTTATGTTTTTACACATTTTTCCGCTTTAAAATCAATAAGTTGCACAAACTAATTAAGTAAATTACGACATACCTTTTGACTTCCTGATCCAATAGAGCAATAATAAATTTCATAGACGTAAGATGCGTTTCGACATACACACAAACATGCCGGCAAAAGTCCACCGCACGGCCACAAAGTTCAGCTCCGAGGTACGGGCAATCCGTACCAGCGCAGGCAGCTGGCAAGCACAACTAAGAACACAAACAAAAATAATGCAGGGAGTGAGCATCGATTAAGGCAAGGGCCAGCAGCCGTCTTGACTGCCGACCAGGTGACTAGCAGGTTTACATCAAAGGACATTCAAATGACCATTTTTGACAACTACGCAGCACGGTACGAGCGCACCAAGGAAGAGGAAATGTCGATGACAGAGTACCTCGCGCTATGCAAGAAGGACAGGCTGACCTACGCCACCGCGCCGGAGCGCATGCTGGCCGCGATCGGCGAGCCGACCCTGGTCGACACGCGCAACGACACGCGGCTGTCGCGCATCTTCGCCAACAAGGTCATCAAGATTTACCCCGCCTTCCGCGAGTTCTACGGCACCGAGGAAGTGATCGAGCAAGTGGTGTCCTTCTTCCGCCACGCCGCGCAAGGCCTGGAGGAGCGCAAGCAGATCCTGTACCTGCTGGGGCCGGTGGGCGGCGGCAAGTCGTCGATCGCCGAGAAGCTCAAGTCGCTGATGGAACAGGTGCCCTTCTACTGCCTGAAAGGCTCGCCCGTCAACGAGTCGCCGCTGGGCCTGTTCAACGAGGCCGAGGACGGCACCATCCTGGAAGAGGACTACGGCATCCCGCGCCGCTACCTGCGCAACATCCCCAGCCCGTGGGCGGTCAAGCGCCTGCACGAGTTCAACGGCGACATCAACCAGTTCCGCGTGGTCAAGCGCTACCCGTCCATCCTGAAGCAGATCGCGATTTCGAAAACCGAGCCGGGCGACGAGAACAACCAGGACATTTCCTCGCTGGTGGGCAAGGTCGACATCCGCAAGCTGGAGGACTACGCGCAGGACGACCCGGACGCCTACAGCTATTCCGGCGGCCTGTGCCTGGCCAACCAGGGCCTGATGGAATTCGTCGAGATGTTCAAGGCGCCCATCAAGGTGCTGCACCCGCTGCTGACCGCCACCCAGGAGGGCAACTACAAGGGCACCGAGGGCTTCGGCGCCATCCCCTTCGACGGCATCATCCTGGCGCACTCCAACGAGTCCGAATGGAAGGCCTTCAAGAACAACCGCAACAACGAGGCATTCCTCGACCGTATCTATATAGTGAAGGTGCCGTACTGCCTGCGCGTGACCGACGAGATCAAGATCTACGACAAGCTGCTGGTCAATTCCTCGCTGGAGAAGGCGCCGTGCGCGCCGGGCACCTTGAAGATGATGGCGCAGTTCGCCATCCTGTCGCGCCTGAAGGACCCCGAGAACTCGTCCATCTTCAGCAAGATGCTGGTGTACGACGGCGAGAACCTGAAGGACACCGACCCGAAAGCGAAGTCCATCCACGAGTACGTGGACTACGCCGGGGTGGACGAGGGCATGAGCGGGCTGTCGACGCGCTTTGCCTTCAAGATCCTGTCCAAGGTGTTCAACTTCGACACCACCGAAGTGGCCGCCAACCCGGTGCACCTGCTCTACGTGCTGGAGCAGCAGGTCGAGCGCGAGCAGTTCCCGCCGGAAACCGAACAGAAATACTTCTCCTATATCAAGGAGCACCTGGCGCAGCGCTACGTGGAGTTCATCGGCAAGGAGATCCAGACCGCCTACCTGGAGAGCTATTCCGAGTACGGCCAGAACATCTTCGACCGCTACGTGACGTTTGCCGACTTCTGGATCCAGGACCAGGAATACCGCGATCCGGACACCGGCGAGAGCTTCGACCGCGAGTCGCTGAACAACGAGCTGGAGAAGATCGAGAAGCCGGCCGGGATTTCGAACCCGAAAGACTTCCGCAACGAGATCGTCAACTTCGGCTTGCGCGCGCGCGCCAACAACGGCGGCAAGAATCCGGCCTGGACCAGCTACGAGAAGTTCCGCACCGTGATCGAGAAGAAGATGTTCTCGAATACCGAGGAGCTGCTGCCGGTGATCTCCTTCAACGCCAAGGCCAGCGCCGAGGACGCCAACAAGCACGCCGACTTCGTGGCGCGCATGGTGGAAAAAGGCTACACCGCAAAACAGGTGCGCTTGCTGTGCGAGTGGTATCTGCGCGTGAGGAAGTCATCCTAAGCCGGCGGTGAGATAATATGGAACAGGGGCGGCCCGGCAGGCCGGCAGCCGTCCCGTTCCCGCGCCGGTATCCATGTAGCAGCAGGAGGCACTTTGACTTACCTCATTGATCGTCGTTTGCAGGGCAAGAACAAGTCCGCGGTCAACCGCGAACGCTTCTTGCGGCGTTACAAGGGCCAGATCAAGGACGCGGTGGGACGGGCCATCAAGGGCCGCTCGATCACCGACGTCGAGAATGGCGAAAAGGTTTCCATTCCCGTCAAGGATGTGAACGAACCGTCGTTCGGCCATGCCCATGGCGGCGTGTGGGAAGTGATCAACCCGGGCAACCAGGAGTACCAGAAGGGCGACCAGATCGCGCGGCCGAAAGGCGGCGGCGGCTCGGGGCGCGGCAAGGCCGGCAATAGCGACCAGACCAGCGAAGACGATTTCATCTTCGAACTGTCGCGCGAAGAATTCATGAACTACTTCTTCGAGGACCTGGAACTGCCCAACCTGGTCAAGACGCAGCTCACCGCCACCACCGAGTTCAAGAACCAGCGCGCCGGCTACACCGTGTCCGGCACACCGTCCAACATCCACGTGCTGCGCTCGCTGCGTGGCGCGCTGGGCCGGCGCATCGCCGTTGGCGGCAGTTCACGCAAGCGGCTGCTGGAGGCCGAGCGCGAACTGCAGGCCCTGCTCGAGGCGGGCGCGCCGATGGAAGACCCCTACGTGGTCGAACTGCGCAAGCTGATCCACCACCTGCACACGCGGCTGCTGGCCATCCCCTATATCGACCCGTTCGACTTGCGCTACAGCAACCGGGTGAAAGTGCCCAAGCCGATGACGCAGGCCGTGATGTTTTGCATCATGGACGTGTCCGGCTCCATGGACGAGAGCCGCAAAGACACCGCCAAGCGCTTCTTCATCCTGCTGTATTTGTTCCTCAAGCGCGTGTACGACAGGATCGAAGTGGTCTTCATCCGCCACCACACGGCCGCGGCCGAGGTGAGCGAGGATGAATTCTTCCACTCGCGCGAGTCGGGCGGCACGGTGGTGTCGTCGGCGCTGCACCTGCTCAACAAGATCATCGACGAGCGCTTCGGCGCCGGCCAGTGGAACAGCTACGTGGCCCAGGCCTCGGACGGCGACAACTGGGACAACGATTCGCTGCTGTGCAAGCAGCTGCTGGTCAACACCATCATGCCCAAGGTGCAGTACTACACCTACGTCGAGATCACGGACGGGCCGCCGCAGAACCTGTGGGAGCAGTACGCCCAGGTGCCCGACCTGCACGCCCACTTCGCCATGCAGAAAATCGTCACGCCGGCCGACATCTACCCGGTGTTCCGCGAACTGTTCAAGAAGCAGCCGAAATAGACCCTTCTATATAAGCAGGCGAGATATGAACCAGATGACCAAACGCCAACCGCATCCGCGCGCGCTGCCCGAGCAGTCCGAGTGGACCTTTGAACTGATCGAGCAGGCGCACGAGGAAATCCGCCGCGTGGCCCACAACTTCGGCCTGGACACTTACCCCAACCAGCTGGAAATCATCACCGCCGAACAGATGATGGACGCCTACACCTCGGTGGGCATGCCGGTCTCCTACAACCACTGGTCGTTCGGCAAGCATTTCCTGTCCACCGAAAAGGGCTACAAGCGCGGCCAGATGGGACTGGCCTACGAGATCGTCATCAACTCCAATCCCTGCATCGCCTATTTAATGGAGGAGAACAGCCTGACCATGCAGGCGCTGGTGATCGCGCATGCTGCTTACGGGCATAATTCATTCTTCAAGGGCAACTACCTGTTCCGCACCTGGACCGACGCCGAAGCCATCGTCGACTATATGGTGTTTGCCAAGAACTACATCGCCGAGTGCGAGCAGCGCCACGGCATCGACGCGGTCGAGCTGCTGCTCGACTCCTGCCATGCGATCCAGAACTACGGCGTGGACCGCTACAAGCGCCCGGCCAAGCTGTCGCTGTTCCAGGAGCAGCAGAAGCAGAAGGAGCGCGAAGCCTACCTGCAGTCGCAGATCAACGAGCTGTGGCGCACCCTGCCGCGCCGCGACGAAGAGGAGATCGACAAGCCGGCGCCGCGCTTCCCGCCCGAGCCGGAGGAGAACCTGCTGTACTTCATCGAAAAGTACGCGCCGCTGCTGGAACCGTGGCAGCGCGAGATGGTGCGCATCGTGCGCAAGATCAGCCAGTACTTCTACCCGCAGCGCCAGACCCAGGTGATGAACGAGGGCTGGGCCACGTTCTGGCACTACACCATCCTGAACCAGTTGTACGACGAGGGCGTGGTGGCCGAGGGCTTCATGATGGAATTCCTCAAGAGCCATACCAACGTGGTGTTCCAGCCGCCGGTGCACAGCCCCTATTACAGCGGCATCAACCCGTATGCGCTCGGTTTCGCCATGATGACCGACATCCGCCGCATCTGCGAGCACCCCACCGCCGAGGACCGCGAATGGTTCCCCGACATAGCCGGCAGCGACTGGCGCAAGACGCTGGACTTCGCCATGCGCAACTTCAAGGACGAAAGCTTCATCGCCCAGTACCTGTCGCCGCGCCTGATACGCGAGTTCCACTTCTTCGCCGTGCTGGACGACGACAAGAACGAAAAGCTCAACGTGTCGGCCATCCACGACGAGCTGGGCTACCGCTACGTGCGCCAGCAGCTGGCCGAGCAGTACAACCTGGGCAACCGCGAGCCCAACATCCAGGTCTGGTCGGTCAACACCCGCGACGACCGCGCGCTGACCTTGCGCCACACCCAGTTCAACCGGCGCCCGCTGAACCAGCAGGCCAACGAGGTGCTCAAGCACGTGGCCCGGCTGTGGGGCTTCGATGTCCACCTGGAAACAGTGGACCCGCATGGCAATGTTATTAACACGCTGGAAGTCAAGCGCGAGAAGCGCAACCGCGGCGGTTGAAGTCCACCGGGGCGCCGCGCCCCGCCTCCCCCCTGCGCCGCGCCTTCCAGGCGCGCGCCGCATATAGATAGAACAATTTTTAAGACCACCTTAACGAGCGCCCGTCAGCAAAATTCTTCTATACTATTCATATTGCAAGTGTACTTGAGTTGCAAGCAAGCAACGGTGGGGACCAACTTTTGCACGGCTGGCCTGACCAATTCCGTAATTTAATTCCGTTTTTTGGCGGAATAATAAACATCGTGAAGGGGCGAAAAAATACTCCCCAAAAACGTGCCGGGAAGTCTTGCTTTTTGTGCCAGAACGGTGCAGCGGCGGGCCGGAAAACGCAGCTAAGCACATGAAATTTAACCGGTTTTAGGAAGCAAAATTCTATGTAAATTGAGGAATTCGTATGTATAATTCGCCGACGTCCCGGATGCGGCTGGAGCTTTTTGTCGCCATAACGGGGTTCGAGGTAGTACAAAAGAGTTGGTATTGGAGAAAGCAGGCATGAATTTCACGCATAACGAGAAGGACGCCAAGAAGAATCTAACTGGCATAACCATCGTGGTCTTGTTGCACATCCTGGTGGCTTACGGGATCGTGTCGGGACTGGGTAAACGCTTGGTCGCCAAAATGGTCGAACCCGTAGAAACCAAGATCATCGAGGAAGTGGCACCACCTCCTCCAAAAGAACTGCCGCCACCGCCACCACCACCAGAGATGAAGGCTCCACCACCGCCCTTCATTCCTCCGGTTGAGGTGAACGTGCAGCAGCCGCCGCCGCAGCAAAACGTGATCGCTAACGCGACCAACGTGAAACCTGCGACGAACGAACTGCAGAAAGCGCCGCCAGCTGCTCCGCCAGCACCGCCAGCGCCGCCTGCAAAATCGGTACACGTGCCTGCAGTTGCCGACTTCAACACTTGCGCAAAACCAGAGTGGCCTAAATCCTCCCTGCGCAATGAAGAAACCGGTACGGTCACGTTATCGTTCCTGATTGGTGTAGACGGCCATGTCGTCGAATCCAAATTAGTGAAATCCAGTGGCTTCAGGGATTTGGACAAAGCCGCAATCGCGGGTATTTCCAAGTGCCGTTTCAAGCCTGGCATGACCGACGGCAAGCCGGAGCAAGCGTGGATGCAAATGCAATACGTCTGGACGCTGGAATAAAAACCGGGGCAGCAGTTACGTCCCACTTAGTACTTCGTTGACATTTCAGCGAACTGATTATTTTATCAATTTGGAGGAAGCATGTTTAAGAATACCCGTTTGTCCGCTGTACTGGCCGCTGTGCTGTTCTCGGTGACCGCAGCATCCGCTCTGGTCAGCGCCCCAGCCATGGCCGACGCGCCTGCCTCGGCAGCCGCTTCGGCACCTGCAGCGGCTCCAGCGGATGCAGCGGCAGCTCCAGCAGCTCCAGCAGCAGACGCAGCAGCTCCAGCAGCACCGGCCGCAGCAGCACCAGCAGGCCACGAAGAAGTTGAAAACCCATTCGGCTTCGAAGCCGTCTGGAACGGTGGTTTCGTTTCCCGTGGCACCCTGATCATCCTGACCATCATGTCGATGGGTTCGTGGTACATCATCGTGACCAAACTGATCGACCAGATGAAGATCTTCAAGCAGTCGAAAGAATCGGCCGCCAAGTTCTGGAAAGCATCGTCGATCGCTGCCGGCGCCGCCACCCTGACCGAAGGCTCGCCATTCCGCTTCATCGCTGAAACCGGCACCAAGGCCACCGCGCACCACGACGGCGCCCTGCTGGAACAAATCGACCTGTCGACCTGGGTAACCATGTCCATCCAGCGCGCTGTTGACAAAGTTCAATCGCGTCTGCAAGACGGCCTGTCGTTCCTGGCAACCGTGGGCTCGACCGCACCGTTCATCGGTCTGTTCGGTACCGTTTGGGGTATTTACAATGCACTGATCAACATCGGTATGACCGGTAACGCGTCGATCGACAAAGTGGCAGGCCCAGTGGGTGAAGCACTGATCATGACCGCCTTCGGTCTGTTCGTGGCAGTTCCAGCCGTGCTGGGTTACAACTGGCTGGTGCGTCGTAACAAAACCGCAATGGAAGACGTGCGCGCCTTCTCCGCCGACGTGCACTCGGTGCTGATCTCGGGCGCCATGTCGACCGCTGACTCGGCCATCCGTGCTGGCGGCGCTAAAAAGATTGGATAATAACCATGTCGATGTCCGTAGGCTCCGATAGCGGAGAAGATCAGGTAATGTCAGAAATCAACACGACGCCCCTCGTGGACATCATGTTGGTTCTGCTGATTATCTTTCTGATTACGAGCCCGGTCGTTCTCAAACTGCAGAAAATCAAGCTGCCGGAAGAGACCAACCAGGTAATTCAGACCAAACCGGAAGACGTCAACATCGTTGTTAACAAGGATGGCGACATCTACTGGAATCAAAAGAAAATGGCGGACACGAATGAGTTGTTCGATTTTCTGAAAAAAGAGGCCGTGAAACTGCCGCAGCCGGAAGTACACGTACGGGGTGACCAAGAAACCAAGTACGAAGCCATCGGCAAGGTCATCTTCACGACCCAGCGTGCTGGTATCCAGAAGGTTGGTTTCATCACCGAACCGCCTGACAAGGGTTAAGGCTGCGGCCCAAGACCCTCGATGCCCCGGCCGGCAAGGTGGCCGGGGCAGGTCCAGTCACCTTCTACAAAGGAAATACCATGAGTATGAATGTCGGTTCGCCGGCCGCTGGCGCGGATCCCGAACCAATGATGGAAATGAACATGACGCCGCTGATCGACGTCATGCTGGTACTGATCATCATGCTGATCATCACCATTCCGAAAGCGAATCACTCGGTCAACTTGAACATGCCGGTGGGCACCCCGCCACCGCCGACCAAGGACCCCGTGGTGATCACGATTGACGTCGACTTCGACGGGACGATTCTGTGGGATAACCAGGTTGTGCCTGACCGCGCGACCCTGGAATCGAAACTGGTCGCCGTGGCAGCGCAAGCTGACCAGCCTGAGGTGCATCTGCGCCCCAACAAGCTGGTGTCGTACAAATCGGTGGCAGGCGTGATGGCTTCGGCCCAGCGTCTGGGTGTGACCAAGATTGGTCTGGTCGGCAACGAGCAGTTCCAGTAATCCGTACTATTTTCCGCGATAGGCAGGTCTTCCTGCCTATTTCGTTTTTACAGAAAGAATACTTCCTCATGACCAAGTTTCGTCTCGCTCATCTCGGCCTGGTGATGGCCGCCATCGGTTTTACCGCTGCCGCCCCGTTGACCGGTCTGACCTCGGTCGCCTACGCTGCTGACGCCGTCAGCGCCGCCGTCGGCAAACCGCTGCAGGAAGCACAGAAGCTGACGAGCTCCGGCAAGCACAAGGAAGCGCTGGCCAAACTGAAGGAAGCCGACGCAGTTGGCGGCAAAACCGAATTCGAGAAATACCAGATTGAGCGCGTGCGCGCCGCGGCCGCCGCCGCCGCCCGCGACAACGACACCGCGATCCGCGCCTTCGAGGCCGTGATCAACTCCGGCCGCCTGTCGGGCAGCGAAAGCGCCAACTTCACCAAGGGCCTGGCCGGCATGTACTACGGCGCCAAGGACTACCCGAAAGCGATCACCTGGATCCAGCGCGCGCTGAAGGACAACCCGAACGACGCCACCATGCACGACCTGCTGGTGCAGACCTACTACATCAGCGGCAAGTACGCCGAAGCGGCCAAGGAACTGCAGGCCGGCGGCAAGCAGTCCGAATCGAACCTGCAGATGCTGGCCAATATCCAGCTCAAGCAGAACGACAAGGCCGGCTACGTGGCCACCCTGGAAAAGCTGGCCGGCAGCTACCCGAAAACCAGCTACTGGGCCGACCTGCTGAACCGCGTGGCCGGCAAGCCTGGCTTCTCGAGCACGCTGAACCTGGACCTGCTGCGCCTGAAACTGGCGCTGGGCCTGCTGGCCAAGCCCAACGAGTACATGGAAATGGGCCAGCTGGCGCTGCAGGTGGCCAATCCGGCCGAAGCACTGAAGGTGATCGACCAGGGCTACAAGAAGGGCGCCCTGGGCACCGGCGCCGACGCCGGCCGCCACCAGCGCCTGAAAGACCTGGCCGTGAAGACCGAAGCGGAAGCGGTGAAGAACCGCGCCGCCGCTGAAGCCGAGTTCATCAAGAACAAGGACGCCGACGGCCTGGCCAACCTGGGCTACGCCATGGTTTCCGAAGGCAAGGGCGACGCCGGCCTGAAGCTGATCGACCAGGCCATCAAGTTCGGCACCGCGCGCCGTCCGGAAGAAATGAAGCTGCACTACGGCCAGGCGCAAGCGATTGCCGGCAAGAAAGCCGCCGCTGTCAGCACGCTGAAGTCGGTCAAGGGCACGGCGGGCGAAGCCGAACTGGCCCGCTACAACATCATGCAGATCAACCACCCGATGTAATTCCCGCTGCGGGAAGCGAAGCGCTGCCGGCTCACGCCCGCGGCGCTTTTTTGCTTTTATAGGGTGCAGCGCGGCGTTTCGCAGTGTTTCCCCATGTGAATCCGGCCAACAGTCCGTATAATCCCCCATTTAGCCCAGTTTTTCGCTCCAGATTCCCATGAAGGTATTTCGCGGACTTCCCAATGCAGCGGCGCGCGCGCCCTGCGCGCTGACGATAGGCAACTTCGACGGCGTCCACCTCGGCCACCAGGCGCTGCTGGCGCAGGTGCGCGCCGCGGCCGACCAACTGGGCCTGGAGGCCGCCGTGATGACCTTCGAGCCGCACCCGCGCGAGTTCTTCGCGCGCAAGGCCGGCGACCTGAGCAAGGCCCCGGCCCGCATCGCCAACCTGCGCGACAAGCTGCAATCGCTGGAGGACAATGGCATCGACCGCGTCATCGTCGAGCATTTCAGCAATGCCTTCGCCTCGCTCACGCCGCAGGAATTCACCGAAAACGTGCTGGTCGATGGCCTGCACGTGAAATGGCTGATGGTGGGCGACGACTTCTGCTACGGCGCGCGCCGCGCCGGCAACGTGGCCATGCTGATCGAAGCGGGCCGGCAATACGGCTTCGAAGTGCACACCCTGCCCACGGTAATGAAAGGCGCCACCCGCATCTCCTCCTCGGCGGTGCGCGCCGCGCTGTCCGAAGGCGACTTCGCGCACGCCGAACAGCTGCTGGGCCACCCCTACGCGATTTCCGGCCACGTGATCCACGGGGCCAAGCTGGGCCGCACCATCGGCTATCCCACGCTGAACCTGCGCGTGCCGCACCGCCCTGCCCTGGGCGGCATCTTCATCGTGCAGGTGCACGGCCTGGACGACAGCCGCGGGCCGCTGCCGGCCGTGGCCAGCCTGGGCGTGCGCCCCACCGTGGAAGACGCCGGGCGCGTGCTGCTGGAAGTGCACATCTTCGACTACGCGCAGTCCTGCTACGGCAAGAACGTGCGCGTGGAATTCCTGCAGAAGATACGGGACGAAGAGAAGTTCATCGACCTGCCCACCCTGACGGCGGCCATCGACCGCGACGCCGAACTGGCGCGCGCGTGGTTCGCGCGGCGCACCAGCAGCGGCGCCGTCAACGCCACCGACCGAATTTGACGCCGGCATGGCGCCCCCCGTGCGCCAACCCGGCAGTCGCCCCACAGCACACAGATACACACACTTAAAGATCGCTATGTCCGACAACAAACCCAAGAAGGCTGAAAGCAAGTACCCGGTCAATATGACCGAAACCCCGTTCCCGATGCGCGGCGACCTCGCCAAGCGCGAGCCGAACTGGGTCAAAGACTGGCAAGAGAAGAAGATCTACCACCGCATCCGCAAGGCGGCCGCAGGCCGTCCGAAGTTCGTGCTGCACGACGGCCCGCCGTACGCCAACGGCGACATCCACATCGGCCACGCCGTCAACAAGGTGCTGAAGGACATGGTGGTGAAAGCCCGCACCATGGCCGGCTTCGACGCGCCCTATGTTCCTGGCTGGGATTGCCACGGCATGCCGATCGAGATCCAGATCGAAAAACTGCACGGCAAGAACCTGCCCACCGCCGACGTGCTGACCAAGGCCCGCGCCTACGCCTACGAGCAGGTCGAGCGCCAGAAAAAGGACTTCATCCGCCTGGGCGTGCTGGGCGAGTGGGAGAACCCCTACCTGACCATGAACTACTCCAACGAAGCCGACGAGCTGCGCGCGCTCGGCAAGCTGCTGGAGAAGGGCTACGTCTACCGCGGCCTGAAGCCGGTGAACTGGTGCTTCGACTGCGGCTCGGCGCTGGCCGAAGCGGAAGTGGAATACCAGAACAAGCGCGACCCGGCCATCGACGTCGGCTTCGCCTTCCATGAATTCGACAAGCTGGCCAAGGCCTTCGACCTGCCGGCCCTGCCGACGCAGAACGGCTTCATCGTGATCTGGACCACCACGCCGTGGACCATCCCGTCCAACCAGGCGCTGAACGTGCACGCCGAAGTGAAGTACGCGCTGGTGCAGGCCGAACGCGACGGCCAGCCGCTGCTGCTGATCCTGGCGCAAGACCTGGTGGAATCCTGCCTGGCGCGCTACAAGCTCGAAGGCACCACCATCGGCACCTGCATGGGCCAGGACCTGGCCGGCATCAGCTTCAAGCACCCGCTGCACGCGCGCGACGCCTTCTACGACCGCCTGTCGCCGGTCTACCTGGCCGACTACGTCACCACCGAGAGCGGTACCGGCGTGGTGCACTCGGCGCCCGCCTACGGCCAGGACGACTTCATCTCCTGCAAGGCGCACGGCATGAAGGACGACGAGATCCTGAAACCGGTGATGGGCGACGGCAAGTACGTGCCGACCCTGCCGCTGTTCGGCGGCCTGACCATCTGGGAAGCCTCCAAGCCGATCTGCGACGCGCTAAGGGTAGCGGGCGCGCTGTTCGAGCTGAAGATGTTCGACCACAGCTATATGCACTGCTGGCGCCACAAGACCCCCATCGTCTACCGCGCCACCTCGCAGTGGTTCGCCGGCATGGACGCGCACCCGAAGGACGGCGGCCCGACCCTGCGCCAGACCGCCCTCAAGGCCATCGACGAAACGCAATTCTTCCCGGACTGGGGCCAGGCGCGCCTGCACGGCATGATCGCCAACCGTCCGGACTGGACCCTGTCGCGCCAGCGCCAGTGGGGCGTGCCGATGGCCTTCTTCATCCACAAGGAAAGCGGCGACCTGCACCCGCGCACCCCGGAGCTGCTGGAACAGGTGGCGCAGCTGATCGAGAAGAACGGCATCGACGCCTGGCTGTCGCTGGACCCGGCCACCTTGCTGGGCGAGGACGCCGCCCTGTACGAGAAGAACAAGGACACCCTGGACGTGTGGTTCGACTCCGGCACCACGCACCAGACCGTGCTGCGCGGCTCGCACAAAGGGCAGAGCGCCTTCCCGGCCGACCTGTACCTGGAAGGCTCGGACCAGCACCGCGGCTGGTTCCACTCCTCGCTGCTGACCTCCTCCATGCTGAACGGCGCGGCGCCCTACAAGGCGCTGCTGACGCACGGCTTCGTGGTGGACGGCGAAGGCAAGAAGATGTCCAAGTCGATCGGCAACACCGTCTCGCCGCAGGACGTGTCGAACAAGCTGGGCGCCGACATCCTGCGCCTGTGGGTGGCCGCCACCGACTACACCGGCGAACTGTCGATCTCCGACGAGATCCTCAAGCGCGTGACCGAATCGTACCGCCGCATCCGCAACACGCTGCGCTTCCTGCTGGCCAACACCTCGGACTTCGATCCGAAAGCGAACGCCGTGCCGGTGGCCGAGCTGCTGGAGATCGACCGCTACGCGCTGGCCGACATGGCGCGCCTGCAGGCCGAGATCGCCAGGCACTATGAGAACTACGAGTTCCACCCGGTGGTGTCCAAGCTGCAGAACTACTGCTCGGAAGACCTGGGCGGCTTCTACCTGGACATCCTGAAGGACCGCCTGTACACCTCCGCCGTGGACTCGCAGCAGCGTCGCTCGGCGCAGACCGCGTTGTGGCACATCACGCAAAGCCTGCTGCGCCTGATGTCGCCGATGCTGTCCTTCACCGCCGAGGAAGCGTGGGCCGTGTTCGCCGGCAGCGACGCCTACAACGCCAGCGACGAGACCATCTTCACGCAGACCTGGTGGGAGCTGCCGGCCGTGGCCGACTCGGAAGCCCTGCTGGCCAAGTACGCCGCCCTGCGCGACGTGCGCACCGGCGTGACCAAGCAGCTGGAAGACCTGCGCACCTCGGGCGCCATCGGCTCCTCGCTGCAGGCCGAGCTGGAGATCAAGGCGGCCGGCGACAAGTACCAGCTGCTGGCCAGCCTGGATGAGGACCTGAAATTCGTCTTCATCACCTCGCAGGCCAAGGCAGTGCAAGTGGCTTCGGAAGCCGAGGAGGCGGTGGCGGTGGCCGCATCGGCAGCGGCCAAGTGCGAACGCTGCTGGCACTACCGCGCCGACGTGGGCGCACACGCCGACCACCCGACGCTGTGCGGCCGCTGCCACAGCAATCTGTTCGGAGCGGGCGAGAAGCGCAAGTTCGCTTAAACTCCCCGGCGGGTTACGCGCAGCACCGCTGCGCTAACCCGCCCTACGCAACCCTATCCTGACCTCCATGGCATCCAAACCAAAAAGCTTTTCCTCCAAGTCCTCCTCCGGCGGCCTGACGCCATGGCTGGGCATTGCCTTCATCGTGCTGCTGCTCGACCAGATCACCAAGATCACCGTCAACAAGACCTTCCGCTGGGGCGAGGAAGTGGTGGTGACGCCCTTCTTCAACCTGGTGCTGGCCTATAACAGGGGCGCTGCGTTCAGCTTCCTGCAAAACGAGAGCGGCTGGCAGCGCTACTTCTTCACCGCCATCGGCATAGGCGCAGCCCTGTTCATCGTCTACCTGCTGAAAAAGCACGCCGGCCAGCGCATGTTCTGCTGGGCCCTGGCGCTGATCCTGGGTGGCGCGGTCGGCAACGTGATCGACCGCATCCTGTACGGCCACGTGGTCGATTTTCTGGACTTCCACTGGAAGGGCATCGGCCACTTCCCGGCCTTTAATATCGCCGACTCGGCCATCTGCGTCGGCGCCGCGCTGTTCATCCTGGATGAACTGCGCAGGGTGAACAAGTAAGTAGCCGCAGTAAATAAGGAATAGTTATGGAATTGACCGGCAAAAAAATCGTCCTCGGCCTGTCCGGCGGCGTGGCCTGCTACAAGGCGGCCGAGCTGTGCCGCGCACTCACGCGCGAAGGCGCTTGCGTGCAAGTGGTGATGACCGACGCGGCCACCCACTTCATCACCGCCGTCACCATGCAGGCCCTGTCCGGCAAGCCGGTCTACACCAGCCAGTGGGACCCGCGCGTGGACAACAACATGGCCCACATCGACGTCACCCGCAACGCCGACGCGATCCTGATCGCGCCCTGCTCGGCCGACTTCATCTACAAGCTGGCGCACGGCGTGTGCGACGACCTGCTCTCGACCATGTGCCTGGCACGCCCGCGCACCGTGCCGCTGCTGGTGGCGCCGGCCATGAACGTGGAAATGTGGCAGAACCCGGCCACCCAGCGCAACGTCCAGCAGATCAAGGACGACGGCGTGCAGGTGTTCGGTCCCGCCGCCGGCGAACAGGCTTGCGGCGAAGTGGGCCTGGGCCGCATGCTCGAAGCCGAGCAGCTGCTGGCCGAACTGATCGCCGCCTTCCAGCCGAAGGTGCTGGCCGGCAAGCGCATCCTGATCACCGCCGGTCCGACCTTCGAAGCCATCGACCCGGTGCGCGGCATCACCAACCTGTCCTCGGGCAAGATGGGCTACGCCGTGGCGCGCGCCGCGCGCGAAGCGGGCGCCGACGTGGTGCTGATTTCCGGCCCCACCGCCCTGCCCACGCCATTCGGCGTGCAGCGCATCAACGTGCAAAGCGCGCTGCAGATGCACGACGAGGTGCTGTCGGCGGTGCACGGCCAGCACGTGTTCATCTCGGTGGCCGCCGTGGCCGACTGGCGCGTGGCCAATCCCAGCACGCAGAAGATGAAGAAGAAAGGCGACGGCACCGTGCCGGACCTGAAGTTCGAACAGAACCCGGACATCCTGGCCACCGTGGCCACCCGCACCAACCTGGCCGGCTACCCTTACTGCGTGGGCTTCGCCGCCGAATCGGAGAACCTGCTCGAATACGGCGCGGCCAAGCGCGAGAAGAAAGGCATCCCCCTGCTGGTCGGCAATATCGGCCACCAGACCTTCGGCCAGGACGACAACACCATCATCCTGTTCGACGAGAACGGCCACACCATCCTGCCGCGCGCCGACAAGCTCACGCTGGCGCGCCAGCTGATTTCCGAAATTTCCAAACGCATCGACAAGCACTCGCTGTTCCAATAAGACTCATGAAAACTGTAGACGTCAAAATTCTCGACCCGCGCATGAAAGACCAGCTGCCGGCCTACGCCACCCCCGGCAGCGCCGGCCTTGACCTGCGCGCCTGCATCGACGCGCCCATCGTCATCGAGCCCGGCCAGACCGTGCTGGTGCCCACCGGCCTGGCCATCCACATCGCCGATCCGGGCTACGCCGCCATGATCCTGCCGCGCAGCGGCATGGGCCACAAGAACGGCATTGTGCTTGGGAATCTGGTAGGCTTGATCGACTCCGACTACCAGGGCCAGCTGATGGTATCGACCTGGAACCGGGGTCAAAACACGTTTACGCTGAACCCGATGGAACGCCTGGCGCAACTGATCATCGTGCCGGTACTGCAGGTGGGCTTCAACGTGGTGGACGAATTCGGCGGCAGCGAACGCGGTGAAGGCGGCTTCGGCAGCACCGGCAAACACTAAGGAAAATCGCATGGCAGGCAAGGCGCAAGCGTTGGCATCGGCAACGGCAACGGCAATGATAACGGTAACGGCGGGGGCGGCCCGGGCAGGGGCGGCGCGCACGGGCAGGCCGATCGGCGGCCCGGCAGGCAGGACGCTGGCAACCGCGGCGGCAACGCTGGCGGCGCTGCTGCTGTCGGCCTGCTCCACCTTTGCGCCGCAGGCCACCGCGCCGCAGCCCGGTCCCGCCGTGCCGGCGCCGGCCGAACCGCAGCAGCCGGTGCTCAGCGCCAAGGCCGCCGCCGCGCAGGACGCGCTGCGCGTCATGGTCAACCTGCAAGACCGCCTGTCGCGCGTGTCGGCCCCGCTGCTGATCAACAATGCCGACCTGTGCAAGAGCATGGCGCGCAACCTGCTCGGCTTTACCGCGCAGAACCGCTACTCCTACCCGGGCGAATTCTCGGACGCGGCGCACGCCGTGCTGGGCTACGGCGAACGCCTGCAGGTGAGCTCCGTGCTGGCCGGCAGCGGCGCCGCGCGTGCCGGCCTGCGCAAGGGCGACGGCCTGGTGGCGGTGGAAGGCAAGTCGCTGCCCGGCGGCCCGGACGCCGAGTCGCAAGCGGCCGAGGTGCTCGGTCCGCTGGTGGGCAAACAAGCCGCGCTGGACATGACCGTGGCCCGCAACGGCAACAACCAGACGCTCAAGGTGCCCGTCACGCGCGCCTGCGCCATCCGCGTCCACCTCGGCAATGCCGACAACATCAATTCCTACGCCGACGGCCAGCGCGTGCTGATCACGCGCGGCATGATGAACTTCGCCCAGAGCGACGAGGCCATTGCCTACGTGCTGGCCAAGGACATCGCGCACAATGTGCTGGGCCACGCCGGCGCCATGCGCAATTCGGCCGCAGTCGGCAGCATGATCGACAACCTGGTGCGCACCAGGCCGGACCTGTCGCTGCTGATCGGCAGCGGCGGCATCAAGCCGGTGCCGCAGGACATGGACACGGCGGCCGACAACCTGGCGCTGTACATGCTGGCGCGCGCCGGCTACAACATCGAGCGCGCCAAGCCGTTCTGGCAGCGCCTGTCGTCGCAATACCCGGCCTCCGTGATGAACGGCTATACCGCCCTGCATCCCGCCACCGCCGCCCGTTTCGCAGCCATCGACAAGGGCGTGGCCGAGATCAAGGCCAAGCTGGCGGCGAAGAAACCGCTGGTGCCGTAATGAAGCGCGCCGCCCTGCCGCTGCTGGCGGCGCTGCTCACCGTCTCCCTCGCGCCCGCCCACGCCGCCAACGCGGCCCAGGGCGCCAACTGGAGCAAGCTGTCCGGCAACGGCGCGGCCACGCTCTACATCGACAAGGCCAGCGTGGCCAGGGTGGAGGATGCCGGCGAAGATGCCCGCAAGGCCTGGACCCTGGTCTCCCACAGCAAGCCGCAAACCTCCGCCGACGGCAAGACCTACCGTTCGCTCAAGGCGCAGTACCTGTATTCCTGCAAGGACCACAGCGTGACGCTGCTGGCGCAGACCTTCTACCCGGCCACGCTGGCGCGCGGCGAAGCGGTCGGCAACTTCAAATACGAGCAGTACGACGCTGAAAAGCCGGCGCCCGGCAGCCACGCCGAGGCCGCCCTCAAGTACGTGTGCCGCAAAAAACTGCGGCGCTAAAACGTAATTCCGGCGCCGTAGTATAGTTAAGGCCATGGACAGCATAGACCTCGAAGTACTCAAAACCAGCGCCGCCTGGGTGGCCGCCGGCCACCGCGCCGAGCTGGTCACCGTCATCAAGACCTGGGGTTCCAGCCCGCGCCCGATCGGCGCCACGCTCGCCATCTGCGACGACGGCCGCGTGGTCGGCTCGGTCTCGGGCGGCTGCATCGAGGACGACCTGATCGCCCGGGTGCGCGAGCAGGGCATCACGCGCAGCGTGCCGGAGGTGGTCAGCTACGGCATCACCGCCGACGAGGCGCACCGCTTCGGGCTGCCCTGCGGCGGCACCATTGAACTGGCCATCGAACCGCTGGGCGCGCACAGCCGCATCGCCGAACTGCTGGACATGCTGGAACAGCGCCAGCTGGTCGAGCGCCGCCTGGACCTGGCCACCGGCGCCGTGCAACTGGCGCACACCACGGCCGGCAACGTGCTGGAACTGGGCGCCGGGCAACTGACCACCCAGCACGGCCCGCGCTGGCGCCTGCTCATCATCGGCGCCGGCCAGCTGTCGCGCTTCCTGGCGCAGATCGCCACCGCCATGGACTACCACGTCACCGTGTGCGATCCGCGCGAGGAATACCGCGCCGGCTGGCAGGTGGACGGCGTGCAGCTGGTGCACGCCATGCCGGACGACCTGGTGCTGGAGATGCGGCTGGACCACCGCAGCGCCGTGGTGGCGCTGACGCACGACCCGAAACTGGACGACCTGGCGCTGATGGAAGCGCTCAAGTCGGACGCCTTCTACGTCGGCGCTATCGGCTCGCGCGTGAACAACGCCAAGCGCCGTGAGCGCCTGGTCCAGTTCGACGTAACCGAGGCGCAGCTGGACAAACTGCACGGCCCCATCGGCCTGTACATCGGCAGCAAGACACCGGCCGAAATCGCCATCTCCATCCTGGCCGAAATGACGGCGGTGAAGAACGGTGTGCCGGCCGCGCTGCAAGTGAAGCACGCCGCCTCGCCGGAAGCGCCGTCCACGCCGGACGCGCCGAACGCCTGCGTCGTTACCTGAGCCTTGAGCTGAACGAATTCAACAGCAAGAACCGGCTGGCGCTTATCCCGCGCCGGCCGCACAATGGCGCCGCCTGACCACCCGACAGAGCGGGCCCCTACCGAGACCGTCCCATGAGCACTGCCAATCTGCTGCGCCTTATCCTGCTTGCCGCCATCTGGGGCGGCTCTTTCCTCTTCATGCGCATCGCCGCGCCGGTGCTCGGGCCGGCCGTGCTGATCGAATACCGCGTGGTGTTCGCCTCGCTGTTCCTGCTGGCGGTGGCGCTGATGATGAACAAGCCGCTCGGGCTGCGCCAGAACTGGAAGCACTACCTGATCCTGGGCTTCTTCAATTCAGCCCTGCCCTTCCTGCTGTACGCCTACGCTGCGCGCACCCTGTCGGCCTCCGTGATGGCGGTGCTCAACGCCACCGCGCCGATCTGGGGCGCCGTCATCGGCGCCGTGTGGCAGCGCCAGATGGTCTCCGCGCGCGTGATGCTGGGTCTGGTCATGGGCACCGGCGGCGTGGCGCTGCTGGTCGGCTTCGACCACGCCAGTTCGCGCGAGGGCGCAGGGCTGGCCATCGCCGCCGCGCTGTTCGCCGCCTTCAACTACGGCATCGCCAGCACCTACGCCAAGTCGGCCCGGGCGGTGGAACCGTTCGCCAACGCGCACGGCAGCATGTGGGCAGCCTCGCTGCTGGTGCTGCCCTCGCTGGCCTTCTTCCCCCAGCCCGGCCAGGCCACCGTGGGCATCATGGGCGCCGCGCTGGCGCTGGGCGTGGTGTGCAGCGGCGTGGCCTACCTGCTGTACTACCGCCTGATCCGCGATGTCGGACCGACTTCGGCGCTGACCGTCACCTTTCTCAGCCCGCTGTTCGGCATCCTGCTCGGCACCGCGTTCCTGGGTGAAGTGGTGGGCTGGTACACCGTCGTGGGGTCGGCCATCGTCATTGTCGGCACGGCGCTGGTGACCGGCTTCAAGCCCGGCTTGGGCTGGCTGCGCAAATCGGCCTCCGCATGAAGCACCGCATCGACCTGCCGCACGGCTACCGCCTGCACGACGTGCTGGCCTTCCACAGCCGCGATGCGCAAAGCGTGGCCGAGCAGATCAGCCCGGAGCGGCTGCGCAAAGGCGTGGTGATGGAGGGCGTGCCGCTGGTGCTCGACATCGCATTGGGCAGCGCGGCCGCGCACTATGAGGTACACGCCGACCTGCCCGCCGCGCCGCCAGGCTTGCCGGCCGCGCTGGCTGCGCAAGCGCACGGCGCCGTGCTGAACGTGCTGGGCCTGCGCATCGATCCCCAGCCCTTCCTCGACCTCGCCGCCAACGACACGCTGCTGGGCGAGCTGTCGCGCCGCCAGCCCGGCCTGCGCATCGTGCAATCGGCCACCGTGTTCGAGGCGCTGACCTGGGCCATCATCGGCCAGCAGATCAACCTGCCCTTCGCGATCTCGCTGCGCCGCACCTTCATCCTGCAGGCGGGCACGCAGCACAGCAGCGGCCTGTGGTGCTACCCGGACGCGGCCAGCGCCGCGCGCCTGCAAGTGGAAGACCTCACCAGCCGCAAATTCTCGCGCGCCAAGGCCGAAACCCTGTTGCGCTTCGCCGCGCTGGTGGCCGGCGGCGAACTCGATCTGGCGCCCGGCCCGTCCAACAGCATCGACGACATCGGCAAGGCGCTGCTGGCGGTGAAAGGGATCGGCCCGTGGACCGTCAACTACGGCCTGCTGCGCGGCTACGGCTATCCCGACTGCTCGCTGCACGGCGACGTCGCCATCCGCGCCGCGCTGCAAGCGCTGCTGGGCGAAGACAGCAAGCCGGACATGCCGCGCACCGAAGAAATCCTCAAGCGCTACGCGCCCCACCGCACCATGGCGGCGGCGCACCTGTGGGCCAGCCTGCACCCGCGCCCGGATGACTGATCAGAAGAAGTACCTGGTCTGCCTGGCCCACTTGCTGTTCGGGTAGTTCTTGTGCAGCAGGTTGAACGCCTCCTTCGAGTACTGGCCGCGCAGCTGGTCCTTTTCCTCCTTGTCGGTCCCGTACGGGCACTCCATGCGGGTCGACGCCACCAGGAAATGCAGCGCCTTCGGGGCCTCCTCGTCGGCCGGTTTCTGCCTGGCCCAGGCCAGCAGCGTCGGCGCGATAAACTCCGTGCGCAAGGGCAGCTTGAGCAGCAGCTGCTGCTCCTTGCCCGCCGCCTCGCGCTGCTCCGCGCTCAGGTAGCGCGGCGGCTGCGCCGGATCAGCCTCGGGCTGCTCCAGGCCGCCCGAACGGCAGCCCCAGTTGCGGCTGCGGCCTTGCGCGTCGATCACGGACGGGTTCAGCTCCGGCGTATTCACCAGGATCAGCGCCCCGGCCAGCTTGCGCTCCGCGCCGGAGGCCGCCTTGCGGTAGCGCGCGTACAGGTGCTCGGTGGTCTTGCGTCCTTTGGCCACGCTGTCGAGCAGCGCCAGCGCGGTCGCCTCGTCGTTGAAGATCAGCGCGCGCGCCAGCATGGTTTCCTCCAGCTGCCGTTGCCACTGCTGCGGCAGGCGCGGATGCGCCAGCAGGACGCGCAGCGCGCTGGTGGGGAAGTGGCGGTACACGCTGCGGCCGAAGTCCTCGTCGGTTTCGCCTTCTGCCGGCTTGCTGTCGATCGCCTCGCCCGCTTCGACGGGGTCGGGCTTGCGCGGTGCGGCCTTCAGGAATTCATCGATGCTCCCGGCCGAAAACATCTTCAGCGCCAGATAGCGGTTGCTGGTGGCCACCGACATGGCCTTGCCGTGGCTGGCCATCAGGCGATCGATGTCCTTGTCGGCCTGCGCCGCCTGCTTCTCGGCGATGGCCAACCGCGCCAGGTGGTATTGCAGCGTGACATACAGCGGGTGTTTGGCCGGCACGGCGGCGGCGGCCTTCTTCTCGGCCTCGCTCAATTCGCCGGCGTGGGCCAGCGTCAGCAGCGGCGCCAGCCATATGGCGCCATCGTCCTTCTGCTTTAGCCAGCGCGCGCGCAGGGTCGACAAGGCTTGCGCGCGCGCCTGCTGCACCTCTTTGCTGTTCGGGCTTTCATAGACGTCCAGCGGCGCCTCGGCCTGCATGCTGCCGATCCAGGCCGTCAACGGTTCCTGCGCCAGGATCATGGCGCTGCGCGGCTGCTGGTCCAGCAGCACCAGGTAGTCGCTCAGCAGCCTTGGCGTCTCGGCGCTGAACGGCTCCTGCTCCAGCCGGCGCGCCAGCACCGCGATGCGCGCAACCGGATCGAGGCGCGCGTCCACCAGCGAAATCATCTGCCTGGCCGGCGCGTAGGCGGGCGCCAGCGCCTCCAGTTCCCGGCGCGCCAGCGCCAGCTTCGCCGCGCGGTCCGGCGCCTTGCCGTCCTGCTCCAGCGTGGCGCTGCGTATCAGGCTGCGCGCAGCCAGGTAGCCGCCCAGCGTGCGCCACGGCGATTTGCCATCCTGCGCCACGGCCAGGAACTGCTTGCGCGCCGCGTCGAAATTGCGGGCGTAGAAATGCGCGGCGGCGACCTGGTAAGCCTGGTCGGCCTTCAGCCAGTCCGGCGCATTGGCCGGCACGGCGGGCGGCAGCTGCACCACGCGCTTCGGCTGGGGCGAGCCGTATTGGTAGGCCGGCTCCTCGCAGTTGGCGAACACCGCATCCTGTCCTTGCAGCCAGGCCTTGTGCCATTGATCCGGCTTGCCTCCGGCGCCGAGCTGCGCGCGCGCCTTCATCGTCAGCGCAGCCTGCTTGAACGCGTCGGCATGGCAGTTCACGTAGCTGGCGTGGTCCACGTCCGCCATCACGTCGAGTTTGACTTCCGCCAGGCCCCACTGCCTGGCGTACGCCGCACGCTCCTTCAGCCAGGCGCCGGAACCGTTCTTCTCCGCTTCATAGCTATAGTCCCAGTCGCTGGCTTTGCCCACGTGCCAGCGGTCCAGTTCCAGCGCGGCCAATTGCTGCGGCGTGAGCGGGCGGCCTTTCGCGGCCTGGTACGCCATGTACTGGTAGACGCGCCAATAGGTCCCGGGCAGCACGCCCAGATTGCCGCCCGCGAACTGGGACAGCACGCCGGGCGCCACCTGGAATTCGGATGCGAAGCGGTTGGCGCTGAAGCCGTCGCCGCCGCTGGACAGTGCAGGCTGCGGCAGCGCCGCGAACAGCGCGGCGGCAATGATGGAAGGCAGGATACGGAATCGTTTCATGGATAGGCTGAGTAGGTGTCTGAAGAAATGTCTGCGTAGGTATGCGCCCGCATGGCGCGCCAGCTTGCGGCGGTCCACGGACGGGGAGAAAAGTAATAGCCGCGCGCGGCCACGCTGCGCAGCGGCGGCTCGTCGCTGGCGTAGCCTGCGGCGGCGCGGCAAACGGGCTGTGTGAAACCCTGGCGGTGCAGGCGCTGGCGCAGCGTGTCCTGGCCCGCTCCCATGCGGAAGGCCATCGGCACCACCTCGTCGGCCAGGCCGGCCGGCAGCCAGGCGTCGTCCATGCACCACGAGGCCAGCGCCGTCACCGACAGCGCGATGCGCGGGTCCAGTTGGCGGCGGATCCCGGCGATGGTCTGCGCCAGGAAGGGGCGCTGCGAGCGGCGCACTTCAAAGTCGAGCTGCACCACGCTGCGGTTGCCGCGCTGCGCCACGCGCAGCAGCTCCTGCACGATGCGCGCCGACTGCTGCGCGCTCAGCGCCGGCGGCTCGCGCCACGACGCGTCCACGTGCAGCACCGGCACCAGCGCCGCGCCGTCGGCCAGCAGCAGCGGCGCGGTGCGCGGATGGACCAGCGCGTCCGCGCCGCGCAGCAGGATGGTGGAAGCCACATAGGCCACGCCCACATCGGCCGGCAGCCAGCGCAAGTCCTCCGGCCGCTCCCAGGCCCACAGCATGCGCGCCGGCAGCCGCGCCAGCGCAGGGTGCGCAGCGGAGCCGGCGTGCCCGTCCGCACGGAGCGCGGAACAGGCCAGGAATACGAGCAGGACAAGGAGTGATCGTTGCATAGCCGACATCATAATGGAAACAATGCACCGAATGCACTTCGTCAGCGCTTGATCCCCGCCAAAGCGGGCTGCGGCCCCCTCGGCTATGCTGCCGCCATCCTCCCCGAGGCGCAAACATGGAACTCATTAACTTCCTGGGCTGGTTCCTGCTGAACATCGGCGTCCCGTTGCTCGCCCCTCTAGCGCTGCTGCCGCTCTTGGCTGCAGGCCGTCAGCACAGGGGCAAAGTAAAAGTGCTGCTCAGATGGGCAGTGCAGGATGGCCAACTGTACTGGCCTGTCATCGCAATGTGCGCAGCGGCCTGCCATGAAGCCGCAGGCACGTTCGGGCAATCGCATGATCAAAACAAGGCGGTGTACGCATGGGTAGCGATCAGCTTGCATGTGCTTATCATTGTCGTATCGTCGGTATTGGTCTCAATCAGCACGTCGGATGCAACCGCCGCAAGGCACCGTGATGGGACGAATGCCCTGCCAGGGATAGTGCTAATATCAATCATCGTCGCTGTTATAACAGCCGTTACTTACGCGATGGTTCACTACTATTTGGCGGGATAGGCTCGCGCCGGAGGAAAATCATGAAGCGGTTTGCCGAGTATATTGAGAATCAGGAAAACCGGCACAAACTCACCTATCGATTGGGCATGCTCGTCATCGTCAGCGGGGTGGCCTTTATCCTGTTCTCGCTTTACTTCATTGTTTTCCTGAAAAAGTAAGCGCCGAAACGCAAAAGCCGTTGAACTCTTTCGAATTCAACGGCTTTCT
Source organism: Massilia sp. Root351 (assembly GCF_001425045.1). GTDB lineage: Bacteria > Pseudomonadota > Gammaproteobacteria > Burkholderiales > Burkholderiaceae_D > Rugamonas. Next base: position 148,539 of record NZ_LMDJ01000032.1, on the reverse strand, counting down.
GTATCTGGTTGCGGGGACAGGATTTGAACCTGTGACCTTCGGGTTATGAGCCCGACGAGCTGCCAGACTGCTCCACCCCGCGTCTGTATGAACGTATTATAGGGCAACTGGAGACTTTAGGCAATATCAATCCTAAAATCATCGATGATAGAGCCGATTTATCCTTCCGCAGGCCCGCATAGCTTGCGTTCGCGCTACGCGCAGCGCCTGCAATCGGTGTAAAGTAAGCACTACTGTGACGAGAAACCGCTGACTAGAACCGCCTCCCATGAAATTCTGTTCCGAATGCGCCAACCCGGTCGAGCTGACCATCCCCGCCGGCGACAACCGCCCGCGCTACGTCTGCACCCACTGCACCGCCATCCATTATCAAAACCCCAAGATGGTGCTCGGCTCCATCCCGGTGTGGGAGCGTGACGGCCAGCTGCAGGTGCTGCTGTGCAAGCGCGCCATCGAGCCGCGCTATGGCTACTGGACCCTGCCCGCCGGTTTCATGGAGAACAACGAAACCACAGCCGAAGCGGCGGTGCGCGAAACCGTCGAGGAAGCCGGCGCCAATATCGAACTGGGTCCGCTGTTTTCGCTGATGAACGTGGCGCGCGTGCACCAGGTGCACATGTTCTACCTGGCCACGCTGCGCAACCTCGACTTCGCGCCCGGCGAGGAAAGCCTGGAGGTGCAGCTGTTTACGGAAGCGCAGATCCCGTGGGACGACCTGGCCTTCCCCACCATCCGCAACACGCTGGAACTGTTCTTCGCCGACCGCGCCCGCATGCGCGCCAGCGGCGGCGGCTACGGCTTCCACACCCAGGACATCACGAAACCCATGCGCAGCGACGTATGATCCCCTGGCTCGATGCCCACACTCCCTTCCCCGACGTCTCGCAGGCGCTGACGTCCGACGCGCCCGGCCTGCTGGCCGCCGGCGCCGACCTGTCGCCGGCGCGCCTGCTGGCGGCCTACCAGCGCGGCATCTTCCCCTGGTTTTCCGAGGGACAGCCCATCCTGTGGTGGAGCACCGACCCGCGCATGGTGCTGATGACGGAACGCTTCCGCGTCTCGGACAGCCTGAAAAAAGCCATTAAAAAGGTCCAGCGCAGCGCGGCCGATCCCGCCGGCCGCTGGCAGGTGCGCTTTGACAGCGCCTTCGAGGATGTGATGCGCGCCTGCGCCGCGCCGCGCCGCGACGGCCCCGGCACCTGGATCTCGGACGACATCATCGCCGGCTACACCGGCTTGCACCAGCTGGGCTACGCCCACTCGTCCGAACTGTGGCTGGACGGCGAGCTGGTGGGCGGCGCCTACGGCGTGTGCATCGGCCGCATGTTCTACGGCGAATCCATGTTCGCGCGCGTGACCGACGGCTCCAAGATCGCGCTGGCCTACCTGGTGCATTTCTTGAAACGCAATGGCGTAGCCATGGTGGACTGCCAGCAGGAGACCGGCCACCTGGCCTCGCTGGGCGCAGCCCCGGTTCCGCGCGCACAATTCCTGCAGCACCTGCGCGCCAGCATCGGCCTGCCCGCCATTGCCGACTGGACCCCGTTGCAGCCCTACCCCGGCGCGTCCGATTAGCGTGCAGAGTTCGCAGGTTTCTGCGCTATGATATGCACACGGACACCATTTTTGCCCCGGGAAGCGCATGACGCACCTGAACGACCTGCCATTCGCAACGCTGCAGTTCTACACGACAGCGCCCTACCCTTGCAGCTACCTGGATGAACGCCAGGCCCGCTCGCAAGTGGCCACACCGTCGCACCTCATCAATGCCGACGTGTATTCCGAACTGGTGCGCAACGGCTTCCGCCGCAGCGGCATCTTCACCTACCGGCCCTATTGCGACGGCTGCCAGGCCTGCGTGCCGGTGCGCGTGGTGGCGGAACAATTCCAGCCCACGCGCGGCCAGCGCCGCGCCTGGAACCGCCACAGCGACCTGACGGCGGGCGTGGCCACGCTGTCGTTCTCGGACGAGCACTACGACCTGTACCTGCGCTACCAGAGCACGCGCCACGCCGGCGGCGGCATGGACCAGGACAGCCGCGACCAGTATGCGCAGTTCCTGCTGCAAAGCCGCGTCAACACGCGCCTGGTGGAGTTCCGCGAGCCGGACGGCACGCTGCGCATGGTCAGCATCATCGACGTGCTGTCGGACGGCCTGTCCTCGGTCTACACGTTCTTCGACCCCGAAGTGGAAGGCGCTTCCTACGGCACCTACAACATCGTGTGGCAGATCACCCAGGCGCGCGAGCTGGGCCTGCCCTATGTCTACCTCGGCTACTGGATCGCCGATAGCCCGAAAATGTCGTACAAGATCAATTTCCAGCCGCTGGAGGCGCGCATCAAGGGACAATGGAGTGTCATGGCAAGGTAGAATACGGGCTACTTTTTCCGCCCGCCCCCGCCATGTCCGACAAATTCCTGTACTCCCTCGCCCGCCCCATGCTGTTTTCCATGGACGCGGAAGCCGCCCACCACTTCACGCTGCCCGCGCTCAAGAAGGCCTCCAAACTGGGCCTGACCCGCGCTTTCATGCGTCCGCCCAAGCCGGACCCGCGCACCGTGATGGGCATCCTGTTCAAGAACCCGGTCGGCCTGGCCGCCGGCCTGGACAAGGACGGCGCCTTCATCGACGCGCTGGCCGACCTGGGCTTCGGCTCCATCGAAGTGGGCACGGTCACCCCGCGCGCGCAGCCGGGCAACCCCAAGCCGCGCATGTTCCGCCTGCCGGCCGCGCACGGCATCATCAACCGCATGGGCTTCAACAACGGCGGCGTGGACGCCTTCGTGGCCAACGTGCAGTCCTCGCGCTTCTACCAGAACAAGGAGGGCGTGCTGGGCCTGAACATCGGCAAGAACGCCGACACCCCGATCGAGCGCGCCGCCGACGACTACCTGCACTGCCTGCAGAAGGTCTACCCCTACGCCAGCTACGTGACGGTGAACATCTCCTCGCCCAACACCAAGAACCTGCGCCAGCTGCAGGGCGGCTCCGAGCTCGACGGCCTGCTGGCCCAGCTGAAGGACGCGCAGCAGCGCCTGGCCGACCAGCACAAGCGCTACGTGCCGCTGGCCCTGAAGATCGCGCCGGACATGGACGGCGACCAGGTCAAGAACATCGCCGACGCGCTGCTGCGCCACAAGATCGACGGCGTGATCGCCACCAACACGACCTTGAGCCGCAGCGCCGTGGAAGGCATGCAGCACGGCGCCGAAGCGGGCGGCCTGTCCGGCGCGCCGGTGTTCGAGCTGTCCAACCAGGTGATCCGCGCGCTCAAGGCGGAGCTGGGCGATGCCCTGCCCATCATCGGCGTGGGCGGCATCATGCGCGGCGCGGACGCCAAGGTGAAAATGGACGCCGGCGCGCAGCTGGTGCAGCTGTACAGCGGCCTGATTTACGCCGGCCCCGCGCTGGTGCGCGACTGCGCCGACGCGGTCCGCCGCAAGTAAAGGAGCGCCCATGGACTACTCCACGCTCGGCGCCAGCGGCCTGAAAGTCAGCAAAATCTGCCTCGGCACCATGACCTTCGGCGAGCAGAACTCCGAAGCCGACGCGCACAGCCAGCTCGACTACGCGCTCGAGCGCGGCGTCAACTTCATCGACACCGCCGAGATGTACCCGGTGATGCCGCGCGCCGAAACGCAGGGCGCCACCGAGCGCCACATCGGCAGCTGGCTGAAGAAAAGTGGCAAGCGCGCCAATGTGGTGCTGGCCACCAAGGTGGCCGGACCGAACCCGAACATGCACTGGGTGCGCGGCGGCCGCAACAACCTGGACGCGGCCAACATCCGCGCCGCCGTCGACACCAGCCTGCAGCGCCTGCAAACGGACTATATCGATTTATACCAATTGCACTGGCCGAGCCGCAATGTGCCCATCTTCGGCGCCTCCGTGTTCGATCCGGCCAACGAGCGCGCCTGCGTGGCGATCGAAGATACGCTGGCCGTGCTGGGCGAGCTGCAGCGGGAAGGCAAGATCCGCCACATCGGCGTGTCGAACGAATCGTGCTGGGGCGTGAGCGAATTCGTCAAGCAGGCCGAGATGAAGGGCCTGCCGCGCATCGCCACCATCCAGAACCTGTACAACCTGACGGCGCGCCACTACGAAACCAGCCTGCTCAACGAGACCTGCTACCGCGAGCAGGTCAGCCTGCTGGCGTACAGCCCGCTGGCTTTCGGCCAGCTCAGCGCCAAATACCTGGACAACCCGAAAGCGCACGGCCGCCTGACGATTTTCCCGCCCAGCTGGAGCCCGCGCTACCTGCGCCCGGCCGTGCTGGAAGCGGTGGTGCAGTATGCCGCGCTGGCGCGCGCCCACGGCATGACGCCGGCGCAGATGGCGCAGGCGTGGTGCTACACGCGCTGGTTCGTGGCCTCCACCATCATCGGCGCCACCACCCTGGCGCAGCTGAAGGAAAACATCGACGCGCTGGGCACCGTGCTGGCGCCCGAAGTGGTGGCGCAGATCGACGCCATCCACGCGCGGCTGCCGAATCCGGGCCAGTAATATGCGCGCCCCGCATAACGGGGCGCCGCCATATAGCTGGGTGACATAAGCTTAGCAGGAAGGATTCCTTCCACTTTTGGCAACGCCTCATTAAGCTCCTTGCTTTATACATGCAAGAGAGTCAACCATGAGCTTCCGCCACACGCAATCCCATCCAGGCCGCGCAGCGCTGGCCTTCAGCCTTGTCGCTTCGCTCGGCCTGCCGGCTGCGGCGCAGACCGCGCAAGGCGCGGCAGAACCCGAGATGCAATCGGTGCTGGTGACCGGCACCTACGCCAAGAACCGCCGCACCGCCGATTCCGAATCGCCGGTCGACATCATCGGCGCGCGCGAGCTGCAGGCTTCCGGCTCGACCGAACTGGCCACGGTGCTGGGCCGCGTGCTGCCGTCGGTGAACTTCCCGCGCCCGTCCGGCGCCGACGCCAGCGACGCCGTGCGCCCCGCGCAGCTGCGCGGCCTGTCACCGGACCAGGTGCTGGTGCTGGTGAACGGCAAGCGCCGCCATGCCTCGGCCGTGGTCAACGTAAACGGCACCTTGGGCCGCGGCTCCGCGCCGGTGGACCTGAACGCCATTCCCATCGCCGCCATCGACCGCATCGAAGTGCTGCGCGACGGCGCCGCCGCCCAGTACGGCTCGGATGCGATCGCCGGCGTTATCAACATCATCCTGAAAAAAGGCGCCAAGGGCGGCGAAGCGGAAATCGGCTACGGCGAATACCAGGAAGGCGACGGCCAGAGCGTGACGCTGAAGGCGTCCGCCGGCTTCGACCTGGGCAACGGCGGCTGGCTGCGCCTGGCGGCCGAGGCGGCCGAGCGCGACCCGACCAACCGCGCCGGCCCCGACCTGCGCAACAAGGCCGAGCCGCGCTACGGCAAAGTGAACCAGCGCTACGGCGACCCGGACACCAAGCCGCGCAACCTGTTCTTCAACAGCCAGCTGCGCGTCAACGACGACATCGACTTCTACGCCTACGGCAATTTCGGCCAGCGCAAGACCGAGGCCGCCGCCACCTGGCGCACCGCGCTGAACGGCACTGCGCAGCGCAGCCCGCTGTTCCCGGAAGGCTTCCTGCCGCTGCAGGACAGCACCTCCATCGACGAATCGCTGACCGCCGGCCTGCGCGGCGCGGCCGGCGCATGGCGCTGGGACGCCAGCCTGGACTACGGCAGCAACCGCTTCGACCTGAACATCCACAACACCGTCAACCAGGACCTGAAGGAAAAGAGCCCGACCAGCTTCCACCTCGGCAAGCTGACCAACACCCAGTCCGTGTTCAACTTCGACCTGGCGCGCGAGTTCGCGGTGCCGGGCCTGGGCGGCCCGCTGACGCTGGCCACCGGCGTCGAAGCGCGCCGCGAAAGCTACGAGATCGAAGCTGGCGACGCGGCCTCCTACAGCGGCAGCGGCTCGCAAGGCTTCAGCGGCTTCCGCCCCGTCAACGCGGGCAAGAACAGCCGCAACAACAAGTCCGTCTACGTGAACCTGGAAGCGCCGTTCACCGCACGGTTCTCCGGCGCGCTGGCGGCGCGCCACGAGAACTACAGCGACTTCGGCACCACCACCTCGGCCAAGGCCTCGGCGCGCTACGCTTTCAGCGACGCGGTCTCGCTGCGCGGCACCGCCTCCACCGGCTTCCGCGCGCCGTCGCTGGCGCAGCAGTTCTACACCATCACCACCACCAACTTCTCCATCATCAACGGCGTGAACACGCCGATTGAGACCGGCACCTTCGCGGTCAACAGCGCCGCCGCACTGGCGCTGGGCTCCCAGCCGCTGAAGCCGGAGAAGGCCAAGAACCTGAGCCTGGGCCTGCAGCTGCAGCCGTTCCGCAACTTCAGCACCACGGTGGACGTGTACCGCATCGACATCGACGACCGCATCCTGTTCTCGGCCAACCTGATCCTGCCGGACGCGCTGAAAGCGGCGCTGGCGGCACAGGGCGCGCCGGTGGGCGCGGCACGCTACTTCACCAACGCGGTGGACACGCGCACCAAGGGCGTGGACCTGGTGAGCACCTATCGCGTCGACCTGGCCAACCGCGACCGCGCGGACTTCACGCTGGCTTACAACCACAACAAGAACGAGATCGTGCGTGTGGCTGACAATCCGGCCGTACTGACGGCCAACAAGCTGCTGCTGATCGACCGCCAGACGGTGAACCGCGCCACCGTGGGCTCGCCTAAGGACAAGCTGAGCCTGGCGACCGACTATACGGCCGGGGTCTGGACCGCGCGCGGACAGCTCACGCGCTACGGCAGCTTCACGGTGCCGCAGAACTTGGCCGCGCAGGACCAGGTGTACAGCCCGCAGTGGGTGCTGGACGTGTCGGGCAGCGTCAAGCTGGGCAAGAACTGGCGGCTGAGCGCGGGTATCGACAATGTGACGGACAAGTATCCGGACCAGGTGACGTCGCTGAACAACCTGAACAACAACGGCATCAATCCGTACAGCGGCTTTGCGCCCAACGGCTTCAACGGGCGCTACTACTACGCGAAGGCGGGCTATAGCTGGTGATGCACGGCCGCCAAGCGCCGGCTAAAACTCTTCCCAATCCTCGCCGGCGGTGCTGGCGGTGCGCCTGGCCGGCGCCGGCTTGACGGCCGGTCTGGCCAGCGCGGCCTGCGCCGGCGCCGGTTTGCGCGGGGCGTGCACGTGGTACTGCTGCTCCGCCAGCCGGAACACGCTGACCGCCCCGGCCAGCATCTCGGCCTGGTCGCGCATCGACTGCGCAGCCGCCGCCGCCTCTTCCACCAGCGCGGCGTTCTGCTGCGTCACATCGTCGATCGACACGATGGCCTGGTTCACCTGCGCGATGCCGGAGCTCTGCTCCTGGCTGGCCGCGCTGATCTCGGTCATGATGTCGGCCACCTGCCGCACGGCCTTGACGATGCCTTCCATCGTCGCCCCCGCCTCGTCCACCAGCCGCGCGCCCGCGTCCACCGTCTGCACCGACTCGCCGATCAGCGCCTTGATCTCCCTGGCGGCCGCCGCCGAGCGCTGCGCCAGGTTGCGCACCTCGGAGGCCACCACCGCGAAGCCCCTGCCCTGCTCGCCCGCGCGCGCCGCCTCCACCGCCGCGTTCAGGGCCAGGATGTTGGTCTGGAACGCGATGCCGTCGATGACGCCGATAATGTCCACGATCTTGTTCGAGCTCTCCTTGATGGCGCCCATGGTGGCCACCACTTCGCCCACCACCTTGCCGCCCTTGGTGGCGAACTCGGAAGCCGACACCACCAGCGTGGTTGCCTGGCGCGCATTCTCGGCGTTCTGCGTCACGGTCGAGGTCAGCTCCTCCATCGAGGAGGCGGTTTCCTCCAGGCTGGAAGCCTGCTGCTCGGTGCGCGAAGACAGGTCCAGGTTGCCGCTGGCGATCTCGCTGGACGCGGTGGAGATGGTGTCCGACCCCGAACGCACCCGGCCCACGGTGCGCGCCAGGCTCTCGTTCATATTCTTCAGCGCGCGCAGCAGCTGCCCGGTTTCGTCGGCCGTGTCGCACTCGATGCGCTGGGTCAGGTCGCCGCTGGCGACCGCCTCGGCCACCCCCACCGCGCGGTTCAGCGGATGGGTGATGCTGCGCGTGATCCAGTACACCACGGCGGCGGCCAGCGCGGCCGCAATCACCGTCAATGCCATCATCATGTTGCGCGCGCCGACATAGGCCGCCTTGGCCTCGGTGCTGGCCTTGGCTACTGCCTCGGTTTGATATTTGACCAGGTCGGTCAGGGAATTGAGATAGGCGGTCTGTTCCTTGCGCACCGTGGTCAGCAGATAGACCACATTCTCGTCGCGCTTGGCAGTATCGGCCGACTTGGCGATAAAGGCCGTCTGCACCACGTCATAGCGTTCGCGCGCCGCCAGCACGGCCTTCAGCTTGGCCTTGCTGCCGGCATCGGTGTCGTCCGAAATCAGCTTGGACAGTGTCTCGAGGCGGCCGGCGATTTCCGCCTTCCTGTCTTCCACCCGCTTGAGTTCCTTACCCACGGTTTCCGGGTCGGTGGACAGCATGGCGTTGCGCATGGCGCGCGCGATGTCGTTCACGCCGCCCACCGCTTCGTAGGCTTCGATCACCTTGGGCACCTTGTCGGCCGCCAGGTCGTCGGTGCCGTCGTTGAGCTTGCCGAGGTTGCCGATGCCTACCACCGACATGCCCACCATGAACACCAGCGACACTCCGAGTCCGCCGGCCAGGCGCGTGCCTATCTTCCAGTTACCGATCCCCATTTGGCGCTCCCTGAAGTTTAAAACAATGTTTCAAAAATCGGTGCAGTGCGGCTAACAGTGCGTCTCAGTATATGTATAAATAGCAATGCTGGCGGAAAAATAGCTGCCCTGTCTTTCCGCCGCAACAAACGTCTGTCTTTACGCGGCCTCAGCGCCAGCAAGGGCTACTTCGATATCGCTGCGGCGCAGCTCGGGCGCGAATTGCAAGATGAACTCCTGCGCGTAGGTGCGCAGGTAGGCGCCGCGCCGCACCGCCAGGCGCGTGGTGTTGGCCGCGAACAGGTGCGACGCCTCCACCGCGCGCAGGCCCTTGTCGCGCCCGTGGTCGAAGGCCATCGAGGCCACGATGCCCACGCCCAGACCCAGCGACACGTACTGCTTGATGACGTCCGAGTCCATGGCCGTGAGCACGATGTCCGGACGCACGCCGGCGCGCGCGAAGGCGTCGTCCAGGTGGCCGCGGCCGGTGAAGCCCACGTCGTAGGTAATCAGCGGGAACTCGGCCAGGTCTTCCAGGCGGATATTGGTGCGCCCCAGCAGCGGGTGGTTGTCCGGCACCACGATCAAGTGGCTCCAGCGGTAGCACGGGAAGGACACCAGGTCCGGGAACTGGCTCAGGCCCTCGGTGGCGATGCCGATGTCGGCCTTGCCCGACAACACCCATTCCGCGATGTGCTCCGGCGAGCTTTGCTGCAGGGCGATGCGCACTTCCGGGAAGGCCGCGCGGAAGCTTTGCACCACTTTGGGCAGCGCGTAGCGGGCCTGCGTGTGGGTGGCGGCGATGGTCAGGGTGCCGCTGTTCTGGCCGGTGTATTCCAGGCTGGCCTGCTGCAGGTTTTCCGCTTCCACCAGCAGGCGGTCGATGATCTTCAGGATGCCTTTGCCGGGGTCGGTCAGGCCGGTCAGGCGCTTGCCGTTGCGCTCGAAGATGACCACGCCCAGCTCGTCCTCCAGCTCGCGGATCTGGCGGCTCACGCCGGGCTGCGAGGTGAACAGCGCATTGGCCACCTCGGTCAGGTTGTAGTTGCGGCGGGCCGCTTCGCGTATGGAACGCAGTTGCTGGAAATTCATATCGCAGTTCCCTCATCGACAAACACATGCAAACGCTTGGGCCGCACCACCAGCGTCTCGCCTTCCTTCAGGCCGAGATGGCTGAAGCGCTCGTTCGGTATCACCGCCTCGATCATCTCGGCGTTGTCGGCGCGCTCCAGGTCCAGCTGGGCCAGCGGGCCGATGGCGTGCGCGCGGCGCAGCTTGACCACGATGCCGTCGGCGCCCGGCGTGTAGCGGTCCACGTCCAGCTCGTGCGGACGCACGTAGGCGATGCCCTTGCTGTCCTGCGTTTCGCCGTGCGACGGCAGGTCCAGCGCCACGCCGCCGGTGGTGATCACGCCCTCGTGCACGCGGCCGTGGAACATGTTCACATTGCCCAGGAAGCCGTACACGAAGGGCGAGGCCGGGTGGTTGTAGACCTGGTCCGGCGCGCCGATCTGCTCGACGTTACCCTTGTTCATCAGCACCACCTGGTCGGCCACTTCCAGCGCTTCCTCCTGGTCGTGGGTGACGAAGATGCTGGTCACGTGCAGCTCGTCGTGCAGGCGGCGCAGCCAGCGGCGCAGTTCCTTGCGCACTTTCGCGTCCAGCGCGCCGAACGGCTCGTCCAGCAGCAGCACGCGCGGCTCCACCGCCAGCGCACGCGCCAGGGCGATACGCTGGCGTTGGCCGCCGGACAGCTGCGGCGGATAGCGGTCGGCCAGCCAGTCCAGCTGCACCAGGCCAAGCAGGTCCATGACCTTCTTCTTGATCTGCGCTTCGGACGGGCGCTCGGCGCGCGACTTCACGCGCAGGCCGAAGGCCACGTTCTCGAACACCGTCATATGCTTGAACAGCGCGTAGTGCTGGAACACAAAGCCCACCTGGCGCTCGCGCACGTGGCGGTCCGACGCGTCCTTGCCGTCCAGCAGGACCTGGCCCGAATCCGGGTGCTCCAGGCCAGCGATGCAACGCAGCAGCGTGGTCTTGCCGCAGCCGGACGGGCCCAGCAATGCGGTCAGTTCGCCGGTGGGAAAGTCCAGCGACACATTGTTCAGCGCGGTGAAGTCGCCGAAGCGCTTGTTGATGTTTTTGACTGCGATCGTCATGGCTTGTACTCCGCTTAATGTTCGTTGTGCACGCCGGCATAGTCTTCATGCAGACGCCAGGCGATAAAGGATTTCAGGGCCAGGGTGACCAGCGCCAGCAGTGCCAGCAGCGAGGCCACGGCGAACGCGGCCGCAAAGTTGTATTCGTTGTAGAGGATCTCGACCTGCAGCGGCACCGTGTTGGTCTCGCCGCGGATGTGGCCGGACACCACCGACACCGCGCCGAACTCGCCCATGGCGCGCGCGTTGCACAGGATCACGCCGTACAGCAGGCCCCACTTGATGTTGGGCAGGGTCACGCGGAAGAAGGTCTGCCAGCCGGACGCGCCCAGCACGATGGCGGCCTCCTCCTCTTCGCTGCCCTGCGCCTGCATCAGCGGGATCAGCTCGCGCGCCACGAAGGGGAAGGTGACGAAGATGGTGGCCAGCACGATGCCCGGCACGGCGAACAGGATCTTGATGTCGTGCTCGGCCAGCCAGGGGCCGAACCAGCCCTGCGCGCCGAACAGCAGCACGTAGATCAGGCCGGAAATCACCGGCGACACCGAGAACGGCAGGTCGATCAGCGTCAGCAAAAAGCTCTTGCCGCGGAACTCGAATTTGGCGATGCACCAGGACGCGGCCACGCCGAACACCAGGTTCAGCGGCACGGCAATGGCGGCCGTGATCAGGGTCAGCTTGATGGCGGCGATGGCGTCGTCCTCGACAATGGCCGAGGCGTACACGTCCCAGCCCTTTTTCAGCGCTTCGGCGAACACGGCCACCAGCGGCACGAACAGGAACAGCGTCAAAAAGGTCAGCGCGACGGCGATCAGGACGCCGCGCACCCACAGCGGTTCCAGGATGTTCGGCGCCGAGGCCAGTTCGCCGCGGCGCGGCGCAGCGATAGGCGTGGTTGGAGCGTTCATTTATTTCCCCGACTTTCCGCGAGCCCAGGCTTGCAGCAGATTGATGGACAGCAGCAGCACGAAGGAGATCAGCAGCATCACCACGGCGATCGCGGTGGCGCCGGCGTAGTCGTACTGCTCCAGCTTGGTGATGATGAACAGCGGCGTAATTTCCGACACCATCGGCATGTTGCCGGCGATGAAGATCACCGAGCCGTACTCGCCGGTGGCGCGCGCGAAGGCCAGCGCGAAGCCGGTCATCAGCGACGGCAGCACGGTGGGGAACACCACGCGCACAAAGGTCTGCAGCGCGCTGGCGCCCAGGCTGGCGGCGGCCTCCTCCAGTTCGCGCTCGGCGTCCTCCAGCACCGGCTGCACCGTACGCACCACGAAGGGCAAGCCGATGAAGGTCAGCGCCACCACCACGCCCAGCGGCGTGAAGGCGACCTTCAGGCCCAGCGTGCCTTCCAGGAAGGTGCCGAACCAGCCGTTGGACGAGTACAGGGCCGTCAGCGTGATGCCGGCCACGGCGGTGGGCAGCGCGAACGGCAAATCCACCAGCGCGTCCACGATGCGCTTGCCGGGGAACTGGTAGCGCACCAGCACCCAGGCCACGATGAAGCCGAAGACGGCGTTGATGAAGGCGCCGATCAGCGAGGCGCCGAAGGTCAGCCGGTAGGAAGCCATCACGCGTTCGGAGGTGACCGCGCCCCAGAACTGGTCCCACGTCATGGTGAAGGTTTTCAGGAACACCGCCGACAGCGGGATCAGCACGATCAGCGACAGGTAGAAGATGGTGAAGCCCAGCGACAGCTTAAAGCCGGGCATCACCCGGAATGGGGCGCTCCTGGACTTGAACGTCACCGGCGCTGCGACCGGGATGGCGACTGCAGACATGAATACTCCTCTTATTACAATTCCGAGTTTAGGCCCGGATAATCGCATAGAGGAGTTATGAAGCAAACGACGCAATTGTCATTTGCTTAGATGTGAATTTGCCAGTGTGCTATCAAATTGGCAGGTCAGGCCAGCAGCTTCGCGGCAACCGCGGTCAGCGTGGCGGCCAGCAGGCCGCGCAGCACGCGCTCGGGCACGGCGCGCGCAAACCAGGAGCCGATGGTGATGCCGGGCACGGAACCGACCAGCAGGGTCAGCAGCAGCATCCAGTCGATCGAACCCAGCCACCAGTGGCCCACGGCGGCCACCGCGGTCAGCGGCACCGCATAGGCGATGTCGGTGCCTGCCACTTCCGCCGGGCTCAGGCGCGGATACATCAGCACCAGCAGCGTGGCGCCGATGGCGCCGGCGCCGATGGAGGAGACCGTGACAAGCACGCCCAGCACGGCGCCCGACACCACGGTGGCCGTGTCCAGCGCGCGGCCTTGCAGCTGGCGTTCGGGATGGGTGTTGATCCAGCCCAGCATCTTGCTGCGGAACAGGATGGCGACCACGGTCAGCAGCACCGAGCCGGCGATGGAGTAGCGGATGATCTGGCCGATTTCCTTGTCCAGCGAGCCGAACTGCTTGAGGGCGATGGCGGCGGCGACGGCGGCGGGCACGGCGCCCAGGCACAGCAGGCGCACGATGTCCCAGCGCACGGTGTTGCGCAGGCGGTGCGTGAAGGTGCCGGCACTCTTGGTCACGGCCGCGAAGGCCAGGTCGGTGCCGACCGCGACGGAAGGGGAAACGCCGAATAGCAGGGTCAGGATGGGCGTCATCAGCGAACCGCCGCCCACGCCAGTCATGCCGACCAGCAGGCCGACCCCAAAACCCGATGCAACAAACGACAAGTCCATAGATTCCCCTTAAGAAACGCAAGGGTATACAGACTTGTCGCGAATGCAAACAACGAAAATTCTATTTGCTTATGCGCCGAAGGGCGATTTATTGCATTACTTGTTCGGCTGCGGCGTTACCCGCAGGTAAGGACGCTCGGCTTTGAAGCCTTTCGGGTACTTTTGCTTGAGCACGTCCGGGTCTTGCACGGTCAACGGAATGATGACGTCGTCGCCATCTTTCCAGTTGCCGGGCGTGGCCACGGTGTAGCCGTCGGTCAGCTGCAGGGCGTCGATCACGCGCAGCACTTCGTCGAAGTTGCGGCCGGTGCTCATCGGGTAGGTGATGGACAGGCGGATCTTCTTGTTCGGGTCGATCACGAACAGCGTGCGCACGGTGGCCGTGGCGGACTGCTCGGGGTGGATCATGTCGTACAGGTTGGCGACCTTCTTGTCGGCGTCGGCGATGATGGGGAAGCCCACCACGGTCTTCTGCGTGTCTTCGATGTCCTTGATCCAGGCGGCATGCGATTCCACCGGATCGACCGACAGCGCGATGGCTTTCACGTTGCGCTTGTCGAATTCCGGCTTCAGCTTGGCGGTCAGGCCCAGTTCGGTGGTGCACACCGGGGTGAAGTCGGCCGGGTGCGAGAACAGCACCACCCAGGAGTTGCCCGCCCATTCATGGAACTTGATCGGTCCGACGGAGGATTGCTGCTCGAAATCGGGGGCGGTGTCGCCCAAACGTAATGTCATAAAGGTCTCCTAGAAAATATTGACGATCTGTTCATTGTGCGCCTGTTCCGCCAACTTTTGCAAGTGGCGTTGGCCAGGCAGCCAGTCGCCCAGGCCGGACTCCGCGTTGATGTGCCCCAGCGCGCCGAGATTGATGAATTGGCTGCCCCAGCGCCGCGCCCACAGCGCCGCATGCCCGGCCGTCATCCACGGGTCGTTGCTGCTGGCTAGCACGATGGACGGGCACGGCAGGCGCTCCCGGGGCAGTTGCGCGGCCACGCCGAACTTGTCCGGATCCGCCGGCGCCACCAGCAGCAGGCCGGCCACCGGCGCCGCTCCAGCCGCGCCGACCAGATGGCGCGCCACGCTGTGCACCGAAGCCAGCGTGCCGAAGCTGTGCGCCACGATCAGCGCCGGACGGCGGTCCTGCTGCCGCACCCGGCTGACACGGGCCGACCAGGCCGCCAGGTCCGGCTGGTCCCAATGGTCCTGCTCGATCCGCTCGAAGGACGGGTACAGGCGCTGCCAGCGGCTCTGCCAGTGCTCCGGTCCGCTGCCGTGCAGGCCGGGAGCGACCAGCACGCGAAACTTCGACAACACGCCCGTCATCGCCGCGCTCCTGGCCGGTCCGGGATTACTTGCTGCCCGGGGCGTAGATCTGGTCGAACACGCCGCCGTCAGCGAAGTGCACCTTTTGCGCGCTGCTCCAGTCGCCGGCCACCTGGGCCAGCGTGAACAGCTTCACGTTGGGGAACTGGGCCGCATACTTCCGGGCTTCCTTCTCCACGGTAGGACGGTAGTAGTTCTTGGCGATCAGTTCCTGCGCCTCGTCGGTGTAGAGGAAGTTCAGGTAGGCTTCCGCCACTTTGCGGGTGCCGCGCTTGTCGACCACTTTATCGACCACGGCCACCGGCGGCTCGGCCAGGATGCTGACCGACGGCGCCACGATTTCCACCTTGTTCGGGCCCAGCTCCTTGATTGCCAGCAGGGCTTCGTTTTCCCACGCGATCAGCACGTCGCCAATGCCGCGTTCGACGAAGGTGGTGGTGGCGCCGCGCGCACCGGAATCGAGCACCGGCACGTTCTTGTACAGTTTCTTCAGGAATTCCTTGGCGGTGGCGTCGCTGCCGCCCTGCTGGCGCAGCGCATAGCCGTAGGCGGCCAGGTGGTTCCAGCGCGCGCCGCCCGAGGTTTTCGGGTTCGGCGTGATGACGGCCACGCCCGGCTTGACCAGGTCGTTCCAGTCCTTGATGCCTTTGGGATTGCCCTTGCGTACCAGGAACACGATGGTGGAGCTGTACGGCGTGCTGTTGTGGCCCAGGCGCTTCTGCCAGTCCTTGTTCAGCAGGCTGCGCTCGGCGATGGCGTCGATGTCGTAGGCCAGCGCCAGGGTCACCACGTCCGCTTCCAGGCCGTCGATGACTGCGCGGCCCTGCTTGCCGGAGCCGCCGTGCGACTGCTTGATCTTGATGGTGTCGCCGGTCTTGGCCTTGTAGTCCTTGGCGAAGGCGGCGTTGACGTCCGCGTACAGCTCACGGGTTGGATCATAGGAGACGTTCAGCAGGCTGAACTCGGCGGCCAGCGCCGGAGCGAAGGTGGCAGCGGCAGCGGCAGCGAAAACAGTTGCAGCGATAATTTTTTTGGACAGCATCAGAATACCCCGTTGTAGTTAGGACCTCAGAAGCTGTAGGTTATCGTTGCTTTATATAAATGAGAACGAAGGTTTTAGCAGTTTTATATACGCGCAAGGCATAAGGGCTCACCAGAAGCGCTGCACCAGCACCACCGTCCAGGTCAGCGCCGCCAGCAGGCCGGCCAGCAGCACGGCCGCGCTGCCCAGGTCCTTGGCGTTCTTCGACAGCGGGTGGCGCTCCAGCGAAATACGGTCCACCACCGCTTCGATAGCGGAGTTGATCAGCTCCACGATCAGCATCAGCACCAGCGGCGCCACCAGCACCAGCTTCTGGAAGGCCGACACCGGCAGCAGCAGCGCCACCACCGTACCGGCCGCGAACAGCATCAGCTCCTGCCGGAACGCGTGCTCGTGGCGCCACGCCGTCTTCAGGCCGTCGAAGGAATACAACACTGCGGAGTAGATCCGTTTGATGCCGCTTTTGCTTTTGAATTCGCTAACTGGTTGTTCCATATGCCTGTCCGGGTTTGATACGCTGCGTCATTATGCCTTCGCCATAGGGAAAACGCGCGCCGGAATTCCCATTTTTTTCACATCATGGTATAAAGTAGAGACTAAATACTGCACTGCACCAACCACATCATGAAAATCGAATCCGTTCCGGAGCAAAAAACCACCATCCAGGTGATCGAGCGCATGGTTGCCCTGCTCGACGCGCTGGCCAAGTACCCGGACCCGGTGAGCCTGAAGGAACTGTCCAAGGTTTCCGGCCTGCACCCGTCCACCGCGCACCGCATCCTCAACGACATGGTGCTGACGCGCTTTGTCGACCGCATCGAACCGGGCACCTACCGCCTTGGCATGCGCCTGCTGGAACTGGGCAACGTGGTGAAGAGCCGCCTGTCCGTGCGCGAGGCAGCGCTGGACTTCATGCGCTCGCTGCACAAGAAGACCCAGCAGACCATCAACCTGTCGGTGCGCCAGGGCGACGAGATCGTCTACATCGACCGCGCCTTCTCGGAGCGCTCCGGCATGCAGGTGGTGCGCGCCATCGGCGGACGCGGCCCGCTGCACCTGACATCGACCGGCAAGCTGTTCCTGTCGGTGGACGAGCCGAAAGCCATCCGCGCCTATGCCACGCGCACCGGACTGGCCGGGCACAACAAGAATTCGATCACGGATCTGGCCAAGCTGGAGCGCGAGCTCAGCCTGGTGCGGGCGCGCGGCTATGCGCGCGACAATGAAGAACTGGAACTGGGTGTGCGCTGCATGGCGGCCGGCATCCGCGACGACAGCGGCAAGCTGATCGCCGGCCTGTCGATCTCGGCGCCGGCCGACCGCCTGCAGGAAGAATGGCTGGAAGACCTGGTCACCACGGCCAACCAGATTTCCGCCACCCTGGGTTACATGCCGGCGGAATAAGCAGGATTGCCGCCGCCGCTGACGTCGGCCGCGACGGCGGGGCTCATGCCGCCGCTGACGGTGCCGCCGCCGAGGTTGCCGCCACTGACCGTGCCGCCCCCCAGCACATCGGTCGACAAGCCGGCCGGTTTCAGCGCTTCCAGCCATTTACGCATGCGGCCCGCATCGGCGGCGCGCGCGGCGGAACCCTTGGCGTCGAGCAGCACCATGATCACGGCGCGGCCCTGGATCACCGCCTGCATCAGCATGCAGCGGCCCGCTTCGTTGATGAAGCCGGTTTTCTGCAGGCCGATTTCCCAGCCCGGCGTGGCGATCAGGCGATTGGTGGTGCCGAACTGCATCGGACGGCCATTCGCCTCCACCACCGCCTTCGCGTCGGTGGAATACTCGCGCAGCACCGGATGCTGGTAAGCGGCCATGGCCAGCTTGGCCAGGTCGCGCGCGCTGGCCACGTTCATTTTCGACAGGCCGCTGGAATCCACATAGTGGGTGTCGGTCATGCCCAGCGCCTGGGCCTTGGCGTTCATCGCGTCGACGAAGGCCGGCAAGCCGCCCGGATAGTGGCGGCCCAGCGCGGACGCGGCGCGGTTCTCGGAACTCATCAGGGCAATGTGCAGCATGTTGGCGCGCGTCAGCTGCGCGCCCACGCGCAGGCGCGAGCTGCTGAACTTGGCGTGATCGACGTCCTCGTCGGTGACGGTCAGGATCTCGTTCATGTCCTGGTTGGCTTCCACCACCACCAGGCCGGTCATCATCTTGGTGATGGAGGCGATCGGCAGCGCCACGCCGGCATTCTTCTCAAACAGGATTTCCGAATTGGCCTGGTCCAGCACAAAGGCCACGTTCGATTTCAGGTCGAGCGGATCGCGCGTCAGGTGCAGGCCGGCCAGGTCGCCCATGGTCGGCCGCGCCAGGCCTTCGCCCACATTGGTCACCTTCTGGTAGACCACCTTGCGCTTGCCGTTGACCACCATCACGCGGCGCACGGTGCGCTCGCGCGGCACCGAGGCGCCCGCCTGCAGCACCATGGACTGGCGGCGCGGCGTGGCCTTGCTTTTCTTCACTGCGGGCTTGCGCGCGCTCTCCCCCGCATGGGCCGCCGACGCGGGCAAGGAGACGCACAGCAAGGCGAGTATCGCGCCCAAGGTAAATTTAACCATTTCAGTTCCCCAATGCAGTGAGACTATTCTTGTTGCAGTGTAGCAAAACCCCACAGCCGCGCAAGCGAAATCCATCCCGCATTGCACCGTAAAACCACAGCTTGTTCACGCTACAAATTTAACAAAATGCGCAGCCGGCTCGCGCTCGGTTATCAAACTATTCTCGATCCGGGCCGGGTCGGCATAGCCCAGCGACATGCCGCACACCACCATTTCATGGTCAGGCAAGTCCAGCACGTCGCGGATAATCCTGTGGTACTGGGTGAAGGCCGCCTGCGGACAGGTATCGAGTCCGCGCCCGCGCGCGGCCACCATGATGTTCTGCAGGAACATGCCATAGTCCAGCCAGGACCCCTGCTCCATCACGCGGTCTATCGTAAACATCAGCCCCACCGGGGCGTCGAAGAAAGCATAGTTGCGGCCGTGCTGGGCTGCCATGCCGGCCTTGTTGTCGCGGGTCAGTCCCAGCAGCGCGTACAGATCCCAGCCCACCTTGCGTCGCCGGTCGACATACGGCGACACCCACTCGCGCGGGTAATAGGCATACTCTTCAGTGTGTAATTTCGCCTGCTCTGGATCAGTATGTGCGGCCAATATGCGCTCGGACAATAGCTGTTTTTTCTCGCCGGTCAGCACATACACTTTCCACGGCTGGGTATTGGTGCCGGACGGCGCGCGCGCGGCCACCTGCAGCAGCTGTTCGATGTCTTCGCGCGCCACCGGCGTGGGCAGAAACGCGCGGATCGAGCGCCGGGACGTGATGGCGGCATCCACCGCCTGCTGGTCTGGAGTGGTGATCATGAGGCTCGCTTCCTAACACTTATTTCGGTTGCTTCACTACAAATACGACGCCCAGCACCGCCAGCGCCATCCCGGCCACGCCCAGCAAGCTGAAGGCTTCGCCGAACATCAGCCAGGCCATCACGGCGGTGGTCGGCGGCGTCAGGTACAGCAAGCTGGTCACCTGGGTGGCGTCGCTGCGGCGTATCAGTGCGAACAGCAGGAAAATCGCGCCGATCGACAACGCCAGCACGGACCAGGCCAGCGCGCCGACGAAGCGCACAGTCCATTGTATGTCAGTAAAGCTTTCAAAATACAGCGCAAATGGCAGGACCACCACAAAAGATGCCGCGAACTGAATAATGGTGCCGGTGCGCAAGTCGAACTGCGGGCAGTGGCGGCGCTGGTACATGGTGCCAACGGTAATCGACAGCAGCGCGAACACGCATAGCAGCAAGGCTTGCCAGGACAGGCCCACCAGCGTGATCTTGGCGTACACCACCAGCGCCACGCCGCCCAGGCCAAACACCAGTCCCAGCCACTGGCGCGGCCGTACCGTCTCGCCGATCAGCGGCGCAGCCATGGCCGTGAGGATGGGCTGCATGCCCACGATCAGCGCGGTCAGCCCGGCCGGCATGCCCAGCTTGATGGCGCACCACACGCCGGCCAGGTAGCCTGCCTGCATCAGCAGTCCGGCCAGCGCCACTTCCTTGATCTTGCCGCGCGGCCAGGGTGCGCGCATCAGCAGCACCAGCGGCAGCAAGATGGCCAGCACGCCCAGGAAGCGCAGCAGCAGGAAGGTCAGCGGCGGCGCATACGGCAAGCCGAACTTGGCAACAATGAAGCCGGTGCTCCACAGGAACACGAAAAACAGTGGAATGGGTGACAGGAAAGAAGCGGATTTGGGCATATTGACTACCAAAAGTATCAGGCGCGCCCAGCCAGCGAGTGGATGTTGCACGGAAGCCATAGAGTCTAGCACGGCGCCGGCCTCGGCATCCGGGGGCGGGCCTCGTCCTGCTGCGGGTGCAGCAAAGTTGATCTACATCAATTCCATCGTTCCGCCCGGAAATACAGGGCAAACCGGCCCGAGTAGGTTCCTTTGTGCAACGCACAAAAATCGCTTGACTTAAATATTTAAGTCCGTAAAATCGGGTTTGTTGCGTTGCACAATTTGTTGTTCGGCCTGAAAGAATCGCGTCATCGTTTTACTGCAGGTAGCTTTCAGCAGCATCTAACGCTTACATCGCTTAAATCACTTCAAGACTGGAGATTTACATGTTTTCTATCCCTGAGCAATTTTCCAATGCGACCAAAGCCAACTTTGAGAGCCAATTCGCGATCTTCTCGTCGCTGACCGCCAAAGCCTTCGAAGGCGTGGAAAAGCTGGTCGACCTGAACCTGACCGCCGCCAAAGCTTCGCTGGAAGAGTCCTCGGTTGCCGCCAAGCAGCTGCTGTCGGCTAAGGATCCACAAGAATTCTTCTCGCTGGCTGCCGCCCAGGTTCAGCCAACCGCCGAGAAAACCATTGCCTACGGCCGTCATCTGGCAGCCATCGCTTCCGGCACCCAGGCTGAATTCAGCCGTGCCGCTGAAACGCAAATCGCCGAAACCAACCGCAAAGTAATCTCGCTGGTTGACGAAGTGAGCAAGAACGCACCAGCCGGTTCGGAAAACGCGATCGCCCTGCTGAAATCGACCCTGGGCAACGCCAGCGCCGGTTACGAGCAATTCACCAAGTCCGCCAAGCAAGCTGGCGAAGCCATCGAAACCAACCTGAACGCCGCCGTGAACCAGTTCGCCGCTGCCGCTTCCAAGGTTGCTCCGGCTGCCAAGAAGTAATGCATGAAGCGCCGGCCGCATAGGCCGGCTCCGCTCTGGTCTCCTCGGCATCCGTGGTGTCCTCTCTGGCGGATGTCCTTCATCAGCCCCGGCTCGTCCGGGGCTTTTTTTCGTCCTGCGCCGCCAGCCACTGCGCCACCTGCCGCGCCACCCACGGGCCGTCGTCCAGCGGCAGGTCGTGCCCCGCGTCCGGATGCACGCGGTAATCCGCCCCCCATGCCTGCGCCAGGCGCTGCGAACACCGTGGATCGACCAGGCCGTCGCGCGCGCCCGCCAGCACCAGCAGCGGCGCCGCGCCGCGGTGGCGCTGCGGGGCATGGAAGCGCGCCGCAGCCGTCAGCTGGCGCAGCGCGTTCAGGCGCGAGACGGGAAACTCGTTGTGATAGTCGATCCAGCGCTTGAGCAATTCGCTGTCGCGCGTGTCGCCGCCGTGGACCACGCTGGTAAGTCTGAGCGCCAGTTGCTCCTGGCGCCGCGCCCCGCCCAGCACCAGCTGCCGCACGATGGCCGGGTAGTTCTGCCAGCGCAAGCGCTGGTAAAAGCGGCTGAACGGCCGCATGCTGGTATTGAGCAGCACGCAGCGCGCCACCTCGTCCGGATAGCTGGCCTGCCACTGCACCGCCACCATCGCCCCCAGCGACAGCGCCAGCAAGTTGTACGGACCCTGCTTGCCGCGCGCGCGCAGGCCGGCGCGGCAAGCCTCCACCATGCCCTGCACCGACAGCGGGCTGCGCAGATGCCGGTTGGCGCCGTTGCCGGGCAGATCCGGCGTCACGATGTCGGCCTCAGGCAGCGCCGCGCGGAACTGGTCCGGGAACTCGCCCCAGTGCCGGCTCTCGCGCATCAGCCCGCGCAGGAATACCCAGTTCATGCCGCCGCTCCCAGCCCGTACCAGCGCGCCAGCGCGCGCTTGCGCTGATGCAGCCGCGCCGGCGCGTCCGGCAGCCAGCGCGCATGCGCATTGGCCGCCCGCATCAAGAACTCGAACCACACCAGGTGGCTGCGCAGCACGCGCTGCAGGCGGTGCGCGGCGGTCGGATTGAAGGCGCCCAGGCGGGAAAACAGCTGGCGCGGATTCTTCTTCACCCACAGCCACGAGCCCATCTCCAGCGTCAGCGGCAGGAATACCCTGTCATGCCCCTCGGCCTCGCCGCTGCGCGCGCCGCCGCGCTCGAACCTCAGGTAGAGGTGGTCCCACAAGTCGCCATGGGTGCGGTATTGCAGGCTCTGCGGCTCGAAGGTGTAGTTGTGGTGCGGATAGCTGGCCGTAAACAGCTCCTCCAGCGCCGCGATCTCGGGCAGGTGCGCGATCGGCGTGCGGGTGTGCGCATGCGGAAACCAGATGCGGTCGCGCAGGCCGAAGCCGGAATGGCAATCCAGGCTCAGGCTGAACTGGCGCGGCAGCAGTTCGCGCTCCACCACCTCGCACACGGCGCGGCTCTCGGCTTCCATGGGCGCGCCGAACGCGCCCCGGTACCACGGCAGCATGGGCGTGGCACGCTGCCCGCCCAGCAGGAAAGGCACGCGCTCGCTGGCCTGCACCGGCGAGTTGCGCATCAGGTCGACGCCTTGCGGATTGCAGCGCGTGGCCTGCCACATGCCGCCCGGATTCACCAGCGGCATGAACACCAGGCGCACGCTCTGCAGCAAGTGGTGCAGGCCGTGGTCCCAGCGCGAACGCGCCACCAGGCTTTGAAGAAAGGAAAGGAGAACCTGGGTGCCGATGCGCTCCAGGCCGTGGATGCCGCCGAAGAAACCCAGTGCCGGCGCGGCCGGGTCGCTGCTGCCCATGGTCAGCAGATAGACCGGGAACTGCTGGCTGTCTGCCGCCACCGTGCAGGCCACGCTGGCCTTCAGCAAGTCCCCGCCATCCTCGATCAGCTGTTCCAGTGTAAGCAGTTCAGGCAGCGACTTGAGACTCATGCGGGCGGCTCCGTAGCGGGGAGCCACCAGTGTAAATCATAACGGGGCCAGGGTTAATTTTCCGTCACGGCAAAATGAACCCTGACCCCATTTTGCTATTCGCCAAGGTAGGCGGCTTTCACCCTCGGATCGTCCAGCATATCGCTGGCGTTGCCGGTCATGGTGATGAGGCCGGAGTCCATCACGTAGCCGCGGTGCGCCGCCTGCAGCGCCAGCTTGGCGTTCTGCTCGACCAGCAGGATGGTGATGCCCTCCTTCGAGACGTTGCGGATCACTTCGAAGATCTTGTCGACCATGATGGGCGACAGGCCCATCGACGGCTCGTCCAGCAGCAGCAGCGTCGGGTGGCACATCAGCGCGCGCGCCATGGCCAGCATCTGCTGCTCGCCGCCCGACAGCGTGCCGGCCAGCTGCGCCGAACGCTCTTTCAGGCGCGGGAAAATGTCGAACCACTTGGCGATGTCGGCCTCGATGCCGGCCTTGTCGTCGCGCGTGTAGGCGCCCATCATCAGGTTTTCCGTGATGGTCATGCGCGTGAACACGCCGCGCCCTTCCGGCACCATGGCCAGCTTTTGCTCGACCAGGTGGAAGGACTTGCTGCCCTTGAGCGACTGGCCCATGTAGGACACCGTGCCTTCAACCTTGCAGTCCGGCAGCGTGCCGGTGATGGCTTTCAGCGTGGTGGTCTTGCCGGCGCCGTTGGCGCCGATCAGCGTGACCAGCTCGCCCTTGTTCACTTCCAGGTCGATGCCCTTGACGGCCTTGATGCCGCCGTACGCGACCTTCAGGCCCGCGACTTTTAATACATTCTCGCTCATTAGTGCGAACCTCCCAGGTAGGCGTCGATCACCGCCTTGTTGCTTTGGATCTCGGCGGGCAGGCCTTCCGCGATCGGCTTGCCGTATTCCAGCACCGTGATGCGGTCGCACAAGCTCATCATCATTTTCACGTCGTGCTCGATCAGCAGCACGGTCTTGCCCTCGGCCTTGATCTTGATCAGCAGCTCTTTCAGGGCCAGCTTCTCGGTGGCGTTCATGCCGGCCGCCGGCTCGTCCAGCGCCAGCAGCTGCGGGTCGGTGGCCAGGGCGCGCGCGATTTCCAGGCGGCGCTGGTCGCCGTAGGACAGGAATTTCGAGGTGCGGTTGGCGAAAGCGCCGATACCGACGAAGTCCAGCAGTTCCTGTGCCCGCTTGCGGATGCCCGCCTCTTCTTCGCGCGCCGCCTTGTGGCGGAACACGGCGCCGAACACGCCCTGGTGCGAGCGCACGTGGCGCCCGACCATGACGTTTTCCAGCGCGGTCATCTCGCCGAACAGGCGGATGTTCTGGAAGGTGCGCGCGATGCCGGCTTTCGCCACTTCATGCGGCGCCGACGGCGAATACGGCTTGCCGGCCAGCTCGAAGGTGCCGGTGTCCGGCTGGTACAAGCCGGTGATGACGTTGAAGAAGGTGGTCTTGCCGGCGCCATTGGGGCCGATCAGGCCGTAGATCTGGCCCTGCATGATCTTGATGCCGACGTCGGTCAGCGCCTGCAAGCCGCCGAAGCGCTTGTTGACGCCGGCAATGTTCAGAATGACTTGTTCGCTCATCTTTTACCTCAGGCTGGCATGACGCCGGACGATTGATTTTTGCTGTCGCTGTCCGCGTCAGGACGGTCTTCATGCTTGGGCGCGGGCCACAGGCCGGCCGGACGGTTCAGCATGATCAGCACCATGGCCAGGCCGTACAGCAGCTGGCGCAGCACTTCGGCCTCGATGATCACGTGGCCGAACAGCTTTTCCTGCAGCGGTTCCACCACGTGGCGCAGCACTTCCGGCAGGGCCGCCAGCAGCGCGCCGCCCATGATCACGCCCGGAATGTGGCCGATGCCGCCCAGCACCACCATGGCCAGCACGGCGATGGACTCGGTCAGCGAGAACGATTCGGGCGACACGAAGCCCTGGAAGGAAGCGAACATGGCGCCGGCCACGCCGCCGAAGGAGGCGCCCATGGAGAAGGCCAGCAGCTTGACGTTGCGGGTGTTGATGCCCATGGCCTTGGCGGCGATCTCGTCTTCGCGGATGGCCACCCAGGCGCGGCCCAGGCGCGAATGCTGCAGGCGGCTGGTGACGAACACCACGGCGATGCACAGGAACAGGAACAGGTAGTAGTAGGCGTTCACCGACGGCATGCCGTAGCCGCCGATGAAGACGGTGGCGCGCGAACCGGCTTCGCCGGCCAGCGAGGTGCCGAACACGCGGATCGGGTCGATCAGGTTGATGCCCTGCGGACCGTTGGTGATGTTGATCGGCTCGTTCAGGTTGTTCATGAAGATGCGGATGATCTCGCCGAAGCCCAGGGTCACGATGGCCAGGTAGTCGCCGCGCAGCTTCAGGGTCGGCGCCCCCAGCAGCGCGCCGAACAGGCCGGCCAGCGCGGCCGCCAGCGGCACGATGAACCACACCGACAGGTGGATGCCGTTGGTGCGGATCTCTTCGCCCATCACCATCACCAGCGCCTCGCCGATGCCGGGATGCAGGTTGACCAGCGATTCGAGCAGGGTGGCGAACTGCGGCGAGGCCAGCAGGCCGGTCATGTAGGCGCCCACCGCGTAGAACGCGATGTAGCCCAGGTCCAGCAGGCCGGCAAAGCCGACCACGATGTTCAGGCCCAGCGCCAGCATGATGTACAGCAGCGCCAGGTCCACGATGCGGACCCAGGAGTTGCCGAAGGGCGCCGCCACAAACGGGAACACCAGCATCAGCGCCAGCACGATGGCCATGCTGGCATAGGCTTTTTTCGCGTCTTTCTGGACGTCAAAGTTCAACAGTGCCATGTCAGTCCTCTCTTATGCGCGGTCGGCCACGCGTTCGCCCATGATGCCGGACGGTCGCACGGTGAGCACCAGGATCAGCACCACGAAGGCGAAGATGTCCTGGTAGTTGGAGCCGAGGAAGCCGCCGGTCAGGTCGCCGATGTAGCCGGCGCCCAGGCTTTCGATAATGCCCAGCACGATGCCGCCTATCATGGCGCCGTAGATGTTGCCGATGCCGCCCAGCACGGCGGCCGAGAAGGCTTTCAGGCCGGGCACGAAGCCCATGGCGAACTGGATCGAAGCGTAGTTGGCGCCCCACATCACGCCGGCCACGGCGGCCAGCGCGGCGCCGATGGCGAAGGTGGCAACAATGACCTTGTTCGAGTCCACGCCCATCAGGCCGGCCACGCGGGGATTTTCCGCCACGGCGCGCATGGCGCGGCCCATCTTGGTTTTCTCCACCAGCATCACCAGGCCGAACATGGCGGCGGCGGCCAGCACCAGCAGCAGCACCTGGGTCTGCGTGATGACCGAATTGCCCAGCATGATGGGGTCGGACGACAGCAGTTGCGGGAACGGCAGCGGGTTGCGGCCCCAGATCATCATGGCGAAGGTCTGCAGCAGGATGGACACGCCGATGGCGGTGATCAGCGGCGCCAGGCGCGGCGCGTTGCGCAGGCGGCGGTAGGCCACCCGCTCGATCAGCACATTGACGGCCATGCACACCGGTATCGCGCCGAGGATGGCGATGCCCAGCTTGAGGTAGCCCGGCATGTCGGGGAAATGCTGGTTCAGCTGGTTCAGGATGGTCAGGCCGGCCATCGCGCCGACCATCAGCACGTCGCCGTGGGCGAAGTTGATCAGGTTCAGGACGCCATACACCATGGTGTAGCCAAGTGCGATCAGCGCGTACATGCTGCCCAGCACCAGGCCATTGATAAGTTGTTGGATAAATGTATCCATCGTGGAAAGCCTCTTGAGTTAACAAAAACGGCACCCGGAGAGGATACTCCGCAGTGCCGCCGTTGGATGATGCTGCAACTCCGATGCTGCAACTTGCTGCAACTATAAGCGTTCGCAATAATAGCGATGTTTAACGAAAACTAATATCGAAAAAAAATTAAGTTCACCGAATTTAATTCAGCCGCCAGCGCGGCAATTCCGGGATATCAGACGTCGCTGGCAATTGCCGCCCCATCTTTGGGACCATCGAGGCCTTTCGGCAGGGGGAACGTCACCGCTTCCTGCACCCCGTCCAGGGCCCGCACACTGCGCGCGCCCAGCTCTTTCAGGCGGTCGATCACGGCTTGCACCAGCACCTCCGGCGCCGACGCGCCGGCCGTGACCCCCACGCGCAGCTTGCCGTCCAGCCAAGCCGGGTCGATCTGCGAGGCATTGTCGATCATGTATGCCGGGGTGCCCTTCTTCTCCGCCACTTCGCGCAGGCGGTTCGAATTGGAGCTGTTCGGGCTGCCCACCACGATCACCAGTTCCACTTGCGGGGCCATGAATTTCACGGCTTCCTGGCGGTTGGTGGTGGCGTAGCAAATGTCGCCCTTTTTCGGTTCGATAATGTTGGGATATTTCCGTTTCAGGGCCTCGATAATGTCCGCAGTGTCGTCAACTGACAACGTTGTTTGCGAGACATAGGCCAGCGCGTCCGGATTGGCCACGTTCAGCTTGGCCACGTCGGCCACGGTTTCCACCAGGTGCATGCCCTCGTCGGTCTGGCCCATGGTGCCTTCCACTTCCGGGTGGCCGTCGTGGCCGATCATGACGATCTCGCAGCCCTGCTTGCGCATCTTGGCCACTTCCACGTGCACCTTGGTCACCAGCGGGCAGGTGGCGTCGAAAATGCTGAAGCCGCGCGCGTCCGCCTCGGCCCGCACCGCTTTCGACACGCCGTGCGCCGAGAACACCAGGGTCTGGCCGGCCGGCACGTCGGCCAGGTCTTCGATGAAAATGGCGCCCTTGCTGCGCAAGTCCGCCACCACGTAGGCGTTGTGCACAATTTCGTGGCGCACATAGATCGGCGCGCCGAACTGCTGCAGCGCGCGCTCGACGATTTCAATGGCGCGGTCGACACCGGCGCAAAAGCCGCGCGGCTGGGCCAGCAGGATTTCCTTGTCCATGGCGGTTCCTCTTTACAGCACGGAAATGAGGTTGACTTCGAAACGCACCGGCTGGCCTGCCAGCGGGTGGTTGAAGTCGAACAGCGCTTCGGTTTCGCCCAGTTCGCGCAGCACGCCGGCGAAACGGCCGCCGCCCGGCGCAGCGAAGTCCACCAGGTCGCCCACCTTGTAGTCGGCGCCCGGCACCGAGTTGGCGTCCAGGGTGGCGCGCGAGACGGGGCGCACCAGCTCCGGATTGCGCGGACCGAAGCCGACGCCCGGTTCCAGGTCGAAGGTCTTGTGCGTGCCTTCCGGCAGGCCCAGCAGCAGCTGTTCCAGCACCGGCGCCAGCTGGCCCTGGCCCAGCATCAGCGTGGCGGGAGTGCCGTTGAACGTGGTGACGATATCGGCGCCGTCCACGGTGGCGAGGCGATAATGCAGCGTGAGGTAGGCCGAAGCGGTGACGACTGGGGGTTGTGCGTTGGACATGATAGGCAGAAAACTTGAAAACGCTATTGTAAGCCACTCCGCAGCCGGCAGCGCATGTTGACAAATCCGCCACTTGTGGCCGCGATCGCATAAAATGCGCCGCTATGATGAATTTACTCTTGCCCGCCCCCTATCCGTATCGGCAACCGGCCGGCCGCCTGCCGTGGCCCCCCCTGCTGCTGGGCGCCGCCGGCTTTGCCTTGCTGGCCCTCGCTGTCATGTGGTGGCGCTGGGGCGGCACCGTGGAAGATTCGCTGCACTATTTTAATACCGCGCGCCACCTGCGCGGCGAGCTCCCGGCCAGCGAACTGGTGGCGCCCTTCCCCTACCGCCTGCTGGTGCCGGCCGCCGCCGCCGCCCTCCCGGGCGATGTGCGCAACAATTTCGCGCTGCTGAACTGGCTGCTGGTGTCGGCCGCCGCCTGCATGACGGCACTGAGCGTCTGGCGCCTGGGCCTGGGGCGCAACGGCGCCATCGCCGCCGGCCTGCTGCTGGTCTGCTCCGTGCCCACCTTCTGGTACGCCCCCTACCTGCTGGTCGATCCCGGCTCGGTATGCGCGCGCGCCGCCTTCGTGCTGGCCCTGGTGTCCGGCCAGCCCTGGCTGGCGGCGCTGGCCGGCGTGCTAGCCACCGGTGTGCGCGAAGAGAACATCGTGCTGCTGTTCTGGCTGCTCGTGGCGCGCCAGATCGGCTGGCGCGCCGGCCTGCTGTCACTGGCGGCGGCGCTGGCCTGGATGCTGGCCGTGCGCTGGTGGATCATCGGCGGCCTGCCCAGCTATACCTGGGTGCCCAGCATGGCGCGCGTGGCCGAGGCGCTGCGCGACGTGCGCTCGCTGGCGTCGCTCGCGCTGGCGGCCGGCCTGGTGCTGCCGCTGGCCCTGCTGGGCATGCACCGGGCGCCGCCGCAGCTGCAGCCGTTCAAGCGCCTGCTGCTGCTCATGGCCCTGCCGCCGCTGTATGCCGCGCTGTCGGTACGGGTGGACGGGCGCGCCATCTGGAACCTGTATCCGCTGCTGATTCCGTTTGCCGTCGCCGCCTGCCAGCCCTGGCTGGAGCGCGGCCGCGCCGCGCCGGACAAGCTGCGCCGCGCCGCGTGATATTCTGCCGGATTCGCGGTTTCTTATTCTTTATATATGAACACAGTCCTGAACGGCTATTTCTGGTGCGCCCTGGCTTCGCTGGCCAGCGCCGGCGCCACCTTCCTCATCAAACTGTCGCACGGGGCCGGTGAAGGCTGGGGCATCCAGCGCCTGGCCTACCTGGGCGCCGCCTGCACGGTGTATGGGCTGGGCTTCGTCTGCTACACCATCACGCTGCAAAAGCTGCCCATGACGCTGGCCTATCCGCTGATGACGGCCATTACCATGGCCACCGTGCTGCTGATCGGCTACGCGGTGCTGGGCGAAGCCATGACAGCCACCCGCATGCTGGGCATGGTGCTGGTGGCGGCCGGCGCCTTCGCGCTGGCGCGCTGAACCGGCCGCAAGCCCAATACTTGGCCCCCGCTTGCGCGGGCACAAACGCCGCTGCCCGTTATCCGACCACAATACTGGACCAGGCCGGGGTGTTCCCGGCATAGCGAGGTCCAGCATGGGAATTGCCGATTGGCCGGAGCAGCAGCGCCCGCGCGAGCGCCTGATACGCGAGGGCGCCACCGCCCTGTCCGACGCCGAGCTGCTGGCGGTGTTCCTGCGGGTAGGCGTGCGCGGCAAGAACGCGGTCGAGCTGGCCCGCGACATGGTGGTCCACTTCGGTTCGCTGCAGGCGCTGTTTGCCGCCACGTTGCACGACTTTTCCGCCATCCCCGGCCTGGGCAGCGCCAAGTTCGCCCAGTTGCAGGCGGTGATGGAGCTGGCGCGGCGCGCGGTCGGCGAGCAGCTGCAGGCCGGGCAAACCCTCAGTTCGCCCGCCGCCGTCAAACAATACCTGCGCCTGGCGCTCGGCTCCCAGCCCTACGAATCCTTCCACGTGCTGTTCCTGGACGTGAAAAACCGCCTGATCGACGCGCGCGAACTGTTTCGCGGCACCCTGTCGCACACCAGCGTCTATCCGCGCGAGGTGGTGCGGGAGGCGCTGGCGCGCAACGCCGCCAGCGTGATGCTGGCGCATAACCACCCGTCCGGCACGCCGGAACCGAGCGAGTCGGACCTGGTGCTGACGCGGGCGCTGGTGCAAGCCCTGGCGCTGGTGGACGTGCGCATCCTCGACCATTTCGTCGTTGCCGGCCACCAGGTACACTCCTTCGCCGAGCACGGCCAGCTCTGAAAACCACAGCCTGCCCTGGCAGTTTACCTATGAAAAACAAGGGTTTGGCGGTGGATTTTACAATTGTTAAATTTTCCCACGCAAAGGAGACACAATTGTTTTTCGCAAGTCGTTGAAAAAGCTCAGTTTTTTCTATATACTCTTGTTTTTTCCAATTGTGGAATCTATTCAAGGAGTGCGCCATGGCACGTGTTTGCCAAGTCACTGGGAAGAAGCCGATGGTCGGCAACAATGTTTCCCATGCAAACAACAAAACTAAACGTCGTTTCCTGCCTAACCTGCAGAACCGCCGTATCTTTGTTGAATCTGAAAATCGCTGGGTCTCCCTGCGTCTGTCCAACGCCGGTCTGCGCGTAATCGACAAGGTCGGCATCGACGCCGTCCTGGCCGACATGCGTGCCCGCGGCGAAAAAGTCTAATAGGGAGTCACTATCATGGCAAAAACTGGCCGCGACAAAATCAAGCTGGAATCGACCGCAGGTACCGGTCACTTCTACACCACCGACAAGAACAAGCGCACCATGCCTACCAAAATGGAGATCATGAAGTTCGATCCTAAGGCACGCAAGCACGTTCTGTACAAAGAAACCAAGATCAAGTAATCGATCCTTGTTTCAAATAAAAGGCCGCTCACTGAGCGGCTTTTTTTATTGCCGGGCTATTGCTTCGCCGGCAGGCTGATAAATGGCACCGCCCCGCCCGCCATCGTGGCAGGCAATTTCCCGTCCCATTTCTCGATGGCCTTGGCCTGGTTTTCAGTTTCGCGCAAGCGCAATAACTCGGGCGTGACTTGCTGGCGCTGCAGCGAAAGCGATTCCGCTTCCGCCCTGGCGCGCGCGATTTTCTGCTGCGCTTCCACTTCTATCCGCTGTAAATCCCTTTCCGCTTTCATCTTCAATTGTTCGGCCGTGGTCTTGGCTTCAATTGCCTCGTCAAAGGTTTTACTGAAGTTAAAGCTGACGATGGAGAATTCGTCGATCACCAAACCGTGCCGCGCCATCCTTTCCCGCAAAGCATCGACAATATCGTTGCGCACGATGGCGCGTTTTGAAATCAATTCCTCGGCGGTATAACGGGCGGTGACGGCTTTTACCGCTTCATGCACAGCCGGCACGATAATGCGCTCGCCGGGCTGATTACCCAGGTCGCGATAAACCGTAACCGCTGCATCGGGACGCACGTGGTAATTAATCACAACCTTGGTTCGCACCGTCTGCAAATCCTTGGAAGCGGCGTCGCCCTCGCCTTCTCCTTTTTCAATCGCCACACCCACCAAGTGCATTTTCTGCGCCAGCGGCCAGCGGAAATGAATACCCTCGCCGAATACTTCGCTGGAGGGCTTGCCAAAGGTCGTCAATACCCCGCGGTGTCCGGCAGGGACAATGGCAAATGGCGTGAGCACAAACAGCACCACGATACCGGCCAATATGAGAAACAGCTTGCCCAGGATCTTACTCTTCATGGATTTTCCTCCAGTTTCAAAAAAAGCAACCAACCCATACTATCAGATCCGTGCTGCGTGGCAAGCGGTGCAAGCCTGTTTCAAGCACGAACGCGCCAAGAGTTGGCATGAGTCAAGCGCACGCTCAGGGCGGGCACAAACTGCGGACGAAAAAAAACGGCCCCAGCGGGCCGTCTTGGTGCAGTGCAGCGGGATTATGCGTAGCTGCGCAGTCGGAGCGAGAAGTCCTGCAGGGATTTAATGCCGGATGCTTCCGCGCGGTTGCACCAGTCTTGCAGCTTGTGCAGTAATTGGTCACGGGTGAAGTGCGAGCGTTCCCAGATCACGCCCAATTCCACGCGCATATTGTGCATGGTTTCCAGCGCTTTGCTGTGCTCGAACAATTCCACCAATTGCTGCTTTTGCGGCGCTTCCAGTTTGCCCGGCTCGCGCGTCAGGAATTTACGCGACGATTTCAGGAATCGCGCTTCCAGCTTGGCTTTGTCTTTCAAATGCTCCAGCTCTTCTTTCCAGGCGCTTTTCATGGACTTGGCGTATTTCGCCATCACGTCGTAACGGTTGGCGATTACCGATTGCAGCGTTTCCAGGTCCGCTTCCGCTTTGCCGTGCTGGAATTTCGGCGCCGGCGCCACTTTCTTTACCTTGGCCAAGCCAAAAGTTTCCAGTGTGCGGATATAGAACCAGCCGATATCGAACTCATACCATTTCGACGACAGCTTGGCCGAGGTGGCGAAAGTGTGGTGATTATTATGCAGTTCCTCGCCGCCGATAATAATACCGAATGGAATAATGTTGGTGGCGGCGTCGGCGCAGTCGTAGTTACGGTAGCCCCAATAGTGGCCGATGCCGTTGATAATACCGGCGGCGGTCACTGGAATCCACATCATCTGCACGGCCCACACGGTGGCGCCAATCACGCCGAACAGTGCCAGGTTAATTACGGCCATCAGGACCACGCCCATCCAGCTGTATTTGGTGTACAGGTTGCGTTCGATCCAGTCGGTCGGCGTGCCGTGGCCGTACTTCTCCATGGTCTCCATGTTCTTGGATTCCGCGCGGTACAGCTCGGCGCCTTCCCAGAATACTTTTTTGATGCCACGGGTGACCGGGCTGTGCGGATCTTCCTCGGTATCGCACTTGGCGTGGTGCTTGCGGTGGATCGCGGCCCATTCCTTGGTCACCTGGCCGGTGGTCAGCCACAGCCAGAAGCGGAAGAAGTGGCTCGGGATGGCGTGCAGCTCCAGCGCGCGGTGCGCCTGGTGGCGGTGCAGATAGATGGTGACGCTGGCGATGGTGATATGGGTGACGATCATGGTGAAGGCGAATACTTGCCAGCCCGATGCGCCGGTGATGCCGTTGCTGAGAAATTCGAGAACTGCTTGCAAACTAAAAGTCATTACTACTCCAGAGAGGGTGTCCCATGCGCCGGCGCGGCTTTTGTAGCCCGCCGGAATATCTATTGTTGTGCGTCATTGTACGCTGAAACACCCCCCGATTGAGCGGCCAGCCAGCTGTGCCTGACTATTTTTTAGGCGTTTCTGTATCTTCTGGTAACGGTACTGGACCAATGATGCGCATCTCCCGTTGCGGGAATGGCACCGAAATTTTGTGTTCTTGCAAGGCTTTCCAGATCGCCCGGTTGACGTCCGACGTCACTCCGCCACGGCCGTTTTCCGGGTCCGCTATCCACCAGCCCACCTGCAGGTCGAGCCCGTCGGCGCCGAAATTGACCAGCGTGGCCGACGGCGGCTTGTCCTTCACCACGCGCTCGATCGACAGCGCCGCCTGCTCCAGCAAGCCCAGCGCCTGGTCCACGTCGGTGTCGTATGCGACCGACACTTTGGTGCTCAGCCACAAGTTTTTGTTCGACAGGGAGGAATTCTGCACGGCGCCCGACACCAGCATTTCGTTCGGCACGATGGATTCCACCCCGTCCAGGCCCTGCAGCACCGTGTAACGGGTGTTGATCTGCGTCACGCGGCCGGTGTA
Source organism: Massilia sp. Root351 (assembly GCF_001425045.1). GTDB lineage: Bacteria > Pseudomonadota > Gammaproteobacteria > Burkholderiales > Burkholderiaceae_D > Rugamonas. The sequence goes on along the minus strand of NZ_LMDJ01000032.1, from coordinate 114,406 downwards.
CTTGTCCACCGTGATCATGTCGCCTATGGTCAGGCTGCGGTCCAGCAGGATGATGAAACCGGACACGTAGTTGCTGGCGATCTTCTGCAAGCCCAGGCCCAGGCCCACGCCCAGCGCGCCGCCGAACACCGACAGCACGGTCAGGTCGATGCCGACCATGGACAGGCTGCCCAGCACCGCCACCACGATCAGCAGCGCGCGGCCGAAGCGCGCCAGCACCACGCGCAGGCTGGAGTGCACGGTCTGCAAGCCCATCAGACGCTCCTCCAGCGCCGCGCCGGCCCACAGCGCCAGCATCAGCAGCACCACCACCGAAATGGCCGCCTGCAGGATGTCGGCCACCGATACCTTGTTCTTGCCCAGCGGCAGTACCGTATGGTCGAGGTAGAAGAACACATCGTCCCACCAGCCGGTGATATACATGGCCACGCAGGCCCATACCAGCAGCTGGAAAATCTTTTCGAAGGTCAGCATGGTGGCGCCGATCTCGCCGCCGCGGCGCGCGAACACGCGGCGCAGCAGGAAGAAAACGAAGCGGATCGCCGCCAGCGAGCCGAAGATCGGCAGCGCCACCTTCAGCAGGTGCACTTTCTGGTAGCGCACCAGCACCACCTGGGCGATGAAGATCAGGCACGCGATGGCCAGCGGGCCGATCACGCGGCTGAAGCTCTCCATGCCGAAGCGCGCCATGCCGGTGGCCGGCTCATGCGCCGTGACGCGCTTGCGCAGCAGCCCGGACAGCACATAGCCCAGCACGATGGCCAGCACCAGCGCGCCCAGCTGCCACATCAGGCCGGGATCGCGCAGGTCGGTCAGTAAATCGGTAATCAGGTTCTTCAGGGGTTCTTGCTTCATCGTTCTCGCGGGTAGATGGAAAAAGGGCCAGCTCAGCGGCCGGCCCTATTATCACTTAGTTACTTAGCCTGCGCTGTCCCGGTCGCCGGCCTCGTCGGCGTCCGGCGCCGGTTTTTCCTTCTTCGGCATCGGCTTGCGCTCGAACACGGCGGCGAAGAAGCCGTCGGTCTGGTGCTTGTGCGGCAGCAGCTTCAGGTAGTCGCCCATCTCCAGCGCGATCTTCTGCTCGGCCAGCACTTTGCTCATCGGCACCAGTTCGAAATCAGGATGCTTGGCCAGGAAATCGGCCGCCACGTCGTCGTTTTCTTCGTTCAGGAAAGAGCAGGTGGCATACACCAGGCGGCCGCCGCCTTTGACCAGGCGCGCGGCGCCGGCCAGGATGGCCACTTGCTTGTCGTGCATTTCACCGATGGCGCTTTCCGCCTGGCGCCATTTGACGTCCGGATTGCGGCGCAGCGTGCCCATGCCCGAGCATGGCGCGTCGACCAGCACGCGGTCGATCTTGCCGGCCAGGCGCTTGATCTTGGCGTCGCGCTCGTGCGCGATCTGCACCGGGTGCACATTGGACAGGCCGGAGCGTGCCAGGCGCGGCTTCAGCTTGGCCAGGCGCTTCTCGGACACGTCGAACGCGTACAGGCGGCCGGTGTTGCGCATCAGCGCGCCCAGCGCCAGCGTCTTGCCACCGGCGCCGGCGCAGAAGTCCACCACCATCTCGCCGCGCTTGGCGCCCAGGATCTGGGCCAGCACCTGGCTGCCCTCGTCCTGCACCTCGATGGCGCCGCTCTTGAACAGCGGCAGGTTCTGCAACTGCGGCTTCTTGTGCACGCGCAGGCCCAGCGGCGCGTACGGGGTCGGATCGGCGGCGATCGGCGCTTGCGCCAGTTCGGCGATCACTTCATCGCGGCCGGACTTCATGGTGTTGACGCGCAGGTCCAGCGGCGCCGGGGTGTTCAGCGCGTCGGCCAGCAGCAGCGCCTCGTCCTCGCCGAACTGGGCCACCAGCTTCTCGAACAGCCATTTCGGCATGTTCGAGCGCATCGATTTGTGCATCAGCTTGCGGTCGATCTGCATCACGCGCTCGATCCACTCCAGCTCTTCCGGCGTGACGCCGCCCAGCGAGTCGGCGCCCACGGCGTCGGCCAGGCCCAGCAGGGTCAAACGGCGCATGGTGGCGCCGCTGCCCGCTTCCGACTGGTCGGTGAAGAAGGCGCGGTTGCGCAGCACGGCGTACACGCCCTCGGCGATGGCGCCGCGTTCGCGGCCGCCAAGGCGGGGATGGTCTTTGAAGTAGCGCGACAGGGTGCTGTCGGCGGGGGCGGTAAAGCGCAAAATCTCGCGCAGCACTTCTTCGGTGCTGGCGAGTATCGCTGGTGGCAATCTCATGGAATTCCTTGGTTAATTACTTGTTATGGTCAACGATGACCTTGCCGTCTTCGATCGTCAGCCGGTCTTCAACAAACCAGCGGATGGCGCGTGGATAGAGTTCATGCTCCTGCACCAGCACGCGCGCCGCCAGCGTGGCGGGCGTATCGCCCGGCAGCACAGGCACGGCGGCCTGGTCCACCATGGGACCGTGATCGAGTTCGGCGGTAACGAAATGCACCGTCGCACCGTGTTCCTGCATGCCGGACGCGAGCGCCTGCTCATGCGTGTGCAAGCCGGGGAACAGCGGCAGCAGCGAGGGATGGATGTTCAGCATGCGGCCGGCGTAATGGGCGGTGAACGCCGGGGTCAGGATGCGCATGAAGCCGGCCAGCACCACCAGGTCCGGCTTGAAGCCGTCAATGACTTCCTGCAGCGCGGCGTCGAAGGCCTCGCGGCTAGGGTATTCCTTGTTGGCGACGACGGCGGTCGGAATGCCGTGCTCGTCGGCGAAAGCCAGGCCGAGCGCGTCGGGACGGTTGCTGATGACAGCCGCGATGCGGGCCGGCCATTGCTCGGCTTGCGCGGCGCGGACCACGGCTTCCATATTGCTGCCGCGTCCAGAAATGAGGATGACGATGTTTTTCATAGCCCGCTATTATACCTGCGTGGCGGGCCGGGCCTTCCAAACCGGGTTTGGCGCGGCCTTATTCGAAGGAATAGAAGACGCGGAACGGCACTTTCTTCTCGGCCCAGAAGTCGGCCGCGTCGCGGAACACGTCCAGCAGGCACTCGCGCGCCTCGCGGTCGAATTTCTGGGTGTTGGGCAGCTGTTCCAGCACGATCAGGAAACCGGTCTGCTCGCCGGCCTTGGCCATGGTGTCGGTCAAGGTGACGCGCAGCGCCTCGAAGTTCTTGCCGCAAGGCTTAGGGAAAAGGAATGACTCCGCGATGATGCCCAGCACTTGCTGCTTGGTCAGGCCGGCATTGCAATGCGCGTATAAAAAGTGCTGCCCCAGGCGGGCTGCCTCGTCTTGCAGATCGGTGACACGAAATGCACGAATGGACTGGACAAGGTTGGGCGGCACAGTTATCAACAAACTCATTTTTCCCTCAAATCGACCTGTTAATGTACGGTTTGCTTTTCGCTATAGTGGTTACCTATACATGGAGGCCACGGGCGGGTCATTGCGCCGGCGGCGAGTCGCGTTTCTCTATGTCAATCTGATCCCATACGGTTGTTAGGGTAACGTGTTGTATCCTGCGAATCAACACGTAAGTGACGTCTAACGCAAGTTTTGTAAGAAATAGAACATTTCGTCAGTATTCCACGGGAATCGGCGCTGTTACAAATTGTTGCCATGAGCACTGTTTTCCGCGCAGCGGCAGGATTACCATAGCATCAGCCATCCCTCCCCTGTGGATTGCATACCCGGACTATCCAACACAAACAAGAGGTATCAAATGAACATGCCATCCAAACTGTTGCTGTCGGCCCTGTGCCTGGGCGCGCTGCCGTTCGCGCAAGCGACGGAATTTGAAGATTTCGGCCGCGTGGTGCGCGTGCAGCCGCAGGTTGAGCAGGTCAACGTGCCGCGCCAGGAATGCCGCACCGAGTATGTGCAGGTGCAGCAGCCGGCTCAGCGCAGCGCGGGCGGCTCGATCGTCGGCGGCATCGCCGGCGCGCTGCTGGGCAGCCAGATCGGCGGCGGCCACGGCCGCACGGCGGCCACGGCGGCCGGCGCCATCGCCGGCGCCGTGGTGGGCGACCGCGTCGACAACCAGAACGCCCAGCCGGGCGCGGTCAGCGAACAGGCGGTGAAACAGTGCCGCACCGTGGACCACTGGGAGTCGCGCACCAACGGCTACGAAGTGACGTACGACTACCGCGGCCGCAACTACACCAGCATCATGTCCTTCGACCCCGGCCAGCGCGTGCGCCTGCGCGTATCGGTCGAGCCGATGCAGAACTGATTCGTAACTTACGCCACAGCAAGCCGGTCGCCGACCGGCTTTTTTCATTGCGCCTTGCCTTGCGGTAAGCAGGCGCGGGATAATAGACCTTCATCTCCAGGCTGGCCCTCTCATGCTGATCAAACGCAAATCCATCGAACAAGTAGAATCCTCGCGCCCCGCCACCGCGGCGGCCGCGCCGAAAGCGCCGCGCAAGGTGAAATACGCGCCGGTCACCCTGTCGGAACAGGATGGCGTGCGCTATCTGCACTTCGGCACCGAGTGGGTGCAGGGCGCCATGCGCATCCGCAAGCCGGACTGGCCGGAACTGGAGTACGCTCAGCAGATGATGGCGTGGATGCTGTGGATCGAACAGCCGCGGCGCATCGCCCAGCTGGGCCTGGGCACGGCGGCGCTGACCAAGTTTTGCTATAAACAGTTTCCGCAGGCGGACATCACCGCGATCGAGCTGAACCCGTCGGTGATGGCGATCTGCGCGTCGATGTTCAAGCTGCCGGCCAACGACGAGCGCCTGCACGTGCTGGAAATGGATGCGCTGGACTTCGTCAACGACAAGGCCAACCACGGCGCGCTCGACGCGCTGCAGGTGGACCTGTACGACGCCACCGCGCGCGGCCCGGTGCTGGACACGCCGCAGTTCTACCAGGCCTGCAATGCCTGCCTGGCGGACCATGGCATCATGACCGTCAACTTGTTCGGCGACCATCCAAGCTATGCCAAGAATATCAAGGCGATGAAGTTTGCCTTCGGCCAGGTGGTGTGCCTGCCGCAGGTACACGACGGCAACGTGGTGGCGGTCGCCTTCAAGCAGGCCCGCCCGATGGACCTGGAAGCGCTGAAGGTGCGCGCCGCGCAGATCGTGGCCGACACCAAGCTGCCGGCCAAGTCCTGGGTCAAGGGCATCCAGCAAGCGCTGCAGAAATAAAACCGGGACCTCAGCCAGATGAAAGCACTAGACCTGCAACAAATCTTCACCTGGCTGCTGGCCGATGGCCTGGTCGAGAAGGCCAACGTCAAGGCCGCCTACGCCCAGGCCCAGGGCATCCTCAAGAACACGGTCGGCGCCATGCACCCGCTGTGTGCGGTGGCCCACTGCAAGCTGCTGTCGGCCCAGCCGCCGCACCGCCTGCTCACGCTGGACATGCTGACCGAATGGCTGGCCGGCCACGCCAAGCTGCCCTTCTACCGCATCGACCCGCTGAAAATCGACTTTACCAAGGTGGCCGACGTGATGTCCGCCAACTACGCGTCGCGCTTCAACATCCTGCCGGTGGAAATGAGCATGGACACGCTGGTGGTGGCCACCGCCGACCCGTTCGCGCACGAATGGGAAGCGGAAATCGCCAAGATTTCGCGCCGCGTGGTGCGCCGGGTAATCTCCAATCCGCTCGACATCGCGCAGTACACCTCGCAGTTCTTCGCGCTGGCCAAGTCCATCAAGAAGGCCAACAAGTCCAACGGCCAGGACCTGGCGCTGCGCAACAACTTCGAGCAGCTGGTGGAGCTGGGCAAGAGCAACCGCCAGGTGGACGCCAACGACCAGCACGTGATCAACATCGTCGACTGGCTGTGGCAGTACGCCTTCGAGCAGCGCGCCTCGGACATCCATCTGGAGCCCAAACGCGACCTGGGCACGATACGCTTCCGCATCGACGGCGTGCTGCACCAGGTGTACCAGGTGCCGGCCGTGGTGATGATCGCCATGACCGCGCGCATCAAGCTGCTGGGCCGCATGGACGTGATCGAGAAGCGCCGCCCGCAGGACGGCCGCATCAAGACCCGCACCGCCGGCGGCCAGGAGATCGAACTGCGCCTGTCGACCCTGCCCACCGCCTTCGGCGAAAAGCTGGTGATGCGCATCTTCGACCCGGAAGTGGTGGTCAAGACCCTGCCCGAACTGGGGTTCCCGGAAGACGACGCGGCGCGCTGGGACGCGCTCACCAAGCGTCCGCACGGCATCATCCTGGTCACCGGCCCCACCGGCTCGGGCAAGACCACCACCCTGTACACCACGCTCAAGGCGCTGGCCACCTCGGAAGTCAACGTGTGCACGGTGGAGGACCCGATCGAGATGGTGGAGCCGGCCTTCAACCAGATGCAGGTGCAACCGGGCATCGACCTGTCCTTCGCCGACGGCGTGCGCGCGCTGATGCGGCAGGACCCGGACATCATCATGGTGGGCGAGATCCGCGACCTGGCCACCGCCGAAATGGCGATCCAGGCCGCGCTGACCGGCCACCTGGTGCTGTCCACCTTGCACACCAACGACGCGCCGTCGGCCGTGATGCGCCTGCTGGAGCTGGGCGTGCCGCACTACCTGCTGGAAGCGACGCTGATCGGCATCATGGCGCAGCGCCTGGTGCGCACGCTGTGCCCGGACTGCAAATCGCCGGACGGCCAGATCGCCGACGACGTGTGGCAAGGCATAGGCGGCGCCTGGGACCTGCCCAAGCCGGAGCGCGTGTACCGCCCGCTGGGCTGCCCCGAGTGCCGCCAGACCGGCTACCGGGGCCGCACCGGCATCTACGAGCTGCTGACGGTGACGGAGGCGTTCAGCCAGCAGGTACAGGAGGAGACCGACATCGCCGCGCTGCGCCGCCAGAGCATCGCCGACGGCATGAAGCCGCTGCGCATCGCCGGCGCCTACAAGATCGCCGAGGGCGTCACCAGCGCTGAAGAGGTGCTGAAAGTGACCTCGGCGCTGGCCTGAAGAAAAAAGCGCGCAAAAACCTTTGCAAGCCCGCAGCGACCTGTATATAATACGGCCTCTTTCGGGTCGTTAGCTCAGCTGGTAGAGCAGCGGACTTTTAATCCGTTGGTCGCAGGTTCGAATCCCGCACGGCCTACCACGAATACGCAGTACCAACGAAGGCTTACCCGCTCCGGCGCGTAAGCCTTTTTTGCGTCCCTATAAGGAACTGCTCGGAACTGCTCAACTGGGGAATGTGCAGCTTCCTGACTTATGACTCCAGTGAAGCCCACGGCCAAGGCAATGCGATATCGCGCAGCGCCGCCTTAACCGAGACGTGCATATGATGCGTATGCCCGTTCTTACCCCTGTACGGTCGCCAGCCCTTGCCTGCCTTGTCGGCATTGTAGATCCGCCTGTTCCAGATCACGTAGCTCACCCTGAAATCCAGAAGCACGAGCTTGGAGAAAAAGTGGCAATCCACGCCGTTTTCCGGATCATGGGTCAGATCGAACGCGTTGCCGTCGTTATGGTCGCTTTTCCTTTTCTGATGGGCTGCGTCGCCCATCAATCGGTCGGCTATGCGGCTGCGTTTCGAGCAGAGGGCGGTAGCGTCGGCTAGAGCACGTTTGCATGCGGCTGATGGCTGAGGCATACGTCATCCTTTCATTTGTGGTTTTGACTTCAAGTCGGTTCGCAGGCACTCCAGGTGCCGGTCGTTGGCGAATCGTCTGGCTTGCTCATACGCCTCCGGTCCGAGGACCTCAACAGCCCGGGTGACGCAGGCACCATCGGGGGATATTTTCGCGACGGCCAGGAACGATACGCGTTTCGGATACTCCAAATCACTCTGGTCGAGACTGTGGACTCGCACGATGACCGCGACTGGCATCAGTTTTCCGTCCACCTTCGCCATGCGCCATTCAGCCTTGGCCCCCAAGGTCGAAAAACCACGCGTGACCACGTCCCGGTAATCAAGCGGAAAAACCCGCCTTTCTGGCGTTACGACACTGATGGAACTACGTTCATCGTCGTCCAGCATGAGCAAGCGGAAGCCTTGGACACCGGGACAATCCATCGTGGTGGCGCCGCTCGATTCGTCATCGACATGCCTGGCACACGCCCATTCTGCTGCAGACTTGTTCGGCAGGGAAAACGATCCCCAGAGCCAAGTTCGAATTCATGCGCGCGGACGGACAAGGCGAAAGAGTCAGGTATGTCGAGATCGAACTCGAAAATGTTTTGATCGGGGCGGTCGTACCGAATGTCATGGACGGCAACATTCTTACGGAGCACGTCAGCATCAAGTATTCGAAAGTGAAGTGGAAGTACACTCAGCAGAAGATTATGGGCGGCGCGGGTGGAAACACTGCAGGTGGCTGGGATTTGTCGGCCAACAGGATTTGCTAGGGAACACACGGGCCTGCGGCGAATTAAGCTGTATCCTGAAGGCTTCCCCCCTCGGCCCAACGCCTTTTTCCATCCGTGGCAACTGTAACTGTCCACCGACTGATACAGCATGCCTCTGTGCCCTCGGCCTTGTGCCTTGTCCCTTCCCCACCCCGCTTCTAGACTTGTGCCATCTCCACGCTGCGGATTGCACACCATGACCGAACTCCTTCCCTTGATGAGCTATTGCCTGGTCATGTCGGCCACGCCCGGGCCGAACAACGTGATGCTGGCCGCCACCGGCGCCAACTTCGGCGGGCGCGGCGCGCTGCCGGCCATCCTGGGCATCCAGGCCGGCATGTTCGCGCAGACCATGCTGATGTGCGCGGGGCTGGGCAGCGTGTTCGTGGCCTACCCGCTGGCGCAGCAGGTGCTGCGCGTGGCGGGATCGCTGTACCTGGTGTATCTGGCCTGGAAGCTGAGCGGGGCTGCGGTGGGCGGCGCGCAGGCGCCGAAGGCGGTGTCGTTTGCCCAGGCCGCGACGTTTCAGGCGCTGAATCCCAAGAGCTGGGTCAAGGCCATTACGGTGGCGTCGGTGTTCATGCCTGCGGGGCACAACCCATTCGCCGGCGCGCTGCTGGTGGCCGCCGTCGGCACCTTGGTGGGCATGCCATGCAATGCGATGTGGGCCTTGTTCGGCGTCTCGATCCGCCGCCTGCTGACAGACCCGCGCAAGCAGCGCGTGTTCAATTTGACCATGGGCGCAACCCTGGTGGTGCTGGCCGTGATGTTTTTACGCTAGACTTTGGCCATGTTCTCCATTGACCGTTCCTCGCCCATTGCCCTGTCCAAGCAGATTGAGACCAAGCTGCGCCATATGGTCGAAAGCCGGGCCTTGCCCGGCGGCGCCAAGCTGCCATCGATACGCCAGCTCGCCACCCAGCTGGCAGTGAGCACCAACACCGTGGTGGCGGCGTACGACAGGCTGGTGGCGGCGGGCGTGATCGATACGCATGGCACGGCGGGCTTCTTCGTGTGCTCCACCAACGACGCCGCCAGGTCGATTCCCGACGAGGTTGCGCTGGAAGCGGGCGAAGAGCAGGAGCCGGTCTGGCTGGCGCAGCAATCGAACGATCAGCGCAGCGGCATCCTGCTGGCCAGCAGCGGCGCCTTGCCGCCCACCTGGCTGCAGGATGCGGTGCCGGCCGCCACCGTGCAAAAGGCCTTGTCACGCAGCGCCGCAGGCATGGCCTCGCGCTGTCCGCCCCAGGGGCTGCCGGAACTGCGCGAGCAGATCGCGCTGCTGTTGCGTGGCATCGGCGCGTCCTTCGACGCCGGCCATATCCTCACCACCTTTGGCAGCACCCATGCGATCGACCTGATCTGCCGCAGTTTTCTGCAGCCCGGCGACACCGTGCTGGTGGAGGACCCTGGCTACTTCCTGATGTTCGGCCGGCTGCGCCAGGACGGCATGCGGCTGGTGCCGATCAAGCGCCGCCCGGATGGCCTGGACCTGGACGAGCTGGAGGCCGCCTGCCGCGAGCACCGCCCGCGCCTGCTGTTCGTGCAGACGGCCTTGCACAACCCTACGGGGTGGAGCAGCAGCGCGGCCAATCTGCACAAGCTGCTGATACTGGCGCAGCAATACGGTTTCCTGATCGCCGAGGACGACGTGCACGGCCATTTCCAGCAAGGCCACAGCACGCGGCTGGCGTCCCTGTCCGGGCTGGACGGCGTGATTTACTACTCCAGCTTCTGCAAGGCGCTCAGCCCTGCCCTGCGCATGGGCTACCTGGCCGCCGCGCCGGGCTTGCTCAAGGTGCTGATGCGCACCAAGATCCATTCCATCATGACGACGCCGGCGCTGAACGAATACGTGCTGCTGGAAGTACTCAGGGCCGGCGGCCTGCGCAAGCATCTGGACCGCTTGCAGCGCAAGATCATGGCGGCGCGCAACGCCAGCACGCGCCAGCTGAGCGCGGCGGGCGTGCTGTTCGAGCAGCCCGGCGACGCCGGCCTGTTCTTGTGGGGCACCATGCCGGAAGGGCTGGACGTGGACTTGCTGGTGCAGGACGCCTACCGCAACAAGATCCTGCTGATGCGCGGCGCCGCCTTCTCGGCGAACGACACGCCGGACCGCCACATCCGCTTCAACGTCGCCTTCAGCCAGCATCCGCGCCTGAGCGCCTACCTGCAGGAGCGCTTGCAGGCCGTGGCCGGCGCGCGCTCAAGCCTGGCGCGCGCCAGCGGTGCGGCCAGCGGCATGGCCGGTCCGGACGGCAAGCGCTGACACCATTGCCGCCACTGCTGCCGGCGCCGCCACCGCCCGCTAGTCCGGCGTGAAGTACTGGCGCCGCTGGTGCTGCGCCTGGTGGGCCGGGAACATGGCGGCGTAGAACTCGGTCCAGCCGCCCATGCGCACCCGCACCAGGTCGTAACGTTCCGGGTCCAGCGCCGCCGCCTGGTAGGTGGCCAGGTCGGCGCAGGTCAGCGTGATCAGGTTGGAGCCGGTTTCGCCGCGCGCGTAGGCGCGCACGAACTGGCGCAGCTGCTCGAGCGGGAAGTCTTCCTTGATGTTCATGTCCACCGGCGAGGCGTTCGACAGGCCGAAGTTGACGGCGTCGAAGTCCACGCTGCTGAGCGACTGGTAGATGTTGCGGAAGGCGGGCGCCGGCGGCAGGTCTTGCGGCGCGGGCGCGGGTGACAGGTCGGAGGCGATCGGCATGCCGTTGCGCCGGCCGTCGGCCGACGCACCGCAGCCCAGGCCGTCACCGACATAGCCTTCGAAGGTGCCGATGCCGGGCGTGACCACGAATTCGATCGGCCCGAATTTCTGCGTGATGTTATCCAGCGCGCCTTTCAGCGCGCGCGGGTTGCGGATCACGTCGACGCAAGTGTGCACCATGCGTTCGATCATCCACTGCCCCAGTTCATCCACCTCGGCATTCCCCGCGCCCCACTTCGGCAGCGCCAGCGCAATCTCGCGCAGCTCCTGGTAGCGGCGCCCGCGCTCGCCGGCGTCGGCCGGCCCCAGCAGCTCGCTCTGGTACGGCTCGATCATGGTGCTGCCCCAGTCGTTGATCAGGCAGTCCACCAGTTCCGGCAAGGTGGTGACGGCGGTGGCCGGGTCGAACACCATGGCGCGGATGGCGTACAGCGAATCAATGGTATTGGACACGCCCACGCACAGCGGCGCGATCATGTTGAATTTGGCGCCGCCATTGGTCAGATCCGTGCCGCTGTCCACGCAGCCTTCGATCAGCGTCGACAGCAGCGGGCTGGGGCAATATGCGGCCAGGTTGCCGAAGTTCTGCAGGATCACGTTGTAGCTTTGCACCGTCAGCCATTCCAGCTGTTTCAGGAAGATATCGGTCAGCATGACGAAGCTGGTGATCTGGTCCGCAGGCGGCGAGCGGAAGGTCTGCTTCAGGCCGCGCAGGTACACCGGCCCGGCCGCGCCGTAAGTGGCGCCCTGGTTCAAGGTCTGCTCCAGCGCCGCCATGGGCGTGACGTTGTTGAACGAGAAGGCGGTGGCGCCTGCCAGCATCGGCTCGTAGCAGCCGTCGGCCGCGTAGTCGCGCGACCATTTCAGCGACACGCTGCCGTTCACGCCGGACTGCCGCAAGGCCTGGCACAGGCGGTCGTCCTGGTACAGGATGGGATGGGCGCCGCCGGCCAATACGCAGCGCGCCGCCTCGTCCAGGTATTCGGCCGGCATGTCGCGGTACACGCGCAGCGACAGCGTGGGCGCGTTGACCGGGATGCGGCGTGCCGCCTTCAGGCATAGCATGGTGACGGCGTTGGCCCCGCCGGTCGGGACCGGATCGTCGTTGGCGACATAGCCGCCCACCGTGATCTGCTGCACCCACTGGTTGATGCCGCCGCCCTGCGGGAAATTGCCGCCGGTGCCGCATACCGCCGTGGTGCCGTAAGTGACGTAGTCGGTGATGGCGCCGCGGTTGACGAAGGCGTTCTCGCCTATCTTCAGCCACAGGCAATCGATGATTTCCTGCGCGCGCTCGGTGGCGATATTATCGCGCTCGAGCAGCGGCGCCAGGATCTGGTCCAGGCGGCCGAACGAGGTCAGCTCGCCCACCAGGTGCAAGCAGCAGTGGAAGGAGAACACCAGCTGCACGCCGTCGAGGAAACTGGACGGCGCTTCCTCGCGCAGGCGGCGCAGGCGCTGCGCCGCCTCGCGCAGGTTGTCGCCCTGCGCGCCCGCCGGCGCGGCGGCGTCGGCGACGCGCGCCCAGTTGCCCAGGTAGGCTTGCACACCGCTGAGCGAAGCCAGCGCGGAGGCATGGAAGTCGGCCTGCGCCAGCAGGGCCGCGTCGTCCGGCTGCCGGCGCAGCCTGGCGGCGACAGTGTCGGCGGCAGCGCCGATTTCGCGCATCAGCCCTGCCACGCCCAGCGTCACCAGCTTCTGGTAGCCCGGTACGATGTGGCCCATGGCCGACCATTCGTTGACCTGGCCGCCCAGCCAGCCCGCCATGGTTTCCTCCTCGCTCAGGTAGGGCATCACTTCCTTGCCCCGGCCCAGCGTGAAGTCCGGCAGCACGCCGACCACCAGTTCCTCGGCATGGATGCGCAGCAGATTGTTGTCGCGCGCCAGCGCGGATGCCGGGTCGGACAACAGGCCGCCCAGCGTGGCCTGGTTGGCCAGGCCCTTGCGCACCATCACAGATCTGCCCATGTCCGCAGCCGGCGCCAGCGTGGACAGGTGCGGCAGGCGCGGGAACGGCGTGCGTTCCAGCCAGCCATCGCTCCAGTGCGAGAACGCGCGGCCCAGCAGGGCCAGCATGCGCGGGCCGGGTGCATCGCCGCCAATGTAGCGCCCTTCGCTCATCTGGTGCAGATAATCCTGCGAGTTGTAGAACATATAGCCGTTGGCGCTGCGCACCTGCCAATGCGGATCTTCCTGCACGTCGTCGATAGTGGCCGCCGGCACGTCCAGCTCCTGCGCATTGGGCACGTACCAGTAGCTGCCCGCCACGCCCTGCACCACGCTCATCAGGCGGTCCACCGGGCGGCCCGGCACGTCGCCCATCATGTGGCCGAGGATGGCTTCGAAGCGCGGCTGCTCGTTGCAGAAGGCCACAAACATCAAGCCCTTCTCGCGCGCCGCGCTGCCGTCCTCGGTGCCGAACGGCAGCGCCTGGCGCAGCAGCTTGCGGTTGTCGCCGTTGGCGTCCTTGATGTGGACCCGGTGGATGTGCGCATCGGCGTCGTGCTGCGGCAGGATGGCGCCGGCCGGATTACGACCCAGCATGGCGTCTTGCGCGTCTGGCCGCATGGCGCCGATGCTGTCCCAGTCGAACAGGAATTTCTGCGTAAAGCCGAAGCAGGCACCGGGGAAAGCACCGCCGGTCAGGATGTCGGAGGCCAGGTTGACCGGGTCATTGGGGTTGGTGATGCCGTCCAGGTAGCGCCCCGCCATCACTTTGCCGTCCGGCCGCTTGCCCACAGGCTGCACCTCGATCTGCGCGGCCAGCGCGTCGAGCGCGCCGCGCACGCCCTCCAGCAGCTGCGCGGCGGCGGACACGCTGTCCGCTTTCACATACAGCAGCACATCGCCGCCGGTGTCGGCCAGCTTGGAGAAGGCGTCCAGTACGCGCCGTTCCACCGGAATGTGGCGGTCGTGCCAACTGCCCCACAGCCCCGGATCGAAGGCGGCGATCAGGCCGGCGTTGCCGCCGGCGGCGTGCGCCGTGTGCGCCAGCGCGCGCACCGCCGCCAGCAGCGCAGGCCGGGTGGCCGGACTGCGGTCACGCAGCGTGATGGTAACGATCTGGCCAAAAACGGCACGGGTAAGCAACCCGTATTGAGCATGGCGGACGGCTAGTTCGGACATGGAATTTCCTTCAGAAAAGGCGATCTGGCGGCTGGGTGTTGCCAGATACTACCGGCGCCAGGCGACCAACAATCTCACTTATTGTCACTGCCGGTTACTAGCTTTATTGCAGTGACGACACATTTTTGCCTATTCATTACATATTCTGCAATATTCCTGCATATTCATCTTCTAATTCATGCACGAATCCCCAAGAATATGCCCCATAACATTCCCAGAAAGGTAAGGAATCAATGAACTTCGGCGAGCGGCTCAAACAACTGAGAACGGACAAAAACCTCACGCAGCCGCAACTGTCGGCGGCGATCGGCATTGAGCAGTCCTACTTGTCCAAACTCGAAAACGACAAATCGCAGCCGTCGGCGGACATGTTCAGCGCGGTCGTGAAAGCGCTGGAGCTGACTCCCGCCGAGTTCCTGAACGGCATCGACAGCAAGGTGCTGCACTCCTCGCTGCGCCATATCCCGGAGGTTAGCCAGTTTCTGGAGGGCAGCGTGACGCGGCGCGTGCACGACGCCCGCAAGTGGCTGTTCGGCGCGGCCTCTGCCTGCGCACTGGGCTTCGCGCTGATGCTGGCGGCCAACGACGGCATTTTCTCGGCCAACAACCAGTACAAATATGTTTCCAGGGGCGTGATCCTGAAGAACGAGTCAGACAATGTGTTTGACCAGTTCAAGCAGATCCAGGACCTGAAGCTGGCCGCCAACACCATCGGCCGCGAAGAGCATGCCCGGCAGCTGGCCGAGTTCGAGGCGTCCCGGGTGCGGCTGATGACCGTGGAATTCTGGGGCGACCGGGGCAGCGTGTTTTTCGAAGACGCCGGGAACGGACGGCGCAAGTTCGAACTGGCGGGGGTGCGCTATGTGCGCTCGCCCGCCAACAAGGTGCTGCAGTACCTCGGCGGCCTGTTCGCGTTCTGCGGCGTACTGGCCTTATTGCTGGAATGGCGGATGCGCAGGACCAGTGCAGTGATAGCAAACGAATTGAAGTAAGCCATATAACTGAAAAAGGAGATGTGACGTGTCGCAAATCAGGACGTTTTTAGCAGGTGCAACCACCATGGCCAGCACGCTGGCCGCCGTGTGCATGCTGACCGGCGCCAAAGAGCCGCCACGGCACGAGCACTTTGACGAAATCACCGTGGGCAGGATCAACATCGTCGAGCCGGACGGCACCAAGCGCATGGTGATTTCGAACATGGCGCAGTTCCCCGGCGACTTCACACAAGGCAAGGAAGGCGCCCGCCCCGACCGCAACAGCTTTGCGGGCATGCTGTTCATTAACGAGGAAGGCACCGAAAACGGCGGTCTGATCCAGAAAGGCAGCATTGCCGCCGATGGCAAGGTATCGTCCGGCCTGTCGCTAACCTTCGACCGCTTCCGCCAGGATCAGGCGCTACAACTGCTGAACAACGACAGTGCAAACCATCAGATGACGGCGCTCAAGATCAACGACGTGCCCAACTTCAAAACGACGTCGATGGAAGACGTGCGCCGCTTTGGCGAGGAGGCGAAGAAGCTGCCCGCAACCGAGCGCCAGGCGTATTGGCGGAAACTGTCCGAGCAGGGCCGCCTGAGCACCAACCGCATCTGGCTGGGCAACACCGGGGAAAAGGGATCGTCCCTGCAGTTGAAGGACGCGCAGGGCCGGGTGCGCATGCTGCTGCTGGTGAGCGCAGACGGCAAGGCTGAAATCCAGATGCTGGACGAAACCGGCAAGATCAGCAAGTCCATCACCCCGGCCTCCAAGGAATAGCCGCGGCGCTGGACCTGCGGTCAGGGCGACACGGCCGGCGGCGATGCGGTGGTTGCGCCGACATGGAAACTGCCGTCGAACTGCGGGCTGGGCGCCTCCATTGCCACGCTGCCCGCCGCCGAACGCGCGCCCTGGCTGACGGTCCAGTTCTTCGCGCCGCAGGCTGCCGCCGCAGGCCCGCTGCAGACCCAGGCGCTGCAGCCGTCCGTGACCACCGTCAGCGCCAGCGGCTTCAGGTCAGCCAGCAGATAAGTCATCGATTCAAAGTTGGGATTGAAGCGGTTGCCGCGCGTACGGGTGGCGTGCAGGCCGCCGGTCAGCACCACGACCGGGAGCGGTTCCGCCTCGCAGGCAGGCTGTGGCTTTGGCTGCGCCGCCGCCGGCAGGAACGCCGCCGCCAGCAGGAATGCCGCCAGACGGAATACAGGCACGGACATAGGCATGGGGCTTCCTTCGTGAAATCCTGAGCGCCAAGCACGGCGGGCTGGACCTGTTGGCGCGCGTGGCCAGGCACAGCGGCCGTCGCGGGCGCCGGCCTGCTTGCGCTGGCGTTCGTGCGGCGCCGCCGCGCCCAAGCCGGCGCTTAGCGCTCTTCCGGCGACAGCGCCTTGAACTGCGCCGCGAACTGGGCATGCGCCGCCGCGTCCACCGGACGATGCTTGGGCTCGGTGCGCGCCGGATCGTTGCCCAGGTAGTTGTTGTTCTTCCAGTTGCGCGCTGGCCGCACCGGCCGCTTCTCGAAGCCGCCGCCACAATTGGGACAGACGTTGGCCAGCACGCCGTCAACGCAGGCGGCGCAGAAAGTGCATTCGTAGCTGCAAATGCGCGCGTCCGGCGCCGCCGGCGGCAAGTCTTTGTTGCAGTGTTCGCAGCTCGGTCTCAGTTCCAGCATGACTACTCCAGGGATTGAATGTCCAGCCAGTGTAGCCGTGCTAGACTTGGCATTCATGACATTCAACGTTGAAAAACTGCCAGACACTGCTGCGATTGCCGCTGTGGCCACGGTACGCCTCCTGGTCTTCCCCGACTTTCTGCTGCTGGACGCCACCGGCCCGGTGCAGGTCTTCTCCACCGCCAACGACGAGTGCCGCGACGCCGGCCGTCCGCCGGCCTACCGCATCGAACTGCTGTCGCTGCATGGCGGACCGGTCGCGTCCTGCTCCGGCGTCGCTGTCATGACCTCGCCGCTGCCCTCGCCTGACGCCATGCAAGGCGCCACGCTACTTGTTTCCGGCGGGCGCGGCGTGCGCGCGGCGCTGGCCGAGCCCGCGCTGCTGCACTGGGTAACGGCGGCGGCGCGCGTGGCGCGGCGCTGCGCCTCGGTCTGCACCGGCGCCTTCCTGCTGGCCGAAGCGGGCCTGCTGGCGGGCCGCCGCGCCGTCACGCACTGGCAGGATGTGGACAGCCTGCGCCGCGAATACCCGGCAGTGCAGGTGCAGGACGACGCCATCTACATCAAGGACGGGCCGGTCTACACGTCGGCCGGCATCACGGCCGGCATCGACCTTTGCCTGAGCCTGGTGGAGGAGGACCTGGGACGCGCCGCCGCCGTCAGCGCCGCCAAGCGGCTGGTGGTGTACCACAAGCGGTCCGGCGGGCAGCGCCAGTTCAGCGCGGAGCTGCTGGCGCAGTCCAGCGGCGGCGGCCTGGCCCAGCGGCTGACCGCGTGGCTGCGGCCGCGCGCGGCGGATGACATCGATGTGGAGCGGATGGCGGAGGCGATGGCGCTGTCGGCGCGCAGCCTGCACCGCCGCCTGCGCGAAGAAACCGGGACTTCCCCAGCACAGCTGCTGGCGCGCGTGCGGATGGAAACCGCGTGCAGGCTGCTGGAAGCGGCCGGCTGCAGCATCAAGCAGGTGGCGCGGCTGTCCGGCTTCGGCACCGAATACAAGCTGCGCCGCGCGTTCGCGAAACAACTGGGCGTTCTGCCCAGCGAGTACCGCGAAAGGTTTGCCTGAGGGTTTGCGCGGGGCCGCTGCCAGGCTCTGGAAATGCTAAAATAGCATCTTTCCACGAGAGAACAAGCATGAGCCAGCAACAACACGAAGACCGCCGTTTCCGCCGCCGCCTGCTGATCCTGGCGGCCATCGCGCTGGTGGGGCTGCTGGCCCTGGCGGCGCGCCTGGTCTGGCTGCAGGTGCTGCACGGCGCGCAAGGCATGCTGTAATGCAGCGCCGTCTCAAGGCGCTGTTCGCCGTGCTGGACCCGCAGCTGACGCTGTGCATTCTGTTGCTGCTGGCCACCGGCGTACTGACCATGTACTCGGCCGGCGCAGACTTCCCGGGCCGCTTCGCGCTGCATCTGCGCAATGTGCTGATCGCGCTGGGCATCATGTGGGCGGTGGCCAGCGTGCCGCCGCCCACGCTGATGCGCTACGCCGCCCCGATCTACGCGGCCGGCGTGCTGTTGCTGCTGGCGGTGTTCATGGTGGGCGAGATCAAGAAAGGCTCGCGGCGCTGGTTGCATATCGGCTTCGACATGCAACCGTCCGAGATGATGAAGATCGCCATGCCGCTGATGCTGGCCTGGTTCTTCCACCAGTACGCCAGCCTGAAGCGCTGGAAGACCTTCGCGGTGGCGGCCTTGCTGCTGCTGGTGCCAGCCGCCCTGATCATGAAGCAGCCCGACCTTGGCACCGCGCTGTTGGTGCTGGCGGCAGGCGGCTACGTGATCGTGCTGGCGGGGCTGTCGTGGAAGGCCATGGCCGCGCTGGCCGTGGCGGGCGCCGCCAGCATCCCCATCGCCTGGCCCATGCTGCACGAATACCAGCGCCAGCGCGTGCTGACCCTGCTCGATCCGGAAGCCGACCCGCTGGGGAAGGGCTTCCAGATCAAGCAGGCCGGCATTGCCATCGGTTCGGGCGGCGTGGACGGCAAAGGCTGGCTGCAAGGCACCCAGGGACACCTCGGCTTTGTGCCCGAGCGCACGACCGATTTCATCTTCTCCGTGTACGCCGAGGAATTCGGCCTGCTCGGCATCGCGGTGCTGCTGACCCTGTACTTCCTGCTGATCGCGCGCGGGCTGGCCATCACGGCCGGCGCCACCACGCTGTTCGCGCGCCTGCTGGGCGGCGCCGTCACCATGATTTTCTTTACCTACGCCTTCATCAACATCGGCATGGTCAGCGGCATCTTCCCGGTGGTCGGCGTGCCGCTGCCCTTCATCAGCTACGGCGGCACGGCGCTGATGACGCTAGGTGTCGGCGCCGGCATCCTCATGAGCATTCAGCGCCAGCGCAAGCTGGCTTAACTTTCTTTTTTAGGTCCGTATGAAATTCCAGGTTTCAATTGCACAGCTGTTGCTGGCCATCGGCGCCGCTGGCGCCATTCACGCTGACGCAGCCGCATGCAGTACGCGCGACGTTTGTATCTCGGCCGTCATGGATGCAGCCCGTTCAGGCAATCTGGTCTCCACCCTGCAGCTCACCACCGAGCTGCGAAAGACGGCACTATTGCCCGCTACCAAACCCGGCAGCGCCAGCGCGCCCCTTGGCCCATCCGACCCACCTCACGGAAACGCCGACGATACGCTGATCGCCACGCTGGAAGCAGCCAGTGCCAAAGATGAATTCTCGCCCGACGTACGGCGCACGCTGGCGCAAGCCTACTTGAGCGCCGGCAGACCGCACGATGCGGAACGTTATCTGCGGGAGTCGGTCGCCCTGATACCAATCCACGCGCAGCTATGGGGCGACCTGGCGACGGCACTCACCATGCAGGGCAAGACCAGCGATGCCGTCTCGGCACTGGTGGTTGCCTACGCCTTCGCAGCGGACCAAGGGCAGGCCCGCAAACTTTATGAGCAGGCCGCCGCCATGTCGCCGCTGCAAGCCATGCGCCCTGTGTACGCCGAAACCCTGGCAGCACTGGCATCCATGCCGCCACTGCCCGAGACCGGCACCGGCAAGAAAAACAAGCCGGACAAGATGATCGCAATTCAAAATCCCGAGGAATGCGCCAAGCCGGATTGGCCGCGGCACTCGCTGCGGCGCGAAGAAACCGGGACCGTGACAATCGCCTTCTACGTCGATGAAAACGGGAAATTGGCAGGCATCCGAAATGCCGGCTCAAGCGGCCATATTGCATTGGACCTGGCGGCCATGGCCGGCCTTGCCTCTTGCAAATTCAGTGCCGCAGTCATCGACGGCAAGCCGGCTGCACTCTGGATGAAGATGCAATACGTCTGGACGCTGCAGGAATAAGGCGGAGCCGGCCGCCGATCGGATCTGGACGGATACATTGGAGAAACAATTGGCTGATTGACAGGGGGCAAGGTTTTGCCCACCATCTACTGCTTCGATCCACCAGCCGGACTTAGCACATGACCCCTACCCGATTGCTCCATCCCCTGACCGCCCTGCTGCTGGCCACCGCCGGCTTCGGCGCGGCGCATACCGCCCACGCCGCCGACGCTACCGCGCCGGCCGCCGCGGCGACTGCCAGCACCGGCATCGCCGCCAAGCACGCCATCACCCACGAAGACGTGTGGCTGATGAAGCGCGTCGGCGCGCCCATGCCCAGCCCGGACGGCAAGTGGGCCGTGTTCGCCGTCACCGACACCGCCTACGACAGCAAGGAGCAGTGGTCCGACCTGTGGATCAAGTCCCTCACCGACGACAGCACCGCGCGCCGCCTGACCTTTTCCAAGGGCGGCGAAGGTGCCCTGAACTGGTCGCCGGACAGCAAGCAGCTGATCTTCGTGGCCAAGCGCGACGGCGACGAAGCCAGCCAGATCTACCGCATCGACGTGGCCGGCGGCGGCGAGGCCCAGCGCCTGACCACCCTGACGCTGGGCGCGCGTTCGCCCAAGTTCAGCCCGGACGGCAAGCAGATCCTGTTCGTCAGCGACCTGTTTCCCGGCAATACCGACGAGGAATCGGTCAAGAAAACCTTCAAGGAACGCAAGGACCGCAAGTACAGCGCGCGCGCCTATGAAACCTTCCCGCCGCGCTTCTTCGACAAGTGGCTGGACGACAAGCAGGTGCGCCTGTTCGTGATGGACGCGCAGATCGGCGCCAAGGCCAAAGACATCCTGTCCGGCAGCAAGCTGGCGGCCATGCCGGGCTTCGGCGGCGGCCAGGGCGACGAAGGCCAGTCGCTGGACGCGATCTGGACCCCGGACGGCAAGGCCGTCGTCTTCAGCGCCTCGACCAACCGCGACGAACTGGCGCGCGCCTCGGCCTACACCCAGATCTTCTCGCTGCCGGCCACCGGCGGCGAGGCGACCCGGCTGACGGCGGACAAGCACAGCTACAGCAGCCTGAAGTTCTCGCCGGACGGCAAGACCCTGCTGTGCCTGACCCAAGCCGAAACCGAAGGCAAGGTGTACGACCTGGACCGCCTGGCCAGCTTCGCGTGGCCGCTGACCAGCCCGCAGCCGAAAATCCTGACCGCCGCGCTGGACCGCTCGGTGTCGCGCTACGCGCTGCCGGCGGACGGCAAGCGCATCTACTTCACCTTCGAGCACGCCGGCCTGGAGCAGCTGCACTCGATCGGCTACGCGGGCGGCGAAGTGAAGGCGGAAGCGTCGGCCCCAACCGGCAGCATCAACTCGCTGAACGCGGGCGGCACCGCGCTGGTGGGCGTGTGGGAATCGGCCATCAATCCGCCGGAGGTGTTTGCCTTCCATGGCAAGGCCCCCAAGCGCCTGACCTCCTTCAACGTGGAGAAAGCCGCCGGCATCGACTGGCAGGCGCCCGAGCACTTCTGGTTCAAGACGCCGGATGGCCGCCAGATCCACAACATGATCGTCAAGCCGGCCAACTTCGACCCCAACCAGAAGTATCCGCTGTTCGCCGTGATCCACGGCGGCGCCGCCAATATGTGGCGCGACCAGTTCGTGCTGCGCTGGAACTACCACCTGCTGGCCAAGCCGGGCTACATCGTGCTGCTGACCGACTACAAGGGCTCCACCGGCTACGGCGAGGAATTCGCCCGCTCGATCCAGTTCGATCCGCTGAAAGGCCCGGGCGACGAGATCAACCAGGCGGTGGACGAGGCCATCAAGAAGTACAGCTTCATCGATGGCAGCAAGCTGGCCGCCGGCGGCGCCAGCTACGGCGGCCACCTGGCCAACTGGCTGCAGGCCACCACCACGCGCTACAAGGCCATCGTGTCGCACGCCGGCGAGATGGACCTGGTGATGCAATGGGGCACCAGCGACAGCGTGTACGGCCGCGAAGTCAACAGCGGCGGCCCGGTGTGGGGCAACTTGCCGGTGTGGCGCGACCAGAGCCCGATCATGCAGGCCGGGAATCACGAAAAGGGCACCGGCTTCAAGACCCCCATCCTGATCACGGTGGGCGAGCTGGACTACCGCGTGCCGGTCAACAACGCGCTGATGAACTTTGCCGCGCAGCAGCGCCTGAACACGCCCAGCAAGCTGGTGGTGTTCCCGGACGAAAACCACTGGGTGCTGAAAGGGGAAAACAGCCGCTACTTCTACAACGAAGTGCACGGCTGGCTGGCGAAGTACCTGAAATAAGCGCTCCCCGCCCAGGCGGCGCTCAGGACTCGAACTCTTCCAGCTGTTCGATGCGGCGCTGCGTCAGCAGCGCCTTCCACGCGTGCGGCGCCACCCCCGGGTAGCGCGCCGCGCCCAGCGCCACCCAGGCGTCGCGGTACGCCAGCCAGGCGCGCTGCGTGAGCGTCACCCCCTCCTTCGTCACCGTGCCATGCCCCAGGGCAGGTGCGCCCTCCTGCTGCGGATGCTGCATCAGGCGCTGGTAGACCTGGTTCAGTTTCTTGTCCAGTTGCTGGTACTGCTGCTCGGAGTAGCGCGGCAGCTTGCCCCGTTCCGCGTCCCGCACATCGTGCGCGAACAGATCCATTTCCACGGCGCGCGCCTCGATGGCCAGCGCGCCGCGCAGGGTGCCGCTCATGTCGGTCTCCTGGTCGGCGCGGCGCGCTGCGAACTGCTCCAGCGCCTGCTGCAGCCTGGCGGCGGCGGCCTGCTGTCCCGGCTGCCATGATTTCATCAGCGCCGCCAGCTTGCCGCTGCGCTCCTTGCTGCCCAGCCTTTCCTCGATGGCCGCGCAATGGCTGCCCATGAAACCGCTGGTGATGTCGTCGCACTGGTCGAAAGGCTGCGCTTCGTGGTGCTGCATGCGCTCGTTCAGGTGGGCCACGCGGCCGTCCATTTCGGCCGGCGCGGCCGCCAGCGAACAGGCGTAGCGGACCGCCAGGCCGTCATTGCGCGACACGCCATAGCCGTTGGCATACAGCATCATCAGCACGCTGGCGTCGCTCTCGGCGTAAGCGCAGTGGCGCACCTTGTCCCAGTCGGCCGGCGAGGCGCCGGGGCGGGCGCGGGTGTCGTAATACAGATTTTCGGCGCCGCAGCCGCGCAGCCCGTGCAGGGAACCCGGCGGCGGCAGCTCGCGCGCGGGCGGCTGCACATGCTGCACGCTCAGGCACTGGCGGTACCAGGCCGATTTGCGGTCGGCCATGCTGCCCATGGCGGACGTGTTCGGATAATCGGCTTGCGCCGCCGCCAGCACAGGCTGCAGCAGGCACACTATCGCGAAAAGACCGGTCCGGCTCATGTATGCGTCTCCACCACTGTTGTTGTTCCCACAGTATAGAGACGAAACAGCCACAGCACCACGCAGATTCGCTGTGGCAAAAAAGTTACAAAAATATATACTACTTCCCTTTGAGCAAGTTACAATAAGTGCAAGTTCACTACTGCGGGAAACCCAATGAAACAGCTGTACGCTGCCTTGTTCCTGGTTTTTGCCCAAGCCGCCCATGGCGCGGAAATCGATCCCCAGCAAAAATCGCCTTGCGCGCAGCCGAACTTTCCCGTCCGCTCCACCACGCTGGAGAGCGTGCGCCTGGTGGAAAAAGCCCTGCGCGAGTGGCGCGCCTGCTTCCGCGTCGCCACCGCCCAGCGCCAGGGGGTGGACGACATGATGGCTTCCGCACACGACTACCAGCTGGTCAAGGCGCGGCACGAAGCCTGGGTGAAGGCAACCGTAGCGCAAAGCAACGGCCAACCCTACGGCA
Source organism: Massilia sp. Root351 (assembly GCF_001425045.1). Taxonomy (GTDB): domain Bacteria; phylum Pseudomonadota; class Gammaproteobacteria; order Burkholderiales; family Burkholderiaceae_D; genus Rugamonas. The sequence goes on along the minus strand of NZ_LMDJ01000032.1, from coordinate 90,525 downwards.
AGCTGGCGGCCAACCGCGTGGAACGCGATTTCTGGGAGAACCTGATGGCCGACCGCAGCTACCCTGCCGCCAAGCACAGCCCGGTGCGCCAGGCCGAGGCAGCGCTGCACCAGGTCTCCGGCTCGAACTGATACCCCGCAGCTTTATGCGGCCGCCTTCACCGGTACCGCAGCCGCGGCAGCCTGCTGCCGCCGTATCGCCAGCACCAGCAGCGCCGCCGCCAGGCAGGCCGCGCCCGCCGCGAACAGCGCCGGATTGTAGGTGAACCACAAGGTCCGCACCCGGCCCGCGCCGTACGCCGCCACGGCCGCGCCCAGCTGGTGGCCGGCAAACACCCAGCCGAACACCATGCCCGCACGCTCCTTGCCGAAAGTGGCGCCCACCAGCTTGACGGTAGGCGGCACGGTGGCAATCCAGTCCAGGCCATAGAACATGGCGAACAGCGACAGCCCGTACAGCGTGAAGTCCGAATACGGCAGCCACAGCAGCGACAGGCCGCGCAGGCCGTAATACCAGAACAGCAGCTTGCGGTTGTCGTAGCGGTCCGACAGCCAGCCGGAGGCGATGGTGCCGATCAGGTCGAACGCCCCCATCATGGCCAGCACCGAGGCGGCCGGCACGGCCGACAGGCCGGCGTCGCCGCACAGCGAAATGAAGTGGGTCTGGATCAGGCCGTTGGTGCTCAGGCCGCAGATGAAGAAGGTGCCGAACAGTATCCAGAAGGTGCGGTTGCCGGACACGCTGCGCAGCACGGCGAACGGCGTGCCGAAAGTGATTTTCATCGGCGCGGCAGCCGGCGCGGCGGCAGCGGCGGCGGCCGGATCCATGCCGAACGGCAGCAGGCCGAGGTCCGATGGCCGGTTACGCATCAGCAAGAAGGCCGCCACGGCCACCAGCGAACAGGCGAAGAACACCGGCAGCAGCGCCATGCGCCAGCCATAATGCTCGATCAGCCAGGCGCCCAGCGGCAGGAACACCAGCTGGCCGGTGGCCGAACTGGCCGTCAGCAAGCCGATGATCAGGCCGCGCCGCGTTTCAAACCAGCGGTTGGCCACCACCGCGCTCAGCACCAGCGCCGTCATGCCCGAGCCTACGCCCAGCATCACGCCCCACAGCGCCACCAGGTGCCAGAACTGGCTCATGCGGGTGGCCAGCAGCAAGCCGGCGGCCACCAGGCCCAGCGCCGTGACCACCACGTTGCGCAGGCCGAAGCGCTCCATCAGGATGGCGGCGAACGGTCCCATCAGGCCGAACAGTGCGAAGCGGATCGCCAGCGCGGACGAAATCTGCTCCACGTCCCAGCCGAACTCCTTGCTGAGCGGCTGCAGCAGCGCACCCGGCAGGCCGAGCGCGGCCGACGAGGTCAGCGCGGTAAAGAAAGTGAGGGCGACGATGACCCAGGAATAGTGCCAGCCACGGCGCGCGAGCCAGGCGGAAAGGGGTTGAGCGAACATAAGTTGCCTCTTGGAATGTTAATCAATGCTGCATTCCACCGGATTTTAAATTATGATCATAATTTAAGCAAGCAGAGAAAAGCCCGCGCAGGCGCGGGCTGGATGGCGCGGCGGAACGGCCCGGCGGGCCCATCCCGGTCCGCTTCCGTTATTTGGTGTTTTTCACCTGGATGGAGCTTTTCACTTCGGCCACGCCCTTCACGCCGCGGGCCAGCTGCACGGCTTTATCGGCCTCCGCCTTGGAAGGCACGAAGCCGCTCAGCATGACCACGCCCTTCACGGTTTCCACGTGCACGTCCATGGCCTTCACGCCGGGATCGGCAGCCAGGTCGGCTTTCACCTTGGTGGTGATGACGGTGTCGCTGACAGCGTCGCCGGCGGCGGCGGTGGCGTTGCGGGTGCTGTCGGCGGCCGTGGTGGTGGTGGCGGCCGTGCGGTCGCGCATGGTGTCGGTGGTGGCGGCGGTGCGGTCGCGCATGGTATCGGTGGCGGCGGCGGTGCGCTCGGCTACGGTCGGCGTGGGGTCGGCACGGCGGGCGTCGGCGATGGCCGTGTCCTTGGCAGCCTTGGCGTCATGCTTGCAAGCGCTCTTGGCGTTGCCGGTCATGTCGTCGCATTTTTCCTTGGCCAGTTCATACTCGGCGTCGGCCACATCTTCGCGGGCCTTGCGGATGTCCTTGGCGTCGGATTTGTGCTGGGCCACAGCGTCGGCTTCGGCTTTGGCCTTGGCCACTTTCGCCTCTTCCTGGCAGATGTCCTTGGCGTTGCCTTTCAGGCTGCCACATTGCGCCTTGGCTGCCTTGTAGTCGGCGGCAGCCTTGTCTTTCATGGATTTGTAGGCAGCAGGATCGTTGTCGGCAATGGCATAGCCACTGCTGATGGCGCCGGCCAGTGCAAGGATTACGAATTTGTTCATGATAGGTCCCCCTAAGTGATGGTTGGCCTAGTGATTAAACGCCCGTGGCGAAATCCACTCTGTACGCTAACCAACACAAGACTCATCAAATCGGCGGGGGCCGATACAGCCTACTCCGTCGCTTGCAAGCCCTGCTTCCACAAGGAACGGGCTTGCTCGAACGGCGTGGCGCCGTCCGCGAACGCGGCGCCATTGGACGCCAGCGCCAGCCAGGCCTCGGTATCATGCGACACGTGACTATCGGGCTGCGCCGCGCGCACTTGCTGCAGCCAGCTGTAGACCTGGGCATACTGGCCGGGATGGCTGCGCTGCATCCATGCCAGCGCCACCAGGTCGGCAAAGCCCTCTTCGCGGCGCGTCTCGCGCAGCTCCTGGGTCAGTTTCTGGATTTCGGGAGGCTGGGCCGCGTCCGCCGTGCGCTCCTGGAAGCCGCTCGGCACCGAGTGCCAGGCGCCCTGCGCGTAGCGCCAGCAATGCGCCACTTCGTGCGCCGTCATGGCCTCTATCATCAAGGCGCGCTGCGCGGCAGGAACGGTCCGCAGCACGTCTTCCGCAGCAGGGTTGCCGCGCATGGTCAGCACCAGTTTGCAGCGGCCGCCGTCGAAGCCCATGGCCAGCGGCACCGCGCCCGGCTGGGCTTGCGGCTGCACGATGATATCGATCGGGAGCTGCTGCTGCTTGGCATACGCCAGCACGGAAGCGCCCGCCTGCAGCCAGCGCGACTCCACATCGGTGAGCTGCGCGGCCGCAGCAAAGGCCGGCAAGGACAGCAGCGCGGCGGACAAAATTGGCAAGATGACTTTAGGCATGTTTTTACCCCTCTGAAGGGAATAATACATGCCGCAAGTCAACTCGTAACAGCTGTTACAAAATATTTGCTTGGTGAAATGGCATATTTGCCAAACAAAAAATTGTCGCTTTTTTAAAACTCTTCCCAGCCGTCGTCCGGGCCCGCGCTGGCGGCGGCTTTCTTGGGAGCAGGCTTGGCATCCGGCTTTGCGGCAGGCAGCGCTGCGGCGCGCGGGGCGGGCGCGGCACGGCCAGCCGCAGGGCTGACGCTGGCGGCGGGGCGCGCGGCCGGCGGGGCGGCCAGGGCCGGCAGCCTGGACTCGTCCAGCTTGAAGATGCTGACCACTTCCGACAGGTTGCCGGCCTGGTCCTGCAGCGACGAGGCGGCAGCGGCGGCCTGCTCCACCAGCGCGGCATTCTGCTGCACCACCTGGTCCATTTTGCCCACCGCTTCGTTTACCTGCTCGATGCCCGAGGTCTGCTCCGCGCTGGCGGTGGAAATCTCGCCCATGATGTCGGTCACGCGCTTGACGCTGTTGACGATGTCCTGCATGGTCGCACCGGCCTGGTCCACCAGCTTGGCGCCGGCGTCCACTTTCTCCACCGAGTCGTCGATCAGGCTCTTGATCTCCTTCGCGGCGCCGGCCGAGCGCTGCGCCAGGTTGCGCACTTCGGTGGCCACCACGGCAAAGCCCCTGCCCTGCTCGCCCGCGCGCGCCGCCTCGACAGCCGCGTTCAGCGCCAGGATGTTGGTCTGGAAGGCGATGCTGTCGATGACGCCGATAATGTCCACGATCTTCTTGGACGATTCGTTGATCGACGCCATGGTGTGCACCACCTGGTTGACCACCGCGCCGCCCTTGACCGCCACTTCGGAGGCCGACAGCGCCAGCTGGTTGGCCTGGTGGGCGTGGTCCGAGTTCTGCTTGACGGTGCCGGTCAGCTGCTCCATCGACGAGGCGGTCTCCTCGATGTTGGCCGCTTGCTGTTCGGTGCGGCTGGACAGGTCCATATTGCCGGCCGCGATTTCGCGCGAGTTGGTGGCGATGGTCTGCGTGCCCGCGCGCACCTGGCTGACGATGTTGACCAGGCTGTCGCGCATGCCCTGCATGGCGTGCAGCAGGCTGCTGTTGTCGCCCGGCTTGGTGTCGATCTTCACCGCCAGGTTGCCGGACGCGATGCAGGCCACGATGGAGGCCGCGTACTCCGGCTCGCCGCCCAGCTGGCGCAGCAGGCCGCGGCTGATGAACCAGGCCGCCGCCACGCCCACGCCGATGGCGATCAGGCACAGCACCACCATGAACACGAAGAAGCTGCGCGCCACGCTGGTGGCGCTGTTGGCCTGCTCCATGCTCATTTTTTCTTCCAGGTCGATCAGCTTGTTGACCGACGCCAGCCACTCGACGAAGGCCGGCGCGGCCTGCTGCTGCAGCAGGGCGGTCGCTTCCGCCAGCTGGTCGGCGCTGCGCAGCGCGATCACCTTGGCGATCAGCGGCTGGGCCTTGGCCTCGCTGGCCTTGATGCCCTCCAGCGCGCTCTTCTCTTCCGGCGTGACGTTCTTGCCGGCCGAGATGATCTGGTCCAGCGGCGCGGCCGACTTGGCGTAGTTGTCGGCCAGCGTCTTGATCTGCTCGATGTGCGGCGCGGCCGCGCCGGCGTCGGCCGCCAGCACCACGTCGCGCAGCGCGATGGAACGGTCATGCACGCTGCCGCGGAAGTTGATCGCGTAGCGCTGCTTGACGTTGTTCACGTCGCTGATATTGGTGAGGATGGTGTCGATCTTCTGCACCCGGTTGATGCCCAGCGCGGTGACGATGATGAGGAGGAGGAAAACCAGGCCGAAGCCGGTCGCCAGGCGCGTGCTGATTTTGCTGCTTTCGATGTCCATGTTGGTATCCCGGTTACTGTTATTGACTATTGGAAATAACGGGAAAATTTAACACGGACCGGACATTCCTGCTTGCCGACCAAGAGAGAGGCTGCGGCGGGTCGAAGCCGGGAACGCCCCGCCGCAGTGCCGCCTTATTTTTTCAGCAAGGCTTTGGCCGTGCTGAAAGCCGGGCGGATATCGTTCGGCACCGTCTTCATCTTGTCCAGGGCCTGCTGCACTTCGGGGCGGATCACCACGTACCTGGCCATCATGTCCTTGGCGCGGGCGTAGTCGCCGGTGGCCTCGATGGTCAGGAACTCGCGGTCCAGGTCCAGCACCGCCTGCTTGATCTTCTTGAAGTCCACCGAGAAGATGCCGCCGCCGTGCGACACAAAGGCCCCCTTGTCCAGCAGGTAGTTGACCTGGATCGCCATGCCGCGCGCGTGGGAGCTGGTCAGGCCGAAATGCAGCGTGCGGAAGGCCGACGCCAGGAAGGTGGTGTACAGTTTGCGTTCGGCCGCCTCGCCCTGGCCCAGCGTGCTTTGCAACTGGCCCTTGTCCATCATGTGCATCAGCGCGTACAGGCCGGTGATGTCCGCCTTGGCCTCCTCGATGGTGGAATAGGTTTCCTTCAGATCCTGGCGCGGCGTGGACGCCACGCCGCTCACCTTGGTCGCGTGCGGGCCCAGGCCGTGCATGATTTCATGCGCCAGGATATGGGTGAAGAAGGAATCGAAATCGACGTCCTTCTGGTCCGCCGGCTTCAGCACCAGCTTCGAGATCGGCGTCAGCGTGGATTTGAATTTCGCCTCCTGCACATTCTTCAGCATCACCCGCTTGGATCCGCGCTGGCTGATGATGCGCTCGTCGTTCGGCAGGTTGTAGGCGGCGGTCTGCACGCCCATGTTGCCGTCGCCGGCGCCGTAGACCTGGTTTACCACCACCATGGGCGCCAGCGCGCCGACTTTCGGATTGCGGTACTGCGGGTCCAGCGGCAGGTTGTCCTCCAGCTCCTGCATGTGCTGCGCGAAGAAGTTCAGCTTCTCGGTTTCCTTCTGGTCGCGGATGCTCACGTAAGCCTCAAAGGCGGCCTTGTAGCCGAACAGCTCGTCGTTGTAGGTCTCGTACGGGCCGATGGTGACATCGACCGGCGAATCGAGGTCCATCCACGCGAAGTCGGACGCCAGATAGTCGTTCGACAGGAAGGCGTCCGCGCGCAAGGTGAGGAATTTTTTCAGCGACACGTTGCCGGTGGCGGCGGCCGCCTCGCGCAGCAGCGCGGCCAGCTTTTCCAGTTCCGGCTTGTATTCCTCCGAATACTTCACGGTCTTGAATTGGCCGGCCGCGTCGGCACGGATGGTGGTGAAGAACCACTGCGCCTGCTCCTTGTCCGCACCCGACAGGCTGTTGATCCACGCCTCGATGGCCGCCTTGCCGGCGCCGGACGGATAGAAGTTGGCCGCTTCCGGCTTCTTCTGCGGGACCTTGATGCCTGCCACGTCGGCCGGCAGGAAGGACACGTTGCCATCCAGGATGGACCACGGCCCCTTGTTGAGCCAGAAGTAGTCCAGCCGCGCCTTGCCCAGCGGCGTCGCGTCCTTTTGCAGCGCGGACCACAGCGCCTCGTTGCCCTCCCAGCGCTGGCGCAACTGCAGCACGTCGACGACCTTGGCCGCCTCGATCAGCTTGACGATGGCCTGCTTGTCGCCGGCCGACAGCCTGGACGTATCGGCCTTCAGCTCGACCGGCGCAAAGCGTCTGGCCATCTTGTTCAGTTCATCGACGCTCGCGGGCGCTGCGGTGGCAGCGCTGCCCGCGAAGGCCAGCACCAGAGGAATCAGGATATTTTTCATGGGGACTTTGCGATGGTTGATCGGAAAGCGCCCATGGTATAACCGATCACCAGACCTTGTACACCTGCCCGGTCTGCGCGCCCTCCACGCTGCGGCTGTAGGCCAGCGCCACGCGGCTGGCGGGCGCGGTCTCGAAGCCGGGGAAGAAGGGCCCGTAGCTGTCCAGCGATTCCGTCAGCAGGGTCGGGCTGACCACGTTGATGCGGATCCCGCGCGGCAGCTCGATGGCCGCGCCGCGCGCATAGCCCTCGACCGCCGCATTGACCATGGCGGCGCTGGCGCCGTTGCGGATCGGCTGGTGCGCCACGATGCCGCTGGTGAGCGTGATGGAGCCGCCGTCGGCGAGGAACTCCTGCGCCACCTGCGCCGCGTTCACCTGCCCCATCAGCTTGCTCTCCAGGCCCACGCGGAACTGCTCCGGCGTGAATTCGGCCAGCGGCGCAAAAGCCAGCCGTCCGGCCGCCACCACCACCGCATCCACCCTGCCGTGCGCTGCAGCGATTTGCGCGAACACGGCGCGCACCTGGCCGATGTCGGCAATGTCCGCGCGATACTGCCCGCTGCTGCTGCCGACAGCGACGATCTCGTGGCGCTGGCCGAGCTGCTCCGCCACTGCCTTGCCCACGGTGCCGGTTGCGCCGATGACGATGATTTTCATGCTGGTTCTCCTGTAGTGTTGGTAAGTGCAGCCAGTATGGCCACCTTCACGCCAGGAATAAATGCACTAGAATGAACAACATTACTAATCGGAAGTTAGCAATATGGACAAGCTGCGCAGCATGGAAGTCTTCGTCGCGGTGGTCGAGCGCGGCAGTTTCACGGCCGCCGCCGAGGCCTTCGGCATCTCGCCCGTGATGGTCGGCAAGCACATCCGCGCACTGGAAGAACGGCTGGGCGCCGCCCTGCTGGCGCGCACCACGCGGCGCCAGAGCCTGACCGAGATCGGCCGCCAGTACGCCGACCAGTGCAGGGCCATCCTGGCGCAGATCAGCGCGGCCGAATCGGGCGCCGAAGCGATGCGCGCCGTCCCGCGCGGCAAGCTGAAGATTACGGCGCCGGTATCGTTCGGCAGCGAATGGGTCAGCCCCGCCATGACCGAGTACCTGGCGCTGCACCCCGAGGTCAGCCTGGAGCTGAACCTGAACGACCGCATGGTCGACATTGTGGAAGAAGGCTACGACGCCGCGATCCGCATCGGCGTGCTGGAAGACTCGGGGCTGGTAGCGCGCGCGCTGCGGCCCTACGGCATGGTGATCTGCGCTTCGCCCGCCTACCTGGCGCGGGCCGGCACGCCGCGCACGCCGGAAGACCTGGCGCAGCACGAATGCCTGGACTTCATGCAATGGACGCACCAGGTGCGCTGGCGCCTGAAAGGCCAGCCCGGCGCCGGCAAGGTGCGCGAAAGCCGCTTCCGCTCCAACAACGGCCAAGCCTTGCGGATCGCAGCGTTGCGCGGCTTCGGCATCGTGATGCAGGCCGAAATCCTGCTGGCGCAAGACATCGCCGCCGGCCGCCTGGTACCGGTGCTGCACGACCACGTCCCGGCGGCGCGCCCCATGCACCTGGTCTACTCCCGCGACCGCCAGCCCACGCCCAAGCTCACCACCTTCATCGCCTTCATGCTCGACCGCTTCAGCCCCACGACGCCTTTTCCTACCCCTTCATCCTAATCCTACAAGCGCTCTGAGCCGCATTTCCCCCACTTCGGGGTCAGACCCCGAGTGTGCGGCTGAGTTCGCTTATAGAGTGAAACAACGCCAGCAACCGCCATCTGGATCTGCCCCGCCGCAATATTCCAGCCTGGCGAGCTGTGCCGCATTCGAAAGGATTCGGGGTCTGACCCCGGTGTTCAGGGAATGCGGCTCAGCTTGCTTGGTTTGGTTAGCGGGAGGCGATGGCGGCGAGGGGGCCTTGGGATTGCCAGCCGGCACCGAGGGCGCGGGCGACGGCGACCGTGGCGAGCAGGCGCTGGGTGGTGATTTGGGCGGCGGCGCGGTCGGCAGCCAGACTGCTGCGCTGGGCATCCGTCACGTCCAGGTAGGTGGAGACGCCGCGCTCGTAGCGGGCGCGCGCGACCAGGTAGGCGCGCGCCGCGGCTTCCCGCGATTGCGCTTGCACCAGCTCCTGCTTCTGCCTTTGCTGCACGTCCGATAACGCGTCTTCCACTTCGCGCAGCGCCGTCAGCAGCTTGCCTTGGTGGTTGGCCAGTGCTTCTTCGTAACGCGCCTTGGCCAGCGCGAGGTTGGCGCGGTTGCGGCCGCCGTCAAAAATCGGCAGCGACAATGCCAGCGGGCCGACGCTGAACTGGCGCGAACCGCCCCGCGCGATTTCGCTCAGGCTTTCGGACGCGTAGCCGAAATTGCCGGTCAGGCTGAGCGTGGGGTAGAACGCGCCTTCGGCCACGCCGATCTGCGCGTTGGCGGCGCGCAGCGTGGCGACACTGCCAGCCAGGTCGGGACGCTGCGACAGCAAACTGGCCGGCAGCCCGACCGGGATCGCCGGCGGCTGCGGCAGGCTGGCCACCGCAGCGGCCGGCAGTTGCATGGCCGACGGCGATGCGCCCGTCAGCGTGGCCAGGCTGTGCTCCAGCGTGTTGCGCTGGCGTTGCACTTCCTGCAGGTCCGCTTCGGCGTTGGCGCGCTCGATGCGGGCGCGCGAGGTGTCCAGCTCATTCGACAGCCCGGCGTTGAAGCGGGCGTTGACCAGTTCCTCGCTTTCGCGGCGGCTGTCGAGCGCGCCGTTCAGGATGGCGATCTCGGTGTCCAGCCCGCGCAGCTGCCAGTAGGTGGTGGCCACCTGCGAGGACAGCAGCAACAGCACGCCGTCCCGGTCCGCCACAGCCGCCAGCGCTTGCGCGTCGGCCGCTTCAACCATGCGCCGCACGCGGCCCAGCAGGTCCACTTCGTACGACATCGAGGCGCCCAGCGAGTAGTTGTTGCCGTGGATGGAGCGGTTGCCCAGCGCGATGCCTTGCGAGGTGTTGGCCGAGGTGCGCGAGTTCGACACGCCGCCATTTACGCTCAGCGAGGGCGATTCGCTGGCGCGCGCCAGGCCCAGCTGCGCCTGCGCCTGCAGCAGGCGCTGCGCGGCCGCTTTCACGCTGGGATTGTCGCGCAGCGCGCTCTGTTCCAGGCGGTTCAAGGTGTCGTCGCCGTAGATGGTCCACCATTGCGCCGGCAGGCGCGCTGCGCCCCGCTCGCCCACCGGGGCATGGCGGTAGCCGGCGTCGGCCACATTCTGCGGCGCGCTGAAATCGGAACCCACGGTGCTGCAGCCTGCCAGCGCCAGCCCAACAGCGGCGGCCAGCGTGACCTTTTTGAATGAACTGAACATATCGTTTATACCTTTTAGATTAATGCGCGCCGCCGCCGGCGCCGCCGGGGGATTTGACCTTGTCGGACATCCACAGCACCGGTATGCAAGCGAGCAGGATCGCGGCGACAATGAAGAAGCCGTCGTTGTAGGCCATCACGTAGGATTCGCGCCGCACGATGCCGTCGATCGCCTTCAGCGCCTGGTCGGCCGCCATGGAGGCGTCGTAGCCTTTGCTGATGAAGGACTGCGTCAGTGCGGCCAGACGCTCCTGCGCGGCCGGCGCGAACGAGTTGATGGCCTCTCCCAGCCGCTGCGAATGGAAGTGCTCGCGCTGCGACAGCGAGGTGGCCAGCAGCGCGATGCCGATCGAGCCGCCCAGGTTGCGCGTCATGTTGAACAGGCTCGATGCCGAGGCCACGTCTTTCTGCGGGATGCCTTGCATGGCGAAGTTCGACAGCGTCAGCATCACGAAGGGCTGGCCCAGCGCGCGCACCACCTGCGACGCCAGCAGCTGGTCGTAGCCGGTGGTGGCGTCCATGTAGGCGTTCATCAGGCAGGACAGGCCGAACAGCAGCAGCCCGAAGGAGCACAGGATGCGGTTGTCCACCTTGCCCGACAGCTTGGCTACGAAGGGCATGATGAACAGCTGCGGCAGGCCGGCCCACATGATGACTTCGCCGATCTGCATCGGCGAGTAGCCGGCGATCTGGCCCAGGTACAGCGGCAGCAGGAAGGACGAGCCGTACAGCGCCATGCCGAACACCGCCGACAGCGCGGTGGCGACCAGGAAGTTGCGTTGGCCGTACAGCGCCAGGTTGACGAAGGGGTTGGCCCGCGTGGCGCTGGTGACCACCCAGCCCAGCAAACCCACCAGCGCCAGCGAGGCGAAGGCGATGATGAAGCCGGAGTCGAACCAGTCCTTGCTGTTGCCTTCTTCGAGGAAGATGGTGAGGCAGCCCAGGCCCAGCGCCATGAAGCCGATGCCGATCCAGTCGGTCTTCAGCAGGTCGCCCCACTTGGTCTTTTCCGAATCCAGCCCGTAGGCGATGCCGGCCATCAGCAGCAGGCCGGGCACCCAGTTGATGTAGAAGATCGATGGCCAGCCGTAGATTTCGCTCAGGTAGCCGCCCAGTGTCGGGCCCATGGACGGCGCCAGCGTGGCGGTCAAGCCGAAGATGGCCATGCCGGCGGCGCGCCTGGAAGGCGGCAGCTTGAGCATCACCAGGGTGAACGCCATCGGGATCAGCGCGCCGCCGGTGAAACCTTGCGCCATGCGGAACACAATCATGCTTTCCAGGTTCCAGGCCGCGCCGCACAGGGTGGAGAACAGCAGGAACAAGGCGGTGGTGCCCATCATGTAGCGGCGCGCGCCGAACACGCGGGTAAACAGCGCGGTCATGGGGATGACGATGATCTCGGCCACCAGGTAGGCGGTGGAGATCCACGAGCCTTCTTCCTGCGTGGCCGACAGGCTGCCGAGGATGTCCTTCAGCGAGGCGTTGGTGATCTGGATGTCGAGCACCGCCATGAAGGCGCCCAGCATGCCGGCGCCGACCGCGATCCAGGTGCGCAGGTCGACCTTCTGGCCGTTCTGCGGCAGCGCCGGGGCGCCTGCGGCGAGTGTATTGGTGCTGCTCATGGCTTTACTTCAGTTCCACTTCGGCGATGGCCGACATGCCGGGCACCAGGCGGCCGCTCAGCGCTTTCACGTCTTCCGGCTTGAAGGTGACTTTGACCGGCACGCGCTGGACGATCTTGGTGAAGTTGCCGGTGGCGTTATCGGCCGGCAGCAGCGCGAACTGCGCACCGGAGGCGGGCGCGAAGCTGTCCACGCGGCCCACCAGGGCCTTGCCCGGCATGGCGTCGATCGTCACGTGCACCGGCTGGCCCACTTTCAGTTCGGCCAGCTGGGTTTCCTTGAAGTTGGCGGTGACCCAGACGTTGTCCTGCACGATGGCGGTCAGCTGCTGGCCCGGCTGCACGCGCTGGCCCACTTCCAGCGAGCGCTTGCCGATGCGGCCGTCCACCGGCGCCAGGATGCGGTTGTAGGCCAGCTGCTGGCGCGCGTCCTTGAGTTGCACGCGCAGCACATGCACTTGCGCCTTGAGCACTTCGCGCGCGGCAGTGGCGGCGGTGGTCTGGGCCTTGGCGGCGGCGGCGCTGTCCTTGCGCGCGGCCAGGTCGGCGGTGGCGCCGGAGCGGCCGGCGTTGGCCGCGTCCAGTTCCGCCTTCGACACGGCCTTCATCTGGCTGTTGTACAGCTGGCCGTAGCGCTCGGCGTCCTGCCTGGCGCGCAGCAGCTGCGCTTCGGACTGCGCCACTTGCGCGGCGGCGGCCGACGCCTGGGCGTTGACTTGCGCGATCTGCGCGTCGGCCTGCAGCACCTGCTGCTCGGCGGTGGCGATCTGCGCTTCGATCTGCTCCACCTTCACGTGCTGGTCGAACGGGTCCAGCTCGGCGATCACGTCGCCCTGTTTCACCATCTGGTTGTCTTCGATCAGCACCTTGGTCACCACGCCGGAAATGCGGGCCGACACCGGGTGCACATGGCCGGCCACATAGGCGTTTTCAGTTTCAACAAAGTAATGGCTGCGGTACCACATGCGGGCGCCGGCGCCGATGGCGGCCAGGGCGATCAGGCCGGCGATGACGAGCACGCGGCGGTTGGGTGCGGCGGCGGGGGCCGCCGGGGCGGCCGGCTGCGCCGCTTGGCCGGCAGCGGCGCTCAGCATTTTTTGCTCTGCTTGGTTGGACATGCGGGCTCCGAAATAATGAAATGGAATAGGTGCATTATTCGACAAGCGCTGCGGCAAGTCAAGAAATGAAACGATTGCATTTCATTTTATTTTGGACTACAGTCCCCATCTGATAAGATGCCGAGTAACCAGACAGCAAGCCGCCATGACATCCGCCAGTCCAGAAAAGTTGCAAGGAATACTACCTGCAATGCCAGAAGTCGAGTTTTTCGGCGTCGCCCACTGCCCCGCCAAGACTGCGGGCCGTCCGCGCGCCTCCGAGACCGAAGCCCGTACCCAGGAACTGGTGGACACGGCCGGCCGGCTGTTCCTGGAAAAGGGTTACAGCAAGGTCAGCCTGGAAATGATCGCCAGGCAGGCGCGGGTGGCGGTGCGCACCATTTACGTCAAGTTCGGCGGCAAGGCCGGGCTGTTTACGGCCGTCATCAACGCCGGCTGCGCGCCCTTCTTCGCCACCATGCACGACATGGAGACTTCGGTGCGCCCGCTGCGCGAGGTCCTGCTGGACTTTGCCTTGCGCTTCGGCCAGCTGGTCGCGTCGCCGCAGGTGCTGGCGGTGCACCGCATGGTCATCGCCGAGTCCATGTCCAATCCGGAACTGGCGCTGGCCTTCTTCGAGGCCGGCCCCAAGCAGACCCGCGAAGCGGTGCAGCGCTACTTCGCCCGCCCCGATATCCGCGCCCAGTTGCGCCAGGACATGCCGCCCGACGCGCTCACCGTGCATTTGCTGAACTGCATCATGGGCGACCAGTTGAAACGCTACCTGTTCGTGATCAACGCGACCGCGCCCATGCCCGATGTGCGCCGGCAGGTGGAAGTGGGGGTGGAGCTGTTCCTGGGCGGCGCGCTGCGCAAGGACTGAGCCGCGCTGTAAGCTTGTGTGCGCTAGCGCACTGAGAAAAACCGCCGTCCCGCGCATCCTGTGCCTTTAAACAGGAGGTTGTATGAGCAAGTTCACTCGTCTTGAATGGAGCAAACAAGTAGCCGCGCTGAACGAGCGCATCAAGGGCTTCCAGGCGAACCCCACCAAGGAACAGCTCGAAGCGGCCATCGACGAATTGCGCGCCTACGCAGAGGCTGCGCGAGCGGGCGGCATCGAGATCCCTTCGCGCTTCATCGCTAGCTGAACGCTAGCCTGGCACCAAACGGGTCACCACCCAGCGCGCCCGAGGGCGGCACACCAACCGGGAATTTTTCCCGGTTTTTTTACGCCCCCGGCTAGGCGCTGGCACGCGCTTTGCCTTAAGCTAGATCCTTGCGCACAACCCTGACCGATCCGACGTGGCACCACCCGACACCGACACCATCGCGCACGTGCTGTCCCTGTACCGCCCGCAGGCGCTGGCGGCGCTGCTGCGCACCTTCCGCGACCTGGACCTGGCGCTGAACGCCTGGCAGGACGCGGCCATGCGCGCGCGCCTGCTGTGGCCGGGCAACGGCCTGCCGGGCGATCCGCTGGCCTGGCTGGTCGCTTGCGGCCGCAATGCCGGCCTGGCGCCGGTCAGCATGCACGGCCAGGCCCTGTCCGACCCCGACTACGTGGCCGACAGCGTGGACGCCAATATCGGCATCCAGCGCAACGCGGACTTCATCCCGTTTCGCGAGGACACGCTGCGGCTGCTCTATATCTGCGCCAGTCCGGGCCTGCCGCCGTCCTACCAGATCCCGCTGTTGCTGCACCTGGTGTGCGGCCTGGACGTGCAGCAGATTGCGCACGCCTTCCTGATCCGCCAGCCGGCCATGGAACAGCGCATCGCGCGCGCCAAGCGCCGCGTGGCCGAAACCGGCACCTCGTTCGAGCAGCCGGCGGCGCACGAGCGCGCCGAGCGGCTGAAGACGGTGCTGGCCATGGTGTACCTGCTGTTCAGCGAAGGCTACGCGTCAAGCAGCGGCCGGCAGTACATCCGCATGGAGCTGTGCGAGGAGGCCATCAGGCTGGCGCGCCTGCTGGCGCGCATGTTCCCGCACGACGGCGGCGCGCTGGGGCTGGCCGCGCTGCTGATGCTGCAGCACGCGCGCGCCGGCGCGCGGGTGGACGCCAGCGGCGCGCTGATCCTGCTGGACGACCAGGACCGGCGGCGCTGGAACCAGGCCCTGATCGAGCAGGCGCTGCCCATGGTGGACACGGCGCTGCATTGCCGCGAACTGACGCCCTACCAGATCCAGGCGGCGGTGGCGGCGGTGCACGCGCAGGCCGAGAACGCGGCCGACACCGACTGGGCTGAAATCGACCGCCTGTACGCCGTGCTGCAAGTGGTGCACCCCTCCCCCATCGTGACCCTGAACCGGGCGGTGGCAGTGGACAAATTGCGCGGACCAACGGCGGCGCTGGTGCTGATCGATCCGCTGGCGGCGGAGTTGTCCGGCTACGCATATTATTTCAGCGTGCGCGGCATGCTGCTCAAGCGCCTGGGGCGCAACGGCGACGCGCAAGCGGCCATGCTGCGCGCGCGCGAGCTGGTCAACAGCGCGCCGGTCGCCAGCCATATCGATATGACGCTGAATCTGTTGTGACGGAGGGCTCAGGCCTTGATGCGTAACGTAAAGTTTCTTGCTGCCGTGCTGGCAGCCGCCCTGATGTCCGCACCACCGGCGCGCGCTGCGGCGGCCAACGACAGCGCCGCAGCGGCCGCCAGCATCAGCGCAGCCGCAGCGACTACTGCCACTGCAGCCACGGCCGCCGTGGTCACTGAGCACGTGCGGGCCGAGCTGCTGGCGCACGCGCCGCAGGGCCTACAGCCCGGCAAACCACTGTGGCTG
The DNA here is from genome assembly GCF_001425045.1 of Massilia sp. Root351. Classification (GTDB taxonomy): domain Bacteria; phylum Pseudomonadota; class Gammaproteobacteria; order Burkholderiales; family Burkholderiaceae_D; genus Rugamonas. Next base: position 74,812 of record NZ_LMDJ01000032.1, on the reverse strand, counting down.
GGCCTGGCGATCGAGCATCAGCCGCACTGGCACACCTACTGGAAGAATCCGGGCGACTCGGGCCTGCCGACCACGCTGTCCTGGACGCTGCCGCCCGGCTTTGCGGCTGGCGAGATCGCGTGGCCAACGCCGCAGCACTTGCCGCTTGGCCCGCTGCTCAACTACGGCTACGAAGGCCGCGTGCTGCTGCCGGTGCCGGTGACCGTCCCAGCCGGCTATGCAGGCAAGACGCTGGGCGTCAAGCTGCATGCGGAATGGCTGGTGTGCAAGGAGATCTGCCTGCCGGAATCAGGCGACTTTCACCTCACCATCCCCGTCGACGCGCCCGTCAGCGCGCACCAGGCGCTGTTCGACGCGGCGCGCGCCGCCGCGCCGCTAGCCTTGCCGCAGGCCAGCGCCAGCGCCCGCGTGGACGGCAAGGCGCTGGCCATGGAGATTCGCGGCCTGCCCGCAGCCGCGCAAGGCCAGCCGCTGCGCCTGATGGTGGAAGACGCGGGCGTCATCGATTACGCCGCCAAGGTGGACCAGCGCTGGGCGGATGGCCTGCTCACGCTGCGCGTGCCGCTGTCGGCGCAGCGCAGCGAAAGCCCCGCCGCGCTGCACATCGTCCTGAAAGCCGCCAGCCAGCCCGCAGGATGGGCGCTGCCGGTCACCATCGCTGGCGGCTGGCCCGCCCCTGGCTCGGCCGGCACCAGTGCGGCTGCCCCTGCGGCTGCCCCTGCTGCGGCCCCTGCACCAGCAACAGTCCCGGCATCCGCCGGCAGCGCGCCCGCCTTCCTGCTCACGCTGTTGTTCGCCTTCCTCGGCGGCGCCATCCTGAATTTGATGCCCTGCGTGTTCCCCGTGCTGTCGCTCAAGCTGGTCAGCCTGGCGCAGCACGGCAGCGAACGCGAACAGGCGCGCAATCAGGCAATCGCCGGCGGCCTTGCCTATACTGCCGGCGTGGTGCTGTCGTTCGCCGCGCTGGCCGGCCTGCTGCTGGCCCTGCGCGCGGGCGGCGAGCAGCTGGGCTGGGGCTTCCAGCTGCAGTCGCCGCTTGTGGTGTTCCTGCTGGCCGCGCTGTTCACGCTGATCGGCCTGAACCTGGCGGGCGCATTCGAGTTCGGCACCATGCTGCCCAGCGCGCTGGCCAGCTTCCGCGCCCGCAACCGCCTGCTGGACGACGCCTTGAGCGGCGCGCTCGCGGTGGCGGTGGCCTCGCCGTGCACCGCGCCCTTCATGGGCGCCGCCATGGGCGCCGCGCTAACGGAATCGGCCCCGAAGGCGCTGGCCATCTTCGTGGTGCTCGGCCTCGGCATGGCGGCCCCCTATCTGGCGGCATCCTGCTGGCCGGGCCTGGCCCGCGTACTGCCGAAACCGGGCGCGTGGATGCAACGCTTCAAGGTGCTGATGGCCTTCCCCATGTTCGCCACCGTGGTGTGGCTGGCCTGGGTGCTCGGCCAGCAGACCGGGATCGACGGCATGACCGCTGCACTGGCCATGCTGGTGGCGCTGGCCTTCGCCGCCTGGACCTTGGGCACGCCGGTGCGCCGGCCCCGCTCGCGCGTGCTGCTGGGAGGTGCAGGCCTGCTGACGCTGGCGGCGGCAGTCGGCACCGCCGGCCCGCTGCTGCGCGCCGGCGATGGCAGCGTTGGGGCGGCCAACAGCGCAGCGAATGGCGCGAAGAGCGCATCCTTGGCTGGCGCGCGCTGGTCCGCCTGGTCCGAAACGGCAGTGGCGCAAGCGCGCGCGGCAGGCCAGCCGGTGTTCGTCGACTTCACCGCCGCGTGGTGCGTCACCTGCCAATTCAACAAGCGGGCGGCATTGGCCGATGCCAGCCTGCTGGCGGACTTCGAGGCCAGGAACGTAGTACTGCTGCGCGCAGACTGGACCCGCCGCGATCCGGCCATCACGCAGCAACTGGCCCGGCTGGGCCGTAACGGGGTGCCGGTGTACGCGCTGTACGCCCCCGGCGACGCCCCGCCGCAGTTGCTGTCCGAACTGCTGACGGTGGAACAAGTAAGGACGGCTTTAAACCAACTCTGACCTGAAAGGAAATCGCATGAAAACCCTGACGTTGACAGCAGCATTGATCGCAGGTTTGACGGGCAGCGCACTGGCCATGGCGCAAGCGGTGGTGGGCCAGCCCGCCCCGCTGTTCACCGGGGTGGATACGGCCGGCAAGGCGGTCTCGCTGGACAGCCTGAAAGGCAAATACGTGGTACTCGAATGGGTCAATCCCGACTGCCCCTTCGTGCAAAAGCACTACAACAGCGGCAATATGCAAAACACGCAGAAGCACGCGGCCGGCAAGCAGGTGGTGTGGCTGTCGGTAAGCACCAGCGCCGCGCCGGACGGCGACCCGAAAGCGGCGGCGTCGCTGGCCAGCTGGGCCAAGGAGAAGAAGGCCACGGCCAACGCCATCCTGGTCGACAGCGGCAAGATCGGCCGCGCCTATGGCGCGCGCACCACGCCGCATATGTACCTGATCGATCCGGCCGGCAAGCTGGTGTACGCCGGCGCCATCGACAGCAAGCCCAGCGCCAACGCCGCCGATATCCCCGGCGCCAGCAACTACGTGGTGCAAGCCATCGACGAGGCCACCGCAGGCAAGCCGGTCAGCAAGCCGGTGACCCAGCCCTACGGCTGCTCGGTGAAATACGGCTAGCCTGCCGCGCCGGCCGTCCACAAGGCGGCGCCTGCGCGCGCCGCCGCTCGACTAATGCGCCGATTCGTGGCAGGATGCCCACTCGTTTAAATTATTTCCAGAGACATCCATGACTACCCCTACCTCCGACGAACAATTCTGGCAACTTGTCGACGCCTTCATCAACCTGGCCAACGACAAGGCCCAGACCCTGGACCGCAACACCATCGGCCCGGCCATCCTGTTCGCGGCCACCCGTTTCAACGCCTATATGCTGGCTGTCTCGACCGGCAACCAGGAAGCCTTCGCCCAACAGAAGGACGCTGCCATCCAGTACTACAAGGAGCAACACGAGAAGATGCTGAACGATAACTTCGGCGACTTCGAAGTGAACTTCGAGAAATACCGCACCAAGTAATCCGCCGCCCGGCCTAGTCCTGCGCCGGGCGCGCCTCCAGCCCCGAGATATCCTTCATCAGGGCGATCAGCCGCTTGGCCCCCAGGCCGAGCGGTTTGTCATTCAGCCACACCACATCCACCCATAGCCGCACCTGGTTGCTCATGTGCTCGAAGCCGATGCCGAGCAGCTCGCCCGCGTCCACCAGCGGCGCGGCCAGCCGTTTCGGCAGGTAAGCCCAGCCCAGTCCCGCCTGCACCAGTCCCAGCGTGGCCAGGTGGCTGTCGGTGCGCCATACCTTGCGCGAGATGAGGATGCGTTCGTCCTGCGCCTGCGTGTCGCGGCTGGCGATGGCGATCTGGCGAATGTCGACCAGGTCTTCCCAGCGGAAACTGCCGTTGCGGCCCCGTGCCTGCGGATGTTGCGGCGAAATCACCGCCACCAGCACCTCGCTGCCCAACTCCTGGAAATCCTCGCGCTCGTCCACCCGCTGGCGCTCGTAGATCAGCGCCAGCTGGGCCTCGCCCTGGTGCAGCATGCGCAGCGCGTCGGCCTGCGGCGCCGAACGCACCTCGACCTCCAGCGACGGGAATTCCTCCGCCAGCCGCGCCAGCGGATGGCTCCACGGCGCCGACAACAGTTCCGGCGCAATCGCCAGCGTCAGGCGCTGCTCCAGGCCCCGGTGCAGCGACAAGGCGTGCGCCTGCAGGCGGCGCAGCTGGCCGGCCATCTGGCGCGCCTCGGCTTCCAGCGCGCGCGCCATCTCGGTCGGGCGGGCGTTGCGCGAACTGCGCTCGAACAGCTGCAGGTCGAGTTCCGCTTCCAGTTGCGCCACCGCCATGCTGACGGCCGACGGCACCCGGCCCAGCGTGCGGGCCGCCGCAGAAAATGAGCCGTGGTCGAGCACGGCAAGGAAGATGGCGACGTTGTCGCTGGAGAAAGCCATACGCCACATACTGTCAGAAAAACTGATGGCTGTCGACTTTTTCAATCAAAAAAACATCGATACCATGGCGCCACTGAATCAAGGGGAAAGCCATGCAAGGAATCAAGCGAAAAGTCGTCTACGTGTCGTTGTTTGAACTGATCGCCGTCGGCCTCACCAGCAGCGCGCTGATGCTGCTGGGCGGACACGACGCCGGGCACGCGGGCATTGCCGCCGTGGGCTCGTCGCTGACGGCGGTGGTGTGGAACCTGATCTACAACTCGCTGTTCGAAGCGTGGGAAGCGCGCCAGGCCACGCGCGGCCGCAGCGTGAAGCGCCGGGTGGCGCACGCGCTTGGCTTCGAGGGTGGCCTGGTGCTGGTGCTGGTGCCGCTGTTCGCGTGGTGGCTGAACATGTCGCTGTGGGACGCCTTCGTGCTGGACCTGGGCCTGGTGATCTTCTTCATGGTCTACACCTTCATCTTCAGCTGGACCTTCGACCGGGTATTCGGCCTGCCCGCTTCGGCGATGGCCCGTTGAACCTTTGAGCGCTTAGCTTGGCCGGGATCAACGCCCTGAACCACGCCCCCCGCTAGGCTTTGAACTTCCACCGACATCGGCGCGCTAAGCCGAAAAATGGAGGTTCGACATGGCGACAAGCCATCTCGCGCGCAAGCAGGCAAGTGCGCATGAAAATCGAGCTGGCAAGGAATTAAGCGGCGCGCAATGGGCGCGACGCTTTCCAGGCAGTAGAGGCACCAGTGACCTTAGCGGCACTTTCCGTCATGCCGTGGAAGATTTTATAGCCGCCATGGCTGAAGCCGGCATCAGGGTCAAAATGGATGCCACATACCGGCCCACAAAACGATACGACCTGATGCATTGGGCTTGGCGCATCGTGAATGACAAAGCCGACGTCAGCTCGATTCCTGCCATGGGAGGCGTGGATATCGAATGGCAGCATCCGGCAGGTGCCGACACAGTGCGGGCAGCAGAGGACATGGTCGGTGCGCTGTCGATACGCCGACTGCGCACGAGACCCGCGCTTCGCTCCCAACATAACTTGGGCCTGGCAATAGACATGTCGCTGTCCTGGCATGGAACAGTTTCAGTGAAGGACGCAAACGGCAAGTTGGTAACGATCAGAACAATGCCTCGTACCGGAATGAATCGGCAGTTGATCGAAATCGGCGCCACATATGGCGTGAAGAAATACGGTGGTGGCGGCCGTGATGTCCCTCACTGGTCGAACAACGGACGCTAATACGAGGGGGGAGCAATGAGGATTAAAACAGTGGTCCTGCTTGCGTGCCTATCGGCCCCCGCAACCGTATTCGCCAAAAACACAACTCCGCAGGATGTGCAGGCATTCATACGTAACGCCAACGCTTGCGAACATTTTGCGGGAGAGTTTGACGGCGGGTTGAGCGAAAAGCGGCAGCGGGAAATCGAGCGGTCCGTCGTCAAGCACTGCCAGACTGCGCAAAAACAACTTGAGCAGCTAAGCGCCAAATACAGGAAGAATCCCCGCGTGACGAAAATAATTCGCGCTCACGCAAACGATTCGGTTGCCGGCTTTCGATGAGCCGGACAGGCGCGTCGCGGGTGTAAAAAAACCCGCCGTGGCGGGTTTTTTGTTTGCTGCTTAGCGCTTGCGCGGTGGCGGCAGATCGGTGCAGACGCCTTCGTACACTTCGGCGGCCATGCCGATCGACTCGCCCAGGGTCGGGTGCGGGTGGATCGTCTTGCCGATGTCGGTGCCGTCGCAGCCCATTTCGATGGCCAGCGCGATTTCGCCGATCATGTCGCCGGCGTGCGTGCCGACGATGGTGCCGCCGATGATGCGGTGCGTTTCAGCGTCGAACAGCAGCTTGGTGAAGCCTTCGGCGCGGCCATTGGCCACGGCGCGGCCGCTCGCTGCCCAAGGGAAGTGGCCCTTCTCGACCTTGATGCCCTTGGCTTTCGCTTCGTCTTCGGTGATGCCGGCCCATGCCACTTCCGGATCGGTGTAGGCCACCGATGGAATCACCTTCACGTCGAAGTGCGACTTCTGGCCTGCCGCCGCTTCTGCCGCAACGTGGCCTTCATGCACCGCCTTGTGCGCCAGCATCGGCTGGCCCACCAGGTCGCCGATGGCGAAGATGTTGGGCACGTTGGTGCGCATCTGGCTGTCGACGTTGATGAAGCCGCGGTCGGTGACGATCACGCCGGCTTTGTCGGCGGCGATCTTCTTGCCGTTCGGGCTGCGGCCAACGGCCACCAGCACCATGTCGTAGACCTGCGGGGCTGGCGCGGTGGCGCCGGCTTCCGCTGCTTCGAAGGTGACCTTGATGCCTTCCGGCAGGGCCTCGACCGCGACCGTCTTGGTCTTGGTCATGATGTTGTCGAAGCGCTTCTCGTTGAACTTCTGCCAGACCTTGACCGCGTCGCGGTCGGCGCCTTGCATCAAGCCATCCATCATTTCGACCACGTCGATGCGCGCGCCGAAGGTGGAGTAGACGGTGGCCATTTCCAGGCCGATGATGCCGCCGCCGATGACCAGCATGCGTTTCGGGATCTGGCGCAGTTCCAGCGCGCCGGTCGAATCGACGATGCGCGGATCTTCAGGCACGAACGGCAGCTTCACAACCGCCGAACCGGCGGCGATGATGGCTTGCTTGAACTGGACAACCTTCTTGCTGCCGTCCTTGGCGGTGACTTCGATGTGGTTCGCGCTCAGGAACTGGCCGACACCGGTAACGACTTGCGTCTTGCGGGCTTTGGCCATGCCGGCCAGGCCGCCGGTCATGTTCTTGATGACGCCTTCTTTGTAGGCGCGCACCTGGTCGATGTCGATGGTCGGCTTGGCGAAGGTGACGCCGGTCTTGGACATGTGCGCGGTTTCGTCGATCACGGAAGCCACGTGCAGCAGCGCTTTCGACGGGATGCAGCCCACGTTCAGGCACACGCCGCCCAGCGTTTCGTAACGCTCGACGATCACCGTGTTCATGCCCAGGTCCGCAGCGCGGAAGGCAGCCGAGTAGCCGCCAGGACCGCCGCCCAGCACCATCATGTCGCAGTCGATGTCGACCTGGCCGGCATAGCTGCCACCGGCTGGGGCGGCGACCGGTGCGGCCGGTGCGGCAGCAGCCGGAGCCGCTGCGGCGGCCGGTGCCTGAGCTGCGGCCGCAGGCGCAGCAGCAGGTGCGGCTGCGGCGGCTGCGCCGGCGGCTTCCTCAACCACCAGCAGCACAACGCCTTCCTTCACTTTGTCGCCGAGCTTGACCTTCAGTTCCTTGACCACGCCGGCGTGCGACGAAGGCACTTCCATGCTGGCCTTGTCCGATTCGACGGTGATCAGCGACTGGTCGACCTTGATCGTATCGCCGACCTTGACCATCACTTCAATCACTTCAACTTCGGCGAAGTCGCCGATGTTGGGGACTTTGACTTCCACTGTGCTCATGGTCGCTCCTTACAGCAGAATTTTGCGCATGTCGCCGAGCACTTCGCTCAGGTACACGGAGAAGCGGGCCCCCATCGCGCCGTCGACCACGCGGTGGTCGTAGGACAGCGACGTACCCATCATCAGGCGCGGCTGGAAGGCTTTGCCGTCCCACACAGGCTTGATCGACGCTTTGGACAGGCCCAGGATGGCCACTTCCGGTGCGTTCACGATAGGCGTGAAATGCGTGCCGCCAATGCCGCCCAGCGAGGAAATGGTGAAGGTGGCGCCTTGCATGTCGGTCGGCTTCAGCTTGCCTTCGCGCGCTTGCAGCGACAGTTCGGTCATTTCGCGGGCGATCTGCGAAACGGACTTCTGGTCGGCGTTCTTCACAACCGGTACCACCAGGCCATTCGGCGTATCGGCAGCGAAACCGATGTTGTAGTACTTCTTCAGGATCAGGTTTTCGCCGTTTGCGTCCAGCGAGGCATTGAAGGTCGGGAACTTCTTCAGCGCGGCGACCGATGCCTTGATCACGAAGGCCAGCATGGTCAGCTTGGCGGCATCCTTGTTCTTGGCGTTGGCGTTGTTGGTCTCGACGCGGAATGCTTCCAGGTCGGTGATGTCCGCGTCGTCGAATTGCGTGACGTGCGGGATCTGGACCCAGTTGCGGTGCAGGTTGGGACCGGAGATCTTCTTGATGCGCGACAGTGGCAGCAGTTCGGTTTCGCCGAACTTGCTGAAGTCCAGCGACGGCCATGCCAGCACGTTGAAGTTGCCGCCGCCCGAGGAGGCTGGCGATGCGGCGCCGGCAGGCGCTGCCACGGTACCGGCCATCACGCCCTTGACGAAGTTCTGCACGTCCTGCTGGGTGATGCGGCCTTTCGGACCGCTGCCAGGCACTTTGCCCAGGTCCACGCCCAGTTCACGGGCGAACTTGCGGATCGATGGCGATGCGTGCGCCAGCTTGCCAGTGGTGACCGAGCCTTGCGATGCGGCCGGAGCGGCTGCGGCTGCGGCTGGTGCCGGCGCAGCGGCCGGTGCCGGCGTCGAGGCAGCAGCCGGTGCAGCGGCGGCAGGTGCAGCGGCCGGTGCAGCAGCGGCAGCGCCGCCCGAAGCCTCCACCACCAGCACAACCGTACCCATGGCAACCTTGTCGCCCAGCTTGACTTTGACTTCCTTGACCACGCCGGCATGAGACGACGGAATCTCCATGCTGGCCTTGTCCGATTCAACGGTCAGCAGCGACTGGTCCACCTTGATGGTGTCGCCAACCTTGACCATCACTTCGATGACTTCCACTTCCTTGAAGTCGCCGATGTCCGGCACTTTGACTTCGACCGGACCAGCCGAGGCGGCCGGCGCAGCGGCAGCCGGAGCCGGAGCAGCGGCGGCAGGCGCTGCCGGGGCAGCAACAGCGGCAGGGGCGGCGGCCGGTGCGGCGGCAGGAGCGGCGGCTGCGCCATCAGCTTCCAGCAACAGCAGCAGCGAACCTTCGGCAACCTTGTCGCCTACCTTGACCTTGATTTCCTTGACCACGCCGGCGGCGCTCGAAGGAATCTCCATGCTGGCCTTGTCCGATTCAACGGTGATCAGCGACTGGTCTACTTTGATGGTGTCGCCGACTTTGATCATCAGCTCGATGATTTCAACTTCCTTGAAATCGCCGATATCCGGGACTTTAACTTCCACAATGCTCATAGCGTTTGCTCCGTATTCTATTTATTGGGTCACCGGATTTGGCTTGTTCGGGTTCAGGCCGTACTTGACGACTGCCTGCTCAACCACGGAAGCCTCGATCTTGCCTTCTTCAGCCAGCGATTTCAGCGCAGCGACCGTGATGTAGTAACGGTTCACTTCGAAGAACTCGCGCAGCGCGGCGCGGGTGTCCGAGCGGCCGAAGCCGTCGGTGCCCAGCACGCGGTAGGTGCGGTCTTTCGGGATGAAGGCGCGGATCTGCTCAGCAAAGGCACGCATGTAGTCGGTGGTCGCCACGATAGGACCGGTGGTGTCCTTCAGCAGGTTGGCCACGTACGGCACGCGCGGTTCCTTGGTCGGGTTGACCAGGTTCCAGCGTTCGGCGTCCTGGCCATCGCGCGCCACCAGGGTCAGCGACGGAGCGGACCACACGTCGGCGGCGATGTTCCAGTCGTTCTTCAGCAGCTCTTGTGCGAACAGCGATTCGCGCAGGATGGTGCCGGAGCCGATCAGCTGCACGCGCTGCTTGAGCGACTTGTCGCCTTCCTGCAGCAGATACATGCCCTTCAGGATGCCCTCTTCCTGGCCCGGCTTGATGCCTGGGTGCGGATAGTTCTCGTTCATGATGGTGATGTAGTAGAACACATCCTCCTGGTTCTCCACCATGCGGCGCAGGCCATCCTGGACGATCACTGCCACTTCGTGGCCGAAGGTCGGATCGTACGGCATGCAGTTCGGCACAGCGGCTGCGAACAGGTGGCTATGGCCGTCTTCGTGCTGCAGGCCCTCGCCGTTCAGCGTGGTGCGGCCGGCGGTGCCGCCCATCAGGAAGCCACGGGCGCGCATGTCGGCGGCAGCCCATACCAGGTCGCCGATACGCTGCATGCCGAACATCGAGTAGTACGTGTAGAACGGGATCATCACGCGGTTGTTGGTCGAGTACGAGGTCGCCGCGGCGATCCACGAGCTCATGCCGCCGGCTTCGTTGATACCCTCTTGCAGGATCTGGCCGGCCTTGTCTTCGCGGTAGTACATCACCTGGTCTTTATCGACCGGCTCGTACAACTGGCCTTGCTGGTTGAAGATGCCGACCTGGCGGAACAGGCCTTCCATACCGAAGGTGCGCGACTCGTCGACCAGGATAGGCACAACGCGCGAACCGATGCTCGGGTCCTTCAGCAGCGTGGTCAGGATACGCACGAAGGTCTGGGTGCTCGATACTTCGCGGCCTTCGGCGGTCGCGTCCAGCACGTTCTGGAACGCGGACAGCGGCGGCACGGTCAGCTTCTCGTCCGCCTGCATGCGGCGCTGCGGCAGGTAGCCGCCCAGCGCGGCGCGGCGCTCGTGCAGGTACTTGATTTCAGGCGCGTCGTCGGCCGGCTTGTAGAACGGGATGTCGGCCAGCTGGTCGTCCGGGATCGGGATCGAGTAGCGGTCGCGCATTTCGCGCACGGCTTCGTCGGTCAGCTTCTTGGTGTTGTGCGCGGTGTTGCGCGCTTCGCCGTGCTTGCCCATGCCGAAGCCCTTGATGGTTTTCACCAGCAGGACGGTAGGCTGGCCCTGGTGTTCCTGGGCGACCTTGAAGGCGGCGTAGATCTTGTGCGGATCGTGGCCGCCGCGGGTCAGGCGCCAGATGTCGTCGTCGGTCATGTTGGCGACCATTTCCAGCAGCTTCGGATGCTTGCCGAAGAAGTGCTTGCGCACGTAGGCGCCGTCCTTGGCCTTGTAGTTCTGGTATTCGCCGTCGATGGTTTCCATCATGACTTTTTGCAGGATGCCTTCCTTGTCCTGCTTCAGCAGGGCATCCCAGCCCGGACCCCAGATGACTTTGACCACGTTCCAGCCGGCGCCGCGGAAGTCGGCCTCCAGTTCCTGGATGATCTTGCCGTTGCCGCGCACCGGGCCGTCCAGGCGCTGCAGGTTGCAGTTGACCACGATGACCAGGTTGTCCAGCTTCTCGCGTGCGGCCATGCCGATGGCGCCCAGCGATTCCGGTTCGTCCATCTCGCCGTCGCCGCAGAAGGCCCAGACCTTGCGGCCGGTGGTGTCGGCGATCGAGCGGGCGTGCAGGTACTTCAGGAAGCGCGCCTGGTAGATCGCCATCAGCGGGCCCAGGCCCATGGAGACGGTCGGGAACTGCCAGAAGTTCGGCATCAGTTTCGGGTGCGGATACGACGACAGACCCTTGCCGTCGACTTCGCGGCGGTAATGGGTCAGTTGTTCTTCGGTCAGGCGGCCTTCCAGGAAGGCGCGGGCGTACACGCCGGGCGAGGAGTGGCCCTGGATGTACAGCAGGTCGCCGCCGTGGGTGTCGCTCGGCGCTTTCCAGAAGTGGTTGAAGCCGATGCCCAGCATGTTGGCCAGCGAAGCAAACGAGGACAGGTGGCCACCGAGGTCGCCGTCCACGCGGTTGGCCTTGACCACCATGGCCATGGCGTTCCAGCGCATCCACGAACGCAGCTTCTCTTCGTATTCCAGGTTGCCCGGGCAGTGCTGCTCGAGGTGGGCGGGGATGGTGTTGACGTAGGCGGTGTTGGCCGAGAACGGGATGTCCGAGCCGCTTTGGCGGGCCAGGTCGATCAAACGTTCCATCAGATAGTGCGCGCGGTCCGGGCCTTCATTTTCCAGGACGGCTTGTAGCGCCTCCAGCCATTCTTTGGTTTCTTGCTTATCAGAATCGTTGGCCGTGAGTGCCGTGACCTGGTCAAGTTGAGGTGCCATGCGGTGAGTCTCCTAGTGTGAATGCCCGGATCGCTATCGGACGGTGCGTCGTGATTATTTACTAAGACTTCGGATTAGTGTGAAGATTCTAACAGCGATTTCCTGATTTTTCAAATTACGATAAAACGTTTCATATTATGGGATACACCTAGATTCCGGCTCCCGCGGCAGGGCCGCCGGGACGCTCCGGCCTTATAATTCTGGTTTTCCTTCCCACCTCTCCAAAATCATGTCTGCTCAACTGATCGACGGTATCGCCCTCTCCCAAAAACTGCGCGCTGAAATCGCGGAACGCGCCGCCAAACTCACCGCCCAGGGCAAACAGCCCGGCCTGGCCGTGATCCTGGTCGGCGAAGACCCGGCCTCGCAGGTCTACGTGCGCAACAAGGTAAAAGCCTGCGGCGATGTCGGTTTCCATTCGGTGCTGGAGAAGTACGAGGCCGACCTGAGCGAAGCGGCCCTGCTGGCGCGCATTGCAGCGCTGAACGAAGACCCGGCCATCCACGGCATCCTGGTGCAGATGCCGCTGCCCAAGCACATCAACCCGCACAAGGTGATCGAAGCCATCGCCACTGCGAAAGACGTGGACGGCTACTCGGTGCTCAGCGCCGGCGAGCTGATGACCGGCCTGGAAGGCTTCCGCCCCTGCACGCCGTACGGCTGCATGAAGCTGATCGAGTCCACCGGCGTGGACCTGCGCGGCAAGCACGCTGTCGTGATCGGCCGCAGCAACACGGTCGGCAAGCCGATGGCCCTGCTGCTCTTGCAAGCGAACGCCACCGTCACCATCTGCCACAGTGCCACCCCGGACCTGGGTCTGTACACCCGCCAGGCCGACGTGGTGGTGGCCGCAGTCGGACGCCGCAACACGCTCACCGCTGATATGGTGAAGCCGGGCGCCATCGTGATCGACGTGGGCATGAACCGCGACGACGCGGGCAAACTGTGCGGCGACGTGGATTTCGCCAACATCAAGGAAGTGGCTTCGCACATCACGCCGGTACCTGGCGGCGTGGGCCCGATGACCATCACCATGCTGTTGATGAACACCATCGAGTCGGCCGAGCGCAAATAATCAAGGCTTTTTAGGCCACATTGGACGGACTATGACTACTGACGCACTGAACAACCCCCTGCTGGATTTCACCGGCCTGCCCCGCTTCGACGCCATCCAGGCCGAGCACGTCACGCCGGCCATCGACCACCTGCTGGAAAAAAGCTACGCCGTGGTCGCGTCGCTGGAAGCGCCGACCGACGAGGTAACGTGGGACAACTTCGTGGCGCCGCTGGAAGACTCGTCGGAGCTGCTGGGCCGTGCGTGGGGCGTGGTCAGCCATCTGAACAATGTGGTCGACACGCCCGAGCTGCGCGCGGCCTACAACGAAAACCAGCCGAAGATGACCGAGTTCGGCACCGCCGTGGCGCAAAACGAGGCGCTGTTCGCCAAGTACAAGGCGCTGCGCGCCAGCGCCGCGTTCGAGGCGCTGGACCCGGCCCGCAAGCGCATCATCGACAACGCCATCCGCGACTTCCGCATGGGCGGCGCGGAACTGCCGGCCGAACAGAAGGAGCGCTTCGCCGCCATCCAGGAAGAACACGCGGCGGTCTCGACGCGCTTCTCGGAAAACGTGCTGGACGCCACCAACGACTATAAATTGACGGTCGAGAACGAAGCCGACCTGGCCGGCCTGCCGGACGATGTGAAGCAGGCCGCCAAGGCGCTGGCCGAAAAAGAAGGCAAGGCCGGCTGGATGTTCTCGCTGCATTTCCCTTCCTACTACCCGATCCTGCAATTCGCCGACAAGCGCGAACTGCGCGAAACCGTCTACCGCGCCAACGCCACCAAGGCTTCCGAGCTGGGCGACGCGTTCAGCAAGCGCGAGGACTGGGACAACACGCAAAACATCGTCACCCTGCTCAAGCTGCGCGACGAGGAAGCCAAGCTGCTGGGCTACAAGAACTTCGCCGAAGTGTCGCTGGTGCCGAAGATGGCGAAAGACCCCGAGCAGGTGATCGCCTTCCTGGAAGACCTGGCGCGCCGCGCGCGGCCGTACGCCGAGCAGGACTTCGCCGAGCTGAGCACCTACGCGAAAGACGAGCTGGGCATCGGCCAGCTGCAAGCCTGGGACATCCCCTACGCGTCGGAAAAACTGCAGGAAGCGCGCTACGCCTTCTCGGCCCAGGAAGTGAAGCAGTACTTCCCCGAGCACAAAGTGGTCGACGGGCTGTTCCGCCTGATTTCCTCGCTGTTCTCCGTCACCATCGCGCCGGACGACGCGCCGGCCTGGCACAAGGACGTGCGCTTCTACCGCATCGAGCGCGACGGCAAGCTGGTGGGCCAGTTCTACCTCGACCTGTACGCGCGCGCCGGCAAGAGCGGCGGCGCGTGGATGGACGACGCGCGCGGCCGCCGCCTGGGCGCGAACGGCCAGCTGCAAACGCCGGTCGCCTATCTGACCTGTAACTTCACCGAACCTGCCGTGATCGACGGCACGGTACAGCCATCGCTGTTTACGCACGACGAAGTGATCACGCTGTTCCACGAGTTCGGCCACGGCTTGCACCACATGCTGACGCAGGTCAACGAGCTGGGCGTATCCGGCATCGCCGGCGTGGAATGGGACGCGGTGGAACTGCCGTCGCAGTTCATGGAAAACTTCTGCTGGGAATGGGAAGTGCTGAGCCACATGACGGCCCACGTGAGCACCGGCCAAGCGCTGCCGCGCGCGCTGTACGACAAGATGCTGGCCGCCAAGAATTTCCAGTCCGGCATGCAGACCCTGCGCCAAGTCGAATTCTCGCTGCTGGACATGCATTTGCACTACGATTTCCAGCCCGACGGCGGCAAGTCCGTGCAACAGGTGATCGACGAGGTGCGCGCGCGCTTCGCCATCGTGATCCCGCCGGCGTTCAACCGCTTCCAGAATTCCTTCGGCCACATCTTTGCCGGCGGCTACGCGGCCGGCTACTATAGCTATAAGTGGGCAGAGGTCTTGTCCGCCGACGCCTACGCGGCCTTCGAAGAAGCGCAGGCGCTGGGCCAGGACGCGGTGTCCGAAACCGGCAAGCGCTACCTGCGCGAAATCCTGTCGGTGGGCGGCTCCCGCCCGGCGCTGGAATCGTTCACGGCCTTCCGCGGCCGCGAACCGAGCATCGACGCGCTGCTGCGCCACAGCGGCATGGCGGCATAGCGGCATAGGGCTGAACAGGGAGAACGGCATGCAGGCGCGGTTCAAGATATTGGCGAGGTTGGCGGCATGGGCGTTGCTGGCGTGCGCAGGCACGGCCAGCGCGCAGATGTACAAGTGGAAGGACGCCAGGGGCGTCACGCACTACACCGACACGCCGCCGCCGGCCAACGCGGTGCCGCTGAAAGCCTTCAGCACCGCCGCCAGCCAGCCGGCCCTGCCGGCGGAACTGGCGGCCGCCGTGCAAAGCCGTCCCGTCACGCTATACACCACGGTCAACTGCGCCGGCTGCGACCAGGGCCGCACCCTGCTGCAGGCGCGCGGCATTCCCTACACTGAAAAAACCGTCAATAGCGTGGAGGACCACGCGGCGCTGAAACGTGCCGGCAGCGCGGGCCAGCTGCCGCTGCTGCTGATCGGGCGCGGCAAGCAGATCGGCTTCGAAGCGGACACCTGGACCACGCTGCTGTCCGAGGCCGGCTACCCGGCGCAGGCCATGCTGCCGGCCGGCTACGGCAACCCGGCCCCCGCGCCGGCGGCGCCTCCGCCCGCCCCGTCCGCCCAGGAGCGCGCACTGGCTGCCGCAAAAGCCGCCGCCGAGCAAGCACAACGCGAACGACGTTTGCCGCCGATCAACGCAGCGCCGGATTTCCGTTTCTAAACTCCCGCTACGGTTAAAATGCTGGACCGACATTCGTATTGCCAGTCCAGCCATGACCCGTATCGATTTCCACACCAACGTTCCCGACAAGATCGCCTACGCTTGCCGCCTGGTGCGCAAGGCATACGCCGCGCGCAACCGCATCGTCCTGATGACGGACGATATGGAGCAGTTGGCCGATCTTGACGAGGCGTTGTGGAGTTTTTCGGGCATCGACTTCCTGCCGCACGTGCTCAGCAACGACCCGCTTGCGCCGGAAACGCCCATCGTGCTGGCCTGCAGCGACGATGCGGAGTTGCCGCACAGCGACCTGCTGGTCAACCTGTCGCGCCGCACGCCGGCCAGCTTCCCGCGCTTCCAGCGCGTGATCGAGGTCGTCTCATCGGAGGAAACGGACGCGGCGGCGGGCCGCCGGCGCTACGTGTCGTACAAACAGCAGGAATACCAGCCCACCCACTTCGTCGCCAATAAATCATGAGCCTCGTCCGCCCTTTCGATGCCTCCATTCCCGTCCTGACCGAAGTGCTGGACGACCAGCCGGCGCCGGCCGAAGCGCCGGCAGTGCAGGTCGCGCCACAGCCGCAGCCGCAAGGCGGTGAATGGCAGGCGCTCGAACGCCAGCTGTGCGAGCGCGTCCTGCAGCAACTGCAGTCGCGCGTGGACTTCGTGCTGGAGCAGCGCATCAAGGACAGCATGGAGGAAGTGCTGGGCAGCGCGCTGCGCGGCCTGACCGCCGAAATCCGCAGCGGCCTGCACGACACGCTGTCGAAGATCGTCACCCGCGCCGTGGCGCAGGAATTGACGCACCTGCAGGCGCAAAAAAAATAATCGCGCGCCGCGCCGATTAGTATCAATTTAGCCAAATTGCACAAAACCATTGCTTCCTGCTTTGCGTAGCGGATAATTTGTTGTACCTTCTCGTGCAGCAGAACCAGAAGTGGCGTTCATGAGACGCCGCCGTTACTAATCCATCGGAGAATGTTCATGCAGTTCAACACCAAGTTGATTCCATTTGCCATCGCTATGGCTTTCGCAGGCAGCGCAGGCGCACAGGAAATTATCAAGATCGGCCACGTCGGCCCAGTCTCCGGCCCCTCTTCCCACCTCGGCAAGGACAATGAAAACGGCGCCCGCATGGCGATCGAGGACTTGAACGCAAAGAACCCGCAGATCAACGGCAAGCCGGTGAAGTTCGTGCTGCAGGCCGAAGACGACGCCAGCGATCCGAAGCAAGGCACCACGGTGGCGCAGAAGCTGGTCGACGCCCACGTCAACGGCGTGGTCGGCCACCTGAACTCCGGCACCTCCATCCCCGCTTCCAAGATCTACTCGGACGCCGGCATTCCGCAGGTGTCGCCAGCCACCACCCAGACCAAATACACCCAGCAGGGCTTCAAGACCACCTTCCGCATCGTCGCCAACGACGCCAAGCTGGGCGGCACGCTGGGCGCCTACGCCGTGAACAAGCTGGGCGCCAAGAAGATCGCCGTGATCGACGACCGCACCGCCTACGGCCAGGGCGTGAAGGACGAGTTCGTTAAAGGCGCGACCAAGGCCAAGCCCGGCGTGCAGATCGTCGCCAAGGAATTCACCAACGACAAGGCCACCGACTTCAACGCCATCCTGACCTCCATCAAGGCCAAGAATCCGGACCTGGTGTTCTTCGGCGGCATGGACTCGGTGGGCGGCCCGCTGCTGCGCCAGATGAAGGCGCTGGGCATCAACGCCAAGTACATGGGCGGCGACGGCCTGTGCACCGACGCGCTGCCGCGGCTGTCCGGCGACAACGCGCCGGAAAGCGTGGTCACCTGCGCCGAAGCCGGCGGGGTCGGTCCGGAACTGCAGAAGAACATGGACGACTTCCGCGCCCGCTACAAGAAGAAATACAACCAGGAAGTCCAGCTGTACGCGCCCTATGTGTACGACTCGGTGATGCTGATGGCGCAGGCCATGATGGACGCCAAATCGGCCGACCCGGCAAAATACCTGCCTTACCTGGCCAACATCAAGTACCAGGGCGTGACCGGCCTGATCACCTTCGATTCGAAGGGCGACATCAAGGATGGTTCGCTGACCTTGTTCACCTACAAAAATGGCGTAAAAACCAAAACGGAAGTCATCAAGTAAGCTTTCCCCCGAATTTTGTCCTGAATAATCGGCGATAAATCGGCGATAATTGCTACAGGCCGTCCAGCGCTGGACGGCCTTTTTTCATTTTAAGGAAAGCACAATGCAAACAAAGTACATCGCTGCGGCGCTCGCGCTGGCATTCACCGGCGGCCTGCCGGTCGTAGCAGCGGCCCAGGAAGTGGTCAAGATCGGCCACGTTGCGGCCACTTCGGGCCCGTCGGCCCACCTGGGCAAGGAAGATGAAAACGGCGCCCGCATGGCGGTGGAGGATTTGAACGCCAAAGGCTTCAAGATCAACGGCAAGGCCGTCAAGTTCGTGCTGCTGGCCGAAGACGACGCCGGCGACCCGAAACAGGGCACGGCCGCCGCGCAGAAGCTGGTGGACGCCAAGATCAACGGCATCATCGGCCACCAGAACTCCGGCACCTCGATTCCCGCCTCCAAGATCTACTACGACGCCGGCATCGCCCAGATTTCCGCCTCGGCCACCAGCCCGGTGTACACGCGCCAGGGCTTCAACACCGCCTTCCGCATCGTCGCCAACGACAACAAGCTGGGCGGCACGCTGGGCCGCTACGCGGTGCAGAAGATCGGCGCCAAGCGCATCGCCGTGATCGACGACCGCACCGCCTACGGCCAGGGCGTGGCCGGCGAATTCATCAAGGGCGCCAAGGGCGCGCAGATCGTGGCCAAGGAATTTACCACCGACCGCGCCAGCGACTTCACCGCCATCCTGACGTCGATCCGCGCCAAGAACCCGGACCTGGTGTTCTTCGGCGGCATGGACGGCATTGCCGGCGCGCTGCTGCGCCAGATGAAGGCGCTCGGCATCAAGGCCCACTTCATGGGCGGCGACGGCGTGTGCACCGAAGCGCTGCCGAAACTGTCGGGCGGCGCGGACGGCATCGTCACCTGCGCCGAAGCGG
This sequence comes from Massilia sp. Root351, assembly GCF_001425045.1. Classification (GTDB taxonomy): domain Bacteria; phylum Pseudomonadota; class Gammaproteobacteria; order Burkholderiales; family Burkholderiaceae_D; genus Rugamonas. Next base: position 56,117 of record NZ_LMDJ01000032.1, on the reverse strand, counting down.
GCGGCATCCAGCCCAACCAGCGCAAGGCGCTGGACGAGTTCTCGGCGCGCTACAAGGCCAAGTACAACTCGGAAGTGCAGATCTACGCGCCGTACGCCTACGACGCCGTGATGGCGATGACGGCCGCGATGGCCGAGGCGAAATCGGCCGATCCGGCCAAGTACCTGCCCTTCCTGGCGAAGATCAAGTACCAGGGCATCACCGGCCCGATCAGCTTCGACAAGTATGGCGATATCAACAACGGCGCGCTCACCCTGTACGGCTACAAGGACGGCAAGCGCCAGCTGATCGAAGTGGTGCGCTGAGCGGCCAGGCCAGCGCCAAACAACAAAAAAGGAGCCTCGGCTCCTTTTTTGTTACATCATTTCTGGGTCAGTATCCATTTCACCAGGGTCTTGGCTTCCGCCTCGCTCACCTGGGGATTGGCTGGCATCGGGATCGCGCCCCACACGCCGGAACCGCCCTTGACTACCTTGGTCGCCAGCTTGGCTTCGGCGTCCTTCTGGCCGGCGTACTTCGCCGCCACATCCTTGAACGCTGGACCGACCAGCTTGTTTGCTACAGCGTGGCAAGCCATGCAATTCTTGGCCTTGGCCAGGTCAGCGTTCGCCATTGCGGATTGCGTTGCGAAAGCCGACACGGCCACCATACCCAACATCAGAAATCGTTTCATCGTTTTCTCCATAGTAACTACATTCATTCTAACGCCTTTCCACAACGCTGGCATGATAGCCCGGGTTGACGGTCCCCACAATATCAGCCCCGGTATAGGCGTTTCTTTTGTAAGATGATGTAAAGGAGAATTCCCATGCCGCTGATTTTGCTGATACTGGCCCTGTGCGGGCTGCGCTACTTCGAAGTATGGCGCTTTGCCGAGGTGTCCTGGTGGTGGATCGTCGGGCTGATGGTGTTCGCCTTCGCCTGGTTCGAGGTGCTGGAACCGATGCTGGGCCTGGACAAGCGCAAAGCCCACAACGTCGACGAGCAGCGCCGCAAGGACCGCGTGAAGCAGAGTTTCGACAAGAAGAAGTAACAACAGGGGTCAGGCCCGGCGGGCCCGCCCCCTGCTCCTTAGCGTTTGAGCTGCGACAGGTCGCGCACGGCGCCGCGGTCGGCCGAGGTGGTCAGCGCGGCATAGGCCTGCAGCGCTTGCGAGACGTAGCGGTCGCGGTTGACCGGCAGCCAGGCCTCGGCGCCCTTCGCTTCCATGGCGGCACGGCGCGCGGCCAGTTCGGCGGCGTCGATGCGCAGGTTGATGCTGCGGTTCGGGATATCGATGTCGATCATGTCGCCTTCTTCCACCAGGCCGATGGCGCCCCCTTCAGCCGCTTCCGGCGAGGCGTGGCCGATCACCAGGCCGGACGAGCCGCCCGAGAAACGGCCGTCGGTAAACAGCGCGCAGGCTTTGCCCAGGCCCTTGGACTTGATGTAGGAGGTCGGGTACAGCATCTCCTGCATGCCGGGGCCGCCCTTCGGACCTTCGTAGCGGATGATGACGACGTCGCCTTCATGCACGGTGTCGCCCAGGATGGCTTCCACCGCCGCGTCCTGGCTCTCGAACACGCGCGCCTTGCCGCTGAATGTCAGGATGCTTTCGTCCACGCCGGCCGTTTTCACGATGCAGCCTTTTTCCGCCAGGTTGCCGTACAGGACAGCCAGGCCGCCGTCCTGCGAATAGGCGTGCGCCTTGTCGCGGATGCAGCCGGTTTCGCGGTTCAGGTCCAGCGACGCGAAGCGCTCCGACTGCGAGAACGCGGTCTGGGTCGGCACGCCGCCCGGTGCGGCGCGGAACAGCTGGTGCACGGCCGGGTCGTCGCTGCGCTTGATGTCGTTGCGCTCGATGGCGTCGCCCAGCGTGGGCGCGTGGATGCTGTAGACCGAGGTGTCGAGCAGGCCGGCGCGCGCCAGTTCGCCCAGGATGGAGACGATGCCGCCGGCGCGGTGCACGTCTTCGATGTGGAACTTGTCCGTCATCGGCGCCACCTTGCACAGGCAGGGCACTTTGCGCGAGATGCGGTCGATGTCGGCCATGGTGAATTCGACTTCGGCCTCATGCGCGGCGGCCAGCAGGTGCAGCACGGTGTTGGTGGAACCGCCCATGGAGACGTCCAGCGCCATGGCGTTCTCGAACGCGGCCTTGGTGGCGATGTTGCGCGGCAGGACCGACGCGTCGTCCTGCTCGTAGTAGCGCCTGGCCAGTTCCACCACCAGGCGGCCGGCTTTCAGGAACAGTTCCTTGCGGTCCGAGTGGGTGGCCAGGATGGTGCCGTTGCCCGGCAGCGACAGGCCCAGCGCCTCGGTCAGGCAGTTCATGGAATTGGCGGTGAACATGCCGGAGCAGGAACCGCAGGTAGGACAGGCGGAACGCTCGATCTCGGCCACGTCGGCGTCCGAGACGGTGCTGTCGCCGGCCTTGATCATGGCGTCCACCAGGTCCAGCTTGATGATCTTCTGGCTGCCGTTGACCACCTTGACCACCTTGCCCGCTTCCATCGGGCCGCCGGAGACGAACACCACCGGGATATTCAGGCGCATGGCGGCCATCAGCATGCCGGGGGTGATCTTGTCGCAGTTGGAGATGCAGACCATGGCGTCGGCGCAGTGCGCATTGACCATGTATTCGACCGAGTCGGCGATCAGGTCGCGCGACGGCAGCGAATACAGCATGCCGCCATGGCCCATGGCGATGCCGTCATCGACTGCGATGGTGTTGAATTCCTTGGCCACGCCGCCGGCCGCTTCGATTTCGCGCGCCACCAGCTGGCCCAGGTCTTTCAGGTGCACATGGCCGGGCACGAACTGGGTGAAGGAATTGACCACGGCGATGATGGGCTTGTCGAAATCGCCATCCTTCATGCCGGTGGCGCGCCACAGGGCGCGGGCGCCGGCCATGTTGCGGCCGTGGGTGGTGGTGCGGGAACGGTATTCTGGCATGGCGGACTCCTAAGCTACTCCTATGATAGACAGCCAGAGTGCCTTGCCCGCACTGCGGTGTCAAATATAAGATTCCGCCTCCTGTGATACGCTACACATATCACAGCAACGAAATACCATAGGATTCCATATGAACCTCGAATTGCGCCAGCTGCGCTACTTCGCCGCCGTGGCCGAGGAGCTGCATTTCGGCCGCGCCGCGCAGCGCCTGCACATGACGCAGCCGCCGCTGTCGCAGGCGATCCAGGCGCTGGAGGAACTGCTGGGCGCGGCCCTGTTCGAGCGCAACCGGCGCGGCGTGGCGCTGACGGCGGCCGGCATTGCCCTGCTGCCGGAAGCGCGCCGCCTGCTGGCGCAGGCGCAGGAACTGCCGCAACTGGTGCAGCGCGCCGCCGCCGGCGAAGTGGGACGCTTGGCGCTGGCCTTCGTCTCGTCGGCCGACTACAGCGTGCTGCCGCCCTTCCTGCGCGCCTACCGCGCGGCTTTCCCCCAGGTGCAGATCGCGCTGCAGGAAGCCACCTCCGACTTGCAGCTGGAAGACCTGCTGCAGGGGCGCATCGACGCCGGCCTGCTGATCCCGCCGCTGCCCGAGCGCGCGCGCGGCGAGCTCGACTACCTGCCGGTGCTGAAGGAGCCGCTGGTGCTGGCCGCGCCGGCCGGGCTGGCGGCGCTGCACGGCAAGCGCAAGGTGGCCCTGGGCGCGCTGCCGGCGCTGCCCTTGATCATCTTCCCGCGCGCCATCTCGCCGGCGCTGTACGACGCGGTGCTGGGCGTGTTCCGCGCGGCCGGCATCACGCCCGTGATCGGGCAGGAAGCGATCCAGATGCAGACCATCGTCAGCCTGGTGTCGGCTGGCATGGGGCTCGCACTTGTGCCACAATCGGTGTCGAATCTGAAGCGCCCGGGAGTAGAATACCGCGCGCTGCTCGACGCCACACCGCTGGTGGAGACCGGGCTGGCCTGGCGCCGCGACAATCCCTCGCCGGTGCTGCAAGGCTTCCTTGACCTGTTAAGAAAGAACACGCAATGCTGATACACCCGCTGCCCGATCCCATCGCCTTCTCGCTAGGCCCGGTCAAAGTCCATTGGTACGGGCTGATGTACGTGCTGGCGTTCGCGCTGTTCGTGGCGCTGGGCCGGGTGCGCATCAAGCAGCCGCACATCGCCAGGCTGGGCTGGCAGAACAAGGACCTGGACGACATGCTGTTCTACGGCATGCTGGGCGTGGTGCTGGGCGGACGGCTGGGCGAGGTGCTGTTCTACCGCTTCGACTTCTTCCTGCAAAATCCGCTCGAGATTTTCGCCGTGTGGCGCGGCGGCATGTCCTTCCACGGCGGCTTCCTGGGCGTGATGCTGGCCATGTGGCTGTGGGCGCGCAAGGCCGGGCGCAATGTGCTGGACGTGTACGACTTCATCGCGCCGCTGGTGCCGCTGGGCTACGCGGCCGGGCGCATCGGCAACTTCATCAACGCCGAGCTGCCGGGCCGCTATGCCGACCCGTCGCTGCCGTGGGCCATGATCTGGCCCAACGTGGACGCCATGCCGCGCCATCCGTCGCCGATCTACCAGGCGCTGGTGGACGGACTGCTGGTGTTCATCATGCTGTGGATGTTCGCGCGCCACGCGCGGCCGCGGCTGGCGGTCGGCGCCATGTACACCCTGCTGTACGGCTGCGCCCGCTTCTTCACCGAGTACTTCCGCACGCCGGACTACGAGGTGAGCTTGCTCGGCTTCACCATCTCTTCGGGCCAGATGCTGTCGCTGCCGATGATCGTCGGCGCCATCGTGCTGCTGCTGTGGTCCTACAAGCGCAACATCTCCGCCACCGCCCCGGCGCCGGCCTAGCTTCCTTGCTTACTTGAGCAGGGCCAGGATGGTTTTCCATTGCGCCGGGGTGACCGGCGTGATGGACAGGCGGCTGCCCTTTTGCAGCAGCACCATGTCCTCCAGCGCGGGGATGGCGCGCAGCTCGGCCAGCGGCAGCAGGCGCGTCTTGCGCACGGCCTTCACGTCCACCATCTGCCAGCGCGGCTCTTCCGGCTTGGACTTGGGATCGTAGTAGTGGCTCCCGGGATCGAACTGGGTGTCGTCCGGATAGGCGGCGCTGGCCACTTCGGCGATGCCGGCGATCCCCGGCTGCGGGCAGCTGGAATGGTAGAACAGCACGCCGTCGCCCACCTTCATCCCGTCGCGCATGAAGTTGCGGGCCTGGTAGTTGCGCACGCCGAACCACGGCACCGTGGACTGCGGCCGCGCCAGTACGTCGTCAATGCTCATCTCGTCCGGTTCGGACTTCATCAGCCAGTAAGCCATGGCGCTCCTTGGTAGGCAAGCTAGGGACGTAAAAAAGCGGCTGCGCACCGAAGTGCTAGCAACCGCTCTTTGGGGAATGAAGCCCCGCCTGTGCCGCTATGCCGGCATCCCGAACCTGGTGGCTCAGGTGGTCACAGTTAGTTCAATTTCGGGTTCATCGGGCTAGCGACGCTCACTCCCATCAAACAAATTTCCGCGACCGTTGCATACAAATGGTTCAAGGAATATATGGCATCCGCGAACACTGCAGGGTGACACGGAGTTTACTCCTCTATCGCCGCCAGGGAAAGGCCTTTTGTTCGTTAAAACAGATTTTCTTGCGGCGTCAGCGCGCTGTCGAGCACCTTGTGCATGGCCGCCATCTTGTCCTGCATGTCCAGCACCGACATGTCCGACAACGGGCCTTGCGGCGCGCGCGCGGACAGGAATTCGGCCGCCATGCCCAGCGCCGCCATCACGGCGATGCGGTCGTTGCCCTTGACGCGGCCGGCGTCGCGGATGGCCGTCATTTTCTTGTCGAGGAAGCTGGCCGCTTCGCGCAGCGCGCGCTCCTCTTCTTCCTTGCACGCCAGGCGGTACGGCTGGCCCATGATGGTTACGTCCAGATGTATCATTGCACGTCCTCAGGTACCGGCGCGGCCGCGGCCGCGCCGGCGGCGCCTTCAATGGCAGGGATCTTTTCCAGCAGCGCCGACACGCGCGCGTGCGCTTCCGCCAGGCGGCGCTGGCAAGCCGCATTGTCCGCCGCCAGCGCGGCGTTGGCATGGCGCAGCTCCGCATTCTCGCGGCGCAGCGCCAGGCTCATCTCGGCAAGCTGGTCGATTTTGTCGGAAAGTTCTTGGAATTCTGAAATCATCCCGCAACTATAGGATGGCAAGGGAAGCCGCGTCAACAGGTACACGCGCATGATGCACATATTTAGGAGGACTCCCAGGACTATGGGAAAAGTGCCAGGCTTGATGGGCGCGCTAACACTGCCGCTGGCCCTGCCGTTGACGATCTTGCCCGCGCCCGTCCAGGACGAACTGCGCGTGCAGCCGGACGGCTATGCGCTGGTGCAAGGAGTAGTGCTTGAGAACATGCGCGGCTGCGAACGCGACCTGCCCTGCGCGCTGCGACTGCGCGTGCAGGGGCAGGACGTGCGTCTTCTGTATCACGCCGGCGAAGGCGCGGCGCGCTGCCCGGACGACCTGGTGCGCCGGGGCCTGGCCATCGGGCCCGGCACACCGGTGCGCGCGCAAGGCCATTACCGCCTGGCAGGCGCGGTGCACTTCCTCGACCTGTGCCGCCAGCCCAGCAGCGCCAGCCCGGCCAGCAGCAGCGGCGCCGCCGACGGCTCCGGCACCGGCAGCAAGCTGGTCACGGTGGCCGAGTAGTCCAGCCACATGCTGTCGGCGGCCGACACATAGCTGCCGCCCGCCAGCGGATCGCCACTCCACCACTCGGCCGTCAGCAGGAAGCTGCCCTGGTTGACGTAGCCGAGCGGCGCGTTGGCGTGCCATGTCAGGCCGTACAGCCCGAAGGCGCCGCTGGCCGGCATGCTGTCGGCCTGTCCCGGCCCCAGGATCGGGAAGCGGAACATCGACGTCGGCGTAGCGTACTGGAAGGTGTCGGCGCTGACGCCGGTGGTCACCAGCCACAGCGCGGCGTCCAGGTTGGCGATCTCGTAGCCCCAGGACAGCGCGCTGCCCGCCCGCCCGCCGATATGGCCGTTTGCCGGCGTGGTGGCCGCGCTCCAGGATTGCGCGGCGGCCCCAGCGCTCAGCAGCAAGGCCGCCGGCAGCGCCGCCAGCAGGGCCACACGGCGGCCCAGGCCGCGCATGGTGTGCAAGACGTTGTGCATTTTCCTACTCCTATCAAGGCAAGATCATGTGACTGGAAGAGAAGCGCAGCGCGCGGCCGGCACTGTCCACCAGCGCGCCGCCCTCGATCAGCGAAAAGCGGCGCAGCGTGGCCGGTACGGTCACGTACAGCCGCACCGTGGTGGAGACGCCCGGCGCCAGGTCGGGCAGCGCGAGCGGCAAAGTGGGGGACATGGGGTTGATGCCTGGCAGGCCGCTGCCCAGCAAGGGCTGCAAGGCCAGCGAGTCCAGCCGCACCTGCCGCGCCGGGCCGATGCCGTTGTTGGTGAGCCGGACATCGAGATACAGCACGCCCGGCGCCGCCGTGCCCTGGCCCGCCAGCGCGCCGTCCACGCGCGGCGGGCCGTTCTGGCCGCAGGCGCTGTCGACAAAGAACTTGGCGTCGCCTGCGGTAACCTGCCCTGCCGCGTCGAATGCGCGCGCGACCAGGTGGAAGTAGCCGCTGCCTGGCACGATGAACTTGAAGGGCAGCTGGCCCAGCGGCACTGCGGTCCAGCCGGCGCCGCCATCCAGGCTGTACTCCACCCGCGCCAGCGCCACGCTGCCTTGCGCCGCCGCTGTGATGGTGGCCTGGACGCAGGTGGTGGGCAGCGTATTCAGCGGCACGGCGCGCAATGCCAGCACCGGCGGCGCGCCGGCCACGAGCACCGTGACGGCGGCGCTGGCGGTGTTGCCGTCCTGGTCCGTGGCGCGCATGGTCACCATGTGCGTGCCGGCGCGCAGCGTGCCCACATTGAGCACCGCGCCTGTGCCCAGTGCACCATCCAGGCTGGAGGTCCAGCCGATGGCCGCGCCGTCCAGCATGCCGTCGTCCACGTCGTAGGCGCGGCCCTCGAACTGTACCAGTGCCTGCTGCGCGAAGGCCGCGCCGTGCGCCGGCTGCACGATGGCCACGTCCTGCGGCACCTTTTTCAGCACCGTCAGCGGCGGCGAGGTGGCCGTGCCGGTGTTCACGCCGTCCGACACCACCAGCTTGATGCGCACGCTGCCGTTCCCGCCGGGCAGCGTGTCGAAGTCGGCCTTCAGCGTCAGCGCAGCCTCCTCCTTGCCGATCTGCGCCCAGGTGGCGCCGTTGTCGGCCGAGTAGTAAACCTTGGTGGTGTAGCGGTCGCTTTCGGCGTCCGGGTCCGCCACCGACCAGGCGATCTCCTGCACCCCGCTCACGCTGCCCGCCAGCGGCCGCAGCATCTCCACCACCGGGGCAATGCCGCCCAGCGTGTAGCTGCCCAGCGTGGCGCCGGACGGATCGAGCACCACGATGGCGGCGGCAGCCGCGTTGTAGGGAATGAGTTCGAAGAAGGCCGGATTGCCGGCCGGGTCGCCATCCGGGCTCTCGGCGCGCGCCACCGACGGCGTGAACTCGCGCGTAAACAGCACCGCGCCGCCGCTGCCGCGCACTTCGATGCGGTGCGTGCCTTCACCCCGGTCGTTCGGCCCGCGCCGCGCGTCGTCGAACAGCGCGTCCAGTATCAGCGTATCTGGCTCAAAAGTGCCGGACACGCTCCAGAACACGCCGTCCACCACGGCGCGCGGCGCCGGCGCCGGCACCGGGCCCGCCACGGCGGCGTCCCGGCCGCCGGCCACGATGCTGGGCCCGGCCACCGCGCCGCCGCCCAGCGCCGTCATGGCGCGCTTGTAGCGCAGCGGCGAAATCCAGCGCGGCACGCAATAGCTCATGATGTCGAAAGTGTCCTCCGGGGCCAGCGCCCGCGCGTTGCCCGCGTCGAAGCCCACCTCCAGCCGCGCCGCGCTCTGGATGCGGTTGTCGGCGAAGGGCCAGTCGGTGTCCGCATCCGCCGCAGTGTTGTAGCAGCCCGGCGGCGCGGCGCCAGCGGCCGGCGCGCCGGTGTTGGTGTGGCGCAGGCCGAGCGTGTGGCCCACCTCGTGCGCCACCACCTCCCGCACTGTCTCCACGCCCAGCCGCATCGCGCTGCTGCGGCCGATGGCGGCGTGCGAAGGAATGTCGTGCGCAACGCCGCCAAAGCCGCCCGGCGCCGCCGTACGCGCCATGCCGTAGTAGGTGCGGTGCTCGCCGCCCAGCGCCGACAGCCAATCGAAGAAACCGTATAAATCGTTTGCATCCTTGGCCGCCGCCACCCACCAGCCGAACGGATCGGCGTACACCGAGGCGTCGCGCCGCACCACGCTGTTGGTGATCTCCAGGCCCACCGCCGAGGTCGGCGCGATCTTGCGCAGCAGCGTGGTGTTGCCCGCCAGCGCGCTGGCCGGCGCGCACTGCCAGACCCCGGCCGCATTCCGGGCGTCGCACACCGTCACCCCCTTCAGCGTCAGGGTATCGGTCTTGCGGCTCTTGAACGGCAGGTCGTGCTCCTGCAGCACGTTGCCGCCGGAATCGACCACCTTGAGGTTGACGTCCCAGTTCCCTTCCGGCGGGACAAAGTAGAAGTTCACCGCGCGGCAACCGTTGCGCTCGCGCCGCTGATCCTCCGGCTGGCACTGCGGTTGCAGCGTTACGGTGCGGTCCTGGTTGATCTGGCCGCTCGCGCGCAGGGTCACCGTGGTGACCGCGTTCACCTTGTGCATGTAGACGCGCAGCACGCCCAGCTTGCCGGCCACCACCGGCACCGGCGGTTCGCGGCCGGCGCCCAGGCTGGACTTGAGCGCAGCCAGGTCCTGGTACTGCTGGATGGCCTGCGTCATTTCCACCGCCTCGACCCCGATGGTGCCGCACACCTTCAGGTTGTCGATGGCGGTCTGGTTGGTGTTGCCGATCACGCGCACGGTCTTGATCTGGTTGCCGTCGGCCTGCACCGACAGCGGATCCCACCGGTTGAACTCCCCGGTCGGATCGCCCACGCCGCCGCGGACGTTCGGCGCGCCGCTGGCCGTGGCCAGCACATTGCCGCCCTCATCGAGCGCCTGCAGCGTCACGTTGACGAAGGAGGTGTAATACAACTGGACCTTGGAGGCCTTGTTGCCCAGCACGATATCGCGCGTGCTGGGATCGCCGCCCAGCCAGAAGGCCACCGTCTGCGGCGACGGCTCCTGCGCGATATTGCCGGTGCCGCCGGCATCCTGGTCGATCAGGCCCAGCCAGCCCGGCGAGGAAATGCCATCGAATTCCGGGATCGGCGCGGTGTCGCCCACGCCTTCAAAGCCGATCACGCTGCACTGCCGGCCGTCCTCGATGGCGGTGGCGCGCGGCGCCGGCGGCGCGGCCGGCATGCCGGAAGCCGGCCGCGCAGCGCCGCGCGGCTGCTGCAGCACCGGCCCGCCGGCCTGCGCTGATGCCGGCGGGCCGGCGGCCAGCAGGCAGCCGGCCACGACGCCGGCTAACAATGACTTGAACATGGACGGCCTCCTCGCAATTGAGCTATCACCTCCAGTCTAGGCATGCTTGATTTAAATGAAAACTTGTTATTCATGCCATTGCATAACGCTTGAGCCAGCGCAAAGCCGAGTGTGGTTTGCGCGGCATTGGACCCTGTTTTCCATAGGTGGCAATCAAATAAGTTCATGCCTGTCTTGAAATAGGGCATAAGCGTCCCTATAATTGGCACTCGTTAGCCGAGAGTGCTAACAAGATTTCCGAGGCAGCGGCCTGGCAAGCGCCGGCCGCTGCCTCATCGGCACCACACGGTACTTACCACCATTGATAAAGGAGTTTTGTATGAACCTTCGCCCTTTGCACGATCGCGTCATCGTCAAACGTCTCGACCAGGAAACCAAAACCGCATCCGGCCTGATCATTCCTGACGCAGCCGCCGAAAAACCAGACCAGGGCGAAGTCCTGGCCGTGGGCAATGGCAAAGTGCTGGACGACGGCAAAGTGCGTCCGCTGGAAGTGAAAGTGGGCGACCGCGTTCTGTTCGGCAAATATTCCGGCCAGGCTGTCAAAGTCGACGGCGACGAGCTGCTGGTGATGCGCGAAGAAGACATCATGGCTGTTGTAAACAAATAACTTAGAAGCAATTTCAGGAGAATCCGAACATGGCAGCTAAAGACGTAGTATTCGGCGACGCAGCGCGCGCCAAGATGGTTGAAGGCGTAAACATCCTCGCCAACGCAGTAAAAGTCACCCTGGGTCCCAAGGGCCGCAACGTAGTGCTGGAGCGTTCTTTCGGCTCCCCTACCGTGACCAAGGACGGCGTGTCGGTCGCCAAAGAGATCGAACTGAAAGACAAGCTGATGAACATGGGCGCGCAAATGGTCAAGGAAGTTGCTTCCAAGACCAGCGACAACGCCGGCGACGGCACCACCACCGCGACCGTGCTGGCCCAGGCGATCGTGCGCGAAGGCATGAAGTTCGTTGCCGCCGGCATGAACCCGATGGACCTGAAGCGCGGCATCGACAAGGCAGTCGCTGCCACCGTCGAGCAGATCGCCATCCTGGCGCGTCCATGCACCACCACCAAGGAAATCGCCCAGGTTGGCGCGATCTCGGCCAACTCCGACTACTCGATCGGCGAGCGCATCGCTGAAGCGATGGAAAAAGTGGGCAAGGAAGGCGTCATCACCGTGGAAGACGGCAAGTCGCTGAACGACGAGCTGGACATCGTGGAAGGTATGCAGTTCGACCGCGGCTACCTGTCGCCGTACTTCATCAACAACCAAGAGAAGCAAGTTGCCATCCTGGACAATCCATTCGTCCTGCTGTGCGACAAGAAGATCTCCAACATCCGCGACCTGCTGCCGGTACTGGAACAAGTTGCCAAGGCTGGCCGTCCGCTGCTGATCATCGCCGAAGACATCGAAGGCGAAGCGCTGGCGACCCTGGTTGTGAACAACATCCGCGGCATCCTGAAAACCTGCGCAGTGAAAGCCCCGGGCTTCGGCGACCGCCGCAAAGCCATGCTGGAAGACATCGCCGTCCTGACCGGCGGCCAGGTGGTTGCTGAAGAAATCGGCCTGACCCTGGAAAAGATCACCCTGGCAGAACTGGGCCAGGCCAAGCGCATCGAAGTGGGCAAGGAAAACACCATCGTCATCGATGGCGCCGGCGACGGTTCCAACATCGAAGCGCGCGTCAAGCAGATCCGCGTGCAGATCGAAGAAGCGACCTCGGACTACGACCGTGAAAAACTGCAAGAACGCGTCGCCAAGCTGGCTGGCGGCGTTGCCGTGATCAAGGTCGGTGCAGCCACCGAAGTTGAGATGAAAGAGAAGAAGGCCCGCGTGGAAGATGCACTGCACGCCACCCGCGCTGCGGTTGAAGAAGGCATCGTGCCAGGCGGCGGCGTCGCCCTGCTGCGCGCCCGTGCCGCCCTGACCGTCAAAGGCGACAATCCTGACCAGGAAGCTGGCATCAAGATCGTTCTGCGCGCGATGGAAGAGCCACTGCGCATGATCGTGCAGAACGCCGGCGAAGAAGCATCGGTTGTTGTTGCGGCAGTGCTGGCCGGTTCCGGCAACCACGGCTACAACGCATCGAACGGTACCTACGGCGACATGGTTGAAATGGGCGTGCTGGACCCAGCCAAGGTGACCCGCTCGGCACTGCAAAACGCAGCGTCGATCGCCGGCCTGATGCTGACCACCGACTGCATGGTTGCTGAAATCAACGAAGACAAGCCAGCCGGCGGCATGGGCGGCATGGGCGGTATGGGTGGCATGGGCGGCATGGACGGCATGATGTAATCGCCGTAGCGCGCCGAACCGCACCGGTTCATCGCTGAGAAACCCGCAAGGCTCGCGCCTTGCGGGTTTTTTTATTTGCACAAGGAATGTGCAGGCGGCGTCATTCCGGGCTATAATCTCGATGCATTGCAGGAAACACTTGTTTCCTCTTGATAATTATCTACATCCTGCCCATGAAGACCGCCAGCCTGCTCCGCCTCCTCCTCGCCACCTGTTTCCTCGCCCCTGCCGGCGCCCAAGCCTCCACCATCCAGATGGTCAGCAATGGCGGTTTTGAAACCAGTTCCGTTGCCAGCGGCACCTGGGCCATCACCAGCAGCCTGGCGGGCTGGACTGCGGGCGCGCTGGGCGTGGAAGTGCGCAACCACGTCGCGGGCGACGCCTACGCCGGCCAGCGCTACGTGGAGCTGGACACCACCGGCAACAGCTGGATCAGCCAGACGCTGGCCACCTCGGCCGGCAGCACCTACGCCCTCAGTTTCGCCTACGCACCGCGCGAAGGCGTGGCAGCCGCGTCGAACGGCATCGAAGTGTTCTGGAATGGCGCTTCGAAGGGCATCTTCACCGGCAACGGCGGAGCGGGCAACGCGTGGAATGTCTACAAGATGAACCTGGTGGGCCTGGGCGGCGCCGGCGAGCTGAAGTTCGCCGCCGTGGGCGCCAGCGACAGCCTGGGCGGCGCGCTGGACGCCATCTCCGTCACCGCCGTCCCCGAACCGGCCACCCTGGCCACCATGGGCTTCGGCCTCGGCCTGATCGGCCTGTTCCGCCGCCGCCGAAGCCGTCAATAAGCAAGTTGCTGCGCGGGTGCGCTTGGTTTAGTATGGCCGCAACTCATACTATGACAAGGCTGCATCGACATGGCACCGCGCTCTTCGAATTCCAAAACCGCTGCGATTGCCGGGACGCTGGCCGGGCTGCTGGCGGCTGGCCTGGGTGCTTATTACCTGTACTCGGAGCGGCAACCGGCGCAGCCTGCCGCGCCGGCGGCCACGCTGGCCGCAGCCGCCAATGCCGGAAGTGCGCCGCGGCAAGGCGCAGCGGGTGTGCAAGCGGCATCCGCGAAGGGCGCGCTGAGCCGCGAGCAGGCGGTGGCGGCGCTGATGGCGCTGCCGGAGCTGAAGGCGTGGGCAGACCGGATAGAGACCGAATCGAAAGGCCAGGCGCGCGGTGCGCTGATGGAGTACGACGCGCAGCTGCGCACCGTGAAGGGCAAGCAGTATTATCAGCTCAGCTTCGTCGAGAACAGCAGCGACGCGGCGCAGCGCTGGGAAAGCTTCCTGGTGGCGCAGTCCGACGGCGAGATCCTGGTGGACGACGATGTCAGCGGCGAACCGATGACGCTGGAGCAGTGGCGCAAGGATAAGAAGCCGCTGCTGCGTCGCGGCCCGGGCGAGTGATGCCGTGGCGGCTTACGCAGGGCGCGCCCTGCTAACCCGCCCTCCCCGCCCGACCGTCCTACGCGGCGGAGCGCGCTGCGGCGGGCGCCGCCACTGCTGCGCTGTGCACCCGGCTGATCCACCATATCGCCATCACCGTCAGCGCGGCGGCGGCCCAGCCGTTGTAACCGTAGCCTGAAATATGCCCGGCCGCGTCGGTGCTCAGCCAGAGCCCGCCGACGAACGCGCCCAGTCCCGTCCCCATCTGCTGCACCGCCGAATTGGCGCTCAGGAAGGCGCCGCGCCGCGCCGGATCCGGCACCGTCGTCATCAGCGCCTGCAGCGGCACAGTGCGGCCCGACAGCGCCGTCATGAAGAACGGGAACATCAACACCATGCCGATCAGCGGCACATGCGGCAAGTGGGTGATCAGCATCAGCGGCAGGATGGAAAACGCCGCCACGGCGCGGAACACGCGCTGCTTGCCGGCGCGGTCGGCCCAGGCGCCGATGCGGCGCGCGCTGAACAGCGTGGCCAGCCCGCCGGCCAGGTAGATCCAGGTGATCTCGGCCGGCTGCACGCCGTAATTGGCCACCAGCACCGGCGAAATGAAGGGAATCACCAGCATGCCGGACATCATCGTCATGCCCGACAGCGCAAAGGCCTTCAAATGCGCCGGCACGCGGAACATGCCCGCCAGCTCGGGCAGGATGCGCGCCAGCGGCACCGGCGCCGCCTTCAGGTGCGCCGACATCGCCGGCAGCGCGCGCAGCGCCACGCACCAGATCAGCACCGAGAAACCCACCAGCAGATAGAACGCCGACTGCCAGCCGAAATGGGCCGACATCATCACGCCCGCCGGCACGCCGGCAATGGCGGCCAGGCTGAACGAGGTCATGACGATGCCGGTGGCCGCGCCGCGCCGCTCAGGCGGCACCAGGTCGCCGATGATGGCCATGCAGATGGCGCCCAGCACGCCGCCGGTCAGGCCGGCGAAGGCGCGCGACAGTACCAGCACATGGAAATTCGGCGCCAGCGCGCACGCCAGGTTGGAGACGGTAAACAGCAAGAACATGGTCAGCAGCAGACGCTTGCGGTCGAAACGGTCGATATACGTCATGGCCAGCAGGCCGGACAAGCCGGCGCACCAGGAATACACCGACACCGCGCCCGATACGGCAGCGGGCGTCTTGCCGAACGCCTGCATCAGCTGCGGCGCCAGCGGCATCATCACCATGAAATCCATGATGACGGTGAACTGGGTCAGCGCCAGCAGCCACAGGATCAGGCGCTCGCGCGTGGCCGACACCGGCGATACAGGCGGCAGGGGTGCTACAGGGGAGACATTGGTCATAGGCTTCCGTTCAATCGAGCTGGTTGATGTCGGCGGCAGCTTTGCGCAGGATAGCGCGGATATGCTGCAACCGTGTTTCGTTCGCCGAGCCGTCGCGCGCGCGCCGGATCACCGCTTCCTTCAGTTCGTGCATCAGCGAGCGCAGGTCGCCGCCCGCCTCGGCCGGCTCGCTCAGGCGCGCCATCATGGCGTCCACCATCTGGCGGTTCTCGTCCAGGAAAGCCTGGCCGTCGGGCGTGACGGTGTGCAGCTTCTTGGCGCCGTCATGGCTGATCGACACGTGGCCCATGTCGTACAGCATGGCCATCAGCGGATAGATCGCGCCGGGGCTGGGCGAGTAGCTGCCGCCGGTGCGCTGCTCCAGCTCCTTGATGATTTCGTAGCCGTGGCGCGGCTTCTCCGCGATCAGCTGCAGCACCACGTAGCGCATGGCGCCCGAATCGAACATTTTGGGACCGCGCCCGCCGCCGCCGCGATGGTGGCCGTGGCCGTGCATATGAGGATGGAAACGGTGCGGACCCTTGAAAAAGTGGAACATGAAATTCTCCATAAGATATATCGAAGTAAGATATATCTTAACCTGTTTTTTAAGAAATTCAAGTTTATTTTTGTGCCACCTGATTTCCCGCATTGCCGTATCATGCAAGCTCTGTCCCGTTGTCCCGTCCCATGTTCAAAAAAATACTTGCCCTCTTTGGAAAAAAATCCTCAGCGGCGCCTGCCGGCCCCGCTGCTCTCAGCGCTCCCTACAAGCAGGATGAGCTCAACCTGATCTACAACCTGCTGTTTTGCGACGAAACCTCGCTCTACAAGCCGCAGGGCACGGAAACCGCGCTGTTCGGCGAACAGGCCGACGCCTCCGTGGTGCGCACCATCGCCGAAGACCACGACGAGGAAAGCCGCGTGCGCATCCTGGCCTGCAACTGGCTGCGCGAGAACGGCCATCCCGTGCCTGCGCACGAATTGCTGGGTGTGATCGTGGAAGTGCCGCTGGAGGAAGGCCTGGACGTGCTGGCCGCGTATGCGGACGGCACCGTGCGCTACATCAACCAGACCGGCAAGTTTGCCGTGTTTGAAGGCGCGCCGGACGCAGTGGCGGCCAGCGCCAAGGCACTGGTGGAAACGGCCAAGCCGGCGCTGCGCCAGGCCACGCTGGCCGCGCGCGGCCGCACGCCGCCGCCTGGCCCCGGCCATCTGCGCATCGGCTTCCTGGCCTCGGACGGCTTGTACTTCACGCAAGGCACGTTCGAAACCCTGGCCAAGGACGCGCGCGCCTCGTCAGCCATCCAGAGCGCCCAGGCGCTGCTGGACCTGGTGGTGCGCCAGGCCAGCGAATAAGGGCGGCAAGCCGCCCGACGGCGCAGCGTTGCTCAGCTGTCCAGGTGCGAGATCAGCAGGCGGCGGCTGTCGGCTTCGACGCCCTCGCCCGCCTTGCGCTCCAGCACCAGCTCGGCGTTCTGCGCGTCCACCGAAATGCCCACCGACAGGATGTCGATCAGCAGCAGCTGCAGGATGCGCGAGATCATCGACAGGAAGGTAGTGCTGTCTTCCGAATGGTCCACCGCCAGGCACACCGATGCGCGCTTGGCCAGCGGCGACTGGCTGCTGGTGATGGCGATCACGTCGGCACCGGCGGCGCGCGCCGCGTCCACCGCGTCCAGCAGTTCCGGCAGCTTGCCGGAATTGGATATGGCGATCACCACGTCGCCCGCCTTCAGCAGCCCTGCCGCCAGCACGAACAAGTGCGAGTCGCCGTAGGCCGCCGTCGGAATGCGGAAGCGGAAGAACTTGTGCTGGCCGTCCAGCGCCACCACGCGCGAATTGCCCATGGCGAAGAATTCGATGCGCTTGGCCTTGGCCACCAGCGCAATCGCCTTGTCCAGCGAGCGTACGTCCAGCTGGTCGCGGAACTTCAGGATGGCCGACACGGTGTTGTCGATCACCTTGGCGCTCAGGTCGTGCGTGCTGTCGGAAACGCGCACCTGGCTGTGGCGCACCGGAATGGCGCCGGTCAGGCTGCTGGCGAACTTCAGCTTGAAGTCGGCCAGGCCGGAGAAGCCCAGCGAGCGGCAGAAGCGGATCACGGTCGGCTGGCTCACCTCTGCCAGGCGCGCGATGTCGGCGATGGGTTCGTTGAGCACCAGGCGCGGCTGCTCCAGCACCAGCGCCGCCACGCGCTGCTCGGCGGGCGTCAGCTCGTGCTGCAGGTGCTGCACGCGCTCCATCAGCGTGTTGGCGCCGCTGCGGCCGCGCAGGTGTTCGGACAAAATCGTCGCCACGCCGTAGAACGCCGGGTTCGGTGTGGTGATGACGTAGGTCGGGATCTCGGACAGATAGGTAGTGAAGCGGCCCTTGGCCTCGAAGCGCGCGCGGAACGGCGAGGAGGCGAACCAGTCGCCCATGCGCGGCACGATACCGCCGCCGATGAAGATGCCGCCGAAGGCGCCCAGCGTCACCGCCAGGTTGGCGCTCGCGCCGCCCAGCATGGCGCAGAAGCACTCCAGCACTTCCAGGCACAACGGGTCCTTGTCGGTCAGCGCGCCGGCCATGATTTCCTGCGCGTTCAGGTCCTTCACGTTGCGGCCGTTGCGCTTGGCGATGGCGCGGTAGATGATCTCCATGCCGGGGCCGGAAATCAGGCGCTCAGTCGACACGTGCGGCCAGGTTTGCCACGCGTACTGCAGGATGGCGTATTCGCGCTCGTCGGCGGGCGCGAAGTTGGTGTGGCCGCCTTCCGACCCCAGGGTGACGAAACCGTCCACCGTCGGAATCACGCCGGACACGCCCAAGCCAGTGCCCGGACCCAGCACGCCGATCACGGAATTGCTGGCCGGGGCGCCGCCGCCCACCTGCATCAGGTCCGCCGGTTTCAGGCCCGGCAGCGACATGGCCAGCGCAGTGAAGTCGTTCACCACCAGCAGCGTATGCAGGCCCAGGGCGCGCCGCACTTCGTCGGTGGAGAATTCCCAGTCGCGGTTGGTCATGCGCACGTAGTCGCCGCTGACCGGATTGGCCACCGCCAGCGCGGCGTGGTTCAGCGTGATGTCGGCATGGTCGGCCAGGTAGGTGCGCAGCAGCGGCACGATGCCGGTGAAGTCGTCGCACTTGAGCACGCGCACGGCACGGAACTCGGACGGGCCGGTCTGCAGCGCGAAGCGCGCATGCGTGGCGCCAATGTCCGCCAGCAGGCGCGGACCGTCCGCGAAAGCGGTGCGGCTGGATTTTTGGTCAACTTCAGCTTGTCTCATCGTCGATTTTGTCTTGTTGGGAAGTTACGCCCCAGAAGGCGGCAAGGATACCCGAAATACGCGATGTATAAAAGCAAACGCCCGCATCGCGGGCGTTACATTTGCTATGCCGCGTAGCCGAACCAGGCTCCGTAGGCCGGCAGCTTCACGCTGCCGTCCGCGCCAGCCTCGCCCGGCAGGCCGGGAGCGGCAATCGTTTCCGCGCCGGCCGCCTGCGGCAAGGTGAGCGTCGCCGGCTCCTTGCCCAGGTTGAACACGGCCAGCACGCTGCGCTCGCCCGCCAGGTCGCGGCGCAGCGCCAGCACCGGCTCCGGCGTGTCGAAGAACACCACGTCGCCGCGCGTCAGTTGCGGCATGCTGCGGCGCCAGGCGATGATCTTGCGCGCGAACGCCAGCGGCGAGGCGGCGTCGGCTTCCTGCACCGAGGCGGCGCGGGCGATGTGCTTCTCGTCCACCGGCAGCCACGGCTTGCCGCTGGTGAAGCCGCCTTGCGCTTCCTGGCTCCACGCGATCGGAGTGCGGCAGCCGTCGCGGCCCTTGAACTCCGGCCAGAAGGTGATGCCGTAAGGGTCCTGCAGCAGCTCGTAGGGCACGTCGGCTTCGGTGAAGGCCAGCTCGTCGCCCTGGTACAGGCACGGCGTGCCTTTCAGCGACAGCTGCATGGCCAGCACCAGCTTGGCCATTTCCGGCGACGGGTTGTCGCCGCCCCAGCGCGTCATCACGCGGATGGAGTCGTGGTTGCCCACCGACCAGGAGGCCCAGCCGTCCTTCACGCGCGCGCCGAACTGCTCCACCTGCGAGCGGATATGCCTGGCCGAGCACACCGGCGTGAGCAAGTTGAAACTGTAGGCCATGTGCAGCTTGTCGCCGCCCTCGGTGTATTCGGCCATCACGGCCAGCGAATCGTCGGCGCCCACTTCGCCGATGGCGACCGCGCCGTATTCGTCCAGCAGCTTGCGCAGCTTCTGCAGGAAGGCCACGTTCTCGGGCTGGGTCTTGTCGTGGATGTGGGCCTGCATGCCGTACGGGTTCACGTCCGTGACGGTGGAGGTGTCGCGCACCAGCGCCGGCGGGTTGCTGCGCAGCTGGCGGTCGTGGAAGTGGAAATTGCAGGCGTCCATGCGCACGCCGTCCACGCCGCGCTCCAGCCAGAACCGCAGCGCGTCCAGGTGCGCCTGCTGCACTTCCGGGTTGTGGAAGTTCAGGTCCGGCTGGCTGACCAGGAAATTGTGCATATAGTATTGCTTGCGGCGCGAGTCCCACTGCCAGGACGAGCCGCCGAACACGGACATCCAGTTGTTCGGCGGGCAGCCGTCCGGGGCCGGGTCGGACCAGACATACCAGTCGGCCTTCGGGTTGTCTCGGCTCTTGCGGCTTTCGGCGAACCACGGATGGTCTTCGGCCGTGTGCGACATCACCTGGTCGATCATGATCTTCAGGCCCAGGCTGTGGGCCTTGGCGATCAGGGCGTCGAAGTCGGCCAGGGTGCCGAACAGCGGGTCGACGTCGCAGTAGTCGGAAATGTCGTAGCCGAAGTCCTTCATTGGCGACTTGAAGAATGGCGAGATCCAGACAATGTCCACGCCCAGCTGCGCGATGTAGTCCAGCTTGGCGGTAATGCCGGGCAGGTCGCCCACGCCATCGCCGTTGCTGTCGTTGAAGCTGCGCGGATAAACCTGGTAGATGATCGCTTCGCGCCACCAGTTCGGGGACAATTGTTTGCTCATGTCGGTATCCAAGTGTTAGATTTGTAGAGAATATACATGATGTTTTTGTTTTTTTCAATTGGAATGCATGGCAGCCAGTCGCATCAATTTCCTTTAAAATCAATCACATAAATGAAATCACGAAAATTCGATACGTAGTCAAACTACAATCGATAAGCACATATTTATCGTATAGCAACTTGCATATACCAGTTGCCAAGGGTAGTGGGTTCGGCATAGCATCCCGATCAGTTAAATCCAGGGAGACAAAATGGCGCAAGCTGATCTACAAACGGGCAACGGCCCGATGCCTCGGCAGATACCGTTCATCATCGCCAACGAGGGATGCGAGCGCTTCAGCTTTTACGGCATGCGCAACATCCTCACGCCATTCCTGATCAGCACCCTGCTGCTGTTCGTGCCCATGGCAGACCGCGTGAGCGAGGCCAAGCACGTATTCCACACCTTCGTGATCGGCGTGTACTTCTTCCCCCTGCTGGGCGGCTGGATCTCCGACCGCTACTTCGGCAAGTACAACACCATCCTCTGGATGAGCCTCATCTACGTCTGCGGCCACGCCTGCCTTGCCATATTTGAAGACAATCTGCAGGGCTTCTATTTCGGCCTGTTCCTGATCGCCTTCGGCGCGGGCGGCATCAAGCCGCTGGTGTCGGCCTTCGTGGGTGACCAGTTCGACCAGACCAACAAGAACCGCGCCAAGACCGTATACGACGCCTTCTACTGGATGATCAACTTCGGCTCCTTCTTCGCCTCGCTGCTGATGCCGCTGTTCCTGAAGAACCTGGGCCCGGCGATCGCCTTCGGCATCCCCGGCATCCTGATGCTGATCGCCACCGTCATCTTCTACCTCGGCCGCAAGCGCTACGTGCACGTGCCGCCCGCCGCTCCCAGCCCGGACTCGTTCACCCGCGTGGCCCGCACCGCGCTGCTGACCAAGCTGCCCGGCCAATCGCGTCCCGGCCTGGCCATCGCCGTCATCGGCGCCCTTGGCGCGGTGGTGTCGCTGTGCATGTCGCCCTGGTGGGGCTTTGTCATCTCGGCCTGCTTCGCGCTGGTGCTGCTGCTGGCGTTCGGCGGCGTCGGCACCGCCATGCAGCTGGAACGCGCGCGCGGCCAGCACCCGGACGAAGCGGTGGAAGGCGTGCGCGCCGTGCTGCGCATCCTGGTGGTGTTCGCGCTGGTGACGCCGTTCTGGTCCCTGTTCGACCAGAAGGCCTCCACCTGGATCGTGCAGGCCAACTCCATGACCAGCCCCCTGCTGTCGATCTTCGGCTGGGAGTTCAAGGTACTGCCGGCGCAGATGCAGGCGCTGAATCCGCTGCTGGTGATGCTGCTGATCCCGCTGAACAATTTGGTGGTCTACCCGATGATACGCAAGATGGGCATCGAACCGACCGCGCTGCGCCGCATGGGCGCCGGCATCGCCATCTCCTCGCTGTCCTGGATCGTGATCGGCTGGGTGCAGGTGATGATGGACGGCGGCACGCCGATGTCCATCCTGTGGCAACTGCTGCCGTATGCGCTGCTGACGCTGGGCGAAGTGCTGGTGTCGGCCACCGGCCTGGAATTCGCCTACAGCCAGGCGCCGCCATCGATGAAGGGTTCCATCATGAGCTTCTGGACCCTGGCCGTCACTGTCGGCAACCTGTGGGTGCTGATCGTGAACTCCAGCGTGAAGAACGAAGCCGTATTGGGCCATATCGCCAACAGCGGCCTGAGCGTGATCGCGTTCCAGATGTTCTTCTTCGCCGGCTTCGCCATGCTCACCGCGCTCGCCTTCGCGCTGTATGCGATGCGCTACAAGATGGTGGACAACTACCGCGTGGAGCCGGATCCTAATCCGTGCTACGGCACGCCGGAGCCGAAGGCGACGTAATCCGCCGCGGTTTCCGCCCCTGCAGTTTGTACAGCCCGCCCCGCGCGGGCTGTTTTCATTCCGCTGCGGGCGTGCGCGGCGACGGCCTGCTGCGGCCCGACATCGCGCTGCCGCAAGACCCTTACCGAGACGACGCGCAAGCCGCCGCGCTGCTGGCAGGGTTGAGGTAGTAGACCGGACCGGCGCGGCGGAAATCCGCACAAGGCATGGCCAGGATTCCGGGTTTACGCCCAGCCAGCTCCCGGCGCTCCGCCATGCGGCAGCGCACCAAACGAATCAAATCAAGCACTTGGCTTTTTCGGCCCGCGTGGCACGGTTTCTGCTCACTAGCTCCTTACAACAAACCCGTTCAGGAGACGAACATGAGCATCAGCAAGAACATCATCCGCGCCCTTCCCTTCGCCATCGCCGCCGCATTCGCAGCGTCCGCAACCACCGCCAGCGCACAGGAAGTGGTCCGCCTCGGCAACCTCAAATTCGCGCACTACGGCGCCGTGTCGTACATCAAGGAGATCGCGCCCAAGTGCGGCATCAAGGTGGAAGAGCACATCTTCGCCAAAGGCCCGGACGTGATGCAGGCCATCCTGGCCGGTGAACTGGACGTGGGCGCCACCGCCTCCGAGGCGGCGATCCAGGGCCGCGCCAACGGCGCCCCGATCTACGTGGTGGCAGGTTTCGCAAAAGGCGGCGCGCGCCTGGTCGCGCGCCCCGACGGCGGCATCAAATCCATCAAGGACCTGAAGGGCAAGAAGGTCGGCGTCACGCGCGGCGGCATCCACGAGGTGCTGCTGGCGGCCGAGCTGCAGCAGGCCGGCATCACCTTCTCCGACCAGCCGGGCAAGGACGTGCAGCTGATCTTCCTGGCGTTCGCGGACCTGAACCAGGCCCTGCTCGGCAAGAACCTGGACGCCATCATGCAATCGGAACCGCAATCGTCGCAGGCCATCAACAAGGGCTTCGGGGTGGAAGTGATGAAGCCTTACGACACGCCGATCGGCGAGCCGGTACGCACCATGGTCATGAGCGAGAAGTTCTACAAGGAGCGCCGCGCAACTGCCGCCAAGTTCATGAACTGCTTCGTGCAGGCCACCAAGACCTTCATCGACAGCAAGCCGACCGCCGAGAAGTATGTGCGCGAAGTGATCTTCAAGAACCAGATCACGGCCGACGACTTCCAGGACGCCATCAGCAACTCGCCCTACTCCTACGACGTGACCGCCCAGCACATCCAGATCACCACGGACGTGATGGCCAAGACCGGCGTGGGCAAGATGCGCAAGCCGCCGGTGGCCACCGAGTGGGTCAAGACCGACCTGCTGGACGAAGCGAAGAAAAGCCTGAACATCAAATAAAGCGGGGACATCATGAAAAAACTGAATTGGCATGAGATCGGCACCGGGCTGGTGGTGCCCGCCGTTGTCGTCCTGCTGTGGCAAGCCAGCGCCATGCTGGGCTGGGTCAATCCGCAGGTGCTGCCGTCGCCGGTGGCGGTGGTGCAGAAACTGATCGAATACGCGCTGCCGCTGACCGCCTACGACCCGGCCGCCTCGTCCTGGCTGTCGTGGGCCATGTCGGGCGAACTGTGGATGGACACGCTGGGCAGCATGTACCGGGTGGTGGTCGGCTTCGCCGTCGGCGCCGGCCTGGCCTTGCCGCTCGGCCTGATGATGGGTTCCAGCCCGCGCGCCTACTCCTGGTTCAACCCGCTGATGCAGCTGCTGCGCCCCATCCCGCCGATCGCCTACATCCCGCTGTCGATCCTGTGGTTCGGCCTGGGCAACGCGCCGGCCGTGTTCCTGATCGCCATCGGCGCCTTCTTCCCGGTGCTGATGAACACCATCGCCGGGGTGCGCCAGGTCGACGGCATCTACATCCGCGCCGCGCGCAACCTCGGCGTGAGCCAGCGCACCATGTTCGTGCGCGTGATGCTGCCGGCGGCCGTGCCCTACATCCTGTCCGGCGTGCGGATCGGCATCGGTACCGCTTTCATCGTGGTGATCGTGTCCGAGATGATCGCCGTAAACAACGGCCTCGGCTTCCGCATCCTGGAAGCGCGCGAGTACTTCTGGTCCGACAAGATCATCGCCGGCATGATCAGCATCGGCCTGCTGGGTCTCTTCATCGACATCGGCATGAATAAACTGAACAATCATTTGCTGCGCTGGCACCGTGGCCTGGAGAACTGAGATGAGCAAAATGGAAAAGAACTTCAGCCACATCGCCGTGCGCGGCGTGAACAAGGTATTCAAGAGCACCGACCGCGAAGTGGTCGCCCTGAAAGACATCAACCTGGAGATCCCGCAGGGCCAGTTCGTCTGCCTGCTGGGGCCTTCGGGCTGCGGCAAGTCCACACTGCTGAACGCCATCGCCGGCTTCTCGCTGCCCTCCAGTGGCGAGATCACCGCCGCCAGCCAGGTCGTGACCGGCCCCGGTCCCGAGCGCGGCATGGTGTTCCAGGAATATGCGCTGTTCCCGTGGATGACCGTGGAGAAGAACATCGCCTTCGGCCTGGAAGTCAAGGGCATGTCCAAGGACCAGATCGACCAGACCGTGTCGAAGCTGCTGGCCATGCTGTCGCTGAGCGACTTCCGCCACCGCTTCCCGAAAGACCTGTCGGGCGGCATGCGCCAGCGCGTGGCGATCGCCCGCGTGCTGGCACTGGACTCGCCCATCATGCTGATGGACGAGCCGTTCGGCGCGCTGGACGCCCTCACCCGGCGCAACCTGCAGGACGAGCTGCTGCGCATCTGGGCCGAGCTGAAGAAGACCATCATCTTCGTCACGCACAGCATCGAAGAAGCGATCTACATGGCCGACCGCATCGTGGTGATGACCTACCGTCCCGGCACCGTCAAGCGCGACATCATGGTCGACCTGCCGCGCCTGCGCGACCCGTCCTCGTCCGAATTCAACGCCCTCAAGCGCGAACTGGGCATGCTGGTGATGGAAGAGCAGCAGCGCCACCACAACGACGAAATGCGCATGGCCGCCGTCGACTGAGGCGCTGCGATGTAAAATCGCTCCATGCGCGCAAAACTGATCAGAGTACTGGCCTTGCTGGGCGCCGCCGCCGCGATCGCGGCGGCCGGCTGGGCCGGCATGCTGCGCGCGCAGGCGGATTTGATGGAGCAGGGACGGCGCCAGCTGGAATTGATGGCGCCGGACCTGCAGTCCGCCATGGAGAAGTATGAAACCCTGCCCTTCGTGCTGGGCTTCCAGCCGGACCTGATCCAGGCCCTGGCCAGCCCCACCGACGCGAACGCCATCGCGCGCCTGAACCAGTCCCTGCAAACCATCCAGCAGCAAGCCAAGGTCGGCGCCATCTATATGATGGACCGCACCGGCCTGACCCTCGGCGCCAGCAACTGGGACCAGCCGCTGGGCTTCGTCGGCAAGAATTTCTCGTACCGCCCCTATTTCAACGAAGCGCTGCATGGCCGCGCGGGCCTGTTCTATGGCATCGGCACCAGCACCAGCGAGGCCGGCTACTTCATCGCGCAGCCGGTGTACCGCAACGGCACGGCCGGCGGACCGGTGGCGGGCGTGGTGGTGGCAAAAATCAGCCTGGCGGACTTTGAGCAGACCTGGCGCAGCAGCGAGCACGCCATCGCGCTGGCGGACCGGCACGGCGTGATCTTCCTCAGCAACCAGCCGCAGTGGCGCTACCGCAGCCTGCAGCCGCTGGGCGCGGCCACCATGGAGGAACTGGCGCGCACGCAGCAGTACATGGGCCAGAAGGTCGCGCCGCTGTCCGAGCATCCGGGCCAGTTCGTGGCGCGGCCCGTGGGGCGCCTGGGCTGGCAGCTGATGCTGTTCCCGGCCCAGACGCGCGTGGTGCGCGCCGGCCTGCTGTGGGCGCTGGCGGCTTTCCTGCTGCTGTCCTGCGCGGCCGTGTCGGGCTGGGCGCTGCACCAGCGCAGGCGCAGGCTGGAGGAACGCAACGAGTCGCGCCAGGCCTTGCAGCAGGCGGCGCGCGAGCTCGATAGCCGCATCGTGGAACGCACGCAGCAGCTGCGCGAGACCAACCAGGACCTGGAGAACAAGTACGCGCGCCTGAAGGCCACGGAGCAGATGCTGCGCTCGACGCAGAATGAGCTGGTCCAGGCGGGCAAGCTGGCCATGCTGGGGCAGATGGCGGCGGGCGTGACCCATGAACTGAACCAGCCGCTGGCCGCCATCCGCGCCTTCGCCGACAATGCGCGCACCTTCCTGCAGCGCGGCCAGCCGGCGCAGGCCGAGGCCAACCTGGGCCACATTGGCGACGCCAGCGCGCGCATGGGCGCCATCATCGCGCAGCTGAAGGGCTTTGCGCGCAAGGATGAATCGATTTGCGCGGTGGAGCTGTCCAAGTCAGTGCGCGCCTCCGCGTTCATGATGGAGAGCGAGTTCCGCCGGCATGGCGTGGCGCTGGCGATCGACACCGGGCCCGGTCCGGCAGCCTCGGCCGGCGGCGCGGACGCCGCCCCGCTGCTGGTGGCCGGCGATGCGGTGCGCATCGAACAGGTGCTCATCAACCTGCTGCGCAACGCGCTCGACGCGGTGGAGGACGCGCCTCAGCGCCAGGTGTCGATCACGCTGGAGCGCGTGGACGGCCATGCCGAGGTGCGCATCAGCGACAGCGGCGGCGGCATCCCAGAGCAGGTGGCGGCGCATTTGTTCGAACCGTTCTACACCACCAAGCCGTCCGGCAAGGGCCTGGGGCTGGGCCTGGCCATCTCATCGTCCATCGTGCAGGCGATGAACGGCCAGCTGACGGCGCATAATCTGCCCGGCGGAGGCGCGCAATTCGTGCTGCGCCTGCCGCTGCAACCGGAAAGCACCAATGCAAGCCATCCTCATTGAAGACGAAGCCGCGCTGCGGCTGGCCACTGCGCAGACACTGGAACTGGGCGGCTTCGCCGTGCAAGCCTGCGCCAGCGCCGAGGAGGCGCTGCCGCTGCTGCGCGCCGACTTCTCCGGCGTGGTGGTCACGGACGTGCGCCTGCCCGGCCGCTCCGGCCTGGAGCTGCTGGCGCAGGTGACGGCGCTGGACGCCGAACTGCCCGTGATCGTGGTCACCGGCCACGGCGACGTCACCATGGCGGTGGCCGCCATGCGCAGCGGCGCCTATGACTTCATCGAAAAGCCCTTCGCCTCCGAGCGCCTGATGGACGCGGTGCGCCGCGCGCAGGAGCGCCGTAGCCTGGTGCTGGAGAACCGCGAACTGCGCGCCGCGCGCGCCTTGCATCCGGACACGCCGGACCTGATCGGCCGCTCGCCTGCCATCGAGCACCTGAAGGTATTGGTGCGCAACGTCGGCCCGGCCGGCGTGGACATCCTGATCAACGGCCAGACCGGCACCGGCAAGGAAGTGATGGCGCGCCTGCTGCACGCGGCCAGCGGCCGCAAGGGCAACTTCGTCGCCATCAACTGCGGCGCGCTGCCGGAGTCGGTGTTCGAGAGCGAGATTTTCGGCCATGAGGCGGGCGCCTTCACCGGCGCGCAGAAGCGCCGCATCGGCAAGCTGGAATACGCCAACGGCGGCACCGTCTTCCTGGACGAAATCGAAAGCATGCCGATGGCGCTGCAGGTGAAGCTGCTGCGCGTGCTGCAGGAGCGCCGCCTGGAACGCCTGGGCGCCAACGAAGGCGTGGCGCTGGACTGCCGCGTGGTCGCCGCCAGCAAGGCGGACCTGCTGCAACTGAGCGCGCAAGGCCTGTTCCGCGAAGACTTGTACTACCGCATCGGCGTGGTGACGATCGATCTGCCGCGCCTGCGCGAGCGGCGCGAAGACATTCCGCTGCTGCTGGCGCACTTCGTGCAGGAAGCCGCGCTGCGCTACCAGCGCCCGCTGCCGCAATGGAGCGCGCAGGACATGGCCGCTTGGCAGGCCGCAGACTGGCCCGGCAACGTGCGCGAACTGCGCAACTTCGCCGAGCGCCTGACCTTGGGACTGGCGCCCTCCCCCTCGCCGTCGGCCTCCTCAGCCCCCTCGGCGCCGGCCGCCGCCGGTGTCCCCGCCGCCGCCACTGCTGCGGCCGTGGGCGATGCCGCCTCCCTCCCCCAGCAAGTCGACAACTTCGAACGCGACCTGATTGCGCAGGCCTTGGCCGCCGCCGAGGGCAACGTCGCCCTCGCCGCCGACAATCTCAGCGTCCCGCGCAAGACGCTCTACGACAAGCTCAAAAAATACCAGATCAGCACCGGCAAAAAGTAGGCACGGCAGACAGAATTCGTAGTAAAGCTACAGCAATTGGATTACCATATCGGACAAATCCAAGCTGCAATTGCCATTTTTGTAGCTCAACTACTTTGGAGACAAGTCTATGGCTGGGAAGATGGGAGCGCAATTGACGCTCGGCGCGGCGTTGGTGATGGCGGCATTCGGGGCGCAGGCGTCGGTTCAGTTGAGTGCATGCGATGCGCCGTTCGAGACCGTGCTGCACAAGTCCAATACCTTCGATGCGCGTGCGGTATGGTTGAACCGCCAGCTCGCCAAGTGGCCGGGCGCGGAAGCCGGCGCCGGCGGCGCCTTCAAGCTCTACCACTCGGCCTCCGGCCAGGTCAGCGCCGCTGTCGGCGCCAAAGTCTCCGGCGCCGATGGCGTGCTGGCCATGGCCATCCATACCGCAGCGATCCCGCCCGACGCGGCGCAGCGCTTCAAATACGTGGGCAGCGGCGCCGTGCTGGCCGTGGCGCAGGCCGACCAGGCCAGGCTGCCCGCCCTGCTCAAGCAGCAGCTGGTGCTGGTGCAGGAAAACGCCGACGGCACCGTGCGCGACGCCACCACCGTGCAGACCGCCGGCGCGCTGGACGATATCTACGCGGCTGCCGGCAAGGCTGCGGACCTGGGCGCCACCGTCGCCAAGGGCCACACCGCCTTCAAGCTGTGGGCGCCGACCGCGCAGCAAGTCTCCGTCTGCACCTACGACAACGGCTACGGCAAAGCCACCGGCGTCGACACCATGCGCTTCGACGCCGCCACCGGCATCTGGTCGGCTACGCGCCGCAGCAATATGTCCGGGAAATACTACAAGTACGCCGTGGACGTGGTCGCTCCCAGCAAGGGCCTGGTGCGCAACCTGGTCACCGACCCGTATTCCATCAGCCTGACCACCGATTCGCTGCGCAGCTACATCGCCGACCTGGACTCGGCCAGGCTGAAGCCGGCAGGCTGGGACAAGGCGCGGGCGCCGAAACGCGTGGCCACGCAGACCGACATGTCGGTGTATGAACTGCATGTGCGCGACTTCTCGATCAACGACAGCAGCGTCAGCGCCGCCAACCGCGGCAAGTACACCGCCTTCACCGAGACCGGCTCGAACGGCATGAAGCATCTGGCCGCCCTGAGCCAGGCAGGCATGACCGACATCCACCTGCTGCCGGTGTACGACATCGGCTCGGTGCCGGAAAAAGGCTGCGTGGCGCCCCAGCCAAGCGGCGCGCCGGACAGCGAGAGCCAGCAGGCGCTGGTGGCCTCCACCTTCATCAAGGACTGCTACAACTGGGGCTACGACCCCTTCCACTACAGCGCGCCGGAAGGCAGCTATGCCACCGACCCGGCAGACGGCGCGCGCCGCATCGTCGAATTCCGCCAGATGGTGATGGCACTGCACAAGGCCAACCTGCGCGTGGGCATGGACGTGGTCTACAACCACACCTACCGCGCCGGCCAGGACGAGAAGTCCGTGCTGGACCGCGTGGTGCCGGGCTACTACCACCGCCTGAACGACAAGGGTGTGATCGAACGTTCCACCTGCTGCGACAACACGGCCACCGAGAACATGATGATGGCCAAGCTGATGATCGACTCGGCCGAGCTGTGGACGCGCCACTACAAAATCGATTCCTTCCGCTTCGACCTGATGGGCCACCAGCCGCGGGCCGCGATGGAAGTACTGCAGGCGCGCGTGGACAAGGCCGCAGGACGCCCGGTGCAGCTGATCGGCGAGGGCTGGAACTTCGGCGAGGTCGAGAACGGCGCGCGCTTCGTGCAGGCTTCACAGCTGTCGCTGAACGGCACCGGCATCGGCACCTTCAGCGACCGTGGCCGCGACGCGGTGCGCGGCGGCGGCGCCGGCGACTCGGGCGAGAAGATGTTCAGCATGCAGGGCTATATCAACGGCCTGGTATACGACGCCAACGCACACGCCGGCCAGCGCCCAAAGGAAGACCTGCTGCGCGCGGCGGACCTGGTGCGCGTGGGCCTGGCGGGCAGTGTGCGCACGTACAAAATGAAGACCTGGCAGGACAAGGAGATGGCGCTGCAAGCCATCGACTATAGCGGCCAGCCCGCAGGTTATGCCAGCGAACCGGGCGAAGTGGTGAACTACGTGGAGAACCACGACAACCAGACCATGTACGACCTGAACGCCTTCCGCCTGCCGCTGGCCACCACCAGCGCCGAGCGCGCACGGGTGCAGATGCTGGGCGCGGCCATCAATGCCTTCAGCCAGGGCGTGGCGTACTACCACGCGGGCTTTGACATCCTGCGCTCCAAGTCGCTGGACAAGAACAGCTTTGAATCGGGCGACTGGTTCAACCGCCTGGACTGGACTTACCAGGACAATTACTACGGCGTGGGCCTGCCGCCGGAGGCGGACAATGGCAAGGATTATGCGCTGATGAAGCCGTTGCTGGCCAATGCGGCGCTCAAGCCGGCGCCGGCCGACATCGCCTTCTCGCGCGACGCTTTCCGCGATTTGCTGAAGATCCGCGCCAGCAGCACCCTGTTCCGCATGCGCACGGCGGCTGACATCAAGCAGCGGCTGCATTTCCTGAATACGGGATCGGCGCAGGTGCCCACGGTGGTGGCCGCGCGCCTGGATGGCGCGGGCTACCCCGGCGCGGGATTCAGGACAGTGACGTATCTGATCAATGTGGACAAGATTGAACAGAGCGTTGTGGCGGATGGAGAGAAGGGCAAGCAATACCGACTGCATCCGGTACACACCGCCAGCGGCGCGGCGGACCGGCGCGCGCAGGCGGCGCGCTATGACAGCGCCACCGGGCGCTTCACCATCCCGCCGCGCACTGCAGTGGTGTTCGTCGAGTAAGTGGCGTGCAAGTGCGGCGGGTCAGCGGGGGCGCGCCGAGCGAAGCGCCACCCGCCGGCCGCCGCCGCAAAATCAGCGCGCGGCAGCGCCCAGCAATGCGATCCCGCCCTTGACGGGCAGCGTAACTTCCCCGCCCTTCACCACCACGCTGGCGCCGGAGTAGTAATCCTTCACTGTCTGTCCATCTGCAAACACACTGCCCACCTTGATGGTGCTGCGCGCAGCCGCCGGCACATCCAACGCCACCACCACCTGGTCGCTGATGCCGCCTTTTTCGTACGTGCGCCTGAAGGTGTACGGCTGGTCCGCGATCTTCTCGTGCAGCCCTGCCCCCACCGACACGTGCGCACGGCGGAACTGCCCCAGCTTGGCCCAGTGCGCGCGTACATCGGCAACCTTGTAGCCGTCGCGCGCCACATTCTTCGCCAGATCATCCCAGTTCATATAGGTGCGCAGCTTGGCATCGCCCTGCGCGCCCGGCGCATCCAGCAAACGCGCGGTTTCATCGCCGTAGTAGATCTGCGCGGAACCCGGCGCCAGCAGCAGCTTGGTCGCGGTCTCGAACGGCTTCGTGCGTGCAGGGTCGAACGGATTGCCGTCGTCGTGCGAGGCGGTGTAATTCACCACTGAGTAGCCCTTCAGCGGACCATGCAGCGCCGCCGAATACTTGCTGAACAAGGTCTCGTAATCCTGCTTCGCATCCCACACCAGGCCGAAGTTGATCATGCTGTCGAAGCCGTTGTCGTAGAAGTCCGTCATGGCGCCGCCGCCCATATCAAACTGCTTGCCGTGCGCGATGTTGTAGTTGTACACCTCGGCCAGCATGTAGAACCTGCCGTCTCCCAGCGCCTTGCCGGGATGCGCGCGCTTCCACTCCTCATGCGCGGCGATCGCCACCGTGCGCAGCTCTTTCCAGATGCCCGGCTCGGTATGCTTGACCGTGTCGGCGCGGAAGCCGTCCACGCCGAACTTGCGCACCCAGTCCGCATGCCACTTCATCAGGTAATAGCGCGGCGCGCGCGGGTAGCCGGTGCGGGCAAAGAACTCGTCCAGTTCCTTCACTTCGCGCTCGTAACGCCCTTCCTTTTTCCACTTCTGCACCAGCGCGTCCGGCAGCGCCACGCTGGCGTTGCTGTTGGTGAGCACGTCCGGCAGGCCTTTCACCAGCGCGCAGTCCACAGTGGTGGCTACGTCCTTGTAGGTGCAGGCGGGATCGAGCCGCACCCAGTCCGACGGCCAGGCCGCCTCGGCGTCCGTGAACGGCGCGGTGTGGTTCATCACCACGTCCAGCAGCACGCGGATGCCTCGCGCGTGGGCCGCTTCGACGAAGTCCTTGAAATCCTTATCGGTGCCCAGGTTGGCGTCGACGGCCGTGAAGTCCTTGGCCCAGTAACCGTGAAAGCCGTAAGACCTGCCTGTGCCCTCGTCGGTCGAACCGTGCAACTGTTCGACCGGCGGCGTGAGCCACAACACGTCCACGCCCAGGCTGTCGAAATAGCCCGCCTTCAGCTTGGCCGTCACGCCTTTCAGATCGCCGCCCATGTAGCCGCGCTGCGGCGCCGCGTCTGCCTTGCGGCCGTATGACAGGTCGTTGCTGCGGTCTGCATTGTTGAAACGGTCCGTCAACAGGAAGTAGACGGTGGCGTTCTCCCACAGGAATGGCTTGGGTGCGGCCTTTGCGGGCTGCGCCGCCTGTGAATTCATGCTGCCCGCGAGCAGCGCCAAAGACAAAGCAATGGGAGATAGTTTCATGCAGTTCGGTCCTGTGGTTGTGGTTATGTGATCACGGTCGGGGTGGCCCTTCCCGTGTGCATGGCGATACTGGCCACGCTTTCGGCGGCGGCGATCAGGCTTGCCAGCGCTTGCTGCGTGGGACGTTGGTGCTGCGATGGATCGGGTTCAAACAATTCCAGGTAGACGCGCAGGGTGGCGCCTTCGGTGCCTGTGCCTGACAGGCGGTAGACGATGCGCGAACCGTCCTGCATGACGATGCGTACGCCCTGCTGCTGCACGCTGGAGCCGTCCACCGGGTCGGTGTAGGCAAAATCGTCGGCGAACTCGACGGTGTGTGCGTTGAGCACCGTGCCGGCCAGCGCAGGCAGTTTGATGCGCAGGTCGGCCATCAGCAGGCGGGCCGCTTCCGGTTCGATGCCTTCGTAGTCGTGCCGCGAGTAGTAGTGGCGGCCGAAGCGCGCCCAGTGTTCGGTGACGATCTGCTGCACCGGCTTGCCCGTGGCGGCCAGCAGGTTGAGCCAGAACAGCACGGCCCATACGCCGTCTTTCTCGCGAATGTGGTCCGAGCCGGTGCCGTAGCTCTCTTCGCCGCACAGCGTGGCCATCCCTGCGTCCAGCAGCGTGCCGAAGAACTTCCAGCCGGTGGGCGTTTCGTAGCATGGGATGCCGAGCGCTTCGGCCACGCGGTCGGCCGCGCGCGAGGTGGGCATGGAGCGCGCAATGCCTTTCAGGCCGCCGCGGTAGCCGGGCGCCAGGGTGGCGTTGGCCGCCAGGATGGCCAGGCTGTCGGACGGGGTGACGTCGAACCTGCGGCCAACGATCATGTTGCGGTCGCCGTCGCCGTCGGAGGCGGCGCCGAAGTCCGGCGCGTCCGCGCCGGCCATCATGGCGATCAGTTCGGCCGCGTTGACCGGATTGGGGTCCGGGTGGTGGCCGCCGAAATCCTCCAGCGGCACGGCGTTGATGACGGTGCCGGCGGGCGCACCCAGCATGCCTTCGATGATGGCTTTCGCGTACGGGCCGGAGACCGCGCTCATGCCGTCGAAGCGCATGCTGAAGCCGCCCGCGAACAGCGCGCGGATGGCGTCGAAGTCGAACAGCCGGGCCATCAGTTCGGCGTAGTCGGCCACGGAATCGATGACCTCGACCCGCATGTCCTCGATCTGCGACATGCCGATGGTGTCGATGTCGATGCCGGGCGCATCGCTGATGCGGTACTGGGTGATGGTTTCGCTGTGGTGGAACATGGCCTCGGTCACGCTTTCCGGCGCCGGGCCGCCGGCGGCGATGTTGTACTTGACGCCGAAGTCGCCATCCGGGCCGCCGGGATTGTGGCTGGCCGACAGGATGATGCCGCCCGAGGCCTGCCGCTTGCGGATCACGCAGCTGACGGCGGGTGTGGACAGGATGCCGCCCTGCCCCACCAGCACTTGCGCGTAGCCATGTGCGGCGGCCATGCGCAGGATGGTCTGGATCGCGGCGCGGTTGTGGTAGCGGCCATCGCCGCCCACCACCAGCGTCTTGCCGGCGCAGTCGCCCAGCGTGTAGAACACGCTCTGGATGAAGTTCTCGAGATAGTGCGGCTGGCTGAAGGTGTGGACCTTCTTGCGCAGGCCGGAGGTGCCCGGCCGCTGGCCGGGGATGGGATGGGTGATAACAGTCTGGATAGCCATGGTCGCTCCGCGTCGGTGATCGTTGCCGCCTGGCGGCGGCGCAACCGCCGTTTTACCGCGTTTGGCGGCAAAACGGCGCGCGGCTGGCCATTGGGATGTCCCTCAGGATGGCTGTTTCAGCGCGCCATCCTGCGCGGCGGCGCGCCTGGCGCCGTGTTCGTGCACGAACAGCGTGAGCAGGCCGGCCAGCGCCATGCAGGCGCCGCCCAGCGCCACCGTGCTGACCGTGTGGCCGCCGAAGAAGTGCTTGGTGACGAAGCCCAGCAGCAGCCCGCTGACGATTTGCGGAATCACGATGAAGAAGTTGAACACGCCCATGTAGAAGCCCATGCGCTTGGCAGGCAGCGCGCCGGCCAGGATGGCGTATGGCATGGTGAGGATGCTGGCCCACGCAATGCCCACGCCTATCATCGGCAGCATCAGCAGGTTCAGGTTATGGATGAACATGATGCTCATCAGGCTGGCGCCGCCGATCAGCAGGCACACCATGTGCACGAACTTGCGGCTGGTGGCGCGGGCGAAGATGGGCAGGATAAACGCGGCCAGCGCGGACACGCCGTTGTACACCGCGAACATGATGCCGACCCAGTTGCCCGCTTCCTGGAATGAGGCCGATTGCGCGTCGGCAGTGCCGAACACGTTGTCGGCCACCGCGTTGGTGGTGTAGATCCACATGGCGAACAGCGCCACCCAGGTGAAGAACTGCACGAAGGCCAGCTGCACCATGGTTTTCGGCATGCTCGCGAAGCCGCCCAGGATTTCAATGATGGCGTGGCTCAGGCCGGGCTTGCTCTCGGCGCGGAACGCTTCCAGGTTCTCGGGCGGGATCTCGTCGGCCGTGAGCACGGTCCACATCACGGCCAGGAAGTAGGCGGCGCCGCCGGCATAGAAGGAGTAGCGCACGCTGTCCGGGATGGCGCCGCCGACCGGCACATTGCTCACGCCCAGCACGTCGGCGAACAGGTAAGGCAGCAGCGAGGCGATCACCGCGCCGCAGCCGATGAAGAAAGTCTGCATCGCGAAGCCGGTGGTCTGCTGCGAGGCATCGAGCTTGTCGCCGACGAAGGCGCGGAACGGTTCCATGGACACGTTGATGGCCGCATCCATCAGCCACAGGATGGCGATGGCCATCCACAGCGCGCTGGAGTTCGGCATCAGGAACAGCGCCAGCGAGGCCAGCACGGCGCCGACGAAGAAGAAGGGGCGGCGGCGGCCCCAGCGCGGGTGCCAGGTGTTGTCGCTCAGGTAGCCGATAATCGGCTGCACCAGCAGGCCGGTGACCGGTGCGGCCAGCCAGAACAGCGGCAGGTCGTCGGCGCTGGCGCCCAGGGTGGAGAAGATGCGGCTGGTGTTGGTGTTCTGCAGCGCAAAGCCGAACTGGATGCCGAAGAAGCCGAAGCTCATGTTCCAGAGCTGCCAGAAACTCAGCCTGGGCTTGATGGATGGTGATTGCATACCTGCCTGTCCCCGATTTTTTGGTCCTGGCTGGATGCCGGACGGAGTGTGTAGTACCGATTTGTAGTAAAGTAACACGGTGACAATGCCGTGTCAATCCGCTTCACCCATAGTAGAATTAGCGGGTTAGCCTGCTTTCCGCCCACCAGAGACACCCGTTTTGTAGTCAAATAACAGAAAACGACATGACCACATCTACCCTGAGCAAGATCGCCCTCCTGCTACTGGCCAGCCCCCTCGCGCTGGCCCAGAACGCCGACCGCAAACTACACAGCGCCAGGCTGAACGGCAACCAGCTGGAGATTACTACCAGCGACGGCAAATACCTCATCAAACCGTACTCGCCGCGTATCGTGGAAACCACATTCGTGCCGCAGGGCGAGGCGTTCGACCCGGCCTCGCATGCGGTGGTGCTGGCGCCCGGCAAGGACAGCGCCACGCTGAAGGATGCCGACGGCAAGCTGGACTACGCCGTGGCGGGCGGCATCGGCGTGACGGTGACCAAGGCGCCGTTCCGCATCGCCTATGCCTACAAGGGCAAGCCGCTGGTGATGGAAAAGCGCGGCTATGCGAAAAAGGACGGCGCCGAAGTGATCGACTTCGAGCTGGACAAGGACGAAGCCCTGTACGGCGCCGGCGCACGCGCGGTGGGCATGAACCGGCGCGGCAACCGCTTCACCTTGTATAACAAGGCGCACTACGGCTACGACGAGCGCTCGGAACTGCTGAACTTCACGCTGCCGGTGGCCATGTCGTCCAAAATGTACGCGCTCCACTTCGACAACGCCGCCATCGGCCACCTGGACTTCGACAGCAAGAAGGACAACACGCTGGCCTACGAGACCATCCGCGGCCGGAAAACCTACCAGGTGATCGCCGGCGACAGCTGGGAAGACGTGGTGGGCGGCTACACCAGCCTGACCGGCCGCCAGCCGCTGCCGCCGCGCTGGGCCTTCGGCAATTTCGCCAGCCGCTTCGGCTATCACACCGAGCAGGAAGCGCGCGACGTGGTGAAGAAGTTCGCCGACGAGCAGATCCCGCTGGACGCGATCGTGTTCGACCTGTACTGGTTCGGCAAGGACATCAAGGGCACCATGGGCAACCTGGCCTTCGACAAGGACAACTTCCCCACGCCGAAGAAGATGGTGTCGGACTTCGCAGCGCAGGGCGTGAAGACGGTGCTGATCACCGAGCCCTTCGTGCTGACCACTTCCAGCAAGTGGCAGGACGCCGTCAACAGCAAGGCGCTGGCCACCGATGCGTCCGGCGCGCCCGCGCGCTATGACTTCTACTTCGGCAACACAGGCTTGATCGACCTGTACAGCAAGGAAGGCAAGGACTGGTTCTGGAATATCTACAAGGGCTTGCGCAACGACTACGGCGTGGCCGGCTGGTGGGGCGACCTGGGCGAGCCGGAAGTGCACCCGTCCACCGTGCGCCATGCCACCGGCACCGCCGACCAGGTGCACAACACCTACGGCCATGACTGGGCGCGCCTGATCGCCGACGGCTACCAGAAGGACTTCCCGCACGAGCGCCCCTTCATCCTGATGCGCGCCGGCTACTCCGGTTCGCAGCGATTCGGCCTGATTCCCTGGTCGGGCGACGTGAACCGCAGCTGGGGCGGACTGAAGGCGCAGCCCGAGATCGCCGTGCAAATGGGCATGCAGGGCCTGGGCTATATGCACTCGGACCTGGGCGGCTTCGCCAATGCCTACCTGGACGACGAACTGTACACCCGCTGGCTGCAGTACGGCGTGTTCCAGCCGGTGTTCCGTCCGCACGCGCAGCAGGAGGTGCCGTCCGAGCCGGTGTTCCGCGAGGCTGCCACCAAGGCGCTGGCGCGCGAGGCTATCCGCCTGCGCTACAGCATGCTGCCTTATAACTACACGCTGGGCTTCGACAACAGCCAGCAAGGCCTGCCGCTGATGCGCCCGATGCTGTACGAGGAACCGCAGAACGAAGCGGTGCGCAACCTGGTGTCGTCCTACCTGTGGGGGCGCGAGTTCGTGGTGGCGCCGATCACCGAGCCGGGCGCGCGCCGCAAGGAAGTCTACCTGCCAGCCACCAGTCCGGCGTGGTTCGACTTCAACAGCGGCCGCCGCTACGCGGGCGGCATCACGGCCGTGGTGCCGGTGGCGATCGACCATATCCCGGTGTTCGTGCGCGCAGGGGCCTTCATCCCGATGGTGGCGCCGGTGCAGAGCACGCGCGACTACAGCACGCGCAAGCTGGAACTGCACTACTACCACGACGCGGCGGTGCCGTCGGGCAGCGGCAAACTGTACGACGACGACGGTGCGACGCCGGACGCCTACGCCAAGGACAAGTACGAGATCGTGCGCTTCGCCAGCGCGCTCAGCGGCAGCGGCAAGCGGCTGCTCATCACGCTGGACTCGGAAGTGGGCAAGCAGTACCAGCGCCCGGAACGCAGCGTGGCGCTGACGGTGCACAACGTGGCCGCCAGGCCGGCCGGCGTGACGCTGGAGGGCAAGCCTGCCAAGTTCGGCTGGGACGCCAAGCGCCAGCTGCTGACCGTGCAGCTGCCGGCCAGCGCACGTGCCGCCAGCACGGTCGCGATCTCGCTGCGCTAAGCTGCGGCGGGCTACGCGGGACTCGCCCCGCCAGCCCGCCGGATTGCACCGCGATGGGCAACTGCTTCCCTCCCATGAGCAATTGTCAAACCGCCCACGCCACCGCATACTGCGTCCTTACACAATAAAGGATATGCGATGGAAGGCTCCAATCTCCTCTTGATGGCACTGGTCTACCTCACCGCCGGCGTGCTGGCGGTGCCGGTGGCGCAGCGGCTCGGCCTTGGCTCGGTGCTCGGCTACCTGGTGGCCGGCCTGCTGATCGGCCCCTCCGCGCTGGCCTTCGTCCATGATCCCGCCGAAGTGATGCACTTCGCCGAATTCGGCGTGGTCATCATGCTGTTCCTGATCGGCCTGGAGGTGCAGCCTTCCCTGCTGTGGCATATGCGCACCGCCTTCTTCGGCCTGGGCGGCCTGCAGGTACTGCTCAGCGGCCTGGCGCTGGCCGCCATCGGCCTGGCCTTCGGCATGAACTGGCAGGCCGCCGTGGCGCTGGGCTTCATCCTGTCGCTCTCCTCCACCGCCGTGGTGCTGCAGTCGCTGGAGGAAAAGGGGCTGCGCAAGACGCCCACAGGCGACGCCGCGCAAGGCATCCTGCTGTTCCAGGACGTGGCCACTATCCCCATGATCGCCGCGCTGCCGCTGCTGGCCGACGACCGGGTGGGCAGCGCCGCCGAAAGCGGCCTGCTGAAAGGCTATCCGGCCTGGGTGCACGCCGCCGCCGTCATCGGCGCGGTGGTCATCGTGATCGTGGTCGGGCGCTTCCTGATGCGGCCGGCGCTGCGCTACATTGCCAAGATCCGCTCGCGCGAAGTCTTCACCGCCGCCGCGCTGCTGCTGGTGGTGGGCGTGTCGCTGCTGATGCAGGCCGTCGGCCTGTCGGCCGCGCTGGGCGCCTTCCTGGCCGGCGTGGTGCTGGCCGACAGCGAATTCCGGCGCGAGCTGGAAGGCGACATCGAACCGTTCCGCGGCCTGCTGCTTGGCCTGTTCTTCATGTCGGTGGGCGCCAGCGTCAACCTGGCGCTGGCGGTGCAGCAAATCGGCCTGCTGGCAGCCATGGTGTTCGGCCTGATGGCGGTGAAAACCATTGTTGTCTACGGCGTCATGCGCGCCTTCGGCATGCCGGCGCGCACGGCGGTGCAAACCGGCGCGGCGCTCAGCCAGGGCAGCGAGTTCGCCTTCGTGCTGCTGGGCCTGGCCTCCACTTCCGGCGTGATCGCGGCCGACATCTCGGCGCTGACGGTGGCCGCCGTGGCCATCTCGATGGCGCTCACGCCCTTCGCGCTGATCCTGTACGACCGCATTGCCGGCCCGGGCTTCTCCAGCAAGCCGGAACCGGAGGCCGGCGCACTGGAGCACGAGCCGGACGTGATCGTGGCCGGCTTCGGCCGCTTCGGCCAGATCGCCGCGCGCCTGCTGATGGTGAACAAGTTCAACATCTCCACGCTGGACGCCAGCGCCGAGCAGGTGGAACTGGTGCGCCGCTTCGGCCGCCGCGTCTACTACGGCGACGCTACCCGGCTCGACCTGCTGCGCGCCGCAGGCGCGGCCCAGGCCAAGCTGCTGATCGTGGCGATCGACGACCGCGACCAGGCCGAGGCGCTGGTGGAAATCGCCAAGCAGTACTTCCCCAACCTCACCATCCTGGCGCGCGCCTACGACCGCCGCCACGCCTACCGGCTGCTGGACCGGGGCGCGCACGTGGTGGAGCGCGAAACCTTCGAGGGCGGCCTGTCCATCGGCCACAAGGCCTTGCTCGCGCTGGGCGTGAAGCCGGAGGACGCGGCCAAGGCCAGCGCCAGCTTCCGCCACCACGACGAGGAGATGATTACCGCGCTGGCCAAGGTGTGGGGCGACGACGAAAAGTACGCCGTGGCGCTGCGCGAGTCGAGCGACCGCATGAACCAGCTGCTGGCGGCAGACATGGAAGAGCGCGCCAGCGTGCCGCAGGCGCAGACCGGCGGCTAAGCCTGCGGCGCCACCGGCAAGCTGCCGTGCACCCCGCGCAACTGCGCTGCGCTACACTTCCCGCAGGCCGGATTTGGCCCGGCCATCAGGAGACTATTCATGAAAAAAACCTATACCGGCAGCTGCCACTGCGGCGCCGTGCGTTTTGAAGCCGATATCGACCTGAGCGCCGGCACCGGCAAGTGCAACTGCTCGATCTGCACCAAGGTCCGTAACTGGGGCGTCATCCTCAAGCCGGACGAGTTCCGGCTGCTGGCCGGCGAAGACGCGCTCAGCGACTATCAATTCAACACCATGAGCGGCCACCACCTGTTCTGCCGCACCTGCGGCGTGCACCCCTTCGGGCGCGGCTATGTCGAAGAGATCGGCGGCCACTACGTGGGTGTGCAGGTCGCCTGCCTGGACGACGTGACGCCGGAAGAACTGATCGCCGCGCCGGTGCACTACGCCGATGGTCGCCACGACAATTGGCAGAACCCGCCGGCCGAAACACGCCACCTGTAGTTGCCCCATAGTTGCCGCCATCCGTGAGGCTGGCTTCCCGGGCTCGCCTGTGATATAATGAGAATCATTCTCATTTAACCAGCCAGCCAACGCAGCGCGTCGCCAGCCATTCACCTTCAAGGATGGCCCGATGCCGCACCCACGTTTTCCCCTCTCGCCGCTGAGCGCCGCCGTGCGCTCGGCCCTGATGCTGGCCGCCCTCGGCGGCGCAGCACCCATCGCCCACGCCGCTCCGGCCGGCGATGCCGAAGGCGCCGCCGCTGCCGCCCCCGCCGTGATGGCGGTCGTCACCGTCGACGGCAAGAAGGAAGACGACACCTACGCCGCCCGGCGCGCCGGCGTGGGCACCAAGACCGACACCCCGCTGATCGAAACCCCGCAGTCCATCTCCGTGGTGCTGCGCGAGCGCTTCGAAGAGCAAGGCGCGCAAACGCTGCGCCAGACCGTGAACTACAGCGCCGGCCTGGTCTCCACCTATTTCGACAGCAGGGTGGACTCGATCAGCTCGCGCGGCGGCAACCCCGCCCTGCTGCAGGACGGCGTGCAGATGAACTTCGGCTCCTACAACACCACCCGCCCCGACCCGTACACGCTGGAGCGCGTGGAAGTGCTGCGCGGGCCGTCGTCCGTGCTGTACGGCCAGGGCGGTATCGGCGGCGTGGTCAACCTGGTGTCCAAGCGCCCGCTGTCCAGCAACCAGCGCGAAGTGCAAGTGCAGGTGGGCAGCAACAGCCGCAAGCAGATCTCGGCCGACATCAACCAGGTGCTGGACGACAAGGGCCAGTGGATGGCGCGCGTGGTGGCCATTGCGCGCGACAGCGACACCCAGGTCAACCATGTGGCCGACGACCGCCGCGTGTTCGCGCCTTCGCTCACCTGGTCGCCCAACGGCGACACCGAGCTGACGCTGATGGCGCTGCGCCAGGAAGACAAGAGCGGCTCGATGATAGGCTTTTTCCCATGGCAAGGCACCTTGCTGCCATCGAAATTCGGCCAGATCGACACCGGCACCTTTACCGGCGAACCGGGCTGGGACGCCTACAACACCGAGCAGACCAACCTGGGCTACATCCTCAGCCACCGCTTCCGGAACGGCATCAAGCTGCGCCAGACGGTGCGCAAATCGAACAGCGAAGTGGACTACCGCAGCGCCTACACCAGCTTCACCGCCGTACCCGCCACCGGCCGCCCGGCGCGCCCGGTGTTCAACGCCGACCAGCGCACCATCAACCGCGACCTGATCCAGCAGTTCAATGAACTGGACACGCTGCTGGCCGACACCCAGCTGGAAGCGAAGTTCGCCACCGGCGCCATCGAACACACCGTGCTGGCCGGCTTCGACCTGCAGCGCGTGGAAACGCGCCAGGCGCGCGGCACCGGCAGCGCCGCCCCGCTGGACGTGTACGCGCCGGTGTACGGCAACTACAAGGCGCCCGCTGCGCTGGCCCACTTGCCCACCACCAAGCTGCACCAGAAGGGCCTGTACCTGCAGGACCAGATCAAGTTCACGCCCAACTGGAGCGCGCTGGCCGGCCTGCGCCGCGACGCCGCCGAGAATGACATCGAAGGCCGCGCCGCCAGCCGCACCGACGACCAGGCCACCACCAAGCGCTTCGGCCTGCTGTATCTGTCGGAACAGGGCTGGGCGCCGTACGTCAGCTATTCCGAGTCCTTCCTGCCGCTGGGCGGCGTGGACCTGAACGGCAAGGCCTTCGCGCCGCAGCGCGGCAAGCAATGGGAAGCCGGCGTGAAGTGGCAGCCGCAGGGCGGCGACTTCAACACCACCCTGGCCGTATACGACCTGCGCGACACCAACCGCAAAACCACCGACCCGGCCAACCCGCTGAACAGCATCCAGATCGGTGAAGTGCAGGTGCAGGGCCTGGAACTGGAAAGCGGCGGCAGCCTGGGACGCGATTGGAGCTGGACCGCCGGCTACGCCTACACCGACGCCAAGGTGGCGCGCAGCAACGGCGCCGACAACGGCAAGCGCCTGAGCGGCGTCCCCGAGCACAACGCGTCGGCCTGGCTGACGCACCGCTTCGCCGTGGCCGGCAAGACCGGCTTCAGCGCCGGTGCCGGCGTGCGCTACCTGTCCTCCTCGTGGGACGGCCTGGACGCGCTGGAAACGCCCGGCATCACGCTGCTCGACGCCATGCTGTCCTACAGCAGCGGACCGTGGCGCTTCGCCTTCAACCTCACCAACCTGGCCGACAAGGTGCAGATCTCGACCTGCCTGGCGCGCGGCGACTGCTTCTACGGCCAGCGCCGCAGCGCAGCGCTGACGGCCCGCTACGCCTGGTAAGCCCATGCGCGTGCCTACTCTCTCCGCGCCGCTGGCCTACCGGCTCGGCGTCGGCGCGCGCGCCGTGGCCGCCATCATCGGCGGCTACCTGCTGGCGGCTGCGGCGGCCGCGTTTCTGGCGCTGCTGCTGCCGCTGCCGCCGCTGTCCGGACTGAGCCGCGCCGACGCCGT
This sequence comes from Massilia sp. Root351, assembly GCF_001425045.1. Classification (GTDB taxonomy): domain Bacteria; phylum Pseudomonadota; class Gammaproteobacteria; order Burkholderiales; family Burkholderiaceae_D; genus Rugamonas. The sequence continues at coordinate 12,387 of NZ_LMDJ01000032.1, read as the reverse complement.
CATGGCCGCCACGCTGTTCTCATTTACCGTTTACGCCTGCGCCGTGCTGTGGGCATTCGCCGCCCGCAGCGCTGCGCGCGCCTGGCTGGGCCTGCTGCTGCCGGCAGCCGTGCTGGCCGGCGCTGCCAACTTCCTCTGCTGAGGTTCCCGATGAAAGAAAGCTTCCGCCAATCGATGGCATGGCTGCACACCTGGTCCGGCCTGCTGGTGTGCTGGATACTATTCCTGGTCTTCACCGCCGGCACCGCCAGTTACTTCCGCGACGAGATCAGCCTGTGGATGAAGCCCGAGCTGCACGCGGTCCAGGTACGCGGCGTGGCGGCGGCCACCGCCGCCGAGGTGGCGGTGCGCGCGCTGCAGGAACGGGCGCCCGAGGCCAAGCGCTGGTTCATCACCCTGCCCACCGACCGCACCCCTGCCGTGCGCATCGCCTACACCGATCCGGACAGCAGCAAGCGGCGCCTGAAATCGGCGCTGATCGATCCGGCCAGCGGCATGGAGCTGAAGGACCCGCGCGAGACGCGCGGCGGCGAATTCATCTACCGCCTGCATTTCGACCTGCACTACATGCCCGCCATCTGGGCGCGCTGGATCGTCGGCTTCTGCGCCATGTTCATGCTGGTGTCGATACTCAGCGGCGTCATCACGCACAAGCGCATCTTCAAGGACTTCTTCACCTTCCGGGGCAACAAGGGGCAGCGCTCCTGGCTCGACGCGCACAACGCCACCGCCGTGCTGGCCCTGCCCTATCACCTGATGATCACCTACACCGGCCTGGTGACGCTGATGTTCCTGTACATGCCGGCCGCCACGCAAGCCGCATACAAGGGCGACCGCGAGGCCATGACCGCCGAAGTGTTCCCGAGCGCGGGCAAGCCGGTCAAGCCGGCCGGCGTGCAAGCGCCGCTGGCGGCCATCCGTCCCATCGTCGAGCAGGCCGAGAGCCACTGGGGCGGACGCGCGGCGGGCGGCATCAGCGTGACCAGCCCGAACGACGCCAACGCCCGCATCTCGGTAACGCGCGCGGCGGGACGCGAGCTGTCAAGCAAGCAGCCGGCGATGCAGTTCGACGGCGCCAGCGGCGCGCTGCTGGCGCAGGCCGGCGACGACCCGAGCGGCGCGGCCGCCACGCACGGCGTGATGTACGGCCTGCACATTGCGCGCTTTGCCGGACCGCTGCTGCGCGCCTTCTTCTTTATCTCCGGCCTGGCGGGATGCGCCATGGTGGCCACCGGGGCGCTGCTGTGGGCCGTCAAGAGCCGCCAGCGGCAAGCCAAGACGCTCAAGGCAGGCGGCAAGGTGGGCTTCGGCACGCGGCTGGTGGAGGCGCTCAACCTGGGCGCCATCGCCGGCCTGCCGATCGCCTACGGCGTCTACTTCTGGGCTAACCGGCTGGTGCCGGTGGGCCTGGAGAAGCGCCCGGAAACCGAGATCGCGTGGTTCTTCGCGGCGTGGGGCGCGGCCATGGTGCTGGCCCAGATCCGGCCGGACCGCCTGATGTGGCGCCTGCAGCTGGGCGCCGGCGCGCTGCTGCTGATGGGCATCCCGGTGCTGAACGTGTTCACCACCAGCTCGCACCTGGGCGTGACCATGCTGCAAAGCCGCGGCCCGGTTGCCGTGGCGGGATTCGACCTGACCGTGTTTGCCCTCGGCCTGCTGCTGGCCTGCGCGGCCCACCGCCTGGGCCGCAGCGCCGACAAGGCGGTGCCGGCAGCCAAGGCCGGCGGCGGCAGCCCTGCCCGCGCCGCCGCCCTGGCCCCGGCGCCATTGGCGGCCGAGGCAGCAGCACCGGCAACAGCAACGCCGGCCGCCGCTGGCTCGACGCACACCGCCGGTGCGCGCGAGGCGGCGCCAATCCCGGAGCCGACATGACCACCCTCTACCTGTTCGCGCTGTTCACGCTCAGCTACGGCGGCATGTTCGCACTGAGCATGGCGATGGACCGCCACTACGCCGAGCTGCGCGGACGCGGCGCCGAACCGCCTCCCGCGCTGCGCCGGCGTTGGCAGCTGGGCGGCGCGGCCGCGCTGGCGCTGGCCCTGGCCGCGTCGGCGCACGCGCTGGGCGGCGCGCACGGCTTCCTGATGTGGCTGGGCGCACTGACCGGCGCCTGCCTGCTGCTGGTGCTGCTGCTGTCCTACGCCCTGCGCCTGGCCGTCCTGCTCGGCGTGGCGGCCTACGCCTGTGGATCTGTCGCCTACCTTCTGGCCGGTGTATATTAGCCAACTCACCAACCCGAAGGAGACTGCAGTGTCACAACCGCTGTATATGAAAGCCATCCCCGCCGCCGCGATGCTGGCCGCTTGCGCGTTCCAGCCCGCCCACGCAGAGGGAGCCAAGGCGCCTGCCAAAAGCGCGCCGGGCAAGCCTACCGTCGCCGAAGCCGAACGCTTCCTGAACGACACTGAAAGCAAGCTGGAAAAACTGAACCTGGACAGCGCCCGCGCACAATGGGTGGCGCAGAATTTCATCACCGACGACACCGAAGCGCTGGCCACCTATTTCGGCGAGCGCCAGCTGAGCGCCTCCGGCGAAGCCGCCCTGGGCGCGCGCCGCTACAACGGCCTCAAGCTCAAGGAAGACTACGCGCGCAAGCTCAAGCTGCTGCAGCTGACGCTGATGCTGTCCGACCCGAAGGAGCGCGAAGCCTACGCCGCCAAGAACGCCGCGCTAAACGGCGCCTACGGCAAGGCCAAGTACTGCCCCACCGGCGGCCAGGAATGCCTGCCGCTGGGCGAACTGGAAAAAACGCTGGCCACCAGCCGCGATCCGGCCAAGCTGAAGGAAACCTGGCTCGGCTGGCATGCGCAGTCGCCGTCGTACAAGCAGATGTATGTCGACTATGTGGCCCTGTCCAACAAGGGCGCGCGCGAAATGGGCTTCGCCGACACCGGCGCCCTGTGGCGTTCGCAGTACGACATGCCACCCGAAGCGTTCTCGGCCGAGATGGAACGCATGTGGCAGCAGGTCAAGCCGCTGTACGACGCGCTGCACACCTACACCCGCTACAAGCTGCGCGCCGCCTACGGTCCGGACGTGGTGCCGGCCAGCGGCCCGATCCCGGCCCACCTGTTCGGCAATATGTGGAGCCAGAGCTGGGAGAACATCTACCCGCTGCTGAAACCGGCCAGCAACGCCAGCAGTTTTGATCTGACCAAGGTGCTGGAAGAGCGCAAGACCGACGCCAAGCAGATGACGCAGTACGCCGAGCGCTTTTACACCTCGCTCGGCATGCAGAAGCTGCCCGAGTCGTTCTGGCAGCGCTCCCTGCTGACCAAGCCGCGCGACCGCGAAGTGGTGTGCCACGCGTCCGCCTGGACCATGGACGGCAAGGAAGACGTGCGCATCAAGATGTGCATCCGCCCGACGGACGAAGAGTTCAAGGTGATCCACCACGAGCTGGGCCACATCTACTACGACCTGGCCTACAACAAGCAGTCCTTCCTGTTCCAGGGCGGCGCCAACGACGGCTTCCACGAAGCCATCGGCGACACCGTGGCGCTGTCGATCACGCCGGACTACCTGAAGAAGATCGGCCTGATGAACCAGGAGCCGGAAGCGGACGCCGACATCGGCGAACTGCTGCAGCGCGCGCTGGCCAAGGTGGCCTTCCTGCCGTTCGCCTATTCGGTCGACAAGTGGCGCTGGGACGTGTACGCCGGCAAGACCAAGCCGGCCGACTTCGACAAGACCTGGTGGCAGCTGCGCGAGCAGTACATGGGCGTGAGCCGTCCGGCGCCGCTGGCGGCCGACGGCTTCGACGCCGGCGCCAAGTACCACGTGGCGGCCGACGTGCCGTACGCGCGCTACTTCCTGGCTCACATGCTGCAGTTCCAGTTCCACCGCGCGCTGTGCCGCGAAGCCGGCTATACCGGCCCGCTGCACCGCTGCTCGGTGTACGGCAACGAGAAAGCCGGCGCCAAGCTGCAGCAGATGCTGGCCATGGGCGCGAGCAAGCCATGGCCTGAAGCGCTGAAAGCCGTGTCCGGCGAAGAGCGCATCGACGGCTCCGCGCTGATCGACTACTTCGCCCCGCTCAAGACCTGGCTCGACGAGCAGAACCGCCAGCTGGCCGCCGCCGAAGCCGCGAAGAAGTAAGCGCCGCAGACGGCGGGTTACGCGCCAACCCGCCAATTCGCGCCGCAAAACAAAAGCCCGCCATGCTTGCGCCTGGCGGGCTTTTTCACGTCAGCCGAACCGGTTTAGAACTTGTAGTTCGCGCCCAGCAGCAGGGTGCGGCCGTATTTCTGGTACTCCAGTTGCTGGTTGCGGTTGCCGTTGTAGGTTTCGTAGGCGGCGTTGCGCAGGTTGTTCACCTGGGCGACCAGGCCTACGCCCTTCAGCGGACCGTTCTGGAACGAGTAGCCGATCTGGAAGTCGATGATGTTCTCACCCACCACGTAGCGCAGCGAACGCTCCGCCGCGAAGTTGCCGATCTCGCCCACGAAGTCCGAACGCTTGCGCTGCGAGATGCGGGTCTCGAAGCCGTTCTTCTCGTAATAGAAGGTCAGGTTGGTGGTGTGCTTCGACAGGCCCGGCAGCGGGATGTTCTTGCCGATGCTGCCGCTTGGATCTTCGATCGCAATGCTGCTGTCGGTGTAGGTGTGGCTGGCTACCACACCGAAGCCGTCCAGCATCGGGCTGACCATGTTCAGCGGCAGGGAACCGGACAGCTCCAGGCCCTTCATGCCGCCACCGTTGCCGTTATACGGCGCGGTGTAGTCGCCGATAGGCGTGTTGGCCTTGGTGCCTGGAATGTACTTCGAGAAATCGTAGCTCTTGGTCTGCGTGAAGATGTAGGTGTCCAGCTTCTTGTAGAACGCCGCGGCAGCCAGGTAGGCCTTCTTGCCGAAGTATTTTTCATACGAGATGTCGAAGGCCTTGGCGCGCCATGGGTCCAGCTGCGCGTTGCCGCCGCTGGCGCCCGGCTTGAAGGTCACGTCGCTCACGCCGAAGTCCAGCGCGGAGCGCAGCTGGTCCACGCGCGGACGGGCGATCTGCTTGGCCACCGCCATGCGCACGGTGTTCTCGCCGGCGAACGCAAACGCCAGGTTCATGCTAGGCAGGTAGTCGGTGTAGTTCTTGCCGTCGTGGACAGGCTTGACTTGCTGGCCGGCCGGCGCGGTGCCGTCCCAGTAGTTCGCATTCGACGACTGCTCGGTGCGCTGCGCTTGCACGCCCACGTTGCCGCGCATGGTGACGCTGCCGAAGTCATGTTCCAAGTTGGTCTTGATGAAAGCGGTGGTGATCTTCTCCGACACTTCCCAGTTCTTCGAGATCAGATAGCTCTCGCTGGCGTTCGGCGCGAAGGTCATGTACTTCTGCACCACGGCAGGCACGTTCCACGAAGGGATGGTGCCCACGCCGGCGAAGCCCAGGCCGACCGGCGCGTACAGCAGGTCGCTCGAGATCGTGGTCGGGTTGCCCTTCAGGTTGATGTTGCCTTCCGGCTGGGTCTTGGCCTTCTGGCGGTCGCTGTAGTTGCCGCCCACTTCAAAGCTCGACACCCACGATTCCACCGCTGCCGGCGCGTCGAACTTGGCCGACAGCTTGAAGCTCTTCAGCGTGTCTTCCACTTTCGGGGTCTTGCCGTAGCCGGAGCCGTAGATGGTGCCCTTCACGTACAGCTGCGAAGCGTCGCTGTAGTTGCGGGTTGGCGCCATCTGCGGGAAGTCGCCGCTGCGGAACTGCAGGGCCACGTTGTCCAGGTACTGCACCGAGTTGACCGCGCCCAGCTGCAGATTGTTTTCCAGGCTTACTTCGTCGCGCTTGGCGTTCGAGTAGCTGGCGTCCGCCACCAGGGTCACGCCGTCCAGGCGCACTTCATTGTTCCAGCCGACTGCGCGGATATCATCCTTGCGCTGGTCGTACATGCCGCGCACCAGCGGGTACACATTGTTGGCCACCGAGCTGCCCATGGCGTTGCCGTTGTTGGTGACGTTGGTAAACACCAGGCCGGGATTCAGGCCGCCGTTGTAGCCGCTCAGGTTTACTTCGAACTGGTTGGCGGTGTCTTCATGCTTGAACTGGGACGCATACATGTCGATCATGCTGGTCCACTGCTTGTTCGGACGGTATTGCAGCACGCCCATCAGGCCGTCGCGGCGGTTGAAGCCGCTGCGGCCCAGCGCCTTGATGCCGTCGGTGATGGTGGTGCCGGGCGTCATGCCGGGACGCGCATCGGTTTTCCATGGCTCGTAGATGCCGGTTTCCTGCGCCAGCACTGGCGATTCCAGGTGGGCATAGCCGATGGCCACGCCCAGGGTGCGGTCCAGGAACTGGTCGATGTAGCTGAAGCTGACGCGGTTGCCCTGGTCGTTGGCATTGGAGATCTTGCCGATCGAGTTTTTCTCGCCGCGCACGTTGACGGCGATGGTGCGCTTGGCGAAGGCCAGCGGACGCACGGTCTGCAGGTCCAGCGTGCCGGACAGGCCCTGGCCGATCAGGCCCGCGTCCGGGGTTTTGTAGATGGTGACGCCGCTCAGCAGCTCGGAGGGGTACTGGTCGAACTCGACGGAGCGGTTGTCGCCGGTGGACACTTGCTCGCGGCCGTTCAGCAGCGTGGTGGAGAAGTCAGGGGACAGACCGCGCACCGAGATCACCTGGGCACGGCCGGCAACGCGCTGGGCGGCCAGGCCTGGCAGGCGGGCGATCGACTCGGCGATCGACACGTCCGGCAGCTTGCCGATGTCTTCCGCGGAAATCGCTTCAACGATGGAGGTCGCTTCTTTCTTGACCGAAATCGCGTCTTCGATACCGCGGCGGATACCGGACACGGTCACGGTGGCCATCGGTGCGGATGCTTGTTCGCCGCTGGTTTGTGCATGGGCCGAGCCGGCCAGCGCGGACACGAACAGGGCGCAGGCAGCGGCCACCGGGCTCAGTTGCAGGACTGCGCGCTGCGAGCGCTCAGATGCGAAATTCTTCATAAGGATGTCCCCTCTTTAGACAGATCAAAAGTCCCGCAGGCTGTTTATTTCGACTACACGGGAGCCAGCAATGCAAACGCTCTCAAGACGTTCTATGCGGAATTTTGTACTAAAACTAGATATCAAGTCAATTAAAGTTCATCCCGGCTACGCATTATTACGTGTTATCTCACTGGCTCCGCCTATGAAAACGCTGTCCTCGTTGTATTTCAGCTACAGAGCACGGTAGGCCGACTTGTAGTCCAACTACATAACAAGCAAGCAGACCAGTTCTATCTTGACAACAAAAAGCGCAGCGGCACCTCGACCCGCTCGCGCCACGCCACCTCGCTGTGGTCGGCGCCCGGGAACACCTGGCTGATCCAGTCCACGCCGGCGCGGTAGCCCTTGGCGCGCAGGATGCCGTCCACCTGCTGCTGGTAAGGCGCGTACAGCGCGTCCAGGGTGGCGTCGCCATGGTCGAAATACAACTTGTGGCGCCCCGCGCGCGGCAACTTGCGGGCCAGCCAGTCGAAATAGGCGGCCGCGTAGCGCACCGGGCGCGCATCCTCCTTGTCGAACAGCATGTTGAAATTGGTGGTGATGGGCCAGTGCGTTGACAGGCAGGCCGCGCCGGCAAACACCTCGGGGTAGCGCGCCAGCGCGTACAGCGAGATCAGGCCGCCCATGGACGAACCCATGATGAAGGTGTCCGCGCGTTCCGGACTGGCGCGGAAACGCGCGTCGATGGCCGGTTTCAGTTCGTCGACAATGAAGCGCAGGTATTGCTCGGACAAAGTGGGCTGGCCACCCGGCGTGGGCGGATCGCCCAGCAGCGCGGCGCGCAACTCCGGCGCCAGCGCCTCCACCGCCTGCGCCGGACCGTACTCGCGGGCCCGCTCGCGCGTGCTGGCGATGCCGACGATGATCGCCGGCCGCACCGCGCCGGCCGCCGCCAGCGCCGCCAGCCGCTTGTGCACCTCCCAGGCCTGGCCGCCCATGGCGGTGGCCGGGTCGAACAGATTCTGGCCGTCGTGCATATACAGCACCGGGTAGCGCTCGCCCTGGGGATCGTAGCCGGGCGGCAGCCACACCACGACCTTGCGCGGCGCCACCTGGGCAGAGGGAAAATCGCCCAGGGAGACAAGACTGCCGATCCCGCCAGGCGCCTGAGCCCGGCCCTCCTTCGCCCCGCCCAGCGGCGCCAAGCCCGCCAGCGCCAACCCGAACCCTGCCAGCACTACTCGCCGCCCACGTTGCACCATTCACTCCTCCTGTACCAAAACTAGATAAGAAATTCGGCCTTTTCCCTGTATTATCTGGGAAGAATCCCATCGAAACGCATAGTATGTAGCCATACTACTCAATAATAAAACGGAGACGCCCCATGAAACGCCTGATCGCCGCGGCCCTGCTGGCCGCCTGCGTCCTGCCCGCCACGGGCAAAGATTATCGCATCGACCATATGGAGCCGCCGAACTGGTGGGTGGGCATGCGCAGCAAATCCTTGCAGTTGATGGTGCACGGCAAGCAGATCGCCGACCTGGAACCCAGCATCAGCCACCCGGGCGTGCGCATCCAGAAAGTGGCGCGCGTGGCCAACCGCAACTACCTGTTCATCGACCTCGCGCTGGACGACAGCGCCCAGGCCGGCAAGTTCGAGATCCGCTTTGCCGAGACGGCCAGCAACGGCAAGGCCGGCAAGCCGGTCGCCCGCTACGGCTACCGGCTGCTGGCGCGCGAGCCCGGCTCGGCCGAGCGCCGTGGCTTCTCGGGCAAGGACGCCATCTACCAGGTGATGCCCGACCGTTTCGCCAACGGCAACCCGGCCAACGACAACAGCCCGCGCCTGGCCGAGAAAGCCGACCGCAGCAAGGGCGGCGGGCGCCACGGCGGCGACCTGCAAGGCATGGAAAACGCACTCGGCTACATCGCCGCCATGGGCTACACCATGGTCTGGCCCACGCCGCTGGTGGAAAACGACATGCCGGCCTACTCTTACCACGGCTACGCCGCCACCGACCACTACAAGGTGGACGAACGCTACGGCAGCAACGAAGACTACCGCCGCTTCAGCGCCAAGGCGCGCGGCCTGGGCATCGGCGTGATCCAGGACGTGGTGCTGAACCACATCGGCGGCAAGCACTGGTGGATGCAGGACATGCCGATGCCGGACTGGATCACCTACGGCGGCAAATACGTGCCCACCGAGCACCACCGGGTGGCCGTGGCCGACCCCTACGGCGCGGCCGAAGACAAGCGCAACTTCACGCAAGGGTGGTTCTCGCCCAATATGCCGGACATGAACCAGGCCAATCCCTACGTGGCCACCTACCTGATCCAGAACAACATCTGGTGGATCGAGTACGCCGGGCTGTCCGGACTGCGGGTGGACACCTACGGCTACTCGGACGCCGCCTTCCTCAGCGCCTGGTCGCGCGCCGTCATGACCGAGTACCCCAACCTCAACCTGGTGGGCGAAGAATGGAGCAACCAGATCCCGGTGGTGGCGCGCTGGCAGTACGGCAAGCGCAACCACGACGGCTACGCCTCCTATATGCCCGGCATGATGGACTTCCCGCTCAACGACGTGCTGCGCAAGGCGCTGGCCGGCAAGGGCGAAGGCGAGCCCAACCTGACCAATCTGTACGAGACGCTGGCGCAGGATTATCTCTATTCCCAGCCGAGCAAGCTGGTGCTGTTCGAAGGCAACCACGACATGTCGCGCCTGTTTAGCGAGCTGAAGGGCGACGACGCGCTGTTCCGCATGGCCATCGCCTACGTGCTCACCATGCCGCGCATCCCGCAGCTGTACTACGGCACCGAAATCCAGATGCCCAGCAGCACCGGCGCACGCGACGACGCCTCCTACCGCCATGACTTCCCGGGCGGCTGGGCGGGCGACCAGGTGAACGCCTTCACCGGCGCCGGGCTGACCGATCAGCAGCGTGGCGCGCAAGGGTTCATGAAAAAGCTGCTGAACTGGCGCAAGGGCGCCGGCGTGATCCACAACGGCCAGCTGATGCACTACGGCCCCGAGCAGGATACCTACGTCTACTTCCGTTACGACGGCCAGAACAAGGTGATGGTGGCGCTGAACCGCAACACCAAGCCGGTCACCCTGCAGAGCGCGCGTTTCCACGAAATGCTGAGCGGCGTGCCGGGCGGCAGGGACGTCATCAGCGGCAAGCGCTACGCGCTGGACGGCGAAGTGACGCTGCCGGCGCGCAGCGCGCTGGTGCTGGAGCTGGAAGCGGCAGCCGAAGGCATGGCGGCAGCGGTGCCGCGCGGCGAGCTGCGCATCATCGACAATTTCAGCGCGCCGCAGCTGGGAAACACGCGCGCGCTGCGCATCTACCTGCCCGCCAGCTACCGCACGCATCCCGAGCGCCGCTACCCGGTGCTCTACATGCACGACGGCCAGAACCTGTTCGACGCCAGGACCGCCGCGTACGGGGCCGAATGGGGCATCGACGAAACGGTGGACAAACTGGTCGCCGAGGGCAGGATGGCCGAGATCATCGTGGTCGGCATCGACAACAGCAAGGACCGCCTGGACGAATACACGCCCTGCTGCGACGCCCAATACGGCGGAGGCAAGCTGGCCGCCTACGAAAGCTTCCTGGTCGACACGGTCAAGCCCTATGTGGACCGGACCCTGCGCACCAAGCCGGGCAAGGAAGACACCGCGATCATGGGCTCGTCGCTGGGCGGCATCGCCTCGGTGCTGATCGCGCAGCACCGGCCGGACGTGTATTCGAAGGCTGGCGGCGTCTCCAGTTCATTCTGGTGGAACCAGCGCAACCTGATCGGCAAGCTGCCGGTCGTGCCGGTCAAATACTACCTCGACGCCGGCACCATCAACGACGGCCTGGAAGACACCGCCCTGATGCGCAGCGTGATGCTGGCGCAAGGCTGGCGCGAAGGCGACAACCTCTACTACCACGAAGCGATGGGCGGCAGCCACAACGAAAAATCCTGGGCCGCCCGCGTCGCAATCCCCCTGAGCTGGTTCTTCCCTCCCCACTAGCAGCCTGAGCCGCATCGGCCCCAATTCGGGGTCTGACCCCGAATTGGGGCCGATGCGGCTCAGGCCGGCTGAGACAAGGGCGCCGGCTTTCACGGCCGGTCGCGGAGGTGGTGCCTGGCGCGACAACGCGGATTGCTGAAGCGTCCTCGTCGGAATTCCCCTAAGGAGCCGCTGAATTATTCCTCAGCGGCTGAATCTGCGGCGATCTGAACCTGAGACAATACGACATTGTCCATCACTGCTCAGCCGATCATGCAACGAAGCTTTTCCGACCTTGAGTACGCCGCCAAGAAGAAGCTCACGCGGCGTGACCGATTCCTTTGCNGGAGCCGCTGAATTATTCCTCAGCGGCTGAATCTGCGGCGATCTGAACCTGAGACAATACGACATTGTCCATCACTGCTCAGCCGATCATGCAACGAAGCTTTTCCGACCTTGAGTACGCCGCCAAGAAGAAGCTCACGCGGCGTGACCGATTCCTGGCCGAGATTGATCAGGTGACGCCTTGGGGCAAGCTGCACAAGCTCATTGAGCCGTTTTACCCGAAAGCAGCAGGCGCCGGCCGTCCGCCGATTGGCTTGGCGCGCATGCTGCGCATGTACGTGGCCCAGCAGTGCTTCGGGCTGTCCGACGAGGGCATTGAGGACGCGATTTACGACAGCCAGGCTATCCGGGGTTTCGTCGGCATCGACCTGAATCGCGAGTCGGCGCCGGACGCGACGACCTTGCTGAAGTTTCGCCACCTGCTGGAAGCCAATGGCCTGACGCGCCAAATCTTCGACACCATCAACGGCCACTTGGCCGAGAAGGGTTTGATGATGCGCGAGGGGACCATCGTCGACGCCACCCAAGAAAGGCAACGACTGGCACTTTGGCATGAAGGCCCACATCGGCGTGGACGCCACGTCCGGCTTGGTGCACACGCTGATCGGCACGGCTGGCAACGTGGCCGACGTCACGCAAGCTCACGCGCTGCTGCACGGCGACGAGATTGCTGCGCTGGGCGATGCGGGCTACCAAGGCGTTGAAAAGCGCGACGAGAATCAAGGGAAGTCGGTGACCTGGTTCGTGGCCATGAAGCGTGCAGCGCGCAAGGCGCTGCCGAACAATAAGCTGGGGCGTCAGCGCGAAAAGCTTGAGGTCCTTAAAGCAAGTGTGCGGGCAAAAGTCGAGCATCCGTTTCATGTGCTGAAGAACCTTTTCCGTCATCGCAAAACGCGTTATCGGGGCTTGGCCAAGAACACTGCCCAGCTGTTCACGTTGTTCGCATTCGCCAACTTGGTGCTCGCTGGCCGGCGTTTTAAATTGCCCAACACCCGAGGTCCGTCCCGAGCGTGAAAATCAGTAAGAACGGCGCTGCTTTCGCCACTTTTTCACCGTATTTTTCGCTCGCTGAACTTGAATTGCCCCTACTGAGCAAGCTTTGAGCCGCTAAAAACTCAATTGTTC
>NZ_LMDJ01000031.1 GCF_001425045.1 Massilia sp. Root351 | reverse complement strand
CAACCACAAGCGTCCACACCAGGCGCTGAGGATGCAAACCCCGGCGGCTACTTTTGCATTAGCCGCGTAAGTTGAGCAGATTTCGCTGGGTCATTACAGGTGAAGTTGATGAACTGCTGAAAGCATATGACAAACCGGCCAAGGCTAAAGCTGCGGCGAAATGAAGCAGTTTGTTATAAAAACAAACCCGCTTTAATAGCGGGTTTTATTTTGACTGCATTTTCAGTGCCGCTGTAATGCGCGCCATAAATACGCAAGCGTAAAATACAGCGTCAAAAACGTCTTCAGCTGCGTTTATTTGGCAGCGGGTATGCCTATGCAGCACGCTGTTGGAAAAATGCGTTGTAGGGCTGTTTGTATTTCGTTGCCAACAAGTGCTATCTCGTATTCTTATCGTGCGAAGTTTCGCTTGGTGTTCGATGAGTGTGCGATAACAAGAAACCCGCACACAGCGGGCCTATTGCTTCCCATCACGCCACATTTTACTTAGGAATCAGCATTCCATCTTTGTAATGGAAACCCGGCAAAGCATTCTCAATCAATTTGTCTTCAAGCGCGTGATAGTAGGTCTGCGCGATTTGAGTTACACTCGTGCCACAAGCATCACTAACCTGTGTTGGATTGAAACCTTTGTTAATCATATTGGTAATAAAGTAATGACGGAAGCTGTAACTTGGAGCCAAATCACGGCTATCTGTATTCTCTATTCCTGCCAGCTCAAGCAATTTTTCAAAGTGAAGTCCAATCACTCTCGGCGTCGGCGCAGCCCCGCTACCAGCGTTGAAGACAAGCGTATTTCCGAATGTTTCAACATCTCCCCTGTCTTTGCTTTCTTTTTTGTAATGCGAATACTGTAGTTTGAAAAGTTCGTCGAAATACTCTAAATCTTCAATGTAAAATATACGAGTTTTTCTTACTTTACTCGTTTCTCCGCGAACTTTTACTCTGACAAGACTGCGTGAGTTGTTAGCTTGGCCCTTCACTTCTTTTTCGACAAACTCAACATCGCCCCAGCGCAATTGAACCAGCTCTCCTTTACGCATACCAGTGATGATAGCTATCAGGAAATAATATGCGACAATGACTTTTTTTAAATCGCCATCATCAAAATCAGATTTTTTACCGATATTGACGATCTCTTCGAGTTTTTTCTTGATGTCTCGTATCTCGTCATTCGTAAATGTATCACGTCTGTTAGCAGCATCTCCCTTATCAATACGTGGTAGCGGTTTAAAGTCGAATGCGTCGATGTATGTTTCTTTACGCTTATAAAGCCAAGAGATCATAGCATTGATGGTGCTCTGCTCATTCTCAACCGTCGTTTGACTGATGCTAATACCATTCTTGATCTTGGTGCGTGATTGGTAATAGTTTTCGCAGTCAACGCGGTTAAGCTCTTTGAGCTTAGTATCGCGGTGTATGAAGTCAAGCCAGTGTTCAAGGTGCGTTTTAATCGTCGTGTAGCGCCCTTTTACGATCAACTTCGCTTCAACATCTATTGCTCGCTGTTTGAGGTATTCTTCGACGCCTTGCTTTGTCGTCTTTGAGAAGTACGTCTTACCGGCTATTTGATCGGCCATTATTTCGTGAAAACGATTCTTAGCCTTATCTATCGCGGTACTTTGATTGCGGGTTTTAAGACTTTCACGGGCGTACTTGCCTTCTTTCTCAAGCCACATCTGGAATTGCCAAATCTCGCCACGTTTATGAATGATGGCTTCGTCAAAAATGGCTACTTCATCCAACTTGAATATCTTTTTTTTGAGCATAAAAAATGGGCTTGAAAACTACGGTTTTGAGTAGCTACAGTTTTATGTAGCTATTCGTGTAACTGTAGTTTAAAAGCCCAACAAAATCAAATGCTTAAAAAATGCGTGAAACTTTTGTGTAAGTTATTAAACGTTTAAAATCAATAACTTACGCATCGAATTCTACTCCCACTCTATTATTTACGGCATTCCTAAGCCCTTGATTCAGCTAAAATTTCTGGTCTAGCGGAGGGGCAACACCATCAGAGATACCATCAAAAAGCCGCGTTAGCGGTGCCGGGTCCTCGCACGATTTGCAGTGGTGATTTTACTCCGACGCACCGCGTTGCCGGCGCGCTCCTATTCTGCGCACCGAGCGTCAGAGCGATGCCGACATTGCTGGCATGAAAGCACCTCGTCTCAACACATTCGGTCACCAGGCATCGGGAAAATTTTTTGCTTGGCCACGCGTTCCCATCCCGCGTGCTCGGCTGCAGGGCCGCACCTATGCGTCCAGCGCTTTGAGCACGTCGAACACCACCGGCCCCGCCGCCTTCACAACAGCGGCCAGCTGATCTCGCGTCAGGCCCAGCTTCCGGGTCCAGAACGCGACCTCCCACTCCTCGTCCATATTGATCTTCGACCTGTCGCCCAGCCAGCTCTCATTTATCTCGGCGGCCATTTTCAGGCTCCTATCTCTCAATCCTAGCACTTCCGTGCACGGCGCTGCTCTTCCGCGCACGAGCAATAGCCAAGCGCGAGATTATCGAGGCGTTGATAGTAAATTGCAATCTTACGATACCGGGAAGCGCCTACAATTATTTGGGAGAAAAAAGTTCAACACCGGCCCAATAGAGGCGCGATATGACTACCGAACGGCAGTCCGACTTTGCCATGGCGATTGTCGTCGAGGTCGGCATGATCATGGCGACGACACGCGATACGAACTATTCAATGCGCTTCCTCCGCAGGCAGGGTGCGTGACGAAGTCGTCGTCCGCGTGCTAGCGCATGAAGGAGCCCGAAGGGATGGAACGGCGCGTGCACCAGATGCCGTCGCATATAGCAAGAACATCAGCCACTGGTAGCCTATCCGGCGCTAGCGCAGGCCGGTATCGTCGTGTCCCCGCACCATATATGCAGCTACCGGATGCACCGCAACGGGACCGCTCCGCTGCGCCGCACCAACTCCTCTGCCGAGGCAGCGCTGCTGCGGCGCCACCCGCCGACCGACACCGCCCGGACAACTCGGATTTTGGCTCGCTGGGCCAACATAGCTTGGATTCCGCGCGGAATGCTGTCGCGCCTCTGACGGCCCATCGGCACCGCGCGGGAGTTCCAGATCCCCCAGCACTGGACCTCAATCTATGCGTCACCTCGGCGGTCGCCATGGCGCTCGGCCTCACGCTGAGCCTACGCCGCGGCAACGCGTACGCGGCGTTTCGCCAGCGCCACGGGCAAGGCTTAACGCCGGCTGCCCTCGCCGTGCGCTGCGGACGCAATTTCCAGCGCTGCCAGCAGGCGAGGCAAGTCGGCTGTTTTGGGCACATGCAAGTCGAAACCCGCAGCGCGGGCCTTCTGCATGAATGCCGCGTCCATGAAGGACGTGCACGCCACCAGCTTCGGCAACCGCCCCTCCAGGCTGCGCACCCGGGCCGCGACTTCGAACCCGTTCATGTCCGGCATGCTAATGTCGAGAAAGACGATATCGGGCGCCAACCGGACCACAGCCGAGACCGCGTCAGCGCCGCAGCAGACGGTGCCGACCTCATGCCCCCAGGAAGAGAATATTTCGACCAGCAGGTTGATGACATCCTGGCTGTCATCGACGACCAGGATTCTGCGGCTACCAGTATGGTTCATATACGATCTATCGAAAAATTACTACACGCCGCTTAGCTGCAGGGCGGCCGGCAACTGTGGCCGTCCGTGTCGATACGGGGCTGCGCTACGAAGGGCGCGGTGCGGCGACGCGCTGATGTCGGCCAGTCGTACCGCGATCGTCGCGTTCAAAGTCACAAGATCCGGCGCGGCCATTCCGCCCCTCGGGCCCATCTTCCCTCCTCTGCCGCCTTATGCTTCGGTTAGCCGGTGCGCACCTGCCGCGTCGCTTGGCCGATGGGAGCCCGGCGCGCCATCCTGCGTGCAAGCGTTCCTAAAGTGAATAGGGCCATCTTATTCCCTACTCCACCGGCCCCTCGTAGGCGCGCTGACAGTCGAGCCGTAGGACAAGTACCCGTTCCGTGCTCGTCGTGCCACTGGAAGCGCCGATCTGCCGGTCGCTCCATGTTTGACTTAGCGCAAAACGGTCCGACGAGGCGCCGGTAAGATCAGACCATGGATATTCGACTACATCGGCTTTGCCTGGTCGCGCAATCGCTGCGGGAAATGCACGGCGTCTACTACGCCGCCTGCTTCCTCTTTGACAATGGCGTAGACATCGAACTCGCGCTTTCCGCACTGCTTCGCAGACGGCCGGGCTAGCGAACCGCCCGCCGGCGTCTATGCTGATCAGTAAAGGAGCGCAGCCTGCAATGGCAGTGCTGTTTCGGCGCACAAGGAGGTAGCATGCGAACAACAGGCGGCGCGGACCAACCGGGTGCCGACACACTACTACGGCGCGCCGCAACATACAGCCGGATGTCGACGGAGCACCAGAACTATTCACTGGAGCACCAGCGTATCAAGTTCCACGCCTTCGCGGCGGCCAACGCGCTGACCATCACGCGGCAGTATGTCGATCACGGGAAAAGCGGTTTGAACCTGAAAGGTCGCGCCGGCCTGCAAAGCCTCCTGGCCGACGTCACCAGCGAACCGGACTTCGACGTGATCCTGGTCTACGACGTCAGCCGCTGGGGGCGCTTTCAGGACGTCGATGAAAGCGCCTACTACGAGTATGTCTGCCGGCGCGCAGGCATTCCCGTGCTCTACTGCGCCGAGCCGTTCGCCAACGACAACACCGCCATTTCGTCCATTCTCAAGGCGCTCAAACGCCTCATGGCCGCCGAGTTCAGCCGGGAGCTATCTGCCAAGGTTTTCGCCGCGCAGTGCAACTTCGTCGCACTGGGCTTCAAACCGGGCGGCACACCCGGATATGGGCTGCGCCGCGTCCTGGTCAACTGCGACGGGCAGTTCAAGCAGATCTTGCCGGCCGGCGAAAGGAAGTCTCAGAAGAGCGACCGGGTCCTGTTCGCCATCGGGCCACCCGATGAGGTCGCGGTGATCAAGAAAATATTTCAATGGTACGTGGAGCTCGGTCTGGGGTACACACGCATCGCTGCGATGTTGAACAGTTGCGGGATTGTCGACGAGCGCGGCAGGCCCTGGACAAGGTACTTGGTGAGACACGTCTTGACCAGCGAAAAATACATCGGCAACATCGTCTTCAACCGCAGCTCCAACAAGCTCAAGGCGCGCACAATACGCAACCCGCCCGAGATGTGGATACGCAACGAGGGCGCATTCCGCGCCTCGGTACCAGCCGCTGCCTTTCGGGCCGCCGAACAGCTGCGGATCAGGCGCTGCCAGCATCACAGTAGCTTGGAGTTGCTCGCCATGCTGCACCAGTTACAGGCGAGGCATGGATGCGTGTCGGGGTTACTGATCAATGCAGCGCCCGAGTTGCCGAGCGCCCAAACGTTCAGGTACCGGTTTGGCTCCTTGACCGAGGCGTATCGGCAGGCTGGTGTGGTCACCGCGGCGCATGCTCAATACGAACGTTCGCGCCGCCGTTTATATGACACGCGCGCGTTCCTCGCAAGCGAGATTGCGCGCTATGCGATGCTCGCAGGTGGCAAGGCAGAACCGACTGCCATCTGCAGCTGCTTTCTGGTCAACGACAGCGTCGTGCTGCAGCTTCAGGTTGCGCGAGCCCACCGGTACGCGCCCGACAGGCTACGCTGGCGCATCCCAATTCTGCGCGACAGGCAAGTCGATTTCGTCCTCGCGCCGATCATGGACGAGGGGAACGAGCAGGCAATCGGGTACTACCTGTTGCCCGCCGGGCTTTTCGATAAGGACTATGTCATTATACGCAGCGAGCGCAGGCTTGACTTTCAAGCGCATGCCTTCCCGTCGCTGGCGGCCGTTTTCGGCCTATAGCGCAGGCAGCGCGTCACCGCGTTCGATATACGCCTGAGGCGCCCGGGGTACAGGCCCCGTTCTGGCCGGACAATCGACCGGGACGCTGCGATAACGTCCAGACCCCAACGTGCGGGGCAATTCTACGGCCTGTGCCATCGTATGCGCGTGCGGACACCTTCGCCGATACCGTCCATGGTCCGCGATACCACTGCGCCCGGCGGCGGTTTCGACGCCAACGAAACGCGGGCACCTATCACAGGCTTACCACCCTCCGGCATGGCTCGTATGCGGTTGCGTCCGGGTCGCACAACAGGCTGGCCATGGCAAAATACAATCCGTCCCGGCTAACACTATCGAACCGCAACTAAATCCGGTTTCGATGGCCCATGCCCTGCCAGGTCAATGAGACAGAACCGATATCGAAACCACAGATGCCCCCCGGCCACACTCGTCGTATTGCTTCACTGCCCCAATTGCTGTGGGATGTGCATGCCGGGACAGGCCGAATCGGAATTCGCATAGGAAGCGCAGCGACAGACGGATAAGCATCCCGGGTCATCAATTCGGCCTATCCAGGAATCCCTGCCCCGCCACAGGCGCAGCCAATCATCGGAGGGAAAGTACCGATCAGCCACTTCCCGCCGAAGCTGGCGGATTTTCTCTTCTGATATAGTAGGCGCAAGCAGGTATTTTCCGAGAGGTGCCATGAATTCGTCTCA
Organism: Massilia sp. Root351; assembly: GCF_001425045.1. Lineage (GTDB taxonomy): Bacteria > Pseudomonadota > Gammaproteobacteria > Burkholderiales > Burkholderiaceae_D > Rugamonas. The sequence continues at coordinate 627,995 of NZ_LMDJ01000031.1, read as the reverse complement.
AATCAAGAATCCCGATTCGGAAGATGATCGAAAAGTCGACCATTTACGTTTTCATCGGCAGCATGAACATCTTTCAAAGACTTTTGGCAACGACTTTTTCGGCGTAACGGCGGAATCCTTTGCGCGGTTCTTCGGAACTCCCGTGTTTCTGGGTGCACAGACCGTTATCGTGGCAATCTGGATTGCCGCAAATGCCCTTGGCTTCACGCACTTTGACCTTTATCCCTTCATCCTGTTGAATTTGGCATTTAGCCTGCAGGCGGCGTACGCGGCGCCGCTTATTTTGCTCGCCCAGACACGCCAAGCGGCGCGGGATAACGCGCACGCGGACGCGGACGCCAAACACCGGGAAGCGATCGCCGTGGCGTCGGCCGAGTATGCCGCGCAAATGCTCGTACTCCTGCGACAAAACACAGAACTAACGGAAATCACCAAGACGATGGCAGCGCGCATCGAAAAGTTGACGACGGAACTGCACCACCACCTCCTGCGGGAAGGAGATAAAGAAAAATGACGCACGATCGCGTCCCTGGCGTCGACGCAAGATCGGGCCGCCACAACGCGTTTATTGTTTATAACAATCGCTAACATATCGGAACGGATGGGGAGCGAAGCGGCGATGCCCGTCAATCTTTGCGTATCGCACAGTGACAATTGGAGAGACTTGCGGGGCGGAGGACATGTAGAATCCTGTCATCGCCGCTAGGCTAGCTTGGCACCCGACCGCATCATGCACAACGATACAAAGAAATTGGTTGTGGGCTGCGCTGTCGGATTGGCGGCGCTGTTGGGGCTCGAATACGTGGTCTACCAACGCTGGAATGCCGAGGTTGCACGTAGGCGATCGCAACTGCCGCTCCCTTCACTTTCTGCCTGCACCGCCCTCATCGAGGCACATCCCAACTATTCTAGTATTGTTGCTTTGGACCGTCCATCGCACAACAAGAAGACCAACACATTGCTGTGGCCGCCCGGAACCGTCAAGCTGCGATACCCCCCCGATGCACTTAACAGCCGGCCACTCGAATGCCATGGCAGGTCAATCCGGGTGGCGATCCGCGAACTGGCAGCCGTGAAGTGAAGCGTACGTCGACCGAAGCAACGGGGCGCACGTTGCGATTCGCACGAAGCATCAGCACGCTGCGCGCGCCATCGACACCAAGGGGACAGTGTACAGCTACCCCCATACCAGGCAGAACGCACTGCGGACGGGTGAATGAACCGCCGTCTCGCAGCGTGTCCCACCCACCAACAAGCTTCGCTGCCACTTGCGCTCGTGCATGCGGCCGTTACGGCGCGTGCGTAGCGCGCAACCTTCCGCCAGACCCACCGAAACACGGGCGGCCTGCCCCCCCCTGACAACGCGCGCCCATGGCGGGCCGCCCTCCACGCGCTACGCCCGGGTGCAAGTTCCGGCAAACGCAGCCCCTGCCCCCTGCACCGGAAAACCGACGATTTTATGCCGCTTTTGCGCTGGCTTGACACACGACTTGGCTGGAAGATCCTGGAGTACTTCATCCATAGGAGAACATCATGGAACCGGCCAACCTCGCCATTACGCAAGCCATGCTGCGCGACGCCGCCGCAGGCATCCCATACGGCCAGATCGCCGCCGCCCACGGCGTGACCAAGAGCACCGTGTCGGTCCGGGTGCGCCGCCTGGCCCAGGCGCTGCAGCACATCGTCGGCGTGCTCGACGTCGATGAGGATGCATCGCCCACCGCAAGCCTGCTGCGCAACCACCGCTACGCCTACCTTGAGGCACTGGAGCACTTCCGTCCAAGCAAGGCGCCATTCCTGCAGCGCGTTCCGGCCACGCTGGCGCCGGCGCAGATCGGCATGCTGCTCAAGAAGATCGACCGGCACAGCCACAGCCCGCTACGCGACAAGGCACTCGTGCACGTGCTCTTCTCCACCGGTGCCAAACCACTCGAAATCGCCCAACTGACCGTGCAGGATTATCTCGACGCGGCCGGACAAGTGCGGCGCGTATCGGTGCTGCGCGCCGAGATCGCCGCCAACGGCGCCGACCGGCCGCTGCTGTTCGATTGCGGGGAAACGAACTCGGCCATCGACGCCTACCTGGCTGAGCGTGCCGGCGCGGGCCGGAACAGTATGGAAGCGGCCAGCCATCGCGGGCTCGATCCTGCCAGCCGGTTGTTCCTGTCACGCGACGGCCGGGCGTTCCAGGTGCTGCGCACGCAGGGCGGCAAGCGCCAGGCGGTGTGCAAGGAAATCCACGACATCTACCGCCGCATTTTCAGCCACGCGGGCATGGCCGGTGTCCATACCGCGTGCGCGCGCCGGATGGCGGCGCTAAGCATGCAGGCACGCGGCGCCGCGACGCAGGAGATCGCCGATGCGCTGGGCGTGAAGCGAGCGGCAGTGCGGAAGTTGTTCAAAAGCGTGGCGGCACCAGCATCAGCGCGCCAGGTGCCAGCGGCAAGCATCCGCAGGCCACAGCCGGTTGCATGCTCCCTGTCCGGTGGGAATATGGACCTGTTTCCCCACCCACCGTCCAGGAGAGAAGCATGAGCCACCACCCGGTAGCGTCCCAACGCACGCCCCTCAGTCCCCCCACCATACTCGGCCACCGGCAAGCACGCATCCCGACAGCGGGCAAGATCCGCGCCGGCATCAAGGTGCTCACCAAGGCGGCGGCCGCCAACCCGGCGATCCGCGCCCTGTACGAGGACGGCATTGCGCAGCAGGCCACGTTCGAGCAGATCGAACAGAAGATCGCCGAGCGCTTCCCCGACGTGAAAACGCCGCTCGCGCCCAAGAACGTGGCGTGGTTCACCGTGCGCCCCAACGATTTTCCCAATCCGGCGCTGGCGCGCCAGATCCTCGATGCCTACGGCGAGGACCGCGGCGACGGCGCGATCCGCCTGTACCGCTTCCCCGTCATCTTTCCCGCCGATGCCTGGCAAAGCGTGATGCCGCACGAACTGGCGTGTTGGGCACGCAGCGAGAAGCGCTACTGGAGCGAGTATTCCGCCGACGGGCAGACCCGGCGCTGCATGATGTTCTCGCCGGCCAAGGTCGATCAGCGCAGCGGGCGCGCCCTGCGCACTTTTGGTGGACGCGGCACCCAGTTGCGCCCGGAGAACGACGGCCTGTGCGCCCCGGAACACTGCCCGGAGTTCCAAAACCGCCAATGCAACCTGTCGGGCCGCTTCATCTTCTATATCCCCGGCATCCGCTCGCTCGACGCCTTCGAGCTGCACACCAACAGCTTCTACGCCCTCTCGCGCGCCATCGAACGCTTCGAAGCGATCGCCTTCATGCGCGGCGGACGTCTGGGCGGTTTCCTCGACGCCCAGCGCACGCCGTTCTACCTCACCAAGACGCTGCGCGAGGTGTCGCACCTGGACGCCAAGACCGGGCAGCCGGTGCGCAGCGCCCACTGGATCATCGAACTGGAGGCGCCGGTGGACGTGGCCGCCCTGCTCGCCGGACAGGACGACGAGGCCACACTGCGCGCGGCCGATGCCGCGGCGCGCACGCTCCAGGGCAACGCGCCGTCCATGCGCGAGCTGGCGCCCATGGCGGAGCCGGGCGCGCAGCCGCCAGCAAGCATACCGGAGCAAACAGCCGCCGCACCGGCAAGCGTTGCGGTGCGCCCTGCGGACACGCGCGCGACACAGCCGGCCGATGCAAGCGGCAGCGTCGACGCGGTCTATGCGCTGGCCGCCGAGCTGGGTGTCGAGCGCGCGCGGCTGGACGCCTATCTGGACTGGGCATGGGGCGCCGGTTGGCGGCGTAACGCCCAGGGCGTCCAGCGCGTGCTGGCCGAGCTGGCCCGCTACCAGGCCGATCCCGCCGGGCTGCGCGCGCGCATCGAGGCCGAGATCGGCGTGCCGGAATAAGGAATCCATCATGATCTCGCTTGCCCATTTCTCCGACCTGCACTACGCCGACGACACCCTGGCCGAGGTGGACACCTGCTTTGCGTTCGCCGTGGACCAGGCCATCGCCCAAGGGGCGCAAGTGGCCGTCGTCACGGGCGACAGCACCGACCACGCGCTGCCGGCCCACTCCCCGGCGCTGGCCGCGCTGGCCCGGCACATCCGGCGCCTGGCGGACCATTGTCCTGTGCTGATGTTGCAGGGTACCTTCAGCCACGAGCCGGCCGGCCTGCTGCGCCTGTTTGCGCTCCTGGGCGGACGGCATCCGGTGCACGTCGCCGATCGGCTGTCGCAGGTGGCGCTACTTCATGACGGGCGCTGGCTGGCGTCAAGCGACTGGCGTTTCGACCGCCCGCCCGCCGACGCGCGCCTCTTGTGCAGCTGCGTGCCCACCCTGAACAAGGCCGCGCTGGCCGCCAGCGTGGGCGCGGGCGCGGCAGCGGCCGCCATGGGCGAGCAACTGGCGCAGTTGCTGGCGGGCCTGGCCCCCATCCACCTGGCGGCGCGCGCGGCCGGCGTGCCCGCCATCGGCCTGTCGCACGGCACGGTGCGCGGCTGCGTCACCGAGCACGGCGTGCCGATGGCCGGACTGGACCACGAATTGACCACCGGCGCACTGTTCGCCGCGCAAGCCTGCGCCTTCCTGCTGGGGCACATCCACAAGCACCAGCGCTGGCAGGACGGCGAGCGCCTGATCGCCTATCCGGGCGCGATCGGACGGCTGCACTACGGCGAACAAGGCGACAAGGGTTTCCTGATGTGGCAGGTCGCTGCCGACGCCGCGCAGGCCACGCTCGTGCCCACGCCGGCGCGGCGCACGCACGAGCTGGTGTTCGACGGCGCGCCCGACGTGGCCGCCCTGTCGGATTTCGCGCGCGCGCACGACCTGGCCGGCGCCTGGGTGCGGGTGCGCTGGTGCGTGGCTGAGGAGGCGGCGCACGCGGTGGACCGCGACGCAATCGCCGCCGCGCTGGCCGGCGCGGCCGGGATCAAGCTGGAGGGACGCGTGCTGCCGGTGGCCCGCGCGCGGGCGGCGGGCATCGCGCACGCGACGAACCTGCGCGCGCAGCTGCGCGCCTGGGCCACGGCGGCGGCCATCGATGCGGCGCCCCTGCTTGCCTGCCTGGAGAGCCTGGAACAGCTGGCGCCGGACGCGATCGCCGCGCAGTTGCTCGCGCAGGAAGACGACGACGCCGCGTTGACCGTGGCCGGCCAGGACGCACCATGGGACCAGACGGCGGCGGTTCCCGTCCCCGATCCTGCACTGGCATGAAGGAGAGCACCATGATCCCCCTGAAACTATCCTTGAGCGGCTTTTGCGGCATCCGCGACGGCCTGGGGCGCGAGCGCATCACCATCGACTTCGAGCGGGAGGCCGGCGGCGCGGCGCTGGTGGCGCTGACCGGGCGCAACGGGCGCGGCAAGAGCACCATCCTCGACAACATGACGCCCTACCCCGTGATGCCCTCGCGCGCCGGCGCCGACGGACTGGGCGCGTTTTCCTACTACGACGAAGTCTACCTGCCGGAGAACCACAAGGAACTGGAATGGGCCATGGATGGCGTGCGCTACCGCAGCCACCTGGTCATGCGCCTGGCCGGCAAACGCCGCACAGAGGCCTATCTGCACCAGCTGGGCGAGCGCGGCTGGACGCCGGTGCGCCTGGCCGACGGCACGGTGTCCGACGGGAGGATGGAGACCTACAGCCGCTGCGTGGAAGGCGTCGCCGGGTCGGCGGCGACGTTTTTCAGCACCGCGTTCTCCGCCCAGCAGCGCCGCCAGTTATCAAACTACCGCAACGGCGAAATCAAGCACCTGCTGGCGGAGCTGCTGCGCCTGGACGCGGTGCGTGCGCACGGCGAGCGCGCGGCCGAGGTCGTGCGCCTGTTGCGCAGCGCCCTGCAGAACCTCCGCAGGCGCCAGCAGGCGCAGCGGGAAGCACTGGCCCGGCTGGCGGCCGAGCGCAACGCGCTGGGCGACACGGCCGCCAAGGCCGAGCTGGGACGGCAGAACCGCAACGTCGCCGCCGCGCGGCTGGATGCCAAGCGCGCCGTATTGGCCGCCCTGCGCGCCGAGCAGGCGGTCGCCGCCAGCCATGAAGGCCGGCGCGCCCAGCTGCTGGACGAGCGCACAGCGGCGCTCACCGAACGGCAACACGCCCTCGAGGCGCTTGATACGGAGCTGGGACGCGAGCAGGCAGCGCTCGACGACCTGACACAGCGCCATGCCCAGCGCGCCACGCGCCGCGAAACCACGTTCGCCTCGCTGCGGGCACAGCGCACCACTCTGCAAGCGGCCATGGCACAGGCCAACCAAGCAGAGCGCGCAGCGCAGCGGCTACCCGTGATGCTGGCCGTCTTGGCGCGGCGCGAGCGGCGGCTGGCCGAAGCGCGGGATGCGCTGGCCCGGCGCGAACGGATGGCCACAGACCTGGCGCTGGCGCAAGCGAAGAGCGCGGCCATCGAACGCGAAGCCGGCCAAGCGGCGCTGGCGGCACAGGACTTGCGGCGGCGCTTCGCGCTGACGGCCGAGGTGCCCTGCGCCGGCATGGCGCTGCAGGCCGGGTGCAAGCTGCTGGCCGACGCGCATACGGCCCACGCGCTGCTGCCGGACGCCGGAGCGGTGGTGGCGCGCCTGAACGCGCGGCATGCAGCACTGGCAGAGCAGATCGCATCGCTGCGCCCCCAGGCCGCTGGCGTGCCGCGCGCGCGCCTGGCGGCCAGGGCCGCCGAAGCGCGGCTGGCCCGCAGCCGAGACCGCCTGGCGCAATGCGAGAGGCAGGCCGCGCGGCGCGACGCGCTGGCGCAGTCCGGCGCCATGTTGGCTGATGCCGAGGCCCGCCTCGCCGCGCATGGTGAACAGTCAGCCGCCGAGCGGGCCGAGGACGACAAGGCCTACTCCGAGCAGCAGTACCGGATCGCCACGCTGCATCGGCGGCGCGACTTCGCGGCACAGCCGAGCCAGGTGGCCGAACGCATCGATGCGCTACTGGCGGCGCTGCCGCCGGCATTCGACGAGCGGCTCGTCACGGCCGCGGCCGGCGACTGCGAACAGGCCCAGGCGCGCCTGCAGCTGGCCGAGCAAGCCCAGCTTGGTGCCCTGCGCGAACAGGACCGGGCATGGGACCTGGCCACACAGCACGCCGCGCAAGCCCAAGCCTGCTCAGCGCAGGAACGCCAGTCGCTGCGCCTGGAACGACACCTGGAGGACTGGTCCCTGCTGACCAAGGCCTTTGGCAATGACGGCATCATCGCGCTGGCCATCGACGACGCGGGGCCGGCCCTGTCGGCGCTGGCCAACCAGCTGCTCCTGGCCTGCTACGGCCCGCGCTTTTCGGTGCAGCTCCAGACCCAGCTGGCCACCGCCAAGGGCGAACTGCGCGAGGGCTTCGACATCACGGTGCACGACGCGCACCGCGGCAGCGCCAAGAGCGTCGCAAAAATGAGCGGCGGCGAGCGGATCTGGATCAACGAATGCCTGACCCGGGCCATGGCGCTGTACTTGGCGCAAGGCGATGGCCGGCGCAGCGCCACGCTGTTCTCCGACGAAGCCGACGGCGCGTTCGACGCGCAACATAAACGGCGCTTCATGGCGATGAAACGCGAGGTGCTGCGCATCGGTGGCTACGCCAAGGAGTATTTCATTTCGCATACGCCAGAACTGGCCGAGATGGCAGACGTGGTGATCGACTTGGAACCATTTGCCAACTAGAACATCCGAAACCGTCACCTACGCGGGATTAGACACTGCCAAGCCCCCGTGACCACCGGCGAGCTGCTGCGTGCAGTGGATGCGTGAGGCGCGTGCGGCTTCGTTGTTGATGAGCATGCGGTGGACTTCTTGAACTACTATCGCATTGACGATCTCGAGCGTCACGTCTGGGGGGCGTGGGAGCATGACGAGCCGCCGGAATACACGGAGTTCTTCCGGGCGCGCCGATTTGGCTACGCAAGCCATGGCCTGGACGTGTCGGCGTTGTCACGACGGCTGCGCGCGCACGCGGCCTTGCCGAATTCCCCTCAAGAGCCTGACGCCTGCAACCGTGACGACGAGTTGCGCAGCAGGCGGACAAAGTACGAAGGAGCGACAGGCCTACGAGGCACGAATTTCGGCTCGTTTGCATGCCTCTTCTTGAACAGCGCAGCGGGACAAGAAAAATTATGGATACCCCCTTGATCAATGTGTCGTTGTCTATAAGCATTTTCGTTGTGGCATGCTTGTATTTTGTCGACGCGAAGTGTGCGAACGCGACGTCGGGTGGTGTAGCATTCGCGGTCGTCGTGTATCATCATCCGAGCTTCGATCTCGTTTCGATTGTCGCGCTCATCATCAGTTTCTGCGCTGTGGCGTCCTCTGTGCGCAGGATGCTTTCTGATCGCAATTGGGATAAGGCGGTCAAGTCGCATGCAGTTCTGCCAGAGGAACGCGCTGGGGAATATTGCGTCTGGATGGGGCATGATCCGAACAAGAAATAGCCGGCCCTGCAACTACCCGACCAGGAGAATTGGTATAAACCGTTTATAGGAAATCATCGTGATGCGCCGCGAGGTCAAAACCTTGACCGGATCGACCGGCGCAATCTTCTCCGACTGCGAGGTCTACCGCTACTTGCTGGGGAGGGTATGGGACGATGCGCTGCCAACGGCGTTGCTGTTGATGATGAATCCGAGCACCGCGAATGAAGTTGAAAACGATCCGACCGTTGAGCGCCGGTTTAAGCGCGTGATGATGTGGCCGAAGATCGGCTTTAACTTCGCTGTCGGCGGTCTGGAAGTTGCCAACGCATTCGCCTTTCGGGAACCGGATTCCGACGAACTTGGACCGTTACATGCTGCCGGGTTCGACCTTGTCGGCGAGAACGTCGACGCCGTGATTCTTGGAGCCGCTCGACGCGCATCGGTCGTGGTTTGTGGGTGGAGTGAGTCCGGCACCCTCGGCGGGCGTGGCCAGGCGGTATTGCAGCTGCTGAGAGACATTGGCATCAAGCCGCATCCGCTGAAGTTGAATAAGGATAGAACACCGAAGCATCCGCTTTACGTGGGCTATAAAACCATGCCGTTTGAGATCGGGAACGAAGGATAATCCCGCATGAACGGTTTGCAGGGAAACGAACCTGGTGCCGATCGGCACCCCGACCCGGCCGGCGGCCGACACTGGAGTGGACGATGACAATCATGTACAGGTACACGCAAGCGGGTGAAGCCTACGAAGGCGAATTTCAGCGGACGGCAGATATGGCCGGTTCACATGAAGTGGTTCGAGCCGTCGTGCAACAGATCGCTAACGACACCGGGGAGACTGTCTGTTTCTCGATGCTCAGCCCCACCGGCACCGCAGTAGTAGGAACCAATCACGCCGAGCCCAAGGGTGTGGATAATACTGGACTGCGCACCGTCGAGACCGTCGATATTTCTGAAGATAGCGGCGAAAGTTGGAACAGTATTCACGTTCGCTCCTAGTTTCGGAACATCACAAGGAACTGGAATGGGCATGGATGGCGTGCGCTACTGCAGCCACCTCGTCATCCGCCTTGTCGGCAAACGCCGCACCAAGGCGTATCTGCCCTTGCCACTGCGATGCCTCGTCGGTTCGGCGCATGCACGAAGCGCCCGCCGGCAACCGAGGCGCCAGCTTCGCGCCTAGCTCCCCTTCATCGCCTCCGATTCCATGGCGGCATTGCGCTCCTCGCACGCCTCGATCGGATTCATGGCCTCGTCCACCGAGGCAGCAGCGCGCTCGGCGGCAACGACATGCTCGACAGCGTGGGTGAAGAAGTCATCCGGCTCGCCATCGGCTGGCGGATCCAGCATATCCTTGAGCATCGCGGTCAACTCCTTCGCATCGATGGGGCGACGATTGCGCCGGCATTGCAAGATGTAGTGCCGGATGGCCGCATCCTGCTCCACAGTGAGGGGGAGACCGTCAAAAGTCTGGCTGGGGTCAATCTCTTCCATGGCGATCTCCTCCGCCCATTGCATGGCGCCAGTGTACGCCTATCCTGGCAGGCTTGCGCGGAAGGTGCCAGGCGTACGGCGCATCGCCCGACATGCGCTGCGCGACCGCCACGCGGGCACCGCGTACCGCACGCGCGGCGCCGAACACCGAATGAATCTGCGCCGCAACGAGGGGGCACAGCAAGCGCGCCAAAATAGACTTTTGTTGACGGCGACGAAACGCGCTGCTGATCGCGTGTTGTGGCGTGTCGCGCGCTGACGAAGCGGCTGCACTGTTCGTTACTCGCGGGACCGATCTTCAGCTTGACGCTCTCGTCGCACCCTTGCGATCTCCGCGCCCCTATCGTTAGCCCCTCAAACCCCAGGTCCTCCAAGTACCCATGATCTGTTTCAGCGTGCGCCGCTGCTTGCGTGATCGCGCCGCCGCAGGCTTGAGCAGTGCCAAAAACCTGGAACGCGTAGTTGTCGATGTTGCGGCTGGAGCGCCGCTCAGCGTAGGCACGCGCTATGGTTTCCGGGCGCACATTGCATCGGACACAGTCTCGGGCGATGCGCAAGCGCCTGGCAATTTCTCTCAGTGGAACCTGGTCGCGCATGTGCCAGCGTCGAATACGCCGATTTCCCAGGTCACTCGCAGGATCGTGACCTATACGAAGCCACGTTTCGTGCGCAAATTATGCGGCAAAGTAGATCAGTTCTCGTTGCAAATCACCGTATCGATGCCACCTATTGCGCAGGCGGCTTGCCCCGCATGCGTGTGGCCCATTTTCGCAACTCTTCGCCCCATAACACGCAGCTAGCCAACGCCACGAGTGGCAACAAATCGGCGGGCGGAATAGGCACAATGTGGAACAATGCAGTCAGCGGCGGCCAGTATAGGACGGCTCCCTGCAGCACAATGCTCAGCGCCAAACCGCCTATCAGCCAGCGATTACGCAGGATGCCGAACGTTAAGGCGGAATGCGACGCCGATTGGCAATTTAGGACATTGAACCACTGGCATAGCGCCAGAATAGTGAAGGTCTCGGTCCGGACTACCTCGTATTGGACGCCGTTGGATAGTCGCCAGACAAACCAACCGAAAGTGGCGACGACTGCCATCGGCACTAGCGTTGCAATGCGCCAAAGCATGGCTTTGTCCAAAAGGCGGTCGTTGCGCGGTACCGGCGCATCCATCATCTCGTCGCCGCCCGGCGGATCCATCACCAAGTTGACAGTTAATGTGCTTTCAGTGACGATGTTGATCCACAATATTTGGACCGCCGCCAGCGGCAGGGGATACCCGGCAAGCAACGCCAGAAGAAGCACCAACACCTCGTCGGCTGAGGTGACGAACAGGAACAGGATCACCTTTTTGAGGTTGCGATATACGACGCGTCCCTGTTCGACCGCGCCAACGATCGTGGCAAAGTTGTCATCGGTGATGACAACCTTCGCCGCGCTCTTCGCCACTTCGGTACCGGTGATGCCCATCGCGACACCAACGTCGGCGCTGGCCAAGGCCGGGGCATCGTTGACCCCGTCCCCGGTCATGGCGACGACATCGCCACGCGACTGCAGCGCGGCCACGATGCGCAGCTTCTGCGCCGGATGGACGCGCGCGAACACCGCAATGTTCTCGAGTCCCTTCAACAGCTCAGCGTCGTTCATGCGCTCCAACTCGACGCCATCAATGCCTCTGTCGCCGTCCAACGCTATCCCCAATTCACGCGCAATGGCCAGTCCTGTGAGTTTGTGATCGCCTGTGACCATAATGGTACGGATGCCTGCCGCGCGGCACGCCGCCACCGCTAACTTGACCACCTCGCGAGGCGGATCGATTTGGCCGACCAGGCCAAGCAGGGTGGCGCGGCCGGCCAGTTCGTCAAAACCGGCGACGGCGTCGAGCGGGCAGTCATCGATGCGCGCGACAGCCAGCACGCGCAGGGCGCGCCCTGCCATCTTCTCGACCGCTTCGCGCGCCGCGCGCAGGGCATCTTGTCCATCCCGGCTGCAGAGCCGTAATACCGCCTCGGGCGCCCCCTTGAGGTAAATCGTTTCTGTTCCCGCAGTGCCACCATGCCGGGTTGCCATCATCTTCGCGTCGGAATCAAAGGGGATCTCCGCCATGCGAGGACGGCTGCGGCGTAAGGTGCCGGCCTCGACGCCGGCCTTGGCGGCCACAACGAGCAACGCAGCTTCGGTCGGATCGCCGAGCACCGTCCACGGCGCCGATTCGTCATCAGGTGGGACGAGTTCCGCGTCGTTGCAAAGCACGATGGCTTCCAGCAACTGAGCCAGCTCGACGTCCGTCGACGAGCGCGCGATGCCAGTGCTAACCAATTCTCCTTCCGGTGCATATCCAACGCCCGTAATGTCGATGGCCCGTCCACCAGGGAACCAAAGTGCGCTTACCGTCATCTCATTGCGCGTTAGCGTACCCGTCTTGTCGCTGCATATCACCGTGATTGCACCCAGCGTCTCGACCGCCGACAGGCGCCGAATGATGGCGCCTCTGCCGGCCATATGCTGCATGCCGACGGCGAGCGCGATCGTCATCGCCACCGGCAGGCCTTCTGGTATCACCGACACCATCTGGCTGATTGCGACCATCAGGACTTCGCCGAACGGTAGACCGCGCGCCAAACCCAGCGCCATCACCAAACCGAACAGCGCCAAGGCCGCGACCACAAGGTAGCGACCGAGCTGGGCTATGCGCATTTCCAGTGGTGTTTTTGCCTCTTCGGCACCTTCGGTCAACCGAGCGATACCTCCCACCTCGGTGTGGACGCCGGTTGCCGTAACCATTGCGCGGGCACGTCCGGCAGTGATATAGGTCCCCGAAAACACCATGTTGTGCCGATCCGCAAGGCCGGTTGCTACTGGGAGCGATGCAATTGCTTTGGACACTGGAACGGACTCACCGGTCAACGTCGCCTCGGCCGCGGCTAACGCCGACGCCTCCAGCAGACGGGCATCCGCCACGACTGCGTCGCCAGCGACAAAGACCAGGATGTCTCCGGGCACCAGATCGCGTGCCGCCACAGCCAGCTCGCAGCCATCGCGTATGACGCGTGCCTGCAACGTCGATAGCTTGCGCAGCGCGGCCATCGAGCGCTCGGCGCGGCCTTCCTGGTATGTGCCAATCAAGGCATTTGCCATCAACACACCGAGGATCACAACCGCATCGCCCCAATGGCCCATGCCAGCGGCCAGCGCAGCCGCAGCGAACAGTACGTAGATTAACGGGCTGAGAAACTGGCGCAGAAAAAGCAGCAATGTAGAGCGCCTTGCCGTCTCCGGCAGCGCGTTTGGCCCGTATTCGACGGCCCGCCGGGCAGCTGTGTCAGAAGACAACCCGGTTTCCCTGTTGCTACCTAATCGTTCCACGGCGGCGGCCGGATCCATCGCATACCAAGGATGCTGCGACCATTCCTGTTGATTCATGGCACGCTTAGAGTGTCTGTGGGAACGACTTTCACTCGGACTCCTCGCTTAAACACAACCGAATAATTCGTATCACTACCGAAAACGCGATCACCATCCCGATGGATTCCAGGCAAAACAAGCCTGTGAGTCCATGCGTGACGCGCGGCAGAGGAACGTCAATGGTAGTCTGATCATACGGCAGTCCTATCGTTAAGTCCCAGGATCCGAATCGAACATCTCAAGCGGTGCAAATTTAGGTGAATCGCACGACATATCAGCGGGACACGGAGCACTCGCGGCGTACCATGACATGTGTCCACAAGGAGGCTTCCATGCGCAAAATGAAGGCGGCGGTGTATGTTAGACCGGGCGTAATATCGCTTGTCGACAAACCGATTCCGGTCGCAAGCCCCGGCAGCGTTGTGGTGCAAATCACCACGACAACGATTTGCGGAACCGATGTGCACATTCTCAAGGGGGAGTTTCCCGTCGATCCTGGCAGGACCATCGGCCATGAGCCAGTCGGCCTCATAACCGAAATCGGTGCCGGCGTTGAAGGGTACACGGTGGGGCAGCGCGTGGTCGTCGGCGCCATCACACCCTGTGGCCAATGCCACTCATGCCTCGACGGACATGCATCACAATGCGGCGGCAAGGCGGCGGGTGGTTGGCGCTTCGGCAATACCATCGATGGCTGTCAAGCCGACTATCTTCTGGTTCCCTACGCCATGGGCAATCTCGAACCGATCCCCGACGGACTGACGGATGAGCAGGTCTTGATGTGTCCGGACATCATGAGCACCGGCTTCGGCGGTGCCGAAAACGGCGACATAAAGATCGGCGATACCGTCGTCATTTTCGCTCAGGGTCCGATTGGCCTGTGTGCGACGGCGGGAGCCAAGCTGCGCGGTGCCAGCATGATCATCGCTGTTGATGGCGTGCGGGGGCGACTCGACATGGCCCGCGCGCTTGGTGCCGACATCACGATCGACTACACGCAAACCGATCCGCTGACAGAAATCATGCGGCTCACACGGGGCTGCGGCGTCGACGTCGCGATCGAGGCGCTGGGAACCCAGACAACGTTCGAGCAGTGCCTGCGCGCCCTCAAACCGGGCGGAACCCTGTCAAGTCTCGGCGTCTATTCCGGCAAGCTCTCGCTCCCCCTAGACGCCTTCGCGGCCGGATTGGGCGACCACCGGATCGTGACCACGCTTTGCCCAGGCGGTAAGCAGCGCATGCGCCGCCTGATGAACGTTGTCGCGTCCGGACGCGTCAATCTTGAGTCCATGGTGACCCATCGCTTCAAGCTCGATGAGATCGAGCACGCCTACGAGCTGTTCGCAAACCAGCGCGATGGCGTTTTGAAAGTGGCGATCACACCCTGACCGCCCGCAGACATCAGCTCCGTAGCGGCCTCTGGGCGGGTCCTTCCCTGTCCACGCCCAACCCATGAAATGTTGGCGCCGTCGATGTGCGCGGCTGCGCGGCCGGTGCTGACATGCTGGATTGGCGGCGGCAGCGTGGCGCAAGCACGCCAGCTCTGGTGCGCTCCCTGCCTGGGGTCGCTGGCCGAGACAGACTGTTTCATCCTGTCGGCATCGCATGCCGGGGCAGCGTGATGGTAAACACGCAACCGACAAGCGGAAGATCACGGACGCCCAGTTGCCCCCCGTTTTCCACCACGCACTGCTGCGCGATGGTCAGGCCTAGCCCGAGACCGGACCGATCCGCTCCGCCTTGCTCGAAAGGTTGAAACATACGTTGGGCCACGCCGGCTCCCAGCCCGCCACAATGGTCGGCTATATCGATCAGGACATGCTCGGGCGTGGCATGGCAGGTCAACGTCACCTCGCTCTGCGCGTGGGTGAACTTGAAGGCGTTCTGCAGCAGATTGACCACGGCGGCCAGGAGCATGGGCCGGTTGCAACGCAGGGCCAGTTGCGGATCGACCGGGAACACCCTCAGTTGGCATTGCTTCGCGATCGCGGCCAATGCCGCCGTCGCCTCGACTTCGGTGACAAACTCCGCCAGCGAAAAGAGATATCGCAAGTTATCGCGCTGTTCCTCGCGCACGACGGCTATCGTGTTGTTGATCAAGCGTTCCAGGCCGACCAGGCTGCGGCCCAGTATGCTGCCGGTCGCGCCGGCAAGGGGAAGGTTGCCTGTCTTGCACGCTGCGTAGGCCAGCTTCGACGTGCCGAGCAGGTTGCGCAGTTCGTGGACAAAAAAGCCCATGCGCTTGTGCTCCTCCACATTGTGGCGCTCTGCCGCAATGGACGCGTCCTGTTTGCTAAATTCGGTCACGGCGTAGGCGATGGCGTTGTCCAGGCAGCGATTCAGTGTCCGGAATTCGTCGACGGAAAATGGCGCGTCACGCTCGACCGCCAGGTCGGCAATAGCCTGGCACAGGTCGCCGTAGTTGAGGACCACTTCATGGACCGTAAAGCCCAACGCCAGCATGTCTTGACCGTGCAGCATCGCGGACGCGTCCATCTCGACATGGGTCACGGCGTCCGCATGGAGAATTGCGCAATCCTGGCCCGTGAGCGCCGACCCCGTCTGCTCCATGCGCAGCGTACTGATCAACTGTTCAAGAAACAGGGGCACGCCATTATGCAACTGTTCGGCAGAGGCGAAGTGCTTGCGCGTGGCCACTTTCGCCTGGCATCGGGCAATCAGGTCGCGGCGATTATTGGCAAGGAACTCGTGCAACATGATCTTCACCTGCGTCACTGCGCCAAGAGGGCCGGGCATGGATTGCCCGACCGGGGGAAGGACCGCGGGGAGCGCGCCGGACGGCTTGCGCCAAACGGCGACCATCCGTTTCCTCCTTTCATTATAGGCCGGAAATTCACCGATGATCGCCTTACTGAGGCCCAGGAACGAACTGGCGCGCGGACCCGCAACAACGCCTGGCGGACTAAGCGCACTTAGCGCCTGGCGGTGCCACGCTGCGTTCGATCGCCACCATGTCGACATGTTGCTCGCCCCACTTCATGGATGCCGAGCAGGAACATGCCGACGTTACCGCGATCACGGCCGCGCTATACAGCCCGCCAAAATAGGCGCATGCTGCGTGTGCAATTGGCGCTGAGCGATTTCGTGCAACGCCCATATTGCGAGGAGATCGACGATGGAAACGACAGCAACCGGCGGTACCGAAGCATTGTCCCTACCGACACCGCCCCCTTTTGTCGGGCCGGCACCTCAAAGGAGCAACCCGCCCGCAAAACGTCCTTGGAACAAGTGGCACGGCAACCAGCAACCGCCACATGGCGTCGTCAACAACGATACCAGCCGCCTGCCCAACCAGCGCCCATGATGACGCACGCGCGATGGGCGCAAGAGCATCTTGCCGTATGCATCCCAAGCCACTCCAGCCAGACGAGGTGAACCATGAGCATCATTGACACCCACACCGCTCCCCAGAAGCTGCCGCCACGCAACGTGGAGCCTTCCAAGCCGGAGGGCCATCAGGACGCGGCGCTCGACGAGGGCTTGGATGAAACCTTCCCAGCGAGCGATCCAGTGGCAATCTCCATTCCCAAGCCCTCGACCAGCCCGCTGTAGTGCCAGTACGCCGCCGGTGGGCGCGGCCCGCTTGCGCATGCGTGCAAGGCGTGGACCGTCACGCCGCGATCTGGTTGCTCACGTCGCGGCACCTTCCTCGCAAACTCGCATTTGACTGAACATGCAGGACCGCCTCGCCTGCCACCGGCCAAAGCGCCGAACCGCGCCCAAGCGTTAGCCCGACCCAGCGTCAAGGTCTTGCCGGCGGCGGCCCCTGCCTGCAGACGCACCCACCAGGCTGCTTGGCCAGTGCGTCAGACCACGATTGCAACCACCTCAGCGGAGCAGACATGACCGAACAGAAGTATGCAACCTTCACCGCGCGACAGTTTGCCGACGACTACCGACTGGAGTATGCCTCCTATGCGGGACCGAGGCCGGGCGAATGGTACGGCACCTTCCGCGTTTGGAAGGGTAACGTCAAGATTGCCAGCGCCAGCCTGAACACGCCCTGCGGCGCCCCGGGCATGGCGCAAACCATGGCGCACAATGTCGGTCTAAGCCTCATGGAGACCGACAAGCGGGAATGACCGCATGGACCGGCCTGCACGCGGACATGTCGCGACGTGACCGCCAGCCCGCCAGCGGCGGCGCGCCTTGGGGGCAACCAACGCACGTTGGGCATCACCCGCATGCGTATCAGGTTGGCACGGCGCCGGATGGGTTCGACACTAAGTTGCCTGCTGCGTCAGCCGCCGAATGAGGCGCTGCGCTTCAGCCTCGGCTTGGCACGTTTGACTCAAGCCAACATCGCGCTCCGGCGCAGAGCAAAATGTGCGCCGCTTGCCGGGACACAGCAAGATTCTGAGCGCCACATGCAACGGAACATTGTGGGCAAAGAGGTACTCGGCCGCCGCGACGTTGCTCAGCATCTTCTGGTACACGATGCCCACTTCCACCTGCTGTGAACGCAGCACATCCCTGCGCGTCGCCTGCAGATGCTGTGCCCGGTCCAAGGTCAATGCCGTCACCACGAATGGCCGACCAGGTCGCGCACCACATGGAGCCGCTTTGGGCTCACCAGGTAGTAGGTCATCCGCCCGGGAGACGCGTAGTAACACCGCCTTTGCGCGGGCTCCTCCAGCACGCGTTGTATGACCGCATGCTGGACGCACAGTTTTTCCAGAAATCGGATCGCGTACCCCGGCTGCCGCGAGCGCTGCATCGAAATGCCTACTTCGACGATGTCGGCCATGGTATGGTCAGAACGCTGGTTGATGTACATTGTGCGCCTCCTTGGGCATGACCGCGATCCACGTGCCCGCAATGCATTGTAGGCCTCTGGAGACTTCCGTCCATTGCATATTGCAATGGTCTTATCCACTTCGGGCATAGTTGCCTATCTGAACTGTGGCGTGCCCGGGCCAGGCTCCCTCTCTCGCGCTGACAGTCTGACCGCGCGCCCGGTGCTTCCCGTCCGATCGCAGCGCCACCAGCACAACAGCGGGCCTGGCGACAGCGTCCTCGCAGGCTGGGCACATCAGCGAGGCGGCGTTTAGCGGCGTAGCGCCACCCGAGATGCTGCACGCCCGCCTTGCCATCGGGCCGGTCCCTGGCGCAGGTGAGGCCCAGCCGAAACGACCAACGAGTTACGCCGGCCACGCGCACCCAGTGCCCCGTGCAGGCTACCGCCGGCGCGCGGCGCCGCATGGTGCGGATCGTGGTCTTGCCGCGCGCAATGCAATACATTGCACAACACCATCGGCCGCCTGCTCGCCGATCTCACCCTGGCCGTCACAATCGACGCATTCGCCAGCGCCCTCTATGAGCGCTCATCGGCAAGCGCGCCGTGCCCGCAGCGCTGTTGGCGCAGTCTGCGGCCCGCCCTGCGCGGCAAGCCGACCAGGTCGATCTGCCAAAGCACGCCAATTCCACAGCCAAACCAGCCCCGCCCGCCAAGCGGGCAGCCAGCCTTGCGCCCAACGCTCCCCGGTGCGCCCGTACGTCCACGCAAATGAACGTGGCACCGGGCAGGATGCGCGTACACTTAAATGGCGCGCTCGTCGCTGATACGCTCGAACAAGGCAGCCGGCCATCCCTGGCATGACGCCAATTGCAAACGCGCACCACGTTCGCCCACGCCGGGTACAGCGACCAAAGCTACCCGGCACTTGGGACAAAACACAAGCCGCAGCTCACGCCGCGGCCGCAGGACCATCTTCCTGCAGGAGAAGCATCATGGAGAACATTAGTCTCGACAAGGCCCTGTGGGTCGCCGACATACTCCATCGCGGCAAAGAACTGGTCCTTGCCTCGATCCGTCCGGATGGCACACCGCATGCCAGCACGATGAGCTATGCCAACGACGGTCTGCGCACCTACTGTGCCATTTCACTCGATAGCCAGAAAGCCCACGACATCCGGCAGCACGCCAACGTCGCCTACGCCATCAACACGCCCTACAGTTCGTGGGCCGAAATCCGGGGCGTGTCGGTGGATGCCAAGGCCAGCATGCTGCACAAGTCGGACGAACTTCGGCAGGTTAGCGACCTGCTGCTGAAAAAATACCCCGAGTTTTCCCACGTCATCTCCGATACGAGGGCCTTGCCGTGGCCCGGCATGCTGTTTATCGTACTGGAGCCGCTATTCGTTTCGTTGCTGGACTATTCCAAGTCTTTCGGCCACACGGAGTACTTTTCCGTGGACCCGTCCCGGCTGGCAGAGGTTGCGCTGTGAGCCGCTTGGAGACCGATGGCGCTGCGGGCGAACGCGTCGACGTCGAACAGGCCCAACGCATCGAAGAATCCCTGCTGCTGCAGCGCGCGTGGGGCATCGGCGTCGCTGACTGTTATCTGCAATTTCACCGAGTCGCCGCGCACACGGCGCTGCGCGTACTACTGACGTTGCCGCGTCGCCGCTGCATCGCAGCGCCCATTCCGCGCTGCGACGCCCCTGGGCCGGCCGGTTTGCACAGGACGTAAGCGCTGGTGCAAGCGGGTTGGACATGGCGGGGGGGGGCTGCCTAATGGACGATTCCCACCAGCGCGACGACTTCATACGCCCCAATCGCAGCCGCACTCCGGCAGTATTGTTTCTATGGGGCACCTTGCGTGTGGCGCGGTGCAATAATGTGCCAAAGTTGACCATACTGCAGTATAGTCACCTGGGTACGGCTGGAGCGCTGCGCGCGCACGGTGCTTCTTCATCACTGCCGCGTCGCGCGATAGCGGTGTTGATGGGAAATGCAGCGATGTGCGCAGGCGCCATGTATCCCGATGCAATCCTCGATTGGTTGGCGGCGTGCCCTGCGCAGGAGCAGGAACTGCGGTCACAAAGACTGTGGGAGGCAATCAGCGAAGAATTGTCTGCACTGCTGGGGGCGCAGGGTGTCGCGTCGCTCCTTGGACGCTGCCTGTGCATGTGCCACGGCGCGTTTCCCTGGCTGCGGGCGCCGGACGGCTCAAGTGCGACGACGGCGGACTGGCGGCAACTGACGGGCAGGATGGCCGGGCAGCGACCGGCCGATGTGCAGACGGCCAGCCGGCTGTTGTTCGTGACGTTGCACGATCTGTTGCAGGTGTTGATCGGCGCGTCGTTGACCGCCGGCGTGCTTGACGCCGCCTGGGGCGCATGCAAGCAGCGCCGGCCGTCAGCGCCGTGCCTTTGACCGCTATATCGTTTCTCCCTATGGAAGCTTGACATGGATCCCGACAATGACCGCAGCGCTGCCAACGAGCGCCGATTCGGCGGGCGCGAAGGCTGCCAGGACCGCCGTGCCGCCGGGCAGGCACGTGAACGTATCATCGCCACACGGGAAGATCAGGTGGCAGCGCGCGAAACGCTGGTCCACGCGCGGGAACATGCCGCGAGCCTGCGCGACGCCATGAACCGGCAGCGCGAGGCGGCGGTGGCGCATCGCGAGAACATGGCCACCAACCTGGAACTGCATTTGCGCGAAGCGGACGGCGTGCAGCAGGCGCTCGAGATTCATATGGCGCGGCTACGCCAAGCAAACGAACACCTGGTCATCACGGCACTGCAGGCGCAGACAATGACGGAAGAGGTGCAACTGGCCAAGGACCAAATGGTGCACATGGTGCACCACGATTTCCTGACCGGGCTGCCGAACCGCGCCTTGTTGATGGAACGGCTGGCGCAAGCTATCGCCATCGCGCGGCGCCAGGGAACGCGGCTGGCCGTACTGTTTGCGGACCTGGATCGGTTCAAGGTGGTCAACGACTCGCTCGGGCACGCGGCCGGAGACCTGCTGCTGCAAACCGTGAGCAAGCGCCTGCTGCAGGTGATCCGATCGAGCGACACCGCGTGCCGGCTGGGCGGCGACGAATTTGTGGTGGTGCTGACGGAAGTGACCAACGAGCGGGCGGTGTCGGAAATTGCCGATAAGATGCGGCGCACGATCGGCGAGCCATACCAGCTAGGCGGACACACGGCCTATATTGGCGTGACCATCGGCGTCAGCTTGTTCCCTGACGATGGCGGGGATGCCGAGAGCCTGATCCGTAACGCGGATGTGGCCATGTACCATGGCAAGCACAGCGGCCGCGACACCTGCAACTTCTTCCGTTCCCAGATGAATGTGCGCGCCAGCGAACGTCAGCGCACCGAGGCCGATTTGCACCAGGCCCTGCAGCGCGGCGAGTTTGAACTGCACTACCAGGCACGGATCGCGCTCGAGAACGGCACGCTTACCGGAGCGGAGGCGCTGCTGCGCTGGCAGCACCCTCTGCTCGGGGAAGTGCTGCCGGTGCGCTTCATTCCGGTTGCCGAGGAGTGCGGCCTGATCGTGTCCATTGGGCGCTGGGTGCTGCGCGAAGCATGCAGGCAGGCCATGGCATGGCGAGGCGCGGGCCTCACCTGCGGCATCATCTCGGTCAACCTGTCGGCGCTGGAGTTTCGTCATGCCGACTTCCTGGCCAACCTGCGCGGCATCCTGGCCGACAGCGGTTTGCCGCCAGGCCAGCTGGAACTGGAAATTACCGAAGGCGTGCTCATGCGCGACGCCGATGCCAGCGCCGCCTTGCTGCGCGAGCTCAAGCAGATTGGCGTGCTGTTGGCGGTCGACGACTTTGGTACCGGCTATTCCAGCCTCAGCTACCTGAACCAGTTCCCCATCGATGTGTTGAAGATAGACCAGTCCTTTGTACGCGACATCGGCGTGGCGCCGGGTGGTGGCGTTATCGTCAGCGCCGTCATCGCGATAGGCGGCAGCCTTGGCCAGCGCGTCGTGGCTGAAGGTGTCGAGAACCCCGCGCAGCTGCAATTCTTGCGCGCGCGCCGATGCGACGAGGGCCAGGGCTTTCTGTTCAGCCGCCCTCTGCCGCCCGATCAGTTCGCCCAGCTGCTTGCGCGTCCGGGTGCGTGCGTTGCTTAAGCGAAGGCAACAGCATGCGATACCTGGCCTGCGCCATGCCGATTGCCTGTACACTGTCGGCCACGAAAACGATTGCTAGATCCGGCCCCTCTTGCTATGGCAATTAACGATGAACGGCACCAGTGGATACAACGCTGCGTGATGCACCGCCCCGAGGCGGCAGTGGAGCACAGCGTCATGCTGTGGGAACAGCTGGCTGTGCAGTTATGCCCGATTATCGGCAATGGCGCATTCGACGTGCTGTTCGCGCGCAGCGCGCATCTGGCCAGCACGGCGCATCCCTGGCTGGCAGAAGGCGACGGCGCGGCCTTCGAACGCTGGTATGCCAGCTTGGAACAACACCCTGCCGAGGCGGGTGCAGCGAGCATTTCCTTGTTCATTATTTTCACTGACACGCTGACCTTGCTGATCGGAGAGTCGCTGACCACTGCCATTTTACGCTCGGCCTGGGGTCCGGACGTTGTCGACACCGCCGCTAAGGGAACCGAAACATGAATAACAAAGTCTACATCCAGCGCCTGAGCACGGGTGTGCCCGGCCTGGACGAGCTGCTCGGCGGGGGCATACCCGAATACTCCTTCAACCTGCTGGCAGGCACCCCGGGCAGTGGCAAGACGACACTGGCACACCAGATCATGTTCTCGCTGGCCGGCCCCGAACGGCGGGCATTGTTCTTCACGGTACTGGGCGAACCACCGTTGAAAATGCTGCGCTACCAGCAGCAGTTTCCGTTCTTCGACCTTGCCAAGCTGAATCAGTCGGTCAAGTTCGTCAACTTGGCCGCCGACCTGCTCGAGGGGGACTTCGAACGTGTGTTGACGCGCATTGCCGATGAAGTGCGGGACTTTGCTCCCAGCCTAGTGTTTGTCGATTCATTCCGTTCGGTGGCGCAGTCGGCCCGCGCCATGGAACAAGGCGGTGCGGGCTTGCAGAACTTCGTGCAGCGCCTGGGCATGCAGATGACCAGTTGGCTAGCCACCACCTTCCTGATCGGCGAGTACCTGGCGCCGGAAGCTGAATCGAGTCCTGTCTTCACCGTGGCCGACGGGATTATCTGGATGTCTCAACTGATCCAGCGCGACACATTGCTGCGCAAGATCCAGGTGGTCAAGATGCGCGGCCAGGCGCAAAGCCTGGGTGTGCACACCTTCCGCATCTGCGACACCGGCGTGGAGATCTTCCCGCGCGCGATGATCCAAGAAGCTGCCGCCGCCACCATCGCCAGCAACGTCCGCCTGTCAATGGGCGTGCCGGAACTGGACACCATGCTCGGTGGCGGCCTGCCGGCCGGCTATTCCATGCTGCTGGTGGGGCCATCCGGTTCGGGCAAGTCGGTGCTCGCCACGCAATTTTTGAGTGAGGGCGTGCGGGCGGGCGAGGCTGGCGTGGTTGCGGCCTTCGAGAAGAGCCCCAACCAGTTGCTGAGCCGTCAACTCGATGTCCTGATTGAAAGCGGACGGGTCGGCGTGATCAACACGCGCACGCTGGACCTGTCCATCGACGCGGTGCTGGCAGATTTGGTGGCGCTGATCAGACAGCTGGACGCGAAGCGCGTGGTGATCGATTCACTGTCCGGCTTCGAACTGGCGCTGGCGTCGTCGTCGCGCGACGACTTCCGGCAATCACTGTATCGGATGGTGGCGGTGCTCACGGCGATGGGCGTGACTGTCCTGATGACAGCGGAACTGGAAGATCGTTATGATCAGTTGAGCTTCAGTTCGTACGGCAATGCCTTCCTGGCCGACTCCATCGTCATGCAGCGCTACGTTGAACTCGATGGCCAGTTCAAGCGCGTTCTTTCGGTGGTCAAGGTGCGCGCAAGCGAGCACAGCAAGGATATCTGTCTCTACGACATCGGCAACGCAGGCATCGAAATCGGCCCGGTACTGAGTCAGTTCCAGGGAATTCTGACCGGTAGGCCAGGTGCCCCTGCAGCGTGAACACGGCCTGGCGCGCTGCAGCGGTCCCCTTGCTATTCACTTTCAGTGGCGTCTCCGTGATATGTCCAATGCCGCGAGTTCGTTTTGACGCGGACACAATGGCCAAGAAGTTCCTGCACGCCGCCTTCATCCACGCAACAACCCGCTCGTCATGGCTGCCGCCCTTACCGAAGCCGTGCTGAGCCCAAACGTGCCCGGCACCGCCATGCCCGTCACCGGCAAGCGCATGGCGGGCATGCTGGCGCGCTACCCGGTGCGGGCGGGCGCGAAGACGTGGCGCGCTTTGCCCCTGCCGCACGCCGCTCGGCTAACGGCCTGCGCCACGGCCGCGTCGGCATGGCCGCTCCGCCATGTCGGCGGGACGACGTATCTGCAGAAGCGGCAAACCGATGTCAAGCCGCTGCACGCCTTGTTATCGGCGTAGGCCACGGTGGGCGCATCGCGGCGCCCCTCGCAAAACGATCCATTTTCCCTAGACCACGGCGCGGTGACCTATGCCGCCCTCCCGCAGGCGTGCCGCGCTGGCGTTCCGGCGCCATCCCGGAAGCGCTCGAGGCGCGGCTCGCCGCGCAGGGTGGTGAGTGGCAAGCCGCCGAAAGTCTGGCTGGGCGAAATCTCTTTCATGGCGATGTTCTCCGCCCAGTGCATGGGACCAATGTACGCCTGAAGCGCCCTCCCCGTTCCAAGGAAGTCCGGCGGATGCCGCGTCCCACTAATGCTGCGCGCGATAACAACAAAGCAGGCAACATACGATGCGCCAGCTTCAATAGTCCGACTTTAGGCGCCGAATGAGACGCCGCAATATCATGCCCCCCCCCCCGCTACTGCTCCGGGCGAATCATGTCATCCATGTAGCCTGGGGTGCGTCTACGCGGTTGCAGGCACCTGCGCGTAGACAATTCAGCCAAAAAAGCGCATTCTGTAGAGGCAACTAGCATTGCGCAATGGCGTCCGTTGAACATGTCGCGAGGAGACCGAGGATGGAAACGAGAACAGACAGGACAGGCGCAAATCTCCCACCCACACCTGCGCAGCCTTGCGGAGCGGCACCACGAAGACAAGCCACGCCTGCACAGCGGCGATGGAACACGTGGCGCGGCAGCCAGCAACCGCGCCACGGCAACGTCGATAGCAACACCGCGCACCTGCCCGTCCAGCGCTAAGGATTAGCGCAAGACGCACCCGATACGGCATGACAGGATGTTGTTGCCGGCGGCCGAGATCAATCCACCCGGACGAGGCGTGCGATTGACGTCAGCACCACAACGGAACCGAGGTCCCGCCCCAGGCAGTTCGCAGCCAGCCAAGCACGCAAGCAAGAACGTCATCAAGACGACACGCTTTTTGAAAGCGGGGGCAACCGCCCCGGCGAGCGATCTAGTGGCCATTTCCGCTGCCAGGCCATTGACCAGTCCGCTGTCGTTGCCATGCGTCCGCCGGTGAGCGCCGTCCGGGTGTATATTTGTCACTGAAGCGGTTCGCTCTCCCACGCTGTCCAGTTCATTGCCGGCGTCGGCAGCCGCAAGATATCCCTCTGAAAAGACCATGCTCCGGTCAGGACGGCTGACCGGCCCGCCACATCGCAGGGCACCACCTTCGTGAAAACCAGGAGGAAGCCATGTCCGAAGTCCCATCTGCGGCGCACGCGGACCGCGACCTACGCAAAGATGCGCGGATCGCAGACCAGGTGGATACCGCACTGTCTATCGCCGCAATGGACGGGATCGGCCGGGCGCTCGAATACATGCAAGAGCGCGGTGTTAACCATGACGTGGCGATCAGGGTGCTCACCTCACCGCATCTTCATCGCAAGCACTTGTGCGACTGAGCGAGGCGCACCGCCGCGCCGGCAGTGCCACGGCGTGAGTACCTGCTCCCGACGCCAGCCAAACCATTGCTGCCGTAACATTCCTGTCACGGGCAAACCGGACTGCCGCGAACCGCGCAGGCAGGTTGCCGGGCGCGGGCAAGCAATTGCGCAAAGCGGTAGCAGAGACTACGGGTGTCGCTTCAGCCGCCGGATGAATCGGTTCGCTTCGGCCTTGATGACGTGGCACTCGTGGCTAAAGCCAACATCGCGCGCCGGCGCGGGGCAAAAAGTGCGGCATTTGTCCCGACAGAGCAAGACTCTGAACGCTACATGCTGCGGCACATTGTGCTTGGCATGGTTTCCTATTGCCATGGAACGCAGCATTCCCACGTCACGTCCCGGCCGGGGCGTCGCCGCGTGCCCAACCGCGCCGCCAGTAATCAGCGCACGAGGCGACTCGGGCCGTGGGCGCAAGCATCGGCGTGCCCCTCCATCCCGAGCATGGCAGGAGCATGGACGAGCTGATCCAGTGCGCGGATAACGCGATCTCCCACGGCAAGCCCAACGAAACTCGCGGTTGCGAGATGTCAGGCGCCGTGCCCCAATGCAGTTCCACCACTTGGTTACGGCGAACCGTGATTTTCTCAGCGCTAGTTCGGGAACGGTACGGCACCAAAACGGCGAAGCATTCGCGCAGCTTCCTCGATGCCAAATGCACTGCCGTTCACAGGCGGTGCGTTTCGCTCAATCGAAACCTGCTCAGCCACCTGGAAGGCGTTGACGCGCTCGCGCCAGAGGGCCTGCAACGCGTGAACGACAAAATCGCGCTCCGCTTTGGGGAGTACCGCTTGGAGATCGTTTTCCATGAATTTTCCTTGCCGGCATATGCCGACGACTTGCGCCGAAAAAAAACCCGAGAGCTGCAAAGGCTACGCCTACAGGCGCGAGATACAGCCAAAAACCAAAACTCATTTGACGGAACGGCGTCCCCTCGTCGATGCCAGGGAATAGTACTTTGTTCAGTCCGGCAAGCCCGATCACAGCCAGCCAAAAAATCATCAGACAGTTTTTCATGCGCCGTCCTTCTTGATAGCTGAAGACAGATAACACGCGAGAACAGCCACCATACCGGCCAGTCCCCAAACTAAGTCTCGGCCACGCGCCCCAGGCCAGGCCTCCGCGGACGTACGCGTTGAACCAAAAAATAATACGTACCCCCTCCGGACGACCAAGTGCTGCGAGCAATTCCAAGTGCCTGAAGTACGATTCGCCGAGGAACTCACGATACGTTATCCGCCTTGGGGGAGTTTCGCCCGTGTCTGGAAAGGCGGCATCGTAGTCGAACGATAGGAGTTCTTCAGCTCTGAGCCATGAAAACGCGTAGTCCTCTCGGAAGCGAATTGCTTCCTCAATCTGTTGCAACCCGGTTGCGCAAACGCTACTGTGGGCGAGCTCACCAAGCCGGCGGCCAGCAGCGCGGCACGTTCCGCAAAGCGCCTATCGTATCCGGTAGGGAGCGATTCTCGCAACGCTGTCGGCCAACTCGGCGAACAAGGTCGCCGCCGTCCCATCCGTGCTCATGCACGCGTACAAACCAGACTCAGCCGTTTCCTGGACACTTGGACGAACGTTACACGCTGAGGTGGCACCGAATAGTGACGTTGTTCTGCGCTATGGCTCAACACGCGCAGCACGACTGCCGGCTTGACGCGCATCATTTCAAGAAACCTGGCGGCGTATCCAGGCTCCCGCACGTACTGGAACAGCATGCCAACCTCGACGA
The DNA here is from genome assembly GCF_001425045.1 of Massilia sp. Root351. Classification (GTDB taxonomy): domain Bacteria; phylum Pseudomonadota; class Gammaproteobacteria; order Burkholderiales; family Burkholderiaceae_D; genus Rugamonas. Next base: position 600,287 of record NZ_LMDJ01000031.1, on the reverse strand, counting down.
CGTCGGACATGGCATGATTGGTCCGCCTTTCACTGTACATTGGGCATCTCCCGGGTAGTCCGATATCAGCCTGCTCGTCTTGTATTGTAGGCCACGGCGAAGCTGCATGCAGCGCCAATCGTTTGCATCGCCGACACGCACGGCGCGCCGCCGCGTGAACGACGGTAAAGCGTGCGGCGTCGTGCGCAATCCGTACCGGTTGGCCATTTTTGCACTCCGTTCAGCGGCAAAGGCGAGCTATGTGTGTCAGCGTACTGATGGCGCACGATCATCCGTCCAGAATGGGGGGCATGGAGAGCAGAGATGCACAAACTTATCGTCATCGGCGCCTCGGCGGGCGGCGTGAACGCATTGACCAGCGTCACATCCGCCTTGCCCGCCAACTTCCGCGCGACCGTCCTGATCGTCATGCATATTGGCGCGCGTCCCAGCAAGCTGCCGGAAATCCTGCAAAAGGTGTGCCCGTTACCGGTCAGGCATGCGGAAGACGGTGCGCCGCTTTTGCCGGGACACGTACTCATTGCGCCGCCGGACCGCCATTTGACGGTGGAAAGGGATGATGGCGTCCCCAAAGCGCGCCTGTGGCACGGCCCCAAAGAGAACTTCACCCGTCCGGCCATCGACCCACTGTTCCGCTCCGCCGCGGCGGCGTTTGACGGCCACGTAATCGCCGCCATCCTGACCGGCTACCTCGACGATGGCACTGCCGGTTTGTACGCCGTCAAGACATGCGGCGGCGCGGCCATCGTGCAAGACCCGAACGACGCGCAAGTGCCCGACATGCCCGCTAACGCGTTGAATCATGTGGCCGTGGACCATGTGTTGCCGCTGCGCGAGATCGGCCCCATGCTGGCCGCCCTGGCGAATAGGCCGCAATCCCCGCCTGAGCACAACGTCGCAACGGGGGACAAGCCGGTCCCGCCCACGTGGCTAACGGTGGAAAATCGTTTCGTGCGCGGCGCAGCGGGTGTCGAAGAACTGCAGCGCTTCGGCACCGCGTCCGGCTATACCTGCCCCGAGTGCAACGGCGCGCTATGGAAAATCAGCGACGCGGTGCCGCCACGCTTCCGCTGCCATACCGGCCACAGCTTTACGGCGCGCGCGCTGGCCGAATTGCAGGACCAGTCGGTCGAAGCTGCGCTGTGGGCATCGCTCAGAGCCTTGCAGGAACAAGCGCGTTTGGAACAGGAGATGCTTCAGGATGCTTTGATCCGACACGACCGGACCGCAGAGCGGCACCATCGCGCGCGCGTTCACAAGCTGCAGGCGGACGTGAAGACACTGCACGCGTTGTTGTCGGCCTAGCTTGCGCGCGGGTACAGCACCTGCGGCCCCGCTCCAACCGGAGCGCGCTTCTCATCATGCTTCTCATCACGCTGCTCGCCGGCAACCGCCCGTGCGCGTGGTGCCAGCGCTGTGGCGCAGGCCACCTTTAGGCGGTGAATTTGCCCGGCACGCTCCGCCTTGCCGCTACTAGATTGGCCCGCTTTGCCCGTTACCATGATGTCATCCCTCACCGAAGGAGGTCCACCATGGGAATGTTTACCGAGTTGTATCCGCTGGCCGCCGGTACCCGGCTGGCGATGCTGGTCACCGCCGACGCGGAGCGCGGCCTCATGACGATATCGGTCATGCCGCGCCCCATCCACAACGACGCCGCCACACTGACGACGGACCTCACGCTCACCGCCACGCCCGAAGAATTCGACAACGGCTTCGTTGCGGCGCTGACCGGCTACCGCGCCGAGCTCGCGCCAATGCTGGAGCAGGCCGCCGCCGCCAAGCGCACGCTCCAGACCGAGAAGGCCAAGCTGCAAGAGCAGGCCAAGACAACACAAAAACCCGCGTCGTCCGCCAAGCGGGCAACCACGCCCGCGCCCCGCTGCGCGGATGTCGACGATGGCGAGGAAGTGGGCGACGCGACCAATCCAAACGACGACCCCGACCTGGGCTGGATCAAGAACCGCCAGCCGCAATTGTTCTGAAAGGAGCCAGCATGGCCATCATTATCAAGGAAACCCCGCGCCGCTACCGCTACAACGGCATCGAACTGCCCGCGCCGCCGGGCATGTCGCCGCGCGATGTGCGCGACCTGCACAGCGCCATCTACCCGGAACTGATCAGCGCCGATATCGTCGTCGCCGACGAACTGGTGAACGGCGCGCAGGAAATCACCTTCCGCCGCGCGGTCGGCACCAAGGGACGCATATGAACTGGCGCGAATTCGAAGCGCTGACCAACTCGATGGCCGAGGGCCGCGCCGACGCCAACGCCGCCGCGATCAACCGCGCGATGACCAAGCGCGCGCAGGCCGAGACGGCCGCATGCTGGCTGCGGTTCGCCGACACCTGCAGCGGCCATGCCACGAACAGTACCGCACCATCCCGGCCTGCGGCTCCGTCGTCATGGCTGCCGCCCCTCCCCTAGCGGTGTTAGGCCAGCCAGTGCTGAGCCCGGACGTGCCGACCACCATCCTGCCCGCCGCAGGCCAGCGCGTGGCGGGCATGCTGGCGCGCTATCTGGTGCGCGCGGGCGCGGTGACATGGCGCGCGTTTCCCCTGCCCTGCGACGATCCGTTGACCGCCTGCGCTGCTGTCCTGTCGGCATGGCTGCAACGCCATGTCGGCGAGACAGCCTGCCTGTCGCCGGTGTTTGTGCTGGCGCCGGTCACGGCGCGCGACATCGAGGAGATCGACGCCGCAGCACCCGGCCTGCGCGCGTCGGACGCCGAGGCGGTGCGCAACATCCACCTGCGCTGGTGCGAAAGTTCCGTCCACCGGTGGACCGTCGGGCCGGGTTTCGACGCGCTGGAGGCGGCCGTGCCCGGCTTGGGCGCAACCGTGCTGCACATCATGGAACAGAAATGCGCGGCGGCCTATCCGTTGTTTACGCCGTCGGTGGTGCTCGATGAAGCGTCGAACCAGTACTGGCTGGGCGAGCAAGACGAAACCGAAGTGCTGGAGGAGGAATGCGGCGACGATGAGGAAGCGCGGGAGGCGATGCGGGCCGACATGGTCAGCCGCGCCGATATCGAAGCGGCCTTCCCGCCTTGGGCCTTGCGTCCTCGCGCCGTGCTGCCCCGCAAGCGGCTGCGCCAGATCGCGCAGGAGCACGCCGACGGCTTTGTGCGGCGGGCGGCGCAACTGGCGCTATCACTGGTGCACACGCCCGCGCACCACCGCTTCGCCGCCCGGCGCGAGGGTCTGTTTACCGGCTTTGGCGCGGTGCTGTGCTGGCACGACGACGACATCGCGGTGCGGGTCTCGGATGACTACGCCCACTATGCGTGGCAGGGCGAGTGCTTCGAGGAGATCGGCGAGGTGCTGCTGCCCGCCGACGAACCGCAGGCGCTGCGCCGCTGGATGCGCGCGATGACGGCGCAGCTGCGCGCCATCGGCCTCATCGACCAGTTGCTGCAGCACCTGTCTGCGTGATACTGAGTGCAGAGGAGGACGCGCCATGCCAGCACAATTGCGTATCGAAGCACCCCGCGCCGCCAGCCTGATGCTGGCCGAGGCGGTATTGGTCTACCGCGAGCAGGAACGCCACAGCACGCGGGCCTACGCCAGCATCCACCGGGTCGAATTGACAGATGGACGGCCGCTCATCCTGGCCGGCAAACCCATGTCGCCGCGTGCGGCGCGGCGGCTGGCGTATGAACTGACCCGGCAGACGGCCAGCACGGCGTCGTACCTCGACGGTCGGACACTGTACGCGGGCGAGAGCCTGCTGGTGTGGTGGCAAGCGGCCTGCGTGCGCCACATCGCGTTTCGCTGCCCGCAGTTGGGTGAACGGGGAGAAGCGGTGCCGCATCCGCCGCTGGTGTTCGCCGTCTCCTCCAAGGGCTGGCGGGTCTGGGCCTGCAAGTACGACACGCGGCCCACGCCGGGCACGCCGCTCTACCGCGCGCCCTACTTCAACGTGGGCGACGACGGCGCGATCTGCCACGGCAGCACCGTGCTTCCCAGCGGCGACGCCAGCCGCAGCATCGACGCATGGAGTGACGCCTTTTTCGGTTCCTTCTTCTCGCACCCGAACGGCAAGAAGCTGGTACGCCACAAGGGTGGCGCGTACGCGTTCTGGCAGGCGCTGCTAGATGCGCCGCCCGCGCGCTTTCCGCTGCGCGCACTGCTGCCCATGGAGGTCACACTAGGCCAAACCATTGCCTCGCTGGGAGGCGAGCATGACTGATCCGCGCGACGCGGCGCTGCAGGCCGCCTGCCCCGTCATCGCCGCCCCCCGGCACGGCGACTTGCCGCCCATGGTGCCGGGCCTGCGCATCGTGGCCGCCGCCAATGGCCTGTTCGTGCAGGTGCGCCTGCCGTGGCTGGACTGCCTGCAGCGCTGCGGCAGCGTCGACCTTGGCCTGCCGCTGCCCTATGGCACGCTGGCGCCTTGGCTGCGCCTGTCGTTCGGGCTGATCCCGGCGGACCTGCTGCGCCAGTTCGTGGCGCAGGCGCGGCGCGCCGCGCCCGACGAGACGGCTGCCGCCATTGTCCACTGCGCGCGCACCGGCACGCTGCGGCTGGCCGCGTGCGAAACGATCACCGCCGACGCCGACCACGTCGTCTACCAGCCACCACTGCTGGCCGCGAGCGAGCAGGTGGCGGTCGACCTGCATTCGCACGGCGATGCTGCGGTGTTCTTCTCGCCGATGGATGACGCCGACGACCGCGCCATCAAGATCTGCGGGGTATTCGGTCGGGTGCACAGCCGCCACCCGGAGGCGCGGTTCCGGCTGGCGATCAACGGCCTGTTCATCGACCTCGCCGACCAATGGGACAGCGCCATCGGGCTGGCGCGGCTGGAAGGCGGTGCGTGATGGACGCCCTGCCACACCGGACCTGCAGCGAACTGCTGACGCGGCGCGTCACCATCCATCTGGCGGGCGTGGGCGGCAACGGCGCGCAGATGGCCGCTTGCCTGGCGCGGCTCGACATCGCCATGCGCGCGCTGGGCCACCCGTCCGGCCTGCACGTGCATGCCTTCGATCCCGACACCGTGAGCGAGGCGAATGTGGGGCGCCAGCTCTACAGCCGCGCCGACGTGGGCGCGCACAAGGCACTGGTGACGATCACGCGCCTGAACCATTTTTACGGGCTGGACTGGGACGCGAGCGTGCATCCCATCGAACAAAGCTGGCGCGGCGAGCATGGCTACGTGCGGCGCGAGGCGGACATCCTGATCAGCTGCGTGGACACGCGCGCGGCGCGACGAACGATGCACGCCTACCTGTTCAGCGAGCATCGCTACCTGTACTGGCTGGACCTGGGCAACCGCCAGCACGACGCGCAGGTGGTGCTGGGGCAGCCGCCCAGCGCCGCCCAGCCGCTCGATGCGCCGGGGCGGCTGCGGTGCGTAACCGAACGCTACAAGGAGCTGCTGGACGACACTGTGCCGGAAGAGGACACGCCGTCCTGTTCTGTGCGCATGTCGCTGGCGTCGCAGGGGTTGTTCATCAACGATGTCGCGGCGCGCTACGCAGCGCAGTTGCTATACGAACTGTTCTCCTCGGGCGGGCTCGAAATGCAAGGCGTCGTTTGTAATCTGAAAACAAAACAATCGGTACCGATTCGAATCTGATAATGAGGAGAAATTGATCATGATTGTTTAAACGGATAATCTTCACGCAGCCATATTTCCTCCCTCCCGTTTTCCCAAAATTGCTCGTAGGGGAAAATGTACGCTTGTGACGGCTCCCATTCTGGAAGCGCTTTGAAATTAAAGAAACGGCTAGAGTCCGATGATAACCAGCCATCAAAACTAGTTCCAAATTGAGCAACCAGCATAATTGCGCACGCAGCCACAGCTTCAAAAGCATGAAGAAGCGAGGCTCGCTCGAACTCTTTCTCCCGGTTGTGCTTTACCGCATTATATGCATCATACCAACGCAATGACAGAGTTGGCTGTCCTTCGTTCCAGCTTTTGAAAGGCCGAAGTGATTCAAGCCACGGAAAATTCGGAAAGACAACGACATATTCACCCAAGCGCATTGGATCGCGCAGCATGACATAGTCTTTGGTTGTATATCTTTCCTTAACAATTCGGTTTTCAACTAGAACTCCGCGCCAATGGGTCTCCACCTCGGTGCAGGCCAGTATTAAAAGATTGCGAATTGCATGACCGTATGTGCTAAATGTATTATTGGATGGATGAACAATCTGACAGACTCCTTCCAATTGGCGTACGAGCACATTTAGCTGACCAAGTGCCATGGCTATCAGATTCTGATTTTCTTGCTCTCCTGGGTTGCGGGATGAGGAAGCATTCAAGTGTTGATCGTTTGGGCGTGCCATTCTTGGATAATAAAATCCAGGCTTAAGTTCAGTGCGAAGAAACTCGATCTCACCTGTTGGTTTCGATTTTTCCAATACTCTACGCAACGAATCAAAAATTGCTTCTTCAGACTCTGACTCGCAATATGAGCTGTCGCAGGACTTCGCATTCGGCGCGCCCAATCGAATTGCAGTGTTACCCGCGATTTTCCAAATCGGCGAGAACACATGTGTGGCCGTCGGGAATCTGCAAATATAATAAGCTGCTTCTTCATTCATTTTTATGGTCGGGAAATTAAAAATAGAACCATTATATCAATATCCAAGTATTCGTCCACGCTTGGCCAAGAAGTTCCCACCAACAAAGGATATCATCTTGCACATGTAGAAAAATACGCATATTCTCACCGTTGAGCAAATTTTCGTCCTCCCCCGACCATGATGAAGCATAGACTGCTGAGCATGGAATCAACCGTGCTACGATGTACAATCGCTCATTCCTACCACTTGAAAGGCCTTCCATGTCAGCTACGTATCAGGACTACCAGAAGCAAATCGCAGAACTTCAAGCCAAGGCTGAAGAGGCTCGCCGCAACGAGGTTGCCGGTGCCCGGGCAAAGATTCAATCCATTATGCGCGAATATGGATTGACCGTGGCCGATATCAGCGGAGGTGCGAAACCGCCAAAGTCCGCGCGCAAGCCCGTTGAAATCAAATACAAGGATGGGGCGACCGGGCTGACCTGGACCGGACGCGGACGCGCACCGAAGTGGCTGGAAGGTAAAGATAAGAATCAGTTTCTCGTGCGTTGAATTGGCCGCGGCGCGCGCCTGATTGATGCTAACAGCGCATCTGGTCAGTATCTTGGCGCCGCCACCACGGCGGCCCCAACACCGATAACATGGCCGGTGATGCAAGAGGCGGCCGTACCGCGCCGCCCCTTTCCTTTCGCATCATGTTCTCCGTCCTACGTACGCCGCGCCACGTCACACGCTGGCCGGCACACGGCGCCGATCGCCGCATCCACCCGCGCGTCGGCGAAACCTTGCTGCCACATCGCTGCCAACGAACTATCCAGCGAGAACAGCGCCGGCATCACCCTGGCTCCAGCCACATATGCGGCGTACCCCTGCCGCATCGCACGCCGGAACAAGGCGCCCAGCTCTTCGGAGCCACCCAACAGATCGACCTCCGGCCGCCAGCTTGCACGCCACTGCTCCAGCGCGACCCACTCGGCCTGCCCCGGGACGGCCTCGTCTTCCGGCGCACCGCCGCACAAGGCGCGTGAGCGTGGCTCGCCTCCACTACCGATACTCGTCATGTTCCGCTCCTTCCTTCACTTTCAGCTCGTCCCAGGCCACGCCGCCATAGTCGCGGCAAATATCCCTGGCCGAGCACAAGGAACCATCCTTCAGATTGCAAAAGCAGATGCAGGTGCGGTTGGTGCGGATGAACGGCGTACCGTCCCGCGCCCGCAGCCGCCTGCCCGGCCTTAGCTCCTCCAGCCACGCCAACAGCGGTGCGCACAGCGCGTCGATTTGCGCGCACGCCCTATCGTGTTGTGGCTGCCATTCCATGCGTTTCATGATGACCTCCCTCCTCGCATGATTACCTGTTCGCGGCAAAAACGCCGATCCCCGTTCGCCTTGGTTGAACACGCCGGAATCCATGCCTACCATGGTTACCAGCGAACCGGGCTCGCGCAAGCGCGCCTGCACCGCATTTCCATCAACTGCTCACGCCACGGCCAAGATCCATGCTGCGACTAGGACCCCATATCCGCCTGACCCAGGTCGAGATCGACTACCTGACCCACATCACCGGCTTCGAACCTGGCCCGATCCGGCGTCTCGACGATCTGCACCGCTACATCAACAAGTGCAAGCGCCACTACTGGGGCACCTCCAGGGCCACCCGGGAATTGCACCGCCTGATCGACGATGCCTACCTCGGGTGCCTGGAGGGGCACCAGCTAGCGGCCGTCTGAGCCGGCCTGCGCCTTCGCTTCCGCCGGCGCCGTCGGCACCGCAGGCGCGGCGCGCTTGCCGAGCTTGCGCAGCTGGCCGGCCGCAGGCTCGTCCCGCAAACCAAACAGCGCCGCACCGGCGTCGCAACAGAACCGCCCTGCGCGCAGGAACGCGGCGAGCGGCTTGCCAAGCAACGCCCACGCCAGCTTACGTAGTGCCTTGCCTGCCGCCTGCGCCCGCTGGCGCCGTTCTTTTTCCCGCCGCAGCGACTGCCGGCAGCGCAGGTACAGGCCGGAATGCTGCCGCCTGGCCTGCTCGTCCTGGTCCATATGCGCGATCAGTTCGGCCGCGACGGCCGGATCACCGGCTGCCCGGTAAAACTCCGCCCACACCCGTTCCTCCTCGCGGCCCATGCGGCGCACACTGCGCCCGGGCAGATCTTCCCATTCCTTGCTCATGGTGACCTCCAAAAGAATATGGCGCGGCACCAGGCCCTCGCGGGACATCGATGCCCCGCCGGTTCAACACACAGTTCTTCCTCTTCACTCCCACGACGGCGTCAGCCGCACCGCCGCTGGCCCGTGCGTCATACGACGCGCCTACGGCTGGCCCCGGAACATGTCACCGTCCTCATGGCCACAGGCGCGACAGCTGACCTCCCAGTGCTGGTTGATGGCACCGTCGGCCGTTTCCCAGCGGCGGTAGCGCGCGCCGGGCTGGCCGCACGCCGGACAGACGTCTTCGTACGCCACGTCCTCCAGCGCGTAGCCCTCGGGCTCGACGCAGCCGCCGTACACGACCGACCTCATGACAACATCCCCCAGGCACACGACAGCAGGCGCCCGATCAACACGCCCAGGGCGCCAGGCGCGGGCGCGGTCAGCAGGACGGCTTTGCTGGCAACGAACGCGTCGCCGCGTGCGCGCCACCGGTCCAGCGCGACGGCGCTGCGCCGCGAGTTGGGCTTCTTCGCGTGCGACGGGTCGGCCCTCACACCAGCCAGCAACGCGCAAACGGGACGCGGTGGGCGCCCCTTTTCATCAATGTGGAACATGGTGCCTCTCCTTTTCTACATGAAAGCGGAGACGGCCATTCCCATCGGCGGGAAGCGTGTCCCCGCCGTGCACGCCGCAACGGCGCCACTGGGTCGGCCCGCGTGAGCGGGCAGAAAAAAGGCCCGTGATTCTGACGAATCAGGGCCTCAACCTAGGAAAGCGCGAAATGCCGCTTCCACGAGCGCAGGCACAGGGTGCCGGCGCCAACCTATGGTAATACAAAGACGATCCTGCACAGTAAGCGCAGAACCATGCCGGCAGCGATACCGGCAAGATGAAGACGGGTGACGACCGCAACGCCTTGTTCAATCAAGGTCCCGGACAGGCACCGCGATGGCACGCGCCGGGAGCAGTGCGGGAACGATTCCCACAGTAAGCGTCTTCATCATTGCACCAGGTTGCGGCCATTTCAAGGTGGCCGGGACGCACCGTGCACCGTAAAACCGCGCATGCGTCGGTATCATGTTCTTTACGCGGCATGGAACCTCGGGCTTCGGCGCCGCCGCGCGTGACCGCACCCTGCATGCGCTGCCGGCGGCACCGGCGCCATCCCGTCCACCGCAGCCTGTGCAGGCGGCCCGGCGCAGCGCTAACCCAGTCCCAATGTGAAGTCGATCCGTTGCGCCCATTCGGGGAAATCGATGAGCGGATTGCGGTTGCCCTGCCGCTCCTGGATGGCCAGATTGCGGTGCCGCTCATACTCTGTCGGCGGGAACTGTTCGTGCCAGGCGAGCAAGGTGTCGATGCGGTCGGCCGTGTATTCGGCGGCGGTGGCGTTGATCTGGCCCGGATTGCGCAGCAGGAAGTACAGGGTGGCGCGCGCCGCCACGCCCTTGCCCGCGCCGGGCTCGAAACGCCCCGTCTCGCGCTTGCCGCAGTCGCTGCGCACGACCTCTTCGAAGTCCGGAAAGTCGAAGTACGGAATATTGCCCCTGAAACTATTGCAGCCGCTTTCGCACGCGAACAGATGATGCAGGTCGCCGCGCATCGGCTCGCGCTTGCCGAACCAGGATTGCGGCACCACGTGCTCGCAGTTATACGGCAGCGCGGCCTCCAGAAACGCCTCTTCGGCCGACGCCAACTCCTGGCCCAGTGCCAGGCTTTCGCGCAGGGGTTGCCGCAGTTGCTCCCGGCGCCGGTCCACCTCGCGATCGGCCGCGATGAATTCGCGCGGATCGAAGGCCTTGCCCGAGTAGATGCTCTTGAGCCAGGGCGTCTTGTCCGGCCTGGGCGGCTGCAGGTCCACCCATGGGTAGACATGGCGCGACGGGTTGTAGGACAGCGGCGTGCTATGCGAGCCTTTGAGCAGCGCGCTCAATTGCCGGAAAGCGGCAGCGGGATCGTCCGCCAGCGCCAGCCCGTTGTAGAAGGTGCCGAGCGCCGATTCGTTGGCCGCCTTGTCGAAGTACTCGCGGCCGGCGGCCTCCCGCAGTTCGGCCAGCGCGTCGGCATCGGCGGCCGCCGCCACCGCCGACACCGGCGCGGCGACCGGGACGGCCTGCGGCACAGGCTGGCCGAATTGCAGCTGGATCGTCAGCGGCAAGGACACCGTCTGCCCGCCCAGCGCCAGCTGCAGCGAAGAATGAATACCGCCAGGCAGTACGGCGCCGACGCCGACTTGGGCCTGCTGGGCCAGCTCCTGCGGTGCCGGCGGCACGAGCTCGAACAGCTCCTTGAGCAGCTGGGCCTGGCTGCCGGCCAGCGGCAGCGCGCGCAGGTGGGCCACCAGGCTGCTGACGCGGATGCCCTCGTTGGCTACCCACTTCAGCGCGGCCTCTCCCATGCCGTCGTGCCACAGTCCGCCGTTGCTGGCCAGGAGATTGCCCTGCGGATCGGTCGCCGGCACACCGCTGTGGTGCAACGCGACGATCTCCCACTGGTCGTTGAACACGGCGGCGCCGGACGAGCCGGGTTCCGTGTCGGTCACGTAGTGGAGAAAATTGTCAAACACGTCCACCAGTTCGTTCGAGCGCAGCACCAGCTGCTTCACCTCGCCGCGCGGGTGCTGGATGATGTTCAGCGCATCGCCGATCAGCGCCTTGCCTTCCATGCCGAGCAAGCGCGACCAGCCATAGCGCTGCAGCGCTATCCCGTCAGCCGACAGCGGCCGCACCGCCACCAGCGAAAAGTCGAGTCCCGGATCGGTGATGAACAGCCGCCCCGGCTCCAGCGCGAAACTGACCACCGGCAACGACCGGCCGGTCCTGTCGTTCTGGTAGTCGAACTCGATCACGCTGTGGGCCGCGTCGGCGGCGCTCGCGAGCACATGGTTGTTGGTCATCAGCAGCGAAGGCGACACCAGAAAGCCGGTGCCGAAGCCGAGCGTGTGGCCGCCGGCGTCGCGGATATGGACCCGCCCGATGGAGCGCGACACCGCGAGGGCGTTCTCGAGGAAATTGATGTCCAGGAAATCGCTTTTGTTGATCACGCGCTCCAGGCCGATCTTGCTCACCAGCGGCAAGGCGACACCGGACGCTGGCAATCGCGTCTCGACGGTCGCCTTGGTGGCCACTTCCGCCAAATGGTCCAGCCGCTTCTGCACCCGTTCCGGCGGCTCGGTGCCGCGCAAGCCCATCCTGTCGATCCAACGCTGTGCCGCCCGCTGCCAAAGCTCTTTCTTGCCCATGTGCGCCTCCCCCGGTGAATGATGCGACGGTCGTGCCGCTAAAAATCGCCGTGCCCCACCATGGTATCTTTTTAATATTTTTCAATTCTCACCGATTGTCACAGCAGCGCCACGATTTCGGGGCCTCAGACGTGCACCACGCACGAGCAGCCCAACGCATCACCGGCGCAGCGGGCGCCAGCGCGTTGCATCGTGGCAGCCATATGCAACGCTGCTGCGGGCGCGACCATGCGCGCGTTTCGGGGAGGGGCAACACGTTTGACATGCCTCTGGAAGGGCACGGCTTGGGTACTACGCGATGCGATGGGAACCGCAGGCCACCAAATGGATCAGGAACGCGGGACGGCGCCTTCATCCCAACCGCGGTGCCTTTACCGGCTGGCGAAAGGGCGCCATGCGCCCCGGTCCTCCGGCACGAGACTACGCAGGATCGGAAGCGTCAGTGCTTTTTCGCGCCGTCCGAGGTTTCCGCCCGGGCGCTGCAGGACGCCAGCTGGACAGACTCGACCGCGTACAGCGGGTACACCTGCTCGTATCGGTAACACGACTCCTCCCACACGCAAAATACGCCAGGCTCGGGGCCATCCTTGAACGGATACGCATCGACAAGCCCGACGACATCCAGTGCCGGGCCACCGCATTTGAGCCGCACCACGTCGCCTTCACGATAGCCGATGATGCCACTTCCGCCCAGATAGCCGGCCGTCTTGTTCAGCGCGTCCAGCCTGGCGCGCAAGTGTAGGCGCAAAACTTGATCATAGACGACCCGTTCAGCGAAGTCTCCCGCCGTGCGGGCTTTCGCTTTGAAGTTGACGAGCAGATGCGACTCTGCCGAGGTCAGGCCAACCAGGGTTTCCTCACCTTCCGAATTGAGTGTCAGCGCGCCGAGGGTGCGCAGAAACGCGCGGTCCTCTTCAATCAGATTCAACATGGAATACTTGCCATACTTATCAATCGGTATCGGTCACACGCAGCCGGGTGTCCTCGGTTGCGCGCGTGCCGCATCGGGTCCGCCCACCGGGTGCGCACCCGTCACTATTTTACGCTCCGGGGAAAGTTGTTGCGCCACGTTGCTTAGGCGGGCAAACGATCGTATCCACGCGACAAGGCTCCCCATACCTCATCAACATCACTATTCAGTGCGCTCCCCGCTTCAAGGGTTCGCGGGCACTTCCGGCAGCAACGTGCCGGACTGCGCCGGCACGGGAGCGCTGGGGGCGGGACGCTGGCGCAATTGCCGGGGCCAGACGAAGGCGTTGTTGCGCAGCGTGGGCCGGAGGATCAACAGGCCCCATAGAAACTTTCGTTGGCCCAGTGGCCAATTGGCGCCGCTTGGGTCTCCGGGCAACGCGGCTCCTGCAGCGCCGAGTTGTGCCGCGCCCCGCACTCCCTGACGGCGTGTAGCCGTTTCATCCCCTGCGGCCAATCCGGAGCGCGGCGCATTACCACGATCAGTGATGGCGTCGCTCGGCCAGGCCCCGCCGGTACCGGTACTCGTTGTTCGACACAGGCCGAATGGACGCGACTGATGGTCCCCCATCGACCACTGCAGCGTCCGGGTACCTGACAGTGCGGTGACAATTCAATAGATTCGACCAGCTTCCCGTCGGCCATACTATTGGCTCAGCGCAATTAAAGGGAGCATCAATGAGCAGGGAAATTGTGACAGTCGACGCCAACAACACGCTGTACGTAGTGATCGAAACGGACACCCTCGTCCCCGCCAACAAACCCCATCCGGCAGCCCTTCCGCCGCTTCGTCGCTGCAGCCACAAACTGAAGGATAGCGACGTCGAGGTACAGGCTTTCAGCGACGGCGACACGCGCTATTTCGAATTCCTCGATCAGTCCTTAAACGTCGTCAGGCTGGACATTGTCGCCATGGACTAGGACATTCTCACCGTAGCCTACGGCTACGCCGTCGAGCAAAACGATGGGATCGGCCAGCGCCCCCCAACTTTGCAGGGTGTCCACTCCTGTTGCACGCCCACCATTAGTGAGCGCTATCCAGCACACAACTTCTCATACGCTAGACTATAATTTTGGTATCAACCTTTGACCGTTTGCGGAGCACGCATGGATGAGTTCTGTGAAGGCGACCTGGTCTGCCTCAAGTGCGGCGGCCCGGAGATCGAGGTGCTGTGCACCGTGGAAGCGTACCCTTTTGATGAGGGTCCCGCGCCGGCAATATTCTGCATCTGGGTCGGCAAACACTTCCATATCGAACAGGCCTTCCCCCCCTACGTGCTTGAACGGGTGCACAGCGAGCACCCACCATACGAGCGGCGCCGTTATCAGCGATAATTCACGGCGGCGACCGGGTTTCCCACAAAGGGTGTCGCATTCAACGCACTCCGGGTAGGGAACGAAATCACCATTCTGCGTCCCGGCAGCTTCGAATAAGCTGGCGGCGCTGCCATGCAGGCGACCGGCGCAGTGCCACCAGGTCCCCTCGGTGCCGGCATGGTGAATTCCGCTCAGCCGAGAACGTCTGGCGCTTAGCCCTTCTCATATTGGAAGCACTGCACCGCTGCGAAAGCCGCGGCGGTTTTCGCATGCGCGGCCGTCATCCGGTCAAACAAGTCACGCGCCATCAGGCTGTAGACCTCGACTTTGACACATTCGCTTAATTCGTAGGCGACGGCCTGCTCCTCCGCGAGCGCCACGGCGAAGTCGCGATACGCGGCCCGCCCTTCGGGGCGATAGATGGACATTGCGGGCCTCCCGTAAAAAGCGCCATGGGGCTATGGTTTGCGGCCTCGTCCGTGCAGCGCTGCCGTGCCGCTGGCTACCCGCGACGGCGGTCGTAATTAATCAAGCGCACGATAACGGCAGCCGGTACGCCGTGCGCTCTCAGGTAGATGGTGGACGCCTGGTACCCTGCCTTGAAATGCAAGTCGAATCCGTGGCTGACCACGGTAGCCAAGGCTGTATTGACGCGCCGATCAGGATTGCGACCAGGCAGTGCGAAGCATTGCGCTGCCTGAGCAGAAAAATGGCCCAAGTCTCCTCCAAAAACACCAATGGCTTTGCAAGCGACGAGCAGCCATGATACGGACTTGGCCTTCATGCGATATGCTCTGCATAGCCTTTCACAGTAGCACACTGCAAGGCAATACTTGTTTTTGGTTTTAAGATTTTTATGTTGGCCTGTGTCAAAAAGTACACCAATTTCGCCATCCATGCGCGAACAGATCTTCCGGGGATTGTCGGCTACACGTCACAGGCTGATGGCGATGCGCACGGCGCCAACGGCAGGGGTACCGCCAGGCCTTATCCCGGAAAAGCGAGATGAAGGGCGTGACCGCCTTGCGGGCAAAAGCACCAATGTGAATTCCGTTCCGCGCTGCAGTCCTTAACCGGCTCAGTCGACTGGCGCTTGCTGCCCTGGCGCGGCATCGTAATGGCACTGCGCCGGGAACTCCAGAGCGCCAACGCTACGCAAGGGGCGCACCGCCAGTTTTACCGTGTCGTAACTGCCGCGGTATCCTTGCTGCTGCAGTTCCTGAAACAAGATGCGCGCCGAGTAGTTAACATTGGGCGGCCGTTCCTTGAGCCAGGCTTGATACGGTGCCAGTAGCAGCGTCACGCTCTGCTCGCGCCGGTACGGTGCCCACTGCTGCTTGCGCACTGCGACCCGTACCGTCTTGCGGTCCAGATCCAGCTCGCGGGCAATCGCAGAGATCGATATGCCTGTCGCAGCCATTTGGGTTATTTGTTCCCAACATTCCTTGCTGATCACGTTATATCCTCCGCATTCGACAGAGACGCGGATAGTTTAACGCCACTGGGACCGGCAAGGTCAACTGAAAACTCCGAGCTTTACCTTCTGTTTTTCGATTGTCCCCAAGATTTGCTTCCCCCGGGGCCGAACTGATTCCTAGCGGCGTTTCAATTCCGTAGCGCGCGTCCCATCGGGACTGTTCGGCACCCACGAATTGGGATGGTGGAGCGTCCGCCGATCCACAGGGTTCGACGCCTTCTTGCAGTTCAGGCGCGATTGCGCGATGACGGTGCGGGCCGCCGTCAGCCCCAGCACGGCCATCACCCCCGCCACGCCCAGGTCCGGCCAACTGGTCCCGGTACCGAACACGCCAAGCACGGCCAGCATGACCGCGACGTTGCCGATCGCATCGTTGCGCGAACACAGCCACACCGAGCGCATATTGGCGTCGCCATCGCGGAAGGCATAGAGCAAGAGTGCGACTGAGCCGTTCGCGGCCAGGGCGATGGAACCGATGACACCCATGGTGGCGGGTCGGGAGCGGTACCGACGGCGATACTCCACGCGGCATTTCCCAACACGAGAACGCCGTAGGCGCCCATCATGAAGCCCTTGGCCAGCGCAGCACGCGAGCGCCACACGGCGGCCATGCCGAGCGCGAACAAGGACAACCCGTAGTTGGTGGCATCGCCAAAGAAGTCGATCGCGTCGGCCAGCAGCGACACCGAATCGGCGCGCAATCCGCCCAGCAGCTCCACACCGAACATCGCGGCATTGATGAACAACGCCACCCACAAGATGCGCCGGTAGCGGGGATCGACTGGCGGCTTGCTCGACGCGCAACTGTCATCGCAGCAATCGGACATGATTTACTCCCGGAAATTTGGGTGAAGCGGCTGGTTTGAACCGCTTTGCGAAACGCATATATTGCGCGGACAACACTAACAGCTTAAGCAGCGTAACCGATATCAGCCCGCCGGTCACCACATTGGTCCAGTGCCGCTGCGCGTCGGCGCCAGCACCGGTGGCAGCAAGGTCGATTCCACCGGCGCTGACGTGTCACTCAACCATAGCGAGACAGTGGGCTGCCGGCGCTACAGCGACCTGTCATCGAGCACCCGCTTCCTTACCAGGCGCAGCAACTTGTCCCCGCTCAGCAATCCGATCCGCGCGACATCCATCTTTGGATACAACGCGCCTCCGCTACGACCTGTGCGCACGAACAGTTCCCCGTCGCAGGTTCTTCTTGTAGTGACGTAGCCAATCGCGAACATGTGCGCCAGGCACCCGTCGTGCAGGCAACGCTTATCGGTGCAATCGCTGCGAACTGACTGGCCGGGTGCCGGGCTGAAACGGTAGCACCACGCGGCCGTTCGGCGCAGCGGGCGCCGTCAGCTTAAACACCGCGATGGCCGCGCGCAGGCGCTCGGCCTGTTCGCGCAGGCTGTTGGCAGCCTGCGCCGACTGCTCCACCATGGCGGCGTTCTGCTGGGTGTTGCGGTCCATGTCGGCCACGGCGTGGTTGATCTGGTCAATGCCGCTGCTCTGCTCCGCGCTGGCCTCGGCCATGTCGGCCATGATGCCGTCCACCTGGCGCACCGAGGCGACGATGCTCTCCATGGTCTCGCCGGCTTCGGCCACTTGGCGGTTGCCCGCCTCCAGGCGCTGCACGGTGTCGTCGATCAGCTGCTTGATCTCCTTGGCGGCCGCCGCCGAGCGCTGCGCCAGCGCCCGCACCTCGCACGCCACCACGGCAAAGCCCCGCCCCTGCTCGCCGGCCTTGGCCGCCTCCACCGAGGCGTTCAAGGCCAGCAGGTTGGTCTGGAAGGCGATGCCGTCGATCAGGCTGATGATGTCCTCGATGCGCTTGCCGGCCCTGCTGATCTCGGCCATCGTCGCGCCCACCCGCGCCACGGCTTCGCCGCCGCGCGCGGCTACCGCCGTGGCCTGCCCCACCAGCTGGCTGGCCACCCGGGCGTTGCCGGCGTTCTGGCGCACGGCCAGCGCCAGCTGCTCCATGCTGGAGGCAGTGTCCTCCAGGCCGGCGGCCTGCCGCTCGGTGCGCATCGCCAGGTCCGCATTGCCGTCGGCGATCTCGCGCGTGGCGGCAGCCATGGTGTCCACGTTGCCGCGCACGTCGCCCATCATGGCCACCAAGTTGACGTTCATCTGCTGCATGGCGCGCAGCATCTGGCCCACGTCGTCGCGGCGGCCGGTGGCGATAGTGCCGCTCAGGTCCCCGCCTGCGATGGCGCGCGCTGCCTCGACCGCCCTTTGCATGGGGATGCCGACGCCGTGCCGCACCGTGAACTCCAGCAGTGCGATAGCGGCCACGCCAAGCGCGCCGGCCGCGGTGAAGAAGGCGCCCAGGCGCCCGCAGAGCTGCGTCAGCCCGGCCACGCCTACGGCGGCAAACAGCATGGCGATGGCCGCCAGCGCGCCGGCCACGCGCCAGCGCAGCGAGGAACCCAGCACGCGCGCCGCCAGCCCGGCCAAGCCGGTGCGCAGCACTTGGCCCTGGCGCAGCGCCAGCCGCTCCGGATTGCCCCGCCGGATGCTGCGGTAGAGCCGCTCTGCGGCTTCCGCCGCCCCGGGCGCCGGCTTGCAGCGCACCGACAGGTAGCCCGTCACCACGCCGCCCTCCCGCAGCGGCGTGGCGCTGGCCTCGACCCAGTAATAGCCGCCATCCTTGCGGCGGTTTTTCACCAGGCCGTTCCACGGCAGGCCGGCACGCAGCGTGCGCCACATATCGTGGAAGGCTTCGGACGGCATGTCCGGATGGCGCACCAGGTTGTGCGGCACGCCGATCAGCTCTTCTTCCGTGAAGCCGCTCACTTCGATGAAATACGGGTTCACGTAGGTGATCCGGCCCTTGAGGTCCGTCTTGGAGACGAGGTACCTGCCATCGGCCAGTTGGTGCTCGTTGTCGTAGAGGGGGAGATTGAGTCGCATGCTGCTCTCTTGTTATGTGTTCGGATGGATGACGGGCGGCGCCGGCTCCCCGGCGTCAACCGGGACCGGCCGGGCCGGCCGCGGGCCGTGGCCGACATCCAGCCGGTAGAAATCGATGGCGGCCTGGAACGCTTCGCTCTGGCGTTCCCGCTGGCGGCCGGGCTCCCGCCCGCTGCGGGCCTGCTGCGCGAGCTGCTCGATGATCATCTTCATGTGATGCCTCCTGCTTCCTAAACCGCCTTGATCGGTGGGCGCAGCCGCCGGCGGATGCTGCGGGCTGACGCCAGTAATGCCGATGTCCGCGCCGCCGCGGACGAGCTTTAGCGCTCCAGCCAAGGGCCGAGGCCGCGCAGGGTGTCTTCGTCCAGTTCGCCCACTGCTTGCGCCAGGCGCAAGCGGCCCAGCAGGTAGTCGGCCCTGCCCTGCACCAGGTCCAGCTCGGCCGAGAACAGGCGCTGCTGGGCGTCCAGCACGTCCAGCGCGGTGCGGGTGCCGACGTCGCGGCCGCGCGTGGTGGCGTCCAGCGCGCTGCGCGCCGAGGCCAGCGCCTGCTCCTGGGCCGCCACGCGCGATACCCCCGTGGTCACGGCCAGGTAGCCTTCCTGCACCTGCAGGCGCACGTCGCGCTGCGCCGCCGCCAGTTGCAGCTCGGCCTGGCCGAAGCGGGCCACCGCCTCGCGCTGGTGCGAGTCGAGCGCGCCGCCGGCATACAGCGGCACGTTCAGCATCAGGCCCACCGAAGCGGTACGGTCGCCGTCCGGCGCCACCAGCGGCGAGAGCCCGCCGCGCTGCTGTTTGGCGCCATAGCTGGCCACCAGGTCCAGCGTCGGACGGCCGGCCAGGCTGTGCCTGGACAGCTCGGCGTTGGCGATGGCCTGTTCGGACTGGCGCGCCAGCACCAGCGTGCTGCCGCCGGCGCCGCGCGCCTGCCAGTCGGCCAGCGCGGCCGGCTGCGGCGGACGCGGCACGAAGCGCGCGGCCAGCGGCGCCAGCTGGTTGGGCGGCGTGCCCGTGGTTTCGCGGAACTGCGCGCGGCGCAGCTCCAGCACCGACTGGGCCGACACTTCGCGGGTGGTGACCGCGTCCAGCCGCGCCTGCGCTTCCTGCACGTCAGTGATACGGTCCTGGCCAACGTCGAAGCGGGCCTGGGCGCGCTCGCGCTGCTGGCGCACGGCGGCCAGCTCGGCCTGCACCACGCGCACGGTTTCCTCGGCCACCAGTACGCCGAAGTAGGCTTGCGCCACCCGCAGCGCCAGTTGCTGGCGCGCGGCAGTGAACTGGGTCTGCGCCAGTGTGGTCTGTTCGTGCAGCTGGCGCCGGCTGGCCCTGGCGCCCAGGTCGTACACCGGCTGCACCAGCTGTACGCTGGCCTGGGCCGTGGTGCCAGTGCTGCTGCCGCCGCGACCGAGGCTGCCGAGACCGTCCAGGCTGCCGCTGCCGGCGCCCGATCCGGCCCCCGGCAGCGCAGCCAGCGCGGACGAATCGCCGCTCTGGCGGTTGTGCAGCCGGTTTACGCCCAGTTGCAGGTTGACGCGCGGGCGCAGCAAGGCGTCGCCCTGCACCGATTTCTCGCGCCCCGCCGCCAGGGACTGTTCGTCGGCCAGGCTGGCCGGGTCGTTGCGCAAGGCCTGGCGGTAGGCCTCGGCCACGTCCATGCCCATGCCGTGCACCGCGCCGCCATGCAGCGCCAGCAGCAGGCCAAGGCTGCGGGCGAGGCCCAGGGCCGCAGGCAGGGTTTTCAATGTCATCTTCATTTCATACTCCTCAAGCTGCAGCCGGACGCTGGGCGCGATAGCACGCCGCATACAGGGCTGGCAGGAAAAACAAGGTAAACAGGGTTGCCACGGCCAGGCCGCCCATGATGGCCCAGGCCATCGGCCCCCAGAACACCGAATGGGTCAGCGGCACCATGGCCAGGATGGCCGCCAGCGCGGTCAGCACTATGGGACGCAGGCGGCGCACCGCCGATTCCACAATGGCGTCCCACAGCGGCGTGCCGTTGGATACGTCCTCGTCGATCTGCACCACCAGGATCACCGAATTGCGGATGATCATGCCGGCCAGCGCGATCACGCCCAGCATGGCCACGAAGCCGAACGGGATCTGGAAGGCGGCCATCACCAGCGCCACGCCGATCAGGCCGAGCGGCGCGGTCAGCAGCACCAGCGCCATCTTCTTCATATCCTGCAGCTGCAGCATCAGCAGCACCAGCACTACAATGACGGTGACCGGCATCACGGCGAACACCGAGGCCTGGGCCTTGGCGCTGGACTCGAGCGCGCCGCCGGCCTCGATGCCGTAGCCCATCGGCAGCTCCTTGTTCAGCGCCTCCAGCTTGGGCCAGATGGCGTTGGTGACGTCCGGCGCCTGGGCGCCGGCGATGTCGGCGCGCACCGTCAGGGTCGGGATGCGGTTGCGGCGCCACATTTCGCTTTCCTCGCTGTCCAGCGCCAGGCGCGCCACCTGCGACACCGGCACGAATTTGCCATCGCGCAGATAGATCTTGGCGTCCTTCAGGTTGTTCAGGTCGGTGCGCTCGGCAGCCACCAGGCGCGCCATCACGGCGATCGACTGGTCGTCTTCGCGGTACTGGGTGACCGGCGTGCCCGACAGCGACGCCTGCAGCGCGGCCTTGATCTCCACCGAACTCACGCCAAGCGCGCGGGCCTTGTCCTGGTCCACGTCCACCCGCACGCGCTTGACGCGCTCGGCCCAGTCCTCGTTGACGGCGCGCACGTGCGGCTCGCTGCGCACGACGGCGCTTACCCTGGTGGCGATCTCGCGCACCTTGGCCGGGTCGTTGCCGTACACGCGGAACTGCACCGGATAACCGACCGGCGGGCCGTTCTCGAGCCGGTTGACACGGCCGCGCACATTGGCGAAGCGCTCGTCGAGCAGCTTGCGCAGCTTGGCCACGACGCGCTCGCGCGCCTCGCCGCCCTTGGTCATCACCATCATCTCGCCCAGGTTCAGGTTGGGCGTCTGCACGTCCAGCGGCAAGTAGAAGCGCGGCGCGCCCTCGCCGATGAAGCTGGTGACGGCCTCGATGTCCGGGTCGGCCTTGAGCTGGCGTTCCAGTTCGCGCACTTCGTTCTCGCTGGCCTCGAAAGTGGAGGCCTTGGGCATCCACAGGTCCACCATCAGTTCGGGACGGTCGGAGGACGGGAAGAACTGCTGCGGCACCGCCTTGAACAGCAGCAGCGAGCCGACGAAAGCGGCCAGCGTGGCGGCGATCACCCAGCCGCGGCGGCGCAGACACCAGTCCACCACCTTGCGGAACTTGAGGTAGAAGCCGCGCTGGTAGACGGCGTTCTCGTCGTGGTGGGCATGCGGCTCTTCCTTGAGCAGCTTGAAGCCGATGTAGGGGGTGAACAGCACCGCCACCACCCACGACAGGATCAGCGCGATGCCCACCACCTGGAACAGCGAATACACGTACTCGCCGGTGCCGGATTTGGCGAAGCCCACCGGCAGGAAGCCGGCGGCCGTAATCAGGGTGCCGGTCAGCATGGGGAAGGCGGTGGCCGTGTAGGCATAGGTGGCCGCGCGCGTCTTGTCCCAGCCCTGCTCCAGCTTGAGGGCCATCATTTCCACCGCGATGATGGCGTCGTCCACCAGCAGGCCCAGGGCGATGATCAGCGCGCCCAAGGAGATGCGCTGCAGGTCGATGCCCAGGATCCACATGGCGAGGAAGGTCATGCCCAGCACCAGCGGGATGCACAGCGCCACCACCAGGCCGCTGCGCACGCCGAGCGAGAAGAAGCTCACCGCCAGCACGATGGCCACCGCTTCGGCCAGGCTCTTTTTGAACTCATGCACCGAGTGCGCCACCACGCGCGGCTGGTCGCTCACGGCGTGGATCTGCACACCGACCGGCAGGCTGGCCTGGATGCGTTTGACCGTTTCGTCCAGCTGCCGACCCAGGCGGATCACGTCGCCGCCCTTGCGCATGCTGACCGCCAGGCCCAGCGCGGGCTGGCCATTGAAGCGCATGCGCATGACCGCCGGCTCGGCGAAGCCGCGCCGCACCTCGGCGATGTCGCCCAAGCGGAAGGTGCGCTGCCCGGCGCGGATGCCGATGGCGCGGATGCCTTCCACCGAGTCGAATTCGCCGCTCACGGTCAGGCGCACCTGCTCGGCGGCCGTCTGCACGGTGCCGGCCGCGGCCACCGTGTTGGCCTGCGCCAGGATGGTGGCGATCAGCGCCGGGTCCACGCCCAGCGAGGCCAGTTTTGCGGTCGACATTTCGATGAAGATCTTCTCCTCCTGCTTGCCCACCAGGTCCACCTTGTTGACGTCGCCCACGCGCAGGAACTCATTGCGCGCCGCGTCGGCCATCTTGCGCAGGTCGGCGTAGCCGAAGCCGTCGCCGGTGAGGGCGTACATATTGCCGAAGGTGTCGCCGAATTCATCGTTGAAGAACGGCCCCTGCACGCCCTGCGGCAGGGTGTGGTTGATGTCGGCCAGTTTCTTGCGCACCTGGTACCACACCTCCGGCACGAGCATGACCCTGGCAAGGCCGGGCTGATATCCACGGTGTTTATTCCCAGCCCGCTGCCGGAGGATCTGGAGGCCTGGGGGCAAGCCGTCGCCGAACTGCGCGCGCTGCTGCCGCAAGCCCTGCTGGCGGCCATCCACCTACCGGCCGATGAACTGGCGGGGCCGGCGCCCGCCACCCGCTCCGCCGTCGACATGGATTTGCGTTCGTTCGAAGAGTGTGTTGCATTCGTCGCGCCGCAACGCGAGGCAGGCTGACTATCAAGCGCGATGGGGCTGTATGAATCGCCACAAGTCTACTAAATACCCCCGAGCCTTCAAAATGCCAATCGACTGCGTGATCTGTCTCGTCCAGATCAAGAGGCGCCTTTTACACGTGCGCTCGGCAGCCAAAGTAGTCCCCGACGGCTTCTGTGAGGGCGGTTACGTCCGAGGCATACGCTTCTGCCAGCGGAAGAGGCGCCCTTGCCCAATCGACGCTTCGTTGCAATATAATCTGCGGCCGGCTCTCGAAATATGGCCGACATCGAACTCCCGGACAACTTACCGATCATGACCGACCATTTCACGACACGCTTTATCGATGACCCCGCGGCATTCGCCGTACTGCACGACCGATTGAAGAAATGTGGCTACGTCACCGAAGACGACGAGCCTCATTTGAACCGCCCCGTCCACAACAGCCTGACCGAAGAGCGCTACCAACGCATCTTCGAAAGACACCATCCGGCGCAGTACACCAGTTTGAAGGTAACTGCCTGCGCCATCGATGTCGGCGACGGGTTTCCTTCCTTCTACGTGATCTATGACAGCGCGCGGTTCGAAGATTCGCGCGCAGTAGAACATGAACTCATGCGGGTTGGGAAGCTCAAATAGTTCACCTAATTGCCCGATGTTATCGGTCGTCAAGATCCCGTTCCCGCATCAGCCGCAGCAACCGGTCCCCGCTCAGCAGCCCGATACGCGCGACATCCATTTGCGGATACAACACCGGCCCGCTGCGACTGGTGCGCACGAACAGCCTGCCATCGTAGTTTCCGCTCGAGATGACGTTCCCAAACGCGCACACGTGCGCCAGGCATACGTGGTGCCGGTAGCGCTTAGCCTGCACCACGCGCCACCCGCGCCTTGGCAACCACACCACGCCATCGACGCCGCCGTCGCCGCTGTAGCGCGTGCCGCGCAGCACCAGCAGGCCCGCGTCTTCCAGCGCCGACATCACTTCCTCGAACACCAGCGGGTCGACCGCGCGTAGGTAGGCCAAGCTGCCGGCGACTTTGCCCGCTACTCCTCCATGCCACCGTGCCAGAAAACGCTACCAGCAGGTCGCGCGGTTCAGTTCATTTGGTTTGCTGAGTCTGATAGTTTTCGAGGGGGTGGTGCCGCATGATGTACGGGGCGTGGCGCATTCCCAGAGGGCTGCTGGTAAACCGGTTCCGAAGCGAATAATCAATATCACGGAGGACGGCCCGCGAAGCGCTATTCCGGTGTATAGGTAATACTTATACCTTTCCATTCCTTCTTCTCGTAAAAAATATCATCGCGATTTCGTGGCCTGTCAATCTTGAGATGGTCGCTCGCGAGCCACTGAATATCAATCTTGTGCTCACCACGCATTGTAAAAATGTATTTACTTGGGTCGTTCGCAGAAAACACTGTACCGGCCTCATGAATTTCAACCGCCTGCACACTATCGGTTGTAGCTCCACAATCTCGCGAGAAAACAACCGCAGCCCTTTTTCCATCCGGCGAGGCGCTCTCTTTGATAACAAGATTACTACAATCACTGCCCCAACACCCAGAGATTGCGGGGATCGCGATGCATAAGATAGAAACCATTCGAAATTGGAATTTCATCTTTTTTATCCGATGCATTGGCAATATTCTATACCCCTATGGATCCATCTTTGATCTTCTGGATCGCACCCACAAGTGAAGGGCGAACTCACCAATTCAGAAACACTAGCCGAACCTACGGGACTTATTCTCTACTTGCGAGGGTCCCTCTCTGCTGGAACAATCGGCTCATCGCTTTGTGGTAATGATCGAAGTCCCTTTTTTACATCGCCATAGTCGGGGCAATCAGTTGAACCATGTTGCGCGAGCTTTCCATGCTTATACAAACAAGTTTGATTTTCCTCCCTTCCTGACGGATCGTTTGATTCATAACTAATCAAATTTCCTTGCTTGAAGGTTAGCACAAATAGTTGCTTTCCGTTTTCGTCCCACATAGTCTGACAACCACTAAAATTAGTACTTATCGTTCGCGGATATATAAAGAAAAAATAGCCGTGATCCTCAATAACTGCCGCCCGGCTTGAAGGTAATTTTTGACAATCCCCAAACGCCAGAACCAAGGTAGAAAAGCCGCACCCAAGGAGAAGAAGAAGAACGGCTGTTGATATAAGTCGGACACGCATATACACCTCACCTTTTCTTGCAACCGCATCGCTCATTATAACGATCAATAACATCTTTCGACTTCTTAATTGCTAGGTCAAGTGACGACAAGGATGGTAGTACATCCCCTCTTAGATGACGGGGGCTAGGGATTCCACCAGCCCAAGGTTGAAATCCTCTGTGGCCGGATGCTGCACTATCTTGTACCGCATGTAAAGCTCTGGCAAGGCCTTCTGGTGTACCAGATGCGATATTTTCGTTCACATAGTTGCTGTATAAATCTTCTGCCTGTTGCGGTGTTTGGTCGCTGGTGCCATCGCTCATGGCATGCCAATAGGAATTTTCTGGCTCTTGGCTATGAGGCCAACGATCAACGCCAGAAACCAAACTGGGGAGATCATTCGGAAGAGATGGGCCATCCTTACACTTCTCCGCACTATTCATAGCTTCCGCTGTAATCCAACGATGCTCGGCGGGACCAAATAGACCAAAACGGTCACTCCTTCTAAGAGGATTGCCTTCAACATAGCTATAGGTATTAATTCCACCGCGCAGACCTATTGGATCGCTTTCGATGTACCGCCCTATCTGCGGATCGTAGTCTCTAAAGTAATTGTAGTAGAGGTTGCTCTCTTGGTCATAATACTGACCTGGGAAACGCAGATTATAGGAAAACGTGCCCAGGCCCGATGGATTCTCATTTGGCATATTCGCACCGAACGGTTCATCAGTATCGGCGCGCCACACAGGCACACCAGCCGAGTTCGTAACTTCACGTGCAGTGTTGACCTGGTCTGCATACACATAGTAGAGCTGCGGAGCACCGGTTGCAATCGTGACGACGCTTGGCTGCGTCGTCGTCGCACTGCCCACGTTATCGGTGGCGCGCGCGGTAAGGCTATAGCTGCCAGCAGCCACGTTCGACCACGTGTAGGCGAACGGCGCCTGGATCACCGTCGCCAGCAAGGCTGTGCCGTTGAAGAACTCTACCTTGGAAACGCTGCCATCGCTGTCGCTCGCGACGGCGCTCAAGGCAATCGTTCCTGGGGCCGTCGCAACGGTCGGCGTTGCCGTCATCGAGACAGTTGGCGGCGCATTGCTCGTAACGATCAACGTCACTGGCGCCGACATGGTCGATGCCCCATTATGGTCAATCGCCTTGGCTGTGATCGTATAGGTGCCAACCGGCGCATTGTTCCAATTGACGAGCCAAGACCCCCTGGTAAAGCTCTTGTAGAGAAGTACGCCATTGCTGTAGTACTGAACCTGGTTGACGTGACCGACTTCGTCGCTGGTATCGGCCTTCAACACCACGGTGCCCGCGTTGCCAGACACGACCACCGGAACATTGTTTACGGGCGACGCAATGCTAATGTTCGGCGGAACATTTGCCGCCACGCGGACGGTCCACGGCGCCGAAGTGACCGTCGCTCCCCGGTTGTCGGTCGCAACCGCAGTCACCGTATACGTCCCGATAGGCACGTTAGTCCATCTGAAGACATGCAGGTCATCCATCACCGTGGCAAGGAGTGATCTGCTGTGGAAAAATTAGACAGAAAGTGATGTGAATTTTTCGGCGCGATTTATCCTAACGACAGGAGGTGCGCCATGAAACGGAAACATTATTCTGTGGAACAGATCGTTGCTGTATTGAAGCAGGCGGAACTGGGGATGGCGGTGGGCGACATCGTGCGCCAACTGGGCATATCGGAGCAGACGTTTTATCGCTGGAAAAAGCAGTACAGCGGCATGCAGTCGGAGCAGGTCAAGGAACTCAAGCAACTGCAAGACGAGAACGCGCGACTGAAAAAGCTGGTGGCCGAGCTCAGTCTGGACAAAGCGATTCTGCAAGACGTGGCCGCAAAAAAGTGGGGCGGCCCGCGCTGAAGCGTGAGGTGGTCCGCTACATCATGGACCACTACGGGCTGGCATTGGCGCGGGCCTGCAAGCTGATACGGCAAGTGCGCAGCACACAGTACCTGCACAGCCGAAAAGATCCCAAGCTGGCGTTGCGCCAGCGCCTGAAGGAGCTGGCCCAGGTCCGTACCCGCTGGGGCTATCGGCGCCTGCACATCCTGCTCAAGCGAGAAGGCTGGCAGCTGGGCGTCAACCAGACCTATCGTTGGTATTGTCTGGAACAGTTGCAGTTGCGGGCCTGGCGCAACAAGCGGCGCAAGATGGCCGTCACGCGCGAGCAGCGGCCCGCGGTGACCCATCCCAATCACGCCTGGTGTATGGATTTCGTGGCGGACCAATTAGCCGATGGCAGCAAATTCCGCATGCTCACCATCCTCGATATTTATACCCGGGAAGCCTTGGCCATCGAGGTGGGCGCGGGTCTGCGCGGGGAACACGTGGTGGCAGCGTTGAATCGGCTCGTGGCGCATCGCGCTGCGCCAGCATACCTACGGGTGGACAACGGTAGCGAGTTCTCTGGCCATTTGCTGGACCTGTGGGCCTACCATAACAAGTGCAAGATCGACTTCAGCCGCCCTGGCAAACCGACCGACAACAGCTTCATCGAATCGTTCAACGGGTCGTTGCGCGATGAATGCCTCAACGCCCACTGGTTCACTTCCTTGGCGGATGCAAAACAGGTCATCGAGGCCTGGCGACTGGACTACAATGAGAGTCGGCCTCACGCGTCTCTCAATGGGCTGACACCGCAGGACTACGCCCGGAGAATGGCCAATTTGGGGCCGAAAAAAAGCAGTTTGAACGCTGAAAACTAAACCTCAAAACTGTCTAGTGGACCCAAGCGGATCAAAGGCAGTATTTCCAACGGCTTGCAAGTGTCTAGCAAACTCGTGGCGATTCAGTTTGCTCTTAAAAGTAAGTCAGATTCTCACCAAAAATCACAGTGAGCACAAATACAACGATTGTTTGCGAGGGCTACGTTTTACGCGCGAAGGCCGCCCCCGCCCTTCATTGACTTACAGTCTGCGCGCAAGACGCTGCTGCCCGGCTGGCTAGCGTTGCCTTCGCGCCTCATGCACCTGACACGCTATCGCGGCTTCATTCCGCGCGATCTGTCATCGAGCATTCGCTGCCTCACCAGGCGCAGCAACCGGTCCCCGCTCAGCAATCCGATCCGCGCAACATCCATCTGTGGATACAACGCCGCGCCGCTGCGACCGGTGTGCACGAACAGCCCGCCATCGTAGTTTCCGCTCGAGATGACGTCGCCAAAAGCGCGCACGTGCGCCAGGCACACGTGATGCCGGTACCGCTTGGCCTGCACCGCGTGCCACCCTTGCCCCGGCAGCCACACCGCGCCATCGACGCCGCCGTCGCCGCTATAGCGCGTGCCGCGCAGTACCAAGAGGCCTGCGTCTTCCAGCGCCGACAGCACCACCTCTTCGAACACCAGCGGATCGACCGCGCGCAGGTAGGCCAGCGTGCGGCCCGCCGCGCCCGGCTCCTTGAACGCGCGCACGGTGCGCAGCACGCGGCGCGACTGGCGCACATTGCGCTGGTGGCCCGGCAGGTAGGCCAGCCGGGTCGCGTTGACCCAGCGGGAGAGGCAGCGGATCGCAAGCTTGCCGAGCGCCACGCCCCAGCGGCGAAAGCGCGCCGCCCATGCCGCGTCCCAGCCAACCGGCCGTTGCCGGTATCCGCGCCGGTACCCAAAATCGCCCTGCCGCTGGCCCCCGCTGTTCCTACGCGAATCTTCATCACGCATCGTCCTTCCCTCCTCTCCTGCATACCGAACCCAGATAGGCGGTACTGATCTGCGGCCGGTGGTGACCCAGCTGCTCGGCCACCTGGCGGTAGGCGTCGCGCCGCACGGCCGGGTCGAGCGCCGGATCGCCGCCGCGCACGGGCGAGCGTACCCGCGCGATCTCGAAGTACAAGTCGTTGGCGAACTGGTGGCGCAAGCCGTGCGCGGTCACACCCAGCGCCTTGCGCGTCATGCCGGCGCCGCGCACCACGTTGGAGAAGCGGTCCAGCGACTGCTTGAGCGACAGGCCCGGGCAGCCGACATGGCCGTGGCGCGTCGTCACGAGCGCCCTGGCGTCGTCCAGCGCCGCCCGCTGCGCTTCGCTGCGCACCGCCGTGTAGCGCAAGTGGCCGCCCTTGGTGCCACGCTTGATGCGCAGGAAGCTGACCCAGCGCTCGGCCGCCGGAAGCCCGCCAGGAAGCGCGTAGGACGGCACCTCGGCCAAGTGCGGCCAGAACATCACCGCTTCCTTGCGCCGCATGCCGAAGGCCAGCATCAGGCGCAGCTGGACGCCGACGTGGCGGTCGAGCGCCGCGACCTGGTCGATCAGCGCCTGCGTGTCGACGCCGTTGCCGTCCCAGCTGCGGTCGCGCGCGGCCGGGTAGCAGCGTGCCACAGTCGCAGGATCGTCCGCATAGGCCTCGGCCGCGCGCACCAGGCCCGGCTTGCCGATCCAGCCGCCGTACACGCGCAGGATGGACAGCTGCTGCTGGATGTAGGCCGCGCTGCAGGGCTGCGGGCGTGTCACAACGCCCTGGTCCCGCCCGGCACACCAGTAGCGCACGAGGGCGGCGACGTGACGCTCACCGAGGTTGTCCGGCGCCGTGGCGTAGCCGAGCCGGCGCAGCAGCGCGAACATGCGGAACAGCGCCTGCCGGCGCGCCGCGCGCGTGTTGTGCGAGACCACCTTGTTGCGAAACGCGTGCATCTCGTTGCGCTGGTCAATGATGGCGGCCAGCTGTTCCCGCCAGTCCCGGTATTGGCTCATACGCGACTCCCTTCCCTACGCGCGGGGCGCGCCCGCCTGGCGAACGCCCGCCAAGACGGCACGCTCGCCCGCGCGCTGCCTGCCCGATCCAACGGCGCCGCCACTGCCTGGCTGGCGCCCTACCTGGCCTGTCCAACCACCCTGCCGCGCGGGCCATGCGCGGCAAGTGCCGGGAACTGCAACTCCGCCTGCCGGTCCCGGTCCGGCACGGCGCGTGGGATAGATCGGTATCGTAAAAATGAACATGTGCACGGACAGCGGATTTCGCCTTCTGTCTCGCGCCCCGCCTCCTGGGCGGACGGTGCCACGCTGGGCGCGGCAAGGACATCACGTGGCGGCCATCGCCGCGCAAAACACGTGTCGCCTCCTCGCACGGTTATCCCCGGCCCTACCACCAGGCCGCTTCGTGCTGCCGTACGTACCACGCTGTTCGACGCTTCGGATGGCGCCGTCACAACGCGGCACCGCCTGCGCGGTGGCCGTACGAGCTGAGGGACGTATTGAAAAATCCGGAGAGACGGCGTCGCCGTTCCCCTGCCACCGGACTTGCCGGTGCGATTCGGCACGCCATGGCGGCGTGCGGCGCGGGCAGGCGTAGTGCCTGGCCACGCGTTCAGGGCATGGATGCCCGCGTGCTCAAAGAAAGATCGGAAGGAAAGTGCACCAGGGTCGCGGCGGTCGCCGACGGCGCTGCTGGCGCAATCTGTGCATCGAGGCACAATGGAGTATCGGCATCGCCGAACTGGAGACGGGTAACGACCGCAACGGGCTGTATCGCAGGCCTGCGCCGCATTGAGAACACGATGTTCATGGAAGCGGGTCCAGCAGTGCTGGCAGAATAGGAGGCAAACGGGGCGATGTCAAGGTGCGCGGCGGGCGCGAAAAATTGTGGATTGATGCGTGAAATATTTTGTAGGTGACGAAACGGGGCCTTGCTCCGCTATGAGATGCCGGGGCCTGCGAACTCCTCTGATTGTAAATCTGCTGAAGCAACGGACCGGATTCGCGCGCCAAGCTCGGCCACGCCCGCGCACCTCCGCAAACCTAGAACTGGCCGACCCGGACTGTAGCAGCGCACCTCCGCGCCGCGACGGCGAACCCAAGGAGCCCGACTGACCGGGCAGTTCCGGAACCGTACTGCAGCAGTAGCAAAAGTCGAAATGCTGCCTCAAGACGAGGCTTTTCACCTGGATCACCGCGCGCCTTCCGCATATGCTGTCTCTGTTCAACCAGGAGGGAGCACGCACCATGGAACCCATCGTGAGGGCGGTCGATGTCGGACGCGGCAACACCAAGTTCATCAGCGGCATTAAGAACGGCGAGCTGCGCTGCGACATGTTCCCTTCCCAAGCCCATCCATCGGAAACTGGACTCGAACCCGAAGCATGGGGCGCGCGAAGGAAAACCATCGGCATCCCCGCCGGCGGCCTGGTGTACGAGGTTGGCCCCGATGTCCACCTCGCGGCCGATGTGTTCAACGCCAACGTCCTGCAGCACGACCGCTATTGCGAAACATCCGAGTACCTGGCGCTGCTGCTGGGGGCGCTGCATTACATGCAACTGGAGCGCATCGACCTGCTGGTGGTGGGCCTGCCAGTCGCCACGTACAAGCTCAAGTCGCTGGTCACCGCCTTGGAGCGCCGCCTCACTGGCGAGCACGAGCTGGGCAAGGGCCGGCGCGTCAGCGTGATGCGCGCGAAGGCCATTGCCCAGCCCGCTGGCGCACTGATGCACTACGGCCTGACGCAAAGCAAGGTGGCGCAGCTGCGCAAAGAACGCAGCCTGATCGTCGATCCTGGCCGCCGCACCTTCGACTGGCTGGTTACGCAAGGCATGCAGCAGATCGACAAGCGCAGCCACTCGGTCCCGCGCGGCATGCACGACGTGCTGCACACGATGATCGAAGGCATCAGCCGCAGTACCGGCTCGCACTACCGGGACTATGACACCGTCGATACGGCGCTGCGCACCGGAAAGAAGCCGGTGGTTTTCCAGAAGGAATACGACCTGGCGCGCCACCTGCCGCTGGCCAAGAAGATTCCGGAACAGGCAGTGGCCGAGATGATGCATTACGTCGGCGATGCGAGCGACATCAGGAACATCATCCTGGTCGGCGGCGGCGCGTTCTTTTACAGAGCAGCTCTCAAGGCTGCTTTTCCGAACCATGCCATCCACGAGTTGAAGGACCCCATCTTCGCGAACGTGAAGGGATTCCAGCAAGCAGGAATGGAACTGGCGCGCGCCTTGGTTAGCGGAGGGACCGGCGCCAACCTATCCGCTAACATCAACGACGCTGGGAGCAGTTGCCATGAGTAAGGGCCTGCGCATCAATTTTGAACTGGATCGCGCCGATAATCCGCCACTCTATGACGAGCTGGCCCGATTCAGCAAGGGCGCAAAGCGCGTGAACCGTCTGCGGACGCTCGCCCATGCGGGCCTAATGATGCAGGCGCCTGTCGCAACTACATCGAGGAATGTGGCAGAGCAAGAACAGCCCATCGACAACGGGGATCCAGTTCATGCAACAGCCAGCGTTGAGCTTTTCGGGCCATCTATTGGTTAGGATAAGCGGTGGAGGTAGACCGGTGATAAGATTCATCGTAACCACTTTGGCAATTTCCGAGGAGCGTTCATGGCAACGAGTTTCGTAACAACTCCGATAAAGAAAGATGACTTACTCGAGTTTGTTCATAATCAGGACGACTTCGCACTGGAATTGTTCGTATATAGAAGTGCCCTTGAAGAGGGATACCAGGCCGTGCACGGCGGCTCATACTCAGATCGAGTTACAGGAATTTCTAGGCAATTCGACGTGCGTGCTGGGATTTCGCTCACCGACAACGTTCGAATCGAGCTAGCCATTGAATGCAAATGCTTAAAGCCTCATTTTCCGCTCCTTGTTAGTCGAATACCCCGCTCCCTTGAGGAATCTTTCAACGAAGTAATCATCCGCCCTAACACCCAGGACGATCCTAGCTCCATGGATGGATTGAAGCGCGGGTACCCACAAGTGTTAAGGTTTGTCGAAGGGCGTTCACTCTACCCGGCTTTGCTCAGCGTCGGCAAATCGACTGCACAAGTCGGCAGAAAACGAGGAAGCGGCAACGAACCGAGTACGTTGACGTCCAACGATTCGGAAGTCTTTGAAAAGTGGGGCCAGGCTCTAGCGTCTGCGAACGACTTGATTCAGGATGCGCTCAAGAGAGGCCCGTATCCCGGAAGAGACCAAGCTAACGTTGCAGTTTTCCCGATTTTGGTCGTATCGGATGAAACACTATGGGTTGCTGACTATGATGAAACTGGCCACCTAATCAATGATCCACTCCAGATCAACTCCGCCGAAATTTTTGTCGGCGAGAAATACTCAATACACTGGTACGGAAGCAGCTCAATCACCTATGCTGTCTCACATCTGCATGTATTCACAAAGTCAGGCATAGTCGAATTCCTAAAAACACTGGTGCACGGCCCATTCTCGGACAATCTGAAATCGCTGTAGCGCAGCAATTTTTTGTTCAGTTGAATCGCTATCGAATGCTTTGCCCCGCGTCACGCAAAGATGCGCCTGCGAGTGTTGCTGCCGCTGTTCGGCCTATAGTGGAAGCAAAACGCGCAATCGACGATTCCTGCGGCCCAAAATGAAACGGTTTAAGGTCCGGTGCAGTCCGTACCAGCGACTCCAAGCTGCCGATCTCGTCCACCAGGCCAAGCGACCTGGCCTCTTCTCCACTCCAGACCTCTCCGGTCCCGTAGTCGATACCAGCCTTTAACCGCATCCCTCGTTGCGCGACAAGTTCGTTAACGAACATCGCCCCCACATGACTGACCAGCTGCTGGGCCTTCGCGTCGGACGCCTCCGACACCGGCGTAAACGGATTCAGGAAGGCCTTCAATTTCCCTGACGCGTAGACGCGCTGCGAGACGTGAAACTGGGCGATCGCCTGGTCCAGCTGCCATGGCGCGATGATGGCCCCGATCGACCCGACCAGGCTGTATTTTCCGGCCACGATGCGATCGGCATGCATCGCCGTCATGTACGCGGCAGAAGCGCCCATGTTGCCGATAATCGCAGTGACGGGCTTCGGATGTTTTTGCCTCAGGACCGAGATGGCGCGGGTGATACGCTCCGCCTCCGCAGGGGCGCCACCAGGGCTGTCGATGGCCAGCACGACGTGCTTGACGCGCGCGCTGGAAAAAGCGTCCTCCAGCGCCGGTATGACCTTGTCCGCAGAGGCCAACGTGCCCTGGGCTATCTCGCCCTGGATGCGCACGACCCCGACGACATCGCGGAGCGGGCCGAAGGAATAGCCTGAGGCGTTCACCAGGAACATCGCGCCGGCGGCAATTGGGGCCAGCACCAACAAGGCTTTAATTCCGATACTCCATCGGCGCTCGGACTTGCGCTCCCGGGCGCTCTGGCGCTGCTCCTCTCGAATGGCAAGTTGCTGGGCTTGCAGATCCACGAGCAACTGCAACACGACCTCCTGCGGCGCGATCGGCGCCGCATCCTTTTCAATAGCCATCTCTTCCTCCGCACTCTATCTGCAATTTCCTCCGAACCCGAGCAGAATCTGCCCAAGACCGATCTTCTGGCTGCACTCCTTGGACTTTGGAGCGTTCCCATCGGTCTCAGCGCGGCGTTGAACCGGCGCCCGCTCCTGGATCATTTCATCAACAGTCTGAATGCGATCCGCTGCGGCTAGGCGTTGCTTGGCCTCTTGAATTTTCGACAGCTTGCACTTAACCTGAAATGCGTATGGATATTCGACCGTGGCAGAGGATTCACGAGCGATCTCGGCGGGGCTACACAACTCGGCTACCACTTTGCGAAACGTGTCCTCGTCTTCTGAATTCCCCAAGTCTGAATGCAGAAGTAGTACCTGTCCATTTTTGCACTCAACAGTAACGTACTGCAGCGCCAAACGCGCGTAAATGTCAGGAAGTCCGCTGGTTCCCGCAGGCACAAATACCTTTCGGGTCAGACGGTAGGTAGTCATGGGGCTTAGATCGCAAACGCCATCATCCGTGGGGCGTCCCGCCAAGGAAACCGCAAGGACGTCAGTGCAGGGAAGCAGCATGGCCACGAACAGCGCCGGCAGCAGGATGGTCATTTTTCACCTCTGATTTAGGAGTACCACGCTCATGCTAAAACACATTTTTCTAATTTCAAGTGCAGGGTTGCTGTGTGGCTGGGCAATGGTTGAGACTGGGCTCGCGACGCGTCCTATCCTAGCTGGTTGTGTCGTCGCAGCGGTGCTAGTCTCCCTTTACGGCGCGCTTTCGATACTGGTCTGGCTACTACGCCCATTACTTTCACGTTATGCTCAAGGTGACGGCCCCTATTACGCCGATGACTCCCTTGCAGGATTCGATTCCCGTGGCGATCTGCGAATAGAAAGCGAATACCCAAACCGACGATAGCTCGCTATTTCCAGTTGCGCTCGATCTTGTCCATCATTTCCTTCAGCTTTTTCGCTACGATATCTGGATCGTCCTTAACCTGTTCGTTCGCCTTTTCCAGCAGCGAGCGATCAGTGGTGACATGGTTTCGATCGGTCCTCGTAACTCGTTCTGACTCGAGCTGATTCTGCTGTTGCCTCATCCGCTGCGTCAGCTCGCTTTCCTTCTGAGCGATTTCCTGTCGCAGCGGGCTACTCATCTTCGTTGGAGTTTTTCCAGCGTGCGTAGCGCTTTCGGCATCTGAACGCCCCCGGACGCGACTTTGATACGAATCTATCGACTTATCGACACTTTGCGAGCCCTCATTCTCCCTTTTTGCATTCAGGTAGTCGTCGCGCACCTCGTCGAACGATGAGGGGAGCCGACTCGCTTTAGACACTGGCATCGGCACGCGGGTGATACCTCCAAGGAAGGCTTCCATCTTGACCAATTCAGCGGCACTGCCATTGTGTTCAGACCGAAGCAACTGCTCAAATAGCGCGATGTTGCTGGGGTCCTTGGCCAAGTCTTTGCTGATTGATTCACCGCGTTGAAGCGCTGACACAAGGCTTGCCGAGAAGTCCAACTGCCTGCGCAGGTTTGCGTCCGCGCGTTCACTATGTGAAACAGTCTCCGTCAACCGAGCAGCAATCTCCTTACCACTTCGATGGTCGCTCAGTACCGCCGAAATCGATCCAGTGTTCTTCGAAACCGTATCCGCAAATGCTTTAAATTTGGCCTTATCCTCACTGCTCAGCGAATTATCGATGCGTTGGTCCTGTTTCTGTATCGCGGCCGAATATTCCTTCCCTCCCCTACCTTGGATCTGCGCATGTACATCGACAGGTGAAAGCTGCCTTAACGCTCCAGGCAAGCCGACACCGATATAGGAAGATCCACCAAAAGCCACCGATGCAACCTGCTGTTCACTAGCGCCGGTGGTGGCCGCGACAGACCTGGCAATTTGCATCAGTTCTCCGATCTTCTCCCCAATGCTCTCGCTGCTCGATGTTGAAGTGCCATCCGTCCGAGTATGGGATGTCGACTGCGCGGCAGCATTTACCAACGCATCACTCAAGGCCGCAGCCTTCTCCTTCGACGCCGACAAGGATTCCGTCCTCGCTGCGGCAACGGACTTTGATGATGCTTCCACGTGCTGCTGCGATATCTTTGTATCCACCACCCGCGACACCGGGCCTTCGTTCGCTAACGCCTTGGCGGCGGTCAAACCACTCAACATGTTCGATGTATAAGTGTTGCCGGTAAAGTCGTTCTGCTGGCTTCGGAAAAATGCCGAGGAACGCGCCGGTGCAAGGCTGACCTGATCCATGCTGGTATTCCCCATCGACACGTTGCCAGTTGCTGCGGCAGATGACGTCGAAGTCAGCATGGACTGAAGCGAATGCGCGCCAGCTACCAGTGCACTTCCCAGCGTTTCCATCCGCTTCAGCGCGACCCACGCAATCAGCGGAATGCTCATGGTCATATAGCCGACCACGGCTTCTCCAGAGACGGCGTTTGAATAGATGGACGGGGCTGTCAGCAACGACAGCGAACTGGCGCCACCACCAACACTCGCGGCAGCGGCCAAGTCCTTGGCGGCGTACACCATCGCCATGTAATTAAGGATCGCATACAACGGCGGCCACAACTGGATCCAGATTAGCAGCGAAACGTAATTCTTCAGAGCCACCGCGGTCTCTCGTCCGCTCGTAAGCATAAGTAGAAGGATCACGATCGTGAAGATCGCGTAAGCTAAAGCTTCCACCGTATTGCGGATGACCGGCAACGCCTGTTCCGCCACCTTGCCATTATTGATCCATGCCGCATTCGTCTGTGCCACCGCTTGCGCACGTCCAACCGCAAGCAGCATCGATGCGGGGTCGTTGATCTTCTGTCCCGCCAGGAGGGACGCATCGTTCACCGCATTGATCAAGGCATTCTGGCGGATGATATCCGCCGCAGTCGAGGCGGCGTCCGCGATCCCATTTTTGATGTAGGCCTGCTGAATCTGGCCTGCGATCACTGCTGCGGCTGCAGGTCCCGATAGAGTCGGGTTCATCCGAGTCGACAGCACTGCTTTTACGCGGTCCAGTTGGACCGGCAGCCTGTTGTTCAAATTGGTATAGGCGTCGGTGCATGGCGCAACAGTCATTCCGCCAACCCCGTCCGATATCGGCGTGAACCTGGCGGGATTCGGCGTAGCCATCAAGGGCCAAATATCACCCGACGTCGCGAATACCTCAGGCGACAAGTTCCCTGAGGCTAGGTCATATATGGTGCAGTTATTGATGAAGTTGATCAGGTCAGTTCGGAAGCTTGGATTCTGAAATACAATCCGACTGGTTTCGCGGATCATTCGATTCCCGAACATCAAGCCATTCCTTTGGTAAGCAAGTTCGCTCGGGAGGCCAGCTGCACCGGGCAGCACCTGCATCGCCGTCTCATACAGTTCGGTCAATGTATTTCCGACCCTGCTCGAAAGTGATCCGAACACGGCAAGCCCAAAGGGAACGTTATCGACAACCGTGACTGCACTGCCACCTGTCTTGTCCACAATGCCGACGGTCACTTTGGGAACGAGCAGCACCGACAAGACCAGCGTAATCGATGCCAGCCAGTACCAGCCCTGTAGCTTTTGAGGTGCGAATGCATATGCTGCGAGCGCTGCAAAGAAGCCACAAAATGCAACGACTCCTAGCGCGCTCGCATACGATCCCGAGCCGCAAATCGCCGCGATTGCATTTAGGACACCGAATAGGCTGTCACTGTTCTGGTATGCGTACACTTCCCACATCGCATGTCTCCAAGAACCACTATTGCATGTAGGCCGCGCGACGGCCGAGCATATCCAGCACGTGCTGGGGCATCGCGGTTCGCATCTGGCGTTCCATTTGCTCTAAGCTGGACGTGATCGCGTTGACCGATCCAACTCGCTGATATAGCTGGGATTTTTCCCTGGATATTTGTACCAGCAAATCATGCGCGCGCTGTCGCAGTTCCTTCGCGCGCAATGCTTGCGCTGCATCTAGGACGTAATCCTTGTCCAATGCCGAGATTCCTTGGCGCAGATTTTTTTCAAGGAAGACATACGCATAGTCCGCAGCAATAAGTTCTCGAAATCGAGTGATCATGTCCTCCGTGATGTCCGCAGTGGGCACGGAGGTTGAAACTGACAGCATGCGATAGACCGGCTCAGTGGTCTGGTTTACAAAGCCAATTTCGGGCGAGTTGTTTTCGATCGGGCTACGGGTAAGGATCTTGTTTGCGATGGAGCGCATAAGATGCTCTACCTTGACCGTGAATGGCGTATGCGAGTAATCGGTCTGTACCGTCACTGCATCGCACTCCGTGTAGTTATTGCAGCGCAGTATCTCTTGAAAGACGTTGCCCCCGGGGGCAAGTGCGCTTCCATACAGCAATCGATTGATCGAAGTAATGGTGGGTGGTACCGGTGCATGTACGCGACCATCCTCGAAGAAGATCACTGTACCCACCAGACTCATGATCAATTCTCTCTCCTGATCGCCCAGGTTGGTGCCGGCAAGCTTCAAAGCCTTCCACGTCAAATTCCCAACAAACGGCGCCTTGTTCCGGACCTGGGAATCGGACGACGCGCGCGCGGTGGCGAGCACTGACGGCTTGGCCGTCTGACAGCGCACTTTCGCCGCCGCATAATCGGATTCCAGCCCGAGCGTCACCGCCAGGTCCTCACAGAGCCGGTCTCCGCTCACGCCGGTGGCCTCCATCGCCGAACTGACCAGCGATTTCGCGGTGTTGCAGGTGCTGATGTTCGCCTGCGTCAGCATGCTTTCCAGGTTCTTGGTCCACTTCGTCACCCCGCCCAGGAGCGGCGAAACCGAATCGACGGCGAGCTGGAACGCGACGCCCGGCAGCGCGGCGGTGATATTTCTCAGCATGTTCTTGAACTCGGCCGCCGAGATGTGCGAAAACGAGCCGCCATAGATGTCGATGCCGCCGCAGCCGGCCTTCACCGCCGGGAAATCCATCGCCATCAGCTGATACGTCCGGTTCTGGTTGCGCAGCATCAGGCTGCCGCCACTGTAGGTATTGAAGACCTGCCCCTTGAAGGCGCCCGGCGCCGTGTAGTTGCCGATCGCCCCCAGGTCGTTGAACATGGTGTTGATGGCCGCGTTCAGATCCCCGGCACTGGCGCCGCCGCACAGCGCACCGGCCACGGCCGCGGTGCAAATCCATTTCGCAAATTTCCTCATGCCTTTCTCCTATCGTTGATCGCCCCAATACACGGGTGGCGGCGTCCCCTTTCCATCCCGGCCCTCGAACAGCGCGACGATCCGTTCGCCCAGCTGCGCTTCGGACAGCACACCAAAGCCCACCGGCTCGATGCGCCCCGAGAACGGCTGGGCCAGGAACAGCGCCGGCACCTGCTGCACCTTGAGCGCCCGCACCGCGCCGTTGTCGCTGCGCGCCTGCGGGAATCCCGCCAGCGCGCCACCGTCCACGCTGATCGGCACCAGGCGCATGCCATGCCGGTCGCAAAAAGCCCGCAGCACCGGAGCCATCGCATGGCAGTAGCCGCAATCGCCCCGGAAGAAGAACATCAGCACGTGCTCCCTGGCCACCTGCGCCAGCACGGCATTGCGCTCGCGGATGCGCGCCTGCTCGAACACTTCGAGCGCGGTGGCGTTCACCGGCCGGCCCTGCGTCGCGGGATCGAGCTCGGGATGGGACCAGGCGATGCGCTGGGCGACGTCGGCAAACCGCGAGGCGTTGTGCACCACCTTCGCTTCCAACTCCATGTAACGGCGCACGTTCGGCTCGGTGGGCTGGATCACCGCCAGCGCGCGGCGCTCCTCGACTTCCTTTTGCAGTTGCCGGAACCTGGCCAGCGCGGCCTGTTCTCCGTCGCCGGCGCTCGGCAAGCGCGGCACGACCTTGCGGGGCGGCGCGGGCGGATCGAGATGGAAGTGCCAGCCAGTGCGCGGATCGGGCAGGCCGGCGCGTTCGCCATCGGGCAGCTCGCCACTATCGGGCACCTGCGCGGCGCAGCAAGAGGCGGCCAGCGCCAGGCACACGCCTATAAGGGTCGGCCGTGTCATCGCGCCGCCCCCGTCGCCAGGCTGCGTGGCGGCAGGCCGTCGCTGCAGTAATTCAGTTCAAAGCGCACCTGCTGCCGCTGCGGCGCCGCCTGAGCCGACAGCTTCACGCCTTCCTGCGACACGTCGACACGCAGACGGGCGCAACCCGGCTGGGCGTAGCGCACGATGGTCGAGACGTCGATGTCGATCTCCCCGCCAGTGCCGAACTGGCGCTTGAAGGCGGCGGCCACCAGACCGGCGAGCACGCCGTGCGCCGTCCCGCCTGGGGCGTCGAGCGCGGCGCGCAGCAGCGGCGCGAACTGCGTCACCGGGGCTCTTTGCGGCAGACCTTCCTCCGCCCAGACCGGCAGCAGCGCAAATGCGGCCAGGCCGCAAGCCAGATCGCGAGGCATCAGCATTTTCCACCCCGCGCGTAGCATTGCGGAGCCTTAGCGGCGGCCGCACCCTTGAGCGCTTCGACGTTCGGCTGCGCCGGCGCGATCGAGGCATAGAATTCAGATAGATCAAAACGGGAAAAATCCAGTGCCTGCAGCTGCGCGACGGAAATGCCGCCGCAGGCAGGGTTCTGCGGCGCGCCCCAACCCATGCCCAGCTGCGCCCGCCCCTGTTCGTTGACGAGACGCGCCAGCACCGAGTTGAAGCAGCACTTGGACGTGGTGCGCTCGATGCAGCGCACGCAGCGCCCCAGGACCCGGATGCATTGCGAGCACCAGGTGCCCACGCTGCGGCACAGGCGCGCGCCCTCCTTCATCGCCAGTTGCCCCTCCTCGGCGTTGCAGGACATCATGGCGGTCACCACAGCGAACACCACGGTAATGGCCAGCGACCAGGGGGTGAACGCCACCGCGATGCTCTCGCCGGCGGCAATGGTCACGGAGCCGGCCGGCAGTGCCACCCCGTTCACGGCCACCGTCACGCCGTAGCTGGTGAAGGTGCCGCTGAAACCATAGCTGGTCAGCATCGACTTGATGCCGGCCGTGATGAAGCTGCGGTTGTTCGCGTTCATCAGCACGTCGAATACCAGATGCGAGCCCACGCCGAACAGCGAGCCGTTGCTGTACCCGGCCCCGGCGCGGTTGCTGCGGCAGCAGTTGGCCAGCAGCCGGTCGCGGCAGCGGTTGTCCTCCCCGGCGAACACGCGCAGCCTGGCCGGATCGAGATACACGCCGGCCTCGCGCGCGGCCTCCAGGTAGCTCATGGCCAGCGCGAAGTCGGAATCTTGTACCTGGGCGGTGTCGAAGCACTGCGCGCCCAGGCAGAAGGTGTTGGCCGGGCACGGCCCCGGTCCGGGGCAACCCGCGTACAGGCCCGCCAGCGCCGTTTCGGAGGCGAGCGGGTTTCTCGCCACGGCCGCCGCGCCGGTTACCTGAGCGTCGCTGGGCGGCAAGGCTGGACGCGGCGTGGCGGCGGACGCGACCGCATGCCGGCCCGCCTCGCACGCCGCCGGGTCGGGATGCAGCGCGCACTGCGCCAGCTGGGCACGCGCTTGGCCCGCCAGGTTGGCCTGGCCGTACAGCGCCGACTGCGGCGCCGTATTGGTGTAGCCCGGCACCACGGCGGCGGCCGACGCGGCGTTGAGCGCGCCGCGCGCCGCAAGATTGGCGGCGCGCGCGGCGGCCAGGTCGTCCTGCTGGGCGAGCGCCAGGCGCGCCTGCCCCGTCAAGAGGGCGCACAAGGTCAGCCAGGCAGTCAGGCGGCGCATGTTCATGGCTCCAGCCTGGCACGCAGCCGGCGCGCCTCTGCCGCGAACGCCGGGGCGCTGCGCGCCACGTGGTCCAGCGCATAGCCCAGCGTCACGTCGCCCGCCACTGCCACGTAGCCATCGGGCGCGGCGCAGCCGTTCTCCTGGCAGCCGCTTGCTGCGGCAGTCTCGCGCGCCAGCACGACGGCCGGTACCTGCGAGATCCCGAAGCGGGCGAACGCCTTCGGATCGATCTGAACGACCGCTTGAGTGCCGCCGGTCAGCTGACGGATGCGCGCGGCAGTCTTCGTCATGGATCCGTCGTGCAGGCCGCGCAGCACCAGCACGGCGCCGGCGCGCGGGGCATCGGCCGCCAAGCGGCGCAGCGTCCCTTCCGGCATGGACAGGCTGATGAACACCAGCAGGCGCGGTCCCGTGTTCGCGGGCACCGTGCCCACGCCTGCGGCCTCGTAGCCGCGCGCCACCTGCGCCAGATCGATCCCGGCACCCGCCTGCGGCTGGGGTAGCCGGTCAAAGCGATGGGTGGCGGCAGTCGGGGCAGGTTCGGCCGAGGCGACCGGGCCGGCCGACATGGCCAGACACAGCGCGGCAAGCAGTCCCAGCGCGGGCCACGCGCTATTGAAAACGATGCAGTCAGAATCCGACACAGCAGTTCCCCTTTCTAAACAGCATGAACGCGAAATCCTCGCCGCGCACGGGATACTCCTTGGCGGCGCCCCACAGCGCCGTGCTGCGCCCGAACGGCTGGCAGCAGCGCCCGGCCTCCTTGGCGGTGGCGGCGATCGGGTAGGTCAGTTGGCTCTTGTAGGCGCGCTTGTCCATCACCGGTAGGAAGTACGGTCCGCACAGGCCCCGCTCGCCATGGCGGCCCCAGGCCACCAGTTCGCGGTGCAGCTTGGCTGTCAGCCGCTGCGCCAACAGCTCGGCGGTGCGCACGCCACCCAGGTGGTATGGCACGTGGCCGTCGAGCGGATATAGCGCCCCTTGGCAACCGGCGCACCAGAACAGCTCGGGACGGCCGAAGCCGGCGGTGGCGGCGACGCAATCGGCCGCGCAGGCGGCCTGCGCCACCGGGTTGGCGAACAGCACCGCCTCCGGGTTGAGGATCAGGGTCAGCTCGTCGTCGTTCCACAGCGGATCGACCTCGGTCAGATAGGCCAGGTCGAATCCGCCCTGCTCCAGGCACGGAAAGTCCGCCACCACCTGCAGCCAGTACAGCACCGGATTGGCATAGAAGTGGGCCTGGTAAAAACTGTTCTGCTCACCGCTGGCGTCCACCGTGCGGCCGGCGTCGGGCGCCGCGATGCCGGGGTTCAGGTCGACGCCGCCGAGGGAAACCAGGCAAAACGGGCGCCGCACCACCTCCACGTGGCGCACCGGCTCCCAGAACCCGATCGACAGCCCGATGGTCGGGTTCACGCCGCAGGAGCACAGGGGATTGGCCGGGTTCGGGATGTCGCCCTGCCCGCCCAGGTCGGCCAGCGTGCCGCCGCCAAGGGTGATCGGCATCAGGCAGCTCCAGCAGATGTCCGTGATCGGGTTGGGGAAACGTCCGTTGCAGATGCCGGCCGCCAGCGATGGCGGGCTGTGGCAGGCCGCCGCCAGCGCGATGGTGGCCGCCACGCGGGCGGACCACGGGCGGCGCCCACCACCGGTTCGACGGGCGAAACCGGCCAGGCAGTGCGCGAGCAGATTCATGGCGTCGCCTCCTTGGCTGTCGCTGTCTCGGGCGGTACCAGTTCGTCGATGCGCAGCCGGTTGCCCTCCTGCGACACCAGCGCCGGCACATGGCCGATGGCCAGGCGCCGCACCAGCAGGCCGCGCTGGTCGTAGTAGA
This sequence comes from Massilia sp. Root351, assembly GCF_001425045.1. Classification (GTDB taxonomy): domain Bacteria; phylum Pseudomonadota; class Gammaproteobacteria; order Burkholderiales; family Burkholderiaceae_D; genus Rugamonas. The sequence goes on along the minus strand of NZ_LMDJ01000031.1, from coordinate 556,023 downwards.
CCGGCACGCGCCAGCGCCGCATCAGCTCCAAGTAGGAGCCCCCGGTCAGCACCGGTTTCACCGCGCCGGCATACTGGCCGACCAGGCCGGCCGCCAGCGCCACCTGGCGCGCGTCGCGGGCGTCGAAAAACAGCAGGCGGCGCGTCAGCGGCACAATGTCGAGCGGATTGGCGCGGGTGCCGGCCGGGAACAGCAGCTTGCCCGACGCGTCGACGACGTTGCGCTCCAGCACATAGCTCGGATCGTGGTGGTAGGTGCGGGCCGTGCGCGCCACCGGCAAACCCAGCGGCGCGGGGCGCAGCACGCCCTGCCGGGCACGTTCGACGGCTTGGCCGCGCAGTTGCGCCAGCTCGCCGCTCGCTTCCTTCTCCCGCAGGCGGCGCTCGATCATGGCCAGCAGGTCTTCCTCCGCGATGCGGTAGACCGGGCCGATCACACCCAGCGAACCGGCCTGCGCGACCGGGGTCGCCACTGCCGCCACAGCCGCCCAAGCTGCCAGTCCCGCCGGCAGCTGCCATCGCATCTGTCGCATGCTCATCGCGCACTCCTCAAAACAGCGGCCGCACCACGGCCAGCACATCGCGCTCGGCCACCAGCCCGCACAGGCGGTAGCGCGAATCAAAGCTGTCGGCATCCACGCCCTGCATGTACAGGTAGCCGGCCGGGATCACCGTCGCGGCGATGGGTTCGAGCGCCAGGCGCGACACCACGGCGTAGCGCTTGGCCAGCCCGGCGTCGACGCCGTTGATCAGTACCGCGCGCCCGCGCACCTCGATGCGGTCCCCGGCCACGCCGGCGACGCGCTTGAAGAAAGGCTGCCCGCGCAGGCCCGGCACGTGGCGCACGGCCTCGCCCCGGAACGAGAAGATCACGTAGTCGCCCCTAGCCACGCCGCGCGCGCGGTAGTCCACCACGGCCACCAGGTAAGGCAGGCTGGGCGTGACGTTGAACAGGATGGGCAGGCGCGGGACGGGATCGACCAGCACCCGCACGCAGGCCAGCAGCCACACCGCCGCCAACAGCGCGTAGCACGGCCAGTCGGCGCGCATCCGGCGCAGGTGCCGCGTCAGGCACGCCTTCATGGCCGCACCCGCTGGCGCAGGAGCGGCGTCAGGTCAGCCACGCCGGCCGGCAACGCCGCGACGGCAGAACGGTCCACCACCAGGCAGGCGCAGTCGCGCTGCAGTTCGGCCAGGCGCGCCGGATAGGCGGCAACAAACTGGTTGGCGGCGGCCTGCGCCTTGTCGCGCGCCGGCGCGTCGGTGCTGGACGAAATGGCCCGTAAGTAGCGCGTCTGCTCCTCCCGGTACACCTGCCAGGCGTCGACCACGCCGACCACCGGGATGGGCTTGACCAGCCAGTGGTGGTAGCCGGCCAGCGCGGCAGCGTTGAGCAGCACGGCGGCCAGGAAGCTTGCCAATACCGGTTTCATACGTGCCCCCGTTCGGCCAGGATGCGCGTGATCGCCTCGTCGATGCTGTAGCCCTGCGCGCGCAAGGCGTCGATCGGCTTGTTGTCCTCCAGCTTGTTGGAAAACAGCAGATGGGTGGCGGGGTCGAGCACCAGGCGAGCCACGCCCTCGCCGACCGGCGACGAGACATACATTTCCGCGTACGCGCCGGCCTCGGTGCGCAGGGAGTTCAGCAGCCGTTTCTTGGCCGCGTCCATCAGCAAGCGCCCCTTCCGGTCCAGCAGTTCAATCGACTCGGGCTTCTGGCGCAGCAGGAACACCCAGTCCGAGCAATTGAACGCCGCTTCCATCTGCGCCGAGCCGTAGTAGTCGTCCGCACCCTGGGTGGCGGTCACCAGCGCGCCGCCGTACTTGCGCGCCCGGCGCGCCGCCTCCTCGACCACGGCCGCTTTCAGCGGATCGTCGCTGCCGATCTCGCCCAGCTGCTGCTTGAGTTCATCCATGACGAGCAGCTTCTTGCGGTTGCGCGTCAGGTACATCTCCCCGGTGATCTGGTACATCAGCAGGATGTTGACCACCGCGTGCAGGTCCGGGCGGCGCTTCAATTCCTCGTTCTCGATCACGACGAAGTCGTTGGTAAAATCGACGTTGTTCCTGCCCTCGAAGAAGCGGGCGTACTGGCCATCCTTCGAATAGGGATTGAGCATGATGGCCAGATCCCGGATGCGCTGATCGTCGCGAATGCCCAGATCGGGGATCGCGCCGCTCTTGAACGCGTCGCGCATGGCCGTCATCGTCATGTCGCGCCCATATTTTTGCCACTGGCGCAGCAGCACCGCCGAGATCGCCTTGTACTGCACCTCCTCCAGCCGGCTTTGCATTGAGCACATCTTGGCGATCGCCGGCACCAGCATGTCCATGTCGTCGCAGATGTCGTTGATGGCAGAGAAGGGATTGAGGTTGATGTCGCTGTGCGCGGTGAACTCGATGTAGGCGCCGTCGGCCTTGCGGCACAGTTTTTCGAACGAACGGCCCAGGTCCATCATCCAGACCTTGGCGCCCACCGAGCGGTAGGACCACGCCAGTTCGTTGAGGAAGACCGATTTGCCCGATCCGGGCGCGCCCACCACGGCGGCGTTGAAGTTGCCCAGGTCGTTGTCGAACAGGTCGAGCGTGGTCACTTGGCCGCGCCGCCCGGCCAGCACCAGCGTCGGCGTGCTGGTGCCGCGCCATTCAGCGATCAGGGGCGCCAGGTGGATCGCGTTGGCCGTGGTCTTGCGCGTGACACGGCGCATCTTGCGCAGGTCGCCGTGAAAGGCCGGCGAGAGCGTCATCGGCAGGCTGGCCAACAGGGCCTGGCGCTGCTTGAAGACATCGGCGTTCAGTTCAAAACCGCTGGCGCGCCAGATCGCCCGTGCGGTCTCGCACGCCTGCGGCGCGTCCTCCGGCGAAGTAAAGATGGCCAGCTGGTGGTACATCGACACCAGGCGCCCGCCCGCGTCCGCGGCGTTGGCGGCCGCCTTCCAGTCCTCGCGCTTTTGCTCGACGTCGGGCATGATGTCGGCCAGCTTGCTGCCGGCGTTCTGGTTGGCGCGGAAATGGTTTGACGCAATGGCGCTGCGCGTCTCCGCGTGGTCCAGGATGTGCACGCCCATGGTCAGCAGGAACGGCGCACTGTACTGCAGCGGCGGCTGCATCAGGTCGCCGATCAGACTGCCCATGCGCCACAGCGCGAAGCGCTGCGGGAACGACTTGATCGACAGGAAACGCGCTTCCAGCGACGCGCCGCCGGCCAGCTTGGACAGGCGCAGCCCTTCCGGCCCGGCATCCTGGATGGTGTCGAAGTCGACGATCTGGTCGCGGATCTCGCGGCCCTCGTCGTAATGCAACTGCGGCAGGTCGGTGCGCGCCATGCGGTCCGGGTTGGTGAACTGCGCGCACCAGTTAATCAAACCGTCCGCGTCGCATTGCCGGTTCGGCAACGAGGCCGAGGCCAGTGTCACCGACATCGAATCGCGCAGCGCGCACAGCGTGCCCAGGCGCCGCTCGTCCGCGCCGTGGCCCGGTAAGGTCACCGAGACCAGCAGCCGGAAGTCGCGCATGGTGAAATGATGGGCCGCACTGAGCGAGCGCATGGTGCCGGCCAGCAGGTGCTGCACGCGCTGGCGCGCCAGCGCGCGGTACAGGTTGCTGTTGCGCGCGGGACGGCCGTAGCGGCTGCCCTGCTCGTACTGGTCGGCATCCTCCACCCGCAGGTTGGCGTACTCGCGCAGGATGTTGCGCACGTGGGGCGCGCCGAACAGGTGGAACTGGATGCCGGTGCCAACCGGGCAGTTGACGTACAGGCTCACCAGCACCTCGACCATGCGTTCGTCCGCGCCGCACTGCGGCAGCACTTCCAGCACGAAGCCCACGCAGCCGTTGCGGTTGACGAACAGCTGCACGTCGGGGATATAGGCGCCGTAGGGCAGCCAGGAGGCGAACTGCTCCGGGGGCGAATCGTTGCCGGCGCGCAGGCCGAGCCAGTCGAGGATGTGGCGCGGGCCGCCCTGGGCTGGCCCGCTTGCTGTCTCAAGCATGATGTCCTCCCTGGCTCACTGTTGGCGTGCCGGCCCGGCGGCCGGTGGCGCGGTTGCGGCGGCGCGCGCCACCTCGGCGCCGTCACTGGCCGCCGTCGGTGTGGCGGTCGCTTCCGCCTGGCCGGGCGGCCGCGATGGCGGCGGGCGCAGCGGCGCGTAGGCTTCGCGCGCGGCGCGCTGGGCATGCGCCACCTGCCACTGGCCATTGTCGATCCGCACATAGACATAGGACTGGTCGACCAGGTCGCGGTCGCTGTCCTCCCAGGCCTTGATCCACAGCCGCAGCACCCGCACCGGCGAGCGCATGGCGACCGGGTCCAGCCCCTGCGGCGCGGCGCTCTGCAACGCCTGCGCCGCGAGCGGCGCGACCGATGCGCCCTCAGGGCGCGGTGCGCTATCGGGGCTTGCGGGAGAACGGTTATGGTAGTTGGCGGACACCGAGGCGCAGTGCACGCCTTCCGGCGCCTTGCAGCTCAACTTGGGCGAGCCGTCCAGGCCCGACAGGTTGCCGCAACCGGCCAGTGCCAGTGGCCCCAGCAGGCCCAGCGCGCGCAGCTTGCGTGCCACGTTCTTGTTACTGCCGATGTGTTCCATGTGCGCTCCTTGCAAGGCTGTCGGCCTTGTCAGTCCCGCCGGCGGCGCGCGCCAATCCGGCTTCGATGTCGTCGCTGTCCAGTGCCCCGGCGACGCGCCTGCCGTCGGCGAACACCAGTGTGGGCGTGGCCTGCACACCCAGTCGGGCCGCGAGCGCGAGATTGCGCTCCAAGGGGGTGGCGCATGGGGACGCGGGGTCCGCTGGCATGGCGCCATCGGCCATGGCGCGTGCGTACGCCGCGTCGCGGTCCTGGGCGCACCAGATCGCCTCGGGCAGTTGCCGTCCCTGGAAAGGCAAGAGGTAGTGCAGGACGGTGACGTCGCGCAGGCGCCGCAATGTGGCGTCGAGCTGCCGGCAGTAGGCGCAGGCCGGATCGGTAAACACCAACAGCCGCCGCGCACCGGTACCGCGCACCAGCGTGATGGCGTCTTCAAGCGCGATCGCCGGCATGTCAACTGCACCATCCGATGCGCCTGCAACGGTCTCAGGGCTCGCCTGCCTGGCCATCCCGCCGGCCCTGCGGGACGCCGTCACATCCCGCATCCGGCGGGTGTCGAACAGGTGGCCGAACACCAGGTAGCGCACATGCCCGCCGCTGACATAGGCGACGTTATCGCCCATCCATACCTCGTACAGGCCCGGAACCGGGGTCGGCGCCACGCGGTCGAAACGGGTCGCGGGATGGGCCTTGCGCAGGCTTGCCAGCAGCGCGTCCTCCGCCCGGCCCGCCATGGCCGGTTGCAGCGCCGCCGCCAGCACGATCGGCAGCCACTTAATCGGTATTGTCATCGCGCGCCTCCTTGCCCAGCCGTGGCAGCCGAATGCCCTTGGTCAGCACAATGTCCACCTGCCGCTTGGCGAACACTTCGATGACCGGGAAGGTCTCCTCGGCCAGCTTGATGTAGTAATTTGCCAAGTTGTCCAGCGCGCGGCCGACACCGCCCGCGACGCCGCGCCGCATGCGTTCATCCATGCCCTCGGGTCCGGTGGTGAGCGTGCCGAACGGCGTTGCCGAGTAAGTCGCGCCGCCTTGGGCGAAGCCCTGGCCGATGCCGCTGACGATGCCGGCGCGCAGCGCGTTGGCCAGCATCTGGCCCTGCATGGTCACCAGGCGCCCGCGCAATCCCAGCATGCCGTCCTCGCCGTGGACGTTGCCATCGATCTTCACCTCCAGGGCGCGGCCGTCGCGGCGCACACAGGACAGGTTCACCGTGCGCAAATAGGCGCGCGAGGCGCTGATGCTGCCGTAGCCGGAGGCGATGACGAAGCACTCCTTCACTTCGCCGCGATAGTGGTTCGGCAACACGGCGTTGTCCAGCAGCCGGATCAATACCGGCAGCGGGTTGGCCTGCGCCTGGCCGCCGGTCGGGGCGGCAATGCCGCTCAAGGTCTCGCCGCGGATGAAGCCGACCGGCAAATAACTCTCCAGCATGCCGCCCTCGCCCTCCTTCTCCTCCTCCGCCTCCCGCTCACCTTGCGCATCCTGGGTATCGGCCTCGCCGTTTGCCGCCCTCCCTGCTGTGGCGGCCGGCACTGCCAGAGTGACCCGCACCAGTACCGGCGGCGGTTCGACCAGCGCCGTCTGGGCGCTTGGCCCCATACCGGTGGCCACGACGGGCGCCACCGGTGAACCCGGCGGGAACCCCGGCATGTCCGGCGGAGGCGTGGCAGGCCGCTGGGATGCGGCCGGTATGGCAGCTGGCGCCGGACCAGGGGATGCCGCGACGGGCGCCGGCACCTGCGGCGCCGCTGCCGCCGCGCCCGTCGAACCGCCCAGGCCTTGTTCCTGCTGGCGGCGTTCCAGGTCGGCCAGGCGCTGCATCAGCGATTGCTCACCCGCCTTGCGGTCGAGGTTGAACCGGTCCTGCGCCTCCTTGTCCACTTTGTATTGCGCCAAGGTCTTGCCGGCCGTGCCCACCCACTGGTCGAGCGGGTCGACGCGCAGCGGCGTGACGCCCTCCTGCTCGGGCTTGACCACGACTTTTTCCTTGGCGCGGTCCGCGCGCGGCGCCGCCTTGCTCTTGTCGCTGCCGGCGAGCGTCAACACCAACCAGAGCGTGCCGATGCCGCCGGCCACGATACCGGCCGCCATCAGATACTGCCGCTGCCGGGTACTCAGGCGACCCGTGGCGGTGCGCCATTTTTCACGCAGCTTCATGGCGTGCCCTCCTGTTGCCGGATCACGTGCACCAGGGTCGTGGCGCCCGGCTGGAGGTTGTGCTGCTCGATGGCGACCGCCAGCACGCCGTCTTGATCGAACTCCTGCTCGGCCAGCACCATGGGCGCCGCGCTCGTGTTGTGCAGGCGGTAGGTCTCGCCTTGCAGCGCCCGTCCCTCCTGACGCCGAATCAGCCGGAACTCGGCCTCGCGCCACAGCGCTTGCACCACATCCAGCTGCTGGGCGCGCACGCCGTCCGCTGGCCGCCCCTGCGCCATTGATACCAACATGGATTTCAACCCGCGCACATGGCTGGTGGCCTGCGGCCGCGCAGCCTTTGCAGCCGGTTCGCTCGCTTCGCTGCGCCGGTCGCGCAAAACGAGGCTGTCGGCCGGCATCTGGGCGGGACGCAGCAGCAGGGTGTAGGTCGCGCGCGCCGACGACACGAACAGGCTGATCGGGCGGACCTGGCCGACATGGCTTGTTGCAGCCGGGCGCACATAGATTTCGCCCTTGTCCAGGTCGCAGTTAAGGATGACGTCGCCGCGCGAGTTGACGGCGGGCGCCGCCAATGGCGCCGTGACCGGTGACGCGATGCCGGCCGGCGGCGCGCTGTCGCAATTGCTGGTGGAGTGGATGTTGCCCACCACGTTGACGATGCGCTGCCCTTCCAGCCGGATGCGGGTCGGCGCATCGGCGGCGATCGCCGCCTCCATGGTTTCACCGTCACGCACTTCGCGCGGCTGCGCGGCACCGGCGCCGCCCGCCCAGCATGCCAGTGCGAGCAGCATGACCAAATGCTTATTGTTCATTGCCGACCCCCTTGAATGTTTTCAGATGGGTGCGCCCGCCGCGAAACTGGAAGCTGGCGCGGAAGCGTTTTTGCAGCAGCGACGTTTCCTGCCCGTTGATGAGCGTGCGCAGCCGCCCTGTCATGAGCACCGTCTGCGTCTCCTCGTCGGGCTCGAGTTGCTGTAGCTGGAAGTAGGTGCTACCGTTCATCTTGCGCAGGCGTTCGGCTTCCAGCTCCATTTGCAGCTTGAGCGCCTCATAGTCTTCCGGCGCCACAAACGCCAAGAGGGCATCTTTCTTCCAGCCGGCCGACGCGGGTGTCAGGTCCAGCATCAGCCATGCGACATAGCCGCCCATCTGCTCCAGGTAAGCGCTGCCGACCCGTTCCCCCGATACCCAGAAGGATTTGGTCACATGCGGCGGCGTCACCACCACGCGCTGCGCGCCCACCAGCGAATACGTGATCAGGAGCGTGATTAGCAGGCACAGGCTCAACACGCCCAGGGCAAGCCGATGGGCACGGATACGCGCGCGCAGGTCCCGCAGGTCGTCCTGGTACCGGGTGTTGTCCATATTCCCTCCCTAGCCCACCATGCGCCGGATGTGCGACGGCGGCGTGGCGCGCATCGAACTCACGGGATTGGTGGGCAAATACCAATACAGCCAGTGCAAGGCATAGGCTGCATGCTTGTCGGCCTTGGCGCGCGCCATCATGCGGGCGAAATACAGGCCGATGGCGCAGGCCACGGCAAAGCCCCACAGCGTGTTGGCCAGGTAGCCGACGAACAGCATGAACAGGACGGGCGCCGCCACATCGACGTCCCACAATCCGATCTTCCATTGATCGTCCAAGCGGCGTGGAATGTAGGTGTCGGCAAGCATCCCGTCCTCCCTGCTCTGTTAGATGACCGCGCCCATGATGGCGCCCGCAATGACGAGGCCAACGGCGGCGAAAATGGCCAGGCCGATATAGAACAGCACCGGTCCGAAGTTGCGTAGCGCCGCCAGCGAGATCAGTGCCACCACGAAGCCGATGAAACCAACCATCGCCTTGATGCCGGGTGCCAGATCGGCCATCTGCGCCAGCGCGGACACCAGTGGCCCGGTCAGGCCGGAGAATGCAACCAGGTCGATCGCCTGGCCCGGCGCTGCGACCAGCAGGCCCAGTAGCATCAGCGCCACCAGCGCGGCGGCACTCATGCCTTTGCGCGGCAGGCGCCAGGATGTGGGCATCGGTGCCCACGAGTTCAACGTACTCATTCAGTCCTCCTTGAAATTCACATTCGACGCGCTCTTTGATGCGGCGCCATGCGCGTCCCTTGGCAGCCGGCTTGGCCCAGGCGGACCTCGTACCATGGCCCTGCGGCGTTGGCGTCCGCGCGCGAAGCGTCTGCCGCGAGGCCGCGTCCAGCGCCTGCGAAGCGCGTTCGGCCGCTTTGTGCTGAGTACATGTGCTGTGGTCATGGCCGGGCCTCCAGAGCGGGATGCCAGGTGACTTCGGCGCGCCGGTTGGCTTGGCGTCCGATGCTGGTGCGGTTATCCCCCACGTAGCAGCACGCGCCGCGCCCTTCCCATGACAGGCGCCCGGGCGCCACACCTAGCTGGTCGCGCAGGTGGTCGGCTACGACGCGCGCCCGGGTCCATGCAAGGCGGTGATTGACCGCATCGCTGCCGGTGCTGTCTGTCCGCCCGGCGATGGCGATCCGTCCGGCCCCGCGCGTCACCCCGGATAGCTGGGACAACGCCCTCGCCTCGCCGGGACCAAGCGCCGCGGAACCACTCGGGAACTGGATCACCAGCGTGTCGGGCACGGCTGCGGGCGTCCCCGTGAAAGATGCTCTCGCCTCGATGTCAATGTGGGCTGTAGGATCTGTTGCCTCGGATGGCGTCTTGGGCGTCACCAATGGGCATGCCGGTTCAAGGCAGAGCGCGAAATAGCCGGCACCGCCCTGATTGAACTGTGCGATGCGAAAGCGCGTCACCGAATGCTCTACGCGCGCGGGCATGGTGGCGGGATGCGTCACCGCGCCTGCGCAGCCGGCAAGCAGCATTGGCCCGCTTGTTGCGGCGGCGATGAGCGCCGACACCAGCATAATGCGGCGCATCATCGCACGCTCACAGAGGAAACGATGGCGGAGCTAGCCAGCCGGGCGGTTTCCCCGCTCACTGGCGTTGCACGCCGCATCAGCGACCGGTACACGCGCCATGCGTAGCGCATACGCACGCGCAGGCACTGCTCCGCGGTCATGGTGACGCACGAGGCGTTGTAGGCGCCGACAGCTTCCCATGTGCGCCCATAGCGCCCCATCTTCTCGGCGAGAATGCGGGCACCGGCGTCTATGTTGGTGCACGGATCGAATAGCGCGCGCTGCGTGACGCCCAGGTTGCGCAACATGCGCGCGTCCGAATTGACCTGCATGTAGCCGATGTCGACCGTGCCGGTGCGTTGAAAATGACTGTTGTTGACGGCGGCCGGGTTCATGCCGGATTCGGCGTCGGCGACCGCCTGCAGCAAGACGGCAGGCACGCTGTGTTGCCGAGCTGCTTGTTCCCAGCAGGCGTTTGCCAGTCCCGGCATGACAAACAGCGGCAATATGGAATGAATGAGAATGCGCATGTTCACCTCGCGGCATAGCCCGACATGGATTCGACCTCGCGCTCTTGCGAGGAACCAGGTGGCTTCGGGTTTGCCGGCGTTAGCCAGGCGCGGTGAACAGCAAGGTGCGCGTCGTTTGGGCGCGGGAGAGCGTCAGGTGGAATATGGCGCGGCGCGCCGTGCGATGTTGCGGCGCGCCTGCTCGAACAGCTTTTCTTTCGCACCTTCTTCCTCCATCGCCAAGGCCACGCACGCGGTGGTGAAATGATCCAGCTTGAACTGCGGATGAGGATGGCGGTTCTGCTCGGATTTTTGCAGCGCCAGCAGCAACTGGTACTGGCCGCGCCACATGTCTTCCTGCCTGCGGGCAGTATCCTGGTCACGCAGCACCAGCCGTGTGTGCAGGAAGGCGAAGATACGCCGCTCGGGCATCGGTGCGTTGAACACCAGCGACACGCAGGCACTGATCAGATCCGGATAGCGCAGCTTGGGCGAACGGTTGGCGGTGTCGTTAAACAGCGTCTCCAGCCAGGCGAATTCGTCCAGCCAGACACGCGTGCCCACCGTGTCGCCACTGTGCGTGTCCGCTGGCATGGCAGCCGGGTCACGTGGCGCCAGCCGCGATATGTGGCCGATTGAATCGTAGGCGGTAGTCATGGTGTGCACCTCCCGATGGATACTTGCATTGGGACTTGATGCGATGATCGTATCGGTTCCGTGCTAAATCTTCGCCCCGAAATGGTGGGAATTTGGCGCCTATTTTCGAATCGGGGCTATCGCTTCATGCCAGGGACCGAGCGTTGTTGCCTTCGGGTACGAAGCTGCTGGTCCAGCTTGACGCGAAGTACAGCGCCGGAATGGACGAAACCGCCCCTTTTCGGACATTCGCAGTACTTCGATTTTTCCCGAACGACACTGCGGATGTACGAGATCTACTCATCCATGAAACAAGACCTAAGAGCAAATTTCTTGAGGGACACTCCGACATTCATTGCTTTATTTTGCTTGCAACGTGAATAGCGGGCGATGCGATAATCGGAACTGGGTTGCCAAGTTGAGCATAATGCTCCTTGAATCCGTGATTACAATAATGGTGAGTTAGTTGTGCGTTTACCTCTCCAGAATGCCCACCGTCTGTACGACGATTGATGTGATCATTGCTTGCGTGGATAAGTACCAGGCGGGCTTGGCAAATTGCACAGCGTTCAGCATTTTTCAGACTGCTCTTGATTCGCATGGCACTACGGGTTTCTTTCCATTTATCCTTTACACTATCGTCGTTGGAAGCCCCTTGTGCTAATACAGAGATTTTCTTGACGATTGCCTCTTCCGTCTCACCGTTTGCCAAGCCGTCAAAAATTGATCGGAGCAATTCCCGTATCGGTTCTATGCTTCGTTTCCACCCGCCGTAGCGACTTAATATTTGCTGTCCGGGAGCATTCTTTCCGATCAAAATCTCTTCCAGCTGAGCTCGATGAAGGGTAAATTTATTCAACTCCTTATTCTGAATAATCTCCTGAATGAAAGAGACAACGCCGAGGAACATGCTAGGACGATGATTGCCAGTGGTTCCCCAGAAATAGACTGCCGGGTGAAGGCTGAGTGATGACGATTCGTTCCCTGCGACGTGCTTGATGACACTCCAGACTTTGCGAAGGACACGTAGGGTGCCTCCACCATTGGTGTCGCCCACCATTCCCTCAGCACCCGATTTTGTCCCGGTGATGACGTTTACCAATTCGACCGCTAGACGTAGTCCATTTGCAGTCTGAGCCATACCTGCAGGCTGAAGTTCTGGGTCAATATGTGGTTGCGCATCTTCTGGCTCAAATATGGCATCGTAAATGTTCGTTGCAATTTTCTCGATCTCAGCGATATTATCGGGAGTGAAACTCCCCCAGTAGGCATGTCCGCGACCGGCACTCACCAGCGCACGGGCGGCGACAATCGTCGGTGCCTTACGCTCAACAATCATGTATTTTTCGGTAAGATCAATTCCTACCGAACGTTGATTAATATCCAAAAAAGACTGTAACGCAACTTCGGCATCACCCACGACCCATTGCGTTTCAATCGGCTCAGCGATATTGGAACTCCAGTTTAATTGCTCTGGTGTACGAGATGCTATGAAGGTCAACTTCTGAAGCTCTGCGTACTCCAACCCCAACCTCTTAATTAAATCTCGGCATTTTTTAGCTGCGGCGGCTTGAGCTTTTGGGATCGTATGATTAAAGAAGATCTGAGAGATTTCACCATCACCATAATCATCATTCACCCAAGCAACAAAAACACTCAAACGGTGTGCGCCGTCGATCACAAAAGTCGATCCATCGGCGGACCATAAAATGACAGCAGGAATAAGATGCCCATTTCGAAAACTACGGATCAGGGAAACGACATTGTCAACGTCCCAATCATTGGTTTCACGTTGAAATAATGGTTTACGCAGCAAGCCATAAAAATGCTTCCCCTTGGCAAGCTCCGTAACCTGAATCACGCTCTTACTGACCTTTGGTTTTTTTCCCTCAACGTCATCTCGTGGTATTAATGCGTCCAAATTGACGAGCTGTTTAGTTGCCATATCGAACCCTCATATATTTACAAAAAATTGTTTCACGACGATTTTTTAGATCTCCGTCAAATTTCGTCGATTTGGCTCATGTGGGCGACCGCTACTGGCCGGTAGCGGGTCATGACGGCGTTAATGAATTTAACAGTTTGTATCAGTCTGAGCTAATAGACTTGAGCCTCTCCAGGCTACTCCGACAGCCAACCATCAATAAGATCGCGGATATCCGATATCATGCTTTTCACATCTGCCGCAGAAAATTCATCGTGTTTGCCATGAGCCGCGCTATTGCCAACGGCGGACAGGGCCAAAATCTTCTTTTGCTTTAACGAGCTATAGACACCGGCCTTCGCTAGGTCATCATTCATCTTTGCCAATTTCTGACGAGGTATCTTCGGGTCTTGCCGCTCACAAAGGTCTGCAACTGCAGTCTCTAAAACTGTTCTAGCAATCACAGCAGCAGCAACATGATAGCCGCTGCTCAGCAACCCACTTGCCTGTTCCAGCTCATTATCGAACACATCAGCCTGAACCAATGATTTGAAAGAAGTGAGATATCCGCCTTCGTAGTCATCTCTGACGGCATTAAACACGGCTCCCAACCTTTCCATCAAACTGACGGCCCCCTCCATTGATTGAGGCTTTTCACTCTCAATAAACTCCTTCAAATGAAGTGAGTCTTCTCCACAAGCCATAGAAATCAAGCTTCGAGCTTTGACTCTCCACTCATGAGTCAACCCCCTATCCAGAGTGTCATGATTGGATTGTGTGAAGGAGCTATAAGCAGAACCTTTGGTAGTAAGAACAGCGTCAAATTGTTCTTTCAACTGTTGAAAGCGAGTCGCATACTTTTTTACAGTCATCGATGTTCCTAATCAGAGTGGTTAACATTAACAACCAGAACGACCGCTCCTGGCCGAAGGCGGTCAAGATTCCTCTATTTCAAACGAACGTACAGATGGACGTTAGGCGAATCATCCCTATGCACCACTTTGACTTCAATAAATGAGAGCCTCACAACTTTCGAATAGATCATTCTATTGCTGTTCTCCATATGGATGGGTAAGCCGAAATGTACGAACGGCCGCTCCTGGCCGAACTCGCCCGACGGTTTTCAGGATAGCAGTTTGCTCAATTGCAAAATTCACGAATTCTCACACAAGGCCGGTGCCGCCTCAATGCCTCTGACCGCTACCGACCTGCTAATTCGATTCGTTCTGCGGCGCAATGAATTTGAATTTCTCTGCTACGTATTTGGCAGAATTTTCGATGTAAGGGAACACCGTGCTGTCGTTAATATTCATCGCATCCAGCTCTCTAACCAGTCGCTTTTTGTCATTCACTGCATAACGAAAAATCTTAAAGGTGTCATCACCCTCTTCATTCAGCTTCGCATTATCGCCGAATAGTAAGAAAGCCCCTGACTGAGAAGAAATCCGGTCGTTAGTTCTCTTCCCTTTAACGCAAAGTACGCTGCGTAAGTCTTCGGGTCGAATTCGCTTTTCAAAATAAGGTTTTTCCTCGCAGATAAAGTGATGGAGACGCTTTATGCCTGCTTGGCTGTTGAAGAAATCGAGTCCCCAATCAACATCAACTATGTCATCTGGAGTATCCGGATAACTAATCTCTTCTGTATCAGCCAACCGAGCAAGATTAGCCAAGCAGCTAGCGGTGTCCGAATCAAAATATTTCACTGCGTCACGCCGTACCACAAACCTGATTACTTCTCCAACAATGTCATGTTTGTCCTTGGCATTGCAGGCGAAGTATAGAGCAATGAGAGGATTCGAAGTAATATCTAGAAGCCGAGTAGGAAGTGAGTAATGTTGCATTCGAACAAGCCGGTCCAGAGTTGAAGAATCGCTCGCAAAATCGCTCGCATTTGAAACTAGAAGCTCGCGGTAAAGCAAATGCTCTTTCGTCAGATAAAGCAGATTCCCATCTTTATCTTTCCTGAATAGTGACGGTTCCAGCTTGTATCCTGTTCTACTAGAATGTCCTCGGTAAAAAACATCCTCGTCCATCGAAACTGAGCCAGACAGAACCTTGTCAATGTAGTCCTGCAACGAGCAAATAGGGACAATTTCGTTTTCTTCAGGCGGCAAGCTCCCGTCCCCAGCAGGTAGCGATGGAGAGTTGACGTTTTGAGGCAAGAGGTTTCGTGTTCGGAGCATGTCCAGAAGGTCCCCTTCCTTTACAGCCCAATGCGTCCGATTCATTTCCCATTTTCGAATGTCAAAGTATTGAAAGTATGGCTCAATGGAATCGTAAGAAATTTCGGGAATGCTTTGCTCAAACTCGAATTCAATCAACACCGTGCTCTGTCTGCGCACGAATTTTGTGATGCGGCCAACCCTCATGCCAAGTCGGTTCCAAGCTTCATATGCAAAAACGCACGGTAAAGCAACCATGGAATTCAGCTCTTTGTCAGAAAGCTTTTCGAGCTTATCTGAGATAGTCTTTTCCGTGTACTCGAGGATTCGCCCCTTTTCCCATTCGTAAAAACTCTTGTCCCAGCCACCAGGTTGGGACGTCACAAGAAAATTAAACATAGCTGGCTTTTCTCTGTTAAAAATCTCAAAAAATTCTGGCGCAAATGAATGATTCCCAGGTGAATCTTTAATGTTTTATGAAGGGCCGCTCTTGGCCGGTAAGCGTCGGCCATCCTTAAGCGCTAGTGTAGCGTCCAAGAATGCGAGGTAGGCGAATACGTCATGAACGGCTTGGTTTCGCTATTTTCCGGCGTAATGTCCGCAGGCAGTTCTAAATCAATTGACAGCTGCTCCACGAAGTCGAGAACAGCGTCATGTTCAGTAGGCCCGGAAATTTCTCGGGGTGATATATCGAGTTCCAGCTGCCAATCAACGAAGAAATGGCAATTGACGCTTACTTGGCCAAGCATCACCGACAGCAGATGACTGCCGTCTCGGTTGGCGAAAAGAGCTTGGCTTCCAGGGAAAGAGGCAGGGCTACCATCAAAGCTATATGCAAGCTCATACTTGCGAACTAATGAATCAAACCGTTCCCACTGCTTTGGCCCCATCTGCTGGATGTAGACATCCCGGAGAGAGCCATCGTCAATCCATAAATAAGGAGATGTATCGAATGCAGGTCTCATTGGTTTAATGCTCACATATATGGAAAGGTCCGTTTGTGGCCGACAACGGCCTGCCAACGACAGGATATCATCTTGCTCAAATGAAAAATACACAGATTCTCACAACGGCAGAGAATCACCGAAAGTTCCCTGATCCGTACTCGTATGTCAGCCATGCCGCATGCAAGCTGACATATTTCCACCTCCGGCGCCCGCCAGATAGTTGGCTACCGCAACTGCAATGCACACGCTGGGGACGCCAGCCAGAAGGGGCAGCTGCAACACCAGCACCAGCACCGTGATCGGCAATACCGCGCAGAGCACCGCGGCACGTCCAGCAAGCCACCTACGGCCGTAGTTGCATCAGCCGCGTAATCTGAGCAGATTCTGCTGGGCACTCCACAAGGCGTTTGCCTGCGAGTGTTTGTCTCGAGCAAAAATTGCACTCAGGGAAGTTACTTTTATGCAATGAAAATCCTCTTGCTAGGTTGCTCGTTGGCCGACTATACTTCACAAAACACTGTACATAATCACAGTATCGGAGCAATCATGCTTGTCCCACCACTTACCGTTACACCTGTTGCTCAAGCTGCTCTGGACTTAGCTGTACGTTCTAGCGTGTGGCGTGCAAGCGAACTTGCCGTATCACGTGCCACGACGGCAACAACCGGCCATCCTGTTCTGGATAGCCAGCTGCCCAACGACGGGTGGCCGAGGTCGGCACTGGTCGAATTGCTGGTTCAACAACACGGTATCGGCGAGATGCAGTTGTTGAAGCCCGCACTGGCGTCGCTGTCTCGACAACATAGGGTCGCGCTGATACAGCCGCCGTATCTCCCCCATGCGATGGCATGCCGGTCGTGGCGGATGAATGAACAGAATGTGCTCTGGCTTCGCCCCCAGAGCTCGGCAGATGCGCTCTGGTCAGCGGAGCAAATCCTGAAGAACGGAAGTTGCGGTGGCGTAGTGCTTTGGCAGTCGAACGTGCGACCCGAAGCACTGCGGCGTCTGAACCTGGCCGCGCAGTCCACGGATACTTGGTTGTGGCTGGTTCGACCACTGACTGCCGCCGCCGACGCGTCCCCTTCTCCGCTGCGTCTTGCACTACGGCCCGCGCTGGGCGGCGTCTCGGTGGAGATCATCAAGCGAAGAGGCCCGCATTGTGAAGTCCCTATTTTCGTACCCCTGATTGATATGCCCGCTGGTCGCCAGCTGTGGGACAAAGAACATGAAACTCCTGCTCAGCGCACACCTGCCACTTCTCCCGCTCGAGTCGCTGCGCCCATGCTGGTCTGAGCCGGGGCTGTATGCAGTCACCGACAAGGGAATCGTGATCTGCATGTCGATGGAAGCCGGCCGGGCGGGCGTGATGCTTGGTATGCGTAGCGGAGGGGTAATGGCTGTGTCGCCCGATACGGCTATTCTTGAACGCAACCTTGTCAAGGAGGACCTCGCACTCAATGCCATCGCGACTGCGATGATGCAGTACACGCCGGAAGTCACGTTGCAGGCGGATTGTTCGGTGCTGCTGGAGGTCAGTGCGAGCCTCGCGCTGTTCCGCGGGCCGCATGCTTTATGCGCACGCGTGACGGCAAGCATCGAAGCGCTGGGCTTTACCGTGCAACTCGGCGCGGCCCCAACGGCTGAAGGCGCGTGGCTGCTCGCCCGTAGCGCCCGGATGAAAACTGTCGTGTTCCGCCGCCGCGTGCTGTCCCTGGCGACCATGCAGCAACGGCTGGACTTGCTGCCGTGCGCTCTGGTGCCGGCAGCGGCCCCTTTCCATGATTGGCTCAATGACATCGGTGCCAAGCGGATCGGCGCCCTGCGAAGGCTTCCGCGTGCGGGTCTTCTGCGTCGCACCAGCAAGGAGCTCCTGGCAGCGCTGGACCGCGCCTACGGCGAAGCGCCCGAGATGCACGAATGGATCAAGCCGCCGCTGCATTTCTCCGCCCGCATCGAGACCTTCGACCGTGTCGAGAGCGCCGAAGCGCTGCTGCACGGCGCCACCGGACTCATCCTGCAACTGGTCGGCTGGCTCACGTCGCTTCAACGGGCAGTGCGGATGTTTACGCTCGCCCTGGAGCATGAGCGTGGCCATTCCGCGATCGCGCCCACGGTACTGGAAGTGGCACTTGCCGAGCCGGTCTGGCACGAGGCCCATCTGCTCCGCCTGCTCAAGGAGCGCCTGGCAAAAACGACATTGGAACGGCCCGTGATCGCACTGCGGCTCGACGCGGTGAAGATTGAATCGATGCTGCCACCGAACGCCAGCCTGTTCCCCGAACCCGGCGGGTCACCGCAGGACTACGCGCGCTTGCTTGAGCTGTTGACCGCCAGGCTGGGCGCTGAGAATGTGCTTGTCCCCGCCGACCTGGAGGACTACCGGCCCGAGGTGTGCAACGCATGGATGCCGGCGACGGCAAAGCGCCCGAAAACACAGATAGAAGAGATTCTGGAGGGCCGGCCCTTCTGGCTCTTGCCCAAGCCGATCAGGCTGCTGATGCGTGACGAGCGCCCGTTCTATGTCAGCCCGCTCAAAATCATCGACGGCCCCGAACGCCTGGAGGCAGGCTGGTGGAACGACCAGACCGCAGCGCGCGACTACTACATTGCGCAAGCGGCCAATGCCGCGTGCTACTGGATCTATTTGGAACGCGTCGCTGAAGACCCCCGGTGGTACTTGCACGGGCTGTTTGCGTGACCTATGCACACCATTCCGTCCAGACCAACAGCCGCCACGGCCGGGCTGCCAGATTACGTGGAGCTGCAATGCTATACCCATTTTTCCTTTCTGCGAGGCGCGTCCGCTCCCGAGCAGCTGGTTGAGCGCGCGCATCAACTTGGGTACCTGGCGCTGGCCATTACCGACGAGTGTTCGCTCGCCGGCGTCGTACGCGCCCATGTTACCGCGAAAGAGCTGGGCCTGCCGCTTCTCATCGGCAGTCAGCTTGACGTGACGCCGGAAGACGGCAGTGCCCCGTTTCGCATCATCATCATCGCGACGAACCGCAACGGCTACGGCAACCTCAGCGAACTCATCACGGTCGGACGGATGCGTGCCGAGAAGGGGCACTATCTGGTTCGGCCCCGTGATATCGCCACACCGGTCGGCGACCTGGTGCATCTGCGCAGCCTGCCCGACTGCCAGTTCATCCTGGCCCCCAAATACTGCGGCGCCTATGAGGAAGTGGCGCGGCAGGCAGCGTGGCTGGTTCAATGCGCACCAGGCCGGGTGCGTATCGCGCTCACCCTGCACCACAGGAATAAGGATGCGACGCACCGCCAGCTGGTGCAGGCCTTGTCGGGCGAGTTCAGCATGCCCATCGTCGCCACGGGGGATGTGGCCATGCACGTGCGCTCCTACAAGCCTATCCACGACACCATGACGGCCATCCGGCACGGGGTGCCCGTGGCGCAATGCGGCTATAAGCTGCCACCAAACGCCGAGCAGCACCTGCGTTCGCGCGTGCGGCTAGGCAACCTCTATCCGCGCGAGGCCCTGGACGAGACCGTGCGCCTGGCCCAGCTCTGCGATTTCTCCCTTGATGAGCTGCGCTATGAGTATCCGCACGAACTTGTGCCGGAAGGTGAAACGCCCGCGTCCTATCTGCGCAAGGAAGCCTACATCGGCGCCGACTGGCGCTACCCCGGCGGGATTCCAGACAATGTCCAGGCGCAGCTGGAGCACGAGCTGGACATCATCGGGGAACTGCAGTTCGAGCCGTATTTTCTGACCGTCTTCGACATCGTTCGCTTCGCCAGGTCTCAGCAGATTCTGTGTCAAGGCCGTGGTTCGGCCGCCAATTCCGCCGTGTGCTACTGCCTGGGCGTGACCGAGGTCGACCCGTCACGCGGGACGCTCCTGTTCGAGCGCTTCATGTCGAAAGAAAGGAACGAACCGCCGGACATTGACATCGATTTCGAACATCAGCGCCGAGAAGAGGTCCTGCAGTATGTTTATCGAAAATATGGCAGGATGCGCGCGGCGTTGACTGCCGTCGTCATTTCGTACCGGCCGAAATCCGTGCTGCGCGACGTCGGCAAAGCCCTCGGCGTCGACTTGAGCGTGGTCGACAAAGTCGCAAAAGCCTCGAGCTCCTGGGGTGGCCGCGCGGACCTTCAGCAACGCCTGCTGGACTGCGGTTTCGACCCCGAATCGTCAATCGCCGAAAAGTGGAACGACCTGGCCGACGCGCTCATGAGCGTGCCCCGGCATTTGAGCCAGCACCCGGGCGGCTTCGTGATTTCACACACCAAGCTGTCCCGCTTGGTGCCGATCGAGGCAGCGGCGATGGCAGACCGCAGCGTGGTGCAATGGGACAAGGACGACCTTGATGCGGTGGGCCTGCTCAAGATCGACCTGCTGGCGTTGGGCATGCTGTCGTGCATCCGGCGCGCGCTGGAGCTGGTGTCCGAACAGCGCGGTGCGCGTTTCGAAATGGGCGACATCCCGGCCGAGGACCCGGCCACCTACGACATGATCTGCCAGGCCGACACGATGGGGGTGTTCCAGATCGAGAGCCGCGCCCAGATGTCGATGTTGCCGCGCTTGCAGCCGAGGACGTTCTACGACCTGGTCATCGAGGTGGCCATCATCCGCCCCGGCCCGATTCAGGGCGGGATGATCCACCCCTACCTGCGACGTCGCCAAGGCCTGGACCCGGTGACGTACCCGAGTCCGGAAATCGAAGGTGTGTTGGAAAGGACGTTGGGCATTCCCATCTTCCAGGAACAGGTGATGAGCATCGCCATGGTGGCCGCCGGCTTCTCGGCGGGTAAAGCCGATGCGCTGCGCCGGGCGATGGCCGCGTGGAAAAAGAAAGGCAATCTGGAGCAATTCGAAGCCGACCTGTTAAACGGCATGACTGCGCGCGGCTACACCGCTGAGTTTGCGAACTCCATCGTCGGCCAAATCCGCGGCTTCGCGGAATACGGTTTTCCTGAATCGCACTCGAGCAGCTTTGCGCTGCTGGCCTACGCCTCCAGCTGGCTCAAGTGCCACCAGCCCGCGGCTTTCCTGGCGGCGCTCCTGAACAGCCAGCCGATGGGGTTTTATTCGCGCTCGTCCCTGGTTCAGGATGCGCGCCGGCATGGCGTGGAGGTCCGCTCGGTCGACGTGAGCGTCAGCTGCTGGGAGGCGACGCTGGAGGCGCCCACTACAGGGCCACAACCGGCAGTACGCCTTGGCCTGAACAACGTCAAGGGCCTGGAGCAGGATGCGGCGTGGCGCATCGAGGAGGCCCGGGCTGTCGAAGCCTTCAGCAGCACGGCCGACCTGGCGGCCCGCGCCAACCTGCATGCCGGCCACATGGGGGCGTTGGCCAGTGCCAATGCGTTGGCATCCCTGTCAGGCAACCGCCGCCAGGCAATGTGGCAGGCGGCCGCCAGCGTGCCGGACAAGGGTCTTCTGCGTCCTGCGGCAATCAGTGAAGAAGCGATCGAACTGGAGGCGCCGACCGAGGCGGAAAATGTGGCGGCTGACTACCGGTATGTCGGCTTGACGCTTGGCCGCCATCCCTTAAGTTTCCTGCGTGAGCGCTTGTCGAAGTTGCGCTTTATCCCGAGCGACGTGTTGGCTGGATTTTCGAATGGCCAGCTGGCCCGGGGCTGTGGGATCGTCACGGTGCGTCAACGGCCAAGCACGGCGGCCGGCGTGGTCTTCATCACGCTCGAGGATGAGGCCGGCACGGTGAACGTCATCTGCTGGCCGAGTCTGGTTGAGCAATTCCGCCGTGAGGTCATGGGCGCACAGTTGCTTGGGGTGTACGGGGTGTGGCAGTCGGAAAGCAACGTCCGTCACCTGGTCGCCAAACGCCTCGTTGATCTGAGCCACCTGCTCGGCGAGCTGGACACCCGTAGCCGGGATTTTCACTGATACCGCCGTGCAAGAACAAAATGAGAACTTTTCTTTTCCCCGATGGATACAAGGGCGTTCGCCAACCCATACAGGCCAGCGGCGCTGTCGCACATTGCCACCGCCCGGGTGCTTCTCAATTGTGGTAATTTTCATATCCAAGCATCACAACGATCGCCCAGCTACTCCGGAGGAATCATGTGTGTGAACTACGTCACCGTTAGTCGTCAACTGGCGTTCGAATGGTTTCGC
Organism: Massilia sp. Root351; assembly: GCF_001425045.1. Taxonomy (GTDB): domain Bacteria; phylum Pseudomonadota; class Gammaproteobacteria; order Burkholderiales; family Burkholderiaceae_D; genus Rugamonas. The sequence goes on along the minus strand of NZ_LMDJ01000031.1, from coordinate 534,120 downwards.
ACGCCCATGGAAATGAATGAGGACTGGCGGGAAGAGATGTATCGCGACTACCAAGGGCTGTTCATCGTGCACGACGAGCACCGGCAGCGAAAAGGTATGGTGGGAAGTTATGGCTTCGTCCCGCAGCGCCATCGTCCCTTCAAGAAGCTCACCAAGGAGGAGGACGCAAAGGTTCAGCAAGCCCTGGCCACGGGCAAAGCGCCGCCCAAGCCCAAGCGCATCGCCATGGACACCATGAACGCGCGCGCCGAGGAAGTCGGGAGCAAGGTCAACTACAAGCGCTTCTGGTTCGCACAGCAGCTTTGCATAGTGCCGGCGCTCACCGTCTTCGAACCGAACTGGGAGACTGGCGTCCATGAGCGCTGGGCGCTCGAACTGGCCAGCAAGGAGCCTTTCGGGCTGCCCGGCATGTGGCGCACGTGGGAAGAGGAAGACGGGACCATTACAAACAGCTTTACCCATTTCACCTTGAATGCCGATGACCACCCTCTGCTCAACCGGTTCCATCGCCCGAACGAGGAAAAGCGCGGCGTGGCCATCCTGCGTCCTGAACACTACGACGATTGGCTCAGCTCGAAAAACCCGGAATTTGCACGCGCCCTGATTGAGCTGTACCGCCCTGAAGAATTGCACGCGTACGCCGCCCCTAAAGCGAAGACGACAACAATATTCGAGGCGGCCGAAATAGAACAGGAAGCCGCTCAGGCGCAAAGAATCACCGAGGCCGAGCCGCAGCAAGGTTCATTGTTTGGATTTTGAAGATCGAATTGTCAGTCCAATCCCCGCGCCCCTACGCAAGCCGCAGCCTAAATCGCAATAAGGAAGACGTCGGCTAGCGCTCCTCGCCGTTATCGGTGTGCAGGGGCACCGGCCGCACCGCCGCCGCTGCAGCTGTCGAACTGATGTGTGAGAATTTGCGCATTTTTCGTCGAAGCAAGATATTATGCTGCACTATTGGGCCGCGTACGGCCAGCTGCGGACGTTCGCTGATTGATCAAGTTGTAAGTCTCGACCGGACACGCGTTCGGTTAGCACTCGTATGTTGGGAGTATATTTAAGCCGATTGGAGTGATAGGTGGGGGACTGGCAATCCCCGTGGCGCTTGTTGGCTCTGTAGCCCTTCTGCTGGTTTTGTTGCGTTATATCAGTATCAATTTGATTTCATCGGATCAAGACAACATTAAGGAGGTATCTATGGCTAAAACATTAACTGCACGTACTCGTGTTTTCTTCAGCTCGTTTTTTGAAACAACATGGGCTATTGGAGTCGGCGGCGCTGTTGCGCACCTATCGGCTTAAGTATATTCAATAGTAGACATACCTTCATGGGGTGTGGAAAAGGCATACCAAAAGCGGAAGAAATCGTCCGAATAATTGAAGGATTACAGATGAATTCGATAGTACCTGCGGATGGCGAACACGTCGCGATAGTTGAGAGAGAAAAGGAAGAGCTCGACAGCCTAAATCGGTTCATGAAACGCGTCGGCGAGCAAGATGAACGTGCAATCGTGTTGGCGCTGGCCGCGTTTATTGAAGACACGCTCGGTGGCCTACTTATTGCCTATTTTAGAGACTGCAAAGCCACTCGAGACCTTGTAAATGGATTTAACGCACCCCTTGGAACTTTAAGTAGTCGGATCAAAGCAGCTTTTGCATTCGGCCTTTCGACAGAAGACCAATTCAAAGATCTGGAAATTCTGCGAAAGATTCGGAACAACTTTGCCCACGATTGGGAAGGAGTATCACTTCAGAGAAATGACATTGCCGCTATGATTGGCCAACTGTCGGGCTACACCTTTGACGGCAAAGTGGCCCCAAGCGGCGGGAAAGAGCGACTTTTGTCCTCGTTGTCAAACTGCTGCGTTGAACTTTACCTTTTCAAAGAGCGAATTGAATCAAACAAGGCGTCAAAGGCACCAGATGTTAGCCATAGACTGACTACTACTCCTCCTACCGAGCGGGGGCGCACCCGGTATGTGAACTAGTTTTCGCGTCGCCTGATCGTCAGATTCGGGGCGCTCTCGGCCTAGCGTGAGAATTCATGAATTTTGCAGGTGAGCAAGCTGCAATCCTGAACCCAGTTGGCCGCGTTCGGCCAGATGCAGACCTTCGAAATTGGCACGGCGAATTTGGATGTTGATATGAGAACTTACGAGACCTTCGAGGACGCGAAGCTTTTGGCCCAAGAAATCCTCTCGAATAGGATGAATGCAAAGGTTGGTTGCGCACTGATCGCATCAATCGCTGCGAAGCTTCGTTATCCTTCTGAGTGCCAACGGCCGAGTTCGGCCAGGAGCAGCCTGTCATCAACTTTGCTAACAAAAAAGGACTTTAAATGCCCATAAAACAAGCACGGCAGGTTCGAGCGCACCACGTCGAAGAGGCCGCCAAATTTTGGAGCCTAAATCCTGGCTACAAAGGCTTTCGAGATAGCACTAGATATGATGTGATCATTAATGGAGAATCATACCCTCCTAAAGCAATCGTCTCGATTTCTCGCGAACTGGCAAAACTAGGAGATATGCCTCCGTCAAGTTTTGCAGGGGCGAAAGACGGAAAGTGGCACGAAATGTTGAAGAACCTTGGATTCCGGATAGTCCCGAAGGGACTAGTTGTAACAGACTATCAAGAGATGGGGGAAGCTGTATCGATTCCGGCCGACATCGAAGATATTGAAGACGAGTACCGCGATAACCCGACTGTGCAAGCCACTATGGTTTTGGCACGACTTGGCCAAGGCAAGTATCGTAAGGAGCTTTTATCGCTGTGGGACGATCGATGTGCAGTTACTGGATGTTCCATATTGCCAGTGCTCCGGGCGTCACATGCGAAGCCATGGTGCAAGTCTAACGACAATGAACGTTTGGACCCCAATAATGGAATCCCACTCGTAGCAACGCTAGACGCATTGTTCGATACTGGCTTGATTGGATTTGACGAGAAAGGGCACATGCTTGTCTCGAAGGAATTGCGGGACAAAGAATTACTTAAGGATGTTCCCAATGCCCTCCGCAAAAAGCCGACATCTGCTCAAGCACTTTATCTCAAGGAGCATTTGTGCTCTGTGTTCCAAAAAAATGACTTTTGAAATCACTCAACAACTATGAGGTTTAGTGGGCAAGACATCATCCGTTAATTGACTGTCAAATGAGTCCATGACAAGGAGGTCTGCTTCGGGGGCGTCTTCAGCCTAGAGTGAGAATTTGTGAGTTTTGCAGTCTGGCAAGCTGCTATCCTGAACGCCGTCGGCTGAGTTCGGCCAAGAACGGCCATTCGCGAAAGTGAAATAATTATGGCAATGGGATTATCTGTGTCCACTATTATAGGGCCTTGGCAAGGCGATGCAACTACTGGACTCATGCAGCGCTACCGCGATAGTTGGGAAATTTCGCTATGCGACTTGTCTGATTTGATGGTCGCGACATATATTAATCAAAAAATCGCTGAAATTAAAATGTGCGAAGAGGCAGAATTCAGGTTGAAGAACAAGGAACGAGACGATACCGAGTACTTCGATGGCCAGCTCTTGGAGGCACTTGTAGATTGTAGAAAACACGCCAAGTGAAACCAAAAGGCAGCAACCGGGCGTTCACGAATGGGTCATCGACATGAACAACGGAGCACACTATTTGATGGTTGATGGAAATCTCTCTGGAACTGGTATTAGGGATGCGGTTGAGGGTGGGTATCTGACGGCATCTGAGCTCGGCATTTCCGAGTGTCTTGGCGATGAAATTTCAGCCTGGCAGCAGCGATATGAACTTGCGCACTTTGGGGCATACACAGACGTGACCGAAGTTGATAAGTTAGATGCGGAAGGACTAGCCTTGCGCCAAAAACTGGCCGTGGAATTAGTTCGAGCAAAGGTGCAGTATTTCTCTAGTGCCAAGATGAAGTTATTATTTCTCTAGGGCAGTATGCGGCCAACAGCAGCCGTTATAGTGCCAGTCGAAAGGTCAGGTATGAAAAAGTGGCAGAATCAACATTTTGCTGTAAGGCCGCTTGGTGTGACTCGCACATGGCTTACAGAGAGTTCCCGGTATCCGGAATACTCCCGCATGTTGCTTGACGAGCTTATTAGATTGACGGCTGAAATAAAGGCCGAGTGGCCCTCGGGCGGTGTATCGCTCCGCAGCGGTGATGTTGGTCATGCTCAACTGTGGAGAAAAGTACGTCGCAGAGATCTGCTGTCTGATTCGGTCCGAATTTTCACTGCGATGGCTGTGGAATCTTTCCTCAACTTCTATGGAGTGGTTCGGTTGGGGCATACTCCATTTGACTCGTTTATTGAGAGACTCAGTCAGCCCAAGAAAGTACAAGCACTGTTGAAAATATGCCACGGAATCGACACTAACCAGAGCCTAGCAATAACTAGGACCGTGACTAAGATTGCCGAGCGCCGAAACGACCTAGTCCATCCAAAAGCGAAAGAGGTAGTTGTCGAGATCTCAGAAGCGGATAAAGATGCGGACGCAACACCTATTCCAGACGCAGCAATCGAAGCTGTGCAGGATATGTCCACATTTTATCAGCAATGGACTAGCCTTGTTCCTGAATCAGAATTTCTCTTGCCAGACGAGGAGCGAATTGACACTCATTGACTAATTTGGTGGTTTCGGCCATTAGCGGTCGGAGGCAACCCTTGGGAAATTGGAGATTGATTGGATGTTGAAGCGCAAAGTTAAAGATTTCATTCAGCATCTCGGTCATGATATCGAGGACGAGGAAGCCGCTGAGCGTTACCTTGATGAATCATTGCCGCTCGTAGGGCTAGTCGTGATGTATTTCAACACTTTAGAAAAAAGTGTTGACTCGGTAATTTGTGAAATAATATCTGACCGTAGTGATGAGTCGGGATTGCTAATCCTACAGGGAATGCACTATTCGGCCAAAGTTGACCTTCTCAAGCGGCTTTCTGATGCGTTTCACTCTTGTGCTACTGAACCCCCGGCATATCGTGGGTTGGTCGAGTCATTGCTCGAAGTGGGCAGATTACGAAATATTGTTGTCCATGCGGACTGGCAAAATACGGATGAAGAGGGCTATACTTTTGCTCGCATAAAAATGTCGGACAAAATTTTACAACAGGAGTACGTTCAACTCTCGGCAGAAGCTTTGGAAAAACTTTTAGGGAAGATTCGCGACGTTCATTTGCAACTTTCTGACTACCATGAGGAAAGGGGAAATCTTCTTTCGTATGGTAAGTGCCATATAGAATAAATACGTTTTCGGCCAATAGCTGGCACGTGCTTTAAAATCGAGGCATTAAAAATACATTTCTAAAAAAGGAAATAATATGAGTGCAGGGCCAGCAATTCCTCTTCTAGTAGTTATTCCCGGCAGTACGCATGATTTCTCCTCTATTTACGCAATAGCTACAGCCTACGCTCACTCAGGTGGTTTGCTTAACAACCATGCAGCTCAAACTGAACGATTAGAGTTCGCTTTTCCAGCGATGGTCTGCTCTAGTTTTGCAATTGAATTATTTCTAAAGTTTTTTCTAACTCTCGCTAATGCAGACAACCCTACTGCGCCCCAAGATGACCGACGAGGGCACTATTTGCAAAAACTATGGGATCGTATAAACCCTGACCATCAGAATCTTATCGTCGGCATGTTTCGTAACCCCTCGAACGTTCCGATAGCTGTAGGGCTCGCTTTACGAAAGGCACAGTTTCTCGATGCCTTAACGCACATAGGCGGAGCTCCTTTCGTCGAATGGCGCTACGCATATGAAATTGAGGTACCGACCATGATGTCCCACGGCGCTATTACGGAAGTCCAAGATGCCCTTGGTTACGCGGCACAGTATGCCATGACAGAACGGAGTGCTGCTTTGCCCGAGCCGAATGCGGCAGACTAGGTTTCTAATATCAGGAGCGTTGTCGTTGACAGTCCCTAACCGATCAGCATCCGGCGTTCAGAAAACCTTCAACCTTAGTATAGAATTGATGGGAAAAATAATGGATGACCTATTTCAGAACCCAGAAGATTCGATGGAAGTGGAGCCTGTCGAATTAGAGGAGGTTTTTGCCGATGTGTTGTCTAGTATTCTTGCAAAGAGATTGGCCAACCAATGCCAGAAACCTTGGGCTGACGAAATGGAATCCGAAATGCAGGAAAAAATTTCCGCATTAGTGGCGCTTGCAAATGACCGTAATCTAAGGACTATCCGAGTAATTGTCACTCGTCCGAGTGGTCAGAAGGTTGTGCAAGATATGGATGTGAAACGCATTGGCGAAACACGTTCTCTACAGTGACTGCAGGGAGCCATTCACAGCCATAATCTGACGCTGCCTTTAGCTAAATATGGATAATCTCAAAATATGCAAATTCCCTCGTTTGATGTCAGCAAGTTTTTTGAGCTAATTGCTGCGAGACAGTTTAAGAAGGCAGTACAAACCATTTTCGGAGTTGGCGACAAGCCTGTGGTTTATGCACGAGCACTTATTGAGCACATGTATAGATTGGATGCAACAGATCGCCAAGAGTTATTGAAATGGAGTTCAGCCCCGATGGAGCCGGAACCTCTGGAGGAATTGCGTTGGTACGTTGATCAGATAGCACAGCATGAGGTTGGTCATGCGATAGCTGCAAGACTACTCGGGTTTTCAACTGGAACCATCACGCTGAATTTAGTGGCAGCGGACGGTAACCATATTGCGACTACTGCTATAGATTTGGACACCCCATCATTAGATCAAAAGGGGCTGAGAGAATATCTTGAAAAACGAATCATGGTCTTGATGGCTGGCTCAATGGCGGAGGCGGAGTCAACTCGTTATGTTAGAGAAAATTTTGAGGAGGCATTCTTAGTCGCTACTTCCGATCAACAGAAATGTGATGAGCTCTTTCAAGTTCTGCTTAATATGCATCACGAAGAATCTGATGTTCGATTTACTCACTACGGCCAGTACCGGGAATATTTAGTTGAACGCACCATTCGTTTGTTAGCTCCAAATCATGCTGTTATTGCAAAGGTCGCCAAGGCCATGAGCCAAACATTGACGAACTACGGCCAGGTCGGAAAATGGACCGCAGAGGACTTTAATGCCCTCCTTGCCGCTGAAAAATTGGTCAATCATCTCGAATAAACTCAAACTGTGATGGATTGAGTTCGATAATTATGCGAAGGTCCGAGATGGGGCGGAAGCCGTCGGCCGGAGCAACCGGTCAGATCGAATCCACGTCACCACGCAGACGAGAACATGCACTTGGCTGGCGTCCCGATTCAGCTCGTTACATCGAGCATGTTTTGAGTCCGGCTTCACGAGGCGACTGGTCGGCCGCATTGGCCAAATTATTCGCGGAAAAAAATCTGAAGGTGGCACGGTGAAGGCATTGCTCAGATCGAACCGCCATTTTCGCCGTCATAGCCACTTGCACGCGCCGCTGTAGCTGGCCAGCCCTGCGCGTGCAGCCAATCACCAAGTATTCCGCGTGCGGCCGGTTATACCAATCACGGTGGCCAGCTTATGCTGCAGTCTGCGGCCAGGTTGTGCGGGTACCTGTAGCACTCGGGCCGACGCTTAGCCCCGCCCGGCACCCGCCGGATAGTTGGCGATAGCGATGCCGATGCAGACGCAGAGCACGCTTGCCAGCAGGGGCAACAACGCCACCGGCACCGCGATCGGCAGCACCGAGCAGATCACCGCGCCGCATACCGCAAGCCACCCTAGGCAAACGCTGGCGATCCAGATTTCAGGATGGTGCCTGGAAAACTCCCGGCTTTTGACCCAGCGCCGCACCAGGCCGTCGGCCAGGCAGGCGCCGGCCAGCATCAGTAGGCCCGGCGCCAACTGCGCCAGTGCTGCCAAGCGAAACACCGCCAGCAGCAAGAGTGCGTTGAGGGAGCGCAGGTAGCCACTGCCCAGGATGCGCTGGCCCACCGTGTCCAGCTGACGGCCGGCGGCGGTTGCCGCCCTGCCCTGCCTGGCCGAGGTCGCCTGCATCAGGGGCGCAGCCACGGGCCGCTCCACCGCCGCCAAGGCGCGCGCCAGCGCCGCCTGCGCGTGCCCTTGGCCCCATGCCGTCCCGTGCAAGCCATGTTCGGCCCGAACCCGATCGAAAAATGCCGATGCCGGTGTCGACGACGGCAGATACAGCATCAGCACCAACAGCACCAGCAGCGAGGCGATGGAGACGACCCGGATCATGGCGCCACCTGCGCGCTGTTCGCGGCCTCTGGCGGCCCACCGGGATCGAGCAAGGTGAAGCGGCCCTTGCACAGCCGCCCGCCCGACACCGACGCGAAGAACTGCAGGTTCGGCAGTTTTCCGAGCAGCGAAGTCGGCACCAGCTCGTTCAATTCTTCCGCGATCTGGGTCGACTCCACCATGGTGAAGTCGCCGATGTGTCCGTCACGCGCCGTGTTGCGCCCGACCTTCATGTTGTGGATCGCGGTCTGGCCGAAGGTCTCATTGATGAACTCCTGGGTGGGCTGGTCCTTGGTGCGAAAAGCGATCAGGTTGTTCAGGTTGCCCAACGCCATGCGGGCCGCCTCCTGGCTGCCCAGCCGCTTGGCCAGGTCGGCGATGGTCTGCATGGCCACCGTGGTATAGATGCCGCCCTCGGCGCCCTTATTCATGATCTCGATCAACGGCTGATTGATCACGTTCGACACCTCGTCGACGAACAGGGAAATGCGCCGGTAGCCGCCCAGGTTGTAGCGGATCCCCGAACGCGCGGCCAAGTCGGCCAGACACATGGCGCCGATGGCCGAGGCGACCGCCGGGTCGGGCAGCGAATCCAGGCACATCAGCAGCACGTGTCCGCCGCGCTCGATCTTCTCCAGGTTCATGATGGGACGTTCGTCGGCCGCGTCGAACGGCTCGGGCGACAGCGTGCGCCCCAGTTCGCCGGAAGTGAGCATCGACAGGATCGGCAACAGGTTGGCCGTGATTTTCTGGTAATGCTCGCGGTTGTGGCGGAACACCCGCACCTGCGAGTCGATCACCTTGTCATGGCGCGACTCGTGCACGTGGCGCTCGTAGTACTCCACGAACGCCACCAGTTCGGAACTGGCCACCGGCGACGGCGACTTGATGGCCCCCTTGCGCGTCTTTTCCAGCAGCCGCACCAGGTCGGGATTGGTGCGCCAGCCGAGTCCCAGCAACTCCTCGAAGCAGCGCTTGAGCGTTGCCTCCAGAATCGGCTCGATCCCCGCTTCGATGTACCTGGTCAGTTTCATCAGGTTGGGCCGCTTTTCCAGCCGTACCATGCCCTGCGTCACCACATTGACCGCGTCCCAGCCGAACGCCGAGAAGGCGCCCGCCGTGTCCGGCGGCAGGATGGACTGGATGCGCGAGGCAATCTCGGTCGGTTTTTGCCAATTGAAGGTAAAGTCCAGGCGCGCGCCGGTTTCCGGGAACGCCGGGTGGAACCACAGGAAGGCATCCGGTTCGCGGTAGTCGGCGCAGGCCCGCTCGACCAGGCGCTTCAAGCGCTTGGAGTTCTTCGGGTCGAGGATGATGACCACGTCGCCGCGGCGGATTGCCTGCGTGATGAGCCAGCCCAGGCACACGCCCTTGCCCGACTGGGTGGTACCCACCACCAGGGTGCCGCCCTCGAAATTGTGCAGCGGCCGCGCCAGCAACGTCTCCCGCCGCTCCACGCCGTGGATGTAAGGCAGCCCGATCTCGTCGTCCGGCTGCGGATTGTCGACGTAGCCCAGCAACCGCAGCAGCGGCGGCGGAATGCGCAGGTCGCGGTAATCGACCTTGGCCAGTTCATAGAGCCGTTGCGAATGCACCGGTTGCCACTCGAAGCCGAAGCCGAACACCACCAGTTCCACGTCGGGGGCCAGCTTCGCCAAGCGCTTGGTGGTGATCATTTCCATCGCCCGCCCGGACAGCGCCGCGCGCACGGCGATGATGCGCAGGCCCTGGCGCGCCCGAAGCACCGCCATCGGCAGCATCACCGCCAGCAGCGCCAGGCCCAGCATCCGTGGCACCACGTCCGGGGTGAACACCACGATGCCCAAACCGGCGGCGCACCACACGGCGCTCGCCAGCAGCTCCATCGGGCTGCGCCACGGCATCTCATAGTCGCGCATCAGCATCGCGGTCCCCTTCCCATTGCCAGTCCTCAACTGGCGTTCACCGGCGCCGCCAAGCCGGTCACGAATCCGCCGGCAATGCGTACCCCCGGGATGCGGCTTCCCGCGATCTGCTCCGACTGCACGCCCTCGCCGCTGTCGTCCAGCAGCAGCATGCCCGCATCGTCCAGAGAGCGCCACGCCTGGCGCGCATCGACGCCATGCGTGGCGAGCGCAGCCAGCGGAACGAACAGCGCGCCGCCGACAACATGGCATTGCGGACGGTCCCCATGCAACGTGCCCACGATGGCGGACAGCGCACCTGCCACCGTGCGATTTAAACGAAGCGGGGCACGCAAAGCGGGATGGCCAGCGCATGGCGTCGCCTGATCGTTCCCATGCGCCGCGCGCTCGCCAGGCCTCGGCACGCCTACGCTCAGGGGAGGCGCATCGCGGCATTTCCCTTGCACCACCTCGTCGGAAGGCGCGACATCCTGCAACGGCAGTTGCGCCTGCCCGCTCTCCCCGTCCACCTGCGGCTTGGGGGACCGCTTGCGCGCGGGCGCCGGCACCGGTACAGCATCGGGCACCGGTGACGTGCACTCTGTCTCGGCAGACTGGCTATCCACCGGGTCTCCTGCCGGTTGTGTTCGCCGCGTCCGTTCAGCATCCACCGGCACCGCCAATCTCTGTTCCAGGGGCCTTGGTGGGGGCACCACGTCGGCCAGCAACAGGCTGGGCGGAGCGATCCGTACCGCCTCCAGTGGCGCTTGCGCACCCGGCGGGTAAACCAGAACAATGCGCTCGGCCGGGCCGACATCCGCCACAACCCCACCTGCCACCAGGATCGCCAGTGCCGCCGGGGCATTGTCCGGGGCGCCGGGAAGGCGCTCGTCGGCCAGCAGGCGGATGATGTCCGCCGCACCGTTCGGCCATACCAGGTAAAGGCCGTCCTGGCCGTACCAAAGACGCGAGCGCGGCGCGTTCGGCAGCCAGTTGTGATCCGATTGCACCAGTTCGCGCATCGCCTCGACCAGGTGCCGCGCCAGATGAACCGGGACGTCGTCACCAAGCGCGTCGTCTCCGGACACGCGGCGCTCGCGCGCAATGACGAGCGCCGCGGCATGGCGCACCAGCCGGTCCATCAGGTTGTGTTCATGGTAGGTGGCCATGCCCGACACCGAGGCCAACAGATTGGGCACAATCACCTCGTTGTCCTGCGCCAGGTCGTCCAGCATGCCGGCGGGCACGATCATCGGCAGTGCAAACAGCCCCAGCGCCCGGCGCTCCGGCCCGGCCGACCATTGCACGGTGAAGGTGGCGCACCGGCGCTGCCGCAGCCAGGCGGTCAACGGCGCCAGGTAGGGCTGCCAGGCGCCGCCTTGCGCATCGCGCACCGTCACCTGGCCGAGGCAGCGGTATAGTTCGCCGCACAGACCGGCCAGGAAGACGGCGCGCCGCCAGCGCGGCTCGAGCACGCGCCGGCTGGAAATGGTTTGGCGCCCCGCGAAGATCTGCGAATCGGTCGCCTGCAGCGCGTAGAAGGCCGTCTCCAGGCCGAGGCGCAGCAGGCCGCCGGAACCGCAGTAGTAACTCGCCCGCGTGGCCGGCAGCGCGTTGACGTAGGCTGCATAGTTTTGCACTGGCTGGAGCAAGTCGGCGTGGAAGGTGGCGTTGTCGCACCCGTAGCACAGTTTGATGCGGGCGATCACGTCCTTGTGCTCGGCCAGCAAGTCCTCCACGCTGCGGGCGCGTAGGCCCGCGCCAGGTGACGGGGCCACAATGCCTGCGGGCTTCGGGTCCGCGCCCGCTGCCCCTTCGCGAGCGGCGCCGCGCCACAGCCGTGCACACCAGCTCGCGATCGACATGGCAAGGCTCCGTAGTTGGCAGGCTTCCAGTGTCGGCCCGGCCTTGGCGCACGTCCATGCGGAAAAACAGGAGATTACGCCGCTTTTTCCGGGCCGGCGCCGTCCGGCCGGGCCAGGATGGGAGGCAAGTCCGCCCGCCTGGCCACATAGTGCGCCTGCACGCGCGCGTCGAGGGGGTAACGCTGCAGCAGATGGCAGAACACACAGCCTGACTCGCGCGGCGGCGGCGCGCCGATCTCAGCCACGTAGCGCGCTCGGCACTGCGGACAGCGATGCATCGCCAGGCGCGCCTCCTTACGCAGCCAGATGCCGAGCAAGTCGCACACCAGCGCGAAAGCCCGGTCGAACGAGACCGTGGGCTTGCGCGGGCAGCGCTCGGCGTACATCCGGTAGGCAATGACCAGCGCGTCGGCCGGCAGGCAGCGGTACTGTTCATGCAGGGTCGAGAAGATGCTGGCGAACTCCGACGCTTCCGCGCGCAGGCAGAGATTGCCCCAGTGGACCCACTCGCTCGATTCCGGCCGACGGCCGTTAATGGAGCCGCCGTGGCGGAAAAAATAGGTGCGCAGCATTGAGGAGCGCAGGCCGGTCACCTGGGATGCAGTACCCAGGCGCGCGCCGAGCGCGATGCATTCCCGGGCCAGATGCAGCGCGCGGATGAATTGGTCAGCTTCGGGGGCGGCCATGTTGGCGGCCTCACGCGTTCGCCGCGGCAACCACCGCGCTCGGAGCGGAGCAACTTGGACGCCCCGCCCCGACCGTGCACAGCGTCACGGCCAAGCCGTGCGGCGCGGCCAGCAAGGAAGTCAGATTGCCAATGGGCTGGAACAGGCTTTCGTGCGGCATATTCGCCGCCAGCGCGACAAGGTCGCTGGCATTCATGGCGCCCAGGAGCGCCGCGCAATCCGGGTCGAGGTGGAACTTGTAGCTGGCGGCAATTCGGTCGTGCTTGAGGCCCGCCTGGATCGTCAACAAGAAGTTCAGGTTCAACTGCTGCACGTCCGTCAGGTGTATGGCGTTGTCCATGATGGCTACTCCGTGAAGCCCGCGCGTGCGGGCATGGTCACATCACTGGTTTTTTGAAAAAACAACGGCGTATGCTGGGCGCTCGCCATGCGATGCAGCATAGGCCGCCACCTGCGAAAGCAGGCTACACCGCACCGTTTTACCGGTCAATAGCAACTGCTCCCGCTGTGCACTGCAAAAACGAAGGCCGCTTGACGGCACCAACTGGATCGGTAGATCCTACAGCCATATAGCAACTTGAAACGCACCGCCTGCGAAAGCTAGCAACTGCTACAAATTGCCCGCGATCCATCCTGCAAATAGGACCAAAGCGCCTCATGGAGCCAGACCAGCGCCGCGCGCCGCTCACCCGCGACCAAGCCAGAAACCTTGACCTACGCCTGGTGCCGGGGCTGCGCAACCGGCTTATTGCTGAGTTGGCTGCACGCGACATTCCCGCCCACCAGTACGCTAGCTACCTCAGCGTCCTGACCGGCCGGGCCATGCAAACCGTGGCGCGCTGGATCGACGCCGACCAGCCGGGCCTGCCGGACCTGGCTTCACTGGCGGTCCTGGCCCTGCAGCTCAACGTCGATGCGCACTGGCTGCTCGGCCTGCTGCAGCACCGACTGGACTGCCCGTACGACCGCTTGCATCGGGCACTCCTGGCCGAACTGTATCCGGACGGCCCGCCACCGGCCGACTGGGTCGGCGCGCTGCTGGCGCCTATCGGCGCCAGCGCCGCCCGCAAGGCCGGCATCATGCGGGGAGCAGAGATGGCGCCCCTCATCCCCGAGGGCACCCCATTCTTCTACGATGATACCCAGAGACGCGTCACCTGCAACGGCATCTACCTGCTCGCCTACGACGGCCAGACCCTGGTCCGACATGTCGAACGGCGCATTGGCGAAGGCCTGCTACTGCGCTGCGAGAACGCCCGCTACGCCGACAGTCTGCTCAGGGACGCCGACGGCGCCGCCGCCAAGCTGACGGTACTGGGTCGCGTGCTGCTAGTGGTAAGCGTCACCGCACTCTAGGCCTCGTCCAGCAACTCGTTTCGATTGCAGCAGATCCGGGGCCGCGCCGGGCGCGCCGACAAGCGCGTCCGGCAGCCCGGCCCCTTCCCTACTGCATCACAAGCTATGCCGCTTCGGCGATCGGCCGCCATTCAGCGGCCGACAGCGCCAACAATTTGCCGCCCAACTCCTCGAACTCGGTCGCGCGATCGTAATCGTCGACCTCCTGCGAGAAACCGGTGACCGCGTTGACCAGGCTGTACCCGGTCAACTCGCGCTCGCCGAACAGGTGCCGCAGCACGCCGGCGCACTCGGCCTCGTTCAAGGCATAGCGGTTGGCGAGCAACTCGACCGCCTTGACCGGGTTGCCGACCAGTTTGATGCCCATGGTTTTGCGCATCTTCTCCGAGATCAGCTCGAACGTCACGTCGGAGACCGCCGTCTGCACCAGGTCGCGCACCTTGAGGAAAATGGCCTTGTCGTCGGCCTCCAGGGTGTCGTCCTGGTACACCAGCACCTCGTCATCGTCGGATACCAGGTTGCGTCCGGCGTGGTTCTTGCGCATGGCACGGTCGGCCATGATCAGGCCGTTGCTGCACACCAGGCGGAACAGCAGCGGTTCGACCCGCAGCGTGCCGCAACCGATTTCCGAATTGCTGACGATGACCCCGGCCTGCACCACGTCGCCCGGCGCCACCTCGCACTGGATCTTCGAGCTCACCACCTTGATGTACAACTTCCTGGCGGTCAGTTCGACCGACTCGAAGCGCGCCCCGGGTAGCTGCTGCAGAACCGGGACGATACTTTTCGCCAAATCGAAGTTGTCCAGCCGGCGGTAGCGCGTGGACAAAAATGCGCGGGCATAGCCGTCCAGCGTGCGCACCAAATAGCTATCGGGGCTATTGATGCGCAGCCAGCCGTTGACATTCTGGTCCAGCAGCTCCGGATAATATTCCCGCATGCGCTTGAAGTAGGTCAGCGGAATGTCGAGCTTCTTGGCCAACTGCCCGCAAACAAAGTCGCACAGCGGATAGCGCGCTTCGCCGCCGGCCTCGTCGATCACCAGACGAAACTGCCCGGCAGCGGTGGTTTCACCGCGCATCTTCTTGGCCGGCACGATCAGATCGCGCTTGGCCGCCGCCTGGCGTTCAAGTTCTGCCGCCAGGTCCATCAGGGAACGTCCTGTTTTCATGATATGTCTCCAGTCATCAAAAAAAGCGGACGGACCTCCCCTGCCGGGGACGGTCCCCCGCAGGGTTGCAATACGCGGCATCGCTGCCGCATCGGCGCGGATGCGCCACCTCCTTGGCCTCGCGGCCTGCCTACATCAACCTCCTGGCGCGTGCTACGCCGCCAATCCCTCCTGCGCGGCGCAGCGCTCGGACACGTTGGCCCAGTCGGCGCCGGCGATACGGGGGATGAACACTTCTGCCTGACGGCCCTCCCCGTGGCGGCAGCACTTCATGTAGCGCCGCGCCAGACCATATGCGGCGGCTTGGCCGTCGAACATGGCGTCGGCATCGTTGTCGCCGTAGATGCGCAGCCGGGTCACCTGGTCGGGTACCCAGACGCGTTCTAGGTTGCTGGCGCAAATCCCGGCCCACACCGGTTGGCCGGTACGCTTCAGAATCGCCAAGCCAGTCTCGACGCCCTCGCACACCGCCAGCTCGCCATCAGGCTCGCCCAATCTGATGGCCGCACCGTTGACGCCGCCGCACAGGAGCTTCCTGGACTGCGTCCCCAGCGCCTTGCGGCCATCCTGCAGATACGTGCGCAGCAGCGACACCACCTGTCCGCCCTGGTCCTGCACCACGGCCACCAGGGCCGGAAAGTGGCGCACGAGACGCGCCTTGCCGGTGCCCTGCTCCAATTCGTAGTAGCCCAGCGCCGGATGGATGCGCAGCGTCTCCGGGTAGCCGTCCATACCCAGGCCACGGAAACGCAGGTAGCGGTCCACCTCGTCGCCCGCGGCGATCGGTCCGGTTTCGGCCAGTATTCGATGCACCAGCCTGCGCGCATCCTTGACCGGTCCCGGCACCTGCGGCGAGGCCGGCAACAACCCGAGGCTGCGCTCGACATGGCGCAACGCGGTGCCCGCGCCCCATCCGAAGTACCCCATCAGCAGCTTGAAGCCGCCGCCGGCGCCGCAGGCGCGGCATATGTAGTTGCCATCGCCAAACTTATCGGTGTACTGGAACCGATCCGTGCCACCGCATGCCGCGATCGGGCATGGCTGGTTGCGCCGGTTCAGCACCTTCTCGTCCACGCCCAGCGCTAGCAGCAGTGGTGTCCACCGCCCGTAGGCACTGGTGCGAGCCGCCTGAAAACGACGCTCGAAATCGTCTTGATCCGTTGTCATAGCGCCTCCTTGCTTCACGCGGCTTGGTCCTGCGAGAACAGGTCACCCCGTTCATCGTGGCGGCGCATCTGCTCGTTGATCCACTGCGGATTGACCGCCAGGCGATCGGCGACCCACTCCGGGTTCGACATCACGGCGTGCCGCACCCATTCCGGATAGGTTGCCAATGACGCCTCGAACCAACGCCGCAACTGGGCACCGATCCAGGCACGCACTTCCCCCGCGTCGTGGGCACCGACATAGGGCAACTCGGACAATGGGCTGCACGCGACCACGCGCAGGCAGTTCACGAACGAGAACGGCTGCCGGTCGCGCGACGGATCGGTAAACACCCAGCGTACGATCTCGAATTTTTCCGCCAAGGGCGTGCTGGCCACACCGAGCAGGCGCACCTTGCGCAGCAGCCACCAGTGCAGACACACAACCTCTTCCTCGGTGAACTCCTCGACAGGCCCTTCGTCGAGCAGCTCGTCGGGCACAACTGGGGCCACGTTTGAATCGGATTGATTGCTCAGGAAGACTTCTTCCATGATTGCCTCCGTAACAAAAATGAATGAACGGGACAATCGCCCGCACGGGAGCTTGTCCCATGGGGGTGACAGGGGTTGGATACCCTTGATTGACATGCTGGCTATGCTGCCGCGGCAAGCCGCGTTCGATGGGCTGCCAGCTACCATCGGAAGAATCTGAGGTCGGCGCCAGCGTCCGCACAATGCGGTTTTGCAGGGAGAACGCGAAGGGCGCCGTTCAAGGAAATCTAGGCGGCCTGGCAGCATCCGTCAAATTTTGTACACCGGATTTACATCGATACGCGCGCTGGTGGATGTTGGTCAGGGTAAGGCGAAAACAGTACGGTTTTCGGCGACATTTCCACTATGAGCCATCGCGATACCCGGCTATCCTCTGCCAACGTCCCTACTTCGAACGGTGACACCATGAACTCGCATGCCGACACTCCTGTTCTCGTCAGCGCGGAGCACAGCGCCACCAATCGCAAACTGCTGGCGCGCCAAACAGCGGCAAAGACGGACCGCATTGAATCGGCCAGCAGGAAGGTGAGCGTCACCCTGCACAGCCCCGAAGGCAAGCGGCTGTACCTACGCTGCTTCGAGATTACCCAGATCAACTTCCACTACATCACCGTGTTCGCCCGCATGAAGGTGGCCGACGCCGAAGTGGGTCGCATTGAACAGGAACTTCGGACCATGCTCGACACCCGGCTCGCGCGCTTGAACCAGGCGCTCGTCGATGCGGAAGCGAAGTGCACGTCGCACGGCATCAGCGCCCTCGCCACCTATGATGTCGAACCACTGCAATTCGAAGCGAAGGTGTTCTCGATGCTGGACCGCAGACTGCTGGAGCTGATCGAGAAGGTGGACCAACTAATGCCCATGCTGGAGACCTTGTGCATCGACGAGGCCATGACGCCAAGCCAGTTGATCGTCGAGAAATCGAGGTTCAAAAAGACGGTGCGCGGGACAACGAAAGCGGTCCGCATTGTCCGGGCATCGTTAGAACGCAGGGCGAACGCCATGCCCGACAACCCCGAGAGAGACAAAAACGCGCGGCACCTGAAAAACGGTCAGCGACCAGAAGGAGATGATGAGTTCGCGCCGCTCAACGACAAACAAACCGGCAGATCTATCTGACGAGGAAAATGTGCCAATGCAATTTCCTCAATCTACTGGAGCAACGAATGAAAATCCTTGTGTCGGTGCTCGGCCACATGATCCATGCTGTCCCACTCTCACAGTCATAGCATTCGCGCACGAAATAGCGGAAAGTCGCGTTATTATGTGAACCCTTTATGCTTGACTTTGATTAGTCGATCCCCGCGGCACTAAGAAAAGCCCGAGATATCAGTGAGTACTCGGTGTCTGCCGAAGTTTGCCGTCGTAGCTCCGACCTAAGCAGGTCTTTCAAAGGACCCGCCGGGGCGTCTGCATATTGATCCGCGAGTGGCTGAATCAGCTCCAAACGTTCCTTTCTACGTTCCAACAATGCCGCCCTATTCAGGTCCAAATGTGCAATTGTGATTTTTGCTCTACCTCTACCAGGTCGATGCATAACGAAGTGTCCCAAAGCAAATATTTCATCTTGCGTCGAATCCGAGTATGGGTCCAACACTGGATACAGAGCATCCCAATAGTCACCCTTATTATTGTTACAAATAGCACAGGCCAGCCCCAAATTCTCGACGTCCAGGCGCGCTCTGGGGAATACAGATTTTGGCCGAATGTGCTCCACGTCACCGAAATACAGATGGGTTATTTTTGACTCGCAGTACATGCACTTCCCATGCGCCTCTACCACTAAGTGCGCCTTTAGCGCAGCATATCGATAAGCCCCAGCAACGGCACCACTGAGCTTCACGCCAGCGTCCAAGCAAGCCAGCAGATCAGCCTTTCGAGCTTGTAAATACGCTTCGATGTCTTGGGCGAGTGGTTTACGGTTCAACTTGAGCATTTGACAATTGATCCTTTACAATTTGAGCTAAAGCCGTCGGCACGTATCGCTGCAAACCATACTTCGCCAAGCGTTCCTGCAATTCTTCAATCAATGCTGGGGTAACCTCTCTTATAGCCAATTCGGACTGGATTTGACGCAGCTTTTCTTCGACCCAAGTCGGTGAGGATGAAGGCATCCCTAAAATATCTCGCAATACTTCATTCGAAGATCCGGTCCTATCAGCAGAATCAAGAAGCTCGGATATGACCTTATGGTCTTGCCCATACCTTAGCGCATAAACAGATGAATCAGGAACCGAAGTAACGATAAATGGATTATGCGTTGCGCAGATAAACTGAATATGAGGAAAAGCAGTTAAGAGCGTCCCCAGTACCGTACGCTGTAGTTCAGGATGTAAATGATTTTCTGGCTCATCTATCGTCACCGCGAAATTTTCATCAGCCCCAGCATACATAAATACCTGCCATACTAAGTCGATCAACGACGAGATCCCACCCGAAACAGCGTCGAGCGAAAAATCGCCGGAGCGGGTTATCAATACGACCTCTGGCAATCGGATAGCTATGCGTTTAAACCCCAGTGATGGAGGCAAGACGGTAGCCAAGACTTTCTGAAAACCCTCAAACATCTCCAGACTTTCTGAGTCGCGATCAATTACAGAATTCCCGTATCCAAATGCCGCCCACGCAATTAGTGTTTCCTTCATGTAATAGTTAGGAGTGCGATTGTGGTGACCACCGTAATAGCGTGCTCGCACTATATCCAGATAGGTTTGATATGCTTGATCTCTACGTCGTGGAATGGTAGGAATATTCTCAACGGATTGATGCGAGAAAATTGGGCGGTGCGACGGCACATGCATGCCGCGCAAATTTTGTTGGTTATTAATGGAAACCTGAAATTGAGCACCAACATTCTGAGGAACCTGCAACTCAGCTACCGAGCCGCTTCCATAGGTCAGCTCGCCAATGCGCAAATTTGGATTTACTTGATGTGCAAGTTCCGGTACTATTTTTCCCGCCGAAGTAGAGAGTCCTAGCTCAGCTACCTCTTTGGCCGCCAACCACTCTGAATAGTTCTTCAGATCAGAGTCGTCCCAATTGTCCGTCGAAAATTTGAGGCTGCCACCGCTACGTCTCGGCGTGCTGACCACTGTGCCCTGCCAGCCAAAGTGGCGGCTCAGTAGGTTTAAGACTGTGGTCTTACCGGCTCCATTTCCACCAGTGATAACTGTGAGCCGCTCATGGAAATCTATGTTGACTTCTCGATACTGGCGCCAATTCGACAGATGGAGATTTTTAAAAAGTTGTGGCATCGCCGGCATCCTCTTCAGTATGTGCCCCAAGGCAAGTTACCAAGAGTACAGCTGGATTTCATTTTAGGCAAGGTCGGTGGTTAGTCAGTGTCATTTACTAGCGAGGGCGTCCTGCCTCCTCTATGTTGATTCCGCCCATTTCCCCAATAATTTGCAATCGAAAGCACAAGCCACCTGTCTCTTCAGCTGGAGGTCGGAGTGCTCTACCTGGCATTGCGAGGCATAATCCGCCGCTGACAGCTTCGTGATGGCTCTATGTCGTTTCGTGTGGAAATTGACCTCGGGTATCATGCCGGTAACGCCATTTTCTGATTCCAAGAGTCCCTGATGAGTATCGCCGTCGAAGCCCTGTTCACCACCGCGCTGGGTCTGCAAGCGCCGGGGGTCGTGTCCAATGTTGACCTGAATACGGTCAAGCGGTGGATTGATTTCGAGGTGAAGTGCGATGCCAATAAATTGCCATGTCCGGCCTGTGGCGTGGATGGGCAAGGTGTCCATGACCGCATCAAGCGCAGCTGGCGGCACTTGGACTTTTTCCAGTTTGAGGCATGGTTGCACGCCGAAGTGCCGCGTGTTGATTGCAGCGCCTGCGGCAAGACCACGCAAGCCGAGGTGCCATGGGCACGCCCTGGCAGCGCTTTTACTTTGTTGTTCGAAGCGCTGGCTCTGTCGTTGTGCCAAACCTTGCCGGTGGCTCAAGCGGCGAACCAGTTGCAGGTGCGGTCGAAACGGCTGTGGCGGCGCATCGAGCACTATGTGGGCATCGCCCGCCAGCGCGACGAGATGACGGATGTGCGGGTGGTCGGCATTGATGAAACCAGCCTCAAGAAGGGACATAACTATGTCACTGTGGTGCACGACTTGGAAGCGAGGTGGATGCTGTTCATGACGCCGGGCCGGGGCCACGAAACGGTGGCCGCGTTCAAGCAAGAACTGGTGGCGCATGGCGGCGTCGCCGACAACATCAAGCATGGCTGCATAGACATAAGCGCGGCCTATGCCAAAGGCGTGGCTGAAAGTCTGCCGCAAGCCCAGATCAGTTATGACCGCTTTCATGTCATCGCGCTGGCCAACGCCGCCATGGACGAGGTGCGGCGCGAAGAAGTGCGCACTCAGCCTAAAGCCGTGCGGGCGGCGCTGGGCGAGGACGCCAAAGCGGTCAAGGCCGTGTGGGGCATGCGTAAAAATCCCGTGGGCTGGACCTACCATCAAATCTCCTCAATGCACTGGCTGGCATTCCCCTGATTCCGTCGGAGCGCAGTTCGAGTGCAATTCCGGTGCACGATGTTTGACACGCACAGCGGATCGAACTAGATTGCAATTGCAGTAGCTGGCCCTGTTGAAGTAGGCGAGCATTTCAAGAATCGATACGCCGGTTCGGGAAATGATCTCCCAGGACATGCCTTCGAGCCAAGGCGCCGCGTACTCACCCTCAATTCGATCGTTCGGGATTGCCCTGTTGCCTTAGGCGATTTGCGAGCGAACATATCCCCATGCATCGAACCGCCAAGGACTGAACACTCAGTCGGCGCAACCTTTCCAATTCAACGATCGAAGGAGAGAAGTATGAATGCCCGCATGCTCACGACCACGGAAATGATGGCACCCGGCCGGGTCCTCATCAAACGCAAGCAGCTGCTGCAGAAGGTCCCCCTTGGCGAACGCACGATCCTGGAACTGGAACGCTGCGGCAAGTTCCCCAAGCGCTTCTCGATCACGGCCCGCTCCGTGGCGTGGGACCTCGGCGAAGTGGACGCCTGGATCGCGCAGCAGCAGGCCGCCGCCGTCGCGCAACCCGCGCCCGGGCTCAAGCGGCCCTGACCCATTCATCGATCATGTCGGCCCAGTCTTGCAGCATCGCGCGCCGCTGTTCCGCATACTCGGCCTTGTTGTACACCGCTCGAACGCCCCGCTGCTCGTGGGCCAGACACTTCTCGATCCAGTCGGTGTTGTAGCCCGCCTCGTGCAGCTGGGTCGATGCCGTGCGGCGCAGGTCATGGGGCGAGAAGTCGGCCAGCGGCCGGCCGGCCGCGCGCGCGACACGCGCCACCGACGTCGTCACCTGGTTCAGCGTCGCGTTCGAGATGGGCAGGTCCGCGTCATAGCGCGATGGCAGCACATAGCGGGAAGTGCCGGCGCAGGTGCGCAGCGCGATGAAGATGTCGACAGCTTGGCGTGACAAATAGACGTTGTGGGGATTGCGGCGTTTCATGCGCTCGGCCGGAATCGTCCAGATGCCGTTGGAGAAATTGACCTCGTCCCAGGTCGCATCCGTCAGCTCGGATTTGCGCACCAGCGTCAAGAGCAGCAGCTTGACCGCCAGGCGCAAGGTCGGCGCGCTCTGCACCTTCTCCAGGAATTCGTACAACCAGGGGATTTCCGCGCTGCTCAAGGCCCTGTCGCGCGGCTGGAAGGTGGCGATGGAGCATGGCGGCACCTTGTCGGCGGGATTGGGCAGGTCGTGTCCACGCTGGCCGGCATGGCGAAACACCAGCATCACGATCTCGCGCGCGTGCACAGCGGTGGCGGGCGCACCGCGCGCCACGATCGCGTCGCACACCGCGCGCAGCTCTTCGTGCGTAATCTCGCGCAACAGCAGGCGGCCAAAGGGCCGCTGCAGGTCGCGCTCGTACACCGAACGGCGCATGTCGCGCGTCGATTCGGCCATGCGGTAGTTGGCGAGCCAGCGCTCGGCCCACTGCCCGAACGTCTCCTCCCCTTCCAGGCGCTGCTTCTGGCGCCGTTTGTGCTGCGTGGGCGACATGCCGGCCGCGACCAGCTTCCTGGCCGCGTCGAACTTCTCGCGCGCCTCCGCCAGGCTCAGTCCGCCGGCCCCATAGCGTCCGAACACCAGCGTCTCCTGGCGCCCGTTGATGCGGTAGTTGAACCGGAACGAGACCACGCCGGACGCGAGCACCATGGCGTACAGGCCATCCCGGTCCACTACTTTGTACGCACGGGGGCCGGGCTTCAAATTTCGCAGTTTGGTGTCTGTCAGCATGTGCGCCTCCTGCACGATACCATCATGTTAGCCATTTCCCTCTATAAATCAACGAGTTAGAACACCGTAAAACGCGCGCTTGCAGCGCAAATTGGCGCCAAAATCGTCCTCCGATACCATCAACGAAAAACGTGATGGTATCGGCCATTTTTTCCTTTTACATCAACCACTTAGGCGATTTCGATACCATCAACCGCAAAAATCGGTGCTGATGGTATCGGGACGCGGCGCGCGCGCTGTCCGCCCAATACCATCAGCGGTACCAGCAATCCCGCGCGCTTGCGCTTGCCGATCGTTGCCAGATTTCGCCACCAAAAAAACAAAAAAGCCCCTGAAATCAGGGGCTTAGTCTCAACTTATTGCCGTACGCTGCGTGTTGCAGCCAGACGGGGAATTATTCCCACTCGATGGTCGCTGGGGGCTTGCCGCTGATGTCGTACACCACGCGGTTCAGGCCGCGCACTTCATTGATGATGCGGTTGGACACCTTGCCCAGCAGCGAGTGCGGCAGGTGCGCCCAGTGCGCGGTCATGAAGTCTTGCGTCTGCACGGCGCGCAGCGCCACTACGTATTCGTAGGTACGTCCGTCGCCCATCACGCCCACCGATTTCACCGGCAGGAACACCGCGAACGCTTGCGACGTCGCCTCGTACCAGTTCTTCGGCAGCTCTTCCGTGTTCACAGCCTGGCCGGCCACGAACTCGTACGGGGTGTTGCGCAGCTCTTCGATGAAGATGGCGTCGGCCTGGCGCAGCAGGTCGGCGTATTCCTTCTTCACTTCGCCCAGGATGCGCACGCCCAGGCCCGGGCCAGGGAACGGGTGGCGGTAGACCATGTCATGCGGCAGGCCCAGCGCCACGCCGAGCTTGCGCACTTCGTCCTTGAACAGTTCGCGCAGCGGCTCCAGCAGCTTGAGCTTCATGGTGTCCGGCAGGCCGCCCACGTTGTGGTGCGACTTGATGGTCTGGCCCTTCTTGCCCTTGCCGGCCGATTCGATCACGTCCGGATAGATGGTGCCCTGCGCCAGCCACTTGGCGTTGACCAGCTTGCCCGACTCCACCTGGAACACTTCCACGAATTCGCGGCCGATGATCTTGCGCTTCTGCTCGGGATCGGTCACGCCGGCCAGGTGGCCCATGAACTGGTCGGTGGCGTCCACGCGGATCACCTTCACGCCCAGGTTCTTGGCGAACATATTCATCACCATTTCGCCTTCGTTCAGGCGCAGCAGGCCGTGGTCGACGAACACGCAGGTCAGTTGGTCGCCGATGGCGCGGTGGATCAGCGCGGCGGCCACGGACGAGTCCACGCCGCCCGACAGGCCCAGGATCACTTCATCGCTGCCTACTTGTGCGCGGATCTTTTCCACGGCTTCGGAGATGTAGTCCGGCATGTTCCAGTCGGACTTGCAGCCGCAGATCTCGTGCACGAAGCGGCCCAGCATGGCCTTGCCCTGCTCGGTGTGCGTCACTTCCGGGTGGAACTGCACGCCGTAGAAATTGCGCTCTTCGTCGGCCATGGCGGCGATCGGGCAGCTTGGCGTGTCGCCCATCAGCTTGAAGCCTGGCGGCATGTCCAGCACCTTGTCGCCGTGGCTCATCCACACTTTCAGCATGCCGTGGCCTTCCGGCGTGACGAAGTCGTTGATGCCGTCCAGCAGCTTGGTGTGGTTGCGGGCGCGCACTTCGGCGTAGCCGAACTCGCGCACCAGGCCGTTCTCGACCTTGCCGCCCAGCTGGGCTGCCATGGTCTGCATGCCGTAGCAGATGCCCAGCACCGGCACACCCAGCTCGAACACGGCTTGCGGCGCGCGCGGCGAGTCGCCTTCCAGCGTGGAGTTGTGGCTGCCCGACAGGATCACGCCGGAGGCGCCGTAGTTGCGCACGAAGTCGTCGCCGATGTCGTACGGGTAGACTTCGGAGAACACGCCGGAGTCGCGCACGCGGCGGGCGATCAGCTGGGTAACCTGGGAACCGAAATCGAGAATGAGGATTTTAGAATGCATGGATGAGCGCTGAAGCTAAGAGGAAATAAGAAAACGCCGGCGGTAGGCCGCCGGCGTTTGAGAGGATTAGTCGCCGGAACGGTAGTTCGGCGCTTCCTTGGTGATCTGGACGTCGTGCACGTGCGATTCGCGCATGCCGGCCGACGTGATCTCGACGAATTCCGCTTTCTCGCGCAGCTCGTCGATGGTGGCGCAGCCGCAGTAGCCCATGGACTGGCGCACGCCGCCCACCAGCTGGAAGATGATCGCCAGCACGCTGCCCTTGTAGGCGACGCGGCCTTCGATACCTTCAGGCACGAACTTGTCGGCCTTCATGGTGGCGTCCTGGAAGTAGCGGTCGGCCGAGCCGTCCGACATCGCGCCCAGCGACCCCATGCCGCGGTAGGACTTGTACGAACGGCCCTGGTACAGGATCACTTCGCCCGGCGCTTCTTCGGTGCCGGCGAACATCGAGCCCATCATCACGGTCGATGCGCCCGCTGCCAGCGCCTTGGAGATGTCGCCCGAGAAGCGGATACCGCCGTCGGCGATGCACGGCACGCCGGTGCCGGCCAGCGCTTCGGCCACGTTGGAGATCGCGGTAATCTGCGGCACGCCCACGCCGGCGACGATGCGGGTGGTGCAGATGGAGCCAGGGCCGATGCCGACCTTGACCGCGTCCGCGCCGTATTCCACCAGCGCCTTGGCGGCCGCTGCGGTGGCGATGTTGCCGCCGATAACGTCCACGTGCGGGAACTTGGTCTTGATCCACTTCACGCGGTCCAGGATGCCTTGCGAGTGGCCGTGGGCGGTGTCCACCACCAGCACGTCCACGCCGGCCGCGACCAGCAGCTCGATGCGTTCTTCGTCTTTCGCGCCCACGCCGACAGCAGCGCCCACCAGCAGCTTGCCGTGCTGGTCTTTCGATGCGTTCGGGTGCTCGGTCGATTTCTGGATGTCTTTTACGGTAATCAGGCCGCGCAGGTTGAAGGCGTCGTCCACCACCAGCACGCGCTCCAGGCGGTGCTTGTTCATCAGGCGTTTGGCTTCGGTCGTGTCTGCGCCTTCTTTCACGTACACCAGCTTGTCGCGCGGGGTCATCTTGGCGCGTACTTCAGCGTCCAGCTCCTGTTCGAAGCGCAGATCTCGGTTGGTGATGATACCAACTACTTGTTTGCCCTCTACTACCGGGAAACCGGAAATGCCATACTGCTCCGTCAGCTTGATGACTTCGCGAATCTTCATGTCCGGCGGGATCGTGATCGGATCGCGCAGCACACCGGCTTCAAAACGCTTTACGCGCGCTACTTCGCGGGCCTGGTCTTTCGGCTTCAGATTCTTGTGAATGATGCCGATGCCGCCTTCCTGCGCCATGGCGATGGCCAGGCGGGCTTCGGTAACGGTATCCATCGCGGCCGACAGCAGCGGAATATTCAGCGAAATGTTGCGGGTCAGGCGAGTTTTGAGAGACGTATCCGCAGGCAGAATATTGGAGTACGCAGGGACGAGGAGCACGTCATCGAAGGTGAGTGCTTTTTGAAGTAAACGCATAGTACGATTTCCTATAGGCGCAAAAGTCGATTATACAGTAAGTCACGTCCGACGTCTTTACCCCGGGGAAAATTGGCAACGCCGGTTGACAGCATAGGCAAAGCATGGAAATCTGCCGCAAGGAATAAAGGAATCTATCCACCATGAAACACTACCGAACGGCGCGCGCGCTTTCCGTACTGCTGGCGCTGGCTGCGCTGCCGGCCTGGTCCCATGCCCAATATATGTGGCTGGATGAAAAGGGCATGAAGCAGCTGTCCGACCAGCCGCCGCCGCCGTCGGTGCCGCAGAACCGCATCCTGAAGCAGCCGAGCGGGCAAGGTGCCGCAGCGCCGGGCTATGGTCCCGCCGCCCAGTCCCCTGCCCCTGCGGCCGAAGGCGACGCGCCCGACGCGGCCGAGTCCAAGGTGAAACGCCCGCCGACGGTGGCCGAGCGTAACGCCGAGTTCGCCAAGCGCAAGGCTGAAAGCCAGGCGGCCGAGCAGAAGGCGGCGCAGGAAGCGGCGCGCAAAGCTGAACAGGCCGCCAATTGCGACAGCGCGCGCAGCAACCAGGCCGCGCTTGACTCGGGCACCCGCATGACCGAATTCGACAAAAGCGGCCAGCGCGTCTTCCTTAGCGACGAGCAGCGCGCCGAGCGCTCCCGCCGCAACCAGAAGATTTTGGCAGAATGCTCTAAAAAATGACATCCAGGCAGTATAGAATGATGTTAACGCTACCAAAAACCAAGAAAAATACCGGATGACCAAACCACATAATGGCAAGAGCCGCGCCAGCGGCCGAGTAACCCTGGCAGCCGTTGCTGCACGCGCGGGCGTCGCAACGATGACGGCATCGCGCGCCATCAGCCAGCCTGAGTTGGTATCGCCCATGCTGCGCTCGCGCGTCCAGCTGGCCGTGGAAGAGCTGGGCTATGTTCCCAACCGCGCCGCACGCGCCCTTGCCTCGTCGCGTTCGAACGTCATCGTGGTGCTGGTGCCGTCGCTGTCGAACGCCGTGTTCACGGCGGTGCTGCAAGGCATACAGGACGCGCTGGACCCGTACGGCTACCAGATCCTGATCGGCAACACCCGCTATTCGGACGCCGAAGAGGAAAAGCTGCTCAACGTCTACATGCAATCCAATCCGGACGGCATTTTGCTGTCCGGCATGTCACACAGCAAAGGCGTGCAAAAGATGCTCGACACCTCGCGCGTGCCGGTGGTGTCGATGATGGACCTGTCGCCCGATCCGGCGCAGCTGTCGGTCGGCTTCTCCCAAGTGCAAGCCGGCTACACCATGGCACGCTACCTGATCGACAAGGGCTACAAGCGCGTCGGCTTCATGGGCGCGCAGCTGGACGAGCGCACCATCAAGCGCGCCGAGGGCTACCGCAAGGCCATGGACGAAGCCGGCCTGGCCGATCCCAAACTGGAGCTGATGGTGGCCGACCCGTCCACCATCGCCCTGGGCGCCGAACTGGTGGGCCGGATGCTGTCTGCGACCCCCGACCTGGACGCCATCTTCTGCTGCAACGACGACCTGGCGCACGGCGCCATTTACCAATGCCAGCGGCGCGGCATCAGCATGCCCGAGCAGCTGGCCATCTGCGGCTTCAACGACCTGCCCGCCTCCGCCTGGATGAACCCGTCCGTAACCACCATAGGCACGCCGCGCTACCGGGTCGGCTTCGAAGCGGCCACCCTGCTGCGCGGCGTCATCCGCGGCGAACAGCCGCCCGCCGTCCAAATCGACCTCGGCTTCACCCTCATGGCCCGCGAAAGCGCCTAAGCATCCTCCCATATTCCTACAAGCGAGCTGAGCCGCATTCCTCCAACTTCGGGGTCTGACCCCGAAGTTTGGAAAATGCGGCTCAGCTCGGTTGGAATTTGGTGCGATGCAGCATCGAATCTTCTTTACATTTTTTCGCGCCACGTTAAACTCCGGTCCACTGATAGCGCTAACAGATAGCGCTACCAAATAGGACTGGATATGACAGAAAAGACGAAACCAACGCGCTGGGTGGTGATGGGTGTTTGCGGCTGTGGCAAGAGTTCGGTTGGCGGCAGCCTGGCGCAAAAGATCGGCGCCACGTTCCTCGAAGGCGACACCTTCCATTCGCCGGCCAACGTGGCGAAGATGTCGGCCGGCACGCCGCTGAACGATGCCGACCGCGCCGAGTGGCTGCTGCAGCTAATGGCGGAAATCCGCGACGCGCGCGAGCGCGGCGAGAGCCTGGTGTTGTCCTGCTCGGCACTCAAGCGCCGCTACCGCGACTTGCTGCGCGAGGGCGATCCGGAACTGCGTTTCGCCCATCTCGCCGGCGACCGCGAGCTGATCGCCACCCGCATGCTGGCCCGCATCAACCACTACATGCCGCTGTCGCTGCTGGACAGCCAGTTGAACGTGCTGGAGCCGCTACAGGCGGACGAGGCCGGTATCACGCTGGATATCCGCAAGGAGCCGGCGCAGCTCATCAGCGACATCTTCAACAGCAATCCATAACTAAATCCTCAACGGAGACACGATGCTTACTACCCGCAACAAGATCCTGACCACTTCGCTGGTCGCCATGGCCGCCCACATTTCCAGCGCCTACGCGGCGGACGAGCCCCAGGCCGCGCAAGCCACCCAAGCGGCAGCCAAGGCATCCGACAACGGCAACGTGGCCGAGGTGATCGTCACCGCCACCAAGCGCTCCACTTCGCTGCTGAAAACCCCGCTGGCCGTCACCGCCCTGAGCGGCGCGGCGCTGGACGATGCGCACGTGAAGAACCTGGAGGATCTGACGCACCTGTCGCCGAGCTTCCAGGCCACCAGCCAGGGCGACCACGCGGTGCTGCTGCTGACCATGCGCGGCATCGGCAACGACGGCGCCAAGACCGAACAGGCCGACCCGGAAGTGTCGGTCTACGTGGACGGCGTCTACTCCCCACGCGCCGAAGGCGCCACCGCCCTGCTCTACGACATGGACCGTGTGGAGGTAATGCGCGGACCGCAAGGCACGCTGTGGGGCCGCAATTCCACCGCCGGCGCGGTAAACATGGTGAGCGCCAAGCCGAAGTTCGGCATGACCGAGGGCAGCGCTGAAATCACGGTCGGCAACTACAACCGCACCGGCACCCGCTTCATGTACAACCTGCCGATCACCGAGCAGTTCGCGCTGCGCGTGGCCTATGCCGGCGAGTCGCACGAAGGCTACGTGGACTATCAGCAGCCGCCGAACATCCCTGGCCTGGACAAGAACGCCTTCGTCACCAGCGGTGACAAGTACAACGCGCAAGACCAGAAGGCGCTGCGCCTGTCGGCCGCCTGGCAGCCAAACAGCAGCCTGCGCACCGACCTGTCCTTCGAGACCTTCCGCGACGACGGTACGCCGTCCATGAACCTGAACCAGGAACCGCGTCCGGGCCAAAAGCTGTGGTCGGCGCTGATCCAGATCGCGCCCTACCTGCACCGCAAGGTAGACACCATCCGCACCCGCACCGACTGGAACGTGAACCAGGATATCGACCTGGCTTTCATCGCCGGCGCCCAGCGCACCGACGGCGCCATGCAGTTCGACGCGCGCGGCGGCTACACCGTGCCGACCAGCAACACCACCGGCGGCGTGCTGCGCAACACGCGCATCAACTGGGAGCACTACACCAATGCCAGCGCTGAACTGAACGTGAAGTCCTCCGGCAAGAAGACGGTGGACTGGCTGGTGGGCGCCTACGTCTTCCACGAAAAGGCCGGCATCCGCCTGGACCAGCCGGCATGGTCCGGCACGCAAGCGGGCTACGGCTGCACCAACTGCGGCTGGCCGGCGCTGACCCAGAACAGTTTCGTGCAGCCCAACCAGGACACCAAATCGCACGCCTTCTTCACGCAGAACACCTGGAACGTGGCCGAGACTTTCCGCCTGACCGGCGGCCTGCGCAAAACCTGGGACGAGAAGCACAACCGCGGCGGCACCAACTTCTACTGCCCGACAACGCAGCCGGCCAACGGCAAGCCCTGCCTGCCAATCACGGCGCAGGACGATCCGCGCAGCGTGGGCTTCGTGCCCAACCCATCGGTGATCGGCCCGGACGGCAAGCCGGCGTTGAACAACGACGGCCAGCACAAGTGGAGCAAGCCGACCTGGTTGCTGAAGGCGGACTATGACGTGACCAGGGACATCATGGCCTACGCCAGCGTGAGCACCGGCTACAAGTCCGGCGTGCTGACCGACGGCGGCGTGCACACGGCGCCTGAAACGCTGACCAGCTATGAGCTCGGTGCGAAGGGCAAGCTGATGGGCGGCAAAGTCACCTGGGCCACCTCGCTCTACTACGCGGACTTCAAGGGCTACCAGATCTCGGTACCAACCACCTTCCCGAACGGCGCCAGCTTCCTGCTGACGGCCAACGCGAAAGGCGCGACGGCCAAGGGCTTCGAAGGCGAGCTGACGGCGCGCGTGACGCCGGTGGATACGCTGAACGTGGCCATGTCTGTCCAGCGTACCGAGATGGATACCTTGCTGACGGCCGACCCGAACAACTCCAGCTACAACAATCTGCCCGGCCCAAACGGCGGCAAGGTGCGCGACCTGAAAGGCAACGAGCTGCCGCACGCGCCGCACTTCTCGCTGAACGTGGGCTACCAGCACCACTTCAACCTGGAGAGCGGCGCCCGCATCTCGCCGCGCATCAATATGCACTACGAGACCGCGAGCTGGCTGGATGTGTTCAACGACGGCGAGCCGGACCGCCAGCGTGCCTACACCCGCAGCGACTTCACCGTGCGCTACAAGCCGGCAGGCGACAAGCACTGGCAGGTGGAAGCCTTCGTGCAGAACCTGGAGAACAAGGACATCAAGACCACCGTCAACATCGTGAACCTGCCGCCGGCAGCCAGCGACCGTCCTGTATGGCAGGCGATGTACCTGGCGCCGCGCACCTTCGGCGTGCGCCTGACCGCCGATTTCTGATAGCACTTGCGCCGTCCCCGCCATCAATCGGGGCGGCGCGTTCGCGTTAAACTCGGCATCGTCCCTTATCACCGAAAGCAATCCGTGGCTGCAGTGCTCAATTCCCCCTTGTCGTGGCGCGAGAAATTCAGCTACGGCATTGCCGATATGGGTTTCAATTTTTATTGGACCAATATCGCCACATTCCTGCTGTTCTTTTATACCGACGTATTCGGCATATCGGCCGCCGCTGCGGCCTCCATGCTGTTCACGATCAAGATCGTCAACGCCTTCACCGATCCGCTGATCGGCGCGCTGGCCGACCGTACCACCACGCGCTTCGGCAAGTTCCGTCCCTACCTGGTGTGGATGGCGTTGCCGCTGGGCGCAGCCGCCGTGCTCACCTACACCACGCCGGACCTGGACCACGACGGCAAGCTGGCATGGGCCTACGGCACCTATCTGCTGATGATGGTGTGCTACACCGCCATCAACATCCCGTACAACGCGCTGTCGGGCGTCATGTCGGGCGATCCGCAGGAACGCTCCACCATCAACGGCCTGCGCTTCATCTTCGCCTTCGCCGGCAGCACGCTGGTAACCGCCGCTACGCCCTTCATGGTGCGCCTGCTGGGCGGCGGCGACGATAAGCAGGGCTGGCAGCTCACCATGCTGGCCTGGGGCGTCGCCGCCTCGGCCCTGTTTGCGCTCACCTTCTTCAACACGCGCGAACGCATCGCGCCCGCCGCCACGCAAACGAGCAACGTGGCGCAGGACATCCGCGACCTGACCCGCAACGCCCCCTGGCTGGTCCTGTTCTTCCTGGCGCTGATCATCATGATCACCATCACGCTGCGCACCTCCACCGCCATCTACTACTTCAAGTACTACGTGGGCCGCCCTGAGCTGATGGCCACCTTCGTTCCCGCCTACATGGTGGCAGCTGCAGCAGGCGCCTCGCTTACGCCGCTGATGACGCGCTACGTGGACAAGAAGAAGCTGCTGATCATCCTCATGGGCTGCACCACGGTGCTGTCGAGCGCCTTCTTCTTCGTCGACAAGGAGCAGGTCTGGCTGATGTACACACTGCAGATCGCGCTCGGCTTCGTGCTCGGCCCCAAGTCGCCGCTGGCGTTCTCCATGTACGCCGACACCGCCGATTACAACGAATGGCGCACCGGCCGCCGCGCCACCGCCATGACTTTCGCCGCCGCCACCTTCTCGCAAAAACTCGGCACTGCTTTGGCGGTGGCGGTGATCGGCGCGCTGTTCACAGCGCTGGGCTATGTGCCCAACGCGGCGCAGACCACCGGCTCGCAGGCCGGCATCGTGTGGCTGATGTCGCTGATTCCGGCCTTCTTCGCCGCGCTGGCCGTGGCCGTGATGCTCTTCTATGACCTCGATAAACAAAAACTGGCGCTGATCCAGACCGAACTGGCGGTCCGCAAGGCGGCGCTGTAAGCCAAACGCAGTAAGCTGAAAGACACTCCGGAGATACCCATGCTACGCCCAACCCACGATGGCGACCGCTACGAACTGACCAGCCCGACGGCCATGCCGAAGGCCGGCGGCTTCCTGTGGAACCAGAAAATGATGATACAAGTGACCTGCCGGGGCTACGCCACCGCGCAGTTCATGCAGCCCGAGCCCGCCAAGTACGCCTACGCGCCTAACCTGGAGGCCAAGACCTTCATGCAGCCGGAGCAGAACTACTACGCCCACCATCCGGGCCGCTTCGTCTACATCAAGGACGAGGAGACCGGCGAGTTCTTCTCCGCCCCTTATGAGCCGGTACGCGCGCCGGTCGACAGCTTCCGTTTCTCGGTCGGCAAGAGCGACATCGAATGGACCGTCGAGCACCTTGGCATTCGCGTCGAACTGACCCTCAGCCTGCCGACGCAGGACGTGGTGGAACTGTGGTCGGTCAAGGTGGTCAACCTGTCCGGCCGCCAGCGCAAGATCAGCGTCTATCCCTATTTCCCGATCGGCTACATGTCGTGGATGAACCAGTCCGCCGAGTACCGCGTGGACCTGGGCGGCGTGGTGGCCAGCTGCGTCACGCCCTACCAGAAGGTGGCGGACTACTTCAAGAACAAGTTCTTCAAGGACCGCACCTACTTCCTGTGCGAGACGCCGCCCGATTCGTGGGAAACCATGCAGCAGGCGTTCGAGGGTGAAGGCGGCCTGCACGCGCCTTCCGCAGTGCGGCAGGACGAACTGTCGCGCAGCGACGCGCGCTACGAAACGCCCACCGCCGCCGTACAGTACCGGCTTACGCTGGACGGCGGCGGCGAGCGCGCGCTGCGCTTCATCTTCGGCCCGGCCTTCGACGACGCGGAGATCCGCTCCATGCGCGGCAAGTACCTGAGCCAGGCCGGTTTCGCCGAGGCCAAGCGCGACTACGCCTGGTACATCGAGCAAGGCCGGGGCGTGCTGCAGATCGAAACGCCGGACGCGGAACTGGACAATTTCGTCAACCATTGGCTGCCGCGCCAGGTCTACTACCATGGCGACGTGAACCGCCTGACCACCGACCCGCAGACCCGCAACTACCTGCAGGACAACATGGGCATGAGCTTCATCAAGCCCCAGGTCACGCGCGCGGCCTTCCTGCACGCGCTGTCGCAGCAGGAACCGAACGGCGCCATGCCGGACGGGATCCTGCTGGTGGAAGGCGCGGAGCTGAAGTACATCAACCAGGTGCCGCACACCGATCACTGCGTGTGGCTGCCGGTCTGCCTGAAGACCTACCTGGACGAAACGGCCGACTACGCACTGCTGCGCACCGCCGTGCGCGGCGCCGAGGATGGCGTGGAGCAGTCGGTGTTCGAGCGCATCTCGCGCGCCATGGACTGGCTGCTGGAAGCGCGCGACGAGCGCGGCCTGAGCTTCATCGCCCAGGGCGACTGGTGCGATCCGATGAATATGGTGGGCTACAAGGGAACAGGCGTTTCCGGCTGGCTGACCGTGGCCACGGCCTACGCGCTGAACCTGTGGGCTGACATGTGCGCCCAAGTGGGCCGCGACGAGCGCGCCGAGCACTACCGCGCCGGCGCGGCCGCAGTGAACGCAGCCGCCAACAAGCATTTCTGGGATGGCGACTGGTTCTCGCGCGGCATTACCGACGACGGCGTCGCCTTCGGCACCAGGAAGGACAAGGAGGGCCGCATCTGGCTCAATCCACAAGCCTGGTCCATCCTGGGCGGCGCCGCCGGCGCGGAGCAGCGGACGAAAATGCTGGCGCAGGTGGACCAGCAGCTCAATACGCCATACGGCGTGGCCATGTTCGCGCCGCCGTTCAGCGCCATGCGCGAAGACGTGGGCCGCGTCACGCAGAAGCACCCCGGTTCGGCAGAAAACGGCGCCGTATACAACCACGCCTCGGTGTTTTACATCTACAGCCTGTACACCGTGGGCGAAAAGGACCGCGCCTACAAGCTGCTGCGCCAGATGATCCCCGGCCCGAGCGAGGCGGACTATCTGCAGCGCGGCCAGCTGCCGGTGTTCATTCCCAACTACTATCGCGGCGCGTATCACCAGTATCCGGAGCAGGCCGGCCGCTCCAGCCAGCTGTTCAACACCGGCACCGTGTCCTGGGCTTACCGCTGCTTCATTGAAGGCCTGTGCGGCCTGCAGGGCGACGCCGACGGCCTGCGCATCAACCCGCAGTTGCCGGCGGAATGGGACGGCATCAAGGTGACGCGCATGTTCAGGGGCGCGAAGTTCGTGCTGAACATCCGCCGCACGGACGTGAAGGAAGTGATGGTGATGCACGCCGGCCAGTTCCTGCCGTCTGCCCACATCGCCAATATCGCTCCGGGCGCGACCTACAACCTCAGCGTATTCGTGCCGGCATGAGGACGGGGCGCGCACGGGGTACAGTCACAGATACAGTCGCAGCTGCGGCCGCGGCCGTGGCGCTGGCCTGCCCCGCGCAGGCGGTGCCGCCGGCCCCGAGCGCGGACGAGCGCGCCGCACGCATGGTGGCGGCGATGACGGCGGAAGAAAAGATCCAGACCGTCTTCGGCTACTTCGCCACCGACTTCGCCAAGAAGAACCACTTCGCGCCGAAGGAAGCGCGGCGCGATTCGGCCGGCTACGTGCCCGGCGTGCCGCGCGTCGGCCTGCCGCCGCAATGGCAGGCCGACGCGGGCATCGGCGTGGCAACGCAAAGCAGCTCGAAGCAGCCCTATGAGCGTACTTCGCTGCCATCCGGCCTGGCCACGGCCGCCACCTGGAACCCGGCACTGGCCTACGCGTCCGG
Organism: Massilia sp. Root351; assembly: GCF_001425045.1. GTDB lineage: Bacteria > Pseudomonadota > Gammaproteobacteria > Burkholderiales > Burkholderiaceae_D > Rugamonas. The sequence goes on along the minus strand of NZ_LMDJ01000031.1, from coordinate 498,340 downwards.
CGCCATGATCGGCAAGGAAGCGCGCCAGTCCGGCTACAACGTCATGCTGGCCGGCGGCGTGAACCTGATGCGCGATCCGCGCAACGGCCGCAATTTTGAATACGCGGGAGAAGATCCGCTGCTGGCGGGCGTCATGGTGGGCGAGCAGGTGCGCGGCATCCAGTCCAATCACATCGTCGCCACCGTCAAGCATTTTGCCTACAACGGGCAGGAGACCCACCGCTTCACCGTGGATTCCGAACTGGACGACGCGGCCGCCCGCATGTCGGACCTGCTGGCCTTCCAATTCGCCATTGAGCGCGGCGATCCCGGCTCCGTCATGTGCGCCTATAACCGCGTCAACGGAATCTATTCCTGCGAAAGCCCTTACCTGCTGAATGAAGTGCTGAAGCAGGACTGGGGCTACCAAGGCTATGTAATGTCAGACTGGGGCGCGGTGCATTCCACCATCCCTTCCGCCAACGCGGGGCTGGACCAGCAGTCCGGCTGGCCTTTCGACCACTCCGCCTACTTCAGCGACGCCCTGCGGGAGGCCGTCACCAACCGCCACGTGCCGCAGGCGCGGCTGGACGATATGGTGCAGCGTATCGTGCGCGCCATGTTCAAGCACGGCGTGATGGACCATCCGGTTGCAGTCGAGCCGGAATCCGGCATCGACTTCAACGCGCACGCAGCCGTGACCCAGGCGGGCAGCGAGGAAGCCATGGTGCTGCTGAAGAACAGCGGCGCGCTGCTGCCGCTCGCCGGCGCCGTGCGCTCGATCGCCATCATCGGCGGGCATGCGGACAAGGGCGTACTGTCCGGCGGCGGTGCATCGCAGGTGCATGCGCACGGCGGCATGGCGGTTCCCAACGAAGGCCCGGCGCACTTCCCCGGCCCCATGGTGTACCACCCGTCCTCGCCGATGCAGGCGCTGGCCGCGCGCAGCAAGGCGCGCCTGGCCTACCTGGACGGCAAGGACATTGCTGCCGCCGCCACGCTGGCCGCCGCGAGCGACGTGGCCATCGTGTTTGCTACACAGTGGACAGCCGAGAGTGTGGACGCCGCTTCCCTGGCGCTGCCGAACGGGCAGGACGAGCTGATTGCCGCCGTGGCGCGCGCCAATCCGCGCACGGTGGTGGTGTTGGAAACCGGCGGCCCGGTCACCATGCCATGGCTGGGCAGCGTGGGCGCCGTGCTGCAGGCCTGGTATCCGGGCACGCGCGGCGGCGTAGCGATAGCGCGCGTGCTGACCGGGGAGGTGAATCCTTCCGGCCGCCTGCCAGCCACCTTCCCCGCCGCCGAAACACAGTTGCCGCGCCCCGTCATCGACGCTGGGCAGCAGCGTGCCGACTACAACATCGAAGGCGCGGCGGTCGGCTATAAGTGGCACCAGCTGAAGGGCCGCAAACCGCTGTTTGCCTTTGGTCACGGCCTGTCTTATACCAGCTTCACCTATGGCGGACTGGCTGCGCAATTCAAGGATGGCAAGGTTACGGTCAGCTTCAACGTGCGCAACACGGGCACGCGGGCGGGCAAGGCCGTGCCGCAGGTCTACGTGGCAGCGCCTGCCCTCGAATCACCGGTTGCGCCGGATTCGCAGGTGGCCGGCGGCTGGGAAGCGCCGCAGCGTCTCGCCGGATGGGACAAGTTCGCGCTGGCCCCTGGCGCCAGCCACACCGCCACGGTGACGGTCGATCCGCGCCTGCTGGGCGTGTACGACAGCGCCAGCAAGACGTGGCGCATCGCCGGCGGCGACTACGACATCATCCTGGCCAGCGCATCCGACGCGCCCGCAGCCACCGTCCGCCTGCGCCTGCCCGCACACGCGGTGGACGTCCGGGGCCGCCCGGCAGGCGCGCAATAGCACGGCAGCAACCGGGGCTGCGATGCGCCGGCCCCGAGCCAGCTGCGGATTAGCCGCAGGCAAGCCCCACCGAGGCGGCACAAGAACAGCATGGCAGCGCCCCCTATGGCCGCCCCGCCTTGCCCGCTCGCGCGGGCCTGCGACGCAGCGCTTAGTCGTAGGCCAGCCTGGGATACCAGTCGCTGCCGCGCCCGGCCGGCGTGAGGTCGAGAATATTCCACAGCGGAGTGGGATCGGGCGCGAGTCGCGGATCCTGGCCGGGGTCCGACGTGCCGCCCATCTCGGCGCCCCAGAAATGGCGCACCTTGGCGCCATCCTTCACCCACACGTCCAGCGCCGGCCATTCGCTGCCATCCGGCGCCAGACCGCGATAGTCGCGCGCGAAGCCGTCGCCGACGGTGGCGTAGAACTTCAGATTGCGCCATCCCCGCTCGCGCGCAAAGGCCAACTGGCGCTCCACCGGCGAACGCCCCAGCACCGCCATGGCCGCTTTCTGCGTAATGTCGCGCGCCGGGATGTCGAGTGCGCCGAGAAAGGCCGTACACATGGGGCACGGACGGTCGCGCTGTGGTCCGAACATCCAGAAGTAGGTCACCAGTGTGTCATGCTTGCCGAACAGCGCTGCCAACGGCACGGTGGCGCCGTTTTCATCATTGAACTGGTAATCCGCCGCCTCACCGCCTGGCGGCAAGGCGCGGCGCTGCTCGGCCACCCGTTCAATATGGCGCCGCAGTTCGATTTCCTCGGCCAGCAAGGCGGTGCGCGCGGCGCGGTACTCGGCGCTGTCGTTGGGATAGGGCTTGCTCGCGGCGGCGGCAAGTTCATGGGCGGGTTTGAGCTGATCCATAATGCGCTCCCGGGCAAAGTGTCAGATCGCCCACGCTATCGCACCCGGCCCAAGGCTACCGTGCGCCGTCCCACATATCCGGGCATGGCGCTGCGTTTAGGCTGCGCATCCCGCGCTGACAGCCCTATTCAGCTCTTGCGCACCTTGCGGCGGCGGGCGTTCTTGGGGTCGGCGATCAGCGGGCGGTAGACTTCCACCCGGTCGTGCTCGCGCAGCACGGTGTCCAGCGTCTTCTTCTTGCCGTAGAGGCCGACCGCCATCGCGGCCAGGTCGATGCCCGGCACTTCCACCGCCAGGCCGCTCACATCCAGCGCCTGCCGGATGGTGGCGCCGGCCTCCAGCCGCAGCGCGCGGCGGAACTGCAGCGTGTCGGTGGCGTAGCACACCTCGACGTTGATTTGGCCCATGATTTGGTCAGCCGCCATATACCGTGTCGGCCCGTTTGCAGAACGAGTCCACCATGCTGTTGGCGATCATGCCGAACACCGGGCCCACCACCTGCTCCAGCAGGCGGCTGGAGAACTCGTAGTGCAGGTCCAGTTCGACCTTGCAAGCGTCCTCGCGCAGCGGCTTGAAGGTCCAGGTGCCGTCCAGGGTCTTGAAAGGACCATCGACCAGCGTCATCTTCATGCTGGTGGGCGGCGTATTCACGTTGGACGTGGTAAAACTCTGGTGAATGCCGTGATAATGGATGGCCAGGCTGGCCACGACGGTATTTTCGCCGCGTTCCCGCACGTCGACGCCGCCACACCAAGGCAGAAATTTGGGATAATCTTCGACCTTGGCAACCAGCTCGAACATCTGTTCTGCGCTGTAGCCCAGGATAACCGACTTGTGCACTACTGCCATTGTGTTACCGTTTGCTATGATGTTGGTTTATCCGCGCTCTGCGCGCGGCGAAACCGTAGTTTAACCGACCCGCACTGTTTTACCCACCACCCATGACTATTGCCGACAACAAAAAAGCCTTTCACGATTTCTTCATCGAGGACCGCTATGAAGCGGGCCTGGTGCTCGAAGGCTGGGAAGTGAAGGCAATCCGCGACGCGCGCGTGCAGATCAAGGAAGCCTACGTCACCATCAAGGGCGACGAGCTATTCCTGTTCGGCGCCCATATCAGCGCCCTGCCCACCGCGTCGACCCACATCAGCCCGGAAGCCGTGCGCACCCGCAAACTGCTGCTGCACCGCGCCGAGCTGGACAAGCTGATCGGCAAAGCCACCCGTTCCGGCTACACGCTGGTGCCGCTCAACCTGCATTACAAGGGCGGCCGCGTGAAGTGCGAGATCGGCCTGGCCAAGGGCAAGAAGCAGCACGACAAGCGCGCCACCGAGAAAGACCGCGACGCATCGCGCGAAGTGGCTTCGGCTATGAAACAGCATCGTCGTTAATATGTCACTTCGAGGTCACTTCCTTCCGTAGGCGTTTCTATCTAGAAACTCCCATGGTAAACTGCCGTGGCAAGACTCTTTAACGACGGCGAGGAAGAACATGGTGACGAAAACCGCAGCAATCCTGATATCCGGCGCGCTGCTGGCCGGCTGCGCGGGCCAGCAAGTGCCCCAGATTCCCCATACGCCGTACAGCCCGGTGCCCGTCGCCAGCAACTTCCCGACGTCCAACCAATACACGCTGCAGGCTGCGGCACACTGGGGCGTTATCGCCCAGCATATCGAAAAAGGCCTGGCGGCGGACTTGAAGAAATCGCCTCCGCGGCCGTTCTACATCGCCGAGCCGTCCCCGCAAGCATCGCCGTTCCAGCGTGCGCTGGCCGCGCAACTGGTGTCGGCCCTGGTGCGCGACGGCCATATCGTCTCGCGCACCCCGGCCGGTTCGCTCAAGGTGGACATCGATGTGCAAGCCTATACCTTCGCGCCGGGCCGCGCCCAGTTCCGCTATCCGGGCGAGCCGACCGTGCTGACCGCCGGCGTGCTGGCGCTGACCTTGCTGGAGCCGGTGGCCGGCCTGCTCGCCGGTGTCGCCGCCATCGACACCTACCAGTATCAGCATGCCAAGTTTGCAGCCGGCGACACGCCGCAGACCGAGCTGCTGGTGACGGTGTCGGTGTCCGACCAGTACCGCTACTACGCGCGCAACAGCACGGCCTATTATGTGGCCGACAGCGACCGCACGCTGTACGGCATTGCGCCCGACGTGCCGGCCGAAGCCAAACTGATGAAGACCTACAAAGTGAAGGGTGACCAATAATGCGCAACTTCGCACCGCTGCGCGCCCTGCTCGTCGCCACCTTCGCCACCGCGCTGCCGCTGCTGCTGGGCGCCTGCTCCAGCACCCCGGCCAAGGAAGAAACCAACTACGCCACGGTGTCGTCCAACCAGTTCATCGCCTCCAACTACAAGGCAGCCGACATGCTGCTGTCGCAGCTGAACGGCAAACTGTTGGCGGACAAGCCGCTGATCATGGCCACGGTCGTCAATATCGACGCACTGGAGCAAACCACCACGCTGGGCCGCCTGGTGTCCGAGCAGATCTCCACCCGCCTGTCGCAGGGCAATCTGAACATGGTGGAGATGAAGTTGCGTAACAACGTCTACCTGAAACGCGGCCAGGGCGAGCTCATGCTGACCCGTGAAATCGGCCAGGTAGCGCAGACGCACAATGCACAAGCCATCGTGGTGGGCTCCTACGCGGAGACCAGCGACATGGTGTTCGTGAACGTGAAGGTCATCCAGCCCAACACCAATTTCGTGCTGGCGGCGCATGACTTCGCGCTGGCCAAGGAAGGCATCGTTCGCTCGATGCTGATGCAGCACTGAGCTCCGGGCACCGGGCGCTGAACGTCAGGCCCGGCTGGCCAGCAGCGCCAGCACCTGCTCCGCCGACGCGGTGACCTTCAGCGAAAGCAGGTCGTCCGCCCGCGTCACGCCGGCATTGATGGCTGCAATCTGCTTTCCGCTTTCGGCGGCCAGCTTGCAGAAGCGGTAGCCGGAAAATACCATCAGCGACGACCCCACCACTAGCAGCGCATCGGCTTCCGCCATCGCTTGCAGCGCAGCCTCGGTGCGCGGCCTGGGGATGGTGTCGCCGAAGAACACCACGTCCGGCTGCAGCACGCCGGCGCAGTGCGCGCAGTGCGGCACGTGGAAATACTCCAGCGCTTCCGGCTCCAGTTGCGCATCGCCGTCCGGCAGCGGCCGGGCGTCGCTGCCGGCCAGTTGCGGGTTGTCGCGCAGGAGTTGCTGCTGGATGTAGGCGCGGGCATATTGGGCGCGGCATTCCAGGCACACCACGCCGTGGATATTCCCGTGCAGCTCAATCAGGCTACGGCTGCCGGCGCGCTGGTGCAGGCCGTCCACGTTCTGCGTGATGACGGTGGCAACCCTGCCGATGTGCTCCAGGGCCGCCAGCGCGCGGTGGCCGTCGTTCGGCGCGGCGCGCGCCAGGGTGGGATAGCCCACCATGCTGCGCGCCCAGTAGCGGCGGCGCACCGCGTCCGAGCGGCGGAACTCCGGCCCCTGCACGGGGGCGCGGCCGCGCCGGACGCCATCCTTGTCGCGATAGTCGGGAATGCCGGATGCGGTACTCAGGCCGGCGCCGGTCAGCACCAGTACTTTGCGGTGGCGGCCCAGGAAGGCGTCCAGTTCATCAGCACCGGCATCGGCCTCGTGTTCGGAGAAGATCTGCATGCCGCCATGCTAACCGAAAGCGCGCTACTTCGCCTGCGGGAAGCTGAAGCCTGCCTGGTACTGGTGGTAGCCGTCGAAGTCTTCCTTGCCCACGGGGACGCCGTGGCTGCGCAGGATGGCGTGCGCGGTCACCAGGTGGAAGAAGAAATTCGGCAGTGCGTAGGAGACCACGTAGTCGCGTCCCGAGAACACCGGCGACACCAGTCCGGCCGTGGTTACCACCTGCATCTTCTCCGCCGCATTGAAGCGGTCCGCAGGCACCTCCTCGAGGAAATCGACCGTGGCAGCGATGCGGGTGCGCAGCTGGTCCCAGTCCTGGTCACCGCCGCCAAGCACCGGCAGGTCGCATGCGAGCAAGGGGCAGCAGGCGCGCACGGCGAAACTGCAGGCGGTGGTCACTTGCTGGGCAAAGGGAAACATGCCCTCCGCCAAGGCCACCCGCACCAGTGGCCGGCCGGTGCGCCGCTCATGGTTCTCCGCCACGCGCAGCGTAGCGTGTAGCTGCTGCAAGTAATGTATAAACACCGGCACGCTGGCCGAATAAAGCGTGGTCCCCACGATAAGCTCTGTTTTATTGACGACAAGCTACACTCTGCCATTGTGCAGAGGCAATAGCAATATCTCCGAGCACAAGCGTCGTTTTACAGTGTTATCAAGGCGTTCATTTCTCCGGATTCATCGATCTCCGCTTCCACAAAACCGAAGCTGGCATAAAGGAAATGAGAATGAAGGGTGGCCTGCGCAGTGAATAAGCATTGTTAGCGAGATAATCTTCCTGGTGATTCAGTAGTTCGACATCGCTAGCCAGATCCCGGTTTTTCTGTAACCGGACGTACGGTTATGTTCATATTGACGCGCTGATGCGCTTTTTCAGTTCGTCCACGGACGCGCGCCATTCGGCATAGTGTTCGCTGTCCTCCCACAGTTCCCGCAATTCCGAGCGATCGGACAGAATATGCTCGATGGCGCGCTGCGATTTTTCGATCAGGTCGGTTCGCCGCTTTGTGGTCTTCTTGCTGACCTCCTCCACCCATGCATCGACGTCCTGCGTATTCTCGCCGTTCTCACCCGGCTTGCCATACAGCCGCGCCAGCACCTCGATGGCGGCCAGCCCTTCTGCGGCGAACGGCGCCTCCAGATAATCTGCGCTATCCGGCGACAGCACGTTGTTCAGCGTGTCCTCGATGAAAAACAAGTCCTTCGATTCCTGCAAATCCTGCGCCCAGTCCAGCGCAAAGTCGTTGCCGAACGCGTCCACCGCCCAAGTACCCATATTATTTTTCCTATCCGTTTCAGCTTGCAATAATCGCCATGTTATAAACAGTTACGCCCGCCGCGTCAATGCTTCACCGTTTCATTTGGTTCCGGATCTCCCACGCGCTTCCACACAAGATGATGAGGCCTATCAGGATCATGACGCAGTCAAGCGCGTCCACTTTCTCGACAACGATAGCCGCGCGCTCCGGCGCTTGCGGGTCGAATCGCGCCCGCAGCAACGTGCCCGGCGCCAGATCCCCCCAGCGCTCGCGCAATCGTTCCTCGCTCCGCTCGCAGCCGGCATTCCCAACGCGCGACGTGCCGATCGCCCGGCTTTCGTACCTCTTCCCTAGGGCCGGATAGCTGTAGTGCAGCATCACGCACTAGTCATTGGATTTTCCGGTGCGGTGATAGGCCTTGCTGGACAGGACTGTGGCCCTCACCAGGGACCACTCTTCCGCCGCTACTTTGGCCCAGATACGCGACGCCCCAAACCAGATGGCGGGCAACGCCATCAGCAGTATCAGCATCCAGCCGAACGTGATCGCCAACCCGGGCGTGGGCCGCATCATGGCTTGCTTGTCTATCATGGCTGGCAGTCCGCTTCATTCTGGAAAACAGCGGTGAGCCACTCGGCGAACACCCGCACCTTGGGGGCTGCCATGCGGCCCTGCGGGTACAGCAGCGAGATCGGCATGGGCGTGGGCGGCCAGGCGGACAGCACTTGCACCAGTTCCCCCGCCTGCAAATGCGGGCGGGCCTGGTAGGCGCCGACCTGGGCCAGGCCCAGGCCCTGCAAGGCGCAGCTCAAATAGGCGTCGGCGTCGTTGACGGAGATGGCGCCCGCCATGTCCACCTTCACCACTTTGCCGTCCACCTGGAAGTCCCAGTCGAAGGCGCGGCCGGTGCGGCCGGAAAAGTGGATCACGCCACGGTGCGCGCGCAGTTCCTCCAGCGTGCGCGGCACGCCGTGGCGCTCCAGATAGGCCGGCGCGGCGCATGTGAGAAAACGCATGCTGCCGATCTGGCGGCCCACCAGCGACGAGTCCTGCAACTGCCCCACCCGCAGCGCGCAGTCTATGCCCTCTTGCACCACGTCGACGATGCGGTCGGTCAGGCTGAGCACCAGCTCCACATCGGGATACGCCGCCGCGAACTCGGCCAGCCGCGGCATCACCAGGCGGCGGCCCAGCGTACCCGGCAGGTCGATGCGCAGCTTGCCCTTTGGCTTGCCCGTACTGGCGCCGCGAAAGCCCGCTTCCGCCGCTTCCACCGCGCCCAGGATCTCCACGCACTGGCGGAAGTAGTCGGCGCCGTCCGGCGTCAAGGACAGGCGGCGCGTGGTGCGCAGCAGGAGCGTGGTGCCAAGGAAGGCCTCCAGGTTCTGCATGGTGGCCGTCAGTGCCGCGCGCGGCAGGTTCAGCGTTTCGGCCGCCTTGGTGAAGCTGTTCGCTTCGACGATGCGGACAAAGGTTTGCATGGCTTTCAGGCGGTCCACTATTCCCTCATTGTTCATCTAATCCGAAAAGCGTATGAGGATTATGCCCTAATTATCTTCCGATGGCTTCTCCCTAGAATGGCCTCATCGCATAGCTAATCCGAGAGGCAAATATGAACAAGGACATTTCAAAGGGCATGGTCTGGCTGCTGGCCATCGCCTGCGGGCTGATCGTCGCCAATCTGTACTACGCGCAGACGCTGGTCGGCCCGATCAGCGCCGCCACCGGGCTGTCGCCGCAGGCGGCAGGCCTGATCGTGACGCTGACGCAGGCGGGCTACGCAGTGGGCCTGCTGTTCGTCGTGCCGCTGGGCGACCTGCTCGAGAACCGCAAGCTGGTGGTGGCAGCGCTGCTGTTCACGGCCTTGGCGCTGGCCTCCGCCGCCGCCAGCACCAGCGCCTGGACCTTCCTTGCCGCCGCGCTGGCCATCGGCCTGGGTTCCGTCGCGGCGCAAGTGCTGGTGCCTTACGCGGCGCACCTGTCGCTTGAAGCCACGCGCGGCCAGACCGTGGGCAAGGTGGTCAGCGGCCTGCTGATGGGCATCATGCTGGCGCGTCCCGTGGCCAGCCTGGTGGCCGATGCCAGCAGCTGGCACGTGGTCTTCGGCGGCGCCGCCGTTGCCACCGTGATGCTGGCAGCCGTGCTGCGCCGCAAGCTGCCGGCGCGCGTGCCGTCCGCGCCGGTGCCATACCGTAAATTGATGGCCTCGCTATGGCTGCTACTGCTGAGCCAGCCCGTGCTGCGCCGCCGCGCCGCCTATCACGCGGGCCTGTTCGGCGCCTTCAGCCTGTTCTGGACCGTAACGCCGATGATGCTGTCCACGCCTGCCTTTCACCTATCGCAAACCGGCGTTGCCGTGTTCGCGCTGGTGGGCATGGCCGGCGCCATCGCCTCGCCTGTCGCCGGCAAGCTGGCTGACTCGGGGCATACGCTGATGGCCACCGCCGCCGCGCTGGCGCTGGGCGTGGTGAGCTTCCTGCTGCCGCTGTTCGCGCCGGACTCGCCTCCCATGCGCAACGTGGCGCTGGCCGTGCTGACGGTAGCCTCCATCGTGCTGGACATGGGTGTGGCGGCCAACCTGGTGCTGGGCCAGCGCGCTATCTTCAGCCTGGGAGCGGAGCTGCGCAGCCGCTTGAACGGGTTGTACTTCGCCCTGTTCTTCGCCGGCGGCGCGCTGGGGTCGGCGGCAGGCGGCTGGGTCTACGCCAGTTACGGCTGGCACGCCGCCCTGCTGGCCGGCGCGGCCTTCCCCGGCCTGGCACTGCTGTACTGGATGACCGAATACCTGGCCAGCCGCGGCATCGCCCAGGCGATTGATTACACGATGTAATAACAGTAGCGCCTGGCGCGGCCTTTATCGGCAAGGTTGTTGGAAGTAAAGTCCATTCCACCAACAAGCCCTTCACCCCATCAGGAGCTAGCATGACTCAACAGCAAAAAACCATCATCGTCACCGGCGCGTCGCAAGGCATCGGCGCAGGCATCGTCGAAGCCTTCCTGGCGCGCGGCTACAACGTGGTGGCCACCTCGCGCACTATCAGCCAGTCCGAGGCGTTCCAGCCTTCCGCCAACCTGGCGCTGGTGGATGGCGACATCGGCGAGCTGGCCACCGCAATCAAGGTAGTGGCGGCGGCGGTGGAGCGCTTCGGCGGCATCGACGGCCTGGTGAACAATGCCGGCATCTTCATCGCCAAGCCTTTCCTCGACTACACCCCGGCCGACTTCGCTGCGCTGTCGCGCACCAATCTGGAAGGCTACCTGTACATCAGCCAGCTGGTCATCAGGCAGATGCTGAAGCAGGAGCGCGGCGGCAGCATCGTGGGCATCTCCAGCACATTGGTAGGCAGCCCGAACCGCGCCCTCACCGCCGCCGTGCCGATGATTACCAAGGGCGGCATTGAAGCCGTGAGCCGCAGCCTGGCGTCCGAATTCGCTTCGCAAGGCATCCGCGTCAACGTGGTGGCGCCCGGTATTGTCGACACCCCGCTGACCGACGGCATCCCGTCCGACTTCCTCAAGTCGCTGGCGCCGAACAATTCCACCGCCAGCGTTGAGGACATTGCCCATGCCGTGGTATATCTGACGGAAGCCAGGCAAGTCAGCGGCGAAGTACTGCGCGTCGACGGCGGCGCCCACAACGGTAAATGGTAATCAAGGAGACAGCATGAAAAAGGGATATTGGATAGTCGCCTACCGGTCGATCTCGGACCAGGCGAAAGTGAAGGCCTACGCCGAGTTGGCCCGGCCACCGATTGAAGCGGCCGGAGGACGCGCGCTGGTGTTTAACACGCGGCCGGAGGTGCAGGAGAACGGTGTACAGCAACTGACGGTGGTGATCGAGTTCCCCTCCATCGAGGCGGCACGGGAAGCGTACGCCAGTCCGGCTTACGCGGCATCGGTCGAAGCGCTGGGCGACGGCGCCGAACGCGACTTCCGCATCGTCGAAGGCTTATAGCCGAAGCAGAGCCAGGCTCAAAGCAAGCAAGCTGCTGACGCCCGACGCAGGTCAATGACTGGCTAGTTCAAGGCCTGGCGGCGCTGTTCGGCCATCAATGCGCGCTCGCAGCGCTGCTGCAAATCCGGCGCAGGGCCGGGAGCGCCCGGGTATATGTAGGAGATCACGAATTTTCCGATTTGCCTGTCGATAAAGAAGTGGCGCTGGTAGACCCGCGTAATGCTGCCCTGATCCGAAGTGACGAAACCGTATTCGCGCAACTCGCAATGTCGACCGTTGCCTATGTGGGCCGTACGCGGCGAGCCACCTCCAAACAACCCGTCCAGTATCAACATGCCGACGACCAGCAACCATCCGAGCGCGGACAGCACGCCAACCGGAACGCCCAGCCAGCGCGGGTACCACTTGAACGCGCGATAAACCAGTACCGCACCGCAGCAGATTGCCAAGCCAACCGCAAGCAGATTGAGTGCGTGCAGCGCCAGCGACAGGTTCAGCCAAACGCATGCCGGCACAGCAATCACGATGGCACTGCATGCGGCGGGCCTCCCCTTCTTGCCAGTAGCTGCTTCCGCAACGGTAGCGGAGCCGCTGGCCACGTCCCCGTTGCGGAGCCAAGTGTGGGCTGCCGCATAAACCGGCGCCAGCACCGCCCACAAGGCGCTCACGCCGATGAGGGCGAGCGCCGCCTGGTAATGGAAGGGTATGTTCAAGTTCAGGGTTTCTGCGTCTTCACCACCTGCATCGCGGTGGCGATCAGGCCGCTCATGTCGCCCAGGTTGGCGGGAACGATGAGGGAGTTGTTGGTCCTGGCCAGCTCGGCAAACGCTTCCACGTATTTCTCGGCCACTTTCAGGTTCACCGCGTCCGCGCCGCCTTGCGACTGGATCGCGGCGCCCACTTCGCGCAGCGCGCCGGCCGTGGCGTCGGCGATCGCCGTGATGGCAGCTGCCTCGCCCTGGGCGCGGTTGATGGCGGCCTGCTTTTCGCCTTCGGAACGGGCAATCGACGCTTCCCGTTCGCCGGTGGCGATGTTGATCTGTTCCTGCTTGCGGCCTTCGGAAGCGGCAATCAGCGCGCGCTTGCCGCGCTCGGCGGTGATCTGGGCCTGCATGGCGTGCAGGATCTCGCTCGGCGGCGTCAGGTCCTTGATCTCGTAACGCAGCACTTTCACGCCCCAGTTGGCGGCCGACTCGTCGATGGCGTTGACGATGGCGGTGTTGATGTGTTCGCGCTCTTCAAAGGTCTTGTCCAGTTCCATGCGGCCGATCACGGAACGCAAGGTGGTCTGCGCCAGCTGGGTAATCGCGGCGATATAGTTGGACGAGCCGTAGGAGGCGCGCATGGCGTCGGTGATCTGGAAGTAGAGAATGCCGTCCACCTGCAGCTGCGTGTTGTCCTTGGTGATGCAGACCTGCGGCGGCACGTCGAGCGGGATTTCCTTGAGCACGTGCTTGTAGGCGATGCGGTCCACGAAGGGCACCACGATGTTCAGGCCGGGGCCCAGCGTGGCGTGGTATTTGCCGAGGCGCTCGACCACCCAGGCGTGCTGCTGCGGCACCACATTGATGGTCTTGAACACGAATACCAGCGCCAGGATGAAGATGACGAAGCTGACGTTGCCGATGCCGATTTCCATAAAGTTCTCCACGTTTTGTCTACTCTTTCAAGGGTCAGGCGCCGACGATCAGCCGGCTGCCGCGTACTTCGCGGATGGTGTACAGCCCCGGCGCCGGCGATGAACCCGGCGCCAGTTCCACATCCCACAGCGCGCCGCGGTACATCACGCGCGCCATGCCGTCCTGCCAGGCCGGCACGCTGACGGTCTGGCCGATATCCATGTTCACGTTCGGGTCCACCGCCGCGTCCACGCTGCCGGACTTGCCGTATTTGCTGCGGTAAAGCAGCCCGGTTGCCAGCACGCCGACCACGGCAGCCGTCACCGTCTGCACCGGCCCGGACGCGCCGGCGAATGCCACCGCCGCCCCGGCCGCCAGTCCGACCGCGATCATCAGCAGGTAGAAGGTGCCGGTCAGCAGCTCCAACACCACCAGCACGCCTGCGGCCAACAGCCACATGCTCCAGTCAGACATGATGCCTCCTCGTTGTGAAAAATAAAAAACCCCCGCTGCCTGCGAAGGCGACGAGGGTTCTTGCTGCAATGTGTGAGGTTTTGATGGTTTTTTGCTAAACGTTCCAATAACTCCAGTCTAACTCAAAACACCTCAACGTCAACTTGTTTTATTGCAATGCTGCCAGTTTCTGCCAGGTATCAATTACCGAGTCCGGGTTCAGCGACATCGATTCAATGCCCTGCTCCATCAGCCATACCGCCAGTTCCGGGTGGTCCGAAGGGCCCTGGCCGCAGATGCCGATGTACTTGCCCTGCTTCAGGCAGGCCTGGATGGCCATCTGCAACAGCGCCTGCACCGCAGGATCGCGCTCGTCGAAGTCGGCGGCCAGCAGTTCCATGCCGGAGTCGCGGTCCAGGCCCAGGGTCAGCTGGGTCAGGTCGTTGGAACCGATCGAGAAGCCGTCGAAGAACTCCAGGAAGCGGTCGGCCAGCACCGCATTCGAAGGCACTTCGCACATCATGATCAGGCGCAGGCCGTTTTCGCCGCGCTTCAGGCCGTTCTTGGCCAGCAGGTTGACCACTTTCTCAGCCTGGCCCAGGGTGCGCACGAACGGCACCATGATCTCGACGTTGGTCAGGCCCATGTCGTTGCGCACGCGCTTCATGGCCAGGCATTCCATTTCGAACGCACCGGCGAAGTCGGCCGACAGGTAGCGTGCCGCGCCGCGGAAGCCCAGCATCGGGTTTTCCTCGTCCGGCTCGTAGCGCGAGCCGCCGATCAGCTTCTTGTACTCGTTCGACTTGAAGTCGGACATGCGCACGATTACCTTTTTCGGCCAGAACGCGGCGGCAATGGTGGCGATCCCTTCGGCCAGCTTGTCCACGTAGAACGCCTTCGGCGAAGCATGGCCGCGCGCCACCGACTCCACGGCCTTCTTCAGGTCGGCGTCGATGTTCGGGTATTCCAGGATGGCTTTCGGGTGCACGCCGATGTTGTTGTTGATGATGAACTCCAGGCGGGCCAGGCCCACACCGGCGTTCGGCACCGACTGGAAGTCGAAGGCCAGCTGCGGGTTGCCCACGTTCAGCATGATCTTGGTTTTCAGCGGCGGCAGTTCGCCGCGCGCCACTTCCGACACTTCGGTTTCCAGCAGGCCGTCGTAGATCTTGCCCTCGTCGCCTTCGGCGCAGGATACGGTGACGAAGGTGCCGTCTTTCAGGATCTCGGTTGCGTCGCCGCAACCCACTACCGCAGGCACGCCCAGTTCACGCGCAATAATCGCCGCGTGGCAAGTACGGCCGCCACGGTTGGTGACGATGGCGGAAGCGCGCTTCATGACCGGTTCCCAGTTCGGGTCGGTCATGTCGGCCACCAGCACGTCGCCCGGCTGTACGCGTTCCATCTCGGACGGGTCGGAGATCACGCGCACAGGGCCGGCGCCGATCTTCTGGCCGATGGCGCGGCCGGAGGTCAGCACGGTGCCGGTCGACTTCAGCTTGAAGCGCTGCTGCGCGTCGGTCGATTTCTGCTGCGACTTCACGGTTTCCGGACGCGCTTGCAGGATGTACAGCTTGCCGTCGCGGCCATCCTTGCCCCACTCGATGTCCATCGGACGCTGGTAGTGGTTCTCGATGATGACGGCGTACTTCGCCAGTTCAACGATTTCTTCGTCGTTCAGCGAGTAGCGGTTGCGCATTTCGATCGGCACGTCCACGGTCTTGACGGAACGGCCGGCTTTCGCTTCGGCGGTGAATTCCATCTTGATCAGCTTGGAACCGATGTTGCGGCGGATGACAGGCGACTTGCCCTGTTCCAGCATCGGCTTGTGCACGTAGAACTCGTCCGGGTTGACCGCGCCCTGCACCACCGTCTCGCCCAAGCCGTAGCTGGAGGTGATGAAGACCACGTCCTTGAAGCCGGATTCGGTGTCGATGGTAAACATCACGCCTGCGGCGCCCACGTCCGAACGCACCATGCGCTGCACGCCGGCCGACAGCGCCACTTCGGCATGCGTGAAGCCTTTGTGCACGCGGTAGGAAATCGCGCGGTCGTTGTACAGGGACGCGAACACGTGCTTCATGGCGTCCAGCACGTTTTCGATGCCGACCACGTTCAGGAAGGATTCCTGCTGGCCCGCGAAGGACGCGTCCGGCAAGTCTTCGGCGGTGGCCGAGGAGCGCACGGCGAAGGACATTTCGGTTTCGGAGTCGGCCACCAGGCGCGCGTAGAACTCCTCGATTTCAGCCTGCAGGCGAGGCTGGAACGGGGTTTCCACGATCCATTGGCGGATTTCGGCGCCGGCTTGCGCCAGCGAGCGCACGTCGTCGATGTTCAAGCCTTCCAGGCGGTCGGCGATGCGCTGGGCCAGCGGCTTGCCGCCGCCAACGCTGTGCGACAGGAAGTCGCGGAAAGCCTGGGCCGTGGTGGCGAAGCCCCCCGGCACCCGGACCCCGGCGCCAGCGAGCTGGCTGATCATCTCGCCCAGGGAGGCGTTCTTACCGCCGACGGACTCCACATCCGTCATGCGCAAGTTCTCAAACGAAGCGACATAGACGGCATCGCCGTTCTGCTGCTCCTTCAGTGCTGCGTTAGTCATAGTGACACCTTTACTGATGATAGAAATCTTTACGCAGGCTGGCCGATATTGATTCTTGTTATTCTTAGCATCGTGCAGCACAATCTTACCGTTGCTGTGCATTCTACAGCCTGCGGCGCAAATTGACGATTCACAACATAGCTCTAAGCACTCCCTCATGACACAAGAACAACGCCCGCCCCTCCCCGCCGCCGCGCGCACCGTGTTTTTCGTCTCCGACGGCACTGGTATCACTGCGGAAACGTTCGGCCATTCCGTGCTGACGCAGTTCGAATTGCGCTTCCGCCAGATCCGATTGCCGTTTATCGACACGCTGGACAAGGCTTACGACGCGGCCCGCAAGATTAATGAAGCGGCCGCCACAGACGGCCAGCGGCCGATTATCTTTTCCACCCTGGTAAAGACGGAATTGTCGGAAGTGATCCGCAAATGCAATGGCATGCATATGGATCTGATCCAGACCTTCGTGGCGCCGCTGGAGCAGGAATTGGGCGTGATGTCGACGCACACCATCGGCCGTTCGCACAATATCGTGGACAGCGAGGAATACAAGAACCGCATCGAGGCGATTAACTTCTCATTGGCCCATGATGACGGACAGTCGCATAAGAACCTGTCGTCGGCGGATGTGATCCTGGTCGGCGTGTCGCGCTCGGGCAAGACCCCGACCAGCCTGTACCTGGCGATGCAGTACGGCATCAAGGCGGCCAACTATCCGCTGATCCCGGACGATTTCGAGCGCGGCAAGCTGCCGTCCTCGCTGTACCAGTTCAAATCGAAGATTTTCGGGCTGACCATCACCCCGGAGCGGCTGGCCGAGATCCGCAACGAGCGCCGCGCCGGCAGCAAGTACGCGTCCATCGAGAACTGCCGCTACGAGGTGAACGAGGCGGAGATGATGATGAAGCGGGAAGGCATCCGCTGGCTGTCCTCGACCACCAAGTCGATCGAGGAGATTTCGACCACGATCTTGCAGGAAATTAAGCCGAACCGGCGCGAGTACTGACCTCCACCCGCGCCGCCTGCCGGCGGCGCGTCAGCAAATACACCAGCGGGGCGAACGAGCCCAGCGTCAGGGTGGCCGCAATCCAGGGCCACGGGTTGCGCCCCGCCGCCTTGGCGTCCTTCCATATCCACGCCAGCACCAGCACCAGCGCAATGGCCAGGTCGGCCAGCACCTGCATGCCGGCCCAGGTGCGGAACTGCACCTCCCAGATGCCGACATAGCCATGCTGCAGCATGGCCGGCAGACTCAGGGCGCCAAACAAAACCAGGACGACGGCGATCAAGGTGCGCTGCATGATTATTCCTTTCAAAGGTTGGATGCCCGATTATCGGCATTACAGTGTCGGCGTGCCATTACCTGCAAGGTAATGCTCCCGCCCCCAACGCCGGTTAGAATAGCCTGCATGAATAATTCGACTTTCGGCGAGCATTTGCGCGTATGGCGCAAACTGCGGCATCTCAGCCAGCAAGGTCTGGCGGAAAGTGCGGACCTGTCGGCCCGCCATTTAAGCTTTCTGGAAACCGGCCGCTCCAGCCCCAGCCGCGAAATGGTGCTGCGCCTTTCCGACCGGCTGAATATTCCGCCGAGGGAGCGCAATAACATTCTGGAAGCGGCCGGCTTTGCACCGATGTATAAAACCAGCGCGCTGGACGCGCCGGAAATGCGGGCAGCAAGACATTCGCTCAATATTGTTTTAAAAAGCCATATGCCGAATCCTTGCCTGGTGATGAATGGCCGCTACGAAATCGTCGCGATGAACCAGGCCGTGGGCGTGCTGCTGAGCGGCGCCCATCCGGCACTGCTGGCGGAGCCGGTCAACGTGGTGAAATTCAGCCTGCATCCGGATGGACTAGGTTCCAGCATCATCAATTACCCGCAATGGCGCACACACATACTGGAGCGTTTGGCACGGCAGCTGGAATCAGGCGGCGATTCCCACCTGCGATCCCTGATTGCCGAAGTAAGGGACTATCCGTTTCCTGCCTTGCGGGACAATAGGTCCGGGAAGGAATACGATGCGCCCGGCGTATTACTGCCGCTGCGCCTGAGAAGCGCTTCCGGAATATTGAGCTTTATCAGCACCGTTACCATATTCGGCACGCCGCACGATATCACGCTGCAGGAGCTGGCCATCGAGACATTCTTCCCCGCAGACGATTTCACAGCCGCCGTACTCGCGCGCCGGTCCGCCGACGCGTCCACCTCGTGCCCGATACCAGCTTGATTGCGCCAATAACTGGCATGGGCTGCCTATGAAACAACAGCGGCCGCATCTCTGCGGCCGCTGTAGAAAGTTGATGGCGATTAGAAAAACTGGCGCCAGTCGTTCAGCCAATCGGGGAATTCTTCGACCGGCATGGGTTTGGCAATGTAATAGCCCTGCGCGTAGGTGCAACCCAGGCCTTGCAGGAAATCCCAATCCTGCTTGGTTTCCACACCGACCGCCACCGAACGGCGATCCAGGCTGCGCGCCAGGCCGAGGCAGGATTTTAATACCGTACTGATGGCGCGCCGGCGCGATGCGCCATCGACGAAACTGCGGTCTATTTTTAATTCCGTGAATGGCACGGCGGCCAATAATTGCAGATTCGACCGGCCGGTACCGTAATCGTCAATTGCCAATCCGAATCCCTGCATGCGCAAACGCAGCAGGCGTTCCAGGAAATGCGGTTCGGCCGACAGCACAGCCGATTCTGTCATTTCAAAAGTAATGTAGTCTGCCAATATGCGATGGCGTTCCAGGCATGCGCCGATTTGCGCCATGAATTGCGGATGAGCCAAGGTCGCCTGGTCCACATTAATCGACACCGAAATCGGAATGCCTTTATCGTGCAGCGTACGGCAGGCGGCTACCGATTTCTCTATCATGCTCCAGTCGAGAAAATCGATGCGCTTATTTTCCTCCAGCGCGCGCATGAATGCGGCCGGCCCCAGTACGCCGTGTTCCGGATGCCGCCAGCGGGCGAACATTTCCAGCCCTTTTACCAGGCCGGATTCCAATTCGATTTTAGGCTGGAAGAACGGATCGAATTCGCGTGCCTGCAAACCGCGCCCCACTTCGGCAAAACTGAATACAGGACCGGCTTTGGCACTGGAATCGGCGCGCGCGCCCTGGTAATTACTGATCAATGTCTGAAGGCGCTGTTCACCTACCGGCTTGGCAATGGCGCCGAGTAAATCCACGCCATAGGCCTGGGCCATGGTTTCAATCGAAAACAGCACGTCGGATTTCTGGGCGCCGGCAACGATAATCCCGGCGCGGCTGCCGGACTCGGCCAGGCGGCGTATCAGTTCCAGCGCGTCGATACCGGGCAGCGCCAGGTCGAGGATGGCGATATTCACGGCCGGCACGAAGTCAGCGCTGAGGTGGCGCAGCACACCGTGGCCGTCCGGCGCGTCGGCAACCTGGGCGGCGCCCAGGCGGCGCAACATGTCCACCAGCGCCTGGCGCTGGCCAGGATCCCCCTCCGCTACCAGAAACTGCAACTGCGCGATGTCCATGCCTGCTCCAGAGAAACTTATTTACTGCTGATTCTGCCTGACTTGCTCGAAAAAGCATACAGCCGCACACGCGGCGACGTTCAGGGATTCCACCTGGCCGAGATGGGGGATGACCACGGTCTGCGTTGCCAGGGACAGCAGGTCGTCCGCCACGCCCTGCCCTTCGTGGCCGAATACCCAGGCTACCGGCCTGGCCAGGTCCGCATCGTACAGGCGGGTGGTGGCATAGCCGCTGGTGGCCAGCGTGGGAATACTGGAGGCAGCCATCAGCGGCGCCAGATCGACATTTTCAAAGATGTCGAGCACGAAATGGGCGCCCATGGCGGCCCGCAGCACTTTCGGCGACCAGCAGAAAGCGCTGCCGCCACTGCAATAAACCTGTTTGATGCCGGCGGCAGCGGCGCTGCGCAAAATGGAGCCGACGTTGCCGGGATCCTGCACATTGTCCAGCAGGACTGCGGACATTGTCATGGCCGCCGGCACGGCGCGCTCGGGGGTATCGATCTGGAACATGACGCCCACGCCGTGCTCAACCTGGCTGACGGCGTTGTACAGCGCGTCCGGCAAGGCGATGGTATGGCCACGCTGATGCTCGATTTTGCCGACGATATCGGCCACTTCCTGGTTGTTCAGCGCCGTTTCACTGACGATGCACTGCACCGGCAGGCCGCGCAGTTGCAGGTAAGCCTGGCACAGGTGCACCCCGTCCAGCAGCGTCTGGCCGGCTTTCTTGCGGGCCTGGGAGCTGGTGGCCAGGTGCTTCAGGTCTTTGTATTGCGCGTTGTCGCGCGAGGTGATGGTTTTCATAACAAATTATTCATGAACAGCAGTTCCCGTACGGGTGCGAACGAGCGGCGGTGCACCGGCGACGGGCCGTGTTCGCGCAGGCGCTCCAGGTGCAGCGCGGTGCCATAGCCCTTGTGCTGGTCGAAGGCATACTGCGGATAGGCGGCGTGCAGCTGCACCAGCGCGGCGTCGCGCGCGGTCTTGGCGAGGATGGAGGCGGCCGAGATGGCGTCTTCCTTGTCGTCGCCGCCGATGATGGCGATGGTCTGTATCATCATGCGCGGGCAGTGGTTGCCGTCGATCAACGCCAGGGTCGGCCTGGTGCTGAGCGCTTCCACGGCGCGCTTCATGGCCAGCATGCTGGCCTGCAGGATGTTGAGCTTGTCGATCTCCGCCTCCGAGGCCTCGGCGATGGCCCAGGCCAGCGCATGGCTCTTGATCAGCGGCGCCAGCATGTCGCGCTTGGCTTCGGTCAGCTTTTTCGAGTCGCGCAGGCCGTCGATGGGACGCTCGGGATGCAGGATCACGGCCGCCGCGAACACCGGGCCGGCCAGCGGGCCGCGCCCGGCCTCGTCCACGCCGCAGATGATCTCGTCGAGCGAGCGCGGCAAGTCGTCGAACAGGCCGGGTTGTGGGGTTTTCATTTCTTCAGTACTTTCATCACTGCCGCCGCGCTTTCCTGCGCACTATTGCGCAGCAGGCTGTGGTGCATTTCAGTAAACCGTTCCGCCAGGTTCAGGCGGTGCGGCGCGTCGCTCAGCTGGCGCCACATGGCTTCGGCCAGGTTCTCCGGGCTGGCCGCGTCCTGCAGCAGCTCCGGCACCAGGAAGTCGCGCGCCAGGATGTTCGGCAGGCCGATCCACGGCTGGTAGCCAAAATGCCGCAAAATCTGCCATTCCAGCGCCATCATCTTGTAAGCGATCACCATTGGCTTCTTGAACAGTGCCACTTCCAGCGACGCCGTGCCGGAAGCGACCAGCACCGCGTCCGCCGCCGCGATGGCGGTGTGCGACTGGCCGTCCAGCAGCTTGATCTCCACATCCTGCAGGCCGGCTTCCGCCACCAGCTGGAGGAAGTACTGGCGTTGCTTCTCGCCTGCCATCGGCGCCACGAAATGCAGCGAACGGTCGCGCTTCTTCAGCAAACGTGCCGCCTTCATGAAGGCTACCGTGTTGTACTTGATCTCCGACATGCGGCTGCCCGGCATGATGGTGACTACGTTGGCCACCTCTGGCAGGCTCAGCAGGCGGCGCGCAGCGGCCTCGTCCGGCGCCAACGGCACCAGTTCGGCCAGCGGATGGCCGACGTAGCTGCATGGCACACCTGCCTTGCGGTAAATTTCTTCCTCGAAGGGGAACACCACCAGCATGTGCGACACGGCGCGGATGATCTTCTTGATGCGGCCGCCGCGCCAGGCCCAGATCTGCGGCCCGATGTAGTGCACGGTGGGAATGCCGGCCGCCTTCAGCTGTTCTTCCAGTCCCAGGTTGAAGCCCGGGTAGTCGGCGCCGATGAACACGTCAGGCCGTTCGGCCAGCAACTGGTCGCGCAGCGTGTTCTGGATGCCCTTGATTTCGCGGTAGCGGGGAATCACGGCCAGCAAGCCGCGCACGGTCAGCTTGTCCATCGGCCATTGCGATTCGAAGCCGTGCTCCATCATCGCCGGACCGCCGATGCCGTGAAAGCGCGCTTCCGGCAACTGCGGCCGCAGGCCCGACAGCAGGCGCGCGGCCAGCACGTCGCCGGACGGCTCGCCGGCGACTACCGCGACGGCAATGTCAGCGGACGATGCCACGATTCGCCGTATCGAGGAATTCGCGCATGGCGCGCGCGTGCACGGCCACGTCCTCGGCCAGGGCGTTCTCCTGTTCGAGCATGGCCGCCTTGGCCTCCTCCAGCGTGAGGCCGGAGCGATACAGCGTTTTGTAGGCAGCGCGGATGGCGTTGATCTGCTCGCGCGTGAAGCCGCGGCGTTTCAGGCCTTCGATGTTGACGCCGTGCGCCGCCGCCGGGTTGCCGTTCAACAGCACGAACGGCGGCACATCCTGCGTCAGGCTGGTGCTCATGCCGACGAAGGCGTGCGCGCCGATCTTGCAGAACTGGTGCACATTGGCAAAGCCGCTCATGATGACCCAGTCGCCGATCTCGACGTGGCCCGCGATCTGGGCGTTGTTCGAGAAAATCGTGTTGTTGCCGACGATGCAGTCGTGCGCCAGGTGGACGTAGGCCGAGATCCAGTTGTCGTTGCCGAGCCTGGTCACGCCCTTGTCCTGCACGGTGCCGGTGTTGAAGGTGCAGAATTCGCGGATGGTGTTGCGGTCGCCGATTTCCAGGCGGGTCGGCTCGCCGGACCATTTCTTGTCCTGCGGCGCGGCGCCGATGGACGAGAACTGGAACAGCACGTTGTCGCGGCCGATGGTGGTGTGGCCTTCGATCACCACGTGCGGGCCGACCTTGGTGCCGGCCGCGATGCGCACATTCGGGCCGATCACCGAGTACGGGCCGACCGTCACGCTGCTGTCGAGCTGCGCTTTCGGGTCAACGATGGCGGTGGAATGGATATGACTCATTACTGCCCCGCTGGCTGGCTCGCGTCGGCGGTGCTGCGGATGGTGCACATCAGTTCCGCTTCCACGGCGGTCTGGCCGTCGACGGTGCCGACTGCCTTGTACTTCCAGATGCCGCGCGCCACACGCAGAATTTCCACGTCCATCTTCAGCTGGTCGCCGGGGCCCACGGGGCGCTTGAAGCGCGCGCCGTCGATGCCGACGAAGTAGACCACCGAATTCTCGTCCGGCTTGATGCCCATGGATTTGAACGACAGCAGCGCTGCGGTTTGCGCCATCGCCTCGATCATCAGCACGCCCGGCATGACCGGCTTGTGCGGGAAGTGGCCGTTGAAGAATTCTTCGTTGACGGTGACGTTCTTAATGGCGGTGATGGATTTGTTCTCTTCGTAGTTCAGAACGCGGTCGACCAGCAGCAGCGGATAGCGATGCGGCAGGTAGGCCTTGATCTCGCAAATATCCATGGTCTTCGGGGCGGTGCTCAATTCGGTAGTGGTCATGATTAGTCTTTGACGTCAGCGTCTTTAGTTTTAATGTTTTTTTCCAGCGCGCGGATTTTATCGCGCATCCCCGGCAAATTGCGAACAATGGCGGCCGATTTTTCCCAATCGGCGTTTTTTGCCAACGGATAGAAGCCGGTGTACTGGCCCGGCTCCAGTATCGAACGCGATACCATGCTGCCCGACGAGACGTGTACGCCGTCCACGATTTTCAGGTGGCCCAGCACCATGGCGGCGCCGCCGAAGGTGCAGTACTTGCCGATGACGGCGCTGCCGGCCACGCCGACGCAGCCGGCCATCGCCGTGTGCGCGCCGATCACGCAGTTGTGGCCGATCTGGATCTGGTTGTCCAGCTTCACGCCGTCTTCTATGATGGTATCGGCCAGCGCGCCGCGGTCCACCGTGGTGTTGGCGCCGATATCGACGTCGTCGCCGATCACCACGCGGCCGGTCTGCGGAATCTTGATGTAGACACCGCCCTCGTTGGCAAAGCCGAAACCGTCGGTGCCGATCACGGCGCCCGAATGGACGATGCCGCGCTTGCCGATGATGCAGCGCGCCTGCAAGGTCACGTTGGCGAAGAAGTGCGTGCCCTCGCCCACCTGCGCGTCGCGGCCGACGAAGCAGCCGTGCTCGATCACCGCGCCGGCGCCGATCACCGCGCCCGCCTCGATGCTGACGAAGGGGCCGATATGGGCGCTGGGGTCCACCGTGGCCGTGGCGTGCACCGCCGCCGAAGCATGGATGCCTGGCTCGGGCACGATGGCCGTCAGCGATTCAAAGTATTGCGCCGCGCGGGCAAAGTACACATAGGGATTTTTGACGATGATGCGCGCGCCCTGGTAGGTCGCGGCCACGGTCTCGTCGTCCTGTGCGGAGACGATCAGCGCGGCGGCCTTGCTCTGGCCGGCCTGCGCGCGGAATTTGCTATTGCTGAGAAAGCTGATGTGCGAAACGCCGGCGTCCGCCAGTGGCGCGATGCCGGACACTTCCAGTGCCGCATCGCCTACCAGCTGCCCGCCCAAGCGTTCGACCAATTCTCCTAGTCGAGTGCCCATCGGGGTGTTCCAATCTATATCTGTGTGACTATTTGTTTTTGTCGAGCGCCGCCAGCACCTTGTCGGTGATGTCGATGCGCGGGCTGGCCCACACCGCATCCTGCAGCACGATATCGAAGCCTTCGGTCTGCGCCAGCTGCTTGATGATCAGGGTGGCCTTGTCGGAAATGACGGCGCGCTCTTCATTCGTGCGCTGGTTCAGGTCTTCACGGAACTCGCGCTGGCGGCGCTGGAACTCCTTGTCCAGCTCGAAGTACTCGCGCTGGCGTTTGACGCGGTCGGCCTCGCCCAGCGCCGGCAGTTCCTTTTCCAGCTTTTCGGAGGCGCTTTTCAGGCGCGAAGCCAGGTCCTGCATGGCTTTTTCGCGCGCCTTGAACTCCTCGGCCAGCTTGTCGCCGGCCAGCTTGGCCAGGCGCGATTCGTTATAAATCCGCTCGGTGCTGAGCCACGCAATCTTGGACGACTGCGCTTGCGCCGGCCCCAAAGCGCTCAAGCCCAGTGCAAGCACGGCCAGATACTTGGCGGCCTTAGCCGATGCGGTAGCGGAAGCAGTCTTCAACGTGTTTCTCCGAATCAAAGTTAGTACCCTTAGAATCCATTACCCATCTGGAACTGGAAGCGCTCCAGGCGGTCGCCAGGTTTGGCGTTCAAAGGCTTAGCATAACTCAACTTCAGCGGACCAACCGGGGAAATCCAGTTTACGCCCAGGCCGGTGGAGAAACGCAGCTCCGAGAAGCGCATCTTCTGGCCTTCCTGGTACACCTGGCCGCCGTCAAGGAAGCCGAACCAGCGCAAGCTGCGGTCCTGGCCGGAACCCGGGAACGGCATCTGCAGTTCGGCGTTACCGATCAGGCGCGAGGCGCCGCCCAGCGCGTCGCCGTAGCGGGTGTCGACGATACCGAGCGAGGAGCTCAGGTAGCCGCGCACCGAACCGATGCCGCCGCCGTAGAAGTTCTTGAACACCGGATACGGCTTGTCGCCGATGCCGTGGCCGTAGTCGATCTCGCCCTTCAGGGCCAGCGTGACTTTCGGGTGCAGCGGCTTGAACAGCTGGTGTTCGTATACGGCGCGGAAGTACTTCGACTCGCCCACCACGTCCAGTTCCAGGTTGACGCGCTGGTACTGGCCCACGGTCGGGGTCAGGGCGCTGTCGCGGCTGTCGCGCGCCCAGGCGGCGGTCAGCGGCACGGCAACGGTCTTGGCGGTGCCCACCGGGCTGCCGGTGATGTCGCGCACATAATCCTGGTAGCGCACCGGGCTGGTTTCGTCGGTGGTGATCGACGAGCGTTCCAGGCCCGCGCCGAAGAACACGGTGTCCACTTCCGAGAACGGCACACCCCAGCTGATACGGCCGCCGTGCTGTTTAATGGTGTAGGAACCGATGTTCAGCGCCGGCGGGTTCAGGGTACGGATATACAAGTCGAACGAGCGGCTCACGCCATCATCCGTGTAGTATGGATTGGTGTTCGAGAACTCGATGGTGCGGCTGTACTTGCTGGTGTTCAGGTTGATGCCGACGGTGTTGCCCGAGCCGGCGAAGTTGGCCTGCTGGATCGACGCCGAGAAGGTGAACTTTTCGGCCTGCGAGAACGCGCCGCCGATCTGGAAGTTACCGGTCGGCTTTTCGACCACGGTCAGCTGCACGTCCACCTGGTCCGAGGTGCCCTGCGCTTCCGGCGTGTCGATGGTCACGTCCTTGAAGTAGCCCAGGCGGTCCACGCGGTCGCGGGTCAGCTTGATCTTGTTGGCGTCGTACCAGGACGATTCGAACTGGCGGAACTCGCGGCGGATCACTTCGTCGCGGGTGCTGGTATTGCCGGCGATATTCATGTGGCGCACGTAGGCGCGCTTGCCCGGATCGATCAGGAAGGTGAAGCTCACTTCGCGCTTCTCGCGGTCGATCTGCGGATCGACGTTGACGTTGGCGAAAGCGTAGCCGAAGGTGCCCAGGCGGTCGGTGATCAGCTTGTTGGTGGCGGTCAGGCGCTCGCCCGAATAGACTTCGCCCCTGCGCAGCAGTACCAGCTGGCGCAGTTCTTCCTCGCGGCCGAACATCTCGCCTTCGAACTTGTAGTCGGCGACCTTGTACTTCTCGCCTTCGCTGATGTTGATGGTGATGTAGATGTCCTTCTTGTCCGGGGTGATCGACACCTGGGTCGATTCGACCTGCATCTCGATATAGCCGCGGTTCAGATAGAAGGACTTGAGCGACTCCAGGTCGCCCGTCAGCTTGGTCTTGGAGTACTGGTTGGCCTTGGTGTACCAACTGAACCAGCCGCCGGTGTTCAGCGCCAGGTTCTCGCGCAGTTCCTTGTCGGAGAAAGCCTTGTTGCCCACCAGGTTGATTTGCTTGATCTTGGCGATTTCGCCTTCGTCCACCGCGAACACGATGTTGACGCGGTTACGCTCGATCGGCGTGACCGTGGTGGTGACCTTCACGCCGTACAGGCCGCGCGACAGGTACTGGCGCTTCAACTCCTGCTCGGCGCGGTCCACCGATGCCTTGTCGAAGGTCTTGGTTTCGCCCACGCCGATGTCCTTCAGCGCCTTGACCAGCATGTCTTTCTCGAATTCCTTGGTGCCGGTGAAGTCCACCTTGGCGATCGCCGGGCGTTCTTCCACGATCACCACCAGCACGTCGCCGTCCTGTTCCAGGCGCACGTCCTTGAATATACCCGAACCGTACAGGCCCTTGATGGCGGCCACGCTCTTCTTGTCGTCGAAGGTCTCGCCCACGCGCACCGGCAGGTAGCTGAAGACCGTGCCGGCCTCCGTACGCTGGATGCCTTCGACACGGATGTCCTTGACGACAAAGGGATTGATGGCGAACGCGCTGCCGGAGCAGAGTGCCAGGGCGGCGGCGCCGATCAGGCTGCGGCGAAAAGAAGGCAAGGCGATACGGTCAGAATATAATTTCATTGGTGGTATTCGATGGCTCAAATCAATGGCTCAAATTACAGACTACATAAACTTATTAAAGCAGGCGCGCCACGTCGTTGAATACAGCCAGTGCCATTAATGTCACCAGCAGACCAACGCCGAGGCGCTGCGCTATCTCGCCAAAACGCTCCGGCACTGGACGCCCGGTTAAAACTTCCAGCGAATAATACAGTAAAAGTCCCCCATCAAGAACGGGAATCGGTAGCAAATTCATCACCCCGAGACTGATGCTGATGAAGGCAATGAAGCTCAGATAGCTGGCAACGCCTATCCGTGCGGTCTGCCCGGCGTAGTCGGCTATGGTGATAGGTCCGGTCACATTCTTCCACGAGACCTCGCCGACGATCATTTTCCCTATCATTTTCAGGGTCAGGACGCTGGTATCCCACACCTTGACGGCGCCCTTGCCTACCGCCTCCACCGGCCCGGCGGTCACTTCGATCATATCCGGGCCTTGTCCGGCGTAAGCGCCGATCTTACTGACTGTTACAGATCCTTTACGCTCCACGTCCGGCGTGACGGTCAATTCGAACCGCGAGCCGCCGCGCAGGCCCTGCAGCTGCAGCGCTTTGCCGTTCGAGCCGCGCACCACGGTGAGGAAGGCGATCCAGTCCTCGACCGGCTTGCCGTCGATGGCTTCGATCAGGTCGCCGCTGCGCAGGCCGGCGCGCTCGGCGGCGCTGCCCGGCAGGATTTCGCCCAGCAGCGCGGGCGGCCGCGCCAGGCCGAAGCCCAGCTTGCCGGCCACGTCGGATTCCAGGTCCATGCCGGCCATGGCGCTGGCCGGTATCGACAGCGTCTGCCGTCCACTGCCGGGCCGGTCCACTTCCAGCCGCATGGCCTGCTTGTCGATGGCGGTCTGGATCACGGCCCAGCGCAGGTCGGACCAGACGCGCACGCGCTCGCCGTTCACCGAGGTAACCACGTCGCCCCCCTTCAGGCCGGCAGCAAAGGCGGCCGTGTCGGCGGCGGGCGGCGCCACTTTGGAGGAAGGTTCGGCGATGCCGGCCATGTACAGGCCGGCGAACAGGAAGATGGCCAGCAGGAAGTTGGCCAGCGGGCCGGCGGCCACGATGGCGATGCGCTTCCACACGTTCTGGCGGGTGAATTCGCGCGCCTTGTCGGCATCGGACAGCGGGCCGGTGTCGGGCTCACGGCTGTCCAGCATCTTGACGTAGCCGCCCAGCGGCAAGGCGGACACGGCCCATTCGGTCTGGTCCGGGCCGACGCGGCGCGACCACACCACCTTGCCCATGCCGACCGAGAAGCGCAGCACTTTCACGCCGCACCAGCGCGCCACCCAATAGTGGCCCAGCTCGTGGAAGATGATCAGCGATCCCAGCGCAACCGCGAAAGCCAGCAGGGTCGTGAGGAAGTTCATTGTGGGCGCAAACCGCTAGTGATGTTGCCGATGATACGCTGTGCGGCAGCGCGCGCCAGGCCATCCTGCTCCATCACCGCCGCGATGCTGGCGGCGGCGCCGTGCGGCAGCTCCTGCATCACCTGGGCGATGACGCGGTCGATCTGGCGGAAGCCGATGCGGCTGTCGAGGAAGGCGGCCACCGCCACTTCGTTGGCCGCGTTCAGCAGCGCGGGCGCGGTGCCGCCGGCCTTGAGCGCCTTAAAAGCCAGCGCCAGGCAGGGGAACTGCACGAAGTCGGGACGCTCGAACTGCAGCGTGCCCACTTGCGCCAGGTCCAGCTGCGCCACACCGGATGCGATGCGCTCCGGGTAGGCCAGCGCATGCGCGATCGGGGTGCGCATGTCCGGGTTGCCCAGTTCGGCCAGCACCGAGCCGTCGTTGTAGGAGACCATGGAATGGACC
This sequence comes from Massilia sp. Root351, assembly GCF_001425045.1. Lineage (GTDB taxonomy): Bacteria > Pseudomonadota > Gammaproteobacteria > Burkholderiales > Burkholderiaceae_D > Rugamonas. The sequence goes on along the minus strand of NZ_LMDJ01000031.1, from coordinate 468,934 downwards.
ACCGACTGCGGGTGGATCACCACTTCGATCTGCTCGGCGGTGGTGCCGAACAGCCAGTGGGCCTCGATCACTTCCAGGCCCTTGTTCATCATGGTGGCCGAGTCGACCGAGATCTTGCGGCCCATCGACCATTTCGGGTGCTTGCACGCCTCGTCGGGCGTGACCGAGTCCAGCGTGTCGACGGCGCGCTTGAGGAAGGGACCGCCGGAGGCGGTCAGCAGGATCCTGGTGACGCCGGAGGCGCCCGGCACCCGGCTGTAATGCTGCGGCAGGCACTGGAAGATGGCGTTGTGTTCGCTGTCGATGGGCAGCAGCACCGCCCCGCTGTCGTGCACCGCGTCCATGAACAGCTGGCCGGACATGACCAGCGCTTCCTTGTTCGCCAGCAGCACCTTCTTGCCGGCGCGCGCGGCGGCCAGCGTGGGCGCCAGGCCGGCGGCGCCGACGATGGCGGCCATCACAGTGTCGGTTTCAGCGGCGCTGGCAATGGCGCACAGCGCCTGTTCGCCGTATTCGACTTCGGTGCGCAAGCCTTTGGCCCGCAGCAGGGCCTGCAGCTGCGCGGCGGCGGCGGCGGTGCCGACCACGGCGCGCGCCGGCTTGAACTGTTCGCACTGTGCGGCCAATTCGTCGACGCGGCTGTGCGCGCTCAGCGCATAGACCGAATAGCGGTCCGGGTGACGCGCCAGCACGTCCAGCGTAGAGACGCCGATGGAGCCGGTGGCGCCCAATATGGTAATGCGTTGCATGGTACTCCTTATGCCCAGCCGGCGATCAGCGCGGCCAGCGGCAGCACTGGCACCAGGGCGTCAATACGGTCCAGCACGCCACCGTGGCCAGGCAGCAGGTTGCTGCTGTCCTTGGCGCCGGCGCGGCGTTTCAGCATGGATTCAAACAGGTCGCCGATCACGCTGAAGGCGCAGATCACGACCAGGATAATAATAGTCAGCGCCCAGCCGCGCTTGGCCTGCAGGGCCACCACGAAGGTGTCCTGCAGCCAGGGGAAGGACGGTGCGGCCAGCACGCTCACGGCCGACAGCAGCACCACGGCAATGCAGCCGCCAATCGCGCCTTCCCAGGACTTGCCGGGCGAGATGGTGGGCGCCAGCTTGCGCTTGCCGAAGGCCTTGCCGCTGAAGTAGGCGCCGATATCGGCGATCCACACCAGCGCCATGGCGGAAATCAGGAACAGCGGCGACCTCAGGTACAGCGCCAGGATGGCCACGAAGCAGCTCACCAGCGTGATGGCATAGACCACGCTGAGCATCTTGTTGCCCAGGCTTTCAGCCGGCGGCAGGCCGGTGTACAGCGTGGGCGTAAAGCGCAGCAGCCAGATGGCGAAGCCGAGCGCCAGCCAGAAGGTGACCGGGCCGTTCAGGCCGTGCAGCAAAAAAGTGTAGCCGAACGCCGCCGCCCACACCGCCGCCGCCAGCAGCGGACGGGGGGTATTGAACAGCCGGAAACTTTCCCACACCGCTGCGCCGAAGAAGGCCAGCACCACCACGGCCACGGCCGGATAGTAGTTGAAGAACAGGACTGGCAGCAGGACCGCCAGCAGCGCGACAGCGGTGATAATCCGGGTTTTGAGCATCAGGTGGTCTTTTCAGCCAGTTGGTCGCCGGTGCGGCCGAAGCGGCGCTCCCGGTTCTGGTAAGACGCGATGGCCGCGTCCAGGCTCTCGATCGAGAAATCGGGCCAGTAAGTGTCGGTGAAAAACAGCTCGGTATAGGCCAACTGCCACAGCAGGAAGTTGGAGATGCGCTCCTCCCCGCCGGTGCGGATGAACAGGTCCGGCTCGGGCGCGTAGGCCATGGCCAGGTGCGGGGCCAGCTGCTCTTCGCTGAAGTCGGTGGCGCCGGGATGGGCCGCCACCATCTTGCCAACCGCCTGCATGATGTCCCAGCGGCCGCCGTAGTTGGCGCAGATGGTGACGGTCAGGCGGGTATTGTTGGCAGTCTTGCGCTCGGCGGCGGCGATCATGCCGCGCAGCTTCTCGTCGAAGCGGCTCAGGTCGCCCACCACCTTGAGGCGGATATTATTGGCGTGCAGCTTGGACACTTCGCGCTCGAGCGCGGTGACGAACAGGCGCATCAGCAGCGACACTTCCTCTTCCGGCCGGCGCCAGTTCTCGGAACTGAAGGCGAACAGGGTGACGTATTCCACGCCGCGCAGCGCGCAGCCCTCCACGATGTTGCGCACCGCTTCCACGCCTTTGACGTGGCCGGCGACACGCGGCAGAAAGCGCTTGGTCGCCCAGCGTCCATTGCCGTCCATGATGATGGCAACGTGGCGGGGCACCTTGGGCGCATCCGGAACCGCAGTCGTCGAACTTGAATATTTCATGAACTCTAAAGCCAAAAAAGGTGTCGCCACAATGGGGACAGGCCGCCTTGCGCGGCCCGTCCCGTGTTCTAGATACGCACTGTACCGTACGGTAACCGTACTGTAACCGCAGTTACCTTATACGGTCAGCACTTCTTTCTCTTTTTCAGCCAGCAGCTTGTCGATGTCGACGATGGCCTTGTCGGTCAGCTTCTGGATGTCGTCCGAACCGCGGCGCTCGTCGTCTTCCGAGATGGCCTTGTCCTTCACCAGCTTCTTCAGCGATTCGTTGGCGTCGCGGCGGATGTTGCGCACGGCGACCTTGGCGTCTTCGCCTTCGCTCTTGACCAGCTTGACCATTTCCTTGCGGCGTTCTTCGGTCAGGGCCGGGGTCGGCACGCGGATCTGGTCGCCCTGCGAGGCCGGGTTCAGGCCCAGGTCGGCGTCGCGGATGGCTTTCTCGATGGTGGCGCCCATCTTCTTCTCGAAGGGCGTCACGCCGATGGTGCGCGCATCCACCAGCGTCAGGTTGGCCACCTGGCTCAGCGGCGTCGGGTTGCCATAGTACTCCACCATCACGTGGTCGAGGATGCCGGTGTGGGCGCGGCCGGTGCGGACCTTGGCCAGGTCGCCCTTCAGCGTCTCGATCGACTTGACCATGCGGTCTTGCGCGTTCTTTTTAACGTCAGCTACGGACATGCTGTGCTCCTGTATATCTTGGTAAATAATTAAACGTGAACCAGTGTACCCTCATCCTCGCCCAGAATCACGCGCATCAGCGCGCCCGGCTTGGTGATGGAGAACACTTTGATCGGCAGTTTCTGGTCGCGGCACAGCGCGAATGCGGTTGCATCCATCACTTGCAGGTGCTTGGCGATGGCTTCGTCGAACGAGATCGTGTGGAACAGCGTCGCGTTCGGGTCTTTTTTCGGGTCGGCGGTGTAGATGCCGTCCACCTTGGTCGCTTTCAGCACGATTTCCGCGCTGATTTCCGAGCCGCGCAGGGCAGCGGCCGTGTCGGTGGTGAAGAAGGGATTGCCGGTGCCTGCGGCGAACACGACAACCTTGCCCTCTTCCAGGTATTGCAGCGCTTTCGGGCGCACATAGGGCTCGACCACCTGGTCGATGCCGATGGCCGACATCACGCGCGCGGTCACGCCGGCGTGCTTCATGGCGTCGGCCAGGGCCAGCGCGTTCATCACGGTGGCCAGCATGCCCATGTAGTCCGCAGTGGCGCGGTCCATGCCTTGGGCGCCGGGCGCAACGCCGCGGAAGATGTTGCCGCCGCCGATCACTACTGCCAGTTCCACGCCCAGTTTCGCGACCTCGGCCACATCGGCCACCATGCGCTCGATCGTGCCGCGGTTGATGCCGTAGGCATCGTCGCCCATCAGGGCTTCACCGGACAATTTGAGGAGGACGCGCTTGTAGGCTGGTTTTGACATGAGCTGGGGCTCCTTAGTTGGGGTTTATTCGGGTGAGGCTACGAAGGCAAGGTTATGCAACGCATAATGATAACCGGACCTCCGCTTGCTGCACCACTCGCTTGCACTAAAGCAAGAGACAAGTGGTTTGGGCTTAAAAAAACGGGCCTTGCGGCCCGCTTTTAATTATGCGCCTTTGGAGGCAGCCATTTGCGCTGCAACTTCAGCAGCGAAATCGTCTACCTTCTTCTCGATGCCTTCGCCAACCACGTACATCGTGAATGCTTTCACGGAGGCGTTGTTCGCTTTCAGCATGGCTTCGATGGTCTGCTTGTCGTTCTTGACGAAGGCCTGGTTCAGCAGGGACACTTCTTTCAGGAACTTCTGCACGGAGCCTTCCAGGCGCTTGGCGACGATGTCAGCCGACTGAGCTGGCTTGCCGGCAGCGGCAGCCTGGGCTGCATCTTCGTCGGCCTTGGCCTGGGCAACCGAACGCTCTTTTTCGATCAGTTCGGCAGGCACCTGGTCAGCCGACAGCGACACTGGCTTCATGGCGGCGATGTGCATGGCCACGTCTTTGCCGACCTGGTCGTCCGCGCCTTCGAACTCAACCATCACGCCGATGCGGGTGCCGTGCAGGTACGACGCCAGCTTGGCGGTGGTTTCGAAACGCTGGAAGCGGCGGATCGACATGTTTTCGCCGATTTTGCCGATCAGGGCGGTGCGCACTTCGTCCAGGGTCTTGCCTTCGCCGGCTGGCAGGGCCAGCAGGGCTTCCACGGTGGCCGGATTGTTTTCGGCAACCAGGCGGGCCGCGGTGTTGGCCAGGTTCAGGAAGTCGTCGTTCTTGGCAACGAAGTCGGTCTCGGAGTTGACTTCGATCAGGGCGCCAACGCCGTTGGCGATGTAAGTCGCCACCACGCCTTCGGCGGTGATGCGCGAGGAAGCCTTGGAAGCCTTGCCGCCCAGCTTAACGCGCAGCAGTTCTTCAGCCTTGTCCATGTTGCCTTCGGCTTCGGTCAGGGCTTTTTTGCATTCCATCATAGGCGCGTCGGTTTTCGCGCGCAGTTCGCCTACCATCGCTGCAGTAATAGCTGCCATGTAATTCTCCTGTGTATTCGGTGAGTGGTATGGGGTGGCTCGCAAGCCTGCACGCCCATACGCTGTCGTTAAAAAAAAGGGGGAGCAGATGCCACCCCTTTTAAACTGCTGATTTGCTGCATGGAAGCCTGCCTTGCGGCAGGCGGCCAATTAGGCTTGTTCGCTGACTTCTACGAACTCGTCGCCAGATGCGGTCTTGATCGTTTCCAGCACGTCGGCTGCCGAGTTGGCACGGCCTTCGAGGATGGCGTCGGCCACACCGCGAGCGTACAGCGTGATCGCTTTCGAGGAGTCGTCGTTGCCTGGAATGACGTAGGTTACGCCTTCTGGGGAGTGGTTGGTATCGACCACGCCGATGACTGGGATGCCCAGTTTAGCGGCTTCGGTGATGGCGCCTTTGTGGTAGCCAACGTCCACGACGAAGATTGCGTCAGGAACGCCGCCCATTTCCTTGATACCGCCGATGGACTTTTGCAGCTTGACCATCTCGCGTTGGAACATCAGCGCTTCTTTTTTCGACAGCTTCTCAACGGAACCGTCTTCGATTTGCGCTTCCATGTCTTTCAGGCGCTTGATCGAGGTCTTGATCGTTTTGAAGTTGGTCAGCATGCCGCCCAGCCAACGCTGGTCAACGTAAGGAACGCCAGCACGTTGCGCTTCAGCAGCGATGATTTCGCGCGCTTGACGCTTGGTGCCCACCATCAGGATGGTGCCACGGTTCGATGCCAGTTGGCGAACGTGCTTCATCGCCTCCTGGTACATGCCCATGGTTTTTTCCAGGTTGATGATGTGGATTTTGTTGCGGTGGCCGAAGATGAACGGAGCCATCTTTGGGTTCCAGAAACGGGTTTGGTGACCGAAGTGGACACCGGCTTCCAGCATTTCACGCATAGTTACGGACATATTAGCTCCAGGGTTTGGGTCTGGAATCCGATCAGTCACCCTGTGACAGGCACCCTTGGCGACCGGATTCGCGTTTAAAAAAATTTAAGGATTTACTACCTTGCTCAAAAACGAATTCAAGCAACCCGAAATTCTACTCTGAAAACGCCGTTTTAGGCAAGCGCGGCAACGGCCTTCGGCCCGATAAGCTTGCATTGGATGCAATTTCGCGCGCGCGGCGTTGCGCGGGTAGGCGTATGATGAGCGAAACGGCATTGCCACTCTCATCTTCAACTCAACTTGGAGAGCCCATGGACAAGGACGCGTCGCAGCCCGACCTTCAGCAAGACCACAGCCCGGCCATGCCGTTCAGGACCCTGCTCTACCGCTTCATGTTCTTCGACTGGCTGTTCAGGGACGTGAGCGCGGCGCGCGACCTGTTCGAGCGGCACGCGGCGCTGGCGCACAACCGCTTCATGAGCCGCTACCTGCCGGTCTACCTGCGGCGCTGGTCGGTGGTGGCGGCCCTGGATTTCGCGCTGGGCTTCCTGTTCGAGCGCGCGCTGCAGGCCACCTTGCTGTCGGCCTGGTTCTTCACCTGGTCCTGCCTCACCATTTCGGGCATGGTGGTCATTACCGCCGCCTGGCTGTTTCTTACTTTCGGCCGCCTCTCCTGAGCCCGCGCCTGTGTTATCTTCCTGCTATTCTGACTCGGATAACAACAGGAAAGAGCACGCATGCGATGGACCATACTCGCCGCCCTGCTGCTGGCAGGCTGCGGCACGATCCGGCACAGCACCGCGCCCGCGCCGGGCGCCCTGGCCGCCGGAGTAGTGCTGGCGCGCGCGCTGCCGGCCGAGCTACCCAAGGCAAGCACACCGGTCCCGCACAGCCAGTTCATCCTGATCTCCCGCGAGAGCGCGGCAGGCTTGCTGGTGCCCGTGCCGTTCGTGACGGAGGCCGCGACGGCGCTGCTGCACCACCACGACGCGGCGCAACTGGCGGCCAAATATGCCAGCGTGGAGCCGTACGCCGTCATGCAGCAAGCCATGGCCGGCAGCCCCTTGCTCAGCAAGGACGGCAAGGGCCTCAACCTGCACCCGCTGGCCTACCTGCTCGACTGCGATGACGACCAGTTCCGCGTGGCGCTCGTTGCGCGCATGCAGTCGGCTAACTGGACCGGGCGCTACATGACCCATCTGCCCAGCGCCTATGCCGCCGCCGCGCTGAAGGAAGCGGGGCCGGCCATGCTGGAAAAGATGCACGGGGAGATGCTGCTCGGCGCCGCCGCCCTGCGCGGCATGCTGGAGAAAGATGCGCGCGGCGAACTGAGCAAGGTGCTGTACAAGGCCGACGTGGGCACGCTCCAACTGGCCTGCACCCGGGTGGCAGGCATGCTCCCGCCTGAACTGGTTTTGGCCGCAACGCCGACATCGTCGAGGAAGGGGCGGACTACATCATCGCCCGCGCTGCGGGGGACTACCAACTGCCCGGCCCGTCCGGCGGCCTGATATTCGGCCTGCACTATTTGCGCAAAGACCAGCTCCACACCTTCCGCCGGCATTGAGCGCCTTGGCTACGCCCCCCCCCATCCTTAGGAGAGACCAGATGAAAGCACTGACCGCACTTCTATTCATAGCCGTTGCCGCCGGCCATGTCCACGCCCAGGACCGGGATGACGACCGGCGCGAGCGGCGCGACGATATCCAGCTGGTCTGCTACGGCGGCGCGGAAAAGCTGACAGTGGAAACCCACAGCGGCTACCAGTGGAACGCTGAAAAGCACAAGTACGAACCGAAGTCCACAGTGGAGACGGGCAAAGCCTCGTTCGAGACCGCCGTCAACGTGTCCATCCACGGCGACCAGGGCAGCATCAAGATGCCCAAGCAGCTGGTGCCGCCAATCAATTCAGGCGGCGATCACGGCTGGTGGGACCTGGATGACCTGATTGTCGGACACGACGAAATCCGCGCCCGCTTCAGGCTCAACGGCTTGAACAAGCCGACCCTGACCATCAACCGCGTCAGCGGTGTCATCACGGTGGAAGGCATGATCAAGTTCAACGGCCGCTGCGAGCAGGATACGGGACATCGCCGCTTCTGATCAAAACTCGCCGCGCGCGCCGCGATCCAGCATTTTGAGGATGGTGGCGCGCACGCGCTGCACGGTGGCGCCGACATGGGGCGGCAACTCGCCTTGCATATTAATTAACATGTCCATATCCATGGTGTAGATCCACAGGCCGTCGTCCTGCTCGACCACCGAGATGCGGCACGGCAGCAGCGCGGCCATGCTGGGGTTGAAGTCGACCATGGTGCGCGCGGCGGCGGGGTCGCAATAGGAATACACCTTGAGGAACTTGCCGGGCTTGCCGGCGCGCAGTTCCAGCTCTTTGGACAGCGGCAACTCCCCCACCGCGCGGATGTTGTCCTCGGCCGCGACGCTGGCGAAAGCATCCTCTATCTCGGTTATCGTGACGCCGGGCTGCACTTTGAGCGCCCAGGTGAGGCCGGGGGCTGGACTGCCCGGGCCGGCCGCGCGCGCCAAGACGCCACCGGCCGGGCCGCCGGGGCTGGCCGTGCCGGCCGTACCGCATGCGGCCAAAGCCAGGCAGCACGCTGCGGCGAGGCCGGTCACGGCAATCCTGATGGTGCTACGCATGGGGCGCCCTTCTATGGCTGGCAAAACGCGAGCATAGTGGCAAGGCGGGCGCCGCGCAAGGGCTGCGCGGCGGAACGCGGCGGATCAGAGGTTGAGGTCGTCCAGGATGGCGTCCAGGCCCGCGCGGGCGCATTTGTCATCCTGGTCGCCGGACGGGGCGCCGGAGATGCCGATGGCGCCGTAGGGCGCGCCGGCCGCTTCTATCAGCAGGCCGCCGCCGATGGCCGCCACGCGGGGGATGGCGCGGATCCCGCTGGAAGCCGAACCCGGCAGCGTGGCCTTGGCCAGGTCGGTGGTGTTCATCTTGAAGCTGGCGGCGGTCCAGGCCTTGTTGACGGCCGTTTCCGGGGTGTGCGCGCCGGCGAAGCGGTCGCGCAGCACCGCCTGGATCTGGCCGCTGCGGTCCACCACGGCCACCGCCACCTGGAAGCCGCCGCTGCGGCAAGCGGCCAGTGCGGCCGATGCGGCTTTGAGCGCGGTTTCGGGCGTCATCAGGCGGATGGCATAGCTGGCGTCGGCGGCCAGGGCGGCAGAAGGCGCGCCCAGCAGGATGGCGGCGGCCAGGACGCTGGTAATGGCTTGTTTCATGGGGCTTTCCTTTCGGGGCGTAATGTGGCGGAGATGGCATGCCGCGCCGTGGCCAGGCGCGCGTCGAGGTAGGCGCCGTACATGCCGGCGGTGTCGCCGCCTTTCAGCGGCGGCGCGAGCTCGGCGCCGGCCGGGCCGAGGAACAGCACGGTTGGCGCGAACTGCACGCCGAACCGGCGCGCCAGCGCGGCGTGCGTGGTGGCCGCGCCGTCCAGTCCGGTCACGGCCAGGCTGCCGCCAACCTCGATTTCGCGCACGACGTACGGGCTGTGCTGCATGGGGGCCAGGTAGCTGTGGCGCACGGTGTGGCAATAGCGGCAGTCCGGCAGCGAGAAAAACAGCACCAGCGGCATGCCCGTCCGCGCCGCGGCGATACCATCGCGCTGCAGGTCCAATGCCAGCGGGACCGGCGGCAAAGACGCCGGGGGCGTCGCCGCCGATGTCCCGGCATTGGCCTTGGCGGCGGGCGCGGCGGCCGAAGCGGCCGCGTTGACCGCGTTGGCCAACATCGCCAGCATAGCCGCCGCCAATGCCGTCTTCATGGCTTGCGCGCTTCGCGGGCAATGTCGTCGAAATCCTCGTCGAGCATCTCGCCGATTTCGCTTCGTACCAGCTTGCCATGCCGGTCGAACACATACAGCGCCGGGATGCCCTTCGGCTTGCCGAGCGCCGCCTCGAACGCGCGGTAATCCGCTGTGACTGCGTGGGTTAGCCCGAAACGCTGGACCCAGGCGGCGGCCTTTGCCGCCTGCGCCGCATCGCCCGCCTCGATGTTCACCGATACCACGGCCAGCACCCGGCTGTTTTCGCGATACAGCTTTTGCAGCTTGGGTGCCTCGTTCACGCAGAACGGGCAGCTACTGGAAAAGAACGCCACAACGGTAGTCTTGCCAGCGAAACGCGCGGGCGCAAGCAGCGTGCCGTCCAGTGTTTTAAACGCGGGCAGTGCCGGAGCCGCAGGCGCAGCGGCGGCGCCGGGCAGGGCAGCAAGCAGCCCGGCCGCAGCAAACGCGGCGAACACTGCGGCCCGCCGCATCATGCCAGTATGCCCGGATTGCCCTGCACCCCGATCAGGCGCGGCGCGTTCAGCTTGCGCGGCTTGACCGCTTTCTGGCTGCGCAGCCACGTCCCCACCACGTCCCACACCGGCTCGCCGCTCGCGCCCTCGGCCACCGGCGCCCAGCCGGCCACCTTGTACACTTTGGCCGCGTCGATCGGCTTGCCGTTCAGGCGCATGTCCTGGATGCGCGCACCCATCTTCGCTTTCGGATCGATGGCGTAGCTCATGCCCCCTACCCTCACCATGTCGCCGCCCTGCTGGTAGTACGGGTCCGGGTTGAACAGATTGTCGGCCACGTCCTCCATGATGGTCTTGATGGTGGCGCCGCTCAGCTCGGACACGGTGGTGTGCGAGTAAGTGGTCGCGGTCTGGTCCATCAGGTGCTCCATCAGGATGGGGCTGTTCGGCAGCAGCGAGGTGCCCCAGCGGAAGCCCGGCGAGAAGGCGATTTCGGCCTGTTTCACGTCCATCAGCGCATCGACGATCAGCTGGTCGAAGCTGCCGTTGAAATTGCCACGGCGATACAGCGTGCCTTCGGTGACCGCCAGCCGCTCGTTCAGCTTGCCCTCGTACGGCGCGCGGATGCGCGTGATCAGCGCATCCATCTCCCGGTCCGCCGGCAGGATGTTGGAGAACACCGGCAGCAGGCGGTACTGGTAGCCCTGCACCTGCCCGCCGCGCACGTCGAAGTCCAGCACGCCGAGGAATTTGCTGTTGCTGCCGGCATTGGTCACCAGCGTCTTGCCGCCGCCATTGCTGACGACGACAGGCGCCGGCACGCCGTCGTGCGTGTGGCCGCCCATGATGGCGTCGATGCCGCGCACGCGCGAGGCCATTTTCAGGTCCACGTCCATGCCGTTATGCGACAGCACCACCACCACCTTGGCGCCCTTGGCGCGCGCCTCGTCCACCGTCTTCTGCATGTTCTCCTCCTGGATGCCGAAGCTCCAGTCGGGGATGAAGTGGCGCGGATTGGCAATCGGCGTGTACGGGAAGGCCTGGCCTATCACCGCCACCTGCACGCCGTTCATCTCCTTCATGGTGTAAGCACTGAACACCTGGTCGCCGAAGTCGTTGGTCTTGATGTTCTGGGCCACGAAATCGACCTTGCCCTTGAAGTCCTTGTCGACGATCTCCTGCACCCGCTTGTCGCCCAGCGTCATCTCCCAGTGCGCCGTCATCACATCCACGCCCAGCGCCAGGCAGGCATCGACCATATCCTGGCCCCTGGTCCACAGCGCGGTGGCCGAACCCTGCCAGGTGTCGCCGCCGTCCAGCAGCAAGGCGCCGGGCCGCGACGCCTTCATGCGCTTGACCAGCGTGGCCAGGTGCGCGAAGCCGCCCACCTTGCCGTACGTGGCTGCCGCGCGTTCAAAATCGAGGCTGGTGAAGGCATGGGCTTGCGGCGTGTTCGGCTTGACGCCGGCCGCCCGCAGCAGGTGCTCGCCCACCAGGTGCGGCATCCTGCCTTCCGCCTCGAACAGCCCGATGTTCACGCTGGGCTCACGGAAGTACACCGGCTTGAGCTGCGCGTGGCAATCGGTAAAGTGCAGGAAATGGACGTTGCCGTAGCGCGGCAGGGAGTACAGCGCATCGGCAGATTGCGCTGCCAGCGCGCCCCTGGAATTGAGCGCCATGCCGCCAGCGGCGGCAATGCCCAGGACCTGTATAAATTCGCGTCGATTCAGGCCCATGAAGTTCAGTCCTTGTTGACCGGAGAAGCCGGATCCATCAGCAGCGCCAGCACGTCCTTCAGCTGCTGTTCGTCGAGGATGCCCTTGTGGCCGAAGCGCGGCATATTGGAACAGGCGCTGAAGGCCTGCGAGTTATACAGCTTGGCCCAGGTGTATTTGAGCACCGCTTCGCTGTCGCCGCGCAGCTTGCCGTACTGGTATAGCGACGGGCCGATGTTTCCGAACGAGATTTCAGCCTTCGCCAGCTGATGGCAGGCGTAGCAGTTGCCGCCGTTCGGCGCCCCCGGCTTGTCGGACGATTGCATGCCGCGCCCGTTCTGGGCGATCTTCTCGCCTTCCTGCCAGCGGCCCATGTACTGGCCGTCGGAAGGGTACTTCACCAGCTTGAGCTGCTCGGCTTCCAGCTTGGCGGCCAGCTTCTTGGGCCGCTTTTCCGGCGCCGGATACTGGCTGCACAGTTTCTGCGCGTCGTCCTGCTGCAGCACGCCTTCCACTGTGGCCGGGCCCTTGGAGCGGAAGTCCGCCTTCATCAGTTCCTGCGCCTGCTTCTCGTAGTCGGCCGCCAGCGAGGGCTGGGCGGTCAGTCCGAAGGCTGCGGCGGAGGCCAACATCAATGCGCTATATTTCATGCGGTTCTCCTTAGCGCTTCAGCGCCGGTGCGTTGTAGGTGCCGCCATCGGCATTCTTGGCCAGGAACATGGTCAACGCCGTGATCAGGTCCGAACCGTAGACCGGTTCCGGGAAACGCTGCTGGCGGAAGCAGTCGTTCAGGCGATGCTGCATGGTGCGCACTTCGCCCTGCGACACGCGGTACGCCGGCCAGGTGGTGTAGGCCGCCTGCGCGTTGGTCTTGTTCAGGATGTTGGGCAGCTCCTGCAGGCGGATGCGCTGGCCATTGGCCGAGTGGCAGGTGGCGCAGGCGAAATCGTGCGCGCCGCCTCGGTAATAGAACAGCTTCTTGCCGATCTCGTAGGCCGCTTTCTCCTGCGGGTGGCGGGTGGAGACCGCCATCTTCATGCCCTTCGATTGCGCCGTGATGTAGGACACCAGCGCTTCGATGTCGGACTGCTTGCCGGCTGCGCCGAACGGGGTCTTGGTGGCCTGCTCCGGGCTCAGGCCCTGCAGGGTGGTGCGGCAGTGCACCAGGCGCTGCTCCAGGTCCATCACCTTGTTCACGTCCTTGAAGTAACGCGGCAGTTCAACGTAGGCGCCCTTCAGCACACCCGGCCCCTTGCCCAGGTCGCACTGTTCCAGCGTGGCCTCGCGCGGGCCGTCCTTTTTCATCCACAACTCTTCGCCGCGCATTTCCCACAGCTCAGCGGGATTGCCGTCGGCCAGCAATTGCCGGTACTTTGCGATTTCGTCGGTGGCAGAGGTCTGCGCCAGGGCCGTGCCCAGCGCGGACACGGCCAGTGCGGCCATCAGGTAGGAGCTAGTCCGTTTCATTGCGTCTCCGTTTCTTTTCAGGTGGGTGGTCTGCGCCACTTGCTGCCGGGTGCTACTGTTAAGCGACGACCACTTCGTCGGTGCGGCTGTCGCCCTTGTTGTCGGTCCATTTGACGACCACTTTGTCGCCCTTGGCGCCGCCCTTGAACTTGAAGGACAGGAAGGGGTCTTTCGACACCGAGGTGCCGAACTGCGCGTCCAGCACGACCTTGTCCTTGCAGGTGGCGACCAGGGTCTGGATGAAGTGCGCCGGCACCGCCTGGCCGGAAGCGTCTTTGCGCTGGCCGGTTTCCATGTCGTGGCGGATCAGCACTTTGACTTCGACGGTGTCGCCGCTGGCGTTGGCGCGGATGCGCATCGGATTGCCCATGATGTATTCCTTGAATTGGTTAGTAGGAGCGTATCAACCGCCGCAGCCGCCGAGGGTGACCTTGATTTCCTTGCTGGCGACGTACCACTTGCCGTCCGCCTTCACCAGCGCGTGCACGTTCGAGGTGCCACCCATTTTCACGCGGGTACTCACCGCCGCTTCGGTGCCGGCGGGGATCTTGAAGCTGGCCGACAGCGGATTCGGATTCTTCTCCACCAGGATGGCGATCATTTCGGTGTTCGGCACGCTGCTCGACACCGACACGGGCACCACGGCGCCGTTCTCGGCGATGTCCGGGCCGGTTACGGCCACGTCCTTGCTGGTGGTGAAGGTGTCGCCGCCCATGGCTTTCAGCGCAGCTTCCAGCGACTTGGCGTCGAACACGCTGGCCTGCCAGTCGGCGGCGAACACGTCGCTTGGCTTGAGCAGGCCGGCCGTGATTGCCAGGCCGAGGATGGAACCGATGCGCAGGGCATCCCGTCGATTCTGATTCATTGAAGTCTCCCTTTATTAATATGGCTGCCCGGAGTGCGCCTACTTGGCGCCGTCCAGTATCCAGCCGACCATCACTGCAATGTCTTCGTCCTTCAAATGGCCCTGGGCCGGCATCGGCACCGGTCCCCAGGCGCCCGCACTGCCCGCCTTCACCTTGCCCGCCAGGCGCTGCGCCGCCGCCGCGTCGCCCCTGTACTTGGCGGCGATGTCGCGCAGCGCCGGGCCGACAATCTTGTTGCCCACGCCGTGGCAAGCCATGCACGCGTTCTGCTTGGCCAGCGCCAGTCCGCCGGTCGGCGCCTTGGCCACGGCCGGCGCCGGCGCGGACACCGCTGCCACGGCAAGCGCGCTGGAAGTCGAGGCAGCCACCGGCGCCCTGCCCACCAGCGCGGCCCGAGGCGCAGGCTGGGTGGTGTCCACGCCGCGCACTGCACCGAAGCTGCGGTTCTGCGCGGCCAGGTCACCGTGCACATTGCGCGCCGCCTCGGGCAGTTCCGAGCGCAGCTTCACGTCGCCGCAGTTGCTCATGCAGGCCGTGCTGCGCACGTCCGGCTTGCCCTTCACGTCCCACATGCCATGCGCCTGCGTCATGCCGTTGCGGTTCGGCATGCGCGCCTGCACTTCGGCGATATTCCGGTCCGACAGCACAAAGTCGTCGGGCACCACTTCCGCCATGTTCAGGATATAAGCGGTTACCGCATACACTTCCTCCGTGGTCAGCGTCTTGGGCGCGGTCCACGGCATGGCGCGGTTGATATAGTCCCACAGCGTGGACACCGTGGCCACCTTCATCATCGTGGTGCGCTGCGGCTGTTTGTTGTCGCGCAACGACGCCACCCGGCCGGACTTGACATCTTCCTTGGTCGTGCCGCCGACTATCGGCGTAAATACTTCATTGGACTCGCCGAAAGTACCGTGGCAGGACGCGCACTTCCCCTCCCACACTTCCATGCCCTTGACCACGCTGCCCGAACCCTTGGGCAAGCCCTTGAAATCGGGCCGCACATCGATATCCCATGCGGCCACTTCCTGCGGCGTGGCGGACCGGCCCACATTGGCGTAGGGCGGTGCGGCCAGCAGCGTGCACGAAGCGGCGGCGCACAGCAGCGCCACGGCTGCCTTAATAAACCTGGACATTCGACACCTCCCCGGACGCTGCCACTTGCCAAGACTGGATGGCGTTGTTGTGATAAATGGAGCGCGTGCCGCGTACGGCACGCAGCTCGTTGATCTTCGGCTGCACGTAGCCGGTTTCATCGATGGCGCGCGCCTGCAGCACGGCCGGCGCGCCGTCCCAAGTCCAGTCGATATTGAAGCGGGTCAGGCACTTCGGCAGCAGCGGCGATTCCAGGCGTGCGGTGCGCCAGTTACGCCCGCCGTCGGTGGATACATCCACGCGCTTGATCTTGCCCCTGCCCGACCAGGCCAGGCCGGTGATGTTGTAGAAGCCCGTATCGAGCAGCCGCTGCCCCGCAGACGGCGTGGTGATTACGGACTTGCATTCCTGGATGCCGGTGTACTGGCGGTACATCCCGTCCGGCATCGCATCGACGTAATGGATCGCCTCGTCCTTGGTGGCGTATGGCTGGTCACCGACCTCGATGCGGCGCAGCCACTTCACCCACGACACGCCCTGCACACCCGGCACCACCAGGCGCAGCGGATAGCCGTTCTCGGGACGCAGCATTTCGCCGTTCATGGCCCAGGCCACGATCACGTCGTCCAGCGCGCGCTCGATGGAGATGGTGCGCGTCATGCCGGAGCCGTCCGCGCCTTCGGCCAGCACGAAACGGGCGGTCTTCTTGTCGTAGCCGCAGTCATCCAGCAGCACCGACAACGGCACGCCGGTAAACTCGCTGCAGCTCAGCATGCCATGCGAATACTGCACCGACGGCACCGCGACATTGCCCCATTCCATGGCGGTGTTGGCGCCGCATTCGATGAAGTGCATGCGCGACACGGACGGCAGGCGCATCAGGTCGTCCATACTGTAGACTTTTTGCTGGCGCACCAGGCCATTGACCATCAGCCGGTGCTGGCTTGGATCGATGTCATGCCAGCCCTGGTGGTGGCGCTCGAAATGCAGGCCGCTGGGGGTGATGATGCCGAACAGGCTTTGCAGCGGCGTGAACGAAACGGAGGCCGCATTCACGCGCGTCAGGCCCGGCGACTCGCGCCGCTGCAGCGCGCCTTCGAAGCGCGACGGTATGCCGTAAGGGTTGGTCGCCACCGGTTTGCCCAACGACGTGGAATGCTCCGGCAGCTTCAGGATGGCGGGGTCGCCGCCGGCTGGCGCCTGGCCGAGGGCCGTGCCGCTCGCCATGGCCGCGCCGGCGGCCAGGAAGCTTTTGCGCAGGAAGCTGCGCCGCTGGTCGTTCATGCCATTGTTGGTGATGTCCAGCGCCAGCTGGCTATCCACGAAATTTTCAGGGGCGCGCAAGATGCGCCCAGGCTTAGATGCTTCGCCCGCCATGCCGTCTCCTCATTCTTGTTGACTGCTTGAACTGGAGTATATGACTAATCACGCATATTTGCGAAAAGAAATTTCGCGATGTGGCAAAAAAACACGGCCAATACCGGTTTCAGGCTTCGGCCGCGACCAGGATGGGCTGCGGTTCGGGACGCTGGCCGCTGCGGGCCAGGATGTCGGCGCTGACACGCGCGCACACGTTCTGGCAGATGCCCAGCGTGGCGGGATCGTCGATGCGGTAGTAGACCTGCGTACCCTCCTTGCGGCGCGCCAGGATCTTGGCGCGGAACAGCATATTGATCTGGCGCGACACGTTGGCCTGGCTGGCCTCGATTTCCGCCACGATCTCGTTGACGGCGCGTTCGCCGTGGCACAGGCTGTGCAGGATTTTCAGGCGCGTCGGTTCGGACAGCAAAAAGAAGACGTTCGAGACTTCCTCGAACAATTCGGCCATCTGCTCTTTGCTTAAGCGGTTATCCACGGAATTCTCATCGACGGTTGGGGGAACAATTATATCAAGGCTTCAGGTAGACGAAGCCCTCCTCCGCTTGCAGCCGCGCGATCTCGGCCACGCCGGACGGCACGATCTTCGTCTCCGGCAGCAGTTTCGACTTGTCCAGTTTGCGCGCGTCCAGCGTGTTCTTGCAGACCCGGAACTCCACGCCGCGATCGGCCAGTTCCTGCACCGGGATATCGTAAGGATTGCCGTTGGCGTTCTTGACGCCGTCCAGCAAGAAGTCGATGCCGGGACCGTGCGTGACCACGACGATTTTCGCCGCAGGGCTGGCGTTCAGGTGGTTGCGGATGTTGTTCAACACGGCCGTGGCGCCGTCGCTGTTGTTGACGTGGTAGACCACCTTGATTTGCGGCGTGGCAGCCGTAGCGGCAGCGGGAATCAGCGCCAGTAGCGCAAACAGGACAGCGAAGAAAGTGCGCAGCAGCTTCATGAAATCTCCTCAGGTTGGTTTTGTTATTTGCCGAGGCTCTCGCGCTCAAGCAGCAGATAGGTGCCGTAGGCGTTGATGCGATTGGCTTCCTTGAACGCAGGATACTGCTCAAAGCGGCTCCAGTCCACTTGCTGGTAAGCCTCGTCGAAGGTCTGCATGTCCGCCACCGCCCTGCCCATTTGCTCGCGCAGATAGAGCAGATAGCTGGTGGTCAGCGCCAGATCGGCCTGCGGCTTGCTGGACGCGGGACCGTGGCCGGGGATCACCACCTTGGGCGCGGCGGGAAAGCGCGCCAGCGCCTGCAGCCAGGCCTTGCTGTCCGCCTCGCCCACGAATGGGATGCGGCCGGTGAAGAACAGGTCGCCCGCGAACAGCACCTGCGCGTCCTCCACATACAGCATCAAGTCCTCCGGCGAATGCGCGCCGCCCACGTCGAGCAGCGTGAAACGCGTGCCGCCCAGTTCGAACTTGAGTTGCTTGTCCGCGCCGAACTCCAGCCAGCGGTCGGCGGCCAGCAGCCGGGTGGCGCCGTCCACCCACGGCGCCAGCGACGCGCGGCGCTCGGCGAGGCGGGTCTGCGTGAACTCGGACATGAGCGTGGCCTTGCCCGCGCCATGCGCCCAGATCTCGGCGCCCTGCAGCTTGAACGCTTGCAGGCCGTAGAAATGATCGGCGTGGTAGTGGCTCACCACCACCCGGCGCACCGGCTGCGCGGTCACGCCCGCAATCGCCTTCAGCATGGCCTCGCCCAACACCGGCGTGGCCAGCGCGTCGAACACCACCACCCCGTCGCGCGTGACAACAAAACCGGCATTCGACATGAAGCCCTTGTTCTGCACGCTCGCCATGCCGGCCTGGCCCTGGAAGTAATAGACCTGGGGCGCCACCTGGATCGGCGTCAGCTTAATCGGCGTCAGCGCAAGCGGCGGCGCGGATGCGGCGGCCTGCGCGCATCCCAGCAACAGCAAGAGCAAGAGCAACCCCTGCATCGCCCTGCCGGATGCGGCGGCATATATGCGCATATGACTATCCTCGCAAGTTAGATGTTTACCATCTTGCCACAAAGGACCAAGCTTAGGTCATGTCCGGCCAGCAACCCTGTAGTATTATCTTCCTGACCACACTCCTGGAGACAACATGAAACTCGGCGCATTCTCTGTCAGCCTGGCCGTAAAGGACATCGCAGCATCGCTGGCCTTCTACGAGAAACTTGGTTTCAAACCCTTCGGCGGCGACCTGGCCAACAAATGGCTCATCCTCAAGAACGGCGAGCACATCATCGGCCTGTTCCAGGGCATGCTCGACAAAAACACCCTCACCTTCAATCCCGGCTGGGACCAGAACGCCCAGCCGCTGGCCGAATTCACCGACATCCGCGAGATCCAGCGCCAGCTCAAATCCGACGGCGTCACCCTGACCGCCGAAGCCGACGAAACCACCACCGGCCCCGCCTACGCCATCCTGCTGGACCCGGACGGCAACCCGGTCTTCCTTGACCAGCACGTATAAGTGGCCGTTGCGGCAGCTTGCGGCCGAAGGTTTCCTGCTTATAGTCATTCTATGGAAACCCCGCTGGAAATTGTGGCTGTCTGGGACGAGGAAGCGCAAGTCTGGATTGCGGACAGCGAAGATGCTCGCATTTTCAGCTTACGGTGAGATGCTATCCTGACAAATCCTATTGGCTTACAAGGACTTCAATGAAACGCATCTTACAATTCCTCGCATGCGCAAGCATGACCCTCAGCCTGACGGCGCAGGCACAAAGCGCGCAAGATGTCGAGCAGGCTAAAGCCGCCGCAGGCAGCTGGCTTGCTCTGGCGGACAGCAACCGGGCCGCCTCAACCTGGACCGAAGCGGCGGAGCCGTTCCAGAAGGCGGTGTCGCAGTCGGATTGGACACAGGCGCTGCAAGCCCTCAGGGCGCCCCTTGGGCCGCTGAAAAGCAGGACAGTGAAATCGGCCACGTTCGCCAAGAACCCGCCAGGAGCGCCGGAGGGCGAATACGTTGTCATCGTCTACGCCAGCACCTTTGCGAACAAGCCGGATGCGGTCGAAACCGTCACGCCAGCACGCGCCAAGGACGGCAACTGGAAAGTCTCCGGCTACTTCCTCCGGTAGCGGGCGCGCCGGCGCCGAGCACTTTATGTCGCGCCGCTCGGCAAGCAATATGCCTAATTCCAGTTCGTGGATCGTGATTGCGGGCAAATACAGGTTGACCACCGGGATGCCGGTTGCCCAGGCAAGCATGTTGGCATCAGCAGTGCCTTTGCCCGCTTTGCGCAGTTCCGAAATGACGTTCGTGTCCAGAATGAACATTTAGGAAAATTCAGCGGGCCGAGCCAAGTCTTGCGCGGCTGGGAATTCGATATCCAACTCCGCCGCTTCCGGCATATACAACAGGTCTGCAATTGTCCGCCCGCCCGAGGTAATGCGTTGAAATTCCGCAATACTCATCAGCACATACGCCGGTTTGCCATGCTTGCAGATGAATACAGGCTCTTCGCTGGCGGGCTTCCTGGCTTGGCCAGCATCGGGATCGAATTCCTTGCTCGTCAATTTTGTCGCGCCCATTTTTTCCTCCACACACTTGAAGTAAGTACACCCTCTCCCGTACTTCAAGCGCGTGGCCACCGTGGATAGACCTGCGGCAAGACTGCTGCGCGCCGGCAGCGGGGGAAGGTTACAGCCGCAAACATCCATTGCACCAGCCGCCTAAACCCCCTCCCCAGCCAAGATTGCCAAAACAACAACGACATGAATCCCGCGAGAAGGTGGTGGGTCGTTTATAATTTCACCTATACATTTCACACAGATTACCTACCCCATGGCTATTACCATCCATACCGCCGAAGACATCGAAGGCATGCGCGTTGCAGGCCGCCTCGGCTCCGAAGTGCTGGATTACATCACTCCTTTCGTCAAACCGGGCGTCACCACCGGCGAACTCGACCGCCTGTGCCACGAATACATGGTCAACGTGCAGGGCACCGTCCCGGCCCCGCTGAACTATTGCCCGCCCGGCTACACGCCCTACCCTAAAGCCATCTGCACCTCCGTCAACGACGTGATCTGCCACGGCATCCCGGGCGACAAGGTGCTGAAAAACGGCGACGTGGTGAACCTGGACATCACCGTCATCAAGGATGGCTACCATGGCGACAACAGCCGCATGTTCTTTATCGGCGAACCATCCATCCTGGCCAAGCGCCTGTCCGACATCACCTACGAATGCATGTGGCTGGGCATTTCCAAGGTCAAGCCGGGCGCGCACCTGGGCGATATCGGCCACGTGATCCAGCAGCACGCTGAAAAAGCCGGCTACAGCGTGGTGCGCGAATTCTGCGGCCACGGCATCGGCAAGGTCTTCCACGAAGAACCGCAAGTGCTGCACTACGGCCGCCCCGGCACGCTGGACGAACTGAAAGCCGGCATGATCTTCACCATCGAGCCGATGATCAACGCCGGCCGCCGCGAAATCCGCGAGATGAACGACGGCTGGACCATCAAGACCAAGGACCGCAGCCTGTCGGCGCAGTGGGAACACACCGTGCTGGTGACCGAAACCGGCTACGAAGTGCTGACCATGTCGGCCGGCACCCCGCCGCCGCCCGCCATCATCGCCGTCCAGGCAGCATCCGCAGCAGGGCCGGCCGCAGCCCCTGCCGCCGCCTGACCTGCGCATGCCAGCTGCCGCCATGAAGAAGGAGCTGCGCGAGCAGCTGAAAAGCCAGCTCAAAGCCGGCCGCCAGACCGTCATCGCCGGTTTCCGCGAGGACGGCATGCCCGAAAAACTGCTGCGCAACCTGCGCCAGGTGGTGGACGGCGTGCTGTGCACCGCGTGGCAGGAAGCGGCGCTGCCGCCCGAAACCGCGCTGGTGGCGGTGGGCGGCTTCGGGCGCGGCGAGCTGTTCCCTTATTCCGACGTCGACCTGCTGATCCTGCTGCACCAGGCGCCGGATGCGGACACCCGCGCCCGCCTGGAAGAGCTGGTGCAGCTGCTGTGGGACCTGGGCCTGGAAATCGGCTCCAGCATCCGCACGGTGGACGAGTGCATGAGCGAGTCGCAGGCCGACATCACGGTGCAGACCAGCCTGCTGGAAGCGCGCCTGGTGTGCGGCAACCAGGCGCTGTTCGACGAGATGCAAACCCGCTACAACGCAGCCATGGACCCGCAAGCCTTCTTCCACGCGAAAATGCTGGAAATGAAGCAGCGCCACGCGAAATATGAAGACACGCCCTTCAGCCTGGAGCCCAACTGCAAGGAAAGCCCCGGCGGGCTGCGCGACCTGCAGGTGATCCTGTGGATGGTCAAGGCGGCCGGCCTGGCCACGTCCTGGCGCACGCTGGCCACCGGCGGCCTGATTACGCAGACCGAAGCGAAGCAGCTGATGGAAAAGGAACGCGCCTTCAAGGACATCCGCGTGCGCCTGCACCTGCACGCCGGCCGCCGCGAAGACCGCCTGGTGTTCGACGTGCAGACCGCCATCGCAGAAACCCTGGGCCTGACCGCGCAAGGCAGCGGCGCCCACATGCGCCGCGCCAGCGAATTCCTGATGCAGCGCTACTACTGGGCGGCCAAGACGGTGACCCAGCTGAACACCATCCTGCTGCAAAACATCGAAGCGCAGCTGTTCCCGCAGCCTTGCGAACAGACGCCGATCAACGCCCGCTTCAACGAAGTAAACGGCTTCATCGACATCGCGGCCGACGATACTTTCGTGCAAACCCCGTCGGCCATGCTGGAAGTGTTCGTGCTGATGACCGAGCGCCCCGCCCTGAAAGGCATGACGGCCCGCACCACGCGCGCGCTGTGGCACGAACGCTTCAAGATCGACGCGGCCTTCCGCCACGATCCAGTGAACCGCGCCTACTTCCTGCGCATCCTGCAGGCGCCGGTGGGCATGCTGCACGCGCTGCGCCGCATGAACGAACTGTCGCTGCTGGGCCGCTACCTGCCCAACTTCCGCAAGATCGTCGGCCAGATGCAGCATGACCTGTTCCACGTCTACACGGTGGACCAGCACATCCTGATGGTGGTGCGTAACATGCGCCGCTTCACGATGACCGAGCACGCGCACGAATACCCGTTCTGCAGCCAGCTGATGGCCAACTTCCCCAACCACTGGCTGCTGTACGTGGCGGCGCTGTTCCACGACATCGCCAAGGGCCGGGGCGGCGACCACTCCAAGCTGGGGGTGGCCGACGCGGCGCAGTTCTGCCAGGACCACGGCATGAACCAGACCGACACCGAACTGGTGACCTTCCTGGTCGAGCAGCACCTGACCATGTCGCAAGTGGCGCAGAAGCAGGACCTGTCGGACCCGGACGTGATCGAGGCCTTCGCCAAGCTGGTCAAAGACGAGCGCCACCTGACCGCGCTGTACCTGCTGACGGTGTCCGACATCCGCGGCACCAGCCCGAAGGTGTGGAACGCGTGGAAGGCCAAGCTGCTGGAGGACCTGTACCGCATCACCTTGCGCGTGCTGGGTGGCGAGCCCCATTCGGCCGACCGCGAACTGAAGAACCGCCAGCAGGAAGCGCTGGCCACGCTGCGCCTGTACGGCCTGCCGCCGGACGCGCACGAGCCGCTGTGGAAGCAGCTCGACATGGCCTACTTCCTGCGCCACGACGCCTCCGACATCGCCTGGCAAACCCGCGCGCTGTACGACCGCCTGGACAGCACCAAGCCGGTGGTGAAGTGCCGGCTGGCGCCGATCGGCGAGGGCCTGCAGGTGGCGGTCTACGTGCAGGACCAGCCAGACCTGTTCGCGCGCATCTGCAGCTATTTCGACCGCAAGAATTTCAGCATCCTGGACGCCAAGATCCACACCACGCGCCACGGCTACGCGCTCGACACCTTCCTGGTGACGGAGCAGAACTTCGCCAAGAGCTACCGCGACATCATCAGCCTGATCGAGCACGAACTGTGCGAACTGCTGCAGTCGCAGGCCGAACTGCCCTCGCCGACCAAGGGCCGCCTGTCGCGCCTGTCGCGCACCTTCCCGATCCAGCCGACCGTCGATTTGCGGCCGGACGAACGGGGCCAGTACTATCTGCTGTCGGTGGCGGCCAACGACCGCACCGGCTTGCTGTACTCGATCGCCAACGTGCTGACCAAATACCGCATCAACCTGCACACGGCCAAGGTGATGACCCTGGGCGAGCGGGTCGAGGACGTGTTCCTCGTCGACGGCGCCGCGCTCAACAACGCACGCAACCAGCTCCAGCTGGAAACCGACCTGCTGGAAGCATTAAAGGTTTAACCCCACGGCGGGTTACGCTGCGCTAACCCGCCCTACGGCAATGTGGAACACGTAGGGCGGGTTGGCCGTAGCCCTCACCCGCCAATAACGAACGAAGAAAATGTCTGAAGAACTCTTACGCCTGTCCAAACGCATGTCCGAACTGGGCCTGTGCTCCCGCCGCGAAGCCGATGAATGGATCGCGCGTGGCTGGGTGCGCGTGGACGGCCAGGTGGTGTCCGAACTGGGCACCAAGATCTACCCGAGCCAGCGCGTCACCGTCGAGCGCCAGGCGGCCGCCGAGCAGTCCAAGCGCGTCACCATCCTGATCAACAAGCCGGTCGGCTTCGTCAGCGGCCAGGCCGAAGACGGCTACACGCCCGCCATCGCCCTCATCAAGCCGGAAAACCGCTGGGCCGAGTGCGACGCGCCCGAGCAGTTCCACCCCACCCAGCTGCGCAGCCTGGTGCCCGCCGGCCGCCTGGACATCGACTCGGTCGGTCTGCTGGTGCTGACGCAGGACGGCCGCGTCGCCAAGACCCTGATCGGCGAGACCACAAACGTCGACAAGGAATACCTGGTGCGGGTACAGTACACCAAGGAAGGCAAGCTGCCGGACTCGGACCTGAAAAAACTGAACCACGGCCTGTGGATGGACGGCAAGCCGCTGCTGCCGGCCAAGGTGCGCTGGCAGAACGACGACCAGCTCAGCTTCACCTTGCGCGAAGGTAAAAAGCGCCAGATCCGCCGCATGTGCGAGATGGTGGGGCTGCGGGTGGTCGGCCTGAAGCGCGTGCGCATCGGCAAGGTCAAGCTGGGCAACTTGCCGGAAGGCCAGTGGCGCTATCTGAAGGCGGGCGAGCAGTTTTAACCACAGATATTGGAAGCCATCCTCTTTTCCTTGCTGTTTGGCAAGCCAAAGTCCTGATATGCTTGTAAACTACCCGGACCGGCCGGAAACCGCCCATTATCAAAGAGACACGCAGCTGTGAACGATCCTATCCCTAACGAATTCCGCAAAGGTCCGCCCCGGCTGCAAGATGCCGTCGAACCCATAGCGGCGGGTTCCAAACCGCACGAGATGACGGATGTGGATGATATCGGCGATTCGCTGGCGATCCTGGCGGAGAACGGCGACGCCGTTTCCGTCTATCCTGCGAGCAGCACCAACGTGGTCATGGCGCGCATCCAGTCGGTGTCGGACGATCAGCCGCGCTTCGTGCTGGAACTGAACGAGGGGGAAAAGCTGCCCCCGGGCGAAGCCACCTTCGTGGCCTGGCTGCGCAGCGCCAAGCTGCAGTTCACGCTGAGCGATCCGGCCTGGAACGCGCTGCCGGAACAGCCGCACCTGATCCCGCTGGAATTCCCGGAACGCTGCCAGGTGCTGAACCGGCGCGCCACGGCGCGGCTGGAGACGCCGCTGGGGGTGTACTTCACGGCGTCGTTCGTGCTGAACGGCAAACCGTATGAATTGCAGCTGTACGACTTTTCGCAGGGCGGCGTCGGCATGCGCTGCGCCCCGCGCGACTCGCAGGGCCTGCACGTGGGCCGCAAGCTGCAGCGCGTGCGGCTGGAACTGGGACCGGACGCGGTAATCATCGCCGACCTGGAAATCCGCCTGTCGCGCACCTACCGCTCCTTCCTGCTCGGCGAGCAGGTGCAGATCGGCTGCCAGTTCTTGAACATGTCCGAGGCCATGAAGGACGACCTGGCCAAGCTGATCGACAAGATGAATTCGCGCCACAAGCGCTAAGCTGCGCCAGCCCGCGCCCGCTCATTTCGCCAGCGGCAGCGTCACCTCCACCAGCAAGCCGCCCTCTTCGCCATCCAGCAACGCGACCTGCCCGCCATGCCGGGCGGCGGCCGCCTGCGCGATCGCCAATCCGAGGCCGCTGCCGCCCTGCGACTGCGCAGGGTCGCGGAAGAAGCGGTCGAACACCCGCTGCCGGAGCGCCGGCGCGATGCCCGGCCCCTGGTCCTCCACGGCCAGCAGCGCCAGCGGCGCCGGCCCGCCTACGCCACGGGGCACGCCCGCGCGGCGCAGCGCCACCCGCACCACGCCGCCTTCCGGCCCGTATTTGATGGCGTTCTCCACCAGGTTGTCCACCAGCGAAATGAGGCTCTCGCGCTGGCCTTGCACCGCCACGTCCGGCTCGGCCGCCAGTTCCAGCTCCACGCCGCGCGCGGCAGCCAGGCCGGACAGCACGGCCAGCCTGTCCTGCAGCAGCTCGTCCAGCGCCACGCGCTCGGTTTCATCGCCGGCGGTGGCGTCGCTGCGCATCAAGGTCAGCAGCTGGCTCACCAGCCTGGTGGCGCGCTTCACGCTGCTGACGATACCGCTCAGCAAGGTACGGTCGCGGCCCTCGCCGGCCTGGCCCAGCAAGGCTTCCACGTTCACCCGCATGGCAGCCAGCGGCGTGCGCAGCTCATGCGCCGCGTCCGCAATGAAGCTGCGTTCGCGCGACTGGCTCTCCGCCACGCTCTGCATCAGCGTGTTGATGCTGTCCACCATGTCCGACAGTTCCTGGTGGCGGTCGCTGTAGCCCAGCGCGGCCAGGTTGTGCGGACCGCGCGTGGCCACTTCGCGCGCCACGTTGCTCCATGGCCGCAGTGCCAGGCGAATCGACAGCCAGGCGGGCAGCACCAGCAACGGCAGGCTCAGCACCAGCGGCAGCAGATAGAAGCCGCGCGAATTGAGCGTAACGAACACGAACCAGCCGCCGGCTGGCGTCATCACCGTTACCAGGCTGCCGGTATCGGGAGCGCGCATGGTGCGCGCGCGCCAGCGGCGCTCGCCCGTGCCCATCACCACCACCTTGCCCGGCACGTCCACATGCCGCGCCCCTTCGGGCGCCTTGGGAGAACGGAATATCTCGCGGCCGTCCTGGCTCACCAGCATGCTGACGGCGAGGATCGGGTCGCCCATGCCGTAGCCGGCGGTGGCGGCGGCATCCAGCAGCGCCAGCGTCTGATGCCGGCGCTCGGGCTGGCCGGCCAGGTTGTCGGCCACGGCCAGCGCGGTCTTGTACAGGTTTTCCTCGTGCAGGGCCGCCTGGTCGTTGCCCGTTTCATAGGTGATATAGCCGGTAAACATGGTCCACAACAGCGTCAGCAGCAGCAACTGCGCCAGCAGCAGCCGGCGCACCAGGCTGGGCTGGGATATGCGGCGCCACAGGCCGCGCAGCAGGCCGCTCAAGCGGGCCCCATGCCGGCCGGCGCCTTGCCGTCGATCACGTAGCCGACGCCGCGCACCGTGCGCACATAGCCCTCGCCTATCTTGCGGCGCAGGTTGGCCATGTGGACGTCCAGCGAATTGCTGGCGTTGGCCTGCGAGCCGGGCAAGGCCTGCTCTTCCAGCATGCGGCGCGTGACCACGCGGTCGGCGCGCATCATCAGCATCTTCAGCAACTCGTACTCGCTGGCGGTCAGGTCAACCGGTTTGCCGCCGGCGCTAACGCGGCGCGTGGGGGCGTGCAGCTCCAGGCCGCGCAGCTCCAGCGTTTCGCCGTCGAAACCATAGCTGCGCCGCGCCAGCGCGCGCACCCTGGACAACAGCTCGGCCAGTTCGAAGGGCTTGACCAGGTAGTCGTCGGCGCCGGAGTCCAGGCCGCGCAGGCGGTCGCCGAGCGCGTCGCGGGCGCTCAGTATCAGCACCGGCAGGTCGCGCCGTTCGCGCCGCAAGCGGGTCAGCAAGGTGATGCCGTCGCCGTCCGGCAGTCCCAGGTCCAGCAGCACCAGGTCGCAGCCGCCACTCTCCAGTTGGCGCGCCGCGTCGTCCAGGCGGCGCGTCCACACCACGTCCATGCCCTGGTCGGCCAGTGCGATGCGCACGCCGTTGCCCAGGTCCAGGTCATCTTCAATCAGCAGTATTTTCATGTCCCATATTAGAGCACGGCTAGCTGAAGATCAGCTAAAGCCTTGTCTTCATGGAATCTTCATGAACGGCTCAGGTTTGCTTCATGCCAAGTCATCACACTGCAGGCCTTCCCAACTCATTCCCAAAAATTGGAGAACTTATGAAGAGCTGCAATATGAAACTGATCCCCGCCCTGTTCATCCTGATCGCCGGCGCCGCCACCGCTGCCGACGAAGCCGTTACCACCATCGGGGCCGGCGTGGCCCTGGCGCCGCGCTATTCCGGCTCGGACGAAAACATGGTGGTGCCGGTGGTGGCGCTGGACTACTCGATGGCCAACGGTTTCTACGCCAGCACGCTGCGCGGCCTGGGCTACGGCGGCGCCGCCGGCCCGTTCAGCTATAGCGCCGCGCTGGGCTACCGCGCACCGCGCAAGGAAGACGGCAAGCTGCCCTTCGGCGGCAAGGCCAGCAAGTACCTGCGCGGCATGGGCGACGTGAAAGGCAGCGCAACGGCCAACCTGAGCCTGGGCTATGCCATTTTCGACGGACTGGACGTTAACGTGCATACGGCGCAGGCGCTGAGCGCGCGCGAAACGGGCAGCACCTATGGCGCCGGCCTGAGCGGCAAACTGTTCAAGGACGATGCCAATACCGTCACGCTGAGCCTGGGTTTCGAAGTGGCCGACAAGAAGTATGCGCAAGCCTACTACGGCGTGACGGCCAAGCAGGCGCTCAAATCCGGCTACAAGGTATACCAGCCCAAGGCCGGCCTCTACCAGGCGGACGTGACCATGAGCTGGCAGCACAAGCTGGACGGCCACTGGGGCGTGACCGGCATGCTGGGCGCCAGCAGCCTGCTGCGCGACGCGGCCAACAGCCCGCTGGCGCGCCGCACCACCGCGCCAACGGCAGCGGTGTACGCCAGCTACACGTTCTGAGCCTGCTTAGCGCAGCGCCGCCAATTGCTGCCGATGGCTTGCGTCGTTCTGCAGCAAGGCGGCGCGCGCGGCGCGCAGCGTTATCGCGTCACGTTCCAGCTGGCGTACGGGCGCCGCGCGCGGCTGGAGCGCATATGCGGGCTGCGCCCGACCCGGAACAGGTAACTCTTCGGCAGCCAGTACAATGCGCGTGATGGCGGGCGCCGCCGGCCGTACTGCGGCAGCAGGCGCGGGTGCGGCCAGCGGGACCGTATCGGCCAGGGCCGGCGGCGTCTGCTGGTCCTGCTGGCCCGCCGCGCAGGCAGGAGCGATGCTTGCCATGAATAGCGCGCTGCTCAGCAAAGCGCGGCACTTGCTTGAAATGGATGGGTTCATGGTGGCCTCCTGATTGAATGCCTCCATGATTACCTTCCATCCGGTCGGCCTCTGTGCGTCGGCGCACGGACCGGCCCGCGACGGGCCGCAGTCCTACAGCGCGGCCCGATATGGCAGCCGCCGGATGCTCCGTGCGGCGATCCGCCATCCCGCACATCCGCGATGCCCCTCTATTTCTTGCAGTCGCAGATATCCTGTCCCTTATCGAACACAATGCGCCACTTGCCCGGCGCTTCCTGGCGCCAGACCGAGTTGAAGCGGGCGATGAGCTTGCCCTTCGGATCGTACACCGGGCCGGACGAGTGGGCCAGGGTGCCGGAATCGGTCACATCGACCCGGTCCGGCTCCCACGAGAACGGCGCTTCCTTGCCGTCGTAAAACTTCCTCCAGAAAGCAGTCACCTGCTCCTTGCCGCGCAAGGGCGTGGGGCCGGAGTAGAACACCGTTTCGTCGGACAGGAAGCTGGTGAAGGCGGCCAGGTCGCGCGCCTTCATGGTGGCCGCGAAGGCGCGCTCCGTGTCGGCCACTTGCTGGGTCAGCTCGGCATTCGACGGCGCCGCGCCCGCAGTGGAGCAAACCAGTGCGAGCGCGGCGACGAAGGCATAGTTGGGAAGGCTCATCGATAATCCTCAGGGAGTCGGCGAGCCTTCGATACTACGCCGGTTTAATGGCCTTCGGAAGCGTTGAACATCGATTTGGCGTAGATCAGTCCCAGGCCATAGCCGCCGCCGTGGGCGATGGAAGTGGCCACCGTTTCATCGTAGGTCTCGCTGCGCGCCCAGTCGCGCTGCAGTTCCAGCAGATATTGCAGCGAGGTGATGGGCTTGGCGCCGGCCTGTATCATGCGCTGCATGGCGCGCTCGTGCGCTTCGTCGGTGACGTCGCCGGAGGCATCGGCAATCACGTACACTTCAAAGCCCTGGTCCAGCGCGGACAGTGCCGGGCCAACGATGCATACCGAGGTCCACAAGCCGGCCAGCACGATGCGGCCGCGGCCGATTTCGTTGACACGGTCGGCAATGCGCTGGTCTTCCCAGGTGTTCATGCTGGTGCGGTCGATCGGCTGCTGCTCGGGGAATACCGACTGGATCTCGTCGAAGATCGGGCCCGAGAAGCTTGTCGCCGCCACCGTGGTCAGGATGGTGGGCACCTTGAACTCGCGCGCCGCCTTGGCCACCAGCGCGGCATTATTGCGCAGCACGGTAATGTCGATGGACTTGGTGGCGAACGACATCTGGGACTGGTGATCGATCATGATCAGCGTGTGGTCGTTGGCGTTCAGCAGTTCTTTACCTGGTTGGGCTTTTGCGAATGGCATGGTAGTTCTCCTGTGGTGTATACATCGATTTTTTCGAAGGCCTGCAGTGTTACTGTTTGTTTGCAGCGCCGATGAAATGAAGTATGAACCTGCCGCATCGAAAAGAAAAACGGAAAAATTGCCTGTCTATTATCGAATTTTTCGAACTTGCCTTTCATCCGAAAGCGGAGTATAAATAATCCAGAAACGGAGGATTTATGCAAGCCGCCTACGCCTACCCAAGAAGCCGCTTTGAACCGGTGATCCCGGTCGACCTGAATGCCCGCGAAGAGCGCGAACGCCTGTCGAAATCGGCGTTGACCGCGTTTTTCCGCCTGGTGGAAGCCTGGTCCGTGCGCGAGAGCGACGCCCGCGAATTGCTGGGCGGCCTGTCCAGCAGCAGCTACTACGACTGGAAGAAGAACCCGGACCGGGTGCTGGAAGTGGACCGCATCACGCGCATTTCCTACCTGGTGGGCATCTACAAGTCGCTGCACATCCTGTACGGCGACCAGCTGGCGGACCGCTGGGTTACGCTGCCCAACAAGAACATCATCTTCGGCGGCCGCACGCCGCTGGCCTATATGCTGGGCGGCGGCCTGCTGGCCATGCAAACGGTGCGCAAGCTGGTCGACGCGCGGCGCGGCGGGCTCTGATGGCGGCAGCGACCCTCCCTCCCCTGACCCTGCTGCGGCAATTCGACACCTGCCGCCTGATCCAGTCCCGCTTTGCCGACGTGGAAGATTCCGTGCTGGCCCCGCTGGCCGGCAGCGAAGACGAACTGCACGACCTGTTCGACCTGGACAACGCCACCAACGCGCGCCTGATCGCCGAACACGGCGGCGCGCCCGGCATCGGCATCGACGAACTGGTGTTCCGGGTGCCGAACTACCGCATCATCAACGCCGCCTTTACCTACGCGCGTCCGGAAGGCAGCCGCTTCAACGACGGCGAGCGCGGCGCCTGGTACTGCGCCTTCGACATCGACACTGCGCTGGCCGAGATCGCCTTCCACAAGACGGTGGAATACGCCGAGATCGACTACTTCCACGACAGCGTGAGCTACCAGTGCATGCTGGCCGACTTCACCGCCCAGTTCCACGACCTGCGCCGCACCGAAGAGCACGCAGACTGCCTGGACCCGGCCAGCTACGTGCAGTCGCAGCGGCTGGCCGAGCGGCTGCTGGAGGAAGGCTCGACCGGCGTGATCTTCCCCAGCGTGCGGCGCGCCGGCGGCGTCAACCTGGCCTGCTTCCGGCCCGCGCTGGTGGGCAATGTTCGCAAAGGCGCGGCCTATCGGTTAACATGGGAGGGAGCGCCGGAACCGCGCATCTCCCTACTATGAGCTTCACTATGCAAACCAAACCTGAACAAGACATCGAACTGCACGCCAAGATCAACCGGGAAACGGCGCGCCTGCCATGGGGCGAGCTGGCCAAGCACTTCGCCTCCGGCACCGTGGTGTGGATCGCCGACGAGCTGGACCTGGTCGACGTGGCCGTGCGCATCTCGCATGACGACAAGGCCAGCATCACGCAATGGATGGCCGCCGGCCAGATCGCCAAGGTATCGGACGAACAGGCACAGCGCTGGAACGACAGCAACGCCAGCCTATGGGCCAGCGTGGTCAGCCCCTTCATCCTGGTGCAGCAGGAAAAGCGCAAGACCCACTGACCACGAAGGCGGACTGCCCTAGCGGCAGTCCAGCGGGCCGAAATGTTCGGCCAGCGTGCGGCCCAATCCCTTCTCGACCGAATCCTCGACCTGGCGCGCCAGGCTGGCCGCTTCGCGCGCGGCCTGGCGGTCGCGGTCGTCCTCCTCATCATCCGGCATGCCGCTGTTGACGGCCACGCCGCCGAACACGAAGACGCGGTACACATCGGCCAGCGTGAGCTTCTCGGCATTGGCCAGCAGCACCCAGTTGTCCGCGCCCTCGCTGACCCGCTTGCCCCACTGCACCCGCGGCGGCGCCTCGGCCTTCACCTTGCCCACCCAGCCCTGCGTCTGCATGCGTTCCAGCAGCGCGTCCATCTCGTCGTAGCCCATGCGGGTCGCCTGCCGGATCGCCGCCGAGTTGACCAGCGCCGTGTCGCCGCAATGGCCGGCCACGTGCAGCACCTTCAGGATCGCCATCGCGTCCACGAACTCTCCGCCCGGCACCGCCTCGTGCCACCAACGTTCGTACTTCACCACCGGCAGCGCCGCGGTAAACAGCGCGCCCACCAGCGTGATCAGCCAGGACAGGTAGATCCACAGCAGGAACAGCGGCAGCGCCGCCAGCGCGCCATAGATCCGCGAATAGGTCGGGAACTGCGTGATGAAGACCGCGAAACCGCGCTTGGCCAGCTCGAAGAACAGCGCCGCCAGCAGGCCGCCCCACAGCGCATCGCGCCAGTCCACCTGGCGGTTCGGCACCACCACGTACATCAGCGTAAAGCCGGCCGTGGTGGCGGCGATGGACAGCGTGGTGTAGAGCAGCGCGCCCAGCACCGGCACATTGCCCACCAGGTCGCTGGTGGTGGTGTAGACGTGGGTCGACAGGCTGAGCGACACCCCCACCAGCACCGGCCCCAGCGTCAGGATGGCCCAGTACACCAGGATGCGGCGGGCCCAGCTGCGCTCGGCCTTCACGCGCCAGATGCGGTTGAACACCCGTTCGATCATGCCCATCATGGCCACCGACGTCAGCACCAGCGCCACCGCGCCCACCGCCGACAGGCGCGTCGCCTTGGCCGCGAACATGGTGAGGTTGTTCAGGATGGGCGTGGCGATCTGCTTGGGCATCACGCTCTGCGCGAAATACACTTCCAGCGCCTTGCGCAAGGCGGCGAACATGGGGAAGGTGGTGAAGATGGCCAGCGCGATGGTCAGCAGCGGCACCAGCGCGAACACCGTGGTGAAGGTGAGGCTGCCGGCCACCTGCGGCAGGCTCTCTTCCTTCAGGCGGCGGCGCGCGAACAGGAACATGTCGCGGATCTCGTGCCACGACAAGGCCCGCAGCACGGCCACGCCGACGTTACAGGTGCGGAATATGTACTGCAAAAACGGATAGATATACTTGGAAAACATTGAACCCCGGATCGAAAGCACTGCTAAAGCACTGTTGTTGCGGGAGCGCGGCATGCCTGCCGGACTCCAAAGCGCCCTATAATACCAAGATGACCACACCAGATCTGATAATTCTCGTCTTATACTATTCGCGCCACGGCGCAACCCGCAAACTGGCTGAGCTCATCGCGCAGGGCATCGATTCGGTGCCGGGCTGCGAGGCGCGGCTGCGGACCGTGCCGGCGGTGTCCACCGTGGCCGAGGCCAGCGCGCCCGCCGTGCCGTCCGAGGGCGCACCCTACGTGGAGCTGGACGACCTGCGTGACTGTGCGGCGCTGGCCCTGGGTTCGCCGACCCGCTTCGGCAATATGGCCGCCGCCATGAAGTACTTCTGGGACGGCACCTCGGCCGAGTGGCTGTCCGGCACGCTGGCCGGCAAGCCGGCCTGCGTGTTTACCTCCACCGGCAGCCTGCACGGCGGCCAGGAGTCCACGCTGCTGACCATGATGATCCCGCTGCTGCACCACGGCATGATGGTGATGGGCCTGCCCTACACCAACGCCGAGCTGATGACCACCGCCAGCGGCGGCACGCCCTACGGCGCCAGCCACTGGTCCGGCCTTGACGGCAACAAGCCATTGACCGAAGATGAAAGGCGCCTGGCCACGGCGCAGGGCCGCCGCCTGGCGGAGGTTGCAAGCACACTGCGCGCCGGCACGCTGCGGGGAGCATGATGGAAACCAAGTCGCAAAAATTCTTCCACCGGGGCGCCATCGCCAGCATGGTGCTGCTTATCCTGTGGTGCATCGCCTGGGAAGTTTGGCTGGCGCCGCTCAAGCCGGGCGGCTCGTGGATGGCGCTGAAAGCGGCGCCGCTGCTGTTCCCGCTGGCCGGCATCATCAAGCGCGACGTCTACACGCTGCAATGGACCTCGATGGTGATCCTGCTGTACTTCACCGAAGGCGTGGTGCGCGGCTGGAGCGATACCGGTTCCCTGTCGGCCTGGCTGGGCTGGGGCGAAGCGCTGATCGTGACCGTCTATTTCATCTGCGCCATCATGTATGTGCGGCCCTACAAAAAGGCCGCCAAACAACTGACCAAGGACCTGCTGGACAAGGTCAACAGGGTGAACTCAGCCAAATGAGCCCGCCCTCCACCGCCATGCGGAACGCCTTCCTGGCGCATTGCCGCACACTGCTGGGCGCCGGCCACGTGCTGGCCGGCGCGGCCGACATGGCGCCCTTCCTCACCGACTGGCGCGGCCGCCACACCGGCATGGCCCTGGCTGTGCTGCGGCCCGGCAGCGTGCAGCAGGTGGCCGAGGTGGTGCGCGCCTGCGCGCGCTGGGGCATCCCCGTGGTGCCGCAGGGCGGCAACACCGGCCTGGTGCTGGGCGGCGTACCGGACCGCAGCGGCGAGGCGGTGCTGCTGTCGCTGGCCCGCCTGAACACCATCCGCGAAACCGACGCGCTGAACCGTACCATGACGGTGGACGCCGGCTGCATCCTGCAGCAAGTGCAGGACGCGGCGGCGGCGCACGACTGCCTGTTCCCGCTGTCGCTGGCGGCCGAGGGCAGCTGCACCATAGGCGGCAACCTGTCGAGCAACGCCGGCGGCACCGCCGTGCTCCGCTACGGCAACGCGCGCGAGCTGTGCCTGGGCCTGGAAGTGGTGACGCCGCAGGGCGAAATCTGGAACGGCCTGCGCGGCCTGCGCAAGGACAACACCGGCTACGACCTGCGCGACCTGTACATCGGCGCCGAAGGCACGCTAGGCATCATCACCGGCGCCGTGCTGAAACTTTATCCGCAGCCGAAGGCCTGCATCACCGCGCTGGCCGCGCTGGACTCCCCCGCTGCCGCGCTGCGCCTGCTGGCGCTGATGCAGGACTACTGCGGCGCCAGCCTGACCGGTTTCGAACTGATGTCGTCGTTCTGCCTGCAGCTGGTGGCAACGCAGTTCCCGCAGCTGCCGCGCCCCTTCAGCGGCCAGCACGCCCAGTACGTGCTGCTGGAACTGTCGAGCAGCGAATCGGCAGAGCACGCGGTGGGCCTGCTCGAGCGCGCCATCGACGCGGCCCTGGAGAACGGCACCATCGAGGACGCCGTGGTGGCCACGTCCGTGGCCCAGTCGCGCGGGCTGTGGCAGCTGCGCGAGCACATTCCGCTGGCGCAGGCCAAGGCCGGCAAGAACATCAAGCACGACATCTCGCTGCCCGTGTCCAGCATCCCGGACTTCATCGGCCGCACGGCGCCGCTGCTGCAGCAGGCCTTCCCGGGTTGCCAGCTGGTGTGCTTCGGCCACCTCGGCGACGGCAACCTGCATTTCAACGTCGCGCCGCCGGACGGCATTCCCAATGAAGCTTTCCTGGCCAACCAGGATGCCGTGAACCGCGTGGTGCATGACAGCGTGGCAGGCTTCGGCGGTTCGATTTCGGCTGAACACGGCATCGGCGCGCTGAAGCGGGATGAACTGGCGCGCTACAAGTCGCCGCTGGAGCTGAACTTGATGCGCGCGATCAAATCGGCATTGGACCCGCAGGGCATAATGAACCCCGGGAAGATCCTATGAAATCACGCGCCCTCGCCACCCTGCTCATGCTATGCGCCGCCGCAGCGCCCCATGCGGGCGCGCAGGCGGTCCACAAATGCACGCAGGACGGCAAGATCACCTACACCGGGCAACCTTGCGCAGGCGGCACGGTGATCGCGGTGCCGGACGCGCCCGCGCCCAGCAAGTCGGCCGCGGCCGAGCTGAAAAGCGCGAAAAAGCAGGCCGACGCGCTGGAAAAAGAGCGCCGCAAGCGCGATGCCGCCGACGAGCGCGAAGACGCCGCGGCCAGCCGCGCCGCCGCAGCGCGCCACCAGAAATGCGACAAGCTCCGGCTCGACAGGAAGTGGGCCGACGAGGACCTGCGCCGCGCCCAGCCGCAGCACGAGGAGCGCGCCCGCATCAAGGCCCAGCGCGCCGCCGATAAACTCAAGCTGTCGTGCGCCAGTTGAGCGCTGCGCCGCCCGCCGCACTGCCGGCCTCGCTGCGCAAGCTGTCGCGCTGGCTGCTGCTGGGCGAATGGCGCGCGCATCCGGTGCGCGCCATCACGGCGATCGCCGCGATTGCCATCGGCGTCTCGCTCGGCTTCGCCATCCACCTGATCAATGCGGCCGCGTTCAACGAGTTTTCCTCCGCCATCAAGAGCTTGTCCGGACAAGCCGACGTGCAGGTCACCGGCGCCGAGGCCACCTTCGACGAGCAAGTCTATCCGCGCCTGGCCGAGCGCCCCGGGGTGGCGGTCGCCTCGCCCGTCCTGGACGTGCAAGCCTCGCTGCCGGGCCAGCGCTCGGCCCTGCAAATCATCGGCCTGGATCCGTTCCGCGCCGGCTACGTCACGCCCGACTTGCTCGGCACGCCGGACCCGGAGCACCTGGCCGATACCCTGGCCGACGACGCCATCTTCCTGTCCCCGGCCGCGCAGGCCTGGCTCAAGCCGCAGGGCGGCGTGCTGGCGCTGCAATCGGGAACGCAAGCGGTGACCTTGCGCGTGGCCGGGCCGCTGCAGCGCGTGCGCGCCGGGCAGCGCCTGGGCGTGATGGACATCGGCGCGCTCCAATGGCGCCTGAACCGGGTCGGCCAGCTGTCGCGCGTGGACCTCAAGCTGCGCGGCGGCGTGGACCGCGAAGCGTTCAAGGCGCAGCTGGCGCGCGACCTGGAGCGGGAACATCCGGGCCGCTTCCATGTCGGCAGCCCGAACGACGAAGACCAGAATAGCCGCAACAACAATATGAGCCGGGCCTACCGCGTCAACCTGAGCGTGCTCGCGCTGGTGGCGCTGTTTACCGGCGCCTTCCTGGTCTTTTCCACCCAGGCCCTGTCGGTGATGCGGCGCCGCAGCCAGTTCGCGCTGCTGCGCGTGCTGGGCATGGAGCGCGGCCGCCTGCTGCGCCAGATCCTGCTGGAAGGCCGCGCGCTGGGCGTGGCCGGTTCGCTGCTCGGCATCGCGGCCGGCTATGGCCTGGCGGCCGCCGCCCTGCGCCTGTTCGGCGGCGACCTGGGCGCGGGCTACTTCGCCGGCGTGCAGCCGCAGGTTCAGTTCACGCCGGTGGCGGCGCTGGTGTATTTCGCGCTGGGTGCGGGCGTGGCCATGCTGGGCTGTGTGGCGCCCGCCATGGAGGCGGCGCGCGCCACCCCGGCGGTGGCGCTCAAGTCGGGCAGCGAGGAGACCGCCATGGCGCGCCTTGCGCTTGCCTGGCCTGGACTGGCATGCCTGGCGGTGGCGGCGGCCATGTCGCAAATGCCGCCGCTGTGGGAGCTGCCCATTTTCGGCTACCTCTCAATTGCGCTGATGCTGGTGGGCGCCATCGCGCTGATGCCGCGCCTGGCGTCCACGGTATTCCGCCTCCTGCACGCGCGCTGGAGCGCGGCTGCGGCGGACCGGCCGGACAGTTCGCCGGTGCTGGCCCTGGCGCTGGCGCGGCTGGCCAACGCCTCCGGCCAGGCCGGCATCGCGCTGGGCGGCGTGCTGTCCAGCTTCAGCCTGATGGTGGCCATGGCCATCATGGTGTCCAGCTTCCGCGTCTCGCTCGACGACTGGCTGCTGCAAATCCTGCCGGCCGACTTGTACGCCAGCACCGCCAGCGGCGGCGCCACGGCGGGCCTGAATCCGCGCGAGCAGGAGCAGGTGCGCGCCCTGCCCGGCGTGGCCAAGGTCGATTTCCTGCGTGCGCGCGGCGTGAGCCTGGCGCCCGAGCGCCCGCCGGTGCTGCTCATGGCGCGCAATATCGAGCCGGCCAACGCCGACAAGCTGCTGGCCATGACCGGCCCCACGCTGCCGGTGCCCGAGGGGCGGCGGCCGGTGTGGGTGTCCGAGCCGATGGCCGACCTGTACGGGGTGGCCGCAGGCAGCATCCTGAAACTGCCGCTGCAAGGCCGGCAGCATGAATTTTTCGTGGCCGGCGTCTGGCGCGACTACGCCCGCGCCTCCGGCTCGGTGCAGATGCGGCTGGCCGACTACCGCGCCATCACGGGCGACATGGACATCAACAGCACGGCCATCTGGCTGGCCAAAGGCGGCGATGGGGACGACAACATGAAAAAGGTCAAGGCGGCGCTGAAGGCGCTGCCGTTCGGGGCCGGGCTGGAACTGAGCGCGCTGTCCGAGTTGCGCGCCATGAGCCTGACGATCTTCGACCGCAGCTTCGCCGTTACTTATCTGCTGGAGGCTATAGCGATTATTATCGGCCTGTTCGGCGTGGCCGCCACTTTCTCGGCCCAGACCCTGGCGCGTTCGAAGGAATTCGGCATGCTGCGCCACATCGGCGTAACGCGGCGCCAGATCCTGGCCATCCTGGCGCTGGAGG
Source organism: Massilia sp. Root351 (assembly GCF_001425045.1). Lineage (GTDB taxonomy): Bacteria > Pseudomonadota > Gammaproteobacteria > Burkholderiales > Burkholderiaceae_D > Rugamonas. Next base: position 430,363 of record NZ_LMDJ01000031.1, on the reverse strand, counting down.
GCGGCGCGCTGACGGGACTGGGCATCGCCACCGGCGCGGTGCTGGGCTGGATCATCAGCCTGGTGCTGGTATTCGTCATCAATCCGCAGTCCTTCCACTGGACCATGCAGATGCACTTCCCGTGGCCGCTGCTGGCCAGCGTGGCCTCCGCGCTGCTGGCCGCCGCCGCGCTGACGGCGCTGCTGGCCGGCCGCCAGGCCTTGTCGGGCGCGCCGATCCGCGCGGTGCGGGAGGATTGGTGATGTTGCCGCCCCTCCTGCGCCTGCTGGCGGCCCTGCTTTGCGCCATGGCGCCGCTGGCGGCGGCGCTGGCGGCCCCGCGCCTCTTCCCGGCCGTCACGCCCCTTCCCGCCGGCGCCACATTGGCCTTCCCCCAGGACTATGGGGCCCACCCGGACTACAAGACCGAGTGGTGGTACGCCACCGGCTGGCTCAAGACGCCCGAGGGCAAAGATCTCGGCTACCAGGTCACTTTCTTCCGCCGCGCCACGGGCATCGACAGCGCCAACCCCAGCAAATTCGCACCGCAGCAGCTCATCATCGGGCATGCCGCGCTGTCCGATCCGGCGCTGGGCAAGCTGCTGCACGACCAGCGCAGCGCCCGCGCAGGCTTCGGCCTGGCCTACGCCAAGTCCGGCGACACCGACGTGAAACTGGACGACTGGCGCATGGCGCGCCGCCCGGACGGCAGCTACCAGGTCACCCTGGCGGCCGCCAGCTTCACCCTCAACCTGACCCTGGCGCCCACCCAGCCGGTGCTGCTGCAGGGTGAACGCGGCTACTCGCGCAAGGGCACGGACCCCCAGCAGGCCAGCTACTACTACAGCGAACCGCACCTGAAAACCAGCGGCACCATTACCCGCAACGGCGGCAAGCCGCAGGCCGTCACCGGCACCACCTGGCTGGATCACGAATGGTCGCAGCAGGTGCTGGGCGACGACGCGGCGGGCTGGGACTGGGTCAGCGCCAACCTCGACGACGGCGGCGCGCTGATGGCTTTCCAGATCCGCGGCAAAACAGGTGCTAAACTATGGGCGCACGCGACATGGCGCGATGCATCCGGTAAGATCACGCATTACGCGCCGGACCAGGTCAGTTTTACCCCGCAACGGCGGTGGCGTTCGCCCCGCACCAATGCCGAGTATCCCGTCGCCACCCAGCTCGCCACAGGCAACACGCTGTGGCGGATTGCGCCCCTGCAGGAAGACCAGGAGCTCGATTCGCGCCGCAGCACGGGCGCGGTGTACTGGGAAGGTGCGGTGACGCTCAGCCGCGATGGCGCACGCGCCGGGCGCGGCTACCTGGAACTGACCGGCTATGCCAGTCCCATGAAACTATGAATTCGCTTACCCATAACAACGCAGAACAACGCAACAACAACGGCAACACGATGACCGACAGTATCAAGAGCAACGTCAACCCAGGGGCTGGCAGCAGCAACGCCGCAACACCGGCCCCCCACAGCGAATCCCGCGAACTCAAGAAGGGCAGCCTGGCAGCCTTCAAGGGCCTGATGCCCTTTCTGCGCCCCTACCGCAAGCAGTTCGCCATGGCCGGCGTGGCCCTGGTGGTGGCAGCCGGCGCCACGCTGGCCATCCCGGCCGCCTTCAAGCAAATGATAGACCTGGGCTTCGGCGCCTCGGCCGGGGTACGCAGCATCGAGCACGTGAACCTGGTGTTCCTGGCCCTGTTCGGCGTGGCCACTGTGCTGGCGCTGGCCACGGCGGCGCGCTTCTACACCGTGTCCTGGCTCGGCGAGCGCGTCACGGCCGACATCCGCAGCGCGGTGTACCGCCACGTGGTCACGCAAAGCCCGGAATTCTTCGAAACCACGCAGACCGGCGAAGTGCTGTCGCGCATCACCACCGACACCACGCTGATCCAGGCCGTGGTGGGCACCAGCATCTCCATGGCGCTGCGCAATGTGCTGCTGTTCATCGGCGGCCTGGCCATGCTGTTCGTCACCAGCGTCAAACTGTCGTCCATCATCATCGGCCTGCTGATCCTCACCGTGCTGCCCATCGTGATGTTCGGCCGCCGGGTGCGCAAGCTCTCGCGCGACTCGCAGGACCGCATCGCCGACGCCTCCGCCGTGGCCGGCGAGATCCTGAACGCCATGCCCACCGTGCAGGCCTTCACGCATGAAAAAATCGAGACCGACCGTTTCGGCGCGTCGGTCGAAGGCGCTTTCGTCACCGCCATGAAGCGCATCCGCGCGCGCGCCATGCTCACCGCGCTGGCCATCGTGCTGGTGTTCGGCACCATCGTGTTCGTGCTGTGGCTCGGTGCGCACGCCGTGCTGGAGGGCTCCATGACCGGCGGCGACCTGGGCCAGTTCATCCTGTACGCCTCCATCGTGGCCGGCGCCATCGGCGCGCTGTCCGAAGTGATGGGCGAAGCCCAGCGCGCGGCCGGCGCCACCGAGCGCCTGCTGGAACTGATGTCGGTCAAGTCCGAAATCCAGTCGCCCGCGCATCCGCTGGCGCTGCCGCCGCGCGCCGCCAACGGCGCCGCGCTGACGCTGGCCGATGTGACCTTCAACTACCCGTCGCGCCCCGAAACGGCGGCGCTGGCGCACCTGTCGCTGGACATCAAGCCCGGCGAAACGGTGGCCGTGGTGGGCCCGTCCGGCGCCGGCAAGACCACGCTGTTCCAGCTGTTCCTGCGCTTCTACGACCCGCAGGCAGGCGCCATCAAGCTCGATGGCGTGGACATCCGCCAGCTCGACCTGCACACCCTGCGCGACGCCATCGGCATCGTGCCGCAGGACACGGTGATCTTCTCCACCGACGCGATGGAAAACATCCGCTACGGCCGCGCCGGCGCCACCGACGCGGAAGTGATCCAGGCCGCCAAGCTGGCGGCGGCGCACGAATTCATCGAGCGGCTGCCGAACGGCTACCAGTCCTTCCTGGGCGAGCGCGGCGTGCGCCTGTCCGGCGGCCAGCGCCAGCGCATCGCCATCGCCCGCGCGCTGCTGAAAAATCCGCCGCTGCTGCTGCTGGATGAAGCGACCAGCGCGCTGGACGCCGAATCCGAACGCCTGGTGCAAGGCGCGCTGGAAGCGGCCATGCAAGGCCGCACCACGGTCATCATCGCGCACCGCCTGGCAACCGTGCAGCGCGCCGACCGCATCATCGTCATGGAAGACGGCAAGATTGTCGAAACCGGCACGCACGCCTCGCTGGTGGCGCTGGGCGGCATCTACGCCAACCTGGCCGCGCTGCAGTTCCACAACGTGCACGTGGTGCACTAGCAACGGCGGTTCAAACGCGCCCTGCATATTACTGAGCCGTATCCGCATGCGGCGACCGGCCGTGCCGGGCCGCATGTCACGCCTGAGGCGGCAATGCGGCCCGCGATTCGCGCCACAACCATTGCCGCCCGCGCCAGTCCTGTAAAATCACGTTCTTTCAGGAGACTGCCCGTGACCGACGCCGAACTGCGCCAGATGTGCCACACCGTATTGCCCGGCCATCGCCAGCCCGCGCCGGCCGAGACGTTCGCGGCCATGGCCGCCTGGTGCGCCGCCAACGACGTGACGCACGACGTGTACGGCGAAGGTCCGCTGATCCAGTCGTTCGAGCGCAAGGTGGCGGACCTGCTGGGCTTCGAGGCGGCCGCCTTCTGCATCACGGGCACCATGACGCAGGTGACGGCGCTGCGCCTGGCCTGCATGGAGCGCGGCAGCCCGCTGGCGGCGCTGCACCCCACCGCCCACATCTTCAGGCACGAACGCGGCAACCACCAGCTGCTGGGCCATTTCCAGGCCTTGCAGATCGGCGATCCGCACCGTCCGTGGACGCTGGAAGACCTGCAGGCCCTGCCCGACCACCTCGGCGCGGTGTCGCTGGAACTGCCGGCACGCGAAATCGGCGGCCAGTGCCCCGGCTGGGACGAGTTGCAAGCCATCAAGGACTACTGCCGCACGCGCCGCATCCACCTGCACATGGACGGCGCGCGCCTGTGGGAAACCGCCGCAGCCTATGGCAAGCCATTGCACGAAATCTGCGCCGGCTTCGACACGGTCTATGTCTCGCTCTACAAGGGCATCGGCGGCCTGGGCGGCGCCATGCTGCTGGGCAACATCGGCTTTGTGGCCAAGGCGCAGGAATGGTTCCGCCGCCAGGGCGGCAACGTGATCCACCGCACGCCCTACGTGGTGGCCGCCGCCATGCAGTTCGACGCGCGCCTGGCCGCCATGCCGCAGTACTTCAAACGCACCATAGCGCTGTTCGAAACGCTGCGCAGCCATCCGCTGCTGGCGCCGAATCCGGCGCGCCCGCAAGCCAACCTGCTGCATCTGCATATGCCGGTCGACCGCGAGCGCGCCGTCGCCATCCGCAACGCCTTCGCGGAAAAACACGGCGTCTGGCTGTTCAACCGCGTCAGCCAGGCGCAGCTGCCGGGCCACAGCGCCACCGAATGGTATGTGGGCGACAACCTGCTCGCCATCAGCGACCAGCGCCTGCACGCCATCCTTACCCTGTGGAGCGCCGAACTGGCCGCTCCCGCCCAATAACAATAAAGATTCCCATGACTTTCGCATCCCTCGGCCTTATCGATCCCCTGCTGCGCATGCTGGACACGGTAGGCTACACCACGCCCACCCCGGTCCAGAAGCAAGCCATTCCCGCCGTGCTGGCCGGCCGCGACTTGATGGCCGCCGCGCAAACCGGCACCGGCAAGACCGCCGGCTTCGCCATTCCGCTGCTGCAGCGCCTGAGCCAAGGCGAACGCGCCGCGCCGAACCACGTGCGCTGCCTGGTGCTGGTGCCCACCCGCGAGCTGGCCGAGCAGGTGTACGAAAGCTTCCGCAGCTACGGCCGCAACGTGCCGATGCGCTGCCACGTGGCGTACGGCGGTGTGCCGATCGAACCGCAGATCGCCAAGCTGAACAAGGGCCTGGACGTGATGGTGGCCACCCCCGGCCGCCTGCTGGACCTGTTCCGCCAGGGCGTGCTGCAGTTCGAGCAGCTGGAGTCGCTGGTGCTCGATGAAGCGGACCGCATGCTGGACCTGGGCTTCGCGGACGACCTGGAAGCCATCCTGCTCGCGCTGCCGGACGAGCACCAGACGCTGATGTTCTCGGCCACCTACTCGGACGACGTGCGCAGCCTTGCCGAGATCCTGCTGAACGACCCGCTGTCGATCCAGGCCAGCGCGCGCAATATCGCCGCCAAGTCGGTCAAGCAGTGGATTATCACCACCGACAAGGCGCACAAGCCGGAACTGTTCCTGCACCTGTTCAAGAAGCAGCGCTGGGGCCAGGTCCTGGTGTTCGTCAAGACCCGCAAAGGCGTGGACGTGCTGGTGAAAACGCTGGTCGAGCATGGCATCCGCGCCGACTCCATCCATGGCGACAAGCCGCAGCCGGCCCGCCTGCGCGCGCTGGCGCGCTTCAAGGCCAGCGAAGTGCAGGTGCTGGTGGCTACCGACGTGGCCGCGCGCGGCCTGGACATCGAAGCGTTGCCGCTGGTGGTGAACTTCGACCTGCCCACCGTGGCGGAAGACTATGTGCACCGCATCGGCCGCACCGGCCGCGCGGGAGCGGACGGCGTGGCGATCTCGCTGGTGTGCGCGGACGAGGTGGACCTGCTGGCGGCCATCGAAAAGCTCACCAAACAGGTGCTGCGCCGCGAAGAGGAACCCGGTTTCGAGGCGGACCACCGCGTGCCGGAAACCGGCACGCCGAAACCAGCCGCCAAGCAGGCTGTGGCCGGCAAGAAGAAACGCCCGTTCACCGGCCCTGCCGGCGGCAAGGCGGCGCTGGCACAGCAAGCGGCGGGCGGCGCCCGGACTGCCGGCGGCGCGGCGCGGGCCAAGGCCGGCGGCCCGGCAGCAAGCAGCGCCGGCGGTCCGGCTCGCGGCAAGGCTGGCGCTGCGGCGGCAGGCCGGCCGACCGGCGCAGCCGGCGGCGGCGGCGCCGGCAAAGGCGGTGCGGCGGGCAGCGGCAAGCCGGGCGCCCCGGCCGCCAAAGTACCCGCGCCAGGCAGCCGTGGCAGCAACGCCGCCACCCTGCGCGCCATGGCCGAGGCGGCCGGCGGTGGCCGCAATGCAAGCCAGGGCCAGGGCCAGGGCAAAATCATCGTCGCCGGCGGACGCGGCGCCAAGTCCGCAGCCCGCGCCGAAGGCCGCGCACAAGCCATCGCGCCGAGCCGGAAGACCGGCCGTGGCAGCGTGAAACGCTAAGGCCTTGTAGAATCCCGCTCTGAAAAACACGCATTACGTTGGAGAACCGCATGCAGCAATACCTTGATCTGATCCGTACCGTCCTCGAAACCGGCAGCTGGCAGGACAACCGCACCGGCATTCGCACGCTCAGCGTGCCCGGCGCCATGATGCGCTTCGACTTGCTGAAGGACGGTTTCCCCGCCGTGACGACCAAGAAGCTCGCGTTCAAATCCGTGGTGGGTGAGCTGTGCGCATTCCTGCGCGCCTCGCGCAGCGCGGCCGACTTCCGCGCGCTGGGCTGCAAGGTGTGGGACCAGAACGCCAACGAGAACCAGCAGTGGCTGGACAATCCCTACCGCACCGGCACCGACGACCTCGGTCCCGTGTACGGCGTGCAGTGGCGCGAATGGCCGGGCTACAAGCTGCTCGACGCGGCCGCCGCCGCGCAGATCGCCGACGCCGAAAAGAACGGCTACCGCCAGGTGGCGCCGCTGGAGGAAGGCGGCGTGCGCAAGGTGCTGATGTACAAGGCCATCGACCAGCTGCGCGAGTGCCTGGACAGCATCGTCAACAATCCCGGCAGCCGCCGCATCCTGTTCCACGGCTGGAACCCGTCCGTGCTGGACCAGGTGGCGCTGCCGGCCTGCCACCTGCTGTACCAGTTCATCCCGAACGCCACAACGAAGGAAATCTCGCTGTGCCTGTACGTGCGCAGCAACGACATCGGCCTGGGCACGCCGTTCAACCTGGCCGAAGGCGCCGCCCTGCTCGCGCTGGTGGGCCGCCTCACCGGCTACACGCCGCGCTGGTTCACCTATTTCATCGGCGACGCCCACATCTACGAGAACCACATGGACATGGTGCAGGAACAGCTCACGCGCGCGCCCTTCCCTGCCCCCAGGCTGGTGATTGCCGAACGCGTACCCGATTTCGCCAAGACCGGCAAGTACGAACCGGAGTGGCTGGAAAAGATCGAGCCCGCCGATTTCACGCTGGAAGGCTACCGGCACCACGCGCCCATCACGGCGCCGATGGCGGTCTGACCCGGCTTTGTGTACGATAGGCTGACCCCGTCCAAGGAAAGCCTCATGAACACGTTCGAACTAGTCCGCAGCCACCGCATCGCCGCCCTGCAAGCCACCGTGGAAGAATACGTGGCGCCGTCGTCCGGCGCGCGCCATATCCACCTGGCCACCGCCGGAGCCGACCTGGCTTTCCTGGTCGGCTTTCCGACCGTGCCCGACACCAGCGACGGCCGCGCCCACATCCTGGAACACCTGGCCCTGTGCGGCTCGCAGCGCTATCCGGTGCGTGCGCCGTTCTTCTCCATGCTGCGCCGCTCCACCGCCACTTTCATGAACGCGATGACGTATGCCGACCGCACCGTCTATCCCTTCGCCAGCACCGACCGCAACGACTTCTTCAACCTGCTGGATGTCTACCTGGACGCCACCTTCTTCCCGCGCCTGGACTACCTGAACTTCCTGCAGGAAGGCTGGCGCCACACCCTGGAAGACGGCAAGCTGCGCTACCAGGGCGTGGTGTTCAACGAAATGAAGGGCGCGTTCGCCGATCCCACGCGGGCGCTGTACAACGGCATCAGCGCGGCCCTGCTCAAGGACACCACCTACGAGGTCGTCTCCGGCGGCGACCCGCTGGCGATACCGGAGCTGAGCCACCAGATGCTGAAGGACTTCCACGCCAGCCACTATCACCCGTCGCAGGCGGTGTTCATGACAGCCGGCGACATTCCCGCCGCCGAAATACAGCGCCACGTCGCCGAGCGGGTGCTGAGCAGGCTGCCGGGCGCCATGCCGCGCCGCATGCCGCAGCTGGCGGCGGCCGCCGCGCCGCGCGAAGCCACCATCCGCGTACCCTCGCAGAGCGCGCGCGGCGACGAATTCGGTTTCCAGCTCACCTGGCTGATGGGCGAGTCGTCGGACGCCACCGTCCAGCACCACGCCAACCTGCTGCAGGCCGGCCTGCTGGGCGACGCTTCCGCACCACTGAAGAAAGCCATGGAATCGGCCGGCTACGGCCGCCCTTCGCGCCTGAACGGCATGGATACGGGGCCGCGCCAGTTGCTGTTCCACCTGGGAATGGACGGCCTGGCGCAGCACCAGCTGGCCGATGCCCGCGCCCGCGTGTGGGCCGCGCTGGAGGACGCTGCCAACGCCGGCGTGCCGCAATCGGCACTGCAGGCCGCACTGCGCGACATCAAGTACAGCCAGCGCGACACCTCCAGCGGCCGCATGCCGAACGTGATGAACCGCATGCTGCAGGCGCTGCCGGTGGCCATGCGCGGCGGCGACGTGGTGGGCGCCTTCGACAGCGAGGCCGTGCTGCGCAGCCTGGAACAGCATATTGCCGACCCGGCCTTCTTCAAGGGCCTGGTGCGCGCGCTGCTCGACTCGCCGGCCCGGCTGGACGCCGCCATCGTGCCCGATGCCGACTTCTTCACCGCGCGCGCGGCCGCGGAAGAGGAAGGACTGGCCGCCAGGCTGGCCGCGCTCAGCGGCGAGGAACGCGCGCGCATCGAAGCCGACAGCGTGGCGCTGGATGCGCACCAGCGCCTGCCGTCCGACACCACGCTGCTGCCCCGCATCAAGCCGGGCGATGTCAGCCCGCATCCGCGCCCCCTGCCCGCCATTCCGGCCGCGCAGGACGGCAAATACCTCTTCCCGATTGCCTCCAACGGCATCTCCTACGCCGTGGTGCAATACGACGTGGGCGCGCTGCCGGAATCGGCATGGCCGTGGCTGCAGCTATATGCGGACCTGCGGCGCGACTTGGGTGTGGCCGGCCACAGCTATGAACAGGCCGGGGCATGGCGCAAGCGCATGGTGCCTGCCTTCAAGCTTGGCCTGGAAGCGCTGGTCAAGGCCGACGACACGCTGGACCTGGCGCTGCAGTTCTCGGTCACCGGCCTGCGCGAGGAACATGCGAATATGGCCGCCGTGCTGGAAGCCTACATCGGCAGCCCGCGCTTCGACGAGCATGAACGCATCGCCTTCCTGGTCGCCCGCATGGTGAAAAACCGCATCAACGGCCTGGCCAGCTCGGGCAACGTGTATGCGTCGCTGGCAGCCACCGCACCGCTGTCACCGTTGCGCCGCTTCGAGAACGCCTGCGGCGGCGTGGCCATGCTGCCCTTCCTGGGCGAGCTGGGGCGCCTGGCGGCGACGCCCGAAGGCGTGGCGCACATCGCTGCGCGCCTGGCCGAAATCCACCTGCAAGTGGTTTCCTGTCCATCCAAGGTGCTGTGCGCCGGCACCGGGGACGACGCGCAGGCGCTGGCCGGCATGCTCGCGGCGCCGGCTGCGAAATCGGCAGCGGCCGCCGCGCGCGGCAGCGCGGCGGCCGCCGCCAGCGCAGCGCGCGCCAACCTGGCTTTGTACGCCGCCGGCCAGGTCAACCACTGCTACATCGCCTGGCCCGCTCCGCCCCAGACCCACCCGCAGGCGCCGGCCCTGGCGGTCGCCGCCGAACTGCTGACACACCAGTTGCTGCACCAGGCGCTGCGCGAGAAAGGCGGCGCCTACGGCGGCTCGGCCAGCTACGCCGGCGGCCTGCGCCTGTTCAGCATGAGTTCCTACCGCGACCCGCGCCTGGCCGGAACCTACGCCGACTTCGCCGCCGCCATCGGCCACTTGCTGGAAACCGACTTCAGCCCGGAGCAGATAGAGGAAGCGATCATTTGCGTGATCAAGTCGCTGGACCGGCCGGCGTCTCCCTTCGACGCCGTACTGAACGCCTGGAGCCTGCAGGCGCGCGGCATCGGCCCGGAGCAGCGGCAGCGTTTCCGCAGCGGCGTGCTTGCCTGCACGCAAGATGAGATCCGGCTGGCGGTGCGCCAGTGGCTGAAACAAGCCACGCCCAGCCGCGCGGCCTTCGTCGGCAACACCGCGCAAGACCTGGACGGCCTGGAAGTGACCGACCTGCACGCACTGAGCGGAGAAAACCCGGTCCAGGCGACGGGCTAGAACGGCCGGCTGGCGCTCAGCACCAGGGTGCCACTGGAGTTCGGCGCCCTGCCGCCGTACCACGAACTGTAAGCGTTGCCGCGCGCCTGGGCCTTGGCCCAGGCCGCCTGCCAGCGCCAGCCCGCCCACGCGGTTCCCACGCCGACCCGCCCGTCCAGCGTATGGCGGCTGGCATACTGCGGCAGGCCGGACAAATAACTGAGACACCCCGCGTGCAAGTACAGGCTGACGTCGCCGCCCAGCGCGTAGCTGCCGTTCAGTTCCGTGTAGGCGCTGCTGGCGTTCAAGCCCAGGTAGTCGGGCGAATAGGAAAGCCTGGCATTGAACTGGTCCACCGCCAGGCTGGCGTAAACTTCGGTGTAGTTCAGGCTCGCGCCCGGCGTGTAGCCGTAGCGCGACACGCCCGTGTCCAGCGTCAGGCCGGACGACAGCCGTTGTGCATGGCCGGCGTAGGCGATGTATTGCGTGCCGCTGCGCCGGTCGCCCTGCAGCCTGTAGCGCGACGCGAACGCGCCCACGTACCAGCCGGCGGCGCCGTCGTAAGTCAGGTTGAACTGGGGTGCGGGAGCGCCGTCGCTGAGGCTCGCCCCGCGGTACACGTGCTCGGACACCAGCGTGACACTGCCGCTCAGTTGTGCATGCGCTGCGCGCCCCTGCCAGCAGCACAGCAGCAGGACCGCCCAGGCTCTACGCAAAGACGCCTCCGCCGCAACGGCGGGCGTAACAGTATTGCCGCGAAAACTGCCGCACAAACATGCAAACTCCCTGATCAGGTGTGTAACAAATGCCATCATGCCAGAGATGCACGGCGCTGAACAGGACGTTGCCATGCCGCGCGCAGGACCAAACACGCAACAAAATCCGTCTACCTCATCTAATCCTACACAAACGGCTTCGCGTGGGCTATCCTGAATCTCACCAAATGTAACACAAGGCAATAATAATTCCCTTCAGGCCACATCCCCGCCTGTACTTGCTGCGCGAAGCGTCTCTTAGGATTGCTCGCGCCGCCGCATCGCGTGTGTTCCCTACCCTGGAGGCAATCATGAAACTCGCAAATCTGAGCATCGGCAAGCGGCTGGCCGCCGGCTTCGCGGTGATCCTGGCGCTGCTGGCCTGCGTGGCGCTGTCCGGCATGGCCGGCCTGAACACCGCCAGCCACGCACTGCACCATATCGTCGACGTCAACCTTGAGAAGATCCGGCTGCTGGAAGAGATGTCGCAGTCCACGCACGTTGTCGCGCGCGTGATCCGCACCGTCGCCCTGCAATCGGACGAGGCTGCCGCCCGCACCGAGTCGCAGAAAATCGTGGACGCCAAGTCCCGCTACGATAAAGCCTACGCCGCGATGGAAAAGATGCCGCTGGACGAGGCCGGCAAAAAGCTGATGGCGGAAATCAAGGCCGGCCACGACAAGGCCCTGCCCATGTACGACCGCTTCCTCCAGCTCAGCAAAAGCGACCGCGAAGCGTCGGTCACTTATCTGCTGCAACAGGCCGGCCCCGCCACCGGCGCGTGGCAGGACGCGATACAGCAGTACGTGGAAGTGCAGCTGGCCAAAAGCCGCCGGGACGAGCAGGAGGCCGATGACAGCAACGCCCGCGCGCTGGCACTGATGCTGGGCGTGTCCGCCCTGGCCCTGCTGCTGGGCGGTTTCACCGCCTGGGCGGTGGGACGCTCGATCACCGGCCCCATCAAGCAAGCGGTGCGCATCGACCAGACCGTCGCGTCGGGCAACCTCGGCAGCGTGATCGAGGCGCGTTCCAGCGACGAGACCGGCCAGCTGCTGCTGGCCCTCAAGGATATGAACGGCAGCCTGTCCGGCATAGTCGACCAGGTACGCGGCGGCGCGGACGCCATAGCCACCGCCTCGCGCGACATCGCCGGCGGCAACGCCGACCTGTCGAGCCGCACCGAACAGCAAGCCGGCGCACTGGAGGAAACCGCCTCGTCGATGGAGGAGCTGGCCTGTATCGTCAAGCGCAACGCGGAACACGCGATGCGCGGCAACCGGATGGCGGCGTCCGCGTCGGCCGTCGCGGCCGAAGGCGGCAAAGCGGTGGCGCAGGTGGTCGAGACCATGGACGCGATCAACGCCTCCTCCCGCCAGATTGCGGACATCATCGGCGTCATCGACGGCATCGCCTTCCAGACCAACATCCTGGCGCTGAACGCCGCCGTGGAAGCGGCGCGCGCCGGCGAGCAAGGGCGCGGTTTCGCCGTGGTGGCCGGCGAAGTGCGCAACCTGGCGCACCGCTCGGCCGCCGCCGCGAAGGAAATCAAGACGCTGATCGGCAACTCGGTGCAGCAGGTGGAACAGGGCGTGCAACTGGTCGGCAAGGCCGGCGCCACCATGGAGTCGGTGGTGCAAGGCATAGGCGGCGTGGCCGGCGTGATGGCCGACATTGCCAGCGGCAGCCAGGAACAGAGCGCGGGGCTGGACCAGATCAACCAGGCCATCTGCCAGCTCGATGAAGTCACGCAGCGCAACGCAGCGCTGGTGGAGGAAGCGGCCGCCGCCGCCCTCTCGTTGCAGGAGCAGGCAACTTGCCTGACGCAGGTGGTGTCGACCTTTACCACCGGCTGCGGCGATGCGGCGCCTGGCCCGGCCGCCACAGCGCGCCGCGCGGCCTCGCCCACGCTGCGGCTGGTGGCGGGAGGCCGGGCCGCAGCATGAGCCGAGGCACCGGCGCCGGACGCCGGCATTGGGGCCGCGCAGCCAGTCCAGCGACTGCCGCGGCCCGCCCTATGGTGCGGGCGCCGTGATGCCTTGCTCGCGCAGGAAGCTGCGCACGGCCTGGAAGGCTTGCTGATGCTGCTCGGGCGCGAAGCCGCCATGGCCGCCGCCCTTGATCGTAAACAGCTGGTTTTTCTCGCCCGCCTTGTCCATCGCCTGCTGCAGGCGCAGCGCATGCGCGTAGGGCACCAGCGGGTCGGCGTCGCCATGGATGGTCAGCACGGCCGGACCGTCCTTGCGCACATGGCTGAGCGGCGACAGGCGGCGCGCCAGTTCCATGCGGCCGTCCATGGTGCCGAACCAGGCCACCGCGTAGGAACGCACGTTCGGCCCCTGCAGCATGTCGGCCACGTCGGTGATGCCGAACCAGTTGACCACGGCCGCCACTTTCGGCGCCGCGTTGGCGTACGGTCCGCTCCAGCTATCGTTGGCCGCGCACTGGTTGGTAAAGGGCGAATCGGATGGCATCATCGCGGTCGCCAGCGCCAGGTGCCCGCCAGCCGAGCCGCCCGTCGTCACCACCTTGCCGAGGTCGAAGTTGAAGCGCTTGGCGTTGCGGCCCACCCACTGCAACGCGCACAGCGTGTCTTCCACTGCGGCCGGGGCCAATGCTGTCTTGGCCAGCCGGTATTCCACATTGACCACTGCAAAGCCCATCTGCATGTAGGGAAGCAGATGCAGGATGTCGCCTTCGCGCGAGCCGGCCACCCAGCCGCCGCCGTGGAAATTCAGCACCACCGGCGTGGCGGCCTTGCTCGGCCAGGGCTGGTAGACATCGAGCTTGAGGTCACGCCCGCTGGCGGTCAGGTAGGTAATGTTGGGATTCACGCTGTAGCCGGCGCCCACCTGGGCAGCGGTACGGTAGCCGTCATCGCTGCTTTGCGCCAGCGCCGGAACCGACAAGGTGAAACACAGGGCCGAGCCCAAAACCGCCAGTGCAATTCGCATCGTTCCGTTCCTTAATGGTGACCTTCGAATAAAGGGATAGCCGGGCGCCGCCGGTCAGCCCGCCACGCGCAGCAGCGCCGAACCATGCGGAGCCAGGGCCTGGCGAACAGCGCCGCGCACGGGCGGCAGATCCCGGCGGCGCCACAGGTCGCGCAGCGCCACCGTCCTGTCGCCAAAGTTCAGGCGCGACAGGTCGAATTCTATCTCCAACGGCGCGTCTTCAGTGTTAAACAGCGCCAGGTAATAAACCGGGGCTTGCTTGTCGCCGTTCGCGCGGGCGCTCCAGATGCGCGTGCCCGGGTCGGCGCGGTGCGGCCGGTTCTGGTGGCTCTGCTGGTTCACGGCCAGCACTTCCGGGTTCGTCAGCAAGGCCAGTGTCGCTGAATCCAGGCGCCGCAGGTCGCCCCCCATGATGAGCGGTGAGCGCGCGATGCTCCACAAGGTCATCAGCGTCTGCTGCTCATCCGGGGTGAATTTCGTGTCCCGCTCGCCCATCGCCAGGCGGCCCAGCGGCAGCATGTCGGCATCGGGCCAGGCGTTGGGCGCCATGGTGGGATTCCAGTTTTCCAGGCGCTGGAACTGCTCCTTCAGCAGTTTCCACTCGTCCCAGAAATCGTCCGAGATACGCCACAGCTGCGCGTAGTGCGGCACGTGGCCGGCCCATTTGAGATCGGTCTCGCCGGGAGACAGGCTCAGCGTTATCGCGCGTCCGGACGCCTGGATGGCTTTGTGGGCCGCTTCAACCTCGCGCCAGTTTTTCTCGTAGGGCCGCGACATGTCGTCCAGCTTGACGAAATCGACGCCCCAGGACGCATACAGCTTGAAGATGGAATCGTAGTAGTCCTGCGCGCCGGGCCGGCTCATGTCGATGCCGTACATGTCGCCGTTCCAGCCGCAAATGGAGCTCGTGTCGGCGATGTCCTGTGCGCGCAGCTTCGTACCGAGGATCGGGGTGTTCAGGCGCACCGCCTGGCGCGGAATGCCGCGCATGACGTGGATACCGAACTTCATGCCCATGCGGTGCACCTGGCCGGCCAGGCTTTTGAAGCCCCCGCCCTTTGCGGCAGAAGGAAACCTGTTCGGCGCCGGCAGCAGGCGGCCATACTCGTCCATCGTCAATTCGGCGTCCTTGCGGTACTCGTAGCCGGTGGCGTTCGGCTCGTACCACTGGATATCGACCGTGAAGATGTCGTAGCCGGACGGCAGCAGCTTTTGCGCCATGATGCGCGCGTTCTCCAGCGCCTGGGCCTCGGTAATGGTGGTGGCAAAGGAGTTCCAGCTGTTCCAGCCCATCGGCGGCGTGGGCGCCAGCGCCGCCCCTCCATGGGCTGTCGGCGCTGCTGCGCGCGCGCCAGGCAGGGCTGCCGCTGTGGCAACCGTGGTGGCAAGAGTGGTGGCAAGCGAAGTCGCAAGGAGGCGGCGGCGAGGCAGATTTATCATAAGACCGTGAGCGGAGTATGGTTGACAGGCGGAGGTATTGCTGTGCGGGCAGCATAACGCGCCCTGCGCTCCCGATCCATTGCGAATTTCACCAAACCGGCGGCAAAATTGTCTTACGGGGAGCGCACTTCCTTCAGCTGCGCCGTGCTGCCGCACAAGCAGGTGCATTTGCCTGTCAGCTGGGTCACAGTGGCGCACAGGTCGATGCCGGCGTTCTGCGCCTGGCCGGCCGGCTGCGTGACGATGCCGGCGCGCAGCTTGGGCAATGCCAGGGCGGGCCGCAGCTCGCTCAGCAAAGCCATCATGCCCGAGATATGGGCCGCCGAGTAGGATGAGCCGGACACCATGTCCCAGCGTGCGCCAGGGGCGGCGGTGGGAATGTCGCGCCCGGGCGCCAGCAGCACGCGTCCGGCCGCCATCTGCGCCACCATGGCAGTGGCGGCGAACACGCCGGGATGCGAGGCGGGGAAGCCGCCGTCGGCGCTGGCCGGGTCGACCGCGCTGACCACGCGCACGCCGCGCGCGCACGCCACGTCGATCAGCTCACGCAGCAACCGGTCGGGCGGCCCGGACAAGCTGAGATTGATCACCTGGGCGCCGTGCATCAATGCGAAATTCATGGCCTTGCCGAGCGTGAAACTGTTGCAGCGCGTGGCGCCGTCGGCCTGTTCCCAGCACGCCCGCAGCGCCATCAGGCGCGCTTCCGGCGCCACGCCTTCGATGCCGACGCCGTTGCCGGCCCGCGCTGCGATCACGCCCGCAACGCCGGTGCCATGCCGTTCAGCGGTGTACTGCTGGCCATCGACGAAATTCTCCTGGAAGGCAAGCTGACCGGCCAGGTCGGGATGGGCAGCTTCAACGCCGCTGTCGATCACCGCCACCGTCACGTTGCGGCCGGTGGCGGCCTTGCGCATATCGGCCAGCTGCCACTGCCGGGCTGCCGGCTGCACCGGAAACAGCGGGTCGCTGCCGCCCTGCGCCGAAAAGGTCCCTATCGGCTGCGCCCACTTGACGCGCGGGTCGCGCGACAGCGCCTCGACGATCTTGCCCGGCTCGGCGCCCTCGGGTTCGGCCATGCGGTAGCAATCGACGTTCAGCAGCGGCATGGCCCAGTCCTCCAGCAGGCGCAGGCCGTATTCGCGGGCCAGCGCTTCGGCGGTGCGGCGCCGCGCCGCCTGGCCTGTGTCGTCGCGGTAGTTGGGCGGGTAGTAGGAATCCGGCCGGAAGTGCGTCGCGGGCAAGCGCAGCATGACCAGGATTTCGCGCGCAGGCTGGGGGGACGCCGCCTGCGGCTGGGGGAGCGTGCCGGCAGGCTGCGGCGCCGCCTGGGGCGTTGCTGGCGGTGCTGGCGGCGCGGATTGCCGGGCGGCGGCGGCGGCGGACAACGCAGATCCCGCGCCGGCCAGCAGCGCGCAGCACAGCAGCCATGGCCATGCGCGCTTCATGGCGCGCGCCGCGGGTTGAGCGGCTCCGCCAGCTGCACCGCGGGGTAGCCCCTGAGCGCCGACAGCGTCTGCGCCTGCTGCGCGTCCGGCACCTCCAGCACGTAGGCGCCCGTTACGGTCGGGCCGTCCACCACGCGTGCGCCCTGGGCCTGCAGGATCTGCTGCACCTGGCCAAGCTGCGCGTCGGGACGGAACATCACCACTACGTTGCCGGAGGACGGCGGCGCGGCGTTGCCGCCGCTGCTGAGTGCCCGGTAGTCACTCGCGTCGCCAGGCAGCAGCTGGACTACCAGCCCGGCAATCAGTATCCCCTGCCCTGCCAGCGCCCACGGCATCCAGCCGCTGCCGCCGGACAGCAGGGACTGCCAGCGTGCGGCCAGTTGCTGCAGCCAGCCATCGGCAGACGGCCGTACGGCTGGCCGCGCGGCCTGCGGCACGGCCGGCGCCGCGGCCTGCCCCGCTTCCTGCGGTCCAAGCTCCGGCATCAGGCGCGCCAGCGCGCGTTCCGGGTCCAGCCCCGGCGGCAGCGCAGGCTCGGCCGCGCGCAAGCGCTGCTGCCAGGCGGCCTCCTCGCGGCACTGCGGGCAGGCACGCAGATGTTCGCGCACCAGCGCCATCTCGTCCGCGGCCAGGGTCTCGTTGGCAAACCACGGCAGCAAGGCCTGAACCGCGCCATGCGTATCCGCTAGTTGATTGCTACTCATGATAATTCTTCCATATGTGCGGACAGCATGCCGCGCAAGCGCTGGCGGGCGTGAAACATCCGCGTCTTCACCGTATTGACCGGGCAATCCATCGTCTGCGCGATCTCCTGGTAGGCCATGTCGTGGTAATAGGCCAGGCTCACCACCACCCTTTGCTCCAGCGGCAGCGCCTCCAGCGCACGGCCGACGTCCTGCTGCATCTGCTGCTGCAAGGCGGCCTGCTCGGGTTCCTGGCTGGCGCAACCGGGCTGCTGCTCGAAGTCCGACTCCACCGGCTCGTCGAGCATGTTCACCGCCTTCAAGCCCTGGCGGTAGGCGATGGCGAAAATCCAGGTTGACACCTTGCAGCTGTGATCATAGGTCTGCGCCTTCTGCCACACCACCAGCATGGTGTCGTTGATGATCTCTTCCAGCAGCGGCGCGTTGCGCACCATGCGGTCCAGAAACCGGGCCAGCCTGGGGAAATAGATGCGGTAGAGCGCCTGGAACGCCGCCCGGTCTCCTGTGGCGATCTGCCGCACCAATTGCGGCTCGCCGCCGTCCGCCCCTGCCAAATTCCCCATCTGCCTGTTTCTCCGCTGCTGCTTCGCTATTTCTTCGTTATTTCTACCTGTCTACGGTTTATACGCACAAGCACAGAAAAGGTTCAAAAAATTTCTGATTCATTTTACACGCCGCCATTCCGGGAAAAATATTTCACGTTCCTTTGAACCTTTTTCAGACTTGACAGTATTGACCGTGTGACATGACCACCCTGCCCCTGCTCCCAGCCCTGTGCGGCCCGTCGCTGCTGAAGACCGATCCTGCCACCTTGCTGCGCCTGCTGGTACTGGCGCCGCTGCTGGAGGAGTGGATAGTGCGCGCCGGCCTGCAGGAATGGCTGATGCGGCGCTGGGCCGGGAATATGCCGCTCGCCATGCTGGCGCCGGCCGCCGGGTTCAGCCTGCTGCACGCTGGCGCCGGCTGGTTCGCCGCCGCCGCTGTGTTCCCGCCAGGGCTGGCCATGGGCCTGCTGTACTGGCGCCGGCGGGACTGGCGGCTATGCGCCGCCGCGCATGCCCTGTGCAATGGCTTTGCCCATGTTTCCTGCAGCATCAATTTTCAGTAACGAGATTAACAACCCGGCTTACCAACAAGAGCACAACCAGGAGCAACGATGACCCCATCCACACCGCATTACCCGGGCCGGCGGCTAGTCCGCCGCACCGGCCTCGCCACGCTGCTGATCCTTGGCGCCGGTCTCGGCACCGCGTCGGCCCAGACGCCGAACGCCCTGAATGGCAAAAGCCTGTATTTGAACGGCCCGGTGGGCGGCGGCGCCACCTGTGCGTCCTGCCATGGTCCCAATCCAGCCAGCAACGTCAACGGCATCCTGCGCGCCGCCAATGCGCCCGCCGTGATCAGCGCCGCCATCGCGGCCAATCGCGGCGGCATGGGTGCGCTGTTCAACGGCCGCTTCAGCTCCGCCGAGCTGGCCGACCTGGCAGCCTTCATCGGCGACCCGACCGTGGTCGCCGCGCCTGCCGCCTCGCTGTCCCCGGCCAGCCTCGCCTTCAGCGGCACCACCGTGGGCCAGACCAGTGCCGGCCTGACGGCCACGCTGGCCAACACCGGCTCGGCCGCGCTCAACATCAGCAGCATCGCGCTGGGCGGCGCGGCTGCGGGCGACTATGCCGTCAGCGGCGGCAGCTGCAGCGCCGGCGGCGCGCTGGCCGCTGGCGCCAACTGCTCCCTGGTGGTCAGCTTCAAGCCGGTTGCCGCAGGCACGCGCGCGGCCACACTCACCATCGGCCACAACGCCACCGGCGGCGCCAGCACCCTTGCCCTGAGCGGCACCGGCAGCGCCGTGGCACAGCCCACCGTCGCCCTGTCGGCCACCAGCGTCAACTTCGGTGCACTGGTCGTGAATACCGCGTCGGCCCCGCAGACCATCACCGTCAGCAACAGCGGCCAGGCAGCCCTCAGTTTCACCAGCATCGCACTGGGCGGCGCCAACAGCGGCTTCTTCACGCTGGGCGGCAGCTGCTCCACGGCGGCGCCTGTACCGGCCGGCGGCAACTGCACCCTGACCGTGCAGGCCCAGCCGACTGCGGCGGGCGCCTTCTCCGCCAGTGTCAGCCTGGTATCGAACGCATCCAACGGCAATGCCGCCATCGGCCTGTCCGGCAGCGGCGCGGCCGCTGCACCGGCATTGGCGGCCAATCCGAGCGCGCTGGCCTTCGGCGCGCAAACCGTGGGCGGTGCGGCAGTCACCCAGAACGTCACGCTGACCAACAACGGCAACGTGGCTCTTGCCATCAGCTCGATCACCGCCAGCGGCGCCACGGCCATAACGGCTGGCGCCGGCACCTGCGGCGCTACGCTGGCCATCGGCGCGAGCTGCGTGGTGCCGCTCAGCTTTGCCCCCGCCGCCGCCGGCAACGTGGCCGCCACGCTGCTGGTGCGCTCCAACGCGCCGGACCTGCAGGTTGCCATCACCGGCGCCGGCACCACGGCCGCCGTGGCCAAACCGGTACTGTCGGACGGCGGCCCGCTGGTGTTCGCGGACACGCAGCTCGGCAGGAGCTCGGCGGCGCGCAGCACCGTGCTGCGCAACGACGGCAGCGCGGCGCTGAAGATCGCCAGCCTGCTGCTGGGCGGCGCCCATCCCGGCGACTTCGTACTGGGCGGCAGCTGCACCGTCAACGGCACGCTGAGCCCTGCGGCCAGCTGCACCATAGACAGCACCTTCAAACCGACAGCGGCAGGCGCCCGCAGCGCCGGCCTGGTACTGATGACCGATGGCGGCGCCCAGCTCAACCTCAACCTGTCCGGCAACGGCGTGGCGGTGCCGGCCGGCGCCGCGCTGGCCGTATCGCCGCAATCGTTCGATTTCGGCGCCGTCACTGTCGGCGGTACCGCCCCAACCAAGCGCTTCACGCTGACCAACACCGGCAGCGCTGCGCTCAACCTGGCCAGCGCCACCTTCACCGGCCCGTTCTCGGCCGTCACCGACAGCACCAGCTGCGCCGCCACGCCGTTTGCACTGCAGCCGGGCGCCTCCTGCGAACTGGTGGTGCGCTATGCACCTACCGCAGCCGGCGCCAGCGCCGGCGAGGTCAAGCTGCAAGGCGACGCCGCGTCCAGCTGGACTATCGCGCTGACCGGCCTGGCCAGCGCCGCCGTGCCCCCACCCGCCACTGCGCAGCCGCAGAACAGCGGTGGCGGCGGCTGCTCCGCCGCCCGGGACGGCAAGGACCCGATGCTGCCGCTCCTGGTGCTGCTGGCGCTGGGTGTGATCGGCTGGCGCAGGGTTGCGCGCGGGCCGGCGCGCCGCGCCGGCAAAGACCAACACAACGATCAGGAGGCAGCATGAACTTCATCAGCCTGGGCAATCGTGCCCATCGGGCACTCGCGGCCGTCATCGGCATCAGCGGCACCGCCGCCGCTTTGCTGCTGGCGCAGCCGGCCTGCGCGGCGGTCGTCCCCGGCCAGCCCGCGCCGGCCTTCGAGCTGCCTGGTACTGCCGGCGCGGTGCGCCTTGAGCAGTACCAGGGCAAGCTGGTGTACCTGGATTTCTGGGCCTCCTGGTGCGGCCCCTGCCGCCATTCCTTCCCGTGGATGAATGAGATGCAGGCCAAGTATGGCGCGCAAGGCCTGCAGGTGGTCGGCATCAATGTCGACGCCAAGACCGACGACGCGCGCAGCTTCCTGGCCAACACCCCGGCCCGCTTCGTGGTCGCCTTCGATCCGGCCGGCGCCGCCCCGCGCCAGTACGGCATCAAGGGCATGCCGAGCAGCGTGCTAATCGGGCCGGACGGCAAGATCCTGTTCGAGCACAGCGGTTTCCGGGAAGGCGACCGCGCCGAACTGGAGAGCCGCATCCGCGCCGCCCTGGGAGCGAAAAAGTGAGCCCGCGCGTCAATACCGCCATGCGCGCGCTGGCGCGCCTGGCAGCGCTGGCGGCCGTTGCCGCAACCGCCGCCGCCGGTGCCGGCTGCAGCGCCATCAAGCCGGTGCAAGCGTGGGAAAAAGGCGTGCTGGCCAAGCCGGAAATGCTGATCGACGGCGATCCGCTGGAAGCGCGCTACAACGAGCATATCTACGCCAGCAAGGAAGCCGCCTCCGGCGGCAGCGGCGTGGGTGGCGGCGGCTGCGGCTGCAATTGAACGGCACAAGGACTAGCATGAATACAGAAAAAACCGACCTGCCCCCGCTGGGCAACGCGCTGCTGGCGGCCGCGCTGCTGCTGCCGGGCCTGGCCGCGCACGCCGAGGAGCCGCCGGAGCGCAGCACCCTGAGCCTGAAATACCTGAGGTACGAGGAAAGCCAGTCCGGCCTGGAGCGGATCCACGTCGATTCGCCGTCGGTGTCGCTGGTGACGCCGATCGCCGGCCAGTGGTCCTTGTCCGGCTCCCTCACCTCGGACCATGTGTCCGGCGCTTCGCCGCGCTACCACACGGCGGTGTCCGGCGCCTCGCGCATGAAGGACACCCGCCGCGCCGGCGATATCGCGGTGACCCGCTACCTGCCGCGCGGCAGCGTGACGGTGGGCGCGGCCTACTCCACCGAGCATGACTACGTGTCGCGTGCGCTGTCGCTGACGGGCACCGTGTCCAGCGAAGACAAGAACACCACCTGGTCGTTCGGCGTGGGCGGTTCGGACGATGCGATCGACCCGGTCAACAAGATCGTCAGCAGCGAGTCGCGCCAGAGCGTCAATCTGATGCTGGGCGTGACCCAGGTGCTCACCCCGCGCGACCTCGCGCAGCTGACGCTGACGCGCACACACGGCCACGGCTACTTCTCCGACCCGTACAAGGCCTTCGACAACCGGCCGCGCGAGCGCAACCAGAACACCTTGCTGGCGCGCTGGAACCACCACCACGAGGGCAGCGGCGGCGCCTCGCGCCTGAGCTACCGCTACTACAACGACAGCTACGGCATCCGCGCGCACACGCTGGGCGCCGAGTACGTGCAGCCGCTGGCGCAAGGCTGGCGGGTGACGCCGTCCGTGCGTTACCACACCCAGCGCGCGGCCAGCTTCTATTATGACCCGGTGTACGACGCCGCGCTGGGCCAGCCGTTCCCGCCGGGCTACGTGTTTGGCAGCACCCGCTTTTCGTCGGCCGACCAGCGCCTGTCCGGCTTCGGCGCGGTGACGCTGGGGATCAAGGTGGCCAAGGAATTGAGCCGCGACTGGACCGTGGACGTGAAAGTGGAAGCCTATCAGCAGCGCGGCGCGTGGCGCGCCGTCGACAGCGGCAGCCCGGGCCTCGACGCGCTGCGTGCGCGCAGCATCCAGCTGGGCCTCACGCGCCAGTGGTAAATCAAATTGGGAGGATGTAATGCAACGGGCTTTTCGACGTTTATTTAACTGGCTGCTGGCGCTGTGCGCCATGCTGGCTTTCGCCGGCCTGCCCGGCACGGCGGCGGCCGACGACTTTCTCGCGCCCGAGCAGGCGTTCCAGCTGCGCGGCGAGCTGCGCGACAACGGCACGCTGGTGCTGACCTGGGCTATCGCGCCGGGTTATCACCTGTACCGCGAACGGCTGGCCTTCAAGGGCAGCAGCGCGCTGGAGCAACCTTCGCTACCACCCGGCATCCGCAAGTTCGACGAGAACTTCAACAAGGAGATGGAGACCTACCAGCGGCAATTGGCCGTCACGCTGCCGCTGGCCGGTGGCAGCGCCGCGCCGTTCACGCTAACCGTGGGCTACCAGGGCTGCGCGGACGCGGGCCTGTGCTACCCGCCGCAGGAGCTGGCCTTCAAGGTCGATCCGGGCCAGCCCGGCACACTGGCAACAGTCCCCGCTGTGGACGGCGGCGCCGCCACAAGCAGCGCAGCTGCCGCAGAAACGGCCACGGCGGCCGGCGCAGGCAATCCCTCCGCCACGGCTGCGCAAGCGGCGGCGCCGCCCGAGGACGACAGCACCCTGGCCCAGCGCACGCTGCAAAGCGGCAGCCTGTGGCGCATCGGCGGCGCTTTCCTGGTGTTCGGCCTGCTGCTCTCGTTCACCCCTTGCGTGCTGCCGATGGTGCCCATCCTGTCCTCCATCATCGTCGGCGAAGGCAACGTGTCGCGCAGCCGTGGCCTGCTGCTGGCTACCGCCTACTGCATCGGCATGGGGCTGGTGTACACCGCACTGGGGGTGGGCGCGGGCCTGGCGGGCGAAGGCCTGGCCGGCGCACTGCAGAAGCCGTGGGTGCTGTTGACCTTCGGCGCCTTGCTGGTGGGCCTGGCGCTGTCCATGTTCGACGTCTACCAGCTGCAGCTGCCGAGCGGCCTGCAGTCGCGCCTGAGCGAGACCGGCGGCAAGCTGCGCGGCGGCCGTTTTGTCGGCGTGTTCGCCATGGGCGCATTGTCGGCACTGATCGTCGGCCCGTGCGTGGCCGGTCCACTGGCCGGCGCCCTGCTCTACATCAGCCAGACCGGCAACGCCTGGATCGGCGGCTGGGCGCTGTTCTCCATGGCGTGCGGCATGAGCGTGCCGCTGCTGCTGACCGGCCTGTCCGCCGGCAGCCTGCTGCCGCGCGCCGGCGCCTGGATGAACGGCGTGAAGAAGGTATTCGGCCTGCTGCTGATCGCGGTGGCGGTGTGGATGGTGTCGCCGGTATTCCCGGTCCCCGTGATGATGATGCTGTGGGGCGGCCTGGCCATCCTGTGCGCCGTGTTCCTGCACGTTGGCCAGGCGCTGCCGCCGGGCAGCAAGCCGGGCGCCTATGCGGCCAAGGCGCTCGGCCTGCTGTTGCTGGTGGGCGGCCTGTTCGAGCTGGTGGGCGCCGCCAGCGCCGGGCGCGACGTGCTGCAGCCGCTGGCCCACCTGCGCGGCGGGACCGCCAATGCGGCTTCGCTGGCGGCGGAAGACCACGGCGAGCCGCGCTTCACCCGCATCCGCACGGTCGCCGCGCTGGAGACCGTGCTGGCCGAGGCCAAGCAGCCGGTACTGCTGGACTTCTATGCCGACTGGTGCGTGGCCTGCAAGGAGATGGAACGCATGACTTTCTCCAAGGCCGCTGTCAGCGCGGAGATGAAGAAAATGCGCCTGATCCAGGTGGACGTCACCGCGAACAATGGCGACGACCGCGCGCTGATGAAGAAATTCAGCCTGTTCGGGCCGCCCGGCATCATCCTGTTCGACGCCAGCGGCAAGGAGATCCCGCAAGGCCGCCTGATCGGCTTCATCCCGCCCGAACCGTTCATCCTGCAACTGCAGCGCGCACAGCGGGCGGGCGGAACTCAACTATCGCAAAGCGGAACGCCATGAACAAGAAACACGCCCGCGTCCTGATACTCGGCTCAGGCCCGGCCGGCTACAGCGCCGCCATCTACGCCGCGCGCGCCAATCTGAATCCCATGCTGGTGACCGGCATGGAACAAGGCGGCCAGCTGATGACCACCACCGACGTGGAAAACTGGCCGGCCGACGCGATGGGCGTGCAAGGCCCGGACCTGATGCAGCGCTTCCTGCAGCACGCCGAGCGCTTCAACACCGAGATGGTGTTTGACCACATCCACACCGCCAAGCTGAGCGAGAAACCGATCCGCCTGATCGGCGACAGCGCCGAGTACACCTGCGACGCACTGATCATCGCCACCGGCGCGTCGGCCCAGTACCTGGGTTTGCCGTCCGAACAGGAATTCATGGGGCGCGGGGTATCCGCCTGCGCCACCTGCGACGGCTTCTTCTACCGTGGCCAGGAAGTGGCCGTCATCGGCGGCNCACCAGCTCCTGCGCCAGGCGCTTGGTTGATCATCGCCACCGGCGCGTCGGCCCAGTACCTGGGACTGCCGTCCGAACAGGAATTCATGGGGCGCGGGGTATCCGCCTGCGCCACCTGCGACGGCTTCTTCTACCGTGGCCAGGAAGTGGCCGTCATCGGCGGCGGCAACACCGCCGTCGAGGAAGCGCTGTACTTGTCCAACATCGCCACCAAGGTCACCCTGGTGCACCGCCGCGACAAGTTCCGCGCCGAAGCCATCCTGATCGACCGCCTGATGGCCAAGGTTGGCGAAGGCAAGATCGAGCTGAAGCTGAACCACACGCTGGAAGAGGTGACCGGCGACCAGGGCGGCGTGACCGGCCTGACGCTGGCGGCCACCGCCGGCGGCGCCAAGACCAAGATCAGCGTGCACGGCCTGTTCGTGGCCATCGGCCACAAGCCCAACACCGGCATCTTCGAAGGCCAGCTGGACATGCACAACGGCTACATCAAGACCCGCATTGGCACCGAAGGCATGGCCAGCGCCACCTCCGCGCCGGGCGTGTTCGCCGCCGGCGACGTGCAGGACCACATCTACCGCCAGGCCATCACCAGCGCCGGCACCGGCTGCATGGCGGCGCTGGATGCCCAGCGCTACCTGGAGCAGTAAGTCCGGCAAGGCTGCGTGCTCTCCCCTGTGCTCCGCAATGTCTGTACAATTTGACAGCGCGGAGCACATGGAAACAGACATGGAAACAGACATGGAAAACAACATGGAGACCAATATGCAGACCGAACAAACCCCTTTGCTGCTGCGGGAAGACCGCGACGGCGTTGTCACGCTGCGCATGAACCGGCCCTCGCAGTTCAACGCGCTGTCCGAAGCCATGCTGGACGCCCTCCAGAACGCGCTGGATGCGGTGGCCACGGACGCGGCCGTGCGCTGCGTGGTCCTGGCCGGCGAAGGCAAGGCTTTCTGCGCCGGGCACGACTTGCGTGAAATGCGCGCGCAACCCAGCCTGGATTACTACCAGGCGCTGTTCGCCCGCTGCGGCCGGGTGATGCAAGCGATCCAGGCCTTGCCGGTGCCGGTCCTCGCCCGGGTGCACGGCATTGCCACGGCGGCGGGCTGCCAGCTGGTCGCCAGCTGCGACCTGGCGATTGCCGCCAGCAGTGCGCGCTTTGCCGTCTCGGGCATCAACGTCGGCCTGTTCTGCGCCACGCCGGCGGTGGCCTTGTCGCGCAACGTGTCGTCCAAGCGCGCCTTCGACATGCTCGCGACCGGGCGCTTCATCGACGCCGCCACGGCGGCGGACTTCGGCCTGATCAACGACGCCGTTCCCGACGATGCGCTGGACGCGGCCGTGGCGCGCAAGGTGGCCGACATCGTCGGCAAGAGCCCGGCAGCCATACGCCACGGCAAAGCCATGTTCTACCGCCAGCGGCAGATGCCGCTGGGCGACGCCTATGACTACGCCAGCGACGTCATGGCGCGCAACATGATGGAAGAGGACGCCGGCGAGGGCATCGACGCCTTCCTGGAAAAACGCCAGCCGGCCTGGCGCGCAGCCTCTTAGCCCATCGACGCCATCAAGGCTTCGTAGTACTGCGGCTCGCGGGTGGAATACAGCTTGAACCAGGCGTCCACCGTGGCGGGCCGGAACAGGCCCAGCATCTTCATCACTTCATACGAAAACTCCAGCGGCGCCAGGCCGGACGCGGTGATCAGGTTACCGTCGCGTACCGCTGGCGAGTCGACGTAGCGCTGCTCGCCGGTGTAGCCGGGGCAGACGGTCTTGAGGTAGCCCTTGTCGTTGCTGGTGTGCTGCCTGTCGTCCAGGGCGCCGGCCTGCGCCAGGCCGATGGTGGCCCCGCAGATGGCGGCAACGCGGTGGCCGCGCACCACCATGTCCTTGGCGAAGGCCAGCAATGGTGCGGTTGGCGGTTCCTGCCACGAGTCCGCGCCCGGCATCAGCAGCAAATCATCCGCCTCCATGCGCACCGCGTCGAAGGTGATGTCGGGCGTGATGCTGATGCCGCCCATGGTGGCGATGGGCGCCGGGGTCAGGCCCACTTTCACGATCTCGCATGCCACGCCGGGGGCGGCCATCATGCGCTTGCTGTGCAGCTCCGCCGTCAAATAACCGATTTCCCAATCGGCCAGGGTATTCAGAACAACCAGGTATATCTTCATCGCAACCTCCACGGATTAGAGTCGGTCATGGGCACATGCTAGCCCAATTCCGCCTTACTTCGCTTTCGCCAGCTGGCTCACCAGCACGAATACTTCGTGGCGGATGGCGGATTTTGCGGCCTGGAATTCCTTGTCGGCCTTGATGTAGGCCGGCTTGGCCAGCTCCGCCTTTTCGGCGGGCGTCGGCTTGGGCGCTAAGTCGTACATGCTCGGGCCGCCGTTGTAGGTCTTCTGCAGTACTTTCTGGCCATACGTGGACTGGTAGAAGCGCGTCATCTCGACCGCCGTCTCGGCCGAAACCAGCTTGGCCACCGGCGCGGACAGGCGGCTGTAGACTTCCGTTGCGGGCACTTTATCGAGCTTGGCCATGAAGGCCGAGCGCTGCTGCTCGTTGGCGAAGCGGCTGCCGCCGGCCACGGTACGGGTCAGCTTTTCCGCCTGCATCGCAGCCATCAGGTCGTACGCTGCCTTGACCTGCATGGCGCTGGGCGCCGCCGTGCTTGCGGGGGCTGCGGCCGGGGCGGCGGCCAGCGCCAGCGTGGAGACTGCCACCAGGCCGGCGGCGGCCAGCAGTTTTAGTGAAATCATGCTGCACCTCAAATATGTTTTGTTGGCAGCATCCTACCCCATAGCTTGCAACTTTGGCTACACCATTGCGCGCGCCAGGATGGCGCTGGCGCGCGCCAGCGCCTCCGGCGCGATGCGCGCGCGGATGCCGTCGAAATCCGGCCCGCGCGTGGCGTCCACGCCCATGCGCGAAGTGGTGCCGATGCCGGACGCGGACGGATCGAGCGCGCTGCCCGGCAGGCCGTCCACGACCAGCACGTCGCGGTGCGGCTGCACGTGCGTGGCCATCGCCCACAGCACCTCCTCGTCGCGCGTGACGTCCACGTCCTCGTCCACCGCCACCACGGTTTTCAGGTAGGGGTCCCAGCCCAGCAAGCCAAGCATGATCTGGCGCGCCTCGCCGGGACGCATCTGCTTCACCGCCACGTAGGCGTGGAAGTGCGTGCCCGAACTGGGATAGTGCACGGCGGTCACGCTCGGGAAGCGCTCGCGCAGCTTTTCCACCATCTCGGACTCGCGCGGAATACGGCCCAGGTTCAGGTGCTCGGCCGAATTGCCGCCGACGACATCGACCAGCACCGCGTCGCGCCGCCGCAGCACGGAGTGCACGCGCAGCAGGTTGTTGGTGGAACGGTCCGACGAGTAGCCGCTGAATTCGCCGAACGGGCCTTCCGGCACTTGCGCTTCCGGGTCGATCACGCCTTCCAGCACGAATTCGGCGTAGGCCGGAACGGCAAGGCCGTACTTGGGCGTGCGCACCACGTCCAGCGGAGCGCCCAGCAGGCCCCCTGCCACGTGGCGCTCGTCCACGCCGAACGGCAGGCGCGCGGCGCCGGCCAGCATGAACAGCGGATGGGCGCCGATCACCATCGCCACCGGCAGCGGCTGGCCGCGCTCGCGCGCGATCTGCAGCAGGCGCCACAAGTGGCCGCGCGAATGCAGGCTGGTGGCGATCTCGTTCGCCGAGTGCAGCGTGGAACGGTGGAAGCTCATGTTGCCCACGCCGGTGTCGGGATGTTCGGCAACCAGGATGGCGTTGGTAATGTAGGGACCACGGTCGGTGGCGAAGTGCTGGATGATGGGCAGCGTGCGCAGGTCGACGCGGCCCGCTCCCACACCTTCCTGCACCACGCTGTCCAGCACCGGACCGTGCGCCACCAGGCGCGGCGCCACCAGCCTGCGGCTGCGCGCCTGGTACTCGGTGTGGATGCCGGCCGGCGCCACGCCCAGCATGCGCCCCACGCGCTCGCGCGAGGCAAAAATATTCGTTACCAGCGGCGTGTCGATGCCGCGCACGCGCTCGCACACCAGCAGCGGATGGCGGTTCTGCGCCGCCAGCTGCCACACCAGCGCGGTTGCGTCCTGCCCGCTCTCGAGCTCCTCGCGCACCGCCAGCACATCCTCGGGGTGCAGTTCGCGGTACTGGCGCAGGAATTGATGGAAGTCTTGCGAGATCATGTCTGCCCTTTTCAGTTGATGCGCGGATAATGCAGCGGAGCGGCGGAGCGCCCATACGGGAGCGCGCCGCCGCTACCGCTTGCTACTTGACGCCGGCGTAAGTGTCGGTCAGGCGCAGTTGCGCCTCCTCCAGGGTGCGCGGCGGCGGCGTGGTCTTGATGCCGCAAAGACGGGCGATGTTGTTGCCCATGTAGTCCTCCAGCCCGTCCTCGTCCAGCCCCATGCCGTGCGGCGGCTGGGAGCACAGCACTTCCAGCTCGCGCAGCCACATGCCGGGCTCATTCGGCGGCGTGTCGGTACCGAACACGATCTTGTTGCGCGGCAGCTGCTTGGCAAATTCCACGATGCGCGACTGGAAGCACCAGCCGGACTCGCACACCACGTTCGGCGTATCCATCGCCATCCAGAAAGCTTCGAACGAGTAGTTGCCGCCGGTCTGGATGCCGAAGTGGCCGATGATGAAGTTCACCATCGGGAATTCGCGGATGATGGGGTAGAACATGGTCGGTATGGTGTACGGGCCGTCGCCGGTGTGGATCAGCACCACGATGTTGTACTTGGCGCACATCTTCATCGCCGGACGCAGCCAGTCCAGCGCACGGTCCGGGCGGTAGCCGTGCATGTTGGCGTGCAGCTTGAGCATCTTGAAGCCGTATTCCTTGACGTGGTACTCCAGTTCCAGCGCGCCCTCCTCCGGCCCCCAGCGCGGGTTGAAGGTGAAGTTGCCGATGAAGCGGTCCGGATACTTGTGGCACAGCTCCGAGATATAGGCCATGTAGTCGCGGATGCCTTCGCGGCCGCGGCGGTTGCCGTCGCGGTAGCCGGTGTTGCCAGGGGGCGGCTGGATGAAGCCCATGTCGATGCGGCGCGGCTTGCCGTTGATCATGTAGGGGCCGTCCATCATCTTGAGCATGCGCTCGCCGTTGAACGGCTCGCCGGTATGGCGCCACGCTTCGTCTACCAGGTTGGTCGGGTGCAGATGGGTATCGATAATCATGTGTGGCTCCGGTTAGCGGTCGTTGATACGTTTCATTCCGAGGCGTTCCTCGGCTTCGGCCACGGTGCGCGGCGGCGGGCTGGTTTCCAGGCCCACCATGCGGGCCACGTTGTTGCCGAGGTAGTCCTCCAGCGTGTCCTCGTCCAGGTTCAGGCCCTGCGGCGGCTCGAAGCACAGCACTTCCAGCAGGCGCAGCCACATGCCCGGCTCGTTCGGCGGCGTGTCCGAGCCATACAGGATCTTGTGCTTGGGCAGGACCTTGGAGAATTCAACGATGCGCGACTGCAGGCACCAGCCCGATTCGCAGTACACGTTCGGCATGTCCATGGCCAGCTGGAACGGCTCGAAGCAATACACGCCGCCGGTCTGCACGCCGAAGTGGGCCATGATGAAGTTCACGGTCGGGAACTCCTTCATCATCGGCACCCATTCGGTGGGGATGCTGTACGGGCCGTCGCCGGTGTGCAGCTTGACCAGCACACCCAGCTCGGCGCACTTGGCCAGCGCGGGACGCAGCCAGTCCAGCGCGCGGTCGGGCCGGTAGGCGTGCATATTGGCCTGGAACTGCACCATCTTGAAGCCGTACTCCGTCACGTAGCGCTCGATGGCTTCCACGCCGTTCTGCACGCCGCAGCGCGGGTTGTAGACGAAGCAGCCGATCAGCCGGTCCGGGTACTTGCGCACCATCTCCAGCGTGTAGGCCATGTAGGCGTCGATCGATTCGGTGCCGGTCTTTTCGCCGTCCGTGTAGGTGTAGATGGTGTTGCCTTGCGGCGGCTGGATGAAGGCCTTGTCGATACGGCGTGGTTTGCCGTTCACCATGTAGGGGCCATCCATCATCTGGATCAGCCGTTCGCCGGTGAATGGGTCGCCATCGTGGCGCCAGGCCAGGTCGACCAGGTTGGTCGGGTAGCAGCTGGTGTCGATGATCATGGGGTTATCTCCTCACAATACTTCAGGTTGGGATAGCGCACTTGCTCTGTGCGCCTCGCTTATCTGGAGGACTGTCAGGGGCGCGTTTGCGAAGGACAAATGGCCACTGACGGGTACTCCGCCAGCAGGCAATCTCCCACTGTCCCCCGCGCCGGCATTGCACCGCTGCGGAATCCAGTTGAACGCTTCTACCCACTTACTAAAACTATTTATACCGTTATTCGCTTTATGCTGTCAACGGAATTTTGATGCACGCCACACTTCCATCACACCTGCTGCATCAGGCGCAGCACGTCGGCGCTGGCTTCGGCGCGCAGCGCCGCCATGTCCATGCCCGGAATCGCGTCGTCCTCCACCAGCACCCGGCCGCCTGCCAGCAGCCATTTCAGCCGCGGACGGCCGGCAGCCACCACCGGTCCTATCGCCATGTCGTGCAGGCCGAAGTAGCGCGGCGAATCCAGGTCGTACACGGCCAGGTCGGCGGCCTGCCCCACCTGCAGCGTGCCCACGCCGTCGAAGCCCAGCATGCGCGCCCCGCCCTCGCTGGCCCAGTTCACCACCTGCTCCACCGAGACGCTGTCCGCGCCCGCCTCGCCGCCGCCTTGCGGCCGGGGCCGGGTGGCGGCCCCCGCATGGGCCCGGTGCATCAGCCAGCAGAAGTGCACCTCGCTCAGCATGTCGGCAGCTTCGTTGGACGCGGCGCCGTCCACGCCGATGGAGACCGCCCCGCCCAGGCGGTGCAAGTCCGGCGCCCGCGCCACGCCGTCCGCCAGGCGCGCGTTGCTCTGCGGGCAGTGCGCCATGCCGGTGCCCGATTGCGCCAGCAGGCGCAGTTCGGCGTCGGCCAGGTGCGTCAGGTGGGCCAGCGACACGTCCGGCCCCAGCCATTCGTGCTCGGCCAGGAATTCGATCGGCAGGCAGCCGAACTCCGCGCGGCAGTGCTCGAGGAAGCTCACCGTTTCCGACATGTGCGTGTGCAGCGGCAGCTTCATGCGGCGCGCCGCGCGCGCCACTTCGCGCAACTCGCCGCGCGCCACGGACACCGTGGCGGTGGTCGGCGCCAGCGCCACCCTGGTGCGCGGCCTCGGCCCGCCCTGGTGGTAGCGGCTGGCGACGCGTTCCACGTCGGCCAGCATGCCGTCCAATGTTTCCGGCTCCACGTAGGTGCTGCGGTCGGCCTCCAGCTTGCGGGTGACGGTCCCGCCGCCGCGCTGCAGCATGAAACGCACACCCAGCTTGTCCGCCTCCTCGAACAGCGCGGCGGAAGCGTCGTAGCCCATGTTCGGATAGTAGATGTAGTGGTGGTCGGCGATGGTGGTGCAGCCGGACAGCATCAGCTCCACGATGCCAATGCGCGCCGCCAGCCGCAGCCGCTCCTCGTTGAAGGCGCGCCGGTAAATGAAAGGCACCGCCTGCAGCCATGGGCTGAGCGTCAGGTTGATGCCCGCCGGGACGCCCTTCAGCAATGACTGGAACAAATGGTGGTGCGTATTCACCCAGCCGGGATAGATCACGCAGTCGCGCGCGTTCAGCACCCGCTCTCCGGGCTGCGGCCGCAAGCCGTTGCCCATCTGAGTGATAACGCCGTCGGCGATGCGCACATCGCTGGCGGCGCTGCGGGCCGCTTCGCCGCCAGCGCCGGTCAGGATACTGTGGGCGTCCTTGATGAGAACGAGATTGCTCATGTGCTCTCCTATTTCGGTGGTGTACCGTCGACGCCGTTGACGAGGAAATTCATCTTGTCCAGCTCTGCGGCGCCCAGCACCTGGCCCGCCGCCACGCGCTGCTTGCCAGCCTGGTCGAAGATCGGCCCTGCGAAGGGATGCAGCCGGCCTTCCGCTATATCCTTCTCCACTGCGGCGAACTTATCGCGCACCTCGGCAGGCACGGAAGCGTTCAGCGGCGCCATCTTGATCATGCCTTCGCGCAGGCCGCCTACCGTCTGGGCCGGTTTCCAGCGTCCGGCCAGCACGTCCTCGATCACCCTGGTGTAATAGCCGGTCCAGGTCTGCACCACGGAGGTCAGGTTGGTCTTGGGGCCGAAGCGCGACATGTCCGAGTAATAGCCCACCGTCGGAATGCCCTTCTCCTCGCCGGCCGTCACCACCGCCACCGAGGACGTGTCGTAGGTCAGCAGGTCCACGCCCAGCGTGGCCAGCGTGTTGGCCGCTTCGCGCTCCTTGCCCGGGTCGTACCAGGCGTTCACCCAGATCAGCTTGACCTGCGCATTGGGGTTCACGCTGCGCATGCCCAGCGTGAACGCGTTCAGCCCTTGCAGCACTTCCGGAATGGGGAAGGCGCTGACATAGCCGGCCAGTCCCTTCTTGCTCACATGCCCGGCCAGCACGCCTTCCAGGTAGCGGCCCTCGTAATAGCGGGCGTTGTAGGCGCCGACGTTGGGCGCCGTCTTGTAGCCGGTTCCGTTCATGAAGATCACCTTGGGCGCCTGCCTGGCGACCTTGATGGTAGGCTCCATGAAGCCGAACGACGGGGTGAAGATCAGCTTGCAGCCTTCCTGCACGAAGTTGCGGATCACGCGTTCGGCGTCCGGGCCTTCCGCCACATTTTCCACGTACTTGGTGGTGATCTTGTCGGCCATGCTGGCGGCCAGCGCGCGGCGCGCCAGTTCGTGCTGGTAGGTCCAGCCGCTCTCGCCGATGGGGTTCGAATACAGGAAGCAGGTCTTCATGGGCTCTGCCGCCTGCGCGGACATTGCCAGGCTTGCCAGCAGCATGGGCGCTGCGGCTTTGGCCCGGGTGAATTTGTACGGCATGATGGGTCTCCTTTATTGTAGTGTTCAGGCGTCCGGCCGGAATGGCTGCCCCAGCGAGGCGGGCGAATGCAGCCTGATGGTGTGGGCGTTGCGTGAAATCAGAACCAGTACAGCGATGGTTGCCAGATAAGGCAGCGAAGACATGAGCTGCGGCGGCACGTCCAGCCGCAAGCCCGAGCCTTGCACGAACAGCTGCGAGATCATCACGCCGCCGAACAGGTAGGCGCCGAGCACCACGCGCAGCGGCCGCCACGTGGCAAACACCACCAGCGCCAGGGCGATCCAGCCGCGCCCCGCCACCATGCCTTCGGCCCACAGCGGTGTGTAGAACACCGACATGAAGGCGCCGCCCATGCCCGCCATGGCGCCGCCGAAGGCCACTGCGGCATAGCGCAGCGCGATCACACGGTAGCCCACGGCGTGCGCGGACGACGGCGACTCGCCCACCGCGCGCAGCACCAGGCCCCAGCGGCTGCGGTACAGGAAGTACAGCACCGCCGCCACCACCGCCCAGGACAGATAGACCATGAACTGCTGGTTGAACAGCGCCGGCCCGATCAGCGGGATGTCCGCCAGCAGGGGGATGGGCAATGGCGCGATCATCGGCAACGGAGTCGATTCGAACGGCTTGCCGATGAACGCCGCCAGGCCGACGCCGAACAGCGCCAGCGCAAGGCCGGATGCCACCTGGTTGGCCATCATCGTCAGCGTGAGGAAGCCGAACACCAGCGACATGGCGCACGCGGCAGCCATGCCGGCCGCCACGGCCAGCACCGCGCCGCCGCCGGAGAAGGCAACCGCGAAGGCAGTCACCGCGCCGATCGACATCATGCCTTCGGCGCCCAGGTTGAGCACCCCGGCCTTCTCCGTCACCAGCTCGCCCATGGCGACCAGGATCAGCGGCGTTCCGGAGATGATGGTGGCAGCCAGCATGGAGGCGATCAGATTGGTTTCCATAGCAGTTTCCCCAGGCTGGCATTGCGGTCGATACGGAGGCGGTAGCCGATGAACAGGTCCGCTCCGAGAAGGAAGAACAGCAGCATCCCCTGGAACACCTTGGAGATGGAAGACGGCAGGTTGATGAACTGCTGCGCCTGTTCACCGCCCAGGAACAGCAGCGCCATCAGCAGGCTGGCAAGGCAGATGCCCACCGGGTGCAGCCGTCCCACGAAGGCGACAATGATGGCGGCGAAGCCGTAGCCGCTGGAGATGGACTCGGTGAGCTGGCCCATGGGCCCCGCCACTTCCGCCACTCCTGCCAGTCCCGCCATGCCGCCGCCGGCCAGCATGCCGATCCAGATGGCGCGGCTGGCCGAATAGCCGGCGTAGCGCGCCGCCGCGTCGGCCTCGCCGGCCACCTGCATCTGGTAGCCGTAGAAACTGCGCTCCAGGAACACGTAACCCACCGCCAGCGCGCTGAGCGCCACCAGGAAGGCGGCGTTCAGGCGCGTGCCCTCGACCAGGATGGGCAGCAGCGCACCGTCGGCGAACATGCGGGTCTGCGGGAAGTTGAAGCCCTCCGGATTTTTCCACGGGCCGTGCACCAGCCACGACGCTGCGAACTGCGCGATGTAGACCATCATCAGCGTGACCAGGATCTCGTTGGCGCGCCAGCGCGTGCGCAGCAGTGCCGGTACCGCAGCCCACAGGGCGCCGCCCAGCGCGCCGGCCGCCAGCATCAGGATCCAGGTCCGGGGGCCGCCTTCGCCGGCTTGCAAAGCGACGCCGGTGGCGGCGATGGCGCCCATGATGAACTGGCCCTCGGCGCCGATGTTCCACACATTGGCGCGGTAGCCAACGGCCAGGCCGATCCCGATCAGCATCAGCGGGGTGGCCTTGAGCAGCAATTCGGTCAGCGCATAGGTGTCGCGCAGCGGA
Source organism: Massilia sp. Root351 (assembly GCF_001425045.1). Taxonomy (GTDB): domain Bacteria; phylum Pseudomonadota; class Gammaproteobacteria; order Burkholderiales; family Burkholderiaceae_D; genus Rugamonas. The sequence continues at coordinate 394,450 of NZ_LMDJ01000031.1, read as the reverse complement.
TTGAGGAAGAACACCTTGAAGCCGGTGAACGGGTCTTTGCCCAGGGCGGCGAACAGGAACAGGCTGGCCAGCAGTGTCAGCGCCACCGCAGCCAGCGGCGAGCAGTAGCGCATGCGGGCCGACGCGGCCGGCCGCGCTTCGAGTTTAAGCAGCATGGATGCGCTCCTTTCCGGCCGGCCGCGCCGAATGTGCCCCGTGCGGCCCGTGCATCCCGTGCGTCTTCTGCGCCCAGGGCGACAGCTCGCCGGCCATCGGCTCGCCGGGCAGCGCTCCGGCCGGGACCGCACCGGCATGGACGGCGGCACCGGGGTCCGCAACGGCGGCGGCGCCTTCGGCCCACACGCCGCTCATGCGCATGCCGACCTCCTCCACGCTGGTCTGCTGCACCGGCGTGGCGGACGACAGGCGCCCGCCCGCGATGACGGCGATGCGGTCGGCAATCTCGAACAGCTCGTCCAGCTCCTCCGAAATCACCAGCACCGCCGTCCCCGCGCTGCGCAGGTCGAGCAGTGCCTGGCGAATGAAGGCTGCCGCGCCAACATCGACGCCCCAGGTGGGCTGCGCCACGATCAGCAGCTTGGGACACTGCATGATCTCGCGGCCCACGATGAACTTCTGCAGGTTGCCGCCGGACAGCGAGCGCGCCTGGGCGTCCGGCCCGCCGCATTTCACGTTGTATTTCTCGATGCAGTTTTGCGCCAGCTGGCGCATGGCGTCAAAACGTATCAGCCCGTACTTCAGCAGGCCGCTGCCATACGCGGTGAGCAGGCCGTTGCGGGCCAGCGACATGCGCGGCACGGCGCCCCGCCCCAGCCGCTCTTCCGGCACGAAGCACAGGCCGAGCGCACGGCGGCGTCCCGGCGGCATGCGCCCGGCCGCGACGCCGCAGATGCGGATCGCCTGCGCGTCCTTCAGCGGCGCCTCGCCCGACAGCGCGTACAGCAGCTCCTGCTGGCCGTTGCCGGACACGCCCGCGATGCCGACGATTTCACCCGCCCTGACCTCCAGTCCGATATTCTTCAGCTCCACGCCGAAGGGATCGAGCGACTCCTGCGACAGCGCCTGTACGCTCAGGCGCACCTCGCCGTCCTCTGCGGCGGCGCCGCGCGCGCATTTTGGCAGCTCCTTGCCTATCATCAGGCGCGCCAGCGACGCCAGCGATTCCTGCGCCGGCACGCAGCCGCCGCTGACCTTGCCCGCCCTGAGCACCGTGGCGCGGTGGCACAGCTCCTTGATCTCATCGAGCTTGTGGCTGATGTACAGGATGCTGCAGCCTTCGGCCGCCAGCTGGCGCAAGGTGTTGAACAGCGTGCGCACCGCCTGCGGCGTGAGCACCGAGGTCGGCTCGTCCATGATGAGCAGCTTGGGATTCTGCAGCAGGCAGCGGATGATCTCCACCCGTTGCCGCTCGCCGACCGACAGGCCGTGCGCCAGGCGGCAGGGATCGACCGGCAGGCCGTAGCGCTGCGAAACCGCGCGGATGCGGCTCGCCAGGTCGCCCAGGTCCGGCTTGCCGGGCAAGGACAGCGCCACGTTCTCCACCACCGTCAGCGTTTCGAACAGGGAGAAGTGCTGGAACACCATGCCGATGCCCAGGCTGCGCGCATGCGCAGGGCTGGCCACGCGCACCGCCTCGCCTTCCCAGTGCATTTCGCCCGACGTCGGCTGGGTGACGCCGTAGATGATCTTCATCAGCGTGGATTTTCCGGCGCCGTTTTCGCCCAGCACCGCGTGGATTTCGCCCGGCATGACGCGCAAGTCCACGCCGTCGTTGGCGACCACCGACGGATAGACCTTGCTGATGCTGCGCAGCGCAAGCCGGGGCGTATTATTGATGGTGCTCATCTCAGGCCTCCTGCAGCTGCGGCTGCGGCGGAGTCTGCAGCTGAGGCAGCGCCAGGCACCAGTCCAGACCCGATTTCAGCGTGTCGCGCTCCAGATTGCGGCCGATGAAGACGAATTTGCTCAGGTGAGGCTCGCCGTAGGGCCATGCGTCGGCGGGGCGCAAATCGAGCACGCGGTGCACGGCTTGCAGCACGTAGCGGCGGCTGTCGCCGGCAATGGCCAGGATGCCTTTCAGGCGGAACAGGTCGTCGCCCTGCGCGGCCAGCAGCTGCGCCAGCCAGGCGTCCAGCTGGCGGCGGTCGAACGGGGCGGAGAAGGTCAGCGAGACCGATTCCACCGCGGGGTCGTGCGCGTGGCCGCGTCCATCGCCGCCGTTGCCGGGCAAGCCGCACACCCCTTCCGGTGCGGCGGCAGCGGTGGCGGTATGCCCGCAACGCTCGCTGCATTCGTGGCCGTCTTTGCCATGGCCATGGTGCTCGTCCAGGAAATGCGGATCAATCAGCGCGGCGCCCGAATCAAAACCGCCGATGCCAAGTATCAAGTTCAGATCCACCTGCGCGTGGCTGGAGCGCAGCACCTGCGCGCCCTGGTTGATGCGGCGCATGCGCAGCTCCAGCGCAGGCAAAACGTCCGCGTCCACCAGGTCGGTCTTGTTGATGATGATGCGGTCGGCCGCCACAATCTGGTCCACCGCCTGGTTGTCGACGCCTTCCAGCTCGGGGTCGTCCAGGTGCCGCTCGATGTGCAGCGCGTCCACCAGCGTGACAACGCCGTCCAGCCGCAGCCGGTGCGCCACGTCGTTGTCCATGAAGAAGGTGGCCGCCACCGGCGTGGGATCGGCCAGTCCGCTGGTTTCCACGATGATGTGGTCAAACTGCTCCGGCCTGGCCAGCAGCGCCTGCAGGATGCGCACCAGGTCCTTGCGCACGTCCACCACGCAGCAGATGCAGCCGTTCGTCATCTGGAAGATTTCCTCGTCCGAGGCCAGCACCAGGTCCGAATCCACGTCCACCTCGCCGAACTCGTTCTCGATGACGGCAATGCGCATGCCGTGCTTCTCCGTCAGGATGTAGTTCAGCAGCGTGGTCTTGCCCGAGCCGAGAAAGCCCGTCAGTATCGTCACCGGGATCAAGCCTGCCGCGCCGGTGCTATGCATCATATTATTGTGATTCATATTGTCTCCGAGTTGTTATGCAGTGATACCCTGCCAGCGCTGCACCATCCCTTCGTGCGGTACGCCAAACAGATCCAGCGTGCGGCCCACGGTGTGGGCCACAATGTCTTCTATCGATACCGGGCGGTTGTAGAACGCGGGCACCGGGGGGCAGATGATGCCGCCCAGTTCCGTTACCGCCGTCATGTTGCGCAGGTGCGCCAGGTTGAGCGGCGTCTCGCGCGCCAGCAGCACCAGCCTGCGGCGCTCCTTGAGCATCACGTCCGCCGCCCGCGTCACCAGGTTGTCCGCCAGGCCGTGGGCCACCGCAGCCAGGGTGCGCATGGAGCACGGCGCGATCACCATGCCCTCGCACAGGAAGGAGCCGCTGGCGATGCTGGCGCCGATGTCCTTCACGCTGTGCACCACGTCCGCCAGCGCCTCGATGCGGGCCTTGCCCATGTCCAGCTCGTGCATGGCGGTGAGCGCACCGGACGCGGACAGCACCAGGTGGCTCTCCCATTCGTCCAGTTGCGCCAGCGCCTCCAGCATGCGCACCCCGTAGATGGCACCGCTGGCGCCGGTGATGGCGATGACCAGGCGCTTTTTCATGGCCGCCTCCGCTATGCCGAGAAGTCGAGCGGCGTGCTGCGCTGCCGCTTGCCGGTGAGCGCGAACAGCGCATTGGCGATGGCGGGCGCCACGCCGGGATTGGACAGTTCTCCCACCCCGCTGGGCTTGTTCACGTCGCCCTGGACGATGGTGATATCCACCTCCGGCATGTCCGACATGCGCATCACCGGATAGTCGTGGAAGTTGGCCTGCACCACGCGGCCCTTCACGATGTCGAGCTTGTCGTACAGCGCGTGGCCCAGTCCCCACATGATGCCCCCGTACAGCTGCTCCTGCACGCTGCCCGGATGCACCGCCAGGCCGCAGTCCGCCACGCAGGTGATGCGGCGCACCTTCACCGTGCCGTCCACCTTCTCCACCTCGGCCACGATGGCGATGTAGCTGTTATAGGCCTGGTTGGTGGACAGCCCCAGCGCCCGGTTGGCCGCCAGCGGCTTGCCCCACCCGGCCCTGGCTGCCGCCTGCTCCAGCACCGCCACGTGGCGCGGCCGCCCCTTCATGTACTCCTTGCGGAAGGCCAGCCTGTCCCTGCCAGCTGCGTGCGCCAGTTCGTCCATGAAGCTCTCGGTGGCAAACACGTTGGGGATGAAGCTCACGGCGCGGTACCAGCCGGTGGGCATGCCGGTTTCGTGCCGCACCCAGCCCGCGTCCACGTGGTCCGGCTGGTAGGCGAAGTCCCACTTGTTGATGGATTCCGTGGTGCTGTAGTCCATCTTGTCCTTGCGGTCGTAGTAGCCCGGCTCCCACTCCTCGGGCGAGGCGGGGGACACGGCGCGCAGCTGCAAGGCGGTCAGCCGGCCTTGCGCGTCCAGCGCGCCGGACACCTTGGTGTAGCTGGCGGCGTGGTAGAACAGCCCGCGCGTTGCGTCCTCGCGGCTGTACATCAGCTTGACCGGCTTGCCGGTGACCTTGGCCAGCCAGGTGGCCTCCAGCAGCCAGTGGCGCGACTCGCGCGCACCGAAGCTGCCGCCGCCGGTGAGCTCCTTCAGCACCAGCTTGTCCTCGGCGATGCCGGCCACCTCCTTGGCCGCCACCTGAACATTGCTGGGTACTTGCAAGCCGCCCCAGTAGGTGGCTGTGCCATCCTTGATCTCCACCACCACGCACTCGGGCTCCAGCGGCTGCGCCACCTTGTACGGCATGGTGTATTCGGCGCTCAAGACCTTTGCGCCCTGCTTCAGCGCCTGCGCCGCGTCGCCCTTCGCGACGGTGCGTACCAGCTGCGCGTCCGGCCTGGTGTGGTAGGCGCGCTGGATGGCGGGCAGGTCTTTGCTGTTGAAGCGCGCGAAAGCGCCGTCGTTCCACTGCACTTGCAGCGCGTCGCGCCCAAGCTTGGCGGCCCAGTAGCTGTCCGCCAGCACGGCCACGCCCTCCTGGTTGCCGCCCAGCAGAGCGGCCGGCGACGCGGGCACCTTCAGCACCTGCCGCACGCCCGGCATCGCCAGCGCCTTCCTGGCGTCGATGCGCTTGACGCGGCCGCCGATCACCGGCGCGTGCAGAATGACCGCCACCAGCATGCCCGGCAGCTTCACGTCGATGCCGTAGCGCTGCTTGCCGGTCACCTTGGCGCGCGCATCGAGCTTGCGGCTGAGCTTTCCGATCAGGCGGAAATCCTGCGGCGCTTTCAGCACCGGTTCCTTGGGCGGCTCAAGCAGCGCAGCTTCGCCGGCCAGGGCGCCGTAGCCGAGCTGGCGGCGGGTGGGCGCATGCAGCACCTTGCCGCCCTGCGCGCTGCATTCGGCCAGCGGCACCTGCCAGCGGTTCGCCGCAGCCTGCACCAGCATCATGCGCGCGCTGGCGCCGGCCTTGCGCAGGGTTTCATATTCCAGCATGACGCTGGTGCTGCCGCCGGTCGAGAACACATGCCACTGCGGGTGCATATAGTCCTTGAAGAAGGGGTGCTCGGGCGTGATGATTTCCACCTGATCCAGGTCCACTTCCAGCTCTTCGGCCAGCACCAGGCCGAGGGCGGTGCGGGTGCCGGTGCCGGAATCGTGCTTGTGCACCACCAGCTTGATGGTGTCGTCCGGGAACACCCGGACGAAGGCGTTCGGCGACAGCGGCCCGGCGGCGCCAGCCTGCGCGGCGCCCGCGCCAGGCACCACGAAGCCCACCGCCAGCCCGGCGCCGAGGGCGGCGGCCGATTTGAGGAAGTTGCGGCGCGATGGTGCGCTGGCGCCGGCGTTATCAGCCTGCAGACGGGTGTTCATGGCTTCTCCTGCGCGGCTGGCGCGGCGGCGACCGGCATGGCGGACGCAACGTGGATGGCGCGGCGGATGCGCTCGTAGGTGCCGCAGCGGCAGATGTTGCCGGACATGGCATTGGTGATTTCGTCGTCGCTCGGCTTCGGGCTGCGCCTGAGCAGCGCGGCGGCAGACATCAGCTGGCCGGACTGGCAATAGCCGCACTGGGGCACGTCTTCCTGCAGCCAGGCTTGCTGCAGCGGGTGGTCGCCTTTCTCCGACAGACCTTCTATGGTGGTGACCTTGCGGCCCACGGCGGCCGACACCGGCGTGCTGCACGAGCGCACCGGTTCGCCGTCCAGGTGCACGGTGCAGGCGCCGCACAGCGCCGCGCCGCAGCCGAACTTGGTGCCGGTCAGGTCCAGCTGGTCGCGCAGCACCCACAACAGGGGCGTGTCTCCCGACACCTTCACGTTGCGCACTTCATCGTTGACATCCAGTTGCATCTCCGTCTCCCAAAGTCTTGTTGTTGAAATGAGTATGGTGAGCGCCGAATTATTTGTACAATATATTCTTGAGTACCGATTGATATCGAGGGAATATGGATCTGCGCCTGCTCCGCTACTTCACCGTCCTGGCCGAGGAACTGCACTTCGGCCGCGCCGCCACCCGGCTGCACATGTCGCAGCCGCCGCTCAGCCAGCAAATCAAGCTGCTCGAGACGGAACTGGGCACGCCGCTGTTTACCCGCACGCAGCGGCGGGTGGAACTGACGGCGGCCGGTGTGGCGCTGAAGGGACAGGCGGCGCTGGTATTCGCGCAGATGGAGCGCGCGGTGGACCTGACGCGGCAGGCGGGACGCGGCCACTGGGGTACGCTGGAAATCGGGATGATCAGTTCATTGATGGTGGGCCTGCTGCCGCAGGCGCTGCGCATCTTCCAGGACCGCTACCCGGACGTGAAATGGACGCTGCACGAGCTGCAGCCGGCGGCGCAGCAGGCGGCGCTGAAGGAGCGCAGGCTGGACCTGTGCTTCTACCGCATGGGGCCGAACGACCCGGAGCTGACCAGCGAGCCGCTGTCGAGCGAGGCAATCGCGGTGGTGCTGCCGCAGCAGCACCGGCTGGCAAAGCGCACCCGGGTGGCGCTGAAGGACCTGGCCGAGGAGCGCTTCATTTCATTCAAGCTGGACCAGTCGCGCTTTGCGGCCTACCTGTACCAGAGCTGCATCGAAGCGGGCTTTACGCCGCACGTATACCAGCAGGTGGTGGAGGTGCAGACCCTGCTTAGCCTGGTACGCGCGGGCCTGGGCATCGGCCTGCTGCCCGCCTCGACCGGGCAGTTCGGGCACGCGGGCGTGGTGTACCGCACGCTGGCGCAGCCGGCGCCGGGCACCACGCTGTATGCCACCTACCGCAAGGACGATCCCTCGCCCGTGCTGCAGGTCTTCCTCAACATCATGCGCGAGATGATAGAGGTGCCGGACCGGTAGCGTTGCGCCGGCCATACCGCCCGGCGCCGAACAGCAGCGCCAGTCCGGCCAGCAGCATCGCATACTGCTCCGGCTCGGGTATCGGCACCAGCACGTAGCTGGTGGCCTGGACCACCACGGCGCCGGTCACGCTTGCGCCTTGCGATGCCGCTGCGGCGAACAGCGTGAAATCCCTTTCCCCTTGGTCGCCGGCCAGCTCCGATTCGTCCCAGCCGGCGGCGCCGCTCGGGTAGCCGTTCAGCGTCACGGCCAGGCGGGCGCGCGCTCCGGGTGCGCCGAGCAGGCCGGAACTGGCCTGGTGTCCGTCCTGGAAGAAGGACACTTGCGTAAAGGGCGACAGGGTGAATGAGAACTCCCGCTTGCCGTACGCCAGCACCGGCGTTCCCTCGCTGTACACGGCAGCTTCGATGCCAGCCGGCAGGCTCCAGGCGGCAGACGTATTGCCGCCGCGCTCCCAGTAAAGGGGCGCGCCGGTATCGTCGGTTTCGCCTTCCCAGTCCGCGCCTTCCACCAACGGACGGCCGTGCCACGCGATGCTCTGGTATGCCGGCGAACCGGCCGGCGGCGCCAGCGTGATACTGGGCGCGATGCCGTCCAGCGGCGCCAGGTCGGTGAGCGTGTAGCGCCAGGGCGTCAGGCTGACGGAAGCGCTGCTTTGCGCCGCTGCACCGCCGGCGGCCAGCGCCAGTGCGGCCGCAAGCCCGGGAGCCTGCAGACGTAAGCGCTTGGCCCGCCTGCCCTGTTGCCGCAGCCCCCCTTTCCGTGGCCCGTCCAGCCGGCGCCGCAGCGCCAGCCCTGCCACTACCGCCAGCCCGGCCAGCAGCATGGCGGCGCTGCCCGGCTCGGGCACCGGCGAGGCGACCGCCGAGGTGACAACCCTGGCGCTGGTGTACATCGACAGATAGCCGTCGGCCCCCGCGCTGCCGCTGCCGGACCGCAGCTCGCCGTACAGCAGCCCCTCGCTGGCTGACGGCGGCGCGGCGCCATTGCCCACCAGCCAGCTATAGAAGCCGCCGCTGCTGCCGGGGACGCCCACGTCTACAAGATCGCCGCTCATGCCCGCCTGGGACAAGGCCTCGCCCCCCAGCCCCAGCACCGCATCGACCCGCGTCAATGCGCGGAAGATGACGGCGGTGGCAGGCGAAAGGTGAAACCGGGCGGACCAGTCGCTGCTCGCAAGGAACGAGGTGCCGCCCACGGTGGCATCGACCGTGCTGGACAGGGCGTCGCCGCCGACGGAACTGGAAAGGACTGCTCCGGCGTCGTTACGACCCACGCTGCCATGGCCGTATATCTCATCGGCGTCGATTATGCCGTCCCGCACCAGGCTGTAATAGGCGTGCTGGGATTGCGACAGGAAAGCAAAGCTCGGGCTAACGCCGTCGGCCAGGTCCACGTCGATCAACTGTATCGTAAAACCGCTGATCTCGGCCTTGGCGCGGTCGGCCCTGGCTTGAGTCATGGAAAGGCTGGTAACGGCCAGTAAGGCGCCAACCACCAGCGTCTTAGTGCATTTCAGATTAATCATAATGTCCCCTGATAAATCATTTATGAACGCAACAAATTGACCCGCAAAACATGGAGGTCAATTAAATCACGATCTTAAATTGGGGACCGCTCAGCTGGCTCGGACAGCGCCTCGCTCACGCGGCGGCTAGCCAGGATAGCGCCTGCGCCGGCAGCTCGCCCCCACTATGCCCAGCCCTGCCAGCAGCATCGCGTAGCTTCCAGGCTCGGGCACGGCCGGCAAAGGGGTGGGCCAGGCGAAGGCCAATGCATCCAGCGAGATAATGCCGCTTGCCTGCTCGCCCTTCGAGGCGAGCGAGCCGAACAACACAAAGTCGCGGCTGCCAGGCACGGTCAGCGTCATGCTATCGACCGTGAACCCGTCGGCATGCGTGGAATCCAGCCGGGCCCGCATGGAGGCAGAGACCTGCACCGTGGTTGCGTCGTCCCAGTCAGCGCTGGCGCGGCCGTCCAGATACAGCTGGAGCGCTGTATTCGGCGACAAACTGAATTCATAGTTGCGCTCCCCGCTTGCACTGGCACGCGGGCCTGTCGTGTGCACCGCCAGCGCCATGCCTGAGGCGGAACTGACCGCCGAGGCACTGCCGCCCGGGCCCGTCCAGCTCAACGGCAGCGAGCCCCACGTCTGCTCGGAGCCGGATTGGTACAGGATGTTGCTGCGATAACTGAGACCATTGCTCAGTTCGGAAATCACGATGCTGGGTGAAATGCCATCCTGTGGCGCCAGATCAATCAGCGCATAGCGCCATGCGGACAAATCCACCATCCCGCCTCCTGCCGCCGTTGCGTTTCCGCCTACCAAGGTCATGGTGGCCAGCAGCGCCGCCCCGCTCACCCGCCTCGCGCGGCGCTGCCGCAGCGCTACGGCAGCCAAAAGCGCCAGCCCTGCCGCCAGCATCGCGCCGGTGCCAGGCTCGGGCACCGGCGGCATGGCCTCGACCGACGCGTACGCTGCCGACCAGAGGGACACCGAGCCCGCTGCCTCGCTGGCGCCACTATGCAGCTCCCCGAACAAAACGCCTTCGGCGTAATCGCTGGGCAGCGCAAAACTGGTCGACAGCCGATCGCCGAAGCCTGGTCCCCCGGTAAGCCGGCCCTCCATGCTGGCCTGTCCTTGCGCAATATGGCCGCCCTCCAATGCCGAGCCTACCTCTGCCCACGCCGTAAAAATGACCGCGGTGTTCGGCGACAGTATGAAATCGCCACGCCAGCTGCTGCTTGCCTGGAACCATAAATCGGCGCCCGGCGCGTAGGCCTGGGTGGCCAGACCGGCGGCCGATACCATGCTGCTGACGCTGCCGCCCCCATATTCCCGTCCAACGGAACCGAATCCGGAGATGAACTCCGTCGCATCGGCTCCCCTGCCTGACACAGCATAGCCAGCCTGGGCGACATTCCCTTGGGCTTGACTGAACGTAATAGAAGGAACGATGCCGTCCGACAAATTCAGATCGATGATCTCCATTTTGAACTTGTTTAATTCTGATTTTGCCGTAGCAGCATGAACATTTACTACTGACAAACAGGAAAAGCCCAATATCAGCATCAACCCGACCAGCTTTTTCGCTTTCATATTAATACCCTTATAATTAATTTTATTAAAATAAAATTAATTAAATCACAAACTGGCATGCCAAGCGCCGGCAGCCAGCTCAACCGTGCGTGGCGCGCTGGCCATCGAGCTTGAACACGCTGACGGCGCGGGCCAGGCCCTGGGCGCGCTCACTCAGCGCATCGGCGGCGGCGGCGGCTTCCTCCACCAGCGCCACGTTCTGCTGCGTCAGGCCATCGATCAGCACAATGGCGGCATGGATCTGCTCCAGGCCGGTGCTCTGCTCCAGGCTGGCCTGCGTAATTTCGCTCATGATGCCGGCCACGCGCTGGATGCTGGCGACGATGTCCTGCATCGTGGCGCCAGCCTGGTCCACCAGCCTGGCGCCGCTGCCGACCTTGCCGACCGAGTCGCCGATCAGGGCCTTGATCTCCTGCGCGGCGGCTGCGGAACGCTGGGCCAAATTGCGCACTTCGGCCGCCACCACCGCGAAGCCGCGCCCGTCCTCGCCGGCCCGCGCCGCTTCCACGGCCGCGTTCAGCGCCAGGATGTTGGTCTGGAAGGCGATGCCGTCGATGACGGCGATGATGTCCACGATCCTGCGCGAGGACTCGTTGATCGAGCCCATGGTATCGACCACCTGGGCTACCGCCTCGCCGCCCCGCGCCGCCACCTCGGAGGCGCGGCGCGCCAGCTGGTCGGCCTGGCGCGCGTTGTCCGTGTTTTGCCGCACCGCGCCGGTCAGCGTCTGCATGGCGCCGGCCGTTTGCTGCAGCGAGGCCGCCTGCACTTCGGTGCGCGAGGACAGGTCGTTGTTGCCGCCGGCGATTTCGGCGGCGGTCCGCCGCACCTCCTCGCTGGCGGCGCGGATGTGCAGCAGCACGCTGCCGATCTTGCCGGCGAAACGGTTGAAGGCGCGCGCGATCGCCGCCAGCTCGTCGCTGCCGCTTTCATCCAGGCGGCGCGTCACGTCGCCTTCACCGTCAGCAATGCCGATCAGCGCATCGCGCACTTGCTGCAGGCGGCGCAGCATGCGCCTGATGAGCAGCGGCAGCAGCATGGACGCGGCGGCGGCAGCGAGCAGCGAGGCGGCGGCCGAGCTGCGCAGCAGCGCGTCGAGATCCTGCGCAGCGTCCGCGCGGTCCAGCACCAGCACCAGGGTCCAGCCGGTACCGGGAATGGCGGCGGCGTGCAGCAGCGTATCGCGTCCGCCGAGGCGGGCGGACACGCCGCCGGCGCGCCCCGGCAAGCCGGGTTCCAGGCCGGCGCCCAGTGCCGCCAGCGGGCGCATGGCCAGGCTGGCGTCCGGATGGGCGATCAGGCGGCCGTCGCTGTCGGCCAGAAAGGCATAGCTGTTGGGTGTGGGATGGAGCGCGCGCACCTGGCGCACCACGGCGGTGAGCGCCACGTCCGCCGCCAGCACGGCTTGCAAGGCCTGGCCGCGCGCATCGCCGCCACCAGGCAACAGCGCCGCTTCGGCGAAAGTGACCACCAGCTGGCCGCGTCCCGCGTCCACGTAGGGCGCGGTGACGATGGGCGCGCCCGCCGCCACCGGCAGCTGGTACCAGGGCCGCGCGGTGGGATCGTAGCCGGGCGGCGCGGCTTCATCGCGCGACGAGGCGAGGCGCTTGTCCGCGTAGCCTATGTAAGCGTTGTCGAAGCCGCCGGCCAGCGCGGCGGCCTTCAGCACCGGCACGGGGTCGGCGCTCGCGGCAGCGACGCGCAGGGATGCCACGATGGCGCGGCGCGAGCCGACCCATTCGCCAATGCCGGCCGCCTGGCTTGCAGCCAGCTGGCGCATCTGATTGTCCAGCGACGCGGCCATGCGGCTGCGGGTGGTGAAATAGTTGGCGGCCACCACGGCCAGCATGGCCAGCACGACGATGGACACGCACAGGCCGATCAGCCGGCCGCGCAGGGTAGCGAACATGGGAAATTGGGGAAAGTTGAGCGCTGCCCCTGCCGCTGTCGGCAACGGAGGCAGGGGCAGCGCGGGGGGGGGGGGACTACTTCTTAGGCGGCATGCCGAATACCGGCTTGCCCAGCAGTTCGGTGGACACCGTGTAAATGCCGTGGTTCGAGAACACCCACACCAGGTTGCGGTCCCACTCTACGAAGATGCTGTGAACCGGGTTGGGCAGCGCGCGGATGGAGAGCGTCTGGCCATCGGTGGTCTTCTTCCCGGCATCGACCATCTTCGGCACGAAGTAGCCCGCAATGACCGGTTTCAGCGGGTCTTTCACGTCAAAGATCTGCAGGCCGGCGTTGTAGTACGAGTACGGCATGTAGCGCGGGCTCGGCGTGCCCGGCTGGATCGCCGTGTAGCCGCTGCGCTTCGGACCGAAGCTGCCGCGCCGCTGGCAGTAGTCGGTAAACGGCGCCTCCTTCGGCGGAGTCGGCGTCGGCAGCACGTTGACGATCTTCGGCCGCAGCGGGTCGCGCACGTCGATCGAGTAGATCGCCTTCAGCGGCTCGTAGCAGTCCTCGGACATCGGGTAGCCGCTGTAGTAGACCATGCCGGTCGATTCCACCTTGGTCACGTCGATGTTGTCGCCCTCGGTGCCGGTCACGCTCACCGGCATGTCGATATGCGCCACCTGCTTCATGTTCTTCGGATCGGAAATATCGATCACGTAGAAACCGAAGCCGCCCATTGCCGCGTAACCGTACTTGCCGCCCTGCTCCACCGGCTTGGGAATGAACAGCGGCATGCGCGCGCCCATCCACGAAGTCTTGTTGCCGGCGCGCGGGTTCTTCTTATATTCCTCTTCCTCGCCCACGCGGGAACCCGGCGCCCACCACATCGACAGGCGTTTCGGCTTGGCGGGGTCGGACACGTCGTACACCAGCTGCGCACCGGCGTGCAGATAAGTCTTGTACTCGGTGTTGGCGAAGCTGTTGTCCGGCGCGCCGGCCACGAACAGGTATTGATCGCCGTTATACACCGGCACGTCCTGGCAGCCGGAGCCTTCCTGCACCGGATCCTTGGCCGAGTGGCTTTCGTCCAGCGCGGTCTCGGACAGCAGCTTCCAGTCGGTCCACTGCGGGCTGGTCACCTCGTAGATGCGGAAGCCGCGCAGCATCGGTTTCTTGCGCGCGTTCTCCACCTGCTCGGGATTGGTGTACTTGTTCCAGATCAGGCCGTAGCGCGAAATCTCGTAGCACTGCACCGCGATCATCTTGTTCAGTTTCTTGTTGAACTTCACGTTGAAGGGGCCGAACTGGTGCTCGCCTTCCTTGGTCTTGAAGGTCTTCTTCTGCACCACCTTTACGTTCTTCGGATCGGTGATGTCGAACAGGTTGTACATCCAGGTCTCGTAGTCGTACAGATAGCGCCGGCCTTCCCAGTCCAGTGTGGCCTGCCAGCTGTGGCCGGCGCCCGCCACCTCGGGAATGAAGCCTTCCAGCTTCACGTTCTTGGCGTACTGGTTCTGGTCCAGGTAGCTCAGGCTGCCCGCCACCGGGTGCGCGCCGTATACGTCCGGCGTCATGTCCGGGCTCTTGAACTTGCCGGTCTTTTCATCGTAGCCCCATGAGCCGGGCGCCGGCAGCGGCGGTTCGCCGGGCAGCAGCTTGATCTCCTTGGTGTTCGGGCCGGGTGCGTCCGGCGCGTTCAGGTTGGCGCCGCTGCGCGGCTGCTGGGCCAGTACGCTGCCGGCAACGGCGGCGGCGCACAGGGTGATGGTCAGGCGGGGCAAAAACTTCGTCTTCATAGCGTGGGCTTTCTATTCAGGTTAGTCGGAGATCAGAACGAGTGGCGCAGGCCCACTTGCGTACCGCGTTCGGGGTTGGCGCTGCCGTTGTAGTTGAAGGTGAGCGGGTACGGCACTTTCGGATTGCCCTTGGTGATGACGCGGCCATGGTTGATATACACGTCGGTGCGCTTGGAGAAGCGGTAGTTGTAGCCGGCCAGGAAGCTGTTGGCGTCGGTCAGGTCCCTGCCCACGTCGTCGTGGCGGCGCACCACGCTGATGTAGGCGCCGTGCGGGCCGCCGCTCTTCCAGCGCGCGCCCACTTGCATGTCCCAGCCCCGGGTCTGGAAGCCCACGTAGGGCGGATAGGCGTAGTAGCCGTTGTAGGTGTGGTAAATGAAGGTCGGCTCCACGCTGCCGAAGCGGTAAGTGGCGGAAAGGTAGTTGTCGCGCGAGCTTTCCATCTTCGGGCTGGCGATGTTCCTGATGTCCTTGTGGTCGGACACGAAGCCCAGGTACAGCGGACCGCTGCGGTACTCCACGCCGGTGCTGATGACACGGCCGTTGTGGTCCGCCGTTTCCTGCCCGGTGGTGACCATGAAGCGGCCCTTGAAACCGCCGAGTACCGGCGTGTTGTAGGAGATGGCATTGCTTTCGCGCCACGGGGCGTAGAAATACTGGTTGTTGCTCACCCGGCTGTAGTCGCCCGACCAGCTGGGGTCCGCGTAACCGACGATCCAGTAGGACGGCGTGTTCTGGCGGCCCAGCGCAAACTGGCCCCATTTGCCGCGCATGCCCACGTAGGTTTCGCGCGGGGTCGGGCCGCCGCCGGTGTCGGCCGCCAGCTGCATCTGGTGCAGGAAGAAGGCCTGGTTGCCGTTCCCCAGGTCCTCCGTCGCGCTGAACTCCAGGCGCGAGTTGCTCAAGCCGCCGCTGGAAACGCGCGTCACGCTTTCCTTGGGCGTGGACAGCCGCTCCACGTTGATGTCGATGACGCCCGATATCGTCACGTTGCTGGCCTCGGCCCGCTGCGCGCCGGCCGCCATGGCGGACAGCGCCGCCAGTACTGCCACTCCCGTTGCTTTCAGTTGCATCTTTGTCTCCTCGTTTTATATTTTGTATCAAGGGCAAGCTAAAAAACTCACGTCACTGCTTTTTTGGTCAAGAATTTCTCCTGGTTCCACTCTCCACTGGCCATGATCTGTTGCAGGGTGTCCACCGTGTGATGGACGTCGATATAGCGCACATACAGCGGCGCGAAGCCGAAGCGCAGGATGTCGGGCATGCGGAAGTCGCCGGTGATGCCGCGCGCGATCAGCGCCTGCACGATGGCGTAGCCTTGCGGATGGGTGAGCGCCACCTGGCTGCCGCGCTGGTTGCAGTCGCGCGGCGAACCGATGCCAAAGCCGTACTCGGACAGCCGCGCGTCCACCAGGCGGATGAACAGGTCGCCCAGCGCCTTGCTCTTGTTGCGCAGCTGCTGCATGTCGATGCCGCTGAAGACATCCAGCGCCGCGTCCAGCGCCAGCATGGACAACAGCGGCGGCGTGCCGCACTGCATGCGGTTGATGCCGGGCGCGGGCTGGTACTGCTGCACGAAGTCGAACGGTTTCTGGTGGCCGTGCCAGCCGGACAGCGGCTGGCGCACCTGCTCCAGATGGCGCCGCGCGGCGTACACGAAGGCCGGTGCGCCGGGGCCGCCGTTCAGATATTTGTAGCCGCAGCCGACCGCGAAGTCGGCGTTGACCTCGTCCAGCTCCACGTGCAGCGCGCCGGCGCTGTGCGCCAGGTCCCAGATCACCAGCGCGCCCACGGCCTGCGCCTTGCGGGTCAGCGCGGCCATGTCGTAGACGGCGCCGCTGCGGTAGTTCACGTGGGTCAGCATCAGCACGGCCACACTGTCGTCCAGCGCGTCTGCGATGGCCGAGGCGTCCGAATCCACGTAACGGATCTCGCTGCCGAACAGCTCCGCCACGCCCTGGGCGATATACAGGTCGGTGGGGAAGTTGCCCTTTTCGGTGAGGATCACCGTGCGGCCGCTGTTGATGCGCAGCGCGGCGGCCAGCGCCTTGAACAGGTTCACGGAGGTGGAGTCGCCCACCATCACTTCGTCGGCGCCGGCGCCGATCAGCGGCGCTACCTTGGCCGCCACGCGCTGCGGCAGGTCGATCCAGCCGGCGTCGTTCCAGGAGCGGATCAGGCCCTGGCCCCATTCCCTGGCCACGGCTTCCTGCATGCGGGCCGGCAGGCTGGCGGGCATGGCGCCCAGGGAATTGCCGTCCAGGTAAACCTCGCCCTCCGGCAGGGTGAACTTGCTGCGGTACGCGGCCAGCTGGTCGCGGGCATCGAGGTCGATGCAGTCTTGCTTGGTCAATTTCATTACAGTTGCTCCTATCGATGAATCTAGTATGCAGAGGTGTTGCAATAAGCGAAAATGAATAATTCGGCTCCAGCTATTCCAGTTCTTTATTCCAGAACGGGGCGTGCAAGGGCCGCCGCAAGGCTGCGGCCAAGGCGCGGCTGGAGCAGGGATCAGCGCTTGCGGTAGCGCAGGTAATACAGGGCGCTCAGGGCCAGCATGAAGGGCACGCCGGTGAGCAAGGTCATTTCAAACTCGCGGGTGAAGGCGGTGGTTGCCATAATGGCCAGCATCAGCGCCGCACCCAGCAAGGTGAGCCAGGGGAAGGCCCACATGCGGAAGGCCAGCCTGGGCTGCCCTTCCCTGCCCCAGCGGCGCCGGAAGCAGTAGTGGGTGACGAAGATCATCAGCCAGGTGAACATGGCGCCAAACATGGAGATGGCCATCATCAGCATGAAGGAGCCCTTCGGATACAGCACGCTGAGCGCCGCCGCGATGGCGATGCCGGCGCACGACAGCGACAGCGCCGCTACCGGCACGCCGCGCTTGCTCAGGCGCCCGAAGCGCTCCGGCGCCTGGCCTGCGCGCGACAGGCTGAACATGGTGCGGGTGGTGATGTACAGCTGGCTGTTCATGGCCGACAGCGCCGCCACCAGGATCACGAAGTTGATCAGTCCCGCCGCGCCGGGCACGTGCAGCGCTTCCATCGCCATCACGAAGGGACTGTGGCCGTTGCCCGCCGCCGTCCACGGCACGATGGCCAGCATCAGGCCCAGCGTGAGCATGTAGAACACCACCAGGCGCAGCATGGCCGCCTTGAACGCCCCGGTGATGGCGCGCTGCGGGTCTTTCGCCTCGCCGGCCGCCACCGCCACCATCTCGATGCCGAGGTAGCTGAAGATGGAGACGATCACCCCGGTCCACATGCCGGCGCCGCCGTTGGGGAAGAAGCCCTGGTGCTGCAGGTAGTTCTTGAAGCCGATCGGCCCCGCCGCCGGCGCCGCGTACACCAGCCAGGAGCCGATGACGATGAAGGCGACGATGGCGGCGATCTTGATGGTCGAGAACAGGTACTCGACGTTGCCGAACACGTCCACGCTCATGGCGTTGACGAACACCAGCGCGGCCGAAAACAGCGCGATCCACATCCACGCCGGCGTGCCGGGGAACCAGTACTGCATGTACAGCGCCACCGCCGTGACCTCCGTGCCCACCGCCAGCACGATGGAGGCCCAGTAGGCATAGCGCACCGCGAAGCCGGCCCAGGGGCTGACATAGTGCTCGGCGTAGGCGCCGAAGGAGCCGGCGGTGGGGTGGGCCACGGTCATCTCGGCCAGGCAGCCGATCAGCAGGATGGCGATCAGCGCGCCGATGGCGTAGCTGACCAGCACACTGGGACCGGCAAAGCCGATGGCGAAACCGCTGCCGAGGAACAGGCCGGTGCCGATGGCGCCGCCGATGGCGATCATCGACATCTGGCCGCTGGTCAGGCCGCGCTGCAAACCGTCCTCGCGCGCGGCGATCGCGGCGAAGCCGCTGTCAGGGTGTGTCATGTGTGTCTCCAGTTGGCCGCTTGGCGCAGGGTGCGCGCGGCTCTTGTGGGGTGTAGGGTCAGATGCCGAAGAACTCGCTGGCGTTGCCGCCCAGGAGCCTGGCCCTGCGCTGCGCGCTGAAATCGGAATCGCGTATCAGCTTGCCGACCTCCTGCTCGCCCAAGGGATAGGGGTAGTCCGAGCCGAGCATCACGCGCTGCTCGCCCATCACGTCCACCAGCAGGCCCAGGGCGCGCTGGTCGAACACGGCCGAGTCCACGTAGAAGCGCTTGACGTAGGACGACGGCGGCTGCGGGCAGTTTTCGCGCACGATGTCGCGCTGGTGCCAGGCGTTTTCCACGCGGCCCAGCAGGAAGGCGAAGCTGCCGCCGCCGTGGGCGAAGCAGATCTTCAGCGACTCGGGCAAGCGCTCGAAGGCGCCGGACATGATCAGCGACAGGATGCCCAGCTGGGTCTCGGCCGGCATGGCCACCAGCCAGGGCAGCATCCATTTCTTCATGCGCGCGTCGCCGCCCATCATGTCCCACGGGTGCACCAGCAGCGGAATGCCATCGTGCGCGCAATGGGCGAGGAAGCGCAGCAAGCCCTCGTCGTCCAGGTCCAGGTTGCCCAGGTGGTTGCCGATCTGGACCCCCACATGGCCGTTGGCCTTGGCGCGGCTCGCTTCGCGGCAGGCCGCGTCGATGTCCTGCAGCGGCACCTGCGCCAGCGCCTTGAGCCGCTGCGGATTGTGCGCACACAGCTCCAGCGCGTAGTCGTTCATGCGCTCGGCCCACGGCAGCGCCAGGCCGATCGGGTAGCTGTAGCCGAACATCACGGGCGTGGCGCACATCAGCTGGACGTCCACGCCGGAGCGGTCCATTTCCTCGACCCGGCGCGCCGGGTCCCACAGCGCCGAATACACCGGCCGGAAGGGCTGGTCGCCGGTCATGATCATGCCGTGGCCGTTGTCCTCCACGCGCAGCCAGGGCGCCTTGTGCTTGTCCAGCGCGGCCGCTTCGGCTTGCGTGATGGGCGGGAAGAAGTGGCTGTGGATGTCGATTACCTGGTTCGCTTGCGTCATTTGGCCCCCAGCTTGCCGGGGTGGACTTCGCCGCACTGCGGGCATACGCGCAGGCTGGCGTCGCCGTAGAAGCGCTCGAACAGCGGCGGCAGGTCCTTGACGATGCTCTGCAGCTGCGTCTCCACGCGGTGCACCAGGTGGTTGCACGACAGGCAGTACCACTCGAAGGCGTCCAGCATGCCCTGCGGCCGCTGGCGTTCGATCACCAGGCACAGGCTGCCCGCCTCGGGGCGCTGCGGCGAATGGCGCACATGCGGCGGCAGCAGGAAGATGTCGCCTTCTTTCAGCTCGATGCGCTCGATTCGGCCGCCGTCCATGATGTTCAGGTAGGCGTTGCCCTTGAACTGGTAGAAGAACTCCTCCAGCGGATCGTCATGGTAGTCGGTGCGCTGGTTAGGGCCGCCGACCACGGTGACGATGAAGTCCGCGTCCTGCCACACTTGCTGGTTGCCGACGGGAGGCTTGAGCAGGTGCGCGTGCTCCGCGATCCACTGCTGGAAATTGAATGGTTTGCCGTATTTGTACATGGTTGCGTCCATTATGCAGGCTTGTAGGCGATGGCTTTGATTTCGATCAGCAGGTGCGGGTGCGGCAGCTGGTGCACCGCCACCGTGGTGCGGGTGGGGCCGTCGTAGTCGAAGTACTCGCCGTAGATATCGTTATAGCCGCCGAAATCGTTCATGTTGACCAGGAAGGTGCTGATTTCGACGATGTCGTCCAGCCCTGCCCCGGCGCTGGCCAGGATGTCGCGCATGTTCTCGATCACCGCGCGGGTCTGCACGCGGATGTCGAGCCGGGTGGTGCCCATGGCGTCCACTTCCACGCCGGCCAGGCTATTGTCGGGCCGGCGCGAACTGGTGCCGGACACGAACAGGAAATCGCCTGCGCGCTTCAGGTGCGGGAACTTGCCGCGCGGGCGCGCCTTGCCCTCGACCAGGTGTGCCTGGGTGGCGGTGCCGTGATTCGTGCCATGGCTCATGCTGCGCCTCCGGTCGAGAATTCCGCGCGGCCAAGGCCGCCGATTTCCACGCTTACGTGCAGCGCGGGCGCCAGCGCCTCGGCCGCCGTGGCGGCGCCTGCCATGATCAGCGAACCGGCGGGCAGCGTCAAGCCAGCGGCGCTGGCCAGGCGGCTGGCCTGCACCACGCTGCGCAGCGGGTTGCCCAGGATGGCGCCGGTGCTGCCCATGGCCACCGGACGGCCGTTAAAGCGCATCGTGACGCCCCGGTTGGCCAGGTTGCCCACATCCGGCGAGAACTCGCCCACCACCACGCCGGCCGACGAGCAGTTGTCCGCGACCACGTCTTCCAGGTTGAACTTGAAATTGCGGAAGCGCGAATCGATGATTTCCATGGCCGGCGCCACCCCGGCCAGGTAGCCTGCGGCCTCCAGCAAGGTCAGCGGCCGGTCGATGGCGCGGCTGGTGAGAAAGCACAGCTCCGGCTCCACGCGCGGGTGGATGAAGTGCTCCAGCGGCACCGTGGCGCCCTCCTCGTACAGCATGGCGTCCGTCAGCAGGCCCCAGATCAGGCTGTCCACCCCCATCTGCACCATCTTCGCGCGGCTGGTAAAGCCCAGCTTCACGCCCACCGGCTGTTCGCCGCGCCCGTGGCGCAGCGCGATGGAGGCACGCTGGATCTCGTAAGCCTGTGCCAGCGTGAAGCCGTGCACCGGCGCCAGCGGGTCGGTCTCCCGGCGCAGGCGGGCAGCATCGTCCAGCGTGGCAGCCAGCCCGGCGACCAGGCCGGCGCGCACGCCCTGCCAGTCCGCGCCGCGCAGCATTTCTGCCGCGCCGCTCATGCCGCCACCTCCTGGCCGCCACGGCGCAGCAGGTCCAGCGCGACATCCACGATCATGTCCTCCTGCCCGCCCACCATGCGGCGCTTGCCCAGCTCCACCAGGATGTCGATGGCCGGTACGCCGTAGCGCGCGGCAGCCGCCTCGGCGTGGCGCAGGAAACTCGAATACACGCCGGCATAGCCCAGCGCCAGGGTTTCGCGGTCCACCCGCACCGGGCGGTCCTGCAGCGGGCGCACCAGGTCGTCGGCCGCGTTCATCAGCGCGAACAAGTCGGTGCCATGCTGCCAGCCCATGCGGTCCACGGCGGCGATGAACACTTCCAGCGGCGCGTTGCCGGCGCCCGCGCCCATGCCGGCCAGCGAGGCGTCGATCCGGTCGCAGCCGTTTTCCAGCGCCACGATGGAGTTGGCCACGCCCAGCGACAGGTTGTGGTGGGCGTGCATGCCGGTCTGGGTTTCGGGGCGCAGCGTGTCCTTGAAGGCCCAGAAGCGCTCTGCCACGTCGGTCATCGACAGCGCGCCGCCGGAATCGACCACGTACACGCACTGCGCACCGTAAGACTCCATCAGCTTGGCCTGGCGCGCCAGCGCCTGCGGCGTGGTCATGTGCGACATCATCAGGAAGCCCACGGTATCCATGCCCAGCTTGCGCGCATGCTCGATGTGCTGGCGCGAGATGTCGGCCTCGGTGCAGTGGGTGGCAATGCGCACGATGCGCGCGCCGGCGCTGTAGGCAGCGTCCAGGTCGTGCACGGTACCGATGCCGGGCAGCAGCAGCGTGGCGATGCGGGCGTGCTGCAGGACATCGGCCACCGCTTCTATCCATTCCAGGTCGGTGTGGGCGCCGAAGCCGTAGTTGAAGCTGGAGCCGCGCAGGCCGTCGCCGTGGGCGATTTCTATGCTGTCCACCCTGGCCGCGTCCAGCGCCCTGGCGATGGCGACCGCCTGCTCCAGCGAATACTGGTGGCGGATGGCATGCATGCCGTCGCGCAGGGTCACGTCGGAGACGTAGATCTTGCCGTCTTTGCGGTTGTTATTGCTCATGTCTGCTCCTTTACTGCGCCAGCGCGCTGGCGGCAATCTGCTCGGCCGTGGCCAGCGCCGCCGACGTCATGATGTCCAGGTTGCCCGCGTAGGCCGGCAGGTAGTGCGCCGCGCCTTCCACTTCGATAAATACCGACACCTTCAAGCCGTGCATCATGCCGATGCCGGGGATATTCAGCGGGCGCGTGGCCGGAATGCGCTCGAACTGCACCTGCTGCTTCAGGCGGTAGCCGGGTACGTAGGCGTTCACACGCCGCACCATGGCCTCTACCGAGGCGCGCACATCGTCCTCGCTGGCGGCGGCGTCGGCCAGGCAGAACACGGTGTCGCGCATCATCAGCGGCGGCTCGGCAGGATTGAGCACGATGATGGCCTTGCCCTGCTCCGCGCCGCCCACCGAGACGATGGCGCGGGAAGTGGTTTCCGTGAACTCGTCGATATTGGCGCGCGTGCCCGGACCGGCCGATTTGCTGGCAATGGACGCCACGATCTCGGCATAATGCACCTTCGCCACCTGCGACACGGCGCGCACGATGGGGATGGTGGCCTGGCCGCCGCAGGTGACCATGTTCAGGTTGGGACTGTGCAGGTGCTGTTCCAGGTTCACCACCGGCACCA
Source organism: Massilia sp. Root351 (assembly GCF_001425045.1). Lineage (GTDB taxonomy): Bacteria > Pseudomonadota > Gammaproteobacteria > Burkholderiales > Burkholderiaceae_D > Rugamonas. Next base: position 371,937 of record NZ_LMDJ01000031.1, on the reverse strand, counting down.
CATAGGGGCCGATGGCGGCGGGCGTGAGGTCGATCACGCGCACGCCGTGCCATTGCAGCAGGCGGTTGTGCTCCGCGTGGGCGCCGGCCGACGTGGCGTCGAAGGCCAGCTTGATCTTGTCGAAGCCGGGCAGCGCGGCCAGGCCCGCCACGCCCTCGTGGGTGATGGGCACGCCCAGGCGCGCCGCGCGGGCCAGGCCGTCCGATTCGGGGTCGATGCCGGCCATGGCCCCCATTTTCAAGTGCTTGGCATTGCGCAGTACCTTGATCATCAGGTCGGTGCCGATATTGCCGGAGCCGATGATGGCCACCGGCCAGCGCCGGTCGTCCAGTTGTGTGTTTTCCATGAGTGACATGAGTGTCTCCAGTTGCATTTTTTAGCTGCCGAACGCGGCGCGCACGCTGCCGAGTCCTTCGATATTCGCTTCGAACACGTCGCCGGCCTGCGCCACGCACATCGGACCCAGCGCGCCGGTCATCACGATGTCGCCCGCCTGCAGCGGGCTCCCGAGGCGGGCCATGGTGTCGGCCAGCCAGATCGCCGCACGCAGCGGATTGCCCAGGCAGGCGGCGCCCGCACCGACCGACACCTGCTCGCCGCGCCGCTCCATCACCATGCCGCAGCCGGCAACGTCGAAGGCGTCCAGCTTCACCGGCCGGGAACCCAGCACGAACAAGCCGCTGGAGGCGTTGTCGGCGATGGTGTCGGCCAGCTTGATGTCCCAGTTGGCGATGCGGCTGCCGACGATTTCGATCGACGGCAAGGCATAGGCCGTGGCGCGCAGGATGTCGGCCACCGTATTGCGCTCATGCGGCAGCGAACGTTCCAGCACCAGCGCGATTTCCGCTTCCACCTTGGGCTGCAGCACGCGGCCCGGGGCCACTTCCTCGCCGTCGCAAAGCGCCATGTCGGCGAACAGCATGCCGAAATCCGGCTGGTCGACGCCCAGCTGCTTCTGCACCGCCAGCGAGGTCAGGCCGATCTTGCGTCCCACCAGGCGCCGGCCGCGCACCAGCCAGCGGTCCGTGTTCAGTTTCTGCACCGCGTACGCCGCTTCCACGCCACCGTCGCCGAGCAGCGCGCGCACCGGCTGGCATGGCTCGCCGTACTGGTGCGCGTCCCAGAGCAGGTCCGCCGCCTGTTGTATGTTCGCGCTCATGCCCGCCCCGCCTGCACGAAAGTGAACTCGATTTCCACCGAGGCGCCCAGCGGCAGCGCGCTCACGCCGATGGAAGTGCGCGCCGGAGGGATGGTGTCGGCAGTGAACACGGCTTCCCAGGCGGCGTTGATCTCGCCGAACAGGTCCAGCCGGGTGGTGTAGATGCGGGCGATGAGCAGCTCGTCCAGCGACACGCCGTAGTCCGGCAGCGCGCGCTGCAGGCTGCGCAGGATGGCGGCGGCTTCGGCGCCCGGCCCGCCGGACACCAGTTCGCCGCTGGCCGAGTCCAGCGCGATCATGCCGGACAGCTGGACGGTGCCGCCGATGCGCACGCAAGGGCTGTAGCGGAAGCGCGGCGCCGCGATGGCGGGCGATTGCACGGTGATGCGATTCATGTGGGACCTCACAGTTTGATGCAGATGTTGGCAACATCCGAATAGAAATCGAGCGAATAGCGGCCGCCCTCGCGGCCCAGGCCGGACAGCTTGACGCCGCCGAACGGCGTGCGCAGGTCGCGCAGGTACCAGGTGTTGACCCACACCAGGCCGACGTGAATGCGGCGCGCCGCGCGGTGCGCGCGCGACAGGCTGGTGGTCCACAGCGCGCAGGCCAGGCCGTAGTCGCTGGCGTTCACGCGCTGCACCACTTCCTCCTCCGTGTCGAACGGAGCGATGTGGCACACCGGGCCGAAAATCTCTTCCGTCACGCAGCGTGCGCTGTCAGGCAGGCCGGTCCAGACGGTAGGCTGCACGTAGGCGCCCCGGTCGCGCGCGTCGCCGAAATGCGGCACACCGCCGCCCGCCACCACGGTGGCGCCCTCCTGCAGCGCCAGGCGGTAGTAGCCCAGCACCTTGTCGCGGTGGCCGTGCGAGATCAGCGGGCCCATGTCCACCCCTTCGTCGCCCGGATAGCCGATCTTCAGCGCATCCACCCGGGCCTTGATGGCGGCGACAAAGCGCTCGAAGATGGGCCGCTGGACGTAGACGCGCTCGGAGCACAGGCACACCTGGCCGGAATTGGTGAAGGAGGAGCGCATCACGCCCGCCACGGCCGCGTCGAAGTCGGCGTCGGCAAACACCACGGCAGCGTTCTTGCCGCCCAGCTCAAAGGACACCTCCTTCACGCCGTCCGCCACCGCCTTCATGATGGTGCTGCCGGTGCGCGACTCGCCGGTGAAGGTGATGGCGTCGATACCGGCGCTCTGCGTGAGGAACTGGCCGGCCGAATCGGCGCCGAAGCCGTGCACCAGGTTGAACACGCCGCGCGGCACCCCGGCGCCGTGCATCACCTCGGCCAGCAGCGTCGCAGTGGACGGCGATTCTTCGGACGGCTTGGCCACCACCGCGTTGCCGCAGGCGAGCGCCGGCGCCACTTTCCAGGTCAGCAGCAGCAGCGGCAGGTTCCATGGCGCGATGATGCCGACCACGCCGAGCGGCTTGCGCACCGTGTAATTCAGCGCGCCGGCGCCGTCGGCGGTGGCCATCTCGAAGGCGTCCGTGTTGGCGCCGGCGGCCAGGTCGGCGAAGGTGCGGAAGTTGGCGATGCCGCGTGCGATGTCGAGCTGGCGCGCCTGCTCGACCGGGCGGCCGGTGTCGGCCACTTCGGCAGCCACGAATTCGTCGAAACGGGCGGCGATGCCGTCAGCCACCTTGTGCAGCATGGCGGCGCGCTGCTGCACGCTCATGGCGCCCCAAGGCCCTTGCAGGGCGCGGCGCGCGGCAGCGACAGCCGCTTCCACGGTGGCACGGTCCGCTTCGCAGACCCGGTTAATCAGGCTGCCGTCGACCGGATTGATGTTGTCGAAGGTGGCCGCGCTGCCGGCGAATTCACCGTCGACATAGTTGCGCAGCAGTGCTGGCGATGCAGGTTTCAAGTCGGTCTCCTATGTTCTCGTGTACAACTTGGAAACGAGTATAAGAAGACCTGGCAATAAAATATAATGAATAATTATGCTCTGGACATGCCTAATTTTAATATCAGAGCCTGTGGCTGATCCTGCAATCGAGCGCGGCTGACCAGGCGCGCGCCCGGCCAGGGGTGCCTTAGAGCTCTGCGGCGGCCTGCGTCAGGCAGGCGATGAAGCGCGCGGCGGCCGGCGTGCTGGCGCGGTCTTCGCGCACCGAGTAGCCGATGCGGCCGAAGGCGCCGATGTCGCCCATCTCCAGGATCGCCAGCAGCTTCAGTTGCGCGAAGTGCTGCGCCACCGCGCGCGGCATCAGGTTGATGGCCTGCATGGCCTGCATCAAGCCGATATTGGTCAGCAGCGACAGCGACTCCACGATATTGCCCGGCATGGCCAGTCCGGCGTCCGAAAACAGGCGCTCGGCGGTGATGCGCGCCGGCGACTCCATCGGCGGCAGCAGCCAGGGCCAGGCCATCAGTTCGCGCAGGTCGATGCTGGTGCGCTGCGCCAGCGGGTGCTCGCTCCACACCACCGCGCACAGCGCCTCCTTGAACAGTTCCGCGTGGTGGAAGCTGTACATGCGCGCCAGCGGCAAGTCCGCTTCCGGCAGCCGGCCCACCACCAGGTCCAGCTCCCCGGTAGCCAGCGCCGGGAACAGGCGGTCCAGCGGGCCTTCCCGCACCGTCACCAGGATGCCTGGCCGCTCGGCCTTCAGCTTTGAGATGGCCAGCGGCAGCAGCCGCGCCGAGGCGGAGATCAGCGTGCCGACCACCACGTGGCCGGAATCGCCGCTGCGGAACGCGTTCAACTCGTCGGTCAGGTAGCGCAGCTCGGCGATCACGGACTTCACGCGCGCCCCCAGCAGGGTGGCGTAGCAAGTCGGCACCACGCCGCGGTTGGTGCGCTCGAACAGCTCCACGCCCAGGTCGCCTTCCAGTTCCTGGATGGCCTTGGTGACGGCGGGCTGGGTGAGGTTCAGCTCCTTGGCCGCGCGCGCAATCGAGTGCGAGGCCAGCACGCGGTCGAAGATCAGCAAGGGCTTGAGCTTCAGGCGGCGCAGCATGCCGTCGGCCAGCGGCATGTTCGGCCGCGACAAGTCCGTTGCAGGCGGCTGGCGGTCGTCAGCTTCCATGGCCTGCCTGGCGTTCGCGTATCACTTCCAGCACGTGCACGCTGAGGCGGTTGGCGTGGTTGCGCATGGCGAGGTAGGCGCGCTCCGCGTCCGAGGCCAGGATCGCATTGACGATGGCCTCGTGCTCATCGTGCGACTGCGCCAGGCGCCGCTCCACCCCGCCCTGCGCGGCGCGGAACTGGTTCAGCTTGGCGCGCAGCTTGTCGATGCTCTCGGCCAGGCTGCGGTTGTGCGCCCCGGTGCAGATCAGCTGGTGGAACTTGGCGTTGATCTCCAGGTAGCCGTCCTCGTCGCCGTGCTCCATGCACTCCACGCCCTGCAAATGGAACAGCTCGAGCTGCTTCTTCTGCACCGCGCTCATGCGCTCGGCGCTGATACGGCAGCACAGCGCCTCCAGCTCGCCGAGCGCCTCCAGCGTATCGGCCAGCTCCTCCAGGCTGATGCTGACCACGATGCCGCCCTTGCGCGGCCGCAGTTCGATCAGGCCGGCGTTGGCCAGTTCGCGGAATGCCTGCCGCACCGGCGTGCGCGACACCTTGAAGCGCTCGGAAATGGCGTTTTCCTCCAGGCTCGCACCCGGTTCCACGGCGCCGTTGATGATTTCGTCTGCAAGGATGCGATAAAGCCGCATCGAAATGGTTTCCATGGTTCTCTGATCTTGTTGTTTTGGTGAATATCGTCCGCCCCACACTATATCGCGAACAGGCGGTTCAGGGCAGCCAGTCCTTTGAACTCAAGCGCGTTGCCGGACGGGTCGCAGAAGAACATGGTGGACTGTTCGCCGGGCTGGCCAACAAAGCGCACGTGCGGCTCTACCACGAAGCTCAGGCGCGCGGCGCGGGCGCGTTCGGCCAGCGCGTTCCAGTGCGGCATGTCGAGCACGATGCCGAAGTGCGGAATCGGCACGGCATCGCCGTCCACCTGGCCGCTGCCGGCGGCCGGCTGCAGATCCGGCTTCAAGTGCAGCGAGAGCTGGTGGCCCATGCAGTCGAAATCGACCCAGCGTTCGGTGCTGCGGCCTTCGGTAAAACCGAGTACGCCGCCGTAGAAGGCGCGCGCCTCGTCCAGGTCGCGCACGAAGAAGGCCAGGTGGAAGGGAAACAGGGCTTGCATATTCATCCTTTCAAAACAACGATACCAGCATCCGGGTGCCGACCAGCAGCAACAGGCATGCGAACAGTTTCTTCAGCTTGGCCACCGGCAGCGCGTGCGCCATGCGCGCGCCCAGCGGCGCGGTCAGCATGCTGGCGACGGCGATGGCGGCCAGCGCGGGCAGGTAGACAAAGCCCAGGCTGTGCTCGGGCAGCGCCGCCACGCGCCAGCCGTTGAGCACATAACCCGCCACGCCGGCGGCGGCGATGGGGAAGCCCAGCGCGGCCGAGGTGCCGATCACGGTATGCAGCGGTACATTACACCATGTCATGAAGGGCACGGACAAGGTGCCGCCGCCTATGCCGACGAAGCTCGACACCACGCCGATGGCGCCGCCCGAGGCCAGCATGCCGCCTGTTGCTGGCAGCTGCCGGCTGGGTTTGGGCTTGATGTTCAGCAGCATCTGCGCCGCGACGAAGTAGGCGAAGCAAACGAAGATCAGCTTCAGCACCTTGGTGGACATGCCGGCCGCCAGCCAGACGCCCGCCAGTGTGCCGGCGACGATGCCGGGCGTGAGCCGCCGCACCACCATCCAGTCCACCGCGCCGCGCTTGTGGTGCGAGCGCAGGCTGGCCACCGAGGTGAACAGGATGGACGCCATTGAGGTGCCCAGCGCCAGGTGCAGCGTGTACTCGGGCGGAAAATGATGGGCGGTGTAGACGAAGGTGAGCACCGGCACGATGACAGTGCCGCCGCCGACGCCAAGCAGCCCGGCCAGTACGCCGGCGCAGGCGCCGAGCGCGATGTATAAGAGGATGTCCATGGTTTCTATAAAAAGGTGCAGGCCTGGCCGATATCCAGCCTTGGGCTGCGGGGGAACAGTCCGGCGGGGTCGCCGTAGCCCAGGTTGCAAACGAAATTGACCTTGAGGCGGCCGTCCGGGAAGAACTCGCGGTTGACGGCCGCCGCATCGAAGCCGGACAGCGGACCGCAGTCCAGGCCGAGCGCGCGCGCAGCCAGTATCAGCCAGGCCCCCTGCAGGCTGCTGTTGCGGAAGGCAGTGGCTTCGGCCAGCGCCGCACTGGCTTCGAACATGGCGCCTGCGCCGGGGCTGTGCGGGAACAGCTGCGGCAGGTGTTCGTAAAAGCGCGTGTCGTAGGCGATTACCGCCGCCACGGGCGCGCTGCGCACCTTTTCCACGTTACCGGGGCTAAGTGCCGGCAGCAGGCGCGCCTTGGCCTCGTCCGTGCGCAGGAACAGGAAGCGCGCCGGGCAGCCATTCACGCTGGTGGGACAGAGCTTGGCCAGCTGGTACAGCTGCACCAGCAGCGCGTCGTCAACCGCGCGCGGCAGCCAGGCGTTGTGCGAGCGTGCATGGCGGAACAGCAGGTCCAGGGCGTCTTCCGCCACCCGGCTTGGCGCGGCGGTCATGCGCCCTCCCCGGCTTGCGGCTTGTAGGCCACCACCGTCAACTCCACCACCATGTGCGGATGCGGCAGCTGGTGCACGGCCACCGTGGTGCGCGCGGCGCGGCCGTTGAAGTGTTCGGCGTAGATGGCGTTATAGGCCTGGAAGTCCGCCATGTCGGTCAGGTAAGCCGTCACCGCCACGCAATCGGAAAGGCGGGCGCCCGCCTGCGCCAGCGCCGCCTCCACCTTGGCGATCACGACGCGGGTCTGGTGCGCCGCGTCGAACACCACGCCGCCTTGCGGCAAATGGCGCACGCCGGCAATGCTGCCGTCGGCTTGGCGCGCGCTCATGCCCGAGACATGGATGAAGTCTCCCGCGCGGCAATATGCCGGGTAGCGTCCCAGCGGCGCGATGCGCTGCACGGCCGCGCTCACGGCTGCTCCAGCGCGGCCATGGCGAAGCCGGCGGCCGCCAGCTCGGCCCGCAGCGACGCCTGCTGCTGCGCACTCAGCGGCGACAGCGGCGGACGCTGCACCTGCCACTGCTGCTGGCCGCGCCCATGGCCAATGGCCCATTTCAGCGCAGCGATCATCGGGTACTTCTGGAAGATCTGCCGGATGCGGTCCACCTGCTGCTGCGCCGCTGCGGCGCCCGGCGCCGCCCAATTGGCGCACAGCGCCGAGATGGCGGCCGGATTGACGTTGATGGTGGCGGAGATGCAGCCGGCAGCACCCAGCGGCATGGCACGGGTGAGGAAGCTCTCGGAAGCGGGAAAGATGGACAGCTGCGGGAAATTGCGCAGCATGGCTTCGATGTTGGCCCAGTCGCCATTGCTGTCTTTCACGCCCGCGATCTGATCCGGGTAATGCCTGGCCAGGCGCTCGATCAGGCCCAGGCTGATCGGCACGCCCGAGAAGGCGGGAATGTGGTACAGGAACAGGCGCAGGTTCGCATCGGCCACCCGCTCGATCAGTTCCGAGTAGTAGGCGAACAGGCCGTCGTCGCTCACGCCCTTGTAGAAAAATGGCGGCAGCACCAGCACGCCGGCGCAGCCGTGCAGCAGCGCATGGCGGCTGAGCGCCACGGTATCCGGCAGCGCGCAGCCGCCGGTGCCGGGCAAGGTGCGGGACAAGTCGATGCCGCGCCCGCTCAGGCGGTCCAGCAGCATCATGCGTTCTGCCAGCGACAGCGAGTTGGCCTCGCTGTTGGTGCCGAAGATGGCCAGTCCCGCACCGTGCCGCTGCAGCCAGAGGCAGTGCGCGGCGTAGGCGTCGAAGTCGACTTCCAGGCTGGGTGTGAAAGGGGTGACGGCGGGCGCGAAGGCGCCGCTCAGCCGTGGTGCTGCCATGGTGATCTCTCCTGTTTATATAGTTGGGCGCGTGCTGTCGAGGAAGTCGATCAGCGCTGGGCCGAAGCTGCGGTCCGCCGTGTCCAGGTGGGCGACGATGGAGGTATGGTTGTGGCCGGGGACTTGCGCGAAGCGCAGTCCCTGCGCGCCGGCCTGCAGCGCGCGGTGGAAGAATTCGGCGCCGTAAGCGTCCAGGTGCGGGTTCTCATATTCGGCGATGGCGACCAGCGTGGGCAGGTCCAGGCGCCAGGCATGGGTGACGGGCGAACGCTGCTCGTAAAGCGCGGCGTCGTCCCCCCAGTAGGCCCGCACGCCCGCCGCGTTCGGGTTACTCGGCAACGCATCCGCCCGCAGCCGCGCGCTGACCAGCACCAGGCCGGCCAGCCCGTGGCCCGCGCCTGCGCCTCCAATGCCGCCGCTGCCGCCAATATCCAGCGCGTAGCTGGCCGCGTGGGCGCCGCCGGCCGAATGCCCGATCAGCACGATGTGGCGGGGATTGCCGCCATAGCCGCCGATATGGGTGCGCAGCCAGGCCATTGCCAGCGCCACGTCGTCCGCGCCGCCGGGGAATGGCGCTTCGGGCGCCAGCCGGTATTCCAGGTTCACCCCCACGTAGCCATGGCGCGCCAGATAGCGCGCAACGTTGCCGTAGATTTCGGCATTGCTGTTCATCTCGCCCCGCATGAACGCGCCGCCGTGCACGAATACCGCTACCGGCGCGCCGCGCAGCGGCGTCGCTGCGCTGCGGTAGATGTCCAGCCGCTGCCGGGCGTGGCCGCCATAAGCCAGCCCCGCATCGACGGTGATGCCGGCACGGTCTGCTGCGGACAGCAGCGGCGTGTAGATCTCCACCACCTGTTTGCGGTGTCGGTTGATGTCGTCCGCCCACACCGGCCCCATGGCTCGTAGCACCGCCGCCTCCGCAGCCGGCAGGCCTTCGAATGGCCGCATCAATACACCCCCATGATCTGGCTCAGCTGGGCGATGTATTCGCCATAGCGCGGGTTGGTTTTCACGTGCTCCGGCCTGCGCGGGCGCGGCAGGTCGATGCGGATATCGTGGATGATGCGGCCCGGACGACCGGACATCACCAGCACCCGGTCCGACAGGAACACCGCCTCCTGGATGCTGTGCGTGACCAGCAGCACCGTCTTCATGTGCTCCTGCCAGATGCGCAGCAGCTCCACGTTGAGCAGGTCGCGCGTCAAGGCGTCCAACGCGCCGAACGGTTCGTCCATCAGCAAGATCTTCGGGTCCAGCGCCAGGATCTGGCCGATGGAGGCGCGCTGCCGCATGCCGCCCGACAGCTGGTGCGGATAGCTGTTCTCGAAACCGGACAGGCCCAGCGTGCGCACCAGCTCGCGCACCTTGGCGGCCAGCGCCTCTCGGGGCAGCTTGCGCAACTCCGCGCCGAGCAGCATGTTCTGCTCCACGGTCAGCCATGGCAGCATATTGCTGGCCTGGAAAACCACGCCGATCTCCGGCACCGGCTGCACCATGGCGCGGTTGCACACTTGCACCAGCCCTTCACTGTGCGGCACCAGGCCCGCCACGATGCGCAGCAAGGTGCTTTTGCCGCAGCCGCTGGGGCCGAGGATGGAGACAAACTCACGGTCGCGTACCGCCAGCGACACGTCCTCCAGCGCGTTGACCGACTGCTTGCCCGGAAAGCGCTTCACCACATTGGCCACCCGTATGACTTCCGGTTGGCAGGCCGCGCCGGCCGCCGCCTGCGCCAGCTCATCCGGCTTGTTCATTATCTTCAGGTTCATACCGCTTTCCCCCTCCACCACACCGCGCGCGACGCCACTTCCACCGCCCAGTACAGCAAACTGGCCAGCAGCGTGATCGCCAGGATGGCGGCAAACATCAGATCCGTCTGGGCGTTGGCCGTGGCCAGCGTCATCAAGTGTCCCAGTCCCTTTTCCGCGCCAATGAACTCACCGACGATGGCGCCGATCACCGCCAGCGGCATGGCGATCTTCACGCCGTCCACGAAGCTGGGCAGCGCGGACGGCAACTGCAGGCGCAGCAAGGTGTCCCAGCGCGACGCGCCCAGTGCACGAAAGTGCTCGTCCAGGTTGGCGGCAATGCCCGACAGTCCGCCCAGGGTGGCGATCACCAGCGGGAAGAAGGCGAACAGGAAGGTGGATGCTAGCTTTGACGCGAAGCCGTAGCCGAACCACACGATCATCAGCGGCGCCAGCGCAATCTTCGGCATGCTTTGCAGCGCCGTGATGAAGGGATACAGCGTGCGCCGCGCGAAGCCGTTGAAATGGATCGCCACGCCCAGCACCACGCCGCCCACCACGGCCAGCGCGAAGCCGGCCAGCACTTCCAGCAGCGTGACCCAGCATTCGGCCAGCAGCAGCTCGCGCTGCTCCCAGCCCGCCGCCAATACCTTGCTCAGCGGCGGCATCAGGTAGCTGCGCACGCCGCTCAGCGCCACGCCGTATTCCCACAGGAGCGCGAACGCGCCCCAGAACAGCACCGTTTCCATGGTCCGTTTCATGTGCCCTCCTCAGCTCTTGCCGGACTTCGCATCCACCACCGCCTGCGGCGGCGGCACCACGAAATGCTTGAAACGGTACTGGTCGAAGGACTCGATGGTGCGCTCCCAGACCTTGGCTTCGTACCCGCTGCCTGGGGCAATCTGCGTCATTTCGCAATACACTTCCACGTTGTTGCCGTCCGGGTCCTTGAAGACCAGGAACAGGTTCTCGCCCGGGCCGTGCTTGCCGATGCCGCGCACGATCTCCACGCCGTGCGCCTTCAGTACTTCCACCGTGCGGTCGATCTCGGCACGGTCTTCCACCAGATAGGAGAAGTGCTCCATGCCGGGACGGCCATAGTGCGGCAGGTCGTCCATGCCGGGCGAACCGGGCGGGATTTGCGACAGCGCCAGGTCGTGGTGGTCCTGGCCTGCACGCAGGAACACCATCTGGTCGCCGATCCAGTCGGACACGGTCAGGCCCACCACTTCCGTATAAAAGCGCGCGGACTTGTGGATGTCGCGCACCATCAGCACCAGGTGCCCGAGTTTTTTGGGACGCAGCTTTTCCATCTCACTCTCCTACAAAACGGTTGGTATAGATTTCGGACGTCTTCACCGGTGCGGTCACGCTGAAAGCTTTCTTCACGAAGTCCGCGGTGGCCTGCATGCGCTCGTCGTGCATCCAGCCGGTCTTCTTCGCGCCCGCTTCCGGCGCATGCATCAATTCGCTGGTCTCCTCGATCTGCTGGCGCAGCACGGACTTGTCGATCAGCTTCTGCTGGCGGGCGATCAACTCCACTGCCTCGGCCGGGTTCTTCGCCTGGTACTCGTAGCCCCGGTAAGTGGCCGCCACGAAGCGCTTTACCAGGTCCGGATTGGAAGCGATCAGCTTTTCGCTGGTGACGATGCCGTTGCCGTACAAGTTCAGCTTGAAGTCGCGGTAGCGCAGCGCGCCGATCCTGATGTCGTTCTTCTGCGCCATCCGCTCCAGCACCGGCTTGTTGGCGCCTTCCCAGCATTCGGCCAGGTCGATCGAGCCGTCCAGGAAAGCCGTGTTGATGACGGCGGGATCAAGGCGCAGCAGCTTTACGTGCTCCGGCGGCAGGTTATTGGCCGCCAGCCAGGCCGGAATGACGTTGTGCAGCGGCGATGCGGCGCCGCCTCCGATGACCAGGCCTTTCAGGTCGGCGATGGTCTTGATCTTGCGGTTCGGCTTTTCGACGTAGCACAGCGCCGCAGGCCAGCGCGTGTTGATGGCGCCAACCATGACGGTCTTGCCGCCCTGCGCGCGGTTCAGCATCACGCTGATCGGATCGCCGTAGCCGAACTCGAACAGGCCCTGGTCCACCTCATTCACGGTGCGCTGGCCGCCGTAGCCTCGCGTGGCGCTCACGTCCAGCCCCGCCTCGGCGTAATAGCCCTTGGCGATGGCCACCAGTACGCCGCTGGTGCTGCCCTGCGGCAGCCAGGCCAGGTTGAAGCGCACCGTGTCCGCTGCCAGCACAGGCGCGGCGCCGGCCATGGCGGCAGCGGCGGCCGTAGCCGTGACGGCGCGGCGCAGCAGGCGCCGGGACCTCATGCGGCCTCCTTGCGCGCAGGCGCCGCAACCACGCGGTTGCGAATGCTGCCGATGCTTTCGATGGTCGCCACCATCTCGTCGCCGGGTTTCAGGTAGACCCCGCGCCCCATGCCCACGCCGTTCGGCGTGCCGGTGGCCAGCAGGTCGCCCGGCTTCAGCGTCAGCATGCCGGACAGGTAGGCGATCTGCTCGGCAATGTTGAAGATCATGGCGTCGGCGGTATCGTCCTGCATCATCTCGCCGTTCACAGAGAGCTGCAGGCGCAGGCCTTGCGCACGTTCGATGCAGGCGCGCGGCACCACCCAGGGGCCGATGGGGCCGAAAGTGTCGTGGCTTTTGCCGCGGAACCAGTCGTGCTTGAAGGGGTAGTCGCTGCGGCGGTTCAGGTCGCGCGCGGTGACGTCGTTGAACACCGTGTAGCCGGCGATGGTGTCGTATGCCTCTTCCACGCTGACGTTGCGGCAGGTTTTGCCAATGATGACGCCCAGTTCCACTTCCCAGTCCAGCTTCTCCGTATCGGCCGGCATGACCACGTCGGTATCGGTGGCGGTAATGCTGGTTTCCGCCTTCATGAAGCAAAACGGCGCGCTTTCCTCGCGCGGTGCCAGTTCGGTGCCCATTTCGCGGGCGTGCTCGTAAAAGTTGGACGCGGCGCCGAAGATGCGGCCCGGCGTGTACGGCACGCCAATGCGGTAGGACTGCGGCGGCAGCGCCGCCACGCGGCCCGCGCGCAGCAGCTCGGGCAAGGCATGCGCCATCTGGCTGAACAGCGGCGCGGCCGCGCTCCAGTCGGCCAGCGCAGCGTTCAGGTCCGCCGCCACGCGCGGCTGGTTGCCGGCCACGCCCAGCGCCCCCGCCTCCACCAACTGACCGACGTCGTACAGCGCCCCGCCCACCACCAGCGCCAGCTTGGCGCCCGCTCCGCCCTGCTTCAGTTCATATCTTGCGATTGCATGCCACATTGTCTGCCTCCTTGTTGTTGATAGGAATACGATAATATCTATCCGTATACATAGCAAGTTAAATGTGTGAAAATTTTCCTCACTTAAAACATGGGGGATGAAAATGGACTTGGCGATGAAGCCGCAGGTGCTCCTGCTGATCAGCATGGCGGCGCCGTTTGTGGAACAAATACAGAGCTGCTGGCCCATGGCCGTGTTGCCGGAAGCGGCCGCGCTGGAGCGGCTGGCGCGCGACACTGCCGCGCAACTGGCGGGCGTGCGCGTGGTCATCACCAACGGCAGCACGGGCCTGTCGGCGGCGCAGATGGACGCGCTGCCGGCGCTGCGGCTGGTGTGCAGCTACGGCGCCGGCTACGAGAACATCAACCTGGCGGCAGCCGATGCGCGCGGGATCGCGGTGACGCATGCGCCGGGCGTGAACAACGCCACCGTGGCGGACCATGCGCTGGCGCTGATGCTCGCCAGCGCGCGCGGCCTTCCGGGCCTGGACCGGGCCGTGAAGGAAGGCCATTGGCTGGCGCACCGCATGGCGCGGCCCGCCGTGCACGGCAAGCGGCTGGGCATTGTCGGCATGGGGAATATCGGCGCGCTGATTGCGCGGCGGGCAGCGGCATTCGACATGGAGATCGCCTACACCACGCGCAGCGCCAGGCCGCAGCTGCCTTACCGGCACGTGGCCAGCGTGCTGGAACTGGCGCGCGCGAGCGATTACCTGGTGCTGGCCTGCCCCGGCGGCGCCGCCACGCGGCACCTGGTGAATGCCAACGTTCTGGAAGCGCTTGGGCCGCAGGGCTTCCTGGTCAATATCGCGCGCGGGAGCGTGGTGGATACCGCGGCGCTGATGCAGGCGCTCGAGCGGCGAACCATCGCCGGCGCGGCGCTGGACGTGATCGAGAACGAACCGGCACTGCCGCCGGGAGCAGCCCTGCTGGATACGCTGATCCTGACGCCGCACATCTCGGGCCGCTCGCCGGAAGCGCAGCTGGCGCAGCATGAAGTCCTGCTGGCCAACCTCGCCGCACACTTCGCCGGCGGCGCCTTGCGGCACGCGCTTACGTAGCGCCGCCAACGATCCCGGCGCGGTCCGCAACCAGGTCCGGATTGCGCAACGCGGGGCCGGCACTGCTCGCGTCGGCGCCCACGTCCTTCACAGCGCCGCCCCAGCCATGGTCGGTCAGGTCGACGATCACGCCGTTCGGATCGCGGTATTTCACTTCATAGAAGATATTGCCCTTCACCGGCACTTCGCCCATGTAGTAGGTGCCGCCGGCTGCCTCCGCGCTGGCGCGCGCGGCGCCGATTTCGTCGACCCACATGCCGATGTGGTGCAGGCCCACGAAGTCGCGGCCGCGCTCCCCCGCCGCCTCGTCGGTCTTGTAGTTCAGCAGCGCGATCGACATCACGCCGTCGCTCAGGTACACCCCGCGCGCAAGCGAGGAATCGGTTTCGCCCACCTTGCGGAAGCCGAAAGCGTTGATGTAAAACTCGGCCGTCTTCCATGGATCGGGAACGGAAATGGCGATGTGGCGCAGCTTGGTGCTCATGGTTTCTCCAGTGTTGTGGTTGATCTGCCGCTCCATTCTAACGAGGTGAAATTTATATGTATACATTTAAATACATGGACACTTATATGTATACAGATGAAAAGCAAGCGTCTATGATCGCGGTCACCAACATCAATGGAGGACAACATGACGAGATGGGCCATCGCGGCGCTGGCAGGCGCAACGGCATTCGCAAGCTGCGGCGCACGCGCAGCGGACAACATGCGCATCTACGGCTTCCTGAAAGTCAACGTGGAGAGCGTGGCTGCGGGCGGCGCCCGCCAGCAGCGGGTATCGAACGACTTGTCGGTGCTCGGTTTCCGTGGTACGGAAGACCTGGGCGGCGGTCTGCAAGGCTTCTTCCAGATAGAAATGCCGGTGGCGGTCGATACCGGCGGCGGCGGGGACTTCACGCGCAACACCGCCGTCGGCCTGCGCGGCAGCTTCGGCCAGGTGCTGCTGGGGATATGGGAATCCCCCTACCGCTATGCGTCGGTGTATGCGATAGACCCTTTTGCAGCGGGTATCTTCGCCTCCAACGCCATCATGGGGAATGGCTTTGCCACGGCGGCCAACGCCGTGGTGCCGGCCTCGTTCGACCGCCGCCAGAAGAACCTGGTGCAGTATTCGACGCCGTCCTACAGGGGCTGGAATGCGCGCGTGGCGGCCAGCGCGCGCGAAGAAAAGAATGGCGCCGCCAATCCCGGCATGGAGGCCGCCCTGGTGACGTATGAGGATGAGAAACTCTACCTGGCCTATGGCGTGGAACGCCACCGCGACTACTTCGCCACCAAGGGCAAGGACATCGGCCACAAGCTGGGCCTGGCCTACAGTCTGGGCGGCACCCGCCTGCGCGCCGCCTTCGAACGGCTGCGCTACGCGCCGGCGCCGGGCCAGCACCTGAGCCGCAACGCCTGGCAACTGGCCGCCACGCACAACAGCGGCCCGCACATCTGGCGCGCCTCGCTGACCCGCGCGCTGGACACCAAGGGCAACGCCACCACGGGCGTGGGTGGCGCCGGCAAGCCAGGGCCGGGGACGGGCGCGGCGCAGTACACCGCAGGCTATGGCTATGCCTTGTCCAGGCGCAGCGAGCTTTGGGCGGCCTACACCCGCACGCGCAACGAAGCCCGCGCCATGTACAACCTGTCCGCCAACCCGGTACCGGGCTTGGCTGCCGGGCAGGACCCGTCAGGCTTCGGCGTGGGCATTACGCACAAGTTCTGAGCCGGGCGTCAGAACTCTTCCCAGTCGCTTTCGGCGCCGTTGGCGACGCGCGGCTTCGGCATTGCCTTGGCGGCGGGCCTGGATACCGGCCCGCCAGCCAGCTTGCGCACCGGCGCGGCGGGCTTGGCGACCGGCAGCGGGCGCACCTTGGCGGTGGGAACCGAACCAGCCGCAGGGGCAAAAGCAACGGCCTGCCTGCCATCGAGCTTGAACACGCTGACCACGCGGGTCAGGCCCTGGGCACGCTCGTTCAGGGAATCGGCTGCGGCTGCTGCCTCCTCAACCAGCGCCACGTTTTGCTGCGTCAAGCCATCCATCTGCGTGATGGCGGCATGGATCTGGTCCAGTCCCATGGTCTGCTCCTGGCTGGCCTGCGTGATCTCGCTCATGATGCTGGTCACGCGCTGGATGCTGGTCACGATCTCCTGCATCGTGGCGCCGGCCTGGTCCACCAGCTTGGCGCCGCTGCCCACCTTGTCCACCGAATCGTCGATCAGGGCCTTGATCTCCTTGGCCGCCGCCGCCGAACGTTGCGCCAGGTTGCGCACTTCGGAGGCCACCACCGCGAAGCCCCTGCCCTGCTCGCCCGCCCGCGCCGCTTCAACCGCAGCATTCAATGCAAGGATGTTGGTCTGGAAGGCGATGCCGTCGATGACGCCGATAATGTCGACGATCTTCTTGGACGAATCGTTGATCGAGCCCATGGTGTCCACCACTTGCGACACCACCACGCCGCCCTTGATGGCCACTTCCGAGGCCGACTGCGCCAGCAAATTGGCCTGGCGAGAATTTTCCGCGTTCTGCTTGACGGTGCCGGTGAGTTCCTCCATTGACGACGCGGTTTCCTCCAGCGAACCGGCTTGCTGGCCGGTGCGGTCCGACAAGTCCATATTGCCGGCGGCGATCTGGCCGGAGGCGCTGGAGATGGTGTCGGTGCTGCCGCGCACCTCTGCCACGATGGCCGCCAGGTTGGTCTTCATCTTGTCCAGTGCCGTCAGCAGCAAGCCAATCTCGCTGGTGCTGCGCTGTTCCACCTGCCCGGTCAGGTCGCCGTCGGCCACCTGGATAGCGATATCCATGGCTTGCTGCAGCGGTGCCGAAATGGCTTTCACCAGCAGCATGCCGACAAACGCCGACAACGCCACGCCCGCCACCAGCACCACGATGGTGGTGGTGCGCGCGCTGTCCAGGCCCGCCTGCACCGCCACGTCGTTGACCTTGCCGCGCTGGTCGCTGTACTCGGCCAGCGCTTTCAGCGCCACGTCGCCGACACGGTAAGACGGGTTGATCTTCTTGATCAGCACCATCTCCGCGTCATCCCACTTGTCGGCCCGGATCGCCGTGGCGGCTGCCCTGATGTGCTCCAGCCCCAGGCCCGCGCTTTTCTCGTACCAGTCCTGCGCCAGCTTTTTCTCTTCCTCGGACTTGATGCTGCCCAGGTAGTGCTCCCAGCGCCTGGCCACGCGCGCCGAGGCATCGTCGATGATGCCCCAGTGGACGGTGAGCGCATGGTCGTGCAGCTTGGACCATTCGAATGCGGTGTTGTGCTGCAGCGCCTGCAGGATCTGGCTGCGGCTGGTTTCCATATCCAGCCGTATGGCGTTGCGCTCGTTGGCGTTGGCCTGATCGCTCAGGGTGACGTCCTTGAGCAGGTTGACCGAGCGATTGGCGCTGTAGATACCCATCGCGCCGATCGCCATGATCAGTGAAATCAGAATGGCCAGCGCGATTACGACCAGGTTCTTGATCTTCATATTAGCCAACATGTGATACTCCTTGCTTAGTCTTGGATTTTTAATGCCGTATTGCCGAAGAAGCGGTGCAAGCCGCTCCTCAGTTCTTCCACTTCGTCGAACTCGATGTAGGTCACGTCGCACAGGTCGTCCAGCTCGCGCAGCAAGGTGGTCTTGATCGGCGCGCCCTTCCACACCAGGAACAGCACCGGCGTGCGGCGGCCCTGGAAGATGTGGTAGGCCAGCTCGAAGGCGCTGCTTTCGCTCATGCCGACGCGGATGTTGATCATCACATCCGCCTGCTGCAGCATCTGCAGCCGGTGGCGGCGGAAGTTCTTCGGCGTAAACGGCAGCTGCTGCTTGCGTTCGAACGAGATGCGGAAGGTATCCGCGCTCTCGGCCTCGGTGCCGGTCAGGTACTGGAACGGATGCGGCAGGCCGTTGGCGCTGTCGATCAGTTCCAGGATGTCGGCGACCATGCGCTGTTGCCGCTGGTCCGATTCCGTGAACGGCTGGCGGATGAACAGCCGCAGCGGCGGCACGCCCACGCTGCGCTCGCGCGCGCTGCCGCGCCGCTCGGGCAGTTCGGCGGCAGCAGCGGCCAGGTCGGCGGCGCCCGGTTCGCGGCGCGCCCGCGCCGCCGAACTGGCCACGGCGATGGCGTCGCGCGCGGCCTGCGCGACATGCTCTTCCAGGTGCGCCCTGGCGGCCTGCCGGTGCAAGGCCTGCAGCGAGTGCAGCGTGTTGTCGTCCGCGTGCCGCATGGCGTCCAGCGACGCCTCGGCGGCGGCAATGGTGGTGAAGTAGGCCGCACCGGATGCCAGCGTGGCCACGCGCAGCGCGCGCGAGGCGCCGATGGCGCTGCGTTTCTCGTCCACCGTCACCACCACCAGGCCGATTTCCTTGTTGGCCAGCATGGCCATGGCTTGCTCGTCCTGCAGTTCGCGCACCGGAATCTCGGCCGCGCCGATCACCAGCGCCGTCACGTGGCTGGCCAGCAGCTCAAAACCCAGCGCCGACAGGTCGCGCGCCAGCCCCACCGCGCGCGCCTGGTCGCCCTTGCGCACCCGCAGATAGGCCCGGCCGCCGCGCGGCAAGCGCACGCCGGCGCCCAGCAAGGCCTTGAAATACGCCTCGCCGAAGGTCGGGCCGCAACCCATCACCTCGCCGGTGGATTTCATCTCGGGGCCGAGGACGGTGTCCACGCCGAGGAATTTGGCGAACGGCAGCACGGCTTCCTTCACGCTGAAATACGGCGGCACGACTTCGGCCGTGACACCCTGCTGCGCCAGCGACTGGCCTGCCATGCAGCGCGCCGCCACCTTGGCCAGCGCCAGGCCGGTGGCCTTGGACACGAAGGGCACTGTGCGCGAAGCGCGCGGATTGACTTCCAGCACGAAGATCTGGTCGCGCACGCGGCCGTCCACCTTGTTGCGCTGGACCGCGAACTGCACGTTCATCAGCCCCACCACGTGCAGGCCGCGCGCCAGGCGCTCGCTCTGGCGCTTGATCTCGGCCACGGTGTCGTGCGCCAGCGAGTACGGCGGCAGCGAGCAGGCCGAGTCGCCGGAATGGATGCCGGCCTGCTCGATGTGCTCCATCACGCCGCCAATGATCACCTGGGCGCCGTCGGACACGCAGTCCACGTCCACTTCGATGGCGTCGTTCAGGAAGCGGTCCAGCAGCACGGGCGAGTCGTGCGACACTTTCACCGCTTCGCGCATGTAGCGTTCCAGGTCGGCGCGCTCGTGCACGATCTCCATCGCGCGGCCGCCCAGCACGTAGGAAGGACGCACCACCAGCGGATAGCCGATTTCCTCGGCCAGCATCACCGCGTCCTGCTCGGTGCGCGCGGTGCGGTTGGGCGGCTGGCGCAGGTCCAGCTGGTGCAGCAGCTGCTGGAAGCGCTCGCGGTCCTCGGCGGCGTCGATCATGTCCGGCGAGGTGCCGATGATGGGCACGCCGTTCGCTTCCAGGTCCAGCGCCAGCTTCAGCGGGGTCTGCCCGCCATACTGCACGATGACGCCCACCGGGCGCTCGATGGCGACGATCTCCAGCACGTCCTCCAGCGTCAGCGATTCGAAGTACAGGCGGTCGGAGGTGTCGTAGTCGGTGGACACGGTTTCCGGATTGCAGTTGACCATGATGGTCTCGTAGCCGTCCTCGCGCATGGCCAGCGCCGCGTGTACGCAGCAGTAATCGAACTCGATGCCCTGGCCGATGCGGTTGGGTCCGCCGCCCAGCACCATGATCTTGCGCGCATCGGTGGGCAGCGATTCGCATTCCTCGTCGTAGGTCGAGTACATATAGGCGGTGCGGGTGGCGAATTCGGCGGCGCAGGTGTCCACGCGCTTATACACCGGGCGTACGCCCAGCAGCTGGCGGTGGGTACGCACGGCCTGCTCGGCCACGCCCAGCAGTGCAGCCAGGCGGCGGTCGCCGAAGCCCTGCTGCTTGAGGCGGAACAGCACCGGCTTGTCCAGCCCCTCCAGGGTTTGCGTCTGCACCCACTGCTCCACTTCCACCAGGTCGTGGATCTGGGCCAGGAACCAGGGATCGATGCCGGACAGGCGGTGCACCTCTTCCTGCGTCATGCCCTGGGCAAAAGCTTCGCCCACATACCAGATGCGCTGCGGGCCGGGCGAGGACAGCTGCTCGGAAATGACGGCGGCGCCCGTGCTGGGGCGGCGCAGGCCGTCCAGGCCGATGTCCAGGCCGCGCAAGGCCTTCTGGAACGATTCCTGGAAGGTGCGGCCCATGGCCATCACCTCGCCGACGGATTTCATCTGCGTGGTCAGGCGCTCGTCGGCGCCGGGGAACTTCTCGAAGGCGAAACGCGGCACCTTGGTCACCACGTAGTCGATGGAGGGTTCGAAGGACGCCGGGGTGGCGCCGCCGGTGATGTCGTTCTGCAGTTCATCGAGAGTGAAACCGACAGCCAGCTTGGCCGCCACGCGCGCGATCGGAAAGCCGGTGGCTTTCGAGGCCAGCGCCGAGGAACGCGACACGCGCGGGTTCATTTCGATAACGATCATGCGGCCGTCGGCCGGGTTCAGGGCGAACTGCACATTCGAGCCGCCCGTGTCCACGCCGATCTTGCGCAGCACCGCCAGCGAGGCGTTGCGCATGATCTGGTATTCCTTGTCGGTGAGCGTCTGCGCCGGGGCCACCGTGATGGAGTCGCCGGTGTGCACGCCCATCGGGTCCAGGTTTTCGATGGAGCAGACGATGATGCAATTGTCCGCCCTGTCGCGCACCACCTCCATCTCGAATTCCTTCCAGCCAATCAGCGATTCCTCGATCAGCAGCTCGCAGCTGGGCGACAGCTCCAGCCCGCGCAGGCAGATCTCGTTGAACTGGGCCGCGTCGTGCGCGATGCCGCCGCCGCTGCCGCCCATGGTGAACGAGGGGCGGATGATGACCGGGAAGCCCAGTTCCTCCTGCGCGGCCCAGGCTTCGGCCATGTTGTGGGCGATGCCCGAGCGCGCCGATTCCAGGCCGATCTTGCTCATGCAGGCCTTGAACTTGGCGCGGTCCTCGGCCTTGTCGATGGCTTCCGGGGTAGCGCCGATCAGTTCCACGCCGAACTGTTCCAGCACGCCGTGGCGGTGCAGGTCGAGCGCACAGTTGAGCGCAGTCTGGCCGCCCATGGTGGGCAGCACGGCCTGCGGACGGTCTTGTTCGATGATGCGCGCCACCACTTCCCAGGTGATCGGTTCGATATAGGTAACGTCCGCCATATCGGGGTCGGTCATGATGGTGGCCGGGTTGCTGTTGACCAGGATGACCTTGTAGCCCTCCTCGCGCAGCGCCTTGCACGCCTGGGCGCCGGAATAGTCGAACTCGCAGGCCTGGCCGATGACGATGGGGCCGGCGCCGATAATGAGGATGCTGTCGATGTCGGTACGCTTAGGCATGCTGCTGGCCTCCCATCAGATTGACGAAACGGTCGAATAAGGGCGCCAGGTCGTGTGGACCGGGCGAGGCTTCCGGGTGTCCCTGGAAGCAGAATGCCGGCCGGTCGGTACGCATGAAGCCTTGCAGCGAGCCGTCGAACAGCGAGATATGGGTAATGCGGCAATTCTCGGGCAGGGACTCCGGGTCCACCGCGAAGCCATGGTTCTGGGATGTGATCATCACCTTGCCGGTGGCCAGGTCCTGCACCGGGTGGTTGGCGCCGTGGTGGCCGAACTTCATCTTCAGGGTGCGCGCGCCCGAGGCGAGCGCCATGATCTGATGCCCCAGGCAGATGCCGAAGGTGGGGATACCGCGCTCGATCAGCTCGCGCGCCGCCTCGATCGCGTAGCCGCAGGGCTGCGGGTCGCCGGGCCCGTTGGACAGGAAGATGCCGTCCGGGTTCAGCGCCAGCGCGGCCTGCGCGCCCGCCTCGGCCGGCAGCACGGTGACGCGGCAGCCGCGCTCGGACAGCATGCGCAGGATATTGGTCTTGACGCCATAGTCGTACGCCACCACATGGAAGCGCGGATTGTCCACCCGGCCGTAGCCTCTGCCCAGGCGCCACTCGGTCGCGTGCCATTCGTAGGCGCTGTCGGTGCTGACGGTGCGTGCCAGGTCCATGCCGGACAAGCCCGGGAAGGCGCGCGCCAGCGCCATGGCCTGGTCGGCCAGCTGGCCCTCCGCATGCCCGGTGACGATGGCGCCGTTCTGGGCGCCGCCCTCGCGCAGGATGCGGGTCAGCCTGCGCGTGTCGATGCCGGCGATGGCCACGATGTTCTGCACGCGCAGCCACTCGGACAGGCTTTGCGAGGAACGGAAGTTGGACGCCAGCAGCGGCAAATCCTTGATCACCAGGCCGGCGGCGTGGATGCGCGGCGATTCGCCATCCTCGCCGTTCACGCCGGTGTTGCCGATATGGGGATAGGTCAGGGTAACGATCTGGCGGCTATAGCTGGGGTCGCTCAGGATCTCCTGGTAACCCGTCATCGCGGTATTGAACACCACTTCGCCGCTGGTGTGACCTGCGGCGCCGATTGCAACGCCTTGAAATAAAGTTCCGTCGGCAAGCGCCAGAACCGCGTGTTCTACTTCGCCCAAGGCATGCTTGAGTGGATGTTTCATTGCCGTCTCCTCCATGACATCCATTTAACAATTCATTCGGTTTTCGCTTGCCCAAGTGGGAAGCCGGCTACCGCTGGATGTCACAATACGGGAAAAAGACGAGGGTAATTCTCTCCAATCCTCACGCCCAGGGGAATATCCCGGGCACCGTCCTGAACAAACTTATTTCCTTGATGCAATTACGCAACGTTCGTTGATCAAACTTTAATTTAATTTGCCCGCCTGATAAAAGACTGGCCCCGCTGACAATCTTGCCGATGCAGGCGTGGGCGCCAAATGAATAGTCGCGCGATATTCAATTCCCGTCTTGGACAATATTCCCAATTCAAAAAAATGAAAATGCGTCATGGTTGATTTTTCTCACATTCCCGTGCGCGCCGGCGGCACCACTGTGCGCCGCCAAGCGCGGCCAACCCCGCCGTCAGCATGGTCCAGCTGCCAGGCTCCGGCACGGGCGCCACCGCGTTCAGGGCAGAGGCCACGGTATCCAGCCTGAACGATCCCTCTCCCTCGCCGGCGCCGCTAAGCAGTTCACCATAGAACAGGCGGCTCGCGTCCTCATGCAGGCCGTCGCCCGTCCGCAGGCGTCCGCTGAAGCGCTGTTCTCCCATCAGATCCGCTTCCAGGCTGGCGATGGCGTAGGTCGTATCGCCGGCTTCGCGGTCCATGCCCACCGCGAATTCCACACCGAACAGCGCCAGGGTATTGGGCGTGAGCACAAACGGCATGGTCTGGCTGCCGCTGCTGTAGGCCAGCGAATCGGCGGTAAATGCCTGCACCCTGCTGCTGCCGCTGTCGGGCAAGACGGCGGTGATGGCGATGCCCGTCCCGTTTGCGCCATGCAGCGTGCCGTAATAACCGCTGTATTCCTCGTAATAGTCGCTGCGGTTGTAAATACCGATAAATGCCTGCACCCATGGGTCATAAGGAAAGGCGATCGCCGGCGCAATGCCGTCCGACGCATCCATATCGATTAATTCGATCTTGAATCCCGTAATGTCGGCACGGGCCGAGGACGCGAAAACATTCCCCATGGCCAGCGCGCAGAACAGCGCCGCCAATACTGAGTTTCTATTAAACATAATTCCTCCGGAAAATGATTGGCCCGCCCAGGCAAAATGCAAGACGGTGCTCATCCATTTAATCAGCGGAGGAATGAAAAATCCCGTCAATTAAATACGGTGTTTGATAATGCGCAAAGCATGGCGTGCGCCCTTGCCGGCGGAACGCGGCGCCAACAACGCCCAGCCCCGCGGCCAGCATGGTCCAGGTAACGGGTTCGGGAACCGGAAGGGCGTTGGCATAGACGTAGGTGCCCACGTTCAGGAAGCCCCCCTTCAGCGCCTGGCTGCCTGCGCGTACTTCGAAACGGACCGTATCGCTGCGGCTCTCGTCGCCGCTCAGATTGTCCGTATCGATACTCCCGCCCACGTTCCCCGTCCCATCGATGTACGCGCCCATGAACGCATCGGCGTAGCTGGCGTAGCCATACTCGCCGTCCGTGCTGATGGCCAGGCCGGCGCTGAATATCGCCGCCGTGTCAGGCGTCAGCTCGAACTCCAGAACAAACTGGTTGCTGTGCGCCGAGTTATAGAAGCCGCGCCCCACCAACAAAATCTCGCTGAGGAAGGTATCCGGCGCGGCGGAACTGAAAGCGCTGCCAAATGAATATTCGCGCTGCACCGAGCCATACTCCTCCACCTGGACGCTATCCGGTCCGGCGGGACCAAAGGCACTGATGTAGGCGCCGACGGTAATGCCGTCCATGCGCAAGGCCGGCGCGATGCCGTCCGTGGGGTTCAAGTCGATCAGCTGTATGCCAAATCCTGTCACGCTGGCGCGTGCGGATACCGCATGCACGGGGCCAGGCAGCGCCATGCCCGCCGCCAGAAACAGTGCCCCTGTCCATTTCGATGTGCTCATCATGCCTCCTGAAAGGTAAATCCGGCGGACCGGCGTCCGGCCATTGATTAAAAGGCAAACCCGCCAATTACACCACTACCATTTCAATGGCGCGCGGCAAGAAGACGCCCCGGCGGCCGCCAGCTATAATGTCGGGCCTAGCACCCACTGCCCTGCAAGGCCACATGACACTGCTCACCATCATCGTCGCCACCGACGCCCAGCGCGGCATCGGCATCAACAACACGCTGCCGTGGAAACTGCCGGAAGACATGGCCCACTTCAAGCGCCTGACCACCGGCCACCCCGTCATCATGGGCCGCAAAACCTACCAGTCCATCGGCCGCCCGCTGCCCAACCGCCGCAACATCGTGGTCACCCGCAGCGCCGAATGGCGCGCCGACGGCGTCGAGACGGCGCAGTCGCTGCAACAGGCGCGCGCGCTGGTGCAGGACGCGGCCGAAGCCTTCATCATCGGCGGCGCCCAGATCTACGCCGAGGCGCTGGCCGCAGGCCTGGCGGACCAGGTCATCCAGACCGAAATCGGCCAGGCTTTCCAATGCGACGCCCATTTCCCGCCGCTGGGTGCAGAATGGGAGGAAATGGAGCGCCAGCAGTACACCGCCGCCAGCGGCCTGCGCTACGCATTCGTCACCTTGCGCCGCAGGCCGCGGTAGGCACTACCTGTTCATCAACAAGCAACAAAGGAACCATCAATGTCAGGACACGGTTTTCACGTCCACGGCCCGCACGACCACGCTGTGGAGCATGCCGCCCACAGCAACGACAAATTCTCCGGCAACATCGCCGTTACCACTGCCATCCTGGCCACGCTTGGCGCGCTGTTCGGCTACCAGGGCGGCGCCACGCAGAACGAAGCGGCCCTGTACAAGAATAACGCCGCCATCGACAAGACCCAGGCCGCCAACAGCTGGAATTACTACCAGGCCAAGTCCAACAAGCAGAACCTGGCCGAACTGGCCATGACCTTGCCCAATGTGAACCCGGAGCAGTTCAAGGCCGAGGTGGCGCGCTACCGCAGCGAGAAGGAAGTGATCAAGAAAGACGCCGAGAAGTGGGAAGCCTCTTCGGCGGAGTGGAACCAGAAGTCCGATGCCGCGCTGCACCAGCACCACCAGTGGGCGCTGGCCACCACGGCCGAACAGATCGCCATTTCGCTGGCGGCGATCACCCTTCTGACGCATCGCCGCTGGCTGCTGTACACTGCGTACGCGGTGGCCGGCGCCGGGATCGCGCTGGGGCTGTTCGCGGCCCTGCACATCGACCCGATCGGCGCGCTCCTGAGCGGCGGCGCGGCCGCCGGGCACCATTAAGCACCACCAGGCATCGATATGAAAGAGGATGCTGCCAACATCGTAATTTTTTTCCCCGTTGGCAGCATTTTCTGCGAGAATCCCGTTCTTATTTTTTTTCGCCCAGCCCGCTCCGGCCATAGATAGCCCGGGGCGGTTCTTCTTTTTGGAGACAAGTAATGAAATTTCGTTTCCCCATCGTCATCATTGACGAGGATTTTCGCTCTGAGAACACGTCCGGCCTGGGCATCCGCGCCCTGGCCGCCGCGATGGAAAAAGAAGGCATGGAAGTGCTGGGCGTAACCAGCTACGGCGACCTGTCCCAGTTCGCGCAACAGCAGTCGCGCGCCTCGGCCTTCGTGCTGTCCATCGACGACGAGGAGTTCGGCGGCGGTACGGTGGAAGAAACCGACCACGCCCTGAAGTCGCTGCGCGCCTTCGTCGAAGAGATCCGCTACAAGAACTCGGACATCCCGATCTACCTGTACGGCGAAACGCGCACCTCGCGCCATATCCCCAACGATATCCTGCGCGAGCTGCACGGCTTCATCCACATGTTCGAGGATACCCCGGAATTCGTGGCGCGCCACATCATCCGCGAAGCCAAGTCCTACCTGGACGGCCTTTCGCCGCCCTTCTTCCGCGCGCTGGTGCACTACGCCAACGACGGCTCCTATTCCTGGCACTGCCCCGGCCACTCCGGCGGCGTGGCCTTCCTGAAGTCGCCCATCGGCCAGATGTTCCACCAGTTCTTCGGCGAGAACATGCTGCGCGCCGACGTCTGCAACGCGGTGGAAGAACTGGGCCAGCTGCTGGACCACACCGGCCCGGTGGCCGCCTCCGAGCGCAACGCCGCCCGCATCTACAACGCCGACCACTGCTACTTCGTCACCAACGGCACCTCCACCTCGAACAAGATGGTGTGGCACTCGACGGTGGCGCCGGGCGACATCGTGGTGGTGGACCGCAACTGCCACAAGTCCATCCTGCACTCGATCATCATGTGCGGCGCGATTCCCGTATTCCTGATGCCGACCCGCAACCACCTCGGCATCATCGGTCCGATCCCGCTGGAAGAGTTCTCGATGGAGAGCATCCAGCGCAAGATCGACGCCAACCCGTTCGCACGCGACGCCAAGAACAAGAAGCCGCGCATCCTGACCATCACCCAGTCGACCTACGACGGCGTGGTGTACAACGTCGAGACCTTGCGCGAAATGCTGGACGGTAAAATCGACACCCTGCACTTCGACGAAGCGTGGCTGCCGCACGCCACCTTCCACGATTTCTACAAGAACATGCACGCCATCGGCAAGGACCGTCCGCGCGCCAAGGAATCGATGATCTTCTCCACCCAGTCCACGCACAAGCTGCTGGCGGGCCTGTCGCAGGCCTCGCAGGTGCTGGTGCGCGAATCGGAATCGGTCAAGCTGGACAAGGACGCCTTCAACGAGGCCTACCTGATGCATACGTCCACCTCGCCGCAGTACTCCATCATCGCCTCGTGCGACGTGGCCGCGGCCATGATGGAAGCGCCCGGCGGCACCGCGCTGGTGGAGGAATCGATCCTGGAAGCGCTGGACTTCCGCCGCGCGATGCGCAAGATCGACGAAGAATGGGGCAAAGACTGGTGGTTCAAGGTCTGGGGCCCGAACGAGTTCGCCGAAGAAGGCATCGGCTCGCAGGAAGACTGGATCTTCAGCGCCGACAGCCAGGAATGGCACGGCTTCGGCAAGCTGGCGCCGGGCTTCAACATGCTTGACCCGATCAAGGCGACCATCGTCAACCCCGGCCTGTCGCTGGACGGCCAATTCGGCGACACCGGCATTCCGGCCTCGATCGTGACCAAGTACCTGGCTGAGCACGGCGTGATCGTCGAGAAGTGCGGCCTGTACTCCTTCTTCATCATGTTCACCATCGGCATCACGAAAGGCCGCTGGAACACGCTGCTGACCGCGCTGCAGCAGTTCAAGGACGACTACGACAAGAACATGCCGCTGTGGCGCATCCTGCCGGAGTTCTCGCAAGCGAACCCGCGCTACGAGCAGATGGGTCTGCGCGACCTGTGCCAGCAGATCCACGACTTCTACAAGGCGTACGACGTGGCGCGCCTGACGACCGAGATGTATCTGTCGGACATGATCCCGGCCATGAAGCCGTCGGACGCCTTCGCCAAGATGGCGCACCGCGAAATCGAGCGCGTGGCGATCGACGAGCTGGAAGGCCGCAT
Organism: Massilia sp. Root351; assembly: GCF_001425045.1. Classification (GTDB taxonomy): domain Bacteria; phylum Pseudomonadota; class Gammaproteobacteria; order Burkholderiales; family Burkholderiaceae_D; genus Rugamonas. Next base: position 343,830 of record NZ_LMDJ01000031.1, on the reverse strand, counting down.
CACGTCCATCCTGCTGACGCCGTACCCGCCAGGCATTCCGCTGCTGATCCCGGGCGAGCGCTTCAACAAGACCATCGTCGACTACCTGCGCTTCGCGCGCGACTTCAACGAACGCTTCCCCGGCTTCGAGACCGACGTGCACGGCCTGGTCAAGCGTGAAGTGAACGGCAAGCGCGACTACTTCGTCGACTGCGTCAAGCAATAAACAGTAAGTTTCCGTAAAGACAAATGGGGTCAGGGTTGATTATTTAATTAACCCTGACCCCATTTTGCTTTGCGGCAGGCCCGGCGCGCGGCGTGCACGTTTGGCGCCGGTCAAAGCGACGGTGGGCGGATGGGCATATAGTGCTGCCTTCGCCTCGCCGAAACTGCTATGGAACGCCTGGATGCGCTTGCCGTGTGGCTGCATATGGTCGAACAGACACAGGCGGATATTGGCCCGGCGTTGGTGGCTGAGCTTGACAGGCTGGGCGTCGGGGCGCAGCCGGGGACGCTGCCGGCCGTGCCGGCAGGCAGCCTTGGGATTGTGCTGTTCAGCCTGTGGAACGACGCGCTCGCGGCGCAGCTGGCGGCGCTGTCGGCCCGCGCCACCGTGCTGGCCATCGCTTGCGGAAGCGAACCGCTGGCGCCGGACGCAATGTGGGCCGCGCTTGCGGCGGGGGCGGCCGATTTGCTGCAGTGGCCGGCAGGCGCGGCGCCGGCCTCGCCTGCCCCGCTTGCCTGCACTGTTGCGACAGGCACGGCCGCGCTGGCGCAGGCTGTCGCGGCACAGGCCGCAGCCAGGCTGCGGCGCTGGCAGGCGGTGCAGCGCATCATGGAGTCGAGCACCGTGCAGGCCAGCCTGGTCGGCGACAGCCCGCCCTGGCGCGCGCTGGTGCGCAACGTGGTGGAGGTGGCGGCGTTCTCGCAGTCGTCGGTGCTGATCACGGGCGAAACCGGCACCGGCAAGGAGCAGATCGCGCAGCTGATCCACCGGCTCAGCGGTGCGCGCGGCGAGCTGGTGGTGCTGGACTGCACCACCTTGTCGGCCGAGCTGGCCGGCAGCGAATTCTTCGGCCACGAGCGCGGCGCCTTCACCGGTGCGGCCAACGCCCGCGACGGCGCCTTCGCGCTGGCCGACGGCGGCGTGCTGTTCCTGGACGAGGTGGGCGAGCTGCCGCTGGCCATGCAGGCGCAACTGCTGCGCGTGATACAGGAGCAGAAGTACAAGCGGCTCGGCAGCAACACCTGGCAGCCCACCCGCTTCCGCCTGGTCTGCGCTACCAACCGCGACCTCGAGGCGGGAGTGGCCGACGGCAGCTTCCGGGCCGACCTGTATTACCGCATCGCGGGCTGGCGCTGCCGCCCGCCGCCGCTGCGCGAACGCCAGAGCGACATCCTGCCGCTGGCCGAGCACTTTATCGGCCAGCTGGCGCAGGACGGGGCGCGCTGCGAGCTGGACCCCGCCGTGAAGGCTTACCTGCTCACGCGCGAATATCCCGGCAACGTGCGCGACCTGCGCCAGACGGTGGCGCGCATCTGGCACCGGCATTGCGGCCCGGGGCCGGTAACGATAGGCGATGTGCCGCCGGACGAACGCCCATGCGGCGCCCCCGCGTGGCCGGACAGCTGCTTCGCCAACGCCATCCGGCACGCGGTCGATATGGGGATGGGACTGGGGCGCATCACGCAGGCAGCCGGCGACATGGCGATCCAGATGGTGCTGGAACAGGAACACGACAACAACCAGCGCGCGGCGGCGCGCCTGGGCGTCACCGACCGCGCGCTGCAGTTGCGGCGCAAGGCCTGGGGAGAGGCGGCAGGCCTCGCGCCGCAGCCGCAGGGCGCGCCGCGCTAAGCCTGCCCGGTCAGACGCATGAAATTCTCGCCCAGGATCAGCCGTTCGTCGCTCTCGGGCAGGTGCAGCAGCCGGATCTTCTCCAGCTCCAGGCCCGGATGCAGCCATGGCCCGTCCGAACCGAACAGCATCTTGTGCGCTCCGGCGCGGCGCACCGCCTGCTCCAGCAGGTCGAAGCGCCGCACGCCGGAGCTGTCCGCGTAGATGTTCTTGTGCCGCACCAAGTGGTCGATCAGCGCCAGTTGCGCGGCCCAGTCGTCACCGAAACTGCCCAGATGCGGGATGATGAAATTAACGTCCGGATACTGCGCCGCCAGCAGTTCCGCCACCGCCACCTCCCCCATCGGATCGTACAGCACCGGCACACCGAACACGCGCGCCGCTTGGCACACTTCGCCGCTGATGCGCGCGTCGTGCCGGTGCACCTTGATGCCGATGAAGCCGTAGTCCTGCACCGCCGTGCGCACCATGGCGGCGATCCGGCCCCGGTCGCGCACCGCGTGCACGAATGCGTAGGCATAGAACTGCTTCGGACGCGCCGCGGCCAGCCGTGCCACCTCGGCGTTGGCTCGCGCGTAGTCGCTATGGAAGGTCGCCAGCAGCGCGCTGCGCTCTATACCGGCAGCGCGGGCGCGGCGCAGGTAGCGCCCCAGCCCGGCATTGCTGTCCCACGGCCCGCTCAAGCCGTCTCCCGGGCCGGCATGGCAGTGACAGTCGATGATCACGGCAGCCTCACCATCCGTCGCCGCCATTGTAGGGGGTGCCGTAGCCGCCGCCGTAGCCATACCCGCGCTGCGCGCGGCGCTTGCGCCAGCGCCCGCCGTAGGCTTCACCCTCCTCCTCGCCTGCCAGTTCGTAGTGCGGCACATGCTGCACCAGCGCTTCGCCCAGCGCCTTGCGCACCGCTTGCGGACTGCCATCGCTGGATGCGGCCAGCTGCGCCGCCGTCCCGGCTATGCGCACGAAGCGGCGCGCCATTTCGAATTCCTGCTGTTCGTATTCCATGCCGCTGAATTCCAGTTCCAGCGCCTTGGCCACCGCCCCGCCCAGCGCGGAGCCGATTGCGGTGCCCACGCCGGGTATCGGAATGAACGACCCCAGCGCGCCACCAACGAAAGGCAGCGCCTTCTTGGCGATGCCCTTCAAGGCGCCGCCCAGCGGCTTGGCCACCTTGCCGATGGCCGAGCCGACTTTCTTCAGGCCCTTCAGCGCGCCTTTGAACAGCCCCCCCAGGAACTGATCCAGTTCGGCTTCGCTGGTCACCGACATGAGCTCCAGCGCCAGTTCCATTTCCTGCGCCTCGTTGAACGGGCCTTCCTGCGCCACGCCAAATTCCATGACTTCGAAGCCGCCGGCAGTGGTGCTGCGGCAGGACGTGCAGTTGCATTGTTTGCAGTACATGATGCTCTCCTTTGTCGATTCTGCGGTCAGCGCCATTCATTGCCGAACAACTCGGCTTCCAGTTCGCGGCGCTGGTTGGTCAGCACGCCGGCGCTGGTGCGGAACATGTCGTCGTGGATGCGATATTCGACGGCGCGGCGCTGCGGCTCGGGCAGGCTGGATTGGGCCACGTAGACCGAGTGCGACGCCAGCGGCAAGCCCATCATCTGCCCGCACAGCGCATGCTGCTGGAGCCGGCGGCGCAGATTGCCGGTTTGCCCGCTGTAGGCGCGTTGTACGCCGTTTACGTTAAATTCGATCAGGTAGAAGCCGGCGCCAGTGGCGCGGGGATCGCGCAGCGCGGCGGTGATCGGGCCCAGCGCCACATATGCGGGCCGCTGCGCGGCGGGCAGGCGGGCTATGGTGGCGGCAATGGTGGGCGGGACTTCGCCCGATTCGGGCGGCGCATAAGCGCCACCGACACCGTCGCCGCTAGCGCTGAAATTGCCATTGCCGTTGCCGTCATCGAAGGCCGGCGTGCCGTCCTGCGGAAAGGCTGCGCCGGACCAGCCGTCGGGTTCGGGCGGCAGCACCGTCACCTGGGTGTAGGGCCACAGTCCGCCATAGCGCGGGCCATGGTAGTAGGGCCAGGCCGGCCCGGGACGGGGACGCGGGCGGGGAAAGCCCGGACGGCCGGGGACACCAGGACGCCCTGGGCGCCCCGGACTGCCCGGACGGCCAAAGCCGCCTGCTGTGCCCGGCCGCCCGCCGGCTTGCGGGCCGCGCGCGGGGTTGCGGCCCATGGACAGCGCTCGCGCCGGGCCGATCCGGCCACTGCCCCGTGCGGCGCCGCGCATCGCGCCCATCGGGCGGCCGCCGCGCTCCTGCTCCAGCCCTTGTTCGTGCTCCGGTTCGAACTCGAACCCGAGCTCGTATGCCTGTCCATATCCCATCTCGCCTTCGAGCTCGAAAGGCAGGGCTTCGAATTGCTGATTCATGCCAGCTCCTTCATGTGATGTTCAAGCGCGTCCACGGCACGCGCCACGTCTTGCGCGCTGTGCCCCGCGCGCAACAGGAAAGTCAGGCCCGCCGCGCCGCGATGCACTTGCGGCAGCGCCAGCACGCCTTCGGCCCTCAGCGCCGCCTGCAATGCAGGCGCGTCGACACCATCCGCCAGCGGCACCACCTGCACCGGGAACATGCCGCCACGGCTCGCAATGCCGGCCGCCGCCATCCCGGCCCGGAATTGCCCCACGCGCTGCCGCAAGGCCAGGCGCAGCGCGTCGCCGCAAGCGGCGTTGACGCACAAGGCATGCCGTGCGGCCGCCATGGCTGCCGCGCTGGGTGGGCTGGCGTGCACGCGCGTCAGGCTGCGTGCCTCGAAGCGCGCCAGCATCGCCGCGCTCCCGGCCAGCACCGCCAGCGGCGCGCCGAAGGCCTTGGCCAGCGATGCGCCCACCAGCACCGCGCGGCCGGCCGGGAGGGACAGCTGCGTTCCCGCCGAGCCCGACATCGCACCAACGGCCGCACCGGCCGCAACGCCAAGCGCCCTGCCCAGGCCATGCAGCGGCACCGAGCCGCCGCCGTGGCGGCCCAGCAGGCCCAGGGGCTGGGTGTCGTCCAGCACCAGCCAGCCCCCGCCCCGCGCGGCGATGTCGGCGTAGGCCGACAAGGGCGGCGGATGTTCGCGGCCGGGGCTGTAGCCGTCCGCCAGCACCACCGGCCGCCGTCCTTCCGCGCGCCAGCGCCGCGCCAGCCGCGCCAGGCCAGCGGCGTCGCCATGGCGGAACACCTGCATCGGCGCGCCGCGCGCCACCGCCTGCTGCGCGCCCCAGCGCGCAACCGGATAGGCGCCGCCATCGATCAGCAGCGCCACCGATTCCTGGGCCAGCATGCCGAACAAGTCCCAGTACAGATGCAGCGTGGACGGCAGCAACAGCGCCGCTTCGCAGCCCAGCAGTTCCGCCAGCCCGCGCGCCAGGCTGGCCGCGCCGGGCGGCTCGGCCAAAGCCGCCGGCTTGCCCAGGGTGAACGCCGCCCACGGTGCCAGCGCTGCCGACGGATGGCGCATGTCCAGATACAGCGCGCTCGTAAAATCCAGCACGCCCATCGCGCCGGCTCAGGCGCGGGCCTGCTGTGCGGCCAGCCGCTGGCGCAGCAGCACCGACGGCAGCGTGGCGTCCGACACCGCGTCGGCGCCATCGGCCGACAGGTCGACGCCGGTGGCGGCGCGGTAGGCGTGGATGTAACCCTGCGCCTGCGGCCGCCAGAAGCGCGCCCAGTTGAAAGCCTGGGTCGATTCGTAAATGTCGCTCCAGTTGCCGTAACGGATGGACAGCAACAGCTGCTCGCCGAACATGGCCAGCGAGCGGAAATGCATCACGCTGGTGTCGGTCCATCCCTGCAGCTTCTTCATCGCGTCCACCCGGTCCATCCACGGCTCCGGATAGGCCACCATCACCCGCGTGGGCAGGAACTCGCGGAACTCCGGCCGGCCCAGCAGCCACTGCTGCATCAGCATTTCAATGCGCGCAGTGGATGGCAGGTCGCCGAACTGGTTGTGGGCGCCTTGCGACAGGATCAGGTGCACTTCCTTGAGCGCGTTCAGCACCGGGAAGGCGTCCGCCTTGACGGTGGTGTCGTCGTCCTGCTTGTAGAAGGAGGTGAGCAAGCGCAGCAGGTGGTGGAAGGCTTCCAGGAACTTGGAGCGGCTGTCGGCCGGACGGAAATGCTGCACCGCCTTGCCGTCCAGCCGCACGCCGTAGTGGTGGTCGTACTCGTAGTTGCGGCGCACCACCGTGAGCCGGTGCTGCTCGTCCTGGGTGTAGCCCCACAGCAGGTTGTTCAGCGGGCGCAGCATGTCGATCTCGGTGTTGGCCAGCGGGTCCAGGCCGTGGCTGGGCGCGCGCAGGTTCTGGAAGCGCTGCGTGATGGCGTTCATGGTTTGCACCAGCATGCCTTCCTCCAGCCAGTAGGACCAGATCAACTCGATCAGGCAAGGGTTCGACAGCCGCTCCTGGATGATGCCAAAGCACAGGTCGGCCTCGCTGCCGCTGCCCGGGATGTTGATGGGGATGTCGGGCAGCTTGCGCCGGATCACCGCCAGGTAGGGCAAGGCCAGCGTGTTGCCGTCCACCGTCTCCAGGTATTCGTTGGCCAGCACGTCGGCCAGGCTGCCGCCGTTGGGGATGTCGCGCCGGTCCAGGTAGGCCGCGTCCTCCGCCGGATTGAAGGCCAGCGGCAGGCTCAGCACGCCGCAGTTGACCATCACGAACGCCTCCGTGGCCGCCTTCAGCACACGGTAGGAGTCCGAGTCGTTGAACGGCAGCGCACGGCGCGACTTGATGGCGTTGAAGGCCGCGTTTTTGCCGACGAAGCGCAGGCGCTCGAAGTCCGACACGGCCACATTGGCGTCGCAGAACAGCTGGTCCAGGAAGGCCAGGTAGTTGGTGAAGGACAGCGCCTCGGTGCTGTTGCGGATCAGGGTCCACAGCGGCAGGTCCTCGGTCGGCTCGGTCTCGGTGCGCGTGAGCGACACGCCGACGTTGCCACTGATAGGCTGGGGCACGCGCTGGTCCGCGTCGAAGTCGGTCGCCACGCCCAGCGAGGCCATCGAACCGGGCGCAATCACGCCGGCCAGCTGGTCCGCCGTCAGCGAGGCGCCCGGGCCGCCGCTGCGCGCCATGGGCCTTGCGCCCGCGCCCGCCGCCACCGCGCCGCCGGCCTGGGGGCGCCGCGCCAGCAGCACCTGGGCCTCGAAACGCTGCGGCCCGGCGCGCCGCATGATGGCGCTGAAATGGTGGCCGTCGCCGCGCGGCTGCCACGGCGAGCGCGCCACGATACGCAGCATGTCCTCGCCCAGCGGCCCGTCGCCGTCCACGTGCACCTCGGCGATCGCCTTGTCGCCCACGAAGGCGCAATTGTGCTCCACTTCGCGGCAGTTCGACTCGAACGCCAGCACTACCTCGGGATTGAAAGCGAAATCGAAGCAGACGTTCTCGGTGCAGCCGTTGCGCACCGCCGCGCACTGGTAGAACAGCGCGTCCATGCGCATCGGCACGATGTTGTCGAAGGCGGCGATGTAAGCGCCGGCGTCCAGCGCCGGGAACAGCACCGCGCCGTCGGCGGCGGTGAAGCCCACGGCCACCAGCAGCGCCTCGTCCGGCAGCCACTTCTTGACTTCCTCCACGTCGCATTCCTGCATCGGCGCGCCCTGCTGCGTTTGCGCCTTGTACAGCTTGATGGCGGCGTTGACCAGCGGTGCGCCGGTGAGGCTGTCGTGCACCGTCACCTGGACCGCCCCGCGCAGATCCGCCTTGGCCGCCGCGTTCTTGATATTTGCCATGTCTATCTCCTTAAAGGATGGTGCTACGGTATTCGGTGCGCCGTGACTGCGTATATTGCGGATACTGGGCGGCGCCCCCGCACAGGGCGCTCAGGTCCAGCGTGCTGCGCAAGGCCCAATGGGTCAGCAGCCGCCCCAAGAGCACACTTTCGTGCTCGGGGCTGAGGCGGCCGTCGGCGCGGGCCTGGCCAAGCACGGCGAATGCCAGCGAGGGCGCGGCGTCATACATTTGTTGCGGGGCCCCGCTCCATTGCCGGAACAGGCTGGCCAGCCGGCGCGGATGGCGCGCACGCACCGCCATCACGTCCGGCAAGGTACGTCCGCGCAGCAGCGCCGGCCGGTGCCGCGCCAGCAGTCCGGCCAGGGCCGGCAGGCTGTCCTCCAGCTGCAGCAGCAAGCGGCGCTGCTCCGGCGGCAAGCCGCTGAGCGGGTAGAACGATTCCCACAGCGCCGCCACGCGCCGCCATTGCGGATGCGGGAACAGCTCTTCGCCCAGCGCGCAACTGAGCTTGACCCGTATCCACGGCGCGGGGTGCGGGTCGTCCGGGTTCACGCGGAACACGAACACGCGCGGCAGGCTGACTACCCCGATCAGTCCCATGGTGGCCGCCACGCCAACCCGCGCCAGCGACCACAGGTCGGCCACCACTTCGGATATCCAGCGCTCCCACAGCCGCCACACGTGCGCCGGGCTGGCGCCGCCGTCCCCGCCGGCCCCGCGCTGCATGGACTGCAGCACCGGCCGCAGCGAATTGACCAGGTCCAGCAGGGCCGCGCCCTGGTGCCCCACTTCGTGGAACAGCGAGGACGCGATGCTGCTGCCGACCATGCGCTCGCGCGGCACCCGCACGATGGCGACCGGATTGTCGCCCCCGCCCGGCAGCCGGGTGCGCGCGCGGCGAATGGCCGCGCCCGGGCCCCGGTCCAGATAGCAAATCACGGGCGGCGCGCGGTAGTAACTGCCCGGCAGCGCCAGCGCGTCGGCCGACACCACGTCCAGGCCGGACAGCCAGGTCCCGTTCTTGTGCTCGCTGCGCTGCGTGATGACGTCGTTGAACAGGTCGAACTGTGTCAGCGCCGCGTTGAACTTCAGGCGCACGAAGGTGAAGCGGCGCTGGGCCTCGGCGGCGGTGGCGTTGCGCGCCGCCGGCCCCTGCAGCCATGCCAGGAAAGCCATCACCATGCCATGCAGCCCGCGCCGGCCCTGCGCCAGGTGCGTCTCGATGGCCGTCTGCGCCGATGGCAGCAAGGCCGCCGCCGGCACCATCGGTTCGATCAGCACGAAAGGACGCACGCGGCGCAGGCGCGTGAGCAGCGAGCGCGCCTCCTGCGCCAGCATCCACCGGGCATAGGAGCTGATGGCCATGGCGGATCAAGCTCCGTAGAGTACGATCTTGCGGCCCTGGCGCGCCCAGCGGCCGGACGAACCGGCTGCACCGGCCGCACCGCCACCGGCGCCGCCCATGCCGCCTCCCAGGCCGCCAGTAGCGCCGCCACAGCTGCCGCCGCGCTGCGCGCCGGCCATGCCGCCTTGCTGGCCCCGGCCCTGCTGACCGGCCGCCTTCAGCAAGCCTGGCGCATGCTGGCGCGCCGCCGCGGTGGCGGCAGCCTGCGCCACCGCGCGCGGGTCGCCGCCGCGCGCCTGGGCGGCGCGGTTCACGGTGTCCGCAGCCAGCCGCACGAACGTCTTGGCGCCCTCGAACTCGCGGTCCTCGCCCATCATTTCGCCTTCGGCCTCCAGACCCAGCGCACCGCCGGCCGCCGACGCCAGGCCGCTGCCGATCTTGGCCCCCAGCGGGCCGCCGAAATAGCCGCCGATGGCGCCGCCGGCCAGCGGCAGCGCCTTCTTGGCCACCCCTTTCAGCACGCCGCCCACGGCCTGGCCGACAGGCGACCTGATGACAGAACCGGCCACCGAGGCGGCCTTCTTGAGGAAATTGCCGAGGAACTGTTCCAGTTCGGCCTCGTTGGTGACCGACAGCAGTTCGTTGGCCAGCTCCATCTCGTCCGCTTCCGACAGCAAGCCGCCCTCGCCGCTCCATTCGCCCTGGCCGAACTCGTACTGCTCGCCTTCATAACCCATTTCCTGGCCAAATTCCAGGGTGGTACGATCGATGTCATGCATGATTAGCTCCCGATGGTGGTTAACAATTGAGGACCACGATGCGCTTGCCGCTGCGCTGCCAGCGTCCCCCTGCCGGCTCCTGCCGTTCCGTGCGGTGCAGCAAACCCGGCGCATACTTGCGCGCCGTCTGCACCAGCGCCGCCTGCACCCTGCTTTCCGCATCCTCCCTGCCCACGCCGACCGCAGGACCGGAGGCCAGTGCGCCGGCGATCAGTTCCCGCGCCATGCGGATAAAATGGCGCGCCAGCGCAAACTCCTTGTCCTCCGCGCTGAGGCCTTCCAGCTCAAGGCCGAAAATGGCGGCGGCCTTTTGCTGCGCCGGCCTGCTGCTGAAGGGCATGAGGGCGGTTGCCGCCTGCAGCAGCACAGACATCAGCGCCCTTCCCAGCGGCATGCGCAACGCGGTGCGGCCGGCCGGGCCCGCACTGGCCACCAGGCCGGCCAGGAATGGCGCCAGCCCGTCGCCGTTGCCCGCACCGGCTTCCAGCAGCGCGGCGCCATCAGCCATTTCGGCGTCGTCCTCCAGCGCCGGCGCGGATGCCGATGCGTACGCCATAGGCCCGGCACCGGCAGCGCCGGCTGGAAACGCAATCTCAAGTTCAGGCATGTAGTCGAGCAGGCGGTTCATGTGAAGCTCCGGTCAGGCGTGTGTACAGCAGCCATTGCAAGCGGCGTGCCTGGACGCGCAGGGCGAAACGGCCGCCGCGCCGCCGAAGATGGCTTCGCGGCGGCCGCCGTGGGAAGGAGTTTGCGCGAAACGGACTTCGCGCGAAGGGGGAAAGCCGGTTTAAGCGATCACGGCCAGGCTCAGGGTCGCGACATAGCCATCCGTGACATTGCCGGTCATGCTCGCCAGTTGCAGCGCGTAGCCGTCGCTGAAGATATTGTCGGTGGCAAAACTGATCTGAGAGAAATTGCGCACGCTGGCGCTGTAGCCGGTGGTGGCGTACACCTCGTTGCAAGTCGCGTTGGGGAAGGCGAACTGTGAGGTCTTGATGCGGTTGGAGGCGTTGCTGGCCTTGGCCAGCGTGGGATAGACCTCGAAATGCACATGCGGCATGCGGCCTGCGTAGCAGCCGGGGAAGATGGTGGTGAAGGTCACGTCGCCGTTCGCGTCCGCCTCCTGCACGCCACGCAGGTAGTTCTGGCTGGTGACGCCGCTCGAGTACAGCGAGTAGTTGCCGTCGCGGTCGCAGTGCCACAGATATACTGCGAAGCCGCCGGCCGCCCCGCAACTGCTGTTGGCGTTCTGGATCTTCAGCTTGATGGTCAGCAGCACGCCGGCCGCAACAGCGGTGGCGCCGCCGAAACTGCTGCGGATATCCTGGCGCACCACGCCGCTCTGTGTCAGCACATTGACCACGCCGCTGCTGTTGCTGTTGGTGCCGTCACCCGGATACGGGCCGCCGGTTTCCTCCGGAATCACGCTGCAGGAACCGTTGGTGGTCGTGCCGGTGGTACCCGTAGTGCCCGTAGTGCCGGCGGTGCCCGTGGCGCCAGTGCTACTGGTGCCGGTGCTGGCCGTGGAATCGCTGCTGCCGCTTGACCCGCCGCAGCCGAGAACAGGCAGCGCCGCCGCACTGGCCAGCATCCAGCGCAGGCTCTGGCGTCGGCCGGCCGCCATCTGCGTCATCTTGTCCAGGTCTTCGGCCAGGCTGTGTCCGTGTTTTTGCATGACTTGCTCCATTCATACCGTGGTGTTGATCAAATTGCCGCTGGCGCCCGCATCGGACAGTTTGTCCGACAGCGCCTGCAGGAAGCTGGCCAGTTTGCCGCTGGCGTCGGCGGTGTCGCCGCCGAATGCGTCGAGCAGCGACTGGAACGAAGTCTCCAGCGCGCTGCCGGCGTCGCCGGCGCCATCGGTGCTGCCGCTGCTGTCCGTCTCGCTGGACGAGCCCAGTTTGGCGATCAGGCTTTGCAGGTCCGCCTCAAGCTTGCCGGGACCGCTGGGGCCGCCGGCGCCGCCCTGCGGACCGTACACCTGGCTTTCGCCGGACGTGGCCGACGCCTCGGCGGACGCGCCCTGCTCGTGCAAAGCGCCCATCAGCTCGTGCAGGAAGCTGCCCAGTGCCTGCGCCGCGTTGCCGCTGCCGGCCGCCGCGCCGCTGGCGCCGGTATTGGTGCTAGCGGTGCTGCCGGCGCCATCGCCCGCCGCAAGTCCCAGCGATTCCAGCGCGCTGGCGATGGCGTTAACGAAGCCGCCACGGTCCGGCGGTGGCGGCGGGCGGCGGGCGGCTGCCAGCCTGGGTACTTTCGCTATTGGCGGTGGCACTGGCGCCGGTGGCGCCGAGCTTGCCCGTATAGCCCAACTGGCTGGCTGCGCTGCCGGAGGTCAGGTAACCGATCGTCATGCTTTACTCCTTGCGAAGGTTAAGGACGCGGGGGCTTGCGCTGGTCCATCTGCTTGCGCTGTTCGGCGCTCAACACGCCCAGCAGCTTCTGATCGGTGCGCACACGCTGCAATTCCAGGTTGCTCATCGCTTGCGCAGCGGCTTTGGCCAAGGAAGCCGCTTTGGCATCGTCGTACTGGTCGGCATCGCCCATGGCGTCGAGCGCTTGCCGCGCCTTGCGCAGCGCCTTCGATTGCTCGCGGATGTAGGGCTCCTGCGCGTGCAGGATGGCGAATACCTTATCCTCCTGCGCTTCGCTCAGGTCCACGCCGTGCAGCAGGCCGCGATGCGGGCCCGGGCCGCCAAAACCGCGCGGGCCACGTTCGCCGTCCGGACCGCCACGGCCGCCCAGGCCAGGACCGCCAGGCGGCGTGCCCGGACCGTCGCCGCGCGGCCCGTGCGCACCGTGCGGCCCGCCGAACGGTGCGCCGTCAGCATCGGCAGCGTCGCCGCCGACTGCGGCGTGCGACGCCAGCGGCGCCGCCAGCGCAGCCGCCAGCAGCAGGTGTTGCAGGGAGATCTTCCTGGTTTTCATGTTTGCTCCGGATAGTTCGTAAGGAGCAGCCATTGTCCGGCCGGGGCATGTAAAGCGCGGTTAGCGCAACGTAAAACGGTGTAAAGACGGCGGGCGTGGCAGGTGTAAATCGGGGTAAAAGCGCGCTTTGGAGGCCATCTTGTTTGCTATGATGGGCCATCAACAATCATGAAGCACGCCGCAATGAGCAAGGTACTGTTAATAGACGACGACATCGAACTGGTGGGCATGTTCCAGGAATACCTCGAGCAGGAAGGGTTCCAGGTGCAGACCGCCCACGACGGTGAAGCCGGCGCCGCCGCCGCCCTGTCCGGCCTGTACGCCATCGCCGTGCTGGACGTGATGATGCCGCGCATGAACGGGCTGGAGACCCTGCGCCGCATCCGCGCCCACAGCCGCATGCCCATCCTGATGCTGACCGCGCGCGGCGACGACACCGACCGCATCGTCGGCTTGGAACTGGGTGCGGACGATTACGTGGCCAAGCCCTGCACGCCGCGCGAACTGACCGCGCGCATCCGCGCCATCCTGCGCCGCACGCTGGGCACGCCCATGGCCGCCGGCGGCAGCGCGCAGCTGACGGTGGGCCAACTCACCATGTGGCCCGAGCAGCGCCGCGCCACGTGGGCCGGTACGCCGCTGGAACTGACCAGCACCGAATTCAATCTGCTCGAAGTCCTGGCGCGCAACGCGGGCAAGCCGGTCAGCAAGAACACGTTGTCCGAGCAGGGCCTGGGCCGGCCAATGGCGCGCTTTGACCGCAATATCGACGTCCACCTGAGCAGCCTGCGCCACAAGCTGGGCACCATCGCCGACGGCCGCTCTTGCCTGCAGACGGTGTACCGGCTTGGCTACCAGCTGATCAAGGATTAGCCGTGGGACGCCTGTTCTGGAAGTTCTTCTTCTCCATCCTGCTGGCGCAGGTGGTGGCGGCGGTGGGCATCGGCGGGGCCATCTGGCTCAAGAACCGCGACGCCGCAACGCCGCGCCAGCTGGATATCGACATCGGCCCGCGTGCGGAGGATGCGATCGAATCGGCCGCCGCCACGCTGGAGTTCGGCGGCGTGAATGCGCTGCAAAGCCTGCTGGAGAACATGAACCGGCACCGCGTGTTCGCGGTAAACGAGCAGGGGCGCGAACTGCTGGGACGCATCGTCAAGCCGGCCATGATACTGGAGGCGCGCCGGCTGCTGAAGCAGGATGGCTCGCAGCGCGTGGTGCGCGAAGTGAAAGCGGCCGACGGCCACCGCTACGTGCTATTCCTGCCGTCACGCGAAAACCCGGGCGGCATGGGCATGCCGGCCGACGGTGCGCCGCTGCTGCGCAGCTTGGCCAGCATCGCCAGCGTGCCGATCGACGGCCCGCACCCGCCCCATCTGCGCAACCCGCCCGACTGGCGCGGCCCCGGCCCTGGCATGGGTCCCGGCGGCAGTCCGCCTCCCTTCCACGACAGCGGGCCGGCGCCAGCTGCGGATTACGCTCCCCGCTCTGGCCTTGGCCCCGGTCCGCAAGGTGCGCCGCAACGCTTCCGGCCAATCGCGCCGTTCATCCCCATCGCCGCCGCCGTGCTGGCCAGCCTGTTGTTCGCCGCCCTGCTGGCGTGGTATTTCTCGCGCCCGATACGATCCCTGCGCCAGGCCTTCGAGGCCGCGTCGCAAGGCGACCTGGCGCCCCGCTTCGCCCACGCCGCTGGAAAGCGCGGCGACGAACTGACCGGCCTGGGGCGCGACTTCGACCGCATGACCGCGCGCCTGCGCAGCCTGATGGACGCACAGACACGACTGCTGCACGACGTGTCCCACGAGCTGCGCTCCCCGCTGGCGCGCCTGCAGGCAGCCATCGGCCTGGCGCACCAACAGCCGGAAAAGGCGCACGCCACCTTGGAGCGCATCGAGCGCGAAAGTGTGCGCATGGACAAACTGGTGGGAGAGCTGCTGACGCTGGCCAGGCTGGAATCCGGCCCGATCAAGCAGGGGCGCGAGCAAATCAGCATGGCCGAGCTGCTGGACGAAATCGTGGCCGATGCCGAATTCGAGGCCGCCTCGCACGACCGCGCCATCGAACTGCGCGGCAGTGCCGATGTGGCGGTGAACGGCCAGGCCGACCTGCTGGCGCGCGCGGTCGAGAACATCGTTCGCAACGCCATCAAGCACAGCCCGGCCGGCGGCGCGGTGCGCGTGGAACTGGACGTGGACGAGGCCACCGACCGCCTGCACATCCGGGTGCTGGACCGCGGCCCCGGGGTGGCGCAGGGCGACCTGCAAGCGATCTTCGAGCCGTTCTTCCGCAGCAGCGACACCCTGAAGGACGTGGAGGGCCACGGCCTGGGCCTGGCGATCGCGCAGCAGGTGGTGCTGGTGCACGGCGGCAGCATCGCCGCCCGCAACCGCGAGGACGGCGGCTTGTGCGTGGAAATCGCGCTGCCGATCGCGCAGCACGACAGCGACCAACGGGCCTGAGCCTAGAGCTCCAGCCGCGAGATCTTGGTCCCTTCCAGCGTCAGGTTCGCCATCAGCCCGGCGTTGGTCAGCACCAGCGCCTGCACCGGGTGGTTGGCGGTAACCGTGTCGATCTCGCCGTTCACGCCGACCTTGACGACGGCCACCGAGGCATCCACGCCCGCCGTCCAGCCCTTGCTCTGGCCGAACTTGTCGAACGCTTCGCGTGTCATGAACAGCAGCACGACCGCCTTGGACTGCGCGCCGGCCTGCAAGCCCACCGAAGCCGAGGCCATGCTGTAATAGCCGCCGTGCTCATTCTTGATGCGCAGCGCACCCTTGCCGTATTCGCCGCCCACCACCAGGCCGGCCGCCAGCACGCGCGGGAACACCAGGACTGCGGTGGATTTGGCCACCAGCTCGCGCGAGCCCTTCACCTCCGCATACAGGCGATTCAGGGTGCTGTCGACGCCGGTATCGATTTCCGCACGGACCGCGCCCGGTTCGGCCCTTCCGGACGTGGTGGTGGTGGTGCAAGCGGACAGCGCGGCACCGGCGAACGCCAGTGCGGCGGCGGATTTGAACAGGAAGGTACGCTTATGCATGGAAGCTCTCCAGTCGTCAGGGTCAGTGTATCCTTGTGATTCTGACACTTTCCGGCCGACAGAACCTCCCTCTTCCGAAGCAGGCTTGCGAAAAATCAGGCTTTCGGCAGGGTAACGCCGTGCTGGCCCTGGTATTTGCCGTTGCGGTCCTTGTACGACGTTTCGCACACTTCGTCGCTCTCGAAGAACAGCACCTGGGCGCAGCCTTCGCCGGCGTAGATCTTCGCCGGCAGCGGCGTGGTGTTGGAGAACTCCAGCGTCACATAGCCTTCCCATTCCGGCTCGAACGGCGTGACGTTGACGATGATGCCGCAGCGCGCATAGGTGGATTTACCGAGGCACACGGTCAGCACGTTGCGCGGAATACGGAAGTATTCGATGGTGCGGGCCAGCGCGAAGGAGTTCGGCGGGATGATGCACACGTCGCTCTTGATATCGACGAAAGAGTTGGAGTCGAAGTTCTTCGGATCGACGATGGTGCTGTTGATGTTGGTGAAGATCTTGAACTCGTCCGCACAGCGGATGTCGTACCCATACGACGAGGTGCCGTAGGAGATCACCTTGCGGCCGCTTTCCTCGCGCACCTGGCCCGGCTCGAAGGGTTCGATCATGCTGTGCTGCTCCGCCATGCGGCGTATCCATTTATCGCTCTTAATTGCCATCGCAAAACCATTTCTCAAGATTGCAGGGAGGCTCCGGCTTGCGCCAGCGCCATTTCACCCGGGATTTTACGCGAAAGCCCTGCTTCCAAGAACAATTTTACAAGCTCAGGCCCGCCGCCGAGGCTGCCGCTGGCGCTGTGCGCCCTGCTGCGCCAGCAGTTGCGAGATCATTTCGTGGGTGACCCTGGCGGTGAGCTCGGGAGCTTCCATGGGGAACAAGTGGCCGCCGGGGACGATGCGGAAATTATCGCCCACCAGGCGCCGGGTGGCGTCCAGGCCGGCCTGGCGGTTTTCCACGGACTCGGCCCCACCGATGAAACCGGCCGGCACCGCCAGGCCCGGCTTGACCAGGGCGCCGATGTGGTGCGGCAGGCTGCGGTAGACCGCCGTTTCATTCTCGCGCGTAAAGCGCAGCTGCACGCCCTCCGGGTGCGGCTTCAGCCCGGCGGCAATGTAGTCCTCCAGCACGCCGGGGGCCCAGGCTGCGAACATGTCCTTGCCGGCGAAGTGCTGGTAGGCGGACGCGGCGTCCGGCCACACGTTGCGGCGCTTTTCCGAGAAGCGCGCCGGGGAAAACTTGTTGGCCAGCGCCCAGTTGCGCGTCACGCGCAGCAGCATGGCGCGCCAGCCGGCCACCACGGGCGAATCCAGCATCACCACGCAGCGCACCAGGTCCGGCCGCATGGCCGCCACCATGACGCTCAGCATGCCGCCCAGCGAATGTCCCAGCAGGACCACCGGCTCGGCGTGGCGGCTTTCCAGCTCATCGACCAGCTCCCGCACCAGGTGCGGCCATCCGGTTTCCACCGGATAGGCCGGATTGTGCGCGTGCATGTCCAGCGCCGAAATATCGTAGTGCTGGCCCAGCAGCTCGAACAGGCGGCGGTAGGTGCCTGCCGGATAGCTGTTGGCGTGCGAAAAGTGCAACTTGGGTTTGTTCATTTTTGTAATGTCTCCTTAGGCTCATTGTAAGGAGAGCGGCGGCCAAAAAATAGAACGCTTGCTCTAATTTTCAGCTTCGGCCGGCGGGGACGGCGGTGGCACGGGCTGGGATACGGGAACAATCAGCACATGCTTGTCCATTGCTTTGCCGTCCTGCTGCTGCTGTACCACTTGCGTGGCGACCGCCTTGGACGGGGTGACGGGCTTGGGGTGGCGTGGGAAAATCATGCGAGGGCCTGCGAGTTGTCGGGTTCACCAGTTGCGGGCGGTTGCCGCAATCTCAACAGATTTTCGCGAAAGCCAGCAGAGCCCGGCCATCTGCGCCATGCAGGAAAGCGGCTGGGCCCAGCCGCCGATCCTGCATGCACCACTTAACCAGCTTTGCTCAAGCCAGCCGCGCAGAGCGCGCCGTTGGCGATTTGCGGCGCAATATGCCCATGCCCAGCAGGCCGATGCCGGTCAGGGCCAGCACGCCGGGTTCGGGAACGGCTGCGGCGTTAAAGTCCAGGATACCGGCCTCGGAATCGATCGCCACCACCTTGGCGCCGATGCAGTTGGCGGTGTCGCAGCTCAGCCCTTGCGAAGTATTGTTGAACGCCGTGAACGCAGCGTTGTAGAAGGGATCGGGCGACGTGAAATAGCTTGCGCCGGCCGCCGTCAGGGTCCAGCCGATGTTCAGGTTCTGGTAAGCGCCGCCCAGCGGGTCGAGCCCGCCGATGCCGGAAATCAGCTGGTTGGACGAAGCCAGCAGGATATCGGCCGAGTTCTGGGTATTCACCGACGCGTTGGCCGCGACGGTGGCGGGATTGTAGGTGTTGTCGTTGCCCGGATCGGCGTACAGGCTGAAGGTCATGCCGGTCGTCACGCAGTTCACGCCGGGCGACAGGTCGCCGCTGCAGCTGAGGTCCTGGTGGAACACGGCATACAGGCCATAGTCGAAGTTAACCCGGCTCACGGTGCCGGACACCGGCAGGCTGTTCAGGGAGAAGCCGGTGAAAATGGCATAGCCGTCGGTGGTGTAATTGTGGTTCACACCCGTGTGGGCGATGCGGTTGGAGGAGAAGCCGCTGATGGCAGAGGCCTGGAATGGCTGGCCGCTATTGCTCAGCACGCCGCCCAGGTTGGGCGAGACCGTAAAGACCGGCATGACAGCGGCGCCGGCGCCGGCGCCGGCGAGCAAGCCCGCCGCCAGCAGTGCGCGGCCGGTGCCGCGCCGCAGTGTTGCATATGGTTTTTTCATTTCATCTCCAGAGAGGGACGCTAGAACTGTTAAAAAATAAAATATGACCTTGTTTACAAAGTGGCCACGCAACAACTCAGCAAAGACCATGCCTGGATTTTAATAATGTTATAAAACAGCGACTTAATTGTAACTTCAAAAAGTTAACGGTTGTTTTAAAATATTATATGTAAGAATTTCCGACACCCGCTTCATTTTAATAATTATTATTACGTATTGGAAACTTGAAACAATTCGATAGAATTTTTTATTATTTCCCCATGCAGCGGCCACGCAGGATCTACAGGCGAGAATAAACACCTGGAATAAATACGCGAATTGTCACAGGGAGATTAAAACGGGAGCGGCGGAACTAGGGCAGCATTAACTCCGACAAGGGCTTGCGTTCAGCGCGCGACACCGGCGCCGGCCCGAAGCCAAGGCGCCCCATGTAAACCGGGTGGCGCCCGGCGCCGCAGGTCATGGCCTCGGTCTCGGCCTTCAACTCGGCAGCTTGCGCCTGCAATGCGTCCAGCTTGCTGAACCGGCGCCCTTCGTCGATGTAACGGGCGAAGATCAGCGGTGTCATTTCGGGCTGCATGTACAGGCCCAGCGACGTCAGGCGCAGCCAGAAGCGTTGCACCGCCCTGCCTGCATCGACGAAGTCGTCCACGCTGGCGGGCGCGCGGCGCGCCTGGAGTACGAAATGGGCTGCGCACAGCACCCCGGGCAGCAAGTCCATCTGCAGCCGCGGCGCCCAGGTTCCCAGCATGGCATTGACCTTGGATAAACGCGACCAGCTTGTCATGGCCCATTTCATCAGCCGCAGGGTGGCCGCGTCCGCACCCAGCGCCTGGTCCGGCACCCGGTCCGGACTATGCGACACCCCCCAGTGGATGATGCGCCTGTGCACTTCGTAGGCCTCCGGCATGGTCAGCCGCAGGCGGGCGTTCCGGTACATCAGGCGTGCCGCGCGCCACTTTTCCTCGCGGCTTTCCAGCCAGTGCACTGCGTAATCCGGACCTGCGGCTTCTTCCAGTGTCGCTTTGTCCGCAGCGCCCAGCGGGCGGGTGCTCATCGGCCGGCGCTGCACGGCGCGGGTCACGATGAAAGGCAGCATCGGATGGGGCGGCAGGCCTGCCAACGGGTTGAAATGGACGTCGAATATCAGCTCCTCGTCCAACTCGGGCGCGCGGACGCGGCGGACAGCGCTGGCAGCCCAGCCGTGCGCCGTGGCCGCGATCGCCATTGTTTCGAGCAAGGCGCCGAGGGCGATCTGGCTGGCGTGGCCATCCAGGTCGTAGACGCAGTCGGCGCGCGTATCGCGCGCATGGATCACCACATGGTGCGGCCCGGCAACTTCAAAGCGGTGCGACTGCACGTTGTCGCCGCTGGGCGCCCAGCGTGCCAAGTCCAGGATCTGCATTACGGTGGCGTTCTGTGTCATGGCTGGCGCAGGCTTTTGCTGTAAAAATAACGGCCGATGCGGATCGCCAGCCATTGCAGTGGATTGCGGTTGCCGCCCGGCCGCCAGGTGCGCACCAACTTGTCGCGGAAGGCGTCGTACTGGGTGGCGTGCGGCACGGCGAGCACCCTGCCGCGTTTGAGCAGGATCTTCAGCGCCTGCGTCACCGCCACGCCGGCGCACAGCTGGCAAGCCATGACCGTCGACGGGCCGCGCCGTTCGGGAAGATTGACTGCCGCCGGCTCGACCAGGTAAGGCCGGTGCAGCCCTGCCGGCGCCAGGCCGATCAGGAAACGCAGGGCTTTTTCCGGGTCCGGCAAATTGCCCCACCTGAAATATTCTTCGAAAGTCATTTTGCCTGGCATGAAATTCAGGCTGGCCACTCCCATGCCCAGCGGCGCTGCCATGGTGGCGGGGATGCCAAGCCGGGCGCACTCGGCGTAGGTGGCTGCGCGCGCGTCGAAGGCGAAAAAATCCAGGCCATCCACGTACAGGTCCACGCCGTCAAGGAAGTCGCCCAGGTTGCCGGCATTCACGCCCTGCGGGAACACCCGCACCGCCATCCCGGGATTGATGTCGCGCGCCATGCGGGCCGCCACATCCACCTTGGGCAAGCCCAGTGTGGAGACAAAGGCGCCTGCCTGGCGGTTGAAATTGACGATATCGAAGCGGTCGAAATCGGCAATATGGACGGCGCCGATACCCAGCCGCGCCAGCGCCAGCAAATGCCAGCCGCCAACGCCCCCCGCCCCCGCAATGGCCACCCGCTTGCCGCGCAGGGCGGCCTGCTCGGCTGCTGTAACCCAACCGATATTCCGCGAAAAGGCTTGCTCGTACACAAATTCGGCATTGCCGCCTGAGGTGTCCGCCATGGTCATCCGTTCCGTTGCCTGAGCCGGTTGACTATGCCCTGCTCCTCGCGTGGCGAATAGAACAAGGGGAAGAAGGAGCGCACGCCGACCGCCGCCGCACCCTTGCCGCCATACAGGCGGGTCTGCTCGGTCATATAGTCGAGCGCCACGTGCATCAGGATGCCGCGCACATTGACGCGCGGGTTGACCTTTTCCTCACCCAGTTGCTCAAAGCCAAGCATATGGTTGAAGAAACCACGGTGGCGCGGGCTGATCTCGATGAATATGTAGTCGCAGGCATGGATGTCGCGCGCAAAGATGACCGACAGGTTGAACAGGGCCGCCAGATAACTCTTGGACGTGCCCCCCATGTCGAAGGCCAGCTTGGTGATTTCGCAAACCCGGGCGCCGCGCGCGCGGAATGCGTCGATCTCGTCCTTGAATAGCTGGTCGGCCAGCAGGCCGGACGGCGAATCCAGGCCCAGCGTCAAGGTGCCGACCGCGTCGCCGCGCCGGTGCGCCATCAGGGTGACGCGGTTGGGGTCCGGCGTCAATGCGTGGGACCCGGCCAAGCCGCGCCAGGCGTACATTTTGTGGATCAGCATGCTGGCCTTGTTGCGGCCCTCCGGCGTATCCACCAGCCGTATGCCGAACGATTCCTCGTCGGTTACGATGTCCTCTATGCCGGACTGAGCGCCGTCTTCAGCCACATTTGAATCGAGCAGGTTTTCCAGCCCCGCCTCTAGCTCACCGTTCATGTCGATTTCCAGAATAAAAAATCACGCCACATAGGGAGGTCCGGAAATATCTTGGCATGTTAGCTCCTCCATGGCAAGTAATAGTTTACGGGACGATTACTATCAATATGGAAGCATCTTCGACATGCAGTTCAATTGAAACATATTGAATTCCATCGGGAAACAAATATTATATCCATTAGTGAGATTCGGTGAGAATTAATATTAATTATTTTAATTATTCCGCCTTACCAACTGCACTGATAAAAATACGCTGCCGTCTCGGATATTCAATCTAGACCTGGGCGGTCATGGTTGCCGCCAATAACGGGGATAAGCAGCGCGGTAGCGCTCCACGCCGAGCCGGCCGCCGAACACCAGAGTGATGGCGCCGGATTCATCGGTGCGCAGGCGGTGCGCTGCCAGGCTGCCGTAACGCCGGTAGACCTGGGCTTGCGGGTGGTGATAACGGTTGCGGTAGCCAACCTGGAATATCGCGTAACCGGGCCGCACTGCCGCCAGGAACGCGGGCGTGGAGGAAGTGCCGCTGCCGTGATGCGGCGCCAGCAGCACGTCCGCAGCCAGCCGGCCAGGGGCGCGGCCTAGCAGTTCGGCCTCCTGCGCCGCCTCGATATCGCCCGCCAGCAGCATCGCGCTGCCGGCGGCACTGATCCTCAACACGCAGCTGCGGCCGTTGTTCTTCAGCGCGGCATCGCCGTAGCTGGCGGCGGCCGGGTGCAGTACTTCGAACAGCACGCCGTCCCAGGTCCATGCCTGGCCGGCCTGGCAGCGCGTGTGCAGCGGTGCGGCGCGCACGACCGGATGGCCGGCGGGCAGCGAGCTCAGTGTCCAGGCCGCGCGCACGGCCTCCATCACGGCCAGCGCCCCGCCCGCGTGATCGGCGTCGGCATGGCTGACCACCAGCGCGTCCAGCGCGGTGATGCCGCGTGCCCGCAGGTAAGGCGCGATCACGCGGTTGCCCCCGTTGGACTCGGGCGTGTAGGCAGGACCGGTGTCGTACAGCAGCCGATGGCCGGCAGTCTCCACCAGCAGCGCCATGCCCTGCCCCACGTCGAACGCCACCACCCTGAATTCTCCCTCGGGCGGATGGCTGGGCACGGCAGCCAGCAGCGGCACCCACGTCACCAGGCCCAGCCAGCGCACCGGCCAGCCGCGCGGCGCCAGCATCCACGCGGTGCCGAACAAGGCCCAGCAAAATACCCAGGGTGGCGGCACCGGCGCGGTCCAGACGGCGATGCGGCTCGCGCTCAGCCACTGCAGCGCCTGCGCCAGCAGCCAGACCATCGCGTGCGCCAGGTGCAGCAGCGGCGCCGCCAGCGGCTCGGGCAGCACGGCGCCCGCCAGCGCCAACGGCGTCACCAGCAGGCTGACCACGGGAATGGCGACCGCGTTCGCCAGCGGACTGACCACCGAGACCTGCGCGAACAGCAGCATGGTCAACGGCACCAGCCCGACCGTGACGGCGTACTGCACGCGCGCGGCCAACTTCAGGTCCGCCATCCAGCGCTGGCGGCGCGTCAATGGCTGGCGGCGCGGCGGGCGGTGCTGCTGCGCTGGCGCCGCTCCGTGCGGCCGCGTGCCGCTGCCGGCTGCGCCAGCAATCGCCGCGCCCACGCCCAGCGCCACCATGTCGCCGCTGAGGTGATGCGTTTCGGTGCGTCCCACGGTGGCGTACAGGATGGCGGCAACGGCGCCGAACGAGAGCCAGAATCCCGGCCACATCACCGCCCAGGGATCGAGCAGCACCACCACGCCGGCCGCCAGGCAAAGCACGTGCGTAACGCTGGTGAGCCGGTCGCTCCACAGGGCCACAGCGATCACCGCCAGCATGTACAGCGTGCGCTGAGCCGGCACGCCGAAGCCCGCCAGCAGTACATAGGCCAGCGCCGCCATCATGCCCGCCAGCGCCGCCACCTTCTGCGCCGGCAACAGCAGCGGCAGTTGCGCGCGCGTAAAAAAGGAGCGCCGCCACAGCGCCGACGCAGCTAGCGCCACCAGGCCGGCGATCATGGTGATGTGCAGGCCGGAGATGCTGATCAGATGGCTGATGCCGGTACGGTTGAACACCTGCCAGTCCGACTGCGGTATGCCGCGCTGGTCCCCCACCACCAGCGCCACGATCACACCCGCATACTCCTTGCCCTCCAGCACCCGTTGTAGGCGCGCCCGCAGCACCGCGCGGCAGCGCTCCACCATGTTGGTGAAGCCAATGACAAACGGCGCCAGGCGCTGGTTGCGGCCATCCTGCCGCACGTAGCCGGTGGCGCGCACGCCCTGCTCCAGCAGCCACAATTCGTAGTCGAATCCGTACGGATTGGCATTGCCGTGCGGGCGCTGCAAGCGCACAGTCAGCCGCCAGCGCTCGCCCGGCTGCACGTCGCCTATCGCCAGCACTTCGCCGCGATAGCCCGCATACCAGGAAAGCGCGACCAGCGGCGGCACCCGCATCGCGCGCCGTTCCACCTGCTCCACCGCGAAATTGAAGCGCACGCCGCCCTCGAAGCGGTTGGGCAGGTTGGCGACGGTGCCGACCAGCGTGACGTCCCGGCCCTCATCGGCCTTGGCCAGTTCGGGCGCCAGCGCCGCCTGCGCCAGCAGCGCCGCCCAGCAGAACCCGACAGCAGCGCCCATCAGCGCGGCCAGCACGTGCCGCAGCCAATGCACCCGCACCGGCAGCCTGCGCGGCGGCGGCAACGGCAGCAGCGCCAGCGCCAGCGCCACCGCCCCGGCGACGGCGCCCGCCAGCGCCACCGGCGCATGCGCGGGCAGCGCCGCCTGCATCTGCAGGCACGCGGCACCGCCGACAAAGCCAAGAATTGCGCATCGCATACCGGTCCCAGCCAAAAAACCGATTATTGCGGAGCAACGGCCGGCGCGTACTACGCGCGATCAAACTTGCTGCGTGCGGCGCAACGATCTTCCGGGCCGGCGCCGCGACATGGAACCAAATGCGCCGGCCGCATGTCGAACTGACTTTCAATAGGAGGTGCGTCATGATGTTTCGATCAATGCTACCAGGGGATTTGTTCGCGGAACTGGACCGCTTTCAGCGCGACATCGAGCAAGCCCTGGATTTCGGCCCCAGCATCCGCGGCCTCGGGCGCGGCGGCTTTCCCGCGCTGAACGTGGGCGCCACGCCCCGCAGCGTCGAGGTGTACGCCTTCGTGCCGGGCCTAGAGCCCGCCAGTATCGATGTGCAAATCGAGAGCGGCGTGCTGACCATTGCCGGTGAGCGCGCGGATGACCTGTCCACCCAGGCGCAGCAGGCAACCGTCCAGATCAATGAGCGCTTCGCGGGGCGCTTCAAACGGGTGATCAGCCTGCCGGAGGATGCCGATGCGGACGCGGTGAATGCCGAGTACCGCGACGGCGTGCTGCATGTCAGCGTTGCCCGGCGCCAACCGCCGCCCGCGCGCCAGATTTCTGTTCATTGACGGGAGAATGTCATCATGCAAAGCAATCAGCCGCAGGACCAGCAACAGAGCCAGAACCAGGCCGCCAACCCGGGACAGGATGGCGGCGCCCAGGGCCGCGAGCTGCAGCAGCAAGGCCAGCGCCGCGCCACGGCGGCCGGGCCGCGCCCGCTGCGGCCGCCGGTCGACGTGATCGAGGACGGAGGCGGCATTACGCTGCTGGCCGACATGCCCGGCGTGTCCAGGGACCAGCTTCAACTGCGGCTCGAGACCGGCAGCCTGATCATTGAAGGCGAACTCGGCATGGACGTTCCGGGCGACATGGAATCGCGCTATGCCGAGGTGCAGCAGCAGTACTACCAGCGCACGTTTTCCCTGTCCAGGGAGCTCGATGCCGAGCAGGCCACGGCCGAGCTCAAGAACGGGGTGCTGAACGTGCGGATACCGAAAACCCAGCAGGCGCAACCGAGGAAGATCGAGATCACCAGCGCGTAAGCAAGCCGGCAACGGGCGCAGGAGCCATGAGCGGAACGCATCGCACTAGACAAGTCGCCGGACGCCCGCTGCTGGTGGCGCTGGCCGTGCTGGCCTGTGCCGGGGCGGGCGGCTGTTCGCGCTCCGAGCCGCCGGCGGCGCCGGCGCCGCCACCGCCCGCGCCGCTGTCGCAGTCTGCGCCGTCCGCAGGCAGCAGCGGCGCGGTTGAGTTGCCGCGCTTTGTGGATCTGGTCAAACAGCAAGGCGGCGCGGTCGTCAATATCAGCGCGGTTCGCGCCCTTGCCCGGCCGCCGGTTCCGCCCGACCATCCCTTGTACGAGTTTTTTCGCCGGTTCGGCGGGCTGCCCGACACGGGCGAGGCCGACATCGGCAGCGTGGGGTCGGGGTTCGTGATCCGGGCGGACGGCTATGTGCTGACCAACGCGCACGTGATCGACGGCGCCGACGCGGTGCGCGTGAGGCTGACCAACAAGCGCGAATACCCGGCCAAGGTGATCGGCGCCGATCCGTACACCGACGTGGCGCTGCTCAAGATCGACGCCAGCGGCCTGCAGACCGTGCACGCCGGGGACCCGGCGCGGATGGAACCGGGCGAGTGGGTTGCCGCCATCGGTTCCCCGTTCGGGTTCGACAACAGCGTGACGGTCGGCGTGGTCAGCGCCAAGGGCCGCCTGCTGCCGAATGGCAGCTATGTGCCGTTCATCCAGACCGACGTCGCCGTCAATCCCGGCAACTCGGGCGGGCCGCTGTTCGACACGCGCGGCAACGTCATCGGCATCAACTCCCAGATCTACAGCCAGACCGGCGGCTACATGGGGATTTCGTTCGCAATTCCCATCAACATCGCGATGGACATCTCGGAGCAGCTGCGCCAGCACGGCCGGGTGGTGCGCGGGCGCATCGGCGTGCAACTGCAGGAGCTGACCTACCAGCTGGCCGAGACACTGGATCTCGCGGAGATCCAGGGCGCGCTGGTCACCGCAGTCGAGCGTGGCGGCCCGGCGCACCGGGGCGGCATCCGGCCCGGCGACGTGATCCTCTCGCTGGACGGGCAAACGGTAGCCACAACGGCCGACCTGGCGCGGCTGATCGGCAGCGCGCGTCCCGGATCGACCGTGACGGCCGAGGTCTGGCGCAACGGCGCCAAATCCAGCGTGAAGATCGACGTGGACGAACAGCGTGGCATGGGTTGACCGCCGGACATCGAGCCCATGGGGCCCAAACACGATACCGATCCAGTTCGGCGGCATCAAGCGATGCGCTGGACGCTGGCCTAATCCAGCAGGCCGGACATCCTGGGAAGGATAAACCGCGCGTTGGCGCCGGTGGCGGTGCGGACTTCGTCCACGCCGATGCCGCGCAGTTCGGCCAGTACTTCGCCGATGCGAGGGATCTGCTGCGGCGTGTTCACGCCGGGGTGGACCCAGGCCGGCGAAATGTCCGGCGCATCGGTCTCCAGCACGATCGCCGACAGCGGCAGCTCGGCCGCCAGCCGCCGGATCTGCAATGCGCGCGTGAAGGTCATGTTGCCGCCGAAGCCGAGCTTGAAGCCGACGTCGATATAGCCCTGCGCCTGCTGGAAACTGCCGTTGAAGGCGTGCGCGATGCCGCCGTTGGGCGTGATCTGCCGCACCTGCTTGAGCACCTGGTCCTGCGACTTGCGCACGTGCGTGAGCACCGGCAGCTTGAAGTCGCGCGCTATCCTGAGCTGCTCGCGCAGGAAATGCACCTGCTTCTCGCGCATGGCCGGTTCCGCCAGTTCGGGAATGAAGAAGTCCAGCCCGATCTCGCCGATGGCCACGAAGCGCGGGTCGTCCATGGACGCTTCCACCTTGGCCCGCAGCGCGGCCAGGTCGTCGTCGGTGGATTTGGGCACGCAGATGGGATGGATGCCCAGCCCGTAGCAGGCGTTCGGCGCCTGCGCGCCCAGCCCGGCCACGGTATCGAGGTTGTGCCGGTCAATTGCCGGTATGACGATCATGGATACGCCCTGCTCTGCGGCCTGGCGCGCCACGTCCAGCGAGGCGCCGCCGTACTCGCGCGCGTCAAGGTGGCAGTGCGTGTCTATCCACATGATTACTTCTCCGGGTGCAGGCCTTCATCGGTCAGGCGCAGCACGCGGTCGCAGCGGCGCGCCAGTTCGGGGTCGTGCGTGACGATGACGAAGGCCGTGCCCAGGGTGCGCGACAGCTCCAGCATCAAGTCGAAAATCTGCTCCGCCGTGCTGTGATCGAGGTTGCCGGTAGGCTCGTCGGCCAGCACGCAGGCCGGCTGCGTGACCAGCGCACGCGCCAGGGCCACGCGCTGGCGCTCGCCGCCTGACAGCTCGCCCGGCACGTGCGTCACGCGCTTGGCCAGGTTCACGCGCGTGAGCACCTTCTGCGCCTCTTCCTGCGCCATGGATCGCTTGACGCGCCGTATCATCAGCGGCATGGCCACGTTGTCGAGCGCCGAGAATTCGGGCAGCAGGTGGTGGAACTGGTAGACGAAGCCGAGCGACTGGTTGCGCAGGTCGCCGCGTTCGCGTTCGCCCAGGGTGGCGAAGTCCTTGCCCAGCAGGGTCACGCTGCCGCTGCTTGGCGTATCCAGCCCGCCCAGCAAGTGCAGCAGCGTGGACTTGCCGGAACCGGACGCGCCGACGATGGCCACGCGCTCGCCGCGCCGCACGTCGATGTCGATGCCGTTCAGCACCTGCACCGAGTAGGTGCCCTGGGTGAAGGTCTTGCCGAGGCCACGGCAGGACAGGACGATGGATTGGTCATTCATAGCGCAGCGCCTCCGCAGGTTTCACACGGGCGGCCCACCAGCTTGGATAGATGGTGGCCAGGAAGGCCAGCGCCACCGCCACCACGCCGATCCTGGTCACGTCCGGCCAGCGCATGTCCGAAGGCACGGTGCTGATGTAGTAGATATCCTTAGACAAGAACTGCACTCCCAAAGTTGATTCAATAAACGGTACGATCACATCGATATTCGAAGCCACCAGTACGCCGCCGGCCACGCCCAGCGCGGCGCCCATGATGCCCACCAGCGCCCCCTGGATCACGAAGATGCGCATGATGGATTGGGGAGACGCGCCCAGCGTGCGCAGGATGGCGATGTCGGGCTGCTTGTCGGTCACCGTCATCACCAGCGTGGACACCAGGTTGAACGCGGCCACCGCCACGATCAACGCCAGGATGATGAACATCATGCGCTTCTCGGTCTGCACCGCCGCGAACCAGTTCGCGTTCAGCTTGGACCAGTCGCGCATCTCCAGCCCGGCCGGCATGATCTTTTTCAGGTCTTCCGCCACCTGCGGCGCGCGGTGCATATCCGCCAGGCGCAGGCGCAGGCCGGCCGGCGCGGACAAGCGCAGCATTTTTTCGGCATCGACAATATGGATGAAGGCCAGGCCCGCGTCGAACTCCGCGTGGCCGGCCTGGAAGATGCCGGTCACGGTGAACGAGCGCATGCGCGGCACGATGCCGGCCGGCGTAACCGTGCCCTGCGCCAGCGCCATGGTGACCTTGTCGCCCAGGTTCACCTGCAGCGCGCGCGCCAGGTCGATGCCGAGCACGATGTTGAATTCGCCCTGGCGCAGTTCATTGAAGTCGCCGTACTTGGTGTGCTTGGCCACGTCAGACACATTCGGTTCCTGCTCCGGCAGCACGCCGCGCACAATGGCCGGGCGCAGGTTGTCCCCGCCGTGCTGCAGCATGGCCTGGGTCTCGACGAACGGCGCGGCGCCCTTCACTTCCGGATTCTTGAACGCGTTCCTGGCCTGCTGCTCCCAGTCCGGCATACCGTCGCCCCCGGTGTTGAACACCTCCACGTGGGCCAGCACGGACAGCATGCGTCCGGTGACCTCCTTCTGGAAGCCATTCATCACGGACAGCACGATGATCAGCGCCGCCACGCCCAGGGCAATGCCGCCCATGGAGATCAGCGAGA
Source organism: Massilia sp. Root351 (assembly GCF_001425045.1). Taxonomy (GTDB): domain Bacteria; phylum Pseudomonadota; class Gammaproteobacteria; order Burkholderiales; family Burkholderiaceae_D; genus Rugamonas. Next base: position 314,437 of record NZ_LMDJ01000031.1, on the reverse strand, counting down.
TAAAGGAGATGAAGCTGTTGCGCGAGCTGCGCTTGCCTGCGCGCGTGTAACGCAGGCCCACCAGCCATTCAAAGGGTAGATTCGTAAACATATTCTGATTCACTCGTAGCGCAGGGCATCGGCCGGCTTGACGCGCGCGGCGCGCCAGCTCGGATACAGGGTGGCGACGAAAGCCAGCGCCACCGCCGTGGCGGCGATCACGGTCACGTCATGCCAGCGCAGGTCGGACGGCACGGCGCTGATGAAATAGATGTCCTTGGCCAGGAATTTCATGCCCAGCATGCGTTCGATCGCGGGTACGATCACGTCCACGTTCATGGCCAGCAGTACGCCGCCGGCCACGCCGAGCGCGGTGCCGATAATGCCCACCAGCGCGCCCTGCACCATGAACACATGCATCACCGAGCGCGGCGAAGCCCCCAGCGTGCGCAAGATGGCGATATCGGCCTGCTTGTCGGTCACCGTCATCACCAGCGTGGCCACCAGGTTGAAGGCGGCCACCGCGATAATCAGTGTGAGGATAATGAACATCATGTTCTTCTGCGTCTGCACCGCCGCGAACCAGTTGGCGTTCTGCTTGGACCAGTCGCGCACCAGCAGCTCGCCCGGCACCGACAGCTTCAGTTGGTGCGCCACTTCCGGCGCGCTCTGCACGTCCGCCACGCGCAGGCGCAGCGCGAACGGCAGGTCCAGGTGCAGCAGCTCCATGCCGTCGCCGAGATGGACGTAGGCCAGGCCTGAATCGAATTCGTTGTGGCCGGCCTCGAAGATGCCGGTCACCGTGAAATAGCGCATGCTCGGCGCACCGCCGCTCATCATGTTCTCGCCGCGCTGGGCCAGCGCCAGGGCGACCTTGCCGCCCACATCCACGTCCAGCGCCTTGGCCAGCCCCACGCCCAGCACGATATTGAACGAGCCGGGCTGCAGCGCATCGAAGCTGCCCTGCTTGAGCTGCTTGCTCACGTCGGACACGGTAGCCTCGGCCTGCGGCAGGATGCCGCGCACGATGGCTGGACGCAGCTTGTCGCTGCCGTGTATCAGCATGGCCTGGGTCTCGACGAAAGGCGCGGCGCCGCGCACTTCAGGATTCTTGAACGCTTCCCTGGCCGTGCCCTGCCAGTCCCGCAGGCCGCCGCCGCGCAGGTCGTACATCTCGATATGGCCCAGCACGGACACCATACGCTCGGTCACTTCCTTCTGAAAACCGTTGTAGACCGACAGCACCACGATCAGCGCGGCTACACCCAGGCCAATGCCCAGCATGGAGATGGCGGAGATAAAGGAAATGAAGCTGTTGCGCCCGCTGCGCTTGCCCGCGCGCGTGTAGCGCAGGCCGACCAGCCATTCGAAAGGCAGATTCTTGATGATGCTCATGGGCCCTGTGAAAGATGAATTACGTTCCGAGCCCGAAGTGTGCCATACAAATCACATTTCGTGAGTGAAACACCGCACCATGCCGGCAAGCTGGAGGCGGCGGACTGATACAATCGCGGGTTATGAATCAGCTTACCCTCGTCCTGCCCTTCGCCCTCACCCCGCCCGAACTCGCCTCCGACCTGGCCCGCGCCCTGCAAGTGCCGTCGCTGGAAATATTGCTTGAACGCAATAGCACGTATCGCGTGTCGGAGGAAGACGGCGGCAACCGCCTGCTGCCGCACGAAAGCTGGCTGTCGCGCGCCTTCAGCGCCGCAGCATACGGTGCGCCATCCGACAACGCCCCCTTTGCCCCCGCCATGATGCGCGCGCTGGGCGTGGCGCAGCCGGAAGGCTACTGGTTTGCCGTGCAGCCGGTGCACCTGCAACTGACCCGCACCCACATGGTGCTGGGCGATCCGCGCTCCCTGAACGTGAACGATGCCGACTCCCGTGCGCTGTTCGACCTGGTCAAGCCCTACTTCGATGAAGTGGGCAAACCGCTGATCTACGCCGCGCCGGACATGTGGTTCATGCGCGCGGACGACTGGAGCGAACTGCGCACCGCCTCGCCCGACGCCGCGGTGAACGACAACCTGGCCGACTGGATGCCCGAGGGCGACGCCAAGCGTGCCTTCCGCAAGCTGCAAAATGAAGTGCAGATGCTGTGGCACGAGCATCCGGTGAACGAAGCGCGCCAGCAGCGCGGGCTGCAGCCGGTAAATTCGTTCTGGCTGTGGGCCGGCGCGCCGGCAATCCCAGGCACCGCTGCAGGCGCCGCCGGCACACTGGCGGTGGCGAACTGTCCGGCGTGGCTCACGCTGCTGGCCGATCCCGCCCTGCGCGCCGCCACGGCCGAACAGGTCCTGCCGCTGGCCGGCGACGCCGTGGTGGTGCTGGGCGAGCTGATCCCGGTCGGCAAAGCGGGCGACTGGTCGCCCTGGCTGGCCCACATGCAGCAGATCGAACAGCAATGGTTCGCACCCCTGCTTGCGGCATTGAAAGCCGGCCGCCTGGGCAGCCTGAAGCTGGTCTTCAGCAGCCACCTGAAGCTGGCCGAGTTCACCATCACCAAGGGCTCTTTGCGCAAGTTCTGGCGCAAGCCCGCCCTCACCAAGTTGACGCCATGACACGTATCGCCACCCGCCCCTGCCCCTTCCGCACCTCGGAAATGCTGCGCCAGGGCGGCATCCACCCTGTACTGGCCCGCCTGTTCGCCGCGCGCGGCCTGACCGATCCGAAAGACCTGTCGAGCGAACTGGCCGCGCTGATCGCGCCTTCCGGCCTGCTGCACATCGACGCCGCCGCCGTGTTCCTGGCCGACTCCATCGCCGCGCAAAAGCGCATGGTGATCGTGGCCGACTACGACTGCGACGGCGCCACCGCCTGCGCCGTGGCCCTGCGCGGCCTGCGCGCCATGGGCGCCAACGTGGACTTCATCGTGCCCAACCGCTTCGAGTACGGCTATGGTCTCACGCCTGAAATCGTGGCCCTGACGGCGCGCGAAAAGCAGCCGGACATCATCATCACGGTGGACAACGGCATCGCCAGCATCGACGGCGTGGCCGAAGCGAACCGGCGCGGCATCGAAGTCGTCGTCACCGACCACCACCTGCCGGCCGACGTGCTGCCGGACGCGCGCGTCATCGTCAACCCCAACCAGCCGGCCTGCGGCTTCCCCAGCAAGAACCTGGCAGGCGTTGGCGTGGTGTTCTACGTGCTGCTCGCGCTGCGTGCCGAACTGCGCCGCCGCGGCGTGTTCGACGCCGCCACCCAGCCCAAGCTGGACCACCTGCTGGACCTGGTGGCGCTGGGCACCGTGGCCGACGTGGTGAAGCTCGACCCGAACAACCGCATCCTGGTGGCGCAAGGCCTGAAGCGCATGCGCGCCGGCCGCATGCATCCCGGCGTGGCCGCATTGTTCCGCGTCGCGGGCCGCCAGGCACGCACCGCCAGCCCGTTCGACCTGGGCTTCGCGCTCGGCCCGCGCCTGAACGCGGCCGGACGCCTGGAGGATATGTCGCTCGGCATCGAGTGCCTGCTCACCGACGACGAGGACCGCGCCTGGCAACTGGCGCAGCAACTCAACGAGATCAACCTGAAACGCCGCGAGATCGAAGCCGAGATGCAGGACGCGGCCCTGCTGCACCTGGACCGCTTCGAACCGGCCGCCAGCAGCACCATCAGCGTATTCGACGAAACCTGGCACCAGGGCGTGATCGGCATTGTCGCCTCGCGCCTGAAAGAGAAGTTCTTCCGCCCCACCATCACCTTCGCGCCGGCGGGCGACGGCTGGATCAAGGGCTCCGGCCGCTCCATCCCCGGCTTCCACATGCGCGACGCGCTGGACCTGGTATCGAAGCGCGCCCCCAGCCTGATCGACAAGTTCGGCGGCCACGCCATGGCGGCGGGCCTGAGCCTGCGCGCCGACGCCTTCGACGCGTTCTCGGAAGCCTTCGAAGCCGTCGGCCGCGCATGGCTGACGGAGCAGCAACTGGAGCGCGTGATCGAAACCGACGGCCCGCTGGAAGACGCCTACTACACCACCCAGTTCATCGAACTGATGGACGGCCAGGTATGGGGACAGGGTTTTGCGCCGCCGGTATTCTGCGACGAATTCCGTGTCGTCAGCCAGCGCATCCTGAAAGAACGCCACCTCAAGCTGCTGCTGGAAAAGAACGGCACCCGCTACGACGCCATCTGGTTCGGCCACACCGACTCCATCGGCGAGCGCGCCCGCGTCGCCTTCAGGCTGGACGCCAACGAATACAACGGCACCACCAAGGTCCAGCTGATGGTCGAACACGCAGAACCGGCATAAAACGTGCGCCCTCCGGGGCCAGCGGGCACGCGTAGCCACCTGCACTACCGAATGCTCTCCAGTCTGTATGTTCGACTGCTTTCCCCCCAAAGCGGAAGCGCCGCCCGATTCGCGCGCCCGCCACGCCTGGCATCAGGTCTTGGGCGTGTCGAGCTTCGCCAGCGCCTGCCTGGCCTTGTCGAACGCGGGATCGAGCGCCAGCGACTGCATGTAGCTCGCGCGCGCCTTGGCCTTGTCGCCCAGCTGCTCGTAGGCCATGCCTTTGCGCCACCAGGCCCCAGCGGGAGGCGCCACTTGGACTGCGGCGTCGAAGCGCAGGTAGCGGTCCAGCAGTGCTATCGCCTCGGTGGCTTCATAGCCGCCGTCGATGCGGGTTCTTGCAGCCTGGTACACCGACGGTGCGTGGCCCGGATTGCGGTCATACAGCTTGGCGGCGCCGCGCAAGTCGCCGCGCATCACCAGATCGAGGGCTAGCATCATGTCGGAATCGGCCTGCACGGCCAGCTGCACCGGTTTGCCGTACAGGCGCGCCTCGACCTTTTCAGCAACGTCGCTTGCTCCCATGCCCGTGTTGGACAGGACGATGACCGTATAGCCGCTGCCCTGGTAGCGGCTGAACACCGCATTGATGCCGGGCGCGCCGCCATTATGGCCGACGACGGCGTCGCCGAAAGCGCTCTTGCGCTGCCAGCCGAAGGCATATTCCCTGTCCGGTCCCACAGGGGTCCACATCGCCGCCTTGCTCGCTTCGGACAACAACGCCGTTCGCTTGAGCGCCTGATCGTAGCGCAGCATATCGCGCGTGGTCGTGCGCATGCCGCCATCGGACGACGGCGGGGGTACTGACCTCACGTTGGAGCTTATGCTGCCGTCGCCGTTGCGGGTGTAGCCGATCGAGCGGTTAGGCAGTGGCTCGTCTTCGAGGGTGAGCGAACTGTCAGTCATGCCCGCAGGCTTGAAGATATGGTCGCGCAAGTAGTCGCGGTAGGACTGGCCGCTGGCTTTTTCGACGACGGCGCCGAGCAGCACCATGCCCGAATTCGAATACTGGAAGCGGCTGCCGGCCGCAAAGCTGGGCGGCTGGTCGTAAATCAGGGGCAGGAAGGCGTCAATGGTGCGCAGCTTGCCCATGTTCGCGGCGAAGTCCTTGTGCGCCATGTAGTTGCCGGTGCCGGCCGAGTGGTTCAGCAAGTGGGCGACGGTGATCGTGTCCTTCTCCGCGTAAGGGATGTCGGGAAGGAAGCGCGAGATCGGGTCGCTTAGTTTGAGCTTGCCCGCTTCGGCCAGCTGCAAGATGGACACCGCGGTGAAGGTCTTGCCGATGGAGCCAATGTTAAAGCGCGTGTTGGCGCGGTTTGGCTCATTGGTCTCGCGATTGGCCAGGCCCACGGCCGCTTCGTAGACGATCTTGCCGTCATGCGCCACCAGCACCGTGCCGGTGAATATGCCGACCTTGCCGTAGCTTTGTACGATGGCATCGAGGTCGCGCTCGATATTGTCCGCCTTTGCGGCGGTGCCGACCATCAAGAGACAGGCAAGCAAAACTCGAAACATATTGTTCTCCATTTAACCGCCCACCCGGCGCATGAGTATATCGCCGTAATTTCGCTGTAGCCTGCATGCGCCTTCTGCTCACTGCCAGCTCGCGCCTGATGCTCAATCGTCGTCGTTCGGATCGAGATCCGGGAACATCACCGAGGTGTAGCCGAACTGGCTGAAGTCGGTGATCCGCATTGGGTAGAGGATGCCGTGCAGGTGATCCACCTCGTGCTGCACCACGCGCGCATGGAAGTCTTCCGCGTCGCGCACGATGGGCTTGCCGTATTGGTCCACGCCTTCGTAATGCAGCTTCTTGAAGCGCGCCACGCTGCCGCGCAGGCCGGGCACGGACAGGCAGCCTTCGAAGCCGGCTTCCTTCTCGTCCGTAATCGCCGTCAGCACGGGATTGATCAGCACCGTCTCCGGCACTTGCGGCGCGTCCGGGTAGCGGACGTTGTTCTTGAAGCCGTAGATCACCAGTTGCAGGTTGACGCCGATCTGCGGCGCAGCCAGGCCAGCGCCGTTGGCGGCGTGCATGGTGTCGAACATGTCCGCGATCAGCGCGTGCAGTTCCGGGGTGTCGAACTCGCGCACCGGTTCGGCCACCCGCAGCAGGCGCGGGTCGCCCATTTTCAGGATTTCACGGACCGTCATTTCGTTCCTGCTCCCAGTTCCAGCTGCATCTCCTGCAGGTATTTGCGGAATTCGCCGGCCATTTCAGGATGCTTCAGGCCCATGGCGGTGGTGGCTTTCAGGTAGCCCAGCTTCGAGCCGCAGTCGTAACGCGTGCCGTCGTAGCGGTAGGCCAGCACGCGCTCGTGCTTCATCAGCGCGGCGATGCCGTCGGTGAGCTGGATTTCGCCGCCGGTGCCCGCGCCCAGGTGTTCGAGGTGTTCGAAGATGCGGCCGGACAGCACATAGCGCCCCACCACCGCCAGCGTCGAAGGCGCCTCTTCCGGCTGCGGTTTTTCCACGATGCCCGAGACCAGCTCCAGCCTGCTCTGGTAAGGCGAGGCGCTGACGATGCCGTACTGGCGCGTGTTCGCGCGCGGCACGTCCTGCACCGCCAGGATGGTGGCGCGCTCGTAGGAGTACACTTCGGTCATCTGCGCCAGCACCGGGCGGGCGCCGTTGTCGGTGTCCATGAAGTCGTCGGCCAGCAGCACGGCGAACGGCTCGTCGCCCACCACGGGTCGCGCGCACAGTACGGCATGCCCCAGGCCAAGCGGCTCGGACTGGCGGATGAAGATGCAGTTGATGTGCTTGGGGATGATGTTGCGCACTTGCTCCAGCAGCGCGGTCTTCTGTGCCGCCTCCAGCTCGGCTTCCAGTTCGTAGGCCTTGTCGAAATGGTCTTCGATGGCGCGCTTGTTGCGGCCGGTAATGAAGATCATGTCGGTGATGCCGGCAGCGACGGCCTCCTCCACCGCATACTGGATCAGCGGCTTGTCGACAATAGGCAGCATCTCTTTCGGCTGCGCCTTGGTGGCGGGCAGAAAACGGCTGCCCAGGCCTGCAACAGGGAATACGGCTTTACGGATTTGCGTCATTTATTGTTCTCCAGCAGGGCCAGCAGCCCTGCTTCGTCAAGGATAGGGATTTCCAGTTCTTCCGCCTTGGCCAGCTTGCTGCCCGCCTCGGCGCCGGCCACCACGTAGCCGGTTTTTTTCGACACCGAGCCGACCACTTTGCCGCCGGCCGCCTCGATCATGGCGCTGGCCTGGTCGCGGCTCAGCTTAGGCAGCGTGCCGGTCAGCACAAAGGTCTTGCCGCTCAGCGCGCCGGCCACCTCTACCGCTTCCGGCAACTGCGCCAGCAGGTCTTTGCGCAGCGCGTCCAGCGCCAGCAGCTGCTCGCGGTGGCCTGGCTGCGCCATCCATTCTTCCAGCGCGGACGCCACCGCCGCAGGCAGGCCGAACACGGAGAACACGCCCAGGTGGGCCAGCACTTCCAGCGTCACTTCCTGCTCCACCAGCTGCTTGCAGCGCGGCTCGGTGAGTTTGGGGATGCCGAGGGCCGCCATCAGCTTGACGGTGTCGAGCTTCTCGCGCAGCTTGGCGCTGGGCGGATGCTCGCCTTGCGGCGTGACGCCCGCCGCCAGCAGTGCGTCGATGGCTTCCTGGTTCTTCGGCTCGGCGAAAAATTCGGCGATGGATTCCGCCACGGTGCCGCCGATATCGGGCAGCACGCGCAGCAGCGCGACCGGGGCGCGGCGGATCAGGTCGAAGCGGCCCAGCCATTCGGCCAGCGTCTTGCCGGTCGATTCGCCCACGTGGCGTATGCCCAGCGCGAACAGCAGGCGCTCCAGCGGCGGTTTCTTGCTGGCGGCGATGGCTTCCAGCAGGTTGTCCGCCCACTTGGTGGCGATCTTGCCTTGCTGGACGGTCTCCGGCGTGGTGCCGTCGCGTTCATCGGCCAGGCGCTTCATCTTCAAGAGGTCGTCCAGCGTCAGCTTGTACAAGTCGGCCACGCGCGTGACCAGGTCGCATTCGACCAGGTTGTCGATGTAGCGGTCGCCCAGGCCTTCGATGTCCATCATGCGGCGGCCCGAGAAGTGACGGATGGCCTCTTTGCGCTGCGCGCGGCAGAACAGGCCGCCGGAGCAGCGCGCAATCGCTTCGCCCTCTTCGCGCACCACGTGCGAGCCGCACACCGGGCACACCTTGGGCAGCACGTAGCGCGGCGGCTCCGGCTGCGGGCGCTTTTCCAGCACCACGGCCAGCACTTCGGGGATCACGTCGCCGGCGCGGCGCACAATCACGGTATCGCCCACGCGCACGTCCTTGCGCTGCACTTCGCCCTCGTTGTGCAGCGTGGCGTTGGTGACGTTCACGCCGCCCACGAACACCGGCTCCAGGCGCGCCACCGGCGTGATGGCGCCGGTGCGGCCCACCTGCACTTCGATGTCGTGCACAATGGTGGTGGCTTCTTCGGCCGGGAATTTGTGGGCGATGGCGAAACGCGGCGCGCGCGAAACGAAGCCGAGCTGCCGCTGGTCGGACAGCTTGTTGGCCTTGTAGACCACGCCGTCGATTTCATACGCCATGCCTGGCCGCTCACGGCCGATCCTCTGGTAGTACTCCAGCAGCCCGGCCGCGCCGCGCACCACGGCGCGCTCCCTGGCCACCGGCAGGCCGAGCGCGTGGTACCAGTCCAGCAGCGCGGAATGCGATTCGGGCATCTCGGCACCTTCCAGCGCGCCAATGCCGTAGGCGAAGAAGCTCAGCGCGCGCTGCGCGGTGATGCGCGAGTCGAGCTGGCGCAAGCTGCCTGCGGCCGCATTGCGCGGATTGACGAATTCCTTCTGGCCGGCTTCGCGCTGGCGTTCATTCATCTTCTCGAAGTCGCGCTTGTACATCAGCACCTCGCCGCGCACGTCCAGCAGCGTGGGCACATTGCTGCCGTGCAGGCGCAGCGGAATGCCCTTGATGGTGCGGATATTGGCGGTGACGTCCTCGCCGGTGTAGCCGTCGCCGCGCGTGGCGGCCTGCACGAACAGGCCGTTTTCATAGCGCAGGTTGATGGCCAGGCCGTCGAACTTCACTTCGGCGGCGTACTCCACCTGCAGCACGTCCAGGCCTTCGCGCACGCGGCGGTCGAAGTTCTCCACGTCCTCGTCGCTAAAGCCATTGTTCAGCGACAGCATGGGCACCGTGTGCGTCACCTGCGCGAACTGCGGCAGCGGCGCAGCGCCCACCCGCAAGGTTGGCGAATCCTGCTCTTGCAGCGCAGGGTATTCGGTTTCCAGTTTCTGCAGCTCGAGGTAGAGCTGGTCGTACTCGGCGTCCGGAATGGTGGGCGCATCGAGCACGTGGTAAGCGTGCAGATGGCGGTTCAATTCGGCCGTCAGCCAGGCCGCGCGTTCAACCTTGGCCTGGTATTCCTTGTCACTCATTGCGCACCCTTAGCAGAACAGGCGCAGCGCGCGGGTGGAACCGGCTGGGATGTCGGACGATTCCATATCGGCGTAGAAGTCGCGCACCTGGCCGGCGATTTCGGCCAGCGCCTGGTCCGACAGCGGCTGGCTGTAGTCGTCCACGATGGTGCCGTCCAGGCGGCCCGCCAGCGACTTGGCGCAGGCGATCATGGCGCCGAAGCCGTCGCGCGCCGGCGCCACGCAGGGCACGTCCAGCAGCAGCGTCAGGCGCGGCGTAGTTTCCTCTGCCAGCGTGACGTTGGTCGACAGCGAGAACAGGTGCCCGCCTTCGCCGTCCGGCATAACGTAGCGGCCGTCGGGGCGCACGTCGAAGCCCTGCTTCTCCAGCGCACCGAGCAGCGTACTGATGGCCCACGGCGCGCCGTTGGTGTGCAGGTTAACACCCAGCTGGGCGTCGTGGCTGGAGACGAAGCGGTGCAGCGTCTTGGCCTCGGCCATTACTTCCATCATGTCCGGGATGGCCGGCTCGGCGCCGATCTCGTCGGCCATGGCGCGCAGGCGCGTCACCAGTTCGGAATATTCGAGTTCGTTCAGCGCGGTACTGCGGCTGGCCAGCTGCACGCCGCCTTGCAGCTCGGTGTACACGCCGCCGTGGACGATGGGTTCCCAGTCGCCGTTCACGTGCAGGCCGATGTAGTGCACCGGCTTGTTGCCCACCAGGCGCAGCTTCTGCAGCACCGGCAGGATCTTGTCGCCGCGCACCGGCGCCTCCAGCGCCAGCGGCAGCAGGCAGTCGATCAGCGGGTCCACCAGCGCGGTGGCCTGCTCGGCGGCGGGCGTCAATGTGCCAGCCGGATGCACGGGAGGCACGTAGGCTTCGCCGTCGGCCTCGCTCGCGCCGGTGGCTGCGCCGGCGCCCGCAGCCGTGCCGGCTGTGGCATGCGTATCGTCAGCGTCGTAGCCATGCGCGCGTGCCGCAGCCGCGCCGCCGGCGGCGGTGGCCGCGTCGTCATCCAGCGAAAAACTGGGCTCGTGGCGCGGCGCGGCGGGCTCGCCGTCGGGCCGCATCAAGACGTCGTCGTGGTCGGACGAGAAGGCCCGTTCCACGGTTTTCTTGGCCTTGTACTCCTGCCACTTGTTGTACGAGAAAACGCCGACGATAAAGACGCCGCCGGCTGCGATCAAACTCATTTGAAGATCTGTCATGCTGCTTGTGCCTCGGAAGCGAAGTTGGCGGCGGCTTCCATATCCACCGCCACGATGCGCGATACGCCCTGCTCTTGCATCGTCACACCGATCAGTTGATTGGCCATCTCCATCGCAATCTTGTTGTGCGAAATGAAGAGGAATTGGGTCTGGTCGGACATCCGTTTCACCATGCGGCAGAAACGTTCCGTATTGGCGTCGTCCAGCGGTGCATCGACCTCGTCGAGCAGGCAGAACGGCGCCGGGTTCAGGCGGAACATGGAGAACACCAGCGCGGTTGCCGTCAGCGCTTTCTCACCGCCCGAGAGCAAGTGAATGGTGGCGTTCTTCTTGCCCGGCGGCTGCGCCATGACCTGCACGCCGGAGTCCAGGATCTCGTCGCCGGTCATGATCAGCTTGGCCTGGCCGCCGCCGAACAGGATGGGGAACAGCTCGGAGAAGTGGCCGTTGACGCGGTCGAACGTGTCCTGCAGCAGGTCGCGCGTTTCCTTGTCGATGCGGGCGATGGCGTCTTCCAGCGTGTTGATCGCCTCGGTCAGGTCCGCGTTCTGCGAATCGAGGAAATTCTTGCGCTCGGACGCCTGCGCCAGCTCGTCGAGCGCCGCCAGGTTGACCGCGCCCAGCATGGAGATGGCGTTGTTCAAGCGCGTGACCTCGCCCTGAAGGTAGGACGGCTTCATGTCCGGGTTCAGCTTTTCGCCCAGCGCGGCCTCGTCGGCGCCCGCTTCGGCCAGCTGCGCGGCAAACTGTTCCTGGTTCAGGCGCGCGGCCTGCTCCTTGAGCTGCAGCTCCATGATCTTGTCGCGCTGCGGCTGCAGGCTGCGCTCGTTGTTCATGCGCGCGTCCTCGAAGGAGCGCAGCTGCTGCGTGATCTGGTCCAGCTCATGGCGCGCGTCCGACAGCGCGCGTTCCTGCTGCGTGCGGCGGTCCAGCAGCTCCTGCAAGCCTTCGCTGGCGGTGCCAGCCTCCAGGCTTGCCAGTTCGCGCTGGCCGGCGCTCAGGCTGTCGGCCACCTGCGCCGCCTGCGTGGTGGCGGTGGCGATGCTGCGGCGCAGTTCGTCGATCTTGCTGCGCTGGGACTTCTCGGCAAATTCGGCTTCCTGCGCGCCGCGTTCCAGGTCGCGCAGCGCCTGGCGCGCGTCGGCCAGCTTCTGTTCCTTTTCCATGAAGACGGTCTGGCCATCCTCATGCTCTCCTTGCAGGTTGCCCAGCTCCATATCGAGCTGCTCGAACTTCTCTTCGGACTCCAGCTTGACCTGCATCTGCTCCGCTTCCTGCGCGGCGATTTCCGCCAGGTCGGACGCGATCTGCGTGCTGCGCTGGTTAAAGCGCGCTTCGATCTCGGACAGTTTCACCACTTCGATTTGCAGCGCGTGCACCGACTGCTGCAGCTGCTGCACCTTCTGGCGCAGCTCGGCCAGATTGCGCGCATGGGCCGCCACGGCGGCGTCCGCGCGCACCGAGCGGGCGCGCGCCTCGTCGGCCAGGATGGTCTGGGCGCGCAGCTGCTTGGTGATGTTGTCGATCTCCTGCTGGCGCGCCAGCATGCCGTCCTGCTCCGCGTCGGCAGCATAGAAACGCACGCTCGATTGCGTGATGACGTGGCCCTGCGCGGTGACGAACAAGGCGCCAGCAGGCAGCGTGCCGCGCGCCTTGAAGGCGGCGTCCGCGTCGTCGGCGATGAAGACGTTGTGCAGCCAGTCCTGCAGCACGGCGCGCAAGCCCGAATCGTTCAGCTTGAGCAGCGAGATGAAGGGCTTGAGGCCGAGCTGCTCCTGCTGCATGGCGGGCGCCGACGCGCCCGGAGCGAACAGCGCCAGCTTGGCCGGCGGCGCGTCGCTGAAAAAGTGCCTGGCCCATTCGATGTTGGACACCTGCAGCGCCGAAGTGCGTTCGCGCAGGATGGCTTCCATCGCCGTCTCCCAGCCCGCCTCGATCTGCAGCTTCTGCCACAGGCGCGGCAGCGCGTCCAGTTCGTGCTTCTGCAGCCAGGGCGTGACCTTGCCCTGGGTCTGTACGCGCTCCTGCAACTGGCGCAGCGCGTTCAAACGCGCTTCCAGTTGCGCATTGGCGGCCGCCTCGGCGTTCACCTGCAGTTGCGCGTCCTGGCGCTCTGCTTCCAGCCTGGGCTGCTGCTCCAGCGCCTCTTCCAGGTGGTAGGCCTGCTCTTCCAGCGCCTGCTGCTTTTCCTCCAGCTGCAGCTTCAGGTTGGACAGGTGCGCCGAGTCCGGCAGGCTGAGTGCGTTCTTTTCCTGCTGCAGGCGTTCACGCCGCACCGCCAGGCCGTTCAGGATATTGCTGGCGTTGCGCTGGTGCGCCGACTCCAGTTCCAGCTGCTGCTGCGCCTGCATGATGCGGGCGCGCGATTCGCTGCTCTTGTCCTGCGCCGCGCGCCATGCCGCTTCCAGCACCGGCAACGATTCGGCCTTCTGCTCGGCTATCATGCGCGCCTGCTCCACCTTGGCCGACAGCTCTTCCAGGTTGAATTCGGCCTCTTCGATCTGCTCGGTGTATTCGGCCGCCTGGCTCTGCCACTGGTCGCGCTGCGCGGTCAGGGTGCCCAGCTGGTTCTGCAAGCGGGTGCGCGACTCGACCACGAACTTGATCTGCGCTTCCAGGCTGCCGATCTCGGAGTTGGTCTGGTACAGGTGGCCTTGCGCGGTGTGCAGGCGGTCGCCGACAGCGAAGTGAGACTGGCGCATCTGCTCGAGCGTCAGCTCCACGTTGCGCAGCTTGGCAGTCTGCTCTTCGAGGTCGGTCTGCGCCTGCTCCACCTCGCGGAAGAACTTGGTCTGCTCGTACTGCGCTTCGTTCTTGCGCAGCAGCCAGAGCAGCTTCTGCTTCTCGTCCTGGTCGGCCTGCAGCTGGTGGAAGCGGTGCGCCACGGCGGCCTGCGCCTCCAGCTTTTCCAGGTTGGCGTTCAGTTCGCGCAGGATGTCTTCCACCCGCAGCAGGTTCTCGCGCGTGTCGTGCAGGCGGTTCTCGGTCTCGCGGCGGCGCTCCTTGTACTTCGACACGCCTGCCGCCTCTTCCAGGAATACGCGCAGCTCTTCCGGGCGCGATTCGATGATGCGCGAGATCATGCCCTGGCCGATGATGGCGTAGGCGCGCGGACCGAGGCCGGTGCCGAGGAAGATGTCCTGGATGTCGCGCCGGCGCACCGGCTGGCCGTTGATGTAATAGGTGGAAGTGCCGTCGCGTGTGAGCGTGCGCTTGACCGCGATTTCGGCATACTGGCCCCACTGGCCGGAAGCCTTGCCGTCATTGTTGTCGAACACCAGTTCGACCGAGGCGCGGCCGGCCGGTTTGCGGTGCGTGGAACCGTTGAAGATCACGTCCTGCATCGATTCGCCGCGCAGTTCCGACGCTTTCGATTCGCCCAGCACCCATCGCACGGCATCGATAATGTTCGATTTGCCGCACCCGTTGGGACCTACCACGCCGACCAGCTGCCCGGGCACCTGGAAATTGGTGGGATCGACAAACGACTTAAATCCCGACAATTTAATGGAAGATAGACGCACGTTTTGGGACGAATTGAATTGCCACAATGAAAAGTGGCTTATCATACCATTTCAAAGCCGGATTCAGGCTAAAAACGCGTGCGCTGCGGGGCGAGGCCGGCCTCTAACCGCCCGTGCGCGGGCGCCTTGCTATACTGGCGGCGCCGGGCAGGTCCGCCCGCCACATTGGGAGAACATTTTGCAGATACAAGCGGGAGCCGGGGCCGGCTCGAACAGGACCGCCGCCAGCATGGATACGCCGGCGCGCATCGCCATGCTGCGCTCGCAGATCAAGGGCCTGCTGAAGAAAATCCAGACCTTGCGCAAGGCGCTGATGGAGGCCACCGATCCGAAAGAACGCATGGCCATCATGAAGCAGATCATCGACATGCAAGCCCAGGTAGCGATGGCGGAGGCGCAGATCGCCGAGCTGCAACTGCGCGCCAGGCGCCGCGGGCAGCCTGTGCCGGAACCGCTGCCCGAGCCCGAAGAGAAGGACAAGTGGAAGGACGCCTATGGCCCCGCCTGGTGATCCGGCCGGCCCGGCCGGCGGCCGCAAACCGGCCGTGCTGTTCGTCTGCATGGGTAACATCTGCCGCTCGCCGACCGCCGAAGGCGTGTTCCGCCAGCGTGCCGAAGCGGCAGGGCTCCAGCTTGAGGTCGATTCGGCCGGCACCCACGCCTACCACGTCGGCAATCCGCCGGACGCACGCTCCGCGCGCCACGCCGCGTTGCGCGGCTACGACCTGAGCGCGCAGCGCGCGCGGCAAGTGTCGGCCAGCGACTTCGCGCACTACGACCAACTGCTGGCCATGGACCACGAGAATTTCGCCCGCCTGCAAGCGGCCTGCCCGCCCCAGCACCGCCACAAGCTGGCCCTGTTCATGCAGTACGCCACCCGCTCCGACTCGGACGTGGTGCCGGACCCGTACTACGGCGGCGCCAACGGCTTCGACCGGGTGCTGGACTATATCGAGGATGCGTCCGACGGCCTGATCGCCGCGCTGAAGAAAGCCTGAAAGGACGGATCAGGCCGCCACGCCGGCCGGGGGATCGAGATTGTCGTCGTTGACGGCCAGGCCGCCCATGGCGGCGGACAGGGCGCGCGCCACCACGCCTTCGGTGCGCACCGCGCGCACGCTGTGGTCGCGGAATTTTTGCACCAGGGCTTCACCCGACAGCGAGAACGCTTCCTGCCGCGCACTGGTGGAGAAAATGTAGAGCGTGCGCAATGGACTGATCCAGGCCAGCTTGACCTTGCGGGTGCTGCCGTCGTCCTGGTCGAACTCCAGCCACATGCCGCGCGCCAAGCCGTCGGCCTCGATGCTGGCGTCGTCGTCCAGTGCCAGCTGCGGTTCGGGCTGCGTTTGGGCGGCCGCTTCGGCAGCCTTCGCCTCCAGCTCCAGGCGGCGCTCGGCGGCTTTCTGCGCCACCTCCAGCGCGATTTCCACCTGCCGCTCCGGCGACAGTTCCAGCGGCGCGCGCACGATGGAGGCATGGCACTCGGCCAGCTCGGCGAAAAACTGCAGGCGGTCCGCGTCCTGCCAGCGAATCACGTCCAGCCACTTGTTCAGCGTGGAGAGCAACTTGGGCAGCTTGGAAATCAGCTGCTTGCGTTCATCGCCGGTAATTTTCGGCCGCACGCTCCAGATCAGGTCGTCCATGGTCTGCGTGGCGTTCTGCACCGCGCCCGGCTTGCCGTCTTCCACGCTGTAGGCGATGGTCAGCACCGACACCCATTTGTTCTCGAGGAAGGCCTCCACCATGGCGATCACTTCGCCGGTGCCAATGCGCAGGGCGACGGCATTCTTGGCGGACTTGGCGGCCACGGCCATCTTCTCCTGCTTCAGCGCGGCGGCAATCGGCTCGGCGATGGCCGCCGCCGACGCGGCCTCCTCGGCCTTGATGGACGCTTCCAGCTCCTGCACCGCTTCACTGAAAGCGGACACCTCCAGGTCGTGGTCGCGGCCGACGCGTTCGACGCTGCGCTGCATGGCCTGGAACAGCGGATCTTCCGGGCTCTTGCGCTGCTCCCAACCCATCTTGGACAGCAGGTCTATCATGCGCCGCGCCGGATGGCTGTCCTGGAAGAAGAAGTCCTTGTCGACCAGCGCCGCTTTCAGCACGGGGATTTGCAGGAAACGGATCAGGTCGCGGATTTCCTGCGAAATATTCTGGTCGCGGAAGACCGTGTCGAAGATGGCCGACAGCAGGTCGATGGTGCTTTCGTCCGAGCGCGTCAGGCTGCCCTGCGGGGCGTTCTTTTTGATGTTGGGCAAGTAGAAGACGTTGGGCGCAGCGCTGCCGGCAACGCCATCTCCCGTATGCGCCGCGGCGCCCAGGCTGGCGATGCCCTGCACGCCTGCGGCGCTGGCCGCGGCGTTCAGCAGGCCGAGCAGGCCTTGCGCGCTGCCGCCCTGCGCACTGCCCTGGCCGCCGGCGGAAACGCCGCCCGCCATAGCCGCCATAGCCGCCATACCCGGCAAGCCCGCCAGGCTGACCGGGACCGCAAAGCTGCCGGCCGGCACCGCCACCATGCCCTCGGCCGGCACGAAGCCAGTGGCCGGCATGGGATAGCCGCCATGCGCCGCGCCTGGCGCGGCCCATCCGGTACCGCCAGCACCGGCTGCGATTCCGGCCGCGCCATGCGCGCCGGACAAGCCGACCATGCCTGGCGCCGCGGCGCCGAAGCCGCCCCCATGTCCAGCGGCAGCTGCTGCGGCGGGCAATCCGGCGCCTGCCGGCGCAGCCCCTCCCACACCGACGCCCGCCTGCCCTGCGCCCGCCGGGGCGAAGCCGGTCGCAAAGCCCGGGTAAGGCACGGCCACGCCGCCGCCCTGCGCGCCCGCCATCAGGAAGCCGGCGGCGGGCATGGCGCTCTGCTGCACCTGCGCCAGGTAATTCATCAGCGGCTGCTTGGCTGCGGTTTGCACCGCCCGTTGCGCCACCTCGTTCGCCACGCCGCCCAGCGGTCCTTGTGCGGCGCCCTGCGCCCACGCACCCGCCTTCAAGTTGGCAATATCGGGCAGATCGGGAATGATCAGATCGGGATCGAGCGGCGCGTCCTGCGTAGCCGAGAAGAACTGCCGCAACTGCTGGGCCAGTTCGGCCTGCTGCTTGCGCTTGCGCGCCGGACTGGCGCTGCTGGCGTCGTGCGAATCCGCCTTGCGCAGCTTGTGGCCCTCCGCCGAACCGGGCAACCCGCCCTTGCGCTGCAAGGTCAGGCTCAGCTCCTCCAGCATGGCCGACAATTCCATGAACATGCCGGGCTTGAGCAAGCCCAGCAGCATCCCCGCCGCCTCCTCGTCCGGATTGAACTCCAGCCAGGCCAGCTGCAGCGCATTCAGGAGCACTTCCGGACGGAAGGGATTCTGGTTTACCCGCAGAATGTCGCGGTCCAGCAGGAAGGCCAGGCGCACGTTCAGCGTCGCCAGCGCATCCGAATATTGCACTTCGAACGGCTTGCTGATGCCGCCCAGCGTGACCTTGCTGTCCATCTCTTCAAGCGACACCAGCGACAGCGGCTGGTCCAGCACGCGCGGCTTGACCCTGGCGCCGGGCGCCAGTTCGGCGATCTCTTGCCGCAGCGCGCGCTCCAACTCCCTGAGGGCCAGGTTCAGGTAGCGGTAGTGATCATTCCGCAACAGATTGCCCGCGCGGATGCGGGCCTGGAGTTCGCGCACGTCGCCGCCGCCATCTGCCACGTCGACCAGCGCGGCGGCGATCCGGGTGGTGAAATCGAGGAATTGATCGCCCACATGCCGTTTGACGATCTCGATCAGGTTCTCCAATAGCGCATGCCGCGGGGTGACCGCTTTTTTTGGCGCTGCCGGAGTTGTCGGATGTGAAAGCATGGTCTAACCTGAATGCGGCAGGCTGCGCGGCCGGCCTGTCCATTTCATGTTAACAGCCGCGATACCACATTCTTGCACATTCTTGCCATCTGGCAATAGCCCGCGAGAAACAAATAGTGATTTTGTTTGATTTTTCCCTCACTGCATAAAGGACAGCGACATGAAATCGAAGCAAAGAAGCGACCGGCCGAGCAAAGATAGTGATGCCAACAGCGCCAGCCGTCAATCGGGAGCACCGGGATCGGCCTCGGTAGGCCGCGCCGACATGCAGGGCGGCGCCATCGACCGCAAGGAAGAGAGCCGCCGTTCGCGCAGCGACGAGGCACGCAGCGAGGTCAGCCGCAGCACCAGCCGCAGCGGTTCGCGCAACCGCTAGGCAGCATCGCTGTCCGCCCCCCCCGCCGCCCGGCCCGCTCGGCCGGGCGGTTTCGCGTTGGGCTCAGGCCTCGGACCCGGACCTCGGACTCAGATATTGGTGATGCGGCGGCCCGGCGGCGGACGGAAGTCGCTTACCTTGTCAATCATGTTCACCTTGACGGCCTCGGCGGCGGTCAGGTGCAAGTCCGAATAGGCATGGGTGCGCCAGTGCTCCTCGCTGAACTGCACATGGCTGCGCAGAATTTCCTCCGTGCGGGCGTCGTCCGCCTGCAAGCCTTCGACGATGATGCGCAGCGCATCGGGCCGCGCCCCGGACGGCGCGCTGGCATGCGACTTGTGCACCATGAATCGGGCGGTGCTGCTGGCGTAGCGCTTGTGGCCGGCCAGGAAAACGATCACCGCGATGGACGCCACGGCGCCGGCATTGTAAAGGTGGAAGCGGACCGGCAGGTTGCTCATGTAGTTGTACAGGCAGATGCCGTCGCTCACGTAGCCGCCGTTCGACTGCAGCAGCACGTGCGCATCGGTCACCATGTCCTCGCTCATGTCCGCCGCCGCGTCGAACATGCGGTGCACCATGTCGCTGTTGACGTCGCCGGACAGGGTAAACCACGAATGGCCCTGCAATTTGTCCTGGTCTTCCATGAATGTATCCTCACTTTTATGCATGCAATGATTCTAACAAAACATAGCGCCTCATAGCGGGACAGGACGGCATTCGTGCGCGGGACGGCAACACCGCGGTCCGGCGCCAGCCGCGCTACAATCTGGCCCAGATCATAAGGAATCAGATGGACAACCTCACTTCGGCATTAACCAGACTCTACCTTCCCGGCGGCGCCACGCAGACCAACCTGCTGGCGCAACGCGCCCAGGGCCAGACCGGCGTGGACGTGCGGCTGGTTGCGGATGGCCGCACGCGCGCCATCGCCATCCCGTTCCGCCCTGTCGCGGGCGGCCTGGAGGCGCAGCACTGGACCCAGCTGTGCGACGTGGCGAATGCGCTGCAGGCGGAGTTGGGCTTGCCTGCGCCGGCGGTGAGCATTTCCGGCGACAGCGGCTACGGCCTGTGGCTGTCGCTGGCCACGGCGGTGCCGGAAGCGCTGGCGCAGCGCTTCGCAGCGCTCCTGTGGACCAAATATGTGCCCGACCTGCCGCCACCGGGCAGCGCCCTGATGGATGTGCCACCCTGCCTGCATCAGAGCACCGGCAAATGGGCCGCCTTCATCAATCCCGGGCTGGGCGCCTCGTTTGCGGAAGAATCGGGACTGGAAATGCCGCCGCCCCACGCCGGGCAAGCAGCCCTGCTGGACGGGCTGCACAGCATCAGTGATGAGCAATTCCGGCATGCGCTCAGCCTGCTGCAGCAGGCGCCCGTTGCCGAGCAAAGCGCCCCGCCGCCGTCGCCCTCCTCCGCGCCCGCGTCCGCGCCGGCCGACGGGCTGCTGCTGAAAGACGCCACACTGGAGGACATCATTCAGTTCCTGCACGCGAGGAACATTGAGCCAAGCTTCCGGCATTTGATCCGGAAATGACCTGGGATTCTAGTCCACACCCAGAATGGACGGCACGGCCTGCTGCAGCTGCTCGATAAGTTCCGCGTCCATATACTTGTACTCATCTGGAATATCGAGCACGTGGACCTGCTTAAAATCCAGCACTCGCGTGTACTCGGCTTTTAGCCGCGACTTGTGCTTCTCTTCCATGACCAGGATGACATCAGCCCATCGGATGTCATCCTCGGAAACATGGTGCCTGGCATTCGGACTTGTTCCTCCTGACCGGACATTCAGTGCCGGATGGCTGCGCCAGACCGATTCTGCGGTCGGGCTTCTCCACTGATTTCTGCTGCAAACAAAAAGCACATTTATCCGGCCACCACCCTCGATTTTGGAGTTCATATTCCCTGTATCCGATATTCCCGCTTTCCCAGCGGCCGCCACCAGCGGCCCGTTCATTTCAGATTATATCTGCCCCACAGTTTTTTAAGAATGCCGGCGCTTTCCATCTCCGACAGGATTTTGTTGAGTTCGGCGACATCCGGCCTGTTTCCTTTTCTGGCAAGGATGGTGTAGGAATTGACGGCATCAAATTTCGTCGAGACCAGAATTTTCTGTTGTACGTCCGGGTGCCTGAGCAGGTAAATCTGCAAATACTCCCTGACCACCACCGATATATCCGCGCGCCCCGCAACCGCCGCCTCAATCAGGCCATCCTGCGACGTGATCATGTGGGCATTGAAGTGCTTCTTCAGGAACTCATAATCGGAATTGAAGTTGGCGAAGCCATAGTGGTAGCCAAGAATTCCCCAGATCGTTTTCCCTTTCAGATCATCGAAATACCGCTGATCCTTATACTTTTCCATCCGCGTGACGTAGACAGTGCCGCCATGCATGATGACATTCGTCGCCTCGATCTCTCTGCCCAGCCAGCCCCAGTCCAGGGCCTCAAAAAGAATAAGATCGAAACGTTTCTCGTCAAAATGGGAAAAGCGCCGCTTCGATGACGTGTGAACAAATTCGAAGACATACTTTTTCTGAAATGCATTCAGGGCGGCAATCAGATCAAACGTCAGGCTGGCGCTGCCTGCGGTCTTGTCCACAAATGGCGGAAAATCATAGCCGCCGACTTTGACAACTTGCTGCGCTGTTGCCGGAAGCGCGCAAAGTCCGATCAGAAAAGCAAGAGTGAACGCACGGGCAATCTGAACGAGCCGTCCGCAAGACCTTGCGCCTGCGGGCATGCTGGTTTTCCGTTCGACAAGGCGACACGCGCCGCTTTGCGCCCGCGAGGCTTGCCAGTTCAACAATTTTGATTTGTACAACATGAGCAGTAACAGTGGGAGACTGTTTCAACTCTACCAGTATGCTGGCGGCGCGCGCCGCAGCGCTGCGAATTCAGCCGCCTGGCGGCCTCGTCAGCCCATAAGCTGTTGTTGAAAAGCGCCAGGCCGGATCAGAACTTCGATAATTGGGGCCGCTCTCGTGCCTGGTTAATCCGTGATATTTCCAAACAACATCGAGCACCTCCGAGGCGAATTCGAGGAGGTCTCCCAGCCCATCGAAGCCGTTCGCAGACGAATTGCCGGGTAGGCTCAGGCCGATTTTCGACAAGTCCTCCTGCTTGGGTGGCTCGACCAGTTCCAGCAACTGGGCAAGCTGGCCAGCGTCCAGCCAAAGGCGCAAACACTGCGGACAGGCGCACATGGCGACGCCCTTGTAGTTCAGCGGCTTCATCGCCTTGCCATCGGCAGGGCACGGGCGAATGCCAGCCGTATCGGCCTGCTTGTGCAGCTGCAGCGCCGCGTGCGCCCGCACTTCGCGCAGCAAGGTGCCGCTCAGTGACACGCCCAGGCACTTTGGGCAGCGGTGAAGCTGGTGGCCGTTGAAACTGCCGGGCGCCAGTTGGGCGTCGTCGATTGGGCAAAGCATGGCAATTCCTTCAGTACAAAGAATGCCCATGAGATTACCAGATTGCCAGGGCGAAAAAGTCACCAATCATCACCGGACGGCACTGGTCATCGCGCTCCCGCGCGCGCCGCAAGATTGACATAAAGTCCCTTCTGGCATATATTCCTCAGTCTTGATCGGGAGAGGGCAAACTCGCGTTGCCGCCGAAGGGGCACTACCCAAAAACTCTCAGGCAAAAGGACCGGTCAAGGGCCAGCGGCGCACCGCGCAGCTGGGTCAAACTCTGGAGAGCGGCTGCGGCACCACGCCAGCAGCCCACCGAAGGGGCGTGCGGATGATCATCCGCTATCTCTCAGGTACCAAGGACAGAGGGGTTCGTCGCATTGTGCTGTGCATTTTGCTTCTGTTAACCCCTATATCTATTGGACTGCCCCATGACGCTCAAAGCGACCCCACTCAATAACGCTCACCGCGCCCTGAACGCTCGCATGGTCGATTTCGGCGGCTGGGACATGCCAGTCAACTACGGTTCGCAGATCGAGGAACACCATGCGGTGCGCACCGACGTCGGCATGTTTGACGTGGCCCACATGTGCGTGGTCGATATCAAGGGCGACAACACCCGTGCTTTCCTGCGCGGCCTGCTGGCCAACAACGTCGACAAGCTGCAGGTGTCGGGCAAGGCGCTGTATTCGTGCATGCTGAACCCGCAAGGCTTCGTGATCGACGACCTGATCGTCTACTTCATCAACGAAGGCTGGTTCCGCCTGGTGGTCAACGCCGGCACGGCAGAAAAAGACGTGGCATGGATGCAAGCGCAGAACGAAGCCACGGGCTCGGGCGTCACCATCACCCAGCGCAGGGATGCCGCGCAAGGCGGCGCCAGCGCCATGGCCCTGATCGCCGTGCAAGGCCCGAACGCCCGCGCCAAGGTATGGGAAGTAATCGCCGGTTCGCAGGCCGCCACCGCCGAGATGAAACCGTTCAACGTGGCCTTCGTGCAGGACACCCCGTACGGCGAGGCGATGATTGCCCGCACCGGCTATACCGGCGAGGACGGCTTTGAGATCGGCGTGGCCGCCGACCAGGCCGAGGCGCTGTGGAACGCGCTGTACGCCGCCGGCGTGAAACCTGCCGGCCTGGGCGCGCGCGATACGCTGCGCCTGGAAGCGGGCATGAACCTGTACGGCCAGGACATGGACGAAACCGTGAACCCGCTGGACGCCGGCCTGGCATGGACCATCGACCTGGTGTCCGAGCGTGACTTCATCGGCAAGGCGGCACTGCAGGCCATGGGGCAGAACGCCCAGTTCGTGGGCCTGATCCTGCGCGAAAAAGGCGGCGTGCTGCGCGCCCACCAGAAGGTTATCGTGGCCGGCTCCGAACAGACCGGCGAGATCACCAGCGGCACCTTCAGCCCAACCATGCAGCAGGCCATTGCGCTGGCGCGCGTGCCAAACGGCGTGAACGTGGGCGACACCGTGCACGTGGAAATCCGCGACAAGAAACTGGCCGCCACCGTAGTGAAGCTGCCGTTCGTGCGTAACGGTAAAATCCTGGTAGCTTGACCCCAATCCTTAAGAACATAACCAACTGGAGCCACACATGAGCAATATTCCTGCAGACCTGAAGTACACCGAGTCCCACGAGTGGGTGCGCGCTGAAGCTGACGGCACCGTGACCGTCGGCATCACCGAGTTCGCGCAGGACGCACTGGGCGATATCGTGTTCGTCGAACTGCCGAAAGTCGGCACCACCTACGGCGCCGGCGACGACGCAGCCGTGGTGGAATCGGTAAAAGCCGCTTCCGACATCTACGCACCGATCGCCGGCGAAGTCGTTGCCGTAAACGACGCCGTGGTCGATGCCCCTGAGTCCATCAACACCGACGCTTACGCCGCCTGGCTGTTCAAGATCAAGCCAGCCGACGCCGGCGCCATCAACGGCCTGCTCGACGCAGCAGCCTACGGCAAGACCACCGACGCTTAATTCCGCATGTCCCCGGGCCAGCATTCCGCTGGCCCTTTTTTCTGCCCGCGCCCAATATCATGACCCGTACCAGCCTGACCCAACTCGAAGCCCGCGATGCTTTCATC
The DNA here is from genome assembly GCF_001425045.1 of Massilia sp. Root351. Lineage (GTDB taxonomy): Bacteria > Pseudomonadota > Gammaproteobacteria > Burkholderiales > Burkholderiaceae_D > Rugamonas. The sequence continues at coordinate 290,340 of NZ_LMDJ01000031.1, read as the reverse complement.
GCCCGCCACATCGGCCCGGACGCCAACGAGCAGCAGCAAATGCTCGACGTGCTCGGCTACGCCACCCGTACCGCGCTGATCGATGCGATCGTGCCGCCGTCGATCCGCAACAAGAGCGCCCTGCCGCTCGGCCAGTTCTACCAGCCGATGCCGGAAACCACCGCGCTGGCCAAGCTGAAAGGCATCGCCGCGCAGAACAAGGTGCTCAAATCGCTGATCGGCCAGGGTTACTACAACACCCACACGCCCGGCGTGGTGCTGCGTAACATCTTCGAGAACCCGGCCTGGTACACCGCTTACACCCCTTACCAGCCCGAGATTTCGCAAGGCCGCCTGGAAGCCATCCTGAACTTCCAGCAGGTGATCACCGACCTGACCGGCATGGGTATCGCCAACGCGTCCATGCTGGACGAGGGCACCGCCGCCGCTGAAGCCATGACGCTGATCCAGCGCGTGGGCAAGTCGAAATCGAACACCTTCTACGTCGCCAACGACGTACTGCCGCAAACGCTGGAAGTGGTGCAGACCCGCGCCCTGCCGCTGGGCATCACCGTGAAGACCTTCGACCCGGCCGAACTGGCCGGCGTGACGGACGCCTTTGGCGTGCTGCTGCAGTACCCAGGCGTGAACGGCGTGGTGCGCGATTACCGCGCCGCTGTGGAAGCCGTGAAAGCCACCGGCGCCATGGTGGTCGTCGCTGCCGACCTGCTGGCCCTGACCATGCTCACGCCGCCGGGCGAATGGGGCGCGGATGTCGTCGTCGGCAACTCGCAGCGTTTCGGCGTACCGCTGGGCTTTGGCGGCCCGCACGCCGGCTACCTGTCCACCCGCGACGACTTCAAGCGCTCGATGCCGGGCCGCCTGGTGGGCGTGACCATCGACCAGCAAGGCAACAAGGCATACCGCCTGGCCCTGCAGACCCGCGAGCAGCACATCCGCCGCGAAAAAGCCACCTCCAACATCTGCACCGCGCAAGTGCTGCTGGCCGTGATCGCGTCGATGTACGCCGTCTACCACGGCCCTGCCGGCCTGCTGCAGATCGCCAACCGCGTGCACCGCTATACCGGCATCCTGGCCGCCAACCTGCGCACGCTGGGCTACAGCATCAACGACACCTTCTTCGACACGCTGACCGTCAAGACCGCCAACGCCGCCGCACTGCACGCCGCCGCCGAAGCCAATGGCGTGAACCTGCGCAAGATCGACGCCAACCACGTCGGCATCTCGCTGGACGAGACCATCACCCGCGACGACATCGCCACGCTGTGGACCGTGTTCGCCACCGGCGTTGCCAACGCCCCTGCCGCGCCGGACTTCGACACCGTCGAAGCGGGCGTGGACAACAGCTTCCCTGATGCGCTGGCCCGCAGCTCGGCCTACCTGACGCACCCGGTGTTCAACCGCTACCACTCCGAAACCGAAATGCTGCGCTACCTGCGCAGCCTGGCGGACAAGGACCTGGCGCTGGACCGCACCATGATCCCGCTCGGATCGTGCACCATGAAGCTGAACGCCACCAGCGAGATGATCCCGGTCACCTGGCCTGAATTCTCGTCGATCCACCCGTTCGCGCCGAACGAGCAGACCGTGGGTTACCGCGAAATGATCGCGCAGCTGGAAGAGATGCTGTGCGCCGTCACCGGCTACGCCGCCGTGTCGCTGCAGCCGAACGCCGGTTCGCAGGGCGAATACGCCGGCCTGCTGGTGATCCAGAAGTACCACCAGTCGCGCGGCGAAGGCCACCGCAACATTTGTCTGATCCCGTCCTCGGCGCACGGCACCAACCCGGCATCGGCCAATATGGTCGGCATGCAGGTGGTGGTCACCGCCTGCGACGAGCGCGGCAACGTCGACCTGGCCGACCTGAAAGCCAAGGCCGAGCTGCACTCGAAGAACCTGGCTTGCGTCATGGTCACCTACCCTTCGACCCACGGCGTGTTCGAAGACGGCATCCAGGAACTGTGCGACATCATCCACTCGCACGGCGGCCAGGTATATATAGATGGCGCCAATATGAATGCACTGGTGGGCGTGGCCGCACCGGGCGCGTTCGGCGGCGATGTCTCGCACCTGAACCTGCACAAGACCTTCTGCATCCCGCACGGCGGCGGCGGTCCGGGCGTCGGCCCGATCGGCGTGGGCGCGCACCTTGCCAAGTTCCTGCCTAACCAGCGCTCCAACGGCTACGTGCGCAGTGAAGACGGCATCGGCTCGATCTCGGCGGCGCCGTTCGGCTCCGCATCGATCCTGCCGATCTCGTGGATGTACATCGCCATGATGGGCGGCGAAGGCCTGACGGCTGCCACCGAGACCGCGATCCTGAACGCCAACTACATCGCACGCCGCCTGGCGCCGCACTACCCCGTGCTGTACTCGGGCCACGACGGCCTGGTGGCGCACGAGTGCATCCTCGACTTGCGTCCGCTGACCGATGCCACCGGCATCAGCAACGAAGACGTGGCCAAGCGCCTGATGGACTTCGGCTTCCACGCCCCGACCATGAGCTTCCCGGTTCCGGGCACCCTGATGATCGAGCCGACCGAATCCGAAGCGAAAGCCGAGCTGGACCGCTTCATCGATGCGATGATCGTCATCCGCGGCGAGATCGCCAAAGTGGAAAGCGGCGAGTTCGACAAGCTGAACAACCCGCTGAAGTTCGCCCCGCATACGGCCGAAGTGCTGACCTCGGACAACTGGGACCGCAAGTACAGCCGCGAAGTGGCTGCCTTCCCGGTGCCGGCGCTGCGCAAGCAGAAGTACTGGCCGTCGGTGGGCCGCGCCGACAACGTCTACGGCGACCGTAACCTGATGTGCGGCTGCGCACCGATCAGCGATTACGAGTAACCGCAAGCAAAAAACCCGGCGCTGCCGGGTTTTTTTTGGCGTGATGGCCACCGTGGGGCGGGTTGGGCGCTGCGCGCCCCAACCGGCCAGCCTTACCAGCCCAGATCCAGCTCGATATTGCCGTCCTCGTTCAACTGGACGCGGCGGCAGCCGGGCTGCGGGCCGGTTGGCAGCACCAGCTGGCCGGCCATCTGGTTGAACAAGCCGGTCGCCGCTTCGCCGAACCCGGCCACTACTTCCTGCTGCAGTACCGCCAGGCTGGCGGGATTGCCTTCCCATTCGTTGCTCAGCTTATTCATATTAAGCAGGTGGCCCAGCGCATCGGACACCATATACATGCCCACCACGCCCGAATCAGTCGCTGCCGGGGAACGCTTGGGGGTCACCGTCACGCGGATCGCGCCATGGTCGTCGGCCACGAACTGCAGCCGCATCGCCCAGTGCATGGTGCAGCGGGCCCAGCCCTTGCCCAGGTTGACCTTGCGGTTGAACAGCGCCATCTTCTGGCTGGCGCGGTCCCACTCGTAGCGCATCAGCGAGCTGTACAGGTCAACCGTCAGGCGCGGCACGCCCATGCTGTCGGGCTGGGTGGACACCGTGACGCTGAACTGCAGGTCTTGCTCCGACTCCCGCACGTGGGACAGGCGGTTGCCTTCGCGCCAATGCAGCAGCACGTGGTCGCGGTAGCCCCAGCCGCTGGCGTTGGGCACGAACACGGCGCGCGCGGCATTGTCCATGGTGGCCGACACGCCGGATTTCTCATTGAACGACTCTTCGCGGTTCAGCGCGCCGTCCGGCGCCACGCGCAGGTTGCGGTAGTCCGGCAACTGGGTCAGGCGCTGCTGGATGGGCTCGATCAGCAGCGGCTTCAGGAAACGCTTGAAAAACACGTCGCGCGACAGTACGGCGCGGGCGGCGCAGCCAGGCGCATAGCCAGGGCGCAGCGTCGCCAGGCCGGGCCCGCCGGCGGCGCCACGGCCGTCCGAGCTGGCCTTGCGGCCCAGCATGTGCAGCAAGTTCAACGTGCCCGCCGCCGCCACGCTGACGCTGCCGGCCTGCAGCCTGCTCAGCGCATCCTCGCCCGGGCAGGCGCGCACGGCGGCGTAGCCGAGCACAAACGGCGTGCCGGTGTCGGCCAGACCGCGCAGCCAGGCGCCGATGGCGTTGACAAAATTGCCAGCCAGAACCGGATCGTCGGTGCCGAGGCGGGTGCGCGCCGGATCGGCGTGCAGCAGGTCGCCATGGTCGAAATCCAGCGCCAGCGCGTGCAGGCGGTAGCGCGTGTCGTCAAAACGCATGAGCGCCCGGGCGCAGTCCGGGCTGGCGTCCTTCATGGCGTCGCCGAGGGCGACCGGTTCCAACTGCAGCTTGACATTGAAAGTCAGTTTCCACCCTGCAACAGACTGCTTGCGCACGTTGGCGCGATTGACCGTGCCGTCATAAAAACTCATGTTTCCGCTTGTAAACAGCAATTCCAGGCTGGCATTGCGCGGCGCGCCGGCGTCCAGCGTCAGGTGCGGGACCGCCAGGCGGACCCGGTCGGCGTCCGGCCCGCCTATCATCAGGCCCGCCGCTTCAAGGTTACCAACCAGAACTTCGGACGGCAGCTTGCCCGCCTTTTGCAAGCCGAAAAGCTGGGCCCGCAGGGTTTCCGGCGCCAGCGCCCAGACCAGATCGTAGCCGCCCAACGCTGCCGGCGCGTGCAAAGCCGAACCCTGCGGCGGGAGGCTTAGCGTGCGCATGCCTCCGGCTTCGACGGCGTTGCTAAAGGTAAACATGGATACATTTGACATCTTATATTCTTTCTTGAGGAAATGCTAATATCTAGCCTGATTGCATGAATGTACTGTAATGTTGATTACCTTCCGGCGCCTTCCTGAATTCTTCCGGATACGTAAGGCATTGATTTTTATCAAAAATTAATCTGATCATAGGCAGCACAATGAGCGACAGGGGCTTTCGCTTCGGCGAATGGCAAATCAATCCAGACAGCAATACGTTGCATAATGGAAACGAAAGTAGTCAGCTGGAACCACGTGCGATGGATGTTCTGCGCTATTTGTGCCGTCATGCCGGTGCCGTAATCCCGGCCGAAGAGCTGCTGCAAGCCTGTTGGGGCAATATGGAACTGGGCGACAATCCGGTCCATAAAGCCATCACGCAGCTGCGCCGCGCACTCGGCGATTCGAGTACGGACCCGCGCTTCATCGAGACCATCCGCAAGCGTGGCTACCGCGCCATCGCGGCCGTGGTCGCCAATGTTGCCGCTGATGAAGGCGGCTGGCTGCAAGGCTCCCCCTTCCGCGGCCTGGAAGCGTTCCAGGAAAATCACGCCGCGGTCTTCTTCGGCAGGATGCAGGCCGTGGCCCAGCTGCGCGACCTGGTGCGCAAGCAAACCACCTCCGGCTGCGCCATGGCCCTGGTGCTGGGCCCGTCCGGTTCCGGCAAAACCTCGCTGGTGCGGGCCGGCCTGCTGCCGCAACTGATGAAAAGCCTGAGCAGCGTGGCCGAACCGGTGGCGCTGGAATGCACGCTGTACCTCGATTGCGCCGACCTGGCAGAAGGCGGCCTGTTCCAGGCGCTGGCCGCCGTGCTGCTGGATACCGAGCTGGACGGCAAGCTGATGTTCAGCGGCGACAACGCCGAGGCGCTGGCCAAGCGCCTGGAGGGCGCGCACAGCGAGGCGGTAATCGAGCGCCTGCAGCTGGGCGGCCGCCGCCCGCGCGTGGGCCTGTTTGTCGACCGCCTGGAAGCGATTTTCCGCGCGCCCGGCATGAACGACGAGACCCGCGCCCGCTTTATTGCATTACTCGAGCAACTGGCCCGCTCCGGCGCCGTGCTGGTAATGCTGGCCTGCCGCAATGATTTCTACCCGGACGTGATCGCCCTGCCCGCGCTGATGGCGCTCAAGGCGCGCGGCGGCCATTTCGACCTCAGCCCGCCGGAAGGGGCGGACATCGCCCAGATCGTGCGCCAGCCCGCGCGCGCCGCCCAGCTGCGCTTCGAGCAGGACCCGGTCAGCGGCGCCAGCCTGGACGACGTGCTGTGCGACGCCGCGCGCGGCAGTCCGGATACCTTGCCTTTGCTACAGTATTGCCTTAACGAGCTGTACCGCCAGCGCAGCGAGGACGGCATGCTGCGCTTTGCCGTGTTCGAGCAGCTGGGCGGCATCGACGGCGCCATTGCCGCGCGCGCCGAACAGGTGGTGGAGGCGCTGGAACCGTCGCAGCGGGCGGCCCTGCCGCATGTGCTGTCGCTGCTGGTCGACCTGTCCGAAGAGCAAGGCGCGGTCACCGCGCGGCGCGCCGCCTGGTCCTCGCTGCACGGTGCCGAGGCGCAGGCGCTGGTGCGCGCGCTGGTCGAGGCGCGCCTGTTCGTCAGCGAGCTGGCCAGCGACGTAGCCAGCTTCGGCGTCACCCATGAGGCGCTGCTGCGGCGCTGGCCGCGCGTGGCCGACTGGATCGAACAGCACCGCCACGCGCTGCAGGTGCGCACCCGCATCGGCTACGACGCCGAACGCTGGGCCGCCGCCGGCCGCCCGCGCGACCTGCTGCTGCCGCGCGGCAGCCAGGTCAACCAGGCGCGCGCGCTCCTGGACCTGGACGGTTTCACGCTGGCGCCGCTGGAACAGGAATACGTGCGCGTCTCGGTGCAAGGGGTCAAGCTGGCCGAACGCATCAAGGTGGCCATGATGGCGGGCGTGACCCTGCTGGCGATACTGGCCGTGATCTTGGGCATCGCCGCCCGCAACGCCGAGCGCGACGCCGAGCAGCAGCGCACCGAGGCCGAAGGCCTGATGAGCTATATGCTGGGCGAATTCGTCGAGAAATTGCGTCCGCTGGGCCGGCTGGACCTGCTCGATGGCATCAGCGGCCGCGCGCTGGCCTACCTGTCCTCGGCCCAGAACACCGATGCCGGCCCGACCACGCTGTCGCAACGCGCCAAGGCGCTGCATGTGATCGCCGAGGTGAATATCGCGCGCTCCAACCTGACCAACGCCACCGAAGCCTTGCAGGCGGCGCACGCCATCCTGCTCCGCCTGCAGCACACCGACACCGATCCCAAGGCGCTGTACAAGGCGCTGGGCGCCAATGCCTTCTACCAGGGCCAGATCCATCTGCTGCGGGGGGAACTGGAACCGGCCGAAAAGTTCTTCATCGAATACCGGCTGCACAGCGACAGCCTGGCCGCGGCCGCGCCCGACGACAGCGAGAGCTGGATCGAGCAATCGTATGCACACAGCAACCTCGGCGCGCTCGCCATGCGGCGCGGCAACTACGCGGCCGCCGCCGACTCGTTCGACAGTTCCGTACAGCTCAAGCAGAAGGCGCTGGCCGCGCAGCCCGGCCACCCCAAATTGCCGGCCGACCTGTCCAACACCCTGTCCTGGCTGGCGGACGCGAAAAGCAAGCTGGGCCTGCTGAACGAAGCCAAAGCGCTCTACCAGCGCGAGGAAGAACTGCTGCTGCCGCTGCATTCATCCGCCCCGAGCGACGCGCTGTGGACCTATCGCATCGCCAACGCCATGGCATTCCAGAGCGAACTGCTGCTGGCGATGGGACAACAGCACGAGGCGCGCGTCAAACTGCGCAACGCCGAAAGCCTGATGCGCGAGGTGGTCAAGCTGGACGCCAGCAACCGCCACTGGCAGGTCAACCTGTACGCGGCGCAAAGCAAACTGTACGCGCTGGACAGCGAACTGGGCAACGCAGCCGAGAGCCTGCCGAAACAGTTGGCGCTGCGTGAAAAGCTGGCCTCGCTGCCCTCGCCCGACCGGAAGCCGCCCACCGACCGCATGCTGCAGGTCACCGCCTTGGCTCAGCAGGCGCTGGCCACCACCCAGCTCCAGCTCGGCAAACTGGGCGATGCGCGGCGCAACCTGGCCGACGCCACCGCCATTCTGGAACAGCTATACGAGAGCAACAAAAAAACCACCCAGCCGGTGCCGCCGCTGGCGACCGCGCTGCTGATGCAGGCGGACCTGGAGCGCGCGGCGGGCGATGGCGAGGCGGCGCGCGCCGCCTGCCTCAAGGCGCAGCAAGTGCTGGGCAGCTTGGCCGAACACAGTTTCGACTACGCATTGCTGGCCCCCCACGTGCGTGCGCACCTGTGCACCGGCAACGCTGCGGCGGTGGCGGAACAAAAAGCCAGGCTGCAGCGCATCGCTTACCAGGAAACGCATTATGTGCGCGCACTGGCCGCGTCCGCCGGCAAGGCTAGCCCATGAACAACATGTTTTGTAGCAGCAGTTTCGCAGATGCGCCGCAACGCACATCTGTTTTCCGAGCAGTTCCCATCGTCGTTTTTTAAGGAGTACACCATGCAATCGATCTTCTCCGTACTGAGCAGCGCCTTCTCGACCAACGCCGCGCCGGTGGCCACCACCGCCATGCGCGAACTGTCCACCGCTGAAGTGACCGCAGTCGCCGGCGCGCCGGAACTGGGCCATGACCTGGTGCCGTACGCGGCAGCCACCATCACGGTCGCCGCCAAGGCCTAAGCACGCAGCGCGCCAGCCAGCCTAGCCAGCCAGCGCGTTCAACACCAGCCGGGCCGCCCTCGGGCAGTCCGGCTCAACCCCGCACATTTTATGGCATCCGCGTATGAATAGCCTGTTCCGGCAACAGGCCATTACCCACAAGACCCACAGATTTCACGGCACCGTCGTGCTTGCCCGCACCTGGAGCTACCCGGCGCTGACGCTGTTCTTTTGCGCGCTGGTCGCGGCCATCATCGTCTTCGCCCTCAATTTCGGCTTCACCCGCAAGGAAACCGTCAGCGGCATGCTGGTGCCCGAACGCGGCAGCGTGCGCCTGGCCACGCCGCAGGCCGGCGTCATCAGCCGCCTGTACGTGCGGGAAGGCCAGGCCGTGCGCGCAGGCGACCCCTTGTATCTGCTGTCAAGCGAGCGCACCAGCGCCAGCGGCGCCACCCAAGCGGCCATCAACCAGTCACTGCAGGCGCGCATCGCCCATTTGCAGCAAGAACTGGAACAGCAAGGCCAACAGCGCGGCAACCGGGGCGCAGAGCTGGCGCAGCGCCTGGCCAACCTCCAGGCCAGCTTGCGCCAGCTCGACAGCGAACTGGCGCTGCGCCGCGAAAAAGTACAGATCATGCGTGAAGTGAGCAGCAACGTCGCCGATCTCGCCCGCGACGGCGCCGTGCCGCGCAACGCCGCCAGCGACAAGGCTGCCGAACTGGTGGAACAGCAAGCGCGCATCGCCGCGCTGGAAGTGACCCGCCTGGCGCTGCAGCGCGACATCGGTGCGCTGGCCGCCAGCCGCGCCGACTTGCCGCTGCAAAGCGGCCGCGAAGCGTCGCAGTTGCAGCGCGACATAGAAGCGCTGAAACAGGCGGCCAGCGAGAGCGAAGCGCAGCGCGAACTGCTGGTGCGCGCCGACCAGCCCGGCCGCGTGGCAGCCATCGTGCTCGACCAGGGCCAGGCCGTGACGGCCGACCAGCGCGTGGCCAGCCTGCTGCCGCAGGACAGCGCGCTGGAAGCGGAGCTGTATGTGCCCACCCGCGCCGCCGGCTTCATCCGTCCCGGCACCGCCGTGATGCTGCGCTACGATGCCTTCCCCTACCAGAAATTTGGCCAGTTCACTGGCCAGGTGCGGGAAATTTCGCAGGCCACCGCGCCGCTGGGCGAGCTGCAGCGCGCCGGCGGCCACGCCACGGCCGCCACCGGCGCACCCGGCATGCCCACGCTGGGCGCGGCCGAACCTGTTTACCGCGTCCGCGTCCGGCTCGACGCGCAACAGATCAGCGCCGCGGGCCAGCGGCGCGCCCTGATGCCCGGCATGCAGCTGGGCGCCACTTTGGTGCTGGAACAGCGCACCTTGGCCGAGTGGGCGCTGGAACCGCTGCTGGGCATGCGGGGCCGGTTATGAAGAAAGCAACAAGAAGGCAAGCCGAATGATCAATCTGGGATGGCGCCGCAAGGCGCCGGTCTTCCTGCAGACGGAAGCCACCGAATGCGGCCTGGCCAGCCTGGCCATGGTGGCCGACTACCACGGCTACCGCACCGGCCTGGCCGCGCTGCGGCTGCGCTTTCCGATTTCGCGCAAAGGCGCCACGCTGGAGAGCCTGATGCGCATCGCCCGTGCACTCAAGTTTGAGAGCCGGCCGCTGCGCCTGGAGCCGGCCAACCTGCCGGAACTGGCCCTGCCCTGCATCCTGCACTGGGACATGGACCATTTCGTGGTGCTGGTGTCGGTCTCGGCGCGCCAGGTGGTGATCCACGACCCGGCCGTGGGCCGGCGCAGCATGACCCTGGCCGAATTCGGCAAGCATTTCACCGGCGTGGCGCTGGAATTGCGCCCGGCCTCCGACTTCCGTCCGGCGCGCCAGGAATTGCAGTTCACCCTGCGCGGCCTGATGGGCCATATCACCGGGCTGCGGCGTGGCATGAGCCAGATCCTGCTGCTGGCGCTGGGACTGGAGTGCGTCGCTATCGGCTTGCCATTTTTCCTGCAATGGGTGGTCGACCAGGCGCTGCTGTCGGCCGACCGCGACCTGCTGGCCACGCTGGCGCTCGGCTTCGGCCTGCTGGTGCTGATCCAGGCCGCCATCACCGCCGTGCGCGGCTGGTTCGTGGTGGCGCTAAGCACCAGCATGAATTTCCAGTGGTTCGGCAATGTGTTCTCGCATATGATGCGGCTGCCGCTGGAGTATTATGAAAAACGCCACGTCGGCCGCATCATTGCCAGCTTCGGCTCGATTGCCGCGATCCAGAAAACGCTCACCACCGGCTTCGTGCAGGCGCTGGTGGACGGCGTGATGGTGGCCGGCACGCTGGTAATGATGATGCTGTACAGCCGCACCCTGGCCGCCGTGGCGGTAGGCGCCGTGGCGCTGTACGCGCTGCTGCGCTGGAGCCTGCTGCACGCGCTGCGCGACGCCACCGCCGAGCAGATCATCCACGCGGCGCGCCAGACCACGCACTTCTTCGAAACCGTCAACGGCATCCAGAGCGTGCGCCTGTTCGGCAAGGGCGAGCAGCGCCGCGCCGGCTGGCTCAACATCCTGGCCGAGCAGTTCAACGCCGAGCTGCGCATGCAGCGCCTGCACATCAGCCACGACACCGCGCGCACCCTGCTGTTCGGCGCCGAGCGCATCCTGGTGGTGTGGCTGGCCGCGCGGGCCGTGCTCGACCATCAGTTCACGGTCGGCATGCTGTTCGCCTTCATTGCCTACCAGGACCAGTTCTCGCAGCGCCTGGGTGCGCTGATCGACAAGCTGGTGGAGTTCCGCATGCTGCGCCTGCACGGCGAGCGCGTGGCCGATATCGTGCTGACGGAAAGCGAAGCCGAAGGCCCGCACGACGCCGACGAGCCGGACCTGCCGGCCGGTGCGCCCAGCCTGGAGTTGCGCGGCGTCGGCTTCCGCTATTCGCCCACCGAGCCGCTGGTATTCGACCAGGTCGACCTGAAGATCCAGCCCGGCGAATGCGTCGCCATTACCGGCGCCTCAGGCTGCGGTAAAACCACGCTGATCAAGATCCTGCTGGGCTTATTAACGCCGGAACACGGCGAGGTATTGGTAAACGGCGTACCGATCAGAAGGCTGGGATTAACCAGTTACCGCCAATTAATAGGCACGGTGATGCAGGAGGACCGCATGTTTTCCGGATCGGTGGCGGAGAATATCAGTTTCTTCGATCCCGAACCGGATTGGCAGCGTATCCGCGCATGCGCGCAGCAGGCGGCGGTACACCAGGAAATAGAAAATATGCCGATGGCTTACAACACCATTACGGGCGATAACGGCGTGGGAATCAGCGGCGGACAGAAACAGCGCATATTACTGGCGCGCGCCTTATACCGCCGTCCGAGCATCCTGGTGCTGGACGAAGCGACCAGCGAACTCGACATCGCAAACGAAAAGAGCGTCAATGCCACCATCCAGGCGCTGGGACTGACCCGCATCATCGTCGCCCACCGCCCCGAGACCATCGCCATGGCGGAGCGCGTCATCGTGGTCAGGAACGGGCGGCTGGAAGCCGAACCATGCCATATTCTGGCTGCTTCGTGCTGATTCCAGGCATGCCAGGAAGCCTGCCGCAGGAGCTGGCGATGCGCGGCGGACGGCGCCCAATTACAGCCAGGGCCCGGTCCGCCAGCGCCAGCGTGCCCGGTTCCGCACCAGATCGTGGCTGTCGGTATTGCCGAAAGAAATTAATCGGCCATTGCCGATTTTGAATTGCGCCTGCTGCACGCGCCGCAACATGTTTCAACGCCGTAAATAGAGATTCGCCGTGTTCGCCGGCGGCGGGAACTTGGCGCTTCACAGGGGAAATATTACTGCCTTGACCGCAACGGAGATGATTGGAATACCAGTCGCCGATGGCTCACAGCATGGGCATGCTTGCGCTGTGCAACAAACAACACGTTCCCACGGTTTTGCAAAAAGAGTAAGATAAGGACTCACTGTTCAGGAGGACGGCCATGAAGCAATCACTCAAGGCGGCTTTGATTTCGGGCCTGCTGTTTCCGGGGCTGGGGCAGATACTGGTACTGAAGCGCTTCGCGCGTGGCTGCATTTTCCTGCTGCCCACGCTGGCTGGCGCGCTGTACATCCTGCGCGTGGTGATGGCGCAGGTGAACGTGCTGGCCGGGCAACTGGCCAACGGCACCATACCTTTCGATATCGCCATGATCGCCCAGCAGATCGCCGCGTCGCGCACGGAAGGGCCGGCCATGACAGCCGCCACGCTGGCATGCGTACTGTGCTGGTCGGCCAGCATACTGGACGCGATATTCTTTGGCAACGATCACCACTACCACCATCCCCACCCACAGCAAGGACAATCATGATGCATGCCCGACTGGCGGCGCGCAGCTTGGCCGCCATGGCCGCCATGGCCGCAACCATGCTGGCGGTGCCCGGCGCGCAGGCGCAGGGTGGCGGCATCCAGCGCACCGTGGTGCAAAGAGGCGACGTGTCGGTGCCGGGCCGCGAAGCGGTGGTGGCCACCGTGGAAGTGGCGCCCGGCGTGCTGGCGGGCCGCCATACGCATCCGGGCGACGAAGTCAGCTATGTGATGGAAGGTGAAGGAGAATTGCTGATCGACGGTCAGCCGCCGCGCAAGCTGAAGCCGGGCGACGCCTTCATCCTGCCGGCCGGCACCATCCACGACGCCCGCAACACCGGCAGCGTGCCGATGAAGCTGGTGGGGGTGTTTACGGTGGAAAAGGGGAAGCCGCTGGCCTCCCCTGCGAAATAACCGTCAGGTCAGCTTGGCCGCGTGCTCGCGCGTGGCGTGGAACTGCAGCTTGGGCCAGCGTTCCTGCGTCAGGCGCAGGTTGACGCTGGAAGTTGCCAGGTAAGCCATATTGCCGGCCGCATCGTAGGCCACGTTGTGGCCCAGCGCCGCCTCGAAGTCCACCAGGGCCTTCTTGTCGTCCGACGAGACCCAGCGCGCGCTGCTGATGCTGGTGCCTTCGAACACGGCGTCCACGCCGTATTCGTTCATCAAGCGGCTGGCCACCACCTCGAACTGCAGCACGCCGACCGCGCCCAGCACCAGTTCGCCGCCCTGCACCGGCTTGAAGACCTGTACCGCGCCCTCCTCGCCCAGCTGCTGCAAACCCTTGTGCAGCTGCTTGATCTTCAGCGGGTTGCGGATGCGCACCTGGCGGAAGAAGTCCGGCGCGAAATACGGGATGCCGGTAAAGGTCAGCAGTTCGCCTTCCGAGAAGGAGTCGCCGATCTGCATATTGCCGTGGTTGGGCAGGCCGATGATGTCGCCCGCGTACGCCTCTTCCACCTGCTCGCGCGAGGAGGCCATAAAGGTCACCACCGACGACACTTTCACCTCGCGCCCCAGGCGCAGGTGCTTGACCTTCATGCCGCGCTCGAAACGGCCCGAGCAGACGCGCAGGAAGGCAATGCGGTCGCGGTGCGCCGGGTCCATATTGGCCTGGATCTTGAACACGAAGCCGGTGAACGGCTGCTCGGTCGGCTCGACCACGCGCACGGTGGCGTCGCGCCCGCGCGGCGCCGGGGCCCAGTCGACCAGCGCCGACAGGATCTCGCGCACGCCGAAGTTGTTGATGGCGGAACCGAAGAACACCGGGGTCTGCACGCCGGCCAGGAACGCTTCCAGGTCGAACGGGTGCGAGGCGCCCTTGACCAGCTCGACCTCCATGCGTAGCTGATCCATTTCCAGCGGGAACATTTCCTGCAGGCGCGGATGGTCGATGCCCTTGATGATTTCCACCGCCTGGTCGGCGCTCTCGGAACCGGCGCGGAACAGCAGGATCTCGTCGTTCAGCAGGTGGTACACGCCTCGGAAGTTCTTGCCCATGCCGATCGGCCAGGTCACCGGCGCGCACTGGATCTTCAGCACCGATTCCAGCTCGTCGAGCAGTTCCAGCGGATCGCGGCACTCGCGGTCCAGCTTGTTCATGAAGGTGACGATGGGCGTATTGCGCATGCGGCACACGTCCAGCAGCTTGATGGTCTGCGCTTCCACGCCCTTGGCGGCGTCGATCACCATCAGCGCCGAGTCCACCGCCGTCAGCACGCGGTAGGTGTCTTCCGAGAAGTCCTGGTGGCCGGGGGTATCGAGCAGGTTGATGATGTGGTCGCGGAAATCGAACTGCATCACCGACGACGCCACGGAAATGCCGCGCTGCTTCTCGATCTCCATCCAGTCCGAAGTGGCGTGGCGGCCGCTTTTGCGCGCCTTGACCGTGCCGGCCATCTGGATCGCGCCCGAGAACAGCAGCAGTTTTTCGGTCAGCGTGGTTTTACCCGCATCCGGGTGGGAAATGATGCCGAAGGTGCGGCGGCGCTGGGTTTCGCGCGCGATCAGCGCAGGCGTCTTGCCGCTGCCGGCTGCCGGGGCGTCGTCTGGAATGTCAGGAATGCTGTTGTCGATGTCGTTGGCCATGTTCGCGACCATAACAATGGCCCCGCGTAAAACCCGTTATTTTACACGGGGCCGCCCGCCGGGGCCATCCTTGCTTCGCCGATTTGCTTAGTCGATCTTGATCCTGCGCCATCCGGCGCGGTGCGCGGCGGTCGATTCCAGCTCCACCAGCGGCCGGGTCAGCGTTTCGCCCTTGGCGGTGGTGGTGATCATCTTCAGCTCGCCCTTCGGCAGGCGTACGATGATGAAGCCGACCGCCGCCGAGGTGTTCGACAGCGTGCTGCCGGCGATGGTGCCAATCGCCGCATTGCCGTTGCACACGTCCACCGCGTAGGCATTGCTGGTGCCGCCCACCGAGCACGACGAGGACGAGGTCGGCAGGTTGGTCACCACGTTGGCCACCCCGCTCACCACTTTCGGATCCAGGTTCATGCGCTCGCCGTTGTTCAGCGCCCAGTCGAAGTACCAGCCGTCCTGGGTGACCAGGTTGACCGGGTTGCTGGTGATGGTGTAGGTGTTGATGTTGCTGCTCGATCCCTGCAGCGCCAGGGTCTGCTTGACCATGCTGTCCCCGCGCGCCGGGATGCACGGCGAACTGGTGCAGGTGTCGGCGTCCTTCACCAGGTACAGGCTTTGCAGGTCGATATTGACGGTATCGGGCACGTCGAGCAGGCGCCCGGTGCCGAACAGCACCACCCGCTGGGCGAAATCGGTGACCGCGCCGGTGGTCTCGTCGGTGCGGCTGGCCTTGCACAGGGTTACTTCCGGACGGGTGGTGATGGGCTGCAGCGCCCCCGAGTCCGACATCAGGCGCTTGGTCAGCGCGTTGACGTCGAAGCGCCACAGCTGGCCCTGGTTGTCGCCGCCGTACACATAGGTCACGGCCGGATCGGTGGCCGGATTGTTGGTGATGGCGGTGATCTTGGCCAGCCCCGACGGCGTGCTGGTGTTGCCCGAGCCGGTGTCGATCTTCTGCAGGATGACGCCGGTGGCCACGTCGATGATGAACAGGATGCCCCTGCCGCTGCCGCCGGCCACGCCGTCGGTGCCCGGCACGTTGTTGTAGCCGGAGCTGACGAACACCACCCACTGCCCGCGCCAGGTGCCGAACTGCGGGTTGCCGAAGCTCAGGCCCAGGTCGGGGTCGGCGTTGGCGCAGACGGTGCTGTCGGCGCAGGCTTCCCACAGCGCGCGCGGCGCGGTCGGATCGGTCACGTCCAGCGCGTAATAGCCGCGCCCGCCGCCGTTCAGGCCGGCCACCAGCACGGTCTTCCACGCGCCGCCAATTTCCACGTCCGCCACTTCCGGCGAGCCGTCGGTGGTGAACTGGTGATTGGTGCCGTAGGTGGTGCTGGCCAGCGCGTGCAGTTTCTTCATGGTGATGCGCGGCACATAGGCCCACAGTTCATGCCCGTCCGAGGCGCGGAAGGCGTGCAGCATGCCGTCGTTGGCGGCGGTAAACACGGTCGGCACGCGCTCGGCGGTCCACTTGGCGCGGTAAGCGGCATAGCTGGCCGAGGTGTAGCCCTTGCGCGGTTCGCGCAGGTAGGCCGGCTTGGACGAGGCGATGTCGCCCAGCACGATGGGCACCGGGCCCGCCTGGCCGGCCGGCGTGTGGCCGGTCAGGCTGTAGGCGCGGAAGATCTCGTCGTTGGCATAGGTTTGCTCGCCGCGCAGCCAGTTGACCAGGTTGGCGCCGCTGTTGACGATGGCGCGGTCGGCCGTGGACAGCAGGGTGCACTGTGCCAGCGCCAGGCATTTGTTGCTGAACCAGCCCTGCATCAGCGCCGAGCCGCCCATGTTGGCATAGCGGAACTCGGTCAGCGTGGTGGTGCCGGCCGGGTCCAGCATGTAGATGGTGCGTCCGCCCGAGGTGGCTGGCGTGCCGCCGGTGCCGGCGATGGCTTGCGGGCCCACGGTGTCCGAGCTGATCCACACCGGAGTGGTGCCGACGATGCCGGTGGCCGGGTCGATCTTCTTGTCCGACAGTTCGCCGTACCATTTCACGGTGGTGAAGGTATCCGAGAAGATGTCGTTGTCCTGCAGCGAAATGTTCGGCGTGGACGTGGCCGCGGCAGCCGCCGCGCCCACCGACACCTGCATATTGGCCAGCGCCGAGGCCAGGCCCTGCACCACTTCCTTCGGTTCGTTGGCGCTGAAGTACTTGCCGTGGCCGGCAATGGCCGCGTGCCACAGGTCGTCCACCCGCTCCTGCACGGTGCTGGCGGTGCTGCTGGTCTGCGGATCCGGCCATACATAGGCGCCGTTGTTGTTCCACGGGCAGCCGGAGGCGGCGCCCGTGATCAGGTTGTAGAAATCGCCGCCCGGCCGGGGCGCGGTGTCGTAGTTCGGCTCATAGGTCATCACGCCATCCATGCCCAGGCCCAGCGTGTAGGTGTTCATATGCAGGTGGGTGTTTTCGCCGCCGGCGGCCGGCACCTGGCCGGGCTTGGTCATGTCCGGTTCCAGCGACGGCCGCAGCGACACGGTGCCGGTGCTCGAGCCGCCGTTATACCAGTGCAGCGCGACGTCCGAGATCGACGGCTGGGCCTGTTCGCGGCGGTCGACGCAGCCGCGCGCCTGGGTGCAAAAGCGCGACGGGCTTTCCACATTGTCGTTGTTGACCACATTGGCGGTGGTGCTGCCGTTCCAGTAGCCGTCCGTGGTCAAGATCAGGAAATTGGGCTGGCAGGGGAACTGCACCACTTCCTGGCCGGCCGCGTATTCGTAAGGGCTGAGGTTGGCGTACATGCGGCCCACGTTGTCCATCGCCGCGCGGATCGGGGTCGAGCCGCTGGTGGTGGTGCCGTACAGGGTGCTGTACCAGGTGGTGCGCGCGCTGCCGGAAAAATCGGCCGGCTTCATGTCGATGGCGCCGCCGGCGGCGGACTGCGACAGGCGCACGAAACCGGCGCGGTAATTGCTGTTGAGGGCGGCGAACGCGATGCCGACCGAGGTCTTCATCATCTGCAGCCGGCTCTTGTAGTAGCTGTACCAGTTGGCGAAGTTGGTCATTTCCTCGTCGTAGGTGCAGGTGGCGCCGGCGCAGTCCACCCGGTCCGCCGACTTGGGATAGGTATTGCCGCTGGTAATGTTGACGCGCACAAAGGTGCTGGGCGGTTCGGTGCCCGACGAAATGGCGGCGGTGGTGGTCGGGATGGCATCGGTGACGGCGCTGGCGGCCGGCACGTAGCCGCCGCCGGCGGTGGTGCTGAAGCTGACGCCGCCGCCGCTGACGGTGCCCACCGAGGGTGTGTTGGAGTTGCCGGTGGCGGCCGTGTCGACCAGGCAGAAGCGCGTATTGCCGCTCAGCGCCGCGCAGGCGGGCGTGACGCTGTTGCCGGCCGCGTAGGCGCGGATGGTGCCGCTGGTGCCGATGTCGGCAATGATGCTGGCGGTGATCTGGGCGGCGCTGCGGTTGCGGCCCAGCGACAGGTCGCTCACCAGCGTGGTGCCGCCCCAGCTCAGGCTGGACAGCCGGGGGGTGCCGGAGTTGGCGGTGGTGCCCGACACGGTGACCGAGGCGGTGGGCGAGACGCGCGTCACGGCCGCCGTCACCGTCACGCTGGGCGCGTTGACGGTAATGCCCCAGCCGGCGCGGCTGTTGTCGGCGATCGGGATGCAGCTGGCCTGCGACTTGGTGCCGCTGCACACCACGGCGATCACCGCCACCACGTTCTCGGCCGACAGCGTGATGCCATAGCTCGAGCAGGCCGGCACGGTGGTCTGGCCGATCGGCGTCCTGACGCAGGCAAAGTACTGGTTGGTCAGGCCGGTCCGGGCGATGATGCTGGCCGCCAGTGCGCTGGCCATGGTTTGCTGCTTGAGCGCCGTATTGGTGCCGTTGGGCGCCGTCACCGCACCGCTGGTGATGGTGCGCGCGGTGCTCGGGTCCGGTATCGTGACGCTGCTGATGGTCATCGAGGCGCTGCTGGACGAGGCGCCGATGGCGATCGTGCCGAAAGCGGCCACGCCGCCGCTGGCGGTCGAATAGCGCGGGTAGATGAAGTTGCCGACGCGCTTGGCCTGGCAGTTGATCAGCGTGGTCTCCCGGCACCAGCGCACCTTCACCGGCACCGGATAGCCGGACGGCGCGGTGGCGCCGGCCGCCGTGGAGCGGCAGTTGGTCATGCTCTCGTCGGTGCAGAACTCCGCCACGCCGATGTTGTAGTAGTACGGGCTGGTCGACACGGCCGACGCGCTGCGGTAGGTGTTGTTCGGGTAGGTGTAGGTGGCGCTGTTGACGCGGCAGTCGCCGGTGTTGTCCGGGTCGCACCACTGCAGGTCGGGAAACTCGGTCAGCAGGTTGATCTCGGTGTCGCTGGCGGCGTACAGGTTGCGGTTGTAGACGCCGAAGCCGTCGCTGACGACCCGGGTCCAGCCGGTGGTGTTGGCCGAGGTCTGTTCATTGTAATAGGTGCCGTCGGCCTTGATCGGCGGCTGGTAGCGGATCTTGGGGTTGTAGTACTGGCGGTTGAAGTCGGCCGCCATGAAAGGCGGGTGGCCGACGTTGCAGGCCGTGGTGCCGCTCGACAGCTTGGCGGTGGAGCGGCACAGGTTGTCGTTCACATAGTCCGGCGTGTAGTGCTGCTCCATCGAGCCGGAATTGTCGAACAACAGCATCAGGTTGGGCTTGACGGTGCCGGTGCCGGCAATGTTCAGCAGCGGCACCTGCGCGATCTGCGTGGTGCCGGCCCAGGCGGCCGGAGCCAGGATGGCCAGCGCGCATGCCAGCCCGATGGCGTGGCGCGCGGCCCGCCTGGAAATTTGCTTGTTCATATGCGGTCCTATCGCTGCAATCTACTCTTAAAGAGGCCTCACGGGCCCATCATCACCACGGACTGCGTCACCACGTTGCCGCCGCGCGCGCCATAGATGCGCGCCGTGACCACATAGTGCAGCTCGGGCATGTCGGCATACTCGGAACGGTCGGTCGACAGGCTGTCGCCCAGGCCGGTGGAACTGGCCACGGCCTGCTTGGCCGCCGTCAGCGTGCAGTTGTTGGCCGGCGCCGAGGCGTTGTAGGCGCCCGGCAGCATGCACATGCGGTGGATGATGTACTGCACCGTGTTGTTGGCGCCGTCGCGCACCGTGGTGGAGCCGGTCCAGAAGTCCGGATGGTTCACGCCCCGGTTGGGCGCCATGCTGGCCACGTAGCCGGCCGCAGGAATATCGGCCACCAGGGCGGCCTTGGGCTGGGTGGCCAGGAACTGGAACGCCGTGTGCAGGCCCAGGTCGGCGGCCTTGGCCAGCGCGGAGTCGTACGCCAGGTTGCTGGTGGTCATGGTGGTCGAATTGGTCGAGCGCAGCAGGTATATGCTGCTGAGCATCATCACGGCCAGCATGATCAGCATGACCGGCAGCGCGATGCCGCGTTGCGGTCGGTTCAAGGTGCTCACGTTGGCCTCCAGCCCGCGTTGCGGATAGGGATGATGGTTTCAAACACGCGGTAGCGGTAGCACTTCCAGTCCACGCTGTCGCCGGCCTGCGCCACTTCCACCGTCACCGGCACGGCCGCCACGCTGGCCGGGCTGGCGGCGGCGAACACCACCGGCTTGGCGGTGGTGGCGCTGCACTGGCCGCTGGTGGCGGACGGTTTTTCCGGCATCTTGCTGCGCGCCACCACCGCCACGCGCACCGCCGCGACGCGCTGGAAATCGCCGGCGCTGCCGGTCACGGCGTCGCCGTCGGCATTGATCATGGTGTTCGACCACTGCGCCACCTGCAGCCCGGCGGCCGGATTGAAGGCGCCGGTGGCAAAACCGTACTGCGCCTTGAGGGCCACGATGCCCTCCACCACCGTCGAGCGTGCCGCAATGGCGCCGGCCAGGTTGGCGGCGCGCAGCATCAGCACGCTGTTCTGCACCGACCAGGTATGCAGCGCCAGGTTGCGCGCCGGCCCCAGGTTGTAGACCCGCGCCACGTTGGCGCCGAACGCCGCGCCGAGACCGTTGCGGTTGTAGCGCGCCTCGTTCACCGCGCTGAAGGTCAGCGTGGTGGCGAGCGGATCGGCCGTCAGCTGCGCCAGCGCGCAGTCGCCGCCGCGCGGCTCGGGCACCACGATGACGGCGTCGCCGCTGGCGAAACCGAACGGCGCGGCGGTCGAGATGCTGAGGGTGTCGGCGCCGGCGTAGGCCGCGCTGACCCGCACCGAGCCGACGCCGGACGGCGAGCTGCCGCTATTCAGGCTGAGTTCGTCCGAGCCGTTGGCGTTGTTGCGGATTACCACCGCCGCCAGCGGCGTGATGGCCACCCCGCCCCGGTCCGCCGCCAGCAAGGCGTAGCCGGCGGTGTCGCTGAACACGGTGTTGCAGCCGGCAATCAGGTCGTCGTTCATGCCCCAGCCGGCCTGGGCGGCGTCCTCGCTGATGGAAAACAGGGCCAGCATGCCGTTCTGCATCTGGTCCGAACCGCCCAGCGACACCGCCTTGTTCTGCTCGGAATTGACGATCAGGCGGGTGGCGAACATGATGGCCAGCATGCCGACCGTGACGGCCACCATCAGTTCCACGATGGAAAAGCCGCGCGCGGCGTGGGAGGGCGTGTGCGGGCGCATCAGGTGGCCCTCGCAATGTAGGAGGTCAGCACGTGGCGGTTTTCGGCCGCGCCGGTCTTGCGTGTCCAGCGGATGCTGATCACGACCATGGTGGTGGTGGTGTTCTGCTGCGCCAGCTGGACCGATACGATGGCGCCCGGGATCTGCGCCTTGGTGTCGGCCAGCCAGGGCGCCACGGCGGCGCCGGGGGTGGCGTTCTCGGCCAGCGCGTAGTTGGCCAGGTTGGGCAGGTCGTTGCTCATGATGCCGAACAGCCGCTCGCCGGCGATGGTGGCCTCGGCGCGCATGCTCGCGTCCGACAGCGCCGAATAGGAACGCGCCTGCAAGCCCACCGTGCCGAGCAGGCCGATGGCCAGGATCACGATGGCGATCAGCGCTTCCAGCATGGCCACGCCGCGCTGGCGCTGCGGCCGGGACAGGCGCCGGGCCGGGCTGGTGGACCGGATGGCGGGCCGGGTGGCGGGCCGGCACAGGCGGCCGGAGGCAGGGCCAGGGGGGCGGTGCAGTCTCATGGCGGGCTCACGGTGGGCAGGCGCGCGAATCCGGCGCGCTCAGCAAGGGGTTGCATTTGATGGCCAGGCCGGCCAGCGACACGGCCACCGCCACCGGCGGGATGCCGGCGTTTTGCCCGGCCGGATCGAGGCGGATGCGGCTCAGGCGGTCGGCGTAGCCGGTGTCGACCCAGCCCAGCGACGTGAAATACACGGCCGAGGCGCCTTCCGGTTCCAGCCGCGGCGCCAGCAAGTCGCTCTGCGGCAGCGCGTCGGCCGGGCGCAGCACCGATTTGTAGCCGTTCGCGCCTTCCGGGTCGAGCGGCGCCACCTCGGTGGTGGTGGACCAGGTGCCGCTGCTTGCCGAGCAGGGCACGCCCGGCGCCGGGAAGCACAGGTCGACCTGCCAGTCCATCTGGCCGTTGTTCAGGTTCGGCGTCAGCACGATGCGGCTGGCGGCGTTGTGCAGCACCGCCTGGCGGCGCGCCATGGCGAAGCCTTCGGCATAAAATTCGCCGGCCGAGATCACCTTGTTGCCGCTGATCCAGTTAACCATGCTGGGGATGCCGACCGCCGCCAGCACCGCCAGGATCACCAGGCCCACCATCAGCTCGATCAGCGTGGTGCCGCGCTGGCGCGCAGCAGGACGCGGCCGGGGGCGTGTCAATTGCTGCATAAGCCGCCCGCCCGGTCTACCCAGCAGTTGCTGCTGGTGCCCCACTCCGGGGTGGCGGTCGTGGCGCGGCCGCCGTTCTGGTCCACCGTGTAGGAAAAGCCGGCCGCCTTGCCCTTGCCGGTGGCCGTGATGACGTAGGCCGAGGCCGACGCGCTGGACAGCGAATAGTCGAAATTGGCGGTGGAGCCGGGGAAGGTGGCGGCGTCGCCAAAGCCCTCGTAGCTGCGGGTGTTGGCCCAGAACTGCTCGGCGGCCGGCTGGGCCCCGCCCAGCGAGGTGAACGCCTCGGTCAGCCGGGCCCGGGTCACGTACTTGGTGTAGGCCGGCAGGGCCACCGCAGCCAGGATGCCAACCACCGCCACGGCGATCATGACTTCGATCAGCGTAAAGCCCTTGTGCGTGCGTTTCATTCTGGTGCGCTCCCGGTTATGTTGTCGTACGTCATGACAGCATGGTAGCGTCCCTAGCTTGCATTTCCCTGAAGAAATACTGACAAAACCCTGACAAGTGCACAGTAGCGCACTCGCGCGCCGTCACGGGCGCAGCTGGTGCACCGGGAAACGCACCGAAAACAGCGCCCCCTGCCCGCCCGCCGGGCTGGCGACGGCGATGCGGGCGCCATGCGCGGCCGCGATGTCGCGCACGATGGCCAGGCCCAGCCCGCTGCCGGCTATCGTGTCGTCCAGCCGCACATAGCGCCGGAACACCGCCTCGCGCAGCGCCGGGGCGATGCCGGGCCCGGAATCCTCCACTTCCAGCACCGTGCCGCCGGTCAGCGCGCCGCCGCCCTCCTCCCCCGGCCGGCAGCGCACCGTCACCGTGCCGTGCGCCGGCGTGTAGCGGATGGCGTTGTCGACCAGGTTGTCGATCAGGTCGCGCAGCAGGAAGCGGTCGCCCAGCACGCTGGCGTGCTGCAGCTCGAAGCCGATGTCGATCGCCTTGCGCGCCGCCTGCTCGACGAAGTGCTGCACCGTCTCCTCCACCAGCGCGTCCAGCGCCAGCGGTTCCAGCCGGGTCTTCTCGAAATGGCTGGGTTCGGCGCGCGCCAGCGCCAGCAGCTGGTTGGTCTGCCGTATCATGCGTTCGGTCGACAGCTGCATCAGGCGGATCGAATGCGCGGTATCCGGCTCGGCGTGGCGGTTGCCCAGCCATTCAAGCTGGGTCTGCAGGCCGGCCAGCGGGGTGCGCAACTGGTGCGCCACATTGGCAAGGAAGTCCTGCTGCGCCTGCGCGCCTTCGCTGACGCGGGCCAGCAGGCCGTTGAAGGCATGCACCACGGGCGCCAGCTCATAGGGCACGTCCTCCTGCTGGATCGGCGCCAGCTGGTCGCCGGCGCGCGCGTTCAGGCCGGCGCGCATGCGGTCCAGCGGGCGCAGGCCGTTGGTCACGGAAAACCAGATCAAGCCCACGCACGCCAGCGTGAACAGGCCGTCCAGCAGCACCAGCGCGCGGAAAATCGCCTGCCGCACCTGGGTGCGCTGGCGCAGCGTGCGCGCCACGCCGACATAGGCCGGCGCGGCTGCGCCGCCGGCGGCGGCCACGCGCAAGGTGCCCACGCGCACCGCCTCGCCGCGCATGGCGCCGTCGTAGGCCAGCGCGGCGCCGCCGGCCTGGCGCAGCGCAGGAAAGTCCGCGTCCCCCGCCACCACCCGCCCTGCGCTGTCGCGCACCACGAAATACACCGCGTCGGCGTCGCCGTTGCGCAGCACCTGCTCCGCCTGCGGCGGCAGGTCGATGCGCCAGGCGCCGTTGGCTGCCGACAGGCGCGCGCCCAGCGCGCCGGCGGCGTCGGACAGGCTCTGGTCGAAAGCGGTTTGCGCCGGCAGCCAGGCCAGCATATAGGTCAGTGCGCCGCCCGCCAGGTTGATCAGCAGGATGGGCGCGATCAGCCACTTCAGCAGGCGCAGCCGGATGCTAGGCATGCGGCGCCAGCTCCAGCATGTAGCCGAAGCCGCGTATGGTGCGGATCGAGACGCCGGCGTCGGCGATCTTCAGCCGCAGGCGGGAAATATAGACTTCCACCGCGTTCTGCGTCATGTCCTCGCCCCAGGGCAGGATGGCGTCGATGATCTGCTGCTTGGACACCACCCGCCCGCCGTGCTGCAGCAGGTATTCCAGCACCGCCCACTCGCGCGCCGACAGCTCGATGTAGCGCTCTTTCACGCGGGCGCGCTTGGTGCTGCTGTCCAGCGCCAGGTCGCCCATGGCCAGCGCGGCCGCCTTGGGCGCATGGCGCCGCGCCAGCGCGCGCACGCGCGCCACCAGTTCCGGCGTGGCGAAAGGTTTGACCAGGTAATCGTCGGCGCCCAGTTCCAGGCCGCGCACGCGGTCTTCGATGGCGTCGCGCGCGGTCAGCAGCAGCACCGGGATGGAACTGCCGCGCGCGCGCAGGCGGCGCACGACTTCGAAACCGTCGATGCCGGGCAAGCCGATGTCGAGCACCAGCACCGCCAGTTCGCCGGCCGTGCCGGGATGGTCGGCGTAGGCCGCGCCGGCGCGCTGCAGCAGCGCGTCGGCCTCGGTGCCGCTGCGCAGCACGTCCACCGCCATGCCATGGCCGCTCAGCACGCGCTGCAGGCCGTCGGCCAGCACCGCGTCATCTTCCACCAGTAGTACGTGCATAGCCTGCCTCATGATTGCGCGCGGTCAAGGCCGCGCCTGCAGGCACTATAAGGGCTGGCACGGCCGATGTACAGCCGTGCGGCGGGCCGGCGTCAGACGATGTTGCGGCGGCGGGTGCGCACCCGGCTGCCGCTGCCGTCGGTCATGGTGTAGGGCTTGACGATGGACAGGCGGTACATCAGCACGTCGCCCGCCACGCACACCATCAGCGGCACCATCAGCATGGCCGCGTCGATGCGCTCCATGCTGGCGGCGAAGCACACTTCGAAGAACAGCAAGGCGATCAGCACGCAGGTGGCGGTGGCCAGCGACAGGAAACACATGGCCTTCACCTGCTTCGGCTTGCGCTTGCCGGAGGCGACGAAATACGCGGCGCTGATGCAATGCACCAGCAGCAGCAGCGTGCTTCCCAGGTAGAAGTACAGCTTGGCGTCCATGGCGTCGATGACGGCTCTCCCTTCTTGTCACATCTTCATCATAGGAAATTCAAATTCCCACATGGAAAATTCTACCAAGAATGGCACGTTTCGCGTCGGAAAATCTCTCAAATAGTCACAAAGTGCCCAAATTTATTCACGCTGCGGTCACATTCGGCAGGCACCATTGCGTCATGGCAATTTTATGGCTCGAAACATTGATGAATACCCTATTCCGCCCGGTCATCGCGCTGATGCAGCGCCTGCGCCTGTTCCCCAAATTCCTGCTGGTGTCGCTGGTGTTCCTGCTGCCGCTGCTGCTGGTGACCACGCTGCTCATGCATGAATTGCACAAATCGCTGGAGGTGAGCGAGCGCGAGCAGCTGGGCGTGGCTTATATCGGGCAACTGCAGCAAGTGAGCCGGCTGGCCCAGCAGCACCGTGCGCTGGAGCGCCTGCGCCTGGCAGCGCGCCAGCCGCTCGACGGCGCCGCGCTGCGCGCCGATATCGAGGCGCGCCTGAAACGCCTGGACAGCTGGCAGCTGGACAGCCGGCCCGCCGCGGCCGGCCTGGCCGGGCTGCCGGCGTGGACGGCGGTGCGGCAAGCATGGCAAGCGCTGGCCGAACGCCAGCCGGCATCGGACGCCAGGGACAGCCTGGCGCTGCACGGTGCGCTGCTGGCCAGGCTGGCCAAACTGAGCGCGCTGGTGGCGGACCGCTCCAGCCTGAGCCTGGACCCGGAAGTGCAAACCCACTACCTGGTGGCCGCGTTCCAGAAGACGCTGCCGGAAGTGGCCGAGGACCTGTCCGTGATCGCCGCGCGCGGCGCCGCCTACATCGACACCGGCCTGTTCGAAGGCAACGAGGACCAGCTGCTCAACGCCACCGCCATGCTGGCGCGCCACCAGCTGGAACGCCTGCCGGCGCAGGCCGACGCCATCTTGCTGCACAACCCGCAGCTGCAAGCGGCGCTGCAGCCGCACCTGGCCGCCATTCCCGCCGCGCTGGCGTTCCTGGAGCGCAACAAGAACGAAGTGAGCAACTCCTACAACCAGACCAGCGGCAAGGAATTCAGCGCCGCCGGCCACGAGGCGATCGGCAAGCTGTACGGCTTTGCGGCCGCGTCGGCCACGGCGCTGGACCGGCTGCTGGCCGAACGCCTGGCGCGCGACCGCCTGCGCCGCAACCTGATGCTGGGCGCCGTGGCCGCCGCGCTGGCCGTGGCCGCCGTGCTGTTCACCGGTTTCTACCTGTCTTTCTCGCGCGACGTGGGCACGCTGAACCGCGCCGTGCAGGCGGCGGCGGCCGGCGACCTGACCCTGGAAATCAGCTCCCCGGCGCGCGACGAGATCGGCGGCCTGGTCAACGCCTTCGGCGGCATGACGCAAGCGCTGGCCATGCTGGTGGACGATATCCGCAGCGGCGCCGGCCGCATCGCCGATGGCGCCGACGAACTGGCCAGCGGCAACACCGCGCTGTCCGGCCACACCGAAGCGCAAGCCGGCGACCTGTCGGCCACCGTGGCCTCGATGCGCGCGCTGACGGCCACCGTGCAGCGCAACGCCGCGCACGCCGAACGCGGGCGCAAGCTGGTGCAGGCCGCGTCCGACATCGCCCAGCAGGGCGGGCGCAGCGTGGCCGCCGTGGTCGAGACCATGGCCGGCATCCGGGCCAGCTCCGACAAGATCAGCGACATCATCGGCGTGATCGACGGCATCGCCTTCCAGACCAACATCCTGGCCCTGAACGCGGCGGTGGAAGCGGCCCGCGCCGGCGAACAGGGCCGCGGCTTCGCGGTGGTGGCGGGCGAAGTGCGCAGCCTGGCGCAGCGCTCGGCTGCCGCCGCGCTGGAAATCAAGAAGCTGATCGTCGATTCGGTGCGCGAAGTGGAGGCCGGCAGCGCGCTGGTGAACGCGGCCGGCGCCACCATGACGCAGGTGGTGAATTCGGTGCAGCAGACCGCCGCCATCATCGAACAGATCAGCGCCGCCGAGGCGGTGCAGCGCAGCGAAATCGAGCAAGTCGACCACGCCCTGGCCCGCATCGACGACATGACGCGCCAGAACGGCGCGCTGGTGCTGCAAGCCTCTGTCGGAGCGGACCGCCTGCACGAGGAGGCGGCCCAGCTCGGCGAAGCCGTCAGCCGCTTCCGGCTCGACGGCCAGCCGGCCGTGCTGGGAACCGTGGCGCCGCCCCTCGCCTGGAGCGCCAACCAGCCCACCATCGTGTCGCGCAAGCGCGCGCGCCTGCTCGGCTAGCCGGGAGCTTAGCCGGCGGGCAAGTCAGCAGGCTAACTTCCTGCGAACGGCGTGCCGATCAGGCCGACCGCCAGCTCCACCCACACCAGCGCCAGCAGCAGCGCCAGCCCAAGGCCCAGCGCCAGGCGCCGCTGCCGGGTGCGCAACAGCCGCGCCGCCGCCACGTAGGACAGGCCGGTCCCGGCCAGCAGCACGCCGGCAATGGCGAAGTCGGACCCGGTCCACACCACCTCGTCGGTGAACTGCATCGCCACCAGCGGCACCAGCAGCAACAGCGCCGTTCCCAGCACCACCAGCAATACCTGCCAGCCGGCCGGCTGCGCCCCGCCCGGCGCGGCGCCCTTCCTCAGTGTGCCCATCTGCCCCTCCTTTTTGATTGAATTGCGTAGTCCAGGAGCCATCGTAATGCCGCTGTGTGAAGGCAGGATGCGCTGCGCGTGAAGCCGCCCATGATGCTTGCAGTAGGACTAGGCTGACAAGGCGCCATGCAACGAGCCTACACGGGGGCGCTGCCCCGTCTTATGTTCGTAAAGTACATACAGACCTAAAGTACTAACAACGCGATGGATAAAGTGGAGCGAGAACAGAAGCCCACCCGGACTCAGCAAAATCGAGCACAACCGGCATCCAGCGCTACTTTGTACTTAGCCTGTGAGGAATAAAATGAACAACACTCAACTTAGCGATACCGTCACACAGTCGCTCTCCCAGACGATGCCCGTAGGCTCGCGGGAATTCAAAGTTGCGTCCCGGCCGGTTGTCAGCTATAGCGGTACACAGCAGAACGAACTGCTGGCCGCCTTGCCTCGTGAAGTCCTGGAATCCCTGTTTGAACACCTGGAACTGGTGACCTTGCCATTTGGCAAGGAATTGTTTGAATTCGGCAGCAAGCTGGAAAACGTGTATTTCCCGACCACTGCCATAGTGTCCCTGCTGTACGTGATGGAAGACGGCGCCACCACCGAGATCGCCGTGGTAGGCCATGAAGGCGTGGTAGGCGTGTCGATGTTCCCCGGCGAGCGCGCCATGTGCAGCGCCGTGGTGCAAAGCGCCGGCTACGGCTACCGCCTGAAGGCGCAGCACCTGCGCGAAGCGTTCAACCAGGGCGGCGCCCTGCCCCAGCTGCTGATGCGCTACAACCATGCGCTGTTCGCGCAGATGGCGCAAAACGCCGTCGGCGGCCGCCACAGCTCGATCGAGCAGAAACTGTGCCGCTGGCTGCTGGACCGCCTGGACCGGTCGCTGAGCAACGAACTGAAGGTAACCCAGGAAATGATCTCCATCATGCTGGGCGTGCGGCGCGAGAGCATCACCGCGGCCGCCGGCAAGCTGCAGGAAGACGGCCTGATCACCTATCGCCGCGGCAACATCACCGTTATTGATCGTTCAGGCTTGGAACGCTACGCGGGCGAGTGCTATAAGGTGGCGAAGACGGAGTACGATCGCCTGCTGGTGGACGTGGCGGGCTGCTAGGCTCGCACTGCTCGGCGACACCGGCCCTGGCGCGCATCGGAATATGTACTTCGATACAAGTTCCCTTGTCGTTGCGGCCGCGGCGGATGGTCAGCGTGCCGCCCAGCAGCAGTGCCCGCTCGCGCATCCCCAGCAAGCCATGCGACATCGGCTTCACCAGCGTGTTCGATTCGATGCCCACCCCATCGTCGATCACGCGCAGCACCAGCAAGTCTTCACTGCACTGCAGCGTCACGATCACCTTGGTGGCGCGCGCATACTTCCGGATATTGGTCAGCGACTCCTGCACGATGCGGAACAGCGCAATGGCCAGGCTGGAGTCGCGGCCCTTGGCCACGTTGTCGATATGGCTGGCGATATCGGTCTCGCACGGCAGCGCCGACATGCGGCTGAACTCGTCGCAATAGCTTTCGATGGCGGCGCACAAGCCCAGGTTGTCCAGCAGGCTGGGGCGCAGGTTCTCGATGATGCGGCGCTTCATTTCCACCGTGTCGAGCAACGTGGCGCGGGCGCGCTTGAGCTGGGAGGCCAGTTCGGGGTTGGTTTTCTGCAACTGGTGCATGACGGCGCCCAGGTCCATGCTGATCGACGTCAAATGCGCGCCCATCTCGTCGTGCAGTTCGCGCGACAGCCGCACTTTCTCTTCCTCGCTGATACTGATCAGGTGGCGCGACAGCACCGACAGCTGCTCGGTACGCTGGGCCACCATGGATTCGAGGTTGTCGTTCGACACCTGCAAGGCGTGCTCGACCGCCGCCTGGTTGCGGAAACTGCGCCGCACCAGCTGGTAGAACATGATCAGCACGAAGATGGCCACCGCGTTGATGCCGGTGCCCAGCAGCACGGCCTTCTGGTACTGGTGGTAGAAGCTGGCGCTGCGCGCGGCCAGCGTTTCATTCTGTTCCTGCACCATGATGACCACCAGCAGGCGCAGTTCGTCCATGGACGCGCGGTCGTCGGTGACCTTGGCGATGTTGACGATCTCTTCCAGGCCGCCGTGGCGATAGACTTCGATCGATTCGCCCATCAGGGCCAGCTTGCGCCGCACGATGGTGTGCAGCTGCGCCAGGTTTTTCAGCTGCGACGGGCTATCGGCCAGCAGCAGCTCCAGTTCCTTGAATTCAGTTTCCGTTTCCACCGTGACGGTGCGGGTTGGCCCCAGGTAGGATTCCTTGCCGGACACAAAGTAGCCGCGCATGCTGCTCTCGGCGTCGAGCACCAGCACGTTCAGGTACTGCAGCCGCTCAGCCACGCGCGAGGACTGGCTTAACAGGAAGTTGGCGCCCTTTAGCGACTGCAAGTTATGGAACAGGCTGAAGCCGTTCACGATCAGTATCAGTGCGCAAGTTACGCACAGTACGGTCTTGTACAGCGGCAGTCTGTGATGGGGCGCCGCGTCGACGGTGAAATACATCCTGATAGGCATCCTTTGCTAGATGAGCAGCCGTTATGGCAGGGCCATTATAGACCCTGCCGTTTTTTGCTGCGCCGCATCAGTTTCCTAACGTGCGCGCCAGGACGGGCGCTGTGCGCTAATCCAGCAGGTTGTTCTTCATAGCATAATAGGTCAGATCGCTGTTCGATTGCAGGCCCATTTTTTCCATGATGCGGGTGCGGTAGGTACTCACCGTTTTGATGCTGAGCGACAACGCCACGCCGATATCGCTGACCGTGGCGCCGCGCGCCAGGCGCAGGAACACCTGGAACTCGCGGTCCGACAGTTCGGTATGCAGCGCCGTGTTGGGGTCGCGGTCGAAACTCTGCGCCAGCAGCTCGCCCACTTGCGAGCTGACGTAGCGCCGGCCCTGGTGCACGGTGCGCACCGCCGTGATCAGCTCGTCGGCTTCGCACTCCTTGTTCAGATAGCCGTTGGCGCCCATCTTGAACAGGTTCAGCGCGTACTGCTGCGCCGGATAGCCGGACAGTATCAGCACCGGCAAGTCCGGCTGGCCCTGGCGTATGGTACGCAGGGTGTCAATGCCGGACTGGTCCGGCATGGCGATGTCCAGCAACAGCACGTCGCATATCTCGCGGCGGGCAATGTCCAGCGCTTCGCGCCCGGTACTGCCCTCCGCCACTACACTGAAATCGTCCGCGGACGAAAAAATCTGCTTGAAGCCGGCTCTAACTATTTGATGATCGTCACATATGGCAACGCGTATCATGTGTTCCCTCGTGTCTTCCTTGCATGGGAAAGTCCCCGCGCTTCCGCTAACAAAATAATAATCTTATTATTGTAGCACTGCTATTCTACGCGAAAAAAAAGGCGCTTTGCGGCGCGCCCCTGGTGCCGCCCGCCCCGCGCCGCCCGGCTGCCCAGCAAACCGGTCAGCCAAGCAGGCCGAGGATGGCAAGCAGTTCGCTGCGTATCATGTCCCGGTCCAGCGGCGGCGGCGGCACGGCCGGCGCTGCACGCTCATAGCCTCCATCATACCCTGCCTGCGCAGGATCGGCGCTGCGGCTATCTAGTTTGCTGCGCGCACCGCTGATGGTAAAACCTTGTTCGTATAACAGTTCCCGTATACGGCGTATCAGCAGCACCTCATGATGCTGGTAATAGCGCCGGTTGCCGCGCCGCTTGACCGGTTTGAGCTGGGTGAACTCCTGCTCCCAGTAGCGCAGCACATGCGGCTTCACGCCGCACAATTCGCTCACCTCGCCTATCGTGAAATAGCGTTTGGCTGGAATCGGCGGCAACACCACCAGTTCGGATTTGCCTGGCCTATCGTTCATGCTGCTGTCTCACTCAGGCGGCACGCGCCATGGGATTGCTTTCCTCGACCATGCTCTTCAGCTTCTGGCTGGCGTGGAAGGTCACCACGCGGCGCGCGGTGATCGGAATTTCCTCGCCGGTCTTGGGATTGCGGCCGGGACGCTGCGGCTTGTCGCGCAGCTGGAAATTACCGAAACCGGACAGCTTGACGGCCTCGCCGCGCTCGAGCGCGTTGCGGATCTCGTCGAAGAAGGTTTCCACCATGTCCTTGGCTTCACGCTTGTTCAGTCCAACCTGCTCGAACAGCAACTCTGCCAGCTCCGCCTTGGTCAGCGTGGGCATGTCCTTTTCCGCCTCCTGGCGCACCTTGGCCACCAGCATCGCGCTGTGCAGCTCGGCATCCAGGGCGGATTCGAGTACGGCGGTATCAACGTCGTTGTTATTAATTTTGCTGCCCTGCCTATAAAAAGAACGGGAATCCGGCGGCGGCCGGATTCCGGGATGGCATATTGCCCGCTGTGACTTACGGCCCGCTTAAGAGCGCAGTTTCGCGCCGTGCTTTTGCTGTGCCGACTCGGCCAGCGCACTCATCACAGCGTCCACTACGTCGTCCTGCAGGGTGTTTTGAGTATCTTGCAAGCTAAAGCGGAAAGCAAGCGATTTCTCGTCCGCTTCCAGCCCTTTGCCGCGATATTCATCAAACAAAACAATGGCTTGCACCAGCTTGCCGTGCGCGTGGCCGGCCAGCGCGGCGGCGAAAGCGTCAAGCAGATCCTGCGCCGGCACAGCCTGTTTGACGACCAGCGCCAGGTCGCGCGTGGCGCCCGGGAACTTGGAGATCTCGCTGTATTTTGGCACACTGCGTTGCTGCAAGGCAATTGCATCAACTTCGAACAAGACCGGCGCCTGCGGCAGGTCGTATTTCTGCAGCCAGCGCGGATGCAGCTCGCCGATAAAGCCGATCACCTTGCCGTCCAGTTCGATATTTGCCGAGCGGCCCGGGTGCAGCGCCGGGTGCGCGGCCTTGCTGAAGCGCAGCGTGGCCGGGGCGAACAGCTGCTCCAGGTCGGCCTTGACGTCGAAGTAGTCGACCAGGCGGGTATCCTGGCCCCACTGCTCGTCGGCCACCGGGCCGTAGGCCAGCGCGGCCACGCGTTGCGGCTGGCTGTAGCCCGCCACCGTCAGCGGGCCGTCCTGCACCGACGCATCGCGCTGGTAGATGGCGCCCAGCTCGAACACCCGCACGCGGCTGGCTTTGCGGTTCAGGTTGTAGCGCACATTGGCCACCAGGCTGCCGATCAGCGACGAGCGCATTACGCTCAGCTGGCTGGCGATCGGGTTCTGCAGCTTGATCGGATTGTCGTTGCCGCTGAAGTCCAGCTCCCACTGGGCTTCGACAAAGCTCATGTTGACCACTTCCTGGTAGCCGAGGTCGGCCAGCTGGTGGCGCACGGCGAACAGCGAACGGGTGTTTTCGGGCGCGATATGCATGGTGTTCGGCGCCACCGGCGCCACCGCCGGGATGTTCTCGAAGCCGTACACGCGGGCCACTTCCTCGATCAGGTCTTCCTCGATTTCGATGTCGAAACGGTAGGACGGCGCGCTCACCGAGAAGATGCTGTCGGCCAGGGTGAACTGCAGGCCCAGGCGGGTGAAGATGTCGGCCACCAGTTCGTCGGTCAGCGGCACGCCGATGACCTTCTGGGCGCGCGCGGTGCGCATCTGCACCGGCTTCGGCTGCGGCAGGTTGACGATCTGGTCGTCCACCGGGCCCACTTGCGTGGCGGGGGTGCCGCAGATTTCCACCAGCAGCGAGGTGATGCGCTCGATGTGCTCGACGGTGGTGGCGTAGTCCACGCCGCGCTCGAAGCGGTGCGCCGCGTCGGTCGAGAAGTTGTACTTGCGGGCCCGGCCCTGGATGGCGTTCGGCCACCAGAACGCCGCTTCCAGGTAAATCGACTCGGTGTCCAGCGACACGGCGGTGGCGTCGCCACCCATGATGCCGGCCAGCGATTCGAGTTCCTTGTCGTCGGCGATCACGCCGACCCACTCGTCCACCGCCACGGTGTTGCCGTTCAACAGCTTCAGCGTTTCGCCGGCCTTGCCCCAGCGCACGTCCAGGCCGCCGTGGATCTTGGCCAGGTCGAACACGTGGGTAGGACGGCCCAGCTCCAGCATCACGTAGTTGGAAATGTCCACCAGCGCCGACACCGCGCGCTGGCCGCTGCGCTCGAGGCGCTGCTTCATCCACTCCGGCGTGGCGGCCTTGGCGTTCAGGTTGCGGATCACGCGGCCGGAGAAGCGGCCGCACAGGTCCGGCGCCGAGATCTTCACCGGCAGCACTTCGCCCATCGTCACCGGCACGGTGCGGAAGGACGGCATGGTCAGCGGCACGCCGGTCAGCGCCGACACTTCGCGCGCCACGCCCAGCACCGACAGGCAGTCCGCCTTGTTCGGGGTCAGCTTGATGGTGAATTTCAGGTCGTTCAGCGCGTAGTAGTCGCGGAAGTTCTGGCCCACCGGCGCGTCGTCGGGCAGTTCCAGCAGGCCGGAGCCCTCTTCCGACAGCTTCAGTTCCTTGGCCGAGCACAGCATGCCCTGCGATTCGACGCCGCGCAGCTTGCCCACCTTGATTTCAAACGGCTTGCCGTCCGCACCCGGCGGCAGCACCGCGCCGGCCATGGCGCACACCACTTTCAGGCCGGGGCGCACATTGGGCGCGCCGCACACGATGTTGAGCAAGGTGCCGGTGCCGACGTCGACCTGGCACACGTTCAGGCGGTCCGCGTCCGGATGCTTGGCCATCTCGCGCACCTGGCCCACAACCACGTTGGAGAACGGCGGCGCGACCGGTTCGACTTCTTCCACTTCCAGGCCGGACATGGTCAGCATGTGCGCCAGTTCATCCGACGTCATTTTCGGATCGACAAGAGTGCGCAGCCAATTTTCAGAGAATTGCATAGTCGTGGTGCCTCAGTTGAACTGTTTCAGGAAACGCAGGTCGCCTTCGTAGAACAGGCGCAGGTCGTTGATGCCGTAACGCAGCATGGTCAGGCGCTCCAGGCCGGAGCCGAACGCGAAACCGATGTAGCGCTCGGGATCGAGGCCGAAGTTGCGCACCACCGACGGGTGCACCTGGCCGGAGCCGGACACTTCCAGCCAGCGGCCCTTCAATGGACCGCTGCCGAAGGCGATGTCGATCTCGGCCGACGGTTCGGTAAACGGGAAATATGACGGCCGGAAGCGCACCTGCAGGTCATCGGTCTCGAAGAAGGCCTTGACGAAGTTCAGGTACACACCCTTCAGGTCGGCGAAGCTGATGTCCTCGGCGATCCACAGGCCTTCGACCTGGTGGAACATCGGCGAGTGGGTGGCGTCGCTGTCGACGCGGTAGGTGCGGCCCGGCGCGATCACCTTGATCGGCGGCGTGTGGCTGCGCGCGTAGCGTACCTGCATCGGGCTGGTGTGGGTGCGCAGCAGCAGCGGCTTGCCGGCGCTGTCGTTGCCGTCCACGTAGAAGGTGTCCTGCATCGAACGGGCCGGATGGTTCTCCGGGCTGTTCAGGGCAGTGAAATTGGTCCAGTCGGTTTCGATCTCGGGGCCGCCGGCCACGTCGAAGCCGATCGAGCGGAAGATTTCCTCCACGCGCTCCCAGGTGCGCATGACAGGATGCAGGCCACCGCCGGCGCGGCCGCGGCCTGGCAAAGTGACGTCGATTTCTTCCGCGTTCAGGCGGGCTTGCAGCTGGGCTTCGGCCATGGCGTCGCGGCGCGCGGTCAGCGCGGCTTCGATCTGCACTTTGGCGGCGTTGATCAGCGCGCCCTGCGCTTTTTTCGCGTCCGGGTCGAGCTTGCCCAGGCCCTTCATCATTTCGGTGATCTGGCCGGTCTTGCCCAGATACTTGGCTTTGGCGTTCTCAAGTGCGGCGGCGTCTGCGGCGGCGATAAAGTCAGCACGTGCCGAGACGACCAGTTCTTCCAGGGAGTTCATGCAATATTCCTGTCTTGGAAATTAAAAACGGGGCACAGGTTCACACCTTGCCCCGCTCTCATGCGCTGCCGGAAGCAGCGCTACGCATCAAACGCTGATATTAGGCAGCGATTTGTGCTTTGACGGTGTTGACAATCGCGGCGAAGGCCGGCTTGTCCATCACAGCCATATCGGCCAGAACCTTACGGTCCAGCTCGATGTTCGCCTTCTTCAGACCGTTCATGAACACGCTGTACGTCACGCCATGCTCACGGGAAGCGGCGTTGATACGGGCGATCCACAGGCGGCGGAAGACGCGCTTCTTGTTACGGCGGTCACGGTATGCGTACTGGCCAGCGCGCATGACTGCTTGCTTGGCAATACGGTATACCTTGCTACGACGACCACGGTAACCCTTGGCCAGGTTTAATACTTTTTTATGACGGGCACGCGCAGTAACCCCACGTTTTACTCGAGGCATATTAGCTCCTTAAATGAGTGTGAGATTAAGCGGTAGGCATCATGCGCATGACGGACGTGACATCCGATGCGTTGATGTTACGGGTACCACGCAGCTGACGCTTGTTCTTGGTGGTCTTTTTGGTCAGGATGTGGCGCTTGAAAGCCATACCCGATTTAACAGTACCACCTGGACGCACGCGAAAACGCTTTTTCGCGGAGCTTTTGGTCTTCATTTTTGGCATAACACATCTGCCCTCTTACGGGCAGCTCCAAATTAACAGGATTGCAGGTGGCAGCACTACGCTGCGCTTAGAGGCCTGCTTTCACTTGTTGATGCAGCGGTCCGTCTTGCTGTTGGCCACTACATTTTGCGGAACGCGATTATACCCTAAGGTGTCCGCTATTCCGCAAATTCTTGTTTACTTCTTCTTTTTCGGCGCCAGGACCATGATCATCTGGCGGCCTTCCATCTTCGGGAACTGCTCGACCTGGCCGTACGGCTCCAGGTCAGCCTTCAGACGCTCGAGCATGCGGAAACCGATATCCTGGTGCGCCATCTCACGGCCGCGGAAGCGCAGCGTGATCTTGGTCTTGTCGCCGTCATCGAGGAACTTGATGAGGTTGCGCAGCTTGATATTGTAATCGCCGTCATCGGTGCCCGGACGGAATTTGACTTCCTTCACGGAGATGACTTTTTGCTTGAGCTTCGCTTCGTGGGCCTTCTTCTGCTCCGAATACTTGAACTTGCCGTAGTCCATCAGACGGCAGACTGGCGGGACCGCCGTCGGGGCGATCTCCACCAGGTCGACGTTCGCTTCTTCCGCCAGGCGGAAGGCTTCGGCCAGGCTCACGATACCGAGCGGTTCGTTGTCAACCCCGCTCAGACGCATTTCGGGAGCGGTGATTTCGCCATTGATGCGATGCGACTTGTCAGTAGCTATTGTAGTTTCCTTTAAAAATTCGATGATCGGCCGGTATGCGAGTTTCCTCGGGGTCAGGCTTTGTCGGCAACGTCCTTGAGGAGTCGCTCAACCAGGGAGTCGAGGGACATTACGCCCAGATCGACATTCCCACGTGCCCGCACGGCCACAGTGTTGGCATCCCGTTCCTTGTCGCCGACGACCAGAATGTACGGCAGTTTTTGGACGGAATGTTCGCGTATTTTATACGTAATCTTCTCGTTGCGCAAATCGGTCTGCACGCGGAAGCCCTGTTTGCGCAGCTTGGCGGCCACATCGTTCACATAATCGGCCTGCGCGTCGGAGATGTTGAGCACCGATACCTGCACCGGCGCCAGCCACATCGGCAGCGCGCCGGCGTAGTTTTCGATCAGGATGCCGATGAAGCGTTCCAGCGAACCGACGATGGCGCGGTGCAGCATGACCGGCACCTGGCGCGAGTTGTCGGCCGCCACGTATTCGGCGCCCAGGCGCTGCGGCATGAAGAAGTCGACCTGCATGGTGCCGACCTGCCAAGGGCGGCCCAGCGAATCCTTCAGGTGGTATTCGATTTTCGGGCCGTAGAAGGCACCCTCGCCCGGCAGCTCGGTCCATGCCACGCCGCAGGCGCGCAGGCCGGAACGCAGCGCCTCTTCGGCCTCGTCCCACACTTCGTCGGTGCCGATGCGGCTGTCAGGGCGCAGCGCCAGCTTGACGTCGATGTTGGTGAAGTCGAAGTCGGCGTACACCTCCATGGCCTGGGTGTGGAACGCCACCACTTCCGGCTCGATCTGCTCCTGCATGCAGAAGATGTGGCCGTCGTCCTGGGTGAAGCCGCGCACGCGCATGATGCCGTGCAGCGCGCCGGACGGCTCGTTGCGGTGGCACTGGCCGAACTCGCCGTAGCGCAGCGGCAGGTCGCGGTAGGAGCGCATATTGCTGTTGAAGATCTGCACGTGGCCCGGGCAGTTCATCGGCTTTAGCGCGTAGGAGCGGTTTTCCGACTCCGTCACGAACATGTTTTCGCGGTAGTTGTCCCAGTGGCCGGTCTTACCCCACAGGCTGGCGTCCAGGATCTGCGGCGCCTTCACTTCCTGGTAGCCGTTGACCTGGTATTTGTTGCGCATGTATTGCTCAACCTGCTGCCAGATGGTCCAGCCTTTCGGATGCCAGAACACCAGGCCGGGCGCCTCGTCCTGGAAGTGGAAAAAGTCCAGCTGCTTGCCCAGCTTGCGGTGGTCGCGCTTTTCCGCCTCTTCCAGCTGGAACAGGTACTGCTCCTGGTCTTCCTTCTTGGTCCAGGCGGTGCCGTAGACGCGCTGCAGCATCTCGTTCTTCGAGTCGCCGCGCCAGTAGGCGCCGGCCAGCTTCATCAGCTTGAACACTTTCAGCTTGCCGGTCGACGGCACGTGCGGGCCGCGGCACAAGTCGGTGAACTTGCCTTCCGAGTACAGCGACACATCCTGGTCGGCTGGAATCGAGGCGATGATCTCGGCCTTGTAGTGTTCGTTGATGGACTTGAAGTAGGCCACGGCCTCGTCGCGCGGCAGGACCTGGCGGGTGACCGGCTCGTCCTTCTTGGCCAGTTCGGCCATTTTCTTTTCGATCGCCACCAGGTCTTCCGGCGTAAACGGGCGCTTGTACGAGAAATCGTAGTAGAAGCCGTTTTCAATCACCGGGCCGATGGTCACTTGCGCGTCCGGGAACAGCTCCTTGACGGCGTAGGCGAGCAAGTGGGCGGTGGAGTGGCGGATCACGTCCAGGCCTTCCGGGTCGCGGTCGGTCACGATGGCCACGTCGGCATCCTGCTCGATCAGGAAGGAAGTGTCGACGACCTTGCCGTCAACCTTGCCGGCCAGCGCAGCCTTGCCCAGGCTGGTGCTGATATTGGAGGCCACCTGGGCCACCGTGACGGGCGCGTCGAACTGACGCACGGAACCATCGGGAAGTCGGACTGCAACCATCATGCTCTCCAGTCGGCAAAATGCCGGATAGTGGGTGAAACGGAAATATTGGGAAACTGCGAAACTGCGGACGAAAAAAAAACGCGGGCTAGCCGCGTTTTCTTCCATGTGATAGCGTGAGAAAGCCGGTGACTAGCGTTACTTACTAACCTTGGTAGTAGTTCGCGGTGTCATAACCGGATTGCCTTTCTCGCTCTTACATAATGTTGGTGGTGGGCGGTGAGGAATTCGAATCCCCGACCCCTTGGATGTCGACCAAGTATTCTAACCAGCTGAACTAACCGCCCTTGTTTACTGCTCGCTTACTGCATACAACTGAAAAACCATCTTACTACATGTTCTGGTGGGCGGTGAGGAATTCGAATCCCCGACCCCTTGGATGTCGACCAAGTATTCTAACCAGCTGAACTAACCGCCCGAAGACCAGCATTATAGAGAGTGAAAATCGCTTCCGCAAGGGGCAAATGTGAAAACATTGCTCTAGCCCACTATGCTATATTCAGTTGTTACAGAAAACGCTAGAAACATGAAACAGTTGTTAACTTTTCTGGCCGCAGCGCTGTTCAGCCTGTGCGCCTGCGCCAGCGGCCACGGCACGCCGGCCGACGCCCTCGCCCTGGTCAACAAGACCGCCGCCTACCTGGCGGACCAGGGGCCGGCCAAGACCTTCTTCGAAGCCAGCAATCCCAAGGGCCGCTTCATCCACCGCGACCTCTATATCGTGATCTACGACGAGCATGGTAAGGTAATGGCGCACGGGGCCATTCCGCGCCTGGTCGGCCTCAACGTATACAACTACCGCGACGAGGACGACAAGTACTTCGTGCGCGAGATCCTGGACAAAGCCAGCAAAGGCCAGCAAGGTCCGGTCGACTATAAGTGGGTACACCCGACGACCCAGCAGATGCACGCCAAGTCGGCCTGGTTCCGCCAGGTGGGCCAATACATCATCACCTGCGGCACTTACAAATAACGCCTATGCACCTCGATACCGACACCGCCCACCTGCACGCGCACCGCGCGGGCGACGCCCAGCACAAACACTACACGGGAGACCGCAGCCTGAAAGTGCTGGGCTGGGCGGTGGCGCTCACGCTGGGCTTTGCCGGGGTGGAAGCGGTGTCCGGCTTCCTGGCCAATTCGCTGGCCCTGATCTCGGACGCCGGCCACATGGTGACCGACGCCGCCGCGCTGGGCCTGGCCCTGCTGGCGCAGCTGATCGCCAAGCGGCCGCCGTCGGCGCGCTACTCCTTCGGCTATGGCCGCGCCGAGGCGCTGGCCGCCTTCGTCAACGGCCTGCTGATGCTGGGCGTGGTGGGCTGGATCGTGTTCGAAGCCGTGCAGCGCTTCAGCGCGCCGCAGCAGGTGCAGGGCGGCATGGTGTTCGTGGTGGCGGGCATCGGCCTGGGCGTGAACCTGGCGGTGGCCTGGGTGCTGTCGCACGACAAGAAAAGCATGAACACGCGCGCCGCGCTGGTGCACGTGATGGGCGACTTGCTCGGTTCCATTGCCGCGCTGATTGCCGGCGCGGTGATCTGGTACACCGGCTGGATGCAGATCGATCCGCTGCTGTCCATCCTGGTGTCGCTGCTGATACTGAAGTCGACCGTGGAGATCCTGCGCGAGTCCTACCATCACCTGATGGAAGGCGTGCCCGGCCACATCGACTATCTGCAGGTGGGCGCGGACCTGGAACAGGTGGCGGGCGTGGCGTCGGTGCACGACCTGCACGTGTGGTCGATGTCCCCCGGCCAGCCTGCGCTGATCGGCCACATCGAGGTGCGCGACCTGCAGGACTGGCCGGCCATCCTGGCCGCCATCAAGGCCATGCTGCTGGCGCGGCATGGCATCGACCACGTGACGCTGCAGGCCGAACTGGCGGCCTGAGCGCAATCAGGAGCGGCGCGCTTCCAGCACGCCGCTGACTTCGGCGATCGCCGACAGGGCTTTTTGCAGCTGCGCGGTGGAGCCGATTTCAGCAGTGAAGGTCATGCGCGCCTGCCCTTTCGCGCTCTGCGTGTTGACGCCGATGACGTTGAGCTTTTCACGCGAGAAAATCTCGGAAATGTCGCGCAGCAGGCCCTGGCGGTCGCCCGCCAGCACGAAGATGCCGACCGGGTAGACGGTCTCGTTGACCGCGCGCCCCCATTCGGTGACGATGACGCGCTCCGGCGCCTTGGCGCGCATCTCGGCGAAGTTCTTGCACGTGGCGCGGTGGATCGACACGCCCTTGCCGCGCGTGACGAAGCCGACGATGCTGTCCGGCGGCGCCGGCTTGCAGCACTTGGCCAGCTGCGTCATCAGCCCGTCCGTGCCCACCACCAGCACGCCGGACTTGGCGCCCTGCTCCACGCTGGAGGCGCGGCTCTTGCCGAGCACCACCGCATCTTCCACTTCGACCGGCTCGCCCGTGTCGTGCAGCGCCTGCTCCACGTGGCGCAGGCTGAACTCTTCCTTGCCCACCGAGATGAACAGGTCGTCCACCTTGGCGAAGCCGAGCTTGTTCGCCAGCGCCTCCAGGTTGACCGCGGTCTTGCCTTCGCGCTGCAGCGATTTCTCCACCATGGCGCGCCCGTGCGACAGCGTTTCCTGCTGGTCGATGGCGTGGAACCAGGCACGGATCTTGGAACGGGTGCGGGTGGCCACCGTGTATTCGGGATTGAGCCAGTCGCGCGACGGCCCGGCCGTGCCGGGCGCGCCCTTGGCGGTAATGATCTCGCAGGTCTGGCCGTTCTTCAGCGCGGTGTTGAGCGGCACCATGATGCCGTCCACGCGCGCGCCGCGGCAACGGTGGCCCACGTCGCTGTGCAAATGGTAGGCGAAGTCGATCGGTGTGGCCCCCACCGGCAGCTCCAGCACGCGCGCCTGCGGCGTGAGCACGAAGATGCGGTCGTCCAGCGAGGCGGACTTGAGCTTTTCCACCCATTCGCGCTGCACTTCCTCCTGGCCCACCACGGTGTCGGCCACGTCCGATTTCCAGGCCAGCAGCTGGCGCAGCCAGGCGATCTTTTCGTCGTACTTCTGGCCCTGGAAGTTGGAACCGCCCTCCTCCTTGTAGCGCCAGTGCGCGGCCACGCCGTATTCGGCGAAGTTGTGCATTTCCTGGGTGCGGATCTGCACTTCCAGCGGGCGGCCGTCGTCGGCCGTCACCACCGTGTGCAGCGAGCGGTAGCCGTTCGGCTTGGGCCGCGAGATGTAGTCGTCGAATTCTTTCGGGATCGGGGTCCAGATGTTGTGCACCACGCCCAGCACGGTGTAGCAGGTCTTGACGTCGTCGACGATGACGCGGAAGGCGCGCACGTCGTACAGCTCCGTGAAGTCCAGCTCCTTGCCGCGCATCTTGCTCCAGATCGAGTAGATGTGCTTGGGCCGGCCGAACACTTCAGCCTTGATGCCTGCGCTGTTGAGCTCGTTCTGCAGGCGCGTGATGGAGGACGACACGAAGCCTTCGCGCATCATGCGCTTTTCTTCCAGCATCTTGGCGATGCGCTTGTACGCATCCGGTTCGATGAAGCGGAACGACAGGTCTTCCAGCTCCCATTTCAGCTGCCAGATGCCGAGCCGGTTGGCCAGCGGCGCGTACAGGTCCAGCGTTTCGCGGCCGTAGCTGTGGGTCACCTCGTCAAAACGCTTGATGTCGGCGAAATAGCGCAAGGTGGTCACGCAGGAGGCCAGGCGCACCAGCACCACGCGCATGTCGCTGGCCATGGCCAGCAGCATCTTGCGCAGCGTTTCCACTTGCGCCACGGCCTGCTGGGCCGCGTTCTTGCCGCGCCCGGGCGTGCCGGAAGGCTGGGTCTGGGTCAGCTCGCGCAGGCGGATCAGCTGGCGCACGCCGCTGACCAGTTCAGCCACGGCGGGACCGAAACGGGGTTCGATATTCGGGGCCTGGGATGGATCGAGCAGGGTTGCCTCGAACATCAGGCCGGCGATGCGGGTTTCCGCATCGATACGCAGGAAGGCCAGCGTGCTCGCGACGCCGACGGCGAACTCGAACGCACTCTGGCCGCTGCTGCAGGTCTTGTCGCCATACGCTGCGCTGGCCAGGTCAAGCGCGGCCAGCACCCGCGCGCCGTCTTCGGCCGACAGGCCCTGGACCAGCTGGTCCGACGTTGCGCTGTTGAGCGCTGCGATAGAAACCATGATACCTCTTACTTTGTTGAATCATCCCCGCAGTTGCGGGGTTATGCTTGTTGCCCACTGCCTGGCGCGCCTGGCGCGCGCAGTGCTTAACGCTGTGCTGCGACCACCACCACTTCCACCAGGCAGGCCGGATTGGCCAGCGTGGCTTCCACGGTCGCGCGCGGCGGCGTGTGGCCCTGGGCGACCCAGCTGTCCCACACTTCGTTCATGCCCGGGAACAGGGCCATGTCCTTGATGTAGATGGCGGTGCTCAGGATGCAGGTCTTGTCGCTGCCGGCTTCGGCCAGCAGGCGGTCGACGGCGGCCAGCACTTCCTGGGTCTGGCCCACGATGTCCTTGCTGGTGTCTTCGGCGATCTGGCCGGCCAGGTAGACGGTGCCGTTATGGATGGCGACTTCGGACAGGCGTTTGCCAACGTGCAGGCGGGTGATTTCCATACGATGTTCTTTCTAAAGGTTTATAGGTCAAGTAAAAACTTCTTGGCGATGGCGATCTGGTCGCCATGCAGGAAGGTGGGAGCGTGACCGACGTCCGGTATCTCCACCAGCGTGGCTTTTGGCCCGCGCTGTGTCATGCTCAATGCCGTCGCCGGCGACAGCAAATCGGATTGGGCGCCGCGCACCAGCAGGGTCGGGCAGCGGATCGCGTCATAGGCGGCCCACAGCATGGCCTCGTCGGCGCGCGCCGATTCGGGCGTGGCCGAGCGGAACGGCTGGGCCAGTCCCATATCATAGTGGCGCACCCACTGGCCGTCCTGATCCTGGCGCAAGACGTCGGCGGCCAGCTTGTGCCACTCGTCGTCGGTATGCGGGCCGAACGGCAGCGACACGTCGCGCACGAACTTGGCGCCCAGTTCAAAGCTCGGGAAGCGCAGGTCCTGGCCGATGTAGTCGCCGATGCGCCGCAGCGCGTCCGGGTCG
The DNA here is from genome assembly GCF_001425045.1 of Massilia sp. Root351. Lineage (GTDB taxonomy): Bacteria > Pseudomonadota > Gammaproteobacteria > Burkholderiales > Burkholderiaceae_D > Rugamonas. The sequence goes on along the minus strand of NZ_LMDJ01000031.1, from coordinate 246,020 downwards.
AGCACCGGGCCGATATCGTTGAGCACCAGCTTGCTGACCGGGCTGTCCGGCAGCGAGGCCAGGCCCATGCCGATCAGGCCGCCCATCGAGGTGCCGAACCAGTCCACCGTCTGGCGCGGGCCGCGCGCGGTCACGCGCGCCACCAGGGTCACCATGTCGGACACATACTGCGGCAGGCGGTACAGTTCGGGGTTGCGCAGGCGGCCGGAACGGCCGCGGCCCACCACGTCCGGCGCCACCACGCGGTAGTGGCCGGCCAGCGCGCGCGCCATATTATCGAAATCGTCGGAAACGCGCGTCACGCCATGCACGCAGACCAGCACGTTGGGATTGTCCTCGTCGCCCCATTCCTTGTAGGCCATCTGGTGCAAGCCGCTGGGCGAAATGCACTGCACAGACTTTATTTTTGCCTCGATCATGCTGATTCCTTTTTTTCAACGTACGACATTTTACCCGGCGTTGGGCTTAAAATCTTGAAGAAGTGTAGCGCACGCATTTCCCATCCGACAACCCGCAGATTTCGATTCACTCTATAAAGGAACTCCATGGCCAGCACCCTCCTTCGCGGCAAGACCGCACTTGTCACCGGTTCCACGTCCGGCATCGGCCTGGGCATGGCCCGTTCGCTGGCGGCCGAAGGCGCCAACATCCTGTTCAACGGCTTCGGCGACGCCGCCGAAATCGCCCAGCTGCAAGCGGACACGGCGCGCGAATTCGGCGTGCAAACGGCCTACCACAACGCCGACATGTCGAAAGCGCCGGAAATCGAAGCGCTGTTCGCCTTCGCGGCCGACAAGTTCGGCGGCCTGGACGTGGTGGTCAACAACGCCGGCATCCAGCATGTGGCCAACGTGGAAGACTTCCCGGTCGAAAAATGGGACTCCATCATCGCCATCAACCTGACCTCCGCCTTCCACACGTCGCGCCTGGCGCTGCCTTTCATGCGCAAGCAGAACTGGGGCCGCATCATCAACCTGGCCTCGGCGCACGGCTTGGTGGGTTCGGCCGGCAAATCGGCCTACGTGGCGGCCAAGCACGGCCTGGTGGGCCTGACCAAGGTGACCGCGCTGGAAACGGCGCAGACCGGCGTCACCGCCAACGCCATCTGTCCCGGCTTCGTGCTGACGCCGCTGGTGCAAAAGCAGGTCGATGCGCGCGCCCTGAAGGACGGCTTGAGCAACGACGAGGCCAAGAAAGCGCTGCTGGCCGACAAGCAGCCGTCCGGCGAGTTCGTCACGCCCGAGGAACTGGGCGCGCTGGCCGTGTTCCTGTGCAGCGACGCGGCCAAACAGGTGCGCGGCGTGGCCTGGAATATGGACGGCGGCTGGGTCGCGCAGTAAGCGCGCAATAAGGCAAGCGCTGCCGCCGGACCATTGTGGATAGCCGCAATGTGGTTAACCGCAATAGTGATTGCCACAATAGTCCACACAGTTATTTTCCCTCATGATCGGCCTCATTCGATTTATCAATGGGGAGACGATCATGAAAAAACCATTCTACAAAGTCCTGTACGTGCAGGTCTTGTTCGCGATTCTATGCGGCGTGCTGCTGGGCATATACCTGCCCGGCGACGCCGTCGCCATGAAGCCGCTGGGCGACGGCTTCATCAAGCTGATCAAGATGATCATCGCCCCGGTGATCTTCTGCACCGTGGTGTCCGGCATTGCCGGCATGCAAGACGTCAAGAAAATCGGCCGCGTCGGCGGCAAGGCCCTGCTGTACTTCGAGGTGGTGTCCACCTTCGCGCTGGTGATCGGCCTGTTCGTGGCCAACATCCTGCGCCCGGGCGACGGCTTCAACGTCGATCCCGCCACGCTGGACACCAAGGCCATCGCCCAGTACACCGAAAAAGCCAAGCACCAGTCCACCACCGACTTCGTGATGAACATCATCCCGAACACCGTGGTCGACGCCTTCGCCAAGGGCGACATCCTGCAAGTGCTGCTGATTTCGGTGCTGTTCGGCTTCGCCCTGTCGCTGCTGGGCGAAAAAGGCCGGCCGCTGGCCAAGCTGATCGACGAGCTGGCGCACGCCATCTTCGGCATCGTCAACATCGTCATGAAAGTGGCCCCGATCGGCGCGTTCGGCGCCATGGCCTTCACCATCGGCAAATACGGCATCGATTCGCTGCTGCCGCTGGCCAAGCTGATGGGTTCGTTCTACCTGACCTGCTTCCTGTTCATCTTCATCGTGCTCGGCTCGATCGCCAAGTTCACCGGTTTCTCGATCACCCGCTTCATCAACTACGTGAAAGAAGAACTGCTGATCGTGCTGGGCACCAGCTCGTCGGAAAGCGCGCTGCCTTCGCTGATGCGCAAGCTGGAAAAGCTGGGCTGCGCCAAACCGGTGGTCGGCCTGGTGGTTCCCACCGGCTACTCCTTCAACCTGGACGGCACCAACATCTACATGACCATGGCCGCCCTGTTCGTCGCGCAAGCCACCAACACCGACCTGACCCTGGGCCAGGAACTGACCATCCTGGCGGTGGCGATGCTGACCTCGAAGGGCGCCTCCGGCATCACCGGCGCCGGCTTCATCACCCTGGCCGCCACCCTGGCCGTGGTGCCGACCATCCCGGTGGCGGGCATGGCGCTGATCCTGGGCATCGACCGCTTCATGAGCGAAGCCCGCGCGCTGACCAACTTCATCGGCAACGGCGTGGCCGCCGTGGTGGTGTCGAAGTGGGAAAACGAGCTGGACATGGAAACCATGCAGCGCGAACTGGCCAACCCGTCGCCGATGGGCGAGGCGCACGCCGCGCCTGCAATTGCCCCGGCCGCAGCCAAGGCAGCGTAACCCCCGGCTAGTCCGCTTCAACGGCGGTGCGCTGCCTGCGCACCGCCGTCAGTCCAAACAGGCCCACGGCCACCAGCAGCACCGACGCCGGTTCCGGCACCCCCACCCTCACCTCATCGATCGCAGCGCCGCTGAAACCGCTCTGCCTGTTGGCGGTGGAAAAGGCGTAGTAGCGCACCTCGTCGAAGCCGGCCGCGTCGGCCAGCGCCAGCACCGCACCGCGCGGCTGGCTGATATTGCCCGCTCCCGTCTGCACGCTGTCGTTGAACGTCTTCCAGTAGCCGTTCAGGTTGAGGTAGCTGCTGCCTGCCGCGAACTCCACTTTGTAGAAGTCCAGCCCGCTCGCCAGGCGGATGCTGATGTAGGCGTTGTTGCCGGACGAGGCCATGTAATTGCCGCTGAACGCAGGGCTGAGGTCGCTTGGCGCGCCGTAGCAGTCCACGCCGGCGTAGCCGCAGCCGTTGTTGTTGGCCGAGCCGGTGTAGCTGAACAGCAGGCCGTCCTCCACGTAGCCGCTGGCCATGGCCGTGTTCAGCGCGAAATGGGCGGCATTGGTGACCGTCTTGACGGCCGTGCCGCTGCCCAGGGTGGCAATCACCGCAGCCCCCGCGCTGCCGGACAGCAGCATGGCGGCGGCCGCGGCCATCGCCGGCACCGATGCCAGCGCCCGTTGCAAAGTCGTCTTCATCATCGCTCCCGTCATTGCTTGATCATGTCCACGGCGTCCCAGGCATAGCCGGGACTGAGGTAGGTGACGCCGCTGGAGCCGCTGATGGCGGTCAGCGTCAGCACATTCTGGCCCACTTGCAACTCCGAAGCCGGCACGCTGAAGGTGTACATGGTGTTGTTGCCGCGATACGTGCCCACCGTCAGCGTGCGGGTGGACGGCTGCGTGGACGGCGACGGGTTGGCGGGGATCCAGCCGTTCACTTGCGGCTTGGGCCGGCCGCCGGCGAACGCGGCGGTAATGCCCAGGCGCAGTTGGTAGTCGGCGATCTGGCTTTGCGTCAGGTTGAACTTGATGGTCAGCGTGCCGTTCACGTTCTTCCACTGGTAGGCCGGGAAGCCGGTGGCCGCGTTCGACGTGCCGACCTGGTAGTCGCCCGGCGACCAGGACGCCATGCGCACGTCGGACGGATGCATGGTGGTGACCTTGTCGCCGTTGATGAACTCGGCCGGCGTGCCGTCCCAGTCGCCGATGCGCCACAGCGGCGCCGCCGCGCTCGGGTCGCCCGCGATGGCGATCGTATTCAGCGCCACCGTGCCGCCAGCCGTCACCGTCACGCTGCGGGTGTCGACCGCGTATTCGTTCTTGTAGACCTTCATGGTGTAGGTGCCAGGCAGCATGCCGGCGCTGTCGAAGTGGCCGGTGGCCGGGTCGGCCTTGGCCCAGTACTGCGCCGTGGCGTTGGCGAAGCCGACCGTGTACTCGTAGCCCGCGTCGCGCCCGGTGAGGCCCACGCCGGCCACCCGCCCGCGCCCCGCAGGGCCCACGTAGCCGGTCAGGCCCAGGCCGCTGAAGAAGGCGGTGTCGACAGCGCCGGGAGCGCTACCATCATTGAACACCAGCGTGTAGCTGTTGAGGATATTGGTGCGCAGCGTTTCGGTCTGGGCTTCGCCGTAGTTGACGATATAGGTCAGCTCCTGGTTGGTGGCGGTGGCCTGGTTCAGCAGGCTGCGGTAGAACGGCCCGCCCGAGTTGCCCTCGTTGTTGTCGCGCACCACCCACATGCCGGCGCTGGCGCTGGTGGCGCCGATGTACTGCCAGTCCTTCAGGCGCAGATTGGAATAGTGCTTGGAGCGGGTCTGGCCGTTCGGCAGGCCGAACACGTCGCCCGATTCCACCGTGGTGGTGGTGCCGCGCAGGTCGGACGGCACCGGGCCGTTGGGCAGCGCGGCGATCGGCACGCGCAGGATGAAGCGCGCCAGGCCCAGCGTGCTCGGCTCGCTGGTGAAATAGGTGCCCATGAAGATGTTGTTGACGCCCTTCTTGACGATGTAATAGTGGGTCAGGTTGCCGGCCACCACGGTCACCTTGATGTAGTCGGCGCCGATCGCCTCCGCGTTCACGCTGACGGCGGACACGCCGGTGTACAGGAAGTCGAAGCCGGAATTGACCTGGCTGCCGCGCGACTGGTCCTGGTACTGCACGCCGTTGTAGACCATGGACGCGATGTCGCCGGCCGACTGGGTGCTAACGCCGTTGTCCAGCCGGCGTATCTTGAACACCAGCCCGGCGCCGGTGTCGATGGTGTAAAAGTTGGCGTCCGCGCTCAGGCCGAAGCTGCTGGCCTCGGCCAGGGCCGCGCTGCCGGCCAGCCCCATGCGCAGGGCGGACCTGGCCGGGCTTGCGTCGCTGGCGGTGTCGCCGCCGCAACCGGCCGCCAGCATCAGCACGGCCAGGCCGGCCGCAGGGCTTTTCAGGATATGCATGGTGTCTCCAATTGTTAATTTTTAGTAGGAGAGCCCAGTATCATTTTGTCCTTGGGGAAAGGTCAACGGCGCACGCCGGACTGGGCCGAAAGAATCACCGTGTTGATCGGCCCGCCGTGTCGGGGCGCCGCGAACGCGGCGGATTCGCCACGTTTTGCAGCCGGCGCCAGGATGGTTTAGAGTAAGGCCATGAACCAGAACAAGACCAGCACATGACCATCACTGTCGCCCGCGCCACCCGCTCCGAGCTCCAGCCCACCCAGTCCCTGCTGTACGAATACTTCGACGCCATCGGCGTGGTGGTGCGCGACGCGCCCGAGGACATCGTCGCCTTCCTGACCGACCCGCACTGCGCGCTGTGGCTGGCCTACGCCGACGGCCACCCGGCCGGCTGCGTCGCGCTGCGCGCCCTGCCGCTGGACGGCGTGGCCGCAGCCACCGAATGCAAGCGCCTGTACGTGCGGCCGGCCTACCGGGGACGCGGCATCGCCGAGGCGCTGCTGGACGCCATGGAGGCGCACGCCGCCGCCAGCGGCGCCGCCTGGATCTACCTCGACAGCAAAGACGACCTGGCGCACGCGCTGCGGCACTACCAGCGCCGCGCCTACCAGCCCTGCGCGCGCTACAACGACAACCCCCAGGCCACCATTTTCATGCGCAAGGCGCTGGCGTCACTAGCAAATCCGTAGCCGAGTTCGATACGCGCAGGCATTGGCGCGCAAAAACCGAACAGCATATATTCACGCGACAGTTGGCATTCCGGCCGGCTGCGGACCTCGTTGTCTATTCAAGGAGTGTAACGATGAGAATGAAGCATATGCTGATGGCAGCGCCGCTGGCCGCGTGCCTGGGCGGCTGGAGCGGTGCGGCCAGCGCGGCCGCCTCCGCCACGTCGCTGATCGGCCCGCTGCGCGTGGAACTGCTGGACCTGACGCCGGACGACGGCGTGGCGCCCAGCTTCACCCTGCAACTGGTCAATGGCGCGCCCGAAGTCCTGTCGAGAAATATCTGGATGAGTTCCGAGGGCCAGTACCCCAACTATGGCGCGTCCGGCTACGGCACGCTGACGCGCAGCCTGACCGGGGTGGCCGCAGAAAGCACGCTCACGCCCGCCAGCCAGTACAGCGAAGTCAACGCCGGCGGCGTGCCGCTGACGCTGGGGGCCGGCGCCAACGTGCGCAGTTACTGGATCAGCGGCTTTACGCTCGGGCCCAACACGGAGGTGCGCTTCATGGCCGACCTGACGCTGGCGGCCGCCCATGGCGAAGGCGAGACGGCCGTCGCGGAAGCCAACCTGGTCATGAATGGCGTGCCGAACGCCGGCAGCGAAGACTACTACATCGATAGCGGCAGTTATTCCGGCGCGTTCTGGCGCACCACCTACAGCGGCGCTACCGCGCTGCAGGGCACGCTGAGCCTGTCGGCGGGAGCCGGCGCGTTCGCGCCCGCCTCGCCGGTGCCGGAACCGGGCGCCTGGGCCATGCTGCTGGCAGGCGTCGCCATGGTCGGCGCCGCCACGCGTGGCAGGCAGCGCCGCTAAGGCCGCTTAGACTGCCGACAAGTCCAGCTCGGCGCCGGTGGCGGCGGCGAGCTGCTCTTTCGTCACGTTGGGCGCCAGCTCGGTCACCTTCAGGCCGGCCGGCGTCACTTCCATCACCCCCAGGTCGGTGATGATCAGGTCCACCACCCCCACGCCGGTCAGCGGCAGGTCGCACTTCTTCAGCAGCTTGTGCGAGGTGCTGCCGTCCTTGGCGGTGGCCACATGCTCCATCAGCACCACCACTTTCTTCACGCCGGCCACCAGGTCCATGGCGCCGCCCATGCCCTTGACCATTTTGCCGGGGATCATCCAGTTGGCCAGGTCGCCCTGCTCGGACACCTGCATCGCGCCCAGGATGGCCAGGTTGATCTTGCCGCCACGGATCATGCCGAAAGAATCGGCCGAACTGAAGTAGGCCGAGCCCGGCAGCGCCGTCACGGTCTGCTTGCCGGCGTTGATCAGGTCGGCGTCGATCTCGTCTTCGGTCGGGAAGGGGCCGATGCCCAGCAAGCCGTTCTCCGACTGCAGGTACACCTCGATATCCTCCGGCACATAGTTCGCCACCAGGGTGGGCAAACCGATGCCCAGGTTTACATAAAAACCGTCTTGCAGTTCCTTGGCCGCGCGGGCGGCCATTTCATCACGAGTCCATGCCATGTCCGTCTCCTCAGTTGGCGCGCACGGTGCGCTGTTCGATGCGTTTTTCCGGCGTCGCGTTCACTACGATGCGATGCACGAAAATCCCCGGCGTATGCACTGCATCCGGATCGATTTCGCCCACTTCCACCAGCTGCTCGACTTCCACGATAGTAATCTTGCCTGCGGCCGCCACATTCGGATTGAAATTGCGCGCCGTCTTGCGGAACACCAGGTTGCCGGCCTTGTCGGCCTTCCATGCTTTCACCAGCGACACGTCGGCCACCAGCGAGCGCTCCATCACGTACTGCTCGCCATCGAACTCGCGGATTTCCTTGCCGTCGGCAACGATGGTGCCGACGCCGGTCTTGGTGAAGAAGGCCGGGATGCCGGCGCCGCCGGCGCGCAGCTTCTCGGCCAGCGTCCCCTGCGGCGTAAACTCCAGTTCCAGCTCGCCGGCCAGGTACTGGCGCGCGAATTCCTTGTTCTCGCCCACATAGGACGCGATCATCTTGCGGATCTGGCGGGTTTCCAGCAGCTGGCCCAGGCCGAAGCCGTCCACGCCGGCGTTGTTCGAGATCGCGGTCAGCTGCTTGACGCCGCTGTCCCGCAGTGCGCCGATCAGCGCCTCGGGGATGCCGCACAGGCCGAAGCCGCCGACGGCAATGGTTTGCCCATCCTGCACAATACCGGCCAGGGCGGCGGCGGCATCGGGATACACTTTATTCATACATCTCCCTTATGTTTTGATAAGCTTGCACTGTTGTTCACATGGGGTATCAGCATAGAATACGCCTAGTCAAACCACAATACCGTAGAACTACCGGCCCGCACCGATGAACGCACCGCTCGCTATCGACTATGAAAGCATTTTCCTGCACGCGCCGGTGGGCATGTGCATCTCGGAGGACCGCACCATCCAGTCCTGCAACGAGGCGCTGGCGGGCATGTTCGGCTACGCGCGCGAAGCGCTGGTGGGCAAGTCCTTCTGCCTGCTCTACCCTTCCCCGGACGAGTTCATCCGCACCGGCGACCGCATCATCCCCATCATGAACGCCAAGGGCCGCTATTCGGACGAGCGCATCATGCGCCGCGCAAATGGCGAGCTGTTCTGGTGCCACGTGACCGGCCACGCGCTGAAAGCGCGCGAACCGCTGGGGCCGGGCATCTGGACCTTCGAGGACGTCAGCGAAAAGCGGCCCGTGACAGCCGAACTGACCCCGCGCGAACGCGAGATCGCCGCGCTGCTGGTGGAAGGCAAGACCAGCAAAGTCATCGCGCGCCAGATCGACCTCAGCCCGCGCACGGTGGAAATGCACCGCGCCAAGCTGATGCGCAAGTTCGAAGCAGCCACCTCCTCCGAGCTGGTGCACAAGCTGGTGGGCGTGCAACTGTAAGGTCTTGCCCGGCCGCCGCAGCCGCGCAAGCCACACCCGCTCTAGCCCGCAGGCCGTAGTCGCGCAGCAGTTCGCGTGCCTGGCCGCGCGTGTCCCGGTGTTCCAGCACGGCCGGCTGGTGGTCGCCGTCCGGCATGGCGCTGCAGGGGTAGAGAAAACCGCGCTTGCCCACGCTGTGGCCCGCGCCGTTACATCGCCGTCATGCCATCGTCAGCGGAAATCACGGCGCCGTTGATGAAGTGCGAGTCCTCGCCGGCCAATAGCAGCAACAGGCCGTCCAGGTCTTCCGGCTTGCCGGGGCGGCGGCGCGGCAGCATGTCGATCAGCTTGCGCCCCTGTTCGCTGGCGAAATAGTCCTCGTTGATCTCGGTCGAGATGTAGCCGGGACAGATGGCGTTGGTGTTGATGCCGTACTTGCCCCACTCCACCGCCATGGCCTTGGTCATCTGCACCACGCCGGCCTTGCTCATGCAGTACACGCCGATCTGCGGCAGCACCCGCAAGCCGGCCACCGAGGCGATGTTGATGATGCGGTGCTGCTTTTTCGGGTCGCCCTTGGCGCGCGCGATCATGCGCTTGGCGGTTTCCTGCGCCACGAAAAAGGCGCCGCGCAGGTTGGTGTCCATCACAAAGGCATAGTCTTCCGGCGTCACGTCCACCAGCCGTTGCGTGGTGGAGACACCGGAATTGTTGACCAGGATGTCGATCTGGCCGGCTTCGGTCTCGGCGTGCGCGATGGCCGACTTGATGCTGGCGTAGTCGGTCACGTCCAGCGCCACCACGTGGGCGGCGCCGCCGTCGGCTTCGATCTCGGCGCGCAGTTCCTTCAGGCGCTCGATGCGGCGCGAGGCGAGCACCACCTGCGCGCCGGCTTGCGCCAGGACCTTGGCGAAGCGTGCGCCAAGGCCGCTGGAGGCGCCCGTCACCAGCGCAATCTTGCCTTCAAAGTTCACTTCTATGCCCACGGCGCAGCTCCTGTATCGGTAATTAGCATGTACGTAATCATTACACAAAATGCCAGTATTAGATTGCGGCGTCTAAGATTGTCCCGCAAAATGGCGCCCATCTTGCTAAACTGACGAAAAAGAAGCACACTCGTGCTAATTTCTCGCCTCATTCTTATAAGAAGCTACAGACCATGACACAAGCAAACACTCTGCTGGAACAGTACGGCCCGCGCGACGCGATGGAATACGACGTCGTGATCGTCGGCGGCGGCCCTGCCGGCCTGTCGGCCGCCATCAAGATCAAGCAGCTGGCTGCGGAAAAAGGCCAGGAAGTGTCGGTCGTCGTGCTGGAAAAAGGCGGCGAACTGGGCGCCCATATCCTGTCCGGCGCCGTGATGGACCCGCAAGCGCTGACCGAACTGATCCCCAACTGGAAAGAACTGGGCGCACCGCTGAACACGGAAGTGACCGAAGACCGCTTCCTGTTCTTGACCGACAGCAAGGCTTACCAGGCGCCCAACATGCTGCTGCCGAACTGCTTCCAGAACCATGGCAACTATGTCATCTCGCTGGGCAACGTGGTGCGCTGGCTGGGCCAGCAGGCCGAGGCGCTGGGCGTGGAGATCTTCCCCGGCTTCGCGGCGGCCGAGGTGCTGTACAACGATGACGGCTCCGTGAAAGGCATCGCCACCGGCAATATGGGCGTCAAGCGCGACGGCGAAGCCGGTCCCGACTTCCAGCTGGGCATGGAACTGCACGGCAAGTACACGCTGTTCGCCGAAGGCGCGCGCGGCCACCTGGGCAAGCAGCTGATGGCCAGGTTCGACCTGAACAAGGGCAAGGACCCGCAGTCGTACGGCATCGGCATCAAGGAACTGTGGGAAATCGACCCGGCCAAGCACAAGCCCGGCCTGGTGATCCACACCGCCGGCTGGCCGCTGGACGCCAAGACCTACGGCGGCTCTTTCCTGTACCACCTGGAAAACAACCAGGTCATGGTGGGCTACGTGGTCGGCCTGAACTATGAAAACCCCTACTTGTCGCCGTACGAAGAGTTCCAGCGCTACAAGACCCATCCGGCCATCCGCACCTTCTTCGAAGGCGGCAAGCGCATTTCCTACGGCGCCCGCGCCATCACCGCCGGCGGCCTGCAATCGCTGCCCAAGCTGGTGTTCCCGGGCGGCGCGCTGATCGGCTGCGACGCCGGCTTCCTCAACATGAGCCGCATCAAAGGGTCGCACGCGGCCATCAAGACCGGCATGCAGGCCGCCCAGGCCGCCTTCGACGCGCTGGCCGCCGGCCGCCAGCACGACGAACTGGCAGCCTACCCCACCGCTTTCGAACAGTCCTGGCTGCACGAGGAACTGCACGTGGCGCGCAACGTCAAGCCGTGGCTGAGCAAAGGCTTGTACCTGGGCGCCATCATGACCGGCATCGACCAGCTGATCCTGCGCGGCAAAGCGCCATGGACGCTGCGCCACAGCCACGGCGACCACGAATGCCTGAAGCCGGCCGCCAATTTCCAGCCCATCGCCTATCCCAAGCCGGACGGCAAGCTGACCTTCGACCGCCTGTCCTCGGTGTTCATCTCCAACACCAACCATGCCGAAGACCAGCCTATCCACCTGACCTTGAAAAACGCCAGCGTGCCGGTGGACGTGAACCTGGCCAAGTACGCCGGCCCGGAGGCACGCTACTGTCCGGCCGGCGTGTATGAATTCGTCAAGACCGACGAAGGCCAGGACCGGCTGCAGATCAACGCCCAGAACTGCGTGCACTGCAAGACCTGCGATATCAAGGACCCGACCCAGAACATCGTCTGGATCACGCCGGAAGGCGGCGGCGGCCCGAATTATCCCAACATGTAAGCGCGCCAACCGGCATTAAAACAACAGCGCAGCGCCCGCCCGGCCTGCGCTGTTGTGCTTTTGGGAACATAATCGGAAGCCGCTGCCGAGGCGATTTTTAAGGAAAGAAATTATTTTCACGAAATTTCTCTAAAGCATTTAATGCCCACGTTCAAACGGTCGTCTTGTACTTGGGAGAGCGCAGAAAAGTACCGCTGCTCTGAATCGAACCCACCTACCAGGAGTTATTCATGCTGAGTCTTCACACCAACGCTGCGGCCCTTTCCGCACAAAACTCGATCTCCCGCACGCAGGACAACCTGTCCACGTCGATGACCCGTCTGAGCACCGGCTTCCGCATCAACTCGGCAATGGATGACGCTGCAGGCCTGCAGATCGCAACCCGCCTGAAAGCCCAGACCAGCGGCATGGCCGTGGCAATGCGCAACACCCAGAATTCGGTGTCGATGATGCAGACCGCCGAAGGCGCGCTGGACGAAACCACCAACATCCTGGTCCGCATGAAAGATCTGGCCACCCAGGGCGCCGACGGCTCCTCGACCGACGCTGACCGTACCGCGATGCAAGCCGAGTTCGACTCGCTGAGCAACGAACTGAGCAACATCTTCGGCAACACCAAATTCGGTGGCACCGCGCTGTTCAACAGCACCGGCGGCAAGCTGACCGCAGCAATCACCTTCCAGATCGGCGCAGACCAGTCCGAAACCATGTCTGCCGACTTCACCACCGAACTGACCGCAGCGACGACCGACATCGGCCTGGGCGCAACCCAGTTCAGCGCCGCCGGCACCGCATCGACCACCGCCGGTACCGAAGTCATCACCGACACCGCCGCCAACGGCGCCATCGGCAAGCTGACCACCGCGATCGACTCCGTCGCTACCCTGCGCTCGAAACTGGGTGCCGTGTCGAACCGTCTGGACCACGTCTACAACAACTTGGCCAACATCTCGACCAACACCAAGACCGCAACCGGCCGCATCATGGACGTGGACTTCGCTTCGGAATCCGCTTCGATGACCTCGAGCCAGATGCTGCTGCAAGCCGGCACCGCAATGCTGAAGCAAAGCAACAGCCAGTCCTCGCTGGTTCTGTCCCTGCTGCAATAATAGCCAGGGCATCCCGGGCGCCCGCGCGCCCGGGAGCACAAGAGCCAACCGGACTGCCGGTTGGCTTTTTTCGTTTAAGGTCAGTGTAAAATCGCTTTATGGCTATAGACCGACTCAATCCGATCAGCTCCTCGCTCAACATCCCCGACCGGGTGGCGCGCGAGCAGCCGGGCCAGCCCCAGCCCATCCCGCCAGTGGCCAACGTGCCCGGCGAGGAGGCCAGCTTCTCGCTGCCGCCGGGACTGCCCCAGGCGCTGAGCGGGGTGGCCGATGCGCAAGAGGCCCTGCTGGCCCAGCAGGGGCTGAAGTCGCTCGCCAACGCGGTGCACGCGCAGGCGGCCAGTCTGGCCGACCCGGCCGCGCTGCGCCCGGACCAATTGCAAATGTCGCGCCAGCTGGTCTGGCAACAGCCGGACGCCAATACCATGGCCATGTCGTGGGCGGTGATGGTGCGCACCTACGGCGAGCAGCGCGCCGCGCTGATGGAGCAGGCCCATGGCCGCCACCTGCCGTCGGGCCTGTTCATGACCGAGCACGGCCAGTCCGCCATGCGCGAAGGCCGCGTCACGCCGCAAATGCTCAGCGAACTGGAGTCCTGGCGCTTCGCGGTGTATGCCTGGGGGGCGGAAAAGCTGGTGCTGCGGGTGGTGTCGCGCGACCCCGGCCAGCAGGACGAGCCGCGCCGCCGCCGCGCGCGGGTGGCGATCCGGCTGGAACTCCACATCGACGGCATGGGCAAGGTGCTGGTGCAGATGGAGCCGGCCGGCGACGGCGTGGTGCTGGAAATCGGCGCCAACCAGAACGCCACCATGCAGTTCATGCGCGCCATGCTGCCGGAACTGGCCGCCATCGTCAGCCGCAACGGCCTGTCGCTGGTGCGCTGCCACCTGATGCGCGAGCTGGCGCCGGTGCGCGATGAATACAACAATCCGACCCGGGTCCAGACCGCCATGCTGACCCAGGCCATCTTCAAGGCCATGGCCGAAACCGCCGTGCTGCTGTCGCGGCCGCAGCAGCCGGCCGACCTGTTCTCCGAGTCGGCCTGAGCCTGAAAGCCGGCGGCGGCCCCCGGGCCAGGCCCCGGGGTTCAGCCCACCGTGCCGATGATGCTCACTTCGCGGTTTTCCGGCACTTCATTGTAGGACAGCACGTTCAGCCCCGGCGCGAACAGGCGCGCATAGCGCGCCAGCAGCGGCCGGATCTGCGGCAGCACCAGCAGCAGCGGCGGCGTGGCCTGCTGCTTCATCTGCTCGCGCGCGACCGGCATATTGACCTGCAGCTGCGCCAGCAGGTGCGGATCGATCGGATAGTTGTCCAGCACCACCTTGCCGCTCTGGCGCGCCTGGTTGAGCGAACCGAGCAGCATGTTCTCCAGCTCGCCGCCCAGGTTGAAGGCCAGCATCTCGGCCTTCTGGCCGAACAGGCCGGTGACAATCTGGCGCCGCAGCGCGCAGCGCACCTCGGCCGCCAGCAGGATGGGGTCCTTGGTGGTTTCCGAACTGTCCAGCAAGGTGGTGGCGATCGGCACGATGTCCTTCAGCGACACGTTCTCGGCCAGCAGCACGCGGAACACGCGCAGCAGCTGGGTGTGCGTGAGCGCCTTGTCCAGCGAGGCCGCCAGCTTGGGCGACAGCGCGCCCAGCCGCTCCAGGATGGCCGGCACGTCCTCGTGGCGGAACAGCTCGGGCAGGTATTCGCGGATCAGCTTGGAGACGTGGGTGGCGATGGCGCTGGGCGCCTCCACCACCTGGTAGCCCAGCCCCAGCGCATTGGCCTTCTCGCCGCTCTCGATCCAGATCACCGGCATGCCGTAGGCCGGCTCTACGCCGGGAATGCCGTCCAGCTTGCCGTACACGGTGGGCGACGGGATCGCCATCAGGCGGTCGGCGAACACCTCGGCCTGCGCCACCACGCTGCCGCTGAGCACCACCGCGTACTGCGACGGCTTCAGCCCCAGGTCGTCGCGCACGGCCACCGGCGGCAGCACCATGCCCATGGCTTCGGACAGGCTTTGCCGCACGCCGCGGATGCGCTTGGTCAGCGGCTCGCCGTGCGCCTTGTCGATCAGGCCCACCAGCTTGTAACCCAGGGTCAGCTGCAGCGGCTGCACCGCAGGCAGGCTCTGCCACTCCAGCTCGGGCGCCTTCTCCTCGCGCAGCGCGGCCTCGATGGCCTTGATGGCGCTGGTGTCGGGCGCCTTGACCTTGCCGCTCAGGCGCCAGGCCACATAGCCCAGCACGGCGGCGAAAGTCAGGAACATCAGCCACGGCATGCCCGGCACCACGGCCAGGATGGCCATCAGGCCGGCCGCGCCGCCGATCACGCTGGGCGAAGTCAGCAGCTGGTTCTTGACGGTGTCTTCGAAGTCGCCCGAATCGCTGATGCGGGTCACCAGGATGGCCGAGGCGGCCGACAGCAGCAGCGCCGGGATCTGCGCCACCAGGCCGTCGCCGATGGTCAGCAGCGCGTACTGGCGGAACGCGTCGCCGAACGACATGTTCTGCATCAGCGCGCCGATCGCCACGCCGCCCACCATGTTGATGATCAGGATCAGGATCGAGGCCACGGCGTCGCCGCGCACGAACTTGGAGGCGCCGTCCATGGCGCCGTAGAAGTCGGCCTCGTTGGCCACGTCCTTGCGGCGCAGCTGGGCCTGTTCCTGGTTGATCAGGCCGGCGTTCAGGTCGGCGTCGATGGCCATCTGCTTGCCCGGCAAGGCGTCCAGCGTGAAGCGCGCCGACACTTCGGAAATCCGCTCGGCGCCCTTGGTCACCACGATGAAGTTGATGATCATCAGGATCACGAACACCACCAGGCCGACCACGAAGTTGCCGCCGATGACCACATTGCCGAAGGCCTCGATCACGCGGCCGGCCGCGTGCGTGCCCTCGTGGCCGTGCAGCAGCACCACCCGGGTCGATGCCACGTTCAGCGTCAGCCGCATCAGCGTGGTGGCCAGGATCACCGTCGGGAACACCGAGAAGTCCAGCGGCCGCTTGGCCGACACGCTGACCAGGATCACGATCAGCGCCAGTACGATATTGAAAGTGAACAGCACATCCAGCAGGATGGGCGGCAGCGGCAGGATGATCATCCCGAGGATGGCCATCACGAACAGCGGCGTGGCGAACTTGTGGCGGCGCAGCTCGGCGACGATACGGTTCAGGAAATTCATCAGGGTCTTACCTCACTCATGGAAGATGGCACATCGACGTCAACCGGCAAGCCGGGCTCGGCGTTGCGGCGGCCGGCGCGGAAGGCCTTGATCTGCAGTACGTAGTTCAGCACTTGCGACACGGCCTGGTACAGCTGCACCGGGATCTGCTGGTTGACCTGGCTGGTATTGTAAATGGCCCGCGCCAGCGGCGGCAGGGGCAAAACTTCAATCTGGTGTTCCTGCGCGATCTGGCGGATGAACAGCGCCATTTCATCGACGCCCTTGGCCAGCACATAGGGCGCCTCGGCGCGCTGCTCGTCGTACTTGAGCGCCACCGCGTAGTGCTCGGGGTTGACGATCACCACGTCGGCATTGGGCACGGTCTTGCGCGCGGCGCGCTGGGCCAGCGCGCGCTGCAGTTGGCGCACCCGCTGGCGCACTTCGGGCCGGCCTTCGCTGCTCTTGTATTCTTCCTTCAGGTCCTGTTTGCTCATGCGCTGGTTCTTGGCGAAGAAGAAGGCCTGCGCCGGCACGTCGACAATGGCGAACAGCACGAACACCGACACCAGCGCCATCAGCCCGTCCAGCATCAGCGCCGCACCGTTGACCAGCGCCTCGTTGAGCGGCATGCCCTGCAGCCGCGTGTAGTCGCGCACGCTGGAGGTGCCCACGTGCACCAGCACCCAGATCAGCACGCCGGACTTGGCCAGCGACAGGCCGAACTCGAACGCGTGCTTGCCGGAAAACAGCCGGCCCAGGTTGGTCACCGGGGAAAAGCGCTCCAGCTTGGGCGCCCAGTGCTTGCTGGTAAACACCCAGCCGCCCGGGATCAGGCCGCCCAGCACGATGGCCAGCGGCACGGCGAACAGCGGCAGCACCATCTTGATGAGCAGCCACATGGCCGTCATGAAGATGGTCGACAGGGTGTTGTCCATGGCGCCCTCGCTATCGTACTGGGCGAAGCTCTGCTGGAACAGCTCGCGAAAGTCGGTCAGGTAGGACGGCAGCAGCCAGACGAACAGCTTCAGCGTGACCAGGATGCCGAGCGCGGTGGCCAGGTCGCGCGAACGCACCACCTGCCCCTCCTCGCGCGACTTCTTCAGCTTCTGCTGTGAAGCCTTTTCCGACTTGTCGCCGGTGCTGCTCTCAGCCATGGGCCACCTGCATCTGCTGCCGTATCATTTCCAGCACCCGGCCGGTCATGCGGATATAGTGCTCCGGAATGAAACGCACCACCTGGCCCAGCATCAGCAGGCCGAAGATGGTGATCACCGAAAAACCCAGCGCGAACAGGTTGAGCGTGGGCGCGACCCGGTTCAGGAAGCCGAAACCGATCTGCACCACCATGGTGGCGAACACGATGGGAATGGCCAGCAGCATGGCGGCGGCGAAGATCCAGGCCACGTTCCAGGCCACCGTCTGCAGCAGCAGCGGATGGTAGCCGCCGCCCAGCGGCCAGGCCTGGAAGCTGCCGCCGATCACGCCGGCGATCACCAGGTGGCCGTCGATGGCGAAAAACACGATGATCACCAGCATCGACAGCAGCGCCGACACCACGTCCGACGACTGGCCGTTGACCGGGTCGTTCATCACCGCCATCGAAAAGCCGATCTGGCTCGACACCACGTAACCCAGCACCATCATCACCGACACGCTGAAATGGAAGGCCAGTCCCAGCACGCCGCCGATCACGGCCTGCTCCAGCGTGGCCACCGCGCCCTGGATGGAAATCGGGTCGATCGCCAGCGCGTTCTGGGTCAGCGGCAGCATCAGGATGGACAGCACCAGCGCGGTCAGGATGCGCACCGTCACCGGCACCATGGCCTCGCCCAGCACCGGCGCCGCGCTCAGCATGGCCAGCACGCGCACGAAGGGCCACCACCAGGCATTGAGCAGCGGCAGCAGCTGGGCCAGTACGGATTCCATCGCCGCCCGCCCTACCCTACCAGTGTGGCGGCGCGGGTGAAGATGGACACGCAATAGTCCATCAGGTAGCCGGCCATCCAGCGCCCGGCCAGGATCAGCGCCAGCAGCGTGACCAGCAGGCGCGGCAGGAAGCTCAGCGTCTGTTCATTGATCTGGGTGGCCGCCTGCACCAGGGCCACCAGCAGGCCCATGATCAGGCCGGGCACCACCAGCACCAGCACCAGCAGCATCACCATGTGCAGCGATTCGACAATCAGGTCGACCGCGATGTCGGGCGTCAGCATCGCTAATACGCCTGGATGCTCGTGACGAGCGTGTTGACCGTCAGGGTCCAGCCGTCCACCAGCACGAACAGCAGCAGCTTGAACGGCAGCGAAATGACCAGCGGCGAGAGCATCATCATACCCATGGCCATCAGCACCGACGACACCACCAGGTCGATGATGAGGAAAGGAATGAACAGCAGGCAGCCGATCTGGAACGCGGTCTTCAGCTCGGACAGCACGAAGGCGGCCAGCTTGACGGTGAAGGCGTGGTCGGCCGGCTTGGCCACATTGTCCTCGCCGGCCAGGTGGGCGATCTGCTTGAGCGCGGACTTGCTGGTCTGGGCCAGCATGAAGCGCGAAATCGGCTGCTCGGCGATCTTCAGCGCCTGCTGCAGGCCGATCTTGTCCTGGTCGTAGGGCACGAAGGCGTCTTGCCACACCTGGTCGCCGATCGGGCGCATCACCAGCAGCGTGAGGATCAGCGCCACCCCGGTGATGACGCGGTTGGGCAAGCCCTGCTGCAGGCCCAGGGCCTGGCGCAGCAGCGACAGCACGATGACAAAGCGGGTGAAACTGGTCATCATCATGACCATGATGGGCAGCAAGCCCAGCAAGGTCATGATGATCAGGATCTGGGTCTTGACCGTCAGTTCGGTCTTGGCGCCGGGCACCACGTTGGCCAGCAGGTCGACCGCGTGGGCTGGCGCGCTCGCCAGCAGGGACAGGACCAGGGCCGCCACGCCGGCGGCAGCGAGCGTCCTGCGGTCAGCCAGGGTCATGGCGTCATCATGTCGAGGTTCAGGCCGTCCAGGTCGATCACCTTCAAACCATAGTTTTCGCCCGCCACCACCACTTCGGCGCGGCCGATGGCGGTGCCGTTGACCTTGATGACCAGCGGTTCGCCGGCCAGCACGTCGAGCTCGACCACGCTGTCCGGGCCGATCGCCATCAGGTCCTGCAGCGAGATGCGGGCCGAGCCCACTTCCAGGGTCAGCGTGACCGGGATCTTGCGCATCATCTGCGGCAAGTCGCGGCGCCCGCCGCCGCTGCGCGCCGGCGCCACATCGGCCAGGTCGTTGCTGACCTGGTCGATGATCATTTCTTCCGACAAGTCCTCCAGCAGCGCGTCGCTGGTGCTGTTTGCGTTGATGTTCATCATGGATTTACTCGACATCTTCAAAAGAGGTTAAACAGAGTTTGCCCTTGTGCTCGCTCACGGCGGCCGTGAACAGGCGCGAATCGTCGAGCAGGACCTCGGCCCGGTGCATGCTGATGGGGATCACGTCGCCGATGCGCAAGTCGAACAGGTTGCCCAGTTCCATTTCCTTGCTCACCAGGCGGCCCTGCAGGCCCACCTGCAGGCGCGCGCCCAGCGGCGCCTGGTTGCGGCCGGCGCGCCGCACCGGGTCGCGCTCGGGCTGCAGGCCGCGCAATACGCTGGCCATCAAAGGCTTGTCGAGGGCAAACAGGAAGCGGCCGCTGAGCGGCTGCCCGCCCTCGCTGTCGGGATCGCTCACCGTCACGCTGATGACCCAGCCGCCCTTGGCCGGCAAGCCGGCGCCGGCAGGCTTGAAGCCCTCGTCCTCGGCGCCTGCCGCCGCGGCAGGCAGGTTCGATTCGATGCGGCTGGCCAGGGTGCCGGCCAGCTGCTGGCCCAGCAGCACGGCCAGGCGCTCCTCGGTGGCGGTCACCTTGACGGCGCTGTCGTCGGCCGCGGCATTGCTCTTGGCCTTGCCGTAGCGGTAGTTCAGCACCGCCAGCAGCACCTTGCGCTCGAGCGAAAAGGCGATCTGGCCGGCCGGCGCCGAGAAATTGGTCCAGCGCAGCGTGTTCTCTTCGCCGGCCAGGCGGGAAAAGGCCACGCTGTCGACCTGGAATGTGCCCCAGTAGCGGCGGTTCACGTTCAGCCGCATGGCCTGGGCCAGGTCTTCCTTCAACTGGGCGGCAAACGCAGGCAGCCGGTGCACCGGCCTGCCCAGCAGGCAGGGATCCAGAACTTGGTGTTGCGCGGTCTGTTTTATGATGGTCATTTCAGTGGTTTGGTCGGTACGCTGTGAGTGCGCTGGCGATACGCCGATTGTTGCACAACCGCATGCCATATCCTAGCTTAAAAAGCGTCCGGATAGCTAGGGCGTTCTGGTCCGCGCCGCGGAGCCGAAGCTTACAACAATTCCCCTGTTATTGCTACGCATCAATAAAGTGCGGATAAAACGTTTTCTCCCTCTGGGGGCTTTACAGGGAAGTTGCCAGCGGGTAAGCTTATTCGTAGCATGACGGCGTTGCAGCCGCGACGCAACAAAAACCCGCCAAAGTGATGCTTAGTGCATGATTAAAAAGGAAATTCTGTCGTTTTCCTGCGCCACCGGGCGCTCCTTCGGCGGCTTTTTTGTTGTTTCGGTGCACGTCGATACGCCGAACTAATTTCCAGCATGTATCATTCCCCTGAGTCCGCTTTGAGACGCGTCGCAACCGGCGGTTTGCGCCGGGCACTGTCTGAATATGGCCGGCATGGGGCTGTGGTAGCCATGTGTGAGCAACGTTGCAATTAAGTGGAGGTTTCATGGCTAATGAATTTGCCAGCCTGATCCAGGCGGATCTGGCTTCCCTGACGAACGCCGCGGCGGACCTGTCGTCCAGCGCCATTGCGCCGGCGGCGCAGTTCGGCGCGCTGGCCGGCCAGGCCGGCCACGCCGGCAATGCGTCTTTCTCGTTTGCCCAGTCGATGCGCGACGCGGTGACCCGCGTCAACAACGACGACGCGATGGCGGCCCAGAAAATGGCCGATGTCGACGCCGGCCGCAGCGACGACCTGGTCGGTGCCATGCTGTCCAGCCAGGAAGCCAGCCTGTCGTTCTCGATGCTGATGCAAGTGCGCAACAAGGTCATGGGCGCGGTCGATGAACTGATCAAACTGCCGCTTTGACCGCAGCAGCAACCACCGCCATCTTTACCGCTGACATGCAGCGTACCAACGCCGGCCCGCGCCGGCTGCAGTTCCCCGTTCCGGCTTCAACCTTTCCACGCGAAAGTTCACAGTGATCAACACCATCAAGTCCGCCTTCGGGCGCTGGCGCTCCGGCGACGGCGCAACTCCCGCCGTCCCCCCAGCCTTGCTCAAAAACCTTACTCCCATCTTGCTACTGGCAGTCGGCGTGACGGCGCTGGTGCTGATGGTGCTGTGGAAAGACCAGTCGGCCTACAAGCCGGTGTTCGGCGCGCGCGAAAAAGTGGTGGCGGCCGACATGATGACGGTGCTGGACGGCGAGCAGATCCCCTACCGCGTGCATCCGGACAGCGGCCAGGTGCTGGTGCCCGAGTCCATGCTGGGCAAGGTGCGCATGCTGCTGGCCTCGAAAGGCGTGACGGCCCAGCTGCCGGCCGGCCTGGAGCTGATGGACAAGAACGATCCGCTGGGCGTGTCCCAGTTCGTGCAGGACGTGCGCTTCCGGCGCGGCCTGGAGGGCGAACTGGCGCAATCGATCATGACGCTGGACGCGATCGCCTCGGCGCGCGTGCACCTGTCGATCGCCAAGTCGACCTCCTTCGTCACCAGCGACGGCGACAAGTCGTCGGCCTCGGTGGTGATCGCCACCAAGCCGGGCCAGAAACTGTCGCCGGAAACCATCGCCGCCGTGGTCAACATGGTGGCCGGCAGCGTGGCCAGCCTGAACCCGGCGCGCGTCAGCCTGGTCGACCAGGCCGGCAACCTGCTGTCCTCGCACGTGGACCTGGCCGACGGCTTCGACTCCTCGGCCGCCACCAATGAGAACGGCAAGCGCTTGCAGGACGATATCCGCAACAACATCCGCGGCCTGCTCGGCCCCATCGTCGGCGAGGACAATTTCCGCCTCAGCGTGACGGCCGCCGTGAACAACAACAAGGTCGAGGAAACGGTCGAGAAGTACGGCGAGACGCCGAAAGTAACCAGCGAGGCCATGCGCGAAGAGCAGGACCGCAACCGCCTCGTGATGGGCGTGCCCGGCACCCTGTCGAACCGCCCGCCGGCGGCCGAGGCGCCCAAGACCAACCCGGCCGACCCCAACCAGCAGCCGGACGGCTCGGCGCGCAAGAACGCCACCACCCGCCAGTACGCCTATGACCGCAGCATCGTGCAAACCAAGCACGCGCGCGGCACGCTGGAAAAGCAGAGCATTGCCGTGGTGCTGGCGCAGGCCGCCGCGCCGTTCCCGAAAACCGGCTGGACCCCGGCCGAGCTGGCCAATATCGACAAGGTGCTGCGCAACGGCCTGGGCATCAACGAAGCGCGCGGCGACACGCTGATGGTCACCGCCATGAACTTCCCGGCCAAGGCGCCGATGGTGCCGTGGTGGCAGGAACGCGACACCGTGGTCGACTTCAGCTCCTGGCTGAGCTACGCGGTGGGCGCCATCCTGGCCTACTTCCTGCTGCTGCGTCCGCTGCTGCGCCTGGTCACGGCCCGCTTCGCGCCGCCGGCGCCGGCCCCGGTGGCCCTGCGCGGCGCCGCGGCGCGCGCCGGCAGCGCCGAAGCGAACGTGGTGGGCGGCCATGCGCCGGGCGACAAGGCCGCCGCCGGCGCCCCTGCCCTCGGCTCGCCGGAGGCGGCGCAGGACAGCGCCGCCGCGCAGCTGGAAGAGCGCGCCGCCAAGCCGGGCATGCCGGTGGTGCCGCTGCTGGAGAACTACGACCTGCCGCCGACCGGTTCCTCGGTCGACGTGATGGTCGATCACCTGAAGATCCTGGCCGAAAAAGAGCCGGAACGCGTAGCCGAAGTCGTCAAACAATGGATGCAGAAAAATGGCCGAACTCAATAACGATATGCCCGATGGTTCGGGCCTGACCCCGGTCGAACAGGCCGCCATCGTGCTGCTGAGCATAGGCGAGGAGCCGGCCGCGGCCGTGCTGCGCTGCCTGTCGCGCGAGGAGCTGCTGGAAGTGACGCAGGTGATGTCGCGCATGAGCGGCATCAAGGTCGAAGCGGTCAAGTCCGCCATGCAGTCCTTCTTCGACGACTACCGCGAGCAGTCCGGCGTGCACGGCGCCTCGCGCGCCTACCTGAAGCGCTCGCTGGACCTGGCACTGGGCAACGACATCGCGAACACCGTGCTCAACAATATCTACGGCGACGAGCTGCGCCCGAAAATGGCGCGCCTGCAGTGGGCCTCGGCCAAGTGGCTGGCCGAGTACATCGCCAACGAGCACGTGCAGATGCAGGCCGTGTTCCTGGCCTTCCTGCCGCCCGCGCTGGCCGGCCAGATCATCGACGCGCTGCCGCTCGAAGGGCGCGACCTGGTGCTGCTGAACCTGGCGCGCCTGGACGAGATCGACCGCGAGCTGCTGCAGGAACTGGACGAGCTGGTCGACCGCTGCCTGGGCAGCTTCGACTCGCAAAGCACCAGCGTCGAAGGCATCCGCCAGACCGCCGAGATCCTCAACCGCCTGCCCGGCAACCGCGCCCAGATCGTCGAGCTGCTGCGCGCGCACGACCCGGAAGTGGTGAACCAGATCGAACTGTCGATGTACGACTTCCTGATCCTGTCGACCCAGACCGAAGCGACCCTGTCGCGCCTGATCGAGGAAGTGCCGCTGGAGCAGTGGGCCATCGCGCTCAAGGGCGCCGAGCTGGCGATCCGCGACGCGATCCTGAAGACCATGCCGAAACGCCAGGCGCAAGCCTTCGAGGACATGATGCGGCGCGCCGGCCCGGTGCCGATGTCGCGCATCGAACAGACCCGCCAGGAAATCATGGCCACCGTCAAGGCGCTGGCCGACGCCGGCGAAGTCGAAGTGCAGCTGTTTGCCGAAACGGTGGTGGAATGATGAAGCAGTTCCGCCCCTACCGCTTCCCGCCCCTGTCGCAGTTCGCCCCGCCGCCGAGCCGCAACGGCAGCCCGGGCATGACCACCGACAGCGCCCAGTGGCAAGCCTCCGTCAGCGAAGGCTTCGAGCAGGGCCAGCGCGACGGCTACGAGATCGGCCTGCAGCGCGGCCAGGAGGACGGCTTCGAGGCCGGCCGCAACGCCGGCTTCGAGCAGGGCCGCGAGGAAGGCCGCAATGAAACCCTGGTCGGCTTCGACACCATGGCGCGCCCGGTGGAAGCCATGCTCAAGGGCCTGAAGAAACTGCGCGCCGACTACCGCGCGGCGCAGCGCAAGGAAGTGGTGGACCTGGTGGCCAAGGTGGCGCGCTCGGTGATCCGCGCCGAGCTGGCGCTGCAGCCGGTACAGATCATGGCCCTGGTCGACGAGACGCTGGCCTCGATGCCGCCGACCCGCGAGGACATCGACGTCTACCTGAACCCGGAAGAGCTGAAGCGCATTGCCGACCTCGATCCGAAGCGCACCAAGCGCTGGAACCTGATCCCCGACCCGCGCCTGGACATCGGCGAATGCCGCATCCGCGCCGGCGACAACGAAGTCGATGCCGGGTGTCATCAACGTCTTGCTGCCGTCATGGAACAGGTCGATAATCAACTGCAGGCCGCCGACAGCGGCGACGAGTCCGAGAGCGAAGAATGATAGCCGATGCCTTGCGCAAGCTGGAGCTGGACGCGGTCCCCATGGCCACCCCGACCGGGCGCCTGGTGGGCGCCTCCGGCCTGCTGCTGGAAGCCATGGGGTGCCCGCTGCACACCGGCCAGCGTTGCCAGATCGAGACCGTCAACGGCGACTGGCTGGACGCGCAGGTGGTCGGTTTCCGCGACAAGCTTTCATTCCTGATGCCGTTCAAGAAGGCGGTCGGCCTGACCACCGGCGCGCGCGTCATGCCCTCGCCGGAAAAAGTGAGCCTGAGCATCGGCCCCGGCTGGCTGGGCCGCATGGTCAACGGCCTGGGCGAGCCGATCGACGGACTGGGCAAGCTGGGCGGCGATTTCCCGCTCGACTACACCCCGCCGCGCGTGCATCCGCTGCGCAAGAAGCCGGTCACCGAGCCGCTCGATGTGGGCGTGCGCGCCATCAATTCCATGCTGACCCTGGGCAAGGGCCAGCGCGTCGGCCTGATGGCCGGCTCCGGCGTCGGCAAGTCGGTGCTGCTGGGCATGCTCACCCGCCAGACCGTGGCCGACGTGGTGGTGGTCGGCCTGATCGGCGAGCGTTCGCGCGAAGTGCGCGAGTTCGTCGACATGTCGCTCGGCCAGGAAGGGCTGCGCAAGGCGGTGCTGGTGATCGCCCCGGCCGACGAATCGCCGCTGATGCGCATCATGGCCACCGAACTGTGCCATTCGATCGCCGCGCACTACCGCGACCAGGGCAAGAACGTGCTGCTGCTGGTGGACTCGCTGACGCGCTACGCGATGGCGCTGCGCGAGCAGGCGCTGGCGCTGGGCGAGCCGCCGGCCACCAAGGGCTATCCGCCGTCGGTGTTCTCGGCCCTGCCGCAGCTGGTGGAATCGGCTGGCAACGGCGAGAACCCGGTCGGCAGCATGAGCGCCATCTACACCGTGCTGGCCGAAGGCGACGACCAGCAAGACCCGGTGGTCGACACCGCGCGCGCCATCCTCGACGGCCACATCGTGCTCACGCGCGAGCTGGCCGAGCGCGGCCATTACCCGGCCATCAACATCGGCGCCTCGATCAGCCGCTGCATGAACCAGGTGATCGGCAAGGAGCATGTGCTGGCCGCGCGCGCGCTGAAGGCGTCGATGGCGCGCCACGACCGCGTGCGCGACCTGATCCCGCTGGGCGCCTATGTGCCCGGGGCCGATCCGGTGACCGACAAGGCGGTCAACCTGCATTCCCATATCGAAGAATTCCTGTGCCAGGGCACCAAGGAGGCGGCGCCCTACACCGCGTGCGTGGAAACCCTTGAAAGGCTGATGGCATGAACAAGACCAAACCGCAGTCCCACATGATACGCAACCTGTCCACCCTGGTGGACCTGCGCTCGAGCGAAGTGACGCGGCTGCAGACGGAAATGGCGGCCAAGGAAACCGTGCGCGAACGTTACCAGAAGAACCTGGAACGGCTCACCGGCCTGTACCAGAACAGCGGCGCCAGCGGCAAGCTGCCGATGGCGCTGGCCTCCAACTGCGGCGACTACAAGCAGGCGGTGATGCAGATGGCCGACAGCCACCGCCTCGACCTGTCCATGCACGAGGCCGACATGGCGGTGTCGCAGCGCGCGCTGACGGCGGCCTACGTCAAGCGCGAAGTGCTGGACCAGGTGCTGCAAAAGAAACAGTTGGCCGAAGTGCACCAGGAACAGGCCAAGGAACGCAAGCAGCATGACGAACTGGCAACGCAACTGTGGTTGCGCAGTCAAAAACCGGGATAAACCATAAAAATTTCATAGGGAAACATTTTCGGTCGCCTGTTAGCACTGTACACTTCCCTCTAATTTCTCTGGAGCACATCATGGCAACCTCAGTCCCTGGCAGCGGCAGCGCCGACTACCCATCCTACATGGCAGCGCAGCTGGCGACCCGCTACACGGAAGCCACGCAGACCCTGCTGACCGACAAGACCAAGGCGGCGGCCTCGGCCGGCACCGGCATTACCAAGCTGAGCTCGGCCATGAGCACCTTCAGCAGCAGCCTGCTGGCCCTGTCCGGCAAGAAGAGCGTGCTGGCCAACGCCGCCACCCTGAGCGGCGACATCGGCACCGCCAGCGCCGGCCCGGCCGCCGTGGCGGGCACCTACAGCTTCTATGTCGAACAGCTGGCCACGGCCGGCCAGATCGCCTACGGCGGCATCAGCGACACCTCCGCGGCCGGCGCCGGCAGCCTGAACGTGGTGCTGGCCGACGGCACCAACTTCAACGTCAACCTGGTCAACGCCGACAAGAACCTGGACGGCAACCTGACGGCGCAGGAAGTGGCCACCGCCATCAACACCGCGGCCGACAACGACTCCAGCGTGACCGCCTCGACCATGACGGTAAACGGCGCCACCACCCTGGTGCTGACCTCGAACGCGACCGGCGTGGACAAGGCCGCCACCATCGACGCCACCAACGTCGGCGGCGCGCTGCAAGCCATGCTGCAGGACCCCGCCACGCAAACCCAGCTGGTGACCGCGCAGGACGCGGTGGTGTGGGTGGGCGCGCCCGGCGGCGACCCGCAGAACCGCATCCAGCAAGCGTCGAACACCTTCGCCGTGGTCAACGATGTCAAGATGACCTTCACCAAGGCCCAGACCGGCGGCGTGCCGGCCACGCTGACGGTGGCGCCCGACAATGCCGGCACCAAGGCCAATGTGCAAGCCTTCGTGGACGCCTACAACCAGCTCAACAAGGTACTCGACGAGCTGACCTATGTCGGCGACCTGGCCAACAACAAGCCGGCCGGCCCGATGGCCAACGACGCCGGCCTGAAGGCGCTGCGCGCGCGCATGCAGGACATGATGCGCAAGAGCGTGGACGGCGCCAGCCTGCCGGTGTATGGCATCACCGCGCAGCGCGACGGCACGCTGGCCGTCAACGCCGAGCGCCTGGCCAGGAGCATCGCCGCCAATCCGGAAGGCCTGGACAAGATCTTCGGCACCGGCGACATCGGCAACGGCAGCACCCTGCTGGGCGGCCTGGACAAGCAGATGAAGAACTGGACCAACAGCGTGGACGGCTTCATCGGCGAGCGCCGCACCGCCAACGAGCGCCTGCAGGACCGCCTGGTCGACCGCCAGGCCGCGCTCGACAACCTGTTCGACAACTCCTACAAGCGCTATCTGCAGCAATTTACCGCGCTGCAGCAGGTGCAAAACCAGATGGCCCAGAACACCGGCCTGTTCGAAGCGCTGTTCTCGAACAGCAAAGACACGTAACCGCGCACGTAACCCTATCCGAGAATCATGATGAACCAGGACGCCTATAGCAGTTATCACTCCGTCAATCTGGACGCGCAGACCGCGCGCGCCTCGCCGATCGAGCTGGTGCTGGTGCTGACCGACGGCCTGCTGGAAGAGCTGGCGCGCGCGCGCGGCCACGTGGTGGGCAAGCGCTATGAACTGAAGGCCGCCAGCCTGAACAAGTGCACCGAGATCATCAATGGCCTGTCCAGCTCGCTCGACTACGACCAGGGCGGCGAGGTGGTGGCCAACCTGGGCCGCCTGTACGACTACTGCGTGGCGCGCCTGTACCGCGCCGGGGTGGACATGGACCCGTCCATCCTGGACGAGGTGGTCGGCCTGCTGACCACCATCAAGCAAGGCTGGCTCGGCGTGCAGGCCAAAAATGGATAGGCAAGCGCAACTGCTGCAACTGGCACAGAAAATGAGCGCCGCCACCGCCGCCTCGGACTGGACGGCGCTGGGGGCGATCAACAGCCTGATGGCCGCCGCGCTGCCGGCCATGGCCGCGCAAGGGCCGTGGACCCCGGCCGAGCGCGCCGCGCTGGCCGCGCTGCGCCAGCTGCACCTGCAAGCGGAGCACTGCGCCAAGCTGGCCAGCGACCAGCTGGCAGCCAAGCTGGGCGAGCTGCAGGGCCGCAAGGAAGGCTGGGTCGCCTACGCCATGAGCAACCCCGATCACGACAACCTCGACGAATTACGCAACCGCAGCGAAGCTGCCGACACCGGAACCACTGCATGACTATGATTTCCTCTCCCGCGCCCGCCGCGCCCGCCCCTGCCGCGTCGCTGCTCGACAGCGCGCCGCCGGCCGCCGCCGCCGCCCCCGAGGCCGGCGCCGCGCCGTCGGCGCTGCCGCTGTTCGCGCAGCTGCTGGGCCAGACCGAACAGGCCGAGCCGCTCGACGGCGCCGCCGAGGACAGCACCGGCCAGGACGGCAGCGCCGCCGCCGACGCGGCCGGCGCCGCCAATGCGCTGCTGGCGCTGCTGCTGCCGAGCGCCGCCCCGGCCGCCGCGCCCACGGCCGCGCCAGGGACCGCCCCCGGCCAGGCCGGCGTGACCTTGCACACCGGCGCCGCGCTCAATCCGGCCTACGCGCCGGGCGCCTACGCCGCCACCGCCGCCCCCACGGGCGCGCCGGGCGCCGGCCAGCAAGCCTATGCGCCGTCGGCCGCGCCCAGCGCCGCGCCGGCCCCCGCCGCGCTGCCGCCGGCCGCAGGCCAGGCCGGCTACGGCGCCGCCGTGCCGGGCGCCGCGCCAGCCGCCGCGCAGCTGGCGGCCCAGCAAGCGGCGCGCGAAGAACGCGCCGCGTTCGCCACCGCCACCGCCGCCCCAACGGCCGCGCCCAGCGCCAAGCAAACCGCGCCTGCCAGCCAGGCAGCCCCGGCCGCCGCGCAGCCGGCCATCCCGCTGGCCCTGCAGCAAGCGGCCGACCAGCTGCTGCAAGGCCAGCGCCGCGCCAGCGGCCAGCGCGCCGAACTGGCCACCATCAGCGGCGCGGCCCTGGCCGCCGGCGCCGCGCCCGGCGCCGCCATGGCCGCGGCGGCCGGCGACGGCGCCAGCTTCGGCGCCCTCGCCCAGCCGGCTGTGGCCGCGGCCGCCGCCCCGCTGGCCGGCGGCGCCCAGCCTGCCCCGGCCGGCGGCGACGCGCTGCGCCTGGCCGGCACGCCGGAACAATGGCAGCAGCCGCTGCGCGAGGCCCTGGGCGACCGTCTCCAGCTGAGCCTGCAGCGCAATAACGAGCACGCGATGATCCGCCTGGAACCGCCCAATATGGGCACGGTCGAGATCTCGATCCGCCACAGCGCCGGCGCGCTGCAGGTGAACCTGTCGGCCAACAACGCCGAAGTGCTGCGCCAGCTCAACAGCATCGGCGACAGCGTGCGCCAGGACCTGTCGCAGCGCAGCGTGGGCGAGGTCGCCGTTACCGTGTCGGCCACGCCGCGCGGCGGCAGCCAGTCCTCGCTGGCCGACGGCGGCGCCGGCCGCCAGCAGGGCCAGGAACAGCAGCAGCGCGCGCCCGGCCGCGCCCTGGGCGACGACGAGCAGGCCGCGCCCACCTTTGCCATGACGACCGAGCGGGAGTAAGAAACAGATGAATAAAAAACTGGTAATTGCCATCGTCGGCGTGCTGCTGCTGGGCGGCGGCGTGGCCGGCGGCGCGGTGTGGTACATGGGCAAGCAGGCTGCCGCCGGCGCCGACGGCAAGACCGTCAAGCACGAGGAACCGAAGGCCGAGACCGAGCCGCCCAAGTACATCACGGTGGACAAGGTGATCGTCATGCTCAAGCGCAGCGAAGGCGAGGCGGTGACGCACTACCTGTCGGCCGACCTGGTGGTGGCCACCACCGCCAAGCAGGAGAAGGAATGCAAGGAGCATCTGCCGCTGTTGCGCAGCGTGGCCGTCAAGGCGCTGTCGGCGCTGCCGATGTCGAAGGCGGCGACCATGTCGATCGACCAGTTCGCCGACGAACTGAACAAGGCTTTCGACGAGACCTACGCCAAGGACAAGCGCGAACGGCCATTCTCGGAAGTGATGATCGGGAAACTGATCCTGGAGTGACACCGTGGATATGAGTGGGGCGGGCATGGCATACATAGAGCAATACGCAGACAGCTACGCCGAAAGTTACGGCGCGGCCGGCAGCGCGCCGGCTGCGC
Source organism: Massilia sp. Root351 (assembly GCF_001425045.1). GTDB lineage: Bacteria > Pseudomonadota > Gammaproteobacteria > Burkholderiales > Burkholderiaceae_D > Rugamonas. The sequence continues at coordinate 215,523 of NZ_LMDJ01000031.1, read as the reverse complement.
ACAGCGTGGCCGACGAGCAGAAGCACCTGCTGTCGTATGCGCCGCTGGTCAAGCGCATCGTGCGCCAGCTCAATTCGCAGATCGCCGGCGCCATCGACCGCGACGACATGGAGCAGATCGGCCTGATGGGCCTGCTCGAGGCGCTGCGCCGCTACGGCGTGCCGGACGCGGCGTTCGGCAGCTACGCCAGCCTGCGCATCCGCGGCGCCATCCTCGACGAGCTGCGGCGCCAGGACTGGCGCCCGCGCGCGGTGCGCCAGCACAGCCACAAGCTGCGCGACGCGGTGCGCGAGCTGACCCGCAAGCTGGGGCGCGAGCCGGACGAACGCGAAATCATCGCCGGCCTGGGCATCACCGCCGAGGCCTACCAGGCTTACCAGCTCGACGAAAGCGCCGAGCTGATGGCCAGCTTCGACGAGGTACTGCAGGACACCGTCAGCCCCGGCAGCGACGTCGCCCCCAGCCCGGAGGAACAGCTGATGGTGCGCCGTTCATTGGCCCAGGCGCTGGGCGGCCTGGACGAGCGCGAACAGCGCGTGGTGCAGATGTACTACGAGTTCGAGCTCAGCTACAAGGAAATCGCCGCCGTGCTGGACCTGACCGACGCCCGCGTCTGCCAACTCAACAAGGCGGCGCTGAACAAAATGAAAGCGGTGCTGCAAAGCGCCTGATAAGAAAATGACGCAGAAAGGCGTATCATGCAGCAACTAATCGGCATCATCATCGTCCTGGGCAGTGTGTTCGGCGGCTTCTTCATGATGGGGGGCGTGTTCCACCAGATCTGGCAGCCGATCGAACTGTTCGTCATTGCCGGCGCCGGCCTGGGCGCGCTGGTGATCGGCAATCCGACCCACGTGCTGAAGGAAATGGGCACCCAGCTCAAGAAGATCATCACGCGCAAGAAGTACGACTCGGAATTCCAGCGCCAGTTGCTGCTGCTGATGTATGAACTGCTGCAGCTGGCCGCCGGCGGCCTGAAGGCGCTCGACGCCCACGTCGAGGCGCCCAAGGACAGCCCGCTGTTCCAGCGCTACCCGCTGGTGCTGGAGGAACCCAAGCTGCTGGCCTTCATCGTCGACAACTTCCGCCTGATGGCGATGGGCAAGATCAACGCGCACGAGCTGGAAGGGGTGCTGGAGCAGGAACTGGAAGCCATCCACGAAGAACTGAACCAGCCGGCCAAGTCGATCGCCAAGATTGGCGAAGCCATGCCGGGCTTCGGCATCCTGGCCGCCGTGCTGGGCATCGTGATCACCATGAACACCGTGTCCGAAGGCGCCACCTCGGGCGAAATCGCGGAACACGTGGGCGCGGCCATGGTCGGCACCTTCATCGGTATTTTCCTGTGCTACGGCGTGCTGGACCCGATCGCCAACGTGATGAAGCAGCTGGTCAACCAGGAAGCGTCCAACAAGGAATGCGTGAAAGTGGTGCTGGTGACCCACGTGGCCGGCAAGCCGCCGCTGCTGGCGATCGACGCCGGGCGCCGCCTGGTGCCGCTCAACATCAAGCCGAGCTTCGCCCAGCTGGAACGCTGGATCAACGAACTGGAAGGCCGCGACAGCGAGCCGGAGTCCGGCTCGCGCCGTGGAGGTGGCCGTGCTAAAGCCGCATGAGAAGCATGAGGAAACCATCGTCAAGCGCGGCGGCGGCAAGCACGCGCACGACGACCACGGCGGCGCCTGGAAGGTCGCCTTCGCCGACTTCTGCCTGGCGCTGATGTGCTTGTTCCTGGTGCTGTGGCTGATGGCGGCGCGCAACACCGAATCGCTGCAGCACATCATGACTGAGCAGGATGGCAACAAGACCGACCAGGGCAAGGGCGTGATGCCGGAGCAGGTGGGCGGTCCGCGCGGCAGCCTGATCGAGCGTTTCCCGATGCCGCGCACCGGCAAGAACGATTCGCCCGGCCAGGCCCTGGCCAGCGGCGAGAGCGCCTCCGAGGTGCAGGACAAGGTCAGCTATGAAACCCCGGGCGAGCTGCACAAGCTGGCCAAGGCGCTGGCCAAGCTGAGCGCCGAAACCGGGCTGGCGGCCAACCTGGAATCGGTGATCACCCCGTACGGCTTGCGCGTGATGCTGCACGATACCGACAAGCAAGGCATGTTTGTGCGCGGCTCGGCCGTGCCGACCGACCGCTTCCGCGCCCTGCTGCGCAGCATGGGCCCGCTGTTCGAGCGCATGCAGAACCAGATGCTGGTGGTCGGCCACACCGACTCCACCCAGTACGCCGACACCGGCTACTTCGCCTATTCGAACTGGACGCTGTCGTCCAACCGCGCCATGGCGGCGCGCTCCATGCTGCTGTCGGGCGGCATGCGCAAGGACAGCGTGCTGCAGGTGGTGGGCATGGCCGACCGCGCGCCGATCGACACCGGCAAGGCCGACGCCGGCGTGAACCGCCGCATCGAACTGCTGATCCTGACCGCCGGCCAGGCCCAGGCGGTGTCGTCCATGTTCGGCATGCCGGGCAGTAAGAACACGCTGGGCGGCGAAGTCGACACCGCCCTGCCGGATGCGGAGTCCTTGCAAAAACTGCGCAACAAGCTGGGGCCGGAGGGCAAGTACGGGACCGGGCGGAATGGGAACTGAACATTTACTTCGCGCACGGGCGTAAGGCGGGTTACTATGCAAACTTCCAAGACCAGAGGTCAACGTATGAGAATTTCGACTGGCAGCGCGGACGGCCTGGCCGTCCAGCGGGTGGCCGACAGCGCCCCGGCCGAGGCGGCGCACGCCCCGCCGGCGCCTGCCGCGCCCGGATTGCAGTCGGCCGTGCTGCAGCCGGCGCTGGCCGCCCTGAAGGACATGCCGGAAGTGGACCACGAACGGGTGGCCATGCTGCGCGACGCGCTGGCCAAGGGCGAACTGCCGTTCGACGCGGACAAGCTGGCCGGCCTGATCCAGCGCTTCCACGGGAGCGACAAGTGACAGCAGCAGGTCCGGCCGCGGCCGGCGCTGTTGCGAGTCAGCAACAGCCGAGCCGCCAGCAAGCGATGCACATGCTGCTCGACGGCATCGCCGCCGACATGGCGGCCTACGCCACCCTGCAGCACTTGCTGGAACAGCAATTCGAAGCGGCCGTGCGCCACCAGCGCGCCGCGCTGGAACAGCTCGCCGAGGCGGTCTCGGCGCTGGTGGAAGCGATGGAAGCGCGCCGCGTGCAGCGCGTGGCCTGCGCCGTGCAGCTGCTCGGTCCGGCGCCGTCGATGGCGCAGGTGTTCGCGCTGCTCAAGCCCGAACCGCGCGCCCGCCTGCAGCAGCAGTGGCAGGAACTGGAGCAGCGCGTGCTCGAATGCAAACGCCTGGGCAAGCGCAATAGCGACTTGCTGGTTGAACAATACACTATCATGCAGCGCGTGCTGCATGGCGAGGACCAGATTTATGAGCCGGCCTGACCTGCTGCGCCCCCTGCAAGCGACTGCGGCCACCGCCGCCACGGCGGCCACCGCCAGCAATATGCGCCCCACCGCCGGCCTGTCCGGCGGCGGCGCGGCCTCGGCCGGCAGCTTCGGCGCCGCCTTCCGCCAGGTGCAGGGCGACGTGGCCTCGCTGATCAGCGGCGGCTGGAGCAACGGCGTGGGCCCCGCCCAGGGCAGCGGCGGCGACGCCCTGCCCTCGCAGGCGCTGAGCACCGCGGCGGCGGCGCTGCGCGCGCGCGCGGCCGGCGTCATCGATGGCCCGGCCGGCGGCGCCAGCAGCGCCGAACAGCAGGAATTCCTGGCCACCATCGAACCCTGGGCGGCCGATGCCGCCAAGCGCCTGGGCGTGGCGCCCGAGCTGGTGGCCGCGCACGCGGCGCTGGAATCGGGCTGGGGCCAGCGCCCGGTCGGCAACAGCAACAACCTGTTCGGCATCAAGGCCGGCGGCCCCTGGCAGGGCGCCGTCGCGGCCGCCACCACCACCGAATACGAACAGGGCGTGGCGCTGAAGAAAGTGGAACGCTTCCGCAGCTATCCGGACCCGGCCGCCGCCTTCCACGACTACGCCAATTTACTGATCGCCAATCCGCGCTACCAGCAAGCGCTCAACACCGGCAACGACGCGCGCGCCTTTGCCAGCGGCCTGGCCCGGGGCGGCTACGCCACCGACCCGGCCTACGCCGACAAGCTCAGCAAGCTGGCCGGCAAGGTCCAGCAGATGAAACATCACCTGGGCGACTGAATGGACACGGGCAGATCGGCCGGTTCCACCGTTCCAGCGCCCGTCACCCGAGCCTTGATGATGTTGCCATTGTTGTTGCGCACGCGTATCAGCGCGCCGCGCGCGCCCGGGTCCAGCGCCTCGCCCGCCATGCTCACTTCGATCTGTTCGTTGCGCGCCACGATGCGCACCGCCTCGCCGCGCTTGACCAGCAGCTGGGCGGTGAGCATGTTCTGGCGCAGCAGCTCGCCGCTGCGCAGCGCGCGCCGCGCCGCCATGCCTTCCAGCAGCGCCAGGTCGGACACGGTGTCGCTCACCAGGCTGACGTCGCGCCGCTCCAGCGCCACGTCGGCCGCGTCCACCGGTTGGCCGCTGGCCACGTCGGCCGCCATCACCGCCACCCGCGCGCTGACCTTGGCGCGCACCACGAATTCGTGCTTCCAGCCGCCCTCGCCGGGGCAGGTCGCCACCAGGCGCATGCGCGTGAGCTGGCGCGCGTCCAGCACGCCTACCGCCACCGGCGCGGCAGCCGCGCACGGCGCCAGCGCGCGGCCGCTGCGCACGGCCGCCACGTCGAATTCAGGCTCGGCCAGGCCGCTGCTGTCGGCCTGGCGCAGCAGCGCCTCGCGCGCGGTTTGTTCCACCAGCGCCACAGTCTGCTCAACTGTCGTGGCCGCTTCGCCAACAATTGGCACGATCATCGCCAACGCGGCAAAAATCGGATGTAAAATGGGATTGTTGAACATGGGCAATACCTTTACTATGATGGCTGCGGCGCGCGCAGTGCGCCCGGTCGCCATTTTACATGGGCAACGTACTCACGACAGGAGGGAATAAATGGGTATCAACTTCAAAGACGCACTCGGCTTGCATGGCGACGCGCTCCATTTGCGTGCCGAGCGCACGCGCATCCTGGCATCGAACATCGCCAACGAGAACACGCCCGGCTACCAGGCGCAGGACATGGACTTCGCCGCCACCCTGGCGCAGAGCCAGGCGCTGCAGACGGGCGAGCCGGAACTCGATTCGGACGGCAACGCCCTGTACCGCGTGCCCTACCACCCGACCCGCGACGGCAACACCGTCGAAATCGGCGTGGAACAGGCCGCCTTCTCGCAGAACGCGAGCGACTTCCAGACCAGCCTGACCTTCATCAACATGAAGCTCAAGGGCCTGGCTAAAGCAATCAACGGCCAGTAAGGGCGCCTCACATGAGCTTCAAGGATATTTCCCAGATCGCCGGTTCGGCGATGGCGGCGCAGACGGTGCGCCTGAACACGGTGGCCAGCAACCTGGCCAACGCCGATTCGGTGGCCGGCAGCGAGAACGAGACCTACCGCGCCCGCAAGCCGGTGTTCGCGGCCGTGATGAACGAAGGCGCCAACGCCGACAGCGGCGGCCGGGTGCAGGTGCTGGACGTGGTCGAGAGCAGCGAGCCGCTGCGCAAGGTGTACGAACCGGGCAATCCGCTGGCCAACGCCGACGGCATGGTGTACTACCCCAACGTCAACCAGGTGGCCGAGATGACCGACATGATGTCGGCCTCGCGCGCCTTTGAAACCAATGTGGAAGTGCTGGGTCGCATCCGCTCCATGCAGCAGTCGCTGCTCAAACTCGGTGAAGGTTAAGCCATGCAAACCAATTTCTTCTCGAATACCCCCGCGGCGACCACGGCCGGCAGCAATCCGCTGGCCAACGGCAGCGAAACGTCGACCATGTTTACCAAGCTGCTGGTGGCCCAGATCCAGAACCAGGATCCGCTCTCGCCCACCGACCCCAGCCAGTTCATCAACCAGCTGACCCAGCTGTCCCAGACCGAGGCGCTGCAAAACGTGGGCAACCTGACCAGCGCCAACGCCAGCATCCTGCAAAGCATGCAAGTGCTGGCCCTGGGCGCGCAAGTCGGTTCCGATGTGCAAGTTACCGCTACCGAAGTGCAGCTCGACAGCGCCAAGGTCCAGGGCGAGGTCACGCTCGAGGCCAGCAGCAGCAAGACCACGCTGGTGCTGACCGGCCTGGACGGCCGCGAGCACAAGGTCGAGCTGGGCTCGCAGTCCGGCGGCCCGGTGCCGTTCGCGCTCGATCCGCAAGCCATGGGCCTGCCGGCCGGCACCTACAAGATGCGCGTCGAAACCAGCACCAAGGAAGATCCGGCCATCGACCTGGTGGGCCGCCTGAACAGCGTGCGCCTGGGCTCGGGCGGCGCGGTGGTGCTCAACGTGGCCAATGTCGGCGAGACCTCGCCGGCCAAGATCACCGCCTTCAACGGCAAGTCCGCCGGCGCCACGGTGGCCAGCAACTGAGCCGGCGCCGCCCCCTAGCCAGCTTCTCTTCACCAAATTAACGCAGTCCCCCACGAAAGGTAGACGCCATGAGTTTCGACATTGCACTGTCCGGCATCCAGGCCATCAACGAGCAACTGGGCACCATCTCCAACAACATCGCCAATGCGGGCACCTACGGCTTCAAGTCCAGCCGCGCCAACTTCGCCTCGCAGTACGCGGGCACGCAGGCGGCCGGCGTGCAGATCGGTTCGGTCACCCAGAGCATCGGCATCAACGGCGGCGTGGTGTCGACCGGGCGCGGCCTGGACGCGGCCATCAACGGCCGCGGCTTCTTCACCGTCAAGGACGCGCAGGGCCAGATGAACTTCACCCGCGTCGGCATCTTCGACGCCAACGCGGACGGCTACCTGGTCGACGCTTCGGGCCGCAAAGTGCAGGGCTACACCATGACGCCGCCGTCCACCACGCTGGGCCCGATGGGCGACCTGACCATCCCGACCGGCCAGATCCCGGCCGTGGCGAGCAGCAAGCTGGCCTATGTCAGCAACCTGTCGGACGACTGGAAGGTCCCCACCGGCACCTTCACCCCGCCCGACCTGACGGCCAACCCGCAAACCTTCCCGCCGTCCGATTCCTACAATATGTCGCGCGTGTCGGTGCTGCATGACAGCAAGGGCAACCAGCACACGCTGACCCAGTACTTCATCAAGACTTCGCCCAACAGCGTCAGCGTGCGCTACACGCTGAACGGCCTGGAAGTGGCCGGTTCGGGCAACACCCTGACCTTCGACGCCAAGGGCCAGCTCGACACCGTCACCGATCCGGCCACCGTGCTGTACGCGCTGCCGGCGTCGGTGCCGCAAATCTACGACCCGGTCACCAACGCCTTCGTCAGCACCGGCGCGTCCGACCTGGCCATCAATATCGACTACGTCGGCACCACCCAGTCGGCCGGCGAAGCGACCAACTCGACCAACAAGGCCGACGGCTACGCCGCCGGCAGCTACATCGGCGTCGAGCTGGCCAAAGACGGCTCGCTGATCGCCAAGTACACCAACGACCAGCGCCAGGCCGTGGGCAAGGTGGTGCTGGCCACCTTCCCCGCCGAGGGCGAACTGACGCCGATCAGCGACACCAGCTGGCTGGCCTCGAACGAGTCCGGCACGCCGCTGTACAACACCCCGGGCACCGGCATGACCGGCGCGCTCAACACCACCTCGCTGGAACAGTCCAACGTCGACATCACCTCCGAGCTGGTGGGCCTGATGACGTCGCAGCGCAACTACCAGGCGAACTCCAAGGTCATCCAGACCGAGAACGCCATGATGCAAGCGCTGATGCAAGCGCTGTAACCGGACCGGCCGACAGATGGATGCACTGATCTACACCGCCATGAGCGGCGCCGAGCGGGCGCTGCGCGGACAACAGGTCCACGCCAACAACCTGGCGAACATGGACACCACCGGCTTCCGGGCCAACCTGGAACTGTCGACCGCCCGCCCGCTGAGCGGCTACGGCTACGACGACCGCCACATGGCCGACATGCAGGCCAACGCGGTCAACACCCGCGGCGGCACGCTCAAGTCGACCGGGCGCGAACTGGACGTGGCCATTTCCGGCGACGGCTTTTTCGCCGTGCAGGGCCCGACCGGCGAAGCCTACACCCGCGCCGGCGCCATCACGCTGGACGCCGACGGCGCCATGACGGTGGGCGGCATGCCCATCCTGGGCGAAGGCGGCCCGATCACGCTGCCGATCCACACCAAGGTGCAGATCGGCCAGGACGGCACGGTGTCGATCCAGACCCCGGGCTCGGCCCAGATGCAGGTGGTCGACAAGCTCAAGCTGGTCAAGGCCGAAGCGTCGGAACTGACCAAGAACGAAGCGGGCCTGCTGACGGCGCGCGACGGCCAGCTGCTGGCCACCGACGCCACCGTCAAGGTCAGCGCCGGCCACCTGGAAGGCAGCAACGTGTCGGCGGTCGAGGAAATGGTGGCCACCATGAGCTTGAACCGCACTTTTGAAATCCAGATGAAGCTGTTCAAGGCCAGCGACAGCATGGCCGAAGCCGGCAACCGCCTGATCGGCGGCTGAGTCCACCAATTTACAGGGAGCAAACATGAATCCAGCAATGTGGATCAGCAAGACCGGTGTCCAGGCGCAGGACGCGAAACTGCAAACCATCGCCAACAACCTGGCCAACGCCAACACCGTCGGCTTCAAGCGCGACCGCGTCGCCTTCCAGGACCTGTTCTATTCGATCGAGCAGCAGCCGGGCGCGCAGCGCGCCGACAACAACACGCTGGCGCCGTCCGGCGTGCAGCTGGGCAATGGCGTGCAGCTGGTGGGCACGCAGAAGATTTTCACCAACGGCAATATCCAGAACACCACCAATGCGCTCGACGTGGCCATCAACGGCAACGGCTTCTTCCAGGTGCGCCGCCCGGACGGCGAAGCGGCCTACACCCGCGCCGGCCAGCTGCAGCTGGACCAGAACGGCATCCTGGTCAACAGCAGCGGCCTGCCGCTGGTGCCGCAGATCACCGTGCCGGCCAACGCCACCGCCGTCACCATCGGTGAAAACGGCGTGGTCTCGGCGGTGGTGGCCGGCAGCGCCACCCCGGCCGTGCTGGGCCAGCTGACCTTGACGTCCTTCATCAACCCGACCGGCCTGCAGGCGCTGGGCGAGAACCTGTTCGCCGAGACGGCCGCCAGCGGCGCGCCGACCGAAGGCAATCCCGGCACCGACCAGTTCGGCAAGCTGAAACAGGGCGCGCTGGAAGGCTCCAACGTGCAGGTGGTGGAAGAAATGGTGGACATGATCGCCGCGCAGCGCACCTATGAAATGAACACCAAGGTGCTGACCGCCGCCGACAACATGCTGCAATACCTGTCGCAGGCGGCGCGCTGATGAAAACCGCCCTGCCCGCCGCCCTGGCGCTGCTGCTCGGCGGCTGCGCCGTCGTCCAGCCGCCTGTGGTCCGGCCGGGCCCCTTCGACGACGCGCCCACCATGGCGCGCTCGGCCGCGCCGCGCGGCACCGCGGGCGGCGTCTACGCCGCCGACGCCGGCCTGTCGCTGACCTCGGACAGCCGCGCCTTCCGCGTCGGCGACGTGGTCACCGTGCTGCTGGAAGAAACCACCCAGGCCTCGAAGAGCGCCGGCACCTCCTTCAAGAAGGATTCCGGCATCAACGTGGCCGCGCCCAGCCTGCTGGGCAAGACCTACCCGAAAGCGGGCATCGACCTGAACGCGGGCCGCTCCTTCGAGGGCGACGCCACCAGCACCCAGCAGAACGCGCTGTCCGGCGCCATCACCGTGATCGTGCAGGAAGTCATGCCGAACGGCCTGCTGCGCCTGGCCGGTGAAAAAATGCTGACCCTGAACCAGGGCGAGGAATTCGTGCGCCTGCGCGGCTATGTGCGCGCAGCCGACATCGACGCCGACAACCGCGTCTCCTCGCTGCGCATCGCCAACGCCCGCATCGCCTATTCCGGCCAGGGCACGCTGGCCGACGCCAATTCCCCCGGCTGGCTGACGCGCTTTTTCGCCAGTCCCTACATGCCTTTCTAAGGTGGCACCATGCGCCGCACTCCTGTCCGCACTCCTTTCCTTTCCGCCGGCGCCGCCCTCGCCTTCGCCTGCGCCGCGCTGCTGAGCGCACTGCCCCTGCAGGCCCAGGCCGCGCAAACCCTGCGCAACCTGGTCAGCATCGAAGGCGTGCGCGAGAACCCGCTGGTGGGCTACGGCCTGGTGGTGGGCCTGAACGGCAGCGGCGACTCGACCCAGGTCAAGTTCTCCAGCCAGTCCGTGATCAATATGCTCAAGCAGTTCGGCGTCAAGGTGCCGGACGGCACCGACGCCAAGAGCAAGAACGTGGCCACCGTCATGGTCAGCGCGGTGTTCCCGCCCGGCTACCGGCGCGGCCAGGCGATCGACATCACGGTGTCCTCGCTGGGCGACGCCAAGAGCCTGCGCGGCGGCGCCCTGCTGCTCACGCCGCTGCGCGCGGCCGACAATGAAGTCTACGCGCTGGCCCAGGGCAACGTGGTGGTGGGCGGCCTGTCGGCCGCCGGCAAGAGCGGCTCGTCGGTGACGGTCAACACCCCCACCTCGGGCCGGGTGCCGAACGGCGCCACCATCGAGCGCGAGATCGCCACCGACTTCGCCACCAGGCCGACCGTGCGCCTGTCGCTGCGCCATCCGCATTTCCAGACCGCCACCAACATCGTGGAGTCGATCAACAGGAAATTCGGCGAGATCGCCAGCACCACCGACGCCACCAGCGTGGACGTGGTAGCGCCGGAAAACCCGACCCAGCGCGTGGCCTTCATGGCCAAGCTGGAAAGCCTGGCCATCGAAGTGGGCGACAACAACCCGAAAGTGGTGTTCAACTCGCGCACCGGCACCGTGGTGATCGCCGACGGCCTGCGCGTGCGCGCCGCCGCCGTCACGCACGGTTCGCTGAAGGTAGTGATTTCGGAAAGCAGCAAGGTCAGCCAGCCGAACGCCTTCGCCCAGGGCAGCACCCAGGTCACGCCGCAGTCGGCCGTCAGCGTGGACCAGGGCTCGGGCCAGATGTTCAAGTGGCCGGCCGGCGCCAAGCTGCAAACCATCATCGACACCGTCAATGCGCTGGGCGCCTCGCCGGACGACATCATGGCCATCCTGCAGGCGCTGGACCAGGCCGGCGCCATCGAAGGCGAACTGGTCGTCATCTAACGGAAAGCACCATGGACCGCCTCACGCCCAACCTCGCCCCCATCCTGCCGCGCCAGCTCGACATCGGCCCGGCCACCCGCCCCGCGCTGTCGGCGCCGGCGGCCGAGGCCGCCCCGGCCGACCCGGCCGACGCCCATTACCGCGCCAAGGCCACCGAGGCGGCCGTCAAGTTCGAATCGTTCTTCATCGGCGACATGCTGCACCGCATGCGCACCTCGACCGAGGCGCTGAAGGACGAGGAGCGCAAGGACAGCATCAACCGCGACATGCTGGACATGGCCGACAACCTGGTGGCCGACCAGATGGCCGGCCAGCGCGCCTTCGGCGTGGCCGACGCCATCCTGCGCCAGCTGCTGCCTGCGGCCGCGCCGGTGGCGCCGCAGCTGCCGGGCACGCCGATGCCGCTGGCGCCGGCAAATAAAGCCAAAACCATTTAATGCGGCGCGGAAAGTGGTCGCCTTTATCAGTTAACGGACCAGTGAAGATGCTTTAAAGCAACTGGTCCCCGCCTACACCAGGAAAGACCAGCACCAATGAGCATACTCAGCAACGCGCTGTCCGGTTCGAACGCAGCCCAAGCGGCGATCCACACCACCAGCCAGAACCTTGCCAATCTGCAAACCAAGGGCTATACCCGCCAGGGTGTGCTGCTCAACGCCATGGCGCCCGGCCTCGGTTCCAAACAGGCCGGCAACGGCGTGGAAATCGGCGGCCTGCTGCGTTTCTCCGATTCCTACAAGAGCCAGCAGATGTGGCGCGCGGCGTCCGACCTGGGCGCCCACAGCCAGACCCAGCCCTACCTGTCGCAGATCGAACGCGTGATGGGCGACGACAAGTCCGGCCTGAGCAACGGCGTCGACGAGTTCTTCAAGGCCCTTAACGCGGCCGGCGTGGATCCGACCTCGACCCCGCTGCGCCAGGCGGTGGTGACGGCGGCCAATTCCATGTCGCAGCACTTCAACAGCATTTACAACGTGACGGCCAACCAGCGCCTGTCGGTGCGCCAGCAGCGCGACGCGCTGATGCCGTCGATGAACCAGAGCATGGCCGGCATCGCCGCCCTGAACGCGCGCATCACCGGCGCCTCGGCCACCGGCACCAATGTGTCGGCCCTGATCGACGAGCGCGACATGGCGATCGACCAGCTGGCCTCGATGGCGGCAATCGAGGTGATCGACCAGCCGGACGGCTCGCGCAGCGTGTCGCTGCGCAGCGGCCAGCCGCTGGTGGTGGGCAACCTGGCCAGCACCATCGCCATCGACAGCACCAGCGGCAGCCCGGTGCTGACGCTGACCTTCGCCCAGTCCAAGTTCCAGCTCGACGACACCAAGGTGGGCGGCCAGATGGGCGGCTTGTCGGCCTACGACAAGAACGTGCTGGAGCCGCTGCAAAAGTCGATCCAGGACATGGCCTCGCAGATGGCCGACAAGATCAACACCCAGCTCGGCCTCGGCTTCGACTCGGCCGGCAATCCCGGCAAGCCGCTGTTTACCTTCGACGCGGCCAGCACCACCGGCATGCTGCAGATCGACCCCGCCTTCCTGGCCGCCGACCTGGCCTTCTCGGCCGACGGCACGCCGGGCGACAACGCCAACCTGCAGCTGCTGATCGGCATCAAGAACCAGCCCGTGACGCTGACCTCGGTCGGCTCGGTGCTGCTGGGCGACGCCGACACCCAGCTGGTGGGCAAGCTGGGCATCGACAGCCAGCAGAACCAGGCGCTGCTGAAAACGGCCACCACCATCCGCCAGCAGGCCGAGGATGACTGGAAATCGACCAGTGGCGTAAACCAGGACGAGGAAGCAATCAACCTGGTGGAATTCCAGAATATGTACCAGGCGAACATGAAAGTGATCGCCGTGGCCAACAGCCTGTTCGACGCCACGCTGGCGATGTTCAACTAAGAGGATCGCCATGCGCATCGCCACTTCCCAATCGCAAGCCACGATGAACCGCTCGCTGATGATGAATCAGGACGCGCTGACCCGCCTGTCGCAGCAGATGGCGTCGGGCTCGCGCATCCAGGTGCCGTCCGACGACCCGGTCTCGAACGTGCGCATTTCGCGCCTGAACCGCGAGGAAGCCATCGTCGGCCAGTACCGCGAGAATATCGACGCGGTGCAGATCCGCCTGCAAAAGAACGAAACCTACCTGAGCAGCGTGGTGCGCGACATCAACGACGCGCGCGACCTGTTCGTGTGGGCGCTGGACGGCGGCAGCACCACGGCCGACGACCTGCAGTCCATGGTGACCTCGCTCGAATCGATCCGCGAGAGCATCCTGTACAGCGCCAACACCAAGGACCAGGAAGGCCGCTACATCTTCTCCGGCACGCTCACCAGCACGCCGTCGGTGAGCTACGACGCGGCCGCCGCGGCCGGCGCGCGCTACACTTTCACCGGCAACAACGGCAAGCAGCAGGTGGTGGTGGGCAACGGCATCTCGCAGACCGCCAACGTCGACGCCCAGGGCCTGGAAGTGTACCTGAACCAGATCGACGCGGTGCTGGACGGCCTGACGGTGCCGGGCGTGACGCCCAACGACCCGGCCTTCCGCGCGCTGCTGAGCAGCGCCCTGACCGGCTCGGACGACGGCCTGACCCTGGTGTCGGGCAAGATCGCCACCTTCGGCGGCGCCCAGAACATCCTGGCCACGCTGTACGACAACCACACCAACGTCAGCCTGTCGAACCAGATGGCGCTGACCGATATCGGCAAGCTGGACTACGGCCTGGCGGCAACCGAGTTGAACGGTTATACGGTTGCGTTACAATCCACTTACAAGGCGTATGCCAAGGTCAGCAACCTGTCGCTGTTTAACGTACTCTAACTGACGCCGTCCACTCCGCATGCAAATCGCTCCACGCCCCAGTTCCAGCGGCCTCGCCGCCGGCAATACCAGCTCCACCGGCAAGGTCGACGAGACCAGGCTGGCGGCGCCGGTAGGCACGCCTGAAGCCGGTGCGGCCGGTGCGCCCGCGCCGGTGGCGCGGCGCGGCGTGAGCAACTGGGACGGTCCGCTGCAGAGCGACATCTCGGGCGCCCAGCAGGCGGTCGACTTCCTGGAGCAGAGCGCGGCCCAGCTGCGCATGCTGAAAGCCGAGCTGAGCGCCAAGCTGGCCAGCCGCGCCGGCCGCGACGGCCAGGTGGAGGCGCGCGTGCGCCAGTTCAACGACACCTGGCGCAACCGCCAGGACGCCTCGGGAGGCACGCTGGACAGCCAGCTCGGCTACAACGCCAGCCAGTCCCTGCAGCGCTTCAAGGTGCGCGGCATGAATATGGCCAACCTGCGCAGCGGCGCGCGCGAAACGCTGGCCATCGCGGTCGGCGGCGGCGCCGCCGGGCTGCGCTCGGTGGCGCTGGAGCCGGGCCTGTCGGACCAGGAAATCGTGCAGCGCTTCAACCAGGCGCTGGTGCCGGTCAACATCAGCGTCGGCCTGGGCGACAATGGCGACCTCGAATTCGCCGTGCCCGAGTCGGCCTGGGCCAGCGTGCGCGACACCATGGCCATCCAGGGCGGCGGCATCCGCTTCCCCACCGGCCAGCTGCACCGCGTGCGCGCCGAGCCGGAAGCGCCGGCCATCGCGCCGGAAACCTGGAGCACCAGCGACGCCGAAGCGATCCGCCAGACCTTGAGCCAGGTGATCCAGGCGCTGAGCCATGTGGAAGCGGCGCTGGCCAAGGTCAACCTGGCCCTGAGCGACGCCAGCGCGCGCGCCGCGTCGGCCATGCCGCAAGTGAGCGCGGCCGGCATGGACCAGGCGGCGCAGAACTTCGTGGTGGCGGCCAACGAGCCCAGCTACGCTTCCCTGCTGAGCCTGACCTCGGCGCTGACCGGCATCAACCGCGAACGCGTGATGGCCCTGCTGGGCCTGCGCTAAGCCGCCCCCTACCGTTCCGGCAGCGCCGTGCCGCGCCGCGCCAGCGCGATCAACGCGTCCGGCGCCAGCGCGTGCGCGAACACATAGCCTTGCGCATAGTCGCAGCCGGCCTGCACCAGCAGCGCGTGCTGGGCTGCCGTTTCCACCCCTTCGGCCACCACCTTCAGCCCCAGCTTGTGCGCCATCACGATGATGGCCTCGCACAGCGCCAGGTCGCCCGAGTCGCCCGCCATGTCCTGCACGAACACCCGGTCCAGCTTGAGGAAATCGATGTCGAACTTCTTCAGGTGGGTCAGCGACGCGTAGCCGGTGCCGAAGTCGTCCAGCGCCACCTGCAGGCCCATGGCGCGGTAGCTGCGCAGGCGCCGCAGCACCTCGGCCGCGCCGTCCAGCAAGATGCCCTCGGTGACATCGATGACAATGCTGCGCGGCGCCAGCTGCAGCGCCGCCACATAGGCCGGCCAGCCCTCGGACCAGCCGGGGTCGCCGCGCAGCTGCCCCGGCGACTGGTTCACGCTGATCTGGAACGGCCGCCCCAGCTGATCCTGCCACTGGCGCGCCTGGTCGGCCGCGCGGCGGAACACCCAGTCGCCGATTTCACCCATCAGGCCGCTGTGCTCGGCCTGGGCGATAAAAGCGTCCGGCTGCAGCAGCCCGCGCTGCGGATGGCGCCAGCGCAGCAGCGCCTCGGCGCGCTCGATGGCGCCGCTGGCCAGGTTGACGATGGGCTGGTACACCAGCTCGAACTGCGCCGCCGCCAGCGCGCCGCGCAAGTCGGCCGCCAGCCGTTGGCGCTGCTGCGCGGCCAGCTGCAGGTCCTGGGTGAAATAGTGGTAGCGGCTGCGGCCGGCCTGCTTGGCCGCGTACATGGCCTGGTCGGCATGCTTGAGCAGCTCCTGCGGCGCCTGCGCGTCGGCCGGGTAGCAGGCGATGCCGACGCTGGCCGACACCACGCCGCTGTCGCCGTCCAGCTCGAACGGCTCGCCCAGCGCGCGGACGATCTCCTGCGCCACCCGCTCCACGCTGGCCAGCTGCTCCAGCCCGGCCAGGATCACGGTGAATTCGTCCCCGCCCAGGCGCGCCAGCGTGTCCGAGGCGCGCACGCAGCCGGCGATGCGGGCCGCCGCCTGCACCAGCAGCGCGTCGCCCTTGTCATGGCCCAGGCTGTCGTTGACCTGCTTGAACTGGTCCAGGTCGATGAACAGCAGCGCCAGCTGCATGCCTTCGCGCCTGGCCTTCTTGATTTCCTGGCCCAGCCGGTCCTGGAACATGTGGCGGTTGGGCAGCGCCGTGAGGGCGTCGAAGTTGGCCTGCTGCCAGATCAGGTCGGACGACTGCTTGCGCTCGGAAATGTCGGTCACCAGCGCCAGCGCGCCCAGGTAGCCGCCCTCGGCGTCGAAGATGGGGTTGGTGGCCAGGGTGGCCCACAGCGGCGCGCCATCGCTGCGGAGGAACTTGAACTCGTGGCGCTCGCGCAGGCCCTGCTGGCGCTGCGCGATGTTGCGCTCGAGGATGGCGCGGCCCTCGTCGTCCATAAAGGCCATCAGCGGCCGATCGACCATGTCTTCGATGGCGTAGCCCAGCATGCTGGCCATCTTGGGATTGACGAAGGAGGTGCGCGACTGCGCGTCGATCTCCCAGATGCCCTCGTCGGCGCTGTGCACGATGCGGCGGAAGCGCTCCTCGCTGTGCTCGAGCGCGGCCAGCTTGCCTTCGGCCAGTTCCAGCACCACCCGGAACGCCTGGCCGCTGCCGTCGGCGCTGGCGCGCAGCGTGACCGGATAGCCCTGTTCGCCTGGCCGGCCGCGCGTCATCTGCAGGTCGCAGCGCTGCACCGCGCTGGTATTGAGCGCGCTTTGCACGAAGGCGTCGAAATCGGCCATGAAGCGCGGCGCCACGAAGTGGCGGAACTTGACCCGGGCGGGATTGTTGCGCGGCAGGCCCAGCAGGTCGGCGCCCACCAGGTTCATCTGCAGCACGGTGGTGTCGAACGCCAGCACGAAATAGCCCACCGGGGCCAGCAGATAGATGTCGTTGAAATAGCCCTGCTCCTGCTCGTAGCGCAGGCGTTCCGGGCTCAGCGCCAGTTCGTCCGCGCCTAACTGGGCGCCGCCGGCCGGCTGCACCGCCAGCGAGGCCAGCGCGGGCAAGGCATGCCACGCCGGCGCGTGCAAACCGGCCAGGCCGCCCGGCGGCGCGCCGGCGGCCGGCGCGGCTTCGGCGCCCCCGGCGGTGGGAGCTTGCATATCCTTATCCATGTCACCCTTGGTCGCAATGGCCAGGCAGTGGCCGAACGCGATTCTAGACTAGCATGTCTCATTTGCAATGTCGAGCGTCCGGCGGCGCCAGGCGCCGCCCGGCCTAGCGTGCGTGGGCCCGGTTCAGGTGCCGCTCGGCGCGCCGCTGCAGCGTTTCAAAGCCCAGGCTGAGCAGCCAGTAGATGGCCGCCGCCGCCAGGTACAGCGGCAGCGGCTGGAAGGTGGTGGCGATCAGTTCCTTGGTGGTGAGCATCAGCTCGGTCATGGTGATGACCGACACCAGCGAGGTGTCCTTGATCAGGCTGATCAAGGTGTTGCTCATGGACGGCACCGCCACCCGCAGCGCCTGCGGCAGCACCACGTGGTACAAGGTGCGCCAATAGCCCAGGCCCAGGCTGTAGCTGGCCCACCACTGGCCGCGCGCCACGCTCTGGATGGCGCCGCGCAGGCTCTCGGACAGGTAGGCGCCGGCGTTCAGGCTCAGCGCCAGGATGCCGGCCGTGACCGGCGTGAATTCGATACCCACGCTGGGCAGGCCGTAATAGATGACGAACATTTGCACCAGCAGCGGCGTGCCGCGCATCACGCTGACATACAGCCCGGCCGGCCAGGCCAGCAGCTTCCACGGCAGGATGCGCGCCACGGCGGTGGGGAAACCGAGCAGCAGGCCGCCCAGCATGGCGGCCACCGCGTACGCCAGCGTGTAGCCGGCGCCGGTCAGCATCACCGGCCCCGCTTCGCGGAACAGCTCCTGCAATTCCTGCAGCCCCATCGCTTACGGCGCCTTGCTGACGTCCACCCCGAACCATTTCACCGAAATGGCTTTCAGGCTGCCGTCGGCGGCGGCCTCGGCCAGCGCCTTGTCGATCGCGGCCTTGAACTGCGGGTTGCCCTTCTTGAAGGCGGCCGCCACTTTTTCCACCTTGCCGACCTTGGCGCCGGCCTTGATCGGCAGGTCCGACGTCTTCAGCAGATACGCTGTCATCAGGCTGTCGTTCAGCGCGGCGTCGACCCGGCCCACGGCCAGGTCGCGCAGGTTCTCCGGCGCGGCCGGGTAGCTGCGCACCTCGATGCCGGGCACGGCCTTGGCCTGCTGCTCGTACACGCTGCCCTGCCCCACGCCCAGGCGCTTGCCCTTCAGGTCGGCCAGCGTGCTGTACTGCGCCTTCTCGTCCTTGCGCACCACCAGCTGCGGCATCGAATACTCATAGGGCGCCGAGAAATCGAAGGCCTGCTCGCGCTTCGGGTTGACCGTCACCTGCGACACGATGACGTCGTACTTGCCGGCCTGCAGGCCGGCCAGGATGCTGGCCCACTCCGAGGTGACGAACTCGGTCTTCACGCCCAGCTTGGCGGCCAGCAGCTTGGCCACGTCGACGTCGAAACCGGCCAGTTCGCCGCTTTTCTGGTCCTTGTAGTTAAACGGCGGATACGTGCCTTCCAGCGCCACTTTGATGGCGCCGCGCGCCTTGACGGTCTCCAGCAGGTCGGCCGCGTGGGCGCCCGCAGGCGCGGCTGCGGCAGCGGCCGCCAGCAACAGGGAGGCCGCCGCCAGTTTCAAAGAGGATCGGGAAGTGCGCATGGTTATCCTTGTGATGAAGTTTAGTAGCGGCGGCGCTGGCCGCGTCCGAAATTGTGGCCCACCACCAGAATGGAACTGGCGATCAGGCTGCTCAAGCCCATGACCAGCTGGATCAGCTTGTCGTCCGGCAGCACCCACATCGATCCCTGCGGCGGTTCGGCCTGGGCGATGGCCACGATCAGCGGCGACACCCATTCGGCCTCGGCGTCCACGTCGAGGATGATGGCGCCGTCGGCGCTGGTCTGCATGTGGATGGTGCCGCCCTCGGCCAGCGTGAAGCACACGCCATAGCCGGTCTCGTTGGGACCGATATGCTCCTTCAGCGCCAGGTTGTGCTCTTCGATCCACAGCTCGACGTCGCCCGGGCTCTCGAGCGCGGTCCAGGGCACCGGGCGGAAGCGCGGCTTGGCTTCGATATTGTCTACTGCGTCCTGCATGGATTTCCTGTCGGTAAAACTAAAAGAATCCGGCAGTGTAACCCGGCCCGGCAAAAACGTCAGCCTTTCCAGGTGCGCTTCAGGCCCGTGTCCGCATGGATCCAGCCGCCCTGCGGCGTGTTGCGGTAGTAGTAGCCGACCCCGCCCTGGCGGAAGCTGCGCACCAGTCCGCCCAGCACTTCGGCGTTCAGGTTGCGGATACGGATATCGGCCGCCTTGCCCTGGATGTGCAGCGACTGGCGCGCGGCCGGCACGCCCTGTTCGATCAGGCGCTTGTTCGAATCCGGCGTGCGGTAGCCCGACAGGATCTCGACCGGGCTTTCAATGCCGTAGCGCGCCACGAAGGCTTGCGTGCCCCACAGCGTTTCCAGCAGCTTGGGATCGATGGGTGCGGTTTCCTTGCCGTTGACGTCGCGCAGCAGGTGGCACAATTCCTGATAGGCCGCATCGATCATCTCGCCGTCCTTCCAGTACAGCAGGCTGGCCTTCTCGCCGCTGGCCGGGCGGGTCACGCTGATGGTGCGCGGCTTGAGCCAGAACTCCATATCGAGCAGCTGGGCGTCGAATATGTCCGGCGGCGGCTCCAGATCCGGATCGGCCTGCGCCGCCGCCGCAGCCAGCTGGGTGGCCGGCTTGATTGCCGGCTGCGCGGCCGGCCTGGCCTTGGCAACGGCCTTGGCCGGCGGCGACGCGCAGCCAAGCAGCGGCACGCCGATGAAACTTGCGGCCGTCAGGCCGAATCCTGTCTGTAGAAAATTCCTGCGAGTAGCCATAGCAATTCCAGTGTAACGATATTGATTACTATAGCCTATAGCAGGGGGAGTTGAGAAACCTCTTTAAGTATACGACGCAGGTTTAAGAAAAATTTAAGGTCCTTCCTTTGCGGAACACGAGCATGGCACTTTAGTGCGGCGACAACATCACGCCGGACATCCGTGAAGCACCCAATTTAAGCCCGGAGCGCTCAGGCGCCCGCTCCGGCTGCATGGAACGGATGGGCATGCGCCACGTCAGCCGCCAGCGCGGTACGCGGCGGGTCCAGCAGCATGCCCTGCGCCAGCAAGGCCTGCCCCGACACGTCGCCCATGCGCTGCAGCGCCAGCAGCGATTCCGCCGTTTCCACCCGCTTGAAGACCACGCGCGCACCGGCTTGGCGGGCCTGCGCCAGCAACGCCAGCACGCTGCCCTGGTCCGCGCGCTGGCCCGCGTCGAGCCGGATCACGTCCGGCCGCACCCGTTCCAGCAGATGCAGGCCCTCGCGCGCGCTGGCGGCGTTCACCGCGAAACGGAAGCCGTTGCGGCGGTAGTTGTCGGCCACGTAGTTGAGCAGCCAGCCCTGCTGCGCCGTCACCGGCGGCAGCTGCAGCACGATGCGGCCTATCGGCAAGTCCAGCGCGTCCAGGATGCGCTGGAATGCGTAGCCGTGGTTGCTGCTGACGGCGCTCAGCAGCCGGTCATGCACGTTCAAGCAGAGGTCGGCGCCACCGCTGTCTTCCTGGCGGAAGAAGTTGATCGCGTGCAGCATGCGGCACAGCCCGTCAGGCCGCCGCCGTTGGCGCCGCGTCCCGCCACCTGCCCCAGTGCAACGGCCGGGCGCGGATCGCGGAACAGCAGCGGCCCGGCCTGCTGCGGCACCTGCAGATAAAAACATCCACTGAGCAAGCGGTTGGCGTGCATGTGCGGCATGTTGAAGCAGCCGCGCTCATGCACCTCCAGCCAGGCCTCCATGCGGAAACGCACCGCGCCGGGCAGCTGCATTTCCTGCAAGGCCTGGCCGAAACAGGCTTGCGCCGCCTCGTGCAGCGGCGCGAACACCGGCTGCTCGAACAAGGTGGCCGCGCTGTTCCAGCCCTGGCGCATGCTGCCGCCGGCCGCTTGCGGCTGGGCCGCGCGCCACTGCCCCGCCGCGTTCAGCCAGAGCGGGAAATGCTGCTGCAGGAAAGTGAGATCGAAGGACCACAGCGTGGTCGGGAAGATAGCCTGGCGGGCGACCGTGATGTCGGGCATGGGGGAGCGGCTCAGGCCGAGTTGCAGTTGCAGAAGCGCTTGCGCTGGCTGGCGTCCGGCTCGGCGCTGCGGTCGAGCTGTTTCCAGAAAAAGATGGTGTCCACGCCATACGGCGAGCGCACGTGGCCGGAGCGGATATAGCCCTGGCTGGCGAAGAATTCCTCGCCGGTGGCCGTGCTGTGCAGCTGCACCGCCTTCACGCCCCAGTTGCAGGCGGTTTCCTCCACCTTGGCCAGCATGGCCTTGCCGGCGCCCTGGCCGCGCGCCTCCGGCAGCAGGTAGCACAGCGCCAGCTTGCCGGCGCCGGTCAGCAGGGACACGCCGATCACCTCGCCGTCCTTGAGCGCCACCACGCAGTAATTCGTCGGGGATTCGAACCAGCTCGCCACGGTCTGCGGGGTCTTGTTGCCCAGCCATGCGCCCAGGATGCCGGGGTCGTTCTTATGGTCGAGCACGCAGCACTCGGTAATGGAGCGGCGCAGCACATTGCACGCTGCAAAAGCGTCTTCCGATGCAGCAATACGAATTTCAAGACTCATTGTGTTCAAAAAAATTACCCGCCGCATGGCGTCACAGGCCGACTATACACCAGCGGTAAGAAAACCGTCGGGCCGCTCGACCCGCACCATGAAAGCCAGCTGCGGTCTAAGCATATTACGAAAAATTCGTATCTTTTCCGGGCCGAATTATAGACCATGCATATATGTTTTTTACGAGAGCCAATAATGTCTAAGAAAATTTCCGTATTAGGTGCAGGCAAGCTGCCACGCCGTTTCTTCCTCGCTGCCGTGGCCGCCGCCGCGCTGCCGCTGGCCGGCAATGCCTGGGCCGCCGACCCCGTGCTGCTGAACGTTTCCTACGATGTGATGCGCGAAGTGTTCAAGGATATCAACCCGGCCTTCATCGCCGACTATAAGAAGAAGACCGGCGTCACGCTGACCGTAAACCAGTCGCACGGCGGCTCGTCCAAGCAGGCGCGCTCCGTGGCCGACGGCCTGAAAGCATCGGTGGTGACGATGAACCAGGCCAACGACGTGGACCTGCTGGCCGACCGCGGCCTGGTCGCGGCGGACTGGAAAACCAAGTTCCCGCACGGCGCCGCGCCGTTCTACTCCACCGTGGTCTACCTGGTGCGCAAGGGCAATCCCAAGCAGATCAAGGACTGGACCGACCTGGCCAAGCCGGACGTGAAGGTGGTGATCCCGAATCCTAAAACTTCCGGCAACGGCCGCTACACCTATCTGGCCGCATGGGGCTCGGTGCTGAAAAAAGGCGGCAACGAAGCGCAGGCGCGCGAGCTGGTGGGCAAGATCTTCAAGAACGTGCCGGTGATGGACACCGGCGGCCGCGCCGCCACCACCACTTTCACCCAGCGCCAGATCGGCGACGTGCTGGTGACGTTTGAAAACGAAGTGCAGCTGGTCAGCAGCGAATTCGGCGACAACTTCGAAGTGGTCTACCCGGCCGTCTCCATCCTGGCCGAATCGCCGGTGGCGGTGGTGGACAAGGTGGTCGACAAGCGCGGCCTGCGCAAGGAAGCGACCGCCTACCTGAACTTCCTCTACTCCGACGCCGGCCAGGACATCCTGGCCAAGCACCACCTGCGCCCGACCTCGGAAGCGGTGGCCAAGAAGTACGCCGCCGCCTTCAAGCCGATCACGCTGCTGAGCGTGGACACGGTGTTCGGCGGCTGGCGCGCCGCGCAGAAGAAACACTTCGACGATGGTGGTGAATTCGACAAGATCTACGCCACGAAATAAGCCTTAGCCCAGCGTGTTCGCGCTACCCCGGCCCCGCAGTTGCTCTGCGGGGCTTTTTTTTGCGCCCGCTCAAGCGTGCGCCTCACATTCAATAGACGAGTTACGCGATTTCCTGTATTGTCGATTCTGGGGAAACGTTGCCGCATAGATAGTAAAATTCTATCCCGCCGCCCCCGTCCGAATACTCTCATTCCGAAGACAAAAATGATCAAGAAAACAGTAGCAGCCCTGCTGATGTCCTTGAGCGCCGCCGCTATGGCGATGCCGCTCGGCTCGCAGTCGGTGCTGGTGGTCGAAGACGACACCGGCAAGATCCTGGTGGAAAAGAATGCCAACGCCGTGGTGCCGATCGCCTCGCTGACCAAGCTGATGACGGCCATGGTGGTGCTGGACGCCAAGCAGGACATGAATGAGGAAATCGAGATCGACAAGGAAGACGTCGACACCCTCAAGCACAGCACCTCGCGCGTGCCGGTGGGCGCGGCCATTCCGCGCGGCGACGTGCTGCAGCTGGCGCTGATGTCCTCGGACAACCGCGCCGCCGCCTCGCTGGGCCGCACCTACCCGGGCGGCACGCCGGCCTTCAAGGCCGCCGTCAACGCCAAGATCCGCGCGCTGGGCCTGACCCAGACCGTGATCGAGGAGCCCACCGGCCTGTCGCCGAACAACAAGTCGACCGCCTCCGAACTGGTGAAGATGGCCGCCGCCGCCTCCAAGTACGAGGCGATCCGCCGCATGACGACGGACAAGAACGAGATCATCAACATCAAGGGCCGCAAGGTGGAGTACCACAACACTAACCGCCTGGTGGGCGCCAAGGGCTGGGACATCGGCATGTCCAAGACCGGCTACACCGAGGAAGCGGGCCGCTGCCTGATCATGCGCATCACCTCGGCCGGCAAGAACGCCACCCTGGTGCTGCTGAACGCCAAGGCCAACTCGGCGCGGCTGATGGACGCCTTCAACATCCGCCGCTTCATCTCCGGCGCGGAAGAAGAGGCCAAGCCGCGCGTGATGCGCGCCTCCAGCCGCAAAAAGGCGCCGGCCACCAAGAATCCGCGCCGCCGCCGCGCGTCCTGACGCCGC
The DNA here is from genome assembly GCF_001425045.1 of Massilia sp. Root351. GTDB lineage: Bacteria > Pseudomonadota > Gammaproteobacteria > Burkholderiales > Burkholderiaceae_D > Rugamonas. Next base: position 191,363 of record NZ_LMDJ01000031.1, on the reverse strand, counting down.
TTAAGTGTTGTTTTAGCGGTGATTTAGCGTTGATCATGCGCTGATCAGCGCGCGCAGGCCGCTGGCGCGCTGCGTGCGCTGTCCGATAGCGGTGTCCAGCACCGCTGCCGACGGGGTGCACAGCGTGAAGTGCTCCTTGGCGCGCGTGATGCCGGTGTAGACCAGTTCGCGCGCCAGCACAGCGCCGCCCTCGCGCGGCAGCACCATCACCGTGTGGGCGAACTCCGATCCCTGCGATTTGTGCACCGTCATGGCGAACGCGGTGTCGACCTGGCGCAGCCGCGTGGCGAGCACGCTGCGGATGCTGGCGCCCTCGCTGAAGTACACGCGCAGCGAGCCGGGACGCGCCGGGTCGGGCAAGGTCAGCCCGATGTCGCCGTTGAAAACACCGGTGCCGTAGTCGTTGCGGGTAACCATGACAGGCCGCCCCACGTACCACTCGCTGCGCTTGCGCAGCAGACCGGCCGCTTCCAGCCGCTGTTCGATGGCGTCGTTCAGCCCGGTCACGCCCCACTCCCCTTCGCGCACCGCGCACAGGATGCGGAACGCTTCGAAGCTACGCAGCACTGCCAGCACCCACGCGTCATGCGCCGGCCCCGGCTCGGCCAGCAGCCTGGCGTCGGCGGACTTGATCATGCGCAGATAATTCTGATAGCCGCCGTACTGGTGGCCGCCATTCGTGCCGGGACGGCCGGACAGGGCCAGCTGCAGCACGTCCTGCTGCTGCGCCGGGTCGATCCATGCAAGCTTGCCGCCGCTGTCGGCGCCCAGCACGGCGCGCACGGCTGGCGCGTCGCCCGCATTGACGGCCAGCGCCAGTTGCCCGATCGGGCCGCCGAAACGGCGGCTTTCGCGCAGCATCACGGTCTGCTGCGCCAGCGCACCGGCGCCGCCCTGGAAGCCGGGCGGGATGTCCTGGCCGGTGGCGGCGCGGATGTAGTCCACCGTGGCGGCGTTGTAGCCGCCGGCCTGCGCGTCGTGGCACAAGTCGCCCAGCACCGCGCCCGCTTCCACCGACGCCAGCTGGTCCTTGTCGCCCAGCAGGATCAAGCGCGCGTTGGCAGGCAGCGCATCGAGCAGCACGGCCATCATTTCCAGGTGCACCATCGACGCCTCGTCCACGATCAGCACGTCCACGTCCAGCGGGTTGCCGCGATGGTGCACGAAGCTGCGCGTGTCCGGCCGCGCGCCGAGCAGGCTGTGCAAGGTGCGCGCGACGCCCATGCGGGCAGCCAGCTCCGGCAGGTGCAGCTCGGGCACGCGCCTGGCCAGGTCCTCCAGCGCGTGGTCGATGGACTGCTTGAGGCGCGCGGCGGCCTTGCCGGTGGGCGCCGCCAGCGCTATGCGCAGGCCGGCCGCGGACGCGCCGCCTCCGGCGGTGGCGAACAGCAGCGCCAACAGGCGCGCGACGGTGTAGGTCTTGCCCGTGCCCGGGCCGCCGGTGATGATGCCAAGATTGCTGCGCAAGGCAGCCGCGCAGGCGATCTTCTGCCAGTCCGGCCCGCCCTCGCGCGGCGCATGGTCGAACAGGACATCCAGCCAGTGGCGCACCCGTCCCACGTCCACCAGGCGCGGCGTGGCGGCGCGCTCGCGCACCGCGTGCGCCACCGTGGTTTCGTCGCGCCAGTAGCGGCGCAGGTAGAGGCGTTCTCCGTCCAGCACCAGCGGCTGCTGGAAGTCCAAGTCCTGCACCGGCCAGACCTGCTCGCATTGGTAGAGCATGGCGCGCCAGGCGGCGACCGATTTGGGCAGCGCGCCGGCGGCGTTGCGCAAGGCGCTCCAGTCGTCCTCGTTCCAGCCCAGCAGGGTGCGCGGGTCGCCGGCCAGCTCGGACAGCAGCAGGCAGCTGTGGCCGCGCCCTTCCAGCTCGGACAACAGCACGCAAGCCAGCATCAGCGGCGGCGAGTTGTGGCCCAGCGAGCCGACAAAGCGCGCAAAGGCGCCGCTCAGGCGCCGCAGTTGGCCCGCTTCGGTCAGCGCGTCGATCTGCTCCAGCAGCGCCGCCGCTTGCATTGCTGCGGCCTGCGGCGTAGCGGCATGCGCGTCAGGTTTCATGGATGTGTCCAAGCTGTGGTGCCTCGTTCAGTAATTCGTCCAGCCCGTCCAGCAGGGCCGCCTCCGGCTCCAGCAGGTAACAGCCGCGCGTGTGCGCGTTGCCCACGCCGCGCAGGAAGAAGAAGATGGCGCCGCCCAGGTGCTGGGCCGGATCGTAGGCCTCGCCCATGCGGTTGCGCAGCAGGCGGTGCAGCGCCTGCATGTAGATGGCGCCCTGGATGTCATAGCGGTGCTCGGCCATGCCGGCCGCCAGCGACGGCGTCTGGTAGGCCGCGTCGCCCGCGCCCAGCGCGTTCGATTTGTAGTCCAGCACCCAGTAACGCCCTTCGTGCTCGAACACCAGGTCGGTGAAGCCTTTCAGCATGCCGTGCAGCTGGCGCTCGGGCAGCGTTGGGCGCGGCACGCCGCACAGCAGGTGGCGCCGGCACAGGCGGTCCAGCGCGCCAGTGCGGAGGCGCTCGCTGGGGAACCAGAATTCCATCTCGGGCAGCACGGCGTGCAGGCCGGACAGCGACGCGCCGAGTTGCGGCAGCGGCGTCGTGGCGATGGCGCGCAGCCAGGCCAGCGTGTCGTCGGCGCGGTTGGACCACCCGGCGCGCTCGATGCGGCGTAACAGGCGCTGGTCGAAGTGCGGATCGTGCACCTCGCCGAAGCCTTCCTGGCCCATCCACTCCAGCTGCTCGTGCAGGAAGTTGCCGGGCACCGAGCCGCGCGGGAAGCGGTGCCAGGGGGCGTCCTCGGGACGCAGGATGGGCGGCGCGTCCAGCCCTTCCAGCAGCTTTTCCTCGCCCGAGCTGCGCGGCACGTGGCGGCCGCCAGCCAGGCCGGCGGCGCCGAACGGTTCGCCGGCAGGTGTGTCGAACGGCGAGTCGAACGGCGCGCCGGCAGCGGCCGATGGTGCGCCGGTGCTGGCCAGCGATGCGCCGTGGCCCGATGCATGCGCGCCGCCGTAGGCTGCGGCGCCGGGGCCGTTGCCGCGCCGCGCCAGCGAGGTGAAGCTGCCGACCGACCAGTCGCGTTCGAAGTCGCCCTCGAAGCGCTGCGCCTCGACCAGCTCCGGGCGCTGTTCGACACGGTTCAGCATGGTCAGCGCGCCGGCCTGCTCCAGCGCGCGTACGGAAATCGCCTCGCAACCGCCTTTCACCTGTTCCCAGCGCGCCAGCAGCTCAGCCCCCGGCAAGGGTTCGCCGCCGGTCAGCAGATAGCCCAGCGCCGAGTCGTGCAGCAAGCTGGCGCCGCGCGCGGCCACGCCCAGCCACAGGAAATGGCGCGGACGCGTGAGCGCCACGTACAGTAGCCGCAAGTCCTCTTCCAGCCGCGCCGCCTCCGCCGCCGCCAGCGCCTCGTCCGACAGCGACATGTCTATCCTGCGCTTGCCGTCCTCTCCCGTGTATTCGAAGAAGCTGCGGTTGCGCCGGTCCACCTTGCGCGCCGTGGTGGCGAACGGCAGATACACCAGCGGATACTCCAGGCCCTTGGACTTGTGCACCGTGACCACCTGCACCAGCTCCGCGTCGCTTTCCAGCCGCAGCACCCGCTCGTCGCCGCCCTCGCCGCCGCCCTCGACCTGCTCGGCGAGCCAGCGTATCAGCGCCTGCTCGCCGTCGAGCTGGCGGCTGGCCGACTGCAGCAGTTCGGCCAGGTGCAGCAGGTTGGTTAGCCGGCGTTCGCCGCCCGCCTGCGCCAGCAAGCTGGCCGGCAGGTTCAGTTCGTGGATGAAGCGGCGCAGCATGGCCAGCACGCCCTGCCGCTGCCACACCACGTGCAGCGCCTTGAGCTGCTCCACGCGCGCTTCCCACGCCAGCTCGTCGGCCGACAGGCGCGCCAGTTCGGCCAGCGGCAAGCCCGCCGTGCGCGTGGCGAACGCGGCCCGCGCCAGGCCGCCGTCCAGCGGATTGGCCAGCGCCGACAGCCAGCGCAGCACGTCGCCCGCTTCCTCGCTCTCCAGCACCGAATCCTTGTCCGACAGGTAGACGCTGATCACCTTGCGCCGTTGCAGCGCGCGCCGGATCGCCGCCGCCTCTTTGCCGTCCCGCACCAGCACCGCGATGTCGGCCGGCTGCAGGCGCTTGAAGCCGTCCGGCCCGTCGAATCCGGCGCGCGGGTCGTTCAGCATGGCGGTGATGTGCTCGGCGCAATGCCAGGCGAAAAATTCCCGGTAGGCGTCCGCCTTCATGTCGTCGGCCACGCTGCAGGATACCGTCAGCGCCTCTACCTGGCCGGCGGCGCCGACCAGCCGCTCCTTGCGTCCGTTTGCGCCCACCGCGTCGAAGGGCAGCGGGTTGCTGCCGTCGGCCTTGCGGAAGCGGAAGGCTCCGCGCGCCAGGCCTTCGCCGGGGGCCGCCCCCTCGGCGTGCAGGAAGACCTGGTTGACCGCCGCCACCAGCGCCGCCGTGGAGCGGAAGTTGGTGCCCAGCTGGTAGTGCCGCCCTTCGGTGGCCAGCCGCGCCGACAGGTAGCTGTGGATGTCGGCGCCACGGAAGCCGTAGATCGACTGCTTGGGGTCGCCGATCAGGAACAGGCCGGTCTCGGCTTCGTTGGCCGCCACGCGGTACAACAGGTCGAAGATCTGGTACTGGATCGGCGCGGTATCCTGGAATTCGTCCACCATGGCCACCGGGTACTGCTCGGTGATGCGCTTGCGCAGCGCGGCGCCGTTCTCGCCCAGCAGCGCGGCGCGCAGGCGTTCCAGCATGTCGGCAAAGCCGAACTGGCGCGTGCGGCGCTTCAGTTCCGCCATGCGGCGGGCGATGGCCGCTGCCGCGTGGCGGTACAGCGGGTGCGCCAGCGGCTCGATCTCTTTCAGGCCGGCCGCCAGCAGCGCGGTGGCGTCGAAGTCGTCCGGCACCGCCGGGCTGTAGCCCTTGGCGCAAGCATCGGCGATGCCGTCAGGGGTCAGGCGGCGCCAGGCCGTGTCGCTGATGTCGGGCAAGACCTGATAGTCGTCCTGGGCCCACGCGCGCAAGCCGTCGAACCATTTGACCAGTGTTTCCGGTTTCATCTTCACGCCGTTGAAGCACTTGGGCGCGGCTTCGCGCTGCTGCGCGATCCACTGCTCCATGCGGTTGGCGCGCTCGCCCCAGCCGTCTTTCAGCTCCAGCAGCTGGGAGCGCTGGAAGCGCAGCACGCGCGCGATCAGCGCGTCCAGCGGTTCTGGCTGCGATGGCAGGCCCGGCTGCGCGGTATGCTCGCTATCCGCCTCGGCGACGAACTCGCTGCGGCGCGACAGTTCGCGCACGCTGCGCTTGAGCGCTTCCACGTCCGGCCAGCAGCCCAGCAACTGCTCCAGCGCAGCTTCCTTCAAGGGATAGACGTGCTGGCGCCAGTAGTCGTGCGCGGCGTCCTCGAACAGCGCGCCCTCGTCGCCCACCAGTTCCTCGTCGAACAGGCTGCCGCTGTCGAAAGCGTGCTCGCGCAGCATGCGCTGGCACCAGGCGTCGATGGTGAAGATGGCCGCTTCGTCCATGGTCTCGGCAGCCAGCATGAGCCGGTGCGCGGCCTGCTGGCGCGCTTCGTGCGAGGGATACGAGTCGAGCAGGGCGTCCAGGTAGCCGTCCTGTTTATCGGACTGGCCACGGAAGTAGGCCGCCGCTTCAATCAGCCGCTCGCGCACGCGGTTGGACAGTTCGCGCGTGGCGGCGCGGGTAAAGGTCATTACCAGGATATCGGCCGGCAGCAGCGGACGGCGGTAGGCATGCTCGCCGCCGTGGCCCAGCACCAGCCGCACATACAATGCGGCGATGGTCCAGGTTTTGCCGGTGCCGGCGCTGGCTTCGATCAGCCGCGAGCCGTGCAGCGGGAAAGTCAGTGGTGCGAGCAAGCTCATTATTCGTCCTCGCCTGCGATGGGCGTTATCGTTATTTGCTGCGCCATCCATTCGGCCAGCGGGCCGTAGAGTTCCTGCGCGACGTCGGCCCATTCGGCTTCGCCGGCCAGCGCCGCGAAGTCCGGCCACAGGCGGGCCAGGCACAGGTCGTCGCTCTCGCCGTTCACTTCAAAGCCGCCGTCGTACGTGGCGCGCGGGTCGCCGCCCTGCACCAGCGCCAGGCCGGTCTTGCAGGCGGTGGGCAATGGGCGGTTCATGCCGTCGCGCCAGATGGCGACCACGCGGGCCAGCGTTTCGCGCGCGTGCTGCAAGCCGAGCGGGTCCATCTTGACGATCACGTCGCGCGCGGCCAGGTAGCCGGTAACGGATTCGCCTTGCGCGGCGGCGGCCAGCTGACGCAGCCACATAAGAATGAGCTTGTCGCCACGGCCTTTGTATTCATCCTTGGCCTTGGTGGCGGCCTTGGAGGAGATTTGCGCCAGCCAGACTTTGTCGGTGCCGTTGCTGCGCAGCTGGTCGACCCAGTCTTCCAGGACGATGCTGTCCCCCGCCGCGCCGAATTCCAGGCTGACCGGAAGTTTGGGCGCGGGCAGCGGGTAGCGGGCGCACAGCTGCAGCCACGCGGTGCGCACCGGTACCAGGGCGTCGACCAGTTTGGCCTGTTCCTGCTTGCCGATCAGGCCTATCGGCAAGCGGCCTTCGCGGCCCAGCTGCTCGGCGCGCTCGGTGAGGTTGGCGCGCACATCGGCCATCGGTTCAGGTTCGCCGCTGTCGTCCAGCATCAGGTCTTCCAGCTGGTAGCGCTGCAGCGCATTCAGGGCGAACGGTTCCTCGTCCTCGCCCACCACCGCCGCTTCGGCGAACATCACGCCCAGGCGCTGGCGGAAGAAGTAGCGCACCGGCTGGCGCATGAAGCTGGCCAGGTTGTTCAGGCGCAGGCGGAAACTGGGTTCGAGCTCGTAGGGCGGAATGCCGGCGGTCACGGACGGCGCGGCGGCATCGGCGCCGGCGTCAGGCGCGGCGGTACCGGCAGCTGCGCGGGCGCCTGGCGCGGCGCCGCCGGCATCGGACGCGGACGCCGGTGCGGCGGTGTGCGCGGTGCGCCATTCGCCGGCGTAGGTCAGCAGGCCGCCGGCTTCGAAGTAGCGGCGGCTGAAGGGCTGCAGGGCGTGTTCGGTGGTGCGCGCGGCCAAGTCCACATGCCAGCCGGCCTTCAGGTAGTCGCACAGCTGCGCCACCAGCACCGACGGCGGCTGTTCGCTGTTGTCGCGCACATGGCGGCCCACCCAGCTGAGGTACAGCTTGTCGCGCGCGGCCAGTACCGCTTCCAGCATCAGGTAGCGGTCATCGTCGCGGCGCGAGCGGTCGCCCGGACGGGCCATGCCGGGCAGCGCCAGCAGGTCGAAGTCGGCCTTGCGGGCGCGGCGCGGGAAGTCGCCGTCGTTCATGCCCAGCAGGCAGACCACGCGGAACGGCACCGCGCGCATCGGCATCAAGGTGCAGAAGGTGACGCCGCCAGACACGAACTGGTGGTCCAGCGTCGGCTCGTCCAGCGCGCCGAGCCAGGACTCGCGCAGCACCGCCAGCGGCACCGCTTCGTCGAAGCCCGCGCCTTCGCAGGTCTCCAGCCAGCGGTTCAGTGTGTCGTCCAGCAGTGCCAAAGTCAGGCGGTCGCCCTCCTCGCGCGCGTTGAAGAAGGCCGCCAGCAGCGCGCGCGCCTGCACGCCCCATTCAGCAGGGGAACGCGGCTGCGCCAGCAAGGCGCGCCAGTGCAGCAAGGCTTCCACCAGTTGCGCCAGCGAGCCGGCCAGCGCGGCGTCCAGCCCGCCTACTTCGCCGTACGATTCGATGCCGCTGAAGGCCGTGTCCCTGCCGCTGGCGTAGCCGAGCAGCATGCGCCGCACGCCGAAGATCCACGCATTCTGCTCGCCGGCCGGCGCCAGGCCCAGGCCGGCGCGGTGCTGCTGGTCCAGGCCCCAGCGCACGCCGGCGCCCTCGATCCACAGGCCCAGCGTGGGCAGGTCTTCTTCCTCCAGGCCGAAACGGGCCGCCAGCGCAGGCACGTCCAGCAAGTCGCGCACCTCGCTCTGCCGGCAACGCTGCTGCGGCAGGCGCAGCAGCCATTCCAGCGCCACCAGCAGCGGATTCACGCTGCGGTCGTTCACGTCGCCGATTTCGAACGGGATGTAGCGCGGGTCGCTGCGCTTGTGCTGCGCGAAGACGGCGTGGATGGCTGCGCTGAAGACGTCGATATCCGGCACCATCACCACCACGTCGCGCGGACGCAGCGGGCGGTCTGTGTGCTGGGCGGCGGCGAACATGGCCAGCAGCTGGTCGTGCAGCACTTCCACTTCGCGCTGCACGCTGTGCGCCACGTGCAGCTCGATGGAGCGGTCATCGTCCGGCGGCTGCGGGTAGTGGTGGTCGGACAGCGGCAGCAGGTCGCGCACCGCGGCCTGCATCTGCGCCAGCATGGTGTCGCCGTCGCCGTCGCTGAACAGGTCCACCCGCAGCGGCGCCAAGGCGCCACCGTCGCCGCGTTCCTGCGCCAGCTGCGCTGCCTCGTTGGCAGCCGCGTCGAACTCGTCCAGCATGCGCACGAAGTCGCGCCCCTGGCGGCCCCAGCTCGCCAGCAGCGGGTGGCTGTGCGCGTGCAGTTCCTCCAGCGGAATCAGTCCCAGGTCCACGCCGTTGCGCAGCTGCTGCCGGCGATGCGCCGAACGCAGCAGATCGCGCCCTTCGATGATGTCGCCCCAGTAGAACTGGCAGGGATTGGGCACCGCCAGCACCACCTGCGTGTAGCGCGCCAGCGAGGCCAGCGCCTGCAAGGTCTGGTACGGCAGCGCCGACACGCCGAACAGCACGATGCGGCGCGGCAGCTTGCCCTGCGGCTGTTCGCCGCGCTCGGCGGCCAGCACGAACTCGGTGTGCACGGTGGCGCGCCCCAGCCCGCGATCCTGCTCCGGCACGCTGGCGATCACTGCGCGCCACAACGCGCCCTGCCATTGCTGGTCCGGCGCCAGCGGGATGCTCTCGCCGCGCGCCGTGCGCAGCGCGTCGCGCCCTTCGGCCCAGTCGGTGAGCCAGTCGGCGCGGTAGACCTGGTACTGGTCGAACAAGTCGGCCAGGCGTTCGGCCAGCTGCAGCCGGCGTTCCGGGTCGCCGTCGCCGAGGAAGTGGCGCAGCGGCGCGAACACCTCGTCGGCCAGCAGCGTAGGCAGCAAGCGCATCAGGCGCCAGGTCAGCGGCCCTTTGTCGAAAGCGGAAATGCGCGGCACCCGGTCGCGCCCCAGCATCCCGCGGTAAGTCTCCCACAGGAAGCGCGCCGGCAGCGCCACGCGGTTGGCGGCGCACACGCCCATTTCCTCGGCCAGCGCAATTTTCAGCCATTCGGCCACGCCGTTCGACTGCACCAGGAAAATGTCGGACTCCAGCGGCGCCAGCGGATGGTTGCGCAGCCACTGGAACACGGCCGCGCGCAGCAATTCCATCTGGTTGCCATGCAGGATCAACAGGCCTGGGGTGATGCTTGATTCCATAGATGAAGTGTAAAGGCGGCGCCGGAACCGCCATTATCACCCCAGACCGGCTTTAAGTGTAGGCCGGCATTCGCGCCAGCAGCTTGTCCAGCGTAATGGGATAATCCCGCACCCGCACCCCGCTGGCGTTGTAGATGGCGTTGGCCACCGCCGCACCGACCCCGCAGATGCCCAGCTCGCCCACCCCCTTGGCCTTCATGGGCGAGGAAATGGGGTCGGTTTCATCCAGGAAGATCACATCCTGGTGCGGTATGTCGGCGTGCACCGGCACTTCGTAACCGGCCAGGTCGTGGTTGACAAAGAAGCCGTGGCGCTTGTCCAGCGCCAGGTGCTCCATCAGCGCGGCGCCCACGCCCATGGTCATGGCGCCGATCACCTGGCTGCGCGCCGACTTGGGGTTGAGGATGCGCCCGGCCGCGCACACGGCCAGCATGCGCCGCACGCGGGTTTCGCCGGTGGCCGCGTCCACGCCCACTTCGACGAAATGCGCACCGAAGGTCGATTGCTGGAATTCCTTGTCCAGCTTGCCGAATTCGATGGCGTCCTCGCCCACGATTTCGCCGCTTTCGGCCAGCTTGGCCAGCGGCGTGGACTTGCCGCCCGCGCTCACCTGGCCATCGGCGAACACGGCGTCCGCCGGTGGGTAGCCAGCCTTGCGCGCCACCTCCTCGCGCAGTTTCACGCATGCCGCGTACACCCCGGAGGTGGCGCTGTTGCCGCCCCACTGCCCGCCGGAGCCGGCCGAGACGGGAAATTCCGAATCGCCCAGGCGCACGGCCACGCTGGCCAGCGGCACGCCCAGCATTTCGGCCGCGGTTTGCGCAATGATGGTGTAGCTGCCGGTGCCGATGTCGGTCATGTCGGTTTCCACGGTGACGCTGCCGTCCCGCTCCAGCCGCACGCGCGCGGCCGACTTCATCACCAGGTTGTTGCGGAAAGCGGACGCCACGCCCATGCCCACCAGCCAGCGGCCGTCGCGCACGCTGGCCGGCACCGGCTTGCGCGCGTTCCAGCCGAAGCGTTCCGCCCCACTGCGCAAGCAGTCGATCAGGCGCCGCTGCGAGAACGGCCGGCCGGGCTTTTCGGGATCGACCTTGGTGTCGTTCAGGATGCGGAAGCGCACCGGGTCCATCTGCAGCTTCTCGGCCATCTCGTCCATCGCGATTTCCAGTGCCATCAGGCCGGGCGCTTCGCCGGGGGCGCGCATGGCGTTCCCCTCCGGCAGGTCGAGCACCGCCAGGCGGGTCTTGGTCATGCGGTTGGCGCCGGCGTACAGCAAGCGGGTCTGCTGCACCGCCACTTCCGGCTTGCCGCCGGGCAGATCGCCGGACCAGGACTCATGGCCGATGGCGGTGATCTTGCCGTCGCGCGTGGCGCCGATGCGGATGCGCTGGATGGTGGCGGGACGGTGCGTGGTGTTGTTCATCATGAGGGGCCGCTGCAGCGCCACCTTCACCGGCCGCCTGGCCGCGCGCGCGCCCAGCGCCGCCAGCAGCGCCTCGGCGCGCACGAACAGCTTGCCGCCGAAACCGCCGCCGATATACGGCGACACCAGCCGCACCTGCTCTTTCGGGATGCCCAGCGTTTTGGCCAAGTCGCCCTTGCCCCAGGCGATCATCTGGTTCGAGGTCCAGACGGTGACGTGGTCGCCCTTCCATGAGGCCACCGAAGCGTGCGGCTCCATCATGGCGTGCGACTGGTCCGGCGTGGTGTAGTGCAAGTCCAGCTTGACAGGCGCCGCCGCGAAGCCGGCATCGAAGTTGCCCGCCTTGGAATCGGCCGGCGAATCCGGGTCGGGCCTGGGCGACCTGGCCTTGTCCTTGGCCTTCGCCAGGTCATAGGCGCCCTTCTCGCGCACGTATTTCACCTTGATCAGTTGCGCGGCGGCGCGCGCCTGCTCGAAGGTGTCGGCCACCACCAGCGCGATGGCCTGGTGGTAGTGCTGGATTTCGGGGCCGCCCAGCAGTTTGGCGGTATTGAACTTGCCTTTGCCCAGCTTGCCCGCATTGGCGGCGGTGACCACCGCCAGCACGCCAGGCGCGCGCTGCGCCATGACCACGTCCATGGAAGCGATGCGGCCCTTGGCGATGGCCGAGCCGACCACGTAGCCGTAGGCCGCGCCGGGCGCTACCCCATGCTGTTCGTAGGCATAGGGCGCGGTGCCGCTGGTTTTCATCGGCCCGTCGATGCGGTCCGTGGCGCGGCCCACCACTTTGAGCTGGTCGATGGGATTGGTGCCTGCGGGAGTGTTGAATTTCATGGCTCAACCTTTCTTCGCTTCGGCCAGCACGGAAGCCAGGGTGCGCTGCACCAGCTGGATCTTGAAGGCGTTGTCCGGCGTGGTGCGGGCGCCGGCCAGCATCTGCTCGGCCACCGGCCCGGCGCCGCGCGCCAGGTTCTGCTCGGCGGCTTCGATGCGCCACGGCTTGTGCGCCACGCCGCCCAGCGCCACCCGCCCGCTGCCGTCCGGCTGGACGATGGCGGCCACCGACACCAGCGCGAACGCATACGACGCGCGGTCGCGCACCTTGCGGTAGACATGTTTGCCGCCCAACGGCCTGGGCAGCTTCACCGACGTGATCAGTTCGCCCGCTTCCAGCGCCGTTTCGATATGCGGCGTATTGCCCGGCAGGCGGTGCAGCGACACGATGGGGATGGTGCGCGCCGAACCGTCCGGTTTCACGGTTTCCACTTCCGCGTCCAGCAGGCGCATGGCAACCGCCATGTCGCTCGGATGGGTAGCGATGCAGGCGTCGCTGCCGCCGACCACCGCGTGATGCCGCGTGTAGCCGCCGATGGCCGAACAGCCGCTGCCCGGCTGGCGCTTGTTGCAGGGCTGGTTGGTGTCGTAAAAATAGGGGCAACGGGTGCGCTGCAGCAGGTTGCCGGCCGTGGTGGCGCGGTTACGCAGCTGCATCGACGCTCCGGCCAGCAGCGCGCGCGCCAGCACGCCGTAGTCGCGCCGCACGCGTTCGTCGGAAGCCAGGTCGGTGTTGCGCACCAGCGCGCCCACCCGCAGGCCGCCGTCCGGCAGCACTTCGATCTGGTCCAGCGCCAGCCCGTTCACGTCGATCAGGTGCGCCGGGGTTTCGATTTCCAGCTTCATCAGGTCCAGCAGATTGGTGCCGCCGGCGATGAAGCGGCTGCCGGGCGCACGCTGCGCGGCCGCCGCGGCCTCGGCCGGCGACTGCACGCGCTGATAAGTGAAGGCTCTCATGCCGCCCTCCCGGCCGCGCCGCTGCCCACCTCGACGATGGCGTCCACGATGTTGGAGTAGGCGCCGCAACGGCAGATGTTGCCGCTCATGCGCTCGCGGATTTCCTCCACGCTGAGCATGGGCCTGGCGGTCAGGTCCGCCGTCACGTGGCTGGGCTTGCCCTGGCTGATCTCATCCAGCACCGCCACCGCCGAACAGACCTGGCCGGGGGTACAGTAACCGCACTGGTAGCCGTCGTGCCGGACGAAGGCGGCCTGCATGGGGTGCAGCCTGTCCGGATTGCCGAGCCCCTCAATGGTGGTGACCTGCGCGCCCTCGTGCATCACAGCCAGTGTCAGGCAGGAATTGATGCGCCGCCCATCGAGCAGCACGGTGCAGGCGCCGCACTGGCCGTGGTCGCAGCCCTTCTTGGTGCCGGTGAGGTGCAGATGCTCGCGCAGCGCGTCGAGCAGCGAAGTGCGCGCGTCCACATTGAGCTCGTGCCTGGCGGCGTTCACCGTCAAGGCGCACTTGACCGGCGGCAGGCTGGCCGGCGGCGCTGCGCCGTCCTGTGCCTTGGCCAGCGCCACGGGCGGAATGGCGGCCGCCGTGGCGGACAGCGCACCCGCGATCAGCAGGTCGCGGCGGGAGATCTTGGTACCGGGTAACTCATCCATGGTTCGCATCCTCCGGGGCTGGTGACGCGAACCATTCTAGGACAACTATCGAACACGACTTGCACTGTTGCCTGCCGGATTTAACGCAATGAAGGTGATCCGTTCCCGGTGTTTTTGATCGAGATCAAAGGTTTGGGCGGATTAATTTCTTACGATCACTGAGACGCGGGCCTGGTGGCCCCCACACTCGACAGGGAGATTCCATGAGCAAGATGATGAAAGCAGCGGTGGTACGGGCCTTCGGCCAGCCGCTGCACATTGAAGACGTGGCCGTGCCGGCGCCGGGTCCCGGGCAAGTCCTGGTCAAGATCGAGGCGTGCGGCGTCTGCCACACGGACCTGCACGCGGCCTGCGGCGACTGGCCGGTCAAGCCCAATCCGCCCTTTATCCCCGGCCATGAAGGCGTAGGCTACGTGGCCGAAGTCGGCGCGGGCGTCAAGCACGTCAAGGCCGGCGACCGGGTCGGCATCCCCTGGCTGTACTCGGCCTGCGGACACTGCCCGCATTGCCTGGGCGGCTGGGAAACGCTGTGCGAATCGCAGCAAAACACCGGCTACTCCGTCAACGGCGGGTTCGCCGAATACGCGCTGGCCGATGCCGGCTACGTGGGCCACCTGCCGAAGGACATCGCATTTGTCGACATTGCCCCCATCCTGTGCGCCGGCGTCACCGTTTACAAGGGCTTGAAGGTAACCGACACCAAGCCGGGCGACTGGGTTGTCATCTCCGGCATCGGTGGGCTTGGGCATATGGCGGTGCAATACGCCAGGGCCATGGGACTGAACGTGGTGGCGGTCGATATCGACGAGCGCAAGCTGGCCCTGGCGCGGCGGCTGGGCGCCGCCCTCACCGTCAACGCCAGCACCGCCGACCCGGCGGCTGCGATCAAGAAAGAGATCGGCGGCGCACATGGCGTGCTGGTAACGGCGGTGTCGCCCAAGGCCTTCTCCCAGGCGCTGGGCATGGTTCGGCGGGGCGGCACGGTTTCCCTGAACGGCCTGCCGCCGGGCGACTTCCCGCTGCCCATATTCGACATGGTACTGAACGGCATCACAGTGCGCGGCTCCATCGTCGGCACCCGCCTGGACCTGCAGGAATCGCTGGCGTTCGCCGACGAAGGCAAGGTCAAAGCGACCGTCTCGACCGACCGCCTGGACAACATCAACCAGGTCTTCGACCGCATGCGCGAGGGCGATATCGAAGGCCGGGTGGTGCTGGACCTATCGCATTGAGCAGTCCGGCCGGCGGCATGCGCCTGTCAGCGCGCGTTCCGCCGGCCCCAGATCCTACCCCGCCGCATGCGCCGTCAACTCCTGGGCGATGTGGTCCTTCAGCACGTCCAGCAGCGGCTGCATTTGCGCGACGATTTGCTGAGCCTGGGCGGGCGTGGCGTCGGGCGGCAGGTGCTCAAGGGCCAGGCACAGCTCGGCGAAGCTCATCGCACCGACCGCGCGGGCCGACGATTTGATGCGGTGGCCCAGCTCGGCCAGGCGCGTCATGTCGGCTTCGGCCATGGCCTGGCTTACTTCCACCATGCCGTCGCGCGCGGCGTCCAGGAACATCAGCGCGTATTTGCGCATCTTGTCGTGCTTGTTGCCGAAGGTTTGCGCCAGCGCGGCGATGTCGAACAAGTCGGCGTCCGCGACGGGCACGGGCCGGGTGTCGGCGGGGCCGGCCGGCGGGCCGGCGCCGGGGAGGTCGGCGGCGGATGCGGATGCGGCGGCCATGGCAGCGGCGTCGTCCAGCGCCGCCGGGCTTTCCGGCAGCGGCGTTTCAATGCCGGCGGCGGCCGACACGGCTAGCCTGCCATCGAGGCGCGGCGGCCGCGTGCCTTCCACGGCACGCTGCATCATCCAGCGCGACAGCACCGTAAACAGCAGATTGGGCGCAATCGGCTTGGTGATGAATTCGTCCATGCCCGCGGCGATGCAGCGGGCCTGGTCGTCGCGTCCGGCGTTGGCGGTCATGGCGATCACCAGGGTGCCGGTGAGCCTGGGATGCGAACGGATCAGGCGCGTGGCTTCGTAGCCGTCCATCACCGGCATCTGCACGTCCATCAGCACGCAATCGAAGCGCTCCTTGAGCAGCAGGTCGATGGCTTCCTTGCCGTTGTTGGCGATGCACACCGTGGCGCCGGCGTCTTCCAGCAATTCCTGGCCCACCTGCTGGCTGAAGATGTTGTCTTCCACCAGCAGGATGTTGGCGCCCTGGATGGTGGCCATGACGTCAGCCTGCAGCACGTCGTTGCGGCTTTGCTCCAGGAAGTTGGTGCCCTTGGCCAGGCGCGCGGTAAACCAGAAGGTGCTGCCGTGGCCGCGCAGGCTGTCGACGCCGACCGCGCCGCCCATCAGCTCGGCGAGCTGCTTGCTGATGACCAGGCCCAGCCCGGTGCCGCCGTACTTGCGCGTGGTGGAGGTGTCGGCCTGGTGGAAGGACTGGAACAGCTTGTCCATCTGCTCCTTGGTCATGCCGATCCCCTGGTCCTGCACTTCAAAGCGCACCACGGTGTGGGTGTCGCGGTCTTCCACCGGGCGGGCGCGGATGTAGATCTTGCCGTTCTCGGAAAACTTGATGGCGTTGCTGGTGAAGTTGAGCAGCACCTGCTCCAGCCGCAGCGGGTCGCCGCGCAGCTGGTGCGACAGGCCGGGCCAGATCTCGAAAATCAGTTCCAGGTCCTTGCGCGCGGCACTTTCGCCGAGCTGGCTGGAAACGTTGCCCAGCAAGGTTTCCAGCGCAAAATCCAGCACTTCCAGCTCCAGCTTGCCCGCCTCGATCTTGGAGAAGTCGAGGATGTCGTTGATGATGCCCAGCAGGTGCTGGCCGGAGTGATAGATTTTTTGCAAGTAGTCGCGCTGCTTGGGATGGGTGACCGACTTCAGCGCCAGGTGCGCCATGCCGATGATGCTGTTCATCGGCGTGCGGATCTCGTGGCTCATATTGGACAGGAAGTCGCTCTTGGCCTGGTTGGCGGCCTGGGCCTGCTCCTTCAGGTTGTGCAGCTCGGTGATGTCGGTGGCCAGGCCGATCACGGCCGCCACGTCGCCGTCGATGCGCACCGGCGCCTTGACGGTCCACAAGTGCTGCACGGCGCCGTCGCGGCCCACATAGCGCTCTTCGCCGGCGCGCTTCACGCCGTCCAGGAATACTTCGCGCTCCTCGGCCCAGGCGGCGTCGGCCTGCGCGGCCGGCATCAGCTCGCGGTCGCTCTTGCCGATGATGTCCTCGACCGGCAAGCCCATGGCTTCGGCGGTCTTGGCGTTGGCGTAGATATAGCGGCGCTGCTGGTCTTTCATGAAGACGCGCGCATCCACGTTGTTGAGCACGCTATCCAGCAGCAGGCGCTGCTCGACGGCGCTGCGGCGCGAGAAGTACATGGTCAGCAGGTAGCTGTAGATCAGCATGGTGACGATGAAGCCGGTGGCCAGCGCGATCCATGGGAAGTAGGCGTCCAGCCCGGTGTGCATGTCGGAGCGCTTGACGCGGAACAGCGCCTTCCACAAGGTGCCGTTGAAGTCGATCGGCAGCACCGTTTCCATGTACTCGTCCGGGTTGGATGGGGCGATCGGCGCCGCTTCGATCGAGCCGTCGTCGTTGTACAGCAGGCGGTCGGTTTTTTCGATGGCAAGGCGGCGCTTTTCCACGTCGGTGGAGCTGTCCGCGTACAGCAGCATGTGTACTTGCCGGATAGCCATCTCGTCGATGGCGCCCTGCACCAGCTTGGCGACCGAAAAGCCGATGCCGACCGAGCCGATATAGGCCGCGCGGCGGCTGGCCACGTCGTGGATCGGCATGCCGCGCTTGTACACCGGCAGGCGCATGCCGAGGCCGATGTGCGGCAGCGGCTTCTTCACGATCACCGGCTGGCCGGAGGCGCTGATCTGGCCGGTGTCGCGCGACAAATCCATTGCGCGCGCAATGGCCGGGTTGACGCCGATGTCCACGCCGAAGCGCTCCATGACCTTGTCCATCGGCTCGAGGTAGAGCAGCACGGTGTACTGGTCGCGCCGGCCGGGCGGCTTGATGTCGAAATTGGGGTAGCCCTGCGGATTCAGGCTGCGGTCGTTGCGCACGGCGGCCACGAAGGCGTCGCGTTCGGCGTCCGTCACCGGCACCGCGTAGTTGAGCGCTTCGATGGCCGGGAAATGCTGCGGCAGGTTCAGGCTGGCCACGTACTGGTGGAACTGCTGGCGGTTGAGCGAGTCGCTGGTCTGGAACAGCGCCACCAGCCCGCGCACCACGTCCGAATAGGATTTCACCCGCTGCGAAATACTGTACTGGGTGCTGCGCGCCAGGTTGTCGAAGCGCTGGCGGTCGTCGTCTTCCACGGCGCGCGCCGCGTTCGAGTACAGCACCATGCCGACCGACATTGCCAGCGACAAGCCTATGCCCCAGAGCACAGTCCTTAAATTCATCAGGCCTTTGAGCAGGGAACCCAGGTTACGCATTCACGGTCACTTCATGCCAAGTTGTTTTGCATTGGAGCAGCATACTATTAAACACGGTTTCTCAACCAGAACTAACTGGCCATAGCCGCTGCTAGCAACACGCTAGTGATGCGCGGATTGGTTTTATGGCAAGCACGGAACCTCTGCTCCTTTTTGCGCTCTAAGCAACGAGCAGGAGGTGATCATGCATGCCATTCCACGACCATCCGCCATGGTAATCGCTGCCGGCCTCGCATGGGGCGCAAATTGCACCGCCGCAGAGCGGGAGCACAGCGAATTCGACGCGGTGCTGGCAGTGCCGGCGCAGCTGGCAAGCGGCGGCCCGGGCGCAGCGGATGCGGCGGTGCGCCTGCATTTCACCGTGCCGCGCGCGCTGGGACGCAAGGTCGGCTGGCGCCTGCAGCTGGTGGACCCGGCCGGCAACACCGTACGGCAATGGCGTGGTGCGGCTACCACGCAACGCGGCGCCAGCGGGGCACGCGACGGCGAAGGCACTGTGACGCTGCCGTGCTGCGCCGCTCGCCGCCCGCAGCGGCAGGGCGCGGCGCCCGCCCTGCCCGACGGCGTCTACCAGCTGCGCCTGCGCGCAGAGGCCGGCAGCGGCCGCGCGCGCGAAGTCATCCGGCAACGCTGGGAAGTCATGGTGGGACACCCGGCGCCGCTGGCCATGCGGCAGTTCGCCCCGCTGCCCACCGCCCGCGCCGCGCGCAGCGCCGCTGGCCTGCAGCCGGCCGCCGGCGAACTGCCCTATACCGTCTACTACGGCAACCTGCACAGCCAGACCAGCCACAGCGACGGCGGCGGTGCGATCGAGCATTGCAGCGGCGCCCAGGCGCCGCAAAGCGCACCCTTCGGACCGGAGGATGCGTACGACTACGCCCGCCGCCACGGCCTGGATTTCCTGATGACGTCCGAACACAACCACATGTACGACGGCTCGGAAGGCACCGATGCGTCCGCCGATCCGGCCCGCGCAACCGGCTTGTACCGCAGCGGCCTGGCGGCGGCGAACGCCTACAGCGCAGCGCACCCGGACTTCCTGGCCGTATACGGCCTGGAATGGGGCGTCATCAGCGGCGGCGGCCACTTGAACATCCTGAACAGCCAGGAATTGCTGGGCTGGGAACGCAACGCCGGCGGCGACCTGCTGGCCGACACCGCCACCGCCAAGGGGGACTACGGCGCACTCTACACGCTGATGCGCGAGCGCGGCTGGCTGGGC
This sequence comes from Massilia sp. Root351, assembly GCF_001425045.1. Classification (GTDB taxonomy): domain Bacteria; phylum Pseudomonadota; class Gammaproteobacteria; order Burkholderiales; family Burkholderiaceae_D; genus Rugamonas. Next base: position 172,403 of record NZ_LMDJ01000031.1, on the reverse strand, counting down.
CAGTTCAACCATCCCAAGCAGAACCAATTCCGCGCCGGCGGCAAGCCGCTGGGCTACACCGAAGACGGCGACGCCGCCATGGCGCTGTGCGAAGTGATGAACACCAACGCCTTCTCCGTCAACACCACCGAAACGGAAACGCGCCGCAGCACCTACGAGGAAACGTGCCAGCGCCTCCTGGAGGCCGGCTACCACGTGGCCTTTGCCACCAACCAGGACAACCACTGCGCCAACTGGGGCATGTCGGCGCCCAACCGCACGGCAATATTGATACCGCAAGCATCCGCGCTGTCGTCCACCGCCTTCCTCGAGGCGATCCGCGCCCGGCGCGTGTTCGCCACCATGGACAAGCAGGCCCAGATCATTCTCACCGCGAACGGCCGCCTGATGGGTGAGCGCTTTAGCAACAGCGGGCCGCTGACGCTGGAAGTGCGGCACGCCAGCGCTGGCGGCAAGCAGGTAGCCGCGCTGGCCATCATCGAAGGCGAGCCCGGCCGCCGCAACTCGGCCGCCCCGCTGCCGGGCGCCTCCGCCAGCACCACCATCACCCCCACGCCGGGCGAGCACTTCTACTACGCGCGCATCACCCAGGACGACGGCGCCGTGCTGTGGTCCGCCCCGGTCTGGGTTAGCCAGCAGCCTGCGCCGCCCTAGCAACAGGCATGCGCCGGGCATGTCACAATAGACGGATGAGACCACGCGCCGCTATGGAGACTTGCATGCCCGCACGACAGAATACCGCCCAAACCGCCACCGGCGCCGATCCCCATCTCTGGCTTGAGGACGTGGCAGGCGAGGCGCCGCTGGAATGGGTGCGCGGACAAAACGCCGTCGCCAGCGGCGAACTGGAAGCCACGCCGCAGTTCGCGGCGCTGCATGCGCGCTTCAAGACCATCCTCAATTCGCAGGACCGCATTCCTTACGTCAGCCTGCATGAAGGCTATTACTACAACTTCTGGCGCGACGCCACCCATGTGCGCGGCATCTGGCGCCGCACCACGCCGGAACAGTTCGTGCTGGCCGATCCGGCGTGGCAGACCATGCTCGACCTCGACACCCTGGCCGCCGCCGAGGACGAGAACTGGGTCTGGGCCGGCGCCGACTTCCTGCACCGCGATACGCGCTGCCTGCTGTCGCTGTCGCGCGGCGGTGGCGATGCCTGCGTGCTGCGCGAATTCGACGTTGCCACCCTCGCCTTCGTGGCGGACGGCTTCAGGCTGCCGGAAGCGAAGACGCGCTCGGCCTGGATCGACCGCGACACCCTGTTTGTCGCCACCGACTTCGGCCCGGGGTCCATGACCAGTTCCGGCTACCCGCGCATCGTCAAGGAATGGCGCCGGGGCACGCCGCTGGACCAGGCGCTGACCGTGTTCGAAGGCGCGCCGGACGACCTGGCAGTGGGCGCGGCCAAGGACTTCACGCCCGGCCACGAGTTCCAGCTGATCTGGCGCTCCATGAGCTTCTACGCCAACCAGCTGTACCTGCGCGAAGGCGCCGGCCTGGTCAAGGTGGACAAGCCGGACGACGCCACCGCCTACACCGTGCGCGACCAGCTCATCATCGAACTGCGCTCCGAATGGACGGTGAACGGCGCCGTCTATCCGCAAGGCGCGTTGCTGGCCACGGATTTCCGGCGCCACATGCGGGGCGAGCGCGACTTCGCGGTGCTGTTCGCGCCCACGCCCACCAGCTCGCTCGACGGCGTCAGCGCCACGCGTTCGGCCCTGCTGCTGAATGAACTGGACAACGTGAAGAACCGCATCGTCGAGCTGCGCCACGTGGACGGCGCGTGGCAGCGCCGCACCGTCAACGCGCCCGCCTTCGGCACCCTGGACGCGAGCGCGCTCGACAGCATCGACAGCGACCAGTACTTCCTGTCCGTCACCGACTTCCTCACGCCCACCACGCTCTACCTGGCCGAGGCCGGCAGCGACGAGCGGCTGCAGCTGAAAGCCCTGCCCGCCTATTTCGACGCCGCGCCATGCCGGGTGCAGCAGTTCCAGGCCACCTCGCGTGACGGCACTGCCGTGCCCTATTTCGTCGTCAGCGGCAAGGACGCGGCGCCCGGCGCCGAACGCCCGGCGCTGCTGTACGGCTACGGCGGTTTCGAGGTGTCGCTGAAGCCCTTCTACAGCGCCGTCACCGGCTCCGCGTGGCTGGAGCAAGGCGGCGTCTACGTGCTGGCCAACATCCGGGGCGGCGGCGAATTCGGCCCGCGCTGGCACCAGGCGGCGCTGAAGGAACACCGCCAGCGCGCCTTCGACGACTTCATCGCCGTGGCAGAAGACCTGCTCGCGCGCGGCCTGAGCACTCCGCGCCGCCTCGGCATCATGGGCGGCAGCAACGGCGGCCTGCTGGTGGGCGCCGTCATGGCGCAGCGCCCCGAACTGTTCAACGCCGTGGTGTGCCAGGTGCCGCTGCTGGACATGAAGCGCTACCATCAACTGCTGGCCGGCGCCTCCTGGATGGGCGAATACGGCGACCCGGACGATCCGGCGCAGTGGGACTACATTGCGCGCTATTCGCCCTACCAGAACGTGCACGCCGGCAAGCGCTATCCGCGCGTGCTGTTCACCACTTCCACCCGCGACGACCGCGTCCATCCCGGCCACGCGCGCAAGATGGCAGCGCTGATGCAAGGCCAGGGACACGACGTGCTGTACTGGGAAAATACCGAGGGCGGCCATGCCGGCGCCGCCAACAACGACCAGCAAGCCATGATGTGGGCGCTGACCTACGCCTTCCTGCTCAAGCAGCTGGGCTAAGCGCTGTCGTTGCGCCTATCGTGCGCGGCGGAAAGACAGAAAGTTTTATCTTTGGAAATAGTTCCCAACAGTATTGCCTTATTGCTAAACTAACTATTTTTGCAGCGTGTTGCTGCGTGCAACGACTGCTTGACTCCGCTATTTAGCGGAGTATCTTTTACGTCCATATCCGCTCCCCCTGCCGAGGATTTCCGCCGATGAACAACATGACCGACTTTGCCGAGGAACTGGACATCAAGCTGCTGCTGCAGACCTTGATGGCCCTGAAAAAAGGCGACTTTACGGTACGCATGCCGTCCGACTGGACTGGCATGCCGGGCAAGATCGCCGACACGCTCAATGAGATCATCGAGACCAAGGAAAAAATGGTCAAAGTGGTCACCGAGGTGAGCCGCGTGGTGGGCCGCGAAGGCCGCCTGACGCAGCGCGCGCTGGTGCCCAACGTGACCGGCGGCTGGCAGACCATCCTGAGCTCCGTCAACACGCTGATCGACGACCTGGTGCGCCCCACCACCGAAATGGCGCGCGTGATCGGCGCGGTGGCGAAAGGCGACCTGTCGCAGACCATGGCGCTGGAAGTGGACGGCCATCCGCTCAAGGGCCAGTACCTGCGCGCGGCCACCACCGCCAACACCATGGTGGAGCAGCTGTCTTCGTTCTCCTCCGAAGTGACGCGCGTGGCGCGCGAAGTGGGTACCGAGGGCAAGCTGGGCGGCCAGGCACAGGTGAAAGGCGTGGCCGGCACGTGGAAGGACTTGACCGACTCGGTGAACTCCATGGCCGGCAACCTCACCTCCCAGGTGCGCAACATCGCCGAAGTGACCACCGCCGTGGCCAACGGCGACTTGTCCAAGAAAATCACGGTGGACGTGCGCGGCGAGATCCTGCAGCTGAAGGACACCATCAACGTGATGGTGGACCAGCTGCGCTCCTTCGCCTCGGAAGTAACGCGCGTGGCGCGCGAGGTGGGCACCGAAGGCAAGCTGGGCGGCCAGGCCTACGTGCCCGGCGTAGGCGGCACCTGGAAGGACTTGACCGACAACGTGAACTTCATGGCGTCCAACCTCACGGGCCAGGTGCGCAACATCGCGGCGGTGACCACCGCCGTGGCGAACGGCGACTTGTCCAAGAAGATCACGGTGGACGTGAAGGGCGAGATCCTGGAACTGAAAAACACCATCAACGTGATGGTGGACCAACTGTCCTCCTTCGCATCCGAGGTGACGCGGGTGGCGCGCGAGGTGGGTACCGAGGGCAAGCTGGGCGGCCAGGCGCAGGTGAAGGGCGTGGCCGGCACCTGGAAGGACTTGACCGACTCGGTAAACTCCATGGCGGGTAACCTGACCGGCCAGGTGCGCAACATCGCGGACGTGACCACCGCCGTGGCGAACGGCGACTTGTCGAAAAAGATCACGGTGGACGTGAAGGGAGAGATCCTGGAACTGAAAAACACCATCAACGTGATGGTGGACCAGCTGAACTCCTTCGCCTCCGAGGTAACGCGGGTGGCCAGGGAAGTCGGCACCGAGGGCAAGCTGGGCGGCCAGGCCAACGTGCCCGGCGTGGCCGGGACCTGGAAGGACTTGACCGACGGCGTGAACTCGATGGCGGGTAACCTGACCGGCCAGGTACGGAATATCGCGGAAGTGACCACCGCCGTGGCGAACGGCGACCTGTCGAAAAAGATCACGGTGGACGTGAAGGGCGAAATCCTGGAACTGAAAAACACCATCAACGTGATGGTGGACCAATTGTCCTCCTTCGCCTCGGAAGTAACGCGCGTGGCGCGGGAAGTGGGCACCGAGGGCAAGCTGGGCGGCCAGGCCTACGTGCCCGGCGTGGGCGGCACCTGGAAGGACTTGACCGACAACGTGAACTTCATGGCATCGAACCTGACGGGCCAGGTGCGCAACATCGCGGCGGTGACCACCGCCGTGGCGCGCGGCGACTTGTCCAAGAAAATCACGGTGGACGTCAAGGGCGAGATCCTGGAACTGAAAGACACCATCAACGTGATGGTGGACCAATTGTCGTCCTTCGCATCGGAAGTCACGCGCGTGGCGCGCGAGGTCGGTACCGAGGGCAAGCTGGGCGGCCAGGCCAACGTGTCCGGCGTGGCCGGCACCTGGAAGGACTTGACCGAGAACGTGAACCAGCTGGCCGCCAACCTGACCAACCAGGTGCGCGCGATTGCCGAGGTGGCGACCGCCGTGACGCGCGGCGACTTGTCCCGTTCCATCCAGGTGGAGGCGCGCGGCGAGGTGTCCTACCTGAAGGACAACATCAACGAGATGATCCGCAACCTGAAGGAAACCACGCAGAAAAATGCGCAGCAGGACTGGCTGAAGACCAACCTGGCGCGCTTCACCCGATTGCTGCAGGGCCAGCGCGACTTGCAGGCCGTGACCAAGCTGATCCTGTCCGAACTGGCGCCGCTGGTGTCGGCCCACCACGGCGTGTTCTACATGATGGACTCGCAGGAAACCGACGCCCGCCTGCGCATGATCGCCAGCTACGGCTACCGTTCCAGCCGCAAGCTGCCGACCTCCTTCCTGCCGGGCGAGGGCCTGGTCGGCCAGTGCGCGCTGGAGAAGGTCCGCATCTGGCTGACCGACGTGCCGCGCGACTACATCGTGGTCTCGTCCGGCCTGGGCGCGGCGCCGCCGACCAATATCGTGGTGCTGCCCATCCTGTTCGAGCAGCAGGTCAAGGCGGTGATCGAGATCGCATCGCTGGACCGCTTCACCGAGACCCACCTGTCCTTCCTGGACCAGCTGATGGAGTCGATCGGCGTGGTGCTCAACACCATCGAAGCGAACAGCCGCACCGAATCGCTGCTGACGCAGTCGCAGTCGCTGGCGCAGGAACTGCAGCAGACCAACCAGGAACTGGCCGAAAAAGCCCGCCTGCTGTCCGAACAGAATATCGAGGTGGAGCGCAAGAACCGCGAGGTGGAACAAGCCAAGCTGGCGCTGGAAGAGAAAGCCACCCAGCTGGCGCTGTCGTCCAAGTACAAGTCCGAGTTCCTGGCCAATATGTCGCACGAGCTGCGCACGCCGCTAAATTCGCTGCTGATCCTGGCGCAACAGCTGGGCGACAACCCCGAGGGCAACCTGTCCGGCAAGCAGGTGGAGTTCGCCAAGACCATCCACGGCTCCGGCTCGGACCTGCTGACGCTGATTAACGACATCCTGGACTTGTCGAAGATCGAATCCGGCACCGTCACGCTGGATGTGTCCGAATACCGCTTCGCCAACCTGCGCAACTACGTCGACCGCACCTTCCGCCACATGGCAGAAGCCAAGCACCTCGGTTTCACGGTGGAACTGTCGGACAACCTGCCGACCGCCGTGATGACCGACACCACGCGCTTGCAGCAGGTGCTGAAAAACCTGCTGTCGAACGCCTTCAAGTTCACCAACCACGGCCAGGTGTCGCTGGCCATCGGCCTGGTGACCAGTGGCTTCAGCAGCGACCACCCCAACCTGCTGCACGCGGACGCGGTGCTGGCCTTCGCCGTCACCGACACCGGCGTCGGCATCGCCTCCGACAAGCTGCAGCTGATCTTCGAAGCGTTCCAGCAGGCCGACGGCTCCACCGCCCGCAAATACGGCGGCACCGGCCTGGGCCTGTCGATCTCGCGCGAACTGGCGCGCCTGCTGGGCGGCGAGATCCGCGTCGAATCGGTGGTCGGCAGTGGTTCCACCTTCACCCTGTTCCTGCCCTACAACCGCGCAGGATTCATCAACTACGACCTGAGCCGCCAGCCGCCGACGCGCGCACCGGTACAGCCGCCGCAGGTGGTCTACATGCCGCCGGCGCAGGAAGTGGAAACCATCGCGGAGCCGGAAGCCGACCTCTCCATCTACAGCGCCACCATCGACGACCGCGGGCTGGTGGCGGCCGGCGACCCGTCGGTGCTCATCATCGAGGACGACGAGCGCTTCGCCAAGGTCGTGCTGGAATACGCGCGCGAGAAGAACTTCAAGGGCATCGTCACGCACAAAGGCGACTCGGCGCTGTCGCTGGCGCGCGACTACCTGCCGTCGGCCATCCTGCTCGACATCGACCTGCCCGACATCGACGGCTTCACGGTGCTGGACCGCCTGAAGCGCGACCCGAGCACGCGCCATATCCCGGTGCACGTGATGTCCAGCCTGCGCGAGCGCGAACGCGCGCTGCGCCAGGGCGCCATCTCCTACCTGAACAAGCCGGTCAGCAAGGACGCGCTGCACGAGGAATTCACCCGCATCCAGAAGTTCCTGCTGGGCGGCAAACGCAGCCTGCTGGTGGTGGACGACGAGCAGCACCAGCGCGACGCCATCGTCAGCCTGATCGGCGACTCCGACCTGCGCATCGTGGCGGTGGACACCGGCGAGCGCGCGCTGCAGGCGCTGCGCGACAACCACTTCGACTGCATGGTGCTGGACCTGACGCTGCCCGACATCAGCGGCTTCGACCTGCTCGACATCATCGGCAAGGATTCCTCGCTGCGCGACCTGCCCATCGTAATCAACACGGCGAAAGAGCTGGACCGCAAGGAAGTGGCCAAGCTGAAACGCTACGCCAAGACCATCGTCATCAAGGACGCCCGCTCGCCGGAGCGCCTGCTGGACGAGACGGCGCTGTTCCTGCACCGCTCCCAGGCCAGCCTGCCGGAGCTGCAGCGCCGCATGCTGGAAGAGATCCACGCTGCCGACAGCGGCCTGGCCGGGCGCAAGGTGCTGATCGTCGACGACGACCTGCGCAACATCTTCGCGCTGTCCTCGCTGCTGGAGCGCCAGCAGATGCAGGTGTCCTTCGCCGAGAACGGACGCGACGGCATCGAAGTGCTGGAGCGCGATCCGACCATCGAGATCGTCCTGATGGACATCATGATGCCGGAGATGGACGGCTACGACACCATGCGCGCCATCCGCCGCATACCGAAGTTCAAGTCGCTGCCCATCATCACGCTGACCGCCAAGGCCATGAAGGGCGACCGCGACAAGTGCATCGCCGCCGGCGCCTCCGACTACATCACCAAGCCGGTGGACGTGGCGCAGCTGCTGTCGCTGATGCGGGTCTGGCTGCACTGATGAGCGCGCGATGACAAATGTGTCCCCGATGCGGCGCGACGCGCCGCCGGAAGTCGAGGAACTGGAACTGGACTTGCTGGCCGAAGCGCTGTTCCAGCGCTACGGCTACGACTTCCGGGGCCACGACCGCGCCATCCTGCGGCGCAAGCTGCGCGGCGTGCTGCAGCAACGCAGCCTGCGCACGCTGTCAGCCTTGCAAGGCCAGGTGCTGCACGACCCCGGCGCCGCCAGCGCCGTGCTGCGCGCGCTGCACGTGCCGCCGGCAACCATGTTCGATGATCCCGAAGAAGCGCGCCTGCTGCGCCAGGCCTCCGCCGCCTGCCTGCACGGCGCGGCGCTGCCCAAGGTCTGGCTGGCCGACTGCGCCGGCGCCGAGCAGGCCTGGACGCTGGCCGTGCTGCTGGCCGAACAAGGCCTGCTGGCGCGCACCGAGCTGCATTGCACCGTCGCCAGCGACGCGCTGCTGGCCGAAGCCCAGGACGCCTCCATTCCGCTCGAGCGCGTGGCCGAATGCCAGGCCAGCTATGACCATGCCGGCGCGGGCCACGGACGCCTGATGGACCACTTCCAGGTGGTTGGCCGGCGCGCCGTGCTGCTGCCGCAGCTGCGCAGCCGCATCACCTGGGCGCAATACAACCTGGTGACGGACGCCTCTTTCAACGAATTCAACCTCATCGTCTGCCGCCGCGCCCTGCCCGACTTCGGCCCGCTGCTGCGCCAGCGCGTGCTGCAGCTGTTCCACGCCAGCCTGGCGCCGTTTGGCGTGCTGGCACTGGACCGCCAGTTCGACGAAAGCGAAGCCCTGGCCGCCTTCTACCGGCCCTTGCTGCCGCTGCAGCCCTGGTACAAGCGCATCGCCTAGCGGCGCGGCCCGGGCGCCGTCAGTAAATCTCCTGCGGCGCGCAAACGGCATCGAACATGGCGGCGTCGATGTCGAAGGAATAGTCCTCCTGCACGCTGAAATACGCGCGCGCCTCGTCCGGCGCCGTGTCAAACAGGCTGCGGATCGCCTGCACACGCAGTTCGGGCGTGCGCATGCGCGCCACCCATTCGCCAAACTGCATCCTCAGCTTCCACTGGCGCGACAACTGATGCGCGAAACCGGCGTTTCCCAGCTTGGCACCCCATTCGCACACCCGGTAGTCGCGCACGTGCGAGCCATCGCGCAGCAGCTCCACGGCCTGCAGCGTGCTGTCGAACAGCGCAGCTTGCGGCGCAACGATATCGATGACGACAAGGCGGCCGCCGGCGCACAGCACCCGCCGCACCTCGTGCAGGGCAGCCTGCACGTCCGGCCAGTGGTGGGCGGAAAAGCGCGTCACCACCAGCTCGAAACTGGCGTCGGCGAACGGCAGTTTGCCAACGTCCCCCTGGCGCGTGCCGATATTCCGCAGGCCCCGTTCCCGGCTTGCGGCAGCCACCACGTCCAGCATTTGCGCTGACAAATCGTAGGCCACCACCGATTGCGCGGCCGGCGCCACGGCGAAACTGGCGTGGCCGGCGCCGCAGCCCAGGTCCAGCACACGGGGCGCCGGCATGCCCTGGGCGATGGCGTGCAGCGCCGCCAGGTCCGCCCCTTGCGCGTGGACGCTGCTGCTCAGATAGCTGCTGGCGGTATTGCCGAATTGCTGGGCTACATAGCTTTGTTGTTGCATTTAATTCTCCATGAAGGGACGAGTTGTTGCAGAATAGGCGGGCTTTTATCCTGTAACAAGACCACAACTTATCCTGGTATAAATGCTGCCATGCACACGATGACGACCAATAAACTGGGAGAATTCATCCGCAGCCACCGCGAGCGCGTCAGTCCGCAAAGCGCGGGCTTGCCCGGCGGCGGGCGGCGCCGCACGCCCGGCTTGCGGCGCGAAGAGCTGGCCCAGCTGTGCGAGATCAGCCCTACCTGGCTGACCTGGCTGGAGCAGGGCCGGCAGGTGGCAGCTTCCGCCCAGATGCTGGCGCGGCTGGCCGATGTGCTGCAGCTGAGCGGCGCCGAGCGGGCGTACCTGTTCAGCCTGGCCGAGCGGCTGGACCCGCAGCGGGCCATGCATGGCGCGCATGGCGGACAGGAAGACGGCACGGCGCGCGAGCTGGACGCCATCGTGCAGGCAGTGCAAGCGCCAGCCTACGTGCTGGACCTGCAATGGGATGCCGCCGCGTGGAATGCGGACGCCGCAGCCTTGTTTGCCGGATGGCTGGACGGCGGCGCGGACCAGCACGGCCGGCCACCGAATCTGCTGCGCTTTATGTTCTGCCAGCGCGCCGCGCGCAACCTGATTGTGGACTGGCCGCACCGCGCGCAGCGCCTGGTGGCGGAATTCCGCGCCGACACGGCCCAGCACGCCGGCCAGGAGCCGCTGGCCTCGCTGATCGCGGAACTCGCACGCGACAGCTGCGAGTTCCGTGAACTGTGGAACTTGCAGGACGTGCTGGGCCGCGAAGGCGGCGTGCGCCGATTCCAGCATCCGGCACGCGGCGCGCTGGGCTATCAGCAGGTAACGCTGCATTTGGCCCGGCGCCAAGACCTGAAGCTGACCATGCTGCTCCCCATGCCTGAGCCGCATGGCGCACAAGACGCCGTGCAACACGCCGCACATTGACCGCGCTGCCCAATGCGGCTACATTGCTCACTTGAAAAATCATCCTTGGAGCACCGCATGCAGCGCAGTCTGATTTCAGCCGCCATCCTGTCATTGACTGCGCTTGCCGCAGCCGCGCCGGCGCAGGCCGCCGAAACCGCCAAGGCCGCCAAAGCGAAACCGGCCAAACCCGGCAAAGGCGCTGCCGGCGCGGACAGCCTGGCCACGACCCAACTGCCGCGCAACGTGCGCCCCAGCCACTACGCCATCTCCCTCAAGCCGGATGCGCAGGCGGCCAGCTTCAGCGCGCGCGTGGTGATCGCCATCGAGGTGCTGCAGCCCACCTCCGCCATCACGCTGCACGCGCTGGACCTGGCGCTGGCCAGCGCCAGCATCGCCGCCGGCCCAGGGCAAGCGGTGCAGCAGGCCGCCGGCATCGCGCTCGACGCCGGCAAGCAGACCGCCACCCTGACTTTCGCCCAGCCGCTGGCCAAGGGCAGCTACCAGCTGGCCATCGACTACAGCGGCAAGATCGGCAACCAGGCCGCCGGCCTGTTCTCGCTTGACTATGACAGCCCAGCCGGCAGGAAGCGCGCGCTGTACACCCAGTTCGAGGCGGCCGACGCGCGCCGCATGGTGCCGTCGTGGGACGAACCGGCCTTCCGCGCCACCTTCGCGCTGGAAGCGGACGTGCCGGCCGAGCAGATGGCCGTGTCCAACATGCCGGTGGCGAGCAGCACCGCCATCGATGGCGGCCGCAAGCTGGTGCGCTTTGCCACCACGCCCAGCATGTCCACCTACCTGCTGTTCTTCGGCCTGGGCGACTTCGAGCGCGCCACCGCCACCGAGGGCGGCACCGAGCTGGGTGTGGTCACCGTCAAGGGCCGCCTGCCGCAAGCGCAATTCGTGCTCGATTCGTCGAAAGCGGTGCTACGCGAGTACAACGACTACTTCGCCCACCCCTACCCGCTGCCCAAGCTGGACAACGTGGCAGCCCCCGGCCGCAGCCAGTTTTTCGGGGCGATGGAAAACTGGGGCGCCATCATGAGCTTTGAAACGGTGATGCTGCTCGACCCGGCCATCGCCACCCAGGCCGACAAGCAGGCCGCGTTCGGCATCGCCGCCCATGAAACCGCGCACCAGTGGTTTGGCAACCTGGTCACCATGCGCTGGTGGGACGACCTGTGGCTCAACGAAGGCTTCGCCACCTGGATGGCGGGCCGCACCACCGCGCTGCAGCACCCGGAATGGCAAACCTCGCTGAACCGCGTGGCCGGGCGCAACTCGGCCATCGAACGCGATGCGCTGGCCACCACCCACCCGGTGGTGCAGCGCGTGGCCACGGTGGAGGAAGCGCATGCGGCGTTCGACGAGATCACCTACGCCAAGGGCGGCGCCGTCATCAACATGCTGGAAAACTACGTGGACGAGGAAGCCTGGCGCGCCGGCGTGCGCAGCTACATCAAGGCCCATGCCTACGGCAACGCCGTGTCGGACCAGCTGTGGCAGCACATCGAGCGCGCCGCCAGCAAGCCGGTGAAAGCCATCGCGCACGACTTCACGCTGCAGCCGGGCGTGCCGCTGATCCGCGTGTCCGAGTACAGCTGCCGCAACGGCAAGACCAGCGTAACGCTGACCCAGGGCGAATACAGCAAGGACAAGCCGAACAAGAAGGCCCTGTCGTGGCGCGTACCGGTGCTGGCCAAGACCGTGGGTGCGGCCGATGCCAGCCGCACCGTGGTCAGTGGCGGCAAAGCCACCGTCACGCTGCCCGGCTGCGGTCCGGTGCTGGTGAACGCGGGCCAGGCCGGCTACTACCGCACGGTGTACGCGCCCAAGGCCTACGCCGCGCTGGCGGCCAGCTTCGACAAGCTGGCCCCGCTGGACCAGCTCGGACTGATGACGGAAAGCTGGGCACTGGGCCTGGCCGGCAAGCAGCCCGCCTCCGACGCCCTGGGCCTGGCGCGCGCCACGCCGGTGGACGCCGCGCCGCAAGTGTGGGGCCGCATCGCCCGCATGTTCGACGAGGTACGCATCTACGCGCGCGACAACGAGGCCACGCGCGCCAAACTGTCGGCCTTCGCCATCTCGCGCCTGGCGCCGGTACTGGCCCGCGTGGGCTGGGAAGCGCGCAGCGGCGAGGCCGCCCCCACCGCCATCTTGCGCGAGCAGCTGATCTACACGCTCGGTGCGCTGGGCGACGACGAGGTGATGGTCGAAGCGCGCCGCCGCTACGACGCCTCGCTGGCCGGCGACAAGGCGGCGCTGCCGCCGGCGTTGCGCCGCGTGGTGCTGGGCGTGGTGGCGCGCAATGCCGATAGCCGCGTGTGGGAGCAGCTGCACGCGGCAGCCAGGGCGGAGCAGTCCTCCATCGTCAAGGCCGAGCTTTACGGCCTGCTGGGACAGACCATCGATCCGGCGCTGGCGCAGCGCGCGCTGGAGTTGGCCGTCAGCGGCGAGCCGGACGCCACCATCGGCTCCGGCATCATCGCCGCCGTGGCGCAGGAGCACAGCGAACGCGCCTTCGACTTCGCGCTGGCCAACCTGCCCAAGGTGAACGGGCTGGTGGAAAGCAGCTCGCGCGCCGGCTACTTCCCGGCCCTGGCGGGCGGCTCGGCCAATCCTGCCATGGTGGACAAGCTGAAGGCCTACGCCGACGCCAATTTGCCGGCCACTGCGCGCAGCCAGACCAACACGGCCGTGTCGCGCATGCAGTACCGCGCCGCCGTGATCCGGGACCGCATGCCGGAAGTGGATGCCTGGCTGGACCGCCAGGCGCTGTAAAGGGCGCTACGGCGCGCTGCCGTCCTCGTAGGGTTTCATCAGCGCGGCCGCCGTGCCGCGCGCGCGCATGGCGGCCAGCGCGCGCTCCAGCCTGGCGGCGATCTGCGGGTCGTAGCGCTTGTTGGCGTAGTGGACCAGCATGTCCCGCCTGCCGACCACCAGCTCCGGCCCCAGCCTTCCGCGCGGCATGCCCAGCAGGCGCAGCGTGTGCAGTATCGACAGGCGCGCGCCCAGCACCGCATCGAAGCGTCCTTCCACCAGCATCTTCACCATTTGTTCGTACGAGACCGCCTCGTAGCGTGCGATGGCGGGATCGGACTGCAGCTGCGCGTCGTAGTGCGCGCCTCGGATGTGGCCCAGCTTCTTGCCGCGCAAATCGGCCCGGCTGCCATAGCGGCTGCCCGCGCGGCCGACCACCACCACGTCGCCGCTGGCAATCATGCCTAGCGTGTGCGCATGTGCCTGCAGTTGCTGATTCTGGAAACTGAACACCAGGTCAGCGTCGCCCGCCGCCACCATGGCGATGGCGCGCGGATAGGGCACCAGCTGTATGGCCATCGGCAGACCGCTTTCCTGCGCCAGCGCCTTCTGCAGCTCGACCGCAACGCCGGCCGGCTGGCCCGCCGCGTCCAGCATGCCGAACGGGACCAGCGCAAAGATCACCACCTTGAGCACAGCCGCCGCCGGCGCCGCCGGCGCAGCGGCAGCAGCACCGGTGCTGCCCGCGCTGGCTGTCCCGGCAAGGGAAAGTGCCCCGCGCAGCACCCGCCGCCGCGTGGCGAACCGGCCGGACGGGCGCGCGGCGCTCATGGCCCGGGGATCACCCCGCCGCCGCGCTGGGACGCTCGGCGACGCGGTCGCGCCAGGCTTGCAGGTGCTCCATGCCCTCCGCCCCCGGGCGGAACTTCATCAGCCCGCGCGCGAACTCCATGGCGCAGAACGCCGTGATGTCGGCGATGGTGAAGCGCTGCCCCGCCACGTATGGCTGCGTGGCCAGGGTCTGGTCCAGCCAGCGCGCCCACTCGCGCATCTTCTCGCCCTGCGCCGCGCCGTACTCCGGAAACTGCGGCTGCTCCAGCGCCGCCAGGCCCGGGTGCGTGTGGCGCACGCAGTTGGCAATGCCGGCGAACACGTGCAATTCCACGCGGCGGTCCGCCATCTCGATGAACGCGCGCTCCTCGAAGCCCTCCCCCATCAGGTTAGGTTCGGGAAAAGCGCCTTCAAGATAGGAACAGATGGCGCGCGTTTCGCACAGCACGCGGCCGTCGTCCAGCTCCAGCACCGGCACGCGGCCGAAGGGATTCTTGGCCAGGAAGGCCTCGCTGCGGTTCTCCAGCTTGCCCAGGTCGATCAGCTGGGTGTCCAGGCTGACGCCCTTCTCGGCCAGGAACATCGCCACCCGGCGGGGATTGGGCGCGCGCGCGCTCGTGTACAGTTTCATGCTCTAGACGCCTTGCTCGCGTGATTGACCGGTTTCCAGCATTTTGCGCGCTTCGGCTGCAAATTGCTCGGCTTTTTCGGGGCTGGCGCCGCGATCCAGTTTCGACGGCGGCAACTGGATGCCGCGCCGCACAGCGGGCCGCTCGCCCACCAGCGCCAGCCAGCGCTGCAGGTGCGGCAGGCCGTCCACGTCCACGCCGGACCAGCTGTGCGTGCGCACCCAGGCCCAGTTGGCGATGTCGGCAATCGAATAGTCGCCGGCCAGGTACTCGTGCTGCGCCAGGTGGCCGTCCAGCACGCGGAACAGCCGCTTGCTCTCGCCCTGGTAGCGGTCGATGGCGGCCTGGATCTTTTCAGGGAAGTAGCGGTGGAACACATTGGCCTGACCCATCATGGGGCCGACGCCGCCCATCTGGAACATCAGCCATTGCAGCACCTGCGAGCGGCCCTTGGCATCGGACGGCATCAGGCGCCCGGTCTTTTCGGCCAGGTAGACCAGGATGGCGCCGGACTCGAACACGGCGAAGTGATCGGCTGCGCGGTCGACGATGGCCGGGATGCGGCCGTTCGGGTTGATGGCCAGGAACCATGGCTCTTTTTGCACGTTTGCCGCCAGGTCCAGCACGTGCATTTCATAGGGCAGCGCCAGTTCTTCCAGCGCGATCGAAATCTTGTGGCCGTTGGGTGTTGCTGCGGTGTACAGGTCTATCATCGGAACGCCCCTTTTTAGTTGCAGTGCACGCCAGTGTAGGCGAAACTGGGTTGTCCGGTACAACGGGCAAAAAAAGACCGGCGATCTTTGGAGGGAGCCGGTCAAAACGCTTTTTAGAGCGCGGGGATATCGTGCCGCATCTAAGGGATACGGCAACCTGGCGCGCGGAGGAGGCCGCGCGCTACAGGTGACACTTTGCCAGCAATCCGTCCGGCAAGGCTTAGAACTTCATTAAATCAACATAAGTAAAAAAATAACAATCCGACAGGGGACCCAGCATGCGTAAGCTCACATTCGATCCCCGCCAATGGGGCGTCGGCGCCAAGATCACCGTGTTCACCTTCGGCCTGGTCAGCGCCATCATCGGCATCCTGATCTTGATGATCAGCAACGCCACCACCAATCTGCTGGAAGACAACAGCACCCACGCCGTCGGCCAGGAACTGAAGGGCGTGACCGACATGGTGGACATCTTCAACTCCACGCTGAAAGCGCAAACGGCGGGCTACGCCGGCATGCTGGCCGCCTCCTTCGACGACAAGTTCACGCTGGACCAAGCCACCAGCACTCCGGTCGA
Source organism: Massilia sp. Root351 (assembly GCF_001425045.1). Taxonomy (GTDB): domain Bacteria; phylum Pseudomonadota; class Gammaproteobacteria; order Burkholderiales; family Burkholderiaceae_D; genus Rugamonas. The sequence continues at coordinate 156,471 of NZ_LMDJ01000031.1, read as the reverse complement.
TGGCAAGCCGGCGCCCACGCTGAAGAACGGCGAGCGGGTGGTCAATATGGACTTCAGCGTGCCCGACAAATTCCAGCGCAACAGCGGCAGCGTGGCCACCATCTTCGCCGCCGCCGGCGAGGACTTCATGCGCGTCTCGACCTCGCTGAAAAAAGAGAACGGCGAGCGCGCCATCGGCACCGTGCTGGACCGGGCCCACCCCGGCTACGCCAAGCTGCGCGCAGGCGAAAACTACACCGGCCTGGCCACCCTGTTCGGCAAGACCTATATGACGCGCTACGATCCGATCCGCGACGCCGGCGGCAAGGTGATCGGCATCCTGTTCGTGGGCGTCGATATCAGCGCCCCGCTGCAGGCGCTGAAGGACAAGATCAAGGCCATCAAAGTGGGCCAGACCGGCTATTTCTACGTGCTCAACTCCACCCCGGGCAAGAACTACGGCACCCTGGTGGTGCACCCGGCCAAGGAAGGCGCCAACATCCTCGAGAGCAAGGACGCCGGCGGCCGCGAATTCATCAAGGAAATCCTGGAGAAGAAGCAAGGCATCATCCGCTACCCGTGGCTGAACCCCGGCGAGAGCAGCGCGCGCGAAAAGGTGGTGGCCTACACCGCCTTCCCGGACTGGAACTGGGTGATCGCCGGCGGCGCCTACACCGAGGAGATCACGGTGGACGCGGTGCGCCTGCGCAACCGCTACGTGCTGTTCGGCTTTGTCGCGCTGGGCGCCTTCGCCTTCGCGCTGATGGTCCTGGTGCGCAACTACGTGACGCGGCCGCTGGCCGAAGCCGAAGGCGCGGCCGGCCGCATCGCCGAGGGCGACCTGACGGTCAACCTGGCCACCAACAGCAACGACGAGATCGGCAAACTGTGCGGCGCGATGAACGGCATCAGCGGCAACCTGTCGCGCGTGGTGGGCCAGGTGCGCGAAGGCGCCGAGCACATCGCCACCGCCACCACCCAGATCGCCACCGGCAACCAGGACCTGTGCCAGCGCACCGAGCAGCAAGCCTCCAACCTGGAGGAGACTGCCGCCGCCATGGAACAGCTGACCTCCACCGTGAGCCAGAACGCCGACAATGCGCAGCAAGCCAACCGCCTGGCGCTGGCCGCGTCCGACACGGCCGCGCGCGGCGGCCAGGTGGTGTCGCAAGTGGTGGACACCATGGGCTCGATCAACCAGTCTTCGCGCAAAATCGTCGACATCATCAGCGTCATCGACGGCATTGCCTTCCAGACCAACATCCTGGCGCTGAACGCGGCCGTGGAAGCGGCGCGCGCCGGCGAACAAGGGCGCGGCTTCGCCGTGGTGGCCTCCGAAGTGCGCAACCTGGCCCAGCGCAGCGCGGCGGCGGCCAAGGAAATCAAGGAGCTGATCAACGCCTCGGTCGAACAGGTCGAAGCCGGCAGCAAGCTGGTGCAGCAGGCCGGCTCGACCATGGACGAAGTGGTCTCCAGCGTGGCCCACGTGACCGGCATCATGACCGAGATCTCGGCCGCCAGCCAGGAGCAGAACGCCGGCATCGCCCAGGTCAGCACGGCCATCACGCGCATGGACGAAGTGACGCAGCAGAACGCGGCGCTGGTGGAACAGGCGGCCGCCGCGGCCGCTTCGCTGCAGCAGGAAGCGGCCGCGCTGGCGCAGGTGGTGCGCGTGTTCCAGCTCAGGTAAGCGTACGCGACTGCGCGGACAAAAAAAACCCGCAATGTGTTGCATTGCGGGCCAAGGGATCCAAATCGGGAGAGATTTGAGCAGCACCATCATCGCACAGCGTTATGACAGGGAAATGACAGCGCACAGTCATCGGTGCTATGGTTGCTCTTGCTTACTCATGCTCACCGGCATAGATTAGTACAAAGCAATGCCGGCAAAACTCTCGAAAAGTCACAATGACGAAAAAGCCACTAGCAATCTGCACATTCTCCGCCGTTCTCCTGCCAGTATTGCTGGGCGCCTGTGCGCCTGCGCCGCCGGCAGCGCCGCCCGCCGCAGCCGCCGTCCCGGCGCCAGCCCCGACCAGGGCCGCGGCGGCCCCACGGCCCCAGGCGGCCAAGCCGGCGCCCGCCGCCAGTCCGCTGCAGATCGACACCCGCCATTCCCGCATCCTGGTGGTGGTGCGGCGCGGCGGCCTGTTCGCCAAGCTGGGCCACGACCACGTGGTGGCCAGCCGCCACATCGAAGGCCAGGCCGCGGCGCCCGCCGACGGCCAGCCGGGCAGTACCAGCTTCCGCTTCCGCCTGGACCAATTAACCGTGGATGAAAGCGCGCTGCGCGCCGAAACCGGGCTGCCCAGCGTCACCACGGCCGACGCCATCGCCGGCACCCGCAGCAATATGCTGACCAAGGTGCTGGACGCGGAAAAATATCCCTATGTGGAAGTGACAGCGGTGACCACCCCGCAAGGCCCCTTGCAGGCCGACATCAAGCTGCACGGCGTGACGCGCCGCTACGCCATCCCGGCGGCGCTGACCGCGCGCGCCGACAGCGTCAGCGCCAGCGGCACGTTCAGGCTCAAGCAAAGCGACTTCGGCATCAAGCCGTTTTCGGTGATGGGCGGCGCGCTCGCCGTGCAGGACGAGCTCGAGCTCAGCTTCAACATCAGCGCGGTGGGCGGGAAACTCAGCGCGCCACGATAAGGCGGATGCCCAGGCCCACAAAAATGGTGCCGGCCACGCGGTCCATCCACAGCCCGGCGCGCGGGCTGCGGTTCAGCCATTTGCCGATGGCGCCCGAGAAATAGCCAAGCAAGCCGAACAGCACGCACGCCTGCAAAGTAAACAGCAGGCCCAGCTGCGCAGTCTGCCAGCTCACCGGCCCGTTGCCCGCCACCACGAACTGCGGCAGGAAGGACAGGAAGAACAGCACCACTTTCGGATTGATACTGTTGGCAAACAGCCCTTTGCCGAACAGGCGCAGCAGCGATTCGTCCGGCAAGCCGCCGCCCTCCACGCGCGCGCCGCCCGGGCTGCGCAGCGCGCCCCAGCCCAGCCAGATCAGATACACCCCGCCCAGCACCTTCAGCGCCGTAAACGCCAGCGGCGAGGCCGCAATCAGCGCGCTCACGCCCAGCGTGGCCAGCAGGGTGTGCGTCAGGCAGCCCAGCGCGCAGCCCAGCCCGAACACCATGCCCTTGAGCCGTCCGCGCGACATGCCCACGCCCAGCACCATCAGGTTGTCCGGGCCGGGCGACACAGTGATCACCACCGCGGCGGCGAGAAAGGCAACTATTTGTTCGGGAGCGATCATCAAAATAGGGATTCCATGAATAGTCGATTAGAATAAGGCAAGATTTACGCCATTCTACTATCCCAGCGCGATACCTTTGGCAAACAACATGAGTACAGCCAGCAAGATTTTCATACGCTACACTGCACTGTTCGCCTCGCGTTTGCTGCCTGCCTTGCTATCCCTGGCCGTGCTGTGCGCCATGCTGGCCGCCCCCGCGCAAACGCAAGCGGGCGCGCCGGGCCAGGCGGTCGCGGCCGACACCCGCATCGGCCAGGCCGTGCTGACCGGCCCGCGCGCGCTGGACCTGATGCGCAGCGCCCACCTGTACCACGCTGGCCGCGCCGGCGCCCCCTTCCCGGCCGGCGCCGCCGAGCTGCCCGCCTTCCTGGCCACGCTGACACCGGCCAAGGACGTCGACCTGCTCGGCGGCGGCTACTGGCTGCATGCCCGCCTGCGCAACGACACGCGCCACAGCGCCTGGGTGATCGACCCCAACGACACCCTGATCGACGCCGTCGAAACCCGCATCTACGGTCCGGACGGCGCGCTGCAGCAACTGCAGTCCGGCTACCGCGCGCCGCACGAATACCTGCTCCACTACGGCAAGGACATCGAGCTGCAGCCGGGCGAAAGCTACGACGTGCTGATACGCTTTAGCAGCCCCTACTACGCGCGCACGCCGGTGTTCGCCGTGACCCAGCGCGACGCCTACCGCCAGCTGGTGGCGCGCGAAAACTTCCTCATCATCGGTTCCATCGGCGCCTTGCTCGCGCTGGGCATCTTCAATTTTTTCATCTACAGCTACACGCGCGAACGCTCGCCGCTGTACTACTCGCTGTACGTGCTGTGCTACGCGGCCGGCTGGGGCCTGACCTTCCACCTGCCAGCCGACCTGTTCGACTGGCACAACCTGCACTGGCACTACGTTCCCTTCTTCCTGCTGCCGGTGCTGAGCACACTGTTCTACCGCACCTTCCTGCAGCTGCGCGACACCTCGCCTATGCTCTACAAGCTCAGCACCATCAACATCGTGCTGCCGCTGGTGCTGCTGCCGAGCTGCTTCATTGCGCTGAGCTGGGCGCACACGCTGGCCACCGTCGCCATCATGATCTGGATGAGCATGGCCCTGGTGAGCGGCATCATCGTGTGGCGCAAGGGCTACCAGCCGGCGCGCTTCTTCGTGCTCGGCTTCGTCGCGCTGATGCTGCCCGGCCTGCTGATCCTGCCCGCCAATGTCGGCCTGATTCCGGCCGCCGTCGAAAACGCCCAGCTGTTCACGCTGCTGGGCGGCACGCTGGACGGCATCCTGCTGGCGTTTGCGCTGGCCGACCAGATCCGCCTGCTGCGCAACCACCTGGAGCAGCGCGTCAACGAGCGCACCGCCGAACTGACCGAGGCCAAGGAGCACGCCGAAATCGTCAGCCGGCACCGCATCGACTTCCTGTCCGCCATGAGCCACGACATCCGCACCCCGCTGGCCGGCGTGATCGGCATGCTCAAATTCGCGCTGCGCGACCAGACCGTGCAAGGGCGCACCGAGGAATACCTGCGCATCGGCCTGCAAAACAGCGAGGCCCTGCTGGCCATCCTGAACGACATCCTCGACTTCTCCAAGATCGACGCCGGCAAGCTGTCGATCGAAACCATCAACGTCGACCTGCGCACCCTGATCGACGAAGCGATCGGCATCCTGCAGGCGCAGGCCGACGCCAAGAGCCTGCTGCTGCGGCGGGAGCTGGCGCTGGACCTGCCGCGCTACGTGCTGGGCGACCCCACCCGCATCCGCCAGATCCTGCTCAACCTGCTGGGCAACGCCATCAAGTTCACCGACCGCGGCGAAGTGCGGCTGGAAGCGGCCGCCGGCAAGGACAAGCGCGGCGTCACCATGCTGCACTTCAGCATCAGCGACACCGGGCCGGGCATCAGCGAAACCACGCTGGGACGGCTGTTCCAGAAATTCGAGCAAGCCGACATGTCCACCACGCGCCGCTACGGCGGCACCGGCCTGGGGCTGGCCATCTGCAAGGAGCTGGTGGAAATGATGGGCGGCGACATCGGCGCGGCCAGCCAGCCCGGCGTCGGCTCCACCTTCTTCTTCACCTTGCCGCTGACGCTGGGCGTGCCGCCCGAGACGGACGTGCTGGCCGCGCCGCGCGAACAGCGCCACGCCTACCGCCTGCGCATCCTGTGCGCCGAGGACGTGCGCACCAACCAGATCATCATCAGCACGCTGCTGGAAACCATGGGGCACGACGTGGTGCTGGTGGAAAACGGCATCGAAGCGCTGGAAGCGCTCAGCGCCGGCGACTACGACCTGGTGCTGATGGACGGCCGCATGCCGGCCATGGACGGCGAACAGGCCGCGCGCCTGGTGCGGCGCGGCGGCAGCGAAGACTACCGGGTGCGCGACACCAGCGTGCCCATCATCGCGCTGACCGCCAATGCCAGCGACCACGACCGCGCGCGCTATCTGGCGGTCGGCATGGACGGCTTCCTCAGCAAGCCGGTGGACGAACGGCTGCTGTACGACCAGATCGAGAAGACCATCGCCCAGCTGCTCAGCCGCGGCCGCACCTTGCCGCCGCTGGGCCCGGCCCCCGAGTCGCCGCCCGAGCCCGCCGCGCACGACGGCAGCACCTGGAACTCCGGCTACACCCTGGCCGCGCCCGGCCCGGCGCCCGCCGGCGCAGCGGCGCATGGGGCGACTGCGGCGCCCTCCGAGGCCGAGCTGGCCGCGCAGTTCGGAGTCGAGCCGGCCAGCGGCGGCGCTGCAGCGCAAGGCAAAATCGGCATCATGCCGCTGGCCGGGCTGTCGCCGAAACACATGCAGCGCATCACCCAGGCCTTCCTCGAAGAGGCGCCGCGCCGGCTGGAGGTGGCCCGCAACGCCGCCCTCAGCGGCAAGAGCCACGCCGCGTCGGCCGCCTTCCACGCGCTCAAAGGCAGCGCCGGCTACCTCAGCGACACCGGCCTGCACAGCCTGTGCCACGACCTGGAAAAACTGTCCGCCGCCGGCGAACTGCAACTGGTGATCGACTCGCTGCCCGAAGTCGCCGCCGCCCTCGAGCAAGCCTGCGCCGACCTGCGCGGCTGCAGCCGCGGCGCCGCCGAAGCCCGGGTCGCCGCCGAATAAGCCGCCGGACTATGTGCGGCAGGGAACGGAATTCCCGCCGAAAAGCCCCTACCATCGTCTCATCCATTCACAAGGACAGCGATGAAACGCGACACGCCCTCCGCCAACAGTCCCCTGCCACCGGCCGACGCACCCGCAGCGGCCAAGGCAGCCGGGCTGCGCTACGTGGGCGACCAGCAGCCCGGCATTGCGCGCAGGCGCAGCGCCACAGGCTTCCGCTATGTGGACGCCGGCGGCAAGCCGGTGCGCGACGCCGCCACGCTGTCCCGCATCCGGGCGCTGGCCATCCCGCCAGCCTGGGAACAGGTTTGGATCTGCGCGCAGGCCAACGGCCACCTGCAGGCCACCGGGCGCGACGCGCGCGGGCGCAAGCAATACCGCTACCACGCGCGCTGGCGCAGCGTGCGCGACGACGTGAAATACGAACGCATGCTCGCCTTCGGCCGCGCCCTGCCCGGCATCCGCGCGGCGGTGGACGCCGCCCTCGGCCTGCCCGGCCTGCCGCGTGAAAAAGTGCTGGCCACCGTGGTGCACCTGCTGCAAGTGACGATGATGCGGGTCGGGAACGAAGAGTACGCGCGCGAAAACAAATCCTTCGGCCTGACCACCCTGCGCAACCGCCACGTGCGGATAGACGGCAGCGCGGTCGAATTCCACTTCCGGGGCAAGAGCGGCGTGGAGCACCGCGTCACGGTCAATGACCGGCGCCTGGCGCGCATCATCGGGCGCACGCGCGAGCTGCCCGGCCAGGAGCTGTTCCAGTACGTTGGCGACGACGGCGCCACGCACAGCATAGGCTCGGCCGACGTCAACGACTACCTGCGCAGCATCAGCGGCGAGGACTACACCGCCAAAGACTTCCGCACCTGGTACGGCACGGTGCTGGCGGCGCTCGCGCTGCAAGAGTTCGAGCGCTTCGACAGCGAGGCGCAGGCCAAGAAAAACATCGTGCGCGCGATCGAAGCGGTGGCGCAAAAGCTCGGCAACACGCCCACGATCTGCCGCAAATGCTACGTCCACCCCGCCGTCATCGAAGCCTACCTCGACGGCGGCGACATGGCCGCGCTGCGCGCCAGCACCGAACGCGAATTCAGCGCCGACCTGCACGCCCTCAGCCCCGAAGAAGCCGCCGTGCTCGCCCTCCTCCAACGCCGCCTGCACCCCTAGTTGCCACCCCGACAAATGGGGTCAGGGTTAATTATTTGGGAAATATTTCTGAAGCGACCAATCGACAAAGGCTCAGGGTTAACTAGCCAGGAAATTTTTCCAATATTTCCGGAACGACAAATGGGGTCAGGGTTAATTATTCAAGAAATATTTCCGGAATAATTAACCCTGACCCCATTTGTCTTGGCGGCACGTTTTAGAAGTCGGTCTCGCCGTGGATGGTGGCGGGGTGGCCGGTCAGGGCGCGCGAGGTTTGCATGCCGGCCATGACGGCTGCTTCGACGCAGCCGGCGTTGAGCCCGGTCTTGATCCAGTCGCCCGTCAAGTAGAGGTTGCTAAAGCCCGATTCGTCCGTGGCGAGGCGGTATTTGGTGCTGCCCACTACCGACATGACGTAGCGCTCGGAAGGGTCGACATTGGCGCGCCAGTATTGGCTGTCGAAGCGCGCCGGCCCGCTGCCGCCGGCCGGGTCGATCAGCCATTGCCACGGGAAGGCGCCCGACGGGCCGGCAGCCGACCATAGCGCGCAGAGATCCTTGCCGACCTGGTTCAGCGCGCCCGCCCTGGCCACCTCCGTCATGCGCGCCGGGAAACCGTGGTCGCTGATCGGGGGATAGTCCGATACCGGCAGCGCACTGCAGAAGTAGCTGACGTTCTTCGGCTCCAGCCCGGCCGGCCACTGTTCCCGGCACAGCAATTGGTCCATCGGCGCCCAGGTGTCGTAGGGCTCCGTGAAGCCGCTCAGCACGGGCTGCTGGCCGCCGGGCTGGTGGGTCCAGCCCATCTGCGCCAGGTCTTTGTCGAGCCAGACCTGGTAGGCCTGGGTGGCGACGGTCTGCACTTTTTCGGCAGCCAGGCGCAGCTTGGGACTGCGCGCCAGCAGTTGCGGGCATACCACGGGCAGCGAGCCGACCGAGATGCCGAACACCACCTTGTCGAAATCGACGCCACGCTTGAGCACGCGCTGCGGCAGCTCCTGGCCGAACGCTTCCCTGTACACCGCCGGCCAGTCGCTCCAGTGCGATTCGAGATTGATGTCCTTGACCTGCAGCAGCTCGGCCTGCTCGGGGTCGAGCTGCTTGTAGTTGGGCGCGGAGGGCCAGCAGCCCAGATTTTTCACCGTCACCAGCGGGTCGTATTCGGCGCCGGCCAGCTTGACTTGCTGCGTCATGCGGATGCTGCCGACAGTCTCGCCGTCCGGCACCAGCTCGTCTACCTTATGGAAGAACTCGAACTTGACGCCGCGCGCCTTGAGCACTTCGTACAGCGGCGTGAAGATGGTGTCGCCCATGCCGGCCTGCATCTTGAACATGATGCCGCCCTTGTAGGCCAGGCCGATGCGCGCCATCGAGCGCAAGATGGTGCCGGCTTCAACGTTGGGCTTGCCGAAATCGCCCCCTTCGTAGGCGAACACCAGGTCGTAAAAGCCGCGCACCGGGGCGGAGTTGACGCTGTATTCCTCGTCGCCGCCGTGCTTGCGCAGCCAATCGCGGAAGTCGATGTGGTTGATGACGTCGAAGCCTTCGGAGAAGACGTCGTCCTCGAACATGCCTTTCATCACGGTGATGCCGAGGTCCAGGCAGATGAAAATGCGGCGCAGGTCGTCATTGCCGTCGATTAACTGCCGGTAGCGCGCGTGCAGCCAGGCGCGGATGCCGCCCAGCGAATTGGACAGCAGCCGGTGCTGGCCGCGCTCGTGCAGGCTGGCATCCGGCGACAAATTGCTCACCAGCGCCAGCAGCGCGCCGGCCGACACCACCACGTCGCCGGCCAGGTCGAGCGCTTCGCCGCGCACGGCGTCGGCCATGTTGTGGAGCCAGTCCGGCAGGCTGTCGCCGCGCGGCAATTCCCGCTGGTGCTCCAGCCCGGCAGTCACAGCGCGCACGTCGCGCAGCCATTGTTCGATCCAGCCCACCATGGCCACCGCCATCTGCCACAGCGTGACGTCGCCACCGCCCTCGCCCGGCTCGCCCGGCAAGGTGGGGAAGACGATGGACCAGCTGCGCCACTCCTGGCCGACCTTCTCGGACAGGGCCACGTAATCGTGCTGCTTGAACGCGTCCTGCCAGGTGGCCAGCGCCTGGCCGGGCGTGCGGCCGGGGTCGGCGTAGGCGGCCTTGATCATCCGGAAGGCGTTGGCGTAAAAACCGAACCAGATGTGCAGGCCGTGCTCTTCGATGCGCTCGCCCATGGCGGGATTGCGCCCGCTGGCGCCCTTGCCGCCCAGGCGCCAGCCCTGCTGGTAGACCGTGATGTCGTAGCGGTTCTGCCAGCCGGGCTGGTCGGTCAGGTAGTAGGCTGCCGTCATCGAGCCGACGCCGCCGCCCAGCACGGCGATCTTTTCCGGCGCGATGCTGGAGTTGTCCACCAGCTCCTCGCCTGGCATGGCGGTGAAGTCGAACTTCACATTGAACGGCAGGATCGCTGGCTGCTGCCCCAGCTGCAGGCCCAGCGTTTCGTGCAGCGGGAAGCTGTCGAAGGCATGCAGCACGCATTCGTATTCGTAGCCGAGCAGGCGCGCGCTGTGCAGCGTGTCTATCTCCGCCGGCGCGGCCACGATGGCCTGGTACACGGCCTTGATGCCGGCGCTGTCGGGAAACTGCTTGAGGAAAAGCTGGTCGATGCGCGGGTTGCGCAGCAGCGACAGCACGTCGTCCCAGCCGTCCTGGTCCATATTGAAGAAGTCCGGCAGCGACAGGAACAGGGTGATGGCTTCCTCGAGCAGGTCGGCGACGCTGCCGATCGGCTTGTCGAGCCCGGTCTTTTCGGTGGCGTTCACTTCCAGCAAGGGGTGCATGGCGATCCGCGTGTCGGGCGAGAACGGATGGAAGCCCTTGGCCGCCACCGAGCAGCGCAGCGGCGCCGCGCCCGCCTCCGGGATCTCGTACTCGCACAAGTACTTGGGATAGCCGAACAGCTCGCGGCCATTGATCAGCGCCATGGCGTCATCGACGAAGATGTGGCAAGGATACCAGTAGATATGGTCCAGCTTGCCTTGCGCATCCATCGCGCCCGTCATGATCCAGGTGACGATGTCCACCTCCGAGATCCAGCCCTTGGCCTGGTCCGCCGCCACCGCCGAGTCGGCATGGTTGACGCGGGTAAAGGTCAGCATCACGTAAGGCGACAGCGCCTGGAAGCGCATGCGGCCGTTGGCCACCGCGTTCAGGCCGGCGTCCAGCGTGCGCTGCAGCCTGGCCAGGTCGCCCTTGACGAAAAAGCCGTACATATCGGACTGTTTCAGCTGCAGCGGGGAATGCATCATCACCGAGCCGCCGGGATAGAGGTAGGAAGGACGTGCCGCCATGGTGTCTCCAGAGTAGGTAAGGACAGCCGCCAGTGTATTGCAAAAATGCACAGTATTGCTCTAAAGCATACCAATTTCCATAATGGGCGTGGCCGGATTACAATGCGGGATGAGCCGCGTTAATCACCACACCCGCGACCAGACCCGCGCCTGGGTCCGCATGCCTTCCGGAAAGAGACTGGACCTGCTCGATCCCACTCCCTTCGACTGGGACGATGGCGACCTCGCCCTGGGCCTGGCGCGCACTTACCGCTGGGGTGGGCACTCGGCGTGGCCGCTACCCTTGTCGGTTGCCCAGCATTCGCTGTCGGTGCTGCAGCTGCGGCGCGGCTGGGCTAGCAAGCCGATGAACCCGGTGCTGGAGCTGCGCGAACTGCTGCACGACGCCGAGGAGGGTTTGCTGGGCTTCGACTGCATCTCGGTATTGAAACCGTTCCTGGGCGACAGTTTTCGGGCGCTGAGCCAGCGTCTCGAGCGCGCGGTGTTCCTGCGCTACGGGGTACCGGGCTGGACGCCGGCCGAGCACCGCATCCACAAAAAGGCCGACCGCCTGGCGGCCGCCAGCGAGGCGGTGCATGTGGTGGGCTGGTCGCCCGAGGAGGTGCGGCGGACGCTGAAGATACGCGCCGGCGTGCTGGAAACCGATCCGCTGCACGCCATTTACGGCGGCGCCCCCTGGGAGCCGTGGCCGCCGGCGTTGGCCTGTGACCGTTTTATGGCGGAATTGGAGAACTTGAAGAAGCGGCTGTAAAGAGCCGTTTTTAAAGCGCTTTTTCAGCTTATCCACATCAACTGTGGATAACGATGTGGAAAAGTGCCACTTGACAGCCCGCAAAGCCAGCACAGGTGCGGGTTTCAATAAAATGCCAGTTTGGCAGGCAGTTTTTAAACTCAATAAAATCAACGACTTGGAAAGGCATCTGGACGCATCATGGACTGGTTTTTTGCCAGTTGAAAAAATATTTTTCACCTGCCGGGAAGTGCCCGATAGAATCCTTTGACAAAAATGCAGGCGAGGAATAGTGTTGACGGAAGCAGATGCACTCACAGTTTTACTAGCCCACGGGATTGTGCATGGACGTGAAAGAAGATACCAGCGCCGACTGGATGATAGAAGAAGATATGCCTGCCAATGCGGACCAGTCCGGCCCCGCGCCCGTCCTCGCGCCCTGGCGCGTCCTGATCGTCGATGACGACGTGGATGTCCATGTGGTCACCAAATTTTCTCTCAGCAACGCCTGCTTCCAGGGGCGCCGCCTGAGCTTCCTGCACGCCTATAGCGGCGACGAGGCGCTGCACATCCTGCGCACCACACCGGACGTGGCGCTGGTGTTGTTGGACGTAATCATGGAAACCAGCGAGGCGGGCCTGAAGGTGGCGCGCCAGATCCGCGACGAGTTGCACAACAAGCTGGTGCGCATCGTGCTGCGCACCGGCCAGCCCGGCCAGGCGCTGGAACACAGCATCATCCTGGACTACGACATCAACGATTTCTGGTGCAAAAGCGACCTCACCACCCGCAAGCTGTTCACCACGGTGATCTCCTCGCTGCGCGGCTACGCCAACCTGGTGGAGGCGGACCGCCACCTGGCGGAACTCCAGGCCCAGCTCGACAACAGTGTGCGCTTCGTGCTGGACGAGCAGCGCCGCATCCTGGGACTGAACGGCCTGGCGGCCGCGCTGCTGGGTGCCCCTGAAGAGGCGCTGCTGGGCCGTAAACTGGTGCTGAGCGCGGTTGCGGACGACGCCGGCGAGGAGCGCCGGTAAGCCGCCTCGACAAATCACTGTATGCTCGTACAGTAGTTATCTCGCTGGGAACTCCCCGCATCTTGCCCCGTACACACCCCCATCGTTCTTCGCCGTTGCGCTAAGTGGCGGATTCTGAAGCGCTTTTTCCGATATCCACAGCGAATGTGGATATCTTTGTGGATAAGGGCCACTTGACAGCCCAGACAGCCCGTATCTATGGGCTTTTCAACAAACTGCCCATTCAAAAGGCAGATTTTATACCCTTAAAAATCAATCACTTAGCTCAAGAAGCAAAGGGTCCGCAAAATATTTTTGCGCATTTTCTTATTACCAATTTTTGTGCATAAGTCGGCCCGCCGGGGCATTGCTGCGGCAGCGGGCGGAAATTGCGGGAATTAAGACTTAATGGGGGAATTTTCGGCGCAGATCGGGATGCAGCAGCACGCGCTCGATGACGTCCGGCCGGACATTGTTGGACTTGAGATACTCGATCGCGCACAAGGTGCTAAAGCAGTTCTGCACCGCAATGCCCTTGTTCACGATCTCGCTGCAGCGCTCATCCGAACGCTGTTGAGGTGGCGCCAGCCTCTCGGACTGGGCAGGAAGTGTCATTGCATCCATCATCATCCTTCACAGGTCGGGCGGGCCGGTAAAGCCCGGTGAAAGGAGTATCGAACAATAAATCCCAAAGTCAAGGATAATGGCAGGATGATATCCAGCAATGAATTCCCTCCTGAAACGGATGCGCAGCGGCCCCGGCCCAAGTCGCTAAGCGACCTCTTCATTTCCTTCACCTTGCTGGCCTTGCAAGGCTTCGGCGGCGTGCTGGCCGTGGTCCAGCGCGAGATGGTGGAACGCAAGCGCTGGCTGACGCAAGAGGAGTTCCTGGAGGAATGGGCGGTCGCACAGATCATGCCTGGCCCCAATGTGGTCAACCTGTCGCTGGTAATCGGCGCGCGCTATTTCGGCTTGCGCGGCGCCATGGCGGCGCTGGCCGGCATGCTGGCGGTGCCCTTGCTCGTGGTGCTGATGCTGGCCGTGCTGCACGCGCACTACGCCGATCACCCGGGAGTCCAAGGCGCCCTGCGCGGCATGGCGGCGGTGTCGGCGGGCATGATAGGGGCAACCGGCCTCAAGCTTGCGACAGCGCTGCGCAAGCACCCCTTGCCGCTGGCCTGGAGCCTGCCGGCGGCCGTGCTGGGCGTGGCCCTGGTGGCCTTCCTGCGCGTGCCGCTCGCCTATGTGCTGCTGGGCCTTGGCGGCCTGTGCTGCGCCCTCACCTACCGCAGGATCAAGGCATGACTCCCCCCATCCACATCGTGTTGAGCCTGGGCGACTGGATCAGCCTGTTCGGCCACTACCTGCTGCTGTCGCTGATGTCGATCGGCGGCGCCATCTCCACCACGGCGGAAATGCATCGCTACCTCGTCGAGCAGCACCAGTGGCTGACGCCGGCGCAGTTCAACGACGCCATTGCCATTGCGCAGGCGGCGCCGGGCCCGAACGTGCTGTTCGTGGCGCTGATGGGCTGGAATGTGGGACTGAACGCGGGCAGCTGGGTAGCCGCCGTGCTGGGTGTGCTGGTGACCATGACCGGCATCATGCTGCCAAGCACGACGCTGACGTATCTGGCGGCGCAGTGGCTGCACCGCAACCGCGAACGGCGCGGCGTGCGCGCGTTCAAGCAGGGCATGGCGCCGGTGGTGGTCGGCCTGCTGGTTTCCACCGGCATCATCCTGGCCACCGCCAACGCCGACACCGCAGCGCACTGGCCGCTGTGGGCCTTGTCGGCCGCTGCCGGCCTGGTGATCTGGCGCACCCGCCTTCATTTGCTGTGGCTGCTGGCGGGCGGCGCGGCGCTGGGCTGGTTCCAGCTGGTTTAAATCCGGCTGCCAGCCCAGCCGGTTCCGCCTCAGCGCGGAATAGTGTAGTTCACCGGCACGAACTGGTAACCCTTGCCCTGGCTGCGGATGTGGCCGATGCCCGGGAATTGCAGGTGGGACGCCGCGACCAGGTAGCCTTGCTTGGCCGCCTCCGCGAACACCAGCTTGCGCTGGGCCAGCGCGGCTTTGCTGTCGCTGTCAAAGTCGATGGTCACCGATGGATCGTCAAACTGCACGGCCTGCACGTGCAGCAGGTCGCCCAGCAGCACCAGCTTCTGACCCTGGCTTTCCACCACATAGGTGGTGTGGCCCGGCGTGTGGCCGTAGCGGGTCACGGCCTTGATGCCCGGCACCAGCTCGGTATTGCCTTCAAACGGGTTCAGCTTGCCCGCGTCGCTGTAAGGCGACACCGACGCCATCGCGCCCTGGAAGAAACCCTTCTTGTCGGCCGGCGCTTTCTCCAGGTTCACTTTGCTCAGCCAGAAATCGGTGTCGTGCTTGTCCGCGCGCAGCACCGCGTTCGGGAAAGCCGCCTTGCCGGCGGCCGCCGCACCGCCCACATGGTCCGGATGCAAATGGGTGATATAGATTTCATCGACCTGCTCCGGCTGGTAGCCGGACGCTTTCAGGTTGGCCAGCAGCTTGCCCAGGGTGGGGCCGAACAGGCCGGCCGCGCCAGTGTCGATCAGCACCAGCTTGCTGCCGGTGTTGACCAGGTAGCCGTTCACCGAGGTTTCCAGCGGTGCTTTCAGGAAGGACTTGCTGAGCGCCTGGTTGGTCTTGGCCGGCTTGTCGTGCAGCAGCTTGTCGACCGGCAGGTCCACCGTGCCGTCGTTCAGCGCGGTCACTTCGAAGTCGCCCAGCATCATGCGGTAGTAGCCGGGGGCCTGGCTCTTGGCCAGCGGCGCGGCGGCGAACGCGGGCGCCTGGCCCAGGATGGCGGCAATGGCGACGGCCACGGCGGCGGGAATGCGACGAGAATTCATGGTGGCTCTTTCGATGAATGTTGTTGAATTGCACATCATATCGTAAAAATACGATACGTGTGCAACAGCAACAACGGCGCTCAGAAACTGACCGGGTAGCGCACCGACAGGGTCACATCGGGCGTGTCCCGCGTGAGGCCGGCGCCCACCGAGACGTTGAGCGCGCGCTTATCGCTGAGCCGATAGGAAAAGCCCATCAGCAAGGTGCCAAGCTGGGTGCGCACCGCACCCGGCACCGGCACACCGTTCTGCTTGGTACGGCCGATGGAGTCGTGGCTGTAGCCAAGGCTGAGGGTGGTCTTCTCGTTCAGCGCCAGTCCCATGCCGAAGTTGAAGCCGATCACGCCGCCGGGTTTCAGCCTGCCTAGGTCCTCGAATTCACCGTTGCGCACCAGGCGGCGCACGCCGCTGCGCTGCACATTGTGCAGGTAGCTGACGCTGCCGAACAGCACGGCAGGGTCGGACGGGTACAGCCAGGTGATACTGGGTTGCAGGCCGTAAAAGCCGGAGCCGGTGGGCAGGTCGAGCGGCAGGCCGGTGCCGGTGGCGTTGGGGCCGACGCAGCGCTGCACGCAGTCCGTGACTACTTCGAACGGGTCGCGCCCGGTGCGGCTTTTCAGGCGCAGGCCGGCCACATAGTAGGCCTGGTCGGGACCGCCGGCGTTGAGCTGGTGGCGCACGGCCAGTTCCACATCGCCGCGGCCCCGGCCGCTGGTGGCAAACACGTTTTCCACCGCCGTGCCGGTGAAAATTTCGCGGCTTACGGTGGAATCGGAACGGTAGACGTAGGGAATGCGCAGTTCCAGCTCGGTGCGCGGAGTCAATCCGTAGCGGCCGGTCAGCGCGGCGGTCATGGTGTTGCGCTTGACTTCGCGCACGTCGACCAGGCCGATCAGCAAAGCGGGAATAATGGTGTAGCCGACCAGCACCACCCGGTTGCTGGACGAATAGCCGAACTGGTAGGACGGTTCCAGCACGTAGCCGCCCTTGGGCGTGAGCACGCCGGGGGCTTCGAACAGCGGCGCCACCTCCGGCGGACGGCCGTCGCGCTGCGGCGCCTGGCCGACCGCCGGCGGCGCGCCGTCACGCTGGCGCGCTGCGGGTTGCGGGACCGCAGGCTGTTGCGCCACCGGCGGCCTGGGAGCGGGCTGCGGGCCTGGCGCCGGCTGCGCCGCTTGCTGCATCGGCTGCTGCATCGGCAGCTGCGCCGCTTGCTGCGTCGGCTGCTGCGCCATTTGCTGCGCTGGCGGCTGCCCCGCCTGCCCCGCAATCTGCTGGCGCAACTGCTGCAGCAGGGCGCGCTGCTCGGCCAGTTGCCGTTTCAGCGCCTCGATTTCCAGCGCCAGCTCGGCGGTGCCGGGCGCGGCGGTCTGGCCGTGGGCCAGCGTAATACAGACCATCATCGACACGCCGGCCGAGCCGGCGCGCAATACATTTGCAAGGCGCATGCACTCCTCCTTATCTGGGCGCGAGCGCACTCGACAGCGCAACGCGCATGCTGCTTTCAAAATTGGTACTGGTCAGCATAGATAAGCTGGAAACGGCTGCATTGATCGTTGTCTGGCTCTGTATCAGTTGATCGTTGACGGTGTTCTGAATAAACAACGCCGGGACGCCGGCGGGGGCGGCATTGCCCATGCCGTTCTGGACCAGCAGGGGCTGGATGGCGGCCTGCGCCTGCAAGGCTTCGCCGGGTGTGATGCGCGCCAGGTCGGCGATATGGAACTGGCTGCTGGCGACCGTGCCGCCGTTGATGGCCACCAGCCGCTCGACGCCCAGCGAAACCAGCAAGCCGCTGCCGGTGTCGAAACCGCCGCGCCGCTCCTCCAGCGTCTGGTCCGGCACCGGCGTCCAGCCGGGCGGCAGCCCCGCCGCCCCGGCGGAAAAAACGCAGCCGCACAAGGCGGCGATGCAGCGCAGATGGGTCATCGCGCACTCCTTAAAAATTGCCGTCGCCCAACTTGGGCAGGGTCTGGCGCAGCAGGCTGTCGCGCTCGATGCCGCCGGCCAGCACCGCCTGCGGCGCGGCCCGCCAGTCGGCGGCTGCGTTGAAGCGCGGCGTGCCCGGACTGCCGTGCACCACGAACAGCAGGCCGCCCTGCCAGATGGCGTCGAACTGGCGGCGCGGCAGCGCCCGCGTGCCGCCGGCCGGATCGCCCAGCAGCACGCGGCCGCCGGCCACGCCCTTGACGACGACGAAATGGTGGTAGCCCCGCTCCGCCACCAGCACGATGGCGGGCAAACCGGCCTCGGCCAGCTTCTCCAGCGGCAGCTCGAAGCCGTCCGCCGCGTAGCCAAGGCTGGCCAGGTAGCGTTTGATGTCCAGCAGCGAGAAGCCGTCGCGCTGGATGCGCTGCTGGTCGCCGTGCAGATACATCTGCTGGAACGCCGCCTGCTCGGAGACGGGGTGGTCGAAATGGTAGGTCAGCAGTGTCGCCACCGCCGCCGAACCGCAGCTGTAGTCGAACTGCTGGCGCACGGTGGAACGGAAGCGTACTTCTTTCAGGCTGGAAATACGCAACGCATAGCTGGCGCCGTCGGCCCCGGCCAGGTCAGCGGCCAGTGAAGACGGCGCCGGCAGGCACAGCGCCAGCAGCGCAGCCGCCGCCGGCGCCAGCCACGCCCTGATGCGCCGGGCTGTGCGCAGCGTCCTCATTTGAACTGCACGTTCACAATGGTGGCGTTCTGGATCAGCACATTGGCGCCCGAGTTCTGGATCACCATGGGCAGGCCGGACGCACTGCTGAACGCGCCTTCCGTGATGAGATTGGCGCCCGTGGCGACCGAAACCGCGCTATTGCCGCTGACCGCGCCGTTCAGCTTGATGTCGCTCCACGGCGTGTCGCTGCCGCCTCGCAGCACCGCCAGCAGGCGGTCGTCGAGCGGCGTGCCGAATGGGGCGCCGGCAGGGGCGCCGGCAGGGGCGCCGGCAGGAGCGCCGGCTGGCGCACCCAACGGCGCTGCGGCCACGGCGCCGGCCGCACCGGCCTCGCGCGGCGCGAGCGGAACGGTGCCCGCGACGCCGGCCGCTTGCTCGGCGGCCGGCGCCGGCCGAAGCTGCGGCGCACCGTCCTGCCCCGCCTGGGACAGGACGGGCGCCGCCAGCGCCAGCGCGAGGGTGGAGGCCCCCGCCAGCTTGACAGCGCTGCCCATCGCTACCTGCCGACGGCCAGGTTGGCCTGCACGTTGACGCTCTGCTGGATCAGCGACGAGAAGCCGTTGTTCTGGCTCACGGTCATGATGCCGGCAGCCGACTGGCCCACGCTGCTCATGGTGTTGGACATGTTGAAGGTGCCGGCGTTGACGGTGTTGCTGCCGCCCTGCCCGCCGCTGCCGCCCTCGCCCGCACCGCCGGCGGCGTTGCCCGCCGTCTGCGTGCCGCCCTGGCCGCCCGCGCCGCCATTGGCTGCGCCGCCCGCCGCGCCCGCGCCGCCGGTATTGCCGCCGCCGCCGGCGCCACCGCTGCCGCCGTCACCGGCCGAGGCGTTGCCGTTGGTGGCCGCACCGCTGCTGCCTGCACCGCCGGTGGCGCCGCCGCCAGCTGCCCCGGCGCCGCCCGTATTGCTGGCCGTGCCGCTGGTGCCGCCGGCCCCGCCTGCCGCCCCGGCTCCGCCCGCACCGCCGGTGCTGGCGCCGTTGCCGCCGGCAGCGCCGCCGCCGCCATTGCCGCCGGTGGCAGCCGCGCCGGCCCCGCCGGTGTTGCTGGCGGAGGCGCCCGCGCCGCCGCCGCCGCTGGTGTTGGTGCCGCCGTCGCCGGCCGCGCCGCCGGCGTTGCTGGCCGCAGCACCGGCTCCGCCGTCACCGGACGCGCCGCCGGCCGCGCCCGCGCCGCCCGCGCCCGAGGTGGGCGCACCCGACGTGGCGCCATTGGTGCCGGCGCTGGGCGAGCCGCCGGTTCCGGCACCGGACGTGGCGTCGGCACTCTGGCCGCCGCCGACGCCCGGCATGCCGCCGCCGCCCGGCAGGCCGGTGGACGAGGCCGAGGCCGTGCTGGCTGCGGCGCCGCCCTGCCCGTTGCCGCCGTAGGCGGTCTGCTGGGCCGACGCGTTGCCGCTGGAGGCCGAGCCGCTGGCCCCGCCGGCGCCGCCGTAGCCTGCCGCGCCGCTGCCGCCGCCGTTGCCGCCGCTTGCCGCGCCGGTGCCGCCGCCATAGCCGCCGTTCGCGCCACCGGCGCTGCCCGAATTGCCGCCGGCACCGCCGTTGGCGTTACCGGTGGCGCCGCCCGCGCCGCCCGAGGCCAGCCCGCCGGCGCCGCCATTGCCGCCATAGCCGCCGTTGCTGGCGCCCGCCGCGCCGCCGTTGCCGCCGTAGCCGCCCATGCCGCCGTCACCGGCCCGGCCGCTGTTGGCGTTGCTGGCGTTGCCGCCGTTGCCGCCGTTGGCCCCCATGGCTTCGCCGCCGGCGGCCGCGCCGGAACTGGCGCTGCCATTTTGCGCGGTACCGCCGGTACCGCCGTTGCCGCCGGCGCCGCCGAAGGCCGAGGCGCCGCTGCCGCCTGCGCCGCCGAACGCGGTGGCGCCATTGCCGCCGTTCGCCCCGCTGTTCGAGCCGCCCGTCGCATTGCCGCCGTAGCCGCCTTGCGCGCTGCCGCCATTGCTGCCGCCCCAGTTGCCGGCGGTGTTGCCAATGTGGTGGACCGCGTTGCCGCTGACCGAGCCGTTCAGGCGGCTGATCGCCGTGGCGGACGACCGATTGAAGGCGTTGCTCAGATTCGACGTCGCGGTGGCGCCGCGGTCCGCCGCCGCCTTGGCGTCGGACAGGGCGCGCGCCATGGCGTCGGCGTTGGTTTCAGGGTCGCTTTGAGCATATGCGCTTGAGCAGCAGAGCATCGCGATGGTTGTTGCCAGCAATGTTATCTTCATTTCCATGCCTCACCAGGTTAAAAGTTCAACGTTAAAGAGCGCCGGGAACTGGCCCCGGTCAGAGGCTGATTTGCAAGCGCGATGCCAGCCCGGCGCGGCGCGCCAAGTGCTTGATAACGCAGACTAATTTCTGGAACACCGGAGGAAAGGGGAAGCTATGGCGGCGGACCCGTCACAGCTTCGTGACATGCTCAGCCGCAGATTTCAGGCAAAGAAAGCTGATCTGGCTGGGCAGCGCCCGCGTCCCGCGTGTAACACGCTTGTGGCGGACGCGACGCTATGAGGGAGGCCGGGCTATTTGCCGCGCACGCGCGCCGGGTGGCTGATGCCGTGCTTGGCCATCAGGCGGTACAAGGTCATGCGCGACACCCCCAGTTCCCCGGCCACCTGGGTCATGCTTTTGCCCAGGCCGAGGCCAAGTTCGATGGCTTGCCGCTCGGCACGCACGCGCACCCCTCCCAGCGGCTCGCAGCCCTCCGGCGCGGCCTCGCCGTCCAGGCCAAGATCGGCTGGCTGGATCAGCTTGCCTTCTGCCATGATCAGCGCGCGCCGGATGCGGTTGATCAGCTCGCGCACATTGCCGGGCCAGTCGTAGCGCCGCATGGCCGCCAGGGCGGCCGCGCTGTAACCCCGGATGCGTGGCGCGCGCTCGGCGGCGTACTGTTCGAAGAAATGTTCAGCCAGCAGCGGCAGGTCGTCTTTGCGGTCGCGCAGCGCCGGCACGCGCAGCGCCAGCACATTGAGGCGGTAGTACAAATCCTGGCGGAAGGCGCCGCGCGCCACCGCCGCCTCGAGGTCAACGTGCGAGGCGGCGACCACGCGCGCATTGACCGGCACGCTGCGCGTGCCGCCCACGCGCAGCACGCACTTTTCTTGCAGGAAGCGCAACAGATTGGCTTGCAGCTCCAGCGGCAGGTCGCCTATCTCGTCCAGGAAAATGGTGCCGCCGTCGGCCGATTCCAGCAGCCCGCGCCGGTCTTGCGCCGCGCCGGTAAAGGCGCCGCGCACATAGCCGAACAGCTCGGACTGCGCCAGGCTGGGTGCAATGGCGGCGCAATTGACCGCCACGAAGGGCCCGGCCGCCGCACCGGAGCGGGCGTGTATGGCATGCGCCACCAGTTCCTTGCCGGTACCGCTCTCGCCCCAGATCAGCACGGCCGCATCGGCCGGGGCCACGCGCGCAATCTGGCCCTGCAGGCGCCGCATGGCGGGGGCGTGGCCGATCAGCCGGCTGCGCCCGGACGGCCCGGACCAGGCGCCCGCCGCCGCGCCGGCAAGCGCCTGGCCGCCTTGCGCCGGCTCGGGCGCCGGCAAAGGTGCGGCCCGCAGCGCAGCCAGGCCGAGCGCGTGACCCAGCGTGTGCTGCAGGCGGGCGCCATCCAGCGGCCAGGTGTGGAAATCGCTGCAGTGTTCGCGCACCAGCTGGCGGCACGGCTCGCGCTGCAGCAGCGCGCGGTGGCACACGGCGATCCAGTACGGCTGGTGGTGTTCGCGCAGGAAGGCGTCCATGCCGGCCAGCAACGGGCCGGGGTCGGCCCCGTCCGGCTCGAAATCCAGCAGCAACAGGCCTACACTGAAGCGGCGGCCGCGCAGCCGGCGGCTGGCGTCGCGCAGATTGGCGGCCTGGCACAATTCCCATCCCGGCAGCAAGGCCTCCAGCTCGCGCGGCGAAGCAGCGGACCAGGCGGACGGGGCGGACGTCCCCAGGGTAAGGCAAAGCAGTATTTTTGTTGTCATTGCGTAGTCTCCGTGCTGGCCTGCTTGGCAATAGTGACAAAACAGCAATGCATACTGTACCAGAGCTCAATCTGCTGAGCGTTGTTTTCCTGTTGA
This sequence comes from Massilia sp. Root351, assembly GCF_001425045.1. Lineage (GTDB taxonomy): Bacteria > Pseudomonadota > Gammaproteobacteria > Burkholderiales > Burkholderiaceae_D > Rugamonas. Next base: position 134,325 of record NZ_LMDJ01000031.1, on the reverse strand, counting down.
GCAGCCGTGCGGCGGCGCGCCGCGCTTGCCGCGGCCTTTCCACCCGGATAGAATGTCGGCGCACTTTTTCCGACAGGCAAGCAGACCAATATGAACAATGATCAACTGAAACCGGCAGACCTGCCCAAGCTGGGCCAGCGTGTCGCGCTGCGCGTGTTGACGCTGTTCGGCTGGCGCGTGCTGTACCGGCCGCTGCCCGGTCCGCGCGGCATTTGCGTGGTGTATCCGCACACCTCGAACTGGGACTTCATGGTCGGCATCTTTACCAAATGGGCGCTGAATCTGCCGTTCCGCTGGCTGGCCAAGGACACGCTGTTCAAGATCCCGCTGCTGGGAACATGGTTCCGCGCCATGGGCGGCGAACCGGTCGACCGCAGCGCCAAGACCGGCATGATACAGCGCCAGGCCGAGCGCATGCACGCCGCCGACTGGTACTGGCTGGGCATTACGCCCGAAGCCACGCGCGGCTACCGCGCCAGCTGGAAAAGCGGCTTTTACCACCTGGCGCTGGCGGCTAAAGTGCCGCTGTGCCTGGTGTACATCGATTACCCGAACAAGACCCTGGGCATCCGGGACCATTTGTTCCTGAGCGGCGACCAGGACGCCGACATGGCCGCCATCCGCGCGGTGTACGCAGGCCACCAGGGCCTGCATCCGGAGAACGCGGCGCCCATCGTGCTGTCGGACCGCAAGCCGAACTAGGCGGCTAGCAGCAGCATGCCGGTGGCGGCAATGCCAGCGCCGGTGATGCGCACCATGTCCAGCCCGGCCGCCCGGCCGAACCAGCGCCCACCCAGCATCAGCACGCCGCTCGCGGCCAGGAAGCCAAAGGCGCTGCCCGCCAGCGGCAGCTCGTGGCCATGCGCGTTGCCGTGCAATACCGCAAAGGCGGCGATCAGCGCGGCGCTGGCCCACAGTGGCAGGCGCGCGGCCATGGCGATCAGCACCCCGGCCAGCACCACGGTGGCGGCGATGCCCGCTTCCAGTCCCGGGATAGTGGCGCCCGCCACGCCGCTCAGCGCCCCCAGCAGCATCGCCCCCAGGAACACCAGCGGCAGCGCCTTGCCCTGCGGCTGGCGCGCGCTCCAGATGCCGACCGACAGCATGGCCAGCAGGTGGTCGAAGCCGGTGAAAGGATGCAGGAGACCAGCCTGGAAGGCGTCCATCCAGCTGGCCTGGGCGGCAGCCAGCAGCGGCTCGGCGGCGCCGGCATGGGCGTGCGCGATGCCGGCGGCGTCCGGATGGGCCAGCGCCGGCAGGCACGCCCCTGCCGTCAACAGCACCAGTATGGCGTTACGCGGGGTCAGCTTGACGCTCATGTTCAGGCTTGCTTTCATGCTTGCTCCTTGTGCGCCTGTTCCAGCAGGCCTTGTTCGCGGATAAAGTCGATCACGGCGGCCACCCCTTCGCCGCTGCGCAGATTGGTAAACAGGAACGGCCTTGCGCCGCGCTGCTGTTTGGCGTCGCGCGCCATGACGGCCAGGTCGGCGCCGACGTGCGGCGCCAGATCGGTCTTGTTAATGATGAGCAGGTCCGAGCGCGTGATGCCGGGCCCGCCCTTGCGCGGTATCTTCTCGCCGCCAGCCACGTCGATCACGTAGATGGTGAGGTCGGACAGCTCGGGGCTGAAGGTGGCGGCCAGGTTGTCGCCGCCCGATTCGACCAGGATCAGGTCCAGGTCCGGGAAGTCGGCCTGCATGCGGGCGATCGCTTCCAGGTTGATGGAGGCATCCTCGCGGATGGCGGTGTGCGGACAGCCGCCGGTCTCCACGCCCATCAGGCGCTCGGCCGGCAAGGCGTCCGCGCGCAGCAGGATCTCCATGTCCTCCTTGGTGTAGATGTCGTTGGTGATGACTGCCATGTCGTAGTGATCGCGCATGCCTTTGCACAGCATTTCGCACAGCGCGGTCTTGCCGGAGCCGACCGGGCCGCCGATGCCGACGCGCAGCGGGTTGGATGGGTTCATGTCATTTTCCTTCTTTAAGATCGGTATAAACGGCTGTACTGCACCTCGTGCCGCATCGACAGCAGCGACAGGCCGGGCGCCCAGTTGCTCAGGTCTTCGTCGGCCAGCTGCTGCGCATGCAGCGCAGCCGCCTCCAGATCGGGGCGCAGCGACAGCAGCATGCGCTGCCCCGCCACCTGCCCGAGCGGGACCGACTTGACGCACACCAGCACCTGGTTCTCGGTCCAAGCGAACAGCATGGCCAGCAAGGCTTCCTGGTGCGGGATGTCGAGCGCGGCCACCGCGCAGGCGTAGGCGACCGGCAGCGCCAGCTCGGTTTCCGGCGGCAGCATGGCGGTGACGGCGGCGTCGGCGATGCCCAGTTCGGCCGTCAGGCGGGCCAGCGAATAGCCCATTTGCAGCGTCTCGGCGCGGAATTCGGCGCTGTCGCGCGAGGCCAGGAAGCGCTCGCTCCACTGCGCCACGGCCTGCGCATCGCGGCGCCGGAATGCCTGCATCAGGCGCCAGCAGACCGGCGCTTCCCATTGCGCCATCACCTCGTGCAGCTGGCGCGCGATCCACGCGCGGGCCGTGTCCGCGTTGTGCACGGCGCCGCACTCGAGCGCCGCTTCCAGTCCTTGCGAATAGCTGTAGGCGCCGATCGGCAAGGCCGGGCTGGCGAACTGCAGCAGGTGCAGCAAGGCCGACGCGTGCATCATGGAGCGGCACCGGTTTGGCGGGCTACGCGCAGGCAGCGCAGGTCCGCAGGGCGGGTTAGCCGGCGCGGCGTATCCCGCCCTGCCGCGGCGACGCGACGCGTGCTCATGCCGCACTGTCCCCGGGACGGTGTATTTTTTGGCGCAGCGGAATGGGGGCCAAGGGATGGCCGCCGTGGGCGTGGCTGTCGTGGCTGTGGCCATGGCCGCCGCCGTAGGCACCCGATTCCGGTTCGAATGCGGCGTCTTCGGCCACCACGGTGGCGCCCAGCCCGGCCAGCATCTCTTTCAGCACCGCGTCCGCGCGGATGCGCAGGAAGCCGTCGCCCACCTGCGCCTGCGTGTGGCGGTTGCCAAGGTGGAAAGCGCAGCGCAGCAAGGTGTGGGGGTCGGCGCAGGTGACCTTGTAGGTCGGTTCGCGCGCGGCCACCACCTGCACCACCTTGCTGCGGTCTTCGCCCACCAGCAGGTCGCCGTCGCGCAGCACCGTGCCGCGCACGGTGAATACGCCCACTTCTTCGCCGTTGCTGAGCACCGCGCGCAGGCGGCATTTTTCGCGCAGCTCGTAAGGCAGCACCAGGCGCGCGGACGGTTGCACCGCGCCGGGGCCGGCGCTGGCGGGCAGTTTGGTATGGAGGGTAAACATGCAGGCCTCGTCAGAACAGGAAATAGCGCTGCGCCATCGGCAGCACGGCGGCCGCTTCGCAGACCAGCAACTGGCCGTCGGCGCGCACTTCATAGGTTTCGGGATCGACTTCCATGTGCGGCGTGGCGCCGTTGTGGATCATGTCGCGCTTGCGCAGGGTGCGCATGTTTTTCACGGCGATGGTCTGCTTCTGCAGCCGCAGCTGGCCGCCGATATCGGCGTCGAACGCGGCCTGCGACACAAAGGTGAAGGACTTGCGCAGCCCGCCGCCGTAGGCGCCGAACATCATGCGGTAGTGCACCGGCTGCGGCGTGGGAATCGACGCGTTCGGGTCGCCCATCTGCGCGGCGGCGATCATGCCGCCCTTCAGTATCATGGACGGCTTGACGCCGAAGAAGGCCGGCTTCCACAGCACGATGTCGGCGATCTTGCCCACTTCCAGCGAACCGACCACGTGCGAAATGCCGTGCGTGATGGCGGGGTTGATGGTGTACTTGGCGATGTAGCGCCGGGCGCGGAAATTGTCGTGCCGCGCGCTGTCCTCGGCCAGCGATCCGCGCTGTACCTTCATCTTGTGTGCGGTCTGCCAGGTGCGCATGATGACCTCTCCCACCCGGCCCATGGCCTGCGAGTCCGACGACATCATGGAAATGGCGCCGATGTCGTGCAGGATGTCCTCGGCGGCGATGGTCTCGCGCCGGATGCGCGATTCGGCAAAGGCCACGTCCTCGGCGATGGCCGGGTCGAGGTGATGGCACACCATCAGCATGTCGAGGTGCTCGTCGAGCGTGTTGACCGTGTAGGGCCGGGTCGGATTGGTCGACGAGGGCAGCACATTGCCCTGCCCCACCGCCGCGATGATGTCCGGCGCATGCCCGCCGCCCGCGCCTTCGGTGTGGAAGGTGTGGATGGTGCGGTCCTTGAAGGCGGCCAGCGTGTGCTCCAGGAAGCCGCCCTCGTTCAGCGTGTCGCTGTGGATGGCCACCTGCACGTCGAGCCGGTCGGCCACGGACAGGCAGTTGTCGATGGCGGCCGGAGTGGTGCCCCAGTCCTCGTGCAGCTTCAGGCCGATGGCGCCGGCCCGGATCTGCTCCTCCAGCGGTACGGGCTGGCTGACATTGCCCTTGCCGAGAAAGCCCAGGTTCATGGGGAAAGCGTCGGCCGCGCTCAGCATGGCGTGCAAATGCCAGGGACCGGGCGTGCAGGTGGTGGCGGCGGTGCCCACGGCCGGGCCGGTGCCGCCGCCCAGCATGGTGGTCACGCCGCTCATCAAGGCTTCCTCGATCTGCTGCGGGCAGATGAAGTGGATGTGCGAGTCGATGCCGCCGGCGGTGACGATCAGCCCTTCGCCGGCGATGATCTCGGTGGCCGCGCCAATCGCCATGGTCACGCCGGACTGGATATCGGGATTGCCGGCCTTGCCGATGGCGGCGATCAGGCCGTTCTTCAGGCCGATGTCGGCCTTGACGATGCCCCAGTGGTCCAGGATCACCGCATTGGTGATGACGGTGTCCATCACCTCGGCGTGCGGGCGCTGCGACTGGCCCATGCCGTCGCGGATCACTTTGCCGCCGCCGAATTTCACTTCCTCGCCGTAGATGGCGTAGTCGTGCTCGATCTCGATGAACAGTTCGGTGTCCGCCAGGCGGATGCGGTCCCCGGTGGTGGGGCCGTACATTTCGGCATAGGCGGCGCGCGGGATGGTGGCCATGTTTTACGCTTTCGGCGGAGTGTCGGCCAGCTTGCCGTTGACGGCGCCGTTAAAGCCGTGCACCACGCGGTCGCCGGCCAGCTTCACCAGTTCGATGGTGCGGGTCTGGCCCGGCTCGAAGCGCACGGCGGTGCCGGCGGCGATGTTCAGGCGCATGCCGTAGGCTTTCCAGCGCTCGAACCCCAGCGCGGGGTTGACCTCGAAAAAGTGGAAGTGCGAGCCGACCTGGATCGGGCGGTCGCCCCGGTTGGCGACGACGACGGTGACGGTTTCACGGCCCTGGTTGAGGCCGATCTCTCCTTCTTCGAGCATGAATTCACCAGGGATCATGATGTGCTCCTTAAGGTATGGGGTGGTGTACGGTGACGAGCTTGGAGCCGTCGGGGAATGTCGCTTCGACCTGGATGTCGGGGATCATCTCGGGCACGCCCTCCATGACGTCGGCGCGCGTGAGGATCTGCGCGCCGTCGGACATGAGTTCGGCCACGCTGCGGCCGTCGCGCGCGCCTTCCATGATGGCGGCGCTGATCAGCGCCACCGCTTCCGGATAGTTCAGTTTCAGGCCGCGCGCGCGGCGGCGCTCGGCCAGCAGGGCGGCAGTGAAGATCAGCAGCTTGTCTTTTTCGCGTGGGGTCAGGTCCATATTCTTGTCCTAGGTGCGCCAGCTGCGCGGGTCGAAGGGGGCGCGGCCGAGCAGTGCCGGCCGCAGGGTGCGCCAGGCTGCCAGCATGATTTCACGGGCGGCCTCGCTGTCGTCGCCGAGGTAGCGCACGGCCAGCAGGCCTTTCATTTGGGTGGCGCCGAATACGGCTGCGCTGGAGGCGGCGCCGGGCATGGCGGAGCCGCTGCCGGTCGCGGCGGCGCCGTCGCGGCGGATGGCGGCCAGCACGCTGGCCGGCAGCGGGGCGCCCACCGCCAGCAAGGTGGCGCACACGCTATGCCCGTCCATGCCCAGCGGGCTGGCGATGCCGTGCGGCGTGAGCGCACCCTGCTCCCACCACAGCAGCCGCGCGCCCTGGCGGATGCGGGTGCGCTGCGCCACGCGGCCGCTGCGGAAGGTTTCGCCCGACGCGCGCCGGCCCATGCACAGGATTTCGCAGCCGATGTAGCTGGCCCCCGCCTCCAGCGTGATGTCCTGCGCCAGTTCCACGCGGGCGTCGTCAAAGAAAATGGTTTCCTGCGGCAGCCACTCGATGGCGGCGCCGGCGCCCGCGTGCAGGCGCACCGTCTGGCGCGACACCTTGCCGTTGGCCTTGTACCACTTGGCCGCGCCGGGGGTGGTCAGGAAGGCGTGCGCGCCCTCGCCCACCGTGGCGCTCAGTTCGAGCTTGTCGCCGCCGACCACGCCGCCGGGAGGATGGACGATGATGGCATGGCAGACCGCGCCGCCTTCCGGGTACAGCGGCTTCTGCACGCGCAGCGGGCCGCTGTGGCGGCGCTCCACCAGGCGCGTGGTGCCCTGGTCGTCGGCGAACCGCAGCGACAGGCTGGCCTGCCACGGCGGATGCGCAGCGTCCGCCCCGGCCGGTGGGGCGACCGGGGCGGTGCTGGAGGCGCTCATCGCGCTGGTAGCGCTATACAGCGGGTCTGCGCTGGCGGCGGTGTCGGGCATGCGGCGGATTTCTGGTCTCGTTATGTACTGGACATGCATTACGCAAGTAGCATGCCAGCACTTGCGTGCTTTTACCTCGCCGCTGGCTGGACGGAGCGCACCAATTCGGACCGCACGCACCAACTTGGCGCAAGGCCGGTCCGCCCCCCTTCGCCCGCCGCCCGTCCCGCAGCAATGCCGCGCCATTGCAGCAAAGCACAGCGTATATTGTTCCAGCATGAGTACCACTCTCTGGTTCATCCTGATCGGCTGCCTGATGCTGGCGCGCGGACTGGCCGCCACCACGCTGGCGCGCCTGCCCGTCACCTCGGCTATCGTCTATCTGGGCGTGGGGCTGGCGCTGGGGCCGGCCTTCTTCGGCGTGTTCGCGGTCGATCCCTATGCCGAGGCCGGCGTGCTGGAAGTGATGACCGAACTGGCGGTGCTGATTTCCCTCTTTTCGGCCGGCGTGAAAATGCCGGTGCCGTTCTCGCTGGCGCGCTGGGCGCCGTCGTTGCGCCTGGCGTGGCTGTCGATGAGTATTTCGGTAGGGCTGATGGCGGCCTTCGGCACGCTGGTGCTGGGCCTGCCGCTCGGCGCGGCCGTGCTGCTGGGCGCCATCCTGGCGCCGACCGACCCGGTGCTGGCCACCGATGTGCAGGTGCGCCACGCCGGCGACCGCGACCAGCTGCGCTTCGCCCTGACCAGCGAAGCCGGCATGAACGACGGCAGCGCCTTCCCCTTCGTGATGCTGGGGCTGGGCTTGCTGGGCCTGCACGAGCTGGGCGACTTCGGCTGGCGGTGGCTGGCAATGGATGTCCTGTGGGGCACGATGGGCGCGGTGTTGATCGGCATCGCGGGCGGCGCGGCGCTGGCGCAGCTGGGCTGGGCGCTGCGCAACACCGATCCCAGGCACGACGTGCTGGACGACCTGGTGGGCCTGGGGCTGATTGCGGTGGTGTACGGCGCCTGCCTGTGGCTGCACGCCTGGGGCTTCCTGGCGGTGTTCTTCGCCGGCGTGGCGCTGCGCCAGCGCGAGCTGGTGCTGGCGGGCGCCGGCAAGGACCGCCATGGCTTGCTCAAGGAGCCCTGCGCGGGCCAGGCGGCGGCAGGCGCGGCCACGCAGCAAGCACCGGGCGCCGCCACGCTGGCAGCAACGGGCGCGGCGGCGGCCGCCAGCCAGGGCGAAGCACGGCCCGGCGCGTCCCATGCGCCGGCACCCACCGCTACCGCTGCCGGTCCCGCAGCGGCAGCGGCGGAAACGCCGGCCGAAGCGCCGCTCACCGTCAGCGGCGAATCGCTGATCTTCAAGGAGCACCTGGAGCGGCTGTCGGAACTGACGCTGGTGCTGCTGCTGGGCGGCGCCGTCACGGCGCAGGCATGGGATTGGCGCGCCTGGAGCACGGCGCTGTTCCTGTTTGCGGTGGCGCGGCCGCTGAGCGTCTACCTGGGCCTGGTGCGCTCCACCGTACGCGGCCGGGTGCGCGGCATCAGCGCCTGGTTCGGCGTGCGCGGCATCGGCTCCGTGTACTACCTGATGTACGCGATCAACCACGGCCTGCCCCAGGCACTGGCGCGGGAGCTAATCGACATCACGCTGGTGGTCATCATGCTGTCCATCGCGGTGCACGGCATCAGCGTCAAGCCCCTGTTCGACCGTTTCTGGAGCGACTAGGCCGGCCCTGCCGGAGTTGCCTATATGATATTATCCGCCCTTTCATCTTTCAGGCGAATCCGCATGCGCCCACCGGGCATTGCTTTATTACTGCTACTGCTGCAAGCATCCGCCGCAGCCGAAGTCGATGTCCAGCTGAAACTGCTGTCGCCTGAGGCGCTGGAAGTGAGCTACACGCTGCCCGCCGCATGCCGCGCACTCCCCTTCGCCAAGCATGGCGACGCCGGACGCGCCACGCGCGAAGCCTGGCAGGCGCTGGACGGCTGCGGCACGGCCGGCGCCGGCGAGCTCGCCCGCCAGGACGCCGCCTGCTCCACCCTGCGCTTCCGCGTGCCCGCCGCCACCCGCCAGGCCGGCTACCCGGCCGCCTTCCCGATGGGCCAGGGCTTGTACGCGCACCTGTCGAACTACGCCGTGGGCGACGGCTGCGGCAAGGTGAACTACCGCTTCGCCGCGCCCGGCATCGCCGTCAACGGCCGCAGCTACGAGCACGCCGCCGAGGCGCAGTCCGGCGCCGACACCGCCGCCCTGCTGCTGGCCGCCCCGCTGGCGCAGCCAGGCGCCGAAACGCCAAGCTACTTCGATCCGCGCTTGCCGGCGGCCACCGTGGCCCACATCGGCATGGTGGCCGCCGGCACGGTGGGCTACCTGCGCAAGGCGCTGCCGGACGCCGTCTTCCAGCGCCCCATCGTCGCCGCCGCCTACGTGGCGGCCCCGGGCGGTGTGTATATAGGCGGCGACGCCAGCGACGTGCTGCGCCTGGCGCTGTACAACTGGCCGCGCGCCCCTTCCGCCGCCGACCAGGCCAAGGCCACGCTGCTGGTGGCGCACGAATTCAGCCACCGCTTCCAGCTGCGCGACGCCGTCGACGACTATCCCGACGCGCGCCTGATCCACGAAGGCGGCGGTGAATTCCTGCGCTGGATGGCCTCGATCCACAACGGCTGGCTGACGCCGGCGCAGGCCGCCGAAGAACTGGACGACGCGTTGGCCACTTGCATCCTGTACAGCGAACCGAAAAGCTGGCGCGCACTCACGCCGCGCCAGGTCGGCGGCAACCGGCTGGAGTACAAGTGCGGCCTGCCCGCGTACGTCTACGCGCTCGCTGCGCGCCAGGGCCAGGGCAGCGCCATGGCGCGCATCAATGGCTTCTACCGCAGCCTCCGGCAAGGGGCCCGGCCCGATTTTGCCCACGCCATGGAATGCGGCGCAGGTGCGGCCGCAACCCCGGCCTGCCAGCCGCGCTGGCTCCCCAAGCTGCTGGGCGCGGACGGCTCCATGGAACAACAATGGGACTCCATGCTGGACAGCACTGCCCTGGCCACGCCGCAGCCGCCCACGCAAGCCATGCGCGACGCCATGGTGCTGCGCGCTGTCGTCAAGCTGATGCAGGACGATTGCGGCGGCCGCAGCGGCACCACCGAAACGCCGCACGGCGTCATCCTGGACGGCATGAAAGCCTGCAAGACCTTCCTGCAGGAAGCCCATGCGACCACCATCGAAGGGCTGCCCGTGTTCGGCCATCCCGGCACCGGCCAGGCGATGGCGGCGGCCTGCACCGCGCGCCGCCAGGTGCTGCTCGGCCTGCAGGACGGCGGCACGCTGGCGGTGCCGTGCCAGCACCCCTACCGCATGCGGCAACAGTTCCACCGCGCCGACATCGACAAGGTGCTGAACGCGCTGCGGGCTGGGTAAAGCGCAACAAAAATCTGCAGCACTATTGACGCATTCGTAGTCCCGCCAGCTAACGGCGTGAAATATTGGTCACTCCCCTCGTCCCGGAGTACCGATGATTTCCTTCCTGCATCAAGCCTGGCACAGAGCGGCCTGGTCCAACTGGCTATCGCTGCTGCTGCACTTCGCCTTCTTCTGGATGGTGGCGGCGGCCAGCTTTTCCGGCTATATCGGCAAATGGGGCCTGCGCGACAACACCCCGCGCTTCTCGCTCGAAGCCATGCTGGAGGCCACCGCCGACCGTCCCTTCGTTTACCGCCAGCTGCTGCCGCTGATCGCCAACGCCGCCGACCGGGCAGTGCCCGAGCACATCAAAGCCCGCGTGGCCGACAAGCTCAATCCCAGCAAGGTCTACGTCAAGACCTACGGCGCGGCACGGCCGGCCTACGGTTTCCGCTACGTGGTGGTGTACTACCTGTCGTTCCTGTCGCTGCTGGGCAGCCTGTTCCTGCTGCACCGCATCGCGCTGGACGCCGGCACGGGCCGGCTGGCGGCCATCTTCGCGCCGACCGTGCTGTCGCTGGCCTTCCCTTACATGCAAACGCTGGGCGGCTATTTCTACGACACCGCCGAACTGCTGTTCTTCTGCCTGGCCTACCTGCTGGTGTCGCGCCGCCGCATCGCGTGGTTCTTCGCCATGCTGATCCCGGCCACGCTGAACAAGGAATCGTTCTTCTTCTATATCATCACGCTGCTGCCGCTGCTGCTGGCCGCGTATCCGAAGACCAAAGCCGTCGCCGCCACGGCGGCGGCGGTGCTGGTGTCCGGACTGGTGAACGTGGCCGCCAAGCTGCAGTTCGCCGCGGCGGGCGGAACCCCGGTCGAGCTGCATCTGGCCGACAACCTGGTGGCCTACCTGTCGCCGCAAACCTATAGCCAGATGGAGCTAACGTACGGCATCATGGGGCCGCGCCAGGCTTTTGTACTGACGCTGGTGCTGATTGCCGCCGTGGTCACGCGCGGCTGGCGCGCCAGTCCCAAGCAAGCGCGCCAGCATATCCTGCTGGCGGCAGCCATCAACCTGCCGCTGTTCGCCGCCTTCGCCGCCGTGGGCGAGTTGCGCAACCTGAGCCTGATGTATGTGGGCTTTACGATTCTGATAGGCAAGGCACTGGAAGCCGAGCCCGTGGCGCAGCCGGTGGCGGTCAGGCAGGCCGGGCGAATCGTCCAGCCCGGGCACTTGCAGCAGGCGCCCGAGACGCCCCCAGCACGCCGCGAATCCAGCTAAATGCCGTACTCGGCGGCCGCTTTGGCGGCCCACACCGCCTGGTCGCGGCTGGGGAAAGGCTGGTCGTAGTCATCCACCTCGCCGTCCGGGCCGACAAAGCAGGTCCACCAGCCCGCGTCGTCATGCCGGATGGCAATGCAGTTCGGTTTGCAATGTTCCAGCACGGCTTCGCCATCGTCCAAGGTGACAATGGCAACGCCGCGGTGCGTGATTTTGCTTGCCATGGGGAGTCCTTTCAGTCGTCCCTACAGTGTAGTCCGCCCCGCGCGCGGCCGCAAAGCAAACCGTAGCGCGCTCACTCGTCCTTGGGATACGGGCTCTTGCCGCCTTCCGCGATGAAAGTATCGATGCGCGCATGCAGCACCGGCAGCGGCACCGAACCCAGGTTGAGCACCGTGTCGTGGAAGGCGCGGATGTCGAATTTCGGCCCCAGCGCCGCTTCCGCCTTCTTGCGCGCCTGCTGCACCGCCATCTGTCCCAGGTAGTAGGACAGCGCCTGGCCAGGCCAGGAAATATAGCGGTCCACCTCGGTGGTGACTTCGTGCTCGGACAGCGCCGTGTTCTCGCGCAGGTAGGCCTGGGCCTGCGCGCGGGTCCAGCCCTTGGCGTGCACGCCGGTATCGACCACCAGGCGCGACGCGCGCCAGGCCTGGTAGCTCAGCATGCCGAAAATTTCGTACGGCGTCTCGTAGATGCCCATTTCCACGCCCAGCCGTTCGGTGTACAGCGCCCATCCCTCGCCGTAGGCCGAGATGTAGGCGTTGCGGAAGGCCGGACGGCCTTTCTGTTCCAGCGCGATCGGCATCTGGAAAGCGTGGCCCGGGGCCGACTCGTGCAGCGTCAGCGCCGGCAGGCTGTACAGGGGGCGCGCCGGCAGGTTGTAGGTGTTGACCATGTAGACGCCGGGGCCGCCGCGGCCGGAGGTATAGTACGGCGCAATGTCCGGCGCCACCGGAATGATGGCGAAGCGGCTGCGCGGCAGGTAGCCGAAGTAGTCGCCCACCTTGGCGTCGAAGCGCTTGGCCACGTAGGCCGCGCGCATCAGCAGCTCCTCCGGGGTGCGCGCGTAAAAGCGCGGGTCGGTGCGCAGGAACTGCAGGAATTCCGGCAAGCCGCCCTGGAAACCGACCTGCTTGATCACCTCCAGCATCTCGGCGCGGATCTTGGCCATTTCGGCCAGGCCGGTCTGGTGGATCTGCTCGGCGCTCAGCGATGTGGTGGTGTACTCGCTGATCTTGGACTGGTAATACGCTTTGCCGTCGGGCAGGCGCTCGGCCGCCAGCGCCTCGGCCGCGCCCGGCAGGTACTCGGTGCGCAGGAAGGCCAGCAAGCGCTGGTGGGCCGGCACCACCGACTCGCGCAGCGCCTTGAGCGCGGCGGCGCGCAGCTCGGCCTGGCGCGCGGCCGGGATGGCGGCCGGCATGTCCTTGAACGGCCGGTAGAAGGCCAGTTTCTCCAGCGTCTTTTCCTCGGCCACGGCGGCCACCGATTTGTCGCGTCCCAACAGCGTCACGCGCGGCGGCGTGAAGCCGCGCTGCAGGCCCGCGCGCATATTGGCGGTGGCCTCGGCGAAGTAGCGCGGCATGTCGTTCAGCTGCCGCACGTAGGCCGCGTATTCGGCCTCGCTGCGGAAACTCTTGTCGGCCTCGCCGGCGATGTTGGACCAGAAGGCCGAATCGGAGTTGAGCGGCTTTTCGTATTCGCGGAAGCGCTGGTTCTCGATCAGCGCAGCGATCTGCGCGCGGTACACCGCGTAATCGATGCGCTGCGCCGGCTCCAGCGCGGCCACCGGGATCGCGTCCAGCCTGGCCAGCACACGCTGCCAGTAAGCCAGGCGCGCCTGCTGGGTGGCGGCGTCGATGCGCGGCAGGTCGGGCCGGATGCCGTTGACATCGTCCTCCTCGTCCTCCAGGCGCTGGGCCATGCGCCATTGCCACTCCTCGGTGTAGAGCGCCTTGAAGGCGGCGCTTTCGCCGGCGGCATGGGCGGGCAGCGCGGGAACGGTGGCAGCGCCCAGCGCCAACAGCACGCCGGCGGCCAGGGAGGCAGCGGTTCTCTTCATGGACTTCCTTATTCCGGTAACAGGTTGAGCAAGCGCTTTTCACGCAGCAGCGCGGTATAGGCGCCGGCCGCCAGCGGCCGGCTGAAGTAGTAGCCCTGCATTTCGTCGCAGCCGTGCGCCGCCAGGAACTCGACCTGTTCGCGCGTTTCCACGCCCTCGGCGATCACGCGCATGTTCAGGTTGTGCGCCAGCGAGATCACCGACAGCGCGATGGCCGCGTCGCTGGCCTTGGTGGTCACGTCGTCGACGAAGGATTTGTCGATCTTCAGCACGTCGATCGGGAAGCGTTTCAGGTAGGCCAGCGAGGAGTAGCCGGTACCGAAATCGTCCAGCGAAATGGCCACGCCGATATCCTTCAATCGGCCCAGCGCGGCCACCGCCTTGTCCGGATCGCCCATCACCGTGCCTTCGGTGATCTCCAGCCCCAGCGAGGCCGGCGGCACGCCGTGGCGGCGCAGCGCCTGCTCCACGCTGGCCACCGTGCTGTCGTGCGCGAACTGGCTGCCGGCCAGGTTGACCGCCACCTTCAGCGTGCCCAGGCCCTGCGCCTGCCAGGCCGCGATCTGCGCGCACACGGTGTCCAGCACCCAGACACCGATGGCGGAAATCAGGCCGTACTCCTCGGCCAGCGGGATGAAGCGGTTGGGCGGCACCTGGCCCAGCACCGGGTTGTGCCAGCGCAGCAGCGCCTCCGCGCCCAGCATGGTCCCGGTGCGCAAGCACATCTGCGGCTGGTAGTGCACCTCGAACTCGCCGCGCGCAATGGCGCCGCGCAGCTGCGCCTGGATGGCCAGCTTGGCGCGGATGTCGGCGTCCATGCGCTCGGTGAAGAAGGCATAGTTGTCGCGGCCGACCTCCTTGGCGCGGTACAGCGCGGTGTCGGCATTGCGCAGCAGCTCGTCGAAAGTGCTGCCGTCGGCCGGGCACACGGCAATGCCGATGCTGGTGGTCAGTCCCAGGTGCTGGGTGGACAACTGGGGCGATGGCTGGGCAGCTTGCGCCGCCCCCTCGGCTGCCGCCATGGCCAGCGGCAAGCCGTCGCGCAGCCCGGCCAGGATGGCTTGCGCGGCGGCCACGGTGGCGCCCAGCTGGGCGTCGTCCGGCACGATGATCTGGAACTCGTCGCCGCCCTGGCGCGACACGGTGGCCCCGTCCGGCACGCAGCTGCGCAACAGGCGCGCCACCGCTTGCAAGGCCTGGTCGCCGACCGGCGCGCCGTAGGAATCGTTCACGCTCTTGAAGCGGTCCAGGTCCAGGCACATCACGCCCACGCACTGGCCGTTGCGCTGCGCGGCCGCTTGCGCCTCGTCGAAGCACTGGCGCGCCAGCAGCCGGTTGGGCAGGCCGGTCAGCGCGTCGTGGTAGGACAGGAAGTCGATCATGTGCTGCTCGGCCTTGCGCTCGGTGATGTCCATGAACACGACGATGTAGTTCTCCACCTCGCCGTTGGCGCCGGCCACGGTGGACACGCTCAGCAGGCCGGGGAAGGTGGCGCCGTTCTTGCGCCGCGCCAGCATCTCGCCCGACCAGTGGCCATGGCCGGCCAGCGCCGCCATCATGGCGTGGTAGGCACTGGTGTTGTGCTGCACGGTCTGCAGGGTGCTGACATGGCGCCCCACCATCTCGCTGCTGTCGTAGCCTGAAATGTCGGTGAAGGCCGGATTGGTGGCCACGATGGTGCCGCCGGCGTCGGCGATGACGATGGCGTCCTGGGTGGCGGCGAACACGCGCGCGGCCAGGCGCAGCGTGTCCTCGTTGGCGCGGCGGCGCTCCACCTCGCGCTCCAGCGAGGCGGCCAGCTCGGCCAGCTCGGCGGTACGCTCATGCACGCGCAGCTCCAGGTGGGCGCGTTCGGCGGCCAGCGCCAGCTGCGCGCGCCCCAGGCGCACCTGGGCATCGGTGCGGGCCAGGATTTCCTCGGCCTGGAACGGCTTGGCGATGAAGTCGGCGCCGCCCAGCGCAAAGCCGCGCACCTTGTCGTCCGTGTCGTGCTGGGCGGACAGGAAAATCACCGGCACATGGGCCGTGGCCGGCGAGGATTTCAGGCGGCGGCACACCTCGAAGCCGTCGATGCCGGGCATGCGCACGTCGAGCAGGATCAGCTCCGGCGGGCGCGACTGCACCGTCCACAGCGCCAGCTCGCCGTTGGGCGCCTGGCGCACGTAGTAGCCGGCCTCCGTCAACAGGTCGCTGAGCAGCTTGAGCGAAGCCGGCGTGTCCTCCACGATCAACACTTCGCCCTTGCTGCCTTGTTCCGACAAATCCCGATGCATCGCCTTGCGTCCTCTCCTGATCCAGAATCCCTCGCCACCCTACCATAGAATGGACCAGCCCCCAAGGGCAGCCGGCCTACAGTCCGGGTGCGTCCAGCGGCAGCCGCATGGCGAAGCGGGTGCGGCCAGGCGCGCTGGCCGCCTCAATGGCGCCGCCCAGCACATTGACCACCAGGTTGTGCACGATGTGCAGCCCCAGCCCGCTGCTGCGCCCCATGCTGGCGGTGTTGAACGGCTCGAACAGCCGCGCCATGCCGTCCGGCGCAATGCCGGCGCCGTTGTCCTCGAATTCCAGCAGCGCCGCCGCGCCGTCGGCCGCCATGCGCACGGTGATGGCGCCGCCGTCCGGCCCGAATCCGTGCAGCAGCGCGTTGCGGGTGAGCTGGGTCAGTATCTGGCACAGCGCGCCCGGGTAGCTGTCCATGGCAAGTCCGCCCACCGCCTCCACCCGCAGCGTTGCGCCGGCCGCGCGCAGCGACGGCGCCAGCGTCTTGGCCATGCCGTCCACCAGACTGGCCAGCTCGAAGCTGCGGCGCTGCGAACTGGTCTGGTCCACCGCGACCTGCTTGAAGCACTCGATCAGGTCGGCCGCCTTGTGCAGGTTGCGCAGCAGCAGTGCCGTGGCCTGGGCCGTGTCTGCGCCATAGCGCTCCAGCGCCGAACGGCGCACGCCGGCGCCTTCGGCCAGCGCGCCGAAAAAGGCGCGGCTGCGGTCCTCCAGCGCGCTGGCGGCCAGCACGCCGTTGCCGATCGGGGTATTCAGTTCGTGCGCCACGCCCGCCACCAGAGCACCCAGCGCCGCCAGCCGCTCCGAGCGCACGATCTCGGCGTGCGCCGAGCCCAGCTCATCCAGCGTACGCGTGAGCTGCGCATTGCTGGCGGCCAGCGCCTGCTGCGCGCGCGACAGCTGGATGTGGACGTGCGTGCGCGCCAGCACCTCCTCGGACTGGTAAGGCTTGGCGATGAAGTCGACCGCGCCGGCGCGGAAGCCGCGCACCTTGTCATCGGTATCGTACTGCGCCGACAGGAAAATCACCGGAATCTCCTTCAGGCCGGGATCGGCCTTCAGCTGCCGGCACACTTCAAAGCCGTCGATGCCGGGCATGCGGATGTCGAGCAGGATCAGTTCCGGCGGACGGGCTTGCGCGCTCCACAGCGCCAGCCCGCCGTCCGGCGCCTGGCGCACCAGGTAGCCCGCGTTGCCCAGCAATTCGCTGAGCAGCTTGAGCGAGGCCGGCGTATCTTCCACCACCAGGATTTCGCCGCTTGAGTTCTGGTCTGCGCGCTGCATCATGCCGCCCCCTGCCCTGCATCGTGCGCCGCCGGCGCCAGCAGCGCGCATAGCTGCGGATACTGGTGCAGCGCCAGCATGCGCCCGACCGCGGCCGCCGTGCCTGCGCAGGCCGGCGGCAGCGCTTGCAGCAGCCGCGCCGCGCGGGCCAGGTTCAGCTGCTGCACCGCTTCCCGCAACGCATCGGCGGCGCCCGCCGGCAGCGCGGCCAGCGCCGCCGCCGTCAGCGCCGCGCCACCGTTCTCGTCACCCCCGGCGCCGTCCAATGCGCTCGCCGCGCCGGCGGCGCCGTCCCGCGCGCCGGCCAGCGCCAGTCCGGCCGATACCCCGGCCGACACCGCGAAGCGGAACACCGCGCCCTCGCCCAGCGCCGAATGCACGGTCAGCTCGCCGCCCATCAACTGCACGAACTCGCGCGAAATGGCCAGCCCCAGGCCGGTGCCTTCGGCCACGCCGTCCTGGCCGGCCTGCACGAAAGGTTCGAAAATGCGTTCGTGGTCGGCCGCCGCGATGCCTGGACCGCTGTCGCTGACGGCGAATTCGAGCTGCCAGCACCCGCTCCCGGCCGGGTCCGCGCCGTCCGTCCAGCTGGCCCGCGCCTGCAGCACGATGCCCCCGGCACGGGTGAACTTGACCGCGTTCGACATCAGGTTCAGCAGCACCTGGCGCAGCTTGGTGCCGTCCAGCTGCGCGCGCAGCGGCAGCTGGCGGCTGTCCAGGCGCAGCGTCACGCCCGGCGCCGCGCGCATGCTCACCATGTCCGTCACTTCCTGCAGCATCTCGGTCAGCAGCACCGGCTCGTTTTGCAGCGCGATGCGGCCGGCCTCGATCTTGGACAGCTCCAGGATATCGTTAATCAGCGTCAGCAAGTGCTGGCCGGAGCGGTGGATGATGCCCAGGTTGCGCTTGTCCCCGGCCTGCATGCCGGGCGCATCGGCCATCAGGCGCGAAAAGCCGATCACCGCGTTCAGGGGAGTGCGCAGCTCGTGGCTCATATTGGCCAGGAACACGCTCTTGGCCTGGCTGGCCGCCTGCGCCTGCGCCACCGCCACCGACAGCGCGCGCGTGCGGTCGGCCACCAGCTCTTCCAGGTGGTGGCGGTGCTGGCGCAGTTCCTGCTGCGCCGCCTTGTGCGCGCTGATGTCGTAGTTGACGCCTACCATGCGTAGCGGCCGCCCGGCGCCGTCGCGGAACAGCATCGAGTCGGCCTGGATATGGCGCACCGAGCCGTCCGGCCAGACGATGCGGAAAGCCTGGTCGAACTGGCCGCCGCCGTCCAGCGTGCGCTGCAGCGCAGCCTCGGCCTGCGCCTTGTCCTCCGGATGCAGCGCTTCGCGCCACAGTTGCAGCGGCTCGGCCACGGGCGCGCGCTGCACGCCGAACAGGCGGTACATTTGCTCGTCCCACTCCACCACCCCGCTGCCGATATCCCAGTCCCAGATGCCGATGGCGGCCGCCCGGGTGGCGATCTGCAGGCGCTGCTCGCTGGCGTGCATGGCGCGATAGCGGCTCTCGAGCAGCGCGATCATTTCGCGCAGCGAGGCCTGCAGGCTCTTCAGTTCGCCGAACAGCCAGGCGCGCGGGGCCGGCGCGGCGGGGTTCAGCCCGGCCTTGACGTCGGCCGCGTAGCGCCCGATGGCTTGCACCGGCTTGAGCATCATGTGCCACAGCACCAGGTACAGGCCGGCCACCAGCGCCACGTCGAGCACCAGTATCATGCCGGCGATGGCGTAGCTGCGGCTGCGCAGTTCGGCCAGCAGCCTGGCCGGCGAGGCGTACAGCGTGATGCTGCCGATATCCTGGTTCGCCGCCCGCATGGCGCGCCGCTCCTGCAGCAATTCGGCGCCGGCCGGGGCCTTGTCCACGCCGTGCAGCCGGCCGTCGGCGCCGCGCACCAGGATGTAGGGACGCACGCCGGCCGGCGCCACCATGCTGGCGTGCAGCCCCCGGTTGCTCAGCCCGCTTTTCATGATGGTAACGATTTGCGCTTCGTCGTAGTTCCACACCGGCAGCGCTGCCGCCGCCGCCAGTTCATCCGCGCTGGCGGCCAGGTCGGCCCGCAGCTGCGCCCAGCGCTGCGCTTTTTCGCTCTGGTAGAAATAGGCGGCGAAGGCGGCCAGCACCAGCGTCACCACTGCCGTCACCGCCACGCTGACCAGCAGCGCGATCGAGATCTCGCCCTTGGCGCGCAAACCGGCGACGCGGTGCGCGGGCGAGTGCATCAGAATTCTTCCCAGTCGCCGTCGGTTGCCGCCGGCACCGCCTTCAAGTGGCGCGGAGCGGCAGTTGCCTGGGCCGGGGACCGCGCCGCCGGCTTGGCGCCCCCCTTCCCCGGCTGGGCCAGGGCGGCGCGCGCCGGCTGCAGCGCTGGCCGAACGGCCGGGCGCCCGCCTTGCGCGGGGCGCGCTGCCGCCGCCGGCGCGCTGCGGGCCGCCGTGCGCAGCGCGCCGGCATCCAGCTTGAATACGCTCACCGCCTGCTCCAGCGTCCGCGCCTGGTCCTGCAAGGATTCGGCGGCCGCCGCAGCCTGCTCCACCAGCGCCGCGTTCTGCTGGGTGACAGTGTCCATCTCGGCCACCGCCTGGTTGATCTGTTCGATACCCGAGCTCTGCTCCACGCTGGCCGACAGGATGGACGACATCATGCCCGTCACGCGCTCCACGCTGGTGACCACTTCCTGCATGGTGGCGCCGGCCTGGTCCACCAGCTTGCTGCCCGCGCCGACGTGGGCCACCGAGTCGCCGATCAGTTCCTTGATTTCCTTGGCCGCCGCCGCCGAGCGCTGCGCCAGGTTGCGCACTTCCGAGGCCACCACGGCAAAGCCGCGTCCCTGCTCGCCGGCGCGCGCCGCTTCCACCGCCGCGTTCAGCGCCAGGATATTGGTCTGGAAAGCGATGCCGTCGATGGTGCCGATGATGTCGGCGATCTTGTTGGAGGACTGGTTGATCGCCCCCATGGTGGCCACCACCTGCGCCACCACTGCGCCGCCGCGCTGCGCCACCGCCGCCGCTTCGTGGGCCAGGGTGTCGGCCGCGCGCGCGCTTTCGGTGTTGTGCTGCACCGTGGAGGTCAGCTCTTCCATCGAGCTGGCGGTCTCCTCCAGGCTGGACGCCTGCGTTTCGGTGCGCGAGGACAGGTCGGCATTGCCGCTGGCGATCTCGCCGGAGGCCACGGTGATGGTTTCCGTGCCCTGCCGCACCTGCGCCACGATCGTCGCCAGGCTGTCGTTCATGCGCTTCAGCGCGGCCGTCAGCTGGCCCATCTCATCGTTCGAACTGACCTCGATGCGTTGCGTCAGGTCGCCCGCCGCCACCGCCTCGGCCACGCCGATGGCGCCGCGCAACGGGACCAGGATGGCGCGCAGCAGCCAGTAGCCCATCACCGCACCCACCGCCACGCCCAGCACGATGGAGGCGATGGATATGGCGCGGAAAGTGCTATAGCGCGCCTGCGAATCCGCATATTCCTGCTTGCCCACCGCCAGTTGCAGCGCCACCAGCGCTTCGAGCGCATGGTCGGCCGCCGCCATGGCCGGGTCCAGCTTCTTGTGCTGCAATTCCGCCGCCCGCTCGCGCTCGCCCGCCGCCAGCGCCGCCGCCATCGGCTGCATGGCCTGCTCGCGCATGGCGGCGTGGCTGGCCGCGAAGGCCTTGGCCAGCACCGCCTCGTCCGGTGTCAGGTAGGTGGCCATGTAGGCCGCCCACACTTTGTCGATCTCGCCGCCGCGCTGTTGCGCCTGGGCCAGCAGCGTGCTGTGGCCGCCGTCCTGCGCGTCCACCGCGTTGCCCAGCGCGATCTGCTGGTACAGCAGGCCGGTGCCGATCTGGTTCAGCATGCCCATCGCCACCAGGCGGTCGTCGTACACCGTCTGCAGCGACGCGTTGGTGCGGCTCAGGCTGTTCAGGCCGGCAAAGCCGATGGCCGCCAGCAGCACGGTCAGAAATGCGATGGCGGCGATAAGCCGGGCTTTGATCGTGAGGTTTTTCATGATGGTATCCCTGGTCGTCTTATGGTTATGGCTGGTGAGCGGCGGCCTGCTGCAGGGCGGCCAGCAGATCCTGCGAAGCGAAGGGCTTGCGCAGATAGGCCAGGCAGCCCAGCCGCTGCGCCGCCGCCTCCATGCCGCCGTCGATCTGGCTGGTGACGAACACGATGGGCGGCGCGTTGCCGGCGCCGACCAGCATTTGCTGCAACTCGATGCCGGACAGGCCGCCCAGGTCGATGTCGAGGATCAGGCAGGCAATGTGGCTATGGTCGCCGCGCTGCAGATACTGCTCGGCCGACGCATAAAGCTGGGCCATATAGCCGGCCGCGCGCAGCAGCCGGCCCAGTGCCTTGAGCATGCCGGCGTCGTTTTCCACGACGGCAACGACGAGTTTTCCTGTTTCCATGACGCCATCCCTAAGGTGCAAGCACCGATAGTTATGACTGTAGGGAGATTTCACACGGCTGTAACGTGTCCTTTGGTACAGGTAGCGCGCGGACGCGCCGGCAAGGCGCTAGGCGGCAACCAGCCCAAGGCGGTTGGCCATCTGTACCAGCTCGGCCAGCGAACCGGCGCCCAGCTTTTCCATCAGGCTGTGGCGGTGCGCTTTCACGGTGCGCTCGGTGTTGCCCAGTTCGAAGGCGATCTGCTTGTTCAGCATGCCCTGCACCACCAGCACGAACACCTCGCGCTCGCGCGCGGTCAGCGTGGCGGCGCGCTTGCGCAGTTCGCTGAGCTGGCTGTTGTGCTGCGCCGCCGCCTCGTAGCGCAGCATGGCGCGGCCTATGGCGTCCAGCAACGCGTCCTTGCCGATGGGCTTGGACAGGAAATCCTCGGCGCCGGCCTTGATGGCGCGCACACTCATGGCAATGTCGCCATTTCCCGTGAGAAATACAATGGGCAGGATGCTGTTGCGCGCACGCAAATGATCCTGCAGTTGCAGGCCGGTCAGGCCGGGCATGTCCACGTCCAGCAGGATGCAGCCGGCCTCGTCGCCGGTTTCCGCCTGCACGAAGGCGTCGCCCGATTCGTAGGCGCTGACCCGGTAGCCGCAGGCGCCCAGCAGGCGCGACAGCGCGGTGCGCAGCGGCTCGTCATCGTCGATGATGTGGATCTTCACGCCGCCGCCCCCGCCCTGGCCGCCAGCGGCAAGGCAAAGCCCACCGTGGCGCCGCCGCCGGGATTGTTGTCGGCCCAGATCCGGCCGCCGTGCGCCTGCACGATGGCCGCCGCGATCGACAGGCCCAGCCCCATGCCGTGCGCCTTGGTGGTGAAGAAGGACTCGAACAGGCGTTCCCGGTTGCCGCCGAAGCCGCAGCCATGGTCGCTCACCTGGACCTCGGCCATGGCGGCGTCGCGGCGGCGCGCGCACAGCGTGATCCGGCGCGGCCTGGCCGGCGCCGCGGCGGCGCCGCCCTGCGGCGGCTCGCCCATGGCGTCCATGCCGTTCAGGACCAGGTTGATCAGGATTTGCTGCAATTGCACCGGATCGGCCGACACCATCAGCGGCAGCGGGGCCGGCTCGGTGTGCAGCTGCACGCGCCGCATGCGCGCCTCGCTGCCCAGCAAGGCCGCCACCTGCGCCATGGCCTCGTTCAGGTCCAGCCGCTGCGCCACCGGATCGGACTTCTTCAGCATTTCGCGCATGCGCTGTATCAGCTCGCTGGCGCGGCGGTCGTCGCGCCGGATGTCGCCCAGGATTTCCTCCACGTCGGCCAGCGCCGGCGGATCCATCTTCAGGAACAGCTCGGCCGCCTCGGCATTGCTCATGATGGCCGCCAGCGGCTGGTTCAGCTCGTGCACCAGCGCCGCGCAATACACCGAGGCGCTGGCGTTGCGGTTCATGTGGGCGATTTCGGCCAAACGCTGGCGCGACTCGCGCTGCAGCTGGTCGTTGTGCGCCGCCAGCTGCTGCTGCAGGCGGCGGATCTTGAGGTGCGCCATGACGCGCGCATTCACTTCCTCGAACTGGAAGGGCTTGGAGATGAAATCCACGCCGCCCACCTGGAAGCCGCGCAGCTTGTCGTCAGTGTCGCTGTGGGCCGACAGGAAGATCACCGGCACCTCGTCCAGGCCGGGCATCTTCTTCAGGCGGCTGCACACTTCGTAGCCGTCTATGCCCGGCATGCGGATGTCAAGCAGCACCAGTTCGGGCGCCTGGGCCTGCGCGCTCCACAGCGCCAGTTCGCCGTTGGGTGCCTCGCGCACGCGGTAACCGGCGTCGGTCAGCAGCTTGGACAACAGTTGCAGCGATGCCGGCGTGTCCTCGACCACCAGGATATCGCCGCGCACCGGGTCCGGCTGCGCGTCGGCCCGCACCTGCTGTGCCTCGTCCCTGGCTTGCTCCCGCCGCCCTGCTGCTTCCATTCCCGCTCCTGTCTACGACGTCGCCCGCACGCGCGGTGCCCAGACGATATCGGCCACGACGGTATATTGCAAGCGTGTGTGGCCGCCGCGCTACAGTGTGGCCATGATCAGCGAAGCATGCGCCGACACCCCGGCCAGCACCCCGGCGGCGCTGGCCAGCGTGCCGTTGTGGCGCGCGGCGGCCGCGTCGCCCGCCGCGAACACGCCTGGCACGCTGGTCTGCTGTCCGGCATCGACCTGGATATGCGGGCCGGTCGGGCCCTGCTCGAAGGCGCAGCCCAGCTGTTCCGCGAGCGGCGACGCCATGCTGGTGACCGGCGCGGTAAACAGCGCGCGCAGCGGCAGCACGCGGCCATCGGCCAGGCGCACCGCCTCCAGCTGCGGCGCACTGCCCAGCAGGGCCACCACCGGCACCCGCTCCACGCGCGTGCCGCGCGATTGCAATTGCGCAGCCTCCTCGGCGCTGGGTTCGTGCAAGCCTTGCGTAAA
Organism: Massilia sp. Root351; assembly: GCF_001425045.1. Classification (GTDB taxonomy): domain Bacteria; phylum Pseudomonadota; class Gammaproteobacteria; order Burkholderiales; family Burkholderiaceae_D; genus Rugamonas. The sequence goes on along the minus strand of NZ_LMDJ01000031.1, from coordinate 110,612 downwards.
GTAAGTGGTATCGCCCCAGTCGGGCAGCAGCAAGCCCTGGTGCACCGATTGCGGGAACGCCGCCAGCACCCCCAGCGCGCCGCCGCTCACCTCGAAACCGTGGCAATACGGGCAATGCAGCACCGTCCGCCCCCAGCGTTCTGCCAGGCCGTCGATCGCGGGCAGCGTATCCTTGACGCCGGTGGCCAGCACCAGGCGCGCCGCGCGCTGCGCTGCGGCCGCCCCTGGCGGCAGCCCGTGCGCCTTGGCCGCGTCCCCGCCAGCGTCCGCCGGATGGGCCGGCGTCCATTGGACCACGAAACCGTCGGCATCCCTGTCGGCGCACTGCGCCGTCCCCGCCGCATAGGAAAACGTCGGATAAGCCCGCAACTGGCGCAGCGCCTGCGCGCGGATGTCCGCCGGCGCCATGCCATCCAGGGCCAGGAAGCCGTGCACCGCCGGCGACCAGCGGTTGCGCGGCTGGCCGCCATCGATCAGCAGCACCCTGCGCCGCGCCCGCGCCAGCTGCATCGCCGCCGACAAGCCCGCAAAGCTGCCACCCACCACAATTGCATCGTACTGATTCATGCCGCCCTCCGGTTTACGTATCATTGAAAGTTACATGATAGCAGCAATGCCGGCTAACGTAACTTTTCTTGTTACGCAAACTGGAAAACGCTAAGATGGGTGCATGAGACAAGACAGCCGCCTATCCCGCATGCTCCACGTGCTGATCCACATGGAGCGCCGCGGCGAACCCGCCACTTCGGAAGACATCGCCCAGATGCTGGGCACCAATCCCGTGGTCGTGCGCCGCACCATGGCGGGGCTGCGCAATGAAGGCTATGTCAGGTCGGGAAAAGGCCACGGCGGCGGCTGGGCGCTGGCGCGCCCGCTGAAGGCCATCACGCTGCTGGACGTGCACCGCGCGCTCGGCAACCCGTCCGTGTTCGCCATGGGCGTGGAGCAGGAAAATCCCAGCTGCCTGGTGGAACAGGCGGTCAACGCCGCGCTGGCGGACGCCATGCGGCAAGCGGAACAGATCTTGCTGGACCGATTGGGCAGCGTCACGCTGGCCGACCTGGCCACCGACGTCGACCGCCGCTTCTGCGGCTAGGCCGGGCCGGCGCGGGACATGCGCCGCGCGTCAGCCCAGCTGGCCCAGTTCCGCCTCGGTGAAGCCGGCCAGGCGGCGCGCCGCCAGGTTGAACGGGCCTTTCAGCACCGGCGCCCGGTAGCGCAGTGCCAGTTCGTCATATGTGGCGCGCGGCTCCAGCCCGCGCAGCTCGCACATATAGCGATACCAGCGGTTGCCGATCTCCACATGGCCGATCTCGTCGTGCAGGATGATGTCCAGGATGGCGGCCGCCGCCATGTCGCCGGCCTGCGCAATCTTGGCGCGCAGCGGCGGAATCGCGTCCAGCCCGCGCGCCTCCAGCGTGCGCGGCACCAGCGCCATGCGCGCCGTGATGTCTTCGCGGGTGCGCTCCACCATCTCCCACAGGCTGTCATGGGCCGTGAAATCGCCGTACTGGTAGCCCAGCGTTTGCAGGTGCGCCGACAGCATGGAGAAGTGGTAAGCCTCCTCTTTCGCCACGCGCAGCCAGTCGGTGTAGTACGCGGCCGGCATGCCGGGGAAGCGCCACAGCGCGTCCAGCGCCAGGTTGACCGCGTTGAATTCGATGTGCGACAGCGCGTGCACCAGCATTGCCCTGCCCTCCAGCGTGGCCATCGAGCGGCGCCCCACCAGGCGCGGCGGCACCAATTCGGGTCGCGCCGGACGGCCCGGGATGGCGCCGTCGGGCTGCGGGCCGGCGGCCGGATCCAGCGTCAACGCGCCGCCGGCCCAGGCTTGCGCCATGGCGGCGACAGCCTGGGCCTTGGCGGCGGGATCGTTTTCAAGCAAGCATTGCAGCGCCAGCGCGCGCAGCTCCTGCAATTGTGATGGGTACGGCATGAGGCAAACCTGCGGCGAAGAAAAGGACGCAGTGTACCAAACCGCCGCGCCCGCAGGGTGTCAGGCGGCAGCAGCGGCGCCGGCCGGCGCCATGCGCAGCTGCAGCTTGTCCCACAGCCGGTCGTGATAAGGCAAGGCGATCACGTTCAGTATGGGTTCCAGCACCGCCGCCAGGCCGCCCATGGCCATCGAACCGGTAGCCCACCACAGCATCAGGAAGGCCACGGTCGCGTGCATCAGGGTCTGGCTGATCTTCTCGCCGGCCAGGGCGGCATAGCGGGCGCGGGCCGCCACGGCGCGGGAGCGCAGCTGATGCCATGCGCGTTCATGGAAGGGCAGCAGCAGCACATTGACCACCGGTTCCAGCACTGCGGCCAGTCCGCCGAAGACGACCGAGCCGGTCATCACATACATCAGGCTGAACGCAATACCCGTATGGGCGGCTACCTGGCTGACTTTTTTCGCGGCGGTGAGCATGAGAACCTCTTATTGACTGAGCGTGTCAGCAAATAATAACGATTCTCATTTAACTTTGAAAGACAATTGTTTTTACCGCATCGATAGATTTTTCCTAAGACGCCTGGGCAATCTCGCGCACCACCCTGCAAGGATTGCCCACCGCCAAACTATTGGCCGGAATCGACTTGCTCACCACGCTGCCGGCGCCGATGGTGCAGTTGTCGCCGATGGTGACCCCGTGCAGGATGGTGACGTTGGCGCCTATCCACACATGGTTGCCGATGGTGATGGGCAGCGCCTCGAACACGCCGGCCGCGCGCGCCACCGGGTCCACCGGGTGGCTGGCGGCCGAGATCACGGTGTTCGGGCCGATCAGCACATGGCTGCCCAGGGTCACCGGCGCGCAATCCAGGATCACCAGGTTATGGTTGGCGAAGCAATGCTCGCCCACGCTGATGTTGTAGCCATAGTCGCAGAAGAATGGCGCCTCGAAATGCGCATTGTTCGGCTTGCGCAGCAATTGCTCGAGGATCGCGGCGCGCTTGGCCACGTCGTCCTCGCGGTTGAAGGCGGCGCACAGCAGCTTGGCTGCGCGGCGTTCCACGCTGCCCGGCGATTCGCCGGGGCGGTAAGGTTTGTCCTGCTGGTCCTGCATGTCTACTCCTAAATGTGTTCCGCCATGCCGCCTTCGCGGCCCTCTTGCAGCGCATTGCACGCCATCGCCGTGCTGAGGAAAATGGGGCCGCTCAACTGCTGCAGCAGATCGCTCTGGCGCAGGCGGTCCAGCACCGGCCCCTTGACCTCCGCCAGGTGCAGCGCCACGCCGCGCCGGCGCATGCCCGCATTCCATTCCGACAGCGCAAACAATGCCGTGGTGTCGATCGAACTGACGGCCGTCATCGCCAGCACCAGGTGGCGCGCCGACGGATGCGCCCGCAGTTCGTCCTCGATACGCTCGCCCACCGCTTCCACGTTGCCGAAGAACAGATTGGCGTCGATGCGCAGCACCAGCACCTCGGCCTGCGTTTCAGCCCGGTAGCGTTCGATATTGCGGTAGTGCTCGCTGCCCGGAATACGGCCCAGCACCGCGATGTGCGGCCGGCTGGCGCGCCAGATCAGCGTGCCCATCGACAATAACACGCCGACCACCACGCCCGCTTCCACGCCCAGCGCCAGCACGCCGGCGGCAGTGGCGCCCCAGGCGGCGGCGTCGCCCCTGTCGTAGCGCCAGGCCATGCGCAGCGTGTCGAATTCCAGCAAGCCCAGCACGGCCACGATGATGGTGGCGGCCAGCGTCGGCAAAGGCAGCAGCGCCAGCCAGCCGGTGGGTGCCAGCAAGGCCAGCGTCAGCAGGCCCGACGTGATGATGCTGGCCAGCGGCGTGTTGGCGCCGGCCGAAAAATTGACTGCCGAGCGCGACATGCCGCCGGTGACCGGGAAGCCGCCGGACACCATGCTGGCCACGTTGGCCGCGCCCAGGCCGAACAGCTCCTGGTTGGCCACCAGCTTCTCGTTGCGCTTGAGCGCCAGCGACTGCGCGGCGGACATACTCAGCAGGAAGATGATAAAGCCGATCAGCAGGCCCGGCTGCAGCAGCGCGCGCCAATGGCTGGACGAGGTAGCCAGGTTCAGCTGCGGCAGGCCGGACGGCACCGCGCCCGTGGTCTGGATGCCCAGCGCCTGCAGGCCCAGCTGCGGCACGGCGGCCGTGGCAGCCAGCACCACCAGCATCGGCACCAGGCGCGCGCCCAGCTCCGCATGCGCGGCCGGCAGGCCGCACCGCCGCAGCAGGCCCGCCGCATAGCGCTTGCCCAGCACCAGCAGCAGCAATGACACGCCGCCCAGCACGGCGCTGGGCGCGTGGAAGGCGGGCAAAGTCGCGCCCAGCAGCGGCTTGACCTGGCCAGCGGCGATGATGACGACGGAACCGACCGTAAAGCCGCTCATGACCGGACGCGAGAAGAAATTAGCCAGGAAGCCCATGCGCAGCGCGCCGCACAACAGCAGCACCACGCCGGCCACCAGCGCCAGCTGCGCCGCCAGCACGCCATACAGCGCCGAGCCCGCCGGCGCCAGCGGCCCGATCACGGCCGCCGTCATCAGCGCCACGATGGCCATCGGGCCGACCGACTGCGTCATGCTGCTGCCGAACAGGGCGTAGAGCACCGGAGGCAGGATGCTGGCGTAAATCCCCGCCACCGGCGGCAAGCCGGCCACCAGCGCATACGCCATGCCCTGCGGGATCATCATCATCGCCACCACGATGCCGGCGCTGATGTCGCCCGGCAACATGGCACGCCGGTATTGCCTCAACCAATGCAGCATGCTCTAGCCTGTTCCGCCTTGAAAATAAGCGAAGCCTACCATACGGGCAACGCATATGGATATACGGAAAACGGATATGGCGCCTGCGCCTGGCGGCCGGGCTATGCCGGCCAGCTTGTACCGCCGCCACGGCCGGTTTCGCTCCGCCGCACGCCGGTTTCGTCGCAAACCGGTGGCCCGGCCGCGCGCCGCGCCGCATAGTGAGCCCACTTGCCTTATTCCACCCGACACCAACGGAGTCCACATGCTGCAGCAAATCCTGTCCCACACCCCGGCCTACGTCTGGGCCATCCTCGCCTTCCTGGTCTATCGCGGCGTAGCGGCCAGCCAGGACCGCGTGGTCCGCTACCGCAGCGTGTTCATCATTCCGGGGGGGATGCTGGTGCTGGGACTGAACAGCGTGGCGACCGGCTTTGGTCTCTGGACGCCGGCCGGGGCCGCCTGGCTGGCGGCAACATTGGCGGGCGCGGCGCTGGCCCGGACCCGGGCGGGCGGCGATGGCGCAAAGGCCGTGGACCACGCGGCCGGCACCGTGACGCAGCGCGGCAGCTGGATGCCGCTGGCGCTGATGATGGCGGTGTTCTGCTGTAAGTACGCAGTCGGCGCCGCATTGGCAGTGCAGCCCGCATTGCGCGGCGACATGCGTTTTGCGGTGCCCGCCTGCATGGCGTTCGGGCTGTTCAACGGCATCCTCCTGGGCCGCTTGCTGCGCACCGCCGCCGCCTGGCAGGCGCTGCGCCCGGCCGCCGCCAGCCCCGCCTGAGGCCGCTCCTCCGGCCCGCCAGCGCGGCGCGCCGCCGGGCGCAGCGGCCTGCGGCGGTCAGGCGGACCGCGCCTGCCGTCCCCGCTCCAGCGCCGCCACCACCGCCGCCAGCACTTCCTCCGACTGGGCCGGGTCGGCCATCACGCGGGACAGCACCAGGCCGCCCACCATGCTGGCATAGTCGGCGATCGCTTGCTGCCGTTTCGCAGCGCCATCCGCGCCCGGCTCCAGCTCGGCCAGCAGTTTCAGCTGGGCCTGCACGCCGTCGGACATCGCCTTGCGCACTTCCGGCCCGGCCCGCGCCGCATCCGTGCCCAGCGTGCTGACCGCGCAGCCCTTGCCCGGCGCGTCGCGGTGCGCAACCGACAGATAGGATGCGGCAATCGCCGCCACCGGCTGTTCCGGCGCCCGGTCGGCCAGCTTGCGCCACGTCGTCACCGACTTTTCCAGCGCCTTGGCGGCCGCTTCGGCCAGCAACAGCTCCTTGGAGCCGAAATGGCCGTAGAAGCCGCCATGGGTCAGGCCGGCGCCCTTCATCAGGTCGGCCACGCCGATGCCGTCAAAACCTTTTTCGCGGAACAGCCTGGCCGCTGTCTCCACGATGCGTTCGCGGTTCAACGCCGCCTGCTCCCTGCTCACCTTCATGTTGCTCTCCTTCCGCAAAGTTCTGCCTGACATTATACATTATGAACGTAATATATGAAGTATTGATGACGATCGCCATTCAACCGACGGCCAGCGTGCGCGAACTGGGCATCGATCCGGCGGTGGTGCAGATCGACGGAAGCGGCATGGCTATCGGCCACCCGCTGGGCGCCACCGGCGCGCGCATCACCGGCAAAGCCGCTGCGCGCAGGCCACCCAATGCGTCGGCGGCGGCCAAGGCGTCGCCACCGCCCTCGAAGCCCCCTAATGCAAGCAATCTCAGCCGCATCCCCCCACTTCGGGGTCAGACCCCGCAGCAGGCAGCATGCGGCTCAGTCCGTGTGTAGGAAATACGGCAAACTCGAAGGAGTTGACACCAGAACGCGTAGGAAACGCCTTCGCCTACCGCGCGCACGCCCCTGTCAACAAAGCGAACTGAGCCGCATTTTCCACACCCCGGGGTCTGACCCCGAAGTGGGGGGGTGCGGCTGAGGCTGGTTGGGCTTAGGAGGCCATGGCGAGTTCGACGCAGTTGCGGCCGGCGCGCTTGGCGCGGTGCAGGGCGGCGTCCAGGCGTTCGAGCAGGGTGGCGGCGCCCTCTTCGGGACCGGCCTGCGCCACGCCCAGGCTGATGGTCACCGCTTCGCAACCCGGCAGCTCGGTGCCGGCTATCGTTTCGCGCAGCTTTTCGGCCAGCTTGAGCGCGTCGATGGCGGCGGTGTGGGTGGCGATGATGAGAAATTCTTCGCCCCGCATGCGCACCAGCATGTCCGACGTGCGCAGCCGGCCCAGCACGGTCTGCGCCACCGCCCGCAACGCCTGGTCGCCGCACGGATAGCCGTAGATGTCGTTGACCGAACGGAAATTGTCGATGTCGAAGGCGATCACGCCCAGCGGCATGCCGTAGCGCCGCGCGCGGCGCATCTCATTGGCCAGCTCGCCCTCGCCGTGGCGCCGGTTGTACGCGCCGGTCAGCGCGTCCACCGTGGTGATCTGGGTCAGCTTGCCGGCCAGCGCGTCGTTTTGATGCTTGAGCTCGCTCATCGCCAGGCCGAAGCTGATGAACTGGGCCAGGCTGCCCAAGCCGCAAAACTGTTCGCGCGAAAACCCGATGTGGCGGTCGAACATCAGGCTGACCGCACCCTGCACCGGCCCGCCGGCCTCGCTGCGCAGCGGCAGCGCCAGCACCATGCGCACGCCCTTGTCGTGCAGCGTCATCGCCAGTTCGGGATCGCCGGCCTTTTCCGGCGCGTCCAGCAGCACCATCTCGCCGCTGCCCACCGCCATCAGCGGCGGGAAACTGTGGGACAGCTCCGCCTGCAACAGCCGCTCGCTGCGCTGCAGCAGCCGGACCATGTCCAGATGGTTGCGCGATTCCTGCGCGGCCAGCACCAGGTTGCCGCGCTCCCGCATATGGAACAGCGCCGCGTGCCGCACGCCGGGGAAGCTGCACAGCGCGTTGCAGATGCGCGCCGCCATCACGTCCAGCTCGTCCATGCCGACCAGCGCCCGTTGCACGCTGCGCTGGATGGCCAGCAGGTCGCGCAGCTCCTTCTCCTTGTCCAGCAGTGCCTGCTGCGCGCTGGCCGCCGCATCCAGCGGCGCGGTCAGCGCCTGGCTCACGGATTGCTGCAAGTCTTCGCTGAGGAGCGGGCTGATGCGGTAGGTCAGCGGCCCGGCCGCCATCAGCTCCGGCAGCCACGACGTGTTCCCGTAGGGGCACAACACCAGCACCGGCGCGCCGTGCCGGGCACGGATCAGTACGCTGGCCGCAGCCAGGTCGCCGTTGTCGGCGAAGCCGTCCAGGTCAAGCACCAGCAGGTCCACCGGCTGGCGCGCCAGCATGGCGGTGGCGCCGTCGAACGTTTCCGTGAGCAACAGGCGGTTGAACAGCTCGCCGCAGCTGGCCTGGAACTCGCCCCGCCGTTCACTGGCCAGATTGAGAAAAAGCCCTACCCGCCGGGCATGGCTGTCGATGTCTGCGGTCATGAGATATCCCCAAGTATTCTTATAGATTCTTCTACAGTTTGCCATAAAGTTCACAATTAGCAACGTAGGTGGGCTAAAAATACAGCTTTATGTGTGAAACCGCACGGTCAGCGCAGCACGCCGTCTGAATACTGGCTGCTTGGAGAGGAAGGAGAGCGTCATGCCAAATTCGGAAAACAGGTCGGCGGAATCCGCCGGCAGCATGCAGCGTGCTGTCCAGCAAGAGCAGGACCGGCGCGACCAGATCCAGGGCCAGCACAAGGAAAGCCAGGACGCGGTGCAAACCAGCCGCCACGACCAGCCCAGCCCGCCGCTGCCCCAGCAGCACCTGGAGAAACCGGGCAGCGAAGCGGACATGGAACTGAAACCGCGCTTCCTGGCGCCGGACTATTGCGGCAGCGGCAAGCTGAGCGGCATGGCGGCCATCATCACCGGCGGCGATTCGGGCATCGGCCGCGCGGTGGCGGTGCTGTACGCGCGCGAGGGCGCCGACGTGGCCATCGTCTACCTGAACGAACACGACGATGCGGCCGAAACCAAGCGTTACGTGGAGGCCGAGGGCCAGAGCTGCCTGCTGCTGCCGGGCGACGTGTGCGACCCGGAATTTTGCCGCCGCGCCGTGCAGCAGACGGTGGCCGAATTCGGCCATCTCGACATCCTGGTCAACAACGCGGCCTTCCAGGAGCATGCCGGTTCGCTGACGGAACTGAGCGAGGAGCGCTTCGATCTGACCATGAAGACCAATATCTACGGCTACTTCCACATGGCCAAGTCGGCGGTGCCGCACTTGCAGCGCGGCGCCGCCATCATCAACACCGGTTCGGTGACCGGGCTGCAGGGCTCGGCGCACCTGCTGGACTATTCCACCACCAAGGGCGCCATCCACGCCTTCACGATGTCGCTGGCGTCCAACCTGCTGGACAAGGGCATCCGCGTGAACGCCGTGGCGCCGGGGCCGGTCTGGACCCCGCTCAACCCGGCCGACCAGCCGCCCGACAAGATCGCCCAGTTCGGCGCCACGACCGACATGAAGCGCCCTGCCCAGCCCGAGGAGCTGTCGCCGGCATATGTGTTCCTGGCCGCACCCAGCTGCTCCAGCTACATCTCGGGCATCGTGCTGCCGATCACCGGCAGCGTGGGCGGATAGGGAGGAATGGCGCCATGGCTCGCTCATTGTGGAAAGGCGCCATCAGCTTCGGCCTGGTGCACATCCCGGTCGAGATGCACACGGCCGTGCAGTCGCACGACCTGGACCTGACCATGCTGGACAAGCGCGACTTCTCGCCCATCGGCTTCAAGCGCTACAACAAGGGGACGGGCAAGGAAGTCACCTGGGACAACATCATCAAGGGCTACGAGTACAAGGACGGCGAGTACGTGGTGCTGTCGGACGAGGACCTGCGCCAGGCCAACGTGGAGGCGACGCAAACCATCGACATCCTGGCCTTTGTGGACGCCGCCGACGTGCCGCTGACCTATTTTGAAACGCCCTATTACCTGGCGCCGGGACGCGGCGGCGACAAGGTCTACGCGCTGCTGCGCGAAACCTTGCGCAAAGCCGGCCGCATTGCCATCGCCACGGTGGTGATACGGGTGCGCCAGCACCTGTGCGCGCTGGTGTGCGTGGACGACGCGATCATCCTCAACACCTTGCGCTTCGCCGAGGAAATCCGCAGCAAGGCGGAACTGAAGCTGCCGCCCAGGACGGTCAAGTCGGCCGGCATCACGGACAAGGAGCTGCAGATGGCCTTGTCGCTGGTGGAAGGCATGACGGAGGAATGGGATCCCGAACAGTACCACGACACGTACAAGAACGACGTGCTGGCACTGGTGGAGAAAAAGGTCAAGGCCAGGCAGACCAAGTCGATCACCGTGCCGGCCCCGGAGAAGAAGCAGGCCGCCAGCAGCAACGTGGTGGACCTGGTGGCGCTGCTCAAGCAGAGCCTGGGCGGCAAGGGCAAAGGCAAGGCCGCCCCGGCCGAAGAGCCGGAGCAGGCGGCAGTGTCGGAACAATCGGACGAGGACGTGGACAGCGCCCCGCGCGCGCGCAAGCCGGCCGCAGCCAAGGCCGGCGCCAGCAAGGCGCGGCCGGCGAGGAGCGCCGGCACGGCAGCCAAAACCGCAGCCAAGACTGCCGCCAAGACTGCGGCAAAGGCCAAGCCCCGCAGCGCCGCCGCCTCGCGCCGCAAGGCCGCCTGAACAGCCACAGCGCCGCGGCCGCCCGCGCTATTCCGGCAAGGCGGCCTGCGACACGCAGCCCCAGCCGTCATTGCGGCCGCCGAACAGCTTGGCGGCCCTGGCCAGTTCATCCTCGTAACCGGTGATGCTCTCGTGGGTGGGCACCATGAAGGGATGAGCTTGCACTTGCCATGGCAAGTCGGCATTGCCTTCGTACGGCGCAAACGAGACCTTCTGCCCGTCGCGCAGAAGCTGGGTGGCAAACTTCAGCGCCCCCTCTTCAGAGGGGAAGATGACGGAGAAATCCATCTCCCTGGGAATTTCCAGGTCGTCCCCGTCCTGGTCCATGCCCCACAGCACGCCACCGTTTTCATCGTCTGGAAATTGGGAATAGTCGCGTAACATACTTACCTCCGCTGGATGCATTGCGGGTCCATGACAGTGCGCTGCTACTCTGCCACAAAACCCAGTTCCTTCATGGCCGCGCCTATGCTCCTGGCGGCGCTGTCGTAACCCTCCCATGGCAGGTTGCCTTCGTCAAGCCGGGTGTGTACCGTGCTCACGCTCCAGTGGTCGCCCCCCTTCAGATGGGACAGCTCTTCCCAGCGCACCGGCACCGAAATGCCGAGCCCGGGCCGGGTGCGCGCGGACCAGGCGCAGACCGTGGTCGCGCCCCGTCCGTTGCGCAGGTAGTCGATGAATATCTTGCCCACCCGGTTCTTTGGCCCGCTCTTGAGCGCGAACCGGTCCGGCAATGTGGCGGCCATGTGCTCGACAACGGCTTTGGAGAAGGACTTCACCGTGTCCCAGTCGTAGCCGGGCTTGACCGGGACCACCACGTGCAGACCCTTGCCGCCGCTGGTCTTCAGGAAGGCTGGCAGGCCCAGCTGGTCGAGGAAGGCGCGCATCAGTTCCGCCGCCTCCTGGATGGCCGGCCAGTCCACGCCCTTGCCGGGGTCGAGGTCGAACACCATGCGGTTGGGCTTTTCGTAGGTGCGGGCCACGGCGTTCTGCGTGTGGATCTCCACCACATTCCACTGCGCGGCAGACAGCAGGCCATCCACGCTCTTGACCGCCAGCATGGGCGGATGGTCGGGGTCCAGGTCCTGGTCGAGGTGCATCAGGCCGGGCATCCTGGTGACGTCGGCATGCTTCTGGAAGAACAGTTCCCCGCCCACGCCGGCCGGCGCGCGCACCAGCGATACCGGGCGCCCCTTGAGATGTTCCATCATCAGCCCGCCCACCAGGGCGTAGTAGCGCACCAGCGCGATCTTGGTGGTGCCGCTTTCGGCATCGATGACGCGCTCCGGGTTGGTGACCTTGAGCGTCTCGGGCAGCGTGCCGTGCAGCGCCGCCGGGGCGGCAGCGGCACCTGGCTCGGGCTGGCCGCCGCCCTGCGCAGGCGCCTTGCCACCGGCCTTGCCGCCGGCTTTGGCCCCGGCGCCGCTGCGGGCGCTCTTGCGCGCGGGCTTGTCAGGCTCAGCGTAGGCCAGGTCTTCCACGTGCGCCGGCTGTTCGCGCGTGATCATCTTCGGCGCCTTGTCGTTGCGCAGGCCCTGGAACACGGCGTGCCGCACCGAGCCGCTGCGCGTCCACTCGCCGAAGCTGACTTCCGCCACCAGGGTGGGCTTGACCCAGTGCGCTTTCTTGGCGATGGCCCGGGTGGGCGCGAACGGGCTCTCGCCGGCCGCCAGCTTGTCCAGGCTGGCCTTCAGTGTTGTCAGGCTGGCCTGGTTAAAGCCGCTGCCCACGTTGCCCGCGTAATGCAGCTTGCCGCCCTTGCCGCCCTTGTCGTAAGTACCCAGCAGCAGCGAGCCGATGCCGGTGCGCGAGCCTTGCGGGTCGGTATAGCCGCCGATGACGAACTCCTGCCGCTGCCCGCATTTGAGCTTGATCCAGTCGCCCGAGCGGCGCGAGGTGTAGCCCGAATCGCGGCGCTTGCCGATGATGCCCTCCAGTCCCATCTTGCAGGCCGCCGCCACCATCTCTTCCGGCAGCGCGTCCAGCTGCGCGCTCAGGCGCACCATGGCCGCCTCGTGCTTGGCCATGACGGCGGCCAGCAGCTCGCGCCGCTGCACCAGCGGCACGCTGCGCAAGTCATAGCCGTCCAGGTAAGGCGCATCGAAAACAAAGTAAACGATATTGCTGGTCTTCTCGTTGTCAAACGATTGCTGCAGCAGCCCGAAGTCCGGCCGGCCGTTCTCGTCGTGCACCACGATTTCACCGTCGTACCAGCCGCGCGGCAGCTTCATTTTCAGCAGCGCGGCGTGCAGTGGCTTGAGCTTGTGGGTCCAGTCGTTGCCGTTGCGCGTAAACAGCTTGATATCCTTGCCATCCACCCGCGCCAGGATGCGGTAACCGTCGAACTTGATCTCGAACAGCCAGTCTTCCGGATTGCCCGGGGCCTTGTCCACCAGCGTGGCCAGTTCGGGGGCCAGCGTGGCGGGGAGTTCGGCTTTTTCAGCAGCCACGCCGGCGCCGGCGTCCGAGGCGGCTGCGGCGGGCCGCTTGGCGGCGGGGCTGGACGCGGCGGCGCTGCGCTTCTGCGCCTTCGGCATGCCCAGCTTTTTTACGCTGTCCGGCATCTCGTCGACCACGCTGAACTCGGCGGCCGGCCGCGCATACTCGTCCTTCTCCTTGATGAGCAGCCAGGGTTCCTGCTTTTCGCCGCGCCCTTTCATTCGCACCAGCGCCCAGCGCCCGTGCAGCTTGTGTCCGCGCAGCTCGAACTTCAGGCTGCCTGCCTTGTAGCCCTTGCGCGGATCGTCCAGCGGATGCCAGGTGCCCTTGTCCCAGATGATGACCTTGCCGGCGCCGTACTGCTTTTCCGGGATGGTGCCCTCGAAGGCATTGTAGGAAATCGGATGGTCTTCCACGTGCACGGCCATGCGCTTGTCATGCGTGTCGTAGCTGGGGCCTTTCGGCACCGCCCAGCTTTTCATGGCGCCGTCCAGCTCCAGCCGGAAGTCGTAGTGCAGGCGCGAGGCCCAGTGCTTCTGGATGACGAACGACAGGTGCTCGCCACCCTCCTCGCCGCCATCGGCCGGTTCGGGCGTCACGGCGAAGTTGCGCTTGGCCTTGTAGGTTTTCAGTGCGTCGCTCATAGCGCAAACTCTACGCCCGCAGCCATTGCGCTACGGTTAGCCAGCTAACTTAGCCAGCCAACTTAGCCAGCCAACTTGGGGCGGCCAGCGGCGCCGTCAGCATGGATTGCAGGAATTTCATTGTTGCGTCTCCCGGACGCTTATGGTGGTCAACCATGCTATGCCCGGGCCGCAACGGCATCCAGCGGATGGTCGGCGGCGCATCGACACCGTTTCAAAGACGCAACACTCCGGCATGCTGCTGAGAATTGCGGTCGCCGCGGCGGTAGCTGCGGAAGGTCAGCGCCCCATCCGCGCCGCGCGCACAGCAAGTGCAGCCGCCCACGTGCTCGAATCCGCCCAGCCCCGCGCGTTCAAGCTCGTGCTGCGCCAGGGCCCGCAAATCCAGGTGGCGCTCGCTCGGCAGGATGGTGGCCGACGGCAGCGCCGCGTAGCGGCGCAGGAAGTCTTGCGCCAGTTCCTCGCTCACTTCATAGCACGCTGCGCAGATGGTGGGGCCGATGGCGGCCACCCAGTCGGACGGCCGTTCGCCGCGTTCGCGCAGCCCATGCCAGAACTGGCCGATGATGCCGGCGTACAGGCCGCGCCAGCCGGCGTGCAGCGCCGCCACCATGGCGCCGTCGCGCCGCGCCATCAGCAGCGGCACGCAATCGGCGGTGATCACGCTCACCGGAATGCCGCTGGCGGAGGTGTAGAACGCATCGGCCTCGCCCGCAGCCTGCTGCATCGCGGTGATGCGCACCGATCGCGTGCCGTGCACCTGGCGCTTGGCCGGGCGCAGCTCCCACGCCGCTTGCAGCGGCTCCGGCACCAGCGCGGAAGCGGTGCCAAAACCATGTTGAATACCCGGCACTGCCGCCAGCAAAGCACTCGTTATCAAACTGCCCTCTTTATCAAATCAGCCAGCCAGCATGATAAACCAATGGCCGCGGGGCCGCAGTTGATCGGAGCGTGAAATGCGCCTATAGTCTGGAGCCATCCCTCCCTCAAAAGGACGAGCCATGACCAGGACATGCTCGCGGCCATCGCTACGGCCGACACGGCTCCCCCTGCTGGCTGTTTTGCTGTCCGCGCTGCTGCCGGCCGCCGCGCTTGCCGCGCCGCCGCTGACTTTCGTCATGCAGGTTTTCCCGCCATTTAACGACGTCAAGGGCGGCCAGCCTGTCGGCGTCTTCCCCGAAGTCTTGCGGGAAGTCTGCGCGGCCATGCAGACCGAGTGCAAGCTCGAGGTCTATCCCTGGCGGCGCGCTTACGCGCTGGCCCAGAGCGGCATGGCCGACGGCATCCTGTTGCTGCTCAAGACGCCGCAGCGCGAACAGATTTTCCACATGGGCGCCCCGGTTATCCAGTCGTCCTACGTCCTGTACGCCCAGCAGCAAAATCCCATGCGCTACACCGGCCCGGCCGACCTGGCCGGCTACACCATAGGGGCGTACGGACCGTCCGGCACCTCCTACGCCGCCACCGACCTGATCCAGGCCATACCGGATGCGCGCCTGGAGGTGGAGATGGACAATCCCACCGCGCTGCGCAAACTGCGGCTGGGCCGCTACGGCGCCAAGGGCGCGGTGTTCATCAACCTGGACCTGGCGTTGCACCTGATGAAGCAGGAAGGCGACGCGGGCCTGAAGCAGGTCGGTGAAGTGCAGAAGGTTGAATACTACATCGGCCTGTCGCGCAAGAAAATGTCGGTGCGGCAGGCCGAACTGTTTCATGCCACGCTGCGCCAGCTGCAGCGTGACGGCACGGTGGCCGCCATCGCCCGCAAACACGGCCTGAAAGCCGCAGCGCCGCGCTAAGCCGGGCACGCGCTCAGTGCCCCTCGCCCCCTGTATGTGGCGCTGCCGGCGCCGGTCCGGCGTGCGGCTTGCGCTCGAATTTGCGCGCGAAGGTGCGCAGGATGACGTAGAACACCGGCGTGAGGAACAGGCCGAAGAAGGTCACGCCCAGCATGCCGGCGAACACGGCCACACCCATCGCGTGCCGCATTTCCGACCCGGCCCCGCTGGAGAACACCAGAGGCAGCACGCCCATGATGAAAGCGATGGACGTCATCAGGATGGGCCGCAGCCGCAGGCGGCAGGCTTCCAGCGCCGCCTGCAGGATGGTGCGGCCGTGGTCCTCCAGCTCGCGCGCGAATTCCACGATCAGGATGGCGTTTTTCGACGCCAATCCCACCAGCACGAACAGCGCAATCTGCGTGAACACGTTGTTGTCGCCGCCGGTGAGCTTCACGCCGGCCAGCGCGCACAGGATGGACATGGGCACGATCAGGATCACCGCCAGCGGCAAGGTCCAGCTCTCGTACTGCGCCGCCAGCACCAGGAACACCAGCAGCACGCACAGCGGGAACACGTAGACCATGGTGTTCCCGGACAGGATGTCCTGGTAGGTCAGCTCGGTCCATTCGTAGCCGATCCCCTTGGGCAGCACTTCGCGCGCCAGCTTCTCCAGCGCTTCCTGCGCCTGCCCGGAAGACACGCCCGGCGCCGGGCCGCCGTTCAGGTCCGCCGCCACGTAAGCGTTGTAGCGCTGCACCATGTCCGGCCCGTAGGTGTCGCTGACCCGCATCAGCGACGACAGCGGTATCATCTCGCCGCGGTCGCTGCGCACCTTGAGCTGGGCAATCTGCTCCACGCGCGAGCGGAACTGCGCATCGGCCTGCACCCGCACCTGGTAGGTGCGGCCGAACTGGTTGAAGTCGTTCACGTAAAGGGAGCCAAGGTTGATCTGCAAGGTCTGGTAGATGGTGGGCAGCGCCACCCCCAATTGCTTGGCGCGGGTGCGGTCGATGTCGGCGAACAGCTGCGGCACATTGATCTGGTAGCTGGAGAACACGCCCGCCAGCTTCGGCTCCTGCCAGGCTTTCATCTGCAGGGCCTGCACCGCCTTGTACAACTCGTCATAGCCCAGGTTGCCCCGGTCTTCTATCATCATCTTGAAGCCGCCGATGGTGCCCAGGCCGTTCACCGGCGGCGGCGGGAACACCATGATGAACGCGTCCTGGATGGCGCCCATGCGCTTGTTTACTTCGGCAGCGATGCCGAGCCCGGATTCGGCGTCGCCGTGCCGTTCATGGAAGGGTTTCAGGCCGATGAAGACGATGCCCGCGTTGGGGGCGTTGGTGAAGCCGTTGATCGACAGGCCGGGAAATGCGATCGAGTCCTGCACGCCGGGCACGCCGGTGGCGACATCGGACATGCGCCGGATCACCGCGTCGGTGCGGTCCAGCGACGCGGCGTCCGGCAGTTGCGCGAAGCCGACCAGGTATTGCTTGTCCTGCCCCGGCACGAAACCTTCCGGCACGGCGCGGAACATCAGGCCGGCCGCCACCACCAGCAGCAGGTAGACGCCGACCGCGCCCGCTTTGCGTTTCAGCACCCCTCCCACGCCGTCCTCGTAGCGCGCCGAGGCGCGCCCGAACACCTTGTTAAACCAGTGGAAGAAGCGGCCGAACAGCTTGTCCATCAGCCGCGTCAGCGGATCTTTCGGCGCGTCGTGCGGCTGCAGCAGCGAGGCGGCCAGCGCCGGCGCCAGCGTGAGCGAACTGAAGGCCGAGATCACGGTCGAGATGGCGATGGTGAGCGCGAACTGGCGGTAGAACTGGCCGGACAGGCCGGACACGAAGGCGATCGGCACGAACACGGCGCACAGCACCAGCGCAATGGCGATGATGGGCCCGCTCACTTCCTTCATGGCCTGGATGGTGGCGTCGTGCGGCGTGAGGCCGTTGGCAATATTGCGCTCCACGTTTTCCACCACCACGATGGCGTCGTCCACCACGATGCCGATCGCCAGCACCAGGCCGAACAGCGACAGCGTGTTGATGGAAAAGCCGAACATCAGCATCACCGCGAAGGTGCCGACAATCGACACCGGCACCGCCAGCAGCGGGATGATGGAGGCGCGCCAGGTTTGCAGGAACACGATCACCACCAGCACCACCAGCGCCACCGCTTCCAGCAGCGTATGGATCACGGCCTTGATCGATTCGCGCACGAACTGGGTCGGGTCGTAGACCACGTCGAAGTCTACGCCCTCCGGGAAGTCCTTCTTCAGTTCCGCCAGCGTCTTGCGCACGTCGGTCGAGAGCTGCAGCGCGTTGGCGCCGGGCGCCTCGAAAATGCCGATGGCGGCGGCCGACTTGTTGTTCAGCAGAGAACGCAGCGAATAGGAGTTGGAGCCCAGCTCCACCCGCGCCACGTCGCGCAGCAGCGTGGTGGCGCCGTCGCCGCTGGTCTTGACCACGATGGCGCCGAAGTCTTCCAGTGTTTTCAGCCGTCCCTGCGTGTTGACCGTGAGCTGGAACTCGGAGCCGCGCGACGGCGCCGCGCCGATCACGCCGGCCGCCACCTGCACGTTCTGCTCGCGGATGGCCTGCACCACGTCGTTGGCGGTGAGGTTGCGCGCGGCCACCTTCTGCGGGTCCAGCCACACGCGCATGGCGTAGTCGCCGGCGCCGAACAGCTGCACCTCGCCCATGCCCTGGATGCGCGCCAGCTGGTCCTTCACGTTCAGCACCGCGTAGTTGCGCAGGTAGACGTCGTCGTAGCGGCCGTTGGGCGAGACCAGGTGCGCCACCATGGTCAGGTTGGGCGAGGACTTCACGGTGGTCACGCCGATCTGCCGCACTTCTTCCGGCAGGCGCGGCAAGGCGCGCTGCACGCGGTTCTGCACCTGGGTCTCGGCCTGCTCCACATTGGTGCCGATCTTGAACGTCACCGTCAGCGCCAGCGAGCCGTCGGAGGTGTTCTTCGAGTCCATGTACAGCATGTTCTCGACGCCGTTGATCTGCTCCTCCAGCGGCGCGGCCACCGTTTCGGCAATGATCTTGGGGTTGGCGCCCGGGTACTGGGCGCGCACCACCACCGAGGGCGGCACCACGTCCGGGTACTCGGAAATGGGCAGTTCGATGATGGCGATCAGCCCCGCCACGAAGATGATGATGGACAGGACGGCGGCGAAGATGGGTTTATCGACGAAGAAGCGGGAGAAGTTCATTTCGTCCCCTCCGCCCTGGCAGCGCCGGCAGCGTCGGCCACCTTGGTTTCCTTGGCCGGCTTGGGCGGCGCCGCCGGGTCGTAATCCATGCCGACGATCTGCGGCGCGAGGGGCGCGCCCGGCCGCACGCGCTGCAGGCCGCCGACCACGATCTTCTCCCCGCGCTGCAGGCCGGAGCGCACCACCCGCAGGCCGTCGACCGTGGGGCCGAGCGATACCGGGCGGTATTCGGCCTTGCTGTCCTTGCCCACCACGAAGACGAACTTGCGGTTCTGGTCCGTGCCCACGGCGCGCTCGTTGATCAGCAGCGCCTGGCTTGCCTTGCCGTCCTTGCCGCCGCTGACCTGCACCCGCGCGAACAGGCCGGGCACCAGCGTGTTGTCCGCATTGACGAAGGTGGCGCGCATGCGCACGCTGCCGGACTGCGGGTCGAGCCGGTTGTCGACGAACTCCAGTTTGCCTTCGTGCGGGAAGCCCTGCTCGTTGGCCAGCCCCACCCGCACCGGTACCGCCGTGCCCTTGTGCGCCAGCGGCGCCACGCGCAGATAGGTTTCCTCGTCGCCGTCGAAGCTGGCGTAGATCTTGTCGACCGAGACCACGGAAGTCAGCACCGCCGTGGTGTCGACCAGGTTGCCGACGGTGATTTCAGCCTTGCTGACACGGCCCGCGATGGGCGACTGCACCCGCGTGTAGCCCATGTTCAGGCGCGCCGTTTCCAATGCCGCCTGGGCGCCGCGCAGGTCCGCGTCCAGCTCTTTCAGCCCGGCGGCGCGCTCGTCCAGCTCGCGCTGGGCGATGGCGCGGTCGGCGTACAGGCGCTCGGCGCGGGTCAGTTCCAGCTTGGCCAGTTCGGCCTTGGCGCGGTTGGATGCCACCGCCGCTTCGGCCCCGCTCAGCGCCGCCTGGTAGGGACGCGTATCGATCACGAACAGCGCGTCGCCCTTGCGCACGATGCTGCCCGGCGTGAAGTTGACGGCGGTGATATAGCCGCCCACGCGCGGCCGCACTTCGACCCGCTCGATGGCCTCCAGCCGGCCCGAAAATTCCTGGGTCTCGGTGATTTCTTTCTCCACCACCAGCGCGGCGGACACCGGCGCCCCGCCCTGCGGCGGCGCCTCCTTCGGCTTCTCGCCGCAAGCGCCTAACAAGGCGAGCGGCAAGGCGAGCGGCAAAACAAACGGCAATACGGCCAGCAATGACTGTTTCATGGCTTTCCTTCGCTGTCGATTCTGCAAAGAGTCTAGCGAGAAAAGCAATGAAACGCGAGTTAAACGATGTTAAAAAAAACGGCGCCATCACTGGCGCCGTCAAGGGCAAAACGAGAACTACCGGTATAGGATTAACTCAAAATTACTTGGATGCAACAGCCAGCGGTGCGCCGGCATCCCAGCCGCCGCCCAGCGAACGGATCAGCGCCACGGTGGTGACCGCGCGGCTGCCGCGCAGCTGTACCGCCGCGCGTTCCACGCTGGCCAGGTTGCGCTGCGCGTCCAGCAGGTCCAGGTAGCTGGAGCGGCCGGCCGTGTACAGCTTTTGCGCCAGGTCCGCCGAGCGGCGCGCCGAGACCAGCGCGTCGTCGATTTCCTGGGTCTGGCCGGACAGGATGCGCAGGCCGGCCAGGTTGTCTTCCACCTCGGCGAACGCGGTGAGCACGCTCTGGCGGTAGCTGGCGACCGATTCTTCCAGCGCCGCTTCGCTGCGCACCACGTTGTTCTTGTTGCGGCCGCCGTCGATCAGCGGCATGGACATCAGCGCGCCCAGTACCCAGGAACGGCTGCTCCACTTGAACACTTCCGAGAACGTGCCGGCTGCGCCGCCGCCGTTGGCGTTGATGTTCAGCGCCGGGAACATGGCCGCGCGGGCCACGCCAATGCGGGCGTTGGACGCCTCCATGGCGCGCTGCGCGGAGGCAATGTCCGGGCGGCGCTCCAGCAGCGCCGACGGCAGGCCGGCCGGGATGGCCGGCAGCAGCGACGAGTCCAGCAGCGGACTCACGCCTGCCGTGAAGTCGGCCGCCGGTTTGCCCAGCAGCACGGCCAGCGCGTGCTCGGTGGTCACCCGGGTGCGCTGCAGGCCGATGGCTTCGGCGCGCGAGGTGGCCAGTTCGGTCTTGGCGCGCGACAGGTCGAATTCGCCGATGTCGCCCAGGTCGAAGCGGCGCTGGTTGACCTTCACGTTTTCTTCGCGCAGGCGCACGGTCTGCTCCAGGGTGGCCAATTCGGCGTCCGTGGCGCGCAGGCGGAAGTAAGTCTGCGCCACGTCGGCCTGCACCGCCAGCAGCACCGAGCGGTAGGTCGCTTCCACGGAAGCGGCGTCGCTGCGGGCCGCGTCCACACCGGAGGAAACGCGGCCGAACAGGTCGACCTCGTAGCTGGCGGTCAGGCTGGCGGTGTAGCTGGTTTGCGGCGCCACCGGCGAGCCGGCCGGCAGGCCGAGCGACTGCGCCGAGTTGCGGGCGCGCTGGGCGCCCACGCCCACGCCCACTTGCGGAATGCGGTCCGCTTCGGCGATGCCGGCGATGGCGCGCGCCTGCTTGACGCGGGCGGCCGCCACGGCCAGGTTGGCGTTGGCCTTGGTGGCTTCGCCGATCAGCTGGTTCAGGGCCGGATCGTTGAAGGCCAGCCACCATTCGCCGCGCGGCTGCTGTTCGGCAGGCTGCGCCTGCTTCCAGCGGCTGCCGTCGGCCGCGGTTTGCACCGCGTTGGCCGAGCTCTGGCCTTCCTTGAACGCCGTCGGCACGGCGATGTCAGGCTGTTTGAACGTTGGCGCCGCGCAGGCGGTCAGCAGCAGCGCTGCGGCCAGTGGGGCGACGCCCTTGCCGATCATATTCGCGATCATATTCATATTAGTGAGTCCCTTCCAGTTTGGCTGGCGCCGCAGCGGCGTCGGCCGGGGATTGCTTCTCCATGCGCTGGGCCAGCGTGCGCAGCAGGACGTAGAACACAGGCGTGAGGAACAGGCCGAAGAAGGTCACGCCCAGCATGCCGGCAAACACCGCCACACCCATCGCGTGGCGCATTTCCGAACCTGCGCCGCTCGAGAACACCAGGGGCACGACGCCCATGATGAAGGCGATCGACGTCATCAGGATCGGACGCAGGCGCAGGCGGCACGCTTCCAGGGCGGCTTGCAGCACGGTGCGGCCATGGTCTTCCAGTTCGCGGGCGAATTCCACAATCAGAATAGCATTCTTCGAGGCCAGCCCCACCAGCACAAACAGCGCAATCTGGGTGAAGATGTTGTTGTCGCCGCCGGTCACCTTCACGCCGATCAGGGCGCACAGGATGGACATCGGCACGATCAGGATCACCGCCAGCGGCAGGGTCCAGCTCTCGTACTGGGCAGCCAGCACCAGGAACACCAGCAGCACGCACAGCGGGAACACGTAGATCATGGTGTTACCAGACAGGATCTCCTGGAAAGTCAAATCAGTCCACTCGTAGGCTATCCCTTTTGGCAGAGTCTCTTTGGCGATCTGCTCGAAGATGGCTTGCGCGGTGCCCGAAGAAACGCCCGGCGCCGGGCCGCCGTTCATGTCGGCCGACACGTAGGCGTTGTAACGCTGCACGCGGTCCGGGCCGTAGCTGTCCTTGACGCGCATCAGCGACGACAGCGGAATCATCTCGCCCTTGTCGTTGCGCACTTTCAGCTGCGAGATCTGCTCGGCCTGCGAACGGAACGGCGCGTCAGCCTGCACGCGCACCTGATAGGTGCGGCCGAACTGGTTGAAGTCGTTCACGTACAGCGAACCCAGGTTGATCTGCAAGGTCTGGTAGATGGTCGCCAGCGGCACGCCCAGCTGCTTGGCCTTGGTGCGGTCCACGTCCGCGAACAGCTGCGGCACGTTGATCTGGAAGCTGGAGAACACGCCTTGCAGCTGCGGATTGCCCCACGCCTTCATCTGCATCGCCTGGCTGGCCTTATACAGTTCGTCGTAGCCGACGTTGCCGCGGTCTTCCAGCATCATCTTGAAGCCGCCGATGGTGCCCAGGCCGTTGACCGGCGGCGGCGGGAACACCATCACGAACGCGTCCTGCACGGCGCCCATGCGCTTGTTGATCTCGGCGGCGATGGCTTCGGCCGACTGGCTCTTGTCCTTGCGCTCGTGGAACGGTTTCAGCGTGGTGAACACGATGCCCGAGTTAGGCGCATTGGTGAAGCCGTTGATCGACAGGCCGGGGAACGCCACGCTGGCTTCCACGCCAGGGATTTCCTGGGCGATGGCCGACATTTTCTTGATCACGGCGTCGGTGCGGTCCAGCGAAGCGGCATCCGGCAGCTGGGCAAAGCCCACCAGGTACTGCTTGTCCTGGCCCGGCACGAAGCCCGACGGCACGGCCTTGAACATGAACACGGCGGCAATGGCCAGCAGCAGGTACACGCCCACTGCCGCCGATTTGCGGCGCAGCACGCCCTTCACGCCCACTTCATACTTGTCCGACGCGCGGCCGAAGAAGCGGTTGAACCAGGCGAAGAAGCGGCCGAAGATCTTGTCCATGCCGCGCGTCAGCGCGTCTTTCGGCGCGTCATGCGGTTTCAGCAGGGCTGCCGACAGGGCCGGGGCCAGCGTCAGCGAGCTGAATGCCGAGATCACGGTCGAGATGGCGATGGTCAGCGCGAACTGGCGGTAGAACTGGCCGGTCAGGCCGGACACGAAAGCGATCGGTACGAACACGGCGCACAGCACCAGCGCGATGGCGATAATCGGGCCGCTCACCTCTTTCATGGCCTGGATGGTCGCGTCGCGCGGGGTCAGGCCGTTGGCGATGTTGCGCTCAACGTTCTCCACCACCACGATGGCGTCATCGACCACGATACCGATGGCCAGCACCAGGCCAAACAGCGACAGCGTGTTGATCGAGAAGCCGAACGCGATCATCACCGCGAAGGTGCCCACCACCGACACCGGCACCGCCAGCAGCGGGATGACGGAGGCGCGCCAGGTTTGCAGGAAGATGATCACCACCAGCGCCACCAGCACGATCGCTTCGATCAGCGTGTGGATTACGGAGTCGATCGACTCGCGCACGAATTGGGTTGGGTCGTACACAATGCTGTATTCGACGCCTTCCGGAAAATCTTTCGACAGCTCGGCCATCTTGGCGCGCACGTCCGAGGACAGCTGCAGCGCGTTGGCGTTGGGCGCTTCGAAAATTGGGATCGCCACGGCGGACTTGTTGTTCAGCAGCGAGCGCAGGGCGTAGGAGTTCGAGCCCATTTCCAGGCGCGCCACATCCTTGAGCAAGGTGACAGCGCCGTCGGCGTTGGTCTTGACGATGATGTTGCCGAATTCCTCGACGCTTTGCAGGCGGCCCTGGGTGTTGACCGTCAGCTGGAAGTCGGCGTCCTTGGCCGGACCCTGGCCGATCACGCCGGCGGCGACCTGCACGTTCTGCTCGCGGATCGAAGCCACCACGTCGCCGGCGGTCAGGTTGCGCGCCGCCACCTTCTGCGGGTCGAGCCAGACGCGCATGGCGTAGTCGCCGGAACCGAACAGCTGGACTTCGCCCATGCCGTTGATGCGGGCCAGCTGGTCCTTCACGTTCAGCACCGCGTAGTTGCGCAGGTACAGGTCGTCATAACGGCCGTCCGGCGACTGCAGGTGGACCACCATGGTCAGGTTGGGCGATGACTTGACGGTCGTCACGCCGATCTGGCGCACCTCTTCCGGCAGGCGCGGCAGCGCGCGCTGGACGCGGTTCTGCACCTGGGTTTCGGCCTGCTCGACGTTGGTGCCGATCTTGAACGTCACGGTCAGCGCCAGCGCGCCGTCCGAGGTGTTCTGCGACGACATGTAGAGCATGTTCTCGACGCCGTTGATCTGCTCTTCCAGCGGCGCGGCCACGGTTTCGGCAATGATCTTCGGATTGGCGCCCGGATACTGCGCGCGCACCACCACGGAGGGCGGCACCACGTCCGGATACTCGGAGATGGGCAGCTTGAAGATGGAGATCAATCCACCGACGAAAATGATGATCGATAAAACCGCCGCGAAGATCGGTTTATCGACAAAGAAGCGTGAAAAGTTCATGGGTTATTCCTTCGTTATAGCTTCGAAGTTACTGCTTCGAAGTGCTGCCTGCCTTGGCGGCTGCGGCGGCGACTTTCTCTTCTTTTTTAGCTTCAGGCTTGGCGGGGGCCGGGGCCAGTGGATCGAAATCCATCTTCACGATTTCCGCCGTCACCGGGGCGCCTGGACGCACGCGCTGCAGGCCGTTGACCACGATCTTCTCGCCCGGCTTCAGGCCGTCGCGCACCACGCGCAGGCCGTCGATTTGCGGGCCCAGCGTGACCGGACGGTATTCGGCCTTGCTGTCGGCGCCGACCACGAACACGAACTTGCGGTTCTGGTCCGTGCCCACGGCGCGGTCGTTGATCAGCAGCGCTGGCTTGCCGGCGCCGGCGCCTTCCAGCTGCACGCGGGCGAACAGGCCGGGCACCAGCGCGTTGTCGGCGTTGGCGAAGGTGGCGCGCATGCGCACCGAGCCGCTGCGCGGGTCGAGCTGGTTGTCCACGAATTCCAGCTTGCCTTCGTGCGGGAAGCCGGTTTCATTGGCCAGGCCCACTTTCACGGTGACCGGCTGGCCCTTGTTGGCGGCGGTGCCCACGCGCAGGAAGGTGTCTTCATCGCCGTCGAAGCTGGCGTAGATTTTCTCCAGCGAGACCACGGAGGTCAGCACGGCCGACGCATCGACCAGGTTGCCCAGCGTGATTTCCGCTTTCGACACGCGGCCGTTGATCGGCGAGGTCACCTGCGTGTAGGCCACGTTCAGGCGCGCCGCTTCGGCTTGCGCCGTGGCGGCGCGCGCATTGGCGTCCAGCTCTTTCAGGCTGGAGGATTTCTCGTCGTACTCGCGCTGGGCGATGGCCTTGTCGGCCAGCAGCTTCTCGGCGCGGGCCAGTTCCAGCTTGGCCAGGTCGGCCTTGGCGCGCGCCGAATTGGCGGCTGCCTCGGCACGGCTCAGTTCAGCCTGGTAAGGACGGGCGTCGATCTGGAACAGCACGTCGCCCTTCTTGACTTCGCTGCCCGGCTTGAAGTTGACGGCAGTGATGAAGCCGCTCACGCGGGAACGGATCTCGACGCGCTCGATCGCTTCCAGGCGGCCGGAAAACTCCTGGGTCTCGGTAATGTTCTTCTCCACCACGGCGGCGGCGGAGATCGGCGGGCCGCCGGCGGCCGGCGCTTCGGCGGTCTTGCCATTGGCGGTATCGCATCCTGCAAGGCTGACCGCTGCCAGCCCTGCTACAACCATTGCGGCGGCCAACGGGCGCAGCAAGGCGGTGAATGATTTTTCGTTTTTCATATTAATCCCTTTTTGTATGAAAATTTTTAATAGATGCGGCGATACCGCCCGGCACTGCAAATCGTAGGGACAAGACAGCCCCACCGCGCACACGGCGCGGAAAATTGTTACTGCATGGAAATCGGACGTTTACCAATATACCGGCAGGCCGGCAATAAGTAAACTTAAATGTTTATTTACTCATGACGGCGGCAGCTCCGTCCCATCCAGGGCGGCAATGAAGCCGGCAATTTCGCTCAGTGCGAACACCTTGCACGCACATTCGTTGCGTGCCTCGACGTCGGACACGGGCGCCGAGGGCAGGCGCCGCACGGTGGTCTTGATGCCGCAGGAGATCAGCTTGGTGCCGTATTGTTCAGCTTCATCGCGTAAGGGGTCGTCCTCGCCGGACAGGATCAGCGCCGGCGGCAGGTTCTTCAGCCGGCTCGACTGCAGCGGCGAAGCATAAGGATGCGTACGGTCGGCCGCATTGGGCAGATAACCGCGATAGCCGGCGGCGCAGACATCGGCCGCCTTGGCCTTGTCGGTGCATGTCGGCAGCTCCCGCATGGAGCTGCTCGACAGGCCCGGGTCCAGCATGGGCATGATGAGGATCTGGCCCGACAGCGCCGGGCCGCCGCGGTCGCGCGACATCAGCGAACTGACGGCGGCCAGGTTGGCGCCGGCTTCGATGCCGGCCACCACCAGGCGCTTGCCATTCCAGCCCAGCTTGGTTTTGTTCTTCTTGGCCCACAGCAGTACCGCGTGGGCATCTTCCACCGCCGCCGGGAAGGGGCTGGTGGTGGCAAGGGTGTAATTGCTGGCCAGTACCAGGTAGCCGGAGTTGCAGCTGACCAGGCCGCGCAGGAACTCGTCCGCCTCGTCCAGGTCGCCGCTGACAAAACCGCCGCCGGGGAAAAAGACGATCAGCGTATCGCGCTTGCCGGTCGGCGCACCCGAAAATGCGCCGCTGTACAGGCGGGCGGCCAACGGGCCATGGGCCCCGGCCACTTCGATATCACGCATCTTCAGCTGCGCCGGCACCGGATCCATCATTGCTGCACCGCCGCAGAATTGCTCTTGGCCAGGCTGTCCGCATTGGCCACCATGCCACCGCCGATGACCTCGTGGGTCAGCGCGTTGACGCCACGAACTTCCGTACCGGCAGCGGCCGAGTACAAGTCGGTGTACATCATTCCGGCCAAGGCGAACGAGCTCAGCGCTAACGCGATCGTTGCAAAGATTCCATCCCGATGTTTCATGGTAAAACTCCTAGTGGCACTGCGTTACATTTCTGCATGCATGAACTATAGTCTTGATCTACAATCCGATAAATAGCTCGAAGTCGAATTGATTGTTCAGAATCCCGAACAATAAGGAAATAGATGAACAAACTGCTAGCAATGGAAGTGTTCGTGCAGGTGGTCGACGCGGGCGGCTTCACGCGTGCCGCCGAAAACATGCAACTGCCCAAGGCCACCGTGTCGACCCTGGTGCAAGGACTGGAAACCGTCCTCGCGGTCAAGCTGCTGCACCGCACCACGCGCCAGATCAGCGTCACCGCCGACGGCGCCGCCTATTACGAACGCTGCCTGCGCATCCTGTCCGACGTGCGCGAGGCCGAGGAATCGCTGTCGCGCACCAAGCTCAGCCCCAGCGGACGGCTGCGGGTGGACGCGCCCACCGGCCTGGCCAGTGAAGTGCTGGTGCCTGCCCTGCCCGACTTCTTCGAGCGCTACCCGGACATCACGCTGGAACTGGGCTGCAGCGACCGCCCGGTGGACCTGATCGAGGAAGGCGTCGATTGCGCGGTGCGCGGCGGCGTCCTGGGCGATTCGGCGCTGATCGCGCGCCGCATTGGTGTGCTCAGCTTCGTCACCTGCGCCGCCCCCTCTTATCTGCAGCGCTACGGCGTGCCGCAGCACCCGCGCGACCTCGAGCGCCACCGCTGCGTCAATTACTTCTCGGCCAAGACCGGCAAAATCTACGACTGGGACTTTACGCTGAACGGCGAACGCATCCAGACGCCGCTGCCGGGCGTCATCGCGCTCAACGACAGCAACGCCTACGTGGCGGCCGGGCTGGCCGGGCTGGGCATCGTGCAGATGACCGACTTTGCGCTGGAAGAATACCTGCGCGACGGCCGCCTGGTGCAGGTGCTGGCCGACTGGATTACCGACCCGATCCCGATTCATGTAGTCTATCCGCAGAACCGCCACCTGTCGGCCAAGGTCCGCGTGTTCGTGGAATGGGTGGCCGAGCATTTTGCCGCCCATCCCGGCATGCGCATCCGGACCACGCCCAACTTCCTTCCCACACAGCAGGCAGCCTGATGAACGATCACAATATAGTCTTCCTCGACCGCGAAAGCCTGATCGCCAACGTGCGCCGCCCCGGCTTCAGCCATAGCTGGACCGAGTTCGCGGCCACCGCGGCCGGCGACGCCGCCAGCCGCCTGGCCGGCGCCAGCATCGCCATCACCAACAAGGTGCCGCTGCGCGCGGACACGCTGGCGCGGCTGCCGGACCTGAAGATGATCGCCGTGGCCGCCACCGGCACCGACATCATCGACCTGGCCGCCTGCCGGGAGCGCGGCATCGTGGTGTCCAACATCCGCAACTACGCCTACGCCACCTTGCCGGAACACGTGTTCGCCATGATCCTGGCGCTGCGCCGCAATCTGCTGGCCTACCGGGCCGACGTGCAGGCCGGCAAGTGGCAGAAGTCCGACAAGTTCTGCCTGTTCGACCACCCCATCGCCGACCTGGCCGGCAGCAAACTGGGCCTGCTGGGCTATGGCGCACTGGGGCAGGCGGTGGCCCGGCTGGGGCGCGCCTTCGGCATGGACATCCTGGTGCACAAGCGCACCCCGGTGGAAGAAGACGGCGTCAGGAACGTGTCGTGGGACGAGCTGCTGGAAAGCTCTGACGTGCTCAGCCTGCATGCCCCGCTGAACGACCAGACCCGCAACTGCATCGCTGCGCCCGAGCTGAAACGGATGAAGCGCTCCGCCCTGCTGATCAACACCGCGCGCGGCGGCCTGGTGGACGAGGCCGCGCTGGCTAGGGCGCTGACCACCGGCGTGATCGCCGGCGCGGGCTTCGACGTGCTGGTCAAGGAGCCGCCGCCGGAGGACAACGTGCTGCTCAACCTGCACCTGCCCAACTTCATCCTGACCCCGCACATCGCCTGGGCCAGCACGCAAGCGATGCAGATCCTGGCCGACCAGCTGATCGACAACATCGAGGCTTTCGTGGCCGGCAAACCGGCCAATGTCGTGGCATAGGGGCCGGCCAAAGACTGTTGCAACAGGAAAAACAGCGTGATGCTCATGCCGGCCTGTGAAAAGGACAGGCCGATCGCCACGCCGCTCATCCAGGTCCGCAGCTTGTCGATTTCCTATTTCAGGTCGCCCTGTCAAGCCAGCTCCAGCCACTGTGCGCCGGCATGCTGCAGACATGCCTGAGCAGCATCAAGCTGTAGCTCAGCCGCAGGCTTGCCGGCGCGGCGCGTGCCTCATGCAAGCGGCCAACAGCCTGGCCGCCGGCTTCATTTCTTCGATATTTTCTTGTGAATCTCGCCGACCGCCATCAAGCCGGCGGACGAGTAAAAGGCATGGTATTCGGCGACCATTTCACCGTTGACGATGACGGGATCGGTGGCCACCAGCTGTTTCGCTTCTGCGATATCCGCAGTCGCCATCACGAACAGGCCGCGCCAGCCGTCGACGCCGTCCAGCGGACCGGCCAGCGCCAGCTTTTTCTCGTCTGACAAGCGCTGCATATTGGCGAAGTGGCCCTTGAACATCTCGGTGCGCTCGGCGCCGGCGGGCATCTTCTTCGGTCCGGACCTGAGAATGACCAGCACGTACTTCTTCATGCCCATTTCATCGCCGCCCAGCGACTTGGCCAGTTCCGGGTCGCTTTGCGCTGCGGCCGGCAGTGACGACAGGGCCAGCAGGCCGCACAGGATGGCCAAGGATTGTTTCCACATGGTTTTGCTCCCTTCTTATAAGAATATTTCAGCACACTAACACAGCGTCCGCCGGCGCCATGGCGTGCAAGCGCGCACCGCTGCCGGTGCAGATCCGCTAGTATCTTTGATCGATACAAGATTGTCAGGTTTAATGAATGAAAGCTCAGCTGCTGGAAGATATAGGCGATAGCCACCCGCCGCCACCGCTGCCCCCATTACCGTCCAGGCAGCAGCAAGCGGCGCGTACGCCGCCCTCGCCTCCATCACTGCCTTGGCCTCCGCCCCCGCCAGCAATGCCGCCAGTGGCCCCGCGCGCGGCCGGCGCGCCGCAAGGCACAGCGCAACCTGCGCGCGAGGGCGTCTGGAGACGCGCGCAGGAGGCTGCACCACAAGCCGCGCCCCCGGCTGCGCAGGATGCCGCGACGGCGGCTGCACCAGAGGCAGCCCAGGATGGCGCGCCGGCGGCGCCGGCAGCTCCCGCATCGCCGCCGCCATGGTCCGACAATCCGTGGGTGTCCGAGCCGCCGCCCGTCTGGCACGTCCCGAGCGGCCCCGCCTACTCGCCCGCGCCCGATGAGCCGCACTGGTTCGACCGCTGGGGCCGCCGTGCCGCGACGGCAACCGCAGTAGTGCTGGCCACGCTCTCCATTGGCGGCGCCGGCCTATGGCTGTACAACGAGACCAAGATGGACAAATCGCTTTCCGTGCTGGCCAAGGCGCCCATCCCCGCGCGGCAGCTCAGGCCTGCGCCCAGCATCCCGCCGCAGCCAGGCGCCACGCAGGCAGCCCTCGCGGCGCCAGCCGGCACGCCGGCGGCGACGCCGTTAGCCGCCGCGCCGCCGGAGCTGGCGAACTCGGCAATTCCGGCCAGTCCAGCCACGCTGGCCGAACCAGCCGCCACCGCCGCCGCGCCGCCAGCCGATCCCGCGCCGCGCCTTGCCGGCAGCGCGCCGGAAAAGGACGCCGGCCAGGAGACAAACGAGGCCGGTGCCGCGCCCGAGCTGGAACGGCCCCGCAAGCGCGCCGCCGCGAAATCGAAGGCGGCGCCCGCCGCGCCGCCGCAAGCCAGGTATGCCAGTGAGAACACCAGGCGCCAGGACAAGTCGGCGCGCGCCGGCAGGCCGGAACGCGACAGCGGAATGGCATCGGGCGACCCGCTGAAGGAAACGCTCAGGCAATGCCGCGCCGCAGGCTACCACGCGGCGCGGTGCGTCCAGCTCGGCTGCAATGCCACCAAATACGGACTCGTATGCAAGGGCGGGACTGCCGCGCGGCGCTAGACCGGGCCGGCCGGGTTCACCTCGTCGACCACCAGGCGGTGCGCGTCGTCGAACACCCACACCGTTTCATAGTCCACTTCGAACAGATGCCCGTCCGGGTCCTTGAAATAGCCCGCTACGCCCCAGTGCGTGCGGGTAGCCGGCTTGACGATGCTGCCGCCGGCCGCCGCCGCCCTGGCCAGGATGCGCGGCACGTCTTCCGCGCTTGGCGCCAGGTGGATCAGGGCGATGCCGGAAAAGCCGATCTTGTGCGGCGCCGGCTCCAGCGCATCGCTGGCAAGGTCGGCCCTGTTGATCAGGCACAGCGCGTAGCCGCCCATATCGAATTTGACGAATCCATCATTTCCGGTCGGCGACTTCGTCCAGCCCAGCGCCTCATAAAAGTGCGCCGCTTTCGGCACGCTTTCAACACCCAGCAGTATCAGGTGCATGCGCTGGCTGGGCGCCAGGGTGGCGCTTGCGCTGGAAGGGAATACATGGCCGGGTGGTTGGTCTAGCATGGGTTCCTCAGTTAGGGGGAATGGACAGGATATCGGCAAAATCAACCACCGCTTCGTCGCTGCCGTTCATATACAGGCGCTTCTGCCGGCGCGGATAGTCGCAGATATCCTGTTCCAGGTTGGTGCGCGCGGACAGCATCACCAGCGGCGCGCTGCCGGTGTTGTGGATGGTGTGCGCGGCGCCGTTCTTCGGAAAGCCGAGGAAGTCGCCGGCGCCGATGGCGTGGCGCTGCTCGTCAATCACCGCCTCGCCGCAGCCGGACAGGATGTAGAAGCATTGCTCTTCATACAGGTGGCGGTGGTATTCGGCATACTCGCGGCCGGGCGGCACCGTCATCAGGTGAAAGCCCAGCCCGCTCAAACCCGTGGCCGCGCCCAGCGACCTGGATGTGCGCACCGCGTCCGGATTCAGCAGGTGGGTCTTGGTCTTGCCCGGCATGGCCGCGATGGCGGCGGCCGTCAGCAGTTCAGTTGGCGTCGCCATGGTTCACCTCGCGGGGTAGCTGCCCGGCAGCAGGATGTTCTGGTCCACCAGCGCCACGTCGCGCAGGCCGCAGAAGGCCATCGTCAGGTCCAGCTCGTTGCGGATGATCTCCAGGCAGCGCGTCACGCCCTGCTCGCCCATCGCCCCCAGCCCGTACAGGAACGGCCGCCCGATGTAGACGCCCTTGGCGCCCAGCGCCAGCGCCTTGATCACGTCCTGCCCGGAACGGATGCCGCCGTCCATGTGCACTTCGATCTGCTTGCCGACCGCCTCGGCAATGGCGGGCAAGGCGCCGATCGACGACTGCGCCCCGTCCAGCTGGCGGCCGCCGTGGTTGGACACGATGAGCGCATCCGCGCCGGCCTCCACGCAATGGCGCGCGTCTTCCGCGTCCATGATGCCTTTGATGATGAGCTTGCCGCCCCAGCGCTGCTTGATCCATTCCACGTCCTTCCACGACAGGCTCAGGTCGAACTGCTGGCTGGTCCACGACGACAGCGAGGACATGTCCGACACCGACGTGGCGTGGCCGACGATATTGCCGAAGCTGCGCCGCCGCGTGCCCAGCATGCCCAGGCACCAGCGCGGCTTGGTGGCCAGGTTGAGCAGGTTGGCCAGCGTCAGCTTGGGCGGCGCCGACAGGCCGTTGCGGATGTCCTTGTGGCGCTGGCCCAGCACCTGCAGGTCCAGCGTCAGCACCAACGCCGAGCAGCGCGCGGCCTTGGCGCGGTCGATCAGGCGGTTGATGAAGTCGCGGTCCTTCATCACGTACAGCTGGAACCAGAACGGTTTGCTGGTGTGCGCGGCCACGTCCTCGATCGAGCAGATGCTCATGGTCGACAGCGTGAACGGCACGCCGAACGCCTCGGCGGCGCGGGCGGCCAGGATTTCACCGTCGGCGTGCTGCATGCCGGTCAGCCCGGTCGGCGCCAGCGCCACCGGCATCGACACGGCCTGGCCCGCCATGCTGCCGGCCAGGCTGCGGTTTTCCAGGTTGACCGCCACCCGCTGGCGGAATTTGATGGCTTCGAAGTCGCTGCAGTTGGCGCGGTAGGTGGACTCGGTCCACGAACCGGCGTCGGCGTAGTCGTAGAACATGCGCGGCACGCGCTTTCGCGCCAGCACGCGCAAGTCTTCGACGCAGGTGATGATGGTCATGCAGTCTCCCCCGAATTGCTATTTCAGCAAATGATAACAGGAAGCGCAGAAAGGCAAGGACAAACGAAAAGGGCCAGATCTTCCGATCTGGCCCTCGTATTCTGGTGCGGCTGGCAGGAATCGAACCCACGACCCCTTGGTTCGTAGCCAAGTACTCTATCCAGCTGAGCTACAGCCGCTATTTACTACTGGTGCATCTACAACGAAACTACGGAAAACTGGTGCGGCTGGCAGGAATCGAACCCACGACCCCTTGGTTCGTAGCCAAGTACTCTATCCAGCTGAGCTACAGCCGCAAAAAACGCTACACATCGATACAACACAGCAAGACTGGTGCGGCTGGCAGGAATCGAACCCACGACCCCTTGGTTCGTAGCCAAGTACTCTATCCAGCTGAGCTACAGCCGCCTGTCATTACTGTTACTGCATGCGCTGTACGATCAGCGCATTTTACTACAACAAACTGGTGCGGCTGGCAGGAATCGAACCCACGACCCCTTGGTTCGTAGCCAAGTACTCTATCCAGCTGAGCTACAGCCGCGTCGCAAACCGCTGATAACTTGCAGTTTTCGCTTTCTTTCTCTGGTTCCCCGTCGAAAGAAGCAAGATTATAGGCATATCCATCCTGCTTGTCCAGAGGGAAATCACTTCCGCGCAGCATATCCGCCTCATTCACCAAACGGATACTGTTCATCACGAACGGCAATTGGATTTTCCATGGGGCATCCCGCATAGTTGCACCTGTCTCCTCTATTCTCCTAACGGGAAATAGATTCAGCCCGCTCCCGCAGCGGGCTTTTTTTTCGCCCGTCGCTGGTGTAGCATCAGCCAAATAGTCAATTTCGCAACGACGGGCGCCCCGGATGACACAACAAGACAGCATCAGCCTGCATACCCTGCCGCCCCTGGACTGGTCCCGCACCGCGCTGGGGCCGCCTTCCTGCTGGCCGCCCTGCCTGCGGCTGCCGGTCGATATCCTGCTCAACTGCCCGCTGGCGATGGCCATTGCCTGGGGGCCGGAGAAAATCCTGCTGTATAACAGGGCCTATGCCTCGCTGATGGGCATGCGCCTCGAGTCGGTGCCCGGCGGCACCGTGCCCATCATGCAGCCGCCGGTGTTCGGCTGGAACGGCGCCGCCCTTGAAGCGGTCTGGGGCGGCGCGGCGCTGGCCTATGCCGGCCAGGCCATGCCCTTGTGGCGCGACGGCGCGCCCAGCGAACTGTTGCTGGACCTGCACTACACGCCGCTGCGCGACGAAGGCGGCGCGGTGCGCGGCGTGCTGTGCGCCATGCAACTGGCGGGCGCGCCCGCGCCGGCCGCGCAGGAGCCGCCGTCGCACGCCCGCATCCTGGTGGTGGAGGACAATCCGGACGCGCGCTACCTGGTGTGCGAGATGCTGCGCGCGCTGGGCTACGAGGTCGAGTCCGCCGGCGACGGCGAGCAGGCCCTGGCCATGCTGCGCGACAGCCGCTACGGCATCCTGTTCAGCGACGTCAGCCTGCCGGGCATGTCCGGCGTGGAGCTGGCGCGCACCGCGCTGCGCAGCCAGCCGCAGCTGCAGGTGGTGTTCGCCTCCGGCTACGGCGGCGGCTTCACCAGCCAGCTCGACTTCGCAGCCGTTTCCATGCAGAAGCCGTATGAAATCGACCAGTTGCGGCAAGTGCTGGCCAGCGCCGCCGCGCGCGTACCAACGGTGCGGTTGTAAAGCGCACAAGACGGCTACAATGAAGCTACGGTCCGGTTCGGCCGTCCCCTAGATGCAGACACCGATGATTTACTGTGAACCCCACCACCGCGCAGCACAGGCGCCTACTTCCAGGAGAGCCTGAGTGGCCAAGCTCGACAAAGAAGAGGAAGCCCGCATGCACTCGGCGGCCATGCGCAGCGCCAACAGCGTGCTGCTGGCCCGCCAGCGCGCCGAGCACGAAATGCAGGAGGCACGCGAGGAACTGCGCCGTTCCAACGCCCGCATGAAAACCGTCCTGGAGAGCATTACCGACGGTTTCATCGTGCTCGACCACGACTGGACCATCACCTATATCAATCCGCAGGCTGCCAACATCATCCATCCGCTCGAGAGCGGCGGCCAGCACGTGCTGGGCAACATCCTGTGGGACGCCTTCCCCGAACTGCGCGGCACCGTACTGGAAGCGCAGTTCCGGCGCGCCATGGAAATGCAGCAGAGCGTAGGCTTCGAGCTGTACTACCTGCCGCGCCAGATCTGGCTCGATGTGCGCGCCTACCCGTCCGCCGAAGGCCTCACCAGCTCCATCCAGAACATCACCAAGCGCAAGCTGGACGAGCGCGCGCTGCGCGAAAGCGCCAACCGGCTGCAGGTGGCGCTGGCGGCGGGCAAGCTGGGCGACTGGCTGTGGGACGCCGGCACCAACCTGGTGACGCTGGGCCGGCGCGCCGCGGAACTGCTGAACCTGCCCGCCGAGACCAGCCTGACCTGGGACGCGCTGAGCGAACACATCCTGGAAGAGGACCGCGCCCCGGCCCGCGCCGCCTTCCTCGACGCCTTCGAACAGCGCACCGATTTCAACATCGAATGCCGGGTCGAGCGCGCCGGCGGCGAGCGCCGCTGGCTGTCCGTGGTCGGCCACGGCAACTACGCCGAGGACGGCGCGGTGCTGGGCATGACCGGCATGGTGCAGGACATTTCCGACCGCAAGGCCGCCGAAAACACCTTGCGCCAGAGCCAGGAAGAACTGCAGGCCATGGCCAACTCGATCCCGCAGCTGGCCTGGATCGCCCGCTTCGACGGCGCCGTGGTGTGGTACAACGAGCGCTGGTACGAATACACCGGCCTGGCGCGCGACGACGCGCCGCCCACCGGCTGGGAAGAAGCGTACGACCCGGAGACCCTGCCGGCGATCCGCCAGCACTGGCAGGAATCGCTGCGCACCGGCATGCCGTTTGAAATGGAATTCCCGATCCGCGGCGCGGACGGGCACTTCCGCTGGTTCCTGTCGCGCGCCAACCCGGTGCGCGACAGCACCGGCCGCCTGGTGCGCTGGTTCGGCACCAGCACCGACGTCGACCAGGTCAAGCGGGTGCAGGAGGCGCTGCGCGACGAGAGCGCCATCCTGGAGCTGCTGAACACCACCGGCAACGCGCTGGCGTCCAAGCGCAACCTGCGCTCGCTGCTGCAGGAAGTCACCGACGCGGCCACCCGCATCAGCGGCGCCCGCTTCGGCGCCTTCTTCTACAACAGCACCAGCGCCGACGGCGGCGTGCTCACCCTGTACACGCTGTCGGGCATGCCGCCCGAGGCCTTTGCCCACTTCCCCCACCCGCGCGCCACCACCCTGTTCGGCCCCAGCATGCGCGGCGAAGGCACGCTGCGCAGCGACGACCTGCTGCGCGACCCGCGCTACGGCCGGAACCCGCCCCACACCGGCGTGCCCAAGGGCCACCCGGCCGTGCGCAGCTACCTGGCGGTGCCGGTGGTGTCGCGCTCGGGCGAGGTGATCGGCTCGCTGTTCTTCGGCCACCCCGAGCCGCACATGTTCAACGAGCGCACCGAGCGCATCATCGGCGGCATCGCGGCCCAGGCCGCCGTGGCAATCGACAATGCCCGCCTGTACGAAGCGGCCCAGCAAGCCGCCGAGGAGCGCAAGATCCTGCTGGACAGCGAACGCAGCGCGCGCGCCGAGGCCGAGCGCACCAGCCAGATGAAGGACGAATTCCTGGCCACGCTGTCGCACGAGCTGCGCACGCCGCTGACCGCCATCCTGGGCTGGGCCCAGGTGCTGCGGCGCGGCAGCCGCGACGAGGCCGACCTGCACCGCGGACTGCAAACCATCGAGCGCAACGCCCGGGCACAGGCGCAGCTGATCGAAGACCTGCTGGACATGAGCCGCATCACCTCCGGCAAAGTGTTGCTGGATATGCAAACCCTGTCGCCGCTGACGGTGGTCGATGCTGCCATCGAGACGGTGCGCCCGGCAGCCGACGCCAAGGGCATCCAGATCGAACGCGACTTCCACAGCACCGGCCTGGTAGCGGCCGACCCCAGCCGGATGCAGCAGGTGGTCTGGAATCTGCTCACCAACGCCATCAAGTTCACGCCCAGGGGCGGCGCGCTGCGGGTGTCGGTCGGCGAGGCCGAGGGCCATGTGGCCATCACCGTGGCCGACACCGGCATCGGCATCCGGGAGGAATTCCTGGCCCACGTGTTCGAACGCTTCCGCCAGGCCGATTCCACCACCACGCGCCGCCATGGCGGCCTGGGACTGGGGCTGTCCATTGTCAAGCACCTGGTCGAGCAGCACGGCGGCACGGTGTCCGTGGCCAGCGCGGGCGAGGGGCGCGGC
Organism: Massilia sp. Root351; assembly: GCF_001425045.1. Taxonomy (GTDB): domain Bacteria; phylum Pseudomonadota; class Gammaproteobacteria; order Burkholderiales; family Burkholderiaceae_D; genus Rugamonas. The sequence goes on along the minus strand of NZ_LMDJ01000031.1, from coordinate 73,212 downwards.
GCCAGCTTCACGGTCAGCCTGCCGCTGGCCACCGCCCCCGGCGGGGCGGCGCGCCAGGCCCGCGCGCAGGCGCCGCAGCCGCCTCCGCTGCCGGCTGTGCCGTCCGACAGCGGCCTGCGCGACCTGGCCGGCATGCGCGTGCTGGTGGTCGACGACGAAATCGACGCAAGAGACCTGATCAAGCGCATACTGAGTGACTGCAACGCCACCGTGCTGACAGCCGCCAATGCGGCCGAGGCGCTGCAGCTGGTGCAACGCGAGCGCCCCAGCCTGCTGGTCAGCGACATCGGCATGCCGGACGTGGACGGTTTTGAACTGCTGGCCCAGGTGCGTGCACTGGGGCCGGAACGCGGCGGCGCGGTGCCGGCCATCGCGCTGACCGCCTTTGCCCGCTCGGAAGACCGGCTGCGCGCCCTGGAGTGCGGCTTCCGCGACCACGTCTCCAAGCCGGTGGAACCGGCCGAACTGGTGCGGGCTGTTGCGCTGGCGGCACAAAAGCGATAATTTTTTACCAAGAGAAATCTTTGTTGCCATAGGGAATAACTTGCGCTCCTACCTGAAGACGCGGCGCTGTCCTACAAGCAACGCTGCTATCCTTTGCTAAACTTAGAGCTTAAGAAATATGACCGCCCCAACTGTTTTGACGAGACATTACTATGCCTAGCCCGGACGAAATTCTGAACGCCAAGATACTTGTGGTGGACGATTGCGCCGACAACATCGACCTGATGCTTGAGATCCTGCGCGATGCCGGCTACAGCAATGTCTCGTCCACCATGCTGCCCGAGCAGGTATGCGGCCTGCACCGCCAGCACTGCTACGACCTGATCTTGCTGGATTTACAAATGCCCGAGCTGAACGGCTTCCAGGTCATGAAGGGACTCAAGGAGATCGAGCAGGACGGCTATTTGCCTGTCCTGGCGCTGACCGCCCAGCCCAGCTTCAAGATCGCCGCGCTGGAAGCGGGCGCGCGCGATTTCATCAGCAAGCCTTTCGACCTGCTGGAAGTCCACAAGCGCATCCACAACATGCTGGAAGTGCGCCTGCTGTACAAGGAGCTGGCGCAATACAGCAAGCAGCAGCAGGAACTGGCGCTGCACGATCCGCTCACCGGACTGCCCAACCGCCGCCTGCTGGAAGACCGCATCGCCACCACCTTGCAGCACGCCGCGCGCCACCAGCACAAGGCCGCCGTCATGTACCTGGACCTGGACGGCTTCAAGGCCATCAACGATACCCACGGCCATGCCTGCGGCGACGAGATCCTGAAACTGGTGGCCGGCCGCCTGGTCGGCTCCTCGCGCAAGGAAGACACCGTGGCCCGCGTCGGCGGCGACGAATTCGTCATCGTGCTGGGCGAAGTGGGCAGTTTGTCCGACGCCCAGGAACCGGCTTCCAAGCTGATCGAAGTAGTGTCCGAGCCCTACCAGGTGGGCGCACTGACGCTGAAGCTGTCCACCAGCATCGGCATCGCGCTCTATCCCGACCATGCCGACAACGTGCAGGCCCTGATCGAGAAAGCCGACCAGGCGCTGTACGACGCCAAGCGCGGCGGCAAGAACCGCCACTGCGCGGCGCAGCCCGAGGCGGCCGCCGCCGAGGCCTACATCCCCAGCCATCCGGCCTTGCACAGCGCTTCGGTCGCGTGAACGCCGCGCGCCACGCAGCAAGGCCGCGCAGCGAACTGCGCGGCCCCGGTGCGCTGCACCGGCGCGGGCCGTATCAGTGCGCGGCGGCTGTTTCCTTGGCCGCGCCCTCTTCCGTGGACTGTTCGACTTTGCCGGCATGCTGGTGGTCACTATGCGCGTCCACCATCTCCGGCGCCACTTCGATGCGGGTAATGCCGGCATCGACCGAAATCGGGTCGCTGGCCGGGAAAGTCATTTCCACCGCTTCGTCCAGCAGGGTTTCCTTGGCGATCTGGGCCGGCGTTTCCTGCTCATGGTCGGCCAGGATGGTAATCGCCTGCGCCCACTTGACGAAGTCCAGCTCGGCCAGCTCGCGCACCGTGCTGACGTTGAAAGCCTTGGCCAGCGCCTTCGCGTCGGCGGCGCTGACGCCTTTCAGTGCGCTCACCGGCGCTGCCGCCAATTCGCGGAAGCACTTACCCATGTATTCTTTGTCCACAACGGTATCGATATTCATGATGCATCCTTTCCAGGGGTTGGTCGGCACGGCACGACTATGGCACGCGCAACCGGCGCTGTATGTGCGCAGCCGAACACTGGCCGCGCGCGATAGCCGTGCGCGCTTTTGACTTTCACTTATCAGGTTGTTATGATCGGTCAATAGTTTGTCAGGCGAAATTCTTCCTTTCCGTGGCTCCAACAACAACGTGCCTAAAGTAGACAAACCCAAAGTCCTGGTCGTCAACGACGACGCCAACAGCCTGTTCGCGTTGACCAGTTTGCTGGCCCAGTGGTCGGAGCAGGAAGGCTATGATGTCCTGGCTGCGCGCTCGGGCGAGGAAGGCTTGCGCCAGGTGCTGATGCACGATTTCGCCGTGATCCTGCTGGACGTGAACATGCCCGGCATGGACGGCTTCGAGACCGCCGAGGCGATCCACCAGCGGGCCCGCTCGGCCGACATCCCCATCATCTTCGTGACGGCCTTCGTGGCCGACGAGCTGGACCGCCTGAAGGCCTACCAGCGCGGCGCGGTGGACTTCCTGTTCACCCCCGTCATCCCGCAAATCCTGCACGCCAAGATCTCCGTGTTCGTGGCGCTGGCCGTCAAGAACGAAGAGCTGAAGCGGCAGGCGCGCCAGCTCAGCCAGCGCACCACGGAGCTGACCGCCACCAACAAGAAGCTCACGCGCGAGATCGAAGAGCGCAAGATGGCCGAGCAGCAAAACCATGCCAAGGACGAATTTTTGGCCATGCTGGGCCACGAACTGCGCAATCCGCTCAGCGCCATCAGCAGCGCGGCCTCGCTGATCGCCCTGCCGGGCGTGGCGGCCGACGCCGTGGCGCGCGCCAAGCACATCATCCAGCGCCAGAGCCGCCACCTGGGCCGCATCGTCGACGACCTGCTGGACCTGAGCCGCGCCATGTCGGGCAAGATTCTGTTGAACCGGGCGCCGCTGGAACTGTCCGGCCTGCTCAGCACCTGCCTGGAAACCTACCGCACCACCGGCCGCACCGCCGGCTACGCGGTAACGCTGGAAGCGGGGCCCGGCTGGGTGCATGGCGACGCCACCCGGCTGGAACAGCTATTCTGCAATTTGATGGACAACGCGTTGAAATACACGCAACCCGGCGGCAGCATCGCGGTCTGCTGCGAGGCGGACGGCGACGACATGCTGCTGTCGGTGGAGGACAGCGGGGTCGGCATACCGGCCACGCTGCTGCCCCATGTTTTCGACGTCTTCGTCCAGGGCTCCAGCACGCTGGACCGCGCGCAAGGCGGGCTGGGCATCGGCCTGGCGCTGGTGCGGCGCCTGGCCGAACTGCACGGCGGCAGCGTCACCGCGTTCAGCGGCGGCAGCGGCGAAGGCAGCATCTTTACCATCCGGCTGCCGCGCGGCGAGCGGCCATCCGAACCGAGGCAAGAGATTATGAACACCCCAGAAACCGGCAAGCCCACCGTGCTGCTGATCGAAGACAACGACGACGGCCGCGAAATGATGTCGATGATGCTGAGCTGCTACGGCTATGAAGTGCGCAATGCGGCCGACGGCCTGCAGGGCCTGGAGCTGGCCGCCACCTACCGCCCTGACCTGGCGCTGGTCGACATCGGCCTGCCCGGCATCGACGGCTACGAGGTGGCGCGGCGGCTGCGCGCCAGCGAGGACACGCGCGGCATGAAGCTGATCGCGCTGACCGGCTACGGCCTGGCGGAAGACCAGCGCCGCGTGCTGGAGGCCGGCTTCGACATGCACCTGGTCAAGCCGGTCGACATCGACAACCTGATGAAAGCGATCGGCAGTTGCGCGGCCCCGGCAGGCGCCGGCGCCGACCCGGCCATCGCGCGGCCGTGAGCATGCCGCACGCCATGTGGCAGTGCGACAAAGAAAATCAACCTCAGGTATGATCGCCGCATAAAAACAGATCATCTTACTCTGAGACCCTTCTTATGTCCGCACAGGCACATCCCGCCCCTTACGACAGCCAGCGCGCCGCCGAGCTGAGCGAACTGCTCGGCCACGTCAACGCCTGCTGGGACAACGAGCGCCGCTCGCTGTCGCGCCAGCTGCACGACAGCATGGGCTCCTCGCTGACGGCGCTGACCATGCACCTCGGCCTGCTGACCCAAAAGCTGCCGCCGGATCCGGCGCTGCTCGAGCGCGCCACGCAGATGAAAAATCTGCTGCACACCATCATCGAAACCAACCGCCAGATGCAGCACCGGCTGTGGAACGACAAGCTGGAATTCCTCGGCGTGCGCGTGGCGCTGGGCGAGCTGGTGACGCAGTTCGGCGAACAGCACGGCGTGGCGGCCAGCTGCAGCCTGCCGGAGGACGAGCCGCGCTGCCCGCGCAGCCACAACGTGGTGCTGCTGCGCGCGCTGGAGGAAGGCTTGCGCAACATCGTCAGCCATGCCCGGGCCAGCACGGTGGACGTGATCGTGGACGACAACGACGACGCAATCATGCTGACGGTGAAGGACAACGGCGTGGGGCCGGCGCCGCAGGCGGACGTGATCGGCGCCGACAGCGCCAAGCATGGCCTGCGCGTGCTGCGCGAACGGGCCGCCTACCTGGGCGGCACGCTGACCCTGGTGGCCGGCAGCGGCGGCGGCGCCGTCCTGACGGTGGTCTTGCCCAAGCCGGCGCCCTAGCGCCCGGCCGGGCTGGCCCTGGCCGGCTGCAGCCCTCCCCTAGTGCAACTTCACCAGCGGCGTGGTGCGCTTGATCAGGAAGCGCGCCAGCGCCAGCACGCCGGTGCGCACCGTGCCCAGCACCGCCTGGTGGTGCATCAGGTGCAAGCTGGTGTACATCAGCCGCGCCACGAAGCCGTCGACAAACCAGCTCAAGCCCTTTAGCGAACCCATCAGGCTACCGACCGACGAGGTCTGGCCGAACGACACCAGCGAGCCATAATCCTTGTAGACATACGGCGCGCTCGGCGGCGCCTTGCCTTGCGCCTGGCGCAGCAAGGTCTGCACCAGGTAGCCGGCCTGCTGGTGCGCGGCCTGCGCGCGCGGCGGCACCGGCTTGCCGTCCACCCCCAGGCACAGGGCGCAGTCGCCCAGCGCGTAAATGCCGGTCTGGCCCTTGACGGCAAGGTGGCCGTCCACCTCCAGCTGGCCGCCCTTGGCGGTCGGCAGGCCCAGCGTGGCCAGCAGCGCGGGCGCCTTGATGCCCGCCGCCCACACCACGATGTCGGCCGCGTAGTGCGCGCCCTCGCCTGTCGTCACACGCTCGGCGTCGATGGCTGTCACGCGCGTGCCGGTCACCACCTTGATGGCGCGCTCTTGCAGCAGTTTGAGGGCGGCTGCCGATACGCGCTCGGGCAGCGGCGCCAGGATGCGGGGCGCCCCCTCCAGCAGCGTGATGCGCACGTCCTGCTCTGGTTTCAGGTGGCCGAAGCCGTAGGCGGCGTACACCCCGCTCGCTTCGCGCAATTCCGCCGCCAGCTCGACGCCGGTGGCGCCGCCGCCGATGATGACAATGTCCACCCCCGCCCCGGCCGGCGCGGCCGCTGGTTCGACCACCTCGGTCGCGCCCGGCGCGCCCTTCTTCAGCGCGGCCTTGGTCAGCAGCTTGAGCAGGGTCAGCCGGAAGCGCTCGGCGTCCTCGGTGGCGTTCAGGGAAATGGTGTGCTGCTCGGCGCCGGGCACGCCGAAGTAGTTGGAGGTGCTGCCGATGGCCAGCACCAGCGACTCGAAGCCGATGCGCCGTTCGGGCAGCAGTTCCTCATGCTCTGAGGTGGCGATAGCCGCCACCGTCAGCTGTTTGCCGGGCGCGTCGAGCGCCGTCAGGGCGCCATAGACATAGGTGAAACCGTTGTCGTGCGCCAGCATCTGGTAGGACAGGCCTTCCTGGTGGATATCCAGGGTGCCCGCCGCCACCTCGTGCAGCGAAGGTTTCCAGATGTGGTACAGCCGGCTATCGACCAGCATCACCTGCCGCGGCCCCAGCTTGCGGCCCAGTTTGCAGGCCAGCTCCAGTCCGCCGGCCCCGCCTCCCACGACGACGATTTTGCTATGCATGTGGCTCCTGAAGTGGATCGAACTCAGTCCTTGCCGTGGCCCTTGCCGTTGCCGTGGCCATTGCCATGGCCGTTGCCATGGCCCTTGTCGTGTTTGTCGTGTTTGTCATGCTTGTCGCGGTGGTCGTCGCGATGGTCGTCCCGGCGGCCGTCATGCTGGCCGCCACGGCCGTGTTCCGTGCGGTAGCGCGGCGCATAGTCGTTCACATACCAGTCGTCGCGCACGAAGTAGACGCGGCGGCCGCAGGCGTTGTACGCGCCGCAGTGCTTCGACCACTTCTTGGCATGGCCGGGCGGCACGCGCAGGTACAGCGGCTGCTCGATCACGCGCACCGGGCGGTGCACAATGATGGGTTCCGCATAGATGACCGGCGGCGGCGCCATGTTGCCCAGATCGATACGGCCGTAGAAGCCGGGCTGACCCACGCTGATGGAGACATTTTGCGCAGCGGCGGTCAGGGAAATTGCCAGCAGGCTGGCGGCGATGAGGAGTTTTTTCATGGTGTCATCTTATGGTTATGGGTTTACTGCACCTTTATTCTAAGCCGACAGTGACTTTCCGTATGTACGCTTGCGCACACAAGCTACCAAATTTTGGCCAAAGGCAACACTACGCCGCTGAAAAACTGCCACTCGGGCGTGGCCCGGTTCAAGCCGCGCGCCAGGCCGAAGTCGATGGCCAGGCGCGGATGGGGACTGTAGGCGGCAGCCAGCAGCAGCTGCGCCGTACTGCCCGCCCCGCTGCGGCGCGTGCCCGCCAGTTCGACCGTGGCCCCCCATTGCGCGTCCAGCGGCACCGAGAACGATGCCGAGGCGCCGCGCTGCACGCGTCCCAGTCCCGCTTCTGCGCCCCCCAGCCGGGTCAGGTTCAGATTGGCGTCCATGTGCACGGTGCCGAAATCGCGGCTGACGATGCCGTTGATGCTGTAGTCCGCGCGGCCGCTGCCGATGCCGTCCCGCGCCGTGGGCGCCTTGGCCCCCAGCTCCAGGCCCAGGCCCGGGCCGCCCTCGCCGCCGGCGCTCCAGGCGCGCTTCAGCACCACCAGCGTGTCGCCCGCGCCGCGCAGCCGGGGCGCGCCGTCCTGCCGGTCCGACACCCAGGCTTCGCCGCCCAGCAGCACGCCCCACTGCGGGCTGAACGCCAGCTTGAGGGTATAGGGCAGGCTGGCGCGGCGCGCCCCGCCGTCGCGGCTGGCCAGTCCGCCCAGTTCCAGTTCCAGCTGGCCGGGAGCCGGCAGTTGCGCCGGGCTGGACACCGACGGGCGGTATGGCAGCACCGGCGGCGCGCTGCCGGTGCTGTCGTCCCCCGCAGCCTGCGCCATCGCCGGCCCGCACCCCGCCGCCGCCAGTCCCAGGATGGCAGCGGCCAGCGCGCCCCGCCGCATCGTCATTCGCAGTCTCATCAGTCCTCCGAGTCGATACCGCAGCCTACCATGCCTGGCCGGCATTGCAATTCAGAAAAATACCATGGTAGACTAATGATTAGATATCTAACCATTATCCCATAGACATGTCACTTTCCCTCGACGAACGCTTCTCGCACGCCCTGCACACCACCGCCCGCGCCTGGCGCCTGGCGCTGGACCGGCGCCTGAAAGACCTGGGCATGGGCCAGGCCAGCTGGATGGCGATTGCCGCCGTGGCCAAGGCCCAGCCGCTGTCGCAAACCGAACTGGCGCGCCACCTGGGCGTGGAAGACCCCACCATGGTTGCCATGCTCGACCGCCTGGTGAAAGCCGGCTACCTGCAGCGCACGCCGTCCGGCAGCGACCGCCGCGTCAAGCTGGTCAGCCTCACGCCGGCCGGCCAGGACATCTACACCCGCGTGAAGAAGGAAGCCAACGCCTTCCGCCAGGAGCTGCTGGGCAACACCGATCCAGCCACGCTGGCCATCGTCACCGGCTTTCTCGAACAGCTGCAAGCGGCGGTCGAGGCCAAGCTGTGAGCCCTGCCGCCGCAGCCGGTCCAGCCAGGCAAGCGCCGCTGAACCGGCGCATGATCACGCTGTCCATCATGCTGGCCACCATCATCCAGGCGCTGGACGGCACCATTGCCAACGTGGCGCTGCCGCATATGCAAGGCAGCCTGTCGGCCTCGCAGGATCAGATCACCTGGGTGCTGACCTCCTTCATCGTGGCCGCCGCCATCGCCACCCCGCTGACCGGCTGGCTGTGCGACCGCTTCGGCCAGAAAAATGTGTTCCTGGTGTCGGTGGCAGGCTTCACCGTGGCCTCGGTGCTGTGCGGCCTGTCCGCCACGCTGGGCGAGATCGTCGCCGCCCGCCTGCTGCAGGGCGTTTTCGGCGCCGCGCTGGTACCGCTATCTCAAGCCGTGCTGCTGGACATCAACCCGCGCGAAAAGCACGGCTCGGCCATGGCCGTGTGGGGCATGGGCGTGATGATAGGCCCCATCCTCGGTCCCACGCTGGGCGGCTGGCTGACCGACAGCTACGACTGGCGCTGGGTGTTCTTCATCAACGTGCCGGTGGGAGCGATGGCGTTCTACGGGATCTGGAAATACATCCATCCCACGCCCGCCGCGCGCAGCATGCGCTTCGACGCCTTCGGCTTCGCCACCCTCAGCCTGGCCATCGGCGCGCTGCAGATGCTGCTGGACCGGGGCGAACAGAACGACTGGTTCGCCGCCACCGAAACCTGGATCGAAGCGGCCGTGCTGGCGCTCAGCCTGGCCTGGTTCGTGGCGCACACCGCGCTCACCCCCGCCGGCAAGTCCTTCTTCAATTACCGCCTGCTGAAAAACGCCAACTACGTGAGCGGCCTGCTGTTCATCTTCATCGTCGGCCTGGTGCTGTTCGCCACCCGCGCGCTCACGCCCTCGCTGCTGCAGGGGCTGATGGGCAATCCGGCCGCGCTGGCCGGCCTCGTCACGGCGCCGAGCGGCCTGGGCACCATGGTGGCGATGCTGCTGGTCGGGCGCCTGGTGGGCCGCTACGACGTGCGCCTGCTGCTGGCCATCGGCTTCGCCGTCACCGCGTTCTCGCTATGGCAGATGAGCGGCTACACGCTGGTGCTGTCCGCCGCCGACATCGTCTGGCCGGGCGTGATCCAGGGCTTGGGGCTGGGACTGGTGTTTGTACCGCTGAGCGCGGCCACCTTCGCCACGCTGGCGCCCGAAATGCGCGCCGAAGGCACGGCGATCTACAGCCTGGTGCGCAACATCGGCAGCAGCGTCGGCATCGCGCTGGTGCAGACGCTGCTGGTGCGCAACACGCAAACCGTGCATGCGGCGCTGGTGGCGCGCGTGGCCGTGACCGACACCGCGCCCGACGCGCTCGCGCTGCTGAACGCGGAAGTGACGCGCCAGGCTTCGATGATCGCCTACGTGGACGACTTCTGGCTGATGACGCTGCTGACCCTGGCGGTGATTCCGCTTCTGCTGCTGGTGCGTCCCGCAGCCAAAACCGCCGCACCTGCGCCTGCCGGCCATGCGGCCATGGATTGAGACTATGAGAACAAGTACTCCCCTGCTCCCGCCGTCCGCACTGGCCAGCGCCCTTGCCTGCGCGTTCGCGCTGGCCGGCTGCGCCCACGTTCCCGCCGAGCGCACTGCCCCGCTGGCGCAACGCGACGTGCCGGCCGCCACGGTCGCCGCCGACATCAAGCTGGCGCGCGACGGCTGGCCGGAAGCGCGCTGGTGGGAGGTCTACCACGACGCCCAGCTGGACCGCCTGATCTCGGCCGCCCTCGCCGCCAGCCCGGACCTGGATGCGGCCGCCGCGCACATCTCTGCGGCGCATTCTTCGCTGGACCGCACGCGCGCGGCGGCGGGGCTGGAAGCCGGCGTGTACGGCGGCATGAACCGCCAGCGCTACTCCGGCACCGGCCTGTTCCCGGCGCCCATCGGCGGCAGCTACTTCACCGAAGAGACCGTGCGCGTGGATGCGCGCTACAACTTCGACTGGTGGGGCCGCAACAAGGCGCAAGTGGCGGCGGCGGCGGGCGAGCTCAACGCGCACCGGGCCGGCTACGCGCAAGCCGAGCGCGCGCTGTCGGCGGCCATCGCGCAAAGCTACTTCCGCCTGCAGGGCGGCTGGGCGCGGCGCGCCAACCTGGAACAGCTGATCGCCGCGCAGCAGGCCGTGATCGCCGATGCCGCCAAGCGCATCGCGCGCGGCCTGGGCGTGCAGGACGAAGCGCGGCAAGCCGGCGCCGAGCTGTCGCAGCTCAGGCAGCAGCTCGCCCAGCTTGACGGCGACAACCTGCGCGAACGCGAGGCCCTGCGCGCCCTGCTCGGCGGCGACAACGCGCCGAACGCCGGCCAGTCCGACGCCCACGCCGGCGGCACGCGTGCACCTGGCACGGCGGACGCTGCAGCCCCCGCTGCGCCCCGCGCCAGCACAGCGCAATTGCTGGCCGCGCTGCAGCAGCGCGCATTGCCCGAGGGGTTGCACGCGCTGCCGTCGCGCCTCGGCATGGAGCTGCTGGCGCGCCGGCCGGACCTGCAAGCCGCGCGCTGGCGCGTGGAAGCCGCGTTGAGCCGCATCGACGCCGCCAAGGCCGCGTTCTACCCGGACATCAACATCAGCGCCGCCGCCGGCCTGAATTCGATCTCCCTTGAGCGCCTGCTGGAAGCACCAAGCCGCACGCTGTTCGTCGGCCCCACCATCACCCTGCCACTGTTCGACAGCAAACGCCTGGCCGCGCAACTGGAAGGTACGCGCAGCGAGCGCAACGCGCTGGTGGCCGAGTACAACCGCGCCGTGGTGGCCGCCGTGCGCGACGTGGCGCAGGACGCCGCCGCCGTGCAAGCGCTGGAAGCCGAAACCAGCGAACAGGCCGCCGCCAGCACCGCCGCGCAAGCCCTGCTGCGCTCCGCCCAGGCCAGGCTGCAAGGCGGCCTGGCCACCCGGCACGCCGTGCTGAATGCGCAACTGAACGCGCTGCGCCAGCAGGATGCCGCCCTGCACCTCCGGCAAATCCAGCTGCAAGCCGAAGTCGCGCTGATCCACTCGCTCGGCGGCGGCTACCGCGCCGGCACCGCACTTACCCTGAACTAATCCGAGCTCGCCATGACCACCGCACCCGAAACCACCGCCGCAGCCCCAGCCAACAACAAAAAACGCACCCGCGTGCTGGCCGGCATCACGCTGGCCTTCGTGGCCGCCGGCGCCGCTTACGCCTTCTACTACGAATCCGTGCTGTCCAGACAGCAGGAAACCGACAACGCCTACGTCGGCGGCAATCTCGTCACGCTATCCTCGCAAGTGGCTGGCAACGTGGCCGAGATCGGCGCCGACGAAACCCAGCTGGTGCAGGCCGGCGCGCAAATCGTCAAGCTCGACCCGGTGGACGCCGAGGTGGCGCTGGAACTGGCCCGGGCCCGCCTGGGCGCCGCCGTGCGCCAGGAACGCCAGCGCTACGCCGACGCCGGCCAGTTCGACGCCGCCGTCGCCCAGCGCAGGCTGGCCTTGAACAACGCGCAGGACGACCTGGCCCGCCGCGCGCCGCTGGCGGCCGACCACACCGTCTCCGGCGAGGAGGTGGAACACGCGCGCCAGGCCGTGGCCAACGCGCAGGCGGCGATCGAAGTGGCGCTGCAACAAAGCGCGGCGGCGCACGCGGGCGTGGCCGGTGTGGCACTGGCCGAGCACCCGGCCGTGCAGGCGGCGCGCGCCGACTACATGCAAGCCTGGCTGGCCGCGCGCCGCAACGCCATCGTGGCGCCGGTGTCCGGTTACGTGGCCAAGCGCAGCGTGCAGGTGGGCGCCCGCGTCACGCCCGGCATGCCGCTGCTGTCCATCGTGCCGCTGGACCAGCTGTGGGTGGACGCCAACTTCAAGGAATCGGAACTGCGCGACATCCGCGTCGGCCAGCCCGCCACGGTGGAGGCGGACCTGTACGGCGGCAAGGTGGCCTACCACGGCAAAGTACTGGGCATGTCGGCAGGCACCGGCAGCGCGTTCTCGGTGCTGCCGGCGCAGAACGCCAGCGGCAACTGGATCAAGGTGGTGCAGCGCGTGCCGGTGAGGATAGCGCTCGATGCGCAAGAGCTGGCCAGGCATCCGCTGCGCATCGGCCTGTCCACCACGGTGAAGGTGGACATCAGCAAGACCGACGGCCCCATGCTGGGTGCCCCGATGCCGCGGGCGCCGATCTACAGCACCAGCGCGCTGGCCCAGCCGCTGCAGCAGGCCAGCGCGGCCGCCGACGCCATCATCGCGCGCAACATGGCGCACTGAGGCCGCATGACGGGGACATCTATCCTGCCTCAATCCTGCTGCAGCTGGTTCTCAAGCTGTTCGATGGCGGCCTGCGACTGGGCGATCACCTTGCTGGCGATGCGTTCGCGCATGCCCTGCACGCGCCCGGCGGCCTCGGCCTCCAGCAACAGCGGCGTGAGCATCTGCCGGGCCGATTCATGGAAGCCTTGCGCCACCTCGTCCAGCTGCGCCAGGTAGGACTGCTCGGCCACCTTAAGCCGCGCGCGCAGTTCCTCCTCGAAGGCGCGGCGCTTGTCGCGGATTTCCGATCGCTTGCGCTTGCCGCCGTCGGCGAACCACTTGAACGCGCCCGCCAGCAGCACCGCGCCGCCGACAAACGGCGCCGCCGGCGCCAGCACCGGCATCACCACCGCCACGCCGAACAGGTAGGCCACCGTGCCGGTGCCCGCCGCCGCCACCGCGCCGCCCATCAGCGTCAGGCTGGCGGCCGTATCGACCGTGTTGACCAGCCGCGTGCCGATGCGCAAGCTGGGCATCAGCTTGGCCAGCGCCGCATGGTGTTCGCGCTGGAACACATTGGTCTGCCCCAGCCGCATGCCGGACTGGAACAGGCGCAAGTCGTGCTGCATCAGCTTGAGCGCCTCTTCCTTGCGCCGCACCACGCGGTCCAGCCGGCGCTCCATCTCCTGGCCGAACTGGTTGCGGCCTATGCTTTCCCACACGTCGCCGTCCTTCCACTGGTCGGTGGCCAGGCGGTCGGCAATCGCCAGCTCGATGGCGTTGCCGGCATCGTGCACCGCATCGTCGATATCCTGGAACAGCATGCTGCGCTCGTAGGCCACGCGCGCGTCCACCAGCGCCAGCCGCTGCTGCACCTGGTGGCGCAGTTCCAGCGCCGAGGCCATCATGCGGTCCGCGTTGGCGGCCGACGCGGCCATGCTGGCAGCCAGTTCCTGATAGGCGCGGATGCCCTGCCCTATGCTGGCGGTGGCCTGCTGCACCATGCCGCGCAACTGCGCCTGGTCCAGTTTGCCGCCCTGGAAGCGGCGCGCGCCGTCCATCAATTCCGTGTGGCCGGTGCTGCGGCCGAAGTCGGCCACCACGTCGCCCAGGCCGCGCCCCTTGACCAGCTTGCGCGCCTGCTGGCCGATGCTGCCCAGCAGGCCGCGCTCGTCATCGGGCGGCAGCATGGCCAGCTCGTCGGTGCGCAGGCGCAGGTCGAGCGCCTTGGCCACGCGCTGCGCCAGCGCGCGCGCCTTGGCTCCCTGCAGCGCCACCAGCGGACGCAGCATGTCATAGGCATGCTCGCGGGTCTGCAGGTCCACCGCCGGCGCGCAGCGCGCCAGCGCATTGAGCGCCCAATCGACGCTCACGCCCGACTCGATGGCGTTCAGTACCAGTGCGGTGAATACGGCGGAAGCCTTGCCTTCGCCGGCCAGGTCGGTCACGGCGGCAAACTGGCCCAGCGTGACGGTGCCGTCGGCAGCGGCCAGCGCGCCCACGGTACGCGCCAGCGCGGAGGCAAAGCTTTGATCGGAGGACAGGTGTTCGTCCAGCGTGCGGATTTCTAAGGGTTTTTCGGCATCCATCCAGTACTCAAGCTAGTAATTTCAAACAGGCGAGTATGAAACCGCCTTGCACGAAGACTGCGATACAGAGCCAGCGGAACAGATCAGCCTGCAACTTTGCCAGGCTCGTCTCCATGCGTGCTTCGAACGCGGCAAAGCGGGCATCCATGCGCGCTTCCTGCGCAAGCAGCTCGCTGTGCAAATAGTCCTTCGTGACCAGTTGCTGCAGCGTTTCAGCGGTCAGTTCAGCATGCAGCAAGGCTTGCTCCCCTGGCACGCCAGCCATTTCCAGACGTTCGGCGTACCGGCTCAGATCGAATTCGTAGGCGGACATGGCGCCCCCTAGTCGAAATCATTATAGTGATCTTACAGGATGTGGCAACCTTGATAACGCTCAACCGTGTATCAGACCGCTTCGGTGGACAGGAACAGCGTTTCCTTGATCTCTTCCATGACCACGTAACTCTTGCTTTGCGCCGCCCCCGGCAGCTGCAGCAGCATCTCGCCCAGCAGCTTGCGATACTCGGCCATTTCGTGGATGCGCGCCTTGATCAGGTAGTCGAAGTCGCCCGACACCAGGTGGCACTCCTGCACCTCCGGGATGCGCAGCACCTCGCGCCGGAACTGCTCGAACATCGAGGCCGACTTGGTGTTCAGCGTGATCTCGACGAACACCAGCAGCTTGGCCCCCAGCGCCGGCGGGTCGATGCGGGCATGGTAGCCGGTGATGACGCCGTCGCGCTCCATGCGCTTGACCCGCTCGATGGCCGGCGTGATCGACAGCCCCACCTGTTCGCTCAAATCCTTCATGGAAATCCGCCCGTCCTCCTGCAGGATGCGCAGGATCTTGCGGTCCAGCTTGTCCAGGGTACGGACCGAATCTTTCTGTGTTCGCATGATTTTTTACTGAATATCGGCTTTTATATAGTAACAAATACTGGTTGAAGCAACTTATCATAGCGTTATATCTGGCGCAAGCCATTAAAATCTATAAGGGAGCGTTATGCGTATCGTGATTCTTGGCAGCGGCGTCATCGGCGTCACCACCGCGTACTACCTGGCCCAGGCCGGTCACGACGTCACGGTGCTGGACCGCCAGCCCGCGTCCGCGCAGGAAACCAGTTTCGCCAACGCCGGCCAGATCTCCCCCGGCTACGCTTCCCCCTGGGCCGCCCCCGGCATCCCGCTGAAAGCCATGAAATGGATGCTGCAGCGCCACGCGCCGCTGTCCATCACGCCGGACGGCACCCTGTTCCAGCTGCAATGGATGTGGCAGATGCTGCAGAACTGCAATGCCGAGCGCTATGCGGTCAACAAGGAGCGCATGGTGCGCCTGGCCGAATACAGCCGCGACTGCTTCAAGGCGCTGCGCGCCGCCACCGGCATCGAATACCAGGGCCGCCAGCAAGGCACCACCCAGCTGTTCCGCACCCAGCAGCAGATGGACGGCGCCGCCAAGGACATCGAAGTACTGAAGGACACCGGCGTGCCCTACGAACTGCTGAGCCGCGAGCAGCTGGTCGGCGCCGAACCCGGCCTGGACAAGGACAAGCTGGTGGGCGGCTTGCGCCTGCCGAACGATGAAACCGGCGACTGCCAGCTGTTTACCACCCGCCTGACCGCCATGGCCGAAGAGCTGGGCGTCAAATTCCGCTACAACACCGCGGTCCGCAGCCTGGTCATGGACGGCGGCGAGATCAAGGGCGTGGTCACGGACGCCGGCCTGGTGCATGCGGACAGCTACGTGGTGGCCATGGGCTCCTACTCCACCCAGCTGCTGCAGGACATCGTCAAGATCCCGGTCTACCCGCTGAAGGGCTATTCGATCACCGTGCCCATCGTGGACGCGGCGCGCGCCCCCGCCTCGACCATCCTGGACGAAACCTACAAGATCGCCGTGACCCGCTTCGACGACCGCATCCGCGTCGGCGGCATGGCCGAGATCGCCGGCTTCAACACGCGGCTGAACCCGCGCCGCCGCGAAACGCTGGAAATGGTGGTCAACGACCTGTTCCCCGGCGCCGGCGACACCGCCAGCGCCAGCTTCTGGACCGGCCTGCGCCCGATGACGCCGGACGGCACCCCGGTGGTGGGCCGCAGCGCCGTGCGCAACCTGTTCATCAATACCGGCCACGGCACGTTGGGCTGGACCATGTCCTGCGGCTCGGCGCAGCTGCTGGCCGACATCATCTCGGCCAAGCGCCCCGCCATCCTGGCCGACGACCTGTCCGTCAGCCGCTACAGCCGGCAGCCCGGCCAGCGCGCCCCGCAACTGGTCAATGCCTAAGCTGCGGCGCGGCCAACGGCCGTGCCCGCCGTTGTGCCCGCACCACCGGCCGGCAGCGGCTGCGATTGGCCGTTGTGCGGCCACCGCGCACTGCGTATAATTTTTGCATGAATAAACTTGAAGCTTATGGCCACATCGCCGCCCTGGCGATACGCGGCGACCTGGTTTTCCCCACCAGCGTCAACGCGGCGCTGCGCGTGCAACTCGCGCTGGACGACCCCGAATGCCCCATCGATGAAGCGATCCGCCTGGTGCTGGCCGAGCCCCAGCTGGCCGCCCGCACGGTAGCGCTGGCCAACTCGGCCATGTTCAACCGCACCGGCGGCCCGGAGGTGACCAATGTGCGCGCCGCCATCATGCGCATCGGCTACCACAACCTGTTTGCGCTGGCCGCCGCCATGGTGGTGCGCCAGTTCGGCAGCAAGATCGCCGACCCGGCCCTGCGCGCCAAGGCCGAACAGCTGTGGCAGCACACGGTGTACGTGGCCTGCCTGGCCCGCATCATCGCGCGCGACGTCACCTACACCAACCCGGACACGGCGCTGTTTGCCGCCATCGTGCATGAAGTGGGCAATTTCTACCTGCTGTCGCGCGCCGACGAGTTTCCCGGCCTGCTGGAAGACGACCCGGAAAACTGGCAGCCGGCCAGCGAGGAAATCATCACGCGCGAAGTGCTGAACAAGCTCAACATTCCCGAGCCGGTCAGCACCGCCATCCAGGGCATGCGCGACAGCTTCCTGCAGATTCCGCCCGAATCGCTGCTCGACACGCTGCTGCTGGCCAATCACCTGTCGCCGGTGGCTTCACCTTTGCAAGCCGCGCCGCGCGAACTGCCGCCGCACTCGGAATCGGTGATCGACCTGTTCATCGATGAGGAAATGATGGAAGAACTACTGGCCCAGGCCGGCAAGGACGCCGAGGCCATGAACGCGGCGCTGCTGGTTTAAAGAGTCAAGCCAGGCGTTCGGCCTGGGTTTTCGGCATCAGCTGCAGCGGATGCAGCTGGCCGTCCTTCGGCGCGCCCCGCTTGGGCAGCAAGTCGGCCAGCGTCACCCCGTCCAGCACCTTCAGGTAGGCGTCGGTGGCCTCCTCCAGCTTGGTCTTCAGGTAGCAGGCGCCATTGAAGGCGCAAGTGTTGTGCTCGCCGTCGAAGCATTCGGCCATGTAGAAATCGCTCTCGCTCTCGCGCACCACGGCGCCGATGTTGATGTCGGCCGGCTCGCGCTTCAGGCGCAGGCCGCCGTTGCGCCCGCGCACGGTTTCCACCAGGCCGTTGACGCCCAGCTGGTGCACCACCTTGGTCAGGTGATTCTTGGAGATGCTGTGCAAGTCGGCGATGTCCTGAATCGTGACCAGCTTGTCGCGGTTCATGCCCAGGTAGATCAGCGAGCGCAGCGTGTAGTCGGTAAACGAAGTCAGTCTCATGGCGTGGCGTAGGTCGGGTGGCGTCCGGATTTAAACATGCATGCAATATATTGCTTTATACCAGCCCCTACTGTAACATGCTTAATGTGGTATCCATTATATAGCTTTTATAGCGGACTCCCCCATTTTCCAGAAAGACACACGGTGCGCTTTCTGTGACACTAGGGAGCAGATTAAATCAGGAAAGGCCAAGGTCCGTCATGGATACCGTCACCATCTTGCTGTCCTCGTTTGTCCTGTCGGTCACCGGTTTGCTGGTGTTCATCTGGTCGCTGCGCAAGCGCATGTTCGACAACGACGCGGCGGCCGCGCATGTGATTTTCTCGACCGGCGAACTGGGCCACGGCGAGGAGCCGGCCGCCAGCGACGCCCAGCGCGCCAAACTGGCCAGGCCGGTGCCCGGCGAAGTCAAGTCCGTGCTGGACGCCGGCCAGCACGCCGAACAGCAGCAGGAACTGGCCGCGCGCATCGAGGCCGACCGTTCCAGCGCCCTGGTCGCCTTTGTCTTCCTGGCCTGCGCCATGGCCTGGCTGATCGTCGCCTCGCTGGCCGGGCTGACCAGCTCCATCAAACTGCACGAGCCGGACTGGCTGGTGCAGCAAGCCTGGCTGACGTTCGGCCGCATCCGCACCATCCATCTGAACGCCGTGGCCTATGGCTGGGCCCCCATGGCCGCGTTCGGCATCGCCATCTGGCTGCTGCCGCGCCTGCTCAAGACGCCGCTGGTGGGCGCCCGCTACGCCATCCTCGGCTGCATGCTGTGGAACGCCGGCCTGATCGCCGGCCTGGGCTGCATCGCGGTCGGCCTGAGCGACGGCCTGGAGTGGCTGGAGATACCCTGGCAAGTGGACCTGCTGCTGGTGGCCGGCGGCGCGCTGGTGGGCCTGCCGCTGGTATATACGCTGCAAAACCGCAAGGTGCACCACCTCTACGTGTCGGTCTGGTACATGGGCGCGGCGCTGTTCTGGTTCCCGATCCTGTTCCTGATCGGCAACTTGCCGGCCGTGCATTTCGGCGTGCAGCAGGCCGCCATGAACTGGTGGTTCGGGCACAACGTGCTGGGCCTGTTCTACACGCCGATGGCGCTCGCCTCGGTGTACTACTTCCTGCCCAAGATCATCGGCCGCCCGGTGCAATCCTACAACCTGTCGCTGCTGGGCTTCTGGACCCTGGCCTTCTTCTACGGCCAGGTGGGCGGCCACCACCTGATCGGCGGTCCGGTGCCGGGCTGGCTGATCACGCTGTCCATCGTGCAAAGCGTGATGATGGTGGTGCCGGTGATCTCCTTCTCCATCAACCAGCACCTGACCATGCGCGGCTACTTCTCCAAGCTGATCTACTCGCCCACGCTGCGCTTCATCGTCCTGGGCGGCATGATGTACACGGTCAGCTCGATCCAGGGCTCGATCGAAGCGCTGCGCGCGGTCAACACCGTGGCCCACTTCACGCATTTCACGGTGGCGCACGCCCACCTGGGGCTGTACGGCTTCTTCACCATGGTGATGTTCGGCGCCATCTACTTCGTCATGCCGCGCATCATGGCCTGGGAATGGCCCTACCCCAGCCTGATCGCGGCGCACTTCTGGCTGGTGGTGCTGGGCTTCTCGATCTACTTCATCGGCCTGACCACGGGCGGCTGGCTGCAGGGCCTGGCGATGCTGGACGCCTCCAAGCCCTTCATGGATTCGGTGGCCGTCACCATCCCCTACCTGCAAAGCCGGTCGCTGGGCGGCGCCATCATGACCTTCGGCCACATGGTGTTCGCCGGCCACTTCGCCGCCATGGCGCTGCGCAACGGCCCGCGCCGCATCGGCGCCGCGCTGCTGCACACCCGCAGCACCGCCGCCGCGCCATCGTCCAACCTGGCAGGAGCGTAAGCATGCAAGACGAACTGAAACTGCTGGGCGGCGCCATGGTGACGCTGGCCCTGGCCACCTCGGCGCTGGTGGTGGTGCCGCACATCCAGCTGAGCAAGGCGGCGCCGCCGGCCGGGCTGAAACCCTACACCATGGCGCAGCAGCGCGGACGCGACGCCTACATCAGCAACGGCTGCGTGTACTGCCACTCGCAGCAGCCGCGCGACCGGGCGCAGGCACCGGACGACAAGCGCGGCTGGGGCCGCGCCTCGGTGGCCGCCGACTACCATTACGACAAGCCGCACCTGCTGGGCACCATGCGCACCGGGCCGGACCTGTTCAACATCGGCGCGCGCCAGCCCAGCGCCGACTGGCACCTGGGCCACCTGTACCAGCCGCGCGCCTACACGCCAGGCTCCATCATGCCGGCCTACCCCTACCTGTTCGACATCAAGGATGCCGCCGAGCCGGGCGACCGGGTGGTCACGCTGCCGCCGGGCTACAACCCGGCCGGCAAGATCGTCGTCGCCAAGCCGGAGGTGCTGGACATGGTGGCCTATCTGCAAGGGCTGGACCATACCTATCCGGTGATCCTCAAATGAAGACCGACCTGCCCCGCCACGACGCGCAGCAGCGCGAAAATCCCGACCCGCATGAACAGGGCCGCCCGGTACCCAAGCTGGTGCTGCTGACCGTCACGGCGGCATTCGCCTGGGCCATCTACTACATCCTCACTACCCAGGGCGACGACGATCCGGCGCTGGGCGACCGCCGCACCCTGTCCACCCTGATGGCCAAGCCGGCCGGCGCGCCCGGAGCGGCCGGCGCGGTGGACGGCGCACAGATCTACGGCGCGCAATGCGTGGCCTGCCACCAGGCCAGCGGCGCCGGCCTGCCCGGCGTATTCCCGCCGCTGGCCGGCTCCGAATGGGTGACCGGCAAGGAGGCGCTGGCCGCCGCCATCGTGCTGCACGGCGTGACGGGCAAGCTGACAGTCAAGGGTGCGGCTTATAATGGCCAGATGCCTGCCTTCAAGGACAAGCTGAACGACGCCGAACTGGCAGCGGTGCTCACTCATATCCGTAGCCAGTTCGGCAACAGCGCGGCCAGTGTGGGCGCGGACGCGGTGAAAGCCGTGCGCGAGGAAGGCAAGGAGCGTAAAGATCCATGGAATGGCGATGAAGAGCTGGAAAAACGCAAGTAGCACCTACCGTACCGCTGCAGCCCTGCTGCTGCTCGCCGCCCTCGGCACGGCGGCCCTGTATACCGGCACCTCCGGCTTTCGTGTCATCTCGACCGAAGCCGGACGGCGCCTCGACATCGCGGAAAACCCGCGCACGCTGCCGGTGGCGCAGGTGGTGGCCGCCACGGGCCAGCCGCAGCCGGCCACGCTGGCACAGGCCCTGCGCGACGACCCGCGCGTGGCCATCGTCACCTTCATCTACACGCAGTGCAACGCCATGTGTTCGATCCTGGGCTCCGAGGTGCAGCAGATGCAGGATGCGCTGCGCCAGCGCGGCCTGCAGGACAAGGTGCGCCTGATCAGCATCAGCTTCGACCCGCGCGACACGCCGCAGCTGCTTGCCAGCTATGCCGGCAAGCAAAAGGCCCTGCCGGAGAGCTGGCAGTTCCTCGCCATGCCGGATGCGAAACAGCGCCAGCAGGTTCTGGACACTTTCGGCATCGTCGTGCTGCCGGCCCCGTTGGGCGAGTTCGAACACAACGCCGCTTTCCACCTGGTGGACCAGCAAGGCCGCCTGGCGCGCGTGGTCGATTTCACCGACGGCAAGGGCGCGCTCAATACCGCACTGGCCATGGCAGGCGCGGGGCCGGGCTCAGCCCCCGCCGCCGTCCGGGCCGGCGCTGCCCCGCTCCCGGCGGCGGCCATGGCGCCGTCCGCCGCGGCAGGCACGGCTGCCGCAGGAGCCGCGCTGTGAACCGCGCCGCGAGCCAGGACACCTCCGCTGCGGCAGCGGCCGAAGCGCCGGCCCACAAACTGGCCAGGCGCGACCGGCCGCGGCTGCGGCTGTTCGGCCAGCTCTGCGGCGCGCTGCTGCTGGGCGCGGCCTTCCTGTTGCGCGACCTGCTGGAAGCGACCATGCTGGGCCACATGGTGCTGCAAATTCCCGTCATCTTCTTCGGCGGCCTGCTGCTGTTCGGACGCGCCGTGCGCAACAGCGCACCGTTCGCCAGCATAGACCGCCACGGCCTCACCGGCCTCACCGCGCTGCTCATCGTCAGCAGCTACTGGATGATACCGCGCGCGCTCGAATTCACCCTCACCATGCCGGGCTACGAGCTGGCCAAATTCGCCTCCTGGGCGCTGCTGGGGGCCGCGCTGCCGGCCTCCATCGCGCGCGCCAACATCGTCATCCAGCTGTTCTATCTGGGGAATTTCTGCGCCATGACCGCCATCGCCGGCATGCTGTACCAGGACGTGCCCGAACAGCTCTGCAACGCCTACCTGAAGGACGACCAGGCGCTCACCGGCGCCTTCCTCATCATCCTTGCCGTGGCGGCGGCCGTAGGCTGGTGCATCTACCGTTTTCCGGCGCTGAACGCGCCCACCCCGCCCGCCCCCGTCCGAAAGTAAGCCATGCAGTACGAAGAACTGAACACCGCCACCATCACCGCCCTGGTCCACCAATTCTACGACGGTGTGCGCGCCGATCCGGAACTGGGGCCGGTGTTCGACGCCGCCATCGGCGACAACTGGGACCCCCACCTGGCGCGCATGGTGGCGTTCTGGAGCACCGTCATGATGGGCACCAAGCAGTTCCAGGGCAATGTGTTCGGCACCCACATGCAGCTGGCCGGCATCGAACCGCAGCACTTCCGCCGCTGGCTGGCGCTGTTCGAGACGACCGCCGCGCGCCTGTTCGCGCCCGCGCTGGCCGATGAATTCCTCGCCGTGGCGCGCCGCATCGCCGCCAGCCTGCAATACGGCTTTTTCGGCAAGGTCGTCGCGCAGTAAGCTTTCAGCGCAGCCTGGCCAGCGATTGCTGGGCGCGTATGATATTCACCAGCGTGCGCAACGCGGGATGGTTGTGCCGCCGGCTGCTGTAATACATGTGGAACGGCTCGCCCCTGGCCGCGTGCTCCTCCAGCACCAGTTGCAGGCTGCCGTCCGCCAGCTCCCCGGCAATGCGCTGCTCCAGGAAATACGCCAGCCCCACGCCCGCCTTCGCGGCGGCGATCGAGCTGGCAGTATCGTTGATCGTGATCGCGCCGGGCACGCGGAGGCGGCATTTCTTGCGTCCCCGGCCCAGTTCCCACTTGTAGCTTGAATTATCCCCCAGCAGCAGCTGCAGGCAGTTATGCCCGGCCAGGTCGGCCGGCTGCAGCGGTTCGCCGCGCGCGGCCAGGTAAGACGGCGCCGCCGCCACCACCCAGCGCTGCGGCCCGCTCAGCGGCACCGAGATCATGTCCTCCGGGATGTAATGGCCGTAGCGGATGCCGGCGTCGTACCCCTCCGCCACGATATCGATGGGCCGGTCCTCCACCACCACGGTGAGCCGCACCTCCGGGCAGAGCCGGGCGAATTCAGGCAGGGCCGGGTCGATCAGCAAATGCGCCGCGTCCGCGAAGACATTGATGCGCAACTCGCCATAGCGGCCGGCGCCGGGCGCGTCCAGCTCGGCCAGCGCCTGGCCGATCTTGTCGAACCCTTCCTCCAGGCGCTGCGCCAGCGAGCGTCCGGTATCGGTCGGCGCAAGCGCCCGGCTGGAGCGGTTCAGCAGCTTGGCGCCGAGCCGCTCCTCCAGCCTGCGCATGGCGTGGCTGACCGCCGACGGCGTCAGCCCAAGCTGGATGGCCGCGCCCTTGAAACTGCCGCTGCGCATAATGGTGAGAAAGACCCGCAGGTCGGCGAGTTCGATGCGGTCGAATACGGACATGATTTTTCTTCACTATCACGATGAAATTGCTTCATCTTAAATCCTATCACGGCGCTCCCGATACCCGCTATAACTATGGGCTCGCACATAGGAGCATTTCATGAAACAAAGAATATTCGGCAGCACCGGGCAGAGCGTATCGGAAATCGGCTTTGGCGCATGGGCCATCGGCGGCGCCTGGGGCGACGTATCGAAAGAGGACGCGAAAGCGGCCCTGCATGCGGCGCTGGACGAGGGCATGACCTTCATCGACACGGCGGACGTCTACGGCGACGGGCGCTCGGAGCAGATCGTGGCCGAGGTGCTGAAGGAACGCGGCGGCCCCAAGCCGTTCGTGGCCACCAAGATCGGCCGGCGCTCGTCGCCCCACGTGGCGCAGGCCTACAACCCGCAGTCCCTGGCCGCCTACGTCGAGCGCTCGCTGGTCAATCTGCAGACGGACTGCCTGGACCTTGTCCAGTTGCACTGTCCGCCGCCGGCCATCTACTACCAGCCCGAGGTGTTCGGCTTCATGGACCAGCTGGTGGCCGACGGAAAAATCCGCCACTACGGCGTCTCCGTTGAAAAGGTGGAAGAAGGCCTGAAGGCGATCGAGTACCCGAACGTCCAGTCGGTGCAGATCATCTACAACATCTTCCGCCAGCGCCCCTCGGCACTGTTCTTTGCCGAAGCGAAGCGGCGCCAGGTTGGCGTCATCGCGCGCGTGCCGCTGGCTTCCGGCCTGTTGGCCGGCAAAATGAACGCCGCCACCGCCTTTGCCGCCGATGACCATCGCGCCTTCAACCGCAACGGCGAAGCCTTCGACAAAGGCGAAACCTTCTCCGGCGTGCCGTACGAGGTGGCGCTGGCCGCCGTGGAAGAAATCCGCAGCCTGCTCCCGGGCGGTGTCGCCATGGCGCAGTTTGCGCTGCGCTGGATACTGATGGAAGACGCCGTCGGCACCGTCATTCCGGGCGCGAAGAACCCGCTGCAGGCGCAGGCCAACGCGCGCGCCAGCGCACTGCCAGCGCTGGATGCCGACGCCATGGCTGCGCTGCGCAGCATCTACGCCCGGCGCATCGCGCCCCATGTCCACCACCGCTGGTAAAACATTCATTTTAAATGCATGTTCATTGGTTTTCAACTACAATGGCTTAACACATCAAACGGGAGCCATCGATGAAAACCCTGCCAGACAACGTCGCCTTCTACAAAAGCAGCGCCGACTTCACCGAACACACGGTGCCGGCGGCGCTGCAGCGCAACCACAGCACCGCCGCCGGCGTATGGGGCCGCATCGCGGTGCTGGAAGGCGCCCTGCTGTACCACATCAGCGGGCCGGAGAAGGAAACCGTCCGCCTGACGCCCGAGCAGCCCGGCGTTGTCGAGCCGCGCATTCTGCATGAAGTGGAGATCATCGGACCGGTGCGCTTCCGCGTGGACTTCCACCGGTAACAGCAGTTTGCTATGCTTGCGGCACTCAAACTTGGAGATGCCCATGCAGATCAACGCGCCCGCCTATGGATCGGACCAATCCGGCCTGGTCTGCGGCTATTTGTTCGGACGCGATCATCAGCCCCTGCCGATCGAGTCGGACGCCGCCCGCGAATGGCTGGCGCAGCCCGGCCACCACGAGGGCGAATTCATCTGGCTGCACTTCAACCTGGCCAACACCGCCAGCGAGAAATGGATGAACGAGCACGTGGCGCTGGCCGAGGAATTCTATGAAAGCCTGCATGAAGGCCAGCGCTCGACGCGCATCGAACTGGCCGACAACGCGCTGATCGCTGTCGTCAACGACGTGGTGCACGATTTTTCGTTCGACCCGTCCGACATCGCCACGCTGTGGCTGAGCGTGGACCGGCAAGTGGTCATCAGCGCGCGGCGCCAGCCGCTGAAGGCCATTGAAGGCTTGCGCCAGGCGGTGCGCGCGGGCGAGCCGATACGTTCGCCGGTGGAACTGCTGACCCACCTGCTGCGCGACCAGGCCGACGCACTGGTGAAGATCGTGCGCGACGCCATCAGCCGCGTCGATGGCATCGAGGACAACCTGCTGCAAGGCAAGCTGAAGCGCAAGCGGACCGACCTGGGCGCGCTGCGGCGCGTGCTGGTGCGCCTGCGCCGCCTGCTGGCGCCGGAACCGGCGGCGCTGTTCCGCCTGCTGCAAAAACCGCCCGCCTGGGTGGCCGACGTGGACAGCGAAGAGCTGCGCGCGGCCACCGAGGAATTCGCCGTGGTGCTGAACGACATGGCCTCGCTGCAGGAACGCATCAAGTTGCTGCAGGAAGAAATCGCCGCGCAGGTCAACGAGAGCAACAATCAGAGCCTGTACGTGCTGACCATCGTCACGGTGCTGGCCCTGCCCATCAACATCATCGCCGGCCTGCTGGGCATGAACGTGGGCGGCGTGCCGATGGCGGACGACCCGGCCGGTTTCTGGGTGGTCGCCTTCATCGTCGCCGCCTTCACCGCCATCGCCGGCTGGCTGGTGTACCGCAAGCAGCAGGACCAGGACTGATCAACCCTTGGCCGTGAGCGTGCTGTAGCTGGTAATCAGATTGCGATAATCGGGGATGTGGTTGGAGAACAGCGTGCCCAGTCCCTCGATGTCATTGCGCCAGTCACGGTGCAGTTCGCACGCCACGCCGAACCAGCTCATTAGCTGCGCCCCGGCCTGCGACATGCGGTCCCACGCGGCATGGCGGGTGATCTCGTTGAAGGTGCCCGAGGCGTCCGTCACCACGAACACGTCATACCCCTCCTCGAGCGCGGACAGCGCCGGAAACGCGACGCACACCTCCGTCACGACGCCGGCGATGATCAGCTGCTTCTTGCCCGTTGCCCGGGTCGATGTCGCGCACCAGCGACAGCAAGCCGGCCTGGTGGTCGACCAGCAGTACGGCAGCATTATTCTTGTCCAGGCGGACGTAAGGTTTGCTCATGGTGATACTCCTTGGTTGGCGGGCCGGATTCAGCGCGCGATGCGCGCGAACCGCCCCTGGTTGAAATCATCGATTGCCTGCGCGATTTCGGCCTGCGTGTTCATCACGAAAGGACCATGGCCCACCACCTGCTCCTCGATCGGCTCGCCGCTCAGCAACAGCACCGCCGCGTCGCCGTCGGCGTCGATGCGCACACCGCTGCCGCTGCGCTCCAGCAGCACCATCTGCGCTTCGCGCGCTGGCGCGCCGCCGTTCACGCGCACCGCGCCGTGCAGCACCACCAGCATGGTGGTCCAGCCATCCGCCGCAGGCAGATCGGCGCCGGCGCCGCCGTTCAGCCGCATGTCCCACACCTGCATCGGCGTAAAGGTGCGCGCCGGGCCGATGCGGCCGGCGTACTGGCCGGCGATCACGCGCAGCGTGATCGCCCCTTCCGCCAGCGGCGCCACGGGAATATCGGCATCCACGATGGCCTGGTAGCCCGGCGCCGCCAGCTTGTTCTTGGCAGGCAGGTTCACCCACAGCTGCACCATGTCCAGCGTGCCGCCGTCGCGGGTGAAAGCGCTGGAATGGAACTCCTCGTGCAGGATGCCGCCGCCGGCCGTCATCCATTGCACGTCGCCGGGGCCGATCACGCCGCCGTTGCCGGCCGAATCGCGATGCGCCACTTCGCCTTTGTAGACGATGGTCACCGTTTCGAAACCGCGGTGCGGATGCTGGCCCACACCGCGCGGCGCTGACGATGGCGCGAAATCGGTCGGTCCGGCACGGTCCAGCAGCAGAAAGGGACTCAGCGCCCTGGCATCGTTGTGGTACGAGAACAGCGAGCGCACCGGAAAGCCGTCGCCAACCCAATGCTGGCGGTCATTGCCATAAACACCAATTGTCTTTTTCATCGCCTGTCCCCGGTTTCGTTGATGGCTAAAGCATAGAACTGAAACAATGGCTTGCAAAGACGGTAAAATCCACCTTCAGAGTCCTATCTTTAGAACAGTAGCCAGAACACCCCATGCAAGATTTGAACGATCTCTACTACTTCGTGCAGGTTGTCGACCACGCCGGATTCGCGCCTGCCGGGCGTGCGCTGGGCATACCGAAGTCCAAGCTCAGCCGGCGCATTGCGCTGCTGGAAGAGCGGCTGGACGCGCGCTTGCTGCAGCGCTCCACGCGCAGTTTCGCGGTGACGGAACTGGGGCAGGCTTACTACAGCCGCTGCAAGGCCATGCTGGTGGAGGCCGAAGCCGCGCAGACCGTGATCGAAGCCACGCATGCGGAACCCTGCGGCACGGTGCGATTGTCCTGCCCCATCGGCCTGCTGCACGCGCGCGTGGGGCCGATGCTGGCGGCATTCGCCGTCAAGTATCCGGAGGTGACGGTGCAGCTGGTGGCGCTGAACCGCGCCGTGGACGTGATTTCGGAAGGACTGGACCTGGCGCTGCGCGTGCGTCCCCTGCCGCTGAGCGACAGCGACCTGACCATGCGCGTGCTGGGCTACGCCGGGCAGTGCCTGGTGGCGGCGCCGGCGCTGGTGGAACGCTACGGCATGCCGCAGTCGCCGATGGAGCTGGCGCAGTGGCCCAGCCTGGGCGCCGGCCCAGCGCTGGAAGGAAACGTATGGGATCTGCATGGCCCGGACGGCGCCCAGGCGGCGCAGCACTATGGTCCCAAGTTCATCACCAGCGACATGACCATGCTGCGCCACGCTGCCCTGGCGGGCATCGGCGTGGTCAAGCTGCCGCTGATGATGGTACACGAACAGCTGGCCGACGGCAGCCTGGTGCGGCTGCTGCCGGGCTGGTCGCCGCCGAAGGAGGTGATCCATGCCGCCTTCCCCACCCGGCGCGGCCTGATCCCCTCGGTGCGCGGCCTGCTCGACTACCTTGCCGAACAGTTCGCGCAGATCGACGAGGTGTAGCGGCGCGCTAGGCGGCGGCGCCGGCGGCCACGCCCTTGCCCGCCACGGCCCCCAGCAGCCGGTCCACCACCGGCTCCAGCGCAGCCGGACGGCAGCCGAATGACGCAAGGCGGCCCTGCGCGCCGGGCGCCAGGTCCAGGTCGTACGGCAAGCGGCCGGCCACCACCCACAGGCGCTCGGGCGGCAGCGCGGCCAGCAGGCGGCGCTGGCCGGACACCAGCATGGCGTTGTAGGTCTGCACCACGATCTGCTGCGCGCCCTCCACAAACGCCAGCGCTTCGCCGATTTCGTCGTCCGGCGCGTCCGCCGCCAGCGCATACTCGCGCGCCGCCGCACCGGCCCGCCGCAGCGCCGCCAGCATGGAACTGCGCGCTTCCTTGTTGCGGCCCGTGGCCACTTCATCGATCTCGGTCCGGTCGCGCACTTCAAAGGTCAGCAGCGCCACCGGCAGCGACAGGTCGAGCGGCCGGAACGATCCGGCTTGCGTCAGCGCCGCGTACTGGATCTTGCGCGACAAAGCCTGCGCCTCGGGCGTCATCAGCGCCGGCGGCTCCGCCGGGCGCTCGCGCCAGGCCTGCACTGCGCGCGCCTGTTTCAGCTTGCGCACGCGGCGCAGCGCCTCGTCGATGCGCGCTTCCGGAACGCCGCCCTGCTGCACCGCGCGCAGCACGGCGGCGATCGCAGCGTGCTGGCGGTCCTCGCGGTGCGACACCAGCACGATATCGGTGCCAGCCAGCAGCGTTGCCACCGCGCCGGCAGCCACGCCCACGCCCTCCGATATCGCGCCCATCTCCAGGCAGTCGGAAATGACGGCGCCGTCGTAACCCATTTCTTCACGCAGCAGGCCGGTGAGTACATTGCGCGACAGCGTGGCCGGCAGGCTGGCGTCCGGTTCGAAGGCCGGGAAAGCCACGTGGGCCGTCATGATGGCGTCCACGCCGGCGTCGATGGCGGCGCGGAACGGCGCCAGCTCCACTTCGCGCAGGCGCTCCTGCCCGTGCAGCACGGACGCCATCGCGTAGTGCGAGTCCACGGCCGTGTCGCCATGGCCTGGGAAGTGCTTGGCGGTGACGATGGCGCCGGCGCGCTGCTGGCCGCGCATGGCCGCGATGCCGTAGCGGATCACGGTGTCCGCGTCTTCGCCGTAGGCACGCACGCCGATCACCGGGTTGAGCGGATTGTTGTTCACGTCCAGCACCGGCGCGAGCAGCATGTTGACGCCGATCTGGCCCATCTCGTCGCCGTTGACGAAATTCATCTGCTCGCAGTGCGCCACCGCGCCGGCGGCCTGGAACGCCATGGCGGCCGGTATCGGCGTCACGCCCTGCTCGATGCGCATCACCATGCCGCCTTCCTGGTCCAGCGCGATCAGCAGCGGCTGCTCGCTCACTTCCGCGTTGATCTCCTGCAGGCTGCGGCACAGCGCCGACACCTGCTGCGGCGTATGCACGTTGCGCCGGAACAGGATCACGCCCCCCACCCGCTGCTCCCGTATCAGCCGCGCAATGGCGGCGTCGGGCTCCAGCCCGTCGAAGCCGACCATGAACAGTTGTCCGATTTTGTGCGCCAGTTCGTCTGCCATTTCCGTACTCTCCTCGTGTAAAAATTATTCGTTCCAGCCGCGCAGGCCGAGCAGCCGTTCACCCAGGCCGCTCAGCTGCGCGGTGGCGTAGCAGGTCTGCTCCTTGCGGCGCGGATC
Source organism: Massilia sp. Root351 (assembly GCF_001425045.1). Taxonomy (GTDB): domain Bacteria; phylum Pseudomonadota; class Gammaproteobacteria; order Burkholderiales; family Burkholderiaceae_D; genus Rugamonas. The sequence goes on along the minus strand of NZ_LMDJ01000031.1, from coordinate 43,312 downwards.
GCCGTGCAGGCTGTAGCCTTCCGGCGCCAGCCGCTCGCGCCAGGAACGGATGCGCCATGCGCGCAGTTCGGCGTTGTCCTCCTGCGCCGGCATCATCGATATGTACTGCGCGATGCGCACCTTCTCCGCCGAGCGGTTCTGGCGTATGCCGTGACACAGCCTGCTGTTGAAAATCAGCAGATCGCCCTTCTTCAGCGGCACCCTCACGTGCGGCAGGTCCGCCACCTTGGGGCGGTACCAGTCCCAATCGTCCGGCTGCTGCGCGCGCCACGACGCGTAGTTGCGGAACAGATCGGGGATACAGACGAAGCCGCCCACCTCCTCGTCCACCTGGTCGCTGATGGACAGCACGCCCTGTACGTTCTGCGGGTCTGTATCCGGGTCGTAATCCCAATGCATGAAGCTCTTGAACTCGAAGCCCGGCTCTGGCGGCAGATTCAGGTTCACGCGGTCTATCGACACCCACAGGTCCTCGCGGCCCCACACATCCACGAACGCGTCGTACACGCGCTGCGACTGGCGCGCATCCCACAGGTGCTGGTGGTTGTACAGTTCCACCATGCCGGCGTTGAAACTCAGTTCGGTCTTGCGCAGGCGCGACTTCTCCGGCGGGTACCAGGTCGAGGGATCGCGGGGGTCCATCTCTTCGAAGTCCCAGATCAGGCTTTCGATCTGCGCCACCTTGTCCGCAGCGATAGCCTGCCTGATCACCACGTAGCCGTTGTTCACCCAGCATGCCCAGTCCTGCTCGGACAGCACCCGCAGCGGCTCGCCGTGCCGGCGGCCGTTCAATCGCGCCGCGCCGGCGCCGACAGTGGACAGGTTGCGGCGCGCGATACTGTTCTTGCCGATCGATTCGATGCTTTGCATTTCAGTCCCCGCTTAGTTGGTATTCAAGGAAGTGCAGCCGGTCGAAGAACAGCTCGTAGGCGTAGCCGAAGCTGTCGCATCGCGTGAAACCGCGCCGCAGATAGATGGGCATGGCGGCGCTGCTTTCCCACACCGTCAGTACGATGCGCGGACAGGCGCGGCTGCGCGCCAGGCGTTCGATCTCCGCCAGCATGTGGGCGAACCAGCCGCGCCCCTGGCAGCGCGCCTCGATCGCCAGGCTGCCGACCAGGAAGTCTTCGTCGCGCGCGTTGCGGGCGATGAAGGCGTCGTACGCGGCATCCATGTCCCTCACCTCGTCGCGGTAGTGGGATACCGCTGGCACGGACGCGAACTCGCGCACGGTGGCAGCGGTGAAAAAGCCGGCGAAGCCACCGCCGCCGCGCTCCACCATGCCATGCACATGGCCGATGTAGGGCTCGATGTTCTGCCGCCGCTGCAGGTCGCGCAGCGGCAGGCGCAGCTTGTTCCCCGCCGAGCAGTACTCCAGGTAGCTGGTGGAAAACAGCAGCTCGGCCATGCGGTCGCGGACAGCGTCATCGAGCGCGGCGCCGGAAACGAACGTCACTGGAACCGGTGGCCGCAACAAGGCACTCATTGGGCGCTCCTGCGGCCATCCTGCGCCACGCCGTGGCGAGCCAGGCGCAGCACCACCTGTTCGCGTTGTCCGTTGCCGCGCGTCGGACACCAGTAGTCCCCGCCGAGGATGCGGTCCGCGTTGCGCGCCAGCAGATAGGCTGCGAACAGCGTGTTCACCCGGTCCAGCAACTGGTCCTGCGACAGGAAGGAATAATAGTTGCAGCTTTCCGGCTGCGCGCGCAATTGCGGGGCATACGCCATGCGCGGCACTTCGCGGAACCAGGCCAGTTCCGACACGGTCTCCAGCTCCAGCGCGTGCCCTAGCCGCCAGCCGCGCTGCTCCAGCGCCGCCACACATTCAAGATAGCTGCGCTCCTCGTCGGCGCTGAAGGGCACCGCCGCACCGGTGATCGCGTCAACCCGCAAGCGCATACCGCGCAGGCCGCCCACCACCGCCTCCGGCTGGCCGTCGTGCAGCACCGCGTGGCGCCGCGTCATGTCGTGGTAGGCGAGGAAGGTCTGGCCGATGTGGCGGTGCCATTCGCCGTACGTCGCCTGGTGCAGCAGCGCCGCGTAGTCCTGCATTGCGGCAGCATCCGTACGCTGCGGCGGATGCGGCATGCCGTCCAGGTTGCGGTCCATGGCGGCGAGGATCTGGCGCAGCGCGCCATTGCCACGCCGCGCCACCAGCATGCCGTTTTCATCCTTGATCAGATTGAGCCACGAAACGAAGGTGGCGTTGATTTGCTGCGTTTGCGGATCGAAGGCGAAGTTCACATAGTCGGGCACTTCCGGCTTGGCCAGGAAAGCGGTGGCGGCGCGGTAAGGCATCGTATCCGCATCCAGGTAGATCCCGCCGGCCTCGTACAGGATCAGGAGGCGGAAATAGTCGGCCAGGTTCACGTAGCAGCGCGCCGCGTGCAGCTGCTCGAACAGCGCCAGCCGCTGCGGGGCGCGCGCCTGCGCCAGCTTGCGCAGCGAATGCACGGCCAGCACATCGCGCCCCACCACATAACCGCCGATGGCCCAGCCGCCGATATCGCGGCCCACGCGGAACGAGGGATCGCCGCGCAGCTGCGCCGCGTCCCACACCCACAGCACCAGTTCGTATTCCGGATCATCCGGCGCCTGCACCTCGGCGATGGCGGCTTCCCATTGGCAGATGGCTTGCCGGGCGCCGTCCGGCAAGGGGCCGCCCATCCAGATGCGGTGCATCAGCAACTCCTCCGGCGCCAGCGTCTGGGTCGGGATGCCGATCAGCGACGACACCCGGCGCGCGTCGAACAGCGCAAACTGTTCGCGCACCAGCTGGCGCACCTGCTCCAGCTGCCGCCGGTAGCCCTCCTCCAGCAAATGCAGGCGGGCGCTGTGTTCGCACTGCGCACTGGGATCCTGGCGGCAGAAAGCCTCCCATTGCTTGCACGTGACGAAAGCGGACTTTAAATCTTTGATCAGAACTTCATACTCAAGATCGAAACTCATCAGATTCTCTCCAGGCAGTCGGTGACAAAAGAAGGCAGCGTTAAGCGGTGTCCGCCACCGGTAACGCGCTTGGCGCGGCTGGCGCGCCACTGCCCGCAGCTTCGCGCGCCGCATGGCGGCTGGCGGCACGCCGCAGGGCAAGGAACAGGAACACGCCAAGCGGCGCGTTCATCAGCGCGTAGGCGCCGAGCGCATAGTCGAAATGCGCGCAAACCGCGTTATACAGCTCAAGGCCGGCGGCCAGGTAGAGGCAGTACAACAAGCTCATGGCGCACGACGTCAGGTTCATGGAAACGCCGGTGGCGGTCAGCGCGATGCGCAGCAACGCGCCGTTGAACAGGCCGAAGCCGGCCGAATAGACGAACATGCAGAGCACGAACATGTGGCCCTGCCGGTACAACAAGGCGGCGCCGGCCATGCCCACCAGCGCCAGCGCCCCGCCCTGCCGCAGCAGGCGCGCCAGCGAGAAGCCCTCGCCCAGGCGCTGGATCGCCAGCGTGCTGCAGACGAAGCCGCAGAAGATGGCGCACTGCCAGGCGATGTAGGTGCCGTAGGGAGCACCCATGCGCTGCAGGACGATCGCGGGCGACAGCCCTATCCACGCGGTCAGCGGCGTGATGGCGCAAGCCGCGACAAAAATGCCGAACATGAACGTGCGGTTGGTGAAGATGGCGCGGTAGCTGGCCGCGAGGCTGCGCGGCGCGGCCGGCACCTGCGCCGCGGCTGCGGGGATTGAGGCCGAAGTTGCGGCCGAAGTTGCGGCCGGGGCCGCGGCATAACCGGGCATGGTGCGGAACAGGCCTACCCAGGCCACCGCGCCCAGCACAAACGCGATGCCAAAAATGGCGCGCCAGTCCAGCACCGTAATGACGGCGCTGCCGATCACCGGCCCGATCAGCGGCGCGAACACGGTAGTGTTGCCCATCAGGGAAGTCATCTTGACCGCCCGCTCGTCGTCCAGCAGTTCGTGCACGGCGGCGTAGCCGATAAAGATGAAGCACGAGCCCATGCCCTGGAAGAAGCGAATGGCAAGGAATTGCGTGATGGTCTGCGCGAACGGCACCAGCAGCGTAGCGGCGAGGAACAGCGCATTCCCGGCCAGCATGACCTTGCGCTTGCCGATGCGGTCGGCCACCGGTCCCAGGAAAATCTGCAGCGTACTGCCACCCAGGATGTACAGGCTCAGCGACAGCCCAATCGCGTGGCTGGACGACTGGAACTCGCGCACCACCTGCGGCATGGCCGGCATGATCATGTCGTTGGACAGGTAAACCGCCATTTCGTACAACAGGAAAAACAGGCAGAAATACAGCAACCGCTTATTCGTTTGCGCCATTGCGCCCCCTTTTGCAAGTCAGCCACGGACAACACCAAGTCACTACAACTTTGCAATTTGGTATCTAACTGGACTGTATACTATCGCAATTGGTAATGCATTGGTATTTATTTTTTGCTATTCCCGCGTGGAATTAGCTGTGTCCGTACGGTTCGTGCCGCGCCGCGTAGGCGCCACGGACGTGCTGGGCGATGTAGGTGCTGAGGCCACTTCCGCTGCGCGCAAGGCGCTGCATGCGCCGGACATGGGTACGCCCCGCGCTGGCGACAGTGTAGGTGTAGACCGCGCCCCCGGCGAACTGCACGTCGATGGCGTCGGCCCGTATGGCATAGGCGGTCACCCCTGAGGTGCCGCTGAGGTCTCGATAGCGCTCCATCGCGCCAATGTAGCGCGCCTTGCGGATCGCCGCCGCCAGCGTGAGGTTGACATTGTTGCCCAAGGCAAGCAATAATCTGCCAAAGGCAAATTAATGGAGCCGCCATGCATACCAGTCTGGAAGAACGCATCGACATCGTCCGCCGCTTCAACCGCGCCTACACCCACCAGATAGGTGTGCTCAACGAGCATCTGCTGGACAGCGGCTTCTCGCTGACCGAAGCACGCATCCTGTACGAACTGGCGCACAGGACCGGCATCACCAGTTCGGACCTGTGCCGCGAGCTCGGCCTGAACGCAGGCTATCTGAGCCGGGTGATTGCCGGCTTCGAGAAAAAAGGGCTGGTGGCCAGGACGCGCTCGCACACCGACGCGCGTGCCGCCCGGCTGGAGCTGACCGGCCAGGGCCGCGATACGTTCGGGCAGCTGAACGAGGCTTCAAAGCGCGCAGTGCGGACCATGCTGGATCGGCTGCCGCCGCAACTGCAGCACGACCTGGTTGAGGCCATGGGCCAGATCCAGGGCCTGCTGGGTGCGCCCTCGTCCAGCTACATCCTGCGCAACCCGCAGCCCGGCGACATGGGCTGGATCGTGCATCGGCAAACGGTCATGTATGCGCAGGAGTACGGCTGGAACAACGAGTACGAAGCGCTGGCTGCGGAGATCACCGCCAATTTCATCCGCGACTTCGACGCAGCATCCGAGCGCTGCTGGATCGCGGAAAAGGACGGCAAGGTGGTCGGCTCCGTGTTCGTCGTGCGCCAGGACGCGACCACCGCCAAGCTGCGCATGCTCTACGTCGATCCAAGCGCGCGCGGCAGGGGTATCGGCGGCCGGCTGGTGGACGAATGCCTGCGCTTCGCCCGCCAGGCCGGCTACAAGACGATGGTCCTGTGGACCAACAGCGTCCTCACCGGCGCCCGCCGCATCTACGACAAGGCCGGCTTCCAGCTGATCGAAGAAGCGCCGCAGCGCAATTTCGGCAAAGACCTGATCAGCCAGGTATTCGCGCGCGAGCTGGCTATGCCCTGAAGTCAGCTGCCGCGCTCCGCGTCGCCCTGGTGCACCGCATAGCGCAGTTCCGCCATGCCCGCGCCCATCTGCCGTACTGACATCAGGCGCAGCACGGGGCTGAGCACCCTGCGCGGAAACAGCGGCTTGCCCTTGCCCAGGGTGGCCGAGCCTATCTGCAGGATCAGTTCGTCCAGCAGGCCGGCATCGTAGAACTGGCCGGCGAGGTCGCCGCCGCCGACAATCCAGATGTTCTTGCCGCCGGCGGCGGCCCGCATCCCGGCGTGCACGCTGCGCACGTCGCCGCTGACAAAACGCACGTCCGCGCCTTCGATCAAGGGCAATGTGCGGCGGGTGAATACCCAGGCCGGCTGGGTGTACGGCCACGCGGCGCCCACTTCCGCGATCACCTGCCCGGCGTTACGCGCCATCCATTCATAGGTGGCCGATCCCATCGCCAGCGCGCCCACGTCCGCGATGAATTCGGGATAGCTGGAATCGTTCACGTCGCCCAGCGGGAACAGCCAATCGAGCGCATCGTCCTCGGTGGCGAGGAAGCCATCCAGGCTGCTTGCGCAGTAGTATTGGGTTTTCATGCGTGCACTTCCTGTGCCTTAGTGGCTTGCTGTGATCTTGAACGTGCCGCGCGGCGGCGGCTCGGTGTCCTCGATGGCGACCTTCGATACCACGGCGGCGGGCGGGCCGCGCCTGGCCCAGGCGATGATGGCGTCGACCGCCTGCGCGTCGCCGTCCACCACGGCTTCCACCGAGCCATCGCTGCGGTTGCGCACCCAGCCTTGCAGGCCCAGCGCCGCCGCTTCGTTGGCCAACGTGGCCCGGTAGCCCACGCCCTGCACCCGCCCTTCTATGATCAGCCGCTTTGCCATCGCCATCCCTCCTTGGCCACTGCCGCAAGCTGGCTATTTTAGCAAGATCATGTATGCGCAGCGCTTTCGCGCGCTAAAAATTCCCTTTTTTGATTGAAGTTATTATACGAAACGTATACGATTTGTATATTGATCATATAAAAGGAAATCCAATGGGAAATTTAAGCAATCCCGGCGGCATGACAAAGCACCCCGAGGCGCTGGCCTTGCTGGCCGAATCCGGCCGGCTGCTGGCCTGCGTGTTCGGGCTGCTGGACCGCACGCCGCTGGCCGGCATGTCAACGCTGCAGATCGATGCCATGGTGGAACGTTTCATCGTGCACGAACTGCAGGCGCGGCCGGCCAGCAAGGGCCAGTACGGCTACGGCTTTGTGCTCAATTCGTCGGTCAACCAGGTGGTCTGCCATGGCGTGCCCTCGGCCTCGGTGGTGCTGCGCGATGGCGACATCGTCAATCTGGACATCACGCTGGAAAAGCACGGCTACATCGCCGACTCCAGCAAGACCTATCTGATCGGCGACGTCAGCCCCGCCGCGCGGCGGCTGGTCCAGACCTGCTACGAAGCCATGTGGAAAGGCATCCGCGCGGTGCGCCCCGGCGCCCGCCTCGGCGACATCGGCTGGGCGATCGAGCGGCACGCCAAGCGCAACGGCTATTCGGTGGTGCGTGAGTTTTGCGGCCACGGCATCGGCCGCGAGATGCACGAGGAGCCGAAGGTGCTGCACTTCGGCGACCGGGGCGCCGGCCTGCCCCTGCAAGAAGGCATGGTGTTCACGATCGAGCCCATGCTCAACCGGGGCGGCCGCAGCGTGCGGACCGAGGCGGACGGATGGACCGTGGTGACGCGCGACGGCTCGCTGTCGGCGCAGTTCGAGCACACCGTGGCCGTCACGGCCAGCGGCGTGGCGGTGCTCACGCTGCGCCCCGAGGAACGGGGCATGGCCGGCAAGCCGGCCTGACGCGCCTTAGCGCGCCAGCGGGTTCGGCGTCGGCTCGGCCACCTTGTGCAGCAGGTTGCGGTCGATGTGGTGGAAGGGCTCGTCCTCTTTGCCCCGGATCAGCATCACGGTGTCTTCCTCGTAGCCCCAGGTGCCGTCGTCGTTGATGGTGACCTTGATGCGGTATTCCACCGTCTTGAAGCCGAACTCCAGGAAGGGATTGGAACGGATGCCGTAAGTGTCGGACTCGCGGTAGGCCACCAGTTCAAAGCTCTTAGCGTCCGGCGCGGCGGTGCCGGAGGCCATGGCGATCTGGCCGCGCGGGATGGCCAGCGTCTGGATCACGGTATTGGTGGCAGGTTCCCACAGCCAGTAGCCAACCTGCTCGTGGTAAGTCTTCACCTGCTCAGGCTTGGTGATCAGGATGACGTAGCGCAGGCCGTAGAACAGCTGCGGGCCGTTGGTCACCGGGTCGATCGGCTGCAGCTCGATGCGCTCCACATAGGCCTGCTTGCGCGGGCCGTCCACCTTGGGTTTGATGTCCAGGCCGCGCTGTCCCTCGAAGATGCCGGCCATCGCGGTCAGCGGCCCCAGGTTGGCCAGCGTGTTGACGTCGACGTTGGACGGTTCGGTGTAAATATCGTTGGAGAATTCTTGGCTCATGGCTGCTGGTGTCTGAAGATGCAATTTAGCAATTGTAGCGCATGGGGCCGCGCCGCGAGCCGGCGCCGAACAATGCGCCGTCAGGAGCCGGCGGCTTCCGCCTGCGCTTCCAGCATGGCCCGGATCAGTTCCGGCGCCACCGGACGGCTGAACAGATAGCCCTGCATGTCGTCGCAGCCGCTCTCCTGCAGGAAGCTGCGCTGCTGCACCGTCTCCACGCCCTCCGCGATCACGCGCAGCTGCAGCTGGTGCGACAGCGAGATGATGGCGCGCGCGATGGCCTGGTCGTCGCTGCTCACGTCCAGGTCGCGCACGAAGGACTTGTCGATCTTCAGGCTGCTGATCGGGAAGGACTTGAGCGCGGCCAGGCTGGAGTAGCCGGTGCCGAAATCGTCGATGGACAGCGAAATGCCCATTGCCTTCAGCTCGCGCATCTTGTCGATGGCCTGCTGCAGGTCGCGCATCAGCAGGCTTTCGGTCACTTCCAGCTCCAGCCACTGCGGCGCCAGGCCGCTCAGTTCCAGCGCGCGCCGCACCCGCATCACCAGCCGCGCATCGTCGAACTGGCGCGCCGACACGTTGACCGAGATCGTCACCGGCGGCAAGCCGGCGGTCTGCCAGGCGCGCGCCTGCCGGCACGCCGTCAGCAGCACCCATTCGCCGATCGGCACGATGGCGCCGCTCTCCTCGGCCAGCGGGATGAACTGGTCCGGCGCCATCATGCCGCGCACCGGATGCTGCCAGCGCAGCAGCGCTTCCACGCCGAACACCAGGCCGCTGTCCAGGTTCACCTTGGGCTGGTACTGCACCCGGAACTGCTCCTCGGCCAGCGCGCTGCGCAGGCCGTCCATCAGGTCCAGTTTTTCCTCCAGGGTGGAATTCATCTCCTGGGTATAGAACTGCACATTGTTCTTGCCGGTGTCCTTGGCGCGGTACATGGCGGCGTCCGCGTTCATCAGCAAGGTGTCGGCGTCGCTGCCGTCGCGCGGATACATCGCCACGCCGATGCTGCAGCTCACCTGCACCGGCTGCCCGCCCAGCACCACCGGGCGTATCACGGCCTCGCGGATCTTCTCCAGCAGCAGCATCAGCGCGCCGCCGCTGTCGCGCTGCTCGGGCAGCACCAGCACGAACTCGTCGCCGCCGAAGCGGCCCACGGTGTCGTGCCGGCGCACGCAAGCCGTCATGCGCGCCGCCACCTCGGTCAGCAGCTGGTCGCCGGCGGTGTGGCCCAGGCCATCGTTGACCACCTTGAAGCTATCCAGGTCGATGAAGGCTACCGCCACTTCAAGGTCGTTGCGCTCGCCGTGCAGGATGGCTTGCTGCAGGCGGTCCGCGATCAGGCTGCGGTTGGGCAGGCCGGTCAGGCTGTCGTGGTGCGCCATGTGGACGATGCGTTCCTCGGCCAGCTTGCGCTCGCTGATGTCGCGCACGATGGCCACCACGCCGCCGTCCACGCCCACCACCTGCCAGTGCAGCCAGTTGGCGTGCAGCTGCGGCATGCCGTTGCGCTGCTCCTCCTGGTATACCCCGCCCACCTGGGCGATATGGGCCAGCGTTTCGAACTTTCCGCTCACGCGCACCTGCGGCAGCCAGGAACACAAGGTCATGCCCTTGAGCTGGGCGCGGGTCAGGCCGGACAGCGCCTCGGCGCGGCCGTTGGCGTCGGCGATGTCGAAATCGGTCACCACGCCGCGCCGGTCGCGCAGCGCGCGCAGCACGAAAAAGGCGTCCATGCTCGCCTCGGAGGCGGCGGCATAGGTCTCCTGCGCGTTGCGGATGCGGCGGCGCGCCATGGCGCCCTGCCAGATCCAGACCCACAGCAGCGCGGCCAGCAACAGCAGCACTGCGCTGGCCACGCCCGCTTCCCACAGGCTGGCCACGCGGCGCCGCTCGAACACGGCCAGCTGCTCGCGCTCGGACAAGCCGGCCAGCGCGGTCAGCGCGAAACCGTGCAGCGGGCGCGCCATCGTGTAACGCGCCACGCCGTCCCAGGAATTGGACAGGCTGGCACCCACTTCGGCGCGCAGGTCCAGCTGCTGGCCCCAGCTCACTTTGTCTCCCACGCGCAGCGCGCGCACCACGCCGTCGTTGCCCACCAGCGCCAGCGCGCCCTGTTCGCCCTGGCGGCGGCGCTCGTAGCCGCTGGTAAAATAAGCGGGATCGACTTCGATCACGGCCACGCCCGCGAACTGGCCTGCCGCGTCGTCAAGGCGGCGCGTGAAATGCAGGCGCGCGTCGCCGCTGGCGGCGTCGCGCACGGTTTCGCCGACGATGGCGGCGTGCCCCGGCGCTTCCCGGTGCTGCTTGAAATAAGGCTGGTCCGCCACCGAAACCGGCCGCGCCACGGGGCTGCGGGCGACCACCTGGCCCTGCGCGTCCGCAATGCTGATGGCGAACACCAGTGCCGACGGCAGCAGGCCATGCTGGTTCAGCTCCGCCAGCGCGTCCGCCGCGCCCTTGCGCTCGGCGGCGTAGGCGATCACTTTCAGGCTCTGGTCTATTCCGCCCAGGTTGCGCGCCACTTGCGCCTCGTAAGTATCGACCAGCTCGCGCACCGAATCGGCGGCGCCCTTGGCGGCCAGTTCGCGCTCGATGCCGATAAAATGGAAAGTAAAGACCCAGATGGCGCCCAGCAGCAGCGCCGTAAACAGCGGCAAGGTCACATAGGTTTCGAGTCCCAGCCGCAGCCAGCGCGCACGCTTGGCGGCGCCGCTCTTGTGATCCAGCCGCGCCATCACTTCACCACCAGCACGGCGCGCACGCTCGCGTTCAGCGCGGCGCGGTCGATATAGCCTATCAATGCGGGGTCGGCGGCAACCATGCGGCGCACGGCGGCGTTGCCGGCCGCTTCGCGCGGCGGCTGGCCGCGCCCGGTGAACATCATCTTGGTCCAGTGGGCCTTCATCGATTCCGGCGTGCGCGCCGCGACTTTGGCGTAGAATTCATTGCGTACCGGCGAGCCCAGTTTCTGGTCCACCGCCACTGCCTCGGCGCCGCCCGGATAGCGTGCCGCCTCGGCCAGGAAGATGTCCGCCACCTGGCGCGCCTCGAGGGCGGTGACCGGACTCCTGGCCGACACGATCACCACCAGCTCGCGCGCTGGCGCCAATCCCGGCCACGCGCAGGCGCACAGCAGGCAGCATAGCAGCCTGATAGCCAGGCGAACGGGCGGACGGAAGTTCAGCATTGCGTATTATTTGTATTTCCGCGACAGGGCAACATGCCAGCCGCTATGGCGGAGGCTAACCAAAGGTAACCGGGTGAGGACAGGCGCTTCTTGGGCCTGCCATGGGGAATCCAGCATGAATGCGGCACTTTATCGCAGCCGCTAGTAACTGTCGATCACTTTCTTGGTGGAACTGGTTATTTGGATTATGCAAATATTAAGCCATGATGAAAAAGCATCTCTGCAATAGAGTGTCTCTTATCAGAAACCTAAGTTATACTGAGTGAAACACGTACAGGGACGACGCTATGCAAGCCTCACTGAAAGACATTTTCTTATCGGTGCTGAAACTATGGCCGCGCCGCAAGGGTGCCGCAGCCGTCACGCCTGCGCAGCCGGCGGCCGCGCCCAAGCCGCCCGCCATTCCGCTGCGCCTGATCGGCGCGGCCATGGGCGAGCAAGTGGACGAAGACGCGCTACGCGCGGAAACCACGGCCTGGATGAAAGCCACCGGCCAGGGCAAGCTGGACGCCCCGTCCGACTTCTGGCGCGCGCTGGCGCTGGCCACGTCCGCGACGCGCGAACTGGCCACGATGGCCGGCGCGCACAAGGGCCTGGCGCAGCCGTCCGAAGCCGCCCTGCCCAGGCTGCAATTGATCGCCCTGCTGCCGGCGGAGTGGAAAGGCCCGTGGCGCGACGCCGCCGGGCGCTGGCTGCAGCACCAGCTGGTGAGCGCAGGCTGGCCAGTGGAACAAGTGGACCGCAATGCGCGCCGCAACCAGCATCCCACCCAGGTGCTGACGGCGCTCAAACACAGCACACAGCCATGCCTGGCCTTGCTGCTGGCCTGCGGTGCGCAAGCGGGCGAAGGCGCCGCAGCGCTGCTGCTGGCGGACACGGAACAGGCCGCGCTGCTTGGCGCAGGCCCTTACCCGCTGCTGCAGTCGGTGGCCGAAGGACGCGCCGATCCAGGCTCCCACACACCGGCGCCTGGCTTCCCCCTGCTGCGCACCCTGGCCCAGCAAGCCATCAAACCGCTGCCGGTGGCGGTCCCCCTGGCAGCCGCCGAGACGCCGCTGCAAAATCCGCTGCAGGACCCGCTGCACGATCCGGCGCATGCGGCCGCCGCGCGGCAGATGCACGTCGCCAGCCAGGCCTGAGCGAATCCGGGCCGGCCGCGTAAATTGCTGCTGTACCGGCATCACACGTCCGGCGACGTGATCGACTTCGAGCCCGCCACCGGGCATTGGCGCTACGTCGACGAAGGCCGGCATCCGGCCGTGTCGGCGCTGTCCACGGCCTACCGCCGCAGCGCCCCCATTCCGGGCACCTATACCTTGGAAGAGCAGCGCATGTACTGCATGTACTGGACGCCGGAGGGCGTGCTGGTGCTGCATATGCCGGACCAGCGCCGGCATGCGCTGTTCCGCCACGGCGGCGGCGACGGCGAGCGGCTGGAGGATATGCGCCATGGCCTGCGCATCGAGCTGGCCGCCACGCCTGGACGCAACGGCTACAACACCCTGCGCATCAGCGGCGCGGATGGCCATGCCATCCACCGGCTGACCTACCACGCGCTGCCGTACGCGCTGCTATACGGCGCGGACTTCAGCTACAACGACCGCATCCTGGCCGACTGGGACTTCTTCGAGGGCATCAAGGACGCCATCGAAGACCTGGAAGCGAAGCTGCAAGGCGGCAGCGCCAGCTGATGCGCTGTTTGAGCCATGCGGACTATTTGAGCTTGCCCAGGATCTGGATCTTCAGGTCTTCCGGGCTGAAGCCTTGCTGCAGCGGGATCATGCCGCTGTCATCGGTCACGCCCTCGATACGCGCGCCGTTCGCTTTCGTGATGGCGTAGCGCATGTTCCGGACCGGGTCGCCGGCCGGATCGAGCAGCTGGAACTTCTCGTCGAAGCGCATGGCGCCGCGTGGCAGCTGCGGCATTTCCGCCCCCATGCTGGCCGGGCCGGAGAAACTCTTTTTCCCGGCATGGATGGTCAGCTTGCCGGGACAGGACACCACGATGTTGCCGCCGTCGATGACGATGCTGGCGCCGCCCGCCGTGGCCAGCTTGATGCTCTTCGCAGCCGACCAGTCGACGTGCGCGTTCGCGCTCACCACCTGCACATCGTCGCGCGCCTGCAGCGCCAGCGTATCGGCCTGCGCCTGCACGTCGATCGCATCCGCCGCCGCCACCATCTGCAGGCCGATGCCATCCTCGCCGGCCTTGACCGCGCCGCCCAGCACGCCCAGCGCCTGGCCGCTATGCGCGCGCAACTGGCCACCGCTGGCGAACTGGCTGTCGCCGCCGCTCATCAGGCTGACGGTTTCCCCGCTGGCCAGCTGCACGCCCTGCCCCGCCGTCACACCCAGGCCAGCCCTGGCGCTGACGGCCAGCAGCGCGGCGCTGCTGTGCGGCAGCTTGCCCTCGCCGGCGCCGGTGCTGCGGGCTTCGGCGTCCGCTTGCGCCGCCTCCAGGCTGGCGTCCCCGACCATGCCGGACAAGGCGGCCTGCAGCGCCTTCAGCGGCGCGGCGCCTTCGTCCAGCCGGCTGCCCCCCGCGCGGGCCGCGCCCGCATGGCTGGCGTAAACCACCGTCTGGTGCGTGGCGGCCGCCTTGCTGAACGATTCGCCCAGTTGCGCCGCCTGTTTCATCAGCGCGATGCCGGCCGTGTTGTCGCCGGCCGGTTCGCGCGCGCCTGCCGCGTGCGAGATGGCGTAGCTGGTCACCAGCAGGCCGGCGCCGCCGCGCACCGCGCCATAGGCCTCGGTGCGCAACTCCGCCCCCAGGCCCCGCAGGCTGCCACGGTAGTTGTCGGCGCCGTGCACCAGGTGGCCCAGGTTCAATTCGCTGGCGGCGTGGCTGCAGCGCAATTGCACGCGGCCCTGCCCATCGGTGTCGTCGAACAGCAGCTGGCTGTAGCCGGCGCCGCCGAACTCCTTGCTGCGCACGCCCCACTGGGACGCTGCGCTGCGGTGCTCCCCAGTGCCGGCCGCCGCGCCGTGCCATAGCGGCGCGTGGCCGTTGGCCAGGTTGCCCTGCGCGGACGGCGCATGGTCGTGCGCGCGGCCGAACAAGCCGGCCGCGCCGGCCGCTGCGGCGGGCTTGCCGCCCGGCGTGGGCGCCTGCCCACCCTCGCCCTGGCCGTTGTACAGCGCGCCGACGATGATGGGCCGATCGATATCGTTCTCCAGGAACTGCACCAGCACTTCCTGCCCTATGCGCGGCAGGAACTGGCTACCCATGCCGCCGCCGGCTGCGCGCTGCGCCACCCGCACCCAGCATGTGGCGTCGCCGCTTGCCTGCCAGTGGAAGCGGATGCGCACCCTGCCCAGCCGGTCGCAATACAGTTCGTCCGCGCCCTGCGCGCTGTCGCCGCCGTCCGCCCCGACCACGATGGCGCTTTGCGCCCCCATGGCGGTCGGCTTGGGATGGCTGCGCCCGCCGCTGCCCGGCAACTGCGGGCGCCACGGCGTGTGCGCCGCCACCGCTTCGAAGTGGTTGGCATAGCCGCTCTCGCGCGCCTGCGCCAGCGTCAAGGCGAATCCGTCCGGCCAGTCCTGCGCCGAGTGCTCCTGCAACAGCTCCGGGATGGGGCCAAACAGCTCGGCCAGACCCTGCTGCACCGGCGCCGGCAGATTGTTGACGCCCACGCTCAGCACGCGCAGCACCGTGTAGCCATCCGGCGCGCCTGCCAGCGGGCACTGCGAAATGCGCAGCATGGTGCCGGCGCGCAGCGTGCGCACCGTGGAGCGGCCTTGCCACAACTGGCTGCGTGCTTCGCGGCCCTGCATCTGGAACCCGGCGTAGCGCTGCGCCTGGCCGGCGTTGGCCCAGGCGTACTGGCCGGGGAAGTCGTAGTCTTCCAGCGGCGGCAGGCTGGCGCCGGCGCGCAAGGTCGACGGCGCCGCTGCGCCCACCGCGCGCTTGCCCTTGTAGTCGTAGCTCTGCAGGGTGGCCAGCGACGACGCCACCTTGCGCCGCGCCTGCAGGGCCTGCACCGTGTCCTGCCGTTCACCGGGCCGCACACCGTGGAAGCGCACGCCTTCGCCGGCGGCGCTGCTGCTGTCTTCGGGGATGGCGCTGCGCTGCAGCGTGTCGGCGTGGATCACCAGGCTCTGGCCTTCCTCGCCGTCTTCGAAACGCCAGCCCAGGCCTTCCTCGGCCAGCAGGCGGCGCACGAAGTCCAGGTCTGTTTCGCGGTACTGGCAGCAGTAGCTGCGCGGGGCAACGCCTTCCATGAAAGGCGCCACGTCGTCGCTGACGCGCCAGCGCGCGCCGCCATAGCTGTCAAGCACGCTGCCCACGATGTCCAGCACCGCCTTGTCCTGCCATACCCGGCTGTTGCGCGCCTGGCCCAGGCGCCATAGCCACGGCGTGAGGCGCAGCCGGTAGCGCGCCATGCCGCCTTCGCTGCCCAGCATGGCCGCCTGCGTGATCTCGCCGCCGAAGGCGGTGCGGCTGCCGTCGGCCAGCGAGATTTCAAGCGCGGCCGCCTTGCCCACCAGCTGGCGCAAGTCGACAAAGGCGCTGGTCGACAGCACGATGACGTCGCGCGCGCCGGTTTCCTGCAGCTGCTCGTCCGCCACAAAGGCTTCCACCAACAGCTCGCCGGCGTCCGGCACGGCGGCGCCGTCAGGCAGGCGCAGCGCGTACAGCCGGGTGGCGCTGGAAAACTGCGCCAGGCTCGCAGCGATCTGCGCCACGGCGGCGGGCGTCATGGGAACGCTCCATCCACCGCTGCCGTCACCACCGGTTTGCACAGCGGATCGTCCTTCGCGCTGGCGCAGGTGCGGACGCGGCATTGTTCGGCGCCCTTGGTGCTCAGCTGGCGGCACTGTTTCAGCTTCACCGACAAGGTCTCGGGCTGCCCGGACGGGCGCGCGGCCTGGGTGTGGGCCACCAGCGCGGCCAGCAGCGCCACGTCGCTGTCAGGCGCCGGCGCCTGCTTGGCCTTGGCGGGCGGCGCGGCTTTCGTGCTGCGCGGGGCGGTCTTGGCGACGGTCTTGGCGCCGGCTTTGTCGGGGTTGCGGCCCGGCTTTTCCGCCTTGGCACGCTTGCCGTCATTCCTGGCCAGCCTGGGTTCCGGGGACTTGGCCTTGGCAGGCGATGGTGCGTTCAGCATCTCGCGCAGCGACTGCTGCTTCTCGGGCTTTTCTTCCTGTATGGCGGCGGCGCTGGAGGGCTTCGATGGCGCCGCCAGGGCAGCGACCAGGTCGGCGCTGTTGCCCGGAGCGGCAGCGGCGGACGGCGCCGTGCCGCCGGCGGCCAGCGCAGCGCCGGTGGCGGCAGCCGCTGCCAGCGCAGCGCCGGGCGCGCCGATACTGGCGCCGGCTGCCGGCGCGGCGGCGCCATCGGTGGCGGCGGCCGCCGTGTCAGCGGCGCCGTCCGCAACCGCCACAGCGGCAGGCGCCGGCGCAGGCTGCGCTGGTGGCGCATGGTCGGCCAGGGCCTGGCTGGTGGCACTGCCCGGTTCGGCGGCCAGCCAAGCGGCGCCACCGCCAAGCAGCGCGACCGCCAGCGCGGCGCCGCCCCACAGCGTGCCCTTGCCCATGCCGGACGGTCTCGCGCCGGAGGCAGGCGCGGCAGCGGGCGCCGGCTTCTTCTTCCCGCTTTCCAGGTTGCCCAGGATGTTGGTCCGGGCTGCTTCCGCCTGCGGCTCGGCAGACAAAAGGCTGGGCCGGGCTGCTCCCGGCCTACGCGGCTCGTCGTGTTGCAAAGTTGCCTCCTTAGTAATTTTCGCGACTTTACCTGAAACAAGAAAATCGTGGCGCATAGCAGAACGGCAACGGAACGCACCCACCGGCGCACGAAATAATTCAATCGTGCGCGGGATTGTCAGAAACTAAATATATACTCACGGCAATGCTTTTAAGATAATTTTTGACCGGACGGCGAGGTACAGCGTGTTTCTTCTGGCGGTGGCGATGTATTTCCTACTGGCATGCCTGCTGAGCTGGCTGGTGCTGTTTCCGGCTGGCCGCGAGCTGCTGATGGGCGCGCTGGAACGGGCCGGGGTGCGCTGGCGGCGCCGCCTCGCGGCGATCGCCCAGCGGCAGGAAGACGGCGCCCTGGAACTGCAGCGCAGCGGCCGCGCGCAACTGGCTGAATGGGGCGCCTTCCTGCGCCGCCATTACTTGCTGTGCGGCGCAGGCCTGGCCCTGGTGTGCCTGCCGCCGGCGGTGGCGCTGCTGGCGGGGAGCAAGCCCAGCCTCAGCGGCTTCGAGGCGTCCACGCGGGAGATCAATCCGCAGGTCGCCGGCCTGCTGGAAGGCGAGCAGCTGGTGCCGCCGCCCGCGCTGCCGCCGCTGGCCTTCACCACGGCCGAAGTGCAGCTGGAGCGGCCCATGATCGCCAGCGCCAGCCGCGACTGGGTCATGCTGGACAAGGCCTATGCGCAGCGCCTGCTGATGGCGTTCCGCATCATGAAGGAGCGCCACGGCTACGAGATGGCGCTGCTGGAAGGCTACCGCAGCCCGGAGCGCCAGAACACGCTGGCCGCGCTGGGACCGGGCGTGACCAACGCGGCGGCGTTCCAGAGCTGGCACCAGTACGGCCTGGCGGCGGACTGCGCTTTCGTCCGGAACGGCAAGCTGGTGATCAGCGAGCGCGATCCCTGGGCCATGCGGGGGTACGAACTGTATGGAGAAGTGGCTGAATCGCTGGGGCTGACCTGGGGCGGCCGCTGGAAGATGCGCGACTTCGGCCACACGGAACTGCGCGTGGCCGGCGTAATGAAACGATAGACAGGAGAATACTATGGCCGGGCCATTGATCAGGTTGGGAGACAAGCATACCCACGGCGGCGCCGTGGTGGAGGCATCGCCGCACAGCGACAGCGGCGGCATCCCCATTGCCCGCATCGGCGACAAGGTGGTGTGCCCGCTGCACGGCGCCATGGTCATCGTCACCGGCGACGCCAGCATGCTGGTGGACGGCAAACCGGTTGCCCGCCAGGGCGACATGACCAGCTGCGGCGCCACGCTGATCGCCAGCCAGCAAGCCACCGTCGACAAGGTGTAACGCGCATGAACGCCTGGATGAAAGGGATCCTGCTGTCGGTGCTGGCCTTTGGCGTCAGCTGGACCGGCGCCGTATGGTACTGGCGCAGCACCAACCGCATGCCGGACACCGGCGACCTGGCCGCCTGCCTGGTGGCGCTGCCGCTGTCGCTGCTGCTGGGCTACTGGCTGGTGCGCAAGGGCGCGTCCGCCTGGAGCGCGCGCGCCGCCGAACCCGCCGCCCCTGCCGCCGGCGGCGCCGGCGCCGCAGCCGCGGGCGCTGCCGCGACGGCCGCGGCCGACGGCGCCGCAGCGCCAGCCAGCCTGGCCATCGCCGCCGCCGCGCTGCATGCGCCGCACGGCGACAGCGCCGCAGCGCTGGCCGGCGCCCTGGCCGACAACAAGGCCCGCCCGGACCTGGACAAGGAACTGTACGACGACGACGGCTACCCCGTGATGTGCGCGCGCGCCGAAGGCGTCGACGAGCAGAACACCGAGCAGGAAATCAGCGAGTGGCTGGCCGCCCAGGGCCAGCCCGCGCTATACGCGCGCGACGAATTCTGGCGCGCCATGGCGCTGGCCACGCCGGCCGTGCTGCACCTGGCCGAAGCGGCCGCCGCCCACCCGCGCGTGAGCGAAGCCGCAACGGCTGCCGACAACGCCCTGGCCGGCCACGGCACGGCGGCGCAGGCGGCGCGCGCGCTCAACGCGGTGCCCACGCTGCAGCTGATCGCCCTGCTGCCGCCCGAGTGGAACAGCCAATGGCGCGACGTGGCCGGCCGCTGGCTGAGCCACCATATCGAACAGGCCGGCTGGCCGCAGCAGCGCATCGCCGTCAACACCCGCCCCGGCCAGCATCCGGGCCCGGTCCTGGCCGCGCTGCAGCAAAGCGGCGAGCCATGCGTGGCCGTGCTGCTCGCTTGCACCTCCCACCTGGGCGACGCCACCGTGGACGCCTGGTCCTCGAACGGCAGCCTGTTTACGGCGGCCCGCCCGCAAGGGGCCATGCCCGGCGAGGCGGCCGCCGGCCTGCTGCTGCTGGATGCCGAGCAGGCCGCCCTGCTGCACGACGGCCCCTACCCCATGCTGGCGCCGGTGGCCGCCGGCCAGCGCCCGAACGACGTGGCGCAGGCGCGCAACGGCGACTGCGCCGTGTTGAAGGAACTCGCGCAGCAGGCCATGCAGCCGCTGGCCGACAGCGCCGAGGTGCCGCTGATCGTGGCCGACACCGGCCACCGCAGCACGCGCCTGATGGAAATGATGGCGGCCGCCCAGGCGGTGCAGCCCAAGCTCGATCCGGCACAGGACATTCTCGCGCTGGGCAACGCCACCGGCCAGGCCGGCAATGCCGGCTTCCTGGCCGCGCTGGCGCTGGCCCGGCACGAAGTGCAGGAGCGCGGCGCGCCGGTGCTGTGCATCGCCAACGAAGATCCTTACCTGCGCTGCGCCGCCCTGATCCGGCCCGCATCGGACGACATGGACAACGCAACCTCCGCAACACCAGCTTGACCTCAACCAAGACCAATATGACTACCCAAACACTCCGGCAATTCTTCACCTCGCGCGCCTTCCTGCTGCTGGTCGGCTGGATCGCGCTGGCCGCCTTCCTGCTGATCGGCGCGGCCCTGCTGCAGCAGCCCGCTTCGCTGGCCTGGACCATCTTCGCGCTGGCGCTGGCCGTCGGCGCCGTGGTCTGGCTGCTCAGGCGCCAGCGCCACCAGCGCAAGTCGCGCCAGCTGGGCGACATGCTGGAGCAGCAGGTCAACCAGCCTTCACCCAAGGCCGACGCGGTGCAGCGCCAGGAAACCGATGCGCTGCGCAAGCGCATGCTGGAGGCCATCACCACCATCAAGCAGTCCAAGCTGGGCCAGTTCTCCGGCAACGCCGCGCTGTACGAGCTGCCGTGGTATATGGTGATCGGCAATCCGGCGGCCGGCAAGAGCACCGCCATCGCCAGCTCCGGCCTGCAGTTCCCCTTCGCCGACAGCAAGATCGTGCAGGGCGTGGGCGGCACGCGCAATTGCGACTGGTTCTTCACCACCGACGGCATCCTGCTCGACACGGCAGGCCGCTACTCGGTGGCCGACGAAGACCGCGCCGAGTGGTTCGGCTTCCTCGACCTGCTGAAAAAGTACCGCAAGAAGGCGCCCATCAACGGCATCATCATCGCCGTCAGCGTGGCCGAACTGGCGGGCAACCGCCCGGAGTTCGCCATCAACCTGGCCAAGAACCTGCGCCAGCGGGTGCAGGAAGTGACCGAGCGCCTGGCCGTGCACGCGCCGGTGTACGTGGTGTTCACCAAGGCCGACCTGATCAACGGCTTCAACGAGTTCTTCCAGGACAGCGAACTGGGCGAGCGCGACCGCGTCTGGGGCGCCACCCTGCCCTACAGCCAGCACACCACCAGCACCCAGGTGCTGGACCAGTTCGACGCCCGCTTCGACGAGCTGCACGACGGCCTGAAGGACATGAGCCGCGCCAGCATGGCGCTGCAGTGGCGCGAGCGCATGCCGCCCGGCGTGTTCACCTTCCCGCTCGAATTCGCCTCCATCAAGGGTCCGCTGCGCACCTTCGTCGCCACCCTGTTCGAGGAAAACCCGTTCCAGTTCAAGCCGGTGTTCCGGGGCTTCTACTTCACCAGCGCGCTGCAGGAAGGCGAGGCCGTATCGGCCTCGTCGCAGCGCGTGGCGCGCCGCTTCGACCTGAAGCTGCAGCCGCAGCACGCCGACGGCGCCTACCAGCAAAAGGGCTACTTCCTGCTCAACCTGTTCCGCACCGTGATCTTCGCCGACAAGAACCTGGTGGCGCAATACGCCAGCCCGGCGCAAACGCGCATGCGCTACGCGGCCTTCTTCGCCGCTACCGCCTTCGTCGGCCTGGCGCTGGGCGGCTGGAGCTGGTCCTACATGAACAACCGCCAGCTGGTGGCCAACGTGGAAGCGGACCTGCAGCAAGCCGTGCGCCTGCAGGACAAGCGCTTCGACCTGCAATCGCGCTTCCAGGCGCTGGAAGTGCTGCAGGACCGCATCGAACAGCTGGACAACTACAAGCAAAGCCGTCCGCTGTCGCTCAGCCTGGGCCTGTACCAGGGCCAGACGCTGGAACGCAAGCTGCGCGAAGAGTACTTCCACGGCGTGCGGGAAGTGATGCTCACGCCCGTGGGCCAGTCGCTGGAAGCCTTCCTGTCGGAGGTCAACAGCAGCACCGAACCGATGCAGCCGTCCGTGCGGGCGGCCAACGCCGCCGACGCGGCAGCGCCGGCCGCCGGGGGCGCGGCCGCCACCGTGGCCCAGGGCTCCCAGCAGTTCAAGGACGCCTCGCCGAACAACGCGGAAGACGCCTACAACGCGCTGAAAACCTATCTGATGCTGGGCGATAAATCGCGCGCCGAAGCCGGCCACCTGAGCGACCAGCTGACCCGCTTCTGGCGCGTGTGGCTGGACGCCAATCGCGGCGCCATGCCGCGCGAGCAGATGATACGCAGCGCCGAACGCATGATCTCCTTCCACCTGGCGCAGATCAACGACACCTCCTGGCCCACGCTGGACAACAAGCTGGCCCTGGTCGACCAGAACCGCGACAAGCTGCGCCGCGTGGTGCGCGGCATGCCGGCGCGCGAACGCGTGTACGCCGACGTGAAGGCGCGCGCCGCCACCCGCTATCCGTCCATGACGGTGGCGCGCATCGTCGGCGAGCAGGACAAGGAGCTCATGCTGGGCAGCTACGCCATCCCCGGCAGCTTCACCCGCGAGGCGTGGGAAGGCTATGTGCAGGACGCCTTCCGCGACGCCGCCAACCGCGAACTGCAAAGCGCGGACTGGGTGCTGAAGACCGCCTCCAAGGACGACCTGACGCTGGAAGGCAGCCCGGAGCAGATCCAGAAGGCGCTGGTGGACCTGTACAAGAACGACTACGCCAAGGAATGGCAGAAGTTCGTGCAGGGGGTAACCATCCGCGACCTGGACGGCTTCGAAACGGCCGCCTCGGCCATGAACCGCCTGGGCGATCCGCAGCTCTCGCCGCTGAACAAGCTGATCTCCACCGTCTACCAGCAGACCTCGTGGGACAACCCCTCGCTGCTGGACGCCGGCATGCAGCGCGCCCAACGCGGCGTGTCCGGCTGGTTCCGCGAAACCATCTTGCGCCAGAAGCCATCGCAGATCAACGTCAACCTGCCTGCCGCGTCGGCGCAGAACGCCGCGCTGCCGCTGGGCCCTGTCGGCCGCGAGTTCGCCGGCGTGGCGCGCCTGGTGGTGGCCAAGGACAACGACGCCTCGCTGATGCGCGGCTATATGGAACAGCTGGCCAAGCTGCGCGGCCGCTTCAACCAGATCAAGAACCAGGGTGACCCGGGTCCCGGCGCCAAGCAGCTGATGCAGCAGACGCTGGACGGCAGCGGCTCCGAACTGGCCGACGCGCTGCGCTACGTGGACGAACAGATGCTGACCGGGATGACGGACGCGCAGAAGCAGTCGCTGCGCCCGATCCTGGTGCGTCCGCTGATGCAGACCTTCGCCGTCATCGTGCGCCCCGCCGAGCAGGAAATCAACAAGGTGTGGGCGGCCCAGGTGCTCACGCCGTTCCGCCAGAACCTGGCGCTGAAGTATCCGTTCGCCACCGAATCGAAAGCCGAGGCCAGCAACGCGGAAATTGGCGAAATCTTCGGCCCGGAAGGGGCCATCGCCAAATTCTTCACCTCCACCGTCGGTCCGCTGGTGGTGCGCCGCGGCGACACATTGAGCAGCCGCACCTGGGCCAATATGGGCATCAACCTGGCGCCCACCGTGTCGGCCAGCTTCCCGGCCTGGGTGGCGCCGCTGAACGCGGGCGGCGTGGCCAACGCGGCCGCCTCCAGCGAAGGCGACGCGCAGACACGCTTCGACCTGCAGGCGCTGGGTTCGGTCGGCGCCAGCGAATTCACCATCGAGATCGACGGCCAGGCGCTGCGCTGGCGCGGCCAGCCGCAGCCGTGGGTCCACATGGTGTGGCCGAACCCGCAGGGCGTGCCCGGCGCGCGCATCACCGCCATCACCCCGGAAGGCCGCTCCGTGGTCCTCCTGAACGAAACCGGCCACTTCGGCCTGAAGAAAATGATAGACGCATCCACCCGCAAGAAGAAAGACGGCGGCGTGTTCGAGCTGACCTGGATTAACGCCGGCGTCACCGTCACCGCCAACCTGAAAATCAACGCCGCCGCCCCACCGCCGCCGGCCCCGGTGCCGCAGCAGGCCTCAGGCTTCAGGCGCCTGCGCCTGCCGGACGCGGTGGTCGTCCCGGCCGTGGCCGAAGCGCCCGCCGCCGCAGCTGCCGGCGGGGCCGGCGCGGCCGCCCCCGCGCAGACCGCCGTGCCCGGCGCCGCGCAGGGTGCCGCACCGCGTGCAGCTCCTGCCGCCGCCCCAGCCTCCGCCCCGGCCGGCGCCCCCGGTGCGCCGGCCCAGGCCCCCGCTCCCGGGCCTGTTCCAGCCCCGGCGCCAGGCGCCGCGCCACGCCCGCGCATGACTGCACCGCAGCAGGCGCAGCCCCAGTCCACCATGGCCGCCAATGGCGCCCGCATCGCGGAGGTGCAGCAATGAGCCGCCACGTCACGCCCGCCGCCGTCGGCTATTTCGGCAAGATTCCCAGCCGTGGCGACTTCGTCAAAGGCAGCGACAATCCGGCCCTGATCAAGGTGCTGGACGACTGGCTGGCCCAGGCCATGGACCTGCTCAGCGCCGACGCACGCTGGAAGTTGACCTACGATGCCCTGGCGCCGCTGCACTTCGCCTTTGTCGGCCCGCGCCGCCGGCACGCCATCGGCGGCCACATCGTGGCCAGCAGCGACCAGTCCAGCCGCCGCTTCCCCTTCCTCATGATGAGCAGCATGGAAGCGCCCGAACCCGCCGGCTTCGTGCCCAACGCGCCGCTGGTGCTCAGCCGCCTGTGGACCCGCCTGGAAAGCCTGACCGCCGGCGTGCTGCAAGCCTCCGAGCCGAGCTCCGCGCTGCAGGCGGCGGCGGCGCACGTGGTGGAGCTGGACCTGCGCCCGGCCGCCTACGATGCCGCCTTCAACGACTTCATGGAGATGCAAACCATCGGCGGCCTGGACGCCATGCTGTCGCAGGCCGGCTTCGCCGGCTCGGTGCGCCAGATGCTGCTGGCCCTGGGCATGCTGCTGCAGCCGGTGCTGGCCAGCAGCTCCAGCCGGCTGGAAAAGAGCTTGCTGCTGCCGCTGCCGAACGACCCCATGTACCGCAACCTGGTGGCGGCCTACTGGATGCACCTGATCACGCCGTTCCTGGCGCGCGCCGACTTCGAGCTGGCCATCTTCCTCACCCGCGTGGCGCAGCGGCCGGTGCTGGTGCTGGGCTTCAGCGGCGCCTCGGCGCACACGCTGCAAGCCATCATGGACCCGCAAGTGGGGCTGGAGCACCACATCGCCTTCGACCAGCTGGACTGGGTGGAAGACCATGTGGACTCGGACTACGCCAGCAAGAAGGCCTCCACCTACCTGTCGCAACCCAATCTGTCACTCAAATCCGCGCTCGACTCGCTGCACGCGGCATTTATTGGAACCTGAACATGCGCTACCCCGCCCTCTTACTCCTGGCCCTCGCCGCCGCGGCAGCGCAGCTGCCCGCCCACGCCCAGCCGCCAGCCGCGCCGCAGCCCGGCCAGGTGCTCGCCACCGGCACCGTCGCCGACGAAGCCAGCAAGGCCAGCGTGCTGGCCAAGCTGCGTGAAGTCTATGGCGCCGACAAGGTGGTGGACCAGATCTCGGTCGGCCAGGTGGTCACGCCGGCCAACTGGAACGCCTACGTGCAAAAGCTGATCACGCCGGACCTGAAGCAAATCAGCCGCGGCCAGCTCAAGATCGACGGCAGCACCGTTACCCTGCGCGGCGAGGTGGCCAACGAGGCCCAGCGCCAGGCGCTGGCCAGCGCGGCCGCGCTCAGCCTGAATCCCACTTACACCGTCAACAACGGCTTGCGCGTGTCGGCCAGCGACCAGGGCATCCTGGACAGCGCGCTGGCCAACCGCATTGTCGAATTCGAAAGCGGCCAGGCCAGCCTCACGCCGGCAGGGCGCAAGGTACTCGACGAGATGGTGGCGGCCATGCAAAAGCTCAAAGGCCGCAAGGTCGACATCATCGGCCACACCGACAGCGTGGGCCTGCGCGCCACCAACCAGGGCCTGAGCCAGGCGCGCGCCGAGGCGGTCAAAGCTTATCTCGCCAGCCACGGCATCAACGGCGACCTGCTGAGCGCCTCGGGCCAGGGCCCGGACCGCCCGGTGGCCAGCAACGACAGCGCCGAGGGCCGCGCGCGCAACCGCCGTATCGAATTCCGCCTGGCGCAGCAATAAGGAAAGTCACCATGTTTTCAGCAGAACAAATCCTCAAGCCGGTGAGCGACGCCCAGCCGGGCGGCTACGACCTGGCCTTCTCTCCCGAGCTGGACGCCATCGCCCAGGCGCGCACCTTCGACGACCCTTCGCTTGACCAGGGCGAGTGGGTCACCGACCTGAAAGAAGCCGACTGGGGCTTCGTGGTGCAGCGCTGCGCCGTGCTGCTTGAAACGCGCAGCAAGGACTTGCGCCTGGCCGTGTGGCTCACCGAGGCCGGCGGCAAGAAGCACGGCCTGCGCGGCCTGGCCGAGGGCTTCCGGGTGCTGGCCGGGCTGTGCGAGCAATACTGGTACAACGGCCTGTTCCCCGAAGCGGACGGCGACAACGAGCAGCGCATCGGCAATTTGAGCTGGATCCTGGCGCGCACGCCGGGCCTGCTGCGTGCCATCCCGCTCACCGAGGGCCGCGGCAGCGCCTACTCCATGGTCGATTTCGAGACCGCGCGCAAGCTGGCCAACAACGGCGGCCCGCCGGCCGGCGGCCTGAAACTGGCCGACCTGGAAGCGGCCCGCCGCAACAGCTCGCCGCAGTTCCGCGAAACGCTGGCCACGGACGCCGCAGCCTGCCTCGAAGCCCTGCGCGCCTTCGAACAGGCCGCCGACGCGCGCCTGGGCGAGGACAGCCCCGGCTTCTCCGCCGCGCGCGACGCGCTGCAAACGCTGATCCACGCGCTGCCGCCCAGCGCCGTCACGGCAAGCGCCCAGCCAGTCTCGGAAGGAGGCACCATGAACGATGCGGACCACGCAGCCCACGGCGAGGGCGCCGCCAACGGCCACGCGCAGAACGGCCACGCGGCGCCGGGCACCCCGATGCAGCTGGCCCCGTCCGGCCCGCCGGGCGCCATCCACAGCCGCAGCCAGGCCGTGGCCCAGTTGCGCACCGTGGCCCAGTTCTTCCGGCGCACCGAGCCGCACAGCCCGGTCTCCTACTTCGCCGACAAGGCCGCCGACGCCGCCGAGCAGGACTTGCACAGCTGGCTGCGCTCCGTCATCAAAGACCCCGCCTCGATGGACCACATCGAAGAACTCCTTGGCGTCAAAGGCCGCCCGCAGGACTGAGTCCCCCCTCTTTCGAAATGCGATTCCGGTTGCAATAGGTTGCAAGTTACCGCACACTGAAATCATTCGAAGGAGGTGAAAATGCCTACCGCACTGAAATTGTCCGATGAACTGATCGACCTCGCCAAGCCTCGCGCGGCAGCCGAACATCGCTCTGCAACGTTTGCCAGGGTCGTGAAAAAGCTGCATGCGAGATCCAGAAGCGTAGTCGATAGCGCTGTGAAGGAGATCGCGTCCGATCCGGTGCCAGGCGACGAAAAAAGGGAGACTTCGCCATTGTTTTTGTGCACAAGTTCAAGCTGCATCAACCGGAGATCTTGCTGGCGCACCGCTTGCAGCCCGACACATGCTCGCCCACCACAGTCGTATTGCTCAGCATCGGATCGCACGAACACTTTTACGCAGACCTGAAGCGCCTCACTTAAAAGCGGATATGCAGATGGAGCACAGTCCTTTGTTACACGGAAGCTGTCTATGCGGTGGGGTGGCCTACCGGGCCGAAGGGCCGGTGGAGCGCGCCAGCCATTGTTACTGCACCATGTGCCGGAAGCAGCACGGCGCGGCGGCGGGCTCGTATGCGAACGTGGCCAGCGCCGGCTTTACCGTCGAGCGCGGCGCGGAGCTGGTGACGGAGTACGCGTCATCCAGTCATGGCCGGCGCGGCTTCTGCAGCGCGTGCGGCTCCAGCCTGTACTGGCGCAGCACCGAAACGCCCGACCGCATCGCCGTCACGCTCGGCACGCTGGAGCCGGAGTACGACGGCCCGGTGGAGCGCGAATGGTATCCCGAGAATAAGCCCGGCTGGCTTCCAGCCAGGTAGCGCGGCCCACCCATGCAAGGAAAATCTGACTACACCAATGGCAAGCGTTTCGCCATCGTCCTCGCCTGCTCGATCCTTTCCAGCCTCGCGCTCACCGGCACAGTGTTGGTGGCCGCCGCTGTCTTCCTTGGTCAGTCGGGCAGCAAGGCCGTCACCCTTGCGAAACACCGTTTCCCCGTTCTTGCCGGCCAGGACGGCCGCTCCCGGCTGGTCCCGCGCAAACAGGGGGGCCGGGGCCTCCGCAATACGTGCCGCAATATGCAAACCTGACTGCCTTTAGCGGATCGTGTACTTGAACTTGCCGTCTTTGTTGGCCCCCACCTTGATTTTGGCAATCGCTGCGCCTTCGGCCATCTTGGCCAGCACCGATTCGGCGATCTCCGGCAACAAGGTGCCGTTCAGGATGTGATCGACATTGCGCGCGCCGGAGTCCACTTCGGTGCAGCGCGCCAGCACGGCATCCACCAGCGCTTCGTCCCAGCTGAACTCGGCCTTGTGGTTGGCGCCGACGCGCTGGCCGATGCGGCCCAGTTTCAGCTCGATGATCTCGGCCAGCACGTCGTCCGGGATCGGATAGAACGGAATCACTTTCAGGCGGCCCAGGAAGGCGGGCTTGAACTGCTTGCTCAGCTGCGGGCGGATCATCTCCTCCAGCGCGTCCGCCTTGGGCAGCTCCTCGGCGCTCTTATTCAGGCAGGCCTGCATCAGCGTGGACGACGCCACGTTCGAAGTGAGGATGATGATGGTGTTGCGGAAGTCGATTTCGCGGCCTTCGGCGTCGTCCATCACGCCCTTGTCGAACACCTGGAAGAACAGCTCCAGCACGTCCGGGTGGGCCTTCTCCACTTCGTCCAGCAGCACCACGCTGTAGGGGTTGCGGCGCACCGCCTCGGTCAGCACGCCGCCCTCGCCGTAGCCCACATAGCCCGGCGGCGAGCCTTTCAGGCCCGACACGCTGTGCGCTTCCTGGTACTCGCTCATGTTGATGGTGACCAGCTTGCGCTCGCCGCCGTACAGCACGTCGGCCAGCGCCAGCGCGGTCTCGGTCTTGCCCACGCCGGACGGGCCGACAAACAGGAACACGCCCTTCGGCTTGTTCGGGTCGTCCAGGTTGGCGCGCGAGGTGCGCACGCGCTGCGCCACCGCTTCCAGCGCATGCGGCTGGCCCAGCACGCGCTCTTCCAGCATGTCCTTCAGCTTGAGCACCGTCTTGATCTCGTCCTTCACCATCTTGCCCAGCGGGATGCCGGTCCAGCCGGCCACGATGCCGGCCACCACGTTGCCGTCCACCTGCACCGGCACCATCGGCGTTTCGCCCTGCAGCGCTTTCAATTCGGCCAGCAGCGCCTGCACGTCCTTGCCCTGGCTGGCGTCGGCCTCGCCGCCGGCCTCCAGCACCACGCGCGCGGCCTTGATCTGCTCCGTCAGCTGCTTTTCCTGCTCCCAGCGCGCGGCCAGCTCGCCATGCTGCTTGCCCGCCGCCTCGCAATCCTCGCGCAGCTGCTTCAGGCGCTCGCCGTGCACCGCGCCGCCGCCGGCGGCCTGTTCGCGCTCCAGCGATGCGATCTCCGCGTTCATGCGCTCCTGCCTGCGCGCCAGGTTCTCCAGCAGGGCCGGCGTGGCGTTCTGGCCCAGCGCCACCTTGGCGCAGGCGGTATCGAGCACGCTGATGGCCTTGTCCGGCAGCTGTCGGCCCATGATGTAGCGGTGCGACAGGCGCACCGCCTCGGTGATGGCCTCGTCGTACACCCGTACGTTGAAGTGCTTCTCCATCAGCGGCGCCATCCCGCGCAGCATGGCGCACGCCAGCTCCTCGCTCGGCTCCTCCACTTTCACCACCTGGAAGCGGCGCGCCAGCGCGGCGTCCTTCTCGAAGTACTTCTTGTACTCGCCCCAGGTGGTGGCGGCGATGGTGCGCAGCTCGCCGCGCGCCAGCGCCGGCTTGAGCAGGTTGGCAGCGTCGTTCTGGCCGGCCTGCCCGCCGGCGCCTATCATGGTGTGGGCTTCGTCGATGAACAGGATGATGGCGTGCGGGCTCTTGCGCACTTCGTCGATGACATTCTTCAGGCGGTTCTCGAACTCGCCCTTGACGCTGGCGCCGGCTTGCAGCAGGCCCATGTCCAGCGTGTGGACCTGCACGCCCTTCAGCACGTCCGGCACGTCGCCCTCGGCGATGCGCAGCGCCAGGCCCTCAACCACGGCGGTCTTGCCCACGCCGGCCTCGCCGGTGAGGATGGGATTGTTCTGGCGGCGGCGCATCAGGATGTCGATGGCCTGGCGGATCTCGTCGTCGCGGCCGATCACCGGGTCGACCTTGCCGTCGGCGGCGCGCTGCGTCAGATTGGTGGTGTACTGGTCCAGCGCCGGGGTCTTGCCGGGCGCGTTGGCGGCGATCTCGCCCACCGGGTCGCCGCCCTCTTGCGCCGCGCCGCCGGACTGGCTGGCCGGCACGGCTTCCTGCGAACCGTCCGCGATCTCGTCCAGCTTGTGGCGGATCTGCTCCAGTTCGAACTTGGCGAACAGCTTGGAGCTGCGCTGCGCCAGCTGCGACAACTCCGAATCGGTCAGCAGCGCCTGCAGCAGGTGCGCGCTGCGGATCTGCACCGCGCGGCCGGACTGGATGTCCAGCGACGCGATCAGCCACGCGTTTTCCATCAGCTTGGGCAGGCGCGCCGAGAACACCGGAGTGCGCGTGTTGCCGTTCTTGAAGCGGCTCAGTTCCGCCTGCAAATCCGCCTCCAGCATGCTCACGCTGATGCCGCTGCGGCGCGCGATCACCACCAGGTCGCTTTTGGGCTGTTCCAGCAGGGCCAGGAACAGGTGCTCGATATCGACTTCAAACTGGCCCAGCGACACGCAGATGCCGGCGGCGCGCGTGGCGGCCACGCGGCAGGTATCGTTCAGTTTGCCGATCAGCGTTTTCAGGTTGATGCTCATGGTGCCCTACTCCTTTTTATAATGTGTGTATTTCGTACCGCACGTCGCTGCGGTCCTGCGCCTGGCCGCCGGTCAGCACGAAGCTGTCCCAGCCCAGGCGCCCGCCGCTGCGCTCATCTTTCAAACTGGTGCCCTGCACGTCCGCCGCGCGCAGCACCAGCTGCACTTCATACTCCAATGTCAGCCCGGTAAACATGGCCAGCATGCTCTTCAGCGCCCTGGCCGCCTTACCGCCAGGCAGGAAGGACTCGAAGCTGGCGCGGTCCAGCGGTCCGATCACCAGCCGCATGCGCAGGTCGCGCTGCCACACGCGCGCGCCGGCCAGGGCGCCGCCGCCCAGCACCGCGTTGCTGCCGCCCAGCGTGCTTTGCTGGGCGGGCGGCACGTCGTACCAGCAGCCGATGAACTGCGTGATGCGCACCTGCTGGTTGAAGTACTCGGACAGCACGCGCGCCACCTGCGAGGCCGACGCCGGCTTTTGCCGCACCGCGCTGGCGAAATAGCCCAGCGATTCGTCCAGCACGCCGTCGCCATGGTCCGACATGCGGCGCCGCAGCGAGGCGTTGCCCAGCCCCGCCAGCGACAGCAGCAGCGGCAGGAAGCCATCCTTGCCGCTGCCCTGGTACTTCAGCTCCAGCCGGTACTTGCGCCAGGCTTCGTAGAACAGGGCCAGCGCGCGGCTCGAGAATGTGTCCAGGAAGGCGCGTGGGCCGTCGTCGCGCTGGTACAGCGCGTGCGCGGCGATGCGCTCGGTGTAGTGCGCCGGCAGCGTGCCGCTGCTGCCGAGGAAGCCCATGAAGGTGGGCGTCATGCGCACGTACTTCAGCTCCGACGACTGCAGGGCCTCGCCCAGCGCGCGCGCGTCGCGCGGCAGGTCGCGCGGCTCGGGGTGCAGCGATTCCAGTTCGCTGGCCGGGAAAGACAGCGAGGTCGAATTGTGGAAGCGCAGGAAGTTCGCCACCGCGCCCTCCTGCGGCACGCCGCGCTTCTTGAGCCACAGCTCCAGCATGCGCACCGCCTGGAAGTACTCGAAACGGTAGGGTTCGGCGAACAGCCGCTCGATTACAGCAGGCTCAAATCGCCGCTTCGTGGCAAGCATCGCAGCAGTTCCTCTCCGGTTTTGTGGGACAGCACGACCAGCTGGGTAAAGCTGTTGGCGTGCACGTAGAGGCCGAGGAAGCGCTCTATCACGTGCGCAAAGGCGTGAATGCCGCTGCCGACGAAGGCTTCCTCGTCGATGGTCAGCCGCACTTCCACGCCGCGCACCAGGCAGGCGAAGGGGTTCCCCGGCAGCCAGGTGTTGGCCGCCTTGTGGGCGATACCGAGCACGCCGCCGATCTGGCGCTGCGTGGCCGGGGAACGCGGCAAGTCGTACAGGGTCAGCATTTCGCGGAAGGCATCCAGCCCGTCCTCGTCCAGCGACAGGTGGTTCAGCGACAGGTGCGAGATCAGGCGCCAGTGCGCGCCGCGCCCGCGCTCGAAGCGCTGGGAGGCGCTCGGCTTGCGCAGCAGGCTGATGGAACGCACGCTGGAGCCGCCTTCCATGAACAGGTCGCCGCCGCGCATGCCGTAGGACAGCATGGACGGCAGGTCGCGGTTGGTGCAGCTCAGCTCCAGGCTGAGGGTGTCCGTTTCCACTTCGGCCGGGTCGAAGTCGATATCGACGATGGTGATCTCGGTCTCGAAGCCGGGACTCTTCTCGGCGATGGTCTCGTTGCGGCGCGCCACCCAGTAGTGGCCGCTCTTTTCGGGCGCCTGGCCGTGCTTGAGCGAATAGAACGGGCGGAAGGTGGTGATGGATTCGCCCTGCGGCGTTTGCCGCACCAGCCGTACCGATTCGATCGCCTGCACCTCGTAGGCGAAGGCGCGGCGCGCGTCGGCCAGCACCGGGTAGCTGGCGGTGGTGTGCGTCAGCCGGATCGGCTCGCCGCGCTGGCGGAACAGGTTTACCACCGGCGTGCAGCCCAGCAGCACGTTGTTCGGATTCAGCGTGCCGAGCATGCGCGAGATGTTCGAATCGGTGCGCAAGCCGGACAGCGCCAGGTGCAGCGTGATGGTGCGCGCGCCGGACGGCAGCGCGGCGCCCAGCCTGGCCAGGTCGATATCGAAGAAGTTGAACTTCTCCGGGAAGCAGAAGTATTCGGTCAGCAGGCGGTATGCCGCATGCGAGCGGGCCGAGAAGTCGATCAGCGACTCGTTCTCCTCGAAACCGGCCGGCGTGAGCGGCGAAGCCTGCAGCTGCACCCAGCGGCCGTTGCCGTCCGCTTCCGCGTAGGCCGCCACGGTGCGCATGAACAGCGCGTCGCGCAGGGCCGCGCAGAAGGACGGCTCGCCGTCGATGAAGAAGCGCAGCTTGCCCAGGCCCAGCTGCAGCGGGCCGGCCTGCTCGGAGGTGGCGGCCAGGGTGATGCTGATGCTGGAGGTGGCGCCCGGCGGCGCGCGCAGCGCTTCCGGCAGCGCGATGATGGGGTCGAACGAGGCCTGCGTGAGCCCCAGCGGCGCCACCGTCACCGGGTAGGCGGTGCGGAAGGTGCAGGCCGCGCCGCGCACCGGGCGCGAGGTGAGCTGCGTGCCGCGCGGGATTTCGCTGGCGGCGGTCAGCTGCGCGGCAGCGCCGCTGTAGTCCATGCGGGCGATCGAGCAGGAGGGAAACGGCCGCAGGTAGTGCGGGTACATCACCTCGAACATCGCTTCGGTGAATTCCGGGTAGTCGTCGTCCAGGCGCTTGGCCACGCGCGAGTTGAGCAGCGCGAACGATTCGATCATGCGTTCAATGTGCGGGTCTTCGCACACCTCGCCGCCGACCAGGAGCCGGCCGGCGATTTTCGGGTAGCGCTCGGCGAATTCGCGCGAATAGCGGCGCAGGAAGCCGAGCTCCCGTTCGTAATAAGGTAACAGCTGTTCCAAGTCAGGCTCCTGGCTGCGCCGCGCGGCGCGCCTTGCTGATGGTGTAATGCAGGCTCGATGGTTGCAGCACTGCGTCGAAATTGACGGGTTCCTGGGTGGCGCTGGCAACCAGCAGCGCGGTGATGTTGAAGCCGAGGCGGTTGATGGCGCCCTCGCGCACTTCCAGCGAAGCCTGCACGTTGCGCAGGCGCGGCTCGTGGCGCAGGATGGCGCGTTCCAGCGCGCGGCAAATATAGGCGCGGTCGTCGGTGCTCGACAGCGACAGCCCGGCGAAGTCGCTCAGGCCGTAACTGGCGATGGAGCGGCCGCACTCCGGAAAACGCTTCAGCAAATCCTCGCGCACCACGGCGCGGGTGTTGAGCAATGCTTCCAGGTCGCGTGCCACCGCGTCCTTCATCTCCTCGATGGATAGCCGCGCAACGGTGCCCGATGTGCTGCCACTTCCGGCACCGTGCGTTGGCTCGTCAAGGAGCCGGTCAAACAGCCCTGGCGTGTAACCCTTCACTGCCATGGCAGTCCCTGGCAGCGCGGCTGCTGGCTAGGCTGGTTGACCATGCTGCACATGCTTAGGCCGTCTTGTTGGCCGACAGGTCCCAGCCGCCCGATGTGTTGCCACCGGAGCCGCCGCCGACCTTTTGCTGGGTGTACTTCCACTTCACTTTCGAGTACTTGATCGACACGTCTTCGCTCAGGATATTGCCTTCAGCGATAGCGGGAGCGACGGAGCCGATCAGCACGTTTTCCAGTTCGATTTCGAAGTACTTGATGCGCTCGCCCTGGCCGTCGGCGCGCAGGAATTCCAGCTTTGCCTTCGGAATGGTTTTGCCCGAGGAGCAGGTCTGCAGCAGGATAGGCGTGGCCAGGTCGGCCAGCTTGTGCACGACGATGTCTTTGTGTTCGGTACGCTCGGCGGTGTGGCCGCCGCCGGTCGACGCGGTAGCCGACTTAGGCTGCAGCACTTCGAACTGGACGGATTTGACTTCGATCCAGTCTTTGTGTGCGTTGTCGGTGGACTCGCCTTTGATACCGTCGATTTGCAGGTAGACGTCGATTGCCATGGTATTCCTTTCAGTTGGTGATGGACTTAACGGGTAAAAATGATGCGTCAGGATTTGGTCGAAGCAGGCAGCTCCGCGACCAATCGGAGCGAAACAGAAAGCTCGTCGAGCTGGAAGTGGGGGCGCAGGAACGACACGGCGCGATAAACGCCTGGCCGTCCCGGCACCTCCGCCACCTGCACCGACGCTTCCCGCAGCGGGAACTGGGCCTTCTGTTCCTGCGTTGCGTTATCGTCGAGCAGCACGTACTGCGTCAGCCAGCGGTTCAGGAAGTCCTCCACGTTGGAGGCGGCAGCGAAGCTGCCGATCTTGTCCCGCATCATGGCTTTCATGTAGTGCGCAATGCGCGACACGGCGAAGATGTACTGCAGCTGCGCCGACAGCACCGCGTTGGCGTTAGCCGCGTCGGTGTTGTATTTCTTGGCCTTTTGGGCCGACTGCGCGCCGAAGAAGGCCGCGTAGTCCGTGTTCTTGCAGTGCACCAGCGAGATGAAACCGAGGTCGCTCAGCTCCTTCTCACGGCGGTCGGTGATGGCGATTTCGGTCGGGCACTTGAGCGCCACTTCGCCTTCATCGGTCTTGAAGGTGTGGGTCGGCAGGTCTTCCACCAGGCCGCCGCCTTCCACGCCGCGGATCGCCGCGCACCAGCCGAAGTCCTCGAAGGCCGAGGTCAGCTTGGTGCCGAAGGCGTACGCCGCGTTGCACCACAAGTATTTCTGGTGGTCGGTGCCGTCCACGTCCTCGACGAAATTGAAGCCTTCGGTAGTGGCGCCGTCGGCCGGGTTGAACGGCAGGCGGCCCAGGAAGCGCGGCAGCGTCAGGCCAACGTAGCGCGAGTCTTCCGATTCGCGGAACGACTTCCACTTGGTGTATTCCACCGTGTCGAACACTTTCGACAGGTCGCGCGGCTTGCCCAGGTCGCTATAAGTGTCCAGGCCGAACAGTTCCGGCGACGCGGCGCTGATGAAAGGCGCGTGCGCGGCGGCGGCGATGTGCGACATCTGCTCGATGAAGTACATGTCTTCCGGCTGGCGGGTGATCTCGAAGTCGCCCAGCAGCGCGCCGAACGGGGCGCCGCCGAAGGTGCCGAACTCTTCCTCGTAGACCTTCTTGAACATGGTGCTCTGATCGAATTCCAGCGCGCTCTGGAAGTCCTTGACCAGCTCCTTCTTGGTCGCGTTGAGCAGCTTGATCTTCATGTTGGTGCCGGTGGAGCTGTTCTTCACCAGGTAGTGCAGGCCGGTCCAGCTGCTTTCCAGCTTCTGGAATTCCGGCGCGTGCATCACGGCCGACAGCTGCGCCGAGATCACGCGGTCCAGCTCGGCCACGCGGGCGTCGATGGTGGCGGCCAGGTTGTCGGACACGACCACCGTGCCCTCCATGACCTGGTTCACCAGTTCGGAAATCAGGTCCTTGGCGCGCGCATGCTCCACGCTGGACTTGGCAACCTTGCTCTGCTCGACGATCTGGTCCAGCAGGGCCGATTCCAGCGCCGGGGCGGGAACGGCGTTCGGGCTCAATTGGGCGGACATGGCTTATTCCTTTGCTTCAGGCTTGGCGCCGCTCAGCTGCGCCAGTTTTTCGGTGCTGCTCAACACATCGTTCAGGATGTCTTCCAGCTTGTCGTTGCCGGCCAGCTTGTTGCGCAGGTCGGCCAGCTTGGTGCGCGCTTCCAGCAGCTTGCGCAGCGGCTCCACCTGCTGCACCACGGATTCGGGACGGAAGTCCTCCATCGACTTGAACTTCAGGTCCACCGCGAACTGGCCGCCGTCCTGGCCCAGCTCATTGGCCACGCGGTAGGCGGCGCGCGGTTCCACGCCCTTCATCACTTCGTCGAAGTTGTCGCGGTCGATGCCGACGAACTTGCGTTCCTTCAGGCGCTTTTGCTCCACTTCCGAGTTGCCGCCGAAATCGCCCACGACGCCCATCACGAAGGGCAGTTCCTTGCTCTCGATGGCGTCGCCGATCTCAACGTCGTAGCTCATCTGCACGCGCGGCGGACGCACCTTGGTCAGGCGCTTTTGGACACTTTCACTTTTAGACATGGTTTTCCCCTGTTCGACTGGTTACGGGTTATTTCAGGCCGCTGAACGGATCGGCGCTGGACTCCTGGCGCGCCTTGGCGGCGCCCTTCTTGACGGTGCCGCCGCGTGCAGCCGGCGGCTTGGCGGCCGAGGCCTGCGCCGCCTGCGGCGGCACCAGCACGGTTTCGCCCAGGCTCTCGCGCAGCAGCTTGGCCAGGTCTTGCGACTCGGTGCGCAGCGGTCCGCTCAGGTTGTTCTGGCGGCTCAGGTCGGCCAGCGCGCGCGTCGACAGGCGCAGGCCGCTGATCGCGATGATGCTGTTGGCCAGCTGGTCGTTCGGGTCGCGCACCAGGATTTCCTGCGCGCTCACGATGGCTTCGCCGTACTGACCGGCGTCGTAGCGCGTCTGGGCAATGCTGACCCAGGGCGCTTTTTCAGCCGGGAAAGCGGCGGCGGTCTGTTTCCACAGCGTCACGGCCTGTTCCTTTTGACCGGACGAGGCTGCCTGGCTGGCCTTTTCCATCAGCGCGCTGACGGTCGGCTTCGGAATCTCCGGCACTTGCGGCACCGTGTTGCACGCGCTCAGGATGACCGCGCAGCTGGTAGCGCCGGCCAGGCGGCGCAGGGTATGTACAGGTTTCATGCTTTCCTCGGACTGACTTGCAAAAAAGAGATATTCAATTGCTAACTTGTTACTTCGCCGACACATTATCAGAAATTTATTTTTGTGTGCGTTCAATTGAATTTCACCGGGAAACTTGCTTATTTTTAAGGCTGCGCACGATTGCCGCGCTTGCTTGCGACATGTTTCCTAAAGAAATGTTAGTGTTCTGCTACTTATAAAATTTCTGTTTTGATAACATGACAAACAAGGTACTTTGGGGCGAGGGATTGTTCCTGCGGCCACAGCATTTTCAGCAGCAGGACCGCTACCACGAACACCGTCTGCACGAGAGCGTGAAGGCCCTGCACCCCTACGCCTGGGGCGTAAATCAGATCGAGATTGACCGCGAAGCGCTGGCCAACAACGCGCTGCGCCTGCTCGAGCTGACGCTGCGCTTCCAGGACGGCGAGCTGTATGACGCGCCCGGCGTGGACGAACTGCCGGACACGGTGGACCTGAGCCAGCTGCCGCAAAACCAGCAAAGCGTGACCTTCTACGCCGCCCTGCCCGCCTTCAAGCCCTTCGGCGGCAACTTCGGCATGGCCGGCCAGAACGGCCCGGGCAGCAGCGGCGTGCGCTTCGTGCAGTCCAACGCCGACACGCCGGACCTGTACACGCAGGCGGCGCAAGCCCAGCTGAGCTACCTGAAAAAAGCCGTGCGCCTGGTGCCGGACCACGAACCGCGCGACTCCTACACCCATTTCCCGCTGCTGCGCCTGCGCCGCGCGGCCAGCGGCGGCTTCGAGCTGGATCCGTCCTTCGTGCCGCCGTCGCTGTCGATCCGCAGCGCGCCGCTGCTGTTCCTGCAACTGCGCCGCCTGATCGACGCGCTGCAGGCCAAGGTCAGCGCGCTGCAAGGCCACCACCGCGAACCGAGCCGCCACGTGATCGAATTCCGTTCCGGCGACATGTCCTCGTTCTGGCTGCTGCACACCGCCAGCACCGCCTTCGCCGGCCTGACGCACTACTTCCACCACCCGGCGCTGCACCCGGAACGCCTGTACGAGCAGCTGCTGTCGCTGGCCGGCGCGCTGATGACGTTCTCCAAGAGCTGGACCCTGTCCGACCTGCCGCCCTACCAGCACGCCGATCCCGGGCCCGCCTTCGCGCGCCTGCACCAGATCATCCGCGAACTGCTGGACACGGTGATCTCGTCCAAATACTTCGCCATCGCGCTCAACGAAATCAAGCCGTCCTACCACCACGGCATGCTCGACAGCGGCAAGATCGACGACAAGACCACCTTCTACCTGGCCGTCTCGGCCGACCTGCTGGCGGTGGAACTGGTGGACGTGGTGCCGCTGCGCTTCAAGATCGGCGCGCCGGACGACGTGGAAAAATTCGTGCTGTCGGCCATGCCGGGGGTGCGCATCCAGCACGCGCCGCAAGTGCCCGCCGCCATCCCGGTGCGGCCGGACGCCTGCTATTTCGCCGTCGAAGGCAAGGGCCAGATGTACGAACGCATGCTGCAAGCCCAATCGATTTCCATCTATGTGCCGTCCGGCCTGCGCGATTTGAAGCTGGACCTGCTGGCCGTTACTTCCTGAGCGGAGACCAAACAACATGAGCAACGTGGCTGCACCTTCCCTCGCACCTTCCCTGTTTTCGTCCGGCGCACCAGCCGCGCCGGCGTCGAACAAGCCGCAATCGCTGCAAGACCTGATGTATGACGGCTTCTACGCCCTGTTCATGCTGAAGAACGGCAGCGGTCCGCAGGACAACGCCGACTTCGCCGCGAAGATGACCCAGTTCCTGGATGAATTCGGCCGCAACGCGCGCAAGCACAACGCCTCGCCGGACGACATCGACGCCGCCAAGTACGCCTTCTGCGCGGCGGTGGACGAGATCATCCTGCGCTCGCCCTATTCCATCCGCGACGCGTGGGAACGCCGTCCGCTGCAGCTGCAGCTGTTCGGCGACCAGCTGGCCGGCGAAAACTTCTACATCCGCCTGGAAGCACTGCGCGCGCGCGGCGCCGCCCACGTGCAGGCGCTGGAAGTGTTCCATATGTGCTTGCTGCTGGGCTTCCAGGGCCGCTACATCCTGGAAGGCTCGGAAAAGCTGACCTACCTGACCAGCCGCCTGGGCGACGAAATCGCCCAGATGAAGGGCAAGCGCGGCGGCTTCGCGCCGCACGCCGAGCGCCCGGACCAGGTGGCGCACAAGCTGCGCAGCGACTTGCCGCTGTGGGTGCTGTGCTCCGTGTTCGCGCTGGTGTGCGTGCTGGGCTACATCGGCCTGCGCACCTCGCTGGGCCGCCACACCGACGAGCGCCTGCACGCCTATAACGACGTCGTGAAAATGGCGCCGCGCGTGGCCAACCTCACCATCACGCTGCCCTGATGGCCTCGCAGCTCACTTCGGCGCTCGGCGTGTTCGGCACGGGCCTGAGCCAGCACGCCCGCCTGCTCACGCTGGCCAGCGCGCAGGAGCGCGCCCTGCCCGAATCGCTGATGGCCGAGCACTTCACGGCGCGCGAGGGCGTGAACGAACTGTACGCCTTCGAAGTGCACGCGCTCAGCACCTCCACCGACCTGGAACTCGACCAGTTCATCGGAGAAGAGCTCACCCTCACGCTGCTGCAACCGGACGGCAGCCAGCGCGCCTGGCACGGCCTGTGCACCGAAGCGGCCTGGCTGGGCGCGGACGGCGGCGTAGCGCGCTACCGCCTGCTGCTCGAACCGGCGCTCGCGCTGCTGCGCCTGCGCCGCGACAGCTACATTTACCAGGACAAGAACGCGCAGGACATCGTCACCGAACTGCTGCAGGACTACCCGCAGGTGCGCTGCTCCTTCGACGTGACGCAGGAACTGGCGCCGCGCCCCATCTGCACCCAGTACCGCGAAAGCGACTTCGACTTCTTCGAGCGCCTGCTGGCCTCCGAAGGCCTGAGCTGGCGCTTCGAGCACGATCCTCCGGGCGCAGAAAGTGATCAGGGCGACGGCCAGTCCAAGCACAAGCTGGTGATCTTCGACAGCAAGGCGCAAGCCCCCGCCATGCCCGGCGGCGCCGAGTTGCGCTTCCACGGCGTACGCGCCACCGACACCGACGACGCCATCGACCGCTTCGCCGCGCGTCGCCAGGTGCAGCCCAACGCCGTCAGCATCGCCAGCTGGGACCCGGCGCAGTTGCTCGCGCCGTCGGCCGAGCAGCAATCCAGCCTGGACGCGGGCGAGCTGCCCGCGCTGGCCATCTACGACGGCAGCGGCGAGCGCATCGCCAGTGGCAAAGAGACCGGCCACGGCGCCGCCGACCCGCACAGCCTGCTGATGCTGCAAGCGCTGGAGCTCAACAACAAGGTCTTCGAAGGCAGCGGCGCCGTGCGCCGCCTGGCCCACGGCCACAGCTTCCAGCTGGCCCAGCACGAACGCTACGCCGGCGGCGCCAACAGCTTCAAGGTGCTGTGGGTGGAACACGAGGCGCGCAACAACTTCGACGCATCGATCAAGGGCGGCCCCGCCTTCGGCGTGGAAGCCGGCACCTACCGCAACAGCTTCGGCTGCGTGCGCGAAGCCGTCGCCATCGTGCCCGCCGCCACCGCCGCGCCGCACGCCAGCACCGCGCTCGGCCCGCAGACCGCCATCGTGGTCGGCCTGGCCGACGCCATCTCCACCACCACGCGCGACCACCAGGTGCGCGTGCAGTTCGCCTGGCAGCGCGGCGAAGGCGCCAACGCCGGCGGCATGGCCCACAACACCGACGCCAAGGGTAGCGCCCCCGGCGACGAGCGCGCCGGCACCTGGGTGCGCGTGGCCGAAGCGCTGGCGGGGCCCAACTGGGGCACCCAGTTCACGCCGCGCATCGGCACCGAAGTGCTGGTCGATTTCATCGAAGGCGACATGGACCGCCCGGTGGTGGTGGCCCAGCTCTACACCGGCAGCGACGCGCCGCCCTTCGCGGCGGGCGTGGATGCGGGCGTAAACCACGCCGGCACCATTTCCGGCATCCACAGCCACAACTTCGACCGCAGCGGCTACGGCCAGTGGCAGCTGGACGACACCCCCGGCCAGGTCCGCACGCGCCTCGCCAGCAGCAGCGCCGCCACCCAGCTCAACCTCGGCTACCTGGTCCAGCAGGCGCCCGGCTCCGCGCAACGCGGCAGCTACCGCGGCGCCGGCTTCGAACTGCGCACCGACGCCTGGGCCGTGCTGCGCGGCGCCGAAGGCGTGCTGCTCACCGCCAGCGCGCGCAACGCGCAAGGCAGCGGCGTCACCTCCACCCAGATGGACACCGCCGAAGCGCTGGCGCAGCTGAAGGCCGCCGAGGAACTGGCCAAGCAGCTGGGCGACGCCGCCACCGCGCAGCAAGCCCTCACCAGCAAGGACGCCGCCGCCGCGCACAAGGACTTCATCACCCAGGTCNCGACACCGCCGAAGCGCTGGCGCAGCTGAAGGCCGCCGAGGAACTGGCCAAGCAGCTGGGCGACGCCGCCACCGCGCAGCAAGCCCTCACCAGCAAGGACGCCGCCGCCGCGCACAAGGACTTCATCACCCAGGTCGATCCCCAGCAAAGCGGCAAGCACGCCGGCGCCGTCAACGGCCAGCAGGCCGTGAAAGCGCAACCCGGCTCGCGCGAAGCGGACAGCGCCAAGCCGGTGGAAAAGTTCGGCGTCCCGCTGGTGCTGATGGACTCCCCGGCCAGCATCAACTGGG
Source organism: Massilia sp. Root351 (assembly GCF_001425045.1). GTDB lineage: Bacteria > Pseudomonadota > Gammaproteobacteria > Burkholderiales > Burkholderiaceae_D > Rugamonas. The sequence goes on along the minus strand of NZ_LMDJ01000031.1, from coordinate 1,476 downwards.
CCACGCCCGCCTCCACCGTGCTGTTCGCAGGCAAGCAGCTGCAATGGACCACGCAGGGCGATATGCACTTGGCGGCAGCGCACACCGTCTCCTCGGTGGCCGGCAACGCGGCCGGCTTCTTCAGCCACGCGGGCGGCATCCAGGCCTTTGCCGGCAACGGCCCCGTGTCGCTGCAGGCCCACACCGGCGAGCTGGAGATCCTGGCCGACAAAGAGATCACCATCATCTCGGTGAACGACAGCATCGAGATCAAGGCCAGCAAGAAGATCGTGCTGCAGGCCGGCCAGTCCAGCATCACGCTGGACGGCGGCGACATCACCTTCGCCTGCCCTGGCAACTTCACCGTCAAGGGCGGCCAGCACATCTTCGAAGGCGGCGGCAGCGGCGCGGCCGGCTTGCCCGCCCTGCCGACCGGCAGCGCCATCTGCATCGAATGCCTGAAAAACGCGGCGGCCAAGGCCAGCAGCTTCCTGGTCCGCTAAGCGCTAAGAAAAAAATATGGACAACCCAACCCACACCTACGCCCTGCTCGACTGCTCCGCGCACGACCACGCGTGGCGCGAACTGAGCGCGCGCTTCCCGGACGCGCAATGGCGCTCGCTGTTCGACGGCACGCCCGAAGAACACCTGACGGCCGCCGCGCCGCTGCTGATCGCCACGCCGCGCGAGCATGAAGCGCTCATCAAATGGCTGGCGCGGCTGGAACAGGCCGCGCCCAGCGTCAGCTGGATAACCAGTCCCTACACGCTGCCCGTGCTCGCGCCCATGCTCACGCGCCGCCTGAACTGCGAAATCGACGGCGGTCAATTGGTCGTGATGCGCTTCTACGACCCGCGCATCCTGCTCGGCCTGCCCTCCGCCTTGGACGCGCAGCAGAAGCGCTATTTCTTCGCCCCCGTGAGCGCATGGAGCGCGCTCGAGCCGCGCCGACAACAGCGCTACAGCATCGACATCGTGCCCGCCACGCCGGCCGACATCGCCCGCTACGCCTTCGCCCCCATCAGCCTTACGCTGGCCCAGCGCGACCAGCTGCGACATCGTGCCCGCCACGCCGGCCGACATCGCCCGCTACGCCTTCGCCCCCATCAGCCTTACGCTGGCCCAGCGCGACCAGCTGATGTACTTCGACAAGGAGAACCTGTATGACAGCATCATCCGGCACTGGGAAGACACCTGCCCGGAAGACATTGCCGGCATCAAGCGCGGCATGCTGCGGGAGGCGGCCATCGCTGCGGTCAGCCGCGCCAACGGCTACGGCATCACCGATCCCAGCGCGCAGCACTTGTTCGCCGGCCTGATGATGACCGTGTCGCCCTCGTTCGACGACAACGCCATGGTCAAGTCCCATCTGAGCAACCCCGATGTGCCGCAGGCCGACCGCCTGAGCCGGATGATTGCGCAACTGCCGGAACAGGCCTGGGAGCAAATCGTCAAGGCCAAGCGCTACGACGCCCTGTTTGAACTGGCGCCTGGCCA
>NZ_LMDJ01000030.1 GCF_001425045.1 Massilia sp. Root351 | reverse complement strand
CACCGTCACCTTGCCCGTCAGGTCGCCGGAGGCGGCCTTGGACACCACTGCCAGCAGCGCATCGACCTTGGCGCGCAGCAGGTTGGTGTCGGCCAGTTCTCTGGCCTGGCTGTCCTGCATGGCCTGCGCCATGCGGTTGAATTCCGTCGTCACCTGTCCCAGTTCGTCGCCCGAGATCACGGCGGCGCGCGCGCCGATTTCGCCGGCGGCGATGCGGCCCACCGCCTGGGTCAGATTGGTCAGCGGCGCCATCAGCGCCTGCGACAGCACATAGGCGATCAGCGCGCCCAGCGCGATACAGGCCGCACCGCCGGCCAGCAGCACCAGCAGCATGGAGCGCTGCAGCTCGGACGATTCCTTAGTGCGCGCCGCCAGCAGCCGGGTTTCATCCGCCGATGCGGCTTCCAGCTCGTCGTGGATGGAGCGGATCAGCGGGCTGCCCTGCCTGAGCTGGGAGTCCGATGCGCGGCCGATGGCGTCCGCCGCGCCGGGCGCGTCGCCGAGCTGGGCGCGCCGTGCCACCTGTACCTCGATGACTTCCTTGACCCACTGATCGACTTGCGCGCGCACCTTGGCCAGCCGGGCCAGCTGGGCCGGATTGTCGCGCGTCAGCTCGCGCGCCTTCAGCAGCGAGGCCGACACGTCTTCCAATTCGCCCTTGATGCGCGCAGCGCGCGTCGGGTCGCCGGTCAGGTAGTAGCCGCGCGATTCGGCCTGCACCTCGAGGATGTCGTTGCTGACGCGGTCGATCGACAGCAGCACGTCCATCGTGTGCCGGTCCCAGCCGTTGGCTTCGGACAGGCGGTTGAAATTGTTGTATGCCACCAGCAGCAGCACGGTGATGATGGCGAGAATGGCGCCAAAGCCGAAGTAGAGTTTCTTCTTGATACTCAGGTCTTTGAGCATGGGTTCTCCTGTATTCCAGTGGCAATACGCCATTCTGCCATGGGCCGCGTCCGCCATGGCGGGAAACTGCGCCGCTGTGCGTTCCCGCGCCTTACTGTGCATTCACCGAAAAAGTCGCCACGCTGCTCTGCAGCGCCCCGGCCGCATATTGCAGCTGCTGCACCGCTTCGCTGGTCGAGCGCAGCGACTCCACGGTCTGCTGGGTGGCGTCGTTCAGCTGCATCATGGTCTCGGTGATCTGTTGCGCGCCCACGGCCTGTGACTGCATGCCCTGCAGCACGGCGTCGAACTGCGGCGCCAGTTTCTGCACCTGCACCATCACGCCCGAC
>NZ_LMDJ01000029.1 GCF_001425045.1 Massilia sp. Root351 | reverse complement strand
GCTCTTCCGATCTGCCTGAAAAACGCGGCGGCCAAGGCCAGCAGCTTCCTGGTCCGCTAAGCGATAGAAAAATATGGACAACCCAACCCACACCTACGCCCTGCTCGACTGCTCGCAGCACGACCACGCGTTGAGCGAGCTGACCGCGCGCTTCCCCGACGTGCAATGGAAATCGCTGTTCGACGGCACACCCGAAGAGCACCTGGTCGCCGCCGCACCGCTGCTGATCGCCATCTCGCGCGACAACGAAGCGCTGATCAAATGGCTGCTACAACTGGAACAGGCCGCGCCCAGCGTCAGCTGGATCGGCAGCCCCTACAGCCTGCCCGTACTCGCGCCCATGCTCACGCGCCGCCTGGACTGCGAAATCGACGACGGCCAGCTGGTCGTCATGCGCTTCTACGATCCGCGCATCCTGCTCGGCCTGCCCTCCGCGCTGGACCCGCAGCAGAAGCGCTACTTCTTCGCCCCGGTGAGCGCCTGGAGCGCACTCGAGCCGCGCCGCCAGCAGCGCTACAGCATCGACATCGTGCCCGCCACGCCGGCCGACATCGCCCGCTACGCCTTCGCGCCCATCAGCCTCACCCTGGCGCAGCGCGACCAGTTGATGTACTTCGACAAGGAGAACCTGTACGAGAGCATCATCCGCCACTGGGAAGACACCTGCCCCGACGACATCGCCGGCATCAAGCGCGGCATGCTGCGCGAAGTGGCGATCGCCGCCGTCAGCCGCGCCAGCAGCTACGGCATCACCGATCCCAGCGCGCAGCACCTGTTCGCCGGCCTGATGATGACCGTCTCGCCCTCGTTCGACGACAACGCCATGGTCAAGGCCTNGCAGCTACGGCATCACCGATCCCAGCGCGCAGCACCTGTTCGCCGGCCTGATGATGACCGTCTCGCCCTCGTTCGACGACAACGCCATGGTCAAGGCCTGCCTGACCAACCCCAGCGTGCCGCAGGCCGAACGCCTGAGCCAGATGATCGCCAAGCTGCCCGAGCAGGCCTGGGAGCAGATCGTGCGCGCCAAGCGCTACGACGCCATGTTTGAGCTGGCGCCGGGAGAAGCTACTCGACCCAGGCAAACCCGTCGCGCGCCAGCAGCGCGAACGATTCGNCGCCTGAGCCAGATGATCGCCAAGCTGCCCGAGCAGGCCTGGGAGCAGATCGTGCGCGCCAAGCGCTACGACGCCATGTTTGAGCTGGCGCCGGGAGAAGCGGGTGCGCTGTCATGATGAACCTGCAGGACATCACCAAGAAGCTTTCCGATGCGACCACTGCGCTGGCCAAGGCCGACAACGACCTGAAGCTGGAGATTGCCAATGCCGCAGCCGATGCGGCCGGGATCATTGACCCCACGCCGGCATCCGACATCGTCGGCGCAGGCCTGTCGATCGCCCGTGGCGACTACTGGGGGGCCGCGCTGAGCACCGTGAGCTTCATCCCCTATCTGGGCGATGCGGTGGCCAAGCCCGCCAAGGCCGTACGCGCTACCAAGGCCATCATGGCCCTGGAAAAAAAGGTCGCGGGCTTGACCCAGACCGTCGCCGACCTGACGAAAGCAAAAAAACAGGCCGAAGCAGCCGAAGCGGCGGCCAAGGAAGCTAAAATTGCGGAAGAGGCAGAGGCGGCGAGGGACGCCGCTGCGAAGCAGGAGAAGTCGGCAGCAAAGAAAGGCAAGGACTGCGAAGATTGCGCGTTGGAGGGCAAAAAAACGGCATCAGCGCCTGCTAAAGTCGCGACCAACTACGGAAATATTCCCCCAGAGCATCGGTGGCGATATGATCGCTATCTTCAGGGGAAAGCAGCTAAAAAGTTGGCTCCTGATGAATGGTACGCCGCAGCCAAACGCGCGTGGAGCAATAACTCGAGCGGAAATGCTTTCGAACAGGCCGTTCGTAAGGAACTCGGTGCTCCTCTTGGAGCCGGCTCAAAACCCATATCTATCGAAGGATACGTTCCTGATTTGCCGATTGGACTAGAATACGGAGTAACAGATGTAAAAAATGTCGTCAAGTTGAGCAATAGCGATCAATTGCGAGCGTTCGCGCAACACGCCAGCGACAATGGCCTTCCGTTTAACTCCATAATTGGACCGCGCACGGAGTCAATTAGCGAACCGCTATTGGACAGCATTCGAAGATCTGGAGGAAACGTAATACGCTACGACCCGTTGACGCGGGAATTTACCAATATAGACATCGGACTAACTGGTCCTTGGAAAAAATAATATGACATTTTCACTTTACGGTTTATTAACCGACCAATCCCCGCCATTCTCGAACGAATCACTTGCGGACAAGCTAAAAGCCTATTTCCGCGAGGACGAAAAATTCACTTTAAGTTTCGAGCAACTTCCCTTTAAAAAAGATAAGACATTAGCGATCCGCTGGGATGATTGGTTGGTAAGGGCTAGCTATGAGGAAGGCGAGGCAGTTAGAAATGATTCTATCGAGATTCAACAACGAACAAAAGAATTTTCTGTGACCGATGTATCAGACGTCGATCGCCGAATTCGTATGGTTTTTGGCAGCGATAACGAAAAAGCTTACACAAATGAGATTATTTATCTGATGCAATTCCTGGGCGAGATAGACGGGATTGTAATTTACGACCCACAGCAAAACGATTTCCTCCCATCGGACTTGTAAAATCCGCACGGCAGCCGCCCCGCCTAAGCCAATCCTTCACTGCTGGCTTCCGCTCACAGTGGTGCCAATTGGTTCATCTTGTCCAGAAGCTGTCCGCTGCTTTTACACCTGCCAAAGAGTCTCCCGCCGACGCTTCATGCAACACGAAATCACGCCAGGCTGTAATTCGGAATACTGATTAATAACTTAGCAACATGACACTGACCAATCGTAGAATGGCCGACAAGATCGACATAGCGGGACTGTCGTAGATTCAGCTGCCACCCATGTCCGCTGACCGGCGGTGATGATCGGTGAATCGAACGGGAACCTGTCTTTACTGATCGCGGGCACCCAGCGGCCGAGGTCGCTGAACGGCTTGGTGTCAGTATCCACAGCATCTATGCGTGGACAAAGCGGTATGGCGTGCCTGAAGTCGAGCGCAAAGCGCAGGACGCTCAGTCTGACGAAATGCGGCGACTGAAGGCCGA
>NZ_LMDJ01000028.1 GCF_001425045.1 Massilia sp. Root351 | reverse complement strand
CAACCACAAGCGTCCACACCAGGCGCTGAGGATGCAAACCCCGGCGGCTACTTTTGCATTAGCCGCGTAAGTTGAGCAGATTTCGCTGGGTCATTACAGCTTGCCCCATGGCGTAACTTGATCAATCTCGGCGAGGAATCGGTCACGCCGCGTGAGCTTCTTCTTGGCGGCGTACTCAAGGTCGGAAAAGCTTCGTTGCATGATCGGCTGGGCAGTGATGGACGATGTCGTATTGTCTCAGGTTCAGGTCGCCGCAGATGCAGCCGCTGAGGAATAATTCAGCGGTTCCCTAGCGGGATTGCCTCCTGGTTTGAGACCGACGCAAGAGCAATTGAACCGGATGGTTGATTCTGACTCTGACTTTCCCCTCAACTGATCGACCGCGCACTTTCGCATGCAAAAGTGGCGGGACATGAGGGAAAACGGCGCTCGCGCCCCGAGCCGGCCGGAGGCCGGGATACTTGAAAGGCCGCCTTGTAGCGGAAATATATGCGAACGTACGGCAAAACCCTTTTCGAAAAAGACGGATTCACTATGGTTGAAGTCTGGGAGATACATGCGGCTGGGCAGAAAGTCCTCATTGGCTATGCTATCTGCGATCCGGATGGCGGAGAGATCGACTTCTTCGGGTCTTATGACGATGCCCTTGCTGAGTTTCAGAGAATTACGGACGACAATGAACCACCTTCTGGATACGGACCCTAAGCTCAAGGAGAACGACATGATCTACCGCCCACTCGTCCGCTGCACCAACTGCGGTATCGAAACCACCAACCAGCCCGAAGGCGACGGTTGTCACGCCTGCTTAGCGAAAAAAGGCGTAAAGACGAAGGACTATGAGGTAAGGGGGCGCGTAGTCCGTCCGAAAATTGCATATGGCCGTCTCCGACCAAATCTGAGCGGATGTCCGCGCGCGACCGGCGAGATAACCGGGTGACATAGATGGCATTGCCTTGCTCGTCGTTGTACGTCTTTCCGGCGAACGCTCGCCGTCAGCGCAGTTGGCGTGGAATTGACATGCGGAACTAGTGTATCGGGCGCCTTTTTGTTCAGCTTTCTCCGGAGCCCCGCAATGGTTAGTCCTATTTTTCTTCCATATGGTCGATTTCAAGAGGCTGAGGTTTCACTTGGGACATGACGGCGCCTCTGAGTAGACCAGCGCGTTTCCTTAGTGAATATGCGTGCATAACACTAATCGGCGCAAACTGCACCGCTGCAACCTTAGCGTGGCCGATGATTACCGGAGAGTTGAAATTTATATTCTTTGGGTCGTCTAGAGGAAGATGCCATTTTCCACCAAAGCTTTCGCGTACAATTTCACCTAGGTAGCGTCCGAATGTAATGATCAGGTCTATTTTCGTTTCTTTGTCAACCGATTCTGTCATTTTGTCGAAAAGAGCTTCCAATTTTTCGAATGAATTAGGATCACGGGTTAGGTTGATCCCGTAATGCTCGGCCTTGTCTTCTAAGGCCTCCAATTGGTCGTCCATAATCATTAGGAAATGATCAAATTTTTCTAATTCCACAGCGTAATTCATGATAACCTTTCAAAATTTGGTGGGTGGGATCTGTGGCCCAATCTTGTAAATTATATTCGCCTTATCTAATGCATCCATGTACGGCCGTGATGCCCCTTTTTCAAGAATGTGCTCAACTTCCCATCCTAGGTCAACAAGTTCCTTATCTTTTTTTATTGCCAATATGTTTTCTTTTGTTAAACTTACAGGCCCAGTCTTTAGTTGCCCCGCATATTTCTCTTCTGCTTTGAGTATGTCGATTTGCCTATTGCCCAGTGATGTAGTGACGGTCCCTTCCTTCGCATTCATTGCAGTACGGTAATCCGCCTCGCGCTGCAGTCCATATTTATAATTCTGCATGTTAACGTCATACTGCTTGCTCCATTGCTCATACTCCTTCGGCCCCCCGCGCTTCTGATATCGCTCCCATCGGTCCGCTTTGTGTTCCGCACTCCCCGGAGTCAGATCCTTACCGGATCCCTTTCCACTCGTTTTGCAGTCCTCACAATCCTTTCCCTTGGTGGGAGTAGATTTTTCCTGCTTTGCTGCAGCCTCTTTCGCCGCCTCAGCCTCTTTCGCAATTTTAGCTTCCTTGGCCGCCGCTTCGGCTGCTTCGGCTTGTTTTTTTGCTTTCGTCAGGTCGGCAACGGTTTGCGTCAGCGCGGCGACTTTTTTCTCCAGGCCCATGATGGCCTTGGTGGCGCGGACGGCTTTGGCGGGCTTGGCCAGCGCGTCGCCCAAATAGGGCACCATGCTGACGGTGCTGAGCGCTGCGCCCCAGTAGTCGCCGCGCGCGATCGAGATGCCGGCGCCGACGAT
>NZ_LMDJ01000027.1 GCF_001425045.1 Massilia sp. Root351 | reverse complement strand
AGTGAGCTTCTTCTTGGCGGCGTACTCAAGGTCGGAAAAGCTTCGTTGCATGATCGGCTGAGCAGTGATGGACAATGTCGTATTGTCTCAGGTTCAGATCGCCGCAGATTCAGCCGCTGAGGAATAATTCAGCGGCTCCTTAAACTAAGAACAGATGTAGAGTTCTTCCGGAAAAGCAGTGTTTTGGAGTACCAACAGTTTCAGGATTCATGCGGACACATATGGCATGGAGCGCTATATTTTGAAGCACTTCACGGAAGTCCTCATGCTTCCATTCACGATCTTCCGCCGGGTTATTCCCCCGATGACTGGGCGCATTCGAAATATCTACGCACCCGACGGGACTTTCCCGTTGGGGCCTTACGGTGCTCACATTGTACTACCAGAGAAAAGCATCAACTGGCATGGCCAAATGACGCATACTATACCGTTGCCTATCGTGGCCAAGTATTGTGGGCGTACCATCGCGAGTCTGCCATGGAGCTGGAAAAATACTTGTCGTCCACCTCGCGCGACGTCTCGAAATATCGATGGGGCTCCTTCCTGCTGCATATCCCGACGAAATTCAAGGTTCGAAAGGCAAGAGAAACAGTCACAAAGCAGATAACTAAGCTACTGGCTGGTTAGCAAGACAATCACGGAAAAAAGTGGAGGAAGCATAGCTACGCACCGACGCAGGAGCGGCGTGGCGATCGGACGTGCGGAAATTTGCGCAGTTCTCGCCGGAACAAGATGCTATGCTGCACCGTTGGAACGAGCACGTCCAGTAGCGGACGTAAATCAAATAGCTGGCCCGATACGCGACGTACAAGCCGTGGCAAACATTGAGCGCTGACAGCTATGCTGCCCTATGGGGCCGAGCGGGCCGGAAGCGGACCTGAGGAAAGGATGGAATTGGTTTCAGTACCCTATGTGACGAATCCGGCGCAATTGGCCGAGGAGCATACCTATAGGTGCTTGGGCAAACTATTTGTGGTGTTTTCGTCAATTGAATTCAAATTAGCGCTAACCCTAGGGAATATGTTCTTTGGCTTGAATGCCAATCGTTCGAGTGCCATTGAAAAACTGACCTTTCAAGAAAAATTGGAGAATTTCGTACATACTCAGATGATGGACAGCCATGATGAAATTCACTATCAGCGGTGCTTTGACTGGTATCGCGAGGCTGATTTTATTCGAGAGGTTCGAAATAGGTTCGCTCATGGGCGGTGGGCATTTTTGTGTAATGAACCGAATATAGTTCATGTGGCTGGATATCCAGATGGGAAACAGCATGAACTGCGGCTATCACTCGAACAATTGAACGATATCGTCGAGGCCGCGATGAGGGTCAACGAGGGGATTGAACGCATAATAAGCAACAAAGATTGTCCGCGCCCTGGCTTCGAGAGCTCATCGATGACGTCAGCGCAGCCGACGGCGCGAGACAAGTATGCGAACGGTTAGCGGCCAGAACGGGGCATGTAGCTATAAAATTCAAAGGTTGCTCATGAGAAAGTTCGTTGCAGCACTTCTGCTCTCCGTCTCACCGTTTGCGGTTTGCGCTACGCTTAAACCGTCCGAATTGGCTGCCGTACAGGTAGTTGGCCAGTCTGTGCAGGGATGTATTATGAACTTCCCTTATCCAGAAAAATTTACAAACTGGTTAGCACAGCCAGGCTTTCAAGAGCTATCAAGCATCGATGCCGCAGCGTATTTGGGTGGTTACTCTGGTAGCGCCTGGAGCGTTCAGCTCGAAAATTCTCGCTTTGTCTTGACGAATTTCGGAGCGAATGTATGCAGTGTTTTTGCAAATGATTTAGACGAGTCGATGACTACGAATCTGGTTGTCGGCTTCTTGGACTATCTAAAGACTCAAGGTGCTACTTATCAGCTAAAGAACGTCACTACAGACAGTGCAACGACGCTCCTCCGCACCACAAGCTATGCGGTGTCTATGGAAGGCCAACCCGTTATGAATCTGATTTTGACTGTCGCTGCACCTGGCGGCGCAAAATTCCAAGTTGCGCTCACTGCATCCAAGGTGGAAACTTGATATGTGCACGGGGACGTCGCAGACCGCGTTCGGCCACAAGCGGACTAACGGCACATGAGATAAAACGCGATGACTTCTGCAATAGACAGACCGAAATACGTGAACGAGTACCTCAAGCAAAAAGTCGATGAACAGCTCGGCGGTGACGCGTCGCTCTTTGATGAGTTTTGGGAGCGGATCCCGAATCTCTCGGCCGTACTTCGCAGCTTTAATTCGGACTCCAACTGGTTGCATTGGAACAGAAAAACTCTTGATGGATGGTATTGCGTAGCGAATCCTGTTGCTGGCTTTGGTGTTTACTATCAGGAACGCGGCCACCGTGAGCAGGCCACGCATTTTGATGAGGAGCGTGCTGCAATCAGATTTGCAATCAACGCATCGGTATTTAACATTGGGTGACCGTCACCGGCCACAACCGGATACTGGCACTTTGTCGTGACAGCAAGTAGGGTGACATAGCCTACAACGGCCATAGTGGTGATATGATGATGTGCTCCGCGCCGCGGATGGGCTTAAAGGGCGCTCACCCTTCTAGGACCACGCATGAAAATTCGCTCTCGTCTCAAGCATTGCGCTTCTGGCCTTCTTTCCAGATTCATCAGCCGCAACAATGACTACCAAGGTTTCTGGACATTAGGTTTGCTCTATAGCTGCGTTCGCGTGGCACCACGGCGCGTAGAGTTCAATCTCATTTCTGAAGATGCATACCCCAATAATATAATCGCCGCTAGCGTCGCTGCCGAGCAATCGACATTCTTACGCGCCGCTCTGTCAAAGCAGAACGTCGCCTGGGATTCCGTAAAACGAGCGACGCTCACTGTGCAGTTCAATGCCGGCGTGCGGGTCGGCTATACCGGTACTAAAGGTGAACCTTTCGTATGTACGTAAGCGTCCAGCCACTGCCGTCTAGACTTCAAGCGGCAGCATCTCTGATGATCGAATCGAAGGCACAACAAATTTGTGCCCACAAATTCGATTATGGACAAATTTGTGCCCACAAATTCGATTATGGA
>NZ_LMDJ01000026.1 GCF_001425045.1 Massilia sp. Root351 | reverse complement strand
CGGCGGCCAAGGCCAGCAGCTTCCTGGTCCGCTAAGCGATAGAAAAATATGGACAACCCAACCCACACCTACGCCCTGCTCGACTGCTCGCAGCACGATCACGCCTGGCGCGAGCTGACCGCGCGCTTCCCCGACGTGCAATGGAAATCGCTGTTCGACGGCACGCCCGAAGAGCACCTGGTCGCCGCCGCACCGCTGCTCATCGCCATCTCGCGCGACAACGAAGCGCTGATCAAATGGCTGCTACAACTGGAACAGGCCGCGCCCAGCGTCAGCTGGATAACCAGCCCCTACACGCTGCCCGTGCTCGCGCCCATGCTCACGCGCCGCCTGGACTGCGAAATCGACGACGGTCAAAAGGTCGTCATGCGCTTCTACGATCCGCGCATCCTGCTCGGCCTGCCCTCCGCGCTGGACCCGCAGCAGAAGCGCTACTTCTTCGCCCCCGTGAGCGCCTGGAGCGCGCTGGAGCCGCGCCGCCAGCAGCGCTACAGCATCGACATCGCGCCCGCCACGCCAGCCGACATCGCACGCTACGCCTTCGCGCCCATCAGCCTCACCCTCGCCCAGCGCGACCAGTTGATGTACTTCGACAAGGAGAACCTGTACGAGAGCATCATCCGGCACTGGGAAGACACCTGCCCCGACGACATCGCCGGCATCAAGCGCGGCATGCTGCGCGAAGTGGCGATCGCCGCCGTCAGCCGCGCCAACAGCTACGGCATCACCGATCCCAGCGCGCAGCACCTGTTCGCCGGCCTGATGATGACCGTCTCGCCCTCGTTCGACGACAACGCCATGGTCAAGGCCTNCAGCTACGGCATCACCGATCCCAGCGCGCAGCACCTGTTCGCCGGCCTGATGATGACCGTCTCGCCCTCGTTCGACGACAACGCCATGGTCAAGGCCTACCTGACCAACCCCAGCGTGCCGCAGGCCGAGCGCCTGAGCCAGATGATCGCCAAGCTGCCCGAGCAGGCCTGGGAGCAGATCGTGCGCGCCAAGCGCTACGACGCCATGTTTGAGCTGGCGCCGGGAGAAGCGGGTGCGCTGTCATGATGAACCTGCAGGACATCACCAAGAAGCTTTCCGATGCGACCACTGCGCTGGCCAAGGCCGACAAGGACCTGAAGCTGGAGATCGCTGGCGCCGCAGCCGATGCGGCCGGACTGGTTGATCCCACTCCGGCTTCCGATATCGTCGGAGCCGGTATCTCGATCGCGCGCGGAGACTACTGGGGCGCAGCGCTCAGCACTGTCAGCATGGTGCCCTACGTGGGCGACGCGCTGGCCAAGCCTGCCAAAGCCGTCCGCGCCACCAAAGCCATCATAGGCCTAGAGAAAAAAGTCGCCACGCTGACGCAAACTGTTGCCGACCTGACGAAAGCAAAAAAGCAAGCCGAAGCAGCCGAAGTCGCCGCTAAGGAAGCTAAAATTGCGAAAGAGGCTGAGGCAGCAAAGGATGCTGCAGCTCAGCAGGAAAAATCGGTAGCAAGGAAAGATAAGGGTTGCGAGGATTGCAAAACAAGCACACAGAGCGGGACGAAGGGAAAATCTGGAACTACGCAGAAAACTGTCACGCAAGGCAAAAATACGGTCACCCGATCAGGGCGGTCACATCGTAGGGCATCGCTTTATGCTGGATCAGGGCGACGTCAACATGTTCCCTCAGAACGGCAATTTTAATATGTCTGCCTTCAAAACGTTGGAAAATGACTATGCACGATTTACCAAGCAAGGCCACACCGTTGACTTCAGCCATGTTTTGGGAGATGTTGATTCACAAGGGCGGCCAGGCAGTGTGGGCGTAAAATATAAAGTAGTAGATACCACGGGGAAAGTGATACAGTCGTTTTCCAAAAAATTTGTCAATGAAGCAGGCCAAGTTTATACGAGAAAGGCAGGAAAATGAAAGAACGCGAGACCGAACTGATTATTAGCATAACGAAGAGATTTATTGATGAAGTCTTGGAACTTGAGCCTGACTTTGAGAAAGGTTTTTTTAGATTCTATGCTGAAGATCGGGTTTCAGAATCATGTGCTTCCTACGTCTCTCCATCTGAAGTTGTCATTGTTGACGCCATGTCTCAAGAAGATTTTTTCGACGAGATGGACGAAATGTGCATGAAGTTGTTAGCGGAGATGGGGAAAAATAAGGCCGTTCTGCTTCTGGCCATAGATAAAGAATTCGACTATGAGATAACGTTCGAGTACTCCGATATGACGAAATGGCAGATTGCCCTCACGGATGGGGGAACTGGCATACCCGTAATTTGACCGGGCACGGCCGCCATATCAAGCGCCAGTCAGGCGGTGCGTGGCTGGGAAGCTTGGCCAGCCGAATGAGTACTGCCTTCCATCATGCACGCTATCGCATCCTGCGATGATGAGCGACACCCCGCCCCTTTGCAGCGGGCGTGGACGCAGGCGTGAACCACGCCGGCACCATAAGCGGCATCCACAGTCAGAACTTCGACCGCAGCGGCTACGGCCAATGGCAGCTCGACGACACCCCCGGCCAGGTGCGCACGCGCCTGGCCAGCAGCAGCGCCGCCACCCAGCTCAACCTNTTCGACCGCAGCGGCTACGGCCAATGGCAGCTCGACGACACCCCCGGCCAGGTGCGCACGCGCCTGGCCAGCAGCAGCGCCGCCACCCAGCTCAACCTGGGCTACCTGATCCAGCAGGCGCCTGGCTCCGCCCAGCGCGGCAGCTATCGCGGCGCCGGTTTCGAACTGCGCACCGACGCCTGGGCCGTGGTGCGCGGCGCCGAAGGCGTGCTGCTCACCACCAGCGCGCGCAACGCGCACGGCAGCGGCATCACCTCCACGCAGCTCGACACCGCCGAAGCGCTGGCGCAGCTGAAGGCCGCCGAGGAACTGGCCAAGCAGCTGGGCGACGCCGCCACCGCGCAGCAAGCCCTCACCAGCAAGGACGCCGCCGCCGCGCACAAGGACTTCATCACCCAGGTCAATCCCCAGCAAAGCGGCAAGCACGCCGGCGCCGTCAACGGCCAGCAGGCGGTCAAGGCGCAAGCCGGATCGCGCGAGGCC
>NZ_LMDJ01000025.1 GCF_001425045.1 Massilia sp. Root351 | reverse complement strand
GCACTACGCAACAGTCAAAGAAAAGGAAGGACTAAACACCTCTCGCTTCACCGGCCAAGATAATTGACGCCGACCGGACAAGATAGTTGACGCGAACCAGGAAGTATTCATCCAGTGGACAAATCAGCTCCTGACATCAAATTTGAAGCCGATTTGCCCACCGGCTGGAATGGGAAGCTGGTACATTTCGGCGGCGGAGGCGCGGACGGTGTCATACCGAATACCAGGAGCTTTGCGACAAGTGGATTTTCGTTAACCGAAGCGCCAGGCGTAAAGACTCCGCTGGCGAGGGGATTCATTACCTATGGGAGCGATTCGGGGCACCAGGGCAATTCGGGTGATGGCACATTCGGAGCGAACGACGAAGCCCTGCTTAACTACGCCGGCGCTCATGTAAAAAAGACGCACGATGTTGTGGCCTACCTGACCAGGAAGCGTTTCGGGTCCCCAATCAAACACAGTTACTATATCGGCGGCTCCGGCGGGGGGCGTCAAGGATTGCTCGCAGCGCAACGCTATCCGGCCGATTATGACGGTGTTATCTCGACTTTCCCGGCGTCTAATTTGACTGGGCTGGCGTTTCAGTTCGGTAAAATTGCGCAGGCTTTCTTGGCGCCCGGCGGGTTCATCACTGCCGAGAAATCTGCCTTGGTCAACGCGGCCATATTCAAGCAATGCGATGCGGACGACGGCGTTGCAGATGGGATCATCAGCAAGCCTCAGGCGTGCACGTTTGATATCACCCCCATGCGCTGCGAAAGCGGGGCCGACTCGGGCAACACATGCTTGTCCGATGCCCAACTGAAAACCTATGAGGCGATCGCCTCCCCGCTGAAGACGAATTATTCCTTTGCGAATGGGATACAGGAGGTTCCGGGTTTTACTTTGTTCGGTCCTGATTTTTCCCCCTCCTTCCCCGCTCCATTGGGAGCTTCGCAAGCCGCCGCTCGGAAAAAACCGTTCGTCTTTGGGGACAGTTCGTTCTTCTACGCTTTTTATAACGACATAGTGCAGTACTGGGTGGCGCGGGACACCAGTCTCAACACCCTATCGTTCAATCCGGCGGATCCCGGACCGCTGACAGCCAGGGTGCAAGCAGTCAGCGCGCTCCTGGACGCGACCACCACTGATCTCGTGGCGTTTCAGAGTCGGGGCGGCAAGCTGATACTTCAGCATGGGACATCGGATAATTTCATCCCCTATCAGATGACGGTCGATTACTACAAACGCCTGGAGGCCCGATACGGTGGCGGCGCGCTCAAGCAGTTCGTCAAGTTCTTTCTGGTACCAGGCGCCGCGCATGCACTTGGCGGCCAGTTTGAATCGGGGTATGACGGTCTCACGGCGCTCGACAACTGGGTTGTTAACGGCACAGCCCCCGGCAATCTCGTTGCCACCGATGTCAGCCCGAAAAACGCCGGCCGGACGCGCCCGGTATGCGAATACCCTCAGTGGCCGAAGTACATCAGCGGCGACGTGAACAGCTCAAGCAGCTTTAC
This sequence comes from Massilia sp. Root351, assembly GCF_001425045.1. Taxonomy (GTDB): domain Bacteria; phylum Pseudomonadota; class Gammaproteobacteria; order Burkholderiales; family Burkholderiaceae_D; genus Rugamonas. Next base: position 1,724 of record NZ_LMDJ01000025.1, on the reverse strand, counting down.
CTGCGTGAACTGATGGAAACAGTGGCGTTGCCGGTTCGCGACGCCGCTAATGATCGTAAATGATCCGGCAAATATGGCCCCTATAGTCCACGGCCAGCGCTACTCCATGTTGCGTTGATCGAAGACGCGTCGCGCCTCCTCAACCTCGGGCAACTTGGTCAATGTCCAGTCGTGCATCACCTTAAACGGCTGCAACAGCGTGCGCCCGAGCGGCGTAATCTCGTACTGCACCGCAATAGGCGACACGGGTATCACGTGACGCGACAGCAGGCCGTTTCGCTCCAGCCTGCGCAAGCACTGGGTGAGCGCCTTTTGCGTCACCCCCTCCAGTCGGCGCTTGATAGCGTTGAAGCGGACCGGCCCTTCTTCAAGCGAGATCAGCACCAGCATAGACCACTTGTCCGAAACCTGGTCAAACAAGGCGCGGCTCGGGCAATCGGCGGAGAAGCAATCGATACGGTTCGTCATAGTGGTTTCCTTGGCTATACCTAGGCACTTCAAAGTGCCTAATTGACACTAAGTATAATTGATATACCATACCAATTCCATCCACTTTCGAGATTATTTCATGTCCTCTATCGACACCAGCGTGCTGTTTCGTCCGCTCACCGTCAAATCGCTTACGCTAAAGAACAGGATTGTCATGGCGCCGATGACGCGCACCTTTTCACCCGACGGCGTGCCGACGCCCGCCAACGCCGCCTACTACCAGCGCCGCGCGGCCGGCCAGGTGGGCCTGATTCTGTCGGAAGGCACGGTCGTCGATCGGCCAGCCTCCCGCAACGATCCCAACATCCCCTTCTTCCATGGCGAGGCGGCGCTGGCCGGCTGGAAGGGCGTGATCGACGCCGTGCACGGCGCCGGCGGCCGCATGGGGCCGCAACTGTGGCACACCGGCTCCGCCCGGAACGGCGAATGGGAGCCCGAGGCACCGGTCGAAAGCCCGTCCGGGCTCAACGCCCCCGGCGCGGCGCGCGGCGTCGCCATGAGCGACAGCGCCATCGCCGACACGATCGCCGCCTTCGCCAAGGCCGCCGCCGACGCCAAGCGGCTGGGATTCGACACGTTGGAAATCCACGGGGCGCACGGTTACCTGATCGATCAATTTTTCTGGTCCGGCACCAACCTGCGCACTGACCAGTACGGCGGTGCGACCATCCAGCAGCGCTCGCGTTTCGCCAGGGAGATCGTGGCTGCGGCGCGCAAGGCGGTGGGTCCAGACTTCCCGATCATCCTGCGCGTGAGCCAGTGGAAGCAGCAGGACCTCAGCGTGCGGCTGGCCGAGACGCCGGCGGCCATGACGGACTGGCTGCTGCCGCTCGTCGAGGCGGGCGTGGACGTGCTGCATTGCTCGCAACGCCGCTTCTGGGAACCGGAGTTTCCCGAGATCGACGGCGAGAACGGCCTCAATTGCGCCGGCTGGGCCAAGAAGCTGACCGGCGCCACCACCATCAGCGTCGGATCGGTGGGACTAGACGGCGATGTGCTGAACGCGTTTGCTGGCAAGGGCTCCGGCATCATGAGCCTGGACCGGCTGATCGAACGCATGGCTCGCGATGAGTTTGACCTGATTGCTGTGGGCCGGGCCTTGATCAGCGATCCTGACTGGACGGCGAAAATCCAGGGTGAACCGGACCGGAAATCTGGGAGGCTCCAACATCTGAGAGAATGGAGCCATGAAACGAAAATCCACGAAGTTTTCCCCCGAAGTGATGGAGCGCGCT
>NZ_LMDJ01000024.1 GCF_001425045.1 Massilia sp. Root351 | reverse complement strand
TCACGTTTATTTCTTTTGTTGAGCGTTTAATAATTTGAGCTAAGAGGCTTGCGCCTCCGGCATCATCATCAAACGCCCACACTTATCGACTGTTAATTTTTAAAGAACCTGCTGTTATCGACAAATCGTTTTGTTTGTCAGCAGCAGAGAAATGAGAGTATGGGGCTTGTGCGTCATTCCGTCAACCCCCTATCCCGATAATTGCTGTCGGCACGCATCTGATCGTGACGGAAGGGCAGCGGTACCAGCTGCTTGGCGGAGTACAGCGGCACCTGGTCACCATAGTGCGGCGACTTGGGATCTGTCGATTGCCCATATACCAGCAGCCCTTGGGCTATCGGCCCCGCCGCATCGAAACTCACCAGTTGGATGTAGCTGGTACCCCACACGATATTGCGATAGCCGTCCGCCCCCAATGCCGTTTCCATATGGACGGAGTTATAAGAGCCGTCGATATCGCCTATCCCGCCGTGTACCGGTATCCGGCTGCCATTGCGTACATCAGCCTGGTAATCCCCCAGCTTGCCATCCAGCGGAACACCGGCCGCCTGCAATTTGAGCGCCGCCGCCTTCAAGGCATTCAACATGGCCGGCATGGCGGAAGTGGCCACCCCGCCCGGCGTATTGACCGGGTCCGCCGGGTTCAGCGCCACCCGCCACCGGTTCGGTATGTGTGCTGCCGTGTTCCAGAATTCGCGGAACAGGACCGCGCCCCGGCTGTCCAGATTCGCCCGCCTATCCCAGGCGGCAAGCACCTTGCAAGCGCTTGCCAGTGGCGTATCGGCGCCGGTGCAGGCAGCCAGCAGGTCCGGCAGCACCAGCTCCGCCGCATAGATGCGGTTGTCGAAGAGCAGCCCGTGCAAGTCGTCAGGGGACAATTTAGGCTTGGCCGCCAATGCAGCGTCCACCTGGCTGAAGCCGATGCGGGTGCGCAGGCCTTGGGCAATGCCCACCGCGCCGTACATCGGTGAATAGCCGAACGGCGGCGGCCCCTGCAGCAGGGCTTTCGAGTTTGTCAGCCAGTAACCATCGTTGGAATTGGCGACATAATCGCTGCGCAGCAGCGACGGTGCACTGGCCGGGTTGAATATGCCCTCCGGTGCCCCCTCCTCCCGTTCCCAGCCGCAGTTGCTGCGTGCGCCGTCGAAAGTCAACAGCGGCGGAAACACCAGGCAGTCCGACATGAAACGCTCAGTACGCACCGCCGGCACCACGCTGGCATCCGCATACAAGGTGTTGCCGTCGCGGTCAGCCGCCACGGTGTTCACCCAGGGCAGTCCGGCAATCCGGTTGAGCGAACTTTGCATACTGGCGACGCTGGTCGCGCGCCCCATAGCCAGCCACTGTTCGAGCAGACGCGTGTTGTTGCGGTTGGCGTCTGCCAGCACATAGGCGTGCGTTCCAGTCCAGTTCACCCCGGCTTCCGGTTTGACCATGACCGCGCCCTGCTTGCTGAAGTAAAACACCTTGCGCTGGGTCGCGATACTGCCATCAGGCTGCAGCATATCCACGGCCACCGTCTTTGCCGCCATTTTCACGGGAGCGCCATCAACCAAATAGGTGGTGCCGGACGGATCGCTGGCATCGAGCGCCAGGCGGAAGGTGGTGAAGTGTGCGGCCTTGGTCACGGTGTGGGTCCAGGCCACATCTTTGTTGAAGCCGATTACGACAATCGGCAAACCGCCCAGCATTGCACCCATTGCATCATAAAAACCGGGCACCGTCAGGTGGATCTGGTAAAAGCGGTCGGTGCTGGTCCACGGATAGTGGGGATTGGCCAGCAGCATGCCACGCCCGTTCTGGCTGGCGTCCTTGCCGACGGCCAGGCCGTTGCTGGCCATGCGCGGCTTGAACAGGTTGGCCAACACGGCGGCATCGGGCGCGCCCTTGCCGCCCCGGCGGCGTGCCAGGGTGGCGCCGGGATCGCGCGCGGCGGCCAGCACTTCTTTCGCGAAAACCTGGCCGGAGGCGTGCAGTGCCTTTTCGGCCACCAGCAGATACACGTCGTCCACCGAAATGGGGCGCACCCATTCCTTGCCGTTGCAGGCTGCAGGCAGCGCGCCGCCATGGTCCCGCAGGTAGCGGTTGTAGCCGGCGGCATAGCCCTCCAGCAGGTCGCGAATTTCCTGGCTCCCCGCGGCGTAGCCCGCACGCAGCTGCTCCAGGTCCAGGTAGCCCTTGAAGAAGAAGTCACTGTCTTCGTTTTTGAGGTCGAATCCGTGTTCGTCGAGGTAGTCGATCGCCACGCTGTATTCGCCGTCGGCGCCCCTGGTGGGCATGGCGGCGGGGCCGAAGTAGCGCGACCGCTCGCCGCGCACCGTCAACATACTGTCGGCCAGCATGCAGACATTGTCCTCGGCATACGCATAGGCCAAACCATAGCCGAGGCCGAGGAAGTTCTGGGCGCGGACGTGCGCCACGCCGTGGCTGGTGCGCGCCAGGTCGGCGCTGAAACGCGGCGCCGCCTGCGGCGGCAGCGGAGCGGTGACGGGGGCCTGCTTGTTGCCGCAAGCAGCAAGCAGGGCGGCGCACGATAGGAGCGGGCTGAGCAGTTTCATATGCGACCTTTCGACGGTAGGTCGAAACATCATCGCTGCCTAAGCCCAACTCCGGTTTGCGCAAGCTCAATCAGTGCGGCGCTAAATGTCGGCCTTCATGAGGCTTTGTAGAACACGTAGTCAGCCTGGTACTTCACCATCTTCTTGGCACCGGCATTTGCCGCGCTGCAGCTGTCGGCAGGCGCGACGCCGCCCTGGGTGTTGATGCGCTGGATATAGGTTATGCCGCTCATCATGCCCGAGCCGGTGGCAGGGTTGGCCTGCACGAGCTGGAGGGGAATCGACGCCGGCGTCGGCGACGGATGCACCGCCAGCTGTTTGCCGGTCACCTTGCTGCCGTCGTTGGCTTCCCAGGTTGGGCCACCGTAGTACTTGCCGACCGCACTCTTGTTTTTGTCGTAAAGGATGGCCGTCGGGCCAGCGAACACCCATTCATAGGCGTCGGGCATGCCGGCTTTCGCGCGGCACTCGTAGGTCAGGTCGCCCGCGCCCAGCGCAGTCATTACAGCTTGGTGGCCGGCCGGCACGGCGATTGGCGTGCCCTCGGATGCTTGGGCGACGGTTGCGAAAACGGACAGCAGGAACAGAATACGTTTCATCGGAATCTCCCAGTTAGTGCGGCAGGATGCCAGCACGCAAGACATATACGAGGGGAGCTGCAAAACGGATTCAGATAAACGCAAAAAAGCCCCACCAGATCACTGGCGGGGCTTTTTCATATAACTAGCCTGACGATAACCTACTTTCACACTGGTTGCAGCACTATCATCGGC
>NZ_LMDJ01000023.1 GCF_001425045.1 Massilia sp. Root351 | reverse complement strand
TGAACCGGACCGGGATATTGAGAGGCGCCTCGGTTTGAGTCATGCCGGGATGGCTTGACTCGATAGTTGACGATAGTAGTTCATTTCAGCTTCGGCCGGTGGAATGTGGCCGATGGGCTCCAGCAATCGATGATGGTTAAACCAGCACACCCATTCCAGAGTAGCCAGTTCGACAGCTTCACGGGTCTTCCAAGGAGCACGACGGTGAATCAATTCCGCTTTGTACAAGCCGTTGATGGTCTCGGCCAAGGCATTGTCGTAGCTGTCCCCTTTGCTGCCCACGGACGGTTCGATACCGGCTTCGGCCAAGCGTTCGCTGTACTTGATGGATACGTATTGCGAACCCCTGTCGCTATGGTGGATCAGGGCTTCGTCCCGTTCGGGCTGTCGGGCATAAAGCGCTTGCTCCAGTGCATCCAGCACGAAGTCCGTGCGCATCGAGCTGCTCACGCGCCAGCCCACAATTCGGCGCGCAAACACGTCGATCACGAAGGCGACATAGACGAAGCCTTGCCAGGTCGAGACATAGGTGAAGTCGCTGACCCAAAGCTGGTTCGGACGGTCGGCGCGRAATTGGCGGTTCACCCGATCCAAAGGRCACGGCGCCGCCTTGTCGCCAATCGTCGTGCGCACAACCTTGCCTCGTATGACGCCACGCAAGCCATCACGGCGCATCAGACGTTCAACAGTGCAGCGAGCGACCTCAATCTTCTCCCGGCGCAGTTGGCGCCAGACCTTTTCAGCGCCGTACACCTGGAAATTGGCTTGCCATACGCGACGAATGTGGTCACTCAACGACTCATCACGCTTTGCACGGGCACAGCGCAATTCAGGGTTACGACACAGGGCAGCGTGACGCCAGTAATTCGATGGAGCGATCTGCAGCACCCTGCAAATCGGCTCGGCTCCGTAGACCGCACGATGCTGGTCGATGAAGGCCATCAGGACTTGAAGCGGCGGTCGAGCTCCGCCTGGGCGAAAAAAGCACTCGCAAGACGTAGAATTTCATTGGCTTTGCGGAGCTCTTTAACTTCGCGTTCCAGCGCCTTCAGGCGTTCCTGTTCGGAGGTGGTGGTGCCTTCGCGTTTGCCGGTGTCGCGCTCACGTTGGCGTACCCAACGGCGCAGCGTCTCCGATGTGCAGCCGATCTTGGCCGCGACGGACTCGATGGCTGCCCACTGCGATTCATGCTGCCCGGCCGATTCCTCGACCATGCGCACAGCGCGCTCCATCACTTCGGGGGAAAACTTCGTGGATTTTCGTTTCATGGCTCCATTCTCTCAGATGTTGGAGCCTCCCAGATTTCCGGTCCGGTTCAATNCAGCGCGCTCCATCACTTCGGGGGAAAACTTCGTGGATTTTCGTTTCATGGCTCCATTCTCTCAGATGTTGGAGCCTCCCAGATTTCCGGTCCGGTTCAGTTTGCTTTTGCTATGGCACGTGCGCCGGCTGCGCTGCGCGATGGCAGGGAACACTGCCAATTAGCGCGGATAACGGCGCCGCTCGTAAGACGGATGGGTGCGGCCCACTCGCTCAAGCGCAAAGGGCGGGAAGGCCTGTTCGATACGGAAGCGTTTGCCTGCCGTCTATTCCTTCAATGGTTGCTGTCATTGCGAGCCCTCATTGTGTGAGCCAGGCCAGTTGGCCGTTGGTACGGGCGGGAGCAATCTCGATGATGTCTGGCGTGACGATGCCATGCTCGACAAACGGATCGCGACGAACGCGTTCTTCCAGTGCGTCGCGCGTCGTGTTGATGGCGAGGATTCCTCCACCTGCATTCGGTTGCAGGCCTCCGACAAGTGCGAACACGCCGTCATTGAATCCGGCATCGATCCATTCTTTGTGGCCGGCCATATATTGCTGCGCCAGTCCTTTGTTTTCGGAAAATTTCAGCAGTACGACAAACATCGTTGAACTCCTCACTGATGAGTGGTTTGGGGAAGCTGCGATTGGAGCCAGTTGTGCAAGAGTCGGACCTCCTGCTCGATAAAAGCTGAATCCTGGAATGCCGAGGCAAGCGTTGCGATGCCTTGGCTGCGTGCGAGCAAATGCAAGGCCAGTTGAGTAGCGTCCTGCGCGCGTCCGAGCAGCGCGAACTGGTCGCTTAGCCAGTCGCGGAACAGGCCGAACAGCTCATTGGCGCTGGAGCTGGCGGGATGCTGGAGCTTGGCCAGTTCCGTGCTCAAAGTCCCGACCGGGCATCCATACATTTTGATCTTGCTCTGGTTGCGGATGAGGATTTCAATGAAGCAGCCGATGCGTGCTGCAGGTGAAGCGCCCTCGATCTGCCATTGGTCCAGCATCGCTCGCGTGTTTGCCAGCCTACGTTGGATGACCGCGTCGAGAATCTCGTCCTTGGTCTTGAAATGGTAGTAAAAATTGCCGCGGGAGATGGCAACAGCCGCCGCCGCATCTGCAAACGAAGTGCGTTCGAATCCCTGCTCGTAAAAGAGTTTGTCGGCTGCTTCGACTATACGGTCTCGGGTGGCTATCATTGGCGGCCATGCTGTAGGTCAATTGTCCTAATGGTAGGGCGATCGTCCTAAACTTGTCAAGTATGTATTGAAATGCCTAAGCGCCGGAAGGCCCGGTCAGCGCGGGCAGGCAATGCTTGCGGCGTGAAAGCACCCTCCGGAGCCCACGACCATCCAGCGTGACGAATCGTCAAGCCAAATGAAACCCCGTTGGATTTAAAGAGCCTTTTCGGTGTACATCACCTTGAAGTCCAAACCGCCCAAGGCTAGAGTGGAATCTACAGTAGCTGGCCCTGTTGTCATTTGGCGAGTCTTGTTCATTTGCGATTCCCTTCGGTAGCTGGCATGGTAGGCGTGGCACGCTCTACCTTGCGAAGCTCACCTCTTTGTCGCTGACGCCTTGGTACTGGCGCATCAGCAACTAGCTTTTACGCGGCCCCTGGTTCGTCTCGATCCACCTCATGGATGCGGCATCCATTTCCGATGTGCGTTGCCCGGCGCGGGTGGCGTGGCCGCATTAAATCTATCAATCCGTTCAGAAACAGGTAGGGGAAGATAATGGAGAACGTCGTTTCGGCAGTGAGCGATAGCATCTTGCGCGTGCGTCAGGTCATGGCTGCGTGCGGCAAGTCACGCTCAATCGCGCCGAAAATTCACAGCATTTGTTATCTGATTTTTCCAAAGCGGATCAAGTCGTACTTGGGGCAAAATAGACCTTCGTCCCGCTCCAGCCGTTCAGCAAGCCAAGCTGCGTGACTTGGAGAATCTGCCACCACATCATCAAATCCTATTACGGTTCGCCCATTGACGATATTGATGAATTGCACGCGCAGCGCCAGCATCCCTTCCGAAATTTGGATCACAGTGCCAACCGATGGCAGGAACGTCAGTTCCAGCTCGCCCGTCACGTTTCCATATGGGTGGTTTGGCGATTCAAAGATCGAGAAATCGATGTCGTATTTCATGGGTTTGGCGCTCCACGTGCAAGGAGGATCATTGCTGCTGCGACCATCTTTCCATCATATTCGATTGGACGAAGATGTTGTTGCGCGCCGTGCTATGGCAGCGTCGCTGTCGCCACTGCCGCCACTGCCGCCTGTGGCGCTGGCGCGGCGGCGGCCCATCCAGCCCACCACGCCCAGGCCGGCCAGCAGCATGCCGTAGGTTTCCGGTTCCGGCACGGGCGAAGGGATCATCAGGGCGAGTGTGCAACCGAGATCGCCGCAGATTTCCGCCCCAACCGTGCCGTTATCGCCGATGGCGAAAACCTGGCTGAGCGTGGAGCCGGTGCTTTGCGCCACCTCGAGGCTCAGGTTCACTACCTGACCCTGTTTGTTGTACAGCAGGAAGCCTTCGTTCGACTCGCCGAGGATGGTGCCGCTGCCGTTCATGTCGGCCACCGTGCGCGTGAAAATCCCGCTCAGGTCGGTCGTCACGCCATCGTGGTAAAGAAAGCTCTTGGCCGTGCCGTTGGGGAGGTAAGCCCTGCCGAGGACCGAACCGTCCTCGCTGACGCTCAGGGCGGCGCTGGACGTCGCCCCCGCCGGCACGCCGAGGTCGGTCATGACGCCGTTCTCGTAAATGAAGGCATGCGTGGCGAAATAGTTCTCGTCCACGTGTGAATTACCGACGATCACGCCGGCGTCGTTGATGTCGGTGGCAAACGAATCGCGGCCGCCCAGGGTGCCCAGTTCGGTTGCCGTGCCATTGCTGTAAACCATGGCGCGGTAGCTGAACACGTCGGTATTCATGGCGTAGCCCACCGCCACGCCGTGGTTGTTGATGGCAAGCGCTGTGGAGGAACGGCCATCGTTGAGCAAGGTAGTCGTCTGTCCATTGGCCAGCAGCGCTGCCACACCCCCTGGCGCTGTGCCTGCCATGACGCCGGCATTGTTGATGTCATGGATATTGGCAAGCTGGGATGAGAGGTAAGTGGCCCAGTGCTGCTGGTAGAGAAAAGAGCTGCCAGGCAATTCCGGCCCGAAGCTCACATACCCGGTCACCTGATTGCTGTTGTTGATGGCGGAGATCGTGCCACCGGAGCTGTACTGCCACTCCGTCATGATGTTGAGGTAGTTGAACGTATACGTGCCCGCTTGGGCCAGCGCTGGCAACAACAAGGCCAGCGCTGCCGCGTGCGCACGCGCGACGCATTTTGCAAGTTTCATGTCCGTCTCCTTTTCAGGTTCCCCTCGCGGGTGGACGGACTATAGTAGCGGGCTGCACTAGCGCATGATTGCTTTGTTGTGCGCTATTCCTATTTATTCGCTCTGTGATTTTCTGTGATAAGTGCGCGGCATAAACGGTGCTAGTTCTAGTTGGAATAGATCAGACCGCGCCCGGTACCATTGACGTAGATCCGTCCATAGGTGTTCCAGTCGCCCGCCATCGCGCCGATGCCGCCGAACTGGTGAGCATCATCGTTGAAGCGTGACCAGGTGGCGCCGCTGTCGTCGGAGCGGTGCACGCCCCAGACGCCGTTGACCACGCCCACCACGTACACTGCGGCCGAGTAGGAGGCGCCGGGCGCCGCCTTGCCCAGCGCCAGGGTACTGGCGCCCTGCACGTCGGGCCACTCCCACGTTTGACGATTTCCCCAGAGCGACGCAAAGGTGTTCAGCCTGGTCCAGGTCGCGCCCGAATCGACCGAGTGGTACACGGCGTTGCCATCGGCCAGCCAGATGTCGCCCTCGACGTTGGGGTTGACCTCCATCGAGGTGACGCCCCACGGATTGGCGCGCAGGTTGGCCGCCACCGAACCCTGGCTCAGCGTGAAGTTGTGGCCGCCGTCGGTCGACACGTAGACCTTGCCTGCGCTGCCCCACCATGCGCCGCCCGAATCGTAGGCGTAGACCCTGTTCGGGTTCTTGCGGTCCACTTTCAGTCGATAGGCGCGCGGGAAGCCGCCGATGACGGTGAGCGCAGGCAGGTTGGTCGCGGTCCAGCTTGCGCCATTGTTGGTGGTGTAGGACGGCACCGAATCGGCCGGCGCCCAGATTGCGTTGTTGCGCGTGGTGACGGCGATATTGGACGTTTCGCGCGCGTTGGCTGCGGCGCCGGCGCCGGCGGGCAGGGCGGCGAACGCGGCCCAGGTCGTGCCGCCGTCGCCGGACCAGTAGCCCTTCCCGACGTGGCCGTTGGCGTTGTCAGCTCCGACTGTGGCAATGTAGCGCGGATCGGACCATGCCATGTCGGCCGAATTGCCATTGTTCCAATTGGGATTGGGGCCCCTGGTCGGCGTCGCCGCGAGGTCCGTCTGGACCCAGGTGCCGATGTCGCCGGCACTGTTGATCAGCTTGTATGGCGCGCCGGCTGGCGGCGTGTTGACGGCCAGGGTGGCGGTCTCCTCCAGGTTGTTGACCGAGAGGCTCCAGTTCGGCGTGGCCGACGAGGCGTTCCAGGTCTCGACGATGCCGCCGCCGAAGACGTGCGAGATGTGGTCGCGGTTGAAGGGATCGATCTCGATGTCGTCCACCCAGCCGATGGTGGAGATGTTGGGCTGCGCATGGGGCATGCCGGCCTCGATCTCGCGCCAGCTGGCGCCATCGTTGTCGGACAATTGAACTTGCTGGCTGGTATTGGCCCATCCGCTCATGCCCAGCGCGATGCGGGTGGCCGCTCCGGTCCCATGGACGGACACGCTGCCGAATCCGCTGCTGTTGGAGCTCTTGAGCAAGGTCCAGGCGCCGTTGAAGGCCACACCGCCGAACTTGTAGAGGTAGCTGGGACCGTTGACCCCTTCGCCGGCGCCCTGGTTGAAGGCAACATAATAGTTACCGTCGGCAGCGCGCACCATGTGCGGGACGTGGTAGCCGGTAACGAGAGCCGGGACCGTGACCGGGGTCCACGAGAAGCCGCCGTTGACAGATCTGTACAGCGACGAGGTCAGACCCGCAGCGTTGGCGTAGTCCGGGGCGACGGCTGCATACATGTTCCACGTGGTCTGCCCGCCGCCCACGTTCGAATTGTCGAACATGACCTGCGTGACGCCCTTGGCGCCGCCGCTTGCGGTCATCGTGTGGGACGACAGCCCCGTGACCTGGGCCCAGGTCTGGCCCGAGTCCGCGCTCTTCCACAGGCCGGCGGTGCGCGAACCATAGAACAGGATTGACGGATTGGTGGGGTCGGCCTTCAGGCGTTCGCCCATGGCCCGGCCGGAATCATTGCCGCCCACCGGGAACGGCAGGTTGACCCAGGTCCAGTTGGCGCCGCGGTTGCTGGAAATGTACAGGCGGCCATTGCCGTTACCGAGGCTCATGCCGGTGGCCATGTAGACGCGCTGGTCGTTGGCAGGATCGATGGCGATGCTTTCCACGCCGTGGTGGGAGCTTTCGGCCGCGCCGAACCCTACACCGTCGGTGATGGGCGTCCACGACGAGGTAGCCGGGTTCCAGCGGTAGGCGCCGCCGATATCGGTGCGGGCATAGGCGAGGTTGGCGGTACCCGGATGGTAGACGATGCCGGTGACGTAGCCGCCTCCGCCCCATTTCACGCTGGTCCAGCTGGTGGCCGGCGGGCCGCCGCCGAGTGAGAGGCGGACGGGCGGCGCCGCGCTGGCGGGCGAAGCGCTGCCGGCGCCGCCGCTGCAGCCGGCCAGCATGCCGGCGAGAAGACTAGCGAGAAGACCGGCCAGCATCGTGGGGACAACGAGCTTGACGTTGTATGTCAGTTTCATATGTGCTCCTCCAGAAATGGATTATGGTTTTGTCGGCCCGGCGCGGTGATCCGCCATCGGGAAGCCCAGTATAGGAAGTAGCTATTGTTTGCTATATATGAAAATCACCGGACGGCTGAATGATTTGACTCAAGCGTTGTAATGCAACCTCGTTCGGCCCGCGAAAAAAAAACCGGCAGATGCCGGTTGCTGTTGCCTGCCCGTTGCCAGCTTGCTCTACAGTGCACGCCCATGGTGCTGATTGGCGCCGCTTCGTTCGGCCAAACTGGCCACGAAAGCAAGGCCGATCTGGGCGCCGACGCGGCGCCGCTGGCGCGCCTGGAGCAGCGGCGTGTGCAAGCGGCAAGGCTGATGGGAATGGGCGACGCCACCGCCAAGGTGTTGCCCAAGCTGGCGCTGCTGTGCAGGTGGCCTGAGCTGTTGCGCCCGCATGGTTTACGGTTGTTGTTGGGATCTCTTAGCTTATTTTTTGATCTTCTTGACCTTGACGGCTGCAGGCTCGGCCGCCTTTTTCTTGACCTCGGCGTTTTCCTTGCCCGTCTTCGCCGGCTTAGTCCCCATGGTGTCCTTGACCAGCTTGAACGCGCCGAATATCGCACCGGCGCTTCCGGCCGAGATCGCCGCCGCGAGGCCGATCAGCGCGGTGGCGATAGCGATGCCTGCTTTCACATCATCGATGCGCTTGATCGCGTCCCTGGCCTGTCTGGTCACAGCCAGCAAGTCGTCCACGCTTTGCTGGGCCTCGTCGAGTACCTTGCCCACAGCCTGGGTGACCAGATCGGTCGCCACATTGAGCAAAGTGACTTCGAGGGAGCGCAGCGTGTCGCGTTCGCCTTCCGGCAGCGACGGCCAGTTGGCCGGCGCGTACAGATAGTCGCCCAGCGCGGTCGATGTTTCCCGGAAGCTGCGCGCCAGTTCCAGCGCGTGCTGCGCCGTCAGGGTAGTGGTGGTCATGGCGGATTCCTTTATGGTTTGGCGGCGGCCGGCGCGGCGGCATCGCTGGGCGTGCGCGCAGCCTTGAGCGCTGCCCGGATCCGCTTGGTGTAGCGCTTGATTTGCGCTGCCACTTCCTTGTTCGACAGATTGTCGCGGTTGTCGTACAGTGCCTGGTGTCCCGCTGCGATCTGTTTCAAGGTTTCCAGGTATTTCGGCACAGCCTTTTCGCGCTGGGCGAATTGCATGGCGGTGAGGTTGCTGCGTTCCCAGATCAGTTCGGCCGCCACCGGTTCGCGGCCCTTGTCGCGTGCCATGGCGTGCAGCACGCGCTGGTGCCGGATCTGCATGGCGCGCTCGTTGGCGAGCGACTGGCCATAGCCTTCCATGAGCGCCAGCTGGTGCGCAATGAGCTGCTGCAGTGGCGCGTTCGCGGCCGCGATCACCTTGTTCAGTTCGCGTTGCCGGTAGCCGTTCATCGCCGCCTCGGCCAGGATTTTGCCGATGCTGCGCAGCGGTGCCCCCGTCGTTTCATCGACGTAATTCGCCTTCACCGCGGCGTCGAACATGCCATCCAGTTGTGTGTCGGCCTCGGTAAGATCGTCCGCCGCGAGATCGCCGACGGCGGCCATGTAGCCTGCGAGGGCCTGGTGCATGAGCATCAGCCTGGCCGCCTGCGGCTTGCGTTCAGCCGCCAGGGTGTCCAGCCTGGCTCGCTCACCGGCGTCGTTTTCCAGTGTGTAGAGCTTGCTGGTTTCCGGGCTGTTGACGTATTCGTCCGTCAGCTGGGTGTACGCGGCGCTGTCGGCCGACGTCTTCGCGAACTCCTGGACCGCGCCGAGGTTGGCGCAGCCGGAAAGCAAAAGGGCGCACAGGCCGGCAAGCAAAGTGTGGATGCAGCGCGCCGTGGAGGGCGCGCGTGTTGAAGGTGAGTGGAACAAGGCAGTTCCTTTCAAAGGGCGAGCGACGCGTGAGTGGTAAATTGTCGAAAAGAATACTGCAATTTACAACTATCGTGTGGGGAATTCGCGTGGTATTTCCGCAGCGGCGCCGGCGCCGGCATTGGCGGTCAGGCGCTGCCGCCGGCAAAGGTGCGGGTCACCCGTTCCAGGTGCTGCCGCATGGCGCTGCGGGCGCCCGCGCCGTCGCGCGCGGCGATGGCGTCGTATATCGCACGGTGATCCTGCAAGGTCGACATGCGCAGCGCCTCGGTCCGGTAATGCTCTTTCAGGCGGTGCCACAGGCTGTTGCGCTGCTGCCAAAGGTAGTCGATCACGCCGGCCAGCGCCGCGTTGCCGGTCGCTTGCGCGATGGCGGAATGAAAACTGCGGTCCGCCAGTTCGTTGCTGGCGCGGTCTTCGTGGCTGCGCTCCATTTCCAGCAGCGCCGCAAGAATGGCCTGCACAGCTGCGGGGGACGCGTTCTTTGCGGCGAGCGCCGCCACCTCGGTCTCGATCGCGCTGCGGGCGGACAGCACCTCGAACGGGCCGGGCCCGGCTTCCGGCACCTCGTCCGGCGATGCCGGCTGCCGGCTGACGTACACGCCGGAGCCTCCGCGCACCTCGACCACGCCGCCCAGTTCCAGCGCGATCAGCCCTTCGCGCAGGGATGCGCGGCTGACCCGCAGCGACGTGGCGAGTTCCCTCTCTGACGGCAGGCGCGCGCCGGGTTCCAGCTGCTGTTCGCGAATCAGTTCTTGAATGCGGCCTGCCACCGCCCGGTACATGCGGGTCTCGGCCGGGCGCGCCGCCTCGGGCGCAAGGGCCGCTTGTATATGGAAGTCCTTCATGCCGCTCCTTGTTCCATGCCGTAAAAGCGCATCGCGTTCAGGCCAAACACCGCCTCCCGCTGCGCAGGAGGCAGGTGCGCCAGCAGCACTTCGCTGGCCTCCAGCCAGGCCGTGTAGTCGCCTGCCAGCCTGACCACCGGCCAGTCGCTGCCCCACATCACGCGCTCCGGCCCGAAGACCTGCAGCACATGGTGCGCATACGGCATCAGCCGCTCCACCGTCCAGCCGGGGCCGGCCTCGGTGACCATGCCGGACAGCTTGCATGCCAACTGCGGTTCGGCTGCGAGGCGCTCCATGTCTCGCATCCACTGTGCGTCCGGAGCGCCACCCATGGCTGGTTTGGCGATGTGGTCGATGACGATGGGCAGGGCAGGGTGGCGGCGCGCAAAGGCCAGCAGCGGCGCCAAATGGCGCGGCAGCACCAGCGCGTCCAAGCGCAGGCCGTGGCGCAGCATGGCGTCCACCGCCGGCGCCAATGCGGCGTCGTCGATCCAGCCGTCGTCGTCCAGATCCTGCAGCATGGGCCTCAGGCCGCGCAGTTTGGGGTGGGCGGCCAGGGCGGCGATGCGCGCAGGCGCGGCGCTGGACTTCAAGTCGACCCAGCCGACTACGGCGGCGATGAACTCGTGGCGGTCCGCCAGGTCCAGCATGAATCGGGTGTCCGCTTCGTCCGGCATGGATTGCACCAGCACGGTGGCGGCGACGCCATGCTGCTTCAGCAGGCTGGCCAGCTGGTCCGGCGCGAAATCGCGGTAGATGGGGGCGAGTTCCGGCGGCGGCCATGCGCCGGCGCGCGCGGCCAGCTGCCAGAAGTGCTGGTGGGCGTCGATCCGCTTCATGGCGTGGCCTTCAATGGAATGATGGCGCAACGGTGCGCCGTCAGGGTCGCGGCTCGCATGCATGGCCCCAGCGGAGAGGATGCGCCGCTCATGCCGTCTGGGCAGCGGTGCGCGCCGCCGCCAGCCGCAGCGCCGCGCGCAGGCGCGGTTGCGGCAGCGGCAACTGCAGTGCATTGGCCAGCGCCACCACGGGCAGCAGGCGGCGGCGCTTTTTCTCTTCGTGGTTCTGGGCGATGTCCGCCAGCCGGTGCGCCAGGAAGGGATTGCAGAGGCGGTCGCGCACCTGCGCCAGGTAGCTCCGGGCTGGCTCGGCCTCGTCCAGCGCGTCGAACACGGGCAGCACCTCCTCTTCCCACAGCGCTTCGAGCTCGGCGCGCAGCTTCGGCGCGGACATGGCCTGCAGCACTGTCTCGTCCTTGTGGCGCTGGTATTGCAGCCATTGCTCGGCCAGGAAAGTGTGGCCCAGGTTCAGCAGGAACAGCTTGCGCCGCTCGTACGGTTCCAGCTTGTCCGTCACGATAATCTGCGGATGAGTGCACGGCAGCACCATCTTCTTCTGGGCTTCGATCACCCAGATGGCGTATGGCTCGGCGACCGCGCCGGCCGGCGCTATCGCTTCGGACACGATGCGGTCCACCAGCGAATTGATCCATACGCAACCCGTGCTCAAGTAGACGATGAAGCCGCTGTCCAGCTGCCATGCGAGCGCCAGCTTGCGCACCACGGCGCGCAGCACGCTGCCGTTGTTGGCCACCAGCTCGCAAGGGTAGAGCGTGACGGGTGCCGCGCCGCGCAGGAAGCGCTGGTATAGCAGCACCAGCAGCTTGGCGGGGAAGCTGCGCGGCGCGGTTGCCGCGTCCAGCAGTGCCGGCCCGTCTCCGGGGCAAAGTTCATAGCCCCGGTCGCCCGTGTTCGACACGATCACCCTAACGGAGGTGGCGGCCAGTTCGCGGATGGCCGGCCAGTCCAGGTCCGCGTGCAGGCCGGCTTCGATCGCGGTAACGCGGTGCTCCTGCTCGACTGGCGCGCCGTCCTCGATGCCGCGGATGCGCACCGGATAGCCGTCCGGCGCGTTGAAAGCGGCCACCCGCTGCGCGCTTTGGGAGCTGGCGGTGGTCTGCACCACGGTAATGCGGCCCAGTGCCTGGTCCTGTGCCAATGCCTGGTGGACGAACAGGTCCACGTGCGCCTGCAGGAAGCGGCTGGTGCCGAATTGCAGAATGGGGGAAGCCATCAGACCTCCACGATGGCTTTGATGACGCCGGCGGCAGGGTCCATCCACTGCGGCAGCGCGTCCACGAATCCGGACAGGGTGGTGCGGTGGGTGTTCATCAGCCCGGTGGGCACCAAGCCCGCTTGCATCGCCGCCAGCACTTCGCTGAAGTCCTCGGCGGTGGCGTTGCGGCTGCCCAGCAGGCTGGTTTCGCGCTTGTGGAATTCGGGGTCGGCAAAGGAAATGCGGTCCGGAACGATGGACACCAGCACATAGGTGCCGCCGTGCGCCACGAACTCCAGGCCGCGCTCCATGGCCTTAACGTTGCCGGTGGCGTCGAATACCACGTCGAAGAACTCGCCGCCGGTCAGCTCCGACAGGCGTGCCTTGTCGTCCGCAGCCACCTGCACCGTTTGTCCGATGCCGAGCGCGCTGCGGCAGAACGCGAGCCGGTCCTCGCGCGCATCAAGCACCGTCACCTGGCCGCCCTTGAGCCGGGCGAACAGGGAGGCCGCGATGCCGATGGGGCCAGCGCCCACCACCAGCACTTTCTGGCCGGGCCGCACGCCGCCGCGGCGGACCGCGTGGGCGCCGATGGCAAGGAATTCCAGCATGGCTGCGTCATCGAGGGAGATGCCGCCGGTCTTGAAGACATAACGTTCAGGCAGCGCCAGATACTCGGCCATGCCGCCGTCGCGGTGCACGCCCAGCACCTGGATATTGGTGCAGCAATTGGTCTTGCCCTGGCGGCAGGCTACGCACGTGCCGCAGGACAGGTAGGGCATCACGAAGACCGTGTCGCCCGGCGCCAGGCCGCTGTCATCCGGCGCGCTCACCACTTCGCCGGACAGCTCATGGCCCATCACGCGCGGGTACTGCAAGAAAGGCTGGGTGCCCCGGAAGATATGCATGTCGGTGCCGCACAGGCCAACGCGGCGCACGCGCAGCAACACCTCGCCTGCGCCCGCGTGCGGTAGCGGGCGCTCCACCAGTTCCAGTTCGCCTGGGGCCCGGCATACAACGGTTTTCATCATGGGACTTCTCGGTAGGATGTGAGCATGAGGTATGGGATGTCGCCAGTGTACCGCATATATGGAAAACATTTCACCATAAAATCTGCTGTTCCAATTATGTTTTTGATTATTTTGAATCGGGACACCCACCAGCGCGAAGGTTTGGGATATATTAAAAACAGACGGGGCCCTCCTGATCGAAGACCGCACCAACCCGGAAGGAAGCACGTATGACAAGCAACCCGGCGCCAGCCGCGCCACGCCTGCTATTAATGTCGCCCGACGACAATTGCCTGATCGCCCGCACGCCGCTGGAGGCGGGCGAGGCGCTGCAGATCGACGGCGCGTCCGTCGTGCTGCCGGAATCCATCCCGCTTGGTTACAAGGTCGCGCGCCGCGCGCTCAAGACCGGCGACAAGGTACTGCGTTACGGCGCCATCATTGGCACCGTTACGGCCGACGTGGCGCCGGGCGCCATGCTGCACACGCATAACCTGGCCAGCGACTACATTCCCACTTACACCCTGGCGTCGGACGCCCATTCCTTTATCGGGAGCATCCATTGATGCCTACGGCCTGCATGCCCGCACTGTCGGGCTTCCCGCGCGCCGATGGCCGCAAGGGCATCCGCAACGTTGTCGCCGTGGCCTATACCGTCGAATGCGCGCACCACGTGGCGCGGCTGATCGTCAACGCTTTTCCCGGCCAGGAGGTACACCTGATCGGCTTCCCCGGATGCTACCCGAACGACTATGCCGACCGCATGATGAAGCGCCTGGTCACGCATCCCAACGTGGGCGCCGCGCTGATCGTGTCGCTGGGCTGCGAGAGTTTCAACCGGCGCGGCCTGGAAGAGGCGGCGGCGGCTAGCGGCAGGCCGGTGCACACCATTACCATCCAGCAGAACGGCGGTACCCGCACCAGCGTGGCCGACGGCATCGAGTGGGTGCGCTGGGCGCGCGAGTCGCTGGCACTGCAGCAGCGTGTCCCGATGGGTGTCGATGAGCTGGTGGTGGCCACCATCTGCGGCGGATCGGACAGCACCAGCGGCATCACGGCCAATCCCGCCGTCGGCGTCGCCTTCGACCGGCTGGTTGCCGCCGGCGCGGCCTGCATCTTCGAAGAGACCGGGGAGCTGGTGGGCTGCGAATTCCACATGAAGCGGCGCGCCGCCACGCCGGAGCTGGGCGACGCCATCGTCTCCTGCGTGAACAAGGCTGCGCACTATTACACCGTGCTGGGCCACGGCAGCTTCGCCCCCGGCAATGCGGACGGCGGCCTGACGACGCAGGAGGAAAAGTCGCTGGGGGCCTACGCCAAGAGCGGCGCCTCGCCCATCAGCGGCGTCCTGAGACCGGGCGACCAGCCCGGGGGCGGAGGCCTGTACCTGCTGGATGTGGTGCCGGACGGCGAGGTACGGTTCGGTTTCCCGAACATTGCCGACAATGCTGAAATCGTGGAACTGATCGCCTGCGGCGCCCACGTCACGCTGTTCACCACCGGGCGCGGCTCGGTGGTCGGCTCGGCTATCTCGCCGGTGATCAAGGTGTGCGCCAACCCGGCCACCTTCCAGCACCTGTCCGAGGACATGGACGTCAACGCAGGCCGCATCCTGGCCGGCGAGGCGACGCTGGAGCAGGTCGGCGCCGAGATCGTGGAACTGGTGGCGCGGGTGGCCAACGGCGAACAAAGCTGTTCGGAGGCGCTGGGTCACCAGGAATTCATCCTCACGTACAAGCAGTTCGAGGCGTCCGGTCCCGAGTGCTTTCCGTTGAAAGCGGCCTGACATGGAGGCGAGCGACCTGCGCAAGCTGCCGCGCCGCGCCATCACGCTAAGCAGCCTGGGACTGGGCTGCGCCCAGCTCGGCGGGCTGTACCAGGCCGTCGGCGAGGGGGAAGCGCACTCCATCGTCGATGCCGCGTGGGAGCTCGGCATCCGCTATTTCGACACCGCGCCATACTACGGCTACACGCTGTCCGAGCGCCGCGTTGGCGCTGCGCTGCGCGCGCGGCCACGCGGCAGCTACGTGATCAGCACCAAAGTCGGGCGCCTGATGCTGCCCGACGCCGGCGTGCGGCCCGGTGAATCCGGCTGGGCCGATCCGTTGCCGTTCCGCCCGCATTTCGACTACAGCTATGACGGCGTCATGCGTTCGCACGAGGACAGCCTGCAGCGCCTGGGCATGGACCGCGTCGATATTCTTTATGTTCACGACATCGGCCGCGCCACGCACGGCGAGCTGAACGCGCGCTACTGGCAGCAGCTGACGCGCGGCGGCGGCTTCCGCGCGCTCGAGCAGTTGCGCGCGGAGGGCTGCGTGGGCGCCATCGGCCTGGGCGTCAACGAATGGGAGGCGGTGGCCGCGGCGATGGACATGTGCGACCTGGACTGCGCGCTGCTGGCCGGGCGCTACACCTTGCTGGAACAGGTAGCGCTGGAGCCGCTGCTGGACCGCTGCGCGCAGCGCGGTGTCGGCATTGTGATCGGCGGCCCGTTCAATTCCGGCATCCTGGCCGGAACCAGGAAGTTCAACTATGAAGACGCGCCGGCCCACATCGTCGACCGGGTGGATGAGATCGCGGCGGTTTGCACGCAAGCCGGCGTGCCGCTGCAGGCTGCCGCCTTGCAGTTCCCCATGGCCCACCCGGCGGTGGTGTCCTGCATTCCCGGCGCGCAAAGCGCGGTGCAGCTGCGCCAGAACGCGGCGTGGTTCGCGCGCCCGCTGCCCGCGGCGCTGTGGGACGCGCTGGCCACGCGCGGCCTGATCGACCGCCGCGCGCCCATACCGCTGGGCGCGTGATATCCGCTTTTCTTCGCTTTAGCCTGTTTCGACAAGACGTATAAAGGACTCAAATGAAATTGCTACGCTTCGGCCCCAAGGGCAACGAGAAACCCGGCCTGATCGACGCCGGCGGCATGCTGCGCGATCTGTCCGGCGTGCTGCCGGACCTGACCTCGGCGCACCTCGGCAGGGCCAGCCTGGACCGCCTGGCTTCGGTCGATCCCGCCCGCTTGCCGCAAGTGGCGCAGCCGGTCCGCTTCGCGCCCGTGGTGGCCGACATCGGCAAGTTGATCTGCGTGGGCCTGAACTATTCCGACCATGCGGCCGAATCCGGCATGGAGGTGCCCTCCGAGCCGGTGCTGTTTACCAAGGCCACCAGCGCCATCGTCGGCTGCAACGACCCGGTAGTGCTGCCGCGCGGTTCGCTCAAGAGCGACTGGGAAGTGGAACTGGGGGTGGTGATCGGCACCCGCGCGCGCTACGTGGAGATCGACGACGCGCTCGATCATGTGGCCGGCTACTGCGTGGTCAACGACTTGTCCGAGCGCGAGTACCAGCTTGAGCGCGGCGGGCAGTGGGACAAGGGCAAGGGCTGCGATACGTTCGGGCCGGTCGGGCCGTGGCTGGTCACCGCCGACGAGGTGCCCGATCCGCAGAACCTGGGCATGTGGCTGGACGTGAACGGCAAGCGCTACCAAACCGGCAATACCCGCACCATGGTGTTTACGGTGGCCCACCTGGTCAGCTACATCAGCCGCTTCATGACGCTCAACCCCGGCGATGTGATCAGCACCGGCACGCCGCCCGGCGTTGGCCTGGGACAGAAGCCTGAGCCGGTCTACCTGCGCCCGGGCGACCGGATTACGCTGGGCATCGATGGCCTCGGCCAGCAAAACCAGACCGTCCACGCCTGGAATCCGGAGTTGATCGACGGTTGACAGGCACGGCGCGCAAAAAAACACAAGGCGCCGCGTAGCATTGGAACAGGGGAGACACCCAGGCATGACCGAACCGACCCAGCGGCAAACCTACCAGGTTGCCTTCGTGATGATCACCTCGCTGTTTTTCATGTGGGGCTTTGTCCATAATCTCGACCCGATACTGATTCCCCATCTGAGGAAATCGTTCAGCCTCACCGTGCTGCAGGCGGCGCTGGTGGATTCGGCCGTGTTCATCGCCTATTTCCTGATGGCGCTGCCCGCCGGCCTGATGATACGCAAGGCCGGCTACAAGAACACCATGCTGTGCGGCCTGGCCCTGTTCGCCGCCGGTGCGCTGCTGTTCATCCCCGCAGCCGATACGCACCGCTACTTGTACTTCCTGGGGGCGCTGTTCATCATCGCGTGCGGGCTGACGGTGCTGGAGACGGCCGCCAATCCCTACGTCACTTTGCTGGGCCGCCCCGAGCGGGCGACCCAGCGCCTCAACCTGGCGCAGTCGTTCAACGGCCTGGCCGCCACGCTGGCGCCCATCGCCGGCGCCCGCCTGATCCTGGTGGACGGCGCCAGCGACGAACAACTGCAGGCGATGCCGGAAAGTATGCGCCAGGCGGTGCTGGCGGCGGAAGCGGCCAGTGTCAAGGGGCCGTACCTGGCGATTGCGCTGGTGATCATTGCCATCGCGGTGGTGTTCTTCTTCCTCAAACTGCCCGCCGTCGGCGTGGCCGCCGGCGCCGGCCACGCCCAGCCTGGCTTGCCGCCGAAGGGCGCCATCCTGCGCGCGCTGCAGCGGCCGCAGATCCGGCGCGCCGTCATCGCCCAGTTCTTCTACGTGGGGGCGCAAGTCTGCGTGTTCAGCTTCTTCATCTTGTACGCGTCCAAGGCGGCCGGCGTCAGCCAGGTTGTGGCGGCGGATTACCTGGGCTGGGGCTGCGGCACCGCGTTCGTGGTGGGGCGCTTTGCCGGCACCTGCCTGATGAAGTACGTGGCGCCGGCGCGCCTGCTGCTGGCCTACGCGCTGGCCAGCGTGGCGCTGTGCGCGGTGGCGATGTTCGCTGGCGGCCTTGCCAGCCTGGCGGCGGTGATCGGCATTGCCTACTTCATGTCCATCATGTTCCCCACCATCTTCTCGCTCGGTATCAGCAACGCGGGGCCCGACACCGAGATGGGCAGCAGCCTGATCATCATGTCCATCGTGGGCGGGGCCGTGCTGCCGCTGCTGTTCGGCGTCATCAGCGACGCCACCCACAATCTTCAATACGGCTATGCGGCGCCGCTGCTGTGCTTCCTCGTGATTGCATGGTTCGCGCGCACCGTGCTGCAGGAAGTGCATCCTGCGGCAGCCGCCACTTCAACCGGGAGCATCGCACATGTTTGAATTGACAGGAAAAACGGCAGTCATCACCGGCGGGGGCAGCGGCATAGGCAAGGCGACTGCCATGCTGTTCGCGCGCCGGGGCGCAACCGTGCATATACTCGATATCGGCGAGGCCGCGTGCGCCCAGGTGGTGCGCGAGATTCGGGAGCAGGGCGGCCAGGCCAGCGCGCACGCTTGCGACGTGACCCGGCAGGCCGATGTTCACGCCAGCTTTGCGGCGATAGGACCGGTCGGTATCCTGATCAACAACGCCGGCGTGGCGCACGTCGGCAAGGCGGACAATACCGGCGAGGAGGACTTCGACCGGGTGATCGGCGTCAACGTGAAGGGCGCCTACAACTGCCTGCACGCGGCCATTCCGCGCCTGAAGGAAAACGGCGGCGGCGTGATCATCAACATGGCGTCGGTGGCTGCATGGGTGGCGGTACCCGAACGATTTGCGTACTCAGCCGCCAAGGGCGCCGTGATGGCCATGACGCTGTCGGTGGCCAAGGACTACGTTCAGGAAGGGATACGCTGCAATTCGATCTCGCCCGGACGCGTGCACACGCCCTTCGTCGACGGTTTCCTGGCCCGCAACTATCCGGGCCAGGAGGCGGAGATGTTCGAGCGCTTGTCGAAGACCCAGCCGATCGGCAGGATGGCGCGGCCCGAGGAAGTGGCGGCGCTGGCGCTGTACCTGTGCAGCGACGAGGCCGCATTCATCACCGGCAGCGACTATCCGATCGACGGCGGCTTCATTACGCTGAACGCCTGATCCCCAATTAAGCCTGGTGTGCCTGGTGTTCCCGCTTGCGCAGCGCGCTCAGCATGGTGGCGCGCGATGAGTTCAGGTGGCTGCGCATGGCAGCCATGGCGGCCGGTACGTCGCCCTTGGTGAGCGGGCGCAGGATGGCCAAATGCTCCTGCAGCGCGTACTGGTTGCGCGGAATCTCGTCGCGCTTGTCCCATTGGTAATGGTAGTGGTACACCATCGAGACGGCGTCGTTCAGGCCCTCGGCGAAGCGATTGTCCAGCAGCCCGATGAGGAAAGTATGGAACTCCCTGTCAAGGTCGGGAAATTCCGCGTGGTTCTCGGCCGGCAGCTTGCCCAGCGCTTCGTGGCGCGCCAGCAGCTCGCGCAGGCGGGCAAACACCGGGTCGTCCGGCGCCAGGCCGGCAATACGTTCGATCGCCTTCAATTCGAACATTTCGCGCACATCGCCCAGTTCCTGCGCGTACTTCGTGTCGAAGGCGCACAGCCGCCAGCCGCCGCGCGGGTTCTTTTCGATCAGCCCGTTGCGCGAGAAGCCGATCAGGAATTCGCGCACGGCGATGGTGCTCACGCCTGCCGCGCGCGACAGCTCCACCTCGGTGAACTCCGCGCCCGGCGGCAGGTCGCGCTCGTAGATGCGTTCCATCAGTACCTGCTGCAGTTTCTCGGTGGCGCTGTGCAGTTCGGATACGTCGAAGTAATCGTCAGGCCTGGGCTTGCGCAGCAGATAGCGCTGCTTCATGCCCGCGATCAGTCCGTGCTCGGCCAGGTATGCCAGCGCGCTGCGTACGGCCGTGCGGCTGCTGGCCACGATTTCCGTCATCCGCATTTCCGTGGGCAAGGGGTCGCCAATGTTCAGCTGCTCGGCGGCGTGATCCAGAAGCAGGTTGATGCTGCGCCGTGTCGTGATAGGAAGCTTGGCCATTTATTCGGTGTGGGCGCCAGGGCGGCGGATAGGAAACGAAACACTATTTTACCTCCAAGCCCGGGGCGCGCCCGGGCTTGTGAATGGGTTGTACATTATAGATTGAATACACTGCGTGAATACACTGCGGAAGCACAATGGCCGCTGCGGGCCATGCCGCGCGTCCGCTGCTGCACGCGGCTTGAACCGCCAGGCGGCTAGAACTTCACCGTCAGCGGCTGGCCCGAATAGGTGACCGACCTGGTGGCGGCCGCCGGTTCGATTGCCGTGGCGTTGCCGGGGCCGACCAGGACCAGGTTCAGCTTGCGCGACTTGACCAGGCCCGGGTAGGTTCCCTTGCGGGCGCCAACCGTCAGCGACCTGGCTGCGTCGTTCCACACCAGCTCATACGTTGCGTACTGCCCCTTCTCGTAGGCGTAGGTTTCGTTGTCGTCTTCGTAGACGGTGAACTTGCCGCTGGCGCCGGGGTAAATGCGGATCTCGTGCGGCGCATCGGCGCGCTCGGTTGCGTACTGGACCACGGGCCCCATCGGCACGATGGCGCCGGCACGCACGTAGAGCGGGAACACGTCGAGCGGCACTTCCCTGGTCACGGTCTGGCCGCCGCCGAAGCGCTGGTGCGTCCAGAAGTCGTACCAGTCGCCGCCGGCGGGCAGGTAGGTCTGCATGCTGGTGTCCGGCACGCCGGCGGTGTTGGCCGCGCCGGCAATCTGCGACGGGGTACGCCAGGCCAGGCGCAAGTTGCGGTCCGACAGGCCCTGGAAGTACTCCAGCGTCACGGGCAGGCTCTGGCCCTGCTTCAGCGTGACTTTCGTGCCCACGTAGCGCCTGCCGCCGGTGTTCCAGTCGTCCACCGCCAGCTTGCCGTCGATGAACAGGCGGAAGCCGTCGTCGCCTTCCACGCCCAGGTCGTATTCGCCGTCTTCGGGCGCCACGATATTGCCGGTCCAGCGCGCGGAGAAGTTCTCCAGGCTTTTCAAATCGCCGGGAATGTCCGCCAAGGGCGGTCCCGGCCACTGGAAGTCGATGGTGGCGTCGACGGTGCGGCCCTTTGGCGACTCGAAGCGCGTGCCTTCGAAGTACTGCCCGGCCAGGCCCGGTTTGCCGTCCGGGGTGCGCAGTGCGGTAGCCGGGATGGTGGTGGCGGGCGGCGGCGGAATCCTGTACATCTGACGGGCGACAGGGTGGACCAGGAACGAAGGCCCGAACTGGAAAGCGTCGTTGATGTTGTGGACCTTGCGGTCGTCCGGGAAATCCATCGGCAAGGCGCGCATCATCGTGTAGCCGTCGTTGGTGACTTTCCAGCTCAGGCTGTAAATATAGGGCAGCAGCCGGTAGCGCAGGTGCACCGCGTCGCGCAGCGCCTTGTACATCTCGGGGTCCGATTGCTTGAAGATGTAGGGCTCGCGCTCGATGTTGGTGCCGTGGATGCGCATTAGCGGATTGAAGGCGCCGTACTGCAGCCAGCGGGCATACAGTTCGCGGTACGAGGCGTTCTTTTCGCCGCCCGGGAAGTCCGAGACGAAGAAGCCGCCGCTGTCCTGGGTCCAGTATGGATTGCCGGTGATGGTGACGTTGACGCCGCCGTTGATCTGTTCCTGCAAGGTCTTCCAGCTGGCCCGCGTATCGCCGGACCAGGAAGTGGCCGCCGTCTTTTGCGCGCCGGCCCAGGCCGAGCGGGTCAAGGTAAGGACGCGCTGCTTGCCGCTAGCCCGTTGTCCCTCGTAAGTGCCCATGGTGGTCATCAGGGAGTAGGGATTCAGGTAGCGGGTGAAGTCGCCCATGGCATTGTTGCCGAGTCCCTTGATGTCGCGTTCGGTCTCACCGGCGTCATGGACCGCCGTACCCACTTCCACCTCGGTGCCGTCCATCCACAGCGCGTCCACTCCGGCGTCGAGCAGGCCCTGCTTGATGTGCTTGAAGTAGATCTTCCTGCCCTCTGGGCTAAAGGCATCGTAGATGCGGGCCTTTTTCGAAATCCAGTGCAGCGGTTCAAAGCGCAGGCCGTGCTGGTCGAGTTCTTTGCCCAGCGCAGTGTCATTGCCGATCGACGGCCAGATGGACACCATCAGCTTGAGGTTCATGTCATGCAGCGACGTGGTCAGACGCTTGGGATCGGGGAAGCGCTCAGGGTTCCAGGTCATGCCGCTCCAGCTGCCGTCCTTGTCGCCGCCCCAGTACTGCCAGTCCTGCACGATATAGTCGAGCGGGAACTGTTCCTTGCGGAAGGTTTGCGCCACTTCCAGCAGGCGGGCCTGCGTTTCGTAGCGCTCCTTGCTCATGAACAGGCCGAAGGCCTGTTTTGGATACATCGGCGCGGCGCCGGTCAGGTCACGGTAGCCGGCCACCACCTGGTCCAGCGTGTCGCCCGCCATGAAGTAGTAGTCCACGCCGCCCGGCGCGCTTTCCGCCCACAGGGAGGCGCCTTCGGACGAGTCCTTGAAGCGCATCTTGGAGTAGCTGTCCCACAGGATGCCGTAGCGTTCGGACGACACCATGACCGGGATGATGATTCCGATGTTGGTCTGCACCAGCAGCAGTTCCTTGTTGCGGCGATTGATCTCGCCTTCGCCTGTGAAGCCGAAACCATAGATGGCTTCCTCGGGCTTGAGCGTGAAGCTGTTGCTGGCCTCGTAGGTCGGTGCACCGGACACGGCGATCTTCTTCAGCGTTTGCGGCGCGGCCTGGTTTTCCTGTGTGTAGAGTTTGCCGGTGGCGTCCTTGAAGGTCAGGGCGCCAGTCGACTTGTCGATGACGATGTGAAGCTGTTTGCTTTCCAGCGTGAGGCTACCGGCGCTGTCGCGCGTCTTGAAGGCGACGGCGGCTGGCTTGCGCGTCACAACCAGGCTTGCATGGCGCCAGAAATTCTCGCCCAGCGTGGCGTTCACGCGCACCGTCCTGGGGCCATAAAAGATCACGTTCTTGGTCACGTTACCCACCCGGACCTGTACGCCGTGCTCGATCAAGCTGTAGCCGAATGGCGTGGCGGAGGGTGTTCCGGCGGTGGCAGCCATGTGTCCATTGGCGTCGAGGCCGGCCGGAGGAGTTGGTGCCGCTGCCGCAGTTGCCGATGCCAGCGCGGTGACTAGCGCGAGCGCCGGCAGCGTAGTATTTTTTCCCATCTGTTTCCCTTGTCTCTGGAGGACCGGCGGCGGCACGGCTTCCAAAAATCGTGGACGCACCCCGGGGGTTGATTTTATTTGATATCGATAACACGACTTTACCACCAGCAAGCGCCGTCGTGCTTGTTTTTTTATTGGAACTGACGGTCCCCTATATATAAAGAACCGACGCAGATGCTATCACAAACCGTCCTGAATAAAACGCCTTGTTGCGGGATTCCCGCTACCGTCGCGGCATCAGCGCGGGGCCTGAATGTGCTTTGGCATACCGACCGCGTCAGCCAGCCCTGCTAGCATGGGCCTACCTTCGTTGCCTACCCGAGGATAACTCATGCTCACATCCGATCCAGTTCAGGAATTCAGCTTGCAACACTGGCTGCTAGCCTACGGCGGCACGCTGCTCTCGATGCTGGCGCTCGACGCCTTGTGGATCGGACTTTACATGGCTCCGGCCTACAAATCCGCGCTGGGGGATCTGATGCTGGCGCAGCCGCGCTTCATGGCCGCCGCGGCGTTCTACCTGGTGTACGCGGCTGGCATCGTGTTTTTGGCGGTCGCGCCTGGATTGCGGGCGCTGAGCTGGCAGACGGCCGCCCTGCACGGGGCGGTGCTCGGCTTCATCGCCTACGCCACCTATGACTTGACCAACTACTCCATCCTCAAGGCATGGCCGCTTGGCCTGTCGCTGCTCGATATCGGCTGGGGCGCGCTATTGACTGCGATTGCCGCCGCCGCCGGCTGGCTGGCCGCCAGCCGCTGGGGCTGACCCCACCTGCGCAAGGGGCCCAGCTAGGCCGCGGCAGCGCTGCGATGCGCTACTCGACCCAGGCAAACCCGTCGCGCGCCAGCAGCGCGAACGATTCGGACGGGCCCCAGGTGCCGGCAGCGTACTTGCAGGGCTTTTCGGCCAGGGTGCCCCAGCCGTTGATGATGGGCTCGACCCATTCCCACGCCGCTTCCAGTTCGTCACGCCGCATGAAGTGGGTAAGGCGTCCGCGCACCACGTCGATCAGCAGCCGCTCGTACGCCTCGGCGCGCCGCTGCGAAAAGGCGGACTGCAAGTCCAGATTCAGCGCCACCTGCTGCATCTGCATGCCGCTGCCTGGCTGCTTGGCCATGACCTGCAGCTTGATCGCTTCGTCCGGCTGCAGTTCGATCACCAGCCGGTTGGCGACCCCGCCCGGATTCTCGGGGAACAGGGGGAATGGCGGGTTGGCGAATTCCACCACGATCTTGGACGAGCGGCTCTGCATGCGCTTGCCGGTGCGCAGGTAGAACGGTACCTTGGACCAGCGCCAGGTGTCGACATAGGTGCGCAGCGCCACGAAGGTTTCCGTGCTGCTGCCGGCCGGGACATTGGGCTCTTCCAAATAGCCTGGCACTTCCTGGCTACCGTTGGCGCCGCGCACATATTGGCCGCGCACCGTGTCGCGCGCGATGCCGGCCAGGCTGAAACGGCGCAGCGAGCGCAATACCTTGAGCTTTTCGTCGCGCACGGCATCCGGGGCCAGCGAAGCGGGGGGCTCCATGGCGATGATGCACAACAGCTGCAGCAGGTGGTTCTGCACCATGTCCCGCATGGCGCCGGTGCTGTCGTAGAAACCCGCGCGGCTGCCCACGCCCACTTCCTCGGCTACCGTGATCTGGACGCTGGAGATATTCGGCGCACGCCACAGCGGCTCCAGGATGGAGTTGCCAAAGCGCAGGACCATCAGGTTCTGTACGGTTTCCTTGCCCAGGTAATGGTCGATGCGGTAGATCTGCGATTCTTCGAAATGCTTGCCCACCGCCTCGTTGATCTCAACGGCGGACGCCAGGTCGCGGCCGAGCGGCTTTTCCAGCACCACGCGCGCGTTGCGGTCCACCAGGCCCGCTGCGGCCAGCTTGTCGCAAATGGTGGTGAACAGCGACGGGGCCGTGGCCAGATAGAACACGCGCTCAGCGCCGGCGCGCGAAACGCTTGCCAGCGCGTCCAGGCCGTCCTGCTGCACGTCCAGGCGGACGAATTCGAGCAGGCGCAGGAAGCTGCCCCACGCTTCTTCGGTGAAGTTGCCGCCAGTGATAAAGGAGCGCGAATGCTCCTCGACGAAGGCGAGGTAGGCTTCGCGGCCGAAGTCCTGGCGGCCGGTGGAAATGATGCGGGTCGCTGGCGGCAGGTTGCCGTGCAGGTGGGCCATGTACAGCGCTGGCAGCAGCTTGCGCATTGCGAGGTCGCCCATCCCTCCGAAAATAATCATGTCGAGGGGCAGACTGGTATCAGATTGAACGGTCGAAGTCATGTATCTGGCTGGAGGATGGTAGGTACGGGAAGTAACTATACCAGCCTTGCAGCATGGCGCGCTTCAGCGTGCGTCATTCTCGGCCTTGGGCGGCTGCGCCAGAACCCACATGAAGTACAGGGCCTTGGCCGCCTTGGCGCGGGTGACGAGCGCTCCCGGCTCCAGCGTGCGGCCATTGAGCATGCGGCCGCGCTCGATGCCGCTCTCGGACCGCATCAGCCCCAGTTCATAGGCTTCCCGGAGCGTTTGCGCGTTGGCCGCCGATACGTCGGCGGTGTCTTGCAACTGCTCCCAGCGCACGAGCGGGTAGTACATCGCGCCCTGTGCGCCGCTATCTAGGTTCGGATCGTAGCCGGGGCTGCCCGGAACGATGGTCTTGCCGTTGTAGTCCGTCATGTAGGCCGGCCTGGCGAGGGACTGCGTGCCGAACCTCGCGCGATAGGCTTCGAGCAGGAGCGCGCCCATCGTTTCCCGTGTCAACGTGCCTTCCGGCGGCGCCGCTACCGCGCCGGCGGGAAGGCGCAGCAGCAGGGCCAGCGCCGCAGCGAATTCCCTGGCCTGCATGGCCTCCTGCGGCCTGAAATTGCCCTGCGTGTCCTTGGTGAACGCGCCGAGCTGGATCAGCTTCTCAACCTGGTTGCGGTAGTAGGCGCCGCTGCCGGCGACGATATCGTTCGCGATTTCCGGATGCACTGCGGACCAGTCGTTTGCGGCCAGCGCATGGCGGACTTTGGGACTCAATTGGGAAGTGATGCCTGCGGCCACCGGATCGCCCTGCGCGGCAAGGCGCGCCAACTCGGTGGCCACCATGCGCGCATACTGTTTCGACAAAGCCTCCTTGAAGTGCGTGCCGTCGATCTTGTTGGCGGGATGGCCATTGGCGTAGCTGCCGTCGTTGGTTTTGCCCGGCGTCTCGCCGGCCTCGATCGACATGACCATGGCGGTGATGGCTTCGCGTCCTGCGGCGTTGTAGTACGCCACGCTGCGGGCATTGAGGTCCACCACCGGCACGCCCAGTTCAGCGCCCAGCTTTCTCATCAGGTCCGGGAAACGGCGCTTGCTGAAGGAATCGGCGTAAGGTTCGCCGGGCTTCTGGTTGCCGTTCACGCGCGACATCGGCGTGACGAACACCGGCTGCATGCCCCGGGCGCGGATCGCAGGCAGGTAGACCGCGCGGATGAACTCTTCATACATCGCCTCGCTGGAACCGCGGCCGAAGCGGCGCGTCTCGTCGGTGCTTTCGTCGTTGTGGCCGAACTGGACCATGACGGTGTCGCCGATGCTGCCAGCCAGCAGCAGGTCGTTCAGGCGGCCTTCGGCGTAGGCGCTGCGGAAGGAGCGGCCGCCCATCGAATAGTTAATCACGCGAACTTTGCCGGGATCGAACAGCTGGTCCAACACCTGCCCCCAGCCGCTCATCGGCGCTTCGTCGAAGGTGTAGGACTTAACGGTCGAGTCGCCCAGGGTGAAGATCGCAGGCAGGGTGGCGGCGGGGCGCTGCCGGGGCGGAATCGGCGTCAGCACGATTTCGGACAAGCCCACGGCCACGCCGGCGCGCCTCGGTTCAATCTCGATATCGATGAACTCGCGCCCGTTCACGTAGCGGTAGGACCAGTCACGCCCCGCCACGGTCATCCGGGTATGGTTGGGCATCAAGCCGGCTGCGTCCCAGAACACCGGCGCGGTCAGGCGGCTGGTCTGCATGCCGCTGATCGACACGATGGCATCCGCCGCGCCGGTTGTTGTGCGCACCCGGATCGCGTAGGCGCCCGGCGCGGCCTTGACGCGGAAGACCATGCCGAAATTGTTGTAGTGGTCGGTTGCGGCGTTGGGATCGACGGCCGGCTCGGTAATGACATAGCCCTCGGGCTCGTGCCGGATCGGCGCTGTGTGCACGGCGCGGGCCGGCAAGGCACCGCTTTGGCCGACGAAGCCGTAGCCGGTGGCGGTGCTGTACAAGGGGGGCGTTTTGGCGTGCAGGGCAACCGCGCCCGGCGCCGGCTGGCTGGTGAAGTCGTAGTGCTGCCCGGCCGGGGTCTGGGCCCGGCCGGGGAGCGTGAAGAGCAATAGCGAAACTGCCAGCATTGCGGCGGGGTGCAAGGTGAGCGTCATATTTCCAGTCGAGATATCAGTCCGCGGGGGCAGCGTGGCGTCGGCCCCGGGCCGGCCGCTGTGCGGCCGGCTCAAGTAAAATTGGCCTGACCATGGTAGGCGTTTGCCTGCAACTGGTCAACCAATTTCGAGTGCTGATACGTCGGACTGAAGGTCTTACTTCGCCTGCGCGGCTTCTTCGATCAGCTTGGCCACGGCGTCTGGATGCGAGGTCATCACCACGTGGGAGGCACCGGCAACCGCGACGGTCTTGCGCGACTTGGCGCGTTCCGCCATGAAGCCCAGCGCTGCTGCAGGGATGTTCTTGTCGGCGGTGCCGTAGATGAAGTAGGACGGCAGGTTTTTCCAAGCAGGAGCGCCTGCCGCTTCGGTCAGGGCGGCTTCGGCGATCGGACGCTGGCCCACGGCCATCAGTTCAGCCTGCGCTTTTGGCACGTCGGCGGCGAACTGCTGGTGGAATTTGTCCTGCTGGATGTAGAAGTCCTTGCCGCCGTCGGGCAGGGCGACCGGCTCGGCCAGGGCGCTGCCCAGCGTGCCGCCGGGATAGCGGCCGGACAGCTCCAGCGCGGTTTCGCCCTGGTCCGGCGCGAAAGCCGCCACGTACACCAGGCTCT
The DNA here is from genome assembly GCF_001425045.1 of Massilia sp. Root351. Taxonomy (GTDB): domain Bacteria; phylum Pseudomonadota; class Gammaproteobacteria; order Burkholderiales; family Burkholderiaceae_D; genus Rugamonas. The sequence continues at coordinate 645,597 of NZ_LMDJ01000023.1, read as the reverse complement.
TGACGTTGGCCTGGCCGTTGGCGGCTGCTGAAATCACGGCGCCGCCGTAGGAATGGCCGACCAGCACCACCGGACCCTTGACGCTCTTGACGACGTTGGCAACCGAGCTTGCGTCGCCCTTGACGCTGCGCAGCGGATTGGCGGCGCCGATGACCTGGTAGCCGTCGCTGCGCAGCTTGGCGGCCACGCCGTTCCAGCTGGCCGAGTCGGCGAAGGCGCCGTGCACGAGAATGACGGTAGGCTTGATGTCCGCTGCGGGCGCGGCGCTGGCGCCGCCTGCGGCGCTACCGATGACGGACAGGGTGAGGGCGAGCTTGTTGATGATTTTCATGGCGATAGCTTTCTATGGTGGGTTTGCGCGGGTGCCTGCTGATATCGGGATGGTCACTTGGCTAGAATGACGATGGGCTGGTTCTTGTCGACCACGTAGGTGGCCAGTTCGGAACACACCTCGGCGCCGACGTTGGTGGCCGAATGCCTGGCGCCGGCCGGAATGAAGAGCGACTCGCCGGCCTGCAGGCGGACGGTTTTGCCCTCCAGTACGTACTCGATGCTGCCGCTCAGCACATAGGCGATTTCAGCGCCGGGATGCGAATGCAGCGGGAACGAGGCACCCGGTTTGAAGTCGACGCGCACCTGGATCGCCTCGCGTTCGGCGTCGAAGGCGCTGCGCACAGTCTCTGTGCGGGCAATGCCCTTGGCGTCGAACTTCGGCGCGGGCGCCTGCGCCTGGACGGCGGTGGCCAGCAGCAGCGATGCCGCGGCGGCAGTGAATTGGGTAAATCGGTTCATGAATTCTCCTGGCTTGGGTTGGAGTGTTTACAATGCGTGTTAGTTTTTTACCTTCTACATGGAGCATCGTCCTTGAGCAGTACCGCACCATCCAGCACCACGCCGATCCGCATCCTCATCGTCGACGACCACCCCATGATCAGGGCGGGCTTGGGCGACATCATTTCCAGCCAGCCCGATATGTGCGTGGCCGGCGAGCTTGATAACGGCGCGCGCGCCCTGGAGGCGTTCGAGACGCTGCGGCCGGACCTCACCATCATGGACGTGGCGATGCCTGAGATGGATGGCATGCAGGCGCTGGAAGCGATCCGGCGCCTGCACAGCCATGCCCGGGTGATCATGCTGACCGCCATGCAAGGCGATCACCAGATGCGCCGGGCCATGGAGCTGGGCGCCTCCGGTTTCCTGCTCAAAACCAGCCTGCGCAAGGAACTGCTCGATGCCGTTCGCGCCGTGCATGCCGGCCGGCGCTGGATACCGCCGGATGTGGCGTGCGCGCTGGCCGAGCACCTGGGGCAGCCGAGCCTGAGCGAGCGGGAAGTGGAGGTGCTGCGCAGTGCCGCCGCCGGCAACGGCAACAAGGCCATCGCGGTCCACCTCGGGATCGCGGAAGAAACCGTGAAGTCGCATATCCGCACCATCCTGTCCAAGCTCGATGCCCGCGACCGCACCCACGCGGTTGCCATCGCCGCCCGGCGCGGCATCCTCGCGCTGTAGCTGCGCGCTTCCCGGCTAGCCCTTGATGAAGGCCAGCAGGTCGCTGTTGACACGGTCCTTGTGGGTGTCGGTCAGGCCGTGCGGCGCGCCCGGATAGACCAGCAGCTTGGCGTGCTTGACGATGGCGGCCGAAGCGCGGCCGGATGCGTCCAGCGGCACGATCTGGTCGTCGTCGCCGTGGATCACCAGCGTCGGCTTGTCGAACTTGCGCAAGTCGGCGCGGAAGTCGGTTTCCGAGAAGGCCTTGATCGAGTCGAAGGTGTTCTTGTGGCCGCCCATCATGCCCTGCATCCACCAGCTGTCGATCAGGCCCTGTGAAACCTTGGCGCCCGGGCGGTTGAAGCCGAAGAAGGGACCGGAGGCGATATCCCGGTACAGTTGCGCACGGTTGGCCAGCGAGCCGGCGCGGATGCCGTCGAACACTTCGATCGGCAGGCCGCCCGGGTTGTCGGCGGTCTTCAGCATCAGCGGCGGCACGGCCGACACCAGCGCGAGTTTGGCCACGCGCCGCGTGCCGTGGCGGCCCACGTAGCGCGCCACTTCGCCGCCGCCGGTGGAAAAGCCTACCAGCACGGCATTCTTCAGGTCCAGCGCGTCCAGCAGCTGGCCCAGGTCGTCGGCGTAGTGGTCCATGTCGTTGCCGTCCCACGGCTGGCTGGAGCGGCCGTGGCCGCGCCGGTCGTGGGCGATGCAGCGAAAGCCCTGGTTGCTCAGGAATAGCATCTGCGACTCCCAGCTGTCCGAGCTCAGTGGCCAGCCATGGCTGAACACCACCGGCTGGCCGTTTTTGGGGCCCCAGTCCTTGTAGTACAGGGTGACGCCGTCGCGCGTGGTCAGCTGGCCGCCTGCGCGGGCGGGTGTGTTGGCGGGTCTGCCGGCCGGCGCGGCGGTGGCGTTCAGCGAGACGGCGGCGGTGCCGGCGGCGGCCGTGGCGGCGCTCATCAGCATGTTGCGGCGGCGCAGGTCAGGTCGGGGGTGTTGGCTCATGGGTGTTTCCTCTCATCTGGTGACTGGCATCAGTGTAGCCAGCGCCGGCTGGGCCGGCATCGTCAGGACGAGTGGAAGCGCTATCGCTCTTTTGAGGTATCGAAAGCTACCCCGGGCCGGCCGCGCGGCGCCGTTGCAGCAGGCGCGTGAACAGGGCCGCCGAACGCTGGCCGGGATAGGCCCGCTCGCCGGGCACTTCCAGGTGCGCCGAGGTGCCCTTGCCTGGCGCGGACACCAGCGTGTACGCCGCGCCTATGGCCGCGGCCCGCTCGCGCATGCCGACCAGGCCGTAGTGGCCGGGCGGCCCGCAGGCGGGCGACTGCGTGGGCGGTATGCCGCAGCCGTTGTCGCGCACCATCACGATCAGCGCGTCCGGCCGGTAGTCGAGTATCAGCTGCACCTGGCAGGCGTGGGCGTGGCGCGCCGCGTTGAACAGGGCCTCGCGGGCGATCGCGTGGACTTCCTCGTATACGCGCGGCACCAGGACGCGCGGCTCGCCGTGGATGGTGGCCTGGAAGCGGTCGTGCAGCATCACGCTGCCGTACTGGATCAGGCGCTGGCCCAAGTCTTCCGGCTCACTGGCGGCGCGCAGGTCGGATATGCAGTCCCGGCCTTCGGACATCAGCGCGTCCGCCAGTTCCAGGGTCTGTTCGACCTTGCCGCGCTCTTCGGAATCGAGCGGCAGCTTGCTGGCCTGGTTGTCGAAAAAGATGATCAGGCCCTGAACGCTTTGCAGCAGGGTGTCGTGCAGGCCGCGCGCGATGCGCTGGCGCTCGGCCAGGCGCTCCTGCATCAAGTCGCGCATGCGGAAGGTCAGGTGGCGCATGCGCAGCCAGTACAGGCCCGCCAGCAGCATCGCGCCCAGCAGCACCAGCAGCATGGTGAACCAGCCGGTTTCGACGAAGCGGGGCGGAATCTGCAGTTCCAGCGTGGCGCCGGCTTCGTTCCACACGCCGTCCTCGTTGGCGGCCAGTACCTGGAAACGGTAGGCGCCGGGACGCAGGTTGGTGTAGAAGGCCTCGCGGCGCGTGCCGGCATTCTGCCAGCGCTCATCGACGCCTTCGAGCTTGTAGCGGAAATTGACCCGCTCCGGCACGGCCAGGCCCAGGGCCGTGTAGGCAATTTGCAGGTCGCGGCTGCCGGTCGGCAGTTGCAAGCCGTTGCGGACCGGGTGGGAGATTTCTCCCGACCGCAGCGACAGGATCTCCACGGGCGGGGCCAGCCGGTTGCGCGCGATGCGGGCCGGGTCGATGCTGCTGACGTCGCTGGCGGAGGCGAACCAGAGCCGTCCGTCCTGGCTTTGGGTCAGCGACGGCAAGGGGCGCAGCTGTTCTGCGCTGCCGACCAGGCCGTCGAGCGCGTTGAAGCGCTCGTAGGACAACGGTTGCCCTGGCACGCGCACCAAGTGCTCGAGGTCGGCGGCGGCAATGCGCGTGACGCCGTCCGAACCATGCAGCCACAGCTCGCCGGCGGCGGTGCGCGCCATGCCGGAGATGCCGCGAAACACCTGCCCGTCTGCAGGGCGCACGCTGTGCCAGCGCTGCCCGTCGTACCAGGCCAGGCCGTTTTGCCCGCCGGCCCAGAGGCGCGGGCCGTCGGCCAGCAGCGACTGGACATTGCCCAGGTCCAGGCCGTCGTCCTGGCCGAACACCTGCACGCGCGCGCCGTCGATAAGGGCGATGCGGTTGCGCAGGTAGCCCGCCCAGACGCGGCCGGCGCGGTCGGTGGCGAGCGCCGTGGCCGTGCCGTCGGGCATGCCCTGCAGGCCGCCGGCCTTGCGCCAGTCGCCGTCTTCGATCAGGAACACGCCCTGGCGCGACACCGAGGCCCACATGCGCCCCGCGCCGTCGACCGTCATGGCTTGTATGTCCAGCCCGCGTAAATGCTCGGGGTGAGGCAGCCGCGTCACTGCCCCCGACGGGCTGCGCACGCGGCGTTCCTGGTTGTTGGCCAGCCACAAGCTGCCGTCGCGCGCACGGTAGGCGCAACTCAAACGCATCTGTTCCAGCGTTTCGATGGCGCCGCCGGGGCTGTAGCGGCGCACCGGCTGGCGCCAGTCGCCGATAATGACGCCCTCGCGCGCGTCACCGATCACGCCGGGCCGGTCGAATGCCTTCTCGACCGGTAGCGAGCGCATGCGCGTGCGCCGCAGGCGGTCCAGGCCGGCCGAGGTGCCGATCCACAAATTGCCTTCCCGGTCCTCGAACGCGGTCTGGGGCAGGGGGCCGCTCAGGCCCGTGGCCTTGGTCAGCCGCCGGGCATCGGCGGCCTGGCCCACGTAGGGCGCCTGGCGGCGCTCCAGCGCGTCCACCTTGAGTATCCACATATTGCCGTCGCGGTCGAACAGCGCGCCGTTGCCGCCCAGTTCGGCCAGCGGCGCCGGATTGCCCGGCGGCGGCCGGGTCAGCACGCGGTAGTGCTTGTCGACGCCGTCCGAGCCCCACAGCGTGCCGTCCGGCGCCTCGGCCATCGCCATCATGTCGATGTAGGGCCAGGCGCGCCGGTAGCCGGCCTGGCCGGGGTCGCGATAATAGATGCCGCCTTCGACCGACACCCACTGGCGGCCGCCGCGGCCGAACAATACTTGGCGGGTGCGCGCTTCGGGCAGGCCTTCCTGGCGCCCGACGCGCTGGAAACGTGCCGCGCCGGGCGCCAGGTAGGCCAGACCGGTGCTGGTGGCGGCCCACACGCTGCCATCCGGGCCTTCGGTCATGGTCATGACCGCGCCGCGCGGCAGGCCTTCCGTTTCGGTAAACACGCTCATGCGCCTGGCGCCGAACACGCTGATGCCGCCGAAACGGTCGCCCACCCACAGCCGCCCGTCGCGCGTGGTCAGCAGGCCCAGTACGCTGGCCGAGCGCAGGCGGTGCCCCTGCACGCTGTCCATGCGCTGGAAGTCCACGCCGTCGAAGCGGAACAGGCCATTGGGGGAGCTCAGCCACAGCCAGCCGTCCGGGGTCTGGGTGAACTGCAGCACGTCCGACGGCGCACCGCGCTGGCCGTTCCAGGCGGTGTGGGCGTAGCCGGGCAGCGGGCTGGCGGCGGTGCGGGCCGCCGCCAGTGCAAATACGGAAAACAGGAGGAGAAGTCGAAACAAGGAGCTGGGCATGTTCAGGCTGTTGGTTGGCCGGGCACAGTGTAACGAAAGATGGCGCAGAAATGCTAATTCTGCATCGAATGTTTCTTCGCATTTGCCAGTCAGCGCTGCGCTGGCGGCGCCGGTCCCGATGCCAGGTCCCTGAAACGCTACGCCGAGGAGGAAACCCCGGTAGCCATGCGCCTCCCCATACTGAACGCGGCCTTGCACGCCGCTGGGCGGCGACCGCTTGCCATGCGGTCAATGTTGACTCTCCGAGGCTTTCGCCCCCAGGCGCGCCCTTTCAATGTGGTGCACGACCTGATCCGTGTCATGGGGCGCTTTCAGGAATTGGCGCAGGCCATCGAAAAGCGGTCCCACCAGCTCGGCCTTGGCATCCCGGTCGAAAAAATAGGTCAGGCCTGCCGCACTGCCGAGGATGCTGCTGCTGGCCTCGCCCAGCCGGACGGAGGACGGCGGCCGGTCCGCCTGCGCCGCCAGGGTCTGGTCCGCTTCGGCGATGTGGCGCAGCGAGCCGCTCTCGGCCAGGAAGGTGAGAAAGCGTTTGCGCGCTGCATGATTGATGCCGCCGGCGGGCTGGATCAGCACATCGAGCGGCGCCTCTTCGTAGGGCGGCATGGCTGGCGAGTAGTTCGGGAAAGCGAAGAAGCCCATGTCGGCGGCGATCGCTTCTGGAAACCTGGCCGCGATAAAGCTGCCCATCAGCATCATGCCGACGTGGTTGCGGTACAGATAGGGCAGGACGCGGTCCATTTCCTGGTCCATCGTCGCTTCCAGGAAGTAGCCCTTGCGCAGCAAGCCGCCCCATACGTCGAACACCTGCCGCACCCGCGCGTCGGTGAAGCGCGCGTCACCGCGCAGCAGCTTGCGGTGGAAGTCGATGCCGTTGATGCGCAGGTTCAGGTAGTCGAACCAGCCGGCCGCCGGCCAGCCGCTTTTCGCACCGACCGCCAGCGGCGCCACGCCGGCAGCTTTCAGCCGTGCGCACACCTGCAGGAATTCGCTCCAGGTGGCGGGTGGCTGCAGTTGCAGGCGCTCGAACAGGGACTTGCGGTAGACCAGGCCCCACACGTAGTAGTACAGCGGGAAGCCGTAGACTTCGCCGTCTATGCGGGTGCCTTCGATGGTCGCCGGGTGGAATTTTTTCCTTTTTAACAGCGCCACCGTGTCCGCATCGAGCGGGGTAAGCAGCTTGTTGTCGGCGGCGTCGCGCAGGCGTTCGCCCGCATACCAGAACGCCAGGTCGGCCCGGCCCGTGCGCAGGCCGGCGGTGAAGTCCCGCTTGTACTGTTCCTGGGGATAGCCGTTGTGGGTGATCTGGATATCCGGATTGGCGGCGGCGAACTGGTTGATGGTGCGTAGCCACGCGGTCCGCTGAGGGGTGTTGGACACCACGTAGTCGATCACCAGTTGTTCCGCGCCCGCAGCGGGCAGCGCGAAACAGGCCAACAGCATACCCGTCGCCTGCCACTGCCGGGCACGCGCCTTGAAGCGGGAAGCATGGGTGGTTCGGACAGCATGCATGATGGAAGTCTGTGCCCGAATATGGTGCATGTCAACTACAGCGCGGGGATCTACCGGTCGCTCACTGCAAACGATCGTGCCTGTTCGAATGATTGCAGCACCAAGTCCACTGCGGCCTCGACGGAGGCCTCGGCCGTGCGCGCGAGCTTGCCGTCCAGCGGCAGTTTGATGGTGACCAGGCTGGCCTCCGGCAAGCCGGTGCGCAGGTCGGCAACCGCTTGCAGCCAGGCGCCCAGTTCCGCCTCCTCGGGATAGGGCAGGATCACGGCGGAGACCAGGTAGGCCTTTTCCTCGCCCGGGTGCTCGCCGTCCCCATTCAGCACCATGCTGCGCGCATCCGCGCCGGCATCGTTCAGCGCGCGCACCAGCAATTCGGTCAGAAAGTCGTCGCGGTCCGTGCCCAGCCCGGCGCACAGGAAAACCGAGTGCGCCGGCACGTCCAGCGAGCCTTGCCACTGGCCTGAACGGGCCTGGCGCAGCTTGCGCAGGTGGGCGCCGACATTGGTGTCGAGCAGCGGCACCGGGCGCCGCCGGCCCGGCCCGCCGGAGCCCGGCGCGGTCAGCGCCTCGGTGGCTTCGGCCATGGCCTTGCGCAGCCGGTCCAGCTGGGCATCGTCGATGCGGCCGGTTTGTATGTCGGGGATGGCCAGCGTCAGCGCCGGAATCAGCACCCGGTCGCAATAGGCCGCCAGGCTGCTGCGCTTCAAAATGGCCTGGCCGTCGCGCACGATGGCGGCGATGTCGCCGGCCAGCGCGCGCTGGTAGAAACGCTGGGCGGCGCTGACGCTGGGCGCGGCGCCCAGCAGCGTGGTGAGCGGCTCCAGCACCGGCACATGGCGCCCGGCCACCACCAGGCACAGGGTCAGCGGCGTGGACAGGATCAGGCCGACTGGGCCCCACAGGGCGCCCCAGAACAGCGCCGCCACGATCACGGCCAGCGGCGACAGGCCCGAGCTGTGGCCGTACACGCGCGGCTCGACCAGGTAGGCCACCAGCAGCTCCAGCACCAGGAACAGGGCCATGCACCACAAGGCCAGCGCCCAGCCGGGATCGACGGCGGCCGAGAACAGGCCGATGGCGGCGCCGGCGATCAGCATGCCGAGGTAGGGCACGAAGCGCAGGATGCCGCTCAGCGCCCCCCACAGCACGGCGTGCGGCACCTGCAGCGCCCACAGGCAGGCGGTGACGGCCAGCGCAAACGAGATATTGACCACCACCTGGGCGAAGAAGAAGCGCGAAATACCCTGGCCGGCGTCAACCAGCGTCTGCATTGTCCGGCTGAGGCTGGCGTTTCCCGCCAGCCGGATCAGGCGGTCTTGCAGCGATTCGTGTTCCAGCGAGATGAAGATGAACAGCACCAGCACGATGCCGGCCTGGCCTATCGGCCCCCATACCTGGGATAGCATGCGCGTGACGGTGTCGCGCATGCCGGGGCGGGCCAGCACGGGCGCGGCCACCGCTGGGCCCGCCTGCTTGGCGGACACACCCGGGGCAGGCGTTGCGGCGCCGGCGCCGTCCGAGCTTTGCAGGCGCGCCTCCAGGGCAATGAACGGCCGTTCCGCCAGCACCCGCAACTGCTCGGCTTTCACCTGCAGCGCCTGCTTGTAGCGCGGCACGTCGGCGGTCAGGTCGGACAACTGGAACACCAGCGCTCCGGCCAGGCCGGCCAGGCAGACGGCGGCGAGGATCACGGTGGCCAGGGTGGCGGGCACGCGGCCCAGGCCGATCCGGGTAAAGCGCCGCGTCAGCGGGGCCAGCGCGATGCTGAGGATGGCGGCTAGCGCCAGCGCCTGGAACACGTCGCGGCCGAAGTACAGCACGGCCAGCACGCAGCTGCCGGAGATGATATGGATGGCCTTGATCATGCGCTGCTTGCTGGGCGGCGTCCGGTTGCCTGCTGCGCGGCGCTGGCCACGGCGTCGGCCACCGCGTCGGCGGTGACGGCGGCCAGCGTCCAGCCCAGGTGGCCGTGGCCGGTGTTATAGAACACGCCCGGTGCGCGCCCGCGTCCTACCCTGGGCATCATGTCGGGCATGGTGGGCCGCAGCCCGGCCCACGGCACCACAGAGCGCGTGCTGACGCTGGGAAAACAGCGCTCCACCCAGTCCACCAGCGGGCGGATGCGGTCGGCGCGGATGTCGCGGTTCATGCCGTTGAATTCGGCCGTGCCGGCAATGCGCAGGCGGTCCTGTCCCAGGCGGCTGGCCACCAGCTTGGTGGCGTCGTCGAGCAGGCTCACCTGCGGAGCGCCGAGCTGGCTTTCCGGCGTGGTCAGGTTGACGGTGATGGAATAGCCTTTCACCGGGTAGACGTTGACATGGTCGCCCAGCATGGCGCCCAGGCGGCGGCTGCCGTTCCCGGCGCAGATCACGATGCCGTCGTAGCGGTGGGCCCCTTGCGCCTCCACGGTGACGCCGTGGCTGCCCAGCGAGAGCCGGCCGATGTCGTGTCCGTACACGCAGCGCACGCCCAGGCGTTCGCTTGCGGCCGCCATGCCGACCGTGAATTTGTGGATGTCGCCGCTGGCGTCGCTCTCGGTGTAGAAGCCGCCGTAGTAGCTGCCGGCCAGCGTGGGCTCGATGGCGCGCATTTCCTCCGGCGTGACGGCGCGCCGCTCCAGTCCGCCCTGCGCCAGCAGGCGCGTGACCTGCGCGGCGTGGTCGAAGCCGGCCTTGTCGTGGTAGATGTGCAGGATGCCCTTGCGTTTCAGGTCGAAATCGATGTTCTCGGCGGCGGCCCAGGCGTACAAGTGCTGGCGCGCCGCTACGGCCAGGCGCGCGGTTTCGATGGTGTTGCTGCGGTAGCGCGGGATGGCGCGCACGAACTCGGCGAACCAGGACAGCTGGTGCCAGCTGGGCGAGGGACGCACCAGCAGCGGCGCGTCGTGCCGCCACATCCATTTCAGCCCCTTCACTACGGTGGACCAGTGGTTCCAGGCCTCGGCGTTCGAGGCCGACAGCTGGCCGCCGTTGGCGAACGAGGTTTCCATGGCCGGATAGCGGTGGCGCTCGTACAAAGTGACGTCCAGGCCGCGCTTGGCCAGGGCATAGGCTGTTGTGACGCCGGTAATGCCGCCACCGATGACTGCGATTGTCTTCATGGGACAAGCATGTTACACGATCCCGCTGCTGAGCGGTTCTTCGCCGGCAGCCCGGCTGCCTGCGGGCTACCCGGCGTTTGCCGGCGCAGGGGGGCGGCTATGGCGCAGCCTTTTGCGGAGCGTTGATGATGGCAAACGTCAGCACTGTGACCGACATGGAGGGACCATGCTGCCGCTTTCAATGGGCGTCAATGGCCTGAGTCAAGCGGGCGGTATTCTGCCGCGCGCGCGGCCAGCTCGCTCGGTGTGCCGAGCAGGAAGACCGTGTCGCGCAGCGCTGACAGGCTTTGCGCGCGCCGTTCTACCTTGGCCGCGCCGGTCTGCTCGTCGCTGCGGTCCGACTTGCCCGGCTGGTACGGCGCCAGCGACGCCATCAGGTCGCGCTCCACACTGTAGTCGGAAGGGATGGTCTGGTTGGAGGTCTGCTTGCCCATCACGTACTTCAGCACCTGCTCGGACTGGCTGGCGCTCTGCTGGAGCGTGGCCTTGAACAGCTTGCCTTCCTTGTAGCCCAGTTCGACCTTGCTGCTGGCGCTGTCGTCGATCAGGTGGTAGGTGTAATTCTGCGACTGCGGCGTGACGTCCAGGTTCAGGACGCCACCTTTCTTGGGCGGCTCATGGAACTGGGCGGTCAACCGCGCCTGCTGGGTCTGCGAAATGGCGCGGTCGTCGCGCCGCGCGCCTTCGGTGCGGGTGTTTTGCGACACTTCGTAGGCGAAACTGTCCTTTTCGCTGAGCCGCAGAGGGTTGGGCCACTTCGGCGACTGGGTGACGGAGGCGCTGAAGTCGGCCAGCCCGGTCAGCACCGCGTGGTCTTCCGGCGCCAGGGTCCACTTGTCCGGCAGCGACAGGCCGTTATCGCGCGGCGCCTCGCGGGTGGCGGTGCGGCTCATGTCGGAAAACGCGTCCTTGAACATGGTCATCAGCCCGGCATCGCCCCGGCCGCGCGCGGCCGCCTGGTCGAACTGTTTCAAGTAGCTTGCAATCGCCTTCGCCTGCTGTTCCTTGGTACCCAGGCTCTCGATCTTGCTGGTGTCGACGCTCACCTCGGCCGAGCCGGACGCGCCGCCGATGCTGACCTTGCGTTGCTTGCCATCGGCCACGAAATCCAGCGTCTGCGTGCTGGGCGGCTCGGTGTACTGCTTCACGGCGGCGTGGAACTCCACCGACTGCAGGAACTTGCTGTCAAACTGGGCCAGGGCGCCCAGGCGCACCTGCGGCTCGTTTATGGCCATGCCGTCGATGGCGTTCTGGAAGCCGGCGGCCAGGCTGGACAGCGCATTGCGCTCGTCCTCGTTCAGCTCCGCGCTGGCGCTCACTTGCAGGGCCATGCCGTCATCCAGGCTGGCCAGGCTGAGGTCAACCTTGACGCCGCTGCGGGTGGTAATGCTGAGCGTGAACTTGTTGTCCACGGCTTCCGGCAGCTTGGCCTGCTCCACCGGCACGGCGGCGCCGGTGCGGAAATGGCTCAGCATGGCCGCGCCCAGGCCTTTGAAGCGGGCGGCGGTGGAGGGCGGCAGCGCCGCTTCTTCGGCTTCGCTTTGCTTGGCGGCGGCCATGCTGGCGGGACTGAGGTTGACGATGGCGGACGGCGCCGGCCACTTGTTTTCCGTGGCAGCGGCTTTTGGCGCGCCCGCGGCGGGCAGGCGCGGGGTGAGCGGCTGCCAGTTTGAGAGTGTGGAGATGGAGGTCATGCCTCCTTAACGGCAAATGTTGCTGTAAAGTTTAGCCTATGTAAAATTACGTAATGACAATAGTTTGAATCGCTGCGCGCGGATAGAATGCGGACATCCATCAAACACCTTGTCCAATGCAAAAAATTCTCCTGACATGCTGCGTAGCCGGCGGCGCCGTGCTGTATCCCGATAGCGCCGCCCTGGCGCAATCCGCGCCTCCATCCCAGCCTGCCGCCACGCCCGAAGTGGTGGTGAAGGGCGCTCCGCCCAAGAAAGAACCGAAACCGCTGGAGAAATCCACGGAAACCGGCGCGCCGCTGCCGTCGGTGACGGTGGCTGCCGAGCGCCCCACCAACCGCATCGACCGCCAGGTGTACGACGTGAAGTCCGACGTCAGCAGCACCAACGGCACGGCGGCCGATGCGCTGAACAGCGTGCCGTCGGTCGCGGTCGACCCGGACGGTTCCGTCACCCTGCGCGGCAGCAGCAATGTGCAGATCCTGGTGGACGGCAAGCCGTCGGCCATGATGCAGGGCGATAACCGTGGCGCCACCCTGAACGCGATGGCGGCCGACGATATCGAGTCGGTCGAGGTGATCAACAATCCCGGCGCGCAGTTCGGCAACGAAGGCGGCGGCGGTCCCATCCTGAACCTGGTGATGCGCCGCAACCGCAAACCGGGCGGCTTTGCCACCGTCAACGCCAACGCCGGCAAGGACGGGCGCTACAACAGCGCCGTGTCCGGCAGCTACAACGAGGGCGCCTGGGGCTACCAGGGCGGCATCAACGTGCGCCACGACGGCCGCGATTCCACCGGCGCCACCGTGCGCGACCGGATCAACCGCGCCACCGGTGCCGTCGAGCACAGCACGCAGAATTCCACCAGCAAGGGATTGAACGACTCGGTCGGCCTGAACGGTACCGTCAGTTATAACCTCGGCGCGAAGGACACGCTGACCGCCAGCGCCAACTACACTGCACGCGGCAACGACCAGAAGTCCAGCGAGCATTATATGACCGGCAACGTGACCGGCAACGGCACGGCCACCGTCAGCGACTACCTGCGCACTACGCAGCGCCAGGGCGACAGCAAGAGCTACAGCTGGGGCGCGCGCTGGGACCACAAGGGCGAGGCGCCCGGCGAAAGCATGAAGACGGATCTGCGCGTGTCGTCGTCCGACAACGACAGCGACACCGACTACAGCAACGCCTACACTGTGCGTCCGTTCAACGCGCCGGCCGACCGCAGCCGGCTGTCCAGCGATACCAGCAACCGCGTGGTCGACCTGACCGGGGACTATGAGCGCAATATCGCCGGCGGCACGGCCAAGCTGGGCTACAAGGTGGCCAACACCAAGAGCAGCTTCGATACGCTGTTCGCGGACATCAACACCGCCACCCTGGCGGAAACGGTGAATCCTTCGCGCACCAACCGCTTCAACCTGGACGAAACCACGATTGCGCTGTACGGTTCCTACCAGATGCGGCTGAACGAACGCTGGGGCGCGCTGGCCGGCCTGCGCGCCGAGCATACCGACATGGATATCGAACAGATCACCAGCGGTATCGAGGCGAAGAACAGCTACATCAACTACATTCCCAGCTTCTTCGCCACCTATAAAGTGAGCGACACGGCCAATATGCGCTTCAGCTACGCGCACCGCATCCGCCGTCCGATGGCCAACGACCTGAATCCCTACGTGGTGTACCGCGATGAGTTCAACGTTTCATCCGGCAACCCGATGCTGAACCCGGCCAAGACCGATTCCTTCGAGGTCGGCTATGAAACCAGGTTCGGCACGCTGGAGACCAATCTGCGGGCCTATTACCGCGACGAGACCGACACCATCGTCGAGCGCAGCACCTTCATCAGCCCGACCGTGCTGCTGACCACGCGCGAAAACGGCGGCGCCAGCCATTCCAGCGGCCTGGAGTTCACCGTGAGCGGCAAGCTGACCCCGTCGCTGACCTTGAACACCAGCGGCAACCTGGCGCGCAGCGAGCTGACCTCGCGCGACCTGAGCGGCGCCGACATCACCCGCAACGCCACGTCGCTGAGCGGCCGTGCGCGCTTGAACTACCAGTTCGACAGCGCCACGCAGTTGCAGGCCATGCTGCAGATGCAGGGCAAGATGCTGACCGGCCAGGGCTACCGCGAGCCGAACCGCACGCTGAACCTGAGCCTGCGCCGCGCGCTGACCCCGCAGCTCAACCTGGTCATGAACGTGACCGACGTGCTCGACAAGAACAAGATGGCCACCGTCATCGATACGCCGCTGCTGAAGGAAAGCACGATACGGCGCTTTGACGGGCGAGTGTTCTACGTCGGCCTGTCGTACCGCATTGGCGGTGCAGGAGGCGGCGCCGAGTCGCGCGGCGAACAACAGTTCCAGGGCCCGCGCCAGGGGCCGGGCGCGGGCGGTCCGCCGCGCGGCGAGGGGGGCGGACCGGGCTTCTGACACTGCGCCGCAGCGTGCTGATATGCTAATATCCAAGCTTTAGACCAGCACGCGCGGCACTATGGAAACTGTAGCAATTCCGGGGATTTTTCAGCTGGACCGGTCGAGGAACGCCACGGTGCAAGTGTTTGAACATTTGCGTGAGCTGATCGTCACGTTGGCGCTGGAGCCGGGGGCGGTGCTGCCCCGCAACGAGCTGACCCGTTACTTCAATCTTTCCGCCACGCCGATCCGCGACGCCTTGACGCGCCTTGGAGATGAAGGGCTGGTGGACATCTTCCCACAGCACATTACGCGCGTGCGCAGCGTGGACCTGGCGTCGGCGCGGCAAGCGCATTTCCTGCGCCTGTCGGTGGAGCTGGAGATGGTGCGGATGCTGGCCGAGAAGCCCGATCCCGCTCTTGAACGGACCCTGGTGCAGCTGGTGGAGCAGCAGCGCGCCTGCCTGGAAACGGGCGACTTGAAAAACTTCACGCGCGTCGATCTGGCCTTTCACCAGCGGCTCTATGAAGCGGCGCAGCTGGAACAGCTGTGGACCGTGATGCGTAGCAGCAGTGGCAACCTGGACCGGTTGCGCCGGCTGCACCTGCCGCTGAACGGCAAGGCGCAATCGATCCTGGAAGAGCACAGCGCGATTGCGCGCGCCATCGGCGCCGGCGACCCGGATGCGGCGCAGCGGTGCGTGCGCCAGCACCTGTCCGGCACGCTGTCGGAAATCGAGCAGCTAAAGCTCCAGTATCCGAGCTTCATGCTGCCGAATCCTTGACGCTCGCGGGCTGCGTGCTCCGCACTAATCCGTCCTGCGGGCCTCGCATTGCGGCGCAATCCGCTACGGCCGTTCGTAGAACTCCGCCTCCACGATGGACAGCACGCCTTTCGGCGTCTGGTTCGCACCTGTATCCGCGATCGCCTGGTTCGCCACCTCTGTCAGCTTGATGGCATTGCTCTCGTCGGCCACGCCGTTCAGGGCGATGCGCACCGTTTGCCCACTGTTGGCCGCCAGCGGCAGCGTCACATAGCCCAGTCCTTTGGGAGTCAAGCCATCGTAGACCTGCTTGCCATCCACTTCGACTTGGAGCGGATAGCTGCGCTCGCGCCAGCCGGCCAGTTTCAGCACCACTTCGCTGAGCTTGGCCGTGCGCGCCAGCTTGAAGGTAATGCTGCCTTCGCCCGGCATGCTGGACCACTTGGTGGTTTCGTCGTCGTCCACCGCAAGGCCCCCGTCCGCCGCATTGCTGGCCGCCTCGACTGAGGCCACTGCCACCGGCACGCGCGACACCTGGAAGGACGGCGTGGCCGGGGTCGGGCCGCGCTGCAAGTTCAGCGGCAAGCCATCCGCGGGGAATTGTACCGACAGGCCGTCCTTCACCTGCACCGGCTTCGACACCAGCGTCAGCTCGGCCGCAGCCAGCCCCGGGGATTTGGCGCGCAGCACGATCTTGCCGGCCTGCGTAGCGCTGCGCAGCAGCACGCGATTCACGCCGCCTTCCACCGGCAAGGTGCGCGACAGGATAAGGTTGCCCGGACCCTGCGCAATGCCGCCGCGCCATTCCGCCGGCCCCTGCAGCTCGAACTCGACGGTGTTCAGCGCCACCGGATTGCGCCGGCCCTTGGCGTCCACCACGTCCACCTGCACCAGCGCCAGGTCGGCGCCGTCGGCCTGCAGGCCTTTGGGCGAGGCGATGGACGTCAGGCGCAGCCTGGCGGGTGCGCCGGCCGTGGCCAGCACGGACTCGCAGATCGCCTTGCCCTTGGCGTCGTAGCCGACCGCCTTCAGCTGGCCCGGCTGCCAGGCCACACCGTCGAAGGTGAACAGGAAGCGCTCGCTCTGCCGCGCCTGGCCCAGCTTTTTACCGTTGAGGAACAGCTCCACGCGCTCGGCGCTGGAGACCACGGTCACCGGCTTGACCGTGCCCGGAGCGTAGTTCCAGTGGCCGATGAGGTGGGCGCGCGGTTTCTCCACGTCCACCCAGCCGTCCCACATCACCTGGTGCGCGTAGAAGCCGTCCTTGGGAATGCGCATGGCGTCCACCTCGCCGCTGCGGCGGTAATTGTTGGCGCCGCGATGGTGGGTGTTGGAGTCGGAGAAGATGATGTTCACGCCGCCGCTCGACACGCGCGTGCCGGTGCCCGGCCGCTGCTCCCAGTAGTCATACCAGCGCTTCACGTTCTCGATGGCGTGCGAGTCCTGGTTGTGGTTGTAGGTGGGCGCAGGCTGGCCCTTGTGCGGCGGGCCGTCGCCGTTCTTGTGGAAGGGTGCGCTGAACTCGTCCCAGTAGATGCGGGCGCCTTCATCGCGCGAATACTCCATGGCCCACATCGGGATGCGTGCGCTCTTGTTAATGTAGAGCATTTCGCCGCCATACTCGGCCACCTGCTGCAGCCTGGTGCTGAGCATTTCGCGGCTGCCCGAGGCGCGCCCGCCGTGCGGATCGAACCGGTCGCGCAGGGCCTTCATTTCCCGCATATGCGCTTCGCTGACGCCACGGTTGCCGCTCTCGTAGAACACAATGGACGGGTTGTTGCGGTTGTAGACGATGGAGTCGCGCATGGCCTCGATGCGCTGTTCCCAGCGGCGGCCGGTCACGTCCGCCTCCGAGTCGCCCGGCGGCATGGCCTGCATCATGCCCACGCGGTCCAGCGACTCGGTGTCCTGCTTCCACGGCGAGATGTGCATCCAGCGTATCAGGTTGGCGTTGCTGGCCACGGCCAGGCCGTTGCTGTAGTCGCTCAGCCAGGCCGGCACCGACATGCCGACGGCGGGCCATTCGTTGGAGGTGCGCTGGGCATAGCCCTTCATCTGGATCACGCGGTCGTTCAGCTTGACCATGCCGTTGCCGAACTCGGTCTTGCGGAAGCCGGTGCGGGTGGTCACGCTGTCGACCGCCTTGCCGTCCACTTTCAGGGTGGTCACCACGTCGTACAGATAGCCGTAGCCCCAGCTCCAGAAGTTCAGGCCCTGGACTGCGGCGCTGGCCTTGACCATGGCGGTCGCTCCTGGCGCCACGGTCTGGGCCGGCGAGGCGAACTGCGCCACCTGCTTGCCGTCGCGGTCCTTGATGCGGACCTCGTAAATGAAGCTGCGCGCCTCTGGATACTCGTTGCGCACCTCGGACTCGGCGGCGATGGTGGCGCGGCGGCCTGGAATGTCGAACTCGCGCGCGTAGACGTAGACCCCGGTGGTGCCCAGCGTGGAATACAGCGGCAAGGTCTGGTACAGCTTGTCCGTCACGTGCAGCCGCACGTTCTTCGGCAAGCCGCCATAGTTCGCGTTGAAATTCCTGTCGGACCACTGGTAGCGCTGGTTGGTGGCTTTCTCGCGGTAGTCCCAGCTGTTGTCGGTGCGTACCGCCACCACGTTGTCGCCGGCCTGGAGCGCCGGGGTGATGTCGAAGCCGAAGGCGTTGATGCCGTTCTCGTGCAGGCCCATACGCTTGCCGTTCACGTACACCTCTGCCGCCTGGCGCGCGCCCTCGAACTCCAGGAAGACCTTCTGGCCTGCGGCGGTGGCGGGCAGGGTGAAGTGCTTGCGGTACCAGGCAACGCCGGTGGTGTGGTCCACAATGTCCTTGCTGAAAGCGTCGTCCTCGTTCCATGCACGCGGCAGGGTGACGGCCTGCCACGCGCTGTCGTCGAACGCTTGCTGGGCGGCGTCCGCCGGATCGGCCACCGCCAGGCGCCAGCCGGGGTTGAAATTGTAGGTCTGGCGTTCGGCGTGGGCGGGCAGCATCAGGCCGGCGGCGGTCAGGGCGGCGGCCAGGCGGAGCAGGGGCAGGCTATGGAGCGGCGTAGGGCGTGGTTTCATGGTGGGGCGGATAGGGTTTCAGGGAGTGGTCCGCATAGCGGCGGGTGCAGGTTTGCCGTAATACCTGGGCGCGCCGTCGAAGACGATTTCGATGCGGTCCAGGATGAAGCCGGGGTCCAGGGCGTGGACAGTCAGCGTGTGGGCGCCGGGCGGCAAGTCGCCCAATTGGATGGTGCGCACCGCAGTGTTGGTCAGCACGTTGTTCTTCCACTCGTCGCTGCGGCCGTGGGTGGTGAAGTCCAGCGCGGCGGGGGGCTGGCTATCCAGGCTGAGGGCGATGCGCAGCTTATTGGCCGAGGTGAGCGGATGCACCGGCACGGCGACGACTTTGAGTTGCGCCGCGCCCTTGGTGTGGCTGTGGAAGCGGTAGAGCAGGGTGGGTACGGCGCCGGCGGCAGCCGCTGCCAGCTCGCGCGTAGGCATGTCCAGGTCTGAACGCATACTGGAGCCGAAGCTGCCCAGATCGATTGCCGACCAGCCGGCAGTGACCGCGCCTGTTGCGGCGGGCAGCGTGATGATGCGTTCGTGCTCCGTCGCCACGCCGTCTGCGGCGCCGGACGCCCATTGCAGCTTTGCCTGCAAGTGCGCATCGCCGCAGGTGAAGCGCAGCGCCGAAACTTTGCCGCCGCCACCGTCGTAGCGCACATCGACCCGCTGTTCGTAGCCGTTGGCCTCATTGAGCGCTCCCTTGCTTGCCGACAGGCTCATCCCGTCAGGCACGGAGACCGCAGACCATGGCTGCGGCTGCGCGCCGTACTGGACCAGGGTGATGGTCTTGGTCTCGGCCCGTCCACGCGTAAAGGCCAGTGTGCCGCCTTGTGCCGACAGCGGCGTCGGATAGGCGAGCGCGCAGCCGCTGCGGCCGGCTGGCCCATACGCCGGAAACGCGGGCGCGTCAAATACCGGCAGGCGGCGCGGCGCGGCGTCCATCATTCCGCGCCACTTGCCGCCGCCAAGGGCGTTGTAGCGCGCCGTGTCGGCCACGATCGCCGCCTGCGCCGCTTCCGCCTGGCGCGCATATAACTGCGCAGCCGGCCGGCCCATGCGCGCGTACTGCGCCGCCAGGTCCAGCTTGAGAATCCGCGCATTCAGGTTGGCGCTAGAGCGCACCGGGTACAGCACCAGCTGGAAGTAAGCTTCCTGACTGGACTGGGGCAACGCCGCACCCACGGCTTGCGCACGCAACACCAGCGCCTGATAGCGCGCCAACCGCTGCTCGGCCTCCTCGCCGCCCGACTGCAGATAGTCGCTCTGGCGCGTGGGAGTAGTGGGCTCGGTCTGGCTGAACCCCATGAATTCCGGGCGGCGCTCCCATGCCAGGTCGTAGAAGTCCTGCATGATGGACGCGATGGCAGGAGCCTGCGCGGCGCCGAACTGTCCGCCGAACCAATCCTGCATGTGTACTTTGGCGCCACGTTCCAGCAGGCGCCGGTCGAACGCCAGGTCAAGGAAGTATTGCGTGAGATACTCCCCTGGCTTGATGTCGCCCACGTTTACCACCCAGACCCTGGCGGCGCCTGTGCTGGCGGCGCGCTGCAGCTGGTCGCGGATCAGGCCGGGGTGCGTGGTGCCCAGCCACAGATAGTCGTGCGGCCGGCCCCAATAAGAGATGTGATAGTACAGTCCGGCGCCGCCGCTGCGGGTGGCTTCGGCCGGCGTGCTGAGCTGGTGCAGATAGCCGTAGTTATCATCCGGCCAGACCAGCGTCATGTCGTCCGGCACCTTCAGGCCGCTGTTGTATATGTCCAGCACTTCCTTGTACAAAGTGAGCGCCTGAGGGATTTGCGGCAATGGCTGCGTCAGCGCCTTGGACAGCATGTTGCGCTGCATGTCGATGACGGCCGCCACGCCGCCGCGTGCCTCCTCCAGCGTGCTCGCTCCTTCCATGGCCGAATCGTGCACACCACGGATGCCCATGGAATAGAAATTCTCGTACGCCTTCACGTCATCCACACGTTGCTGCCAGTAGTGCGCGAGGGCATCGCGGTTGGTGAAGAAATTGAAGGCGCCGTCGCTCTTTTTCCACTCGCGCACGTTGTTGCGCATCATCGGCTCCGCGTGCGAAGTGCCAACAACGATCGCGTAGTCGTGCGCCGTCTGCGCATTGCCCGGCATCTGGTAGAACGGCTTGGTGGAATCGTGCATCGCCGGCCAGATCAGATTGGCCTTCAGGCGCCACAGCAGCTCGTAGATGCGGGCATAGGCAGCCGGGCCAATGTCACCGCTTGGGTCATATGTCCTGGCGGCCCAGGGCTGCAAGCCCCAGTCCTCGTCGTTCAGGAACACGCCCCGGTACTGTACCGAGGGCCGGTCGGAGACAATGCGCCCGGCCCGCACTTCGGCCACGGGGCGCTGCGCGGGTTTCACATCCGCCCACCACTCCCAGGCCGACACGCCAAGTTCGCGGCTCAAATCCACCGTGCCGTACACAGCGCCGCGCGCATCCGAACCCGCGATGACCAGCAACTGTGTGCCCGGCTTGGTGCGCGAGGGCTGGCTGATGCGGATATAGCGTTCCCACTCGCCCTTCAGGGCTGAGAAGTCCAGGTGCTCGCGCTGGGCGAGCTCGCGCAGAAGTGGGCTGTCATGGCGGCCTATTACCACGCAGACCCGCGTGCAGTCGTCCAGACGGCTGGGTGCCAGGCTACGCGGAACTTTGCCGCTGACCGATTGCAGGTCGCGCCGCAGCAGGCCGGCGGCCAGATTCATGGTGGCGTTGTCTTCGGCCAGCACGTCGGCCACGCCCTCGGGACCGGCCAGGCGGACACTGGCGGCGTGAGAGAATGGTGCGCCCAGCAACATGCCGCACAGCAGAGGGGCCAGTTTGGATTTCAGTGTCAGCATGGAGAGGCCGGTAAGTGAAGGCGCTGAAATATTAGCATGGCAGATGCGTGGCCCCGCCGCCGCAACTGCTCATGCGGATGACTATTTCATCCGCGCAAATCCGCTATCGGCACAGCTTGCCGACGTCCAGGGGCGGGGCGGCTGGCTTGGCGCTTGGCAGCTTGATGCCCTTCAGGTTGGCAATGCGGGAAATGACCGAGCCGTCGCCTGGCACGGCGTATGCCGGGTCGGTCTGCGCTTCCTTCAGGGTGACATAGCGCGCCCCGGCTGCGTTCAGCCTGGCCATGACGTCCGGCAGCGTGACGGCGCTCCAGCCGCCCAAGTGTGTCAGCAGCACTTGGGGGATCACGCGGCCGAATACTCGCTGAGAATCCTCCTTCATCCGGACGATAGCGCTATCTACGCCGGCCAGGTATTCGGTCTTCATGGCCTGGATCGCCGCTGCGTCTTCCTGCGCAACGCAGCGGGCGTAGGCGTCTGTGTAGACCCAGTCGCTGAAGGAGAAGCTGACGTCGGCCACCTGGTAGCCACGTCCGTACAAGTATTCCAGTGCCGCCGGCTGGCGCTCACCGCCGGCGCTCAGGAACGGAAAGCGCAAGTAGCGCCAGTCGGCGCCGGCCATGCGGGCTGAAACCGCTGGCTCACCTGCAAGCACGTCCGCGATCCACGTGTTGGCAACGTAAAGGAACGAACCCAGTACTGGGATAACGAGCTTAATGAAGGGTTCACCGAATACTTCACTTACGACAGCTTAAATCGCTTGGAATCAAGCAAGATTGGGAATGACTTGCAGAGCTTCAAGTACTTTGCGGACGGACGTATCAAGAGCAAAAGCGGTGTTGGCACCGGTGATTACGTCTATCCCCAGCCGGGGGCCGGTGTGATCCAGCCACATGCGGTGAAGAGCATACCTGGCGTACCAGGCGAATTCAGCTACGACCTCAACGGCAACCGCACCACTGGTAACGGGTATGAGGTCACATGGACTAGCTTCGACATGCCCAAGACGATTAAACGAAACGGGAAGTCAAGTGCATTCGTTTACGGGAGTGAGCATCAGCGAACAGTACAGAGCCGAAGTGATGGCACAACGGTCATCTATGCAGGGGCGCAGGAAGTTGAAACTGTGACGCTAGACGGTAAGTTGTCGACCACGGTAAAGACTTACTGGCCGTTCGGTGTCGGTGTGGAGATCGAACAGGCTGCACAGACCAAACTCTATTGGACGCATACGGACCGACTTGGCAGTGTGGTAGCGATGACTCGCCTTGATGGGACGCTGGCGGAGAAGCTCGCTTACGATGCGTGGGGCAAGCGCCGAATGCTGACTAACCAAGCCACGCCAGACTCTGTCAGTGGTGAGGTGGACAACAAGGGCTATACCGGCCATGAGATGCTCGACCAACTCGATTTGGTCCACATGAACGGACGCGTGTATGATCCCTTTGTAGCCCAGTTCCTGTCGGGAGATCTGCTTATTGCCGATCCAAGCAATGGCCAGAACTACAATCGCTATAGCTATGTGCTGAACAATCCTACTAACCTGGTGGACCCAACTGGCTTTGCTGCAGAGGGTGAGGAGACCCCAGCACCGCCTCAGGTCGTCGTCGAAGGGGAGTCGGATAAAACCAAGTCTGGCTTTAGCCTGGGGTCTTTCCGCTACGGAATTTCCACTGTGATTTTCGATGGTGCCAAGGCAGGTGAACTCGCAGCGATTGCGACAGTTTCAGGCTACTTCGGTTCGCGGGTTGGTGGGCTGCCACCAACCGTGCGACTGGGATCGCCAAATACTGCAGCAGCTGCGGCTGCGGGCGCAACTGCTGTTGCTGGTAGATTGCAAATGGCAGGTGCTGGCGGTGTTGCAGTTCCTGGTGGCGTTGGCGGCGGCGAAGCGCTTGCCGGGGCCACTGCTGGTCTTGGTGGTGCAGCCGCGTTGATTGCCACCGCTACGATTAGTGGAAGCGAAGCGCGTGCGGAAGACAGATACATTTACGTCACCTATACGCGTACTCGGGTGGATCCGGTGACTGGTGAAATTCAGGTCTATTCTGGCAGGACAAGTGGAGTGGGTGAGCCGCAGGAGCTTGCTACCCAGCGTGGCCGACAGCAAGATCACTTGAATAAGGAAGGCTTCGGTCCACCGGTAGTTGATCGCTGGTCTGAGTCAAAGGTTCCAATTCGTGGACGTGAACAGCAGCTTATTGACTTTTATGGGGGCGCGAAAAGCGTAGGTGGTTCTGCTAGAAATATGATTAATGGGGTAGCTGACTTTAATCCACTGAGACCGATTTACATTGGGGCTGCAATCTCAGCATTTGGACCATTGATAGATAACTCCCCGAATAGACCTCGGTTAGGGCCGTAATATATGAGTAAGAGAAAGAAAAAAGCTTTTGAAGTAGGCGATCTTTACGCTGTCCCCTTAAAGTCTGGTGGATTTGCCTATGGTCTTGTTTGTGTTGGGCGGGATTTTGCATTCTTTAACCAACGTGTGAATGAACCTGCGATGCCAGTGAGGGCGCAGGATATTCAACTGGCATTCCGAGTGCCCGTGGCTCAAGACGCACCCGAAACGGGCGGGTGGTTGCATATTGGTCAGGAAGTGCCAGAGGGGGAATTTTCTGAGCCTGGAAAGTATCTTCATAAGCCCATCGGCTCCACAGAGTGCTACATCTATTCGGCAGGGCAAGAGGCTCCTGCCGATATTGAAACTTGTCGTCATTTGGAGGTGCTTTCGACATGGTTTTCCTTTCATGTCGAGGAACGCCTTGAAGACTCCTTGGCCGGGCGAGAGAACAAGTATGTCGCAGCTATAAAGCGGCAGCTGGGAATCTGACGAATCAGCGTGCGATGATGTCAATCGCTGGCTCGACAATGAGCAGTTCCAGTATTTAGACAAGGACTCGGCCGTATTCGATTTCGAACGACGGCTGAGAACATTAATTCCATGTAATTTCCTGTAATTTCAGGTAATAAGTGGATATTTCAGGTAATAAGTTGTAGTGGTCGCGACTTGATCTGACAGTTACCCGGTTTGAAGCCTGCGACTGTCAGGTCAAATTCAGCTGTTCAGTGTGGTGATTTTATCGCGCCATGCCTCCTTTCCGTCAACTAGCGTTTGCATCGGAGTGCGCCCGCAGCACATCTTGCCTTGGTGCGTGCGCTCGTTGTTGTAGTAGGCGATCCAGTCATCAAGGTCTGACTGGAGCTCTTCGATGCTCCGGTAGATCTTGCGCCGGAACGCGACTTGGTAGAACTCCTGCAGAATCGCCCCGGACGAACTCGACATCATTCGCTACGAGCGCCGCCGCTATCCACGTCCCGGTTCGATCAGCGTTCCGCAGGGCTAGCCGCCACGGCCTTGGTCGATGCCGTGGTCGGCAGTCTCAGCAGGTAGATCGTGACGCCGCAGGCAATGAAGAACAACATCACTTTCAGCCCCGTGTAGGGGACGCGGTACATCGAATACACCATCGACGGCCACATCAGCCCCAGCGCCAGCACCTTGCCGCGCAAGGGTATGCCACGCCCATCCTCGAAGTCCGTCAAATAACGCCCCAGCGCGCCATGGTTGCGCAGCCAAGTGTGCAAACGCTCCGAACTGCGCGCGAAACAGGCAGAGGCCAGCAGCAGGAACGGCGTGGTCGGCAGCAAGGGCAGGAACACCCCCAGTACCGCAAGCGCGAGGAAGATGCAGCCGAGGACGATGAGGAGGAGTTTCATATGGGATACAGTATAGCCTAGCCTGTGAGTGCTAATCTGTGCGATTTGCGCAAAAGCTGGTGACTGAACCGGACCGGAAAATCCACTTATTTGTAGTAGTTCCAATCTGATCTGACAGTAAGGCCTTGCCAAGGGTGGGGTTACCCGGTTTGATAGAGGTGCGAATCTTTATTAAACCAGCGCGAAAGCGCCAAGGAGTAACCCCATGAGCAGTGTTCCTCAAAGCGTCATCAAACACAAGGTCGGCTTGCTAAATTTAGCGACCGAGTTGGGCAACGTGTCCCGTGCCTGCAAGGTAATGGGATTTTCGCGAGACACGTTTTACCGCTATCAATCAGCCGTCGAGGCCGGCGGCGTCGATGCTCTGATTGATGCCAACCGCAAGAAACCCAACCTTAAGAACCGAGTGGAAGAAGCCACGGAGAGCGCCGTTGTAGCCTTCTGCCTAGAGCAGCCGGCCTTCGGGCAGGTGCGCGCCTCCAACGAGCTGCGCAAGCGTGGCATATTCATCTCTCCATCCGGTGTCCGGTCGGTATGGCTGCGACGTGATCTGGAGTCGTTTAAGAAGCGCTTGGCGGCGCTGGAGCGCCATGTTGCGGAGACGGGCGACGTTCTGACCGAAGCCCAAGTTATCGCGCTTGAACGAAAGCAGGACGACGATGCCGCCCACGGCGAAATTGAAACGGCCCACCCTGGCTACCTTGGTAGCCAGGACGAACACCCTTTCGCTTAGCTGATGTTCGCAGTCCCAGACGCAGAATATGCCCACCACGGCTTCGTCGCCGCATTGCAGTCCTTCATACGCGCCGACGACCAGCATCTCCGGGCCGCCGCCGCGCAATTGCACGAGATCGCCTTCTTTGAACCGTTCCATGTTCGCCTCATGCGTCACCGCGGCCAGCTTAGGGAATGCTAGTTTATTCCTTTCGCTGTGCCGTTTGGTGACCTGGGCGCCACGCTTGCAGAGTTATCCCGATATTTGGTCCTTGCGTTCGGCCATCTGCTGGCCGAGTTCAACCAAGTCCAGCTTGGCCTTACGCACTTTCGGGAACAGTTCGCCTTCCTCTTCCTGCACGTGGTGTTCAATCATTTCCGACAGCACTTTCACTTTGGCGTCGTACAGGTCGTCGCCGGGGTCCATGGCCTCGATGTCGGCGATGAGCTGCTTGGCGGAGCCGTGCTCCACAACGGCCTCGTCGATCAGATCTTCAAACTCCTTGCCGGCGGCGCGCACGGCCGGGTAGAAGATCTCTTCTTCCACCTGGGTATGCTTGGTCAGTTCGCTGCAGATTTCGTCAGCCAGCTTCTTCTTGCTGACCACGGCCCGGTCGGTCATGCTTTCAAATTGCTCGAACATGTCCTTGACGTTTTCATGGTCGGCCATCAGCAGGCTGATCGCGTCAGTGTCGCCGGATTTGGTGGGCATCGCTTTGGGCATGGCTTTGGATGGGTTTTTTTCGGTACGCATGGTGGCCTCCTCAGGCTGTTGGTGTGAACAGAGCAGGGGCCAGTCTGATGCCGCACCGCACTTGGCTCGGTGCGCTAGTTCACCTAATCGTCACAACGCTTTTATGTTCTTCCGGAACTCAGTTCAGTCCTACGCGCTTGTTGCCTGCGCTCCGATGTTTCGCGGAAATCGTGGCATGCATCATGCGCACATACCGGCATGGTGCCGGTAGCTATCAACTTGACAGGAGAAAGCATCATGCCGAACCAATCCAAGGACGACAAAAAACGCGGCGGTAAATCCAGCGGCTCGCGCGCCGGCACGCAGGGCGGCACGCACGAGCAGCATGTGGAGGCTGGCCGTCAAAGCCACAAGAATGACAACGCCAGCTCGTCGGGCAGCAAGCAGTCCGGTGGCTCGGGCAGCTCATCCGGCGGCGGAAAGCAGAACCGTTAAAGCAGCCGGAGCCGGGTTTGCGACAGTTGTCGCACAAAGTAATTGCAGGAGTGCGACAGCTGTCGTATGATGGCGTCTCTAGTCACATAGGGGCGATCCATGTCTACGCCATCGGTAACGGAATTGAGTTTGTTGAAGTGCTTGTGGAAGGAACAGCCGCTCAGCGCGCGCGAGATCCATGAGCGGGTTGTGGAAGAGCTGGAGTGGTCGTACTCGTCCACCCGCAAGACGCTGGACCGGATGCTGGAGAAGCAAATGGTGTCGCTGCAAGCGGTGCACGGTGTGAACGTGTATTCGGCCGCAGTGGAAAAGGTGGCCACGCTGGCCGCTTTCGCGCACGACTTCGGCAAGCGCGTGATGGAAATGGACGCGCCGCTGCCGGTCAATATGTTCACGGGCAGCAAACTGGTTGACCAGCAAGAGCTCGCTGCGCTGGATCAACTGCTGCAAGACTGGCCTGCCGGGAAGGACTGAGCATGCCGGCATTTTCCCCATTCCTGTTTTTGCTGGCCAGCGCCACGTGCCTGGCGGCGGGCGCCCTTGCGTGGGCGCTGTTGAAGCTGGCCGAGCGTGTGTGGCCGGGGATCGCGGCCCAGCGCGCGGTGTGGCTGGCGGCGCAGTTGGTTGTGGCGGTGACGTTCGCGCTGGCGCTGGCGCCGCGCACTGCGACGCTGAGTGTGGTGCCTGCCATCGAATTGTCGCGCGCCGCGCCGAGTGGACCGGAGCAGGCGTCGCCAATACCGGGCACGCTGACGCCGCCGGATGGCTGGCCCTGGGGTGTTCTGGACGGCGCCGCAGGCGACGCCGACCTGGACGCAGCGCCGACCATGGCTGCGTCCCGTTGGCTCTCGCTGTTGTCGCAGGCATGGCTGGCGTGCTATTGCGCCGGTTTGCTGTACGCGGTGAGACGCTGGGTGCGCGCGCAACAGGCGCTGCGCGCGGTATTGCGCACGGCGGACCGCGTGAGCGGCGCGGCGCTGAAAACGCATCAGGGTTTCGCCGAGGTGTCGCCGTACCGCGGCCCGCCTGTGCTGGAAACGCCGGTGCCGGTGTCTCCCATGCTGGTTGGCTTGCTGGCGCCGCGCCTGCTGCTCCCTTGCCACCTGGCGCAGTTCGACGCGCAGCAACAGCAGCTGATCGTGGCGCATGAGCTTACCCATTGGCGCCGGCGCGATCACGTCTGGCTGCATGCGAGTCTCCTGTTGCAGACGCTGTTCTGGTTCAATCCAGCGGTTGGGCTGATGCGGTCGAAAATGAGTTGGGCACAGGAACTGGCCTGCGATCAGCAGGTGCTGGCTGGGCGCCCGGAGCAGCAGCGGCACAGCTATGCGGCGGCGCTGGTGGCGCAGCTTAAATTGCAGCAGGGGATGATGGCGGGCGGGTACCCGGCGACCGCATTCGGCGGCGCTGGCGTAGCGGCGCTGGCGGACAGGATCAAGCTGATACGAGGAGGCGGGGCCAGGGTGCTGGGCGCGGCCGGCAAGCTTTTGCTGGGTGGCGCAGCGTTGGCGCTGCTGGCTGCCAGCGTGCTGCTCCAGCCCGCGTTTGCCTGGCGCGCCGGCGACGTGCAGCGTGTGCCGGCTGCGGCCAGCGTTGCAGTTCCGTCTGTGCCGTCGTGGCGCGCGCCACTCGAGGCGGCGCGTGTCAGCAGCTTCTATGGGGCGCGCAGCAAGCCGCTGGCTTCGAGCAGCGCCTTCCACCATGGGGTAGACTTCGCCGCCAGGCGCGGTACGCCCGTGCTGGCGCCTGCTGCCGGCAAAGTGGTGGAGTCCACTGCCATGTATGACGGGCAGCCCAAATACGGCCAGGTCATTGTGATCGACCATGGCGAGGGCTTGCGTTCGATGTACGCGCATCTGGACCGGCGCTCTGTGCGTGTCGGCGAGAGCGTGGCAGAGGGGCAGGCGATCGGCTTGTCCGGCGCCACCGGGCGCGTCACCGGACCGCATTTGCATCTTGAGGTGCTGCGGAACGGCGAGCATATCGACCCTGCGCAACTGATCGCCGACCTGGATCGCAACGCATTCCCATCCGCGCTTCGTGCGCGTTCGGCCGCACTGGCCAACTAATCCCCTTTGCTTTAACGAAGTCCGTGCCTGCGTGGCAGGACTTCGCACGTCCATCCATTCGAGGAGAACCATGAAATTACACGTCTGTGCATTGGCCGTTGTTGTGGCATTTCCGGCTGCCGTCGGGGCGCAAGAGATGCAAAAGGTCGAAGTGACCGGTGCGAAGCTGGATCAGCGCCGCGAGCAGACTGCGGCGGCCATCGTCATTGGAGCGCAGGAGTTACAGCGCCAAGGGGACCGCACGCTGGCCGACGTGCTAAAGCGCGTGCCGGGCATCACGATCGGCGAGGGCGGCGCCGGCAGAAGCAGCGAGATCCGCATGCGTGGCTTGGGCAATGGTTATACGCAAATCCTGCTGAACGGCGTTGCGGTGCCGCCCGGATTCAATATCGAGAGCCTGGCGCCGGAGTTGGTCGAGAAGGTGGAAATCCTGCGCAGCGCGTCGGTTGAACTGGGCACGCAAGCCATTGCGGGTACCGTCAACATCATTCTGCGCAAGAGCGCGCCGCGTGCGCGGCAGGAGGCCAAGCTGGGAGTGGATGCGCTGGCGGGAGCCCTTTCACCCAGCCTGGCATGGCAGGCGTCGGACAAGGGCGAAGGCTACAGCTACTCGGTTGCCGCCACGGCCAGCAGGGTGTCGGCGCCGGACTGGCGCGTGGAGTACGAAACGGTGGCCGCGCAGGATGGGCCGAGCGGCGCCCCGTCGCTGTCGCGAGTGAGCCCACAACTGAACTTCAATGTGGCGCGGACGGCCAGCGTGGCGCCGCGCCTCACCTGGAACCGGGGTACGGACACGCTGGCGTCGCAAACCTTTGTGAACCTGTATGAACGCAGCATCGGCGTGGAGTCGCATGAGACGGTGCTAGCTGGCGCGCCGACGCAGTTTCCCGACAACGGCCGCCATGTGGATTTGCGAGGCGTTCTGCTGCGCAGCGATCTGACCTGGCAACGCGTGTTGGAGCAGGGCGCGCGCATGGAGGTCAAGGTGGGATTGCTGGCCAATCCGCGCAGCTCGGACTTCGAGTTTCATTCGCTGGCAGGCGGG
Source organism: Massilia sp. Root351 (assembly GCF_001425045.1). GTDB lineage: Bacteria > Pseudomonadota > Gammaproteobacteria > Burkholderiales > Burkholderiaceae_D > Rugamonas. The sequence continues at coordinate 615,856 of NZ_LMDJ01000023.1, read as the reverse complement.
ATTCGCTCGCCGGACCAGAAAGTGGTGCACGCTGATATCGGCGAGGCAGGCCTGACCTTCAGCGGCAAGTACCAGCGGCCGCTGGGCGGCGGCCATGCGCTTGCGGTGGGCTGGGACACTGGCCGGACACGGCGCACGCAGAGCCGGGAGGAGCAGGACCACACCACCGCGCAGGCATACGATGAGCGTTACCGAGGCCTGATCACCCGCCTGGCCGTGTTCGCGCAGGATGAGTGGGAGTTGGCCGGCGGCTGGTCGCTGTCGGCGGGCGTGCGCTGGGAGGCGTTGGAGACGTCGGTGAGGCAGCGCGAGGCTGGTTCCATCGCGCAGCGCTCGCCGGTGCTGAGCCCAGTGCTGCAGGGGATGGTCAAGCTGTCGCCCGAACGGCAAGTGCGCCTTGGACTGGCCCGCACCTTCAAGGCGCCGACCATGGTGGACCTGATTCCGCGCCGCTATACGGCCGACAACAATAATAGCGCCACCAACCCGGACACACAGGGCAACCCGGCCCTGCGGCCGGAACTGGCGTGGGGTCTGGACGCGGGCTACGACCACTATTTCGGCAAGGACGGCATGGTCAGCGCCAGCGCCTATGCGCGCAGGATCAGCGACGTCACGCTGCCGCTGCTGTTCAAGGACAGCACCCGCTGGGTGCGGACGCCGTCGAACCAGGGACGGGCGGTTGCGCATGGCCTGGCGCTGGAGGCGAAGGCGGCTTTGTCGGCCGGCTGGTCGCTGCGGGCGAACCTGGCCCGCAACTGGTCGCGCGTGGAGAGCGTGACGGGGCCGGACAACCGGCTGGACCGCCAGGCGCCGCTGAGCGCAAACGCCGGGTTGGACTGGCAGGTGCGGCCGGGACTGAAGGCCGGCGCGGACCTGAACTATCAGCGCGGGGCGCGTACCCAGGTGTCGCTGGTGGAGGCGTCGTCGGTTGGCAGTGTGCGCAAGCTGGATTTGTACGCGGTGTGGGAATTGGACAGCGCAACCCGGGTGCGGCTGGGTGCGGAGAACCTGATGCGTAAGGACACGACGGATTGGGCCAGCGCCGACATTCCCGGCGGTGTCCAGCGCTTGCTGACACGGACCGACGTCTCTCCGACGCTGCGCGCGGGGCTTGAACGCAGCTGGTAGGTCGAGCTCGTAAAGCTGGCCGGGCGCGCCTATTGTGCCAGTTTCCGCACGCGCTCTTGCAGCAGCTTGAACTGTCTGTCCACCATGGCCTGGTTGGGATCGTGCCCACACGCGGGATGCTGACGTAGTCCTTCTGCGGCGCGCGGATGCCGTCGTAGTAGCGGCGCGTGCCGGCCGGTACGGTCAGCAGGTCTTCTTCGCCTTGCACCAGGAACACCGGCACAGTCAAGGAGGTGCCCAGCGCAGATAGGTCGATTTTGGAAGCCATGCCGTCGCCCTTCATGCCGACGAACTGCAGGAAGGAATAGTTCTCTCCGGCCTCGTATTCCGCCAATCCGCACGCCGCTCAAGGAATTGGCGGAAACGCTGGACGAGGCGGGATTTTGGCAGGTGCACCGCAGACATGTGGTGGCGGTGAAACGCATCGCAGCGGCCAACCGCCACAGCGACGGTGAGCCAGCGCTTCCAGCATCGCTTCAAAGGAATGTGAGACGCCCGGCTACGGCGTGGTGCGGTCGTAGTTGCGGTATTTGCGTTTGCGCGTAATCGGATTGCGCGCGTATTGCAGGATGCCGGAGATGGCGGCCGTGGCCAGGCCCAGTATGGAAAGCCAGAGCAGGGCCGGATTCATGCCTTCATCCGCCTTGGCAGCTTTGCCTTTGAATGGATCAAGGGAATCGAGGTCCGCGTCCTGGCGCGGCAGGTGCAGGCGGTTGGCGCTGTGGTCGTAGGCCTGCGGCTTGGAGAAACTGGCTGGCGTTACATAGCCCTGTGCGACGCTGCCGGCGGCTGCCAGCAGCTGCGGTTCCGTTTGATCCAGTGCTTCGAAGGCAGCTGACGGGCCGGTAGGCGCTGGCGTTGCCGCTGCTTGCGCTGCCGTCGGCGACGCTGGGGTGCTGCGCGGAGCGGACGCGATGGCCGGGACGGCTGCTGCAGGCGCGCCGCCGGAAGATCCCCCATCAGCGATGGCGGCGGCAAAAGCCAGCGGCGCGCCCGCAGCCAGCCAGCCGGCTGCAAGCAGCTGGCATAGTTGACGAGCGGTTGGGGTGCGGCACATGGCGGTCTCCGGCATTGAGGCGTCTTGCAAATTTCACATGTAGCAACTTTCGTTGCTTATGTTTATCATGCTAGCCCCTGGCGGCCGCCAAGTAAACAAAAAGCCGCGACTGGCGCGACTCTGTGAGGAAAAAGATGTTGCTTTTCAGCTACTTCCAGAGCTGGATGCCTGCGGCGGCGTGGCGCTGAGCTGGTGCGCCCATTCCAGCACCGCCCGCACGCGGGCGCCGAGCAGGGAGCGCGCTTCGTCAACATCGACCCAGCGGAACTCGTCGTGTTCCGGGAAACCCAGTTCTTCGCTCACGCCCAGCACCACGTCGCGCGTGGCGCTCACCGCCAGGTAGTAGCGCGCCACCTTGCCGTCGCCGTAGGGCGCGGTTTCGGTGAACTGTTCGCCCCACGGGAAATCCAGGTCTGTCAGGGTTGCTTCTTCAGCAATCTCGCGCTGCGCAGCGAGGAAGGGCGACTCGCCCGGCTCCACCATGCCTTTCGGGAAGTCCCAGTATTGGAAACAGCGCATCAGCAGGTAGCGGCGGGTGTCGCCGTTGCCATGCAGAACTACTGCGCCGGCCGAGAGCGATTTTTGTTTCATGAGCGTGCGGTCACAGGAAACGGTCCAGGATTTTCTTGCTGTGCTTGTCCAATTCGTACTGGTTGCGGATCAGGAAGTGGATGCCATGGGTGTCCGACACCAGCAGCGTATCGCTGCCGATGCGGCGGATGTCTTCCTCGCCGCGCAGCACGAATTCGGTCTGGCCGCGGTTGGTGTCCACGGTCCAGGTGCATGGCGTGGCGTAGCTGGTCACCGCCAGGATGCGCGCGATTTCGGGCATGAATTCGCGCCCTTGCAGCTCCTCGCGCACCAGTGCCGCGTTGGGGCCGCTGAGGTCGGCCAGGGCGTCGATCCAGGCGATCTCCTTGCCGTCCGTGGTCACCAGCGAAATGCCCTGTTCCGGCGCCTGGATCGGGAAGGCGCGTACCGGCGCCACGTTTTCGTGCAGCACGCCGGCGGCGTCGGTCAGGTTCAGGCGGCCGAAGGAGTCGCGCGCCAGGGTGAAGTTGTGAATGCTCAGCGTAGTCATGGAATCAGTCGTCATGTCGTTTTCCGGGGGCGTCGTCAAGGTCGGTGTCGACGTTGCGCGCCTGTGCCATATAGAGGCGGTAGTAGGCGCCTTCGGCGGCCATCAGCTCGTCGTGGCCGCCTTCCTCGACCACGCGGCCACGGTCCAGCACCACCAGGCGGTCGGCCTTTTGCAGCGTGGACAGGCGGTGCGCGATGGCGATGGTGGTGCGGCCGGTAACCAGGTTGTCCAGCGCTTTCTGGATCTCTTTCTCCGTTTCCGAGTCCACCGAGGCGGTAGCTTCGTCCAGGATCAGGATAGGCGGGTCGATCAGCAGTGCGCGCGCGATCGAGATGCGCTGGCGCTCGCCGCCGGACAGGCCCTGGCCGCGCTCGCCCACCATGGAGTCGTAGCCCTGCGCCAGGCGCAGAATGAATTCATGCGCATGGGCGGCGCGCGCGGCGGCAATGATTTGCTCGCGGGTGGCGTCCGGCTTGCCGTAGGCGATGTTCTCGGCGATGGTGCCGAAGAACAGGAACGGCTCCTGCAGCACCAGGCCGATGTTGCGGCGGTAGTCCGATACGCCCAGCGCGCGGATGTCCACGCCGTCCAGCAGGATGGCGCCCTCGGTCACGTCGTAGAAGCGGCAGATCAGGTTGACCAGCGTGCTCTTGCCGGAGCCGGAGTGGCCCACCAGGCCCACCATTTCGCCGGCCTTGATGTTGATGCTGATGTTGCGGTTGACGGCCCGGTTGCCGTAGCGGAAACCGACGTCGCGCAGCGCGATATTGCCTTCCACCTTGCCCAGTTTGACCGGCTTGACCGGCTCCGGCACCGACGACACGTGGTCCAGGATGTCGAAGATGCGCTTAGCGGCGGAGGCCGATTTCTGGGTCACCGAGACGATGCGGCTCATCGAGTCCAGGCGGCCGTAGAAGCGGCTGGAGTAGGCCACGAAGGCGCTCAGCACACCGACCGTGATGTTCGATTGCGACACCTGGTAGATACCGAACACCCAGATCACCAGCAGGCCCAGCTCGGTGAGGAAGGACACGGTGGGCGAGAACAGCGACCACACCTTGTTGAGCTTGTCGTTCACGGCCAGGTTGTGCTTGTTGGCGGTGCGGAAGCGGCCCGCTTCGCGCGATTCCTGGGCGAAGGCTTTCACCACGCGGATGCCGGGAATGGTGTCGGCCAGCACGTTGGTCACTTCGCCCCACACGCGGTCGATCTTTTCGAAACCGGTGCGCAGGCGGTCGCGCACCAGGTGGATCAGCCAGGCGATGAAGGGCAGCGGCAGCAGGGTGATGGCGGCCAGCCACGGGTCGATGGAGACCAGGATCACGCCGGTCATGATGATCATCAGCACGTCGGAGGCGAAGTCTAGCAGGTGCAGCGACAGGAACACGCAGATGCGGTCCGATTCGCTGCCGATGCGCGACATCAGGTCGCCGGTGCGCTTGCCGCCGAAGTATTCCAGCGACAATCGCAGCAGGTGCTCATAGGTAGTCGTGCGCAGGTCGGCGCCGATGCGCTCGGACACCAGGGCCAGCACATAGGTCTTGCCCCAGCCCAGGATCCAGGCCAGCACCGCTGAACCGAACAGGCCGCTCATATACATGGTCACCAGGCCGGTGTCGACCGGCTTGCCGTTCTGGTAAGGGATCAGCACGTTGTCCATCAGCGGCATGGTCAGATACGGCGGGATCATGTGCGCCGCTGTGCTCAGCAGCATGAGCAGGAAGCCGGCCAGCAGCGGCCAGCGGTAGGGCGCGGCAAAGCGCCACAGGCGGAACAGGGTCCAGGTGGACGGCGGCGTGTATACCACCTTGGTGCAGATCGGGCATTCGTCCTGGTCCGGCTCCAGCGGCGCCTTGCAGGACGGGCAGATGTGCTCCTCGTCCTGTACGATGGGCTGGCCGCTGACGAAACTGTCGCGCAGCGCGGCGAACTTTTCGGCCAGGCGGATGGCCAGCAGGTTCTGGCCCAGCGTGAAGCGCCAGTTAGCCAGGCGGCCTTGTTGGTTGAATAACTCCAGGTGGCCGACGCCCGCATGGTCGTGCAGTTTTAAGGTCAAATCCTGTTCGTAAGGCCAAGATTGCCATACCGTTTCCCCCGGCGCGCGTGCCATAATGCGGCGCTCGGTAACGAGGATGAGGCCCTTGGAAAAATGAAGGCGCGCGTCGAGGTCAACCTCGAGCGCACTTGAAACGTTTTCCCCGGAGGAAAGTTGTAGTTGCACCTCGGCACGCCATACTTCTGGTAGTTCCGTATGGCTGAGTTCCGGGGAAAGCTGTTTTGTTATCATTGTGCAACATACTCCAGTGCGGGCTTTGCCAATTGGCAAGGAAAGAGAAACAGTGGGAAAATAGCGAAGCAGGATAGTCGTAAGCGCGTCGTAGCTAGGCAGTGATTTACGGTATTCTGTCAGTTATTCATCATTTGACGAAATAAAAGAGGGGGACCGCCAAGTGCGGCCTGCTTTTGCGGAGTATACCGCAAGAGGTACAAGAGCAAAAACATGACAAAGAAGAAAGACATTGAATTTCTCCGTGTAACACACTTGCGCGGACCAAATATCTGGACCTACCGCCCGGTGATCGAGGCGTGGCTGGATATTGGCGAGCTCGAAAATTTCCCCTCTGACAAAATCCCCGGTCTGTACGAGCGCCTGACGGCCATCCTGCCGCACCTGGTGGAGCACCGCTGCGGCGTGGGCGAGCGCGGCGGCTTCAACGAACGCCTGCGGGACGGCACCTATGCCGGCCACATCCTCGAGCACGTGGTGCTGGAGCTGCAGAACCTGGCCGGCATGCGCACCGGCTTCGGCAAGACGCGCCAGACCTCCGAGGATGGCGTGATCTACAAGATGGCCTTCCGCACCCGCCAGGAACAGGTGGGGCGCGCCGCGCTGGCCGCCGGCCGCGAACTGCTGATGGCCGCCATCGAAGACCGGCCGTACGACCTGGCCGCCACCGTGGCCGAGCTGACCGACATGGTCGAGTCGCTGTGCCTGGGCCCGAGCACGGCCAACATCGTCGACGCCGCCACTGACCGCAAGATCCCATCGATCCGCCTGACCGACGGCAACCTGGTGCAACTGGGCCACGGCGCGCGCCAGCGCCGCATCTGGACCGCTGAGACCGACGCCACCAGCGCCATTGCCGAAGGCATTGCCAGCGACAAGGACCTGACCAAGAGCCTGCTGGCCTCGGCCGGCGTGCCGGTGCCGGAAGGCGAGCTGGTACGCAGCGCCGAAGAGGCGTGGGAAGCGGCCGAAGACATCGGCCTGCCCGTGGTGGTCAAACCCTACGACGGCAACCACGGCCGCGGCGTGACCCTGAACCTGACCACCGAAGCCGACGTGCACGCGGCCTACGAGCTGGCCGCGCGCAAGGGCGGCAGCAAGAGCGTGATCGTGGAACGCTTCATTGCCGGCGACGAGCACCGCCTGCTGGTGGTGGGCAAGAAGCTGATTGCGGCCGCCAAGGGCGAGTCGCTGTGGGTGACGGGCGACGGCCAGCACACCATCAAGCAGCTGTGCGACCTGCACATCAATATCGACCCGCGCCGGGGCGAGACCGAAGGCTCGCCGCTGGGCCTGATCAAGCCGCACGAGTCGGCCGAGATCATCCTCGAGCTCAAGCGCCAGAACATGACGCACGAATCGGTGCCGGCCGCCGGCCACAAGGTGCTGATCCAGCCGAACGGCAACGTGGCGGTGGACGTGACCGATCTGGTGCATCCGGACATCGCCGACATGGCTACCCTGGCCGCGCGCGTGATCGGCCTGGACATCGCCGGCATCGACCTGGTGGCGCAGGACATTTCGCGCCCGCTGGACCAGCAGGGCGGCGCCGTCATCGAAGTGAACGCCAGCCCGGGCCTGCTGGCCCATTTGAAGCCGGCCGAAGGCGGCCAGCCGCGCCCGGTGGGCGCCGCCATAGTCGACCAGCTGTTCGCGCATGACGACACCGGCCGCATCCCGGTGGTGGGCGTGGCCGGCGAACGGCACAGCGTGCTGATCGCCAACCTGACCGCCTGGCTGCTCGAAGTGAGCGGCAAGTCGGTCGGCCTGAGCTGCGAAGAAGGCATTTACCTGAACGGCCGCAAGGTGCCGCGCGGCCCGTTGACGGCCTGGGAATCGGGCCAGCGCCTGCTGCTCAACCGTAACGTGGAAGCGGCCGTGTTCCACAACGGCAGCCGCATGATCCTGACCGAAGGCCTGGCCTACGACAAGTGCTCGGTGGGCATCGTCACCGACGTGGCCGGCCACGGCGACCTGTCCGAGTTCTACATCGGCGACGAAGACGACATGTACGGCGTGCTGCGCACCCAGGTCGATGTGGTGCTGCCGGACGGCGCCGCGGTGCTGAACGCCGCCGAGCCGCAAGTGGTGGAAATGGCCGAGCTGTGCGACGGCGCGGTGATTTTCTACGGCCTGGACGAGCAGCTGCCAGCCATTGTCGAGCACCGCCAGGACGGCGAGCGCGCGGTGTTCATGCGCGCCACCGGCTTTGTGCTGGCGGCCGGCGCCAATGAAGTGGCGATGCTGCCGCTGTCCTGCATGCCGGCCAGCCAGAAAGGCAACGAGGAAGCCGTGCTGGCCGCCATCGCCGCCGGCTGGGCGCTGGGCCTGGAACCGGGCCTGATCGCCGCCGCGCTGCGCACTTTCAAGGCCAACTGAAACATCACTCAGCTCACGTAGACAGATCAGCAGATCACCCAGTTCACATACAGGACACAGGTAATGGAAGTTATTCGCATCCGCGCGCTGCGCGGTCCCAATCTTTGGAGTCACCACACGGCGGTCGAAGCCATCGTCAAATGCACGGCAGATGAAGAGAACATCGACAAGCTGCCCGGCTTCGAAGTACGCCTGCGCGCGCGCTTCCCGGGGATCGCTGCGCTGCAGCCGATCGGCCATGACGACGCGATTCCGATGGCGCACGTGCTCGAGCTGGCCACGCTGGCCCTGCAGGCCGAGGCCGGCTGCCCGGTGACCTTCAGCCGCACCACGCCGACGCTGGAAACCGGCATCTACCAGATGGTGGTGGAGTACACCGAAGAAGAAGTGGGCCGCCTGGCGGTGGAACTGGCCGAGCAGCTGCTGAAGTCCGCGCTGGACGACACGCCGTTCGACCTGCCCGGCGCGCTGGCGCAGCTGCGCGACCTGGACGAGGACGTGCGCCTGGGGCCGAGCACCGGCGCCATCGTGCACGCCGCCGTGGTGCGCAACATCCCCTTCAAGCGCATGACCAAGGGTTCGATGGTGATGTTCGGCTGGGGCTCGCGCCAGCGCCGCATCCAGGCCGCGGAGATGGATTCCACCGGTGCCATCGCCGAGACCATCGCGCAGGACAAGGAACTGACCAAGAAACTGCTGGACGCGGCCGGCGTGCCGGTACCGCACGGCCGCGCGGCCGAAGACGAGGAAGACGCCTGGAAGGCCGCCAACGAAGTCGGCCTGCCGGTGGTGATCAAGCCGAAGGACGGTAACCAGGGCAAGGGCGTGACGGTCAACATCACCACCCGCGAGCAGGTCTTCAAGGCCTTTGCCGCCGCGCGCGAATTCCGCGACGACATCCTGGTCGAGCGCTTCCTGCCAGGCCACGATTTCCGCCTGCTGGTGATCGGCAACAAGCTGATCGCCGCCGCGCGCCGCGACCCGCCGCACGTGGTCGGCGACGGCGTGCACTCGGTGCGCGAACTGGTGGAACTGGTGAACGCGGACCCGCGCCGCGGCTCCGGCCACGCCACCTCGCTGACCAAGATCCGATTCGATGACATCGCCCTGGCGCGCCTGGCGCTGCAAGGCTACGAGGCCGACTCGGTGCCGCCGAAAGGCCAGCGCGTGATCCTGCGCAACAACGCCAACCTGTCTACCGGCGGTTCGGCCACCGACGTGACCGACGACGTGCACCCTGAAGTGGCGGCGCGTGCGGTGGAAGCGGCGCAGATGATCGGCCTCGACATCTGCGGCGTGGACGTGGTGTGCGACAGCGTGCTGCAGCCGATCGAAGCGCAAGGCGGCGGGGTGGTGGAAGTGAACGCCGCGCCGGGCCTGCGCATGCACCTGACACCTTCCTACGGCAAGGGCCGTCCGGTGGGCGAAGCCATCATCTCGGCCATGTTCCCCGAGGGCGACGACGGCCGCATTCCCGTGGTGGCAGTCACCGGCACCAACGGCAAGACCACCACCGTGCGCCTGATCGCGCACCTGATGGCTTCCAGCGGCCTGCGCGTGGGCATGACCAATACCGACGGCGTCTACATCAACGGCCGCCGCACCGACAGCGGCGACTGCTCCGGCCCGCGCAGCGCGCGCAACGTGCTGCAGCACCCGGACGTGGACGCGGCCGTGTTTGAAACCGCGCGTGGCGGGGTGCTGCGCGAAGGCCTGGCTTTCGATCGCTGCAAGGTGGCCGTGGTGACCAATATTGGCGCCGGCGACCACCTGGGCCTGAACTACATCACCACCGTGGAAGACCTGGCGGTGCTGAAGCGCGTCATCGTGCAGAACGTGGACAAGAACGGCGTGGCCGTGCTGAACGCGATGGACCCCATCGTGGCCGGCATGGCGGCGTCGTGCAAAGGCAAGGTGACCTTCTTTGGCGCCGACCGCGAGCATCCGGTCATCGCCACCCACCTGGCGCAGGGCCGCCGCACGGTCTACATCGAAGACGGCCAGCTGATCGCCGCCGAAGGCAAGCACGCCGAAGCGGTGGCGCTGTCGGAAGTGCCGATCACGCGCAACGGCGCCATCGGTTTCCAGGTGGAGAATGTGATGGCCGCCGTGGCGGCGGCATGGGGCGCCGGCATCGACTGGGAGTCGATCCGCAAGGGTCTGGCCACTTTCGCCAACGACAGCGACAACGCGCCGGGCCGCTTCAACATGTTCTCGTACAAGGGCGCCACCGTGATCGCCGACTATGGCCACAATCCGGATGCCATGCTGGCACTGGTGCAGGCGGTGGACGCGCTGCCGGCCAAGCGCCGTTCGGTGGTGATCTCCGGCGCCGGCGACCGCCGCGACGAAGACATCCGCCAGCAGACCGAAATCCTGGGCAAGGCCTTCGACGACGTGCTGCTCTACCAGGACCAGTGCCAGCGCGGCCGCGCCGACGGCGAAGTGGTCGCGCTGTTGCGCCAGGGCCTGGCCGGCGCGCCGCGCACCAACTACGTCGACGAGATCAACGGCGAGTTCATCGCCATCGACACGGCGCTGGCCCGCCTGCAGCCGGGCGACCTGTGCCTGGTGCTGGTGGACCAGGTGGAAGAATCGCTGGCGCATATCGCCAAGCGCGTCGCCGAAGCTTAAGGCGGCCGCACCGGAATGGATGTTGAACAGCTGAAAGCGCACTGCGCGCAGTTTCCCGGCGCCGTGGCCACCTTGCACGGCGCCCCGAGCAACATCCTGGTGTACGCGGTGGGCGAAAAGTCGTTCGCCTATTTCAAGACCAGCGACCCTGAGCGCTGGCGCTTCAGCTTCCGCGCCTCGCCGGACCGCTTTCTGGAACTGACCGGCGTGCCCGGCGTCAAGCCGGCGCGCTATATGGGCCGCTTCCACTGGGTCACCATCGTCAATGTCCAGCACTTCCCGCAAGACTACCTGGCCGAGCTGGTGCAGTGGTCCTACGACAAGGCGCTGTCCAGCCTGAGCAAGCCCAAGCGGCTGGCGGCGCTGGGCGCCTAGCGCGGCGCCGGCGCAGCTAGCGCAGGATCTTTTCCATCGCCTTTCCCTTCGCCAGCTCGTCGATCAGCTTGTCCAGATAGCGGATGTTGCGCATCAGCGTATCGTCGATCAGTTCCACACGTATGCCGCACACCACGCCCTTGATCTGTGCGGCGTGCGGGTGCATGGCGGGCGCTTGTGCGAAGAAAGCGGCAACATCGTCTTGCTGTGCGATTTGCCGCTCCAGCCCGGCCTGGTCGTAGCCCGTCAGCCAGCAAATGATCTGATCGACTTCCTTTTTGGTGCGATTCTTCCGTTCCGCCTTCTTGACATACAGCGGGTAGACCTTGGCGAACGGCATCGTGAAAAGAGGGTGATTGGACATCGTCAATTCTCCTGGAACCGCCATGAAGCCAGAGTTTATATGTTCCATCTAACAGATGGAATGCGCAATTGCCTGTATGGTTGAACCTCAAGTTCGCATTCCACTTGCATAGGGGTACAACGATGAAGATTCCCAGCCTTCTTTCCTCCGCCCTGATGGGCGCTGTCGCCAGCGCCCGCTCCATGACGCCCATGGCGACTCTCGCTGCAGCGCGCTTGGCGCACCGCCGTACCAGCGGCGAACTGGTCCTCCTCGATCGGCCGGTGGTCAAGGCCGGTGCGTTGGCGATGGGGCTGGGCGAACTGGCCGGCGACAAGATGAAGAGTGCGCCGGACCGCACCGTGTTCCTGGGGCTGCTTGCGCGTGTCATGAGCGCCGGAATTGCAGGTGCCGCGCTGGCCCCGAAAGGCCGGGAGGGCGCAGGCGCGGCGGTCGCCATCGCAACCGCCGTGCCGCTTGCCTACTTGACGTTGTCCGTCCGCAAGCAAGCCATGGCGCGCATCGGACAAACCCGCAGCGGCTTGATCGAAGATGCGCTGGTGGTGGCGGCAGGCGCCGCCGTGGTGGCGCTGGCAACCAGGCGCGGCCACGAGTAGGCCGGCGCAGCCGAACAGCGTTTTCAGGCCGCGAGCGAGACGGCGGCAGGGGGCAGGGCGACGAGCCGCGCGGTGGCGCCTTCGACGAACTGGGGCGCGAACATGCGCTTTTCGGCCGCGCCGCCGGGATTGTCGATCAGGCTGTAGAGCAGTTCGGCCGCCGCGGCAGTCATTTGCTGCATCGGGTGGCGCAAGGTGGTCAGGTTGTAGCTGAGCCAGTTGGACGCCTCGACCGCATCGAAACCCGCCACCGACAGCTGCGCCGGCACGGCCAGCCCCAACTCGTGGCGCGCGCAGTCCAGGCAGCCGATGGCCATCACGTCACTGCCGCAGATGACGGCGTCTGGCACCCGGCCGCCGCTGCGGGCGATGATTTCGCGCAGCCCCAGCTTGCCGCTGGCGTAGTCGAAGTTGCCGCGCACGATGACGGCCTCCGGCAAGCCCAGTTCGGCCAGGCGCTCGCAGGCCCCGCGCCGGCGTTCGCTGGCCACCGCGTTGTCCTGCGCGCCGTCTATCATGCCGAACACGCGGTGCCCCGCCGCCGCCAGCCGCGAAACCAGCGCGCGCCCCGCTTCGTACTGGTCGCACGCTACCGTATTGGCGGCCTGGCCGCGCAGGTTGCGGTTGAATATCACCAGCGGCACGCGCCGGCGCTCGAACTCGGCCACTTGCGCTTCGCTGAGCGTGGCGGCGGCGATCACGCCGTCGACCTGGTATTGCCAGACGTCGTTCAGCACCAGGTCCAGCTCGCTTTCCTTGTGCAGCGTAAACAGCAGCACGCGCTTGCCGCCACGGGCCACGTGTTTGCTGAGTTCGGAGAGCGCTTCGGGATAGAACAGATTGGCGGCGTTGGAGATGATGACCGCCACCATATTGCTGCGCCGCGTGATCAGGCTGCGCGCCGCCGCGTTGGGAATATACTCGAGGCCGTCGGCCGCTTTCATTACCCGCGCATAGGTATGCTTGGAAACGCTGGCGCCGGGCTTGAAGCAGCGCGACACGGCCGATTGCGACACGCCCGCCACCAGCGCCACGTCGTAGGAGGTGACGCGGCGGTTTTCCCGCTGAATGGCGGCCTTGTGCTCGGCGATAGTGGGTGCCGGCGCGTCTTTTGTGGTTCTCATTGTCTCGTAGGCCAGCCGTTGCATGTTTATAGTTGTGACTTGAGGATAGCTCAGGATCTTACCTTGTGGCAATAGTTTGCACTGATTTGGCAAGCAAGTGTCGCTATTTCGGCGCAGCAAGACTTACGCCGCGGGGCGGTAGCCGGACCCGGCCGTTTCTGGTAGACTACCGCCCCTTCAACACACTGGAAGAGAGACATGGCCATAGCTTGCGGAGTCGATTTTGGCACGTCCAATTCCACGGTTGGCTGGGTGCGTCCAGGCCATCCCACCATGCTGGCCCTCGAGGACGGCAAAACCACCTTGCCTTCGGTGGTGTTCTATAACGCCGAGGACGAGGAAGTCACCTTCGGCCGCGCCGCCCTGGGCGAATACCTGGCCGGCTACGAAGGCCGCCTGATGCGCTCGCTGAAAAGCCTGCTGGGCACCAGCCTGATCGATGGCCAGACCGAAGTGGGCGGACGCGCGTTGCCGTTCCGCATGCTGCTGGCCAACTTCATCGGCGAAGTCAAGAAGCGCGCCGAACTGGCCTCCGGCCGCCAGTTCAACTCGGCCGTGTTCGGCCGCCCCGTGCACTTCATCGACGACAGCGCCGCGAACGACCAGCTGGCCGAGGACACGCTGGCCGAGATCGCCCGTTCGGTGGGCTTCAAGGACATCGCCTTCCAGTTCGAGCCCATCGCCGCCGCCTTCGACTACGAGTCGCAGATCGAGCGCGAAGAGCTGGTGCTGATCGCCGACATCGGCGGCGGCACTTCGGACTTTTCGCTGGTGCGCCTGTCGCCCGAACTGGCCAGGAAGGCCGAGCGGCGCGACGACATCCTGGCCACCGGCGGCGTGCACATCGGCGGCACCGATTTCGATAAATACCTGAGCCTGTCGGCCGTGATGCCGTTGCTGGGCTATGGCAGCCAGCTGAACAACAACAGCGAAGTGCCGTCGAGCTACTACTTCAACCTGGCCACCTGGCACACCATCAACCTGGCCTACACCAAGAAGATGTGGACCCAGCTGTCCGAACTGGTGCGCGACGCGCGCGAGCAGGACAAGCTGAGCCGCCTGCAGAAGCTGATCGACGAGCGCGCCGGCCACTGGCTGGCGATGAAGGTGGAGGAGGGCAAGATCGCGTTGTCCGGCGCCGAGCAGGTGGCGCTGGAGCTGGACCGCCTGTCGCCGGCCGTCACGCTGGACCTGAGCCGCAGCGGCTTCGATGCCGCCATCGGCCACCTGGTGGGCTCGGTCGAGCAAACCGTACAGAAGATGCTGGCCGACGCCGGCGTCAAGCCGGAGCAGGTGGACACGGTGTTCTTCACCGGCGGCTCCAGCGGCGTGCAGTCGCTGCGCGAACGCATCGGCGCGGTGCTGCCGGCGGCGCGCAAGGTGGAAGGCGACCTGTTCGGCAGCATCGGCGCTGGCCTGGCGCTGGACGCGGTGCGCAAGTTCGGGGGCGCGTGATGGCGGTGTACAGCAAGCCCATCGTGATGATCGACTTCGAGACCACCGGGCTCTCGCCCGACATGGGCGACCGCATCACCGAAGTGGCGGCGCTGCGCATCGAGGACGGCCGCATCACCGAGCGTTACGTCTCGCTGATCAATTGCGGGGTGCGGATTCCGTCCTTCATCACCGGCCTGACCGGCATTACGCAGCGCATGGTGGACACGGCGCCGCCGGTGGACGAAGTGGTGCCGGCGTTGTTGGCGTTCATCGGCGCCGACGCGCTGGCCGCGCACAACGCCAGTTTCGACGAGAAATTCCTGCGCGCCGAAAGCGCCCGCCTGGGCCTGGCGCCCGCGCACCAGGGCACGGTGTGTTCGCTCAAGCTGTCGCGCCGGGTGTTCCCCGCGCTGGGCAGCTACAAGCTGGGCCAGCTCTCCGGCCAGCTCGGCATCCGCTTCAAGAGCGCGGCCCACCGGGCCGAGTCCGACGCGGAAGTGGCGGCGCAGGTGCTGCTGCACATTGCCCGCCACCTGGGCGACACTTACGGCCTGCCCGCCGTGGCGCCGGAACTGCTGCTGTCGGTCAACAAACTGGCCGCCGCCAAAGTGCATGCCTACCTGCTCAAGCAGGCGGACGCCGGCGCACAACGTTAGTATTTCCACAAGGCTATCAATTCGCAATTTCGATTGAGCGGGATCAAACGCGCGTCCGCCTGACTGTCTAAGCTTGAGGCACACGCGACGCAAAGGGCCATCATGGACCACCGCCATCCCACAGCCGACACCTCTGTTTTCACCTGGTACCGGGATGCGGCCGCGCGCGGCGATCCCTATGCCCAGTTCAACCTGGCATTGCTGTACAAAAAAGGCCAGGGCGTGCGCCGCGACGAGGAACGCGCTTTCGTCTGGATGCGGCTGGCCGCGCTGCAAGGCCTGGCCTTCGCCCAGAACCACGTCGGCGCCATGTATTACAACGGGCGCGGCACGCCTTGCCGCGACGGGGAAGCCGCGTTCTGGTTCCGCCAGGCCGCCGACCAGGGCGACGCGTCGGCCCAGCAGAACCTGGGCCAGATGTACCGCAAGGGACGCGGCGTGCCGCACAGCGAGGCCGATGCGCTGGCCTGGTTCAGCCGTGCCGCGGAGCAGGGCGTGGCCAGCGCGCAGGCGCTGACCGGCGAAGCCTACCTGCTGGGCCTGGGCGCGCCGCGCAACGAAGCACTGGCGCTGGCCTGGCTGCGCAAGGCGGCGCTGCAGGGCGACGCCGGCGCCCAGCTCAACCTGGGGCTGATGCACCGGCGCGGCCAGGGCGTGCCGCCCAGCGACGCGGCCGCGCTGGCCTGGTTCCGGCAAGCCGCCGCGCAAGGCCATCCGGCGGCGCAGCGCCAGGTCGGCGTGGCCTATGCCGAAGGGCGCGGCGTGGCGCCCGACCAGCGCCGCGCGTACTGCTGGCTGGCGCGCGCCGCCGCGCAGGACGACGTCGATGCGCAATTCAACCTGGGCGTGCTGCTGGCCAACGGCTTCGGCGTGGACCGCGACGAGCCGGAAGCGTTCATCTGGTACCGCCGCGCCGCCGAGTCCG
The DNA here is from genome assembly GCF_001425045.1 of Massilia sp. Root351. Classification (GTDB taxonomy): domain Bacteria; phylum Pseudomonadota; class Gammaproteobacteria; order Burkholderiales; family Burkholderiaceae_D; genus Rugamonas. The sequence goes on along the minus strand of NZ_LMDJ01000023.1, from coordinate 599,810 downwards.
GCCATGCGCTGGCGCAGTACAACCTGGGCGCCATGTATGCGCAGGGGCGCGGCGTGGCGGCCGACGCGGGGCGCGCGCTGGAATGGTATTGCCTGGCCGCCGCGCAGGGCGTGGCCAACGCGCAGTTCAACGCCGCCGTCATGTACGCCAACGGCCAGGGCGTGCAACGGGACGAGGCGCGCGCCGTGGCCTGGTACCAGGCGGCGGCCGGGCAGGGCGACGCCAGCGCCCTGAACAACCTGGGCGTGATGTACGCCAACGGCCAGGGCTTGGCGCGCAGCGACGAGGAGGCCGTGGCCTGCTACCGCCAGGCCGCTGAGCAGGGCCATGCGCTGGCGCAGTACAACCTGGGCGGCATGTACAACGGCGGGCGCGGCGTGGCGCGCGATCCGGTGCAAGCCTATATGTGGATCTCGGTGGCGGCCGCCAGCGGCAACGCCAGCGCCGCCGTGCAGCGCGAGCAGATGCGCGCCAGGCTGAGCGAGGCGCAACTGGCCGACGCGCAGGCGCTGGCGGCGCAATTCCTGCCGGTCCCCGGCCAGGGCGCGCGCCCAAACGGTCCGCAAGCGGATGCCTGAGCCGGCTTCAAGCCGGTTGGCGGCGGTCCACGAACAGGCTGTTGCCGTGGATCTTCTTGGCCTGCTTTTTCGCGTCGGAGGCCTGGGTGGCGATCTGGTGGTGCGAATAGTACTGGTGCGGCTCCACCCGTATCGTGCCAAGTGACAAGCTCATCATTGAGTAGAACACTTTCTTGCCTTGCCTGTCCTCGCTGATATAGCCGCCGCGCTCGCGGTCTTCCAGGCTGTAGTAGTCCAGCACGCCGGCCTCGAAATCGGCCAGGATGGCGCGGCAGCGCGCTTCCCAGTCTTCGCTCTGGAACAGCAGCATGAAATCGTCGCCGCCGATGTGGCCGATGAAGTCGCGGTCCGGGTCGCAATGGCTGCTCAGGATGCGCCCCGTCATCTGGATCACGTCGTCGCCGCGCCGGTAGCCGTATACGTCGTTGAAGGGCTTGAAGTGGTCCAGGTCGCAGTAGCACACCCAGAACCGGGTGCCGCTCTCGAGCAGGCGGTCGATGTGCTCGTTGATCGGCACATTGCCCGGCAGCTGGGTCAGCGGATTGGCGTAGCGCGCCGCATGGATCTGCATCTGCGTGATCTCGCGCATCAGGTCGTGGCCGGTGCCCATGCCCAGGTAACGCCCGTGCTCGGTGATGATGAAGCCGTTGAACAGGTGGTGCGCGGCCGATTCCACCATGCGGTAGGACAGGTCTTGCAGGCTGGTGTCCTTGTCGGCGATCAGCGGCTTGGGGTCCATGAACTGGCGGCAGGATTTTTTGCCGTACAGTTCGCGCTGGTAGGGCCGCGCGAAGTGGTCGATCATGTCGAAGCGGCTGATCAGCCCCAGCGGCACGCCGTCGTCCACCACCGGGATGATCAGCAGCTTGGGCTCGGCCATGAAGATTTCGTAGACTTCGTTGTTGCTTAGCGACGGCGCCACCGCCGCCACCTCGTGCAGCAGCTTGGCGATGGTGGCGGCCTGCTTCTCGCCGCTGCGCTGCGGATACACCGCCACGCCATTGCGGCTCAGCGCCTTGGCCACCTCGGCTGGCAGGGCGCGCGCCGGCGCGCTGTGCGGCCGTCCCAGGTGGTAGCCCTGGCCGTAGGCCACGCCGATGTCGCGCAGCACCAGCAGTTCGGCCTGTGTTTCGATGCCTTCGGCGATCACCAGCGTGTCCGACTTGTCGGCGATTTCCTGGATCGAGCGCACGAACTGCAGCTTCACCGGGTCCTGGTTGATCCCCTGGATGAAGTGCATGTCGATTTTCACGTACTCGGGCCGCAGTTCGGACCACAGGCGCAGGCTGGAGAAGCCCTCGCCCAGGTCGTCGATGGCGATCTGGAAGCCCATGTTGCGGTAATGCAGCACCGCTTCGCGCATCAGCTCATAGTCGTAGGTGGGCTGGTTCTCCGTCAGCTCGATGATCACGCGGTCCGGGTTGATGCCGATCTGGTGTATGTATTGCAAGGTTTCGCCGCGCGTACCGTCGGGTTGCAGCAACAGGCATTCGGGGCTCACGTTGAGGAACAGCTTGCCCGGCAGCTTCAGTTCGGCGAAGCGCTCCAGCACCACGCGCCGGCACAGGTGCTCCACCTCCACCGTGCGGCCGCAGGCGCGCGCCGCCTTGAACAGGTTCAGCGGCGAGTGCAGCGGGCTGTCGGATGGCCCCCTGATCAGCCCTTCGTAGGCGATGATCTCGCCGTCCTGCATGCGGGCGATGGGCTGCAGCAGCGCGCTCAGCTGGCGGCGCTCGATGATGTCGTTCAGTTGCATGCGCAGCAAGGCATCGTCGTCGGGCGCGGGCCGCAGGTAGGCCACATTGTTCATGATAGGCAGGCAAGAAAGTAGCAACCCTGCCATATTAGGCATCGAATATGACAGGGTGATGAATTCAGGAAACTACTTAACGCCTCAGGCGGCTGGCGCTACAATAGGTTTTCCTCTATTCCGCGCCGCGTCTCTCCCGATGAGCATACTGATTCACCGCATGGCAGCCGCCGCTACCCTGTGCCTCACGGCGGGCGGCGCCGGCGCTTCCGGACTGGCCGTGCACGTGGCCGACACTGCCGGCGCGCCACTGCCGGACGCCGTGGCCTGGCTGGAGCCGGAGGCCGGCCAGGGCCAGGCCAAGCCGGCCAAGGGCGCGGAAATCGAGCAGAAGGGCCTTAAATTCTTGCCGCTGGTGACCGTGGTGCAGACCGGCAGCCGCATTGATTTCCCGAACAACGACAAGGTGCGCCACCACATCTATTCCTTCTCGCCGGCACACAAGTTCGACCAGAAACTGTACTCGGGCACCTCGGCCACGCCGCAGATTTTCGACAAGCCCGGTGTGGTGGTGCTGGGCTGTAATATCCACGACAAGATGGTGGCCTACGTGCGGGTGGTGGACACGCCGTACTTCGCCAAGGCCGACGCCAGCGGCCTGGGCCGCGTGGACGCGCCGGCCGGCAAGTACGTGCTCAAGGTCTGGCATTTCAATATGGCCGGCGGCCAGCCTTCCGAGCAGGCGGTGGCGATTAAGGCCGGCGAGGCGTACGGCACGGCCAGCTTGCGCCTGGCCATGAAGCCGCCCGCCGGCGGCGACGCGCTGTAGGAGCCTGCATGCGCTTCCGATTCCGCAGCCTGGAAAGCCGCATCGCCACCTTATTCCTGGTGCTGATCGTCGCAGTGCAGGTGGTGGGGCTGCTGGTGATCCAGGGCGGCATCGACAGCAACGCGCGCGCCGCCATCGGCGTGGAACTGAACAACGGCGCCAAGGTGTTCCGCCGCCTGCTGGAGCAAAACGCGCAAAGCCTGCGTTTCGGCGCGCGCCTGCTGGCGCGCGACACCGCCTTCGTGGCCGCCATCGGCAACAACGACGAATCGGACCGCGCCACCATCGAGTCGGCGCTGGCCAACAGCGGGCGCCGCATCAAGGCCACCGCCTCCATGCTGGTATCGGCCGAGCGCAAGATTACCGCCACCACCAGCGAGGCGCAGTCGGCCGGCCTGGAAAAGCTGGTCATGAGCATGCTGGACCAGGCCGAAGCGTCGGACGGCGCCAACGGCATTGCCGTGGTCGACCGCTATCCCTACCAGGTGGTGGTGATGCCGGTGAAAGCGCCCATCGTCATCGGCTACATCGTGATGACCTTCCCGATCGACGGCCAGCTGGCGGCCGAGATGCAAAGCGTAAGCGGCTTGCACACCTCCATCCTCACGCGCGACCGCCAGGGCAATTTGCTGCCGGTGGCGTCCACGTTCGGCGTGCCCGTCATCTCCGGGCTGGTGCAGCAATTGCGCGCCGCGCCGGCGCGCCCGGACGCCCCGTTCGACCTCGACGTGCAGGACGCGCGCTACAGCGTGCGCCAGCTGCTGATCGGCGAGGATGCCGGCCAGGCCGTTACCGTGCTGCTGGCGCGCTCCATCGATGAAGCGATTTCCGAGTATGCACGCCTGGAGCGCTGGCTGCTGGGCCTGGCCATTGCCGGCATCCTGATCTCGGCCGCCGTCAGCGTCTTCACCGCCAAGCGCATCGCGCAGCCGCTGACGCTGCTGGCCGACACCGCCAAGCGCCTCGAGCGCGGCGACTACAAGGGCCAGATCGAATTCAAGCGCGAGGACGAAATCGGCGCGCTGGCGCAGGCGTTCGACAGCATGCGCGACGGGATTGCCAAGCGCGAGCAGGAAATCCGCCGCCTGGCATACTGGGACACCCTGACCGGCCTGCCCAACCGCGCCCAGTTCGTGCTGCACCTGAACGATTCCCTCGCCGAGGCGCGCAAACGCGAGTCCTCGGTGTTCGTGCTGATGATGGACCTGGACCGCTTCAAGCACGTCAACGACGTCATGGGCCACAGCTTCGGCGACGCGCTGCTGCGCCAGGTGGCGGGGCGGCTGCAGCTGCAACTGGCCAACCGCCGCAACACGTCTGCGCAAGTGGCGCGCCTGGGCGGCGACGAGTTCGTGGTGCTGCTGCCCGATACCGCGCTGGAACAGGCGCAGCTGATTGCGCGGGAAATCCTGGCCGCGCTGGAAACCCCGCTGTCGCTGGAAGACCAGATGGTCGACATCGGCGCCGGCTTGGGCATTGCCGGCTATCCGCTGCACGGCGACAGCGCCGAGGCCATCCTGAGCGCGGCCGAGGTGGCCATGTACACCGCCAAACAGCGCAACGACGGCGCCGTGGTGTACGACGCCGGCTTCGACAAGTCCAGCGAGCAAAGCCTGTCGCTGCTCACCGAGCTGCGCAACGCCATCGAGCGCAACGAGTTCCGGCTGTTCGTGCAACCGAAGATCCTGCTCGATTCCGGCAAGGCGGTGGGCGCCGAGGCGCTGGTGCGCTGGGTGCACCCGGAACGCGGCAATGTGTTCCCCGACCAGTTCATTCCCTTCGCCGAGCAGACCGGCTTCATCCGCGTGCTGACGCGCTGGGTGATGGAGCAGTCGGCCGTGCTGTGCCGCCAGCTGGCCGAGCAGGGCATCGCGCTGAAAATCTCCGTCAACCTGTCCACGCGCGACCTGATGGACCAGGACCTGCCGGTGAAGTTCGCCGACTTGCTGGCGCAGCACCAGCTGGGGCCCGGCTCGTTTTGCCTGGAGATCACCGAAAGCGCCATCATGGACGATCCGGTGCGTGCGCAAAATACGCTGGAGCGCCTGCATGCCATGGGCCTGGAGCTGTCCATCGACGACTTCGGTACCGGCTACTCGTCGCTGGCCTACCTGAAACGGCTGCCGGTGGACGAGCTGAAGATCGACAAGTCCTTCGTCATGAATATGGAGCACGACATTGGCGACACCAAGATCGTGCGTTCCACCATCGACCTGGGCCACAACATGGGCTTGCGGGTGGTGGCCGAGGGCATCGAGACCGAAGCCGTGTGGCGCCTGCTGGCGCGCATGGGCTGCGACCAGGGGCAAGGTTATTTCATGAGCCGCCCCATGCCGGCCGGGCAGCTGGCCGGCTGGCTGGAGCAGTGGCGGCCGCCGATCGCACTGGCCGGCAGCGGCGCCGTGCCGGCCGCGCTGGCCGAATAAAAAGCGCCGCAGCGCCCTCTGGAACATTTCAAATTTGTCACATTCCACGCTATGATCGATTTCGGCGTGGCAATAGCCGTGCCTTCCCCGAACAACATTGGACGAGAATAATTCCTATGCAATTACGACGTGCTTCCCTGATCTTCGCGCTGGCCGCAGCCTTCAGCGGCGCCGCGCTGGCGCAAACCTGCCCCGGCAACGGCTCGGCGGTCAGCTATCCGCTGACCAAGAAGGTCGACCAGCAGGACAACTACCACGGCACCATGGTGGCCGATCCTTACCGCTGGCTGGAAGACGCCAACAGCGCCGAGACCAAGGAATGGGTGGACGCGCAGAACAAGCTGACGCAGGGTTACCTGGGCCAGATTCCGGCGCGTGAAGCCATCAAGGCGCGCCTGACCAAGCTGTGGAACTTCGAACGCTACGGCGTGCCGTACAAGGAAGGCGGCCGCTACTTCTACAGCCGCAACGACGGCCTGCAGAACCAGTCCGTGCTGTACACCATGAAGACCTTGACCGACACGCCGCGCGTGCTGCTCGATCCGAACACGCTGTCCAGCGACGGCACCGTGGCGCTGGCCGGCGCCGCCGTCAGCCCGGACGGCAAGCTGCTGGCCTACAGCACCGCCGCTTCCGGCTCCGACTGGAACGAGATCAAGGTGCGCGCCATCGACAGCGGCAAGGACACCGAGGACCACATCAAGTGGGTCAAGTTCTCCAGCACTGCCTGGAATCACGACGGTTCCGGCTTCTACTACAGCCGCTACGACGAGCCGACCGAAGCGACCAAGCTGGCCGGCGTGAACTACTTCCAGAAGCTGTACTTCCACAAGATCGGCACGCCGCAAAGCGCGGACGTGCTGGTGTATGACCGCCCCGACCAGAAGGAGTGGGGCTTTGGCGCCGAGGTGACCGACGACGGCCGCTACCTGATCATCAACGGCAGCCATGGCACCGAGCGCAAGAACCGTGTCTTCGTCAAAGACCTGAGCAAGAAGGACGCCAAAGTGGTCGGCCTGCTGGAGCAGTTCGACGCCTCCTACGACTTCATCGCCAACGAAGGCCCGCTGTTCTACTTCCGCACCGACAAAAACGCGCCGAAGTCGCGCATCATCGCGATCGACATCCGCAAGCCGGCGCCGGACCAGTGGAAAGAGCTGGTGCCCGAAGCTGCCGAAACGCTGACCTCCGCCAACATCATCAACAAGCAACTGGTGCTGAACTACCTGACCGACGCGCACAGCGCCGTCAAGATCTTCGACCTGAAGGGCAAGCCGGTGCGCACGCTGGACCTGCCGGGCATCGGCTCGGCGGCCGGCTTCAACGGCAAGGCCAAGGACAGCGAAACCTTCTACGCCTACACCAGCTTCACCACGCCGTCCACCATCTACCGCTACGACATGAAGACCGGCAAGAGCAGCGTTTACCGCCAGCCGAAAGTGGACTTCGACCCGGCAGCGTACGAAACCCGCCAGCAGTTCTTCACCAGCCGCGACGGCACCAAGGTGCCGATGTTTATCGTGGCCAAGAAGGGCATCAAGCTGGACGGCAGCAACCCGACCTATTTGTACGGCTACGGCGGCTTCAACGCCTCGATGACGCCGTCGTTCTCGGTGGCCAACCTGGCGTGGCTGGAAATGGGCGGCGTGTACGTGCTGGCCAACCTGCGCGGCGGCGGCGAGTACGGCGAAGCCTGGCACAAGGCCGGCACCAAGCTGCAGAAGCAGAACGTGTTCGACGACTTCATCGGCGCGGCCGAATGGCTGGTGGCCAACAAGGTCACTTCGCCTGCCAAGCTGTCGATCGGCGGCGGCAGCAACGGCGGCCTGCTGGTGGGCGCAGCCATGACGCAGCGTCCCGACCTGTTCGCCGCTGCCATTCCGGCCGTGGGCGTGATGGACATGCTGCGCTTCCAGAAGTTCACCATCGGCTGGGCCTGGACCTCGGACTACGGTTCGTCGGACAACCCGGAAGAGTTCAAGGCGCTGGTCAAGTACTCGCCGCTGCACAACCTGAAGGCCGGCAGCTGCTATCCGGCCACCATGGTCACCACGGCCGATCATGACGACCGCGTGGTGCCGGCGCACAGCTTCAAGTTCGCCGCCGCAGCGCAAGCCGCGCAAGCCGGCGCCAACCCGATCCTGATCCGCATCGATACCAAAGCCGGCCACGGCGCCGGCAAGCCGACCGCGAAACAGATTGAAGAAGTGGCCGACCGCTGGGGCTTCCTGACCCGCGCCCTGCAGATGGACGCGCCAGCTGCGCCGGTCTCGGGCGGCAGCCAGTAATACGGCCCGGCAGGGCGGGTTGCAACCGCCTTGCCGGCCGGCCCCCGGCTTTAATTCACACGCGCCCTCCGGGGCGCGTTTTACCATCCATCGACCATGCCCATGACCAAGCCCGCCACGCTCCTTGCAACGCTGTTCGCCACCTCGCTGCTAAGCGCCATGCCCGTCCTCGCCGCCGAGCCCCGCGGGACGGCCTCCGACCACACCAGGGGCCTGCAAGCGCAGCCCGGCTTCATCGACCTCTGGCGCGACAGCGACAAGGGCAGGGTGCTGCTGTCCGTGGCCGCGCTCGAGCAGCCCTTCCTGCTGGTCAGCTCCCTGCCGTACGCGCTGGGCTCGAACGACGTGGGCCTGGACCGTGGCCAGCCGGGCGAGGTGAAAGTGGTGCGTTTCCAGAAGCACGGCGCCCGCCTGTTCCTTGTGCAGGACAACACCCGCTTCGTGGCCAACTCGCGCGACGCCGGCGAGCGCGCTGCGGTGGCCGAATCGTTCGCCGGCGCCGTGCTGTGGGCCGGCGACATCCTGGCCAGCGACGGCGGCAAGCACCTGGTGGACTTCTCCAGCTTCCTGCTGGCCGACCAGCACGGCGTGGCGGGCCGCATCGCCGCCGCCAGGCAAGGCGCCTACAGCGTGGACCCCAAGCGCAGCGCGGTGCTGCCGGACCTGGCCAGGAGCTTCCCCGACAATACGGAGCTTGAAGCATTGCTGACCTTCCAGGGGCCGGGCCAGGGTGACTTCGTCAAGCAGGTGGCGGCCGACCCGGCCAGCCTGTCCATGCGCCAGCACATCAGCCTGGTGCGCCTGCCGGACACCGGTCCCGGCGCCGTGTCACGCTACCAGCCGCGCCCCTACCATCCCGCATCCGGCGGATTCGACACCGGCTATTCCGACTTCGCCACGCCGCTGGCCAAGAGCCTGGACGTGCGCTGGCAGGTACGCCACCGCCTGGAGAAGTCCGATGCCGCCGCGGCGGCCGCAGGCCTGCCCAGTCCGGTGAACAAGCCCATCGTCTTCTACGTCGACCGTGGCGCACCTGAGCCGGTGCGCAGCGCCTTGCTGGACGGCGCGCGCTGGTGGGCCAGCGCCTTCGAGAAGGCCGGCTTCAAGGATGCCTACCGCGTGGAACTGCTGCCCGAGGGTGCGGACGCCATGGACGTGCGCTACAACGTCATCACCTGGACCCACCGCGCCACGCGCGGCTGGTCCTATGGCAATGCGCTGGCCGATCCGCGCACCGGCGAAATCATTCGCGGCGCCGTCAACCTCGGCTCGCAACGCGTGCGGCAGGACATCCTGATCGCCGAGAGCCTGCTGGCGCCGTACGGCAAGGACGCCGCCCCGGACAAACAGAAACTGGCCGAAGCCATGGCCCTGGCGCGCCTGCGCCAGCTGTCCGCACACGAGGTTGGCCATACGCTGGGCTTCGCCCACAACTTTGCCGCCAGCCGCCACGGCAACGGCTCGGTGATGGACTATCCCCATCCGGTCCTGAAGATCAATGCGCAGGGCGAGATCGACTTGCAGGACGCCTATGGCGCCGGCCTCGGCCCGTGGGACGACCACGTGGTCAAGCACGTCTACGGCCAGTTCCCCGGCGACGAGCAGGCGGCGCTGGCCAAACTGCGCGCCGAAGCGCGTGCCGCCGGCCTGGAGTACAGCGGCGACAGCGACGCCCGCTCGGCCGGCTCCGTCCATCCGCAAGGCCTGCTGTGGGACTTCGGCCCCGACTCCATCAAGACCTGGGACAACCTGACCGCCGTGCGCCGCCGCGCGCTGGAGCGCTTTTCCTTCGACGTGCTGCCGGACGAGCGCCAGGCCGGCGAACTGGAAGCGCGCCTGGTGCCGGTGTATCTGCTGCAGCGCTACCAGGGCGAAGCGCTGGCGCGCCTGATCGGTGGCGGCGACTTTGAATACGCCACCAGCGGCGACGTGAAGGCCGGGCTGGCAAAGGGCGGGGTGCGCACGGTTCCCGCTGCGACCCAGCGCCAGGCGCTGGCCCGGCTGGCCGACTCCTTGCGCGCCGAATACCTGGCGCTGCCGGCCAAGGTGCTGGACGCGCTCACGCCGCCGGCGCAAGGCTATGAGCGCAGCCGCGAGTACTTCCAGGGCCGCATGGACAGTGTGTTCGACGCGTTGTCGGCGGCGGAGGCCGGGGCTGCGCACAGTGCCGGCTTCCTGCTGGACCCGGCGCGCCTGAACCGCCTGTCCTGGCAGCACGCGCGCGACGCGCAGCAGCCCGGCGCGGCGGAGACCTTGAACCTGCTGCTGCAGCGCACCTGGAAACGCGAACCCATCCCGGCGTCCGTGGTGGGGGGCGAGGCGGTGCAGACAGCCGCCAACTGGGTGCTGCTGGACGCCACGCTGAACTTGCTCGACGGCGGCAAGCTGCATGCGGGCGTGCAGGCCGAGTTGCGCGGCGTGGCGAGCGAGTTTGCCGCGTGGCTGGCGAAAAATCCGGGGCAGGGCGCCACGGCGGCCAGCCGCAAGCAGGCTGCCGACCTGGTGCGCGCCTACCTGGCCGACCCGCGCAGCGTAAAGCTGCGCGCCATGCCGTCCGTCCCGCCCGGCGCGCCGATCTGACCATCTGCGCACCAAGCTGGCGCCCCGCAATGGTGCGAACGCACCGTCGCGCGGCGTCGCTGGCATTGCCCAAACCCAGTCAAATCAAGCGCTTAGCAATTCGCACCAAATTGGTACGAAATTTGCTTATAAGAACATTCTTTAATTGACTTTGCATTCTTTTGGGGAGTGGCTGGTATGGCTGGTAACAATTCTGGTGCAGACGCGCTGTTTATCCTGCTCGGCGCCATCATGATTTTGGCAATGCACGCGGGTTTTGCCTTCCTGGAACTGGGCACGGTGCGCAAGAAGAACCAGGTCAACGCCCTGGTGAAGATTCTGGTCGATTTCGCCGTGTCCACCATCGCCTATTTTTTCATCGGCTACGGCATCGCCTATGGCGTGGACTTCTTCGCCAGCGCCGAGGTGCTGGCGGCCAGGAACGGTTACGAGCTGGTGAAGTTCTTCTTCCTGCTCACCTTTGCCGCCGCCATTCCTGCCATCATCTCCGGCGGCATCGCCGAACGGGCGCGCTTCAATCCGCAGCTGATCGCCACCGCGCTGCTGGTCGGCTTTGTCTATCCCTTCTTTGAAGGCATGGTCTGGAACCAGCGCTTCGGCTTCCAGCAATGGCTGCTGCACAGCTTTGGTGCGGAGTTCCACGACTTCGCCGGTTCGGTGGTGGTGCACGCCATGGGCGGCTGGATCGCGCTGCCGGCTGTGCTGCTGCTGGGTGCGCGGCGCGGACGCTACATGAAGAACGGCGCCATCGCGGCGCATCCGCCGTCGTCTATCCCCTTCCTGGCCCTGGGCGCATGGATACTCACCGTGGGCTGGTTCGGCTTTAACGTGATGAGCGCGCAGGCGCTCGACAAGATGAACGGCCTGGTGGCGGTGAATTCGTTGATGGCCATGGTGGGCGGCACCCTGGTCGCGGTCCTGATGGGCAAGAACGACCCCGGCTTCGCCTACAACGGCCCGCTGGCCGGGCTGGTGGCGGTATGCGCCGGCTCCGACCTGATGCACCCGCTGGGCGCGCTGGTCACCGGCGGCATCGCCGGCGCCGTGTTCGTGTGGATGTTTACTCTGGCGCAGAACAAATGGAAGATCGACGACGTGCTGGGCGTGTGGCCGCTGCACGGCCTGTGCGGCGCCTGGGGCGGCATCGCGGCCGGCATCTTCGGCCTGAAGGGGCTGGGCGGCATGGGCGGCGTGTCCTTCGTCTCGCAGCTGACCGGCACCGCACTGGGCGTGGCCATCGCCGGTGTGTCGGGCTACGTCATCTACGGCCTGCTGAAAGCCACCCTCGGCCTGCGGCTCGACCCCGAACAGGAATTCCAGGGCGCCGACCTGTCGGTGCACCGCATCACATCCACCCCGGAGCGCGAGTCGAACTGGTAAGCCTCCGTTCCGATAGGCTATAGTTGCGGGGTGTGCGATAGATCAACATGAACAGAAAGGCAAGCCATGCAAGCATGCTCCGTAGGCCTGATCGGATATGGCCTCGCCGGCAAAGTGTTCCACGCGCCGCTGATCGCCGCCGCCGCTTCGTCGGGCCTGAGGCTGGCGCGCATTTCCAGCAGCAGCGCCGACGCGGACGAGGTGCGGCGCAGCTATCCGGGCGTGGTCCTGGACGCCGGGCCGCAGGCCATGCTGGCCGACCCGCACATCGGCCTGATCGTCGTCGCCACACCCAACGCCAGCCACTATGCGCTGGCGCGCGCCGCGCTGGAAGCCGGCAAGCATGTGGTGATCGACAAGCCCTTCGTGGTGTCGTCGGAGCAGGGCGAAGCCCTGGTCGCACTGGCGAACGGGAAAGGCCTGCTTCTCAGCGCCTTTCACAACCGCCGCTGGGACAACGACTTTCTTACGCTGCGCAACTGCATCGAATCCGGCCGGCTGGGACAGGTGCACTCCTACTTCGCCCATTTCGACCGTTATGCTCCGCAGGTGAAGACGCGCTGGAAAGAGGAGCAGCAACCGGGCGCTGGCATCCTGTGGGACCTGGGCTCCCATCTGATAGACCAGGCGCTTCAGCTGTTTGGCATGCCGCGCGCAGTGACGGCGGACCTGTCCGTGCAGCGCGCGGGCGCGCTGGTGGAGGACTATTTCCACCTTACGATGGACTACGGCCATTGCAAGGCGGTGCTGCGTGCCGGCATGCAGGTGTGCGCGCCCGGTCCGCGCTACGAGGTACACGGCACGCAAGGCAGCTTCTCAAAATACGGCATAGACGGGCAGGAAACCGCCTTGAAGCATGGCGCCAGGCCGGGTGACAAGGGCTGGGGCGGCGACGAAGGCGCTCACTACGCCACGGTGACCGTGATGGCCGCCGGCGTCCCGGTGGCCGAACGCTTGCCCACGCTGGCCGGCAGCTACGAAAGTTACTACGCCGGCATGGGGCGGGCGATCAACGCCGGCCTGCCGGTCCCGGTGGCGGCGGCGGATGCGCTCAACGTGGTGCGCGTAATCGAGGCAGCCCAAGCCAGTCACCGCGAGCGCCGTACCGTCGATTTTCCGTTGTAAATGGCCCCCGGCGCCGCGTCCTGTGTAGCCCTGCTCAGCCCGGCGCCGCTTAGCGGTGGATCACCACCAGAATCGCCTTGGCCTCGGTCTTGCCCGCATTGCGGATGGCATGATCGAGGTCGCCCGGGTAGCGGGCGGTGCCTCCCATCTTGACCTTCTTCTTGCTGCCGCCCACTTCCAGTTCCATCGCCCCGTGCAGCACCGTCAGGTGCTCGGTGGTGCCTGGGTCGTGCGCCTGCGATACCAGTTCCCCGCCGGTCGCCAGCGTCAGTTCGTACCACTCATACTTGCCTGCCAGTTCCATCGGGCCCAGGATGCGCATCGTGTAGCCGGCGTGGGCGCCGGGCAGCGTGGGCGTCTCGTGGGCGTCCAGCACCCTGATCGTTTCGACACTCTTGCCCGACTCGGACAGCAGTTCGCCGATGGCCACGCCCAGCGCATTGGCCAGCCGCCACGTAATGGCGATAGTGGGGTTGGCCTTCTCGCGCTCGATCTGCGACAGCATGGACTTCGATACCCCCGCGATGCGCGACAGGTCTTCCAGCGTCAGCCCGCGCGCCAGGCGCAGGCGTTGCAGGGCGGCGCCGACTTCCGGCGGGGCGTTGTTTGGGACGGATGCGCTCATGCGGTTTTCATTCTTTTATATGTTGCAAAGTTCACTGGCCTTCGGTAATATCCATTATATTGAACTTGAGTTCGAAATAACGGATTTCAGGAGTGCGGTGAAAAAATTGGAGTAAACTCCACTCAACCCACAGCATAACCCCACACCACCAAAAGAGGAAGATCATGAGCGAGCAAGCGAAAAACGCCTTCTACACCGGCCTGCAGCAGAATCTGGATACCCTGCGCGAACAGGGCCTGTACAAGCCGGAGCGCGTGATCGCTTCCCGCCAGGGATCGGAAGTGGTGGCGCAGGACGGCCGCACGCTCATCAATATGTGCGCCAATAACTACCTGGGCCTGTCCGGCGAAGAGTGGGTGGCCCAGGCCTCCATCGAAGCGACCGAGAAATACGGCTACGGCCTGTCGTCGGTGCGCTTCATTTGCGGCACGCAAACCGTGCACAAGGAACTGGAACAGGCCATTTCCGCCTTCCTGGGCACCGAAGACACCATCCTGTACGCAGCCGCCTTCGACGCCAACGGCGGCGTGTTCGAGCCGCTGTTCGACGAGAACGACGCCATCATTTCGGACGCGCTGAACCACGCCTCCATCATTGACGGCATCCGCCTGTGCAAGGCCGCGCGCTTCCGCTACGCCCACAACGACATGGCCGACCTGGAAAAGCAGCTGCAGGACGCCGCCGGCAAGCGCAACAAGATCATCGTCACCGACGGCGTGTTCTCCATGGACGGCACCATCGCCCAGCTGGACAAGATCGTGGAGCTGGCCGAGAAATACGGCGCGCTGGTGTTGATCGACGAATGCCACGCTTCCGGTTTCATGGGCAAGACCGGGCGCGGCACCCACGAGCATCACAATGTGCTGGGCAAGATCGACATCATCACCGGCACCCTGGGCAAGGCCCTGGGCGGCGCCATGGGCGGCTTCACCTCCGGCCGCAAGGAAGTGATCGACACGCTGCGCCAGAAGTCGCGCCCTTATCTGTTCTCCAATACCCTGGCGCCCTCGATCGCCGGCGCCTCGCTGGCCGTGCTCAAGCGCCTGTCCGCCTCCACCGAGCTGCGTGACCGCCTGCACGAGAACACCGCCTACTTCCGCAAGGAGATCGAGCGCATCGGCTTCACCATCAAGCCGGGCACCCACCCGGTGGTGCCGGTGATGCTGTTCGAAGCGCCCGTAGCGCAGAAGTTCGCTGCACGAATGTACGAGCTGGGCGTTTTGCTCAGCGGCTTCTTCTACCCCGTAGTACCGATGGGCCAGGCCCGCGTCCGTGTGCAGCTGTCCGCCGCCCACACCCGCGCGCAACTGGACACGGTATTGGCAGCATTCGAGCAGGCAGGCCGGGAACTCGGCTTGCTGAAGAACTAAATCAGAGAACAGAAAGCACAGCATGGAACGCATTTTAGTAATTGGCGCAAACGGCCAGATCGGCAGTGAACTGGTGGACGCGCTGGCGCAGAAACATGGCGCCCAAAACGTCATCGCCACCGACATCGGCGCCAAAAATGTCTACAACGCAGCGCGCTACCAGGTGCTGAACGTGTTGGACAAGGACGCACTGGCAACCCTGGTGGCTTCCGAAAACATCACCCAGGTGTACCAGCTGGCGGCCATGCTGTCGGCCACCGGCGAGGCGGCCCCGCTGAAGGCCTGGACCCTGAACATGGACGGCCTGCTCAACATCCTGGAAGTTGCGCGGGTGCGCGGCGCCGAGGGCAAGCCGCTGCGCGTGTTCTGGCCATCGTCGATCGCCGCCTTCGGCCCCAACACGCCGTCGCACGACACGCCGCAGCTGACCATCATGGACCCGACCACCATCTACGGCATCAGCAAGCTGGCCGGCGAGCGCCTGTGCGAGTACTACTTCCTGAAATACGGCGTGGACGTGCGCAGCATCCGCTACCCGGGCATCATCAGCTACAAGTCGCCTCCGGGCGGCGGCACCACCGACTACGCCATCGCCATTTTCCACGCGGCGCTGCGCGGCGAGACCTACGAGTGCTTCCTCGGCCCGCAGACCACGCTGCCGATGATCTACATGCCCGACGCCATCCGCGCAACTGTGGAATTGATGGAGGCACCTGCGTCACAAATTAAAGTCCGTTCCTCATATAATGTGGCCGGCGTGTCGTTCAATCCCGCGCAGCTGGCCGAGGCGATTACCCGCTCCGTGCCGGGGTTCAGGATCGAATACAAGCCGGACAGCCGCCAGGCGATTGCCGATACCTGGCCGCACAGTCTGGACGACTGCCACGCGACCGCCGACTGGGGCTGGCGAGCCAAGGTCGGCACCGAAGAGATGGTCAAGGACATGCTGGCGAACATCGACGTCAGCCTGGGCCAGGCCGCCTGAATAGCTACCCGCTAACTACTATAAAGAGACATCCAATGGACATGAGCGTTTTCGACCTGTTTAAAATCGGCATCGGGCCATCCAGTTCCCACACCGTGGGACCGATGGTGGCGGCGCGCCGTTTCCTGGTCGACGCCGGTCCGCTGGATGACGTGGTAGAGGTGGAAGCTGCCCTGTATGGCTCGCTGGCGCTGACCGGCGTCGGCCACGCCACCGACAAGGCGGTGATCCTGGGCCTGATGGGCGAGACGCCGCAGCATGTCGATCCCACGCAAGTGGACGCCATGCTCGCTGCGGCCGAAGCGAACAAGGAGCTGAAGCTGCTCGCCACCCATGCGGTGCCGTTTACGCGCGCGCAGAACCTGCTGTTCCACAAGGCCGAAACGCTGCCCGAGCACCCGAACGGCATGCGCTTCACGCTCAAGCGCGCCGACGGCTCGGTGCTGAGCAAAGTTTACTACTCGGTGGGCGGCGGCTTCATTCGCGAAGAGGGCGAGACCGGCGGCATCGACGGCCGGCCAGCGGTCGAGTTGCCATATCCGTTCGACACCATGGCCCAGCTGCTGGAACACGGCAAACGCACCGGCCTGACCATCCCGCAAATGCTGCGCGCCAATGAGCTGATGCGCGTTTCGGAAGATGAGCTGAACGCCGGCGTGGACCGGATCTGGCACGTGATGCGCGACTGCATCGCGCACGGGCTGGAAACCGCCGGCCAGCTGCCGGGCGGCCTGAATGTGAAACGCCGCGCTGCCGGCCTGTGGCTGCAAGCCAGAGGCGGCGACGTCGCCAACGCGCTGCCGCACGACGCGCTGCACCAGGTGAGCTTGTACGCGATGGCGGTGAACGAGGAAAACGCCGCCGGCGGCCGCGTTGTCACGGCGCCCACCAATGGCGCGGCGGGCATCATCCCGGCAGTGCTGCGCTACTACGCGGAAGACTGCCATCCGAGCGATCCGGTCAAGGGCGTGCGCGAGTTCATGCTGACGGCTGCGGCCATCGGCATGCTGTGCAAGCGCAACGCGTCCATTTCGGGCGCCGAAATCGGCTGCCAGGGCGAAGTCGGCGTGGCTTGCGCGATGGCCGCGGCCGGCCTGGTGGCGGCACTGGGCGGCACCAACCTGCAGATCGAGAACGCGGCCGAAATCGGCATCGAACACCACCTCGGCATGACCTGCGATCCGATCGGCGGGCTGGTGCAGATCCCCTGCATCGAGCGCAACGGCATGGGCGCGGTGAAGGCCATCACCGCCGCCTCGCTGGCGCTGAAAGGCGACGGCACCCACTTCGTCAGCCTGGACGACGTGATCGAAACCATGCGCCAGACCGGCGCCGACATGCAGGTCAAATACAAGGAAACCTCGCTGGGCGGCCTCGCCATCCACGTAGTCACCGTGAACCACGCCGCCTGCTGACAACGGCAAGCAGCGCCAGGCCGGAGAGCATCAGCGCCCATTGGCCCGGCTCGGGCACCATGGTTACTGCAAAGCTGTCCAGCATGGTGGCGTCGTTGAAGCGCATGGTCAGCGTGTGCGACGAGTCCACCACGCCGCCACAGCATACGTTCGCATCCAGGTAGGCGCCGACATAGAAGGCCTGGCCGGGATTGAGCAGGTATGAAACCGTGGTGGTGACGGAGCCTGTGTCGTAGAGGAACTTCTGGTCCCGCGCGAAGATCGCGGGCAAGCTTGCGCAGCCAGGCCCGGTTGCCGTCCGAAGAATCGGGCAGGTGCTGCCGCTCGCCGCATTCTGATTGTAGTCGAACGCATAGCCTTCAACGTCGAACAGGCTCACCGCGAAGAACGAATGGTTGTATCCCGCGCCGGCGACGGCAGGGGAGAACTGCGAGTCGAGCGTTACGCTCACTGTCAGCTCGAACGGCGTCGCGCCGGAGTAGCGGTAGCCTTGCACGCCCCAAATATTGGCGTCGGCCATGGACGTCTCGCCGTTCGGCGCATCCGGCACATAGTCGGCATTGCTGGCGGCATAGGTTTTCAGGATAGGCAAATACGCGCCCGCGTCAGCCGTGGCCAGCGACCATGCTTCGCCCCGGGGGCTCGAAGCGCTGGAGCTGGCACCCGACTGCCAGCGCGTCGTGCTGCCATTCAGCGTCGGGTTGACCGGGTTGCAGCGCGACATATCGGACCGGTAGCGGCAGTCCCATGTGGCGGAATAGCCGTCAGCGGCAAAACTGGTTTGAGTGGGCGTGGCGTACACTGGAGCGCTGCCCAGTCCGCACACAAAGGAAATTGCCAGCAGCAGACGACGCATGAATGCCTCCAATGTAAAAATGACATCAAAGTACGTCGCCGGATTTTAGCATTAAATGCTGGTGCTGGCCGGGCCTTACGTTTACGTACTTGACTCCCGCCAGCGCCCGGTTTTCCACGTTCGGGATGATCCCTAACCGGTCGCGCTCAAGAAGGTAGACGGCACCGTTGTGACCATAGGGAAGCTTGCCGATCTTCTGCTGCGCGGGGTTTGGGCACAGCGGCTGGCGGGCGTGGTTGATCGCGTTAGCGCCTGCCCACCAGGCGCGCGTGCAACAGTTCGCGTTCGGCGCCGGGCGGAGACAGATAGCTGAGCTTGCCGGCAACGATGGTCGCCACCGGCAGTCCATCGCGGAACAGGATGCGGTTGCCCGGCACGGCGGGCACCTTGTCGCCGGGCAGCAGCGTGCCGCACAGGTTGAGCGGGTCCACGCCGGAGATGCAGGCCAGGTTGCCGTTGTGCTGGCGCCGCCGCACTTCGCGCAGCAAGGGGATGGCTTCGGGCAGCGCGAACTGTTCGCCGGAGAAGCCCGCCACGAAGCGCCCGCCACGGATTTCTCCGCGCGCTTCCAGCCGGTGGTAAACCGGCAGCAGTTCGCGCCAGGACGGCAGCCACGATGCCTCGCGCTCCAGCAAGCGCCAGAACATCACGCCATAGCGCCGCAGCAGGATCATGGCGACGTACTCCAGCGTCTCGGGTGGCAGGCGCGGCTTGCGGGCAGGTTTGCCGGGTGTGGAGGTGCTGGCGCTGGCTCCGGCGGGGCGGACCGCCGAGAGCCCGGCTGCGGGCGGGGCTAGCGCGCTGGCCGTGTTTGCGGCGTCGCGCCGGACCAGCGCCCAGCGGCCCGCTTCTTCCATGGTAGGGCCGGCGCCCCGGCGGCGGCGCTTGTCGTTGCTGGCGCGCTTGGATGCGGGCAGCAGCATGGCGCGCATGCCGGCAAAGCTGTCGGCGTTCACCAGGCCGAGCGACACCAGCTCGCCGAGCGCGTTTTCCAGCTCCACCGGCAGCATGCGCGCGTCTTGCTGCAGTTCGTCCAGGAACATGGCGCCGTGGCGCTGCAGCAGTTCCAGCACGGCGGCGGCGCGGGACGACACCTCGGGCGGTTCGCTGGCGCCGTTCAAGCCGTGCCACAGCGCGGCCTGGCGGCGCGGCAGCAGTACGATGGGCGTGCTGCGCACCGGACCGCCCGCTGCTGAGCGCGGCGCGCCGACGCGGGTCCACACCACTTTGCCGGCGCGGCACAGGTCGTCCAGCCACAGGATGGAGTAGTCGCGCAGGCGCGGCGCCAGCAGGTCGGCTTCCCAGGCGCCGGCGGCCGCTTCGTAGCCCTCCAGCTGGGCCAGCACGGCGGGCAGCGCGTCCTGGCCTTGCAGTTGCGTGTCGTCCGTGAGGTGCTGCCAGTCGAACAGGAAGCGCATGAAGTCCTGCTGCTCGACAGGCTCGATTTCGCGCCGCAGCCGCCTGATGGTGTAGCGGTGGATGCGCGCCAGCAGGTGCCGTTCGCACCATTCTTCCTCCGCCACGCCGGGTGTGAACCGGCCGCGCATGACGTAGCCTTCGCTTTCCAGTTGGGCCAGGGCGATGGCGGCGGTGCTTTCGGGCAGTGCCAGTGCGCTTGCGATGGCGGCCAGCGGCTGCGGCCCGAAGCCGGTGAGGCGGGCGCGCAGTAGCTCGACCAGCCCGGCGTCGCGCGTCCAGTCGTCCGGGCCGTTGCCGCGATGG
Organism: Massilia sp. Root351; assembly: GCF_001425045.1. Lineage (GTDB taxonomy): Bacteria > Pseudomonadota > Gammaproteobacteria > Burkholderiales > Burkholderiaceae_D > Rugamonas. Next base: position 579,881 of record NZ_LMDJ01000023.1, on the reverse strand, counting down.
CTATCGGGGACAGTCAGCGCCGGGGCCGCCGTGGCGCCGGGATAAACAGCTTGCAGGCAGTCCAGGCGTTCGAGGGCGACCCACAGATCAGGTCCGCCGCCACCTGTGGCTGCGGGATCGCCGGCGCTACCGCTGCCGCCGCCCCGCAGGCGGGTGGCGCGGCCTTGGTGTGCGAGGGCCGCCAGCCATGCCGGCCAGCCCTCCTGCCGCTGCGCCTCTTCGTGGGTCAGGCAGGCCAGCGCAACGAGTGCTTCCTGCATTTCGTCTTCGGTGCGCGCGTTTGGCCAAGCGTCCTCAGCCACCCCGGCGATGGCGTCCGCGTCCAGCGCGCCCAGATCGCCGGCACTGGCGGGATCGGTCCAGCGGCGGTTGATCACGGCTTGCGTGCGGCGCTCTTCCAGCGGTGCATCGTCCAGGAAGGCGTAGGGGCGGGCGTTCAGGATTTCCATGGCCAGCGGGGAAGGCGCGGGCAGGTCGCGCGCAAGCAGGCGCACGTGACCCGCCTCCATGCGGCGCAGCAGCGCCAGCCAGCCTTCGCTGTCCATGGCGTCATGCAGGCAGTCATCGAGCGTCTGGTCCACCAGGGGATGGCTGGGCAGTTCGCGTTCGCCCACGATGTTTTCCAGGCACGCCGCCTGGTCCGGAAACACCGACGCCAGCAGGTCGTCGCTTTTCATGCGCTGCAGTTGCGGCGCGACCTTGCGGCCACCGGTGAAGCGTGGCAGGGCCAGGGCGGTGGTGGCGTTCCAGCGCCAGCGCACGTTAAAGAGCGGGGCGTCCAGCAGGGCTTGTACCAGGATCTGCTCGGCGCTGCTGGAGCGCAGGTAGCGCCATACTTCGTCCAGCGGGAAGCTGTGGCTGGTCGATAGAGAGAGGATGATGGCGTCTTCGGTGGCGGCGGCCTGCAGTTCGAAGTTGAAGGTGCGGCAGAAGCGCTTGCGCAGCGCCAGGCCCCAGGCGCGGTTGATGCGGCTGCCGTAAGGCGCGTGGATCACCAGCTGCATGCCACCGGATTCGTCGAAGAAGCGTTCCATCACCAGCGTATTCTGCGTCGGCAGGGCGCCCAGGGCGGCGCGCGCCACGGCCAGGTAGTCGACGATCTGGCGCGCGGCTGCGTCGTGCATGCCGAGATGCTCTTCCAGCCAGGCCACGGCGCGGTCCAGCGCTGCCTCACCGCCGCCGCTGGCGGCCGCAGCCAACTCCCGCTCGATCTCGCTGCGCAGGCGCGCCACGCCGGCGGACAGTTCATCGCTGCGTCCGGGCGCCTCGCCCAGCCAGAACGGAATGTTGGGCGCTGCGCCGTGCGCGTCCTCCACCCGCACCTTGCCTGCCTCGACCTTCATGATACGGTAGGACGTGTTGCCGAGCTGGAAGACGTCTCCCGCCAGGCTTTCCACGGCGAAGTCCTCGTTCACCGTGCCCACCGACTGCCCCTGTGGCTCCAGCAGTACCGTATAGTCGGCATTGTCCGGGATGGTGCCGCCCGACGTGACGGCGGCCAGCTTGCCGCCGCGCCGTCCGCGCAGCGAACGGCTGGCCGCGTCGCGGTGCAGGTAGGAGCCCCGTACGCCGTTGCGCGTCGTGTAGCCTTCGGCCAGCATGCGCAGCACCTGGTCGTAGCGCGCCCGCCCCAGCTGCGCGTAGGGCTGCGCACGGCGCACCAGCTCGAACAGCTCGTCCTCGCTCCATTCGCGGCACGCCACTTCGGCTACGATCTGTTGCGCCAGCACGTCCAGCGGCGCCGACGGTATGCGCAACGCATCCAGCTCGCCGCGCCGCACGCAGTCCAGCAGCGCGGCACACTCGATCAGGTCGTCCCGTGAGGTGGGAAACAGGCGCCCCTTGGGCATGCCGCCCACGTGGTGGCCCGAGCGGCCCACGCGCTGCAGCAGGGAGGCGATATTGCGGGGCGAGCCCACCTGGCACACCAGGTCCACGTCGCCGATGTCGATGCCCAGCTCCAGGGACGCGGTGGCGATCAGCACCTGCAGCTCGCCCTTCTTGAGCCGCTGCTCGGCCGCCAGCCGGTATTCCTTGGCCAGGCTGCCGTGGTGCGCGGCCACGTGCCCGGCGCCCAGCCGGTCTCCCAGGTGGCGCGCGATGCGCTCCGACAGGCGCCGCGTATTGACAAAAATGAGTGTGGTCCGGTGCAGTACCACCAGCTCGGCCATGCGGTCGTAGACACGCTCCCACACTTCGTTCGGCAGCACTGCTTCAAGCGGAACCGGCGGCAGTTCCAGCGCCAAGTCGCGCGCACGCACGTGGCCCACGTCCACCACGGCGCATGCATGGTCGCCGCCGCCGCCGACCAGGAAATCGGCCACTGCGGACAAGGGCTTTTGGGTGGCCGACAGGCCCACCCGCACCGGACGTTGCCCGTCCGGTGCATTCAGCGCGCACAGCGCATCCAGCCGCTCCAGGCTGAGCGTGAGGTGGCTGCCGCGCTTGCTGCCCGCCACGGCGTGGATCTCATCCACGATCACGGTGCGCACGGTCGACAGCATGGCGCGTCCGCTGTCGGAACCCAGCAGCACGTACAGCGACTCGGGCGTGGTGACGAGGATGTGCGGCGCGCGCCGCCGCATGGCGTTGCGCTCGGCGGTGGTGGTGTCGCCGGTGCGCACGGCGGCGCGGATGCCGTGCGGCGGCATGCCCATGGCCGCCAGTTGCGCGCCAATGCCTTCCAGCGGCGCCTCCAGATTCAGGCGGATGTCGTTCGACAGCGCCTTGAGCGGCGATACATACAGTACCCGGGTTTCGTCCGGCAGCGGGCCGCCGCTGCTGGCGCGCACCAGCGCGTCGATGGCGGCCAGGAAGGCGGTCAGGGTCTTGCCCGAACCGGTGGGCGCGGCCACCAGCGTGGGCCGGCCGGCCTGGATCTGCGGCCAGGCGCGTTGCTGCGCCTCGGTGGCGGATGGGAAAGCCGCACCGAACCACGCCGCAACGGCGGGATGGAAGTCCCCGGCAAGGCCAGGCAATGGCGTGCGCTTGTTCATAGCGGTTCAGGTGGGGGCGCCGCCGTGGATGGCAAGGGGGCCGGCCTGCCTGGCGCCTAGCGCGCAGCCCTGGCGCGCAGCGCTTCCAGCGTTTTGGGCAGGCTGTCCTTGCTCATGCTGTCCACGATCCAGCCAGCGCCCAGCGGTACGGGACCGGGATCGGTGTAGACATAATACTGCACCACGGTCCTGGCGCCGTCGCCGGCGACGGGCGAGAGCTGCCAGTAGCCGTCCGTTCCAGCGATGGTTTCCTCGGGTCTCAACCCGGCGGACGGCGCCATGATCCACGCCAGCCGGCACTGCTGCGCGCTGACTGTTGGCGTCATTTCCAAGCGGTATTTCTTAACTTTTCCAAGTGGCAACTTGAGCGTCATATCGACCAGCGGATTGCCGCTGGCTGCCTTGGACAGGGCCGTGTGCGACACGCTGGGCATGAAGCCCGGATAGGCGGCGTAGTCCTGGATGATGGCGCACAGCCTGGACATGGGTGCGCCGATGATGGTGGCCGCGACGAAGGCCTTGCCTTTCGGCTCAGCCTTCGAGTGCACTTCGTGCAGTGTGACTTCCTTCTCGGACAGCCTGGCCGGGTCGATCGCCTCGGCCGCACCGGCGCCCAGGCACAGCAGGGCGGCGGGCAGTGCCAGCAGGGTGGTGCGCGTCATCACAGTTCCCTTTCCACGCCTGCGCGGATAGCTTCCACATCCACCTTGCGCAGGTACGATTCAATATTTTTCCAGACCGAATGGTAGCCGTAGCCGCCTTCCTTCATTTCCCGCAGCGCGTCTTCCTTGCTGCGCTGCTGGTACAGGATGCGGTACATGGCCGTCACCAGGCCGGTGCGGTCGGCGCCGTGCTGGCAGTGCAGCAGCACCGGCCCGTGCTGCTCGGCCGCGCGGATGGCGCGCAGCGCCTGGATGATCTTGCCGTCGCTGATGTCCCAGGTGTTGATCGGCACACTGACCGGCTTGATGCCGCTGCCGCGCAGGACTTTCTTGTCATTGTGGAAGGCGCGCAGGCTGACCACGGTCTTGATGCCCAGGGCCTGCAGCCGCTTGACGTCGTCCGGCCGCAGCAGCGCGCTGCGGAACAAGGTCGGCGTCACGCTGTACAGGTTGCCGGGCTCGTGGATCAGGGTGGCCCAGTCCTGGTTGCGCGCGGTCACTGCCTCAACTTGCGCGGGCTTAGCCGGCGAAGCAGCCGTCGCTGTCGCTGCTGCGGTGGCAGTCATGAGGGCTGCAAGCAACGCGGCGCAGGCCATGGCGGACGGCGCCTTCATGCCGCACGCGCGCTGGCGAACTGCCGCGGCGCTTCCGGTTGAGCGAGTACGCGCTCCAGCACCCGGCGGGCCGCGTCGGGCCTGCCCAGCGCGCGCGCCTTCCCGGCCATTTCCGCCAGGCGCGCCGGATCGCGCAGCAGCAGTTGCACGCGGTACTCCAGCGTTACGTGATCGAAGGCCTTCAGCGCCACACCTTGCTCGAGCAGGAAGTCGGCGTTGCGTTCCTCCTGGCCGGGGATGGGCGAGTTGACGATCATTGGCAGACCCATGGCCAGGCACTCGGACGTGGTCAGCCCGCCCGGTTTGGTGATCACCAGGTCCGCGCATGCCATCAGGCGCTCCACCTGGCTGGTGAAGCCTTGCGCCAGCAGCCGGCCCGGATGGCGCAGCGCCAGCTGCTGCAGGGCCGTCAGCGCCTGCGCGTTTTTACCCGCCAGCACGATCAGCTGGAAGTCGCCCTCCAATGCGAGCAGGCGCGCGGCCACGGTGTGCAGGCTGCCCAGGCCGGCGCCGCCGCCCATCATCAGCAAGGTGGGGCGCGCCGGGTCCAGCCCGAACGCTGCCGCGCAGGCCGCGCGCGGCAGCGGCTGGCCGAATGCCGGCATGATGGGGATGCCCGTCTGGTGCACGCGCGCGGCGGGCACACCTGCGGCGCGCATGCGGAACGCCACCTCGTCATTGGCGGCAAAGTAGCCCGCCATGTTGTCTTGTATCCACAGCCGGTGCAGGTCGAAGTCGGTCACTTGCACCCACACCGGGCAATGCAGCTCGCCCTTGGCAATGGCGCGCGACAGCAGCTCGGCTGGCAGGAAGTGGGTGCAGATGATGGCGTCGGGCTGGAAGGCGCCGATTTCCTTCATCAGTGCGCGCGTGTTGAGCCGCTCCACGCCGCGCCGCAGCCGCTGCATGGAACTGCGTGCCGGCGCGTCATGCGTGGCCTGGTACAGATAGCCCCACAGCGCGGGCAGCTTGTTCACCAGCGTGATGTAGAAGTCGGTGTAGAGCTTGCGGAAGCCGGCGCTGACGTAATCCATCACGTCCAGATGGATGGCTTGCACGCTGTCGCCGGCATGGGCGCGGATCGCCTCGGCGGCGCGCATGTGGCCGGCGCCGGCCGACACGCTGAGGAGCAGGATCTTTTGCGGTTTCATGGGAGTACGAGAGTGCGGAAATGACAATCATACCAGATTGCTTTTTTGGTAAAATCACCTGTCGCGCCCTTATTCGAAATATACATAAAACAATGCGATATAACAGCAAAGGCCGAGCCGCACTATAATAGGCGCTCGATTTCGCACGCCAACCGGACTTTCTCATCTATGCAATATGTGTCTACCCGCGCCGCAGCGTCGGCCGCATCGCAGTCTCCGCAACAGTTCTCCGATATCCTGCTGGGCGGCCTCGCGCCGGACGGCGGCCTGTATCTGCCCACCGAGTACCCGCAAGTGACCGGCGCCGAGCTCGACGCCTGGCGCAAGCTGTCCTATGCCGAACTGGCTTTCGAGATCCTGAAGAAGTTCGCCACCGACATTCCGGAAGCCGACCTGAAGGCGCTGACCGCGAAGACCTACACCGCCGACGTGTACCGCAACGCGCGCGAGGGCGAATCGCCCGCCGACATCACGCCGCTGCGCGTGCTGGAAGAATCCAAGGGCAGGAGACTGGTGCTGCAGGCGCTGTCGAACGGCCCCACGCTGGCCTTCAAGGACATGGCCATGCAGTTGCTGGGCAACCTGTTTGAATATGCGCTGGCCAAGAAGAACGCTGAACTGAACATCTTCGGCGCCACCTCGGGCGACACCGGCAGCGCCGCCGAATACGCCATGCGCGGAAAGAAGGGTATCCGCGTATTCATGCTGTCGCCGCACAAGAAGATGAGCGCCTTCCAGACCGCGCAGATGTTCAGCCTGCAAGATCCGAACATCTTCAATATCGCCGTCGAAGGCGTGTTCGACGACTGCCAGGACATGGTGAAGGCCGTATCGAACGACCTGCCTTTCAAGGCCAAACAGAAGATCGGCACCGTCAACTCCATCAACTGGGCGCGCGTCGTGGCCCAGGTGGTGTACTACTTCCGCGGCTACCTGGCCGCCACCGCCAGCAACGACCAGAAGGTGTCCTTCACCGTCCCGTCGGGCAATTTCGGCAACATCTGCGCCGGCCACATCGCCCGCATGATGGGCCTGCCGATCGACAAGCTGGTGGCCGCCACCAATGAAAACGACGTGCTGGACGAATTCTTCCGCACCGGCGTGTACCGCGTGCGCAAGTCCGCCGAGACTTACCATACCAGCAGCCCGTCGATGGACATCTCGAAAGCTTCCAACTTCGAGCGCTTCATCTACGACCTGGTGGGCCGCGACGCCGAGCGCACCCGCGCGCTGTTCCTGAAGGTGGAAACCCACGGCGGCTTCGACCTGTCCGGCTACCCTGGCAGCGACGGCGACGAGTTCACCAAGGTGGCCCAGTACGGCTTCAAGTCCGGCAAGTCCACCCACAAGGACCGCCTCGACACCATCCGCGACGTGGCCGACGACTACGGCATCGTGATCGACACCCACACCGCCGACGGCATCAAGGTGGCGCGCGAGAACCTGGAACCGGGCGTGACGATGATCGTGCTGGAAACCGCGCTGGCGGCCAAGTTCAACGAAACCATTCTGGAAGCGCTGGGCGAGGATGCCGAGCGTCCGGCCGGCTTCGAAAACATCGAGGCGCTGGAGCAGCGTTTCGTCGTGATGCCGGCCGACGTGGCCAAAATGAAGGACTACATCGCCACCAATACGGGACTGTAATTGATGAAACCTCTGATGCCGGTGCGCGAGGCGCTCGACCTCATGCTGGCCGCCGCGCGCCCGGTGGCGGACGTGGAAACGCTGTCCACGCTGGCAGCCAACGGCCGCGTGCTGGCGCAGGCGCAGGTCTCGGGCATGAACGTGCCCACGCACGACAACACCCAGATGGACGGCTACGCCGTGCGCGCGGCCGACTGCGCCAGCGGTGCTGCCACGCTGACCGTGTCGCAGCGCATCCCGGCCGGCCACGTCGGCCAGCCGCTGCTGCCCGGCACGGCGGCGCGCATCTTCACCGGCGCCCTGATACCCGAGGGCGCGGACGCGGTGGTGATGCAGGAGCAGTGCGAGCTGACCGGCAACGTCGTCACCATCGGGCACGCCCCGAAGTCCGGCGAGTGGATACGCCGTGCCGGCGAGGACATCAGCAACGGCAGCGTGATCCTGCCCGCGGGTACCCGCCTGCGCAGCCAGGAACTGGGGCTGGCCGCCTCGGTCGGCCTGGCCGAACTGCCGGTGCGGCGCAAGCTGCGCGTGGCGGTGTTTTTCACTGGCGATGAGCTGGCCATGCCCGGAGAGCCGCTGGCGCCTGGAGCCATCTACAACTCCAACCGCTTCACCCTGCGCGCGCTGCTGGAAAACCTGGGCTGCGAAATCAGCGATTTCGGCATCGTGCCCGACTCGCTGGACGCCACCCGCTCCGTGCTGCGCCAGGCCGCAGAAGGCAACGACTTGATCATCACCTCCGGGGGCGTGTCCGTCGGCGAGGAAGACCATATCAAGCCTGCGGTGGAAGCGGAGGGCCGCCTGAACATGTGGCAGATCGCCGTCAAGCCGGGCAAGCCGCTGGCCTTTGGCGAGGTGAGGGATGCATTCTTTGTCGGCTTGCCCGGCAATCCGGTGTCGAGTTTTGTCACCTTCCTGCTGTTTGTGCGGCCGTTCATCCTGCGCATGCAAGGCGTGGGCGATGCGAAAGCGCTGGCGCCGAAGGCCTACCAGCTGCGCGCCGATTTCAGCTGGCCGAAAGCCGACAGGCGCAACGAATTCCTGCGGGCGCGGCTGAACGAGCAGGGCGGGCTGGAGCTGTTCATGAACCAAAGCTCCGGCGTGCTGACGTCCACGGTGTGGGGCGACGGACTGGTCGACAACCCTCCCGGCCAGGCCATCCAGCCCGGCGACACGGTGCGATTTATCCCATTTTCCGAATTGATTTGATAGTTGAGATGAACGTTACTCTGAAATTCTTCGCCAGCGTGCGCGAAGCGGTGGGCACCTCCACCGAAATGCTTGAACTGCCCGCCGGTGTGGACACGGTGGCGGCCATCCGCGCGCTGCTGGTGGCGCGCGGCGGCGCCTGGGAGCAAGCCCTGGGTGAAGGCCGCGCCTTGCGCATGGCCTGCAACCAGGTGATGTGCCAGCCGGAGACGGTGGTCAAAGAGGGCGCCGAAGTGGCGTTCTTCCCGCCGGTTACCGGCGGCTGAGGCCGGGACGAATCAGGACCGTGTGTTGGGCTTGTTCGCCTTGGTGGGCTTGCCCACCGCGTCGCAGGGCGCGCACTCCTGATTCTTGCGGTAGCGCCGGTACTGCGTGCCGACGAAAATGGCGGCCGCCACGGCGGCCCACACGCCGGCGCTCAGGATGTCGGCCTGGGTTGGCGTGCCCTTCACGTATTCCACACCGGCCAGTATGGCGAACAGCGGCACCGCCGCCAGCAAATAGCGCTTGATCCAGAATGCTGCACCCATGACTGCCCCTCGAGTTGGTGGATGTGGTAGATGCGTGCCAGTATGCCCTAGAATGCCGGATTGCCTCAATATTTCACCCGGGATTCCCCCATGCAGTCTCAGAACAATCATGTATTTCGCGTCGCCGTCATTGGCGGCGGCCCGGCCGGCCTGATGGCGGCGCAAACGCTGGCGCAGCGTGCCGACCCCGCCCGTCCGCTGCAGATCGACGTCTACGACGCCATGCCCTCGGTGGGCCGCAAGTTCCTGCTGGCCGGGCGCGGCGGCATGAACATCACCCACGCCGAGGCGTACCAGACCTTCGTCACCCGCTACGGCAAGCGTGCCGCCATCCTGCAGGCCATGCTGGACGCCTTCGGGCCGCAGCACGTGCGCGACTGGGTGCATGGCCTGGGCATCGAGACCTTTGTCGGCACCTCCGGCCGCGTGTTCCCCACCGAGATGAAGGCCGCGCCGCTGCTGCGCGCCTGGCTTCACCGCTTGCGCGAGCTGGGCGTGCATTTCCACCAGCGCCACCGCTGGACAGGCTGGGACGAGGATGGCGCGTTGTTGCTGGCCACGCCGGACGGCGAACTGCCCGTTGCGGCCGACGCCACCATCCTGGCGCTGGGCGGCGCCAGCTGGGCGCGGCTGGGCTCGGACGGCGCCTGGGTGCCGGTGCTGGAGCAACGGGGCGTGCAAGTGGCGCCGCTGCTTCCGGCCAACTGCGGCTTCGACGTGCACTGGAGCGCGCATTTCAGTGCCAGGCACGCGGGGGAGCCGCTGACCACGGTGGCCATCACCTCGACCGGGGCGGACGGGCAGCCGTTCCGCAAGCAGGGCCAGTTTGTCGTCACCGCCACCGGCGTCGAGGGCAGCTTGATCTACGCGCTGTCGGCCGCCTTGCGCGACCAGATCGCTGCCGATGGCAGTGCGCTGATCCACCTGGATCTGCTGCCGGACCTGGACGCGGCCAGGGTGGTGGATGAACTCAGCCGCCCGCGCGGCTCGCGCTCCATGGCCAGTCACTTGCAGAGCCGTTTGGGCATCAAGGGCGTGAAGGCAGGCTTGCTGCGCGAGTGCGCCAGCGCGGAACAGTATGCCGACCCGGCGCAGCTGGCGCGGGCGCTGAAGATGCTGCCGGTGCGCTTGCGCGCGCCGCGCCCGATTGACGAGGCGATCAGCACCGCCGGCGGAGTGCGCTTTGAAGCCATGGAGGGGATGATGCTGAAGGCGAAGCCGGGTGTGTTCGTGGCCGGGGAGATGCTGGACTGGGAAGCGCCCACCGGAGGCTATCTGCTGACGGCCTGCCTGGCCAGCGGCCAGGCGGCGGGTGAGGATGTGCTGCGCTGGCTGCGGCCGGTGGCGCCCCTGCGGAGCTAAGCCGCCCTGCGACAGCTGCCACGCGCGGGGCGCGGGGGGAGGCGCAGCGCGTATCAGCCGCGGCCCGGCTCAATGATCCCAGCTAACCTCGCCGGAACCGGTGCGGCTCACATTGCGGTTGTCGGGGTTGCCGAACACGCGGATGTCGCCGCTGCCGTTCAGGGTCAGCTCCACCGATTTGCGGGCGAACACGTTGGTGGTGCCCGAGCCTTTCAGGTTCACCACCACCTGGTCCGACGCCAGGTGCTGCGCATCCAGGTCGCCCGAGCCGGTCAATTCGGCGTTCAGGCTCTTGCAGCTGCCGCTGCTGCGGATCTGGCCGGAGCCGACCATCTCCAGCGTCACCACGTCGCTGGCGCCGGTGTTCAGCGTCAGGTCGCCGCTGCCGTGCAGGCCCGCGTCGACTTTCTTGAAGCGGCCGTTGAAGTTCAGGTTGCCCGGCCCGTGCACTTGCACCGACAGCTTTTCTCCGCTGAAGCCGTTGACCGTGCTGTCGCCGCTGCCGTGGATTTCCAGCTCGGACAGCGAAGGCAGTACCAGCTCCACCTGCAACGGCCGGCGGTGGTGGAACAGCATGCCCTTGGTGCCGATGTGCAGTGTGTTGCCTTCCTGTTCGGTTTCCACGTTGCCCAGCAGGCGCTGTTCGCCGCGCACCTTGAGGGATGGCTTGTCGCCCTGGCGCAGGGTCAGGTCGATCGGGCCGCTCAGTTCGACGGAGGTGATGCCGTGGCTGATATCGCGCGTCTCGCTGGCCGGCGCCCGGCCTTGCGCACTGGACGGATTGGTGGCGCCGTGCGCGCGCAGCATGCTGTAGGAGACGGCGATCAGCACGAATGCCAGCAACAGCATACTGATTCCGACTTTGAGTAAGGCTTTCATGGTGTGCTCCTGTCCGCCTTAGCGGCCCCGCAACAGCGAGGAATTCATCTGGATATAGCGCTTGATGCCGACGATGGTGTACTTGGTCACCACTAGGCTGAGCAAACTGAGCAGGATGCCGACTATCACCAGCGTCATGCCCAGCACCGACTGCGTGGTGCGCGATTCGCCGTCCAGGTCGGTCGAGATGTGCACCGCGCTGGTGGCCATGCGCTCGGCTTTCTCGATGATCTTGCCGGAGCGGCTGTTGCTGTCGTCGCCGTCGGCGTTGTCCGCATCGGCCTGGCCGGCGTCCGGCGCGGCGTCGTAGCCGTCCATCGGTTCCTGGTAGATCTGGATGCCCTGGTGGTCGATGGCGATCTTGGTCTGGGTGCGGTGGCCTTCGCCGTCGCGGCCGTCGAAGTGGATGAATTCGCGCAGCGGGCCATCCAGTACCAGTTCGTTGGTGCCCGACAGGCCGCTGGCGGTGATCACGATGCCGCTCAGGTAGAAGCTGAAGGCGCACACGTAGATGGTGGCCAGCAGCGCGGCGTACACCATGGCCGGCACCACCATGAACAGGTTGAAGATGGCCAGTCCGGCCACCGACACGGCCATGCGGGCGGCGTTGACCGGGGTTTTCTTTTGTTCAAAGGCGGACAGGTGGACGTTGGCGCGCAGCGTCATGGCGATCTTGCGCGGTTCGCCCAGGTCGGCGGCGATTTCCTGCTCGGTGCGCCCGGCCATTACGCCGTCGACGAAACGCTGCTCATAGTAGGCCAGGGTCTTGGCGACCGTGTCCGGCGGCAGTCCCGCCAGGGCTTTTTGCAGCGCGTCCAGGTAAGCCTGCTTATCCATCCAGAACTCCCGCGGTTAAAACGATACGTGTTGCGACAGGGAAACTGCCGCGCTGAAGTGTTCGCTCAGCACGATGGCAACCGTGCTGGCGGCCACGATGGCCAGCACTGCCAGGGTTTTCAAAGTCAGTCCGAGTGTCATTTGCAGCTCCGTCCTTAGGTCCATATTGATTCACTACCGATGATGCGACTGTACGCAAACGAACTTGTACAGACCACCGGTGTGCGACAGGATGCATAAATGACGGGGCAGACGACGTATGACGGGGATAGCCGGGGATGGTTTGCAGCTGAGCCATGCTGGGGCGGTTATTTGTTTTTAAGCAATATTTTGACTGCCGCCACACCGCTGCGCACGGCGCTTTCCAGCGTGGCGGGGTAGTTGGCGGCCGCGTCATCGCCCGCAGTGTAGTCGCCTGCCAGCAGTAGCCCGGGCAGGCCGGTGGCGTTGGCCGGACGGGCGAGGGCGGGAGTGCAGGCGTAGGTGGCGCGCTTTTCCGTGACGACGCGGCTCCAGGAAGGCTGCGCCAGCTCCGGGCGGCGCAGCACGGCGGCCAGCTGCGCGGCGATGGCGGCGGCCAGCGCGGCCTGTCCCAGTCCTGCGGCCTTGCCGGACGCGCTGATGACCACGGCGAGCATGCCCGCCTGCGCCGCATCGAGCTGGCCACGGTCGAACACGAACTGGCCCCAGTGGCCATGGTCTGGATTGTCCAGCAGCGCGTAGAAGGGGATGCCGAGCCGCACGTTCCCATCGTATTGCAGGTAGCAGGTGGTGATGGCCTCGGGTGTAAACGCTTCCAGCTGCGTCGCCAGTGCCTGCAGCGGCGCGAGCCCGCGCAGCATGGCGGCGGTGCCCGGCGCGCCCAGGGCCAGGATGACGGCATCGAATTCGGCGCTCCAGGGGGAGGCCGCGCCGCTTGCCGCAGCCGGGCCGGCAAGCTGTGCAAGGCCGGCGCCGGTGGCGGAAAGTCGCCAGCGGCCATCGGGCAATTGCGCCAGGGCGGTTACCTTGGCGCCGGCGTGCACCGTGCCGCCGCGGCGGGCCACGCAGGCGGCCGCGGCGTCGGGGAACAGGGCGGTCAGGTCGGCGCGCGGGATCAGCATGTCGGATGCCTTGCGGCGCGCGCCCAGGCTGTCGCGCAGCACGTTCAGGAATACCTGGGCCGAGGCGCGGTCGGTCGGCGTGTTCAGCGCGGCCAGGCACAGCGGGCGCCACATCAGCTGGATCAGGCGCGGCGTCTGGTCGAAGCGCTGCAGCAGTTCATCGACGCTGCAATCGGTGTTGAGTTGCCAGTCCATCCAGCGCGCGGTGGTCGAGAAGCGCGCCAGCGACAGCTTGTCTTCGCGCGCCAGGCCCTTCGCGCGCAGCAGCGCGCCCAGCAGGTGCAGCGGCGCGGGCAGGCGCGGAGCCAGGAAGTCCATGCCGCCGGCGCCCGGCGCGTAGCGCATCTGCAGCGGCAGCGACAGCATCGCGGCAGGCAGGTCCACGCCCGCCAGCTTCATCACCCGCAGCGATTCGGCATAGGCGCCCAGCATGATGTGCTGGCCGTTATCGAGCTGGCGGCCGTCCATCTCCACGCGCCGCGCGCGTCCGCCCAGCGTGCGGGCCGCCTCCAGCAGCGTTACCGTGCAGCCGGCGCGCGCCAGCTCCAGCGCCGCCGCGCAGCCGGCCCAGCCGGCGCCGACCACGGCAACGGTGCGCGCAGTCCCCCGTGTCATTTTGCGTCAGCCACGGATGTAGGTTTTCCACGCCAGCCACAGCTTGCGGATCGGCGTCAGCGAGATGCGCTGGGTCAGCACGTGGTAGCCGTCGTTCTCGATCTCGGTCAGCAAGGTGCGGTAGATGGCCGCCATCATCAGGCCGGGACGCTGCGCGCGGCGGTCTTCCTTCGGCAGCAGCGCGAACGCTTCGTCGTAAGCCTTGTGCGCGCGGGCGATCTGGAACTTCATCAGGTTCTCGAAGTTCTCGCTGTGGCGCGCGTTCAGCAGGTCGGCGGCGGTCACATTGAACTGCTGCAGCTCATTGACCGGCAGGTAGATGCGGCCTTTGCGCGCATCTTCGCCCACGTCGCGGATGATGTTGGTCAGCTGGAAAGCGTGGCCCAGCTTCTCGGCGAATTGCAAGGTTTGCGGATTGCTCACGCCAAATATGCTGGCCGACAGGATGCCCACCACGCTGGCCACGTGCCAGCAGTATTTGGACATGCCCACATAGTCCAGGTAGCGGGTCTGGTTCAGGTCCATCTCCATGCCGTCGATGATGGCCTGCATGTGTTCCTGCTTCAACTGATAGCTGGCCAGGTGCGGCTGCAGCGCCTGGGTCACCGGGTGCGTCTGCTTGCCTTCGTACATGCCGGAGATCTCCTTGCGCCACCACGCCAGCTTCACGCGCGCCACCGATTCGTCGGTGCATTCGTCCACGGTGTCGTCCACTTCCCGGCAGAACGCGTACAAGGCCATGATGGCGCGGCGCCGCTCCTGCGGCAGGAACAGGAAGCTGTAGTAGAAACTGGACCCGCTGGCGGCGGCTTTTTGCTGGCAGTATTCGTCTGGTGACATGGTCAAAAAAGCAAGGGTGAGGCGATCGAAGCCGCTATTCTAAGGGAAGCGCCGCGCCGGAGGGGCTTTTCATGGCGCGTTTCATCCGCGCTTTCATCCGCAGGCCACGCCAGATCACCTTCATCCAGTCCTTGCGGGTCAGTTTCGGGCGGCGGCGGAAGACGTCGTACTCGACTTCCTCGATCGACTCCAGGATGCGCAGGCCGCCTTGCACCACCATGCGCAGCTCAAGGCCGATGCGCCCGCGCAGGCGCACCGCCAGCGGCGCGCCGCTCAGCATCAGCGCGCGCGCGCGGGCCACCTCGAACTTCATCAGGGTGCGCCACTTGGCCGTGCCGCCCGGATGGTCCAGCGCCGCCGGGGACACGGCAAAGCGCGCCAGGTCTTCCATCGGCAGGTAGATGCGCTCCTTCTGCAGATCGATCGCCACGTCTTGTAAAAAATTGATAATCTGTAATGCTGAACAAATGGCGTCGGAGTCGCGCACGTTTTGTTCGTCGGCCTGGCCGTACAGCGACAGCATCAGCAGGCCAACCGGGTTGGCCGAGCGCGCGCAGTAGTCCAGCAGCGCGCCGTAGCTGGCGTAGCGCGTGACCGTCACGTCCTGTTTGAAGGCGGACAGCAGGTCGCGGAAGGGCTGCAGCGGCAAGTCGTATTGCGCGATGACGCCGGCCAGGCGCAGGAACATCGGGTCCAGGCCGGATTGCGCCTCCCCGCCGGCGGCAATGCGGTCCAGCGCCTGCTCATAGGCGGCGAGGGCGGCCAGGCGCTGCTCGGGCGTGGCGTCGCCCTCGTCGGCCAGGTCGTCGGCACTGCGGGCAAAGGCGTAAATGGCTTCCACCGCCGGCACCAGGCGGCGCGGCATGAGGACGGAAGCGACAGGGAAATTCTCGTAATGGTCTACAGACATATAGGGGTATTCAAGTAAATGACGCAAAAGTCATTTGCAAAGAGTGTGTCACGGCTTATAATTTTTAATTAACGGAAAGTCATTTACTTTCTGGCCGGAACCATCATAGTGGCAAAGTGCTATCGCCGCAATCCAAAGCAGCCCGCATAGTAAAGGAATTAATGTGTACTCCCTGAAAAAACCGCGTCCTTCCCCCGCCTTCGCCGCCACACTCTGCGGCGCCGCCGCTGCAGCCGTGCTGTTGGCCGGCTGCGGCAAGAAAGCCGAGAAGACCGAAGATATCCGCCCGGTGCGCGCGATTGTGCTGCAAAGCAGCGAGATCGGCGTGGACGCCGAGTTCTCCGGCGAGGTGCGGGCGCGCGTCGAGTCGCGCCTGGGCTTCCGCGTGCCGGGCAAGATCGTCAAGCGCAGCGTGGACGTGGGCTCGGTGGTGAAGAAGGGGCAGCAGCTGATGCAGCTGGACCCGCAGGACCTGAAACTGTCGCAGGCGCAGGCGCTGGCCTCGCTGCGGGCGGCGGAAACCTCGCGCGACTTCGCCAAGGCGGAACTGAAGCGTTACCAGGACCTGAAGGCGCAGAACTTCGTCGCCCAGACTATCCTGGACAGCAAGGACTCGGCCTACAAGGCAGCCCAGGCGAATGTGGACGCGGCCCAGGCGGCGTACCGTTCGCAGTCCAACCAGGCCGGCTATTCGGCGCTGGTGGCCGACATCGACGGCGTGGTGACGGCGGTCGACGCCGAAGCGGGCCAGGTGGTGGCGGCCGGCACGCCGGTGGTGCGCGTGGCCAAGGACGGCGACAAGGAAGTCGTCATCGGCATCCCGGAGGACAAGGTCGATGCGCTGAAGTCCATTTCGGACGTGCGCGTGCGGCTGTGGGCCAACCCGCAGCATACGGTGCCCGGCAAGATCCGCGAGATTTCGCCGGCGGCCGACCCGGCCACCCGTACTTATACGGTCAAGGTGACCATACCCGAGAGCCTGGCCGAAGCCAGGCTGGGCATGACGGCGGTGGTGGAGTTCGCCTCCAGGACCGCGCAGCCGCAAATCAAGGTGCCGCTGACGGCGCTGCATTATGAAAAAGCCACCACCTCGGTGTGGGTGGTTGAAAACGGCGCAGTCAAGCTGGTGCCGGTGACGCCCGGCGGCGTGGCCGGCAACGATATCGTGCTGGCGTCGGGCGTCAAGCCCGGCCAGACCATCGTCACGGCGGGCGTAAACGTGCTGAAGCCGGGCCAGAAGGTCAAGATCCTCGGCGAGGAACTGGCCAAGCCGGCCGCAGCCCAAGCCCCTGCCGGAGCCGCCAAATGAAGGACGGCTTCAACCTCTCACGCTGGGCGCTGGAACACATTCCGCTGACGCGCTACCTGATGGCGGTGCTGCTGCTGGGCGGCATGCTGGCCTACGCCAACCTGGGACAGGATGAAGACCCTCCCTTTACCTTCCGCGTGATGGTGGTGCGGGCCTTCTGGCCGGGCGCCACCGCGCTGCAGATGGCCGAGCAGGTCACGGACAAGCTGGAAAAGAAGCTGCAGGAAACGCCGCATGTCAATGAGATCAGCAGCTATTCCAAGCCGGGCGAAACGCTGATCCTGGTCGAGCTGCGCGAGTCGGCGCCGCCAGGCGAGACGGCCGAGTCCTGGTACCAGGTGCGCAAGAAGATCGGCGACATCAAGGGCACCTTGCCGCAAGGCGTGCAGGGCCCGTTCTTCAACGACGAATTCGGCGACACCTACGGTTCCATTTTCGCGCTGTCGGGCGACGGCTTCACCTACGCCGAAATGAAGGACTACGCGGACTTCGCGCGCCAGCAGCTGCTGGGCGTGTCGCAGGTGTCCAAGGTCGAGCTGTTCGGCGTGCAGGACGAGAAGATCAATATCGAGTTCTCGCACAAGAAGTTTGCCCAGCTGGGCATCCCGTTCGAGGCCATCGTCAACCAGATCGCCACGCAGAACAACGTGGAGTCCACCGGCGTGCTGGTGACGCCGACCGACAACCTGCAGGTGCGCGTGACCGGCGCCCTGAAGACCGTCAAGGACCTGGAGGAGCTGGAGCTGCGCGCCAACGGCACCACCTTCCGCCTGGGCGACTTCGCCACCATCAAGCGCGAGTACGAGGATCCGCCGCTGGAGAAGATGCGCTTCAACGGCAAGGAAGTGATCGGCCTGGGCGTGTCGATGCAGAAGGGCGGCAACATTATCAAGATGGGCGAGAGCATGGAGAAGGCCGTGGCCGAAATGAAGGCCAAGCTGCCGGTCGGTATCGAGCTCGAGCGCGTCTCGAACCAGCCGAGCGCCGTGAAGGCCTCGGTGGGCGAATTCGTCAACACGCTGATCGAGGCGGTGCTGATTGTGCTGGCGGTGAGCTTCGTGGCGCTCGGCATGCATACCAAGCCCAAGTTCCGCCTGGACGCGCGTCCCGGCCTGGTGGTGGCGCTGACCATTCCGCTGGTGCTGGCGGTGACCTTCCTGTTCATGCGCATGCTGTCGATCGACCTGCACAAGATTTCGCTGGGCGCGCTGATCATCGCCCTCGGCTTGCTGGTCGACGACGCCATCATCGCGGTGGAAATGATGGTGCGCAAAATGGAGGAGGGCTTCTCGCGCTTCGACGCCGCCACCTTCGCCTACACCTCCACCGCGCTGCCGATGCTGACCGGCACGCTGATCACGGTGGCCGGCTTCCTGCCGATCGGCCTGGCCAAGTCGGCGGCCGGCGAATACACCTTCACGCTGTTCTCGGTGAACGCGCTGGCGCTGATCATTTCGTGGTTCGTGGCGGTGATCTTCACGCCCTACATCGGCTACTTGCTGCTGAGGGTGCAGCCGCACAGCGACGGGCACCACGAGCTGTTCGATACGCCCGGCTACCGCAAGTTCCGCTCGGTGGTGAACTGGTGCGTGGAGTGGCGCAAGACCACCATCGGCGCCACGCTGGCCATCTTCTTCCTCGGCGTGTATGGCTTCGGATTTATCGAAAAGCAGTTCTTCCCGGATTCGAGCCGCCCCGAACTGATGGTGGAAATCTGGATGCCGGAAGGGACTTCGTTCGCCGCCAACGAGAAGCAGGTGAAGAAGTTCGAAGCGTTCATGCAAAAACAGGAGGGCGTAGTCAGCGTTACCAGCTATGTGGGCACCGGCAGCCCGCGCTTCTACCTGCCGCTGGACCAGATTTTCCCGCAGACGAACGTGTCGCAGTTCGTGGTGCTGCCGAAAGACCTGAAAACCCGCGAAGCGCTGCGCCAGAAGATCACCAAGGTATTCAAGGAGGACTTCCCCGAGGTGCGCGGCCGCGTCAAGCTGTTGCCGAACGGTCCGCCGGTGCCGTATCCGGTGCAGTTCCGCGTGATCGGCGGCGAAGTGGAGAAGGTGCGCATCATCGCCGACCAGGTGAAGGACATCATGCGCGCCAATCCGAACACGCTGGGCGTCAACGACAACTGGAACGAATCCGTGAAAGTGCTGCGCATGGACCTGGACCAGGACAAGATGCGCGCGCTGGGCGTCACATCGCAAACGGTGATGCGCGCGGCGAACACCATCCTGTCCGGCACCACGGTGGGCCAGTTCAGGGACGGCATCAAGCTGATCGACATCCAGGTGCGCCAGCCGCTCGAGGAGCGCAACACCATCTCGCGCCTGAACGACACCAATATCCCGACCGCCAACGGCAGGTCCGTCACCATCGGCCAGCTAGCGCGCGTGCATTTCGTGTGGGAGCCGGGCGTGGTGTGGCGCGAAGGACGCGAGTGGGCCATCACGGTGCAGTCGGACGTGGCCGAGGGCATCCAGGGCCCGACCGTCACCGGCCAGATCGACCCCAAGCTGGGCGAGCTGCGCAAGAACCTGCCGGCCGGCTACCGCATCGACGTCAAGGGCGCCGCGTCCGACAGCAGCGAGGCGGAAGCGTCGATCTCGGCCAACCTGCCGCTGGCGATCTTCATCATCTTCACCTTGCTGATGCTGCAGCTGCACAGCTTCTCGCGCGCGCTGCTGGTGTTCCTCACCGGGCCGCTGGGCGTGGCCGGCGCGGCTGCGGCCTTGCTGCTGCTGGGCCGTCCGCTGGGCTTCGTGGCCAACCTGGGCATCATCGCGCTGTTCGGCATGATCATCCGCAATTCGGTGATCCTGGTCGACCAGATCGAACAGGACATCAAGGGCGGGGCGGCGCCGTGGGACGCCATCGTGGAGTCGGCGGTGCGGCGCTGCCGCCCCATCATCCTGACGGCGGCCGCCGCCGCGCTGGCGATGATACCGTTGTCGCGCTCGGTATTCTGGGGGCCGATGGCGGTAGCCATCATGGGTGGCCTGATATTGGCCACGGCACTGACGTTGCTGTTCCTGCCGGCCCTGTACGCGGCCTGGTTCAGGGTCAAAAAGCCGGTGCAAACCTGACGCGGGAAGCTGAAATTGCAGAGGAATCAAGGCATTACACTTATAACGTTGTGTTTAGGTTAAAAAACCCTTCCGTACTCTGAAAAAAACAGTAAAATACCGCGTTGAAGTTGAAAGCCCCTGCTGCGGCGGGGTAAGGGCGAGCCGTTTTCAATGGACCTCAATTGAAAACGGGCCGCCCTTTGCTTTTGTACAAATACGCCGCGAGGATGGCGAAATTGGTAGACGCACCAGGTTTAGGTCCTGACGCCAGCAATGGTGTGGGGGTTCGAGTCCCCCTCCTCGCACCACAGTATTCTTTATATTTTTTGGACGATTTTTACATGGCAACTGCAGTCGAAACCCTGGGCAAACTCGAACGTCGTATCACGATCTCCTTCCCCCTGAGCGAAGTCCGCTCGGAAGTTGAGAAGCGCCTGAAAGTGCAAGCCAAATCGGCTAAGGCACCAGGCTTCCGTCCTGGCAAAGTGCCCATGAAAATGGTCGCGGCACAATACGGTTATCAGATCGAGACCGAAGTGCTGAACGATAAAGTCGGCCGCGCCTTCAATGACGCCGCCAACGCCGCCGAACTGCGCGTAGCTGGCTATCCGCGCATCGAACCAAAGAACGACGCACCAGAAGGCCAGCTGACCTTCGACGCAACGTTCGAAGTGTATCCGGAAGTCGTCATCGGCGACCTGTCCACCGTTGAAATCGAAACCGTGAAAGCCGACGTGTCGGACGCGGAAATCGACAAGACCATCGAAATCCTGCGCAAGCAGCGGGTGCACTTCCACACCAAGGGTGAAGCCGGTGAACACGGCGACGGCGGTGCGCCGATCGCCGCCAACGGCGACCGCGTGACCGTGGACTTCGTCGGCTCGATCGACGGCGTTGAGTTCCCCGGCGGCAAAGCTGAAGACTACGCATTCGTGCTGGGCGAAGGCCGCATGCTGCCGGAGTTCGAAGCCGCCACCGTGGGCCTGAAAGTGGGCGAAGCCAAGACCTTCGACCTGGCTTTCCCAGAGGACTACCATGGCAAGGACGTGGCCGGCAAGACCGCCCAGTTCACCATCACGCTGAAAAAGCTGGAATGGGCGCACCTGCCGGAAGTCGACGCTGAATTTGCCAAATCGCTGGGCGTCGCCGACGGCGACCTGGCCAAAATGCGCGAAGACATCAAGGTCAACCTGGAACGCGAAGTGACCGGCCGTGTGAAAGCACGCAACAAGGAAGCCGTGATGGATGCGCTGGTCAAGACCGCCACCCTGGACGTGCCGCAAGCCCTGATCGCCCAGGACACCGAGCGCCTGGCTGAAATGACGCGCCAGGACATGGCGCAGCGCGGCATGAACGTCAAGGACGTGCCGTTCCCACCGGAACTGTTCGCCGACAAGGCCGAGCGCCGCGTGCGCCTGGGCCTGATCCTGTCGCAGCTGGTCAACGAAAACAAGCTGCAAGCGCTGCCTGAGCAGGTCAAGGCGCAAGTGGAAGACTTCGCCCAAAGCTACGAAGACCCGCGCGAAGTGCTGAAGTACTACTACAGCGACCGTCGCCGCCTGGCTGAAGTCGAAGCCCTTGTATTGGAAGAAAACGTCGTTAACTTCGTTCTGGGCCTGTCGAAAACCACGTCGAAAGCTGTTGCCTTCGACGAGCTGATGGGAAGCAACGCGCAAGCGTAATCCAGCTTCAGAGAAGCTGCATCACAAGGAACAATGCATGATGAACCGTAATCCGGCACTCGACACTGAAATGCTCGGCCTGGTGCCGATGGTGATTGAACAAAGCGGCCGTGGCGAGCGCTCCTATGACATCTATTCGCGCCTGTTGAAGGAGCGTGTGATCTTCATGGTGGGCCCCGTCAATGACCAGATGGCCAATCTGATCGTGGCCCAGCTGCTGTTCCTGGAGAGCGAAAATCCGGACAAGGATATCTCGCTCTACATCAACTCTCCTGGTGGTTCGGTTTCGGCCGGCCTGGCGATTTTCGACACGATGCAGTTTATCAAGCCGGACGTCTCCACCCTGTGCACCGGCATGGCAGCGTCGATGGGCGCTTTCCTGCTGGCGGCGGGCGCGAAGGGCAAGCGCTTCTCGCTGCCGAACTCGCGCATCATGATTCACCAGCCTTCGGGCGGCTCGCAGGGCATGGCGTCGGACATCGAAATCCAGGCCAAGGAAATCCTGTACCTGCGCCATCGCCTGAACTCGATCATGGCCGAACGCACCGGCCAGACGGTGGAGCAGATCGCCAAGGATACCGACCGCGATCGTTTCCTGTCCGCCGAAGAGGCCACCGAATACGGCCTGATCGACAAAGTGTTGACCAGCCGCGGCTAATGCGTCCTCAGCGCTGAGAACTGAAAAAAGACGCCCGGACGCTACAACGTTCCGGGCGTTTCTTTTTTATTTCAGGTAGCATGTGCTATGTACGCTGTCGCACGTTTTGCCCAGGGCAAAACCTGCAAGGTGTACGCAGCACCAATCTTGCAACTACTTAAACAAGTCCCATGTCCGAGAAAAAATCCTCCAGCGGCGAAAAACTCCTCTACTGCTCGTTCTGCGGCAAGAGCCAGCACGAGGTCAAGAAGCTGATCGCCGGTCCGTCCGTCTTCATCTGCGACGAGTGCATCGACTTGTGCAACGACATCATCCGTGACGAGACGTCGAGCATCGAGTCGGTCACCGGCGCCAAGTCGGACCTGCCGACCCCGCACGAAATCAAGGAACTGCTGGACCAGTACGTCATCGGCCAGCAGACCGCCAAGCGCATCCTGTCGGTGGCCGTGTACAACCACTACAAGCGGCTGAAGCACTTGGGCAAGAAGGATGACATCGAGCTGGCCAAGAGCAACATCCTGCTGGTCGGCCCGACCGGCTCCGGCAAGACCCTGCTGGCCCAGACCCTGGCCCGCATGCTCAACGTGCCATTCGTGATCGCCGACGCCACCACCTTGACCGAGGCCGGCTACGTGGGCGAAGACGTCGAGAACATCATCCAGAAGCTGCTGCAGAGCTGCAACTACGATGTGGAAAAAGCCCAGCGCGGCATCGTCTACATCGACGAGATCGACAAGATCTCGCGCAAGTCGGACAACCCGTCCATCACCCGCGACGTGTCGGGCGAGGGCGTGCAGCAGGCGCTGCTGAAACTGATCGAAGGCACCATGGCCTCGGTGCCGCCGCAGGGCGGGCGCAAGCATCCGAACCAGGACTTCGTGCAGATCGACACCACCAACATCATGTTCATCTGCGGCGGCGCCTTCGACGGCCTGGCCAAGATCATCTCCAACCGTTCGGAGAAGAGCGGCATCGGCTTCTCGGCCACCGTCAAGAGCAAGGAGCAGCGCGCTGCCTCCGAGATCCTGATGGAAGCGGAACCGGAAGACCTGATCAAGTTCGGCCTGATCCCCGAACTGGTGGGCCGTCTGCCGGTGGTGGCCACGCTGGCCGAACTGACCGAAGAGGCGCTGATCCAGATCCTGGTGGAGCCGAAGAACGCGCTGGTCAAGCAGTATTCCAAGCTGCTGGACATGGAAGGCTCGGAACTGGAAATCCGCCCGGCCGCCTTGCACGCCATCGCCAAGAAGGCGCTGGCCCGCAAGACCGGCGCGCGCGGCCTGCGCTCCATCCTGGAACATGCGCTGCTCGACGTGATGTACGAGCTGCCGAATGAGCAGAATGTGAGCAAAGTGGTGATTGATGAAAATACGATCACCAGCGGCGCCAAGCCATTGCTGATTTATCAGGAAAGCCCAAAAGCTTCTGGTGAAAATTAAATAACGACTGCACACATGCGCAAAATTCGTTTTGCATCCATGGGGCAAGGCGGTACAATTTAAATCAATAAAAGAATGCAGGCTTCATTCGGAAAGCCACACGCGATGCCTGCGTCGCGCGTGGCTTTTTTATTTGAATTCTGCATATTTTTATAGCACGGCAGTATTTCCGAGCATTATTTGAAAGAAATATTATCTGCCGGGTCTTGTGATTTGGCATCTTTGCGCCAATATCTGCAACACGCTTTCACATAAGGTACGCCATGACAACTTCCAAATTAACTGAGCAAACTCAACTGCCGTTATTGCCGCTGCGGGACGTTGTAGTTTTCCCGCATATGGTGATACCGCTGTTTGTAGGTCGCCCCAAGTCGATCAAGGCGCTGGAAGCCGCGATGGAGCAGGGCAAGAGCATCATGCTCGCTGCCCAGAAAGCTGCCGCCAAGGACGAACCTTCCGCCTCCGACATCTATGAAATCGGTTGCGTGGCTAACATCCTGCAGATGCTGAAACTGCCGGACGGCACCGTCAAGGTGCTGGTCGAGGGCGCCCAGCGCGCCCGTATCCGCAAAATCACCGACGCGCCGACGCACTTCGTGGCCGATCTGACCCCGCTCGATTCCGAGATTGGCGACGATTCGGAAATCGAAGCGATGCGCCGCGCCATCGTCCAGCAGTTCGACCAGTACGTCAAACTGAACAAGAAAATCCCGCCCGAGATCCTGGCTTCGCTGTCCGGCATCGACGACGCCGGCCGCCTGGCCGACACCGTGGCCGCGCACCTGCCCCTCAAGCTCGAGCAGAAGCAAGTCATCCTGGAGATCTTCAACGTCGCCAAGCGCCTGGAGCACCTGCTCGGCCAGCTGGAAGGCGAGCTCGACATCCTGCAGGTGGAAAAGCGCATCCGTGGCCGCGTCAAGCGCCAGATGGAGAAGTCGCAGCGCGAGTACTACCTGAATGAGCAGGTCAAGGCGATCCAGAAAGAGCTGGGCGAGGGCGAGGACGGCGCCGACCTGGACGAGCTGGAAAAGAAAGTGGCCGCCGCCAAGATGCCGAAAGAGGCGCTGGACAAGGCCAACGCCGAGCTGAAAAAGCTCAAGCTGATGTCGCCGATGTCGGCCGAAGCGACCGTGGTGCGCAACTACATCGACACCCTGGTCGGCCTGCCGTGGAAGAAAAAATCCAAGGTCAACAACGACCTGGCGAACGCCGAGAAAGTGCTGGAAGGCGACCACTATGGCCTGGACAAGGTCAAGGAACGCATCCTGGAGTACCTCGCGGTGCAGCAGCGCGTCGACAAGCTGAAGGCGCCTATCCTGTGCTTCGTCGGGCCACCGGGCGTGGGCAAGACCTCGCTGGGCCAGTCGATCGCCCGCGCCACGAACCGTAAGTTCGTGCGCATGGCGCTGGGCGGCGTGCGCGACGAAGCCGAGATCCGCGGCCACCGCCGTACCTACATCGGCTCCATGCCGGGCAAGGTGCTGCAGTCGCTGGCCAAGGTCGGCGTGCGCAATCCGCTGTTCCTGCTGGACGAGATCGACAAGATGGGCGCGGACTTCCGCGGCGATCCGTCGTCGGCCCTGCTGGAGGTGCTGGACCCTGAACAGAACCACACGTTCTCGGACCACTACATCGAAGTGGACTTCGACCTGTCCGATGTGATGTTCGTGGCGACCTCGAACTCGTACAACATTCCGCCGGCCCTGCTGGACCGCATGGAAGTGATCCGCCTGTCGGGTTACACGGAAGACGAGAAGACCAATATCTCGCAGCGCTACCTGCTGCCCAAGCAGATCAAGAACAACGGTCTGAAGGAAGAAGAGATCTCGGTATCGGAAGCGGCGCTGCGCGACATCATCCGCTACTACACCCGCGAAGCCGGCGTGCGTTCGCTGGAACGGGAAGTGTCGAAGATCTGCCGCAAGGTGGTCAAGATGCTGCTGCTGAAGAAGACCGAGAAGAAGGTCGCCGTGACGCCGAAAAACCTGGACAAGTTCCTGGGCGTGCGCCGCTACGACTTCGGCGTGGCCGAGAAGGAGAACCAGGTTGGCCAGGTGGTCGGTCTGGCATGGACCGAGGTGGGCGGCGATCTGCTGACCATCGAAGCCGTGACCATGCCGGGCAAGGGCAACGTGATCCGCACCGGCACCCTGGGCGACGTGATGAAGGAATCGATCGAGGCGGCGCGCACCGTGGTGCGCAGCCGTTCGGCGCGGCTGGGCATCAAGCCCGAAGTGTTCGAGAAGAGCGACATCCACATCCACGTGCCGGAAGGCGCCACGCCGAAGGACGGTCCTTCGGCCGGTATCGCGATGACGACCGCCCTGGTTTCCGTGTTTACGGGTATCCCGGTGCGCGCCGACGTGGCGATGACGGGCGAGATCACGCTGCGCGGCGAAGTGCTGCCGATCGGCGGTCTGAAAGAGAAGCTGCTGGCGGCGCATCGCGGCGGCATCAAGACGGTGCTGATCCCCGAGCAGAACGTCAAGGACCTGGCTGAAATTCCGGACAACGTGAAGAACAAGCTGGAAATCGTGCCGGTGCGCTGGATCGACAAGGTGCTGGAAATCGCACTGGAGCGCCAGCCTGAGGCCATCGTGGAAACCCCTCCGGTAGAGGCGGTGGCCGCGGCGGCAGCCAAGGTGGACGGCCAGGGCGAAGTGGTCAAACACTAAGCCCCGGCTTGCATAAATTGTCCGTTTGACCATAAACAGGCGCCGAAATGGCGCCTGTTTCAATTTTTACTGTAGTTTTGTACTGTGTTTCCCTTGACACAAGGTTGCAACGGCTTGTTTAATACGGCCTGAGATTTTCTCTGCCGTATAAAAACGGTATAAACGATATAAACCTTTGTGACGGGGAAGCTTGTGAACAAGACTGAATTGATCGACCATATTGCCACTTCCGCTGACATCTCGAAAGCGGCTGCTGCGCGCGCACTGGATGCGGTGATCGATGGCGTAACTACCACTCTGGCCAAGAACGACAGCGTCACCCTGGTCGGCTTCGGCACTTTCTCCGTGAGCGAACGCGCCGCCCGTACCGGCCGCAATCCGCGCACGAAAGAAGAAATCGTGATCGATGCAGCCAAAGTTCCTAAATTTAAAGCTGGCAAAGCTTTGAAGGATGCTGTAAACTAACGGACTTCGGTGAGTTGCCAAGCTAGCTTGAAACTTGCCGAGCCGGTTTGATTGGGCGCTTAGCTCAGTTGGTAGAGCGGAGCCCTTACAAGGCTTAGGTCGGGAGTTCGAGCCTCTCAGCGCCCACCAGTCTAGCCGTGAAGTTGTACTAACAGTGATGCTGTACCTGTTTTTGCTGGAGCGGTAGTTCAGTTGGTTAGAATACCGGCCTGTCACGCCGGGGGTCGCGGGTTCGAGTCCCGTCCGCTCCGCCAGCAAATGCAAACAAATCCTGACCAGGAGCGGTAGTTCAGTTGGTTAGAATACCGGCCTGTCACGCCGGGGGTCGCGGGTTCGAGTCCCGTCCGCTCCGCCAAGAACATGAAAGCCCCTGCAGCTGCGAAGTTGCAGGGGCTTTTTCATTTTTGGCATGCTTGCCGTTTTCTCAAAACTGCGCCTTGCTATAGAGCGGCGCGGCGCTGTAAAATCGCGACGGAATATTTCCTCTCCTCAGAATGGCGGACCATGTTTGAATTTATACGCACGCATCAAAAGCTGATGCAGATTTTACTGGCGATCCTGATCGTGCCGTCGTTTGTGTTCGTCGGCGTGGCCGGCTACAACAATACCGGCGACGAGGCCAATGTCGTGGCCAAGGTCGGCGACCAGTCCATCACCCGGCAGGAATGGGAAGCCGCGCAGCGCAACCAGCTCGACAGCTTCCGCCAGCGTATGGGCGCCCAGTTCGACCAGAAGCTGTTCGACACCCCCGAGTTCAAGCAGAACGTGCTGGAGCGCCTGGTGGCCGACCGCGCGGTCGCCGCCGAGATGGTCCGCAGCCACCTGACCGTGGCCGACGCCGTGCTGCAGAAGCAGATCCTGGACACGCCGGGCCTGCGCAAGGATGACGGCAGCTTCGACATGGAGCGCTACAAGGCGCTGCTGGGCGCCCAAGGCCTGTCGCCGGCCGGCTACGAAGCGCAGCTGCGCCGCGACATGGCGCTGCAGCAGCTCGGCGGCGCCGTGCAAGGCACCGGCATCGTGCCGCGCGCCGTGGCCAAGCAGATTTCCGATTTCGGCGCCCAGGAGCGCGAAGTGCAGGAGCAGCTGTTCCCGGCCGCGCAATTCCTGCCGCAAGTCAAAGTCAGCGACGAGATGGTGAAAGCGTTCTACGACAAGAACAGCAAGCTGTTTGAAGTGCCCGAGCAGGCCAAGATCGAATACGTGGTGTTCAGCGCCGCCGCCGTGGCCGAGCAGGTCAGCGTGAGCGACGCCGAAGTCGCCGCCTACTACGAAGCCAACAAGGCCCGCTTTGCCAGCGCCGAGTCGCGCCGCGCCAGCCACATCCTGGTCACCGTGGGCAAGGACGCCAGCGCCGCCGACAAGGCAGCGGCCAAGGCCAAGGCTGAAGCCATCCTGGCCGAGGTGCAGAAGAACCCGGCGGACTTCGCCCGGATCGCCAAGGCCAAGTCGCAGGATCCGTCGTCGGCAGAGCAGGGCGGCGACCTGAACGAACTGGAAAAAGGTTCGCTGCCGAAGGCGCTGGAAGACAAGGCCTTCAGCATGAAGCAGGGCGAGATCGCCGGTCCGATCGAGACCGAGTTCGGCTACCACGTGGTCACTATCACGTCACTGAAGCCATCGACCACCAAGCCGCTGGACGAAGTGAAAGACACCATCGCCGCCGACCTGAAGAAGCAGAAGGCCGGCAAGCAGTACTCGGAAATGGCCGAAGCGTTCACCAACACCGTGTACGAGCAGTCCGACAGCCTCAAACCGGTGGCCGACAAGCTGAAGCTGAAAGTGGAAACGGCCGAGCATGTGACCCGCAATCCATCGCCGGCCCTGGGCGCCGCGCCGTTCAACCACGCCAAGTTCCTGACCGCGCTGTTCTCGGCCGATTCGCTGAAGAACAAGCGCAACACGGAAGCGGTTGAAGTGGCGCCGAGCACCCTGGTGGCGGGCCGCATCGTCGAATTCAAGCCAGCGGCCAAGCGCCCGCTGGCCGAAGTCGACGCCGCCATCCGCCAGCGCGTGACGGCCGAAGAAGCGGTCAAGCTGGCGCGCAAGGAAGGCGAGGCCAAGATGGCCGCCGCCAAGGCAGCCGGCAGCGCGGAAGGCTTCGGCCCGGCGCAGCTGGTGTCGCGCAGCGAAGGCAAGGGCCTGAGCCCGCAAGTGCTGGCTGAAGTCATGAAGGCCGACGCCAGCAAGCTGCCGGCCTACGTGGGCGTGGAAGTGCCGGGCGCAGGCTACGGCGTGTACCGCATCGGCAAAGTGCAGCAGCCGGCCACGCAGGACGCGGCACGCCGCAAGGCCGAGGAAGAGCAGATCACCGGCATCGTCGCCGAGCAGGAAATGGCGGCCTATGTCGAAGCGCTCAAGCAGAAGTCCAAGGTCAAGATCCTGGCCACGGCAGCGCCGGCCAAGACCGACGAAGCCAAGTAACACACCGCCAGCACAAATGCCGCCCCCGGGCGGCATTTTTCATTTCCTGACGTAAAATTGATCCGCGCGGCAAAATGGGGTCAGGGTTAATATTGCAAGAATAATTAACCCTGACCCCATTTTGGTTTACGGCAAGCCGTAGCGGGGCGGCTCAGGCGGGGTGGAGCTGGCGGGCGGCGGCGAGCAGGTCGGCGGGGGCGATGCCCGGCAGCGCCACTACTTCGGCGTCGGCGATGCGGGGGAAGTTGCGGTCGATGGAGCGCGTGTAGGCAGGGTCGTAGTGCTCGGCCAGCAGCGCGTCCACCAGCTCGGCCATGCGGCCTTCGCTGGCCAGGCCTTGCCAGTTGCGGATCTTATCATTGCCGTGCAGCGAGGCCAGGTAGCCCAGCTGCTCGTTGAGCGGGCCGGCGTCCTGCGTGTAGTGGGCGTAGTCTTCCATCAGCAGCTGCACGCGGTGCGGGCGCGACAGTTGCAGCGCGATGCAGCGCGCGGCGCGGATCTGCTCCATCAGCGCGCCCGGCACGCGCAGCGCGCCGACTTTCTTGCTTTCCGATTCGACGAAGACCGGCAGCGCCGGGTCGAAGCCTTGCAGGCGCTGCCAGATGGCCGTCTCGAAGGCTTTCTGCGTCGGCTGCGGCTGGCTGGGCAGGCCGCCCAGCACGGAGCCGCGGTGCGCCGCCAGCTGTTCCAGGTCCAGCACTTGCGCGCCGATCGATTCCAGCGCCTGCAACAGCCGGCTCTTGGCGCTGCCGGTGGTGCCGCACACCACGCGGAAGTCCAGCGCCGGCGGGTGCTCCAGCGCGCTGCTGACGAACTGGCGGAAGTCCTTGTAGCCGCCGTCGAGCTGCACCACCGGCCAGCCGATCTTGGCCATGATGTGGGCCAGCGAGCCGCTGCGGTTGCCGCCGCGCCAGCAGTAGACCAGCGGCCGCCAGTCGCGCGGCTTGTCCAGCCACAGCGCGTCGATGTGGGCGCTGATGTTGCGGGCAACCATGGCGGCGCCCATCTTGCGCGCCTCGAAAGAATTGACTTGCTTGTAGGTGGTGCCCACCTGGATGCGCTCCTCGTCGTTGAGCACCGGGCAGTTGATGGCGCCGGGCAGGTGGTCGAGGGCGTATTCGGACGGGCTGCGCGCGTCGATGATGGCATCGAATTCGCCGAGGCGGCCGGCGATGTCGGCAAAGCGCAGGATTTCGGGATATTTCATTTTGCTTTCAGGAGAGGCTGCAGGTGCGGCCAGATGTTGCCGAGGATGATGGGATGCGCGGCTGCCAGCGGGTGCAGGCGGTCCGGCTGGAACAGTTCGGTCTTGTCGGCCACGCCGTCAAGCATGAAGGGCGCCAGCGGCGCTTTCACTTCCTTGCTGAGCGCGCCGAACATGGCGAAGAATTTGTCGGCGTAGTCGCGGCCGTAGTTGGGCGGCATGCGCATCCCCACCAGCAGCACCTGGGCGCCGGCGCCACGCGCCTGCGCGACCATGGCGCGCAGATTGGCTTCGGCGGCGGCCACCGGCAGGCCGCGCAGGCCGTCGTTGGCGCCCAGTTCGATGACCACGATGGACGGCTGGTGCTTGCTCAGCAGCGCCGGCAGGCGGGTGCGGCCGCCGCTGGTGGTCTCGCCGCTGACGCTGGCGTTGACGATGCGCGCGTCGATTTTCTGCGCCTGCAGTTTCTGCTCGAGCAGCGACACCCAGCCTGCGCCGCGCGCCAGGCCGTACTCGGCTGACAGGCTGTCGCCCAGCACCAGCACGGTTTTTGGTGCAGAATAGGCGCTTGCGGCGGCGCTCAACAAGCACAGCGCCACCACCGGCAGCCACAGAACCTGACGTAATTTTTTCAAGAAGACCATGCCTGAATTCCCTAAAGCGTCCAGCAATTTCATTCCGGATTCGCCATCCATGCTGGACAGCGGCACTGTGCCGGCCAGCGCGGCCGGCCAGGCGGCCATCGTGGTGGCGGGCCTGAGCAAACGCGTGGCCGATGCCAGCGGCGAGCTGACCATCCTGCACAGCGTGGATTTTACCGTGCAAAAGGCCGAGACGCTTGCCATCGTTGGTGCGTCGGGCTCCGGCAAGTCCACCTTGCTGGGCCTGCTGGCCGGGCTGGACTCGCCCAGCACCGGCAGCGTGCACCTGGACGGCAGCAATATCTACGCGCTGGACGAGGATGGCCGCGCCGCCGTGCGCAAGGCCAAGCTGGGTTTTGTGTTCCAGTCCTTCCAGCTGCTGGCGCACCTGACGGCGCTGGAGAACGTGATGCTGCCGCTGGAGCTGGCCGGCGACGCCAGCGCCCGCGCCAAGGCCGAGGCCATGCTGGGCCGGGTGGGACTGTCCAGCCGCCTGAAGCATTATCCCAAGTATTTGTCCGGCGGCGAACAGCAGCGCGTGGCGCTGGCGCGCGCGTTTGTCGGCGAGCCGCCGCTGCTGTTTGCCGACGAGCCGACCGGTTCGCTGGA
This sequence comes from Massilia sp. Root351, assembly GCF_001425045.1. Taxonomy (GTDB): domain Bacteria; phylum Pseudomonadota; class Gammaproteobacteria; order Burkholderiales; family Burkholderiaceae_D; genus Rugamonas. Next base: position 548,355 of record NZ_LMDJ01000023.1, on the reverse strand, counting down.
CGCGGCCACAGGCGAAGCGGTGATCCAGCTGATGTTCGAACTGAACCGCGAGCACGGCTCCACCCTGGTGCTGGTGACGCACGACCCGTCCATCGCCGCCCGCTGCGGGCGCGTCATCACCATCGCCGCCGGGCGCATCGTCTAGCTCAGCGCCATCAGCGCCCGTGGTGCTGGACCATGCGGTTCAGCGCCGTGCGGATGGCCGGTATCAGTTCGCCGGCGCTCAGGCCGATCGGCCCGGCGCCCTCGGTGACCAGCACGTCCGCCGCCATGCCGTGCAGCCACACCGCCGCCAGCGCCGCTTCCCATACCGGCCACCCTTGCGCCAGCAGGCTGCCGCACAGGCCCGCCAGCACGTCGCCGGTGCCCGCCGTGGCCAGCGCGGGATTGCCGGTGGTGTTGATGACCGTCTGGCCCTGCGGCTCGGCCAGCACCGTGCCGGAGCCCTTCAGCACCACCACCGCCTGCATGCGCGCGGCCAGCTGGCGCGCGGCCGAGGGACGGTCGGCCTGCACTTCTGAAACTGAAATGCCCAGCAGGCGCGCCGCCTCCAGCGGGTGCGGCGTGAGCAGCGTGGCGCCCGCGCGCTCGGCCAGCGCGTTCTGCAGGGCCGGGTCGGCCGCCAGCAGGTTGAGCGCGTCCGCGTCCAGCACGGCGGGACTGGCGCTGGCGATGGCGCGCGCCAGCAGGCCGTGCGCGGCGCGCGCCGTGCCGAGGCCGGGGCCGGCCACCACCACGGCGCTGTCGAAGTCGAAGTCGCCGGCCTGGCGGCACATCAGTTCGGGGTGGGCGCTGTCGTAGGCGGGCGCGTGGTCGGCGAAGCAGGCGTAGACGCGGCCGGCGCCGGTGAGCAGCGCGGCGCGCGCGGCCAGGATGGGCGCGCCGGCCATGCCGTGCGCGCCGCCCAGCACCGCCACGTTGCCGTAGCTGCCCTTGTGCGTGTTGTGGCGCCGGGCACGCGCGTGGCGCACGAAGAACTTGACGTCGTTCAGGTGCTGGCGCGAAGGCTGGAACAGCGAGGCGTCCAGGTCCAGGCGCGAAACCTGCACCAGGCCGGCATGGTCGCGGCCTTCGCAGGTGTGCAGGCCGGGCTTGTCGCCTATGAAGGTGACGGTGTGCGTGGCGCGCAGCGCTACCCCGTTGGGGCCGACGATGGCACCGGTGTCGGCATCCAGGCCGCTCGGCACGTCCAGCGCCAGGCGCGAGCAGGACAGGCCGTTGACGGCGGCCACCAGCGCGCGCAGATGCCCTTCCAGCGGGCGCTTCAGGCCTATGCCGAACAGGCCGTCGACCACCAGGTTCCACTCTATGCTGGCGATCGCCTCCAGGCCCAGCTCCTCGAATACGGCGGCACTGGTGCGCGCGCGTTGCAGCGCGTGTTCGCGCTCAGGCGAAGTGGCGGCCGGCATAGCCGATGCGGCGCCGTCGAAATGCAGGATGCTGACCTGGGCGCCGGCGTAAGCCAGGTGGGCCGCCGTTTCGAGCGCGTCGCCGCCATTGTTGCCGGGTCCGGCCAGCACCAGCACGCGCGCGCGGCTGGTGGAAAATGGCAGCAGGTCCAGCGCGGCGTTGGCCCCGGCCTGGCCGGCCCGTTGCATCAGTGCGCCCGCCGGCAGGCGCTGCGCGGCGGTGTGCTCAATCAGGCGGATCTCGGCGACAGTGTAGAGGGGATTCATGGCTGGCCATGGCAGTGGAGATGATGTCATTCTAGCATCCAGCGTGCATTGCTGAACTGCCACCGCATTGCGTCCATATCGAACACCCAAGCCTTGCCATGCACACTACAATAAGCGCTTCTCGCATAGCTGGAGGTAGAGCATATGGACTGGCAGTTCTGGATCGATCGTGGCGGTACGTTCACCGATATCGTGGCGCGCATGCCGGATGGCGGCCTGCGCACGCACAAGCTGCTGTCCGAGAATCCTGAGCAGTACCGCGACGCGGCGATCGCCGGCATCCGCCACCTGCTGGGCGTGGCTGCGGGCGAACCGGTGCCGGCGGCGCGCATCGAGGCGGTCAAGATGGGCACCACGGTGGCCACCAACGCGCTGCTGGAGCGCAAGGGCGAGCCAACCGCGCTGGCCATCACGCGCGGCTTCCGCGATGCGCTGCGCATCGCCTACCAGAATCGCCCGCGCCTGTTCGACCGCCACATCGTGCTGCCCGAGCTGCTGTACAGCCAAGTGGTGGAAATCGACGAGCGCATGGGCGCGCACGGCGAGGTGGTGCAGGCGCTGGACGCGGACGCGGCGCGCGCCGGGCTGCAGGCGGCCTACGACAAGGGGCTGCGCTCGCTGGCCATAGTCTTCATGCACGGTTACCGCCACAGCGCGCACGAGGCTGCGGTGGCGGTCATTGCGCGCGAAATCGGCTATACGCAGGTATCGGTGTCGCACCTGGTCAGTCCGATGATGAAGCTGGTGGCGCGCGGCGACACCACGGTGGTGGACGCCTATCTGTCGCCCATCCTGCGGCGCTATGTGGACCAGGTGGCGGCCGAGCTGCCCGGCGTGAACTTGCAGTTCATGCAGTCCAACGGCGGCTTGACGGATGCGCGTGCCTTCCAGGGCAAGGACAGCATCCTGAGCGGACCGGCGGGCGGCATTGTGGGCATGGTGCGGGCCAGCCGGCTGGCCGGCTTCGAGCGCATCATCGGCTTCGACATGGGCGGCACCTCGACCGACGTGTCGCACTTTTCGGGCGATTTCGAGCGCGTGTTCGAGACCCAGGTGGCCGGCGTGCGCATGCGCGCGCCGATGATGAGTATCCACACCGTGGCGGCGGGCGGCGGCTCGGTGCTGCATTTCGACGGCAGCCGCTTCCGCGTGGGACCGGACAGCGCCGGCGCCAACCCGGGCCCGGCCAGCTACCGGCGCGGCGGGCCGCTGGCGGTCACGGACTGCAACGTCATGCTGGGCAAAATCCAGTCCGGCCATTTCCCCAGGCTGTTCGGCGCGGATGGCCGGCAGCCGCTGGATGCCGGCGCGGTACGCGAGCGCTTCGCCGCGCTGGCCGGCGAGATCAATGCGGCCGCGGCAGCCAACGCGGCTGCGCCGCCGGTGCCGGCCACGCCGGAGCAGGTGGCAGCCGGCTTTATCGAAATCGCGGTGGGCAATATGGCCAACGCGATCAAGCAGATTTCCGTGCAGCGCGGCCATGACGTCACCGACTACACGCTGACCAGCTTCGGCGGCGCCGGCGGGCAGCATGCCTGTTTGGTGGCCGATGCGCTGGGCATGAAAACGGTATTCATCCATTCCCTGGCGGGCGTGCTGTCGGCCTACGGCATGGGCCTGGCCGACCAGGCCGCGATGCGCGAGGCGGCTGTCGAGGTGCGGCTGGCCGAGGGCGGCGAGCAGGATCTTTCGGACCGGCTGGCCGCGCTGGGCGAGGAAGCGCGCGCCGAGCTGCTGCGGCAAGGCGTGGCAGCCGGCCGCATTTCGCTGATACGCCGCGTGCACCTGCGCTACGAAGGCACGGATTCCGCGCTGATCGTGCTGTTCGACAGCGTGGACAGCATGACGGCGCAGTTCGAAGCGGCCTACAAAAAACGCTTCTCCTTCCTGATGCAGCACAAGGCGCTGATCGTGGAGGCGGTGTCGGTGGAAGCGGTCGGCGCCTCGGATGCGCCGGCGGAGGCGGCGCCGCAGCAGGCGCCGCGCGCAGGCGGGCTGCAAGCGTCGGCCGTGGTGCCGATGTACGCGGCCGGCGCCTGGCGCGACACGCCGCTCTACCAGCGGCAAGACACGCGCATCGGCGACGTCATCACTGGCCCTGCCATCATCGCCGAAGCCAATGCCACCACGGTGGTGGAGCCGGGCTGGCAAGCGGTCGTCACCCCGCACGACCACCTGGTGCTCACGCGGGTCGAGGCGCTGCCCGAGCGGCGCGCCATCGGCACCACCGCCGAGCCGGTGATGCTGGAGATCTTCAACAACCTGTTCATGTCGATTGCCGAGCAAATGGGCCTGCGGCTGCAGAACACGGCCTACTCGGTCAATATCAAGGAGCGCCTGGACTTCAGCTGCGCCATCTTCGACGCCGACGGCAACCTGATCGCCAACGCGCCGCACATGCCGGTGCACCTGGGCTCCATGGGCGAGAGCATCAAGACCGTGATGCGCGAGAACGCCGGGCAGATGCATGCGGGCGACGTCTACATGCTGAACGACCCGTACAACGGCGGCACGCATTTGCCTGACGTGACGGTGATTTCCCCTGTGTTCGACGAGGCGGGCAAGGAGATCCTGTTCTATGTCGGCTCGCGCGGCCACCACGCCGATATCGGCGGCACCACGCCCGGCTCGATGCCGCCGGACTCGCGCAGCATCGAGGAAGAGGGTGTATTGATCAACAACTTCAAGCTGGTGGACGGTGCCTCGGGCGGCCAGCTGCGGGACGCTGAAACCCGCGCGCTGCTGGCCGGCGCAAAGTACCCGGCGCGCAATCCGGACCAGAACATGGCCGACCTGCGGGCCCAGGTGGCGGCCAACCAGAAAGGCGTGGAGGAACTGCGCAAGATGGTGGCGCACTTCGGGCTGGACGTGGTGCGCGCCTACATGGGCCACGTGCAGGACAACGCCGAAGAGGCCGTGCGCCGCGTGATCGGCGCGCTGCACGACGGCAGCTACACGCTCAAGCTGGACAACGGCGCGCAGATCCAGGTGGCGGTGCGGGTGGACCGGGCCGGGCGCAGCGCCGAGATCGATTTCAGCGGCACCTCGGCGCAGCTGGAGAACAACTTCAACGCGCCGTCTGCCGTGTGCATGGCGGCGGTGCTGTACGTGTTCCGTACGCTGGTGGATGACGAGATTCCGCTCAACGCGGGCTGCCTCAAGCCGCTGCGCGTGCTGATACCGCCGGGTTCCATGCTCAATCCGCACTATCCGGCGTCGGTGGTCTCGGGCAATGTGGAGACGTCGACCTGCATCACCAATGCGCTGTACGGCGCGCTGGGGGTGCTGGCCGCGTCGCAGGGCACCATGAACAACTTCACGTTCGGGAACGCGCGCTACCAGTACTATGAGACCATCAGCGGCGGTTCGGGCGCGGGCGAGGGCTTCGACGGCACCTCGGTGGTGCAGACCAATATGACCAACTCGCGCCTGACGGACCCGGAGATCCTGGAGTTCCGCTTCCCGGTGCGGCTGGAGAGCTACGAGATCCGCCAGGGTTCGGGCGGCGCGGGGCGCTGGCGCGGTGGGAATGGCGGCGTGCGCAAGGTGCGCTTCCTGGAGGCCATGACGGCCGCCATCCTGTCCAACAACCGCCTGCACGCGCCGTTCGGCATGGCCGGCGGGCAGCCGGCCCAGGTCGGGCGCAACCTGGTGCAGCGCGCGGACGGCAGCATCGAGCAGCTGGGCCATATCGGCAAGACCGATATGGCCCCGGGCGACGTGTTCATCATCGAAACGCCGGGCGGGGGCGGCTACGGCAAGGGCTGAGCCTAAGCCGTGGTGGAAATGCCGTACTTGCGCTGGGTGGCGCTGTATTGCTGCATCAGCATGTCGTAGTCCGGGTTGCCGCTGTCGATGCGGCCCAGGCGCTGCAGCAGGTGGCTTGCCTGTTCGGCCAGCGGCGCTTCCCAGCCCAGCTCGTCGAGCTGGCGCAGCATGGCGCTGGTGGTGGCGTACAGCACCGGCAGGTTGCCCGGGCTCTTGCGCAATGCCATGTTGAGCGAGCTGACCGCCGCGCGGTGGTCGCCCTGTTCCAGGTGGCCGGCGGCGCTTTCCAGCAGCTCTTCCACCTGGTGCGTGATCTGTTCGCCGATGCCGCGCGCCAGGTCGTGCCGGCCGGCCTGCTCGAACACGCCCACCGCTTGCTCCATCGACAGGCCGCTGTCGCTGTCGTTCATCATATCGATGACGACGCCGGCGGCATCCTTGTCCAGTTTGTGCTTGAGGCAGCTTTGCACCAGGTTGAGTTTGAGCGGACTGGACAAGCCCTTGGCCAGCGCGACGGCGGCCACAGCATTGCTCAGTTCGCTGGCCGCGGCCGTATCGTTGCCGGTCAGGTCCAGCAGCAGGGCGGCGGAGATGGCGCGGCACACTTCGGTGTTGGCGTTGCCGCGCAGCGAGCGCTCCAGGTCGCGGATTACGCCGCTGGCCTGGTTGGCGTCACCTTTCTTGACCAGGGCCTTGACCAGGTTGACATGGTCTTCCGGGTTGCGGAATTCGGAGTACTTGGCTTTCGCCACCACTTGCTTGAAGGCTTTCTCGGCCATGCCGATGTCGCCGGTCTCATAGGCCACCGTGCCCAGGTGGCGCAAACGGCTCACCATGTGCGGCGAGATCGCCACCGCATCCTCCAGCACCTTCTTGGCCTGCACCGCCTGGCCCAGCGCCTCGTGGGTGCGCGCCAGCAAGTCATAGGCGGCCATGTACTTGGGGTTCTGCGACAGCAGCTTGTCGAGCGTGAGCAGGGCGTCGTCGTAGCGCTGGGCGGCAAACTGGCAACGCGCCAGGCCGAGGTGCGCCCAGCCTATCGGGCGTCCAGCCAGGATGGTGTGGTAGGCCAGTTCCGCCTCGGCCAGCTGGCCCTCGCCGAAGAACAGCTCGGCGCGCAGGCGGGCAAAGTCGGTGGCGTGGCGCGGATGGTTGGCTTCGGCCGCGGTGGACGCGGCGATGGCGCCGCGCACGTCGCCCTGCGTGATTTTCTCGTAGATGGGCAGGAAGGCGGTGCGCCGGCCCACCGCCTTGGCGATGCGCTGCAGCAGCACTTCCACCGTAAACGGCTTCAGGATGTAGTCCGACGGCAGCAGCTCGGCGGCGCTGACCACTTTGCCGTACACGCCTTCCGAAGTGAGCATGATGAATATGGTCCACGGGCCGATCAGCTTGTGGTGCCGCAGGTCCTCCAGCAGCTGCTGGCCGTCCTGGCCGTTGTCGCCGCTGCCGCTGCCCAGGTCGTACTCGCACAGCACCAGGTCGTACATCCGCTTGCCCAACTGGCGGATGGCGGTGCCGGAACTGACGGCATCGTCGATGCGGGTGATGCCGGACTGGTTCAGCATGTTGCGCAGGCTGGCGCGCATGCCGGGATTCGGGTCCACCAGCAGGACGGAGAGTTCGGCGTAATCTTGCATCAGCGGGACTCCACGGTGGCAGGGGCGGCAGCCGGATGCTGCGTCGGCGTGGCGGCGGTGTCCGCGGCGGCGGAGGCCGCCACGGCAGGCGCGTATTTCTGGCGGATGGCGGAGTACTGCGCGATCAGGCCGGGCAGCAGCGGGTGGGCCGGATTGTCGTCGCGGATGCGGCGCAGCAGCCCGGTGCATTGCACGGCCAGGGTGGCGTCCCATCCCAGATCCATAATCCGGCGCAGCATGGCGGTCGCAGCCACGGTCCACAAACCTTTGTGTTCGGGGCGCTTGCGCAAGGCCTGCTGCAGCACGTCGACCGCACCCGGCAGGTCGGCGTTGCGGCTTTTCTCGGCAGCCTGGCGCACCATGGCGTCCACTTCCAGGTCCAGCTGCTGGTCGTAGCTGCGCGCCACGTCCTCGCGCCCGGCCTGGGCGCACAGGCCCACCACGTCCTCGGCGCTCACGCCGCTGTCCGGGTCCTTGGTCAATTCGGAGAACAGCAGCGCCGCTTGCTCGTCCATGCGGTTCACCAGGCAGCTGTGCGCCAGGCCCAGCTTGATGTTGCTGGACATGCCGGTGGCTTCGGACAGCAGCGCCATGGCCTTGGCCAGTTCGGCCGCCGCCGCGTCCGGCTTGCCGTTCAATTCCTGCAGCATGGACGACGAATAGGCACGGCATACTTCCACGTCCGGGCCGCTGCGCAGCGAACGTTCCATGTCGCGGATCACGGCCGAGGCGCCGCTGGCGTCGCCTTTCCTGACCAGGGTGCGCACCAGGTTCACATGGTCGGCCGGGTCGCGGAACTCCGAGTACTTGGCCTTGGCCACCACCTGCTTGAACGCCTTCTCGGCCGCATCGACGTCGCCGGTGGCGTACGCCACGTCGCCCAGGCTGCGCAAGCGGGACACCATGTGCGGGGAAATGGCGACCGCGTCTTCCAGCACTTTCTGCGCCTCCTGGTCCTTGCGCTGGGCGCGCAGCACCTGGGCCAGCAGGTCGTAGGCCGCCATCAGCTTGGGGTTGTCGGCCACCAGGGTTTCCAGCTGCGCCTGGGCGTCCGGATAGCGCTTCAGCGCGAAGGCGCAGCGCGCGCGGCCCAGTTGCGCCCAGCCCAGCGGCTTGCCGGCGACGATGGCGGTATAGGCCTGTTCGGCCTCCGGCAGGCGGTCCAGGCTGACCAGCAGCTCGGCGCGCAGGCGCGCGTAGTCGGTGGCGTAGCGGGGCAGGGCGGCCTCGTTGCCGAGGCAGGCGGCGATGGCTTCGCGCGCCTTGCCCGAGCTGATCATCTGGTAGACAGGCAGGAAGGTGGCGCGCCGCTCAAGGGCGCGGCCAATGCGCTGCGACAGCACATCCACGGTGAACGGCTTCAATATATAGTCGGTAGGCAGCAGCTCGGCCGCGCTCACCACCTTGCTGTACACGCCCTCCGAGGTAAGCATGATGAAGATGGCCCATTGGCTGATCACGCGGTGCAGGCGCAGGTCCTCCAGCAGCTGCTGGCCGTCCTGGCCGGCGTCGCTGCCGCCGGCGCTGCCCAGGTCGTATTCGCACAGGATGACATCGAAATCGCGCTTGTTCAGTGCCCGGATGGCCGTGCCGGCGCTGACGGCGTGTTCCACCTTGGTGATGTTCACCTGGGTCAGCATATTGTGGACACTGGCGCGCATACCCTGGTTGGGGTCGACGATCAGGACCGACAGGTTGCTATAGTCTGGCATCTTCTTTCTCTCAGGCCGGGCGTACTTTTTTTCCAGCATACTCCAAGGATAGCCGCATTTGGGTGCGCCGCAGCACTTATACAGCAAAAATGTTGCTTGCAGGGCACGAGCCCCCCGGTCTGCGCCTGACAAAGCTGTATAGCGGACCCTGCCCGGGGAGGTGCTAACAGGGTATAATGCCGGGCAAAGGATTTTAGCCGCACAGATTTCTTCTTTAATCCGCAGCCACGCTGCTCAACCACCTCCCAACCATGTTGATTTTGCCGGGTTCTAACGCCCTGTCTGCATTCCGTAGCCAACGCCTCCTCACTCAACTGCAAGCCGTGCTGCCCGCCATTACGGCCGTGCAGGCGCGCCATCTGCACTTCATCGACGCCGCCACGCCGCTGTCCAGCGACGACACCAGCCGCCTGCAAGGGCTGCTGACCTATGGCGAGCCCGCCCAGGCCGAACTGGCCGACGGCGGCGCGGTCGAAGAATTTGTCGTGATCCCGCGTTTCGGCACCATTTCGCCATGGGCATCCAAGGCCACCGACATCGTGCACAACTGCGGCATGGCCCATATCAAGCGCGTCGAGCGCGGCGTGGCCTACCGCATCCACCTGAAAGCCGGTTTCCTGGGCAGCAGCATCGGCGCCGGCAAGATGTCGGCCGAGCAGGCCGAGGCCGTGGCAGCGCTGCTGCACGACCGCATGACCGATTCCGTGCTGCGCCACGCCGACGAGGCCGCCGGCCTGTTCCGCACGCTGGAAGCCAGGCCGCTGGAAGCGATCGACGTGCTGGGCGCCGGCAAGCAGGCGCTGGAAAAAGCCAATACCGATCTCGGCCTGGCCATGTCGGAAGATGAAGTGGACTACCTGCACGACGCCTTTACCAAGGCCCAGCGCAACCCGACCGACGTGGAACTGATGATGTTCGCGCAAGCGAACAGCGAACACTGCCGCCACAAGATCTTCAACGCCGACTGGACCATCGACGGCGAAACGAAGGACAAGTCGCTGTTCAAGATGATCAAGAACACCCACGAGAAGCAGCCGAAAGGCACCATCGTGGCCTACAGCGACAACTCGTCGATCATGGAAGGCGCCGTCGTATCGCGCTTCTTCCCGCAGGGCGCCGGCAATGAATACGCCGCCACCACCGAGCTGACGCACACCTTGATGAAGGTGGAGACGCACAACCACCCGACCGCGATTTCCCCGTTCCCGGGCGCCTCCACCGGCGCCGGCGGCGAGATCCGCGACGAAGGCGCGACCGGCCGCGGCGCCAAGCCGAAAGCCGGCCTGTGCGGCTTCACCGTATCGAACCTGATGATCCCGGGCGCCGTGCAGGCCTGGGAAAACGCCGCTTCGGTGACCGCGCCGTACGCCCAGCGCAGCAGTGACGCAAACGCGTCGAAAGCCTACGGCAAGCCCGACCGCATCGCCTCGCCGCTGCAGATCATGATCGACGGCCCGCTGGGCGGTGCCGCGTTCTCCAACGAATTTGGCCGTCCTGTGCTGGGCGGCTACTTCCGCACCTACGAGCAGAACGTCGGCACGCAGACCGCCGGCACGCCGGACACCGTGTACGGCTACCACAAGCCCATCATGATTGCCGGCGGCATCGGCAACATCTCCGGCCAGCACACGCACAAGAACGACATCCCGGTCGGCAGCCTGCTGATCCAGCTGGGCGGTCCGGGCATGCGCATCGGCATGGGCGGCTCGGCCGCTTCCTCGATGGCCACCGGCACCAACACTGCCGACCTGGACTTCGACTCGGTCCAGCGCGGCAACCCGGAAATGGAACGCCGCGCCCAGGAAGTGATCAACGGCTGCTGGCAGCTGGGGCCGAACAACCCCATCATCTCGATCCACGACGTGGGCGCCGGCGGCCTGTCGAACGCCTTCCCGGAAATCACCAATGACGCCAAGCGCGGCGCGCTGTTCGACCTGCGCAAGATCCCGCTGGAAGAATCGGGCATGGCGCCGAAGGAAATCTGGTCCAACGAATCGCAGGAACGCTACGTGCTGGCCATCGCGCCGAACGACCTGCCTGCCTTCAAGGCCATGTGCGACCGCGAGCGCTGCCCGTTCGCCGTGGTCGGTACCGCCACCGAAGAACGCCAGCTCAAGCTGATCGACGGCGAAATGGGCGACAGCCCGGTCGACATGCCGATGGACGTCCTGCTGGGCAAACCGCCCAAGATGCAGCGCGATGTGCACCACGTGCAGAACGACTACCCGGCCATCGACCTGACCGGCATCTCGCTGGAAGAAGCCGCCAGGCGCGTGCTGCTGCTGCCGACCGTGGGCGACAAATCCTTCCTGATCACCATCGGCGACCGCACCGTGGGCGGCATGTCCGTGCGCGACCAGATGGTCGGCCCGTGGCAGGTGCCGGTGGCCGACTGCGCCGTCACCGCCATGAGCTATGAAGGCTACCTGGGCGAAGCGATGGCGATGGGCGAGCGCACCCCGCTGGCCGTGATCAACGCGCCGGCCTCGGGCCGCATGGCCGTTGGCGAAACGGTGACCAACCTGGCTGCCGCGCCGATCCGCTCGATCGAAGACATCAAACTGTCCGCCAACTGGATGGCCGCCTGCGGCCAGCCGGGCCAGGACGCCGCGCTGTACGACACCGTGCAGGCGGTCGGCATGGAACTGTGCCCGGCGCTGGGCATCTCGATCCCGGTGGGCAAGGACTCGCTGTCCATGCGCACCACCTGGAAGGACGAAGACCAGAGCAAGGCCGTGATGTCGCCGGTATCGCTGATCGTGTCCGGCTTCGCGCCGGTGTACGACGTGCGCAAATCGCTGACCCCGCAGATCCGCACGGACGCGGGCGACACCGTCATGATCCTGATCGACCTGGGCCGCGGCAAGAACCGCATGGGCGCCTCCGCGCTGGCGCAGGTGATGGGCCAGCTGGGCAACGAAGCGCCGGACGTCGACAGCGCCGAAGACCTGAAAGCCTTCTTCACGGCCATCCAGCAACTGAACCAGGACGGCAAGCTGCTGGCCTACCACGACCGTTCGGACGGCGGCCTGTTCGGCACGCTGGCCGAGATGGCCTTCGCCGGCCGCGCCGGCCTGTCGATCAACCTCGACATCCTGACGCTGGACGCCGGCCACGGCGCCGACCAGGGCGACGCCAAGAACTGGGCCGCGCAGATCGGCGAACGCCGCAACGAGCAGACGCTCAAGGCGCTGTTCAACGAAGAACTGGGCGCGGTGGTGCAAGTGCGCGCCGACGAGAAATCGCTGGTCATGGACGTGCTGCGCTCGTTCAACCTGGGCGCGTGCAGCCACATCATCGGCAAGCCGAACGACCGTGGCGTGATCGAATTCACGCGTGACGCCAAGACCATCTACAGCCAGCAGCGCTTCGAGCTGCACCGCCTGTGGAGCGAAACCAGCTGGCGTGTATCGCGCATGCGCGAAAACCCGGCCACGGCCGACGCCGAATACGACCGCCTGCTGGACCTGGCCGATCCCGGCATCTCGCCGAAGCTGACGTTCGACCCGTCGGACAACGTGGCCGCGCCGTTCCTGGCCACTGGCGCGCGTCCGCGCGTTGCCATCCTGCGCGAGCAGGGTGTCAATTCGCACATTGAAACCGCGTGGGTCATGCACCAGGCCGGCTTTGCCGCTGTCGACGTGCACATGAGCGACCTGATTGCCGGCCGCGTCAGGCTGGACGACTTCCAGGGCATCATTGCCGTGGGCGGCTTCTCCTACGGCGACGTGCTGGGCGCGGGCGAAGGCTGGGCCAAGTCCATCCTGTTCAACCCGGCGATGGCGGAGCAGTTCGCGCGCTTCTTCGGCCGCAGCGACACCTTCGGCCTGGGCGTGTGCAACGGTTGCCAGATGATGAGCAACCTCAAGTCCATCATCCCGGGCGCGCACGCGTGGCCCAAGTTCACCACCAACAAATCGGAAAAATTCGAAGCACGCTTCTCGATGGTGGAAGTGCTGGACTCGCCGTCGATCTTCTTCCAGGGCATGGCCGGCACCCAGACCGCCATTGCCATCGCCCACGGCGAAGGCTACGCCGACTTCACGCAGACCGGCAACATTGGCGAAGCGATCGCAGCCCTGCGCTTCATCGACAACAAGGGCGCCGCCACCGAAGCCTACCCGTACAATCCGAACGGCTCGCCGCAAGGCCTGACGTCGGTGACCACGGCCGACGGCCGCTTCACGGTGATGATGCCGCACGCTGAACGCGTATTCCGCAGCGTGCAGCAATCGTGGCACCCCGAATCGTGGGGCGAAGACTCCCCATGGATGCGCATGTTCCGCAACGCCCGCAAGTTCATCGGCTAAGTCAGCCTCGCAAGCTACCAAAGCCGGGTCCGCCCGGCTTTTTTTCATTTCATATTCCCGCACAGCAAAATGGGGTCAGGGTTAATTATTTTTGAAACATTTCAAAAATAATTAACCCTGACCCCATTTGTGTTTTCGGAAACTTTATTCGTCGGACCAGAGGCGGCCGGCAGTGGCCCAGTGCTCTTTCTTGACTTCATGGATGAGGACGTCCACGGAGTCGGGTGTCGATCCCAGCGTGGCACAGGTGGCTTCGGTGATGGCTTTGACGAAGGCGCGCTTTTGCTCGGGGCTGCGGCCTTCGAAGAGCTGGACGTTGATGGTGGGCATGGCGGCTCCTCAGGTGCGGTAGGTGGGGGTGGTGGCGTCGAGCTGGCGCAGCAGGGCCGGCCATTCGAGCTGGCCTTCGGGACTGCCGTCGCCAACCAGCTCGCGCTGCGCCTTGCGGCACACGGCTTCGCTGGGTTGGCGGAGCGGCATGCAGGCGGACTGGGCGAGCAGCTGGACACGGCAGGCCTGGTCCAGCGTTTGCATCAGCACGAACGCTTCGGCTATGGTGCGGCCGATCGTCATGCTGCCGTGGTTGCGCAGCAGCATGGCGGGGTGCCGGGCCAGATTGGCCGTCAGGCGCGCTTGTTCGGCTGGCGTCATGTCCAGGCCTTCGTAGTCGTGGTAGGCGAGTTCGCCGTAGAAGCGCAGGGCGTAGGGCGACAGCGGCTGCAAACCGGGACCTTGCATGCCGACCGCGATGGCGTTGGGGTTGTGCAGATGCATGACGCAGGCTGCGTCCGGGCGGGCTGCATGCACCGCGCCGTGCAGGGCGAAGCCGGCTTTGTTGACCGTGTGCTGGGAGCGGCAGACGATATTGCCGCTGCGGTCCACCTTGACCAGATTGGAGGCGCGGATTTCGTCGAAACGGAATCCGAAGGGGTTGATTAAATAGTGCCCCGGCTCGCCGGCAACGGCGGCGGATATGTGGGTGTATATGCCGTCGTCCCATCCGAATCGGGCGCATAGCCGGTAGCAGGCCGCGAGATCAATCCGCGTTTGCCATTCGGCGGGGCTGGTGATGCCGGGCGGCGTTAATGCGGCCTGGCCTGATGTAGAGAGTCTGTCCATCGGGACAGAATAGCAGGCCGCCTTTGCCTTGCTAATGCGCCGGACGTAATGGTTGCCATGCGCTGCGGAATATATCCCTGTCAGATATGCTTATTGGCTTCGCGGTAGCTGAGTGCGGGCAGCGAGTCCTTGTGCTTCCGGGTGAAGGCGCGAACTTCATCGGGGGCGTGACGTGCATAATCCCTCAGTGCCCAGCCAATCGCTTTCTGGATAAAGAATTCCTTTTCATGCGCTAGTGCGAGGCAATATGCATAGAGCTTGCCGCTGTCGGTATTGCCGCGCCAGCCAAGCTGGTGCAGCAGGGCGATGCGGCGCATCCAGAAATTCTCATGGGCCAGTGCATCGTCCATATATTCGTGTTGGCCGCGTAATACTTTGCCTATGATGCCGGCTAATGCATCCACAGTATCCCACCATGATCTTTTAACGACGAGGGAGAGCAGGGCGGGAATATCTGTTATGCCGAGTTCTTTGCGGTGCATGTCCAGCAGGTCCAGCGCGGCATATTGGTACTCGCGTTCGGGAAGGTCCCATAATTCATTTGCGAGCGCAATCAGATGGGCGGGCCCGCTGCCTGTTAATTGGCGCAACTGCATTTTCAAAGCGGTGCGGCGCGCCGGCGCTGGGACGCCCAGGTACTCGAATTGATCGCGCATATAGGCGCGCATTCCTTTTGCGCGGTCCGGATCGGCGATAGATTGCAGCGCGGCCTGCACTTGCTGGAGAAATTCGGTGCTCATGGGCTAAAGTATGCCAGAAGCTGGCTTGATCATGCCGGAATCTGGTATCGGATAGGCGAAAAAAAGGCGCTCCGCAGAGCGCCGTTGCCGCGCAGCGGGCTTATAGCTTGAAGCGGCTTACCACCTGGGCGAGATTGGATGACTCGTCCTGCATCGACGCCGCCGCTGCAGCGGCTTCTTCCACCAGCGCGGCATTCTGCTGGGTGACCTGGTCCATCTGGCTAATGGCGATATTAACTTGTTCAATGCCCGCTGTTTGTTCCTGGCTGGCGTGGCTGATCTCGGCCATAATATCCGTCACCCGTTTGACGCTATTGACGATTTCCTGCATCGTCGTGCCGGCCTGGTCCACCAGCCGGCTGCCGGCGTCCACTTTCTGAACTGAATCGTCAATCAGGCCTTTAATTTCGCGCGCTGCGGCTGCGGAACGCTGTGCGAGATTCCGGACTTCGGATGCGACCACCGCGAAACCTCGCCCTTGCTCACCAGCCCTTGCCGCTTCCACTGCTGCATTCAATGCCAGGATATTTGTCTGGAATGCGATACCGTCGATTACGCCGATAATATCGACGATCTTGCGGGACGAGTCGTTAATCGAGCTCATGGTTTTAACTACTTCCTCCACCACATCGCCGCCTTTCAGTGCAACCTCGGAAGCGGATGCGGCAAGTCCATTTGCCTGGCGTGCGTTATCGGCATTCTGTTTGACGGTCGCGGTAATTTGATTCATCGAGGAAGCAGTACGGCCCAATGAACCGGCTTGTTCTTCGGTGCGGTTGGACAAATCCAGATTGCCGGAAGCGATTTCCTGGGAGGCGAGGGCAATCGTATCGGTACCGGCCCGGATTTGCTGCACCATGGCAGCCAGGTGGTCCTGGATCCGTTTAATCTCATACAGCAGGCTGCTGTTGTCGCCTTGCGCGGTTTCAATTCGCACGGAGAAATCGCCGCTGGCAATGCGGTGCGCGGTTTTGGCCGCATAGTCCGGTTCGCCGCCCAGTTGGTGCATGACGTTGCGGGACAGCCAGATGGCAATGCCGGCGCCGATCAGCACGGCGGCAACGCCGAGCGAGACGCTGATCAACAGCATGCGGTGGGTGGAGCTGACCACGGCTGCCTTGGTCTCTTTGACTTCGGCGTTCTTCTGTTTGATGAATTCGAGCAGCGGAGTGCGCATTTCGCGCCATACCGGCGTCTCTTCCTTGTTCAGGGTGACGATGGCGGCGGCCTGGTCTTCCTTGGCCAGCGTGGCGACCTTGGCTTGCAGGGTGGCTTGCTTGTTGCGCAACTCGGAGACTTTCTGGAACATGGCCAGGTTGGCGGAATTGTCGCGCGCCAGCTCGAGTGCGGTGGTGCTGTGTTCCTTGAAGGCGGCGCCCGCGTCTTCCAGGTTCTTGTGGCCGGTCTTGTTGGCGGGGTCCAGCACCACGTTGCGCAGCGCCTGGCCCATCTGGAGGCCTTGCGCGTACATATTGGTGGCGGTCATCAGCAGGGCCTGGTCCTGCTCCAGGAAGCTCTGGAACTGGTTCTTGGCGGCCTGCATGCCCTGCAGGGCGACGCCGAGTGCGCAGACGAAGAACAGGCAGACCATGCCTATGCACAGCGTCATTTTGGATTTCAGATTCACGGAAGCACTCCTGGCTATTGTTGTCGTGCATCAATAGTAGCCTTGTGCGCCCCAAATGAAAAATGGCACTTTGGTGCAAGTGCCATTTCCGATACAACTTCAGGCAAAGATTACTGGATCTTTGCTTTTTTGATCAGCTCTTCGCGGAAAGCGGCAACTTTCTTCTGGGTCAGCGCTTCTGCCACCTGGCCTTTGACTTCGTCCAGCGACGGCAGCTTGGCGGCGCGCGAGCCTTCCAGCTTGATCACGTGATAGCCGAACTGCGATTTCACCGGGGTTTCAGTGATCTGGCCGTCCTTCAGGGCCACCATGGCGTCGGAGAAGGGCTTGACGTAGGACGATGGGGCTGCCCAGTCCAGGTCGCCGCCGTTGTTGGCGGAGCCGTCTTTCGACTGCTTGGCCAGCTCTTCGAACTTGCCGCCGGCTTTCAGCTTGGCGATGATGTCCTTGGCTTGCTGCTCGGTTTCAACCAGGATATGGCGAGCGTGGTATTCCTTGTCGCCTACCTGTGCCTTGTACTTGTCGTACTCTGCCTTGATGTCGGCATCGGAGACCGGGTTCTTCTTCACGTAGTCGGCCAGCATGGCGTTGATGATGATGCTCTGGCGGGTGTTTTCCAGCGCGGCTTTGACTTCGGCGCGGGTGCCGACGCCTTGCTTGTCGGCTTCCTGGATCAGTACTTCGCGGCCGATCAGGTCTTTCTTGATGGCTTCGCGCAGTTGCGGGGAATCGGCCTGTTTGCCCTGGGCGACGACTTGCTTGACGATGGTCTCAACTTTCGATGCAGGAATGGCCTTGCCATTAACGGTAGCAACGTTTTGTGCGAATGCCGGGGCTGCAACGACAGCAATCAGGGCTAACAACAGGCGGGCTGGCTTCAAAATCATTATCACATCCTATAAAAAACACGGGAGCGCAGTGCGCATAGCCCAAATGATAGCGGCGCCACAAGGGCGCCGTTCCTTACTGCCGACTAATTACTGAACTTTGGCTTTCTTGACCAGTTCTTCCTGGTAAGCCTGCAGCTTCTTCTGGGTCAGCGCGTCCGAAATTTGCGGCTTCACTTCTTCCAGGGTAGGCAGCTTGGCTTCGCGCACGTCATCGACTTTGATCACGTGGAAGCCGTTCGGGGTCTGTACGGCTTTCTCGGTAACCTGGCCTTTTTGCAGGGCCACGAAGGCATCCGAGAATACTTTCGGGAAGGACGATGGGGTCGCCCAGTCCAGGTCGCCGCCATTGGCCGCGGAGCCGGTGTCTTTCGAGGTCTTGGCCAGTTCTTCGAACTTGGCGCCGCCCTTCAGCTTGGCGATGACGGCGTTGGCTTCGGCTTCGGTTTCGGTCAGGATGTGGCGAACGTGGTATTCCTTGTTGCCGGTTTGCGCAACGAATTTGTCGTACTCAGCCTTGATGTCGGCGTCCTTGACCGGGTTCTTCTTCACGTATTCGCCAACCAGGGCGTTGATGAAGATGGCCTGGCGTGCGTTCTCCAGCTGGGCCTTGACGTCGGCGTTCTTGGAGTAACCCTGCTTTTCCGCTTCCTGCATCAGCACTTCGCGGCCAATCATTTCTTTCTTGATTGCTTCACGCAGCTGTGGGGAATCCGGTTGCTGACCTTGGGCAACAACTTGCTTGACGACCGCATCCACGCGCGACGACGGGATAGCCTTGCCGTTGACGACGGCCAGGTTCTGGGCAATAGCGGGTGCCGCAACAACAGCGATAAGTGCGATCAGCAGACGGGCTGGCTTCAAATTCATTATTTCAAATCCTAAGGGGTAAAGTTCTTAATTGCGGAGAGCCGGATTTTGTGTGATCGCGTTGTCTCTCATTGTTTCCAAATCTCCGCGCATATCATACTTCAGACGGTGCCAGTGCGGTAATGGCCAATGCGTGTATCTCCCCACGCATCATATCGTGCACGGAATCATACACGAGTCGATGTCTTGTGACGAGTTTAAGGCCTTCGAATTTATCGGAAACGATACGCAGCTGGTAATGGCCGCCGCCCGAGGCTGCGCCGGCATGGCCGGCATGCAGTGCGGATTCGTCTTCCAGCACCAGTTCAGCGGGCTGGAGCGCGGCGCGCAGGCGCTGTTCAATCTTGGCGATGCGCGGATCGGTCATGCTTCTTCGTCCTTCATATATTTAGCGAGGTAAATAGTCTGGACGATAATGAAGGCGAATGTCAAACCGGTGGTGCCGAAAGCCTTGAAGCTGACCCAGGAAGAGAAGTCGGACTTGAACAGCACGAAGGCCACGAACAGGTTGATGGCGCCCAATGCGGCGAAGAACAGCGTCCATGACAGGTTGAGCTTTTCCCACACCTCGTCCGGCAAGGTGAGTTGCGCGCCCATGGCTTTGCGGATCAGGTTGTTCTTGAACGAGTAGCGCGCCACCAGCAGGCCGATCGCGAAGCACCAGTAGATCATGGTTGGCTTCCACTTGATGAAGATCTCGTCGTGGAAATAAATGGTCAGGCCGCCGAACACGACAAACAGGAACAGCGACAGCCACAGCATGAAATCGACCTTGCGCCCGCGCAGCTTCAGGTAAACGATCTGGGCCGCGTTGGCCAGGATGCCGGCCATGGTGGCGATCACCATCGGCGCCTGGTCTGCCGTCGCCGTGCCGTCGTACAGCAGGCTGCTCATGTAGTTGTTGACGAAGGCTTGCGCCGCTTCCGGATGCATGCCGCCCAGTTTGTAGCAGCCGAAGAAGACCAGCAGCGGAAGGAAGTCGAACAGGATTTTCATGGTGAGGCCGTTGTTATGGTTGTTATTGACGCTGGTTAATTACGTTGGTGGTCAATCTTGCGGGTCGAAGCGCAACGAAGCGGAATTAATGCAGTAGCGCAATCCGGTAGGTGGCGGGCCGTCGGGGAAGACGTGGCCCAGGTGGGCGTCGCAGACGGCACAAATGATCTCTGTACGCAGCATACCATGGGAGCGGTCCACCACCTCGGTTACGTTGGCCGGATTCAGCGGCTCGAAATAGCTAGGCCAGCCGCAGCCGGAGTCGAACTTGGTATCGGATGCAAACAATGGCGTGTTGCAGCAGACACAAGTGTAAATGCCGTGCTCGTGGTGGTCCCAGAACTTGCCGGTGAAGGCGCGCTCGGTGGCCGCGTGGCGGGTCACCTGGTATTCCATTGCGTCCAGCTGGGCACGCCATTCGGCATCGGTTTTGACGACTTTATCGTTCATTGTTTAAAACTTTCTTAAGAAGAACAGCTAACTTCCAAATGGCTGGCCCAGTCCGGCGGCAAAGCCGCGTATCGTTCATTTTCTGGCTGTTCGTTGAATGGGCGCAGCAAAACTGACAATAAACGTTCGACTTCCGTAAAGTCTTTATTTTGCGCTTTCTCAATTGCGACTTGCGCCAGGTAATTGCGCAGCACGTATTTGGGGTTCACTGCGTCCATTGCAACTTTGCGGGCGGCGTCGTCGCTGTGCTCGGCGCGCAGGCGGGCGCGATAGCGCTTGGCCCAGGCGTCGAAGCTCTCGCGGTTGATGAACGCATCCCGAAGATCATGGTCCTGCTCATCGGTATCGGTCTTGAGATTGCTCAAGGTGCGGAAGAACAGGGTGAAGTCGGCGTGATTTTCCTGCAGCAGCGCGAACATGGCGTCCATCAGCTCGCGGTCGCCGTCCTGTTCGGTCGCCAGGCCCAGCTTGGCGCGCAGCAGGGCGTCCATCCTGGCGGCAAAAGCGGGCTGGTAGACGTCCAGCGCAGCCTGGGCGGCGGGGACATCGTTAATCAGCGGCAGCAGCGCCTGGCCCAGCGCATAGCAGTTCCAGTGGCCGATTTGCGGCTGCATGCCGTAGGCGTAGCGGCCCTGCTGGTCGCTGTGGTTGCAGATGTGGCCGCTGTCGAAGGCTTCCATGAAGCCGAACGGGCCGTAATCCAGGGTTTCGCCCAGGATGGACATATTGTCGGTATTCATGACGCCGTGCATGAAGCCGACCGCTTGCCATTGGGCCATCAATTCGGCCGTGCGGCGTGTCACTTCGGCCAGGAATGCCGCGTATGGATACTGTTCGGTGCGCAACTGCGGGTAAAAGCGGTCGATCACGTAGTCGGCCAGCACTTTCAACTGCGCCGGCTGCTGGCGGCTGGACCAGTGTTCGAACGAGCCGAAACGGATGAAGGTGGGCGCCATGCGCAGCACGACTGCCGAGGTTTCCACGGTTTCCCGCATCACGCCCTGGTCCGAGCCGGTGACGGACAGCGCGCGCGAGGTGGGGATGCCAAGCGCGGCCATGGCCTCCGAGCACAGGAATTCGCGGATCGATGACCGCAACACGGCGCGCCCGTCGCCCATGCGGGAATAGGGCGTCAGGCCGGCGCCTTTCAGTTGCAGCTCCATCGGACCGTTGGCCGTGGCCACGTCGCCCAGCAGGATGGCGCGGCCGTCGCCCAGCTGGCCGGCCCACACGCCGAACTGGTGGCCTGAATACACCGCCGAGAGCGGCCGGGCGGTGTCGGGTACCGCGTTGCCGGCCAGGATGTCGATGGCTTGCTGCTCGGCCAGCGCAGCGGCGTCCAGGCCGATCAGGGCCGCTGCCGGCGGACTGACCGCCACCATATAGGGGGCGGGCAGCGGTGTCGGCATCAGGCGGGTGTAGAAAGAGGGCGGGAGACTCGCAAACGAGTTGTCCAGAGGCAGCTTTTTGATGACGGTTCCAGTGGCGGTGGGTGAAATCCAAATTTTAACGCACAGAGGGGATTCTAGGCGGTGGCACGGGCATTGCCATTCCAGTTACACTTGGTAACGCTCCCCTGGACAACGAAATGTGGCGTTTGCTGCACTGCAGCATAGAAACAGTTTGACGAAAATAGCACGGACGTACGAATATGGGTTCGCGCTTGGAAATAACATAAAAGACAAAGTTACCTAGGAGACAGAATGTCGCTTCCGCAGAGCCCGCTGATGGGGCAGATGATGAATCAGCCCCTGCTTGTATCCGGCATCTTGGAATTCGCTGCCCGCCATTTCGGCGACAGCCTGATTGTGTCGCGCCGCGTCGAGGGCGACATCCACCGCTACACCTACCGCGACTGCCACCAGCGCGCGCGCCGCCTGGCCAATGCGCTGCACGGCATGGGCATCGCGCTGGGAGACCGGGTCGCCACGCTGGCATGGAACGGCTATCGCCACCTGGAGGCGTACTACGCCGTGTCCGGTTCCGGCGCCGTGCTGCACACCATCAATCCGCGCCTGCACCCGGAACAGATCGCCTACATCATCAACCACGCCGAAGACCAGGTGCTGATGTTCGACCTGACCTTCCTGCCCGCCGTGGAGGCGGTGGCCGCGCATTGCAGGCAGATCAAGCACTACGTGCTGATGTGCGACCGCGACCGCATGCCGGCCGAGACCAGGATTCCCAACCTGGTGTGCTACGAAGACCTGATCGCCAGCCATACGGACGACTACACCTGGCCGCTGTTCGACGAGAACTCCGCCTGCACGCTGTGCTACACCTCCGGCACCACCGGCAATCCGAAGGGGGCACTGTATTCGCACCGCTCGACCGTGCTGCATGCCTACGGCTCGGCGCTGCCGAACGCGCTTAACGTCACTTCGCGCGACGTGGTGCTGCCGGTGGTGCCCATGTTCCACGTGAATGCCTGGGGCTTGCCGTACTCGGTGCCGCTGAGCGGCGCCAAGATGGTGTTCCCCGGCGCGGCGCTGGACGGCAAGTCGCTGTACGAACTGTTCGAGGCCGAACAAGTGACCTTCTCGGCTGGCGTGCCGACGGTCTGGCTGGGCCTGATTAACTTCATGCTGCAGAACAAGCTGAAATTCAGCAGTTTCCGCCGCACGGTGATCGGCGGCTCGGCATGCTCGCCGGCCATGATGAACACCCTGATGGACGAGCTGGGCGTGGAGGTGATCCATGCCTGGGGCATGACGGAGATGTCGCCGCTGGGCACGGCTGGCGTATTGCTGGGCAAGCACCTGGAATTGCCGCAGGACGAGCAGCGCAAGATCCTGCTCAAGCAGGGCCACGCGGTGTACGGCGTGGACATGAAGATCGTCGACGACGACGGCAAGGAATTGCCGTGGGACGGCAGCAGCTACGGCCACCTGATGGTCAAAGGTCCATGGGTGATCGCCGCCTACTACAAGGACGAGGGCGGCGACCCGCTGCAGCACGGCTGGTTCCCGACCGGCGACGTGGCCACCATCGACGCCGACGGCTATATGCAGATCACCGACCGCAGCAAGGACGTGATCAAGTCCGGCGGCGAGTGGATCGGCACCATCGACCTGGAAAACATCGCCGTGTCGCACCCGGCCGTGATGCAGGCGGCCTGCATCGGCATCGCGCACCCGAAATGGGACGAGCGCCCGCTGCTGGTGATCGTGCGCAAGCCGGGCATGGAGGTGAGCCGCGAGGAGTTGCTGGCCTTTTATGACGGCAAGATCGCCAAGTGGTGGCTGCCGGACGACGTGGTCTTCGCCGACGCGCTGCCGCTGGGCGGCACCGGAAAAGTGCAGAAAAACAAGTTGCGTGAGCAATATAAGGAGTACAAACTGCCTACGGCATAAAGTTGTAATCGACGCTGCAAGATGGACAACCACAACTACAAAAGAAGGATGGAGACCATGACCTACCGCAAGCTCGCTGTTGCTGTCAGCCTTACCCTGTTGTCCACGGCCGCGCTGGCCGAGACCGTGAAAATCGCGTTCATCGATCCGCTCTCCGGCCCGTTCGCCCCGGTCGGCCAGAACCAGCTGAAAAGCTTCCAGTTGATCGCCGACATGGCCACCAAGGGCAAGTGGGCCGGCGAAAACAAGATCGAAGTAAACGGCTTCGACAACAAGGGCAGCCCGCAGGAATCGCTGACCCAGCTCAAGGCGGTCATCGACCAGGGCTACCGCTACATCACGCAAGGCAACGGCTCCGGCGTGGGCCTGGCGCTGCTGGACGCGGTGAACAAGCACAACGAGCGCAATCCGGGCAAGGAAATCGTCTACCTGAACTACGCGGCGATCGATCCGGACATGACCAACAGCAAGTGCAGCTTCTGGCATTTCCGTTTCGACGCCAATTCCGACATGAAGATGGAGGCGCTTACCAGCTACATGGCGCCGGACAAGAACATCAAGTCGGTCTACATCATCGGCCAGAACTACGCCTTCGGCCAGGCGGTCAGCCGCGCGGCCAAGGAGTACCTGGCGCGCAAGCGGCCCGACATCAAGATCGCCGGCGACGATTTGCACCCGATCGGGCAGGTGAAAGACTTCTCGCCCTATATCGCCAAGATCAAGGCGTCCGGCGCCGATTCGGTCATCACCGGCAACTGGGGCGCCGACCTGGCGCTGCTGGTGCGCGCCGCCAAGGACGCGGACCTGAAGGCCAACTTCTACACCTACTACGGCATCACCACCGGCGTGCCGACGGCCATGGGCGCGGCCGGCGCCGAGCGCACCAAGATCATCGGCAACTGGATGATCAACAACGAAACTTTCAACGGCAAGGAAGTGGTGGAGGCATTCAAGGCCAAGTACAACGACGACTACTACGCCGCGCAGACCCACGTCATCATCACCATGCTGTCGCAGGCCATCAAGGCCGCCAAGACCGCCGATCCGGTGAAGGTGGCGTTCGCGCTGGAAGGCATGAAGGCGCAGTCGCTGAACGGCGGCGTGATGATGCAGAAGCAGGATCACCAGCTGCAGCAGCCGCTGTATATCGGCACCTGGACCAAGGTCAACGGCAAGGACGTCAAGTACGACCAGGAGAACACCGGCTACGGCTGGAAGATGGACAAGAAGATCGATGCCTACGTGGCCGGCCAGCCGACCTCGTGCCAGATGAAACGGCCGGGCTGACCGCCGGCCGCCGGTGTCAGCCGGCCGCGGCTGTAGGGCGGGTTAGCGCATGGCGCGTAACCGCCCGGCGTCGCGCCGGCACCAGGGGGGACGCGCACCGCGCCAACCCGCCCTACGAGTTCTCGTGGAGCCTCAATGGAATTTACCCTGTTTACTATGCTTAACGGCATCAGTTATGGACTGCTGCTGTTCATGCTGTCCTCCGGACTGACGCTGATCTTCAGCATGATGGGCGTGCTGAACTTTGCCCATGCCAGTTTTTACATGCTGGGCGCTTACATCGCCTACACCATCAGCAGCGTGGTCGGCTTCTGGCCGGCGCTGCTGCTGGCGCCTATCGCCGTCGGCTTGCTGGGGGCGCTGGTGGAGCGCTACGGCCTGCGGCCGCTGCACAGGTTCGGCCACATCCCCGAGCTGTTGTTTACCTTTGGCCTGTCCTTCCTGATCGTGGAGCTGGTGCAGCTGATCTGGGGCCGCGCGGCAGTGCAGTACGCCATCCCCAAGGAGCTGGACGGCCCGCTGTTCACGCTGTTTTCGACCAGCTTCCCGGCCTACCGCGCCTTCATGATGGTGGTCGCGCTGGCCATGCTGGGCGGCATCTGGCTGGTGCTGACCCGCACCCGCGTCGGCCTGGTGATCCAGGCCGCGTTGACGCACCCGGAAGCGGCCGAAGCGCTGGGCCACAACGTGCCGCGCATCTTCATGTGGGTATTCGGCGGCGGCAGCGCGCTGGCCGGGCTGGCCGGCGTGATCGGCGGCAACGCCTTCGTCACCGAACCGGCCATGGCGGCCACCGTGGGCAGCATCATCTTTGTGGTGGTGGTGGTCGGCGGCATGGGCTCGCTGGCTGGCGCTTTCGTCGCATCGCTGCTGATTGGCATCATGCAGACCACGGCCGTGGCGCTGGACTATTCGCTGGCCCACCTGCTGGGCTGGACAGGCGTGGCCGTCACGCCCGATACACCGGCCTACGCGCTGCTGAACGTGACCATAGCGCAGAGCGCGGCCATCCTGCCGTACCTGCTGCTGGTGCTGATTTTGATCTTCCGCCCTAAGGGCCTGATGGGGACGCGCGAATGAAAGCACTACGATATACCCCGCTCAACCTGGGCCGCTGGCTGGTGTGGAGCGGCTACGCACTGCTGCTGCTGGCCGCGCCGCTGGTGTTCAGCAAGGGCGGCGGCCTGACCTTGCTGTCGCAGATGGGCACGGTGATGATTTTCGGCCTGTCCTATAACATGCTGCTGGGGCAGGGCGGCATGCTGTCCTTCGGCCACGCGGTGTATTCCGGCCTGGGCGCGTTCTTCGCCATCCACGCCATGAACATGGCCGGCGCGGGCCAACTGCCCGTGCCGACCAGCCTGATCCCGCTGGTGGGCGGCGTGGCGGGCGTGGGCTTCGGCGTGCTGTTCGGCTACGTCACCACGCGCAAGGCCGGCACCACGTTCGCCATGATTACACTGGGGCTGGTGGAACTGGTGTTTGCCAGTTCGCTGATGTTCCCGGGCTTTTTCGGCGGTGAAGGCGGGGTCACCACCAACCGCGTGATCGGCGGGGCCGTACTGGGCATCACGTACGGGCCGCAGATCCAGGTCTACTACCTGATCGCGTTCTGGCTGTTTGTCTGCACCGCCGCCGTCTATGCCTACACGCACACCCCGCTGGGCCGCATCATCAACGCCGTGCGCGACAATCCGGAACGGGTGGAGTTCATCGGCTACGACACGCAGTGGGTGCGCTACCTGGTGGTGATCCTGTCGTCCTTCTTTGCCGGCGTCTCCGGCGGCCTGTCGGCGATCAATTTCGAGATCGTCAGCGCGGAGAACGTCAGCGCCATCCGATCCGGCAGCATCCTGCTGTTCACCTTCATCGGCGGCATCGGCTTTTTCTTCGGGCCGCTGCTGGGGGCCATCGTCGGCATCCTGTTCTCGGTGCTGCTGTCCGACTTCACGCCGGCCTGGCAGCTGTACCTGGGCCTGTTCTTCGTGCTGCTGGTGCGCTACGCGCCGGGCGGGCTGGGCAGCCTGATCATGCTGCTGCTGAGGGCGGCAAAGTTCGGCCAATTCGGCCGCGTCGCCCGGCCACTGGGCTGGGTTTGCCTGGCGGTGCTGCCGGGGCTGATCGGCTTCGTGGCGGGGGTGGAGATGCTGTACCACCTGACGCTGGAATCGGCCAACGGCAGCGTGAAGCAGCTGTTCGGCATGGCCGTCGACACCAAGGCCGTGCTGCCGTGGGCGGTGGCGGGCGGCTTGCTGGTGGCCAGCATACTGGCCTGGCGCAAGGCGCAGCCGGTGTTTGCCGAGGCGTGGGGCGAATCCTGCGCGGCGATTGCATTGCAGACGAGGAGCGCGCGATGATGGCACTGGAATTACTGGACGTGCGCAAGCGCTTTGGCAAGTCCGAGATCATACGGGGCGCCAATCTGAACATAGCGCAGGGCGAGCGCTGTGCGGTGATCGGGCCGAACGGCGCGGGCAAGTCGACGCTGTTCAACCTGATCTCGGGGCGCTTTCCTTTGAGCAGCGGCGAGATCCGGCTGAACGGGCAGCGCATCAGCGGCCTGAAGCCGTACCAGATCAACCGGCTGGGCTTGTCGCGCAGCTTCCAGATCAGCAATCTGTTCGTCAACCTGTCGGTATATGAGAACCTGCGCTGCGCTGTGCTGTGGTCGCTGGGTTACAAGTATTCGTTCTGGCACCGGCTGGGCAAGCTGCGCGATGCGCACGAGCGGGCCGAGCAAGTGCTGGAGGAGATCGGACTGCAGCGCCAGCGCCACGTGCTGGCCGGCGTGCTGACTTACGCCGAGCAGCGCGCGCTGGAGATCGGCATTACCATCGCCGGCGGCGCCGGCGTGATCCTGCTGGACGAGCCGACCGCCGGGATGAGCCGCTCCGAGTCGGACGCGGCGGTGGAGCTGATCCGCAAGGTTACTGTGGGCAAGACGCTGCTGATGGTGGAGCACGACATGAGCGTGGTGTTCGGCCTGGCCGACAAGATCGCGGTGCTGGTGTACGGCGAAGTGATTGCCTGCGACACGCCGGAACGCATACGCGGCAACGCCGCAGTGCAGGCGGCCTACCTGGGCGGCCACGAGGAGGCGGCATGACGGTGGAAGGCATGAACCCGGAACGCATGGGCGAGGACCGCATGCTCGATATCCGCCAGCTGCACGCCTACTATGGCAAGAGCCACGTGCTGCACGGCGTGGACTTGCACGTGAAGCCGGGCGAGATCGTCAGCCTGCTGGGACGCAACGGCGCCGGGCGTTCGACGCTGGTGAAGGCGGCCATGGGACAGGTCAACGCCACCGGCTCGGTCAAGCTGAAGGGGCGGGAGATCCTGGGCTTGAAGGCTTACCAGATCGCGCACCAGGGCCTGGGCTACGTGCCGGAGAACCGCGACGTGTTCCCGACGCTGACGGTGGAGCAGAACCTGGTGCTGGGACAGAAGAAGAGCGGCGCGGCGGGCCGCTGGAACCTGGACGACATGTACCGCATGTTCCCGCGCCTGCAGGAGCGGCGCGCGGTGGCAGCCGGCGTGCTGTCGGGCGGCGAGCAGCAGATGCTCACCCTGTGCCGCACGCTGATGGGCGATCCGGACCTGATCATGATCGACGAGCCGACCGAGGGGCTGGCGCCGAAGATCGTGGCGCTGGTGGCCGAATACCTGCTGGCGCTGAAGGAGCGCGGCATCTCGGTGCTGCTGGTGGAACAGAAACTGGCCATTGCGATGGAGATTTCGCAGCGCGTCTACGTCATGGGCCACGGCGCCATCGTGTTCGAGGGCACGCCGGCCGCCTTGCGCGCCGACGCGGCCGTGCGCAAGGAGTGGCTGGAGGTGTAGCGGAACGGCGGGCTAAGGCAGCAGGCGGGCCAGCTTGTCGATCAGGCTGCCGCAGTCGAAAACGCTGAAGGAAAGCCGGCTGCCGTCGTCTTTCTCGATGTTGATCACTTCGGCGGTGTCGCCTTGCAGGCTGGCGCCGGCCGTTGCGCTGCGCATCAGGCGCGGCGCTGCGAAGCGCTGGCTGTCGGTGACGGTGATGATGTCTTCCACGCCGTCCACCAGCAGGCCGTAGCGTTCCTGGCCGCGTTCGACGATCAGGATGCGCGACTGTTCGGTCGGCTCCATGTTCGGCATGCCGTACAGGCTGCGCAGGTCGATCACGCTGACCATCAGTTGCCGCAGGTTGAGCACGCCGCGCATGTAGTCGGGGGTGCCCGGCGGGCGGGTGATGTTGTCGGAGAACTTGATGATCTCGCGCACCTGCGTGATTTCCACGGCGAATGCCTGTTCGATGCGGAAGGTGAGATAGACCTTGCGGGCGCCGTGGCAGCTGCCTTTGCCGTGAGCGGCGCCATGCTGGCCGTCCAGCGGGTACAGGTTGGCGTGTCCCTGGCGCATTTCGGCGATCTCGCTGTGGGAAAAGATGCCGGCGTGGTCCAGCAGGATCACGTCGTGCTGTTCGGGGCGCGCATCGGGCCGCGACAGGCAGCCGCCGAACATCCCGGCCCGCGCTTTGCTCAGCAGCGGGATAGGCAGCACGTCGTCGTTGTAGAAATGGATGATGCTGTCGACCGAGTCGACCAGGAAGGCGATGGTGGCGTCGCCGATGCGGGTGACCACGATGCGCTGGTCCGGGTCGGCCGCGTCGCTGCTGCGGGTGGACGCGCCGGCGCTCAGCAAGGCGGCGAAGTCGACCACGGCGACCGGGTTGCCCCGGAAGTTCATGCGCCCCAGGCACAGTTTGCCGGCCAGTACCGAAGGCTGCAGTTCCGGCACGCGCACGATTTCCTGGATGGCAGCCATCTCGAAGGCGAAGCTGGTGCCTGCCGAGCGGAAGCTGACGCAGCGGCGGCGCTCGCCCTGCGCCTGCGCGCGCTGCAGGCGCTGCTGGCCGCTGGCGCGCAGCGACAGCACCTGCGGCACGTTTTCGATGCGCACCAGCTGGTTCGCGTCCAGCACCTGCAGCAGGCGGTTGCCCTGGTCGAGCAGGATGGCGCCGGCGATCACGCCGGGTGTGGCGCCGGGCGCGTACTGCAGCACGCTGCGCTGTTCAGGGCGTACGCGCAGGATCTCGCCGGTGTCGTCGAACAGCATGCCGACCAGCACGTCCTGGTGCTCGATGATAGCGACCTTGTTGCCGGCCACGGCCGGGCCCGCCCCGGGATTGAACAGGCGTGCCAGGTTGACGATGGGGATCACCGTGCCGCGCAGCGTGAACATGCCTTCCAGGTAGGCCGGCGACAGCGGCAGGGCGCTGATCTTGGCGGGCAGGTTGACCACTTCGCGGATGCAGACTGCAGGCAGCGCGAATTCGTCGGGGCCGAGGAAGAAGGAGCCGTACAACTCGGTCGCCGCGGCGGAGGCAGAGGCGGCCTTGACGGCCGAGGCGGCCACGGCGGCGGCATTGGCGGCGGCGCTGGCCAGCTCGCTCATCGTGCCCGCAGGGAGCGGGCCGGCGCCGTCGCCGGGTGGTGGCAGCGGGATGTTCAGGTTTTCAATGGTGTTCATGGATGGCTTCCTGGCGCGATGGCGTAATGTCCTTGATGATGTAGCTGTGGCGCGCGCAGTCGATCAGCAGCTGGCGGCCGTGACGGCCGCCCAGCTCGCAGTAGCGCACCTCCAGGCCGCACTGGCCGAGGTATTTGCGGGCGGCCGCGGCGTTCTCCTGTCCCACGCAGAGCCGCTTGGAGCAGAGCATGCTGGCGCCGCCGGCCAGCACCACGGTGATGTCGGGATAGTCCGCTTGGCGCGCGCCCATCAGCCGCAGCAGAGACGGCACAGCCTGGCTGACGTAGCGGGCCCCGGTGGCGGCGTCGCATGCGCCGCGCGGTTCGGGCAGCAGGCAGTGCGCCAGGCCGCAGCGGCCGCCTTTTTCCCAGATGAAGGCGATACCGATGCAGGAGCCCAGCACGGCCTGCAGCTGGCCGGCGCGTCCCGCCACCTTCAGCTGGCCGATGCCGACTTGCAGCAGTTCACCGCCGGCAAGCGCCTCCCCGGCAAGCGCGTCGCGGGCTGGCTTGTCGTCGAGGCAAGCCTGGTTGGCGTGCGGTGCGGTCATGGCTGGCCCGCGCGCAGGGAGTAGATCATGGGAGCGTCGTAGCTGTAGTCCGACGCCAGCCGCTGGATGCTTTCGGATTCGCCGAGGATCAGGCGGGCATGCGGTTTCATGCTGGGACGCGCGCAGTCGAGCACGGTCTGCTGGTGTTCCGCGTCAAAATAAATCAACACGTTGCGCAGCAGGATCAGGTCGAACTGCTGGGCGGGGCGCAGCGGCTGCAGCAGGTTGTGGCGGCAGAATGTGACGTTGCGCTTGAGCTCGTCCCGCACGCGGGCGCCAGCCGTGTTGGCCACGAAATAGCGTGCATACAGGGCCGGGTGCGAGGCCCGCAGCCGTTCCACCGAGCGGCCGCCGTACTGGCCGGCCGTCGCCAGCGCCAGCATCTGCTGCGAAATGTCGGTGGCCAGGATGCGATAGCGCAGAGGGCCGTGCAGGAGTTGGAATTCCTCGCACAGCATGGCGGCCGAATACAGCTCTTCGCCGCTGGCGGAGGCGGCGGACCAGATGTTCAGGCACTGGTCCGGATGGCTGCGCTGCCACTCGGGCAGGAAGCGCTTGGCCAGGTACTCCCAAATGTGCGGCGTGCGGAAGAATTGCGTGTCGTTGGTGGTTACCAGGTCGATAAAGTGCGGCACTTCGCTGCGGTCGCTCTCGACCCGCTCCATATAGGCCTGGTAGCTGCCCAGCGCCAGCGCGGCCATGCGCGGGCGCAGGCGGCGCTCGAGCAGCACGCTCTTGCGCTCGTTCATGGCGATGCCGGTGTGCTTGCGCACCAGCGCAATGAGCGCCGCCAGTGTGACGGGGCTGAGTTCGGCAACGCTGGCCACGGCCTACACCACGAAGCCGGACACGATGTGGTTGAGGTCGGTCGCGCTTTGCTTCAGCTTGTCCGTGGAGCGGGCAATGCTGTCGCAGTTGGCGGCCGACTTTTCCGTCTCCTCGGCAATGTACTGGATGGCGGTGCTCACCTCCTTGGCGGTGAGCAGCTGCTCGTTGGCCGATTTGGCAATATCCGAGATGGCCAGCGTGGTGCGCGAGACGCCGCTGACGATCTTGTCGAAGGCGTCGCTGGCCTGGCGCGAGATCTCGCTGCCGGCTGTCACGCGCTTGACCGACTCGTTGATCAGCTTGGAGATTTCCTTGGTGGCCTGGGACGAGCGCTCGGCCAGCTTGCGCACCTCGTCGGCCACCACCGAGAAGCCCAGGCCGTGCTCGCCCGCGCGCGCCGCCTCGATGGCGGCGTTGAAGGCCAGCATATTGGTCTGGTTGGCGATCTCGCTGATGACCTTGACGATTTCGCCGATGTCCTCGGAGGAGCGGTTGATCAGCTCCATTGCTTCGATCGACTTGGCCACCGCCTTGGCGCCCGCTTCCGCCTCGTGCTGGGTGGCCTTGGCCAGGTGGTCGGCATTGCCGGTGTTTTCGGCAATCGAGTTGATGGAATTGGTCAAGCCGTCGATGGAAGCGTTCATCTGTTCCACGGTGGCGCCCAGGGCCTGGGTGCCGGTGGCCACGCCGCTGGAGCGTTCCGCGATGGCCTGCGAGGCTTGCGCGAAGCTGCCCGCCGAGGTCACCACCTTGCCGATCACGCCGCGCAGGTCGGTGATCATTTTGCCGATGCCGCGTCCCAGTTCGTCGAGCGGTTCGTCGCCTTCCACCTGCACGTTGCAGCTCAGGTCGCCTTGCGCGGCCTTGGCCACGGAGGCCAGCAGCAGGTCGACCTTGCGGCCGTCGGACTCGGCCTTGACCTTGGTGCTGTGTTCCAGTCCTACCTGCTCGGTGACGTCGCTGGCAAATTTCACTATCTTATATGGTTTGCCATTCAAATCCAGAATAGGATTATATGTGGCTTGTATCCATATTTCCTTGCCACCATTGCCAATCCGCTTGTAGCGGCCGCAATCGAATTCACCCCGATTTAATTTTTGCCAGAATTTCTTGTACTCCAGGCTATTGGTGTAGTCCGGTTCGCAAAACATGCGATGGTGCTCGCCTTGAATCTCTTCCAGCGTGTATCCCATTACTCTCAGGAAGTTCTCATTGGCTTCCAGTACGCAGCCATTGGTGTCGAACTCGATCACTGCCTGGGCCTTGCCGATGGCGGTAAGCTTGCTCTCGTACTCTGCGCTGCGCTGGCGCGCGGCGGTGATGTCGGTGGCGAATTTGATCACCTTGTAGGGCTTGCCGCTGCCGTCCATGATGGGATTGTAGGAGGCGCTGATCCAGATCTCCCGGCCGCCTTTGCCCAGCCGCTTGTAGTCGGCCTGCTCGAATTCTCCGGCAGCCAGGCGCAGCCAGAAGTTGCGGTACTCGGCCGTCTTCACGTATTCCGGTTCGCAGAACATGGAATGATGCTTGCCTTGTACTTCCTCCAGCGTATACCCTAGCGTGCGCAGGAAGTTCTCGTTCGCATGCAGGATATTGCCTGCCAGGTCGAATTCAATCACGGCCTGTACACGGTTCAGCGCGGCGTTGATTGCTTGCAGATCCAGGTCTTGGGATTGGATTTGGCTAGGGGCATTCATGTCCATGGCGATTCCTTAAATGTTAATTCCTGCGTTACAACAGGATGTGTTACTAGCGGATTGATAACCGCTTGTTATATTTGGTGAGAATTCATATTGCGGCGCACAGCAAATTGATCCTCATCATTATTTTCCCGGTACAACATAAAGGCAAGCGGCATATAGAGAATGATCAATTACGGTGTATGTTTCCTGCGAAACGATTTGCAGGATGGCATGGGTGGCGCGCCGCGCCTTGCGCACCCGTCAAAAAATAACACGACCGTGCGTTTTTTTGAGGTATAGTGAGGCCTTAGCAAGCCGCTCCCCACTGAACATTTACACTTACAAGAAGGAAGAGACATGAGTGCCGAATACCAGGTTCACGGCTCCGTAGCCGTCATCACGCTGAACAACCCGCCGGTCAACGGCCTGGGCCACGCCACCCGCAGCGCAGCGGTGCAGGGGATGCAGCAGGCGCTGGCGGACGATGCCGTCAAGGCCATCGTCATCACGGGGGCGGGCAAGGCCTTTTCCGGCGGCGCCGACATCAAGG
The DNA here is from genome assembly GCF_001425045.1 of Massilia sp. Root351. Taxonomy (GTDB): domain Bacteria; phylum Pseudomonadota; class Gammaproteobacteria; order Burkholderiales; family Burkholderiaceae_D; genus Rugamonas. The sequence goes on along the minus strand of NZ_LMDJ01000023.1, from coordinate 514,799 downwards.
AATTCAACTCGCCCAAGGCGCTGGCCGAGCCCAGCCTGCATTCCCTGATCCGCACGGTGGAGGAATCGACCAAGCCGGTGGTGGCGGCCATTCACACCGTTTGCATGGGCGGCGGGCTGGAACTGGCGCTGGGCTGCAATTACCGGGTCGCCATGCCGGGCGCGCAGATCGCCTTGCCGGAAGTGAAACTGGGCCTGCTGCCCGGCGCCGGCGGCACGCAGCGCCTGCCGCGCGTGCTGGGCCTGGAAATGGCGTTGAACATGATCGTCTCGGGCACCCCGGTGGCGTCCGAGAAGCTGGCCAATACCGCCATCTTCGACGTAGTGTTCGCGGCCGACGCCAATTTGCTGGAATCGGCGCTTGCCTTCGCCAGCAAAGTCGCCGATGCGCGCCCGCTGCCGACAGTGCGCGAGCGCAAGGTGGACTACCCGAACCACGAAGCCTTCCTGCAATTCTCGCGCAATACGGTAAAAGCCATGTCCGGCCCGTTCCCGGCGCCGCTGGAATGCGTGGAATGCGTGGCCGCCTCGGTGAGCATGAAGTTCGAGGACGGCCTGAAGTTCGAGCGCGAGCGCTTCCTCAAGCTGATCCAGACCAGCGAATCGAAATCGCTGCGCCACGCCTTCTTCAGCGAGCGCCAGGCCAGCAAGGTGCCGGACGTGCCGGCCGACACCCCGACCCGCGCCATCAAGAAGGCTGCCGTGATCGGCGCCGGCACCATGGGCGGCGGCATTGCAATGAACTTCGCCAATGCCGGCATCCCGGTCACCATCCTGGAGATGAAGGCCGAGGCGCTGGAAAAGGGCCTGGCCACGATCCGCAAGAACTATGAAAACACGCTGAAGAAGGGCAAGCTGACGCAGGAGAAGTTCGACCAGCGCGTGGCCCTGATCAGCGGCACCATGAATTACGAGGAAATCGGCGACGCCGATATCGTGGTGGAGGCCGTGTTCGAGGACATGGGCGTGAAGGAAGCCGTGTTCCGCAAGCTGGACCAGGTGATGAAGCAGGGCGCCATCCTGGCGTCGAACACATCGACCCTGGACGTGGACCAGATCGCCGCCTTCACCGCGCGTCCGCAGGACGTGATCGGCACCCACTTCTTCAGCCCGGCCAACGTGATGAAGCTGCTGGAAATCGTGCGCGGCAAGGCCACCGGCAAGGACGTGCTGGCCACTACCCTGGCGCTGTCGAAAAAACTGAAGAAGACCGGCGTGGTGTCGGGCGTGTGCGATGGTTTCATCGGCAACCGCATGATCGAGCAGTACAGCCGCCAGGCCGGCTTCCTGCTGGAAGAGGGCTGCTTGCCGGAGCAGGTGGACAAGGCGGTGGAAAAGTTCGGCTTCGCCATGGGGCCGTTCCGCATGGGCGACCTGGCCGGCAACGACATCGGCTGGTACATCCGCAAGCGCCGCTATGTGGAATCGCCCGAGATCACCTACTCGAAGACCGCCGACCTGCTGTGCGAAATGGGCCGCTATGGCCAGAAGACCGGCGGCGGCTGGTACGATTACAAGGCAGGCGACCGCAAGGCCTATCCGAACGAGGAGGTCAACGCCATGATCGTCAAGCATTCGCAAGACATCGGCGTGGTGCGCCGCAAGATCAGCGACCAGGAGATCGTCGAACGCCTGGTGTACGCGCTGGTGAACGAAGGCGCGCAGATCCTGGAAGAGGGCATTGCCATGCGCGCTTCCGATATCGACATGGTCTACCTGACCGGCTACGGCTTCCCGCTGCACCGTGGCGGTCCGATGTTCTACGCCGACACAGTGGGCCTGCCGAACGTGCTGGGCACCATAGAGCGCCTGGCGCGCGGGCGCCACGGCGAAGCGTGGAAGCCGGCGCCGCTGCTGGTGAAGCTCGCTGCCGAAGGCAAGGGCTTCAACGCCTGAGCGGACGCTAGCCTATCGGCTTGCGCATCCGGGCCAGCGGTACGCTGACGCTGCCCGGCAGCGTAATTTCAAACGGTTCGACGACCTCGAATCCGCTGGCCAGGTACAGCGGCACGCCGGGCATGGTGGCCGCCAGTTCCAGCGTCAGATAGCCCTGCGCAGCCGCTGCGCGCTGGCAATGCTCCATCAGCATCCGGCCCAAGCCTTGCCGGGCGGCCGACGGCGCCACGAAGAAGGCCCGGATGCGGCCGGCCTCGTGCGCCGGGTCGAGCAGGCGGTCCGGCCCGGTCTTGGTGCGGTCCGCGCCAAACAGCGTGGCGCGCTTGCTCCAGCCGCCGCAAGCCACCGCCTCCCCGTCGCGCTCGATAATGAAATAGGTGCCGTCCTCGATCAGCTGGGTATCCACCCCGAACACGTGGCGCGTTACCGCCTGCGCCTGCTCCGGGGTATAGTAGCCCGCGCTCAGCGCAATGCCGGCCTCGGCGATCAGCGCTTCCATGCGGGGGACGTCGTCCAGGCGGGCGGCGCGAAGGTGGTCATGTGTTGTCATGACCATACGTTAATGCAATTCTTTTGACTAGTCCATGCTCTTGGGTATCATGTGCGCATAGGAGATTCAATGCACAGACTACTCAATCCGGCCGCGGCGGCTGCCGCGCTGGTCCTGGCGCTGGCCCTGGCGGCGGCCGGCGCCGGTGCGCGCGAGCTGGTGGTGGTCGGCGCCCATTTCGAGCGCGTGTACGAGCGCCGCGCGGACGGCGAATTTACCGGCATGGGGCCGGACATAGTGCGCATGGTGGCGCGCCGCAACAAGGACACGGTGCGTTTCGAACTGTATCCGTGGGCGCGGGCGCAGGCCATGGTGGCGCAGGGACTGGCCGATATTCTGGTCGGGCCCTACAAATCGGCCGAGCGGCTGGAGCGGATGGCGTTTTCGCGTTCGGCCTTTTACCGCGACGACATGGTGTTTTACACGCTGGCCGGCGCGGGGCACGGCTGGCAGGGCGACTACGCGGCGCTGGAAGGCAAATCCATCGTGGTCATGAACGGCTGGGCCTACGGCGCCGGCTTCGACGCGGCCCGTCCGCGCCTGCGCATCAGCGTGGCCAACAACGTGGAAAACGGGCTGCTGATGCTGACCTACAAGCATGTGGCCCTGTTCGCCAGCAACCGGCGCAATACCGAGCCGGTGCTGGCGGCGCTGAAGCTGAACGGGCAGGTGCTGGTGCTGCCGCAGGTGATCCAGGTGCAGGACGGCTATTTCGCCTTTCCCAGGCGCGCCAGCCACGACGCCATCCGCGCCAGCTTTGACAGCGCGTTCGACGCCTTGATCGAAAGCGGCGAGCTGAAGCGCCTTAGCCTGCGCTACGACGTGGATATTCCTTAACGCCGGGTCGGCGTCAGGATGCTGGGCAGCGCCTTCGGCAGCGTTTCCGGATAGTCGCGGCTAAAGTGCAGGCCGCGGCTCTCGCGGCGCTGCAGCGCGCTGTTGACGATCAGGCCGGCCACGTCCACCAGGTTGCGCAGCTCCAGCAGGTCGCTGGTGATGCGGAAATTCCGGTAGTACTCGTCGATCTCTTCCTTCAGCAGCGCGATGCGGTGCTGCGCCCGCTCCAGGCGCTTGGTGGTGCGCACGATGCCGACATAGTTCCACATGAAGCGGCGCAGCTCGTCCCAATTGTGGGCGATCACCACTTCCTCGTCGGCATCGGTCACCCGGCTCTCGTCCCAGTCCGGCAGGTAAGGGGCGCCCACCCGTTCCTTGCTTTCGATATCTTGCGCGCAGGCGCGGCCGATCACCACGCATTCCAGCAGCGAGTTCGAGGCCAGGCGGTTGGCGCCGTGCAGGCCGGTGCAGGCCGTTTCGCCCACGGCATACAGGCCGGGCAGGTCGGTGCGGCCTTGCAGATCGGTTACCACGCCGCCGCAGGTGTAGTGCGCGGCCGGCACGATGGGGATCGGCTCCTTGGTGATGTCGATGCCCAGCTCCAGGCAGCGCGCATAGATGGTGGGGAAGTGCTCGATCAGCCAGGCGGCCGGCTTGTGGCTGATGTCCAGGTGCACATAATCCAGGCCGCGTTTCTTGATTTCGAAGTCAATGGCGCGCGCCACCACGTCGCGCGGCGCCAGTTCGGCGCGCTCGTCGTGCGCCAGCATGAAGCGCATGCCGGCCGCCGGGCCCGCTTCGGGCGGCAGTTTCAGCAGGCCGCCTTCGCCGCGGATCGCTTCGGTGATCAGGAAGGACTTGGCGTAAGGGTGGTACAAGCAGGTCGGATGGAACTGGATGAATTCCATGTTGGCGACCCGGCAGCCCGCGCGCCATGCCATGGCGATGCCGTCGCCGCTGGCGGTGTCCGGGTTGGTGGTATACAGATAAACCTTGCCGGCGCCGCCGGTGGCCATCACGGTGTGCTCGGCGGCAACGGTGTGCACCTCGCCGCTGCGCACGTCCTGCACGTACAGGCCGTGGCACTTGGGCTGCAGGTTGCGGTGCTGCGACTTGGCGTCCAGCTTGTCGGAAGTGATCAGATCGATCGCGCAGTGGTGCTCGAACAGGCTGATGTTGGGGTGGGCGCGTACTTTTTGTTCCAGCGTGACCTGCACCGCGTGGCCGGTGGCGTCGGCGGCGTGGATGATGCGGCGCTGGCTGTGGCCGCCTTCCCGTGTCAGGTGGAAACCGAGCTCGGCGCTGTCGTCGCGCGTGAAGGGTACGCCCTGTTCGATCAGCCATTCGATGGCGGCGCGGCCGTTTTCCACGATGAAGCGGGTGGCATCGGCGTCGCACAGGCCGCCGCCCGCCACCAGGGTGTCGGCAATATGCTGGTCGTGGCTGTCGCCCGAGTCGAGCACGGCGGCAATGCCGCCCTGAGCCCAGTTGCTGGCGCCATCCAGCAGCTCGCGTTTCGAAATAATCGCCACCTTGCGCGTTTCGGCCAGGTGCAAGGCCACCGACAGGCCGGCCAGGCCGCTGCCGACAATCGCAACATCAAATTTCATGGTTCACGGTTCACATTGCTGAGTAGGGAAGCAAGACTATAGACGATTTGCCGCCAGGCGTCATGCGCCGGCCATTTTTACGCACGATGTTGATCTGGCGCGGGTTTGCTGCGCGCCGGGCTTGTCGCGGCTCAAGACGCATGCCGAATGTGCGCGGCATCATGGCTGAACCACTGCAGGCGCGGTGGCGCGGGCGCCCATCCGACGGGCGCGGGAGTGAGCCGTGATCCGTATCTTCAACCATTATGTTCCGCGCATGGCCTTTATCCTGCTGCTGATGGAGGTGATGCTGTTGCTGGCCACGGCCGGGCTGGCGTCGCTGGCCTGGCTGGCCGAGGCGCAGCGCGCCGTGAAGCCGGGCAGCGTGTACTGGAGCGCGCTGCTGTTTGCACTGCTGATCGTATTGAGCATGGGCACGCTGGGCATGTACCAGTCCGACTTCCGGCTGCACCCGGGCCACGCGCTGCGCCAGACGCTGCTGCGCATAGTGCCGGCGCTGCTGCTGGCGTTCGGGATGCTGAGCGCGCTGTCCAGCATGCTGCCCGCACTGCGCGTGGCGCAGCTGGGCGCGTTCGCCTTCCTGCTGGGCGGCGCGACGGTGCTGCTGACCCGGCTGCTGCTGTTTTCCACGGTGCGCACCGACCGCATGGCGGACCGGCTGATCCTGTTGGGCGATGGCGCGCTGGCGCAGGAATGCATGCAACTGGCGGTCAGCAAGCAAGGCTTTCAGCGCTTTCACGTGGTGGGCTGCGTGTCGGTGCCGGGCGAGGAGCGCCGGGTGGCCGCATCCTGCCTGTTGCCGGCCGGACCGTCGCTGCTGGAGCTGGCGCGCGCGCACGGCGCAGGCGAGGTGGTGGTGTCGCTGGGCGACCGGCGCGGCGGCGCCTACCCGGTGCGGCAATTGCTCGAATGTGTGCTGGGCGGCGTGCGGGTGGTGGACGCGGCCGCCTTCTTCGAGCGCGAAGCATGCCAGATCCGCATCGATACATTGCAGCCGAGCTACCTGATCTTTGGCGGCGGCTTCGACCAGAGTTTCCTCCGTGCAAGTGTGAAGCGCACATTCGATCTGGCCGCGAGCGGGGCCATCTGCCTGGCCGCCATGCCGGTGATGCTGCTGGCGGCGGCCTGTATCGTGGCCGAGGACGGCGGACCGGTGTTTTACCAGCAGGAGCGGGTGGGCAAGGACGGGCGTTTGTTCAGTGTGCTGAAGTTCCGCAGCATGCGCAGCGACGCCGAAGGCGACGGCAAGCCGCGCTGGGCCGCGCAGGACGATCCGCGCGTGACCCGGGTTGGGCACTGGATACGCAAGCTGCGCATCGACGAGCTGCCGCAGATGTTGAATGTGTTCCGCGGCGAGATGAGCTTTGTCGGCCCGCGTCCGGAGCGGGCGTATTTCGTCGGGCAGCTGGGCGAACAGGTGCCTTATTACAATGTGCGCCACAGCATCAAGCCGGGCATTACCGGGCTGGCGCAGGTGCGCTACCAGTACGGCGCCTCGGTGGACGACGCGGTGCGCTGCAGGAATTCGCGCTTGGCTTTGAGGATTTCTATCATCTCCAGCAGGCCGCGGCTGGCCGCGTAGACGGCGCCGGACCAGGACCACGCACGCGGATCGCCCTCGTCGCCGACTTCGGCAACCTTGGACAGGTCGACCGAACCGACCAGGTCCGCCATGTCGGCGGTGGCGGGGTCGTGCGGCGCGTAAGTGCCCACGCCGCAGCGGTCCGCCTCCAACAGCAACAGCCGTTCCACCGGCATGTGCAGAAAGTCGCCGCCATGCTGGCGTTCCAGCCGCGCGCGGCAGTGCGGACAAAGCTCGCCCTCGGCCGTCACGCCATAGGTGTCGCGGAACGCGCCGCGCAGGCTGTGCGGCAGCAAGTGCAGCGGCGACTCGTGCACCGGACAGCCGGCGATGGCGTACAGCGCACCGTCGTCGGTGCGGCTGTACTCCTCCAGGCCGCGCTTGAGCAGGATCACCAGGGTGGATTTGCCGCCGGACGGCGGGCCGAGCAGCAACAGCAGGCGGCGGCCGACCTCGGAGCCGGCCGCGGCAGCCTGGAAATAGGCGGCAACGCGGCCCAGCGCCTCGTCCAGTCCAAACAGTTCGCCGGAAAACAGCGTGCTTCCGGGCTGTGCGCAACCCTTGTCGCCAGCGTTGTGGCCGGCGCCGCTCCAGCGCAGCATGTCCCAGATGTACTGGTGGGAATTGCGCGCCAGCAGGGCGGGTGCGCCGGGCTCGGCAGCCAGTACCTGCTCGATGAACTGGCTGAAGTTGCCGCGCCAAGGCTCGGCGCGCGGGCATTGCCCGCTGGCGTGCAAGCTGTCCAGGAATTGTTGATGATGCGCCACGGCGTCCTCCTCCAGTTGGCTAAGTATCCGCCAGCCGGCATGGAGCGGACTGAGGAGCGTCAAGCGGAAGAGGGGAACTTTTTGGGCGTGCCGGGTTCGGCGAGCCGGCGGGAGGCATCCCTGCCAACCCGCCCGGCGGACCGTTGCGGCCCGCTCCGACTACGCGACGTTGTGGATGCGCGCGATGGCGGCAGCCACGCCGGCGCCGTAGGCCGGGTCGCACTTGGTGCAGTTGCCGACATGGCGGTCGATCACCTGCTGCGAGGCCCCCAGGATGGCGCGCGCGGTGTTCTCGAACAGCAGCGTTTGCTGGGCCGGCGTCATCAGCTGGAACAGCAGGCGCGGCTGTGTGTAGTAATCGTCGTCGGTGCGGTGGTTCCAGTGGTCGGCCGCGCCTTCGAGCGCCAGCGGCGGTTCGCGGAAGTCGGGCTGCTCGACCCACTCCTGGTAGCTGTTCGGCTCGTACGGCGTGGCGCCGCCCATATTGCCGTCCACCCGCATCTGGCCGTCGCGGTGGTAGCTGTGGAAGGGGCACTTCGGCGCGTTGACCGGGATCGACGCGTGGTTCACGCCCAGGCGGTAGCGCTGCGCGTCGCCGTAGGAGAACAGGCGGCCTTGCAGCATCTTGTCCGGCGAGAAGCTGATGCCGGGCACGATGTTGGCAGGATTGAACGCAGCCTGCTCCACTTCGGCGAAGTGGTTTTCGGGATTGCGGTTCAGCTCCAGCACGCCCACCTCGATCAGCGGGTAGTCCTTGTGCAGCCAGACCTTGGTCAGGTCGAACGGGTTGTAAGGGCAGGTGGCCGCCTCCTTTTCCGGCATCACTTGTACGAACAGCGTCCATTTCGGGAAGTTCTTGCCCTCGATGCTGTCGTACAGGTCGCGCAGATGGGTTTCACGGTCCGCGCCGATGTGCGCGGTGGCTTCCGCGTCGCTGAAGTTCTCAATGCCTTGCTGCGTCTTGAGGGTGAACTTCACCCAGTAGCGCTCGTTTTGCGTATTGATGAAGCTGAAGGTGTGGCTGCCGAAGCCATGCATGTGGCGATAGCTGCGCGGAATGCCGCGGTCGCTCATCACCACCGTCACCTGGTGCAGCGCTTCCGGCAGCAGGGTCCAGAAGTCCCAGTTGCTGTTGGCGCTGCGCAGGCCACTGCGCGGGTCGCGCTTGATGGCGTGGTTCAGGTCAGGGAACTTGAGCGGGTCGCGCAGAAAGAATACCGGCGTGTTGTTGCCCACCAGGTCCCAGTTGCCCTGCTCGGTGTAGAACTTGATGGCGAAGCCGCGGATGTCGCGCTCGGCGTCGGCCGCCCCGCGTTCGCCCGCCACGGTCGAGAAGCGCACGAACAGTTCGGTCTGCTTGCCGATTTGCGAGAACAGCGCGGCCTTGGTGTACTTGGTGATGTCGTGCGTCACCGTGAAGGTGCCGTAGGCGCCGGCGCCCTTGGCGTGCATGCGCCGCTCCGGGATCACTTCACGGTCGAAATGCGCCAGCTTTTCCAGGAACCAGACGTCCTGCAGCAGGGCCGGGCCGCGCGGGCCGGCGGTCTGGATATTCTGGTTGTCGGGAACCGGCGCGCCAAAAGCCGTGGTCAGCTTGTTCATAAATTATCCTTACTGTAGTGCTGCGTTGTGAAAACCGTTGTTCTGGGGACGGGGCATGATGTTCTTGGGGGCGGTGGCGCGCTGGCTGGGACCGATCAGGCCGCGCTGCGTGGCCACCACCACCGCGTGGGTGCGGGCGGTGGCGTCCAGCTTGCTCATCAGGCCTTTGACGTGCGTCTTCACGGTGCCCACGCCGATGCCCAGTTCGCGCGCGATGGACTTGTTGCAGCAGCCTTGGGCCAGCAGGCGCAGCACGTCCGTTTCGCGGCCGGTCAGCGACTCGCGGCTCAGGCTGTCGGCCACGCAGCGCGTCACCGCCTCGCTCAGGTAGCGCAGGCCCTGGCTCAGCAGGCGTGCCGCCTTGGCCAGCTCCTCGGCGCTGCAGCCTTGCAGCAGGTAGCCGTGCACGCCGCTGTCCATGGCCATGCGCACCTCCCACTCCTTGTCGAACTGCGTCACGATGAGCACGCGCGGTGCAGGGCTGTAGCGGTCCTGCGGCATCTGCCGGGCGGCGGCGATGCCGCTCTGGTAGTCGGCCACGATGACGTGCGCCATGCTCAGCGCATGCGGGCACAGCGCGTGGGTGGAGACGGTGAATTCGCCATGCTCGCCCAGGATGGCGCGCAGTCCCGCCGTCATGACGGGGTCTTCATGCATGATGTGGATGTTGACAGTATTGAGCTGCATTGTGATCTCCTACGTACTGCAGCAGCGAACGCTGTTGCTTCTCATGCATTTATGATGTACGGGCAACGTAGGCAGATCAAGTTAAGAGATGTTAATCGGGGTTAACGCGGAGTTTGCAAGTCGTTGCAGTCCGCGCTAGGCTGCCGCCGGCTGCGGGCGCGCGCCCCAGGTGAGCCACGCCAGCAGCGCGATGGCGGGCAGCAGGCCGTAAAAGCCGGCGTAAATGTATGCAAACGCGCCGCCGATGCAACCGCTGCCGAATGCCAGTATCGGCCACAGGAATTTGGCGCAGCGGCGGTGGATGGCCTGGTCGGCGCCGCCGCGCACCACGTCCACCAGATCGATCACCAGTTGCGTGACATTGCCGGTCATAACGGTGGTCGGGGTCAGGTTGGACAGCAGCAGCTTGGCGGCGGCGTTCTGCACGCCCATGGCGGCGGCGCCGATGGCGCCCGCCAGCAGGGCCAGCGGGGTGTCGGAGGCGGTCACCGGCAGTGCTGCCAGGCCAGCCAGCATAAAGCCGATGAGCAACAGCAATTGCAGCCCGAACACGGAGCGCAGCGGCGCCACGCCGCGCCGTTCCAGCCAGAGGATGTACAGCCGGGTAAAGGCGACGGCAGCCACGAAGGCGCCGAAGGCCAGGAATTTGATCAGCACGCTATTTCCGCTGGGCCTGGCCAGTTCGCTGCCGATCAGCACGAAGTTACCGGTCACGTGGGCCGTAAACAGGCCGAACAGGGCCACGAAACCCAGCGCGTCGACGTACCCTGCGAGAAAACCAAGCGCTACGGCCTGTCGGGATGCCTGTACTTCGTTCTTGCTGTCCGCCATGAAAATGCTCCATCTATCTGTAAAAGGAGGCACTGTAACGCAGCGCGCGGCGAAACGCGCTCTCCCTTATGCCCTATAGGCCGGGGCCGTGCCGCGCTAGCCGGCGGCGCCGGGGCGGTCCCAGGGCGGCGTGTCCTTGAACTGGTCCACCAGGAAATCGATCATCACGCGCACCTTGGCGCTCAGGTGGCGCCGGCTCGGGTACACGGCCTGGATGTCGATGTCCTGCATGCGGTAGTCGGGCAGCACCGGCACCAGCCGGCCGGCGCGCAGATCGGCGCCCACCAGGAAGGTCGGCTGCCAGATGATGCCGCGCCCGCCCAGCGCCACGGCGCGCGCCGTATCGCCGTTATTGGTGCGCATCATGAAGGGAATCTTGACAGTGTGCGCCTTGCCTTCCGCGTCCAGCAGCTGCCATTCGTCGCTGGCGGCATAGCTGTAGCCGATGCACTGGTGCTTCAGCAGCTCGGCCGGGGTGGCCGGGGCGCCGTGCCTGGCCAGGTAGGCGGGCGCGGCGCACAGCACGTTCACCGAACTGGCCAGCTTGCGCGCCACGTGCGAGGCCGAGCCTGCACGCGAGATGCGGATGGCCATGTCGTAGCCCTCCTCGACAATGTCGACCACGCGGTCAATCAGCGCCACTTCCAGCTGCACGTCGGGGTAAAGTTCCATGAAGCGCGGCCACAGTGGCGCCAGGTGCTGCACGCCGAAGCTGAGCGGCGCGTTAATGCGCAGCAAGCCGCGCGGCTGCATGGTGGCGGAGGAAACAATGGCTTCGGCCTCGGCCACTTCATCGAGGATGGACTTAGCGCGCTCGAACAGCGCTTCGCCGCTCGACGTGAGCGACATGCGGCGCGAGCTGCGGTTAAGCAGGCGCGTGTGCAGGTGCGCTTCCAGGTCGCTGATATAGCGGGTAACGTTGGCGGGGGAGGTGTCGAGGGCTTCGGCGGCGCGGGCAAAGCCTTCCTTGCGGACGACTTCGACGAACACTTCCAGTGCGCGTAGTCTATCCATCAGCCGTGGCAACGCTTAATAGCGGTTCCAGGTATTGGCTGCGGTGCGGGTGGCGGCCGCTTCCTTGATATTGCTCAGTTCGGCGTCGCGCGCCTCGCGCTGCATCTCGGACAACTGGGTGGCGGCCTGGCTATCGCCGGCGCGGGCGGCGTCTTCAAACAGCTTGATGGCTTCCTCGCGGCGGCTGCTGTCGGCCTGGTACTGGCGGGCCAGTTCGCGGCGCGCCACAGCCGAGCCTTGTTCGGCCCATTCGCGCAGTCGCCGCTCCGCAGCAAAATTGCCGCCCTTATTCATTTGCAAGGCCGTCGCTTCGATGACCGGTGCGGGCGGGACCATATCGTCCTTGGCTTGCACGCCGATCAGTACGCCAACGGTAACCAGCACCGTTGCTACCAAAACGCCGGATTTGTTGAATAATTCCATCTTCGAGTTTGCCCCTATGCAAGTCGCAGCCGGCGACGTGGATGCGGATGATACCACTTCTTTCCAAGCGACAACTAATGTTTTATGCTTTTGCTATTTGGTGCAGCGCATTACATCATGCGCCTTTTGCCTATGGCTTGCAAAGCGAAGCGATAATAGCATGCTCATTTTGCGCAAAAAGCACACATTCCCACCAGACAGGGTAACAATTGTAACTACTTGTGAGATTCCTCAACGCACAGTAGGAATAGGCTTACATCGTTAGCGATTTATGAACGTATTATAACTCCTGTGCATGCGTGCCGGCTTTTCGGATCAGTTTAATGCATGCAGCGTCAGAGCAAGAATGGGTGCCTCCGGCCCTGCCTGCCCGCGCGCCAAAATGCTCGCTGTGTCCCGATTGATTGCGCTAGAATCAAAGATGTTTCCTAGCGATATGGGGGCTGGAGCACTATGATGCCGATCGAGCGCGTGGCCGGCAGGGCGGCCGGGTGAAAGCGCCGCACAAGGCGCTGAGCGTGTCGCTGCGCGATACTGCGCTGCAGCGCAAGCTGCTGTTCGTGTCGGTGGTGACTGCCGGCGTGTCGCTGCTGGCCGCCTTGCTGGCCCTTGCCTCGTATGACGTGGTCGTGGCCCGTCCCAAACTGGTATCGGACCTGGCCGGCCGCATCGAACTGGTATCGCTCAAACTGGACGCCGACCTGAATTTCGGCGACCGCGCCGTTGCCACCCGCACGCTGGCCGCGCTGCGCGGCACCCCGGACATCCAGAGCGCCTGCCTGTTCGACGCCCAGCACCGGGAATTCGCCCGCTACCGGCGCAGCGGCGACGGCGGCTGCGTCTGGTCCGGGAAGAACACCGCCGCGCCCGGCTACCACTTCGCCGGCCCCTACCTGACCATGATGGTGCCGGTGCGCCTGGAGCGCGAGACCTTGGGCTACCTGCAGGTGGAGTACGCGCTGCCCCCGCTGGGCGAGCGGCTGCGCCACTACGGCCTGGTGCTGGCGGTGGTGCTGCTGACGCTGACGGTGGGCGGCCTGCTGCATGCGCTGATCGTGCGGCGCCTGGTCACGCGCCCGCTGCTGGCCCTGTCCTCGGTGGCGCACCGGGTCACCCAGGAGCAGCGCTACGACCTGCGCGCCCAAGTGGCAGGGCGCGACGAAGTAGGGCGGCTGGCCGAAGCCATCAACACCATGCTTGGCACCATCGCCGCGCGCGACGCGGCGCTGCGCCGCAGCCAGTCGCTGCTGGAAAACATCGTCGAGAAGTCCTCAGCGGTCATTTACATCAAGGACCTGGAGGGGCGCTACATGCTGGTCAACGAGCGCTTCCGGCTCACCCTGCCGGCAGGCGCGCCCGAACCCATCGGCCAGGACGACGTGCGGCTGTACAGCGCCGGCGCTGCCAGCCAGTTGCGGGAGAACGACCGCGAGGTGCTCGACAGCGGGCACGCCAGGGCCTACGAAGAATCGGTGCCGGACCACACCGGCGAGGAACGCACTTACCTGTCCGAGAAGTTCCCCCTGATCGACGAGCAGGGCCATACCTGGGCGCTGGGCGGCGTGTCCACCGACATCACCGAGCGCAAGCGCGGTGAGCGCGAACTGCTGCAATACCGCGACCGCCTGGAACTGGAAGTGGCCGAACGCACCGGCCAGATGGTCGAGGCCAACCGGGGCCTGGCCGCGTCGCTGGAAACGCTGCAGCGCGCCCAGGATGAGCTGGTGCGCAACGAGAAGCTGGCCGCGCTGGGCGCGCTGGTGGCCGGGGTGGCGCATGAACTGAACACGCCGATCGGCAACAGCCTGCTGGCGGTCAGCACACTGATGGACCAGACCCGCGAGTTTCAGAAGCTGTCGGCAGAGGGCCTGAAGCGCTCCACCTTGCAGACCTTTGTTGCCGACATCAACGGCGGCGGCGAGATCGTGCTGCGCAACCTGCACCGGGCGGTGGACCTGGTGGCCAGCTTCAAGCAGGTGGCGGTGGACCGCACCACGTCGCAGCGCCGCGTGTTCATGCTGGCCGAGCTGGTGGACGAGATCCTGCTGGTGCTGATGCCCACCTTTAAAAAATCCGGTATCCGGGTGCGCCAGGAAGTGCACGAACTGATCGAAATGAACAGTTACCCCGGTCCGTTCGGCCAGGTCCTGATCAATCTCATCACCAACGCCCTCAGCCACGGCTTCGACGGGCGTGGCGAGGGAGAGGTGCTGGTGACCGGGCGCAGCGTCGAAGGCGGCAAGGTGGAGGTGTGCGTGTCCGACAACGGCGGCGGCATCGCGCCGGAGAATATGAGCCGCATCTACGACCCCTTCTTTACCACCAAGCTGGGGCGGGGCGGGTCCGGGCTCGGCCTCAACATCGTGTACAACATCGTGTACGGCGTGCTGGATGGCAAAATCGACGTCAAGAGCGAGCTCGGCGAAGGCACGCGGTTCACCATGACGCTGCCGGGCGGCACGGAACGGCGCTGACTGTGCGGTTTCGCGGGCTGACAGGCCGGTCATCCTGTGCTTGACCTTCCCATCATGGGAAGCCCTACACTGGAAGCCGGATCAGCATTCGGGACGGCATCATGGCAAATTCAGCGGTAGTAGAGAACGGCGCCGCGCAGCGCGAACTCTCCCTCGATATCGAGGGGATGAGCTGCGCTTCCTGCGTCGGGCGTGTCGAAAAAGCAATCAGCAAAGTCGTGGGTGTGGACAGCGTGAGCGTCAATCTCGCGACCGAACGCGCGCACGTGGTGGCGGCGCCGGGCGTGGAGGTGCAGCAGCTGGTCGACGCCATCGCGGCGGCAGGCTATCAGGCCACGCCCGAGGCAGGCGGCGCGCCTGCCGCCGGCCAAGGCACGGCGCCGCCCGACGCAGTGGGCGCAGCGATCGGCACGCCAGCCGTTCCGGCGCTGGGCGCGGCGGCCGGGCGCGACTGGCAGGGGATCCGCGTCGGCATCGCGGCATTGCTGTCGCTGCCGCTGGTTGTGCCCATGGTGGCGGAGCTGGCCGGACAGCACTGGATGCTGCCGGGCTGGCTGCAGCTTGCGCTGGCGGCGCCGGTGCAGTTCTGGCTGGGCGCGCGCTTTTACATCGCTGGCTGGAAGGCGGCGCGGGCGGGCGCCGGCAATATGGACTTGCTGGTGGCCATCGGCACCAGCGCCGCATTCGGCCTGAGTGTCTATCAGCTGCTGGCGTCGGGCGGCGGCATGCCGCACCTGTACTTCGAGGCCGCATCGGTCGTCATCACCCTGGTATTGCTCGGCAAATGGCTGGAGGCGCGCGCCAAGCGCCAGACCACGGACGCCATCCGCGCCCTGCAGGCGCTGCGTCCGGACCTGGCGCGCGTGCGGCGCGACGGCGTGGAGGTGGAACTTCGCGTGGGCGCGGTGCGCGTGGGCGACCTGGTGGTGGTGCGGCCCGGCGAGCGCATTCCGGTGGACGGCACGGTGACGGAAGGGGCCAGCCATGTGAACGAATCCATGCTGACCGGCGAGAGCATGCCGGTGGCGAAACATGCCGGCGCCAAGGTGACCGGAGGCGCGATCAATGCCGAAGGCTTGCTGCTGGTCCGGACCGACGCGGTGGGCGCCGAGACAACGCTGTCGCGCATTATCCGCATGGTGGAAAACGCGCAGGCCGAAAAGGCGCCTGTGCAGCGGATGGTGGATCAGGTCAGCTCGGTGTTCGTGCCGGTGGTATTGGTGATCGCACTGCTCACCTTCGCAGGCTGGTGGCTGGCCGGCGCGGGCGCCGAGACGGCCATCATCAATGCGGTGGCGGTGCTGGTGATCGCTTGCCCGTGCGCACTGGGGCTGGCCACACCTGCCGCCATCATGGCCGGTACCGGCGTCGGCGCCCGGCACGGTATCCTGATCAAGGATGCGGAAGCGCTGGAGATCGCGCACCGCGTCAGCACGGTGGTGTTCGACAAGACCGGCACGCTGACCGTGGGCGAGCCGGTGGTGACCGAGTTGCTGCCTGCGGCCGGCGCGGATGAACACTTGCTGCGCTTGGCCGCCTCGCTGCAGCAGGGCAGCGAGCACCCGCTGGCTGCCGCCGTCAGGAAGCTGGCCGAAGCGCGCGGCGTGGCGCCGTCGCGGGCAATTGGTGTGACGGCGCTGCCCGGGCGCGGCCTGGCGGGCACCGTCGACGGCCAGCCTTTGCTGCTGGGCAGTACGCGGCTGATGCGGGAAACCGGCATCGATCTGGCGGCGCTCCAGGGCCGGGCCCAAGTATTGGAGCATGCCGGCAATACCGTGTCGTGGGTCGCCGCCGCCGGCCCGGCGCCGAGCCTGCTCGGACTGATTGCTTTCGGCGACCAGATCAAGCCCGGCGCGCGCGCCGCGGTGGACAAGCTGCACGCGCTCGGCATCCAGACCGTGCTGCTCACCGGCGACAACCAGGGCAGTGCGCAGGCAGTGGGCGCTGCGCTCGGCATCCGGCGGGTGATTGCGGAGGTGTTGCCGGAAGCGAAGGCGGACGAGGTGGCGCGCTTGCGCAAGGCGGGCGAAAGCGTTGCCATGGTCGGGGATGGCATCAACGACGCGCCGGCGCTGACGGCGGCCGACGTCGGCATCGCCATGTCCACCGGCACTGACGTCGCCATGCACGCCGCCGGCATCACGCTGATGCGCGGCGACCCGGCGCTGGTGGCGGACGCCATCGACATCTCGCGCCGCACCTACAACAAGATCCGCCAGAACCTGTTCTGGGCCTTTATCTACAACCTGGTGGGAATACCGCTGGCGGCGGCGGGCTTGCTCAGCCCGGTGGTGGCAGGCGCCGCCATGGCCTTCAGCTCGGTCAGCGTCATCAGCAATGCACTGCTGCTGAAGCGCTGGCGGCCGTAATGCGGATGGCTTACTGCTGCTTGCTGCCGAACTGCTGCGCGAACGACTGCAGCGGGCCCGGCGGCTGCGTGGCGGGGGCCAGGCTGTCCGGCAGCGGAACGCGCACCGGCCTGCTCGCCGCCACCTCCGGCGCCGCGTCCCATTCCGGCGCCGCGATGCCCTCGAAGATGGTCTTCAATTGCTGGCCCCAGGTGGTGCGTATCATCTGGAAGTACTGGTTCCGCTCGTCGATGGTGACGAAGCGCGTCACCGCCAGCGAGTTGCTTTCATAGACCAGCAAGTCCAGCGGCAGGCCGACCGACACGTTCGAGCGCAGCGTCGAATCCATGGAAATCAGCGCGCACTTGGCCGCTTCGTCCAGCGAAGTGGAGGGCGTCACCACGCGGTCGATGATAGGCTTGCCGTACTTCGCCTCGCCGATCTGGAAATAGGTGTTCTCGTTGTGCGACTCGATGAAATTGCCGGCCGAGTACACCTGGAACAAGCGGCAGCGCTCGCCGGTGATCTGGCCGCCGAATATCAGGCTGACGTTGAAATCAATGCCGAACTCGGCCAGTGCCTTGGCGTCGCGCTCATGCACCAGGCGCACCACTTC
This sequence comes from Massilia sp. Root351, assembly GCF_001425045.1. Taxonomy (GTDB): domain Bacteria; phylum Pseudomonadota; class Gammaproteobacteria; order Burkholderiales; family Burkholderiaceae_D; genus Rugamonas. The sequence goes on along the minus strand of NZ_LMDJ01000023.1, from coordinate 497,563 downwards.
GCCCACCAGCCGCGCCGCCTCGTGCATGGTGGGCACGTTCCAGATGCTGTAGCCGGCCACGCCGACGTGCTCGGACAGCAGTTGCCGCACAGATTGCGAAATCGACAGATTCCCGGCCGTCATCAGCACCATCATGCGCTCGCCCGGGATTTCGAAGACGTTCAGCTTGCGCGCCGTGCTCACCTGGTCCACGCCGGCGTTGGTGCGCGAGTCCGACAAGAAAACCAGGCCTGCGTCCAGGCGCATCCCTACACAATAAGTCATTTGATAACAGTTTATTGGTTCAAGGAATTAATTCTATCACTTGGACGGGTGGGCCCGGCGCCATCTGATGGCGCGCCTGCCGCGGCACTTACTGCGGCACAATCAGCACATTGACCGACATCGCTTCGTCGCCGCCGCCGCGCCGCACGCCGCGTACCGGGGCCGCCGCGTCATAGTCGCGCCCGATGGCCAGCCGGCAATAGGCATCCGTCATCAGCCGCGCGTGCGTCACGTCGATGCTGACCCAGCCGCTGTAATCGCGGTCTTCCGCCCAGGCATCCACCCAGGCGTGGCTGGCGGCGTGGCTGGTGCCGCCCGGGTCGATGTAGCCGGACACGTAGCGCGCCGGTATGCCTTGCGCGTGGCAGCAGGCCAGGAAGATGTGCGCGTGGTCCTGGCACACGCCGATGCCGAGCTGCAGCGCGGCGCTGGCGGTGGTGGTCACTTCGGTCGCACCGCTTTGATACTTGACCGCACCAAAGATGTGCTCCGCCAGCCGCATCAGATGCCGCGTCTGCGCCGTGCGGTCCGGCAGGCAGGCGGCGGCCAGCTCCAGGATGCCGGGTGTGGCCTGCGTCAGCCGGGTCGGCACCGTGTAGATCAGCGGCGACAGCGTGTCGCCGTTGGCGATGCGGCCCTCGTCCGGCGTGGTGGTCTCCACCAGCCCGTGCGCCACGATGGCCAGGCCCATGTGCGGCGAATTGATTGTCAGCATATGGGACAGGTTGCCATAGGCATCCGTGTAGCCGTGGATCTGGCCCACCGTGTTCAGGTGCCAGTTCAGCACGTGCTGGTGCGCCTCGGCGCGCGGCGTCAGGTGCAACTGCTGGATCGAATAGGCCTGCGGCGCGGTGTAGCTGTAGCTGGTTTCGTGGCGTATGGACAATTGCATTCGGATCTCCTTGAGTCTTCCTAGGCCGCCAGCGGCACCAGGAAATCGCGGCTGATGCGATTGCCCAGTTCGTATATGCGCTGCAGGAACTCGGTCAGCGTGTCGTGCAGCCCGGCCTGCAGGATGTCGTCGATGCGGCCGAACTGCAGCTCGGCGTGCAGCTTGCCGGCCAGCCGCTCGGTGTCGCGCGACAGGTCGTTGCGCACCTGGTGCAGGTTCTGCACCACCTCGTCCATGCAGGCCAGCAGCGAGCGCGGCATGTCGGCGCGCAGCATCAGCAGTTCGGCCACCCGGGCCGGGGTGATGATGTCGCGGTACACCTTGCGGTAGATCTCGAAGCCGGACACGGAACGCAGCAGCGCCGCCCAGTAATAAAAGTCGCCGTCCTCGGCGTCGCGCGCGCCGTGGAACTTCACGTCCAGGATGCGTGCCGTGTTGTCGGCCCGCTCCAGGAAGGTGCCGAGCCGGATGAAGTGCACCGCGTCGTCGCGCAGCATGGTGCCCAGCGTCACCCCGCGCGACAGGTGGGAGCGGTACTTCACCCACTCGAAGAACTGGCTCGGATCGTGTTCCAGCACGCCGTTGTTCAAGCGCTTCTGCAAGTCCAGCCAGGTCTGGTTCTGGATCTCCCACACCTCGGTGGTCAGCGTGCCGCGCACGGCGCGGGCGTTTTCGCGCGCTTCCTTCAGGCAAGCCGCGATGGATGATGGATTGGACGGGTCGCGCACCATGAAATCGATCACGGCGCGGCCTTCCACCGTGTCGTGCTTGCGGTCGTAGGCTTGCTGCAGCTCGGATATGCCCAGCATGGCGCGCCAGCCCCGGGCGGCGTCCTGCTCGGACTGCGGCAGCATGGACGTCTGCACGTTCACGTCCAGCATGCGGGCGGTGTTTTCGGCGCGCTCGGTATAGCGCGCCATCCAGAACAGGTGGTCGGCGGTGCGGCTCAGCATGGGAGGTCCTTTTCCAGTATCCAGGTGTCTTTGGTGCCGCCGCCCTGCGAGGAGTTCACCACCAGCGAGCCTTCCTGCAGGGCCACGCGCGTCAGCCCGCCCGGCACCATGGAGATGGTTTTCCCGGACAGCACGAAGGGCCGCAAGTCGATATGGCGCGGCGCCACGCCGCTTTCCACGAAGGTGGGGCAGTTGGACAGGGCCAGCGTCGGTTGGGCGATATAGCCGTCCGGCTTGGCAATCAGGCGCCGGCGGAAGTCCGCGATCTGCTCGCGGGTGGAGGCCGGGCCAACCAGCATGCCGTAGCCGCCCGCGCCGTGCACTTCCTTCACCACCAGGTCGGGCAGGTGGGCCAGCGTGTACTGCAAGTCCTCCTTCTTCCGGCACTGGTAGGTCGGTACGTTGTTCAGCACCGGTTCTTCGGACAGGTAGAAGCGGATCATGTCCGGCACGTAGGGATAGATCGATTTGTCGTCGGCCACGCCGGTGCCGATCGCGTTGGCCAGCGTGACGCGCCCGGCGCGGTACACCGACAGCAGGCCGGGCACGCCCAGCGAGGAATCGGGCCGGAAGGCCAGCGGATCGAGGAAGTCGTCGTCCAGGCGCCGGTAGATCACGTCCACCCGCTTGGGACCGTGCGTGGTGCGCATGTAGACGGAATTGTCGGCCACAAACAGGTCCTTGCCCTCCACCAGTTCCACGCCCATCTGCTGCGCCAGGAAAGCGTGCTCGAAGTAGGCCGAGTTGTACATGCCGGGCGTCATGACAACAATGGTGGGGTCGTCCGCGCCCATGGGCGCCACCGAGCGCAGGTTGTCCAGCAGCAGGTCGGGATAATGGTCCACCGGCGCGATCTTGTTGCGGGCAAACAGTTCCGGGAACAGCCGCATCATCATCTTGCGGTCTTCCAGCATGTAGGAGACGCCGGATGGGACCCGCAGGTTATCCTCCAGCACGTAGAATTCGCCCTGGCCGGCGCGCACGATGTCCACCCCGGCGATGTGGGCGTAAATATCGGAGGCCACCGCGATGCCTTGCATCTCCGGACGGTACTGGGCGTTGCGGTAGATCTGCTCGGCGGGAATGATACCGGCCTTGATGATGTTCTGGCCGTGGTAGATGTCGTGGATGAACATGTTCAGCGCCTTGACGCGCTGTACCAGTCCGGTTTGCAGCTGGCGCCATTCGCCGGCCGGGATGATGCGCGGCACGATGTCGAAGGGGATCAGCCGCTCGGTGCCGGCGTCGTCGCCGTAGACGGCGAAGGTGATGCCGACGCGGCGGAACATCAAGTCCGCTTCGGCGCGCTTGCGCTCGATGGTTTCAGGCGCTTGTTGGGCCAGCCAGCGGCAGAATTCGCGGTAATGTTCCCGCACTTCCGATCCGCCGTCCGCATGCATTTCATTAAAGAAGGTAGGCATCTGCTTGTTCCGTGGCTGCGATACGCTTGTAGTATCAAGAAGCGTGCCAGCATTGCAACGAACAGATGCACCGGTTTAGTGCGGTTCCGGCTGCGCGCCGGCTTGTAGCTCGTGGTGCCTACCGCTTCAGGCAGGCGGCAAAGTCTTCCACCGCACCGTAAGCGGGCTGCGCCGGCCGGGCGGCGCCGCACAGGTCGGTCGCCGGCAGCGCCGAGCCCGGCTCCTGCGCCGACGCCGAAGCGCTGCGGCGCGGCACGTCGCCGGCCCAGCCCAGGTCCAGCGCCAGCGCATCCCGGAACAGCGCCCGTTGCGGATGGGAACCGACAAACAGCCGGTTCAGGCTGGTGTCCAGGTTGTCGCCCGCGTGCAGGATGCCGCCACGGTCCGCGCGCAGTCGGCCGTCGATGATATTGCCTTCCACCTGCACACTGCTTTCCGGGAATCGCGCCACGATGCCGGCCGTGTCGATCAGCGTGTTGTGCAGCACCTTGCTGGTGGCGGCGCGGTTCAGGTAGATGCCTTCGTCCGAACATGCAGCAACCACGTTGGACTGGATGACGCCGCCGTCCTGCTCGGTGACGCAGCGCTGGTCGCGGCAGTAGGGCGTACCGGTGCCGCCGCCGCCCAGGGACAAGCCGACCCGCTGGCCCGGGTGGCCGCGCAGCTTGTGCTCGCACAGCACCACGTTGCGTTCGAACAGGTTGCCCGCGCCCGCGCCCTTGGCATAGGCGCCGTAGCTGACGCCGTCGCCGCCGGCCTTGATGAAGTCCGAAATCAGGTTGCCACGGATGATCCAGTTGCTGGCCGCCACCAGGTCGACCGGCGTGACCGGCTGGCCGGTCTGGCGCACCGCACGGTTGGTGAGCGTGTTGAATTCGATAAGCCCGTTGTCCGGCGCGCTGCCGCCCTGCGCGTTGATCTTGAAGTGCGAGTTGAAGTCGCTGATGGTGTTGTTGCGCGCCACGAAGCCGCTGGCGCGGCCCGCTACGTGGAAGGCGTGTTCGCACGCGGCGGCTTCGGCGCAGGCGCCGCGTATGGACAGGTTCTCGAAAGTCCAGTGCGGCCCCGTGACAAGGAAGCCTTCGGTCAGCTTGAATTCGATGGTGACGGTGCCGGGCCGCTCGGCGCGCACGGTGATGGGCCGTTCTTTGCTGCCGGCGGCGCTGGCGGCGACAAAGGGCCCGCTGCCCAAGCTGTACGCGCCGGGCTGCAGCGTGATCACGTCGCCGGCCCGCGCGCCCGCCAGGGCCTGCAGCAGCGCCGCCGGGGTGGCGACCGGTACGCGCTTGCCTGGCGCCGCGTCCGCGGCCTGGCCCGCGCGCAGGCCAGGCTGGGCGCCGACGTTCCAGGCGGGCAGGGCGGGCGCCCCGGCGGCGCCGCCATCCAGCGCGGCCAGCGTGGCGGACAGTTTGCGGCCGGCGCCCTCGATGATGCTGTTGTGTCCGGCGGTGCGGTGCTCCAGGTAGGGCGCAACCTGGCGCGGCGCCATGCCGACCTGGTTGACAACGTACAAGGCGGCAGCGGCTCCGCCGCCAAGGCAGATCAGGCCGATGATGGCCAGCGGGAGAAGCTTGCGTGAAGCTGTGCGGGGCAGTGCGGTCTTGGTGCGGGACATGGGATTCCGTTGAGAGAGGCGGTGGTGGGGAACGGTGCGGATGCGTTTGCGCCGGCCTGGATTGCGCGCAGCCTATTCCATGAGCCGGTACCAGGCCAGGCCTATCCACTCATAGGCGGCGTAGTAGGAAGAGGCCAGCGCGTCCGCGCGTGGCAGGAAGGAGGAGGCCGACACCGGCCCCCATGCGCGGAACATGGTGGGAGCGGCCACCACCTGCAGGCCGGCGCGCTCGAACGTTCGGCGTGCACGGGGCATGTGCATGGCGTCGGTCACCAGCAGCACGGTCCGCACGCCGGCCGGTTTGAGCAGGCGGGCGGAGAATGCGGCGTTCTCCGCAGTGGTAGCGGAGGCGGCCTCCACCCAGCGCACCTCGGTGCGGAAGTCTTCGCGCAGCGCGCGCGCCATGGACTCGGCCTTGGGCGGAATGCCGCGCGCGGGGTCGGCATTGCCCCCGCTGACCAGCAGCGGCAGCCCGGTCTGGTGCTGCAGGCGCGCACCGTAGCGCAGGCGTGCCAGTGCGATGCTGTCCGGACTGTTGCCGCCGTATTCCGGCGCGTGCTCCATATTTCCCGCCGCTAGCACGACGATGGCTTGCGCCAGCGGTTGGCCGGGCGCCAGCGGCGCGCTCATGGTCTCCAGCGGACGCACCAGCAGGCGGGCGCCGGCGTCGGTGCTCAGGACTACCAGCGCGGCCAGGCCGCCGCCTGCCAGCGCCGTGCCGAAGCGCGGCCAACGGCGCCGCAGCAGCCACCCGGCCAGCATCGCAAGGAACAGGCACATCGGCGGCAGCAGGACCACGTGGGCCAGTTGGGAGAGGGCGGAGGCAAACATCTTGGCATTGGAGCAATTGCGCCGCCGAATGTCAAGGTTTGCTTCCGGCGCCGTCCGTGCGCCAGGCCGGCCAGCGCTTGGCGAGCGCGGGATCGAGCTCCATCATCGCGACGAAGCCGGCGGCCGGCGCGCACGAGGCGCCGGTGCGCTGCCCATGGCGATGCGCGGCCGTTACCACCTCGTGGCAAAAGACGAACAGCATCGGCCCCCCGCCGCAGCCAGGCCTCAGGGCAGGGGCGCAGCCGGATAGGCAACCACCTTCTCGAACGACATCTGGTGAACCGAAGAGGCCGCTTACCTAAAGGCGCTCTGCGGTTTCGACGCGAACATTTCGGAGCGGAATTGGGGCAGCGCCGGGGCGCGAAGGTTGTTAAGATTTTCACCGGATTGAACCAAAACGGTGGAGACGACATGGCAGACTTTTGCTACCCGAGGCCGCAGCTCGTGCGCGCCGAATGGACTTGTCTGAATGGCCCCTGGGATTTTTCCTACGATGACCAGCGGCGCTATCGCGGGCCGCAGGACGAGATCGAATGGGAGCGCAGCATCAACGTGCCGTTCCCGCCCGAATCGGACGCCAGCGGCATTGGCGACACCGGCTTTCACCGCGTCTGCTGGTACCGGTTGAGGCTCGATCTGGCCACGCGCGGACCGCGCACGCTGCTGCACTTCGGCGCGGTCGACTACGCGGCCAAGGTCTGGGTCAACGGCGAACTGGTGGCCTGCCACGAGGGCGGGCACACGCCGTTCTACGCCGACATCACCGCCGCGCTGCTGGACGGCGCGGAGCAGGTGGTGATGGTGCGCGCCGAGGACGACCCGGCCGATCTGGCCAAGCCGCGCGGCAAGCAGGACTGGCAGCTGGACCCGCATTCGATCTGGTATCCGCGCACCACCGGCATCTGGCAGACCGTCTGGCTGGAGCCGGTCGGCGCCACCTACATCAAGTCGCTGCGCTGGACGCCGATCTTCGAGGGCTTCGAGATCGGCTGCCAGATCCTGGCGGCCGGCGACCTCACCTCGGGCCTGACGGTGGAAGTAAAGCTGTCGCACGGCGGCAAGCTGCTGGCCGACGACGTCTACATGCTGGTCGGCCAGGAGGCCAACCGCAAGATCGCGCTGTCCGATCCCGGCATCGACGACTCGCGCAACGAGCTGCTGTGGAGCCCCGAAAACCCCATCCTGCTGGACGCCGAGCTGACCTTGCGCTGCGGCGACGCGGAGCTGGACCGGGTGCGCTCCTATACCGCGCTGCGCTCGGTCTCGGTGAACCGCGACCGCTTCATGCTGAACGGCCGGCCTTATCATCTGCGGCTGGTGCTGGACCAGGGCTACTGGCCGGACACCATCATGACCGCCCCGAGCGACGATGCGCTGCGGCGCGACGTGGAGCTGGCCAAGGCCATGGGCTTCAACGGCGTGCGCAAGCACCAGAAAATCGAAGACCCGCGCTACCTGTACTGGGCCGACAAGCTGGGCTTGCTGGTGTGGGAAGAAATGCCGTCCTGCTACGCCTTCAGCCCGCTGGCCGTGACGCGCATGGTGCGCGAGTGGACCGAGGCCATCGAGCGCGACTACAGCCATCCCTGCATCATCGTCTGGGTGGCGTTCAACGAATCGTGGGGCGTGCCCAACCTGACGGCGATGCAGGCGCACCGCAACGCCGTGGAGGCGCTGTACCACATGACGCGCGTGCTCGACGCCACCCGCCCGGTGATCGGCAACGACGGCTGGGAAGCCTCGGCCACCGACCTGCTCGGCATCCACGACTACGACGCCGATCCGCAGCGCATCGCCGCCCGCTACGAGCTGACCGACCCGGTCGCCACCTTGTTCGACCGGCGCCGTCCCGGCGGCCGCATCCTGACGCTGGACGGCTTCCCGCACCGCGGCCAGCCCATCATCCTCACCGAGTTCGGCGGCATCGCTTTCGACCCCAGGGCGCCGGCCCACCATACCTGGGGCTACTCGCGCGCCAACAGCGCCGACGCGTATGAGGCGGCTTACCGCGCGCTGCTGGCGGTGGTCAACGAGCTGCCCATGTTCAGCGGTTTTTGCTACACCCAGTTTGCCGACACCTTCCAGGAAGCCAACGGCCTGCTGAACGCCGACCGCAGTCCCAAGATTGCCATTGAACGCATCAACGCGGCCACCCGCAACGTAGACCGATGAGGCCGCGATGACGATCAGCAGTTCCCCATTCGCCGGTTTCTGGCAGGCCGGCTACGAAGGCGCCGACCATATCAACCACGCCGGCCGCGCGCTGGACATGAACGCCGTCACCGGCCACCTGGAGCGGGCCCGCAGCGACTACGAGCAAGCCCAGCGCCTGGGATTCCGCACCGTGCGCGAATCGATCGGCTGGCGGCTGTGCGAACGCGACGGGCGCCATGATTTCTCGGTGCTGGAAGGCCGCTGCCGCGCCGCGCAGGAACTGGGCCTGCAGGTCAGCTGGACTTTCTGCCACTACGGCATTCCGGACGACCTGGATCTGTTCGGTCCGGACTTCGTGCCGCGCTTTGCCCGCTTCTGCCGCGCCGCCGCCGAGTTCCTCGCCCCGTACGGCGGGCCGCAGCCGGTGTATTCGCCCATCAATGAAATCTCGTTTACCAGCTGGGGCCTGTCGATCCACATGTTCCGCATCAAGAACATGCGCCATCCGGACGCGGGCGGGGAGGGCAAGCGGCAACTGGTGCGCGCCAGCATCGCCGGCTGCGACGCCATCTGGGACGTCACGCCCGGCGCCCGCATCTTGCAGTGCGACCCCATGATCCACGTGATCGCCCCGGCCAACCGGCCCGACTGGGCGGTGCAGGCGGCCGGCTGGCGCGCCTCGCAGTTCGAAGCGCTGGACATGCTGTGCGGCCGCGTGCAGCCGGAACTGGGCGGCGCGCCGCGCTATGTCGACCTCATCGGCGGCAACTACTACCACAGCAACCAGTGGGAAAGCGGGACCAACCTGCGGCTGTGGTGGCACCTGGGCGAGCCGCGCCGGCTGCCGCTGCACTGCATCCTGATGGAGTACCAGCAGCGCTACGGGCGCCCGCTGCTGCTGGCGGAAACCAGCCACGTGGGCAGCGGACGGGGCGCCTGGGCGCGCGAAATGGCCAGCGAGGCGGCGCTGGCCATGCAGCACGGCGTCGACTTCCACGGCATCTGCCTGTATCCGGCCATCGACCGCCCGGACTGGGAGGACGAGAACCACTGGCACCACAGCGGACTGTGGGACCTGGACCGGGACGGCGCCGACCCGCTGGCGCGCGTGCTGGTGCCCGGCTATGCGACTGCGCTGCGGCAGGCCATGCGCGTGACCGGCGCGCTCTGTACAACACCAACCAAGGAGAACAGCATGGAAACCATCATCGTCTTTAGTCACTTGCGCTGGGACTTCGTCTACCAACGGCCCCAGCAACTGCTGACGCGGCTCGCGCAGCACTACAAGGTGCTGTTTGTCGAGGAGCCGTTGCACGATGCTGGTCCCGCCAGGCTGACCAGCTATCAACCCGCGCCCAACATCACCGTGTACCAGCCGCGCACGCCGTCGCTGGCGGCCGGCTTCCACGACGACCAGATTCCGCTGCTGCAGCCGCTGCTGGACAAGCTGGTGCCCGATGGCGAGCAGCCCATCGTCTGGTTCTACACACCGATGGCGTTGCCGCTGCTGGCCAAGCTGCATCCGGCGCGCGTGGTGTACGACTGCATGGACGAACTGTCCGCGTTCAAGAACCCGCCGCGCCAGCTGCTGCAGCGCGAGACGGCGCTGCTGAACCTGGCCGGCGTGGTGTTTACCGGCGGTCCCAGCCTCTATGAAGCCAAGCGCCACCGGCACCCGCACGTGCACTGCTTCCCCAGCAGCGTGGACGTGGTGCACTTCGAGCAGGCGCTGGACCGCAGCAACGGCCACCCGCTGCACCAGGACATCGGGCGGCCGCGGCTCGGCTTCTATGGCGTGCTGGACGAGCGGCTCGATACCGAACTGATCGCCGCGCTGGCCGACGCCCACCCCGAATGGCAGATCGTGCTGGTCGGCCCCATCGTCAAGATCGCGCCGGAAACGCTGCCGCAGCGGCAGAACGTGCACTACCTGGGGCAGCAGCCCTACGCGGCGCTGCCGCACTTCCTGGCCGGATGGGACGTTTGCCTGCTGCCGTTCGCGCTGAACGAGGCCACGCGCTACATCAGCCCTACCAAGGTGCTGGAATACATGGCGGCCGAACTGCCCATCGTCAGCACCGCCATCGCCGACGTGGCGCAGCCATACGGCGGTACGGTGGCCATCGGCCGCAGCCACGCCGAGTTTATTGCGCACTGCGAGGCGGCGCTGGCGCAAACACGGCCGCAGCGCGCCGCCATGGCGGCAGGTATGCGCGCCATCGTAGCGCGGACTTCCTGGGACGCCACCGCCGACGCCATGCGCGCGCTGCTGGGTGCAGCGCCGCCGGGCGGCCAGGGTGCGCGCCCAGGGCAGGCCGGCGCTGCCGCACCAGGCCTTGCGGCTGGCGCGGGAACAGGATCCGGGGCGAGCGCGGCGCCGGCTGCCGGCCAGGGCGAACCGGCCAAGGTCAATCCGCTGCGCGCGCCGAGCCCGGCGCAGCGCTTTGGCGCCGTCATCATCGGCGCCGGTCCGACCGGGCTGTCGGCCGCCTATCATCTGGGAACGGACACCTTGCTGCTGGAGCGTAACGCCACGGTGGGCGGCTGGTGCCGTTCGATTCGCCAGAACGGTTTCACATTCGACCACGCCGGCCACATCATGTTTTCCAACGATCCCTACGTGCTCAGGCTGTACGACACCCTGCTGGGAGACAACCAGCATTGGCAAATGCGCGAAGCATGGATCTACAGCAAGCAGGTGTACACGCGCTACCCGTTCCAGGGTGCGCTGTACGGCCTGCCGTCGGAGGTGATCAAGGAATGTATCGTCGGCGCCATCGAGGCGCGCTACGGCAAAGCCGCCAACGAGGCCGCCTGCCAGGCAGCCGGGGTGGAAGACTGTTGCGCGGACGGCACTGCCGATGCCCTGAACGGCAACCTGCCGGACAACCCGGCGCGCGAACAGCGCACGCGCAGCTTCGAGGAATTCATCCACCAGGTGTGGGGCGCCGGCATCGCGCGCCACTTCGCCATTCCCTACAACCGCAAGCTCTGGACCGTGCCGCTCAGTGACATGGAAACCTCCTGGCTGGGCGGGCGGGTGCCGCTGCCGGACTTGGGCGAGATCATCGACGGCGCGCTGAAGCCGGTGGCGCGTCCGATGGGCCCGAACGCGCGCTTCGGCTATCCGCGCCGGGGCGGCTTCCAGGCGCTGATGGACGGCTTCCTGCCCCATATCCGGGGCAAGCTGGAACTGAACGCGGACGTGGTGCAACTGCTGCCCGGCGAGCGCACCGTGGCGCTGGCCGATGGCCGCCGCTTCCAATACCAGCGCCTGATCAGCACCATGCCGCTGCCGGAACTGGTGCGCCTGATAGGGAGCGAGGCGCCCGAAGCGGTGCGCGCTGCGGCGCGCGGCCTGCGCCACGTCTCGGTGCGCTGTGTCAACATCGGCATCGCGCGCACCGGCGTCACCGACAAGCACTGGATCTACTACCCGGAAGACAGCATCTTCCACCGCATTTTCGTGCAAGGCAATGCCAGCCACGAATGCAATGCGCCCGGCGGTTTCGGCTTTACTTGTGAAATCTCGTACTCGCCCACCAAGCCGCTGCCGGTGGAGGGCGATGCGCTGGTGAGGCGCTGCATCCAGGACTGTATCAAGGTCGGCTTCATGCGGCCGGACGACGAGGTGCTCACGACCAGCTTGGTGGACATGCCCTACGCCTACGTGGTGTACGACCATGCCCGGGCAGCCAACGTGGCCACCGTGCGCGACTGGCTGGAGGGGCAGGGCATCCTGCTGGCCGGGCGCTACAGCGAGTGGGAGTACTACAATTCGGACCACGCCTTCCTGGCCGGCAAACGGGCGGCCGAACAGGCCGGGGCGGAGCTGCAAGCCTCCGGCGGTGGCTTGCATGCCGGAAGCTTGGGCGGCGAGGCGTAAGCGCAGCGGCATGATGGCGGGCGCGCGGCAGCGCTTGTCTACCGCCGCGACCGGTTCTATACTCGCACAGCACATCACGTGCTGCGCGAGGCGACAGGATGACGACGGATTTCGACCGGCTGGTACTGGAACAGGCGCCAGGCGGTGTGGTGGTGGCCAACCGCAAGGGCCAGGTGGTGCACTGGACGCCCGGCGCCGAGCAGTTGTTCGGCTATACGGCGGCGGAAGCGGTAGGCCGCCCGCTGCACGACCTGATCGGCTTGCCGGGCCAGGAGTGGGGCACCCTGCTGCAGGAGCTGGCGCGCAGCGGCGGCGTGTACGACTACGAGTGCCTGCGGCGGCGCAAGGATGGCTCGCCGCTGTTCGTTGACGTGGCCAGCAAGGTCATTTTCGACGACACCGACCGCACCGAGTACATCCTGTGCACCAAAAAAGACATCACGCGCCAGAAGGCGCTGCGCGACGCCAAGCACGTGGAAGCGAAGTTCCGCGATGTGCTCGAATCGACGCCGGACGGCATCATCATGGCCAACTCCACCGGCCTGATCGTGCTGGCCAACTCCCAGGCCGAGCGCCTGTTCGGCTACCAGTCCGGCGAGCTGCGCGGGCTGCCGGTGGAAGTGCTGCTGCCCGCGCGCTACCGGGGCGGCCACGTGGCGCACCGTTCCAATTACTTTTTCCAGCCGCGCCCGCGCACCATGGGCGCCGGTCTGGAACTGTATGGCTTGCGCAAGGACCAGGTTGAATTTCCCGTCGAGATCAGCCTGAGCCCCATCAGCACCGAGGAAGGCACGCTGGTGATGAGCGCCATCCGCGACATCAGCGAGCGGCGCAAGGCGGAGCAGAAGTTCCGCGGCCTGCTGGAATCGGCGCCGGACGCCATCGTCATCGTCAATCGGCAGGGCGAAATCGTGCTGATTAATTCGCAAACCGAGCAGCTGTTCGGCTATGACCGCCGCGACCTGCTGGGCAAGCGCATGGAAGTGCTGATTCCGCAGCGCTTCGCCAGTGGCCATCCGCACTTGCGCACCAGTTTTTTCGACTCGCCGCGGCCACGTTCCATGGGCGCCGGGCTGGAACTGTACGGGCTGCGCCGCGACGGCACCGAGTTTCCCGTCGAGATCAGCCTGAGCCCGCTGGAAACGGAAGGCGAGGTGCTGGTGTCGAGCGCCATCCGCGACATCAGCGAGCGCAAACGCATCGAGCGTACGCTGCACGAACAGAAGCTGGAACTGGAGCGGGCCGGCAAGGCCAAGGACCTGTTCCTGGCCAGCATGTCGCACGAACTGCGCACACCGCTCAACGCCATCCTCGGCTTCACCCAGTTGCTCAATAACGACTCGCTGCCCATCACCGCGCAGCAGCGCAAGACCTTTATGGGGCATATCCTGAAAGCCGGGGAGCACCTGCTCACGCTGATCAATGAAATCCTCGACCTGGCCAAGATCGAATCGGGCACGGTCACCTTCTCGATGGAGCCGGTGGGACTGGGCGAGCTGTTGCAGGAAGCCTACCGCATGGTGGAAGTGGAGGCCAACAAGCGCGGCATCCGCATTATTGTCTCGCCGGTCGACGGCCTGCATGTGCAGGCCGACCGCACGCGGCTCAAGCAAGTCGTGCTGAACCTGCTGTCGAACGCCATCAAGTACAACCGTGAACAAGGGGCGGTGGTGGTCGACTGCGCCGATGCGGGCCCGGGAAGGGTGCGCATGTCGGTGCAGGACACCGGTCCCGGCCTCAGGCCCGACCAGGTCGACGCGCTGTTCCAGCCGTTCAACCGCCTGGGCCAGGAAGGCGGCAGCGAGGAGGGCAGCGGCATCGGCCTGGTGGTGACCAAGCGCCTGGTGGAACTGATGGGCGGCACCATCGGCGTGAGCAGCACCTTCGGTACCGGCAGCGTGTTCTGGATCGAGCTGCCGTTGACGGCCGCGCCGGAAACTGCCCGCGCCGCCATCGCCGCCGCGGCGGCGCTACCGGCGGAGGCTCCGGCGCCGGTGCGCAGCCGCCGGCCCCTGCTGCTTTACGTCGAGGACAATCCCACCAACCTGCGGCTGGTGCAGGAAGTGCTGGGTTTCCGCAACGACCTGGATTTCATGACAGCCGTCGAGGGGCTGACGGGGCTGGACCTGGCGCGCAGGCACCGGCCCGACATCGTGTTGCTGGACATGAACCTGCCCGGCATGAGCGGCCGTGAAATCCAGCGCCAACTGCGGGACGACCCTGCCATGACAGCGACGCCGGTGTTGGCCATCTCGGCCAACGCCATGCGCAACGATATCGACGCCGCGCTGGACGCCGGCTTCTTCCGCTACCTCACCAAACCCATCGACATCGCCGCCCTGCACGATGCGCTCGACGCCGCGCTGGCCGTAGTGCGCACCAACGGTAAAGCACAGGCGGTATAGCATATATAAGCCCGGAGCGCACGACATTGCCGGCCGGCCCCCTACAGTGAAGGGTCGTTCGGATTGATGGGGGAGTGCGGTGAAGGATATCGGGAAGCGCCTGGCGGCGGAGTGCGTGGGCACGGCTTTATTGCTGGCTATTTCATGCAGCACCGGCTTTGCGGCGGCGCGGCTGGCCGGCGGCGATGCGGCGTTGGCCCTGATGCTGGCATCGGCTGTATCCAGCGTCGGCCTGGCGGTGCTGATCCTTGCTTTCGGCCCCGTCTCGGGCGGCCTGTTCAGCCCGGTGCTGACCCTGTCCCAGGCGTGGCGCGGTGGCCTTGCGCTGGAGGAGGCCTTGCCCTACATCGCCGCGCAGACTGCCGGCGCCTTCATAGGCGCGGCGTGCGCGCACGCCATGTTCGACCTGAACTGGCTGGTCGCTTCCACCCAGGTGCGCACCGGCGCCGCGCAATGGCTGGGCGAATTTATCGCCACGTTCGGCCTGCTCGCCGTCTTCATCGGCTGCGGGCGCAGCCGGCCGGTGGTGGCGCCGTTCGCCGTGGCCGGCTACGTGATGGCGGCATGCTGGTTCAGCCCCTCGGCCGCTTTCATGAATCCCGCCATGACGCTGGCGCGCGTGTTCGGCAGCGGCGGCATCCGCCTGGCTGACGCGCCGGCTTACATCCTGGCGCAGCTGGCCGGGGCCGCCGCAGCCACCGCCTTGTTCATCTGGCTGCACAGCACCCGCCGCCGCACCGCCATCTAGCCTGCCGGTCGGCCCCGGGCGCGCTTGCTGCATGCTTAAACATGCACATCGTTTGCATGTTTAAGAAAAACCCGCTATAGTTGAGCCACATTGATAGCGAGACTGATTGTAGAAGAGGGAGCGAACGCCATGAACATCGACAAATTCAAGCATCAGCACGAGGACATCCTCGCCGACATCGCTGCACTGCGCCAGCTGGTACAGGGCGGCATCGAAGCCAACGCGGAGCGCATCGCCGCGCGCATCATCGCCATGAGCGGCAACATCAAGCTGCACCTGGCGGTGGAAGACAAGCTGCTGTACCCGGCGCTGCGCGGCAGCGGGCACGCCGCACTGGCGCGCATGAGCAATCTGTACCAGCTTGAGATGAACGGCATCGTTTCCGCCTACCTGGCGTTCGCAACCACCTGGAATTCCGCCGCCCACCTGCAGGCCGCGCCCGAGAAATTCCGGGCCGATGCCAACACGGTGCTGCGCAAGGTCTACGAACGCATGAAGAAGGAGGACCACGAATTTTACCCGGCCGTGGAAGCGCTCGAAGCCGACCGCCTGGCCGCCTGAACACCAACACCCCAACACCCATACCCCTACTGATAAAGGCTGAATATCATGCTGACTCCGGAACACCGCGCCATCATCACCGCCACCGTGCCTGTCTTGAAAGAGGGCGGCGAAACCCTGACGCGCCACTTTTACCTGAAGCTGTTCAATGATTTCCCGGAAGTGAAACCCTTCTTCAACCAAGCCCACCAGCATGGCGGCACCCAGCAGCGCGCGCTGGCTAACTCCATCCTGATGTATGCCTCGAACATCGAGCGCCTGGAGGAGCTGGGCCCGCTGGTCAACACCATCATCAACAAGCACGCCGCACTGCAAATCCTGCCCGAGCACTATCCCAAGGTGGGCGCCGCGCTGCTTGGCGCGATACGCGAAGTGCTGGGCGCCGAGGTGGCAACCGATGCGGTGATTGAAGCCTGGGCCTCGGCCTACGGCCAGCTGGCCGACATACTGGCCGGGGCGGAAGAGCAGATCTACAAGGCCAACGAGCAAGCCGACGGCGGCTGGCGCGGCGCGCGCGAATTCAAGGTGGCCGCCAAGATCATCGAGAGCGACGAGATCACCTCCTTCGTGTTCGCACCGGCGGACGGCGGCGAAGTGGTGGCCTTCCTGCCGGGCCAGTACATCACCGTGCTGGTGACGGTGGACGGTGAAGAAGCGCGCCGCCAGTATTCCCTGTCGGCCGAGAGCAACGGCGCCACCTACCGCATCAGTGTCAAGCGCGAGCCGGACGGCAAGGTGTCGAACCATCTGCACGACAAGCTGAAAGTTGGCGACAGCATCACGCTGTTCCCGCCGGCCGGCGCGTTCACACTGGCCAAGAGCGACAAACCGCTGGTGTTGATCAGCGGCGGTGTAGGCATCACCCCGACCCTGGCCATGCTCAGCGCTGCCTTGCGCACCGAGCGCCCGGTGCACTTTATCCACGCTGCGCGCCACGCCGGCGTGCATGCGTTCCGCAGCCATATCGACCAGCTGGCCGCACAGCACCCGCAGCTGACGCGCTACTATGTCTATGAACAGGACCACGGCGGCGCCAAGGCCGACGCCACCGGCTACATCGGCAAAGGCCACCTGGCCGACTGGCTGCCCGCTTCGCGCGACGTGGACGCCTACTTCCTCGGCCCCAAGCCGTTCATGAAAGCGATGAAATCGCACTTGCGCGAGCTGGGCGTGCCGGAAGCGCAAACCTACTATGAATTCTTCGGCCCGGCCGAAGCGCTGCAGTAAGTTCGGCGGTGGCCGCGCGCCAGTATAGCTGGGCCAGCAGGCGCGCGGCTCACACAATGTCACAATCATGACAAAATAAAAATATAGTCCTAACGTTAACTGTGCGCGCCGCGCATGGGGGTAGGATGGCGCTCGCGCGCGCATCCGATCAACGACGTTCAAGGACAATATAATGCAAATAATCAACAAGCTACGGCCACTGCTCCTGGCGCTGGCTGCGGCCCTGCCGGCGCTGGCCCAGGCCGACATCCAGTACGCCATTACCCGCCTGGTACTGCCAGGCGACGGCGGTTCGCCTACCTCAATTAACAATTCAGGTGTCGTCGCGGGCGGCTACTACTCCTACGCGGACATGGGCACGCGCGCCTTCCTTTGGTCCAGCGGCAATTTCACGCTGCTGCCGGCCACCGGGGTGCAAGGCGAATACTTCACCGAGATCAACCAGCATGGCGCCGCCGCCATGGTGCGCGGCGAGCTCGATGTCAGCCGGGGCCACGCCTACCGCTACCAGGACGGCGAACTGACCCGGCTGGGCAGCCTGAAGCCCTACGCCACCACGCGCGCGCTGGGCTTGAATAATAATGGCGCCATCGTGGGCGACTCCGGCCTGGAAGCCGACACCTGGAGCACCGATGCGGCGCGCCATGCCACCCATTACAAGGACGGCATACTCACCGACCTTGGCACGCTGGGCGGCAGGAACAGCGTTGCGGAGTCGGTAAACGACGCCGGCGTCATCGTCGGCAAGAGCCAGACCGCCGGCGGCGGAAGCGAGCACGCTTTCATCTATGTGAACGGGCAGATGACTGACCTGGGCACGCTGGGCGGCGGCTACAGCGCCGCCTATGGCATCAACAACGTCGGCCAGATCGTCGGTAGTTCGGTCAATGCGAACGGCCAGCAGAACGCCTTCTTCTATCATAACGGCGCGATGACCGACCTGGGCTGGCTGGGGTCCAACAGCTACGCGCGCGCCGTCAATGAACACGGGCAGGCGGTGGTTGGCCAATCGGGCGGCGGCGGCTGGCTGTACAGCGGCGGCGCGATGCACAACCTGAGCACGCTCATCGACCCGGCTTCAGGGTTGACGATTCAGGACGTCACCGACATCAATGACCTCGGCCAGATCGTTGGCTCGGCCTGCAACTCGTTCGGCGAGTGCAGCGGCGTGCTGCTCACGCCCGTGCCCGAACCGGAAACCTACGGCATGATGCTGGCCGGCCTCGGTGTGCTTGGCTACGCGGCGCGGCGCCGCAAACCGAAGGGCAGGGCGCTGTAATCGCAGCGGGCCGTGGCGGCATTTGTGTGCGCACGGCCCTGTGGTAAAGTGCGCAGCTTGCTGTGTCACTGGAGTTTTCTGTTTTGTCCGACAAATTCATTCCTATCCAAGCCTATGACAAGCCTGCGGGCGGTTTCGGTTCCCTGCGCGGCACGGCCAGCGCGCTGAGCGGCAACGGCGCCTTTCCCGCCCTGCAAACGCTGCCGAGCGTGAACCAGCCGCAAGGCATCGATTGCCCCGGCTGCGCCTACCCGGATTCGCCGACCGACAAAGCAGTGGATTTCTGCGAGCAGGGCGCCTGGGCGATTTCGCACGAAGCCACGCCCAAGCGTGCCACGCCGGCGCATTTCGCCAGGCACACCGTCACCGAATTGCGCCGCTGCGAGGAATGGCAGCTGGAAGCCATCGGCCGCCTGACCGCGCCCATGCTGTACGACCGCGCCAGCGACACCTACCGCGAAATCGAATGGGAACAGGCCTTCACGCTGGCCGGCGAGGCGCTGCGCGCGCTGGACAACCCGAACCGCGCAGTGTTCTACGCGTCCGGCCGCAGCAGCAATGAAGCGGCGTTTCCCTACCAGCTGTTCGCGCGCGCCTTCGGCACCAACAATCTGCCCGACTCGTCCAACTACTGCCACGAGGCGTCCGGCGACGCGCTGCGGCTCTCCATCGGCGTTGGCAAATCCACCGTCACGCGCGAAGACTTCGAGCACGCGGAAGCGATATTCGTGTTTGGCCAGAACCCGGCCACCAATCACCCGCGCATGCTGGGCGACCTGCGCCACGCCAAGCTGCGCGGCTGCAAGATCGTGGTCTTCAATCCGCTGCTCGAGCGCGGCCTGCAGAAATTCACCGACCCGCAAGCGGCAGGCGAGCTGCTGACCGGCGCCAGTACGCCGATCGCCGACGAGTACTGCCAGGTGCGCGTGGGCGGGGACATGGCGGCCATTACCGGCATGATCAAGGCGCTGCTGGAAGCCGATGACGCCAGCAGCGCGCCGGCAGGTCTGCTGGACCGGGCCTTTATCGCCGAACACACGCAAGGCTTTGCAGCGCTGGAAGCGGTGGTGCGCGGCCAGTGCTGGAACGATATCGAACGCGACAGCGGCCTGGCGCGCGCACAGATCGAGCACGTGGCCCGCATCTACGCGCAGTCCAACGCCACCATCAGCACCTGGTGCATGGGCCTGACGCAGCACGAGTACGCCATCGAGACCATCCAGATGCTGAGCAACCTGATGCTCTTGCGCGGCAACGTGGGCAAGCCGGGCGCGGGGCTGATGCCGGTGCGCGGCCACTCCAATGTGCAGGGCGACCGTACCGTAGGCATTACCAACCGCCCGCGCGCGGAGTGGCTGCAGGGCCTGGAGCGCGTGTTCGGCTTTCAGCCGCCCACCGCGCCTGGCCTGGACGCGGTGGCTACCATCAATGGCTTGCTGGACGGCTCGGTGCACGCCTTCACGGGACTGGGTGGCAATTTCGCGGTGGCCGGGCCGGACAGCCCGCGTGTGCTGGACGCGCTGTCGCGCTGCAAGCTCACCGTACACATCGCCACCAAGCTCAATCGCACCCATTTGTATCCCGGCGAGCTCGGCTTGCTGCTGCCATGCCTCGGCCGCACGGAATTCGACCGGCAGGCTGGCGGCCAGCAATTCGTCAGCGTGGAAGACACGGCCAGCATGGTGCACGCATCCACCGGGCGCAACCGGCCCGCCAGCGGCAAGCTGCGCTCGGAACCGTTCATCGTGACGGAACTGGCGCGCCACACGCTGGCTGCGGCGAAGCCGGCGCTGCAGATAGATTGGGCCCTGATGGGCCGCGACTACGACGCCACGCGCGACTTGATCGAACGCGTGGCGCACGGCGCCGTGGCCGGGTTTGAACACTACAACGCCAACATCCGCCGCAAGCGCGGCTTCCATCTGCCGAACACTGCGGCGCTGCGGGTGTGGAAGACCGACAGCGGCAAGGCCAACTTCGCGCCGCACGCACTGCCGCAGGACACCATCATGAAGCGCGCCCGGGCCATGCACGGCGAACGCGTGGTATGCCTGGCGACCGTGCGTGCGCACCGCCAGTACAACACCACCGTGTACTTCGATCCGAAGGGGGAAGTGGACCGCTACCGCGGCGTGCACCATACGCGCAAGGTGCTGTTCGTCGGACCGGCCACGCTGGCGCGGCTCGGCTTCAAGGACGGCGACACCGCCAACCTGCGCGCCGCCTCGCTGGACGGCGTCGAGCGGGTGGTGGAAGGTTACCGGCTGGTTGAGTATCCCATCCCGAGCGACGACGTGTTTGGCTATTTCCCCGAGCTGACGCCGTTGTCCTCGCCGGATCTGACGGCGCGCGGTTCGAACACGCCGGCCTTCAAGGAAGTGCCCATCCTGATCGAGAAAGCCTGATATGGACCGCCTCGACGCCATGCGGATGTTTGTGCGCGTAGTGGAGGTCAACAGCTTCAACAAGGCGGCGGAGGGCATGTCGCTGCCGCCTTCCACGGTCACGCGCGCGGTGAAGGAACTGGAGGCGCACATCGGCGTGCGCCTGCTGCAGCGGACCACCCGCCGCCTCAGCCTCACGCCCGACGGCACCATCTACTACGGCCATTGCCGCCGGCTGCTGGACGAGTTGGACGAGGTGGAGGCCAGCTTTCCCGGCAACTCCGGCCAGCCGCGCGGCAAGCTGCGGGTGGATATGACGCCGTCCTTTGCCCGCAATTTTGTCATCCCTTCAGTGAGCCAGTTCCTGGACCGCTATCCGGACGTGCAGATGGCCGTCACCGTGAGCGACCGGCCGGTGGACCTGGTGCAGAAGGGCATAGACTGCGTGATCCGCGCCGGCCAGCCGGAGGATTCCACTTCCCTGGTGGCGCGCCAGATCGCCAGTTTCGGCTGGATGGTGGCTGCCGCGCCGTCTTATATAGAGAAGTACGGCGCGCCCCAGACGCTGGACGATTTGCAGCACCACGTGTCGGTGGGCTATCTGCTGGGCCGCACGGGCAGGGCGATGGACTGGATTTTCAACGATGGCAACACCACCATCAGCGTGCCCATGAAAAGCCGGCTTTCCTCCAACGACACCAGCACCTATGTGCAGGCCGGCTTGCAGGGCCTGGGCCTGATCTGCACCGCAGCCTACCTGGTGCGGCCGCACGTGCAGTCAGGCGCGCTGGTCCAGCTGCTGGCGCAGTACAAGGCGCCGCGCGTTCCCGTCTCCGTGATGTATCCGCAAAACCGCCACCTGTCGCCGACCGTGCGCGCCTTCATCGACTGGATAGGGGAGCTGATGGAAGAATCCTCGCCCAGTTAAGGAGTGCGGTGTTCCGTGTACAGGCTGACCCTGCCGATCGACAGGGCAGCGGTGGACCGCATGGCGTTACGCGGCTTGAGCAGGACCTGCAAATGCTTCTGGTCCCATTCCGGCTTGCTGCGCAAGCGCGTGAACACTTCTGTGATATCCAGCGCCGCATGCGCAGAGAAAGGCAGGGCGCCTGCATAGCTCTCGTCGCATGGCGCAGTGCAGGGCGGCACCCCAAGGTAGACCTCGAACACCGGCGGCAGGCCTTGATCGACCATGTCCTCGAAATTCAGGAACACTGCCTGGTAAGCGCCGTCGGTAGCGGGGGAGGCGCCGACCAGGCTCAGCGTCGGCAAGCGGCTGGGCGGAGGATGGTGGGCGGACGGCAGGAAGCGCAGCGTGATCACATGCGCGGCGGAACCCAGCACTTGCGGCTCGGAGGTGGCGGCGAACAGGCGGGGCACGGCGGTGCGATTCATCGATGGCTCCGGGGAAGGTCGCTATCGTTTCAGTATAGACACTAAATCGCAAACGACATCGAACTCGAGATTACAGTTTATATTGTCGAGTAAAAATACTGTATGGAATACTGTATGGTATACTGTGTTTATGACCAGTAAATTTACCTTGATCGACCTGGAGCCACTGACCGGGCAGGCCCGCCGGGCGGACTTGAACCCGTACCGGGAAATGCCCGAAGACGCGCTGACGGATGCCCGCACCGACAGCGAAATCGCGCGTGAATTCATCGGCCATGGCGAACTGAGCGCCAAATCCCGCGCCAACACGCAGAAAGAGCTGTTTCGCTTCCTGACCTGGTGCCGGGAAGAAGCCGGCAAATCGCTGCGCCAGTTGCAGGTGGCCGACCTGAACGCCTACAAGGAATTCCTGCGCGAACCGCCGCCGGACTGGATATCGACCACCAAGTGGCCGCGCACCGACCCGCGCTACAGGCCGTTTACCGGGCCCTTATCGGACCCGAGCCGGCGCCAGGCCATGATCGCGGTAAAGGGATTGCTGGCGTTCGCCGAGCAAACCGGCTACCTGCGACGCGACCCCGGCGCCTTGGTCAAGCACGTGAAAACCCGTGGCGCGAGCCGCATTACGCGCTATCTGAACCAGGACGCCATCAACCTGGCCCTGGCCGCCGTGGCAAACCGCGCCGCCGACTTGCCCGCCGAATTGCGGCGCCGCGCGCGCGACCTGTTCCTGCTGCTGGCCTACGCGCACACCGGCGCGCGCCTGAACGAAATCGTGAGCGCCAGCATGGGCGACGTGTACACCGAGGGCGGCGGCCGCTGGTGGCTGGACTTGCTAGGGAAAGGCAACAAACCGCGCCGCGTGCCGGTGCCGCCGGAGCTGCTGGACGCCTACCGCGCCTACCGCCAGGCTTACGGCCTGCTGCCGCAAACCGGCCGCGCCGACCGCACGCCACTGGTGCTCTCGAGCCGCAGCCGGGAGCCGGCGCGCCTGACGGACGAAGCGGCATCGAATGCACTGAAAGCCGTGTTTGCTGCGGCGGCCGGCGAGGCTGCAGCCCAAGGCGACGCCGATATGGCGGCCACGCTGCGCCAGGCATCGGCGCATTGGCTGCGCCACAGTATGCTGACCAACCACGCCAACAACGGCGTGCAACTGAAGACACTGCAGGATACGGCGGGCCATGCCAGCATTGCCACCACGGCCGCCTACCTGCACAAGACCGACAACCAGCGCCATGACGAAATCATGGCGTCGGTGAACGGCCAGGGAACTGCCTGATTGCTTGAGGATTACTTGACGCTGCGGCGGCGCGCGAACGCCAGGGCGCCCAGGCCCAGTGCCAGCAAGGCGATCGAGCCTGGCTCAGGCACGGTGGTTGGTTCCAGGCGTTCGTTGAACCACACGTGATGGTTCGACAGCGTGCCGGCGATACCGGCCGCGCCGGAGCCTTCCAGGATGACGCCGTTGTTCTGGCCATCGCCAAAGCCGACCACCGCCTGGTTGTTATGCGTGTCGGCGATTTCCCAGCCCATGCGGCCGTAATAGAAACCGATCGTGCCTTCACCCACCGGTACCAGGTAATCGGTGCCGCGCAGGATCAGCTGGAAGCTGTTCAGCAGGTCGCCGTGTTCAGCGAAGTAGCCAACGTTGTCCCAGGTGATGATGATCTGGTTGGCCACGTCGGTACGCACATGCACTACGCCGCTGTTGATGTGGCGTGTGTCCACGTCACCGAAGAACGGCGCGACGATCGGCAGGCTGGTTTCAGTCGGACCCATGGGGTTGTAGGCCGACAGGCCGCCGCCGAAGGTCACGTTGCCGTTGTTGTTGATATACAGCGAGCTGTAGGAATTGCCGAACAGGTTGACATTGAAGCCCAGGTCGATGGCGCCGGTATAGCCGTCGTCGTTGCGGCCATCAGCCTGGCCGACGTTCGCGGCGTTGCCGCCGCCGGTGGTCACGACGATGTCGCCGATGCCGCCGCCGATCACGTCGGTGTAGTAGCCGGCCGACGCTTTCAGGGCGTTCTGCGAAACGGTGGTTACGGTGGCGTTGGCAGCCAGGCTGGTGGCAGCGAACACGACGCTGGCGATCAGTTTAGGAAGAATCTTCATTCGGTAGGTTCATTCTGAAAAGTTGGAGGTGCAGCCCTTACAGCAAGGATCATGCCATTTTTATAAGTCTTTGTTTTTAAACAACTGACTTGTGTCATGATTGTTTTACTGTAAAGATTTTCGACACGTTTAATTTCACATTCTCAACATTCAGCAGGACGCGTCCTTTGCCATGCGCCCGAAACAACGGATAATGGCGGCCAGATCAATTTGTACGAATTTGGAATTCCCCATGGAAATTAAGGTCAACTTCCTCGACAAGCTTCGCCTCGAAGCAAAGTTCGATGACTTCACAGTGGTCGCCGACCAGCCCATCCGCTACAAGGGCGACGGCTCCGCGCCTGGCCCGTTCGACTATTTTCTCGCCTCGTCGGCCTTGTGCGCCGCTTATTTTGTGAAGCTGTATTGCGACACGCGCAATATTCCGACCGAAAATATCCGCTTGTCGCAGAATAATATTGTTGACCCGGAAAACCGCTACCAGCAGATCTTCAAGATCCAGGTTGAATTACCGGCCGATATTTCCGCCAAGGACCGCCAGGGCATCCTGCGTTCCATCGACCGCTGCACCGTGAAAAAGGTAGTGCAGGCCGGTCCGGAGTTCGTTATCGAAGAAGTGGACAACCTGGATGCCGACGCGCAGGCGCTGCTGACGCTGAAGCCGGCAACCGACGCCAGCACCTTCATCCTGGGCAAGGATTTGCCACTGGAGCAAACCATCGCCAATATGTCGGCCGTGCTGGCCGGGTTGGGCATGAAGATTGAAATCGCGTCTTGGCGCAATATCGTGCCCAATGTCTGGTCGCTGCATATCCGCGATGCGCATTCGCCGATGTGCTTTACCAATGGCAAGGGCGCGACCAAAGAAAGTGCGCTGGCCTCGGCGTTGGGCGAATTTATCGAACGCCTGAATTTCAATCACTTCTATGCCGGCACGTTCTGGGGCGAAGACATCGCCAGCGCCGACTTTGTCCATTTCCCGGACGAACGCTGGTTCAAACCCGGCCGCAAAGGCGCACTGCCGGCCGAAATCCTGGACGAATACTGCCTCGAGATTTACAACCCGGACGACGAATTGCTCGGGACGCACCTGTACGACACCAATTCCGGCAACGTCGAGCGCGGTATCTGCTCCTTGCCGTTCGTGCGCCAGTCGGACGGCGAAACCGTGTATTTCCCATCGAACCTGGTTGAGAACCTGTTCGTCAGCAATGGCATGAGTGCCGGCAATACGCTGGCCGAAGCGCAAGTGCAATGCTTATCGGAAATCTTCGAGCGCGCTGTGAAGCGCGAAATCCTGGAAGGCGAAATCGCCTTGCCGGATGTGCCGTTGGAAGTTCTGGCGAAATATCCCGGCATCCTGGCCGGTATACACGGCCTGGAAGAGCAAGGTTTCCCGGTCCTGGTGAAAGACGCGTCGCTGGGCGGGCAATATCCCGTCATGTGCGTTACGCTGATGAATCCGCGCACGGGCGGCGTGTTTGCGTCGTTTGGCGCGCATCCCAGCCTGGAAGTGGCGCTTGAGCGCAGCCTGACGGAGCTGCTGCAAGGGCGCAGTTTTGAAGGCCTGAACGACTTGCCTCGGCCGACGTTTGCCAGCAATGCGGTCACTGAGCCATACAATTTCGTTGAACACTTCATCGATTCCAGCGGCATCGTATCCTGGCGCTTCTTCAGCGCCAAAGCCGACTACGACTTCGTCGAATGGGATTTCTCCGGTCAGGGCGAAAACTCGAACGCCGAGGAAGCCGCCACCTTGTTCGGCATTCTCGAAAACATGGGCAAAGAGGTGTATGTGGCTGCCTACGAGACGCTGGGCGCGGCCGCATGCCGGATTCTGGTGCCTGGTTACTCCGAGATTTATCCAGTCGAAGACCTGATCTGGGACAATACCAACAAGGCTCTGTCGTTCCGCTCGGACATCCTGAACTTGCACCGCCTGGATAGCGCAAGTCTCGAAGCGCTGCTTGACCGCCTGGAAAATAGCGAACTGGACGATTACGGCGATATTGCCACCTTGATCGGCATCGAGTTCGACGAGAATACGCCTTGGGGCCAGCTGACCACGCTGGAACTGCGGCTGCTGATCCAGCTCGCCTTGAAGCAGTTCGAGGAAGCCAAGGAGCTGGTCGAAGCCTTCCTGCAGTACAACGACAACACCTTGGAGCGCGGACTGTTTTATCAGGCCCTGAATGCGGTGCTGGAAGTGCAGCTGGATGACGATCTGGAGCTGGAAGACTACGTCGTCAATTTCCGCCGCATGTTCGGCAACGAGCGGATGGACGCGGTGCTGGGTTCGGTAGACGGCAGCGTGCGTTTCTTCGGCCTGACGCCAACCAGCATGAAGCTGGAAGGCCTCGACAGGCACGAGCGCCTGATCGATAGCTACAAGAAGCTGCATGCGGCACGCGCCAAGGTTGCAGCCTCCAGATAAGTCGATGTAGGCCATATCTGGAAAGATGACGTTCCCCGGGAAGACGCTTGTTTGGACCGGGGAACGCCAAAAACGCCAAGTCCAGCGGATTCTCGAAACTTCGCATAATCTATATTATGTCAAATGAGGTTTCCGCCGGACTCGCCTATCGAGGGCAATACGGACATGGTTGGAACGGCTGAAAATGCCTGCCGCACCGGAGCCTGCAGCACTTTAAAAGGTCCAACACTTCACGCTTTCAGACGCCTGCCAACAGCAGGCGTTTTTTTTTGGACTGCCACCAGCCGGTACTGCTTCCGACGGCAAGCCTCCCCGAAACGCCCGCCACGCAGATTGTGCAAATGCCAGTAGCTGTTCCGAATCAGCTGGTACATCTCAAGTCGCTCCGACTTAGACAACGGGTCAAATGGAAATAGCTCTAATTGCGCCGGCGGCGTGGAACCCATCGATCGATTCCGAAACACCTTCTGACACTCATCGGGCGTGCACGATGCCCCGACCTCGCGCGGCATGCAGATCAACAACTCGGCCGCAGTGCTGCAGGCGGCGGTCGAAGGCCATGGCGTGGCGATGGCGCGCAGCGTGATGGCGCACGACGACATCGCCTCGGGGCGGCTGGTGCGACTGTGCGGCGATATCACGTTCGAGTCGCCGCTGGCCTATTACATCGTGTACCGCCCCGAGTCGGCTGGCTTGCCGCGGCTGGTGACATTCCGGGGCTGGCTGTTGGAGGAAGCCGCGAGGTAGCGACATACATGGCATGCCTTGCGCGTCGATGCGCAGGGCATGCCGGCCGATCCAGTTTAACTCAGCGAGATTCGGGCTCGATCAGGACACGGCCGGCGACGCCCGCCTGTTCGCCCGCCCTGCCTTCGACCGGTACGCTTCGGCTACGTCGGACCAGCCTGGCTGCGGTACGCCGCCTCCGTGGCGTTGCTCCGTGCCGCACTGCTCTACAATTCACCATCGAAGCAACTCATTGAGGCTGGCATGTGGGCGAAGATCTGGACAACCGTCGAACAGGAGTTCTCCGACCTGGGTGACGTCTCCGACATCACCCGCGTCTGCATCCGCCTGACGGTGGCGGTGGCGCTCGGCGCGATACTGGGCTACGAGCGCGAGTCTGTCGGCGCATCCGCCGGGCTGCGCACCCATATGCTTGTGTCGCTCGGATCGGCGCTGTTCGTGCTGGTTCCCCTGCAGGCCGGGATGGCAATAACGGACGTGTCGCGGGTACTGCAAGGGGTGACGGCCGGCATCGGCTTCATCGGCGCCGGCGCCATCCTCAAGCAAGAGAACGAAAACCAGATCACGGGACTGACAACCGCAGCCGGCCTGTGGCTGACGGCGGCCGTCGGTGTGGCGGCCGGCATGGGCCGCGAGGCGACCGCCGTCCTGAGCGCCCTGTTCGCGCTGGCGATCCTGTCCATGCTGCGTCATGGGCGGGCGGGGAAGAACAAGCCTGCCGACCACTGCGAGAAGCAGGACGATACGGTGCCCAAGTGAGTCCTCCGGCCGCCCTGCTCCGCGCCGTCAAGCTTGAAACCGGCCATGTCCGCTTATGATTTTCGAGCATCAGCCGATTTCACTTTGCGGCCGCGCGCATTTCGTTTAGCATCGTCCGCGATGAAAATTACGCCCGCCATACCTGCCCGCCTTGATGTGATCGATGCCCTGCGGGGCTTCGCCATCGTTTCTATCATGCTCGTGCATAACGTCGAGCATTTCGACCTGATCTACCGGCCGCCAGGCCTGACGGAATGGCTGAAGTCACTGGATTCGGCGGTCTGGGACTCCATCTTCTTCCTTTTTGGCGGCAAATCGTACGCCATTTTCTCGCTGCTGTTCGGCGTCACCTTCTTCATCCAGCTGCACGCCCGGCAACAGCGCGGCGAGGACTTCCGGACACGCTTCGCCTGGCGCCTGATGTTGCTGTTCGGGTTTGGCCTGCTCAATTCACTGTTCTACCAGGGCGATATTCTCGCCTTTTACGCCACCGTCGGGCTGCTGCTGATTCCCGTTGCGCGATTGGGCAACAAGACCGTCTTCCTGATCGCGCTGGTGCTGATGCTGCAGCCGGTGGAGTGGCTGGCGTTGATCAACGCGCTGCAGCATCCCGAACTCAAGCTGGCAGACCCGGCTTCCTGGGCCTATTTCGGCAGGGGTGCCGCCTACCTTCGCGGCGACTCGCTCCTTGCCACCTTGTACGGCAATTTCACCAACGGCAGGATGGCGGCGCTGCTGTGGAGCTGGGAAAACGGGCGCATGTTCCAGATGCCGGCGCTGTTCATGTTGGGCATGCTGGCCGGACGCTTGTCGCTGTTTGTGCCCTCGCCCGAAAGCAGGCGTTTCTGGACCAGGACCCTGCTGGCGGCATCGCTGCTGTTCCTTCCCTTGTTCTTCCTGAAGTCCGAACTGCGCGGCCTGGTCTCCGGCGAGGCCGTGCGCGAGCCGCTATCGGTCATGCTTGCCACCTGGTCGAACCTCGCTTTCATGCTCGTACTGGTGTCGGGCTTCGTGCTGCTGTTTCAGGGCGGCACCCGGGAGCGCCTCGTGAGCATCTTCGCGCCGCTGGGCCGCATGAGCCTTACCAGTTACTTCACGCAGTCAGTGGCGGGATCGTTCATCTACTACGGCTATGGCCTGGGCCTGTACAAGGTCACCGGCGCAAGCCAGTCGCTGCTGATCGGGCTTGGCCTGGCACTGCTGCAAGGCTGGTTCAGCGTCTGGTGGCTGCGCAGGCATAAACAAGGGCCGCTGGAAGCGCTGTGGCACCGCGCCACCTGGGCCGGCCGCAGCACCGGTGGCGGCCTCAAGGCCGTGCAGAATTAGTCGACGGTCCTGGTCAGCTCCATCTTGAACGGCGCCGCCGGCAGGTCGTCCGTGCTGTATAGGTTCACATAGGGCGCATCGGCCCAGGCATAGCGCACATGGGTCGTGCCTGGCTGGTTGGCCCCTTTCAGTACGACAGTGTCGCCTTGCGCCACCGCCAGCGCGTACCGGCAAGCTTTGCCGGTACAGGTTTCGAAGCCGATCGCATGCCCGGCGCTGTAGGTGCGCAAGCCGCCGCCGGTGTTCCTGAACTTGACCAACAGGTCGTCGCCGGACCGCGTAACGCCGGTCGCTTCCGGCCCACCGGGCGCAATCGCTTCACCGTAGGCCACTGCGCGGGCCGCGAGCGCCAGCCGCTCGCCGACCACGGCTTTCTGCGGTGGATGAATGTCGGTGCGGTCGCCCACGTCGATGGAGACCGCCAAGCCGGCACGCCGGTCGTTGCGGACGGTCATGGCCTGGGCCTCGCGCAAGCGTGCCCAGTTCGACTCCCCCGGCTGTGCCGCCACGCCGCCGAACGACGACAACTGCACCACGAGAAATGGTAGCTCCGGCTGGGCAAAGGTCTTGCGCCAGTCGGCAATCAGCAACGGCAGCAAAGTCTCGTACTCGCTGGGCTGCCCTGCGTTGGACTCGCCCTGGTACCACGCGGCCAGCTTGAACTTGTAGCCGGCCAGCGGCGCGATCATCGCGTTGTGCAGGGTTGACAAACTGGTCGGGATGTCCCACGGCGAAGGCGGGATCGACAAGCCCTTCGCGCGCATGCCAGGCTGGTACTTCCATGCCGCTGGCAAGGCAATCAAGTTCCCGTCACCCGTCCTGATGGCGCGGTTCTCCGGTCCACCTGTCAGCCCGCCTCCGCTGGCGCCGCCCAGAACCCGGACCGCGATCACATTGCGGCCCGCTTTGAACACGCCTGCCGGCACGGCGTAGTCGCGCCACACCCACGCCGTGCTGCCGCCGCCAACGCGCACGCCGTTGACCCAGGTACTGTCATAGGTATCGATGGGGCCGAGCTGAATCGCGTTGGCAGCTTTCGCCTGTGCCTCGTCAAGCGTGACGGTGGTGCGGAACCACGCGGCGCCGTCGAAGCCTGCCAGCGCGGGAACGCCGGCATCCTTCCACGATCCCCTCGGCGTCAGGCTGGGCCATGCCGAATCGTCGAAGCCGGGCGAGCTCCAGGTGCGCTGCGCCTTCGCTTGCGGGTCGTGCGCTTCCCACCACTGCTCGTGCCGGCGCGCTTCGTCGGCCATCGCCTTGACGGGATTGCTGGCCATATCGGCCAGCGCAGCCAGCTGCCTGGCATAGGCCGGCAATGTCTTCAGCGACGACGGCCCAATCCAGCCCTGTATGGTGGTGCCGCCCCAGGTTGCCCCGATGAAGCCGACCGGCACCTTCTGGCTCTGTTGCAGGCTGCGTGCCATGTAATAGCACACCGCAGAGGCTTCGCCCACACTCTTCGACGTGACCACCTT
Source organism: Massilia sp. Root351 (assembly GCF_001425045.1). Lineage (GTDB taxonomy): Bacteria > Pseudomonadota > Gammaproteobacteria > Burkholderiales > Burkholderiaceae_D > Rugamonas. Next base: position 466,689 of record NZ_LMDJ01000023.1, on the reverse strand, counting down.
CCATTCCGCCGGCCGTTTCAGGTCATCTTGGCGGGCGGGCTCGCTGGCCATGTGAATGTTCAGGAAGCGCAATTCGGAATTGGCGGGAAAATCAGACCATGCGCCGGTGGAGAGCCGTACCGGGAACGCCATGTTCGACTGTCCGCCGCACAGATAGACGTCGCCGATCATGATGTCCTTGAGCGTCGTTGCGCCGCTGCCGTCGCTTACTGCCAGCGCATGGGGGCCGCCGGCCGTCATCGCAGGCAAGGCCACGCGCCACCGGCCATCCGTCCCGGCGTTGGACTCGGCAGCCGTGCCGCCCAGGTTCACCATGACGCGCCGCCCGGGTGCCGCAGTGCCCCATACGGTCAAGGGCTCGCCCCGTTGCAGTACGGCGTGATCGCTGAAAACGGCTGCGAAGGCGGGCGCCGCTGCCTGCGCCCGCGCCGCCGGCCAGGGCGACGAGGCAATCAGGATGACGGCCAGGCCGGCCAGGCGGGTGCGGAAGTGTTCATTCATACGGGTATAGGATGGGTGGTGTCGGTAGTGTGAAGTTTGGCGTTATTTCGCTCCGTGGAACAGCCCACCACCATCACTAAAACCGCCAAGGTGCGTTATATTTTTTGCTCGATGGCCTTGGAAAATCCGATTGCAACGCGCGTACAATGTATCTTGAGTGAATACTGAGGGGTCAAGATGCTTCGCCTGTTGCTCTGGGTGGGTTTGCTATGCTGGGCCACCGCCGTGAACGCGGGCATCACGGTGACCTGCGTCACGGAGGAAAACCGGCCCGTCAATTTTCTGGAAAACGGCAGGGTCACCGGCTTCAGCACCGAGGTCGTCGAGGCGGTCCTCAAGGAAATCGATGTGCAGGCCAGCATCCAGATCATGCCGTGGGCGCGCGCCTACGCGACCGCGCTGCACAGCGAGAACGTGCTGATCTTCTCCATCATGCGAACCGCCGAGCGGGAGCATCTGTTCAAGTGGGTCGGCGTGGTCTCGCCGCCCGACAGCTCCTATCTGTTCGCCCTGCGCGAACGCAAGCTTAAGCTGGACAATCTCGGCGACGCGCGCAACTACAAGATCGGCACCATCAACAGCGACGCGCGCGAGCAGTATCTGGAATCCAGGGGCTTCGTCAAGGGCCGTCATTTGCACGGCAATGCCTTGCCGAGGACAACCTACGAAAAGCTGAAGCTGGGGCGCGTCGACTTGTGGGCCATGAGCGAGATGGTCGCGACCGACATTGTGCGGCGTGACGGCGGCGATCCGTCGCAGGTGCTGGCGCGCGTGCTGCACCTCGCCGACCTGGGAAGCGGCGGCAGCTACATGGCGTTCGGCACGAAGACCGATGACCTGCTGGTGGAGCGCTTCCGCAGGGGGCTGGAAACCGTCAAGGCCAACGGTACCTTCGCGGCCCTGCAGAAGAAGTGGTTCTAGCCGCAGGGCCGTGGCGCCTTAGTGCCCGTGATGGCCATTGCCGCCCGACGGTTTGCGCACTGTAACTTCGACGTCCGGCTTTTTCACCAGCGGCATGGACTGCCCGCCGGCGCTGGCGCTGCGCTGCGGCGCGGGCAGCTCGCCGGTCCATTCGTAGGCTACCGTGCCGGCCGGGTGCTTGTACCAGCCCGGATCGGAATAGTCGCCGCGCTTCTGGTCCTTGCGTACCTTCAGCACGGTGAACATGCCGCCCATCTCCACGCCGCCGAACGGGCCTTCGCCCGTCATCATCGGCAGCGTATTTTCCGGCAGCGGCATTTCCATGCCGCCCATGGAGCCGCCCTTCTCACCCATGACCATGTAGCCCGGCACGATCTTGTTGATCTTCTCTGCCACGCCGCGATGGTCGACACCGATCAGGTTGGGCACGCCGTGCCCCATGGCGTTCATGGTGTGGTGCGACTTGTGGCAGTGCAGCGCCCAGTCACCCAGGTCGGTGGCAACGAACTCGATGGCGCGCATCTGGCCCACGGCGATATCGGTCGTGACCTCCGGCCAGCGCGACGCCGGCGGGGTCCAGCCGCCGTCGGTGCCGGTGACGACAAATTCGTGACCGTGCATGTGGATCGGATGGTTGGTCATGGTCAGGTTGCCGACCCGGATGCGCACCTTGTCGTTCTGCCGCACGTGCAGAGAATCGATGCCCGGGAACACCCGGCTATTGAAGGTCCACAGGTTGAAATCGAGCATGGTGTTGGTCTTCGGCGTGTAGCTGCCCGGCTCGACGTCGTAGGCGCTCAGCAGGAATACGAAGTCTCGGTCCACCGCGTGCAAGGAGGGATCTTTCGGGTGGGTTACCCAGAAACCCATCATGCCCATGGCCATTTGCGTCATTTCGTCTGCATGCGGGTGGTACATGAAAGTGCCGGGACGCTTGGCCACGAACTCGTAGACGAAGGTCTTGCCGGGCGCGATGCCGGGCTGTGTCAGGCCGGTCACGCCGTCCATGCCGTTCGGCAGGCGCTGGCCGTGCCAGTGCACGCTGGTCTGCTCGGGCAGCTTGTTGGTGACAAAAATGCGTACACGGTCGCCCTCCACCACTTCGATGGTCGGGCCGGGTGACTGGCCGTTATAGCCCCACAGGTTTGCCTTCATGCCAGGCGCCAGCTCGCGCACCACCGGTTCGGCCACCAGGTGGAATTCCTTGACGCCGTTGTTCATGCGCCATGGCAGCGACCATCCGTTCAACGTGACTACCGGATTGAAGGGCCGGCCGTTGGGCGGTGGCGGCGGCACCACCGTTCTGGGGCTGTCCATCAGCATGGCTTCGGGCAGGGTCGCGGCCCCGGCTTTGCTGACGGCGGCAGCGCTGACGGCGACCGCGCCGGCGCCCTTGAAAAAGTCTCGGCGTGAAAACATGCTTAATTCCTCGGTTCGTTATTGCCGCCACCGTTGATGGCGGAGTGGAGCTCGCTCTCGGCGATCCAGAAGTCGCGCTGGCTGTCGATGGCGGCGTTGACGCTGGCCAGTTGCTCGCGCGAGTCGGCCAGCAGTTCGAATACGCTGGCCAGCATGCCGTTGTAGCGCAGCATGACTTCATCGGAAATCTGCTTGCGCAGCGGTACCACGTCGTCGCGGTAGTGGCGCGCGATGTCGTAGGTGGTGCGATAGGCCGAGTAGGCCTCGCGCACTTCGGAGCGCGCCCGCACCGCGGTGTCCGCCGTGCGGTGTACCGCCTGCATGTACAGCGCTTCGGCGCGTGCCACGTTGGCCCCGCCCCAGTCGAACAGCGGCAATTCCAGCGAGATCTCGTAGCCGTTCCCGCGCGGCGCGCCGGTGCTGCTCTTGTTTGTATAGCCTGCGTCGAAGACATTGAAAAAGCGGCTGGCCTTGGTCAGCCCGAGCGCGGAAGCAGTGGCATCCACGTCGCGCCGCGCCGCCAGCACGTCGAGCCGCTGCGACAGCGCGCGCGCCTCGGCATTGCCGGGTTCCTGCGGCTGCGCCGGCAAGTCCGGCAAGCGGTCGGGCAGACTGAAGTTCTGCTGCTCACCCCACAGGCCCAGCAGCCGGATCAGCTTCTCTCGGCTGGCCGCCGCTGCGTGGCGGGTGCGCGCCAGCTGCGTCATCGCGTCCTGATGGAAGGCGCGCTCGCGGGCCTGGTCCAGCTTGCTCCAGTTGCCAACCTTGGCCATATTCGCCGCCAGCATGGCGGACGCCTCGGCGGCGCCGCGCACTTGCTCGGCAAACGCTGCCGACTGCGCGGCTGCCACCGCCATGTAGTAGGCGCGGCGGGTGTCAGCCGCCAGCCGCACCGCCTGCAATGCCGCTTGCAGCTTGGCCTGCTCGAATCGGCCTTGTTCAATACGGTGCCGCGCCGGCAAGGTCAGCAGCCCGGCCAGGTCGAAGCTTATGCTGCGTTCGATCTCCTTGTCGTTGCCGCCCCGCACCCGGCTAAAGCCGAAGCTGGGGTTGCGCAGGCGGCCGGCCTGCACGAACTCGGCTTCAGACAGGCCCAGTTCGGCCAATGAGGCTTTCAGCGCTGGGCTGTTCAACAAGGCAATCTGCACCGCCGTGTCCGCACTGAGCGGCTGGGACAGCAGCGACTGCACCTGTGCATTGCCGGCGCCATCTTCCTGCGCGGTTTGCTTGGTAAAGGCAGCAGGCTGGCCGATGCGCTCCCGGGTCAGGCGCGAGACGTCATTGAGTCCGCCATCCGGCGACAGGCTGGCGCAGCCTGCCAGCAATACGGCCGACATCGCCGCCGCCATGCGGCCCAGCGCGGGCGTGGGTAAGTTCTGCATGTTAGTGGCCTTTCTTGTGCATGTCGTGGCCCTCGTGGACCTTGTTCTTCCTTTGGTGCTGATGGCCGTCATGGTCCTTCTGTTCCTTATGTCCCTGGTGCGGGTCCTGGTGGCCCTGGTGCGGATCGGCAGCCGGTTGCCGGGCCGGCTCCGTGCCGTGGCCTGCATGACCGCCATGACCGCCGTGGCCCGAGCCGCCGGTGACGTCGCGGTTGGCCTGGATCCACACCTTGTCGGGCGTGGTGGCAGGGTCAGGGGTTGGCTGGCTGGTAAAGATGGACCGGTATTGCAGAGCAGGCACGGCGGCGTTGGCGTCCGTCACAGCCGCCGGCGGGCGGGCGACCTGTGCGTGCACCAGCAACGGCGCGCCAACGGCTGCCAGTAGCAGCAAGCTGAAGCGATTCATGATGTTCTTTCTAAAGGGGAATGAAGGCCCGCCGCCGCAGCGCCGGGCAAGGCGGGCCGCAGCCCGCGCCTATATCGATGCTTAGGCGTTGTGGCGCGGCGGACGCTTGGGCGTTGCCGGAACGTGGGCAATCATCGCAGGCTCGGCTGCGGATGGCGCGACCGTGGAGAAGGCAGCGGGGAAAACCGGGGAAGGCATGGCCGGCGGCGCGGACGCGCCCGTGCAGCAACTTGCGCACTGGCTACACTTGCCATGGCTTTCCGCAGCATCGCCGCCATCGTGGCCGGCGCAGTCATGGCCGCCGTTTGCCGGAACGGCGGCGGCCACGCCGGCCATGTCCGCACAGTGCTGGCTGGCGGCCATGGCGTGGTGCGCGGCGGGCGGCGCTTGCCTACCATGGCTTTCCATGCCTGTGCCAGCCGTGCCGGCGCATGGGATACCGGCGAACGCGTTCCCCTGCAGCGGCATTGCTGCTATCAACATCCACAACAGGAAACGGAAAAGTATACGCATGAGTGTGCAAATGGTACAGCAGCCGGCCAAACCATGGCAAGTCGAGTAAGGTAAGCATACGCTACACCTTCCCATTGCGGGAAGGTCAAGCACTTTTCCGCCTATTCGGCCGTCCGTCTTCACAGGCGCAGCCGGATCTGCTTTTCGATCTCGAGCAGCGCGAACAGCACCACGCCGGTGCCGGCCACCAGCAAGCCGTCCAGCCAGGGCACCGGGCGGGTCGCGAACCACGCCTGCATGGGCGGCAAATAGGTCACGGCGAACTGGGCAGCCGTCACCATGGCGATGGTCGCCCACACCGCCCTGGTGCCGCGCAGGCCCTTCCACGTCAGCGAAGTGCCGTAGATGTTGCGGATGAAGAACAGGTGGAAGACCTCCATCACCACCAGCGTATTGAGCGCCATGGTGCGCGCCAGTTCGATCGGATAGCCCTTGGCCAGCGCGTAGTTGAGTATGCCCGACACTCCACCCACGAACAGCAGCGACACCAGGACGATGTGCCAGGCCAGCGCCGGTCCGATCAGCGCCTCGCTGCGGGCGCGCGGAGGACGTACCATGGTGTTGTCCTCGGTCGGCTCGAACGCCAGCGCGACCCCCAGCGTGGACGCCGTCACCAGGTTGACCCACAGGATCTGCACCGGCGTGACCGGCAGCACCGTGCCGAACAGCAGGGCAGCCACGATGGTGGCGGCCTCGCCTGCGTTGGTCGGCAAGGTCCAGCTAATAACCTTCTTGAGGTTGTCATAGACCGTCCTGCCCTCGCGGACCGCCGCCACGATGGTGGCGAAATTGTCGTCGGCCAGCACCAGCAGCGCCGCCTCCTTGGCCGCCTCGCTACCCTTGCGCCCCATCGCGATACCGGCGTCGGCACGCTTGAGTGCGGGAGCGTCGTTGACGCCGTCGCCCGTCATGGCCACCGTCATGCCTTGCGCCTGCAGCGCCATCACCAGGCGCAGTTTGTGCTCCGGGCTGGTGCGCGCAAATACATTGCACGATGCGGCCGCGCCGCGCAGGGCCATGTCGTCCATGCCGTCCAGGTCGGCGCCGGTCAGCACCTGGCCGGCACCGGCCAGCCCGACTTGCCGGCCGATGGCCGCAGCGGTGCTGGCGTGGTCGCCGGTAATCATCTTGACGGCGATGCCGGCCGCATGGCACTGTGCTATCGCGTTCACCGCTTCGAGGCGCGGCGGATCGACCATGCCCACCATTCCGAGCAGCGTCAGCGGCCCTTCAACCGTGCTGTGTTCCAGCACTGCAGTGGCACCGGGAGCGGGCAGCGCGGCGAAGGCAAGTAGCCGCTGGCCACGGCCCGCCAGCGACTCGGCCTGCCGCTCCCAATAGCCACGGTCCAGCGCCGCGGTGGCGCCGCCTTCGGCGCGCTGGCTGCGGCACATGGCCAGTACCCGCTCGGGCGCTCCCTTCACATACACCACCGCATGGTGGAGATGGTCGTGGTGCAGCGTCGCCATGTAGCGGTGGCGGGCGTCGAAGGCGATGGCGTCGGTACGGCGCCAGAAGCGCCGCTCGCCGGATGCGTCTATGCCCATCTTGCCGCTGAACGCCAGCAGCGCTCCTTCCATCGGGTCGCCCTCGACCGACCAGGTGCCGGTGCGGTCGTGCAGCTCGGCGTCGTTGCACAATACCGCCGCCCTCGCCAGTTCCTCCAGCACGGCAAACTCGCCGGCGTCCACTTCGGTTTCATCCAGGTGCAGCGCGCCGGTCGGCGCATAGCCATCGCCCTGCAGCGTGAAGACGTGCCCGGCGGTGACGACCGCGCCCACCATCATCTCGTTGCGGGTCAGCGTGCCGGTTTTATCGGTGCAGATCACCGACACCGCGCCGATCGACTCGATGGCCGGCAAGCGGCGGACGATCGCCTTGCGCCGCGCCATGGCCTGCACGCCGGCCGCCAGGGTCACCGTCATCACGGCCGGCAGCCCTTCCGGGATCGCTGCCACCGACAGCCCAACCACCGCCATGAAGATCTCGCCGAACGGGTAACGCCCAACGAAATAGCCATACGCCAGCATCAAGCCCGCCAGCAGCAGGATCAGCGCGGTCAGCCAGCGCGACAGCACCGTCATCTGCCGGACCAGCGGCGTATCGGGTACGCCCACCTCGGTCAGCATGCCGCTGATACGGCCAATCTGCGTGCAGGCTCCGGTGGCCACCACCACGCCGTGCGCCTGTCCGGTGGCAACGATGGTGCCCGAGAACAGCATGTTGGCACGGTCGCCGAGCGCGGCACCGGCGGCCACCGGTGCGCAGTGCTTCGCTGCCGTGGCTGATTCGCCCGTCAGGATCGCCTCCTGCACCGAGACCGCATGAGCAGACAGCAGCCGCAAGTCGGCCGGCACCTTGTCGCCGGCCTCCACCAGCACGATGTCGCCCGGCACCAGCGATTCGGCCCCCACGGTGGCGCGCCGGCCCTCCCGCAGCACGGTGGCAGCCGGCGCCAGCATGTCGCGGATCGCGTCCATTGCCCGCTCGGTCTTGCCTTCCTGGGCCAGGCCGATGACGGCGTTGACCAGTACCACCGCCAGGATCACGGCGCTGTCGACCCAGTGCTGCAGCGCGCCCGTCACGGCCACGCATGCCAGCAGGACGTAAATCAGCGCGTTATTGAATTGGCGCAGGAAGGCCATCACCAGACTGGGCCTGGGCGGCGCCGGCATGCGGTTCGGCCCGGACAGCGCGGCTCGCCGCGTGCACTCCTCGCCGGCCAGGCCTTGCGCGCCGGTCTGCAGGCGCGCCAGGACCTCGGCCGCCGTCCAGGCGTGCCATGCATCGGCGGGAATCGGTGTCAGATGATTTTCCATGGTTAGGTCCGCCTTGAGCAGGCGCCATTATGGGGCGCCCCTATTGAAACTTCGTTGATCCAGATCAAAAATAACCGGGCGGTGAAGCCGCGCGGCTCGTAAGCTGCAAGTTGTGGGGTTCCTGCACAGGCCGCCGCACACGCTTGATTCGGCCTGGCGGCGTGCGTAGTATGGTGCACGTCAAACCGCTGGAGTTCGCCATGGAATCCGCATTGCCCGTCAATGAACTCAAGGTCGACCGGTGGCAGCGCAGCCGGCAGAAGGCTTTCAAGGAAGTGCCGGACGAAGGCCGCACCATCACCTATCTCGGCAAGAAGTTCCACGTCTATCCGGACACCTTCTGGCCCTTCCTCGACAGCCAGCCGCTGGTGCGCAATTTCCGCATCGAACCCGGTGAGAGCGTGCTCGATGTGGGCACCGGCTCCGGCGTCATCGCCATTTTCAGCTGTTACGCGCAGGCCGGGCGCGTCCTGGCGCTGGACATCAACCCGGCGGCGGTGCGCAGCGCCACCCACAACGCGCACGAACATGGCTTCGACGGCGTCATGGAAGTGCGCCGCTCCGACCTGTTCGACGAGGTGGGCGGCGAGCAGTTCGACGTCATTACCGCCAACCTGCCCTTCCGCAACAAGCCCGCGCACGACGTGGTGGCCCGTTCGCAGTGGGACACCGAGTTTCAAACCAATACCCGCTTCTTCCGTGAAGCCGGCAAGTATTTGAAGCCTGGCGGCCGGATCTACTTCTCGCATTCCAATTTCGGCGCCGTGGACGAGGTCAAGCGGCTGGCGGCGGAAGCCGGTTTTAGCATCGCGCTGCTGGCCAGCAGCGTGCCCGGCGAAGCCGAAGAGCGCCAGTTCTACGCCTTCCTGTTCCAGCGCGCCACGTCCGCCTAGCGGCGATGGACAGCCTGCTTGCCAGCGTCAACTCCCTGCGCGCCGTGCCCCACGCGCCCTGGCGCGCCAGCGTGCGCCGCGTGGCGGTCATTCTCACCAGTTCGCGCTCGGGCTCCACGCTGTTCAAGGCGGCCATGGCCAGCCACCCCGGCGTGGCAGCGCTGGACGGTGAAGCCGAGCCCTTCCTGGCGCTGAGCGGCAATGGCTTCGGCCAGGACGCGGCCTGCGCCAGCGACGCTATCGACCGCCTGGCACAGCCGGACAGACTGGCCGACAACATCTTCGATGGCCTGAGCATCGCCACCGCGCACATCGCCCCGCTGGGCGAGCTGCAGCAGCGCTGGAGCAAGCGTTTGCTGCTGCAATTTCCTGCCCTGTTCGGCACGCGGGACGCCTACGCGCGTCTGCAGCAGGCGCTGGCCGCATCGTTCGGCGCCGCCTGCGAGCAAGCCCCCGGCCAGGGCCGCGCCATCGCACAGCAGGACGTGGCCAGGGCCGTGCTGGCCGGCATATTCGGGGGCGAACACTGGCGCCTGGACTATTATGACGGCAAGATCGGCCCCGGCGAATGCCGTCCTTTCGCGGAGGCAGCCAAGATCGAGGAGCCGCCTTTCGTGCTGCCCGACCTGCGGCGCCGGCGCTGCACCGAGGACGATGCGGCCAGCAAGGTGCTACTGTTCAAGACGCCGTCCGATGCCTACCGCCCGGGCCTCTATCAGCAGCTGTTTCCCAACGCGGACGTGCGCCACATCCACCTGACGCGCGGCTACGCGCAGTGCGTCAACGGCCTGATGGACGGCTGGCTGTCGCCCACCGGCTTCTTTTCGCACGACATGGCGCGCGCCGGCGCCGAACTGGCCATCGAGGGTTACTCCAATTTCCGCGCCTTCGGGCGCCGCTGGTGGAAATTCGACCTGCCGCCGAACTGGCGCGCCTACGCGCGCAGCAGCCTGGAGCTGGTGTGCCTGAACCAGTGGCTGTCCTGCCACCGCCATATCCTGGACAGCGGCGTGGCCGCGCACCGCGTCGCGTTCGAAGACTTCCTGGCCGATCCCGCCGGCACGCTGGCGCGCGTGTACGGCTGGCTGGACCTGCCGCCGCCGCCGGACCTGTGCGGGCGCCAGCTGCCGGTGACCATGGCCACCGAAACACCGGCGCCCGGCCGCTGGCGCAAGCGCCGCTTGCTGCTGGAACCGCTGGCCCGCCTGCCCGACGTCGCGCGCACCATGCGCGAACTGGGCTACGGCGCCGAGCCGGAGGCGTGGCAATGAGCGGCGCGGCGGTACGGCGGCTGCTGGCACCTTATCTGATGGGGCAGCGGCGCGACGGCCTGCGCCAGGTCGCCAAGCTGGACGAGCATCCCTGGACCATCATCGCCCCGCCCGAGCAACCGCCTGTCACCATTGCGGACAAGAACGAGCAGCTGCGCAGCATGGGTACCATCTACGCCCTGCTGGCCGAGCAAGTCCGGCTGGCCGTGCGCACCGGCGAGCTGCCGCTCAGCATCTGCGGCGACTGCGTCTCATCCATAGGCATGCTGGCGGGCTTGCAGCAGGCCGGATGCGAGCCGCAACGCATCCTGTGGCTGGACGCGCACGGCGACTTCCATACCTGGGCCACCACCCAGACGCAATATCTGGGCGGCATGCCGCTGGCCATGCTGGTGGGCCGGCCCGACCGGCGCAAGGAACAGCGCGACAGCATCGCCGCCATGCGCGCGCAGGTGGGCGCGCGCCCCTATCCCGAGGAGCGCATCGTGTTGTCCGACGCGCGCGACCTGGATCCCGGCGAAGACGAAGCCTTGCGCGCTTCCGCCATCGTGCACAGCGAATGGGACGATGTACTCACGCACTTGTCGTCCGGCGAAACCCTGTACCTGCATTTCGACACCGATGTGCTGGACGAGTCGCAGCGCATGCCCGCGCTGAAATACCATGTGCCCAACGGCCCTGGCCTGGAGCAGATGGCGGCCCTGTTCGAGCGCCTGCGCGGCTTTCCGCTGGTTGGCGTATCCGTTTCGTCCTGGCATGGAGAGCAGGACAGCGGCGGCCAGGCAGCGCGCGCCTGCCTGGACCTGCTGCGGGTGCTGCTGCCTTAGTCGCGCTGCGGCGCTCCCAGCGGGAACAGGTGCCGGAACTGCCGCGCCTCTTCCACCGCCCTGGCGAAGGACGGGCGGGCCAGCAGGCGGGCGCGGTAAGCCCTCAGCACCGGATAGCTGGCCGAAATGGGATGCGTCCAGTCGGCGTAGAACAGCGACGGCGCCGCAGCGCAGTCGGCCAGCGAGAACTCGGCGCCGGCGGCCCAGCCCTTGCCTGCGAGATGGCGCTCCAGCCAGGCGTAGGCCATTTCCAGTTTGCCGGCGGCGTAGGCCAGCGCTTCCTCCCGTTTGGCCGTTACACCTGTCAACGCACCGCCTACCGCATGCTGCATCGGTGTCATCACGTGCAGGTCGAAAAAGCGGTCCATAAAGCGCACGTCGAGCGCCGCCGTGGCGTCCGCAGGCAGCAGCCGCACCGGTCCGGGATGGACTATCTGCAGGTACTCGATGATGATGCTGCTCTCGGCCAGGTCGCGCTCGCCGTCCACCAGCAAGGGGAACTTGTTCAGCGGCCAGCGGCGCTGCCACTCGGCAGCGTGCTGCGGCGTATCCGGGCCCAGACAGCGGAATTCGAACGGCGTGCCGTTTTCGTACAGCGCAATCAGCACTTTCTGCGTGTACGAGGAAAACGGATGGCCGTACAGCGCAAGCTGCGTGCCGGTCCCGGCAGCCAGGCCGCCGTGCTCGCGCAGATAATTGTCCAGCTTGGCCAGGTGCTGTTTGCCGCCCTCGATGGCGCCGTATTTTTCCACCACCTCGTCGCGCGCCGCCTGGCTGTCATACAGCTGGCGCAAAGTGATCAGGGTGCCGCCGGCAGTCTCTTCAAGCACGATGCTGGCCTCGAACCAGACCCGGGCGCCGTCGCCGTGCTCGTACACCAGGCGTGACGGCGGCGTAATCTCCTTGTACACGGAACGATTGGGATAGCGGGCGCCATCCGGGCCCACCATGTCAAACGTCCAGGCGCCGCCGACCCGGAAGTCCATGGCCACGTTCTCATTGCGGAAACCATCCGGCCCCCACCATCTGTTCACGTGCTCGGGCACGGTCATGGCCTTCCATATCAATTCGCGTGGAAACGGCAGTTCCCGTTGCAGCACCAGTTCGCGTTCACTCGTTGCCATCGTCTCTTCCTTTCTCGTTTTGCAGGACATGCAGGTAGTCTTCCAGGCGGTCCAGGCGCGACTGCCACACCTTGCGCTGTTCGTCTATCCAGCCGGAAGCGCTGTTCAGGGGCGCCGCTTCCAGCCGGCACAAACGCCACTGGGCGCTCTTGCTGCGGCTGATCAGTTCGGCCCGCTCCAGCACCTTGAGATGCTTGGTTACCGCAGGCAGCGACATCTCGAACGGTTCGGCAAGTTCACCCACGGTGGCGGTGCCCCGGCTCAAGCGAGCCAGCATGGCGCGCCGGGCCGGGTGGGCCAGCGCGGTAAACACCGCATCCAATTGGCTTTCGTATTTAACCATTAGGTTAAATTAGCACGCTGCGCCAGCCGGGTCAATGGCGATTCAGGCAAAGTGTGGCGCTTGACATGATTCATGACACAAGATATGTTACCAAAAGTTGCTCTACGGGAAGTCCATGGTAACTGTCCCGAGCACATCGCAAGCCGCCTCACACAGGCGGCTTTTAATTGGCAAGTCAATATGACGGTTGTCATTTTTAACTTGAAACTGTTTCATGGGAGGTAGCATGCACCACATGCCATATCGAAGAAATCCATCCATCCAAGGGCTACCTCTCGCCCTTTCCTTGCTGCTGGCCGCTTGCGGCGGTGGCGGCGGCAGCGAAAGCAAAGTCAGCGGCGGCCCAACCTTGCTCAGCTCCAGCATCCAGGGCGGCAGTTCGGCCAGGGGCATGGCCGCAGCCGGCGCTGCGCAGGAAACGGCATTGACGCCGGTGGGCGCCAGCGCCACCTCGGCCGAACGCGGCGACCTGGCTGCCGCCGCCGCCATCGACGGCAGCGTCAGCACGCGCTGGGGCAGCGCCTTTTCGGACGAGCAATCGCTGACGCTGGATTTCGGCGCCTCCGTGCCCATCAACCGGGTCCGCATCGACTGGGAAAATGCGCACGCCACGCAGTACCTGCTGCAAACCTCGGAAGACGGCGCGAACTGGACCACCATCAAGGCGGTCGAAGGCAGTAGCGGCGGTTCCGAAGACTGGACCGCCCTCACCGGGCAAGGCCGCTACCTGCGCATGCAGGGCGTGAAGCGTTCCACCGGCTACGGCTATTCGATTTTCGAGATCCAGGCCTATTCGGGCGGCACGGTGGTGCAGCCTGAGCCGGCCCCGCAGCCCGATCCTGGAAGCGATCCCGGCCCGATCGACACATCCCGTCCCGGCGTCCTGCTCAAACCGGTTGCGGCGGCCTCGTCCCAGCCGGAAAACGGTGGCCTGGCTGCCGGCCAGGCGATCGACGGCAAGTTGGCCACGCGCTGGGCCAGCAAGGCCGAGAACGGCGCCTGGATCCAGTTCGACTTTGGCGCCAAAACCCGCGTCGGCTACATGAAGCTGCAATGGGAGAACGCCTACGGCAAGCAGTACGCGCTGCAAGCGTCGGACGACGGCCAGAACTGGTCGCAGGCGCGCTACGTCGGCAACGGCCAGGGCGGCACCGAAGAGTTCTTCAACCTCGGCATCCACGCCCGCTACGTTCGCCTGCAAGGCATCGCGCGCGCCACCAGCTACGGCTATTCGCTGTTCGAAGTGGAGTTCAAGTCGCCAGGCAGCGACAACACGCTGCCCACGTCCGTCACCTCGGCCCTGAAATTCCCGGCCAGCGGGTCCGGCTGGGCGCCCCTGCCGTCCGCCGCCGAACCGCTGGAAACGCTGCAGTTCACGCTGCCGGACGGCACCCTGGTCACCCGTTTCGGCGCACGCGGGCTGGCCCGCCACGGCCGCGAACGCGGCGAGGAATGGAACGAGATCGGCTACGGCCCGAACGAGACCGTGGATCCGGTCACCGGTATGCCGCGCGACAAAGGCCCGGGCAACTACCTGACCTTCGTGCCGCAGTACTTCAAGAACCGCACCTGGGGCGTGGAGGTGATCGACAACAGCCGCGTGGCCGGCGTGACCAAGCCTACCTTGACCGTGAACCAGTACACCACGGTGGACTTCCTCAAGGGTGGCGTGGCCTTCTTCCGCGCCATCGACCGGCCCGGCGTCACCGGCTACGGCTGGATGGCGCCCGGGCAGCTGATCAACGACAATATCGACATCTGCAAGCCGGTCGCCTACCCGGCAAACAACCGGCTGAGCAATGCAGACGGCATCAACGGCGGCTGCACCATCCAGGTGAAGAACTACCCGGGCATGAACGCGCTGGACGCCAACGGCTTCCCGAACGGCCAGAACATCCCTGCCCGGCCGCTGGTGGTGGGCGATGTGATCGAAGTGTCGCCCTCCATGTTCAGCACCGCCGAGTCCATGCAGGCCAAGGGCGACAGCGGCGGCGTGCGCTACTACTCCGCCGAGTGGATCTACGTGGTGGGCACCGGTTTGCGGCCATGGTACGGCGTGCAGCCGCGCCTGAACTCGGTGCCGCTGCCGGCCGAAACGCTGTCCGGCGGCGACGGCTCGGTGTCCTATAACTACTCGGACAACGGCCTGTTCATGTTCCAGCAGCCGCACAACAACATCGGCATGCAGAACGTGCAACGTTTCGTCGAAGGCCGCCGCCTGGTGCATACCAGCTTCACCACCGGCGATCACAACGAGCCCGGCAACGACCGCTACACGGCAGCCGTTGGCCTGCAAGGCCAGCGCTTCAACCAGTCCGCCTGCATCGGCTGCCACGTCAACAACGGCCGCAGCCCGGCGCCGTTTGCCGCCAACCAGCTGCTCGACACCATGTCGGTGCGGGTTGCCGCCACCAACGCTGCCGGCCAGCAGGTGCCGCATCCGCTGTACGGCGCGGCGGTGCAGATGCACGCCATCTCGGCCAGCGGCGCGCCGCAAAACTGGGGCACCGGGGTGCGCGTGGCGGGCTTTGAAACGCGCACCGCCAGGCTGGCGGATGGCAGCGCCGTGGAACTGCGCAAGCCGGTGCTGGGCTTCGAAGGGGCGGTGCCGGAAATGCACTCGCTGCGCGCGGCCCAGCCCATGATAGGCGCGGGCCTGCTGGAAGCGGTGCCCGAGGCGGACATCCTGTCGCGCGCCGGCAGCACGCCGGACGCCGACGGCGTCAAGGGCGTGCCGAACTGGGTGTTCGACCCGGAAACCGGCGCCGTGCGGCTGGGCCGCTTCGGCTGGAAGGCGTCCAAGGCCTCGCTGCGCCACCAGGCTGCCGCCGCGCTGCTGCAGGACATGGCTGTCACCTCGCCGGTCTACCCCAACCGCTCCTGCGCCACCGATCCTGCAGGCTGCGCCAAGGCCAGCCCGCAGAAGGGCATGACGGAAGCGGACCTGCAGTCCATTTCGCGCTACCTGGCGCTGGTGGCTGTGCCCGCACAGCGCAGCATGCCGAGCGGCTTCCCGAAAGGCGTGGCGCCGCTGGACGAACACCGTGTGGACGCGCAGCAGGTCAGCACCGGAGCCCGGCTGTTCCAGGCCATGCGTTGCGCCGCCTGCCACACGGTGGAGATGAAGACCGGCAGCGGCCACCTGTTCGCAGAACTGCGCAACCAGACCATCCGCCCCTACACCGACCTGCTGCTGCACGACATGGGCGAAGGCCTGGCGGACAAGGTGGTGGAAGGCCAGGCGAAGGGCCATATGTGGCGTACCGCGCCGCTGTGGGGCATAGGCTACACCGACAAAGTGCTGGGCAACGGCGGCCAGGCCGGCTACCTGCACGACGGCCGCGCCCGCACATTGACCGAAGCCGTCATGTGGCACGGCGGCGAAGCCAACGCCGCGCGCCAGCGCTTTGAAGGCTTGAGCAAAACCGACCGCGAAGCCCTGCTTGCATTCCTGAAGTCGTTGTAGCGCAGCGTTGGCGGCCCGGTGCGCGGTTGAGAAAGCCGCGCGCCGGGAATACA
The DNA here is from genome assembly GCF_001425045.1 of Massilia sp. Root351. Classification (GTDB taxonomy): domain Bacteria; phylum Pseudomonadota; class Gammaproteobacteria; order Burkholderiales; family Burkholderiaceae_D; genus Rugamonas. The sequence continues at coordinate 450,751 of NZ_LMDJ01000023.1, read as the reverse complement.
CTGCAGCTTAGCCCGCGCCTCCAGGAACCGCCATGCACAATGTGCTCTACCACTTCCGCTTTGCCGACGGCCACACCGCTTCCTGCGCGGCCGACGCGGGTCCGGGCGCGGCCCCGGCCGATTTGCCCGCCTGGACCGCCCTCGAATTCCAGCAATGCGCCAATTGCCCGCTGCAGCCCGGCAGCACGCCGCATTGCCCGATGGCCGTAAGCTTCGTGCCGCTGGTGGCCATGGTTGGCGCGCTGCGCTCCTATGACAAGGTGGAAGTGCGCGTGGACATGCCCGAGCGCACGGTGAGCAAGGACACAACAGTGCAGCGCGGCATAGGCGCCTTGATGGGCCTGCTCTCCGCCAGCAGTGCCTGCCCGCGCGTGGACTTCCTGCGTCCCATGGCGCAGTTCCACCTGCCGTTTGCGTCCGAGGAGGAAACCATCTACCGCGCGACCTCCACCTACTTGCTGGCGCAGTACTTCATCGAACGCGAAGGCGGCATCCCGGACTGGGAACTGGACGGCCTGAAGGCCAGCTACCTGGCGCTGCAGACCGTCAACGCCGGCATGGCCGCACGGCTGAAGCATGCCATCACGGGGGACGGCGCCATCAACGCCTTCCTGCTGCTGGACTTGCTGGCCAAGGTGCTGCCCTTTTCCATCGACGAACAGCTGGATGAGATCAAGGGAAAATTCCGGCCAAGTGCCGCACGGGAGCCGCCGCTGGCCTAGCCGCGCTTGCGGCCGGCCTTGGGCGCCGCATCCTTCCGTCCGTCCCGCTGGCCTTGCAACATGCCGCGCAACTCGGCCACCAGGCCCGCTTGCCCGTCCGCCGCCGCGCGTGACCTGGCCAGCTCCAGTTCCATCTCCCGCATCTGGCCCAGCCTGGCCTCCTGTTCCCGCGCCAGGCGCTGGGCGTCATATGCCGCGACCCGCGCGTGCGCCAGCTCCGTGGCCGCCTTGGCTGCCTCCTGATTTGCGCGCGCCAGTTCCTCCTGCTTCAGCACCAGCGCCTGCTGTGCCTTGCGCAGCTCGGCCTGCACGTGCTCGCGCCGTTCCGTCAGGTGCTCCACTTGCTGTTCTGCCTTGTGGCGCGCCAGCGTTTCGGTTTGCAGCTGCGCGCGGGCCTGCGCATGGCCGGCGATTTCCGCGTTCAGCCGTGCGTGCAAGTCTGCCGCTTCGGCACGGGCTTGGACCAATCCGTTGTCCAGGCGCGCGCGCTCTTCCTCGTGCTCTTGCGCCAGTGCAGCGATGCGGCCGTCCGCCTCCTCGTGCAGCCGGGCGGCCAGGCGCGCCACCAGGTCCTGCAAGGCGCCGCTGACCGAATTCTGGCGGGGCGCCCCGCCCTGCTCCTGTTCCAGTTCCTTCAAATACTTGTGTATCGTGGACTTCGAGCCGGTATTGCCCAGTGCGATGCGAACGGCATCGACCGAAGGGTATAGCGACTGCGCCACCAGGCTGTCGCGCGCGCGCTGCACATCGGCTTTATCGAGTCCGGTCCTGGCCATCCAGATTCTCCTGTAATGTATTACGTAATATGTAATTACGTAATACATTACAGCATACTTGGCCAGGAATCAAGTGCGGCGATCGTAGCGCTGCAAGCTTGCGCCCTGCATGCAGAACAGTGACTCGGCGGGGCCGAAGAAGATGTCCCGTTCCTCCTGGGTGCAGGTGGGCAGATACACACTCAGCACGCGCGGATCGTAGAAGCGGAAGTTCAGCTTGCGGCCCCGCTCGTCGTGCACCCAGAGGAGTTTCTTGAAATGCAGCCGCAACTGGCGGGTGGTGACGTGCGAGGGAGCGGAAACCAGGATGCCCCAATGTCCGTCGCCGCAGCGGCGCAGCATCTCGCGCGACTGCGCGGAGGCCGCCGCCAGATGGACCAGGTAGGGTGCGGCCGCGCGCAGGCGCGGCGTCAGCGGTTCCGCGAACAGGCAGTCATAGTCGAGCTTCCCGAACCGTATCATCGGCGCGATGGCCACGTCGCGCGCGCCATCGGCCAGCATGTGCACTTGCGGCGCATTGAGGCTGTCGCCGTGCGGCCAAAGTGCCGCAACCGCGGCATCCAGCTCAGGCAAGCGACCGGGGGCGGGTACAGGGGCCGCGACGATATCCGGCGCGGCGCTCATGCTGCGGCCCGGGAGTCCGCTGCCGCCGCTTCGCGCGCCGCCTTGGCCTTCTCGCAGACTTCGCAGAACGGCGTGCCGTCCTTGGCCGCCTCTTCCAGCGCCGCCGCCTGCACGTCCTGCGCCAGCGCCGCCGTTACTTCGGGTTCGGGCGGCGGCGCTTCAGTTGCTGCTGCCTTGCGCGGCGGCGGCAACGGCGGCGGCGGCGAGACGGCGGGACGCCTGGGGCGCTCTGCCAGCGCTGGCGGCGCCTCGGGGTCGCCAGCACCGGGGCTGACGGCCGGACGCTGCTCGCCCAGCAGCAGGAACAGGCGCCCCAGCATCACTTGCGAGGCGGCCTCGCGCCACACGTCGTCGTCGGAGCGCAGATTGTGCGCGCCCTGCTTCTCCATCAGCTCGCGCAGTTCGGCGGCAGCGCCGATCCGGCTGGTACGCGCCTTGATGTAGCGGTATACCTCCTGCGCGCTGCCGTGCGCCACGCTGCCGGACGCGCCGCGCGCGCGGAAGATGCTGAGTTCAAGCCGGTCCGGGTGGTCCGAGAGGCAGACGTTCATGGGAGGTGCGCAAGGTGAAGTGTGATGTCTATTCTTTCACCTTTCAACGCTGCCAATTCTCTCCAATTCTATCCGCCGCCCCAAGCCCCCTGCCCGTAGCCTCATCGGCGCGTGTTGATGGGCAGCCTGTCACAAACCGGCCTGCGCCTGCGTCTAATAGTGTATGAGGTGGCACACCCGTGCCGCCGCGACCTACCGAAAGACACATCATGTCAAAAGCAATCAACGTTCGCGTCGCCGTCGTCTATCACAGCGGCTACGGCCACACCGCCAGGCATGCCGAGGCCGTCGCAACCGGCGCCACCTCGGCAGGCGCGGAGGCCCTGCTGATCGGCGTCGGGGAGATCGACCGGTACTGGGACACGCTGGAACAGGTGGACGCCATCATCTTCGGCTGCCCCACCTACATGGGCAGCGCCTCCGGCCAGTTCAAAATGTTCATGGACGCCAGTTCGCGCCGCGCCTTCATCGATGCCAAATGGAAGGACAAGCTGGCCGCAGGCTTCACCAACGCCGCCAACCGCTCCGGCGACAAGCTGGCCACGCTGCAGCAGCTCGCCATCTTCGCCGCGCAGCACGGCATGAACTGGATCAACCTGGGCCTGCAGGGTGGCCACAACAGCTCCCAAAGCAGCGAGGACACGCTGAACCGCCACGGCTTCTATATCGGCGCGGCGGCACAGTCGGACGCCGACGCGGGCGCTGACGAAGGCGCCACGCCGGCCGACCTGAAAACCTCCGCCCATCTGGGCTCCCGGGTTGCGCTGGCGGCGCGCCAGATGGCGGCCGGCCGCGCGGCCTTGTCGGAAGACTTGGCCGAACGCCAGGCCGCTTGACAATGCCACTAATGTCAATCGCCGAGAATGGCTAAAGGGGGATGAGCAATGCGGATAGGCGAACTTGCGCGCGCCGCCGGCATCACCGGGCGCCTGCTGCGGCACTACGAAGCACAAGGGCTGATTCAGTCGCGGCGGCTGCCGAACGGCTACCGGGACTATGCGCCGGACACGGTAGGCAAGGTGCGCTGGGTGCGCGAACTGCTTGACTGCGGCTTCAGCACGCGGCAGATCCAGGGCTTTATGCACTGCTACGCGCAAGAGCAGGCGGAGGCCGGACAATGCGAGGCCGGCCTGCTGCAGCACCGCGCAAAGCTGCAGGAACTGGATGCGCTGCTCGCGGTACTCGGCGAACGGCGGGCGCGCCTGGCGGAACGCATGGCGCAGCTGTTCCTCCCCTCTGCTTTTTAACCAAAAAGGACAAGGAAATGCATCAATTTACCGACAAAGTTGTACTGATCACCGGCGGCGGCGCCGGCATAGGCCGCGCGGCTGCGCGGCAGTTCGCGGCGCAAGGCGCGCGCGTCGTGGTCACCGGCCGCCGCGAGGCGGTTTTACAGGAGCTGGCCGGCGAGAATCCGCGCATCGGCTACGTGGTGGCCGACGCCGGCAGTACGCAAGACGCGGCGCAGACGGTGCGAACCGTCATCGAACGCTGGGGCAGGCTGGATATCCTGGTGAACAACGCGGGCGCAGGCGCCATCCTGCCGCTGGCCGAAGCCGGCGTGGAACGCGTCAGGGAGATTTTCGCGGTCAACGTGATCGGCCCGTCGCTGCTGGCCACTGCCGCGCTGCCGCATCTGAAGGCTGCGCGCGGCGCCATCGTGAACGTTTCGAGCACTTTCGGCCACAAGGCGGCGCCGGGCTTGTCCCACTACGCTGCCAGCAAGGCCGCGCTGGAACACATGACGCGCTGTTGGGCGCTGGAGCTGGCGCCCGACGGCGTGCGCGTCAACGCGGTGGCGGCCGGGCCGACCGAAACCGAGTTCCTCTCCGAACGCATGAAGCTGTCGCCGGAACAGGTGGTCCAAGTGAAGGCCGAGGAAGCCGCCCGCATTCCGCTGGGGCGGCGCGGCGTGCCGGAAGATGTGGCGCCCTGGATCGTCGCGCTGGCCGCGCCCGGTGCGGCCTGGCTCACCGCCCAGGTGATTACGGTGGACGGCGGCCTGGACGCGGCTTAAACCTGTGAGGTCTGTACCGCCTGCAGCTCCGCAGCTGCCAGGAACTGGTGGATCTGCGCCACCACCGCCGCACCCTCGCCGACCGCTGCGGCCACCCGCTTGGTCGAGCCGGCGCGCACGTCGCCGATGGCAAACACGCCGGGAACACTGGTCTGCAAGGGCAGCATGGCGTTGAAACCGGTACGGATGAAGCCGTGTTCGTCGACTTCCACGCCGCAGTCGCCCAGCCACCCCGTGTTGGGGTCCGCACCGATAAAGAGGAACACGCGGCAGGTATCGCAATCGATTTCCTCGCCGCTGCGCGAACTGCGTATCCGGACCTGCTTTAAGCCGTCGTCGTCGCCTTCCAGCGCGATGATTTCCGAGTGGGTGTGCAACTCGATGTTGGGCGTGGCCTGTATCCGTTCGATCAGGTAGCTGGACATGGTCGAGGCCAGGCTGCCCTTGCGGATCAGGATGTGCACCTTGGCGGCGTGGCCGGCCAGGAACACGGCGGCCTGGCCGGCCGAATTGCCGCCGCCTACCAGCACCACCTCTTCCGCCTTGCACAGCTGCGCCTCCACCGGCGAGGCCCAGTAATAGACGCCCTTGCCTTCAAACTGCTTCAGGTTGGCCAGCGACGGCCGGCGGTAGCGGGCGCCGCACGACAGCACCACGGCGCGCGCCTTGAGCAGCGTCAGGCTGCCGCACATTTCCACCCGCAAGGGATAGCCGGCGCAGTCCAGCCGGCCCGCCGGCGCCGGAATGGCGATCTCGACGCCGAACTTTTCGGCCTGCACGTAAGCGCGACCGGTCAGCGCGCCGCCCGATATCCCGGTCGGGAAACCGAGGTAGTTTTCAATGCGCGCGCTGGCCCCGGCCTGGCCGCCGTAGGCGCGCGTTTCGAGCGCCAGCACCGACAGGCCCTCGGACGCGGCATACACCGCCGTCGCCAGTCCGGCCGGGCCGGCGCCGACCACGATCACGTCCCACAGCTTGTCCTCGCTCAGCGGGCGCAGCATGCCGATGCAGCGGCCCAGCTCCACGATCGACGGATTTTTCTTCAGCCCCACGCCAGGGCAGACCACCAGCGGCCACTCCTCCGCCGCCGGCCGGTGCTGCTCCACCAGCGCGACGGCGCGCGAATCGGTGACCGGGTCCAGCACCGTGTAGGGGTGCGCGTTGGCGGTCAAAAAACTCTCCAGCGCGTGCACCCGGCCATGCCCGCGCGGGGCGATGATGACGGGGCCGCCGGAGTTTTGCTCAAGCAGGGTCACGGTGCGCAGTATCAGCGCCCGGATGATGCGCTCGCTCAGGTCGGTGCTGGCGACCAGCAGCGCGCGCAGCGCCTCGGCCGGCAGCAGCCGCACCCGCAGCTCGCCGCTGGCGATGCCGTTGGCCATGGCCGGCCGGCAGGACAGCTCGCCGACCTCGCCGGTGAACTGGCCCGGCCGCAGGGTGGCGATCCGGGCGCAGGTGTCGAAGCCGTTGTGGCGGTGGACCGTAATGCCGCCTTCCAGCACGAACATGATGCCGGGCGTCGGCTTGCCGGCCTCGAACAGCACCTCGCCGCCGCGGTAGACGCGCTCCTCGCCGAAGCGGCTCACGTGGCGGATATCCGCCTCGCTCAGCACCGGGAAAATCTGGTGGCGGCGCCGCTCCAGTTCCGGGGTCGGAAGCGGCGGCTGGTCGAACGGCGAGGCGGTCATGGCGGGCTCCCTACTTCTTGTCCGGTTCCGGCTTGGGTGCCGGCGCCGGCTCCGGTTTGCTTGCGGGCGGTTCGGCCGGCGTGCTGTCGTCGAACTGCGGAATCTGGAAGTCCGGTTCCGCGCCCTGCCCGGTATCCCCGGCCGGCCGTTCGATGATCAGGTCGCCCGAGCCCGTTGTGCCCGGTGTGCCTTTGTCCAGGAACATGGTCACCGTTTGCGGGAACGCCGCCACCAGCAGCACCATCACCATTTGCAGGCCCACCCACGGCAAGGCGCCCCAGTAGATATCGGAGCTCTTGACTTCCTTGGGCGCCACGCCGCGCAGGTAGAACAGCGCGAAGCCGAATGGCGGGTGCATGAAGGAGGTCTGCATGTTCACGCACAGCATCACGCCAAACCACACCAGCGCAGCCGAGGCGGCCGCTTCCGGGCTGCCCATCATCGGCTCCAGCTCGGGCGCCAGGATCTTTTGCGCCACCGGCGCCAGCATGGGCACCACGATGAAGGCGATTTCGAAGAAATCGAGGAAGAAGGCCAGGAAGAACACGAACAGGTTGACCACCAGCAGGAAGCCGATCCAGCCGCCGGGTATGCCGGTGAACAGGTGCTCGACCCACACGCCGCCGTCCACGCCCTGGAACACCACCGAGAAGCAGGTCGAGCCGATCAGGATGAACACCACCATCGCGGTCAGGCGCATGGTGGACTGGTAGCTCAGCTTGATCAGTTCACGCAGCGGCTTGATGCGGCTGGCGCGCACCACCATCCAGATCACGGCGATGTACAGCACCGCCAGCGCCGCTTGCACGAAGGGCTTGGCGGGCTGCGCCAGGCCGGTCAGCTTTTCATAGTAGAAAGCGCCGATCAGGCCGGCCAGCACCATGGCCGCCATGCCCACCCGGAACACGACCTTGTCGCGCAGGGTGAACTCCGGATGCCGGAGCACCGCCAGCATCACCGCGCCCAGCGCCCCCATGGCGCCCGATTCGGTCGGCGTGGCGATGCCCAGCATCATGGTGCCCAGCACCATGAAGATCAGCACGGCGGCCGGGATGATGCCGCGCAGGCACTGGCGCCACAAGGCCCAGCCTTCCAGCGTTTTCTCGTCGCGCGGGGCGGCCGGCAGCCAGTCCGGACGCACGCGCGAGAGCACAAAGGTGTAAAGCGCGAACAGGCCGATCTGCACCAGCGACGGGCCCCAGGCGCCCAGGTACATGCTGCCCACATCGGCGCTGGCGGTCTGGGTTTTCAGTTGGTCGGCCAGCACCACCAGCACCAGCGACGGCGGCACCAGTTGCGTGATGGTGCCCGAAGCGGCCAGCACGCCGGTGGCGTAGCGCATGTGGTAACCGTAGCGCATCATGACCGGCAGCGAAATCATGGCCATGGCGATCACCTGCGCCGCCACGGTGCCGGTGATGGCGCCCAGGATGAAGCCGACGATGATGACCGAGTAGCCCAGGCCGCCGCGCATCTTGCCGAACAGCTGGCCCATGGAGTCCAGCATGTCCTCGGCCAGGCGGCACTTTTCCAGCACCGCCCCCATGAAGGTGAAGAACGGAATCGCCAGCAGCAGATCATTGGCCAGCACGCTGCCGAAGATGCGCTGCGGCACGGCCTGCATGAAGGACACGCCGAAGAAACCCTGCCACATGGCGATCAGGCCAAAGAACAGGCCGACCGCCAGCAGCGAGAACGCCACCGGGAAGCCGACCAGCATGAACACGACCAGGCCGCCAAACATCAGCGGCGGCATTATTTCGAGCGGAATCATTGCACTGGCCTTTCGTACTTGCTGTCCAGGTGGGCTTTGCCGGCCAGTGCGGCGATGCGTTTAATCAGTTCGGCTATGCCTTGCAGCGTGAGCAGCGCGAAGCCAAGGGGCACGATGATCTTGATCGGGTAGCGCGGCAGGCCGCCGGAGTTGCTGGACTGCTCCAGCACTTCCCACGAGGGCATGAACAGCGAATACCAGGACAGCCAGGCGAACAGCACGCAGGCCGGGAACAGGAAGAAGATGATGCCGAACACGTCGATCCAGAGCTGCTTGCGCTCGGATACGTGGCCGTAAACCAGGTCCACGCGCACATGCTCGTTGCGCTGGAAGGTGTAGCTGGCGCCCAGCATGACGGCGGCGCCGAACAGGTACCACTGCAGTTCCAGCAGCCAGTTGTTGCTCCAGTCGAAGCCGTAACGGATCATGGCGTTGCTGGCACTGACGACGCATGAAGCCAGTATCATCAGGTTGGCCAGTTGCCCGCAGCGGTAGCCGATCTTGTCGAGCCAGTGCGAGAGGCGGAGTAATCCTTGCATGTACAAATGTCTCCTGTGCCGTTTTGGTGCAAGGTGATTGCGCCATCCGGTCGTTGTGAAAATTAAAGGATTGTTGCAAGGATAGTACATCAATATTCACCCGCTGGTAACCGCCCCGGAGCAACGGTTTGCCTGCGGAAAGGTGTGGCGGGCAGGCCCACGGAGACGTTACGCTGGTGCCCTGTTTGCATGTGGCATGGAGGCGCGCATGGGCACGGGATTTCAGAGAGCCGCTCTGGCAGCGGCCTTGGCGGCAGCCGGCGCCGCCGCGCAGCAACCGGTGGCGCCGGCTGCCGCGCCGCCGGGCGCGGAAAAGACGGCGCGGACCCGGGTGCTGGAAGGCGGCGCGAAAGTGTTGCAAGATAACACGCCGGCGGCCAGGTTCGACATCTACCTGGTCGGTTTCCACCCCATGAAGGAGCATCCGGAACAGCAGATCGAGGCGCATCACTATTGCCACCAGCGCAACCAGGATTTCGCGCAGTGCGTGCTGTTCGACGGCAATACCCAGGCGGCAAACCTGCATGGCATCGAGTACATCATTTCGGAGAAGCTGTTTGAAACGCTGCCGGAAGCCGAGCGCAAGTACTGGCATCCGCACAACGGCGAAATCCTGAGCGGGCAACTGGTGGCGCCGGGGATACCGGAAGCCGCGGAAACGGCGCTGATGAAGGACAAGCTCAACAGCCACGGCAAGACCTGGCATGTGTGGAATACCGGCCACCAGGGCCACCCCAATGACACGCTGCCGCTGGGCGAGCCGATGCTGGCCTGGTCCTTCAACCGCGACGGCGAAGCCCTGCCCGGCCTGGTGGCCGCGCGCGACCAGCGCATGAAGATGAGCACCGAGAAAAAGCGCGGCAAGCGGGCCGCTTTGCGGCCGCTGGCCCGGCCGCAATCGGGCGTGGACGAGCTGAAGGGCAAATTCGGCCCCGCGACCAAGGACATCCCGGGCGTGGCGAATAAATAGGGACCGTGCAGAGAAACCAACGGAAACACATGCGCTGTGTTACTGTGTCGACACGGCAATCGTTCGGCCGCCTCTGCTACCCACCTAGTTAACGACTGGAATCAGGAATCCTGACATGTCCGGTCTTAACGACCCCACACAAAACCATCTGCTGTCCGCCCTGCCCGCCCCCGAATTGGCGCGCTTGGCGCCGCACCTCGAACTGGTCGCCATGCGGCTGGGCGACGTGCTGTACGAATCCGGGGCCAAGCTCGCCCACGTCTATTTTCCCACCACCGCCATCGTCTCGCTGCACTACCTGCTCGAGAACGGCGGCTCGTCGGAAATTGCCGGCGTGGGCAACGAGGGCGTGCTGGGCATCGCACTGTTCATGGGCGGCGATTCCACGCCCAGCCGCGCCGTGGTGCAGACCGGCGGCCACGGCTACCGGTTGCGGGCTGCCATACTGCAGGAAGAGTTCAACCGGGCCGGCCCCGCGATGCGCCTGCTGCTGCGCTACACCCAGGCGCTGCTGACGCAGATGTCGCAAACGGCGGTCTGCAACCGGCACCACACGCTGTACCAGCAGCTGTGCCGCTGGCTGCTGCTGACGCTGGACCGCCTGGGCGACAAGGAACTGACCATGACCCAGGAGCTGATCGCCGGCATGCTGGGAGTGCGCCGCGAAGGCGTGACGGAGGCGGCCGGCCGCCTGCAGGACTTCGGCTACATCAGCTACCGGCGCGGCCATATCACCGTGCTCGACCGTGCCGGGCTGGAAGCGGACGTGTGCGAGTGCTACCAAGTGGTCAAGAGCGAGTTCGCGCGCCTGCTGTCCGACGTGCGCGACAACCGGGAGTGAGCATGGTTTCCAAACAGAAGACCCCGACCGAACGCTTGCTGCTGGGCGGCTTCGGCGTGACGCTGGTGCTGCTGCTGGGCACGTTCGCCATGGCGCGCAATGGCCGCCTCGACCCGGCCACCAGCCTGGGCCTGGCCGGCAACATGGCCCTGGCCGGCGCCCTGTTCCTGGGCGGGGTCTACCTGCGCATCATGTGGATGATGCGCAACCGCAGCGCGGTGCTGCACGGCCGCCAGCAATTGCTCAAGGCGGACGCGCTGCAGCACGCCATTTTCAACAGCGCCAATTTTTCCAGCATCGCCACCGACACGCAGGGGGTGATCCAGCTGTTCAACGTCGGCGCCGAACGCATGCTGGGCTACGAGGCGGCCGACGTGGTGAACCGCATCACACCGGCCGGCATTTCGGACGCCGACGAACTGGTGGCGCGCGCCGCCTCCCTGAGCGAAGAGCTGGGCACGGCGATCGCACCCGGCTTCGAGGCGCTGGTGTTCAAGGCTACGCGCGGCATCGAGGACATCTACGAGCTGACCTACATCCGCAAGGACGGCAGCCGCCTGCCGGCCCTCGTTTCGGTGAGTCCGCTGCGCGACGGGCGCGAGCAGGTCATCGGCTATCTGCTGATGGGCACCGACAACACGGCGCGCAAGCAGGCCGAGGCGGTCCAGTCCCTGCTCGACCAGCGCCTGCGCGAGCAGCAGCAGGCACTGCAGGAGAGCAACGTGGAACTGGAGCAGGCCCGCGCCACGGCCGACAAGGCCAACCGCGCCAAGTCCGAATTCCTGTCGAGCATGAGCCATGAACTGCGCACGCCGCTCAACGCGGTGCTGGGTTTCGCGCAGCTGATGGCGTCCGAAAAGCCGCCGCCGCCGCTGCGCCAGCAGCGCTCGCTTGACCAGATCATGAAAGCTGGCTGGTATCTGCTGCGCCTGATCAACGAGATCCTCGACCTGGCCATGATCGAATCGGGCCGCGTCACCATGTCGCGCGAATCGATGGGCTTGCTTGACGTGCTGCACGACTGCCATGCCATGGTAGCGCCGCTGGCCGAGAAGCGCGGCATCACCATGTACTTCCCCGAACCGGACCAGGCGCTGTTCGTGCACGCCGACCGTACCCGGGTCAAGCAGGTGATGATCAACCTGCTGTCGAACGCCATCAAATACAACCGCCACGGCGGCAGCGTCACGGTGCGCTGCGCCAGCATGGACGGCGTGGTGCGCGTGAGCGTGGACGACACCGGCCACGGCCTGACGCCGGCCCAGCTGGGGCAATTGTTCCAGCCGTTCAACCGGCTGGGCCAGGACGAAAGCGGCGAGGAAGGCACCGGCATCGGCCTGGTGGTGACGCGCCAGCTGATCGAACTGATGAACGGCCGCATCGGCGTCGACAGCGCGCCGGGCGTGGGCACCTCGTTCTGGATCGAGATGCAGGCCAGCAGCGAGCCCATGCTGGACGTGGCCACCTATGTGCCGCCGCCGGCCGAACTCCCCGCGCTGTCCTCGGCGCTGCGCACGCTGCTGTACGTGGAGGACAATCCGGCCAACCTCAGCCTGGTCGAGCAGCTGGTGGCGCGCCGCACCGACCTGGCGCTGCTGACTGCCATCGACGGCAGCCTTGGCCTGCAGCTGGCCCGCACCTGCCTGCCCGACGTGATCCTGATGGACATCAACCTGCCCGGCATCAGCGGCTTCGGCTGCCTGAAAATCCTGCAGACGGAAGCGGCCACCGCGCGCATTCCCGTCGTGGCGCTGTCGGCCAACGCGGTCCCGCGCGACATCGAGCGCGGCCTGCAGGCCGGGTTCTTCCGCTATCTCACCAAGCCGATCAATGTGGCCGAGTTCATGGACACGCTGGACATCGCGCTGCAGTACAGCCAGGACCAGAAATTGGACACTCAGTTGGACACCAAGTTGGACACCAAGTTGAACACCAAGGTAGAACACCATGATTGAAGCATCCGCCATACTCAACGCCAGCATCCTGATCGTCGACGACCAGGAGGCCAACGTCATGCTGCTGGAGCAAATGCTGGACAACGCCGGCTACCAGCGCGTGACGTCCTGCACCGATCCGTTCGCGGTGCGCGCGCTGCACCTCGAACACTCCTATGACCTGATCCTGCTCGACCTGCAGATGCCGGGCCTGGACGGTTTCGGCGTCATGGCCGGGCTGCAGGACATCGAGCCGGACAGCTATGTGCCGGTGCTGGTCGTCACCGCCCAGCCCGACCACAAGCTGCGGGCGCTGCAAGCGGGCGCGCGCGACTTCGTCAGCAAGCCCTATGAACTGGTGGAGCTGCAGACGCGCATCCGCAACATGCTGGAACTGCGCCTGCTGCACCAGCGCCTGAACCGCTACAACCAGCAGCTCGAGTTCACCGTGCTCGAGCGCACCGCCGAGCTGCGCGCCAGCGAGGCGCGCTTCCAGCGCTTCACCGAGCTGTCGTCGGACTGGTACTGGGAGCAGGACGCCGAGGGCGCGCTGGCGTGCAGTTCGGGCGGCGCGGCCGGCATGCTGGGCCTGGAACAGGCCCCGGGCCAGCCGGTGGGCGACTGGAACGCCGCCGAGCGCGCCGCGCTGGAAGCCAACATCGCCGAGCGCAAGCCCTTCCTCGACCTGATCTGCAGCCGCACCACGGCGCGCGGCGCCATGCAGTACGTTGAAGTCAGCGGCGAGCCGATGTTCGACGGCGGCGGGCGCTTCAGCGGCTACCGCGGCGTCGGCCGCGACATCACCCACCTGCTGTCGGCGCTGCCGCAGCGGGCGGCGCCGGCGCCTTAGCCAGCCACCCAGCCAGGGCGGCGGCGGGCAAGGGCCGGCTGAAGTAATAGCCCTGCACCTGGTCGCACTGCGCGCGCCGCAGGAAGGCCAGCTGCTGCTCGGTCTCCACCCCTTCCGCGATCACCGTCAGCTTCATGCTGTGGGCCAGCGCGATGATGGCGCTGGCGATGGCCGCGTCGTCGTCGTCGGTGGTGATGTCGTGCACGAAGGCGCGGTCTATCTTCAGTGAATGGATGGGAAAGCGCTTCAGGTACGCCAGGCTGGAATAGCCGCTGCCGAAGTCGTCGATCGACAGCTGCACGCCCATGTCGCTGAGCTGCTGCATGATCAGCGTGGCCGCGTCGGGATGTTCCATCAGCACGCTTTCCGTAATTTCCAGTTCCAGCCGCTCCGGCGCGCAGCCGGTCTGGTGCAGCGCCTGCACCACGCTGTGCATCAGGTCGTGCTGCTTGAACTGGCGTGCCGACAGGTTGACCGCCATGCGCAGGTCGCCCAGGCCGGCCTCGCGCCAGGCCACCTGCTGGGCGCAGGCGGCGCGCAGCACCCAGTCGCCCAGCGGGATGATGAGGCCGGTCTCCTCCGCCACTGGGATGAACTCGGCCGGCGGCACCAGGCCGTGGCCGGGCCGGCGCCAGCGCACCAGCGCCTCCACGCCTTCGATGGCGCCGCTGGCCAGGTCCAGCTGCGGCTGGTAGTGCAGCTCGAACTCGTCGCGCTCGACGGCGTGGCGCAGCGCCGCCTCCAGCTTGAGCCGGTCCAGCGTGCGCAGATTCATGTCCAGCGCATAGAACTGGAACTGGGCGCCGCCCAGCTTCTTGGCGCTGTACATGGCCGCGTCCGCGTTTTTCAGGAGCGCCTGGCTGTCGCCGCCGTCCTTGGGATACAGGCTGATGCCGAAGCTGGCCACCGGCGTAATCTCATGCCCGAACACCGACATCGGCAGCGCCAGCGCGTCGGCCAGCTTCTGCGCCACCACCGCCACCTCCTCGCCGCGCGCCACGTCGGCCAGCAGCACCACGAACTCGTCGCCGCCCAGGCGCGCCACGGTGTCGCCGTTGCGCACGCAGGCCGAGAGCCGGGCCGCCACTTCCACCAGCACCTGGTCGCCGGCGTCGTGGCCCAGGCTGTCGTTGATGTTCTTGAAGCGGTCCAGGTCGAGGAACAGCACCGCCACCCAGCGGCTGGCGCGGCGCGCATAGGTCACGGCCTGGGTCAGCCGGTCCAGCAGCAGCGCCCGGTTGGCCAGGCCGGTCAGCGCGTCGTGGTTGGCCATTTGCGTCAACTCTTGCTCGTAGCGCTTGCGCTGCGCCACGTCCTCGATCACGCCGATCAGGGTGATGCCGTCCTGTTCGGTGTACATGCGCGAGTAGCTCGCCTGCACCCACACCAGGTGGCCGGCCTTGTGGCGGTAGCGCAGCTCGCGGCAGTAGCCGTCGCTATCGCCGGCCAGCAGGCCGTGCAGCGCCGCAGTGTCGGCCGCGCGCTCTTCCTGCGGCAGCACGTCGCACAGCGTCATGCCGGCCAGCTCGGCCTCGGTGTAACCCAGCAGCCCCTGCACCTTGAGGTTGGCGCGCAGCCAGCGCCCGTCCAGCGACAGCTGCGCCAGGCCCACGGCGGCCTGGCCGAAGGCGGCCCGGAAGCGCGCCTCGCTGGCGCGCAGCTGCGCGCGCGCCTCCATCGACGCGGTCACATCCTCGATCACCAGCAGCAGCATGCGCTGCCCGTCCAGCGGCACGCGCGTCAGCTTGCAGCGCAGCTGGCGCGCCGGCTGGTGGTCGGCGCCGGCGCTGATCACCAGCTCCTGGCGGTAATCTGGGTCGCCCAGGCCGGCCGCGATGCCGGCCCTGAGCTGCGGCTGCGGAACGAAGGCCGCGTAAGGCTGCCCGGCCGCGTCCCGGCCCTCCACCGCCAGCAGCGCGCACCAGGCCTGGTTCATGGTGCGCACCGTGCCGTTGGCGCACACCGCCATCACGCCGGCCGGCATGCTGTCGATCACCTGCTCGGAATACGTCTTGAGCCGCAGCAGGTCCTGTTCGCCGGAACGGATGTAGGTGTCCAGCGCCAGGCCGAGGTCGAAAAAGACCAGCTTGAGCAGCGCGCCGTAGGTTTCCCACGTCAGGTCAGGCTGGTCTGCAAGCTGCTCGCGCAACACGCCACCGATGGAGGCCAGATATTTGCGGTAGGCGCCGATATACCACTGCGGTTCGAGCCCGATGTGCTGGTGCACCAGGCCCACGGTCACGCGGTCGCGCACGTAGTCGCCATCGACCGGGGCGCCGGACAGGCTGCTGAAGTAGTTGGACTGGGCACGCTGCAGGCGCTCGAAGCGGACCTTGTCGGCCAGCATGCCGGCCAGTTCGGGCACGCTGCCGAGGTGCCGGTAGAACGCGTCGATCACCGGGCCGGCCTGCCGTTCCAGGCCATCGTGGGCCTGGCGCAGCAAGACTGCATCGGTGTGGCCAAACTCGAGGAAGGCCAGGCGCCGGCGCACCGCCTCCGCGTCCGGCATCATTTCTTCGACCAGCACGCCCAGCTGTTCGGACATGGTTTGATTCATGGATCCCTGTCAGGTTTTATTATAAGTTGATACACTATAGTGTCCATATAGCTACAAAAGCCTTGATGTGGATCAAATCGCCCCGGGAATTCCCTGTTGCACCAGCCGCGCCAGCGCCGCTGCCGGCACCGGCTTGCTGAACAGATAGCCCTGGTAGGACTGGCAGCCCAGCTGGCCAAGCAAAGCGCACTGCCCGTCCGTCTCCACGCCTTCGGCGATCACGTCCAGGTTCAGGCTGCGCGCCATGGCGATAATGGTGAGCACGATGGCCTGGTCATTGCCGTCGTTCACCAGATCGCGCACGAAGGACTGGTCGATCTTCAACTGGTCCAGCGGCAGCCGCTTCAGGTATTGCAGCGAGGAGTAGCCGGTGCCGAAATCGTCCAGCGAAAAGCGCACGCCGAGGCGGCGCAGCGCCTGCATGCTGGCGATGGTGTCGTCCGTGTTGTCGAGCAGCACGCCCTCGGTCAGCTCCAGTTTCAGCAAGCCCGGGTCGATGCCGTAGCGCTGCACGGCCGAGCAGACCTGCTCGCAGAAGTCCGACTGGTGGAACTGGCGCGCGCTGACATTGACAGCCAGCGTCAGTGCCGCCATGGCAGGCTCGCTGCGCCACGCGCGCAGCTGGGCGCAGGCGCTTTCCAGCACCCACTGGCCCAGCTGCAAGATCATGCCGGTTTCCTCGGCCAGCGGAATGAAGCGCGCCGGCGAGACCGTACTGCCGTCCGGCTGGCGCCAGCGTATCAGCGCCTCCGCCCCCACGGGCTGATGCAGGCGGTTCACCTGCAGCTGGTAATAGAGTTCAAACTGCTGGGTGTCGATGGCGTGGCGCAGCTCGTTTTCCAGCCGCACCCGGTCGCTGATGCTGTCCTGCATGCTCTGGTCGAAGAAGCGGATGCCGTTGCGGCCGGCCTGCTTGGCCTGGTACATGGCAATGTCGGCCTGCGCCAGCACTTCGTCGGCATGCTGCTCGACGCCGCCGCTGAACAGCGTGATGCCGATGCTGGGCGTGCTGTGGCACTGGTGCGGGCCCAGCCCGTAAGGACGGCTCAACGCCGCCAGCACCTTGCCGGCCAGCGCCTCGCACTGCGTACCGGCCTCCCTCTGCTGCGCGCTCAAGCCTTCCACCAGCACCACGAACTCGTCGCCCCCCAGGCGCGCCACCGTGTCCCCCTGGCGCAGGCAGGCGTGCAGCCGGGCCGCGACCTTTTGCAGCAGCAGGTCGCCGGTGCTGTGGCCCAGCGTTTCGTTGAGGGTCTTGAAGTCGTCCAGGTCAATGATCATCAGCGCGCCGTGGTGGCCGCTGCTGTGGGCGGCGGGCAGCGCCTGCGCCAGCCGCTCCAGCAGCATGCGCCGGTTGGGCAGGTGCGTGAGCGGGTCGTAGAAGGCCAGGTTCTTGATCTGGTCGCTGGCCGCCTTGCTCAGCGTGATGTCGTTGAGCGAGGCCACGTAGTGCGTGACGGCGCCGCTGCCGTCGCGCACCGCGGCAATGTTGAGCAGTTCCGGATACACTTCGCCATTCTTGCGGCGGTTCCAGACTTCGCCCTGCCAGCGGCCGTTGGCGCCGATGGCGGCCCACATGCCCTGATAGAAGGCGGCGTCGTGGCGGCCCGAGCTGAGCATGCCCGGTGTCCGCCCCACCGCCTCGGCGCTGCTGTAGCCGGTGATGCGGCTGAACGATGCGTTGACCTGCAGGATGATACCGTCGGCGTCGGTCACCATCATGCCTTCCGGGGAATCGAAGGCGATGGCGGCGATGCGCTGGCCCGCTTCGGCCCGGCGCCGCTCGGTAGTGTCGGTGTGTGCCACCAGCGCCCCCCGCCAGCCCGCCTCCAGCGGCGTAACGGACATGCCGAACCAGCGCTCCCCTTCCGCAGTCGGCAGCGCGTACTCCATCTGGAAGCGCTCCGAGGCCCCGGCCAGTACCGCCGAGATGCCGGCGTGGGCCTGCCCCGCCGTGCTCCCCTGGTGGCATGCGGCCAGGTAGTTGCTGCCGACTGCGCCGACTGCCTCGGCGCCGCCTGCGCCGTGGCGCGCAGCGAACCTGCGCCAGGCGCGGTTGACCGCCAGGATGGTGCCATCCGGGCCGAGCACGGCTATCTCGTCGGGTAACGCGTCCAGCAGTGCATGCACCGCCAGGCCGTGGGCTGCGGATTGGGTGTTGTTCATGGCTCCTCGCTCATTACTTCAGGGAAATCAGCGCAAGAATACTGACGTTGGGCAACAAAAAGACTGATCTAGATCAAAAAAGCGCCGTATTTTTGCAGCGCAGCAAGGAAAGGTAGTGCAGGATTTTTTGATATGGATCAAAGGCGCAGCTTTGCATACTTGATATTCTGCAACTTCAAGTATGAAAGGTTTCTTGCCACAATGAATCAGCCGTCCCCGCTTTCCTCCGCCAACTGTGCCAACTGCCGCTGGCGCGCGCTCTGCCTGCCCTCTGGCCTGGCAGGCGGCGCGCTGGATGAATTCGAACGTACCGTGGCGCAGCGGCGGCCGGTGGCGCGGCACGAACGCGTGGAAGTCGGCGGTACGCCCTTCGGCCAGCTGCATGCGGTGCTGAGCGGCCAGTTCAAGCTGCAGCGCGCGGCCCCGGATGGCGGCGTACAGGTACTGGGCTTTGCCATGCCCGGCGACCTGATGGGACTGGACGCCATCGGCAACGGCCGCTACGCGAACGACGCGGTGGCCCTGTCGGACAGCGTGATCTGCTCCCTCCCCTATGCCGGGCTGGAAAGCCTGATGGCGCAGCAACCGGCGCTGGCGCGGCGCCTGTCGCAATTGCTCAGTGCCAACCTGGCGCAGCGCCAGGACCAGATGCTCTTTCTCGGCAATGCGCGTGCCCCGCAGCGGCTGGCGCGCTTGCTGCTCGACCTGGGCGGGCGTTACGGCGAGCGCGGCGGCTCGGCAACCAACTTCCAGCTGTGCATGTCGCGCGAGGACTTGGCCGCCTACCTGGCGCTGACGGTGGAGAGCGTAAGCCGCCTGCTGTCGATGTTCAAGCAGAACGGCCTGCTGGCGGTGAGCAACCGCGCCATCGAACTGCTCGACACGGCCGGCCTGCGCGCGATTGCGGCGGCCCCGGCGCAGGAAGGGCTGGCCATGCACGCCGTTTGAGCCGTGTGCGGGCGCACGGCGGGTCAGATCATGCCGTGCTCGAGCGCGTAGCGGGTCAGCTCGGCGTTGCTGGCCATGCCCATCTTGTCCAGGATGCGGGTGCGGTAGGTGGTGACGGTGTTCGGGCTCAGGTGCAGCAGCTCGCCGATGCGCACCAGCGCCTCCCCGGCGGCGATCAGCTTGAATACTTCCAGCTCGCGGTCCGACAGCGCCTCGTGGTCGCCGGCGCCGCCGCCGCCCACCAGCATGGCCAGTTTTTCCACCAGCGCCGGGCTGACGTGCTTGCCGCCGGCGGCCGCCTTGCGCACCGCCTCCACCAGCGTGGCGGTGGGCGCGTCCTTGGTCAGATAGCCCGCCGCGCCCAGTTTCAGCGCGCGCACGGCGTAAATCTCTTCCGAGTAGGTGCTCAGCATCAGCACCGCCATGCGGGGACGCTCGGCGCGCAGCGCCTTCAGCAGTTCCAGGCCATTTTTGCCTGGCATGGTGATGTCCACCAGCGCCACGTCGAATTCCTGCTCCGCCACGCGCTGCATGGCCTCGCCGGCATTGCCGGCTTCGCCCGTCACTGCGATGCCGCTGGCCGTGCCCAGCATCAGGCGCACGCCGTTGCGGGCGATGGCGTGGTCGTCCACCAGCAAGACCCGGATCGCGTCAGTCATGATGTTCCTCCTGTGGCAATGGCAGGCGCAAGGTCAGCGCCGTACCGCCCTCGCCGCCGGTGATGGCCAGTTCACCGCCGAAGCTGCGGCTGCGCTCGTGCATGCCGAGTATGCCCCACGATTCGCGCCGCAACAGTCCCTCGGCGGCAATGCCCTTGCCGTTGTCCGTGACCGTCAGCCGCAAGCCGGCCGGCTCGCGCGCCACCGCGACCCGCGCTTCGCTGGCGCCGGCGTGCCGCACCACATTGGTCAGCGCTTCCTGCACCACGCGGAACAGCATGGTGCTGCGTTCGGCGTCCAGTTCCAGCTCGGCCACCCGGGCGTCGATGCTGCACTCGCAGCGCAAGCCGGCGCGCAGCGCCACCTGGCCGGCGTACCATTCCAGCGCGGCCCACACGCCCAGCTGGTCCAGCACGCTGGGCCGCAGGTCGGTGATCACGCGCCGCACCGTTTCGATGGCGGTCTGCACCAGGTCTGCCGTGTCGGCCAGCAGCGGTTCCGGTTCGCGTCCGGCCGCCACGGCGCGCTCCTGCGCCACCAGGATGTAGGCGCGGATGCCGGTCAGCAGGCCGCCCAGCTCGTCGTGAATTTCCTGCGCAATGCGCTTGCGCTCCTCTTCCTTGATGCGTTCCTGGTGCGCGCCCAGGCGCCGCAGTTCTTCCTGCGACTGGCGCAGCGCCTGTTCGGCCGCCTTGCTGGCGCTGATATCGATCAGCAGGCCCTGCAGCACCGCCGCGCCCGGTCCGGGGCCGCCGCTGCCGGGCACCGGGTCGGCCTGGTCGCGCACCCACAGTTCGCCGCCGCCGCGCGGCAGCAGCCGGTACTCCACCCGCAGCGGGCTGGCCTCGGCCCGGCTGGTGCACACCTGCGCCCAGGCCCGCTCGCGGTCCTCCGGGTGCATGCGCGCGCGCGCCAGGCCGGGGTCGGCCAGCCATTCCTCGGGCGTGTAGCCCAGCAGGCGGATCTGCGGGCTGACATACTCCAGCACCGCGCGCGGGCCGGTGCCAGCCACGTAGCTGACCGCGTGGATCTGCTCGACCAGCGTGCGGAAGCGCGCCTCGGCCTGCTGCTTGTCGGCGCGCAGGCGCTGCTCGCGCAGCATGCGTTCTATGCCGGCCGGCAGCAGTTCCAGGTAGCGCCCTTCGGCGTCCTTGACCAGGTAGTCGCGCGCGCCGCGCCGCATGGCTTCGGCAGCCACGGTGGCGCTGTCGGCGCCGGTCAGCATCATCACCGGCGGCGCGTCGCCGCCGGGACGGCTGGCCGCCAGCCCGGCCAAAAATTCCAGGCCGGTCAGGTCCGGCAGATTGTAGTCCAGCAGCACGCAGTCGGCCTCGCCGGACAGCGCCATGGCCAGGCCCTGCTGGCCGGTTTCGGCTTCCAGCAGCTGGTAGGCGCCGGCGGCGCGGAAGGCGCGCCGGCAGGCCATGCGGTCGACCATGTCGTCCTCGACGATCAGCACGCGCACCGGCGCGGCCGGCAGTGACGGGCTGTCCATGGTCAGGGCATCTCGCTGACGGTCCAGTAGCGGTCGATCGAGCGCATCACTTCGACGAAGGCGCGGTAGTCGACCGGCTTGGCCATGTAGCCGGCCACGCCCAGTTCGAAACTGCTGAGCTTGTCCTGCTGTTCGGCCGACGTGGTCAGCACCACCACCGGGATCAGGCGCAGCGCGGGATCGCGCTTGGCCTCGCGCAGGAACTCGATGCCGCTCATGATGGGCATGTTCAGGTCCAGCAGGATGATGCAGGGGCGCTCGTTGCCCGGCGTGCGCAGGTAGTCCAGCGCGGCCTCGCCGTGCTCCAGCGCCACCACGGTATTGCCCACGCCGATCTCCTTCAGGGCGCGCTTGACGGTCATCACGTCCACGCTGTCGTCCTCGATCAGCAGTATGGGCTTGCTTGAATTTTTCATCGGCTATCCTTGGGCCATGTGAAATAGAAAGTGGCGCCCGCGCCCGGCGCGGACTCGACCCAGACGCGGCCGCGGTACATCTCGACGATTTTCTTCACCAGTGCCAGGCCGACGCCGGTGCTCTCGACGCGGTCGCGCGGGGCCAGCGTCTGGAACAGCTGGAAAATACGGTCGAAATGGCGCGGCTCGATGCCGGGGCCGTTGTCGGCCACGGCGAAGCGCCAGTGGCTGCCCTCGTCGGCACAGCCGACGCTGACGCGCCCATCCGGGCGGTCCATGTATTTAATGGCGTTGGAAATCAGGTTGTGAAACACTTGCTGCAGCCGGGTCGGCTCGCCGGCCACGGTGGGCAGGCCGGGGGCAATATCGACGACGATGCCGGGCGGCGGCGCCAGCAGGTCGACCACCTCGGCCAGCACCCGGTTCAGGTCCACCGGGCACACCGCCTCGCGCACCCGGCCCACCCGCGAATACTGCAGGATGCCGTCGATCAGCGCGCCCATGCGGTGCACGCGGTTGATCAGCAGGCGCATGTGCTCCTTGCCTTCGTCGTTGAACTGCTCGGCGTAGTCGGTGGCCAGCCAGTCGGCCAGCGAGCCGATGCCGCGCAGCGGCGCCTTCAGGTCGTGCGACACGACGTAGGCGAAATTGGTCAGTTCCTCGTTGGCGCTGCTCAGCTCCTGCAGCAGCTGCTGGGTTTTCTGCTCGGACTGCTTGCGCTCGGTGATGTCGCGCACCAAGCCGGTAAACATGCGCTTGCCGCCCAGCGTCATTTCCGCCACCGACAAGTCCATGGGGAACACGCTGCCGTCGCGCCGCATGCCCTGCACTTCGCGCCCCTTGCCGATGATGCGCTTCTCGCCCGTGGCCAGGTAGTGCGCCAGGTAGCCGTCGTGCGCGCTGCGGTGCGGTTCGGGCATCAGCATGGAAATGTTGCGGCCGGCGACCTCGTCCTCGCGGTAGCCGAACATGCGCTCGGCGGCCGGGTTCAGGCGCTCCAGCGCGCCGTGCTCGTCGATGGTGATGATGGCGTCCACGGCCGTTTCGAACACCGCGCGCATGCGCGCTTCGCTCTCCTCGAGCGCGCGTTCGGCGGCCTTGCGCGCGCTCACGTCGTGCACCGTGGCCATCACCATGTCCTGGCCGTCCGGGCTGCGCAGCGGCGACAGGCTTACTTCGACCGGAAATTCGCGTCCTTCGCGGTGGCGGCCGAACAGTGCGGCGCCGGCGCCCATCACGCGTGGATGCGGCTGTGCGCTGTAGCCCTCGCGCAGCGCCTCGTGGCCGCGCCGAAAGCGCTCCGGGATCAGCGTTTCCACCGGCAAACCCTGCAGCTGCTGCTGCGCATAGCCGAAAAGCGCCTCCAGCGCAGGATTGGCCAGCGCGATCAGGCCGGCGCGGTCGACGATGATGACCGGGTCGGTGGCCGACGCCAGCAGCCAGGCCAGGCTCTGGTCGGCAATGGGGGGATTCTGCACGCAAGGTCCCTGCGGTTGTCGAAGAGGCCACCATCATACGATCGATACCCCTGCCCGGTAAAGCCCGCCCCGCCAGCGGCGAAATTGCGGGGCGATTTGACCTGGATCAAACCGGCTACTGACGCGCCCTGCCCGCTTCCCCTACAGTGGTGCCAGTGGAAGAGTGGAGAATGCAATGCAACAAATCGATAGCAACTTGATAGCAAGCCTGCAGCGCGCGCTGCTGGAGCGGCGCGGCGCCCTGGCCGGCGCGGTGCGCGCGCGGCTGTACTCGGACGGCAGCGAAGATGCCAGCACCCTGGCCACCTGCAACGCCCTGGCCGATCCGGCCCAGGCCGACGCGCTGGGCGAGGATGAATTGGCGTTGCTGCACCAGGACTGCCGCCAGCTGGAGGCGGTTGAGCTGGCGCTGAGCCGGATGGCGGACGGCAGTTACGGCCTGTGCCAGCAATGCGGCCAGCCGGTTGCCAAGGCGCGCCTGGAGGCGCAGCCCACTGCGGTGCTGTGCCTGGACTGCCAGCAGGCCAGCGAGCGGCACTATCGCGTGCAGCCCGTTTGACACGTGTCGTTTCCCAACCCAAGGAGTTTGCCATGACTTACCGCACTATCCTGGTCCATGCGGACCTGTCGCGCCATGCGCCGCAGCGCATCCGCTTTGCCGCCACCCTGGCGCGCACCTTCGACGCCCACCTGGTCGGCGGCGCCATGACGGGCGTATCGCGTTTCCTGATGCCGGCCAGCATAGCCATGGGCGGGCCGATGATCGCGGAACAGGTTGACCTGATGCGCGAGAGCGCCGAGCGTGCGCTGGCCCAGTTCGACACGCTGGCCGACCAGACCGGCGCGCCCTCCTTCGAGCGGCGCCTGGTGCGCGACGAGTTCGACGGCGGCATGGCCCTGCAGGCGCGCTATGCGGACCTGGTGGTGCTGAGCCAGACCGATCCGGACAACCCGGTACCGGGCGACTGGAATGACCTGCCCGAGTACGTGCTGCTGAACGCGGTCCGGCCGGTGCTGCTGGTGCCGTACGCCGGCGACTGGGAGCACACCGGCAGCCACGCGCTGGTGGCGTGGGACGGCAGCGACGAGGCCACGCGCGCCGTCACGGCCGCCTTGCCTCTGTTAAAGCTGGCTGCCCGGGTGACGGTGGTGGTGTTCAACCCGCAAAGCCGCTGGGGAACGCACGGCGAACAGCCGGGCGCCGACCTGGCGCTGTATCTGAGCCGGCACGGTGTGAAGGTGGAAGTGAGCGCGCAGCCGACCGCGCTCGACGCCGGCAACGCGCTGCTGTCGCTGGCGGCCGACACGGGGGCCGACCTGCTGGTCATGGGGGCCTACGGCCACGCGCGCCTGCGCGAGATGCTGCTGGGCGGCGTGACTGCCACCATATTGCGTGACATGACGTTGCCGGTGCTGATGGCGCACTAGCAGGCGCCGGGTGCGGCCGGCCCGGCGATGTGGCGGCTCAGGCCGCCACGCACTCGGCTTCGATGCGGCCTGCGGCCAGGTCCTGCAAACCGGGCAGGTCGAGAATGCGCAGGTCGCGGTTGTTCAGGTCGATCCAGCCGGCCTTGCGGAAACGCGCCAGCAGGCGGCTGATGCTCTCGATGGTCAATCCCAGGTAGCCGCCGATATCTTCGCGCGACATGCGCAGCTGGAAGCTGGACGGCGAGAAGCCGCGCGCGGCGTAGCGCGCGCCCAGCTGGGTCAGCAGCAGCGCCAGGCGCTGCTCGGCGCGCATGTTGCCAAGGAATAAAGCCACCGCCTGCTCGCGCTGGATCTCGCGCGCCATGGTGCGGTGGAACTGCTGCATCAGCTCGGGCACCTGGGCCACCAGCTCCTGCAGCCGGGCGAACGGAATCTCGCACACTTCGCTGTCTTCCAGGGCCACCGCGCTGCAGCTGTGCTGGGCGGCGCCGATCGCCTCCATGCCCAGCAGGTCGCCGGCCATGTGGAAACCGGTGATCTGCTGCTCGCCACGCTGGTTCACCTGGGCCGTCTTGAAGTGGCCCAGCCGCACCGCGTACAGGCTGCCGAAGGACTGGCCCATGCTGAACAGCTGCTCGTCGCGCTGCACGCGGCGGCGACGCGAAATTATCTGGTCCAGGCGGCGCATCGTGTCCTCGCCCAGTCCCTGCGGCAGGCAGAAGCGGTTGAAGCTGCACAGGCCGCAACGCGGCTGGGCCGGTGCGCGGAGGGCGGAGGCGATGGGAATGGTGGCGTTCACAGTGGACTCCTGGAATTGGGGATGGCTAAGTTGAGTCACAGTATCGACCATGCCTGCCCGGCGCGCTATCGGGTATCCCGGCCAGATGCTGTAGGGGATCCCCTACGCGAGCGAAAAACAAGCGGGTTTGATCTGGATCAAAGAACCGGACGGCCGTACGGCGCTACAGTCGCTTATGCGCTCAGGGAGGACAATATGGACAATTTGCATACCGCCGCACGCGACCGGATCCTGGCCATCCTGTCGGCCGGCGCCGACTTGACGCTGGCCACGCTACGCCCTGACGGCTATCCGCAGGCGACCACGGTCAGCTATGTAAACCAAGGGCTGGTGCTATACGCCGGCGTCGGGTTGGACAGCCAGAAGGCGCGCAACATCGCCTATTGTCCCAAGGTATCGCTGACCATCAACCTGCCCTATACCAACTGGAACGGCATCCGCGGCATCTCGGCGGCCGCTACCGCCACCATCGTCAACGGCGCCGACGCGCTGGAGCGGGTAGCCGCGCTGATGGTGCACAAGTTTCCTGAGATTAAGCACATGCAGGCGGCAGGCAATCCGCCCGGCTGGGGCAGCGTGCTGGTGCTGCGCATCGTGCCGCAAGTGGTCTCGCTGCTGGACTACAGCGTGGAATTCGGCCACACCGAACTGTACGCGGTGCCGCCCGAGGCCTGCGCGGCGGACTGAGCGATGAATCCGGCGCAGCACCCCGGCATCAGAAAGTGACCTTGAGCGCCGCCGGCAAGCCGCCGGCCGCGATGGAAATGCCTTCCACCGTCAGGCCTTCCTGGGCCTGCCGGAACGGCAGCACGCCGTCGCGGCCCAGCTGTTCCACGCGCTGCACCCTGCCTGCGCCCGGCCCCAGCACGCGCAGCACCACCGAACCGTCGCGCGGCAGGCCGACGGCATACACCGCGTCGCCCTTGCTGGTGAAACGCCAGCTGTCCTCCCCGAACTGTTTCCACGGCCGGGTGCCGTAGATCGCCTCGCCGTTGTTGTCCAGCCAGGCGCCCACTTCCTGCAAGGTGCGCTGCTGCTCCTCGGGAATGACGCCGTCGGCCCTGGGCGACAGGTTGAGCAGGTAGAAGCCGCCCTTGCTGACCGTATCGACCAGGCGGCCGACGATGGCGCCGCCGCCGGCCACCTTCATGCCGCTGGTATAGCCCCAGGTGCTGCCGATGGCGTCGTCCACCATCCACGGGCCGGGCCGGATGTCCGGCGGCGAGCGCGCGCCGATCTTCTCGAAGTCGATGATGGCGCCGACTTGCTGCGTATCGTCGTTGCTGGGGGCGTAGGCCACGAACTTGCTGCCGATCGAGACTTCCTTGTTCCAGGCTCGGGCGCGGTTGTAATAGTGGGCCGCCACGCGCAGCTTGAGCGGATCCAGCACGCGCAGGTTGACGCCGTTGTCGAACCACAGCAAGTCCGGCTGGTACTGGTCGATCAGCTCCAGGTTGCGCGCCAGCCAGTCGCTCAGGAAGCGCGTCATGGCAGCCGGGCTGCGGTCGGCCACGTTGTAGAAGGCGGCCCACTTCGGGTCGTACAGGTCCGCCTGCGCCGCTTTGAGCCTGTCGTCCAGCGCCTGCGGCGGGTTGATAAAAGTGAAATTCTCCACGCCGTGGTTGGACACGCCGAACTTCATGCCTTCCTTGCGCACGGCGGCAGCCAGCTCGCCGATCAGGTCGCGCTTCGGCCCCATGCGGAGCGCGTTGAACGGGGTGACCTTGCTGTCCCACAGCGCAAAATTGTCATGATGCTGGGCGGACGGCATCACGAAGCGCGCGCCGGAGCGGCGGAACAGGCCGGCCCATTGGGCCGCGTCGAACTTCTCCTGCCGGAACATGGGGATGAAATCCTTGTAGCCGAACTGGTCGGGCGCGCCGAAATTGGCCGTGTGCCAGGCCAGTCCGGCGCCGTACATGTACTTTTCATACCATTCGTTGCGGTGCGCGGGCACGGCGTACACGCCCCAGTGCATGAAGATGCCGAACTTGGCGTCCTCGAACCAGGCCGGAGTGCGGTAATGCTTGCGGATGGACTCCCAGTCCGCCTCGAACGGGCCGGCCGGCAGCGGCGTGGCCACCGCCGCGCCGGCCGCCGCCACGATGGCAGGCGTGGCCGGCGGTCCCATGACGCCGTAGTCGTACAGCCTCGACTCTGGCACGCCGCCCCGGTCCGGCTTGGGCAGCGGGCCGGCCACGGCCAGTGCCGGTATCAGCAGTGAAAGTATCAGTCGCGTGCGTGACATCGCGGTCTCCGATAGTTATTTTAGCTGCCTGCTAGCGTAGCGCGCTCTCACGTTTCGCGCACGTATCGCTTTGTATCACTCATAAACATGATTAGATTGCGTCAGCCGTTGACACTGGTGAAACGACTCTCGATACTCGAAATCCTCGCGGGCGACCGCTCAGCCAAGACCTTTATGCACACCTATCGCATCGCCGGCATCGCAACGGCGCTGGCCGTGGCGCTGGACGCCGGCGCCGCCACGGCGGCCGGTCCTGTTCAAATCGCCGGCAAGCAGCTGGAAAACCTGGACCGCGGGGTAAGCGCCATTGCCGCCAATGGCGCGGTGTTTGTCAGCTGGCGCGCCCTGGCCACCGACCCGGCCGGCATGACCTTCAATCTCTACCGCGACAGCCGGCGCGTAAACGCCGCGCCGCTGAATGCCACCAACCACCTGGACGCCGCAGGCAGCGCTGCAGCCGCCTACACGGTGCGGCCGGTGCTGCCTGGCGGCGCCGAGCAAGCGCCGGCCAGCGCGGGCGCCACATGGCCGCGGCAGTACAAGACCATCCCGGTCCAGAAGCCCGCCGACGGCGCCACGCCGGATGGCAAGCGCTACGGCTACGAGATCAATGACGGCTCGGCGGCCGACCTGGACGGCGACGGCAGCTATGAGCTGATCGTGAAGTGGCAGCCGGCCAATGCGCGCGACAATTCGCAAGCGGGCGACACCGGCCATACCTATATCGACGCCTACAAGATGGACGGCACCCGCCTGTGGCGTGTTGACCTTGGACGCAACATCCGCGCCGGCGCGCACTACACCACGTTCCTGGTGTACGACTTCGACGGCGACGGCAAGGCCGAACTGATGGTCAAAACCGCCGATGGCACTGTCGACGGCAAGGGCGCGGTCATCGGCGATCCGAAAGCCGACCACCGCAACGACAGGGGCTACATCCTGTCCGGCCCCGAATTCATCACCGTGTTCAACGGCGAAACCGGCGCGGCCATGGCCAGCGCGCCCTACCTGCCCGGCCGCGGCGATGTGGCGGCATGGGGCGACGCCTATGGCAACCGGGTAGACCGCTTCCTCGGCGGCGTGGCCTACCTGGACGGCGCCCGCCCCAGCGCCATCTTCTCGCGCGGCTACTACACGCGCGCCGTGGTCGCGGCCTGGGACTGGCGCGGCGGGAAGCTGAGCAGCCGCTGGGTGTTCGACAGCGACGTGGCGGGCGGCGAGGTGAACCACCAGGGCGCGCACTGGCTATCCGTGGCCGACGTGGACAACGACGGCCAGGATGACATCATCTACGGCGCGGCCACCATCGCCAGCAGCGGAAAAATGTTGTACAGCACCGGTCTGTGCCACGGCGATGCCCTCCATGTGGGCAAGCTGAACCCCGCCCTGCCCGGCCAGCAGGTTTTCATGGTGCACGAAACCCCGAGCTGCTACGGCAAGCACGGCGTGGAGATGCACGACGCGGCCAGCGGCAAGCTCCTGTGGAGCCTGGACGGCAAAGGCGCTGACGTCGGACGCGGCGTCTGCATGGACATCGACCCTGCCCACCTGGGAGAGGAATGCTGGGCCTCGGTAGGCGGTTTGATGAGCGCGGCAGGCGTGCAGATATCCAGCGAACGCCCGCGCCGCATCAATTTCGCGGCCTGGTGGGACGGCGACCTGCTGCGCGAATCGCTGGACGGCACCCGCATCGAGAAGTGGAACCCGCAAAGCGCCACGCTGCTGCCCCTGGTGAACGGCGCCGACGCTGGCGCCGCCGCCAACAACGGCACCAAGGCCACGCCGGTGCTGTCAGCCGACCTGCTGGGCGACTGGCGCGAAGAAGTGGTCTGGCGCAGCGCCGATAACAACGCCCTGCTGGTGTTCAGCACCACAGCGCCCACCGCGCACCGCATACCGGCGCTGATGCAGGACGCCCAGTACCGGGTGCAGGTAGCGGGCCAGAACGCCGGCTACAACCAGCCGCCGCATCCCTCGTTCTACCTTGGCGCAGGCATGGCGCAGACCGCCGGCGTTGCGCGCACTGCGCACACGCACATGGAACAATTGAAGCAGGCCGAGAGCCGTCCTGCCGATGTCCAGAATCTCGGCACCAAGCGCAGCTTTGCCGGCGACTACGACGGCGCCATGGCCGCCTTCGACCAGCGCCCGGGCGCGCGGGTGAACGACAATCCGGCCGATATCGACAAACTGGCCAATGCCCAGGCCGTTGACGCCGTCGACGCCATCGTGGCCGAGGCGCGCAACAAGCGCATCGTGCTGCTGAACGAGGCGCACCACGTCCCCATGCACCGCGCCTTCGCCAAACGGCTGGCCGCCGAATTGCGCAAGGTTGGCTACACTTACCTGGCTTGCGAAACGTTCAGCACTGATATAGGGGAACGCCCGCCGGGCAACATCCTCACGCGCGCCCACGGCTACTACCTGGAAGATCCCCTGTTCGCCGACTTTGTCCATTCCGCGCTGGCGGACAACTGGAAGCTGGCCGGCTACGAGTCCGCCGAAGCATTGCAGCAGCTGGCCCCCATGGAACGCATGCGGCGGCGCGAACTGGTGCAGGCCACCAACCTGGTTGAGCGAATCTTCGCAAAAGATTCCCAGGCCAGGGTCTTCGTCTACGTAGGCTATAGCCACCTGTTGAAGACGCCCGCCGGCGAGGCGCGCGGCGCCGTCATGATGGGCGAGCACTTGCGGCGCATGACTGGCCTGGAGACGCTGCACGTCGAGCAGGAACGTTTCTATTCCCATCCGGACCCGGCATTCAATGGCCAGACCTACCAGGCCATCATTGACAAGTACCAACCCGCCTCGCCCATCATATTGAAAACCGCCGACGGCAAGCCGCTGGTCCTCAAAGGCATGGCGCAGCGGTCCGACATGCAGGTTATCTTTCCGCCGTACGCCAACAGCGCCGACTATGGCCGCCCCACGTGGCTGGAACAGCTGGCGGGCCGCAAGCCGCAGGCCATACCACCGGCGCTGCTGCCCGCATCCGGCCGCAGGCTGATCCTGGCCCATCGTGCGGGCGATCCCGAGAATGCCCTGCCTGTCGACACCGTCCTGGTGGAAGCCGGCAAACCTGTGCCCAAGCTGATGCTGCCACCCGGCGCTTTCCGCTTCAGCGCCCAGGACTAGACTCAACACTTGCAACGAGAGACTAATTTGACTACCTTTAGCCGCCGCACCTTTCTTCAAGCCTCTGTTCTCGGCGCCGCGCCGCTGCTCGCCGCCGGAAGTACGCCTGCGGGCGCCGCCGAATCCGCGCCCGCAGGCCAGCCTGCGGGCACGCCTCCGCCCCGGCCTGCCGCCACGCCGGACAAAAGCGCCGAGCTGCGCTGGCTGGACGGTGTGCCGGGGCTGTCGCAAGGCGTCACGCTCGGCGTGCCCTGGCCCCAGGGCAAGGTCGCCAAAGGCCAGGCCTTCGTGCTGTCCTCGCCGGGCGGCGCCGGGGCCGCCGGTATCGCCGTACAAAGCTGGCCCCTGGCCTACTGGCCGGACGGCACGCTGAAATGGAGCGCGCACGCCTTGCTGACCGGGGCCGGCATGTCCGAAACCCTGACACTGGCGCCCGCCGGTGGAAAATCGGCAGCCGGCCTCGGCCCCGGCTCCGGTCCAGCCGTGCGCGTGCAGGAGAGCGCGAACGAAGTCTCGGTCGATACCGGCGTGGTCTCCTGCCAGGTTCCCAAGCGCGGCGCCCACTTGATCCGCTCCATCACGCGCGCAGGCCGCGTCATTGCAAGCAACGGTAAGCTGGTGGCCTTAAGCGACGACCAGCCGGATGGCAGCGCCGGCGCTACCCGTCAGACGGCCTTCGAAAGCGACATCAGGACGGTAACGGTTGAGCAGCGCGGCCCGGTGCGCGCCGTCGTCAAGATCGACGGCATGCACCGCAACGGCCAACGTGCCTGGCTGCCATTTTCGGTGCGGCTGTACTTCTACGCGGGCGCCGAATCGGTGCGTATCATGCATACCTTCGTTTTCGACGGCGACGAGCACAAGGAATTCATACGCGGCGTCGGCCTGCGCGTCAGTGTGCCGATGCGCGACCAGCCGCACGACCGCCACGTGCGTTTCGCCGGCGAGGACCAAGGCCTGTGGGCCGAAGCGGTGCGCGGCCTCACCGGCCTGCGGCGCGATCCCGGCGCCGCCTTCCGCTCGGCCCAGGTGGCCGGCCTGGCGTGCCCGCCGCTCGACACCATGGCGCCCAACGTGCGCAAGCTGATGCACCTGATACCGGCCTGGGGCGACTACACGCTGTCCCAGCTGTCGGCCGACGGTTTCCAGATCCGCAAGCGCACCAAGCCGGGCCACGGCTGGATCGACGCCGCGTGGGGCCGCCGCGCGCCGGGCGCCGGCTACATCGGCGGCGCCTCCGGCGGCGTCGCCTTTGGCTTGCGCGATTTCTGGCAGCGCCACCCCACCCAGCTCGACATCCGCAAGGCCCACACCGACGATGCCGAGGTGACGCTGTGGATGTGGTCCCCCGATGCGCAGGCGATGGACATGCGCTTCTACCACGACGGCATGGGCATGGAAACCCACGCCGACGAACTCGATGGCCTGGAAATCACCTACGAGGACTACGAAAAGGGCTACGGCAGCCCGCACGGGGTGGCCCGCAGCAGCGAAATCACGCTGTGGGCGCTGGCCGCCACCCCGTCGCGCGAGGCCATGACCCGCCTCGCACAGGCCGTGCAGTCGCCGCCGCAATTGGTGGCGCAGCCTGCGCACTACCTGGCATGCAACGTGTTCGGCGGCATGTGGAGCCTGCCGGACCGTTCGCACCCTGCCAAGGCCGTCATCGAGGATGAACTGGACCGCCGCTTCGACTACTACCGTGGCCAGGTGGAGCAGCACCACTGGTACGGCTTCTGGAACTACGGCGACGTGATGCACACTTACGACGCCGACCGCCACGTCTGGCGTTACGACGTCGGCGGCTACGCCTGGGACAACTCCGAGCTGTCGCCCGACCTGTGGCTGTGGTATTCCTTCCTGCGCACCGGCCGCGCCGACATTTTCCGCCTGGCCGAGGCCATGGTGCGCCACACCAGCGAGGTGGACATCTACCACCTGGGCCGTTTCGCAGGACTGGGAACGCGCCACAACGTGCAGCATTGGGGTTGCAGCGCCAAGCAGGTGCGCATCAGCGCCGCCGTGTACCGCAGGTTCTACTACTACCTCACCGCCGACGAGCGCATCGGCGACATCATGCACGAGCTGCTCGACGCCGACGCCAAGCTGGCCGACGTGGACCCGGTGCGCAAGCGCGCCGCGCCGCTGGACAAGTCGCTCTATCCGGCACGCGCCAGCTTCGGCACGGACTGGGGCTCGCTGGCCGGCAACTGGCTCACCGAGTGGGAGCGCGGCGGCAAGCCGCTGTACAAGTCCAAGCTGTTGACCGGCATGCGCGACATCGCCGCCATGCCGCACGGCTTCTTCAGCGCCGAGCGCGCCGGCTACCAGCCGAAGGATGGCCATCTGGCCAATATGGCGGGCGACAAGGTCCAGGCCAGCCACCTCAACGCGGTATTCGGCGCCGTGGAAGTGTTCGCAGAGCTGATCTCGGTCACCGGCGACAAGGCCTTTGAGCGCGCCTGGGTGCAATACTGCACGCTGTACAACGCCAGCCGGGAGGAGCAAACCAGGGCGCTGGGCATGCCGCACGGCGGCACCAACGCGCTGCGCGTGGGCCATTCGCGGCTGACCGCCTACGCTGCGTGGCGCACCGGGAACGCCGAGCTGGCGCGCCGCGCCTGGCGCGAGTTCCATGAGCGTCCTGCTCCGCTGGTGCGTCCGGTCGAGCTGCGCGGCCCGGCGGTACTCAATCCGGTGCAGGAAGTCGACTGGATCAGCACCAACGACACCGCACAATGGGGCCTGGCCGCAATCCAGAACCTTGCGCTGATCGGCGACCATATTCCTGCAAAATAAATCGATAAAGAGACCATGAAGATTTCCCTGTTCACCATGCTGCTGGCGGCCAGCTTTGCCGCCAGCGCGCAAACCGCCGTCCGCAAGTTCGACTTCAGCGCGCAGCCGGCTGCCGGCTACACCGCCGTCCCGCAAGCAAGCGAGTACAGCGCCGGCCGCGGCTACGGTTTCGAACCCGGCGCCATGCCCGGAAAGCCGTCCTTCTTCTCGGTGGACCTTCCCGAAGGCAGCTACAACGTCACCGTGACGCTGGGCGGCGCCATGGAAGGCAGCACCACCATCAAATCCGAGCTGCGCCGCCTGATGCTGGAAAACGTACGCAGCGCAGCGGGCAGGACGGAAGTGCGCACCTTCACCGTCAACATCCGCACCCCGCAAATTCCGGCCGTTGCTGGCCTGGCGGCCGGCGCCGTGAATCTCAAGGCGCCGCGCGAGACGGTGCAGGAAGCCTGGAACTGGGACCGCCGCCTGACACTGGAATTCAACGGCGCCAGCCCCGCCGTGCGCGCCATCGAGATCACGCCCGTGCAGGCGCCCACCATTTTCCTGCTGGGCGACTCCACCGTTTCCGACCAGCCCGGCGAGCCCTACGCCAGCTGGGGCCAGATGCTGCCGCGCTTCCTGAAGCCCGGCGTGGCCGTCGCCAACTACGCGCAATCCGGCGAAACCTATCGCGACTCGCTGTCCCGGCGCCGCCTCGACAAGGTGCTGAGCGCCATGCGGCCCGGAGATACCGTGATGATGCAGTTCGGGCACAACGACCAGAAACAGATCAAGGATGGCAAAAGCGGCCCGTTCACCACCTACAAGGCCGAGATCAAGCAGCACGTGGACAGTATCCGGGCACGCGGCGGCGTCCCCGTCGTGATCTCTTCGATGGAGCGGCGCGCCTTCGACGCCAATGGCAAGGTGATTCCGTCGCTGATCGACTACGCCACCGCCGCCCGCCAGTCGGCGCTGGAGCTGGGCGTGGCCTTCATCGACCTGAACTCAATGAGCAAGCCGCTCTACGAGGCGCTGGGCAGCGAGGCGTCCAAGGCCGCCTTCGCTGAACCGCAGCCCGGCCGCACCGACAACACGCACCACAACAACTATGGCGCCTACGAACTGGCGCAGGCGGTACTGACCGGCATGCGCCAGGCCGGCGTGCCCGCCGCGTCCTATATCGCGGACGGCTACGGCAGTTTCGATCCGTCCAAACCGGACCCGGTGGCCAGGTTCGCTGTTCCGCCCAGCCCCAAGTTCACCAACGAGCGCCCGTTGGGCGACGAGGCCAACGCCGGCACGGACACCGGCGCCAACGCCTACATCTTTGCCTACTTCACAAAGAACGGCGAGGACGGCCTGCACCTGGCCGCCAGTGCCGACGGCTACCGCTGGGACAAGCTGGGCGGCGGGCGCAGCTACCTGACACCCAAGGTCGGCATGTCAAAGCTGATGCGCGACCCGTGCATCGTGAGGGGACCGGACGGCACCTACCATATGGTCTGGACTTCGGGCTGGAAAGAGAACAACATCGGCTACGCCTCGTCGAAGGACCTGGTCAACTGGTCCGAGCAGCAGGAACTGCCCGTCATGGCCCATGAAAAAGGCGTACTCAATGCCTGGGCGCCTGAAATCGTGTACGACGAGCAGCGCGGCGAGTACCTGATCTTCTGGGCTTCCACCGTACCCGGCAAGTTCACGGAGACGGCCGGTTCGTCCGAGGAAAAGTACAACCACCGCCTGTACGCCACCACCACCAGGGACTTCAAGACCTTCACGCCTACCCGGCTGTTCTACGATCCCGGTTTCAGCGTGATTGACGCCACCTTCGTGCGCGCCAACGGCAAGAACCACTTGATGGTCAAGGACGAAACGGTGAAGCCGCCGCGCAAATACCTGCAGGTGGCCGATGCCCCCGCATTGAACGGCCCGTTCGGCAAGCTGGGCGCCCCCATCACGCCGCCGGGCATGTGGGTGGAGGGTCCGACCGCCATCCAGGCCGGCGCCGATGTCATCGTCTACTATGATGCCTACCGCAGCAAGCATTATGGCGCGATGCGCTCGCGCGACCTCGTTACCTGGGAAGATGTGACGGCCAAGATGCGCTTCCCGGACGAAGGCACGCCACTGCGTATGCGCCACGGAACCGCCTTCGCCGTACCTGCCGCACTGCTCGAGCAACTGCGCGCAGAATAATACTGACAACCCTGGAGACTTACATGAAACGACTGCTGCTCGCCCTGGCCACCGCCGCCACCCTGAATCTGGGCCTGTCGCTGCCCGCCGCCGCGCTGGATCCCGCCACCACCACGCCCAGCGACCAGAACTACCTCGCGCGGGTTCCCTACCAGACCTACTTCGCCGACTACCTCGCGCTGCGCAAAGGCCGCCAGTCCGACATCATCTTCATCGGCGATTCGATCACGGAACAGTTCCGCTGGGGCGCCGGCGCGCCGGTCTGGAATACGCGCTTCGACAACCGCGCTTTCGATTTCGGCCTGGGCGCGGACAGGACCCAGCACGTGCTGTGGCGCCTGGACAATTTCGACCTGTCCTTCCTGAAACCGAAGGTGGCGGTCATCATGATCGGCACCAACAACGTCAGCAACGAGCCCGAAGACATCGCCAAGGGCATCAAGGCCGTGGTGGCTGCGACGCAGAAGAAGTTCGCGGGGGTGAAAGTGGTGGTGGTCAGCATCCTGCCGAACGCCCGCGCGGACCAGCGCATGGCGGCCGTGAACAAGCTGCTGGCCCCCATGGCCGACGGCAAGTCGATCTGGTATCTGGACCTGGCCGCGCGCTTCACCCCGGAAGGCGACAACTGGAAAGGCCTCAGCGGCGACAAGCTGCACCTGACGGCGACCGGCTACAACATGTGGGCCGACGAGCTGGACGCCCTGCTGGCAACCGTTCAGAAATAGCATGACCCGCCCTACGGCTGTCGCAACATGGCTTGCAATCGCGTTCGCGCAGCCTGCCTTGGCCCAGACCGCGCCGCCGCCGACCGTGACCATCAAGAAGGCTCTGCCGGCCAAGCCGCCGGAGCCGCCCGCAACGCCCGCCAGCACCGACGCTCCGGACGTGGCCAGCGTCGTGGTCTCGGCCGAACGGCCCACCAACCGCATCGACCGCCAGGTCTACGACGTGAAATCGGACGTCGGCGCCAGCAACGGCTCGGCGGCCGATGCGTTGAACAGCGTGCCCTCGGTGGCGGTCGATCCGGACGGCTCGGTCACGCTGCGCGGCAGCCCCAACGTGCAGATCCTCATCGACGGCAAACCGTCCGCCATGCTGCAAGGCGAAAACCGGGGCGCCTCGCTCAACGCCATTCCCGCCGAGGATATCGAATCGGTCGAGGTCATCAACAACCCCGGCGCGCAGTTCGGCAACGACGGCGGCGGCGGCCCCATCATCAACCTGGTGATGCGCCGCACACGGCGGCCCGGCGGTTTCGGCGTAGTCAACGCCAACGGTGGTACGGCGGGGCGCTACAATACCGGACTGTCCGGCACTTATAACTCGGGCGTGTTCGGCATCCAGGGCGGGCTGAACGTCCGCCACGATGGCCGTGCCAGCCGCAGCGAGACAGTGCGCGACCGCATTGATCCGACCACCGGCGCCATGGTGCACAGCGCGCAAGCCGGCGGCTCCAGCGGCTTGAACGACAACGTCGGCGCCAACGCTTCCCTCAACTACAACATCGGCGCCAAGGATACCCTGGCTGCCAGCCTGTCCTACCAGGGCCGCGACAATGCCCAGCGCTCGCAGGACCGCTATCTGCGCCACGCCGCCGACGGGGCCGGAGCCGGGCCGGGGCCGGTGGACAGCGACTACGTCCGCAGCACGCAGCGCGGCGGCGACTCGCGCAACTATGGCCTCGGCGCACGCTGGGAGCATAAAGGCGGCGTGGACGGCGAAAGCATGAAAGTGGATTTGCGTGTCAGCTCGGCCGACAATACCCACAACAGCGCTTATAAGAATATCTACGCGGTTGCGCCGCGCGGAGCGCTGGACCAGACCAGCTTCCAGGACAACGCCAGCAACAACCGGATTATCGACTTCACCGGCGACTACGAACTGCCGATAGACCGCGCGATGCTCAAGCTGGGCTACAAGGTGGCAAGCAACCGCAGCGAGTTCGACACCTTGTACACCGGCGTCGATCCCGTCTCGCAACTGCCCTATGTGAACACCCAGCGCAGCAACCGCTTCAGCATGGCCGAGAAGAACCTGGCGCTGTACGGTTCCTACCAAGTGCGCTTGAACGAGAAATGGGGTGTGCTGGGCGGCCTGCGGGTTGAGCACACCGGCCTGGATATCGAGCAGCTGACCACACATGTGAATGCGGCCAACAACTACCTCAGCTACATCCCCAGTGCCTACGCCACCTACAAATGGTCGGACGATACCACTCTGCGCTTCAGCTACGCGCACCGCTTGCGCCGGCCGACTGCCAACGAGCTCAATCCCTTCGTGATTTACCGCGATGAGCTGAATGTCTCGTCCGGCAACCCGCAACTCAATCCAACCAAGACGGATTCTTTCGAGCTCGGCTACGAGAGCCGCGTAGCCGGCATGGAGACCAGTCTGCGCGCCTATCACCGCAAGGACCGCGATTCCATCCTGATCCGCCGTTACTTCATCAACGACACCGTGCTGCTGACGACGCCAGCCAACGGCGGCCGCAACAACGCCAGCGGGCTGGAGTTCACGCTGCAGGGCAAGATCATGCCGGGCTTGTCGATGAGCGCCAGCGGCAACCTGGGACACACGGAACAGCTGACGGAAGATTTGTACGGATTCATCAGCACGCGAACCGCCTCGTCGCTCAGTGGGCGCCTGCGGCTGAACTACCAGGTGACGCCCGACGACCAGTTCCAGACCATGCTGACCACCCAGGGCCGCGCCCTGTCCGGCCAGGGC
The DNA here is from genome assembly GCF_001425045.1 of Massilia sp. Root351. Taxonomy (GTDB): domain Bacteria; phylum Pseudomonadota; class Gammaproteobacteria; order Burkholderiales; family Burkholderiaceae_D; genus Rugamonas. The sequence goes on along the minus strand of NZ_LMDJ01000023.1, from coordinate 412,429 downwards.
GTGCGGCAGCCCAACACCACGGTCAATTTCAGCCTGCGCCACGCACTGACGCCGAAACTGAACCTGGTGCTGAACCTTACGGACGCCTTCAACTCGAACCAGATCGAGACCCTCACCGACACCGCCACGCTGAAGGAGAACAGCATACGGCGCTCGGACGGCCGGATCGCCTACCTGGGCCTGTCATATCGGCTGGGCGGCTTCACGGCGGGGACTGCGGGGACGGGAAACCGGCCAGGCGGCGGGCAGGGACAAGGGATGGGACAGGGACAGCGCGGCAGCAGCGGCGGCCAGCGCTAGCCGGGCGCTGGCGCCTGCCCGCTGCGCTCCAAAAGGATGCGCTAGTGCGCCCGCACTTCAGGGCAGCTGCGCTGCGGCCGGCTTCGGCGCCGGCTTGTCCGCTTCGCTGGACCAGACCTTCATGGTCTGCACCGCCAGCAGCTTGCAGCCGGCGGCGGTGTTGACGTAAGTGCGCATGAACTGGTAGCGGTTGCTGCGCCAGGTCTTGCCGTCCACGTTCCAGGCATCCACCGTGCTCTGGCCGCGCAACACAACGGTATCGCCCAGCACCTGCGCCTGCACGCCGCTGGTGGTGCGGGCTTTCGGTATGCTGGCCGGCTTCCTCGCCCGCGCCACCATGGCTGCCTTGTCGTCGATGGACGAGACCAGGTTGTGCACCCAGACGAAATCTTCGGCAAGCAGATTTTCCAGGAACGCGGCGTCGCCGACGCGCATCGCTTCCTCGTACTGGGAATCGCGCGCAATCAGGTCGGCAACAGGCAGGCACGGGGCGGCTTGCGCGGTTTGCACCGCCAATGCCAGGGGCAATGCGGCGAACAATGGCAACGGTAGTGTAAATTTCATGCTGCTATTCTAGCCGCTGCACTTTGAAGTCGGTAATCTCCTGCCGCGAATGTGTGGTGCGAAAGCCAAAATGGCCAGAGCGCAGCGGTTCTGGATCGCGGTAGGTAAAGTATGCCTCGCCATCCACCAGGATGCGCGTACAGCCCCGGTAGACCGCGATCTCGATCTGGTATTCGCGGTTGGGCAGCAGCAGGTAGTCACTGTCGGCCAGGTCGCCGAGCAGCACCCGCTGGCCCTTGCCGTCGTACTTGCGGAAACGGGTGGTGGTGTTGCTGTTGCCCCCCATGCCCATGTAGTACAGGCTCAGCGCGTCGTACTGGGCGAAAGTGCCGTCGCGGGTGAACAAGTTGGCGTTGCGCGGATCGCTCGCCATCCAGAACTGGTTCAGGTCCGACAGGCGGTCGTTGGCGCCGCCGGCCATCAGCATCTTGCGGCGGTAGCTGATCTGGACATCGCCCGACAGGCTGGGCTTGAACCAGACGGTGGCGTCGCCCGCCACGTCCACGGTGAGCTTGCCCTGCCGTGCGGCGATGCTCGAGCCGGCGGCGGCCCGGTACTCCGGTACCCATTGCGACAGCCCGCCATCGAAACCGTCCGCATACAGCAGCGCGCCCGGTTTTCCCCAGCTGCTGCACTCCTGCGCCTGCGCCGCCCCCGACAGCACAATGGCCAGTGTCGCCAGCGCGGCCGCACGGTACGCGCTCATGGCCAGGCCTTGGCGGCGGCTGCGGACGCGGGTGCGCTACCTGCCGTGGCGGCGGCTGGCGGTACGGCCTTGCCCTGCGCGGACAAATACGGTGCAGCCGGGTTGCGCGGCAGGCCATTCAGCGCCGCGATCACGCTGCGGGCGTTGAACTGCGCGCCGGCGTCGTTGGTATGGGTGCGCGCGTCCGAGAACAAGCCGGCCACGGCTGCGGCGCCAAGCTTGCGGTAGCCGTCGCTGACGACCATGGTCAGGTCGGCGAACTGGGCGCCGCCCGCTGCAGCCACTTCGGCATCCCACTGGGCGAAGGTGGAAAAGTCGCGGCCCTGCTCCCAGGCGTCCTTGTGCGGCACCGGCGAGAGCAGCACGACGGAAGCGCCCTTCGCCTTGGCGTCGGCCACGTATTTCGCCATGTACCAGCCGAAGCTATGCACCTGCTCCTTGCTGCCGTCCGGCTTGGTGTCCTCGACGGTTTCCGGGCCGGTGCCCTTGCCGGACGCCCTGCCCTTCATGGCCGGATCACCGATGCGGCCGCCGTCGTTGTGGCCGAACTGGATCAGCACCACGTCGCCGGCCTTCATCTGCGCCAATACCTTGTCCCAGCGGCCTTCGGTCAGAAAGGTGCGGCTGCTGCGGCCACCGATGGCGTGATTGACGACATTCACCTTGCTGGTATCGAAGAACGGCGCAATGCGCTCGCCCCAGCCGAACATGCCGTTCGAGCCTCCGCTGCGCACGGTCGAGTCGCCGACAATGAAGACATTCGGCAGCGCCGGATCGCGCGGCATGTCGCCACGCACCTTGGCGCCGTCCACCACCGGCCGCTCGTCCTCGGCGGGGGCAATATCCGCCGCCTTGGCGCTGAACGCGGATTGCACCAGCGGCAGCCGCAGCGACTTCAAGCCTGAGACAACCAGCCGCGCATTGAGTTCCGCGCCGGCCCAGTTGGAGTGGACGCGCTCATCCGGCGTCACCAGCGGAAACAGTTTCATCACCGCGTCGCGGCCCATCTCATCGTACTTGCGGGCCGCCATTTCGTTCAGATCGATGAAAGCCACGCGCTCCTGGCGCGCCACCTCGGCGGCCCAGCCGGCGTAGTCGCCCTTGCCGCGGCCGATCTTGCCTTCGGCGTCCCATATCTTGCGCGGTATCGGCGAGCAGATGACGGGCGTGGCGCCCCTGGCGCGGATCTCGGCGACGTAGCGGCGCAGGTACCAGCCGTAGCTGCGCACCGTTTCATGCTTCCCGGTGAGCAGGTTGTCGATCTCCTGGCTCTCCTCGCCCACGCCTTTGATGGTGCCGCGCGCGCGGCTGGTGTCGTTGATGGCGCTCGAATCGTTATGCCCGAACTGCATGATGACCACGTCGCCGGCCTTGATGAAAGCCAGCGTGCGCTCCCAGTGCCCGCCGCTGATATAGGTGCGGCTGCTCAAGCCGCCAATGGCGCGGTTCACCACATTGATCTTGCCGGCGTCGAAATAGGCGGCAATCGGATTGCCCCAGCCCCACTGGCCCTCCTCGCCCTTGCCCTGGCCATCATCGCGGCCATTGCGGACCGTGGAGTCGCCTATCAGGACCAGTGACGGCAGCGCGGGGTTGGCCGGTTCCGGCAGTTGCGGACGCGCCTGCGCCGGGTCGGTATTCACGGCGGCCGGCAAGGCGCCCTGCGCCGATGCGGCCGACGATATTGCGATGCAGCAGACCAGGGTGGATGCGGCGTGGCCCAGCGCCTTCAGGATTTTGTTCATGGAGATAATTCTATGCGATGCCATTCAGACTCCGCGCCTGGCTTGCAAAGAATCAGGAAGATGAGCAATCGCACCGCTAAAATGCGGACACAATCGAATTCCCGTAACCTGAAATCAGCTATTTATGAAAACCAGACTCCTCATGCCGGCCATCGCGGCGATCCTGATGGCATGCGCCTTCAGTGGTACTGCGCACGCCCAGATCGGCAAGCGCTTCCCGTCCGAGCGCAAGGTGGTGAAGGATCCCGTCACCGGCACCATGCTCACCTTCCTGACCAGCAAGCCGCATGGGGACTCGAAAATCTACCCTACCCACCCGCAATGGACGTCCGACGGCCAGTGGGTGGTGTTCAGGTCGCGCCTGGCCGATGGCGAAGCCTTGGCGGTAAACGAGAAGACGGGCGACATCGTCCAGGTCAGCGAAGGCGGCTATACCGGCATGCTGAACCTGGCGCGCAAGAGCATGAAGTTGTACTTCATGCGCCAGGACAGCGTCAAGGGCCGCCTGCAAATCGTGGAAGTGGACATGGCGCGCCTGTTTGCCGACAGCGCGGCCGGCTCGCTCAAGCCGGCCGCCGCCTACCAGCGCGTCGCCGGCACCACCCCGCTGGGCATGGAAGCCGGCGGCGACATGGCGCTGGACGCGGACGAGGAATGGGCCTACTTCCGCGTAGGCAAAGATGAAGCAGCCAAGCACCTGGCGCCCGGCGTCAAAGCCGAACAGCCCTTCGGCCCGCGCGGCATGGGCGCGGGGCCGAACGGCATCGCGCGCATGAACGTGCAAACGGGCGAGATCAAGCACGTGGTGTCGGTGCCGTTCCAGATCGGCCATATCCAGGCCAATCTGTGGAACCCGGGCGAGATCGTGTTCTGCTGGGAGACCGGCGGCAAGTCGCCGCAGCGCACCTGGACCGTGAAAGCCGACGGCAGCGGCTTGCGTCCGCTGTACCCGGAAGCGCCGTACGAGTGGGTGACGCACGAGGCCGTGATCTCCAAGGACGAGGTGGCGATGGCCATCATGGGCCACCGCAAAATTCCCGAGGGCGCGGGCGGCGTGGCGGCTCCGGCGACCGGCGTGGGCGGCGCCAATCCGGGCCAGGACGCGGCATGGGGGCCGTCGGGCACACGAGAAAAGCCGACCGGCCTGGCCATCGTCAACCTGCGCACGCGCGAAATGACCATTGCCGGACAAACCCCGTCGGGCAGCGGGCTATGGCACGTGCATGGCTCGTCGGACGGCCGCTGGGCGGTGGGCGACGACTTCAGCCGCAGCGTCTACCTGATAGACCGCAAGACGCGCGAAATGATCATGCTGACCACCGGCCACAAGGACACCGCCGCCGACCATCCGCATCCGACTTTCAACGCCGACGGCACCAAGATCGAAATCCAGTCGGCCATGCTGTCCGAGGATGGCCGCTCGATGAACATCGTGATCGTTCCGGTGCCGGAAGAGTGGCTGAAGCGGAAGTAATTCCGAAGGGATGCTCAGTCGAGCGGCGTCAGGTTCACCCGGCGCAGCTCGTACGGCGCCCCTTCCAGCTGGAAGCCGATGCGGCCCGAGGCCGGGCTGGCCCTGGTGACCTTGTTCTGCGCCACGCCGTTGACGCTGATTTCCACCGTGCCATCGCGGCTGACGATGTCGGCGCTGTTCCATTGGCCGGCCGCCAGTTCGCTGTCCCCGGCCATGCGGGCCTTGATAACGGGCGACGCGCCGGCCGCGCTGGTGGGCGGCTCGGCGAAAGCGTAGCCCGCCATCGGCAACAGGTCGCCGGTGCTGCCATGCTTGGTCTGCAGCTGCAGGCTCACCGGCCAGACGCGGTCCATGGGACCGGGGCTGATATGCAACAGCACACCGCCGTTGCCAGGTTTGCCGCTCCAGCGCCATTCCAGGTGCAGGCGGTAATTGCGGTAGCTCTCTGTGGTGGCCAGGAAGCCCGACGGCTGTCCGGTGGACGCCACCACGCCGTCAGGCAGCATCGTGAAAACACTATCGAGCGGCGCTGCAGGCGTGGTCTGCAGCTCCCAGCCGGAGAAATCCTTGCCATTGAAAAGGTCTGCCGCGGCGGCCTGGCTGGCAGCCGCGCCGGCCGCCAGCAATGCCGCACCCAGCATGGTCCACAATCGGTTCATTTTGCGATCACTCATCTTATTCATCTCTGATATTCTCTCCGACACCATGAAAAAACTCATACTTGCGACCATGATCAGCTGCATTGCCGCGCTGGCCAGCGCCAATCCCGTCATTGCCCTGTGGCCCGAGGGCGTGCCCGGCGCCCGCGCCGGCATGGGCGCCGAGCAGCTCCAGGAAGGCCGCATTTCCAACGTCAGCGAGCCTACCCTGACGCTGGTCGGGCCTGCGGTGGACCGGCCCAACGGCACCGCCGTCATCATATGCCCTGGCGGCGGTTATGTGCGGCTCTCGGCCGACCGCGAAGGCACGCAGTATGCGAACTGGCTCTCCGGCCTGGGCGTCACCACCTTTGTGCTCAAGTACCGCATGCAGGAATTCGGCCATCCGGCGCCACTGCAGGACGTGCTGCGCGCCGTGCGCATGGTGCGCGCGCGGGCCAAGGAATTCGGCATCGACCCGGCGCGCATCGGCGTGATGGGCAGCTCGGCCGGCGGCCACCTGGCGGCCAGCGCGGGCACGCTGTTCGACCTGCCGGCCGGCCGCACTGGCGCCGCGCTTGACGGCACCAGCGGCCGGCCGGACTTCCTGATGCTGATGTACCCCGTCATCACCATGGAACCGCCGGCCGCGCACATGGGCTCGCGCCAGGCACTGCTGGGCAAATCGCCGCCGGCCGACCTGGTGAAGCTAATGTCGCTGGAGAAGCAGGTTACCGCCGCCACGCCGCCCACGCTGCTGATCCACACCCAGGAAGACCAGTCGGTGCCGGTTGAGAACAGCATCCTGTTCTACCAGGCGCTGACCAAGGCGCGCGTGCCGGCCGAGATGTATCTGCTAGAACGCGGCGGCCACGGCATGGGTATGCGCGATGGCCTGGGCACTTCCTCCGACTGGCCGCGCCGCGCCGAGGAATGGCTGCGCGCACGCGGCCTGCTGACAAAGAAGTAACATCAGGCGAAGTGGAACATCTGCTCGAGCGGCCATTCGCGCGGCCGGTTGCCGGGTTCCACTTCCATCAGGTCGGCCATATAGTCCCACCAGCGCTGCATCACTTCCTTCTTCGGCAGCTCGGCAATGTGATTTTCCTGCCGCAGCTTGAGCACCGCGAACAGATGCAGCGTTTCCTCGTCGAGGAAGATGGAATAATCGTAGATGCCTGCTTCGCCCAGCGCGCGGCCGAGGTCCGGCCACAGCTCGTCGTGCCGGCGGCGGTACTCCTCCACCGTGCCGGGTTTCAGTTTCATGCGGAACGCGCGTATCGTCATTTTTTTACCGCCATCTTCTTCAGTTCGGCCGCAGCCAGCAGGAAGCCGCCCACGCCGTAGTTGTAACTGGACGCGGGCCGGTAAAACGCCGGTTCCGCGCCGGTTTGCTGGATGCCGCCCAGGCGGCCGTCCTGGTAAACGCTCTTCAGGATACCGGCCCACGCGCGCTCGATCACCGGGCGGTAGGTTTTCTCATCCAGGTAGCCCTTGTTCACGCCGTAGGCCATGCCGTACACGAATAGCGCCGAACCCGAAATCTCGGGCAACGGATAAGTGGCCGGGTCAAGCAAGCCGGCGTGCCACAGGCCGTCCGGTCCCTGGAGCCTGGCCACGGCGGCCGACATCTCGCGCAACTGCCGGATGTAGAACGGCCGCTTCGGGTCGTCCGCAGGAATGTAGTCGAGGCTGCGCGCCAGCCCGCCCAACACCCAGCCTTCGCCACGCGACCAGAAGATCTTCTTGCCGTTCGGCTCGGTCTTGCCGATGTAGCTCGCGTCACGCGCGTACAAGTGCTCCTGCTTGTCGTACAGCAGATCGTAGGTCTTCTGCCATTGTTCGTGCACGTAGTCCAGGTATTTACGCTCGCCGGTGGCCTTGTACATCTTGAGCCAGACCGGCGGCGCCATGAACAGCGCGTCGCACCACCACCACGGCAGGCGGTCGTCGCCGGGCTTCAGCGTTTTCAGGTTGATCAGGATGTCCAGCTGGGTGCGCGTGGCCGCCAGCTTCTCCGGCGACGGGTCCAGCGCATACAGCTCCAGGTAGGTCTGGGCCACGCTGATATCGTCCGCGTTCGGATACGGCGTGCGCAGCTCCCAATTGAAACCCTTGGCCATGCTCAGCATGGCGTGGCGGTATTTCGGGTCGCCGGTGGCTTCGCTGGCTGCCATGAAGCCGGTAAACAGCACTGCCGAGGTCCAGATCTTGTCCAGATGGCGCATGGTGCGGTCCAGCTGCCAGTCGGCCACCTTGCGCAGGGCCTTGTCGATGGCGGCCGGCTCCAGCGCGGGCGAGAGATCGGTTGCCAGCGGCCCGCCGTCGGCAGGCGCGTCGCCGAACTTGCGGCTGGTGTCCTTCTCGACGATGGCTTGCTGGGCAGCAGTCGGCAAGGGGTAACTCTGCTGGGCGGAGGCTGCGCCGGCGGCAAGCCCGAACGCCAGGCCGAGGGAGAGGAAAAGTGTGGTCTGCTTAAACATCAGGTCTTGTCCTGTTCTTCAAAGCTCTTCTTCGATGGGTCTTCCACTTTGCGCACCTGGCGCACCACGCTGGCGCCGGCAGGCAGGCCGCGCACGGCAGCGGCCTCTTCCAACTCCACCGGCGCGGTAATGGCCAGCTTTACGTCGGTGAACTGCCAATCCTTCACGTCATAGATATGGCCGCCCTGCCTGGCCTGGATATCGATATTCTTCAGGCTGAAACGCTCCAGCGGTACTTCCTTGTAGCCGCTGACCTCGAACGCCGTGGTCGCGCCGGTGGCCTTGATGTTCCAGATGCTCACGTCGTGGAAGAATGCGCGGCCCTTTTCCTTCGGCACCGGCGTGGCCAGCACTTTCCAGTACGGCGGATAGTCCTTGATCTCCGGCGGAATGGTGGCATAGCTGTAGCTCGGATTCCAGTTCATGGTGATGCGCATGACGACCGGGATGTCCGTCATCTTGAAATCGTGCAGGCGCAGATTTTCGCCGAAGCCGCCCCGGGTATGCGCGGACTTGAACAGGATACCGACCGGTACGTTGCCGACCACGGTGATGTTGTAGGCCTCGATATTGCGGAAGCCGCCTGCTGTTTCGCTGCCGAAAGTGACACCGGCGGCGCCGTCGCGCACGATGGAGTCGCGGATAACCACGTCCTCCGTGGTGCGGGCCACCCGCTGGCCGTCGGAATCGCGACCGGCTTTCAGGCACAGCGCATCGTCGTTGACAGCGATGTCGGCGTTCTGCACCAGGATGCGCTTGGAGGAATCGATGTCGATGCCGTCCGTCGACGGTCCGCGTCCGCCTTCATTGTTGCGGATCACAACGCCGTCCACCGTCACGTCGCTGGAGTAGCAAATATGCAGCGTCCAGAAGCCGGACCGGCGCAGCAGCAGGCCGCCGCCGACCTTCACGTTGGAGGAGTTGAATACCTGTACCAGGCGCGGTCGCTGCGCGTCGTAGTCCGAGGCCCAGCGCAGGCCGCGCGGTTCGTACTCCTTGCGCAGGGTCCAGTAGCTGTCCCAGAATATTTTTCCGTCGCCGTCGATGGTGCCTTCCCCTTCGATTACCGCGTTCTTCTGCTCATAGACGTTTACCAGCGCCGCCGGCCAGCTCATCTCGATGCCGGCAATACGGGTCGGCATGACCGGATAGTCCTGGATGTTCTGCGAACCGAGGATGGTGGCGCCCTTCCCCACGTTGAGCGTGACGCCGCTCTTGACGAAAATGGAGCCGCTCAGGTAAGTCCCGGCCGGGAATACGACGCGGCCGCCGTCCTTGGCCGCCGCATCGATGGCGGCCTGGATGGCCTTGGTGTTGATGGTCGTGCCGTCGCCCTTGGCGCCGTATTTGTCCACACTATAGTCCTTGGCGCTGGCGGCCGGCATGGCCAGCGCCATGACCGCTGCCAACCCGGCCGCCAGCGCGGCGCGTATCCAGTTTGTCTGCATGATGTTCCTCATTTGATTTGCTCTGACAGCAGGAGCACGGGGCCGAGCATGCCGGATGGCCTGGGCTCGATCAGGTGGGTGTCCTGCGGGACGAAGCGCTGCCCGTAGCGGGCGGACAGCAGACGGTAGTCGGGGCGTTCCTGGCCGGCGAGGCCGTTCAGCGCGAGATTGGCGACGCGCACTTCGATGCGATTGCTGCCTGCTTTGAGCCATGGGGTGACATCGAGCTGGTACGGCGGCTTCCAGACCGAGCCGGCGCGCTGGCCGTTGATATAGACCACGGCGGCTTCACGCACGGGGCTTTCCAGCATAGCGCGCATACCTGCCGGGACCTTGGGCGTGCTGTCCAGCGGTGCGCCGGGGCCAAAGTCCAGCGTGACGCGCGAGCCTGCCTGCGGCGCTGCCGGCAGGTTCACGTCTTTCGTGTAGACGCCTTCGCCGGAGTAGTAGCGTTTCGCGGGGGTGTCGGTCCAGGAACGCAGCTCTGGCATGGCCTGCGGCTGGGCGCCGGGGAAAGCCAGCCGCCAGTCGCGGCTCAGGTCCGCCAGGAGCGCCGGCGCGCTCGCCGGCGTGGCGACGCCAGGCGCGCCGGCTGAACCGGCTGCGCGGGGCACGGTGGCCTGCGCCGTGTCGGACAGCACCAGCACGCGCGACTCGTAGGGCGCCAGGGTCAGCGCGAAGCCGGACTTCACGTCGGCCGGCGTGACTTTGCCGTCCTGCGGATCCCACCACGCGGCCGAGCGGCGCGTGTTAGCTAGCGTCGCGGTGGTGCGGACTTCCCGGTTGCTGGTATTGGCGATGAAGTAGATATCGCCGTCGGCCAGCTTGCGCCGGATGAAGCCGACGTCGGACTGATCCGTTGCCAGGCGCAGATCGCCCGGCAGCGCCTTCTTCAGCGCCGCGCCCACGGCGCCGTCGTCGCCCACCAACTGCGCCCGCGAACCGGAACCGAACATGAGATCCGATATGGCCGCGACCTTGGCGCTGAGGCGGGCGGCATCGGCATAGCCGGGCGCCAGGGACGGCTTGCTGCCGACCGCGATGATCTTGCCGCCGTTCCGCACGTAAGCATGCAGCCTGGCCAGCACGTCTGGCGCCAGCCTGGTTACGTGCGGCATGACGACCACGTCGTGCTTGATGTCCTGCGCCAGGATGGACTCGGCGTCGATATAGTCGAAATTATGGCCGCTGTCGAGAATCTGCTCCGTCAGCAGCGGCGTCACGTGCTTGTGCATTTCGGCCGACAGCGATACCTTGGCCGGCTTGAGTGCGGCGTAGACGTCGTCATTCGGCAGCAGCACGGCGACCCGGTTCGCCGGATGCCCCTGACGCAGCAAATAGCTGGTGCGCTGCAGATAGGCGTTCACGTCCGGCATGACGCTCCACCATGGCTGGTGGTCGTTGAAGACGGCGGCGGCGTAAAAGGCATAGCCGGGTTCCTGCGCACCAGGCGGCGTATACGGCCAGCCATGGCCGACGAACTGGTTGACGCCCTGCAGCAGCATGCGGTCCGCTTCGACTTTCATGTCCAGCGGCGTGGCGCTGAAGGCAGGCGAGTTGAGCCAGGTCCAGGTCTCGGCGGAGACCACCGGACGGTTGTACAGGTGGCCGGCCGACGTGGCCAGCCGGGTGAACGAGAAGCTGCGGAACTGCGGTCCCTCGCCTTCCGGCAGCGCCACCAGGCGGTTGCTGGACATGGAGACGGCCGGCTCGCCGTAAGTCTGGGATCGGAACTGCGTGCGGTGGGCGGTGGCCCAGTCGTTCAGCGGGGTCAGGTAGCGTTCGTTGACCAGTTCCGTTTGCGTGAGCGCCCAGTCGCGGCGCAACGCGCCTGCGTCCGGCCCCTGCCCGCTGTAGACGGCAGGCAGGTGCGGCTTCAGGTCGTAGCCGCGGCGGCGCCGGAACTCGGACAGGAAATCGTCGGTCCAGTCGGTGCCGTAGACTTCCAGGCTATCCGAAAACACGGCGTACGGCGGCCGGTCGCCGAAGGCCTTGAGCAGTGGCTCGGCGACAGCGTTCAGGTGGTGGTCGATGGCGGTGCGGCTCAGGTGGTCCAGTACGAAGCCTTCGGCGCCGAGCGCGGCGCGCTTGACTTGCTGGCCGGTGCGGCTGGCGATGTAGTACACGGCCACGCGGTCTTGCGCGGCCGGCGCGGCGGAGGCGCGCCCGGGGCCGGCCGATTGGGCGTCCGCTGGCCCGATCAGGCGCAGCTTGGTGGCGTCGTACTGCTTGTCTGTACCCTCGCCGATAAAGGCGGCCACCAGCTTTTCGCCGCTCATGACGGACGGCAGCGGCCATGATTCGGCATTGGCGGGGATGGCGACGGCAGCGACCCGCATGCGGCTTGCCGCTTCGGTGACCGGCACGTTGGGACCGCCGTATGGCCAGCCGCTGGCCAGCGTCATGTCCACGCGCAGCTTCTGCTCGTGCGCTTTCATGTTGACGAAGCCGAGCGCGTCGAGGAATTCGGGGGAAAGATAGGGAACGTTGCGGATGCCGCGCGCCGGGTCGTCCAGCTCCATCGGGTATACCGGCTGGATCTCGAAACCGCCGAAGCCGCCCGCCTTCATGGCCTGCATTTCGCGCTCGAGCTGCGATTTGACTACGTTGGGGCCGAACCACCACCAGCGCACCAAGGCTTTGGCGTCGTCCGGCGGGGCCGCCAGCCGTTCGGCAACGTCTGCCACGCGGTTGAACCGCACCGCCGCCGGCGGCACGTACGGCTTGGCGCCGCCAGCGGCACCGGGGGCAGCCGCCGCACTCGCGCCAGCCGCTGCGGCACCGGCGCCGGCCGAGGCAAGCGCGCCGCCGGCAGCCATGGCGGCCACTGCGGCAGCCACAGCCGCAGCGAGCCATGTTGAGGAAATGTTACGCGTAGCCGCCGTCCTGCGCATGGTGCGCTTGCTCATCGATAGACTCCGGGCGAAGGCTTAGACGATGCCGCTGCTGCTGGCGCCTGCCTTTGCTGGACGTGCTTCGGCTGCCTTTTCGCGGTAGCCCGAAGCGCGGTAGCATGCCACCGGATCGATGGCGCCGCCGGAACGCACGCGGGCCATGGCCAGGATGGCACTGACGTCGGTGCGGTAGGCCTGTTTCAGCGCCTGCGCCGATTGCAGCGCGTCGTTGGCTTCCTGGTACTGCTTGAGCGCCGAGCGATCCACCAGCGCAGCCTGGACCGCTGCGCGCTGCACTTCAGCGGCGCTGTTCATCAGGCTTTCGATTGGATCGGTCACGTTGTGCGACTGGTCCAGCATGTAGGCCGGATTGAAGTTGGCGCCGTCGCGCTGCTCCGCGTCGGCCAGCTCGTTGAAGACCAGGAACAGCTGGAAGGGGTTGATGCTGCCCGAGTCCAGGTCGTCGTCGCCGTACTTGCTGTCGTTGAAATGGAAGCCGCCCAGCTTGCCGAACTGCGCCAGGCGCGCCACGATCATCTCGATATTGGTGTTGGGCGCGTGGTGGCCCAGGTCGACCAGGCATTTCGCCTTCGGGCCCAGTTGCTGCGCGCAGGCGAAGCTGGTGCCCCAGTCGGCGATGGTGGTGGCGTAGAACGCAGGTTCGAACAGCTTGTGCTCGATGTACATCTGCCAGTCGTCCGGCAGGGCCGCGTAAATGCCGCGCGCGCTGTCCAGGTAGCGTTCCAGCGCGCCGCGCAGGTTGTGCTGGCCGGGGAAGTTGGCGCCGTCGCCCACCCACACGGTCAGGCCTTTCGAGCCGAGCGCCTTGCCCAGTTCGATGCATTCGATATTGTGCGCAACCGCCTGCGCGCGGGTGGCCGCGTCCTGCGAGGTCAGGCTGCCGTACTTGTAGCTATGTTCCTGGCCCTGCTGGTCCTGGAAGGTGTTCGAGTTGACCGCGTCGAAGCCCAGGCCATAGCCTTCGGCCTGCTGGCGCAGCGCGCTCGGGTCGGTGGTCTTATCCCATGGGAAGTGCAGCGACACGCTCGGGGTGGCGCGCGTGAGCTGGTGGATCACGCCGCAGTCTTCCATTTTTTCGAACACGTTGCGCGGCTCGCCTTTGCCCGGGAAACGCGCGAAGCGGGTGCCGCCGGTGCCCACGCCCCAGCTCGGGAGCGCTACCGCGAAGCGTTGCGCGACGGCGGTCAGCTTCTCGATGTCCTGGCCACGGCGGGCCAGCACGCCGGCCAGCGCGTCGTAGTCGGCCTGCAGGTTAGCTTCCAGTTTTGCGTTGTGTTCGGCCACGCGGCCAGCGTCGATCAAAGTGCTCATTCCAGTCTCCATCTCTATTCTTTTTACGAAGCGGGCCGCGGCCCGCCCCCTGCATATTAACGCGTGAAGGCGGCCGCGTTGCCGGCGTCCACATTCAGGATGTTGCCGGTGCTCTTGCCTGCCTTGTCGCTGGCCAGGAAGTACACCGCTTCGGCGATATCTTCAGGCAGCACGCTCAGTTTCAGCATGCTGCGCTGGCGGTAGAAATCTTCCACGTCGTCCGCGCCGATTTTATTCGACTGAGCGCGTTCCTGCTTCCATTTCCCGTCCCAGATGCGGGAGCCGCGGATCACGGCGTCCGGGTTGACCACGTTGACGCGGATGCCGTGCGGCGCGCCTTCCAGCGCGATGCAGCGGGCCAGGTGGATTTCGGCAGCCTTTGCGGTGCAGTATGCCGATGCGCCGGCCGAGGCCACCAGGCCGTTCTTGGACGCCACGAACACCATGCTGCCACCCAGCTTCTGCTGCTTCATGATGCGGAACGCGGCGCGGCTGGCCAGGAAGTAGCCGGTCACCAGGATGTCCTGGTTGCGGTTCCAGATTTCCAGCGTGGTCTCGTCCAGCGGCGCCGACGAGGCGATGCCGGCGTTGGAGACCAGCAGGTCGATGCCGCCGAAACGCAGCGCCGAAGCGTTGATCACGTCCTCCACCGCCTGTTCGCTGGTGATGTTGGCGACGATGCTGCCCACGCTGTCCTTGCCTGCGGCCCTGGCCAGGTCTTTGTGGGCCTGTTCCAGTGCCTCGGCATCGATATCGGTCAGCATCACGCATGCGCCCTCTTGCAGCAGCTGGCGGGCAACCGCCTGGCCGATGCCGCCGGCGCCGCCGGTTACCAGCGCGATGCGGCCGGCCAGGCTTTTCGGTTTGGGCATGCGCTGCAGTTTCGCTTCTTCCAGCAGCCAGTATTCGATGTCGAACGCTTCCTGCTCCGGCAGGCCGACGTAGGTGTCCACGCCGTTCGCGCCGCGCATCACGTTGATGGCGTTGACGTAGAACTCGCCGGCGATGCGCGCGGTGGCCTTGTCCTTGGCGAACGACAGCATGCCCACGCCAGGAATCAGGTAGATGATCGGATTGGCGTCACGCACGGCTGGGCTGTTGTCATGCTTGCAGCGCTCGTGGTAGGCACGATAGTCGGCGCGGTAGGCTTCCAGCTGCGCGTCCAGGCCGGCCACCAGGCCGTCGAAGTCCGGCTTGGCCGGATCGAAATCGATCACGAAGGGACGGATCTTGGTGCGCAGGAAGTGGTCCGGGCAGGAAGTACCCAGCGCTGCCAGCGGCGCCAGGTCTTTGCTGCACACGAATTCCAGTACCGCGTCGCTGTCGTCGAAGTGGCCCAGCTTGTATTCGTCCTGGCTGATCTTGCCGCGCAGGACAGGCATCAGTTTGGCCGCCAGCGCGGAGCGTGCTTCGGCCGCCAGCGGCGTGGTGCCGGCGCCGCCGAACACGGGTTGCTTGACGTTCGCTGCCAGCCATTCCTCGGCGCGCTTGATGATGTTGAGCGTGGTTTCGTAGCAGCTCTTGGCGGTATCGCCCCAGGTGAACAGGCCGTGGCCCTCCAGGATGATGCCCTTCAGCTGCGGCTGCGATTTCGACAGCGCTTCCAGCTTCAGGCCGAGATCGTAGCCTGGACGCTGCCAAGGCAGCCAGCCCAGTTCGCCTTCGAAGATCTTGGCGGTCAGCGCTTCGCTGTTCTTGCACGCCGCGATGGCGATGCAGGAGTCCGGATGCATATGGTCGACATGCTTGCGGTCGATGTAGGCGTGCAGCGGGGTGTCGATACTGGCGGCGCGCGGATTCAGGTTGAAGGTGCAGTGCGGCAGGTAAGCCACCATCTCGTCTTCGAGCGCCAGGCCGCGGTAGCGCTGCTTGAGCGCCTGCAGCTTGTCCATGTACAGCGTGGAGAAGCCGTCCAGCTTGATGCTGCCCAGATCGCCGCCGGAACCTTTCACCCACAGCACTTCCACCTGTTCGCCGCTGAGCGGGTCGGCCATCATGACCTTGGCGGAGGTATTGCCGCCGCCGAAATTGGTAATGCGCAGGTCCGAACCCAACAGGTTGGAACGGTACAGCAGCAGTTCCGGCTCGCTCATGGCGGCGGCGGCGCTGTCATTCCATAGGGAAGCGATCGGTTCTTTCTGCTTCGGGTCTTTCATTTGCTGATCTCCGTTGTGGGGTATGTGTGACTTTTTGCCGTCAGGGCAACTGCAATCAGTAGAAATCAGCGGGGTATGGGGTGTCAATGCGGAAGCAATCAACATGATGACTAAGAACGAAATAATCATATCGTTGATTGAAACGTGCTCGTTATGCTGCAATGCGGCGGAAATAATCAAGTAGTTGAGCGAAGCCTGATTGACTGGTCAGGCCAAAATGATTAGTCTCTACGTTAATAAAGTGATCACCTGGCACCGCCGGCGGATAAAACCGGCGGGCGAACTTGAGTAGACACAAAATAAGAGGAGACAGAAATGGTAAATCACAAGCGCCGTAAACGTTTGTTGAAGCTGCTCGCCGAACATAATACGGCTAGCGTGCCTCAACTGGTCGAGTGGCTCAATGCCTCGCCTGCTACCGTCCGCAGGGACATCAGCTGGCTGGCCGGCCGCAATCTGCTCACCCGCACACGGGGTGGCGCAACCAATCTGCAACAGAAAAAGCGCGGTTTCCCGCTCACCAGCGAAACCTTCCAGAACAACATCCAGTGCTACGCCGAGCGCAAACGCGCCATCGCCCGCTACGCGGCCGGCATGTGCACCGAGGGCGAAACCATCATCATCAACGGTGGCACCACCACCTTCATGATGGCCGAGTTCCTGGTGGACCAGCACCTGAAGATCCTCACCAACTCCTTCCTCATGGCCGAGCGCCTGCTGGTATCGAGCGAGAACGAGATCATCCTCCCCGGCGGCAAGGTATACCGCGAGCAGAACGTGATCCTGAGCCCGTTCGACAACGACATCACCCAGCACCACTACGCGGCCAAGATGTTCATGAGCGTGTACGGCTTGTCGCTGCTGGGACTGATGGAGGCGGACCCGCTGCTGATCCAGGCCGAGAAGCGCCTGATCAGCCAGGCCGAAGAATTGATCGTTCTGGCCGACAGCTCCAAGTTCCAGAAGAAGGCCGGCCTGATCCTGTGCGGCTTGAACCGTGTGGCCACCGTCATCACCGACACCCACGCCTCCGATTCGGCAGTGCAGTTGATGGAGCAGTCGGGCATCCGCGTAGTGACCGTGGAGCCGGAAGCGATGCCGCCGCAAATCAATACCCCCAACTACAACCCGGCGTTCGACTATCAGACCGCGTCCATGTACCAATCGGAGATCTCGCATTGAAGCTCAAGAAACTCGCAATCGCGGCGCTGGCCGCCAGCATGCTCGTTGCCGTCGCAGGCTGTGAAAAAAAGCCCGAGAAGGTGCGCATCGCCATGGTGGTGAAGAGCCTGGGCAACGGCTTCTTCGACGCGGCCCACAGCGGCGCCAATGAAGCGGCCGCACAGCTGAAGGATGTGGAAATCATCTACACCGGCCCCACCACGCCGAGCGCTGAGGGCCAGATCGAGATCATCAACTCGCTGATCAGCCAGAAGGTCAGCGCCATCGTGATCTCGGCCAACGATCCGGATGCGCTGGTGCCGATCGCGAAGAAGGCCATGGCGCGCGGCATCAAGGTGATTTCCTTCGACAGCGGCCTGGCGCAAGAAGGCCGCCTGATGCAGCTCAATCCCTCGAACGCCAACCTGATCGGGCAGAAGCAGATCCAGATGGCCTCGGACGCCATCGGCGGCGCGGGCGAGATCGCCATCCTGTCGGCATCGGCGCAGGCCACCAACCAGAATATCTGGATCAACGTGATGAAGAGCGAACTGGCCAAGCCGGAGTTCTCCAAGCTCAAACTGGTGGCCACCGTGTACGGCGACGACCAGTCGGACAAGAGCTACCGCGAAGCCATCGGCCTGCTGCGCAGCAATCCGAACCTGAAAGCCATCATCGCGCCGACCACCGTGGGCATCAACGCGGCCAGCAAGGCCGTGGTGGACGAGCACCTGGTGGGCAAGGTGTTCGTGACCGGCCTGGGACTGCCTTCCGAAATGGCCGGCCATGTCAAGACCGGGGCGGTGCGCGAGTTCGCCATCTGGAATCCGATCGACCTGGGCTACGCGGCCACCTACGCGGCGTATGACTTCGTCAAGGCTGCGCCGAACGCGAAGGCAGGCGGTTCTGTCTCGGCCGGCCGCATGGGCACCATCGCGATCGACGCGAACGGCGAGGCGGCTATGGGCGCCCCGTTCACCTATAACAAAGAGAACGTCGACAAGTTCTCCAAAATCTTCTGACGCGGACGTAGCATGCAACTCAATTTGTTAGTAGATGGCGGCCTGCCGTTGCAGGCGGGCGGCGCGGCGGTCACGGTGCCGGGAGCCGGCGCGGCGGCTGGCGCGGCCTCCAATACCGCCGCCCTGTCCGCGCCGGTGCTGGCGTTGACCGGCATCAGCAAACGCTTCGCCGGCATTGTCGCCCTGAACAAGGTAGCGCTATCCGTGCGCCCAGGGGAAGTGATGGCGCTGATCGGCGAGAACGGCGCCGGCAAATCAACCCTGGTCAAGACCCTGACCGGCATTTACCGGCCGGACGAAGGCACGATGGAACTGTGCGGCAAGCCGGTGACCTTCGCCAGCGCGCAGGAGGCCATGCGCGCCGGGATCACCGCGGTGCACCAGGAAACGGTGATGTTCGACGAACTGACCGTGGCCGAGAACATCTACGTCGGCCGCCAGCCGTGCAAGGGTGCGCTGGGCCGGGTCGACTGGCGCCTGATCGAGGCTGAAGCCGAGAAACTGTTCGAGCGCCTGGAGGTCTCCCTGCCGGTGCGCGCCAAGGTGAAAGACCTGAGCGTGGCGCAGCGCCACTTCGTGGAGATCGCGCGCGCCCTGTCGCAGGATGCGCGCGTGGTCATCATGGACGAGCCGACCGCTTCGCTGTCGCAGCGCGAGATCCAGGAGCTGTACCGCATCATCGCCCAGCTGCGCGCGGCGGGCACCGCCGTCATCTTCATTTCGCACAAGTTCGACGAGATTTTCGCCGTGGCGGACCGCTACACCGTGCTGCGCGACGGCCAGTTCATCGCCGAA
Organism: Massilia sp. Root351; assembly: GCF_001425045.1. Classification (GTDB taxonomy): domain Bacteria; phylum Pseudomonadota; class Gammaproteobacteria; order Burkholderiales; family Burkholderiaceae_D; genus Rugamonas. The sequence continues at coordinate 393,711 of NZ_LMDJ01000023.1, read as the reverse complement.
GGCGCACTGTGCGACATCACCGAACCGGAACTGGTGGCGCTGATGGTGGGCCGCGCGGTGCACCAGGCCTATCCCAAGGCCGACGTGGCCCACGGCCCGGTGCTGCTGGAGGTGGACTCGTTCTGCCACCCCACCGAGTTCGAGAACGTCAGCTTCACGCTGCGCCAGGGCGAGATCCTGGGCTTCTACGGCCTGGTCGGCGCCGGCCGCTCCGAAGTGATGCAGGCGCTGTTCGGCCTGAGCACGGGCGTGCGCGGCGCGGTCAAGCTGGGCGGGCGGCAAGTGCGCATCACCTGCCCCGCCGACGCCATCGCCAACGGCATCGCCTACGTGCCGGAAGACCGCCAGCACCAGGGCGCGCACCTGTCGCTGCCCATCCTGCATAACATCACCCTGCCCATCCTCGACAAGGTGGGCTTCCTGCTGCGCGGCCGCCGCGCCAAGGAAAACACCATCGCGCGCCACTTCAGCGAACAGCTGGAACTGAAGGCCAGCCACCTGACGCAGCTGGTGTCGGAACTGTCCGGCGGCAACCAGCAGAAAGTGGTGCTGGGCAAATGGCTGGCCACCAATCCACGCGTGATCATCCTGGACGAGCCGACCAAGGGCATCGACATCGGCTCCAAGGCCGCCGTACACAAGTTCGTCAGCGAACTGGTCGGCAAGGGCCTGTCGGTGATCCTGGTGTCGTCCGAACTGCCGGAGGTGCTCGGGCTGGCTGACCGCGTAGTGGTCATGCACCAGGGGCACATTACCAATGTATTCGAGCGGGCCGAGGCCACGCCAGAGAAAGTGGTGGCGGCGGCTTCGGGCTGCGCGCTGCCGGTAGAGGAATGCGCATGAACGCACTGAAAAGCGTACTGAAACAAAGGGAGGCGCTGCTGGCGCTGATGATAGTCGGCCTGATCCTGCTGGTCGGCCTGCGCGCGCCGGTGTTCCTGAGCGGCGCCAGCCTGGCCGGCCTGCTCACCGACAGCACCTTGCTGGTCATGCTGGCGCTGGCGCAAATGCTGGTGATCGTCACGCGCGGGGTGGACCTGTCGGTGGCGTCCAACCTGGCCTTGTCGGGCATGATGTCCGCGCTGCTGGCGGCGCGCTACCCGGAACTGCCGCTGGTGCTGGTGGTGCTGTCCGCCGTGGCCATCGGGCTGGTGCTGGGACTGATCAACGGATGGCTGATCGGCTACCTGCAACTGCCGCCCATCGTCGTCACGCTGGGCACCATGAGCGTCTACCGGGGCATGGTGTTCGTGCTGTCCGGCGGCGCCTGGGTATCGTCGCACCAGATGCCGCCCGGCTTCATCGCCTTCCCGCTGGCGCGCCTGTTCGGCATCAGCCACCTGGTCTGGATCGCAGCGGCCACTGTGCTGGCGGCCCTGTTCATTGCCCGCCACAGCCGCTTCGGCCGCGACCTGTACGCAGTCGGCAACGAGCCGGCGTCGGCGCGCTACGTCGGCATCCCGATCGCGCGCCGCCTGCTGTGGACTTACGGCCTGTCGGGACTGATGGCCGGGTTGTGCGGCTACTTGTGGGTGGCGCGCTACGCGGTGGCCTATACGGAAATTGCCTATGGCTTCGAGTTCACGGTGATTGCCGCCTGCGTTATCGGTGGCATCAGCATCGCCGGCGGGACCGGCACGGTGGCGGGCGCGGTGCTCGGCGCGCTGTTCCTGGCGGTGATCGGAAACGCGCTGCCGGTGCTCAAAGTGTCGCCGTTCTGGCAAAGCGCGCTGACCGGCATCGTCATCCTGACCGCCGTCATGATCAACGCACGCGGCAACAAGAGCGCCGGCCGCCAGATCCTGCCGCTGCATCTCGTTAAACCTGCTCAACCTGCCACTGGGAGTGCCGCGTGAATCCTGCGCCTGTTTCTTCTACATCCACGTCCGCGTCCACCTCGCGCTACGTCATCCAGGACCGTCCCGGCTTCCGCCTAAGTGCGGCGCTGGGCCGCTGGGAGAGCCTGCTGGCCTTGCTGCTGCTGGCGTCCTTCGTGGTCTGCGGCATCGTGCTGCCGAACTTCCTGGACCCTTACAACCTGGCCGACGGCACCTTCAACTTCAGCGAGAAGGCCCTGATCGCCCTGCCGATGGCGCTGCTGATCATCTGCCGCGAGATCGACATTTCCGTGGCCGGTACGCTGGCGCTGTCGTCGGTGGCCATGGGCTACGCCAAGTCCATCGGCCTGCCTCCCGAAAGCCTGCTGTTCGTGGCGCTAGCCACTGGCACCGCGTGCGGCTGGCTAAACGGATGGCTGGTGACGCGCTGGGCGCTGCCTTCCATCGTCGTCACCATCGGCACCGTCTCGCTGTTCCGCGGCCTGGCCAGCGTGGTGCTGGGCGACCAGGCCTACACCGGCTACCCGCAGATCATGATGGACTGGGGCCAGGGCTACTTCTTCGACTTCATCCCGCGCGAGTTCGTGGTGCTGCTGGTGTTCGCCGCCCTCTTCGCATTCGTGCTGCACGCGACGACCTGGGGCCGCCGCATCTACGCCATCGGCAACAACCCGGTGGCGGCACGCTTCTCCGGCATCCCGGTGGAACGCTACCGCCTGGTGCTGTTCATGGTGGCAGGCGCCATGGCCGGCCTGGCGGCCTACCTGCTGACCGGCCGCATCGGCAGCACGCGTCCCAACATCGCCATGGGCTGGGAACTGGAAGTGATCACCATGGTGATCCTGGGTGGCGTCAGCATCGCCGGCGGCGCCGGCACCATCGGCGGCGTGCTGCTGGCGGTGCTCACGCTGGGCACCGTGACGTACGGCCTGTCGCTGGCCAACATTCCCGGCATCTACATGACCATCGTGGTCGGCATCCTGCTGCTGGTGACCATCGCCCTGCCACGCCTGCTGCGCGGCCGCAAGGTGGCCAAATGACGCAATCCAATCCAGCCACCATCGTCCTCGACATCGGCAAGACCAACGTCAAGCTGGCGCTGATCGATGGCGGCGGCCGCACCCTGGCCGAACAGCGCAGCCCGAACGCCATCGTCATGGACGGGCTCTATCCGCACCACGACACCGAGCGGATCTGGACCTGGATGCTGGACGCCATGCGGGCATTTGCGCAGTTGGCGCAAGTGGCCGCGATCGTGCCCGTCACCCACGGCGCCACGGCGGCGCTGGTGGACGACGACGGCCTGGTGCTGCCGGTGCTTGACTACGAGTTCGGGCTGCCGCCGTCGCAGGACGCGGCCTACCGCGCGCTGCGCCCATCTTATGCGTCCAGCTATTCTCCCCTGCTGCCCGCCGGCCTGAACCTGGGACGCCAGCTGGCCTGGCAGGCGCACGCCTATCCCGAGCAATTCGCGCGCGCGCGCCACATCCTCATGTATCCGCAATACTGGGCGTGGCGCCTGAGCGGCGTGCCAGCCAGCGAAGTGACCTCGCTCGGCTGCCACACCGATTTGTGGCAGCCGGCACGGCAGCAGTATTCCGCACTGGTGGAGCGCATGGGCTGGAGCGGCCTGTTTCCTGCGCTGCAGCCAGCCTGGGCGCCGCTCGGCGCACTGAAGCGGGAACTGGCGGCGCAAACCGGCCTGCCGGCGGACTGCCAAGTGATCTGCGGCATCCACGACAGCAACGCCTCGCTGCTGCGCCATCTGAACGGCGCGGGTCCGCGCACCGTGCTGTCGACCGGAACCTGGGTGATCGCCGCCGCCATCGGCATGCCCCTGGACGGCTTGCGGGAGGCCGACGACATGCTGGCCAACAGCAACGCGCTGGGCGAGCCGGTGGCCTGCATGCGCTTCATGGGCGGGCGCGAGTTCGCCGAACTGGCCGGGCCGGCGCCAGAACCGTGCTCGGTGGACGATCTGCAGCGGCTGATATCGCAAGGAAGCATGGCGCTGCCGTGCTTCGCCGCTGCAGGCGGCCCGTTCGGCGGCCGGGCGGGCGCCATTGCCGGACCGGCGCCGCAGACAGCGCAAGAGCGCTATGCGCTGGCCACGCTGTATTGCGTACTGATGAGCGACTATTGCCTGTCAGCGCTGAACGCGGCGCAAGGCGATGTGGTGGTGGAAGGCAGTTATACCGGCAACCCGCATTTCGCGCCGCTGCTGGCGGCACTGCGGCCCGGGCAGGCGGTCGGCTGTTCCGACGACGCCAGCGGCACGACCTGCGGCGCATGGATGCTGGCGCATTGGACCGCCGCCGGCCGGGACGGCGACGGCGTAATCGGCACCGGCAGCACGCCCCCGGCAGCCGCCAAAGCGCTCACGCTGGACGGTTGGACAGAGTACCGCGCACGCTGGCTGGCGGCACTGTAAGCACGGGATCTATCCGCGAACGGCTGCCTCGATTCGGGCGACATCGATCTTCCGCATCGTCATCATCGAATCGAAGGCGCGCTTGGCCACCTCGCCACCCTGAGCCATGGCGTCGGTCAGCACGCGCGGGGTGATCTGCCACGACAGGCCCCATTTATCCTTGCACCAGCCGCAGGCGCTCTCCTGCCCGCCGTTACCGACGATGGCGTTCCAATAGCGGTCGGTCTCTTCCTGGTCGTCGGTGGCGATCTGGAACGAGAACGCCTCGCTTTGCGTAAAGGCCTTGCCGCCGTTGAGTCCCAGGCACGGCACGCCGCAGACGTTGAACTCCACCGTCAGCACCTGTCCTGCCTGCCCGCCCGGAAAATCCCCCGGCGCGCGGTGCACGGCGCCAACCGAGCTGTCCGGAAAGACGCTGGCGTAAAAGTTCGCGGCGTCTTCCGCGTCCCGGTCGTACCACAGGCAAATCGTGTTCTTTGGCATTTGTCGTTTCCTTAGAAAATAGTCAGTCGAAGTACCCGGATCAGCCTTGCCAGCATAGCAAAAAAAGCCGCGACATGGCGTTGGCCAGCATCGCGGAGAACGCCCCGCATTGAACGTGCGGGGGGCGGGAGCTCGTACCCCCGGCGCTAAGGCGCCGGCGCTTTCAGCAGGATATGCGTCGGCTTGTCGCGTTCGGCGCGCAGCACGCCGTTGGATTCGGCCAGCTCAACTACCTGGATCGCGCTGCGGCGCTGTTCGGGCCCGTCGAGCCTGGCGTCCGCGCCGCGCCGGCCTGGATGGGTAAAGTAGAACAGGTAGGCCCGTTCCTCGGTGACCACCACGTCCGCGTGGCCGCCCATCACCTGGTCGTCGGCGCCCTGCCCGGCAACTTGCAGCAAATTGTCCGGCTGGCGCTTCCAGTTCACGGCATCGTCCGAGCGGTACACGCCCAGGCCTTGCCACACGTCGGTGATCATCCACCAAGAGCCGCGCCACTGGAATACCTTGGGCCCCTCGCCGCCCTGGTCGCCGACGGCGCGGCCACGGTCGGTCCAAGTCGCCAGATCCTTGCTGTCCGCGTAGTAGATGGCCTTCTTGTCGGTTTCATTGTTGTACCACATGCGCCATCCGCCGCCTGGCATGCGCGACACGCACGCGTCGATTATGCGGTCGGACGCCAGCTTGATCAGCTCCGGCCTGCGCCAGTTGCGCATGTCGGTGCTGGTCAGGTGCACCATGTGGCGCGGGTGCTTCCAGTCGGTGAACACGCCCGGCACCACGGTCAGGTACATGTGGTAGACACCGTCATCGCCCTGCACGATCTCTGGCGCCCAGTGCGTGGCGTCCTTGCCGCCCAATTCAGGCGGCAGCTCAATATCCGCCGTGCCCGTGTAGGTCCAGGTGGCGCCCGCGTCCTCCGACTCGGCGATGCCGATGCGGGTGCCGTGCACCCAGGTGACACCGGACAGGCCGGGAGATTTGGCGCGACGGTTGGTGTAGTACATCCACCATTTGCCGCGCGCCGCATTCCAGATCACCACCGGGTCGGCCGCGCCATCCTCCACCGGATCGCGGAACAGCGGCTTGGCCGCCACCCTGGCCTGGTCGGCCACCGGCTCGCCGAAGTCGGGCGTGCCGTCTGGATGCCAGCGCAGCACTTGCGCGCGGGTGTGCCGGTTCTGGTCGCGCAGCGGATCGCCCTTGATGTCGCGGTAATTGCGCGCGTGGTAGACCAGCAGGTCGTTCTTGCCGTCCGGCGTGGTGGTGAAGGAGTTGTGGCCCGGCCCGTACTGGCCGTTGGCGCTCTTGAACACCGGCACCGGCGATTTGCGCCACGAGGCGCTGTCCAGCAGGTTGGCGTCCACCGGCGCGCTCAGCAAGCCCAGCGCGTAGTTGGCGTCGGTGGCGCTGGCCGAATAGGTCAGGAACACGCGGCCGTTGCGCACCAGCGCAGAAGGCGCTTCGTTGACGTCGTGCTTGACCTTCTCCCAAGCGTACTGGGGATGCGACAGCATGGTGGCCGGGCCCTTGATCGACAGCGGCGTATCCATCTCGGCCAGGTAGATATTGGTGCCCTGGTATGCCGGCTCGGCGCCGCGCTGCGTCCATGCCAGGTAGCGCTTGCCGCCCAGCGCGAAGGTGGTGGCGTCCAGCGCAAAGCTTTCCCAGCCGGTTTTCAGCTGGCCGCGTTCCACCCACTCGCCCTGCAGCGGGTCCGGCGAGCTGTTCTCCAGCACATACAGGCGGATTTCCCAATGCGCGTCGGCGCGGCCGGCAGTGAAGTAGATATACCACTTGCCGTCGATGCGGTGCAGCTCCGGCGCCCAGATGTGGTAGCTCATCGGCCCGCTGGCGTGCTGGCGCCAGAGCACTTGCGCCTTTGCGCTGCCCAGTTCATCCAGCGTGCGCGCGCGGCGCAGTTCGATGCGGTCGTACTCCGGCACGGTGGCCGTGAAATAGTAGTAGCCGTCGCTGTGCAGCGTCACATGGGGATCGGCGCGCTGGCGCACCAGCGGGTTGCCGAACACGGGACCGGTAGCGGCAGCCGTCTCGGTGGTGGCCGCCGATGCCGCTGGCGGGAAGGCGATCAGTGCTGCGGCGGCGAGTAGTGTCAGTTGTGGAAGCATCAGTTTTAATCGATACGCGGAAGAAGTGGCGGCGGCCCGCGAAGGCGGCCAGTGCCCGGCCCTTCAGCTTCCCGCCCTGATTGTTAGCGATACCACAGCATTGTATCGGGACTGGAACCGCGCGTCGAGCGGCAACAGCTGCGCCCGACGCGTCCTCGTGCGGAGCCGCGCTGCCCGCCCTTCCCTTTCTTTGCCGCCGGCTGTTGTCGGGCGGCGGCTTGATGTAGTTTTCAATCGACCCGGGAATGGACGGCGCCATGGCAACCGCTCCCACACTGCGAAGCGGCGCCGACAGATGTCGCAGGGCTGCAAGGTTGCGGCGGCGATCTCCGTTCTCCGGAGTACCGTGCAAGACCTGAAAAAAAAGCCGCGCCATTTCTGGCGCGGCCTGGTCAGCGGCTCACTGGCGCGAGCTGCCAGATATCAGAACTCTTCCCAGTCGCTGCTGGCAGGCTTGGCGTTGGCCAGCTTGGCCGGCGCTGCGCGCTTGGCTGCGGGCGCCGCAGGCGCGCGGGCCACGGCCGTGCCGATAGGGGCGACCTTGGCACGGTTGGCCGCCTGCCGGGCGGGTTGAGGCGCCGCGACAGCGCTGATCTTGAAGGCGGCCACCGCCTGCGACAATTCCTCGGCCTGGTCGCGCATCAGCTGCGCGGCGGCGGCCGTTTCTTCCACCAGCGACGCGTTCTCCTGCGTCACCTGGTCCATCTGCGTGATGGCCTGGTGCACCTGGGCGATACCCGCGTTCTGCTCGTCGGTCGCGGCGCTGATGGCGGCCACGATGTCCGTCACCTGGCGCACGCTGGTCACCACCTGGCTCATGGTGGCGCCTGCCTGCTCGACCAGCTTGGTGCCCGAACCGACCTTGTCCACCGAGTCCTCGATCAGCACCTTGATTTCCTTGGCCGCCGCCGCCGAGCGCTGCGCCAGGTTGCGCACTTCGGTTGCCACCACGGCAAAGCCGCGGCCCTGCTCACCGGCGCGCGCCGCTTCCACCGCAGCATTCAGCGCCAGAATGTTGGTCTGGAAGGCGATGCCGTCGATGACGCTGATGATGTCCACGATCTTGCGCGACGATTCGTTGATCGACGACATGGTCTCGGTCACCTGGTCGACCACGCTGCCGCCCTTCACCGCCACGTCCGATGCGGACAGCGCCAGCTGGTTGGCCTGGCGCGCGTTGTCCGCGTTCTGGCCGACGGTGGAGCTCAGTTCTTCCATGCTGGACGCGGTCTGCTCCAGCGCCGCCGCCTGCGCGGCGGTGCGCGAGGACAGATCGCCGGTCCCGGCCGCGATCTGCTGCGACGCCGAGCTGACCGTCTCGGTCGAGGTGCGCACCTTGCCGATCACGCCGCCGATATCGGCCAGCAGCATGTTGAAGGCGACCGCCGTGTGCCCCACTTCGTCCATGCGCTCGACGCGCACCTGGTGCGTCAGGTCCAGCGATTGGCTCACGTCCTCCAGCGTGCCCTGGATATTGCTCAAGCTCACGCTGATGATGCGGTACAGCTGGTAGCCCAGGAAGCCGGTCACCACCAGCGCGGCGACGATCACGCCCACCAGCAAGGTAAAGGCGGACTGGTAGGCGGCGATGGATTCGGCCCGCACCTTGTCGATCAGGGTATTGTTGTAGGCGATATGGTCGTCCAGCGCTTTCTTCACGCCGGCCGCGCCGATCGCCAGCGGCGAGCCGCCAACCAGGGTGGCGCGCACACCGTCCATGTCGCCCGCGTGCGAAGCTTCCAGGAAGGGCACCAGCGCCTTGCGGTAAGTGGCCATCGCTTCGCGGTCCGCTTCGACCATCTTGCGGTCGGTCTCGTCGGTGACGTTCTCTTTCTCGTACTTGGCCAGGATCTCGTCGAACTTGGCGTGCGCGTCGTTGTAGGCTTTGAGCAGCGAGGCTTTGTCCGGCATCTTGCATGGGTCCGGGCATTCGGCCGGCGCGGGCGCGGAAAACACGGACAGGCGATAACCGGCCAAGCGGCTGTCGGACACGGCATTCTTGGCCATGTTCAGGCCGGCGATGCTGGGAATCAGTTCTGTCTGCACGGTGTCGAGGCGGGCTTGCGCACGCTGCAGCTGCAGCACGCCGTTTCCGCCGACAAATAGCAGCGCCAGCAATGCCACTGACAGGGTCAGCATCAGGCGTTTGGTAATCGTCATGGTGATTCTTCTCTGAAGGTTTGATACGGGATGGTGACTATGGTGTGACTATCGTGTGACTATTATATTGCCATGAAGTGACTATCTTGTTACAAGGCAACTAGTTCCATTCCCATTGTAACTAGCGGGCCTGCTCTTGGCTATAATGCCGGGACCGCCGAACTGGCATTTATCAAGGACTGTTGGGATGACACATCACATAGCGGCGAAGGCGGTGAAAAAGGCGGCCGGAATCGCCGGCAATTTAACCTCTGCGGCAATCCTCTCGGTGCCCGCGGCCGCCATGGCCGGCGATGCGTATTCTTTCGAGCTAGTGGAAAGCAAGCCGCTGAGCGAACTATGGATCAACCCGGGCTTCTATTCCTACCATTTCGACCGCGAAAAGAATCTGAACGACCGCAATCCCGGCATCGGCGCGGAATACCGTTTCTCCACGGTCGCAGCAGCGACTGCGGGACGGTTCTATAATAGTGACCGCCAGTATTCCAATTACGCGGGCTTGTACTACCAGCCCTTTGCAATTGGTCCGGTGCGCCTGGGCGCGGTGGTCGGCGGCTTCAACGGCTATCCCAAGATGCGCGACGGCGGCTGGTTCCTTGCCGCCATTCCCGTCATGAGCTTCGAGTACCAGCGCGTGGGCGCCAATATCGCCGTCATCCCGCGCTACAAGGACAGGTTGCATGGGGCACTATCGATACAGCTGAAATTCAAACTGACCGACTGACATGGATCTCACGGCACCACAGGACGACGCCACCCGGCTGGCCGCCTACATCAGGCGCGACGCGCTGGCCGATCCCTGCGCCCAGCAGGCGGCGCTGGCGGCGCTCGAGCGGCTGCGGCTGACGCAGGCCGAGCTGCAGGAAAAGCTGGTGCGCCACGACAGCTTCTATGTGCTGCTGTCGCGCCTGACCCCGGTGGTGTCGCGCGCGCGCTCGCTGGAAAGCCTGTGCCTCGGGGCCTGCCGCATCATCGCCGCACAACCCGGCATCCAGATCGTCGACGTCAGCTATTGCGACGAAACCACCGGCAAGCTGCGCCTGCTGACCTCCGTGGAGCGCGACGGCGCCGAACGGGAATGGCACAGCGGCGAGGCCACGGACGCCGCCGACTGGTTTACGCCCGAACTGGCGCTCGAGGCGCTGGAAGCGGGCGAAATGCGTTTCTCCAACCAGCTCACCCCCGGCTGCCAGCGGCGCTGCATCGCCTCCTGCATGGCTATCCCGCTGTTCGCCAACAACCGGCGCTGGGGCGTGCTGTCGCTGTATTCGCTGCACAGCGACCTGTTCGACGCCTTCTACCTGGAGCGCGCCGGCGAGATCGGCTCCGAACTGAGCTTCGGCCTGGAGCGCCTGGTCAACGCGCAGGAGCTGTACCGGCTGGCGCGCACCAATCCCCTGACCGGCCTGCCCAGCCGTACCCACTTCGAAGAACAGGTCGCCGTGCTGGCCGCCGCCGAGCAGCGCGGCACCGTGCTGCTGATTAACATCAACCGCTTTGACGAAATCAGTTCGGCCTACGGCAACAGCGCCGCCATCGGCCTGATGCGCGCCATCGCGCAGCGCCTGAACATGGAAGTGGCGCCGCGCATGCTGCTGTCGCACATCGGCATCGGGCGCTTTGCGCTGTTCTATCCTGCGGACGAGGCGGGCACGCCTTCGGCCTTCGTGCGCGACACCATCGTGCCGCTGCTGCAGGGCTCCTATCACGTGGACGAGCACCGCATCTGGTGCACCATCAATGCCGGCGCGGCGGCGCTGCCCGAGGACGGCACCTCGGCCGACGCGCTGCTGGTGAAAGCCTGGGATGCGCTGGCCGGCGCGCGCCTCAAGGAAGAACGCTTCGGCTATTACGACCGGCACGCCGACCAGGCCCTGGCCCGTGAGCTGAGCCTGGAGTCCGAACTGCGCGACGCCATCGTGCGGCGCGAGTTCGTCAACTACTACCAGCCCAAGATCGACATGAAGACCGGCAGGCTGTCCGGCGCGGAGGCGCTGATACGCTGGAACCATCCCACGCGCGGCATTGTGGCGCCGGCCGAATTCGTGCCGGTGCTGGAGCGCAGCGGACTGGTGATCGCGGCCGGACGGCAAGTGATGGAACAGGCCATGGCCGATTGGCGCGCGTGGTACGACGCCGGCCTGAAGCCGCCGCAGATCGCCGTCAACGTGGCGCCGGCGCAGTTCCGCTGCGATACGCTGATCGGCGATATCGAACGGGTGCTGCAGACCGCCGGCGCCGAGCTGCAGCCGCTGTCGATCGAAATCACCGAGAGCAGCCTGGTGGCCGACCATGCGCGGGTGGTGGACATCCTGACCCGCATCCGCAGCCACGGCGTGCCGATCGCCATCGACGATTTCGGCACCGGCTACTCGTCGCTGGCCTACCTGGTGACGCTGCCGGTGGACGTGCTCAAGGTAGACCGCTCGTTCGTGATGAAGATGGCGCACGACGCAGGCTATATGGGCCTGGTCAGCACCATCGTGTCGCTGGCGCACAACCTGGACTTGAAGGTGGTGGCCGAGGGGATAGAAACCGAGGAAGAAGCCAAGCTGCTGCGGCTGCTGCGCTGCGAGCAGGGACAGGGCTATCTGTATAGCAAACCTGTCCCCGCCGCGGACTTCGCCGCCATGCTGTGCCGCCCGGAAGGCGGCGGGTTGCGCGCTGCCGGTTAGTGCCCCCGGCCCTTCGACGACACCGCAATCTGGTCGAGGATGTGCTTCGGCACCTCGGCATAATGCTTGAACTCCATGGTGTAGGTCGCCCTGCCCTGCGTCAGCGAACGCAAGGTAGTGGAGTAGCCGAACATCTCGGCCAGCGGCACCAGCGCGCGGATGATCTTGCCGCCGCCGCCCGGGATCTCGTCCATGCCCTGCACCATGCCGCGCCGCGCCGTCAGGTCGCCCATGGCGTTGCCCATGAACTCTTCCGGCGTCTCCACCTCCACGTGCATCATCGGCTCCAGCAGCACCGGCGAAGCGCGCCGCATGCCCTCCTTGAAGGCCATCGAGCCGGCCATGCGGAATGCGTTCTCGTTCGAGTCCACGTCGTGGTAGGAGCCGAAAGTGAGCGTCACTTTCACGTCCACCACCGGATAGCCCGCCAGCACGCCGGTCTGCAAGGTCTCCTGGATGCCCTTGTCCACCGCCGGGATGAATTCGCGCGGTATCACACCGCCCTTGATGGCGTCGACGAACTCATAGCCCTTGCCCGGCGCTGCCGGCTCCACCGTCAGCACCGCGTGGCCATATTGGCCGCGCCCGCCGGACTGTTTGACGAACTTGCCTTCCACGTCGCTGGCGGTCTTGGTGATGGTTTCGCGGTACGCCACCTGCGGCTTGCCCACGGTCGCCTCCACGCCGAACTCGCGCCGCATGCGGTCCACCAGGATCTCCAGGTGCAGCTCGCCCATGCCGGACATGATGGTCTGGCCCGATTCCTGGTCTGTGTGCACCTTGAACGACGGGTCTTCCTGCGCCAGGCGGTTCAAGGCGATGCCCATCTTTTCCTGGTCGGCCTTGGTCTTCGGTTCCACCGCCTGCGAAATCACGGGCTCGGGGAAAATCATCTTCTCCAGCACGATCACGTGGTCCGGATTGCTCAGCGTATCGCCGGTGGTGACGGCCTTCAGGCCCACCGCCGCCGCGATGTCGCCGGCGTAGACCTCCTTGATCTCCTTGCGCTCGTTGGCGTGCATCTGCAGGATGCGGCCCAGGCGCTCCCTCTGGCTCTTGGTAGGGTTGTACACCGTGTCGCCCGAATTGACCACGCCGGAATAGACGCGGAAGAAGGTCAGCTGGCCCACAAAGGGGTCGGTCATGATCTTGAAGGCGAGCGCCGAGAACGGCTCGTCGTCCGTCGGATGGCGCTCGATCGGGTTGTCCTGCTCGTCGTGGCCGTTGATGGCGGGCACGTCGACCGGCGAAGGCAGGTACTCGATCACAGCGTCCAGCATGGCTTGCACGCCCCGGTTCTTGAACGCGCTGCCGGCCAGCATGGGCACGATCTCGTTGCGGATGGTGCGCGCGCGCAGGCCCTGCTTGATCTCGGCCTCGCTCAAGGCTTCGCCATTCAGGTATTTGTCCAGCAGTTCGGGCGAACCCTCGGCGGCCGCTTCCACCATGTGGTCGTGCCACTTCTGCGCCAGCTCTTTCAAGTCGGCGGGGATTTCCTCATAGGTGAATTTCACGCCCAGGCTGGCGTCGTCCCAGTTAATGGCGCGCATTTTCACCAGGTCCACCACGCCGTGGAAATTGTCCTCGGCGCCCAGCGGAATCTGGATCGGCACGGCGGTGCCTTTCAGCCGGTCCTTGATCTGCTGCTGCACGCGGAAGAAGTCCGCGCCCACGCGGTCCATCTTGTTGATGAAAGCGATGCGCGGCACCTTGTACTTGTTGGCCTGGCGCCAGACGGTCTCGGACTGCGGCTGCACCCCGCCCACCGAGTCGTACACCATGACTGCCCCGTCCAGCACGCGCATGGAGCGCTCCACCTCGATGGTGAAGTCGACGTGGCCGGGCGTGTCGATGATGTTGATGCGGTGCTCGGGGAAGTTGCCGGCCATGCCTTTCCAGAAGGCCGTGGTGGCGGCCGACGTGATGGTAATGCCGCGCTCTTGCTCCTGCTCCATCCAGTCCATGGTGGCCGCGCCGTTGTGCACCTCGCCGATCTTGTGATTGACGCCGGTGTAAAACAGGATGCGCTCGGTGGTGGTGGTTTTTCCGGCATCGATGTGAGCGCTGATGCCGATATTGCGGTAACGCTCGATAGGTGTCTTGCGGGTCATCACAATCTCCTTGGAACGAGGGCCCGGCAGTGGGTCGTCGTTGATTCTAACAGTAATGGCAACTCAGGATCACTGAAGTATGGCGTGCTTGACAGAATTCAAGCCCACCCAAAAGAGGGGTATGCACCGGCGATATTCGCCTGTAGTGCGCCGCATTTGCCAATAATCAATATAGACTGCCTGCCAACGCATACTTTTCGTCATCCCATGAAGACCAACCAGACCCGATCGCAGCACACCATCCAGTCCCTGATCGCCACTGCGGCGCTAAGCGCCATCGCGCCGCTACCCGCCTGCGCCCAGGACGCTGCCGAAGTCGAAGTCCTGCTGCAGCGCTGTTCCACGCTGGGCGACCCGAGCGCCCGCCTGGCCTGCTACGACGCGCTGGCCAAAAAAGGGCCGCTGGCTTCGACGCCGGCGCCCGCCGGCGCCGCCCCGGGCACCCACGCGGCGCCAGCCACGGAAACGGCTGCCGTGATCGCCCCGGCGGTGGCGGCTGCCAAGGCCGAAGCCGCGCCCACCGCCATGGATGCGGTGAACGGCGCCGAGCCGGAACGGGAACTGTCGCGCATGGTGCAGCGCTGGGAGCTGGATAGGCCGTCCAAGCGCGGCGTGTTCTCGTTCAGCCCGCACCGCGATACCTACCTGCTGCTGGCCAACTACAGCAATGGCACCAATGACGGCCCGTTCAAGGATTTCACGCCGGCCGGACTGAAAAGCCAGCACGTGGAGTTGAGCTACCAGCTTAGTTTCAAGATGAAGATGATGGAAGGCATCGCCAACAGCCCATTCGACCTGTGGTTCGCCTACACCCAGCAGAGCTTTTGGCAGGCCTACAACCGTTCCGCCTCCAGCCCGTTCCGCGAAACCAACTACCAGCCCGAGCTGATGGCGGTGGCGCCGCTGACCGCCGGCATCGGCGAGGCGCGGTTACGCTATGTGAATTTCGGCCTGGTGCACCAGTCCAACGGCCAGACTTCCACGCTGTCGCGCAGCTGGAACCGGCTCTATGCCGAGGTGGGCGGCGAATGGGGCAAGCACTTCAGCGGCTCGCTGCGCTACTGGCGCAGGCTGGACAACGCCAAATCGGACAACGACAACATCGACATCAGCGACTACATGGGCCGGGGCGACTTGCGCCTGGCCTACCGCAACGCCGGCCACGAGTACTCACTGCTGGCGCGCCGCAACCTGAGCACCAAGCACGGCTTCCTGCAGCTGGGCTGGAATTTCCCGCTGCGGGACAATCTGAAGGGTTATCTGCAAGGCAGCACCGGCTACGGCCAGAGCCTGATCGACTACAACTACGCCCAGATGTCGGTGGGCGCAGGCGTGCTGGTGGAGTTTTAACGGCCGGGCGAACCGCGCAGCACGCGGGCCGGCAGCATGACGATGGCGCGCAGCAGCTCGAACACGGCTTCCGCGCCGACGCCGATCAGCCGGAACGGCAGCAGCACCAGCCACACCAGCGGGTAGAGCAGCAAAGCCAGCAGGGCCAGCGGCCAGCACAAGAACAGCAGAACCAGCCACAACATAAAACTCAGCATGATGCGCTCCAGGACGGTACGTTACGGACAACGTTAATGTAACCGAAGCGGCGGCCCTGCCAGCCGCGATGCGACCGGCTGCACGCTGGACCGACAAAAGGCAGAAAAGCGGGGCCGAACGGCGCGCCGCCCCGTGCGCCTGCGCTTCTGGCCCCTCAGCCGGCGCCGCCCGGCCGCACGGGGATGCGCGCCAGCACGCCGCTGCCGAAGTCCGAATAGAACGGCAAGTCCTCGCGGTGCGCATAGCCGATGTAGCAGTCGCACTTGTGGCGCGGGCAGGAGCGCTGCTGCAGCAGCTGTTCCAGCGGGTCCGTATAGAGGTTTCCCAGCCGCTCAGGCAGGAAGTGGCAGCGCCGCAACTCCCCATCCCCATCCACCGACAGCACGTCGGCGCCCGCCCGGCATGGCTTGCCGCGCGACGGCGCCGGCCTGCGGCTGTAGGCAAACCACGGATCCAGCGCGTCGAGCCACGCCAGGTCTTCCTCGCGGTAGTAGCCCGGGCCGCGCCGGTCGTAGGCGTTGAGCCAGATGTAGTGCCGGGCCGGCAGCGCCGCGCGCAGCGCGCGGATGGCGCCGAAATGCTCGCGCATGGCCACCACGCCGACCGAAAAGCGCGCACCCAGCCGCTCCAGGCGGCCGCAGCGCTCCAGGAAGCGTTCCAGGCTGGTCTGGTCCGGATGGTAGGTGCACCACAGGCCGATCTTGTTGCGGTCCGCATCCTGCAGCCAGGCGAGCGGACCCGACAGATTGGTCTGCAGCGCCACCTGGCCGACGTGCGGCATGAGCGACAGCGCCTGGATTGCGGTCCGGTAATGGCGCCGCACCAGCGCTTCGCCCCAGGGGGTAAACAGCACGTTGAGCGGGTCCTGCCGCTGCGCCGCCCAGGCGGTGAAGCGGGCCACCTCGGCCGCGTCGCGCGCCAGCCTGGCCCGGCTGTCGACGCGCTTGGCGAACGGACAGTAGCCGCAGGTGTAGTTGCAGCTTTCCAACGTGCCCCGGTACAGCAGGGTCAGCCCCTGCCCTGCCGCCAGCGCGGCGGCCGGCGCCATCGCCAGCGCCTGCGGCCCGGCTAGCATGCAGGTCCGCCCTCGGCCATCAGCGCGCGCACAGCGTCCGAGGCCAGCCACGGCCCTATCGTATCGGCGTAGGCATAGCCGCGCTGGTTCAGGCGCATCAGGTCCGATTCGCCCTCAAGCAGGCCCAGCTGGTCGAGCTCCAGCAGCTGGGGCAGGTCCCGCAGGCAGTCGCTGCCGAAGCGCGCGCGGTAGGCGGCCCGGTCGAGCCCGGGCTCCGTCAGCAGCGACTGGATCACGTAGCGCCTGCGCTGCTCCTCCGGCCCCAGCGCAAAGCCGTGATGCGCCTGGGCGAAGCCGTCCTCGCCGAGCGCCAGGTAGGCTTCGATGATATCGGCGGTGCCGCTGCGGCCCACCGCGTAGTCCGTTGAATAGTGCAGCCGCTGCGTATAGGCGCGTGCCCCCGCCCCCATGCCAACCATGCCGTCGTTCTGGCAGCAGTAGGACGGGCCGTCCTGCGCGGGCGCATGGGGAGCGCGGAACATGCGCATCGACACCTGCTGGTAGCCGTGCGCCAGCAAATGGTCGCGCGCCGCCTGGTACAGGTCGAGGCGGCTGTCGCCGGCTTGCGCCAGCATCACCGGGTCGAACGAGGTGACGCCTTTGCGGCTGGCCAGCTTGCCCAGGCCGGTATGCGGCCGCACGTACAGCGGATACAAGTACAGCTCTTCCGGCGCGAATGCCAACGCGCTGTCGATCGACGCCAGCAGGCTGGCGACGCTCTGTCCTGCGATGCCGTAGATCAGGTCCAGGTTCAGGGTGGGGAAACCGGCAGCGCGGATGCGCGCGATGGCCTGCTGCACCACACTGTTCTGTTGCGGACGGGCCAGCGCGCGCATTTCTCCGGCGGCGAAACTCTGGATGCCCAGGCTTACCCGGTCCACCCCCATGCTGCGGCACACGGCCAGCCGCGCCGGCGTGACGGTTTCCGGCGACGCTTCAATACCGGCCGGCGTGGCGTGCAGGTCGATGCCGAGGATGTCGCGCGCGCCGTCCAGCAGCGTTTGCAGCTGCGCCGCGCTCAGGTAGGTCGGGGTGCCGCCGCCAATGGCGAAACGGGCGAAGCGGCGCTCGCCCAGCACGCGGTCCAGCACCCGCATCTGCCGCAGCACCTGGGCCACATAGCGGTCCACCATCTCGGGCTGCGGACGCGCCATGGCGAACAGGTTGCAGAAGCCGCAGCGCATTTCGCAGAACGGCACGTGGATATAGGCGAACAGGGCCGAGCGGTCCTGCTCGGCCCACAGCCGCTCCAGCGATTCCGGCTGCGGCAAGGCGCGGTAAGCCGCCTTGTGCGGGTAGGAATAGGAATACGCCTGGTAAGGGGTCAGGCGCAGGCGCTGTGCCAGTGTGCCCGGGGCATCGGATTGGTTCACGGTGGGCTCGCTCCTTGTTGTTCGATGAAGAAATGCGCGTAGGGGACGGTCCAGACCGTTTCATGCGCCACGCGGTGGCCCTGGTAGCCATCCTCGCCATAGGCGCTGCCGTGGTCGGAACACAGGATGACAAAGGCCGGCCCGGGCGCCGCGCAGCCGGCCAGCAGCGGCGCCAGCGCGGCGTCCACATGGCGCAGCGCGGCCGCGTGGCTTTCAACAGTATCGGCGGCGCTGCCGGGCAGGTGCACCCGGTTGGGCGCATGGATCGCCGCCACGTTAATGAACAGAAAGACGCGCTGGCCGCCGGCCCGGCGGATTTCCTGCAGCCGCTGCAGCGCCAGGGCCACCTGGCGTTCGGCCGAGCGCCGCTGGCCGACACCCATCGCGGGCGACCAGTGGCTCTCGTCGAACATGGCCGGCAATACCCGCCCCAACGCCGTGAGCTTGTTGAAAAAACCCACGCCGCCTACGCAAATGGTGCGATAGCCGCGCGCGGACAGCCCGGCGACGATGCTCTCCTCCTGGAACACGCAGGTGTGCGCCGACGTGGTCTCGCTGCCGCGAAAGGCGGTGGCGAACAGGCGCGCGTGGCGGCCCGGCGCGGCCGGCGTCGGCAGGAAGCCGGCAAAGAAAGCATGGTGCGCGGCGTAGGTGAAACTGGCCGGGCTGTGGCGCCGCTCCCAACCGCCGGGCGGAAGGTGCGGCCCCAGCACCGGCAGCTCGCCGTCCAGGAACAGCTGCTGCGCCACGTCGTAGCGCAAGGTGTCGAGGGTGATGAAGACGATGTCGTGGCTGCCCACCACCGCCCGCATGTCCGGAATCGCGTTCGGATCAGGTTTCATGGCGCGGCAATGCCTGCAGCTGCCCGGCATAGCTGTCCCAGCCCTTGTGCAGCAGTCCGGGCAGCAGGTCGCCGAAGGCGTTGGCTTCGAGCACGTGCGCGTGGCCGCGCCGCACCACGATGTCCAGCCCGATCACATGGCTGGCCGGGAAGGCCGCCGCCGCCAGGCAGGCCGCGTGCTCCAGCACGAGCTGGTCCGGGGCGGCCAGCAAGCTGTCGGTCTGCGCGCGCTGGTTGCCCAGGTGGAGATTGGTCATCATTTGCGTCCCCATGCGCGCCACGCGGTGCGCCGGCTGGCCGGCCAGGGTCAGCATGCGCACGTCGAAGTGCCCGTTGGCGCAGCGCGGCTTGGGCAGCCAGGCTTCCGCATACGCCTGCTGGCCCGCCAGCAAGTCGACCAGCTGCACGATGTCGTCCTGCCTGTGGTAGCGGCGCAGTTGCTTCACGTTGTACAGGCGCGCACCGCCCGCGCCCGCCACCAGGTGCGCCGAACTGGTGGCCTGCTCGGCCCCTCGGCTGTTGCGGCGGTAAGCGATCACGCCGGAGGCGCTGGAACCGTAGCGCGCCTTCACAAACAGCTGGTTCAGGCAATGTTGGTCCATGATGGCCCGCAAATGGGCATAGCCGTCCAGCGGCCCAAAGAGCCGGGGTGCCGGCACCTGGTGGGCGATCAGGTGCTGCTGGCAACGCAGCTTGTCCGTCATCAGCAGCAGTTCATCGGGCGCATTCAGCACCCGCACGTGGGGCCGCCCGGCCACCAGCGCGGCGATGCGCGCCATGGCGGTGGACAGGCCGGCGTACCATATCGGCGACACGGCCAGCTCCCCGAACTCGGGCGCCGGCGGCGCGGCGCAGCCGAACGCCCGCGCGCCCTCCCGCACCAGCTGGTGGTGCAAGGCCGGATCGTCGCCGGGGGATTCGATCTTGAAAACGCAGGGCCGGGCCAGCGCCGCTTCGAGCAGCGCCGGTTGGCCCAGCCACGCGCTCCACTCGACCAGCACCGCCGGCGCCAGGCCCAGCCCGCCGCGCGCGGCCTGCATCAGCCGCACCCGCTTGCCCGAGCCAACGCCCAGCAGTACGAACGGCAGCCTATTCACCAGCGGTGCACCAGCTATCGGGCAATTACTCGCCAACGGCAACGTAGCGGTCACCGTCGTCTTCCTGCGCCGGATCGTCCAGCAGCACCTGCAGTGGCAGGGTGCCGAGCTTGGCCTGCCATGCAGCCGAAATGTAATGGTGCGACAGATTCAGGCATGTGAGCCGGGCTACCAGCTGGCTGCCGTACAAGGCCTCGGCGCCGGTATCGCCGATGGTACCCAGCGACAGGTCTAGCGTGTCGAGCTGCCCCAGCACTGGATGGGAAGCCAGCATGACGGCCAGTTCATCGGCGATTTCCGAATCGCGCAATCCCAGGTACTTCAATTCCGGCGTCAGCAGCGCGTCAAGCACGCGGCGGTACAGTGCCACGTCCCCGGAGAAGCCGTACTCCTCAGTGCCGAGCCACAGCTCGAGGTGGGCCAGCTTGGGCATGGACGACGCCGCCAGCGATTCCGCCACCCCGGCAGGCAAACCGCCGCTTTCGATGGTGAAGGAACGCAGCGCCTGATGGGTGAAGGGCGAGATCTCAAGGTCGGTGCCGCCACGGATGCGCAAGGCTTCCAGCTGCGGGAAAGCCGCCAGCAAAGGCGTGTAATCGCCCTGGATGATCCAGGAGATTTCGCACTCTTCAAACGTCATGTCGCCGATGAACAGCGCGCGCAGCTTGGGCAACTCCGGCGCCAGGGCAACCAGCTTGGCCAGGATGTCCTCCACGCCATTTTCCGCGGGCGCGCCCCAGCTGCCGATAATCAGCGCGTCGAGCTCTGCCTTGTCGGCCTGGGCCAGGAATTCGTCGATCAGGACCACCATTTCCTTCTCGTCGTCATAGTCGAGCGCCAGGCGGTAGACCGACTTCCCAGTGTCGATCGCCTCGCCGGGCACGAAGGCGGCTACCGGCTTGTTGAAAAAAGTCTCTGTTTCCTGTGAAATCGTCATTGGGCCATCCCCTGGGTTAGAAAAGCAACTGGCCCACAGGATAGCAGCTTGCCCGCGTGAAAAATGCACGCTTTGTCACGTTTGCCTAAAAGTACATACTCAAGTCTCGGGGTCTTGCAGCGACAGCAGCACCGCGCGCACGGCCGACTTGAACAGCGCGTCGGGGTGTTCCTTCTTCAGGTAGAAGCCCTTCAGCTCCAGGCTGGCGATCCCGTGCAGCGCCGCCCACAGCAGGCGCGCCGCCGCCGTGGGGCTGGACTTCGGCAGCAGGCCCTGCTCCATGCAGCGCTCGAACTGCCTGATCAATGGCGTGAAGGTGCCCCAGGCGGACACGCGCGACGCCAGCGGCGGAATAAAGCCGGCGATGGCGTCGCCGAACATCACCTGGTAGTAGGCCGGGTTGCGGCGCGCGTAGTCGAGGTAGGCGCGGGCGCAGATCCAGACGCCTTGCAGCGCATCGGTCTGCGCCAGTTCCGGCTCGGCGGCGGCGAAGTCGCGCTTCAGGCGCTCGCAGCCCTCCAGGTAGAGCGCGTTGCTCAGTCCGTCCTTGCCGCCGAAGATGGAATACAGCAGCGTGGTTGAGCAATTAACCGCCTCGGCCACCTTGCGCACCGTGAGCGCGGCCGGCCCCTCCTCCACCAGCAAACGGCTGGCGGCGTCCAGCATGCCCTGGCGCAGCGCGCCCCGCAAATCTTCCTGTTCCTGGCGGAAATCGACCACTTTGGCTTTATTCATGAAGCTGCACTCTAAATTTCAATGGAAAAAACAGCGTTTTTTCTGATAACATCGTATCAGACCTAACCCGACGGAGCATATCATGACATCGAACCACATCCCCGAGGTATTGCGCAACCTGGCCCTGCCTGTGATCGGCTCGCCGCTGTTCATCGCCAGCGGCCCGAAACTGGTGGCGGCGCAGTGCAAGGCCGGCATAGTCGGCTCCTTCCCGGCGCTGAACGCGCGGCCGGCCGAGCTGCTGGACACCTGGCTGACCGAGCTGAAAGCCGAGCTGGCCGCCTACAAGGCAGCCAATCCGGACGCCATTATCGGGCCCATCGCCGTCAACCAGATCGTGCACCAGTCCAACACCCGCCTCGCGCACGACGTGGAAATGTGCGTCAAGCATCAAGTGCCCATCATCATCTCCTCGCTGCGCGCGCCGCCGAAAGAGATGCTCGACGCCATCCATAGCTACGGCGGCATAGTGCTGCATGACGTGATTTCGATCCGCCACGCACAGAAAGCGCTGGAAGCGGGCGTGGACGGCCTGATCCTGGTGGCCAGCGGCGCCGGCGGCCATGCCGGCACCTTGTCGCCGTTCGCGCTGGTGGGAGAAGTGCGGAAATTCTTCAAGGGACCGATCACCCTGTCCGGTTCGATTGCCACCGGCGACGCCATCCTGGCCGCGCAGGCCATGGGCGCCGACTTCGCCTACATTGGCTCGCGCTGGCTGGCCACGCAGGAATCGAACGTGGATGACAGCTACCGCCAGGCCATTATCGAATCGACGGCGGCGGACATCGTCTACACCAACCTGTTCACCGGCGTGCACGGCAATTACCTGAAGAAATCCATCGTGGCAGCCGGCCTGGACCCGGACGCGCTGCCGGAAGCCGACAAATCGGCCATGAACTTCGGCTCGGGCAGCTCGAGCGAAGCCAAGGCCTGGCGCGACATCTGGGGCGCAGGCCAAGGCGTGGGCCTGATGGAAGACGCGCCGACGGTGGCCGAACTGGTCAGCCGCCTCACGGCCGAATACGAAAGCGCCCGCGCCCGCCTGCTGGACAAGCGCGCAGCTTAACTTTCGTCAACCGGGGCGATGGATTTTGCAGGATTTATAAACGCATAAGCAACTTCATCTCCCTTTCCAGCCGCCCCAGCGTCAGAGCTGGGAGAATTGCTGGTCCGCCTGTCACGCGGACAGGCGGCATAGGGCATGGCTGAATTACTGGCCGACGCAGATGATCTTGGTTTCGTACTCTTTTGCGTTCGGCTTTTTCTTCTGGGCCCAGGCGATGGCCTGCTCGGCCTCGGGCACGGTCAAAATCGTGGCTTTTTCCTTCGACTTGATGAAGGATACGCCCTCGAACACGCCCTCCTTGCTGCGCATTACCTTCGCGAACACGGGCGGCTTGTCGCCTTCCGAGATCTTCTTCTGTTGCACGATGTAGCGGCGGTCTTCTTGTTCCATGGCGAATACTCTTTAATCAAAACCCGGAGTATACCGCCATGGCGCCCTCAGGCGAAAGCCGGGGCGTAGTGGTGGGGCTGAAGCGCCGATTCGTACAGCACGTCCACCCGCAGCGAGGCCTGCAGCGACGGCAGCGAGCCGCCGGCGCGGTACTGGAAGCTGACCGCCAGCACGTCGCCTTCCTTGGCTTGCACCGGCTTGGCCAGCGGCAGAGTCATGTAGTGGTTCAGCCAGTCGATGGTGCTGTTGCGCTCCTGGACCACGGACAGGATGTTCTTGGTGACGAAACGCATGGCGTTCACGCAACCGCTGCGCTCGACTACGAATTTGCCTTCCCAGCCGATCAGCAGCTCGTTCGGCTGCGTGAAGTCGAGCACGCTGTACACGGCGGGCTGCGCCATCTCGACGGTGCCGGGATAGATGACCTGGGTTTCCTGGAACTGCACGATGGGCGCGAAGAAGCCTTCAAAGTCGTACTCCTGCTGCAGCGGCTGCACCGCCATGATGACCGCTTCCGGCATAAATACCGGCAACGGCCCGCCGAAGCGCTCCAGGTAGCGGCGCTTGAACGATTCGATCACTTCCACCTGCTTTTCGCGCAGCATGCCGACATGGATCATTTCGCAGATCACCACGTCCACCGGCTCGGGCGGCAGGTATTCGAACGCGTCGGCGTGGATGACTTCGACTTTTTCACCGTTCGGGTTGATGGCGAGGAATTTGCGCGCTTCCTTGACCATGTCCGGGTTGAATTCGACGCAATAGACTTTGCCGGCCTTGGCTGCGGCGAAGAAGGAGAGCACGCCGGTGCCGCCCCCGAGTTCCAGCACTTTCATGCCCGGCTTGACGGCGTAGTCGATGGCCGACTTGAAGCTGTGCATGCGGTTCTGGTCCATCAGCATGTTGTGATGGTAATGGACCGGGATGAATTGTCCCAGGTAGCAGCTCTCTATTTCACGTTCGTTCAGCATGGTTTTTCCTTGTTAGCGCAACGTAGCCATTATCTTTGCCCGCCGGGCAAAGTTAAGCGGCGAGTTGGCGCGGAAAAACCGTCTACTTTGCCGCTTTCGCGGCCAGGTGGGCCTCGATGGCCTTGGTAATCCAGGGTTTGTCGGCGCGCGCGGCGAACTCGGCGGCATCGATGCGGAAGGCGCCGTCTTTCAGCGCGGCGTCCGCGCCCTGCTCCAGCAGCAGCTTCACGGCGTCCTCCATGCCTTCGCGCGCGGCCAGCATCAGCGGCGTGAGCCCGGACGGCGAGCCGGCGTCGATGTAGGCGTGGTGTTCGAGCAGAATGTTCATGATGTCCAGGTCGCCGGCCGCCGCAGCGAAGTGCAGCGGGGTCCAGCCTTTGCGGTTGACTTGCGCGCCCTTGGCGATCATGGCCTTCACTGCACCCTTGTTGCGCTTGAAGGCCGCCATCATCAGCGCGGTGCTGCCGTTGGCGGACTGGGCTTCCAGGTCGATCTTCGGATGCTCCAGCAGGAGCTTGAAGACACGGTTGGCGTCGTGCCGCATGGCGATGATGAGCCCGGTTTCGCCGCGCTCCGGTTCGTGCAGGTTCGGGTCCAGTCCGCGCTTGAGCACGTCGCGCACCACCACCGTGTTGTCGATCTGGGCGGCGCGGAAGAACTGGACTTCGTCTTCGGTCTCGGAAAACGCCGGGGCGGCCGGCAGCAGGGCGATAGCGGTGAGCAGAGACAACAATACCCGGCGTTTTACGATCATGTTTTACCTTAAAAGATCAACGTAGCACGTTGAATAATTTGAAGAAATTGTCGCTGGTCTGCTGCGCGACCTGCTCCACCGGCACACCTTTCAGCTTGGCGATGTACTCGCCCACGTGGGCCACGAAGCCGGGTTCGTTCATCTTGCCCCGGTGCGGCATCGGCGCCAGGTAGGGCGAATCGGTTTCGATCAGCATCTGTTCCAGCGGCACTTCCATGGCCACCGCCTGCAACTCCTTGGCGCTCTTGAAGGTGACAATGCCGGAGAACGAAATGTAAAAACCCATCGCCATCGCCGCGCGCGCCACGTCCAGCGATTCGGTGAAGCAGTGCATCACGCCCGCCACGCCGCCCTTGTCGGTGCCGGCCCCCTCCTCCTGCATGATGCGGATGGTGTCTTCGCTTGCCGATCTTGTGTGGATAATCAAGGGCTTGCGGGTGATTCTTGAAGCTTTGATATGGGTGCGGAAGCGCTCACGCTGCCACTCCAGGTCGCCTTCCAGGCGGTAGTAGTCCAGCCCGGTTTCGCCGATGGCGATGATGCGCGGGTTGTCGGCCAGCCGCACCAGCTGCTCGACGCTGGGTTCCGGCGTGTCTTCGTAATCGGGATGGACGCCCACCGAGGCGTAGATGTGCGGGTACTGCTCGGCCAGCGCCAGCACTTGCGGGAAGTCCGGCAGGTCGACCGAAACGCAGAGCGCGTGCGTCACCTTGTTCTCGGCCATTTTGCCGAGAATCTCGGGCATGCGAGCAGCCAGCTCGGGGAAATTGATGTGGCAGTGGGAATCGATAAACATGACGTGATTGTACGCGAGCGAGCGGGCCCGCGCCAAACCCCGCGCAGCGGACACCGGGACCGGCGCCGGCCCCGGGGCGCTGACTAGGGCATCAGCCGGTACGCGGCAACGAAATCGCGGATGCCGTCCGGGCGCGCCTTCTTCCAGGCTTCAAGTTCCGGCCGGTAGGCTTCGCGGTACATCAGCAGCAGGATGGCCGCTTCCAGGTCGGCCGGGGACTTCAGGCCGCGCAAGGTCAGCAGCACGGGAGACGCCAGCGGCGGCGCCCCCTTCTCCTGCAGCTCGCCGGCCACCTTGAGGGCGGTGCTCCAGCCGGCCTGCTCCAGCGCAAACGGCGACAGCGTACGGCCTTCCTTGGCCGCCGACGTGAGCGCATTGGCCTGCGCCAGCGCGTACGCCAGCCAGACCGCGTAATCGCTGTTGTCCTCGACCTTGGCGCCTTTGAACTGTTCGGCCAGGCTGATGGTGGCCTTGCCGGTCTTCGGGTCCAGCGACACCGTGGCGAGGCGCACCACTTGCAGGCGCGTCAGCGGCTTGCCGTCCAGCCTGGCCACCGCCGCCAGCCGGTCCCAGCTCGGCATTTGGCTGGGTTGCGCGGCGACGGCGTGCAAGGCGGCGTGCTCCAGCCCGGCCCGGTTACCCAGGCGCGCCAGGGTATCGGCCAGGAAGCGCCAGGCTTGCGCGTTCTGCGGATCCACTTGCGTGGCCTTGTTGAACAGCATTTCGGCAGCCAGCCAGTTCTTCTCCATGAAATAGGTGTCGCCTTCCATCAGGAAGGCCGCGGAAAACTTGGGATCGGCCAGCTGCGCCTCGCGGTACTTGACGCGGGCGGCCTCGTACTGGCCCTGGTGGAACAGCACTTCCCCTTCCGTGTACGCCTTGTCCGCTTCCGCGTTGGGCTTGTAGCCGGAAGTCGCCATCGGGTCCTCCAGCATGCGCAGCACTTCGGCGGCCAGCGGATCGTTGGCCGCCAGCTTCAGCGCTTCGCGCGCCAGGCCCTCGGCCTGCCGCCGCGCCTTGCCGGCGGCGTCCTCGGGCAGGCCGGGAAGCAGCATTTGCAGCAGGTAGGCCGCCGAGGACAAGGGGCTGGACGCCTCAGGCGACAGCTTGCGCGCCGCTTCGAACTTGTCCAGCGCTTCCTTGTACTTGCCGGCCGCCTGAAGGGCATGCCCTTCGGACACCAGCTTCTGGCTCTCGGCGTTGCCCAGCAGTTCGGCCCCGGCCGGCCGTGCTGCGCAAATGCCCAGGATCAGGGCGAAGGCTAGTTTACGCAGCATGGTGGCGTTCAATTCAGGCGACGCGTTTGCCGAGGATGATCAGGTCACGCTCGATGCCGTCGAGGTTGGCGACTTTGGGCAGGTTGGCCCAGGTTTCAAAGCCGAACTTGGTGAACAGGCCCAGGCTGGGCTGGTTATGGCCGAAGATAAAGCCCAGCAAGGTATGCACCTTGATGCTGGGCGCAAAGTCGATTGCTTGCTGCAAGGCGTAGCGTCCAATGCCTTTGCCGCGCGCCGCTTCGTCGATGTAGATCGACACTTCAGCCGTGCCCGAGTAGGCCGGGCGGCCATAGAAATTGGAGTATGAAATCCAGCCAAGGACGGCCGGTGAGGCCGAATCGTCGCCGGCGCGCTCGATCACCCACAGCGGGCGGCGTTCCGGCGTGTGCTCGTGAAACCAGGCCAGGCGCGACTCGACCGAGACCGGTTCGGTGTCGGCGGTGACTTCGCGGGAAGCGACGGTGCTGTTGTAGATGGCGACGATGGTGGGCAGGTCGTCGAGCGTGGCGATGCGGTGGCGGAAAGACATAGGCAAAGGCTAAGATGATTAAAGGGTATGCGTGGCGCGCGAAGAGCGCAGCGCGGCGCCGAGGATTTCCTCGATGCGGGCGCGCACGCGCTGGCCGGTTTCGTCGTCGGGGAAATGCAGGCCTATCCCTTGCGCCTTGTTGTGGGCGGCCGAAGGCGGCGTGATCCAGGCTACTTTGCCTGCGATCGGGTACTTGGTGGCGTCGTCCATCAAGGCGAGGATCAGGTAGATCTCGTCGCCTATCTTGTAGGGCTTCTGGGTCGGCACGAAGATGCCGCCGTGCTTCAGGAACGGCATGTAGGCCGCGTACAGCGCAGCCTTTTCCTTGATGGCCAGCGACAGCACGGTGGGCCGCGCTATCGGTACGGCATTCGGATCGATGGTACTGCCGGTCAATTCGGTTCCTTTCAAGCGCAGCTAGCCGTGTAGTCCAGCAGCATGTCCTCGATAAACAGCTTGGGCGACAAGGGATGGTCGGCAATTGCGCGGCGTTCGTTGACGCCCTTGATCGCCGCCATCAGCCTGGCCGTGTGCACCTTGTCGGCCAGCCCGGCCAACTCCTTGCGGTACCGAGGATAATAACGGATGTTGCCTGACAGTTTGTAGGAAA
Source organism: Massilia sp. Root351 (assembly GCF_001425045.1). Classification (GTDB taxonomy): domain Bacteria; phylum Pseudomonadota; class Gammaproteobacteria; order Burkholderiales; family Burkholderiaceae_D; genus Rugamonas. The sequence continues at coordinate 365,888 of NZ_LMDJ01000023.1, read as the reverse complement.
ACATATCGTAAAGCCAGCGCTGCAGCCACGAAACCAGCGCGGCCAGCGGCACTTTCTGCATTTTGTCGGCCGCGCGCAGCGCCGCCTCCACGCTGGGGTGGGCCAGCATTTGCAGCAGCAAGTCCATTTCCTCGCGGCTGCCGGACTCGGACTGGGCCATGGCCGCCAGTGGTGCGCCGCCCTGCTCGCGCAGCCAGCTGTCGGCGTCGGCCACGCCTTGCGCCTTGAGCCAGGCCAGCGCTTCGTCATGCCCGGGCATCGGCAGCGCAAACTTGCGGCAGCGCGACAGGATGGTGGGCAGCAGCCGGTCCAAGCTGTTCGATGACAGCAGGAACACCGTGCCGGGCGGCGGTTCTTCCAGCGTTTTCAGCAAGGCGTTCGAGGCCGGCATGTTGAGCGCCTCGGCCGGATACAGCACCACCACGCGCAAGCCCTGGCGGTGGGTGGAAATATTCATGAAGTCCGACAGTTGCCGGATCTGCTCGATCTTGATCTCTTTCGACGGCGTCTTGCTCTTGGCCGCCTTCTTTTCCTCGCCATCCTCGCCCTCGCCGGTCACTTCGTCCTCGAAGGACTCGGGCCGCACGCGGCGGAAGTCGGGGTGGTTCTGCTGGCCGAACCAGCCGCAGGAGACGCAGGCGCCGCAGGCGTGCCCGCCGGGTCCGGCATTCTCGCACAGCAGCGACTGGGCGAAATGCTCGATAAAGTCGGCCTTGCCGGTGCCGGCCGCGCCGTGGAACAGGATGGCGTGCGGCATGCGCGCGCGCAGCGCCTTAAGCTGCGTCCAGGCCGCTTCCTGCCAGGGGTAGATGGCCGTGCTCATGCCAATGCGCCGTCCAGGATGGCCGCCAGTTCCTGCTGGATCACGGCGATGCTGCGGGTGGAGTCGATCACGCGAAAGCGCTGCGGCGCTTCGGCCGCGCGGCGCAGGTACTCGTTGCGGGTCGCATGAAAGAAGGCTTCCTTCTCGCGCTCGAACTTGTCCAGTTCGCGGGTGGAATCCAGGCGGGCGCGCGCCACTTCCAGCGGCACGTCGAACAACAAGGTCAGGTCCGGCTCCAGGTCGGCGTGCACCCAGTGCGCCAGCGTTTCCAGCTTGGCGCGGTCCAGGCCGCGTCCTGCGCCCTGGTAGGCGAAGCTGGCGTCGGTGAAGCGGTCGGTCAGCACCCAGTCACCCCGGGCCAGCGCCGGCTCGATCACTTGCGCCAGATGTTCGCGGCGGCTGGCGAACACCAGCAAGGTTTCGGTTTCCAGGTGCATTTTCTCGTGCAGGAACAACTCGCGGATCTTCTCGCCCAGCGGCGTGCCGCCCGGCTCGCGGGTGCTGACCAGCTGGATGCCGCGCGCGCGGATGTAGTCGGTCACAAAGCTGATGTGGGTCGATTTCCCGGCGCCGTCTATGCCTTCGAAACTGATGAACTTGCCGCTATATTGTTTCATGTAACTCTGAATTCTTTAACGTTGGTACTGATTCACTGCCCGGTTGTGGTCGGTCAGATTATCGGAAAACTGGCTGGTGCCGTTGCCGCGCGAAACGAAATACAGCGCCGGCGTCTTGGCGGGAGCCAGTGCCGCCGTCAGCGACTGCATGCCCGGCAAGGCAATCGGCGTCGGCGGCAGGCCGGCCCGGGTGTAGGTATTGTAAGGGGTGTCGGTCTCCAGGTCCTTTTTACGGATCTTGCCGTCATACCTGGCGCCCATGCCGTAGATCACGGTGGGGTCGGTCTGCAGCAGCATGCCGAGGCGCAGGCGGTTGACGAACACGCCGGCGATCATGCCGCGCTCGGACTTCTGCCCGGTTTCCTTTTCCACGATGGACGCCATGGTCAGCGCTTCGTAGGGGTTCTTGTAGGGCAGGTTCGGATCGCGCTTTTCCCAGGCCTCGCTCAGCTTGGCGATCAGCATGGTGTGCGCCTGGCGGAAAATGGCCAGCTCGCTCGAACCCTTGGCGAACAGATAGGTATCCGGGAAGAACAGCCCTTCGGGCGCCTTGAACTCGGGCGAGACCAGCGCCATCAGTTCCGTGTCGGACATGGCGACGGTATCGTGTTTCAAGCCTTTGTGGGTGGCCACGGCCTGGCGCATCTGGCGGAAGGTCCAGCCTTCGATGATGGTCAGTTGCTCCTGCGCGAACTCGCCGCGCACCAGCTGGTCAATCAGCCGCAGCGGCGTGGTGCCGGGCTTGAGCTCATACGCGCCAGCCTTGAGTTTGGACGACTTTTGCGTGAAACGGGCCAGCAGGTTGAACAGCAGCGGCTGGATCGGAACGCCGGCTTCGGCGATCTGCTGGCCTGCTGCGTGCGCGCCGCTGCCGGGCACGATGGTGAAATCGATCGGCGGCTCTTCCGTGATGATGGGCTGCCTGGCCCACCAGGCAAATCCCCCGCCGGCTGCGGCAGCAGCCAGGATACCCAATACTATCGTCTTTTTTATGAATGCCATCTTTGCTAGCCACTTGGCCGGCAGTCAAGGCCGGCAGTTAATGCCGAGCACGCGCTTTTTTGCGGTGTCCGGCGCGAATTCTTCTACATCACTATAATTAGGCCGTAATGATAATGCTTTAATCGTCAAATTATTGGAATTTATGAGTAACTGGAATCAACTTCTAACGCCGCAGGGCAAGCCGCTGACCCCGACCGAACTGGCCGTGGGCTTTGTTGCCGCCGTCACCGACCAGGGCCTGATCGCATTGACCGGCGAAGACTCGGCCGGTTTCCTGCACAATCAGCTCACCAACGACGTCGAACACCTGGGCCAGGACGACGTGCGCCTGGCCGGCTACTGCACCCCGAAAGGCCGGCTGCAAGCCACTTTCCTGATGTGGCGCAACGAAGAATCCATCTTCCTGCAATTGCCGCGCGAAATCCAGCCTCCGCTGCAAAAACGCCTGAGCATGTTCGTGCTGCGCGCCAAGACCAAGCTGGCCGACGCGACCGATGCACCAGGCACGCAAGTGGTGCTGGGCCTGGGCGGCGGCATGGCCGAAGCGGTGCTGCAGACCTGGTTCGAGCCGCTGCCCGAGCGCCCGTACAGCAAGACCGAGCACGCACTCGGCACGCTGCTGCGCGTGGCCGACGCCTTCGGCGCGCCGCGCTACCTGTGGCTGACCTCGGCGGACATCGCCGCCACCGTCGCACCGGTGCTGGCGGACAAGCTGAACGTGGGCGGCAACGAAGCCTGGCGCCTGGCCGAGATCCACGCCGGCGTGCCGCAGATCGGCGCCGGCACCCAGGAGCAGTTCGTGCCGCAGATGATCAATTTCGAGCTGCTGGGCGGCGTGAATTTCAAGAAGGGGTGCTATCCGGGCCAGGAAATCATCGCGCGCAGCCAGTATCTGGGCAAGCTCAAGCGCCGCACGGCCCTGGTGCGCATTGCGGACCCGTCCGCAGCTGCGGGTGCGGAAGTGTTCGCCGAGTCCGACCCTTCCCAGCCTTGCGGCATGGTGGTCAACGCCGCGCCGAACGGCCTGGGCGGCGTGGACGCGCTGGTGGAAATGAAGCTCGATGCGCTGGAGCAGGGCCAGGTGCGCCTGGCTGCGGCGCACGGCGTGGCGCTGGAGTTCCTGCCCATGCCCTACGTGCTGGACAAGCTCGACGTCTGACATGACCGATTTGTATATTTACTACCAGGTGCGGGAAGCCGACACGGCAGCCCTGCACGGAGCGGTCACGGCCATGCAGGCCGGGCTGGCCAGCGCTTGCGGCGCCGCGCCGCAGCTGAAGCGCCGTCCGCAGGCCAGGGATGGCTTGCAGACCTGGATGGAAGTTTATCCGGCGGTGCCGGACGGGTTCGAGGCCGCGCTGTCGGCCGCCGTCCAGCAGTCGGGGCTGGCGCCGCTGACCGCCGGCCCCCGCCACACTGAAGTTTTTACGGACTTGAACTCATGTGTTTGATTGTTTTCGCGTGGCAAGTGGTGCCGGCCGTGCCGCTGATTGCCGCCGCCAACCGCGATGAGTACTACGCGCGCGAAGCGGCCCCGGCTGCACCATGGCCGGACCAGCCGCGTATTTATGCGGGCCGCGACCTGAAGGCCGGCGGCAGCTGGATGGGCATCAGCCAGGCCGGGAACGACGCCGGGGCGGACGCCGGCGCCGCGGCAGGCGGCGCTTCGCCCCGCTTTGCGGCCATCACAAACATCCGCGCGCCGCAGGAACACAAGGCCGATGCGCCCTCGCGCGGGCAGCTGGTGTCCGACTTCCTGGCCGGCAGCCTGTCGCCGGCCGAGTATATCGACCATATCCGCGAAGGCGCGCATGCCTACAACGGCTTCAACCTTGTCATTGGCGACCGCGACACCTTGATCTGGTACTCCAACAAGGGCGACGGCGACCCGCGCAACGGCCAGCCGCTGACACCCGGCATCTACGGCCTGTCCAACGCCACGCTGGACTCGCCGTGGCCGAAAGTGCTGAAGACGAAAGCCCAGTTCGCCAGCCTGCTGTGCCTCGGCGCGCCGGACGACGCCTACTTCGAAATGCTGGCCGACACCACCCGCGCCCCCGACCTGCGCCTGCCGGAAACCGGCGTGCCGATCGAGGTGGAGCGCCTGCTGTCGGCAGTGCGCATCGAGTCCCCCGGCTACGGCACCCGCAGTTCGACAGTCGTCAAGCTCTACGCGGATGCCCCCGCGGTACTGCATGAAATGCTCATACAGTAAGGCCACGGCATATTGCATGGAGGCGGCCCAAGGCGTGGACCGGCAGCCTGGAAAAGACACCCCACTCCCCGCGCGGATTCCGGACTCGACCGTCGCCATCGTCCGCGTCTGCCACACTCGCGAGCAAGGCCGATCGGCTTAGCCTTCCGCAGCGCAGATCGCGTGAACCAGGCCGCGCAGCCAGCGGTGGGCCGGGTCGGCTTCCATGCGCGGATGCCACAGCATGGACACCGTGATTTGCGGCGCGGCCAGCGGCAGCGGGAAGCTGTGCAGGCCGTCGCGCAGTTTGCCGGTTTGTCGTTCAGGCACGCTGGCGATCAGATCCGTGGCGCGGGCCAGCGCCAGCGCTGCTGCGAAACTGCCGACAACGGTGACCACCGTCCGCTCTTGACCCGCTTGCCGTAGTGCTTCATCTATCGGCCCTCTTTCCTGTCCTTGCCGCGATACCGCGACGTGCCGGCCCTGGCCGTAACGGGCTGCCGTCACCGTGCCCTCGCCAAGCGCATGGCCGGCGCGCACCACGCCCACGAAGCGGTCCCGAAACAGCGCGCGGGTGCGCACTTCCGGGCCGGTGGCCTTGCCGACCACGCCTGTTTCCAGGTCCACCGTCGCGTCGCGCAACCCGGTACTTTCCTTGTCCAACTTGTCGATGAAGCATAGCCGTACGCCGGGCGCTTCGGCCGAGACACGGGCGATCAGCTCGGCGCCGAAATTGTCGATGAAGCCTTCCCGCGCGCGGATCGTGAATGTGCGCACCAGGCCGGCAAGGTCCAGCCGTTCCGCCGGCCGCAGCACGGACTCGGCTTCCTGCACCAGCTGGCTGACGCGCTCGCGCAGTTCCAGCGCGCGCGGCGTAGGCACCAGGCCGCGTCCGGCCCGCACCAGCAGCGGGTCGCCGGTGGTTACACGCAGCCGCGCCAGCGCCCGGCTCATGGCCGACGGACTGAGCCGCAGGCGCCGCGCCGCACGCGCCACGCTGCCCTCGGACAGCAGCACATCCAGCGTAACGAGCAAGTTGAAATCGGGGGAAGTCATGCCTCAACGATAGCACGGATGCGTTTCATATATGGCGTCAGCTGCACTAATAAGCTGCAATTGCTGCGCCTTCCGCCGTATCCCGCGCGCCGGTACGATGCTTGGTAAGCAATCAACCAGGACGCCCTTATGAATATCACCACTCCGCCGCTCGCGCGCGCCGCCGGGCGCGCGCTGGCCGCGCTCTCGCTGACCACGCTGCTTTCCTCATTGGGAACCAGCATCGCCAATGTCGCCCTGCCGGCGCTGGCGCTCGCCTTCGATGCCACCTTCCAGCATGTCCAATGGGTGGTGCTGGCCTATCTGCTGGCCGTGACGACGCTGGTCGTCAGCGTTGGCAGGCTGGGCGACCTGGTGGGCCGGCGCCGCTTGCTGGTCGGCGGCATCCTGCTGTTCACGCTCGCTTCGGGCCTGTGCGCGCTGGCGTCGGAACTGTGGCAACTGATCGCTGCCCGCGCCTTGCAAGGCCTGGGCGCCGCCGCCATGATGGCGCTGTCGATGGCCTTCGTTGCAGCTTCCGTACCCAAGGCGAAGACCGGCAGCGCCATGGGCCTGCTGGGCGCCATGTCGGCCGCTGGCACGGCGCTGGGACCGACCTTGGGCGGGGCGCTGCTCGGCCTGGCCGCGTGGCCTGCCGTATTTGGCGTGACTGTGCCGCTGGGCCTGCTTGCCGCCCTCCTCGCGCAGCGCTTCCTGCCCGCAGACCATCCGGCCGGCGCCGCGCCGCGCCCGCATTTCGATCATCTCGGCACTTTGCTGCTGGCCCTCACGCTGGCGGCGTTCGCCACCGCGATGACCACCGGGCGCGGCGATTTCGGCTGGCTGAACGCCTCGCTGCTGCTGTGCGCCGGCGCAGGCGCGGTCGTTTTCGTGCTCTCCCAGAAGAAGGCGCGCTCGCCGTTGATCCGGTTGGCAATGTTCAGCGACGCAGCCCTCGGCGCAGGCTTTGTGGCAAGCGCGCTGGTGACAACGGTTGTGATGGCGACGCTGATAGTCGGCCCGTTCTACCTGGGCGGCGCACTGGCGCTGGATGCCGGCCAGACAGGTCTCGCCATGTCCGCCGGACCGCTGGTGGCGGCAGTGGCCGGTTTTCCAGCCGGCCGGCTGGTCGACCGCCTCGGCGCGCACCGCATGAGCCTGTCCGGCCTGGCCGCCATGCTGGCCGGCGCCGCAGCGCTGCCTTTGCTGGCGGCCCGCTACGGCGTGCCCGGCTACGTCGGCCCGCTGGCCATGCTTACTGCGGGCTATGCGCTGTTCCAGGCAGCAAACAATACCGCCGTCATGGCAGCCGCCTGCCAGGATCAGCGCGGCGTAGTGTCGGGCTTGTTGAACCTGTCGCGCAATCTGGGCCTCATTACGGGTGCGTCAGCCATGGGGGCCGTGTACGCACTGGGCGTGGCGGCGTCCGGCCTGCCTGCCGCCGATCCGGGCGCCGTGACGGGCGGCATGCAGGCTGCATTCGGGGCAGCAGCGGTACTGATCCTTGCCGCCTTTGCCATCGTCCACCTGGGACGGCCGCTGCCGGGCGCCGCCCGGACCGGGAGCGCCGGTTGAAGCCGTCGGCATCAAACGCCATCCGCGCGGGGCTGGCAAGCGTGTTGCTGGGGGCGGCGCAGTGCCCGTCGTGGGCGCTTGGCGAGCCGGCGTTTGCGCTGAACGGTGAGGCACGCTTGCGCTACGACAGCTTCAACAACGCCCAGGCCGTGCGAGGCAACGACTACCGGCAAACGCTGTTTCGCGGCATCCTGGGCGCCAAGCTGCACCTCGGCCCGAATCTGCGCCTGGTTGGCGAGGCCGGCACCGGGCAGGTTGCGGGGCGCCGGGACAGTGCCGGCGCCAACTTCCAGAACACGGTGTCGCTGCAGCAGTTTTACGCCGACGCCAGCGCCAGCATGGGAAGCGCCGTCATCGGGGCGGCGCTAGGCCGGCAGGAATTCGCCGACGGACCGAAACAGCTGCTCAGCGTAGGCGACGGCCCGAATATCCACCGCAGCTGGAACGGAGTACGGCTGTACGGCAAGGACGGCGCTTTGCGCGTTACCGCGTTCGACTTGCGGGCGACCACGCTGCGGCGCGGTCCTTTCGATGAGAAGATTAATCACGCCGAGCGGCTGCAGGGGCTCAGCGCAAACCTCGCCATGCCGGGCGATGCTGGCAACGGGGAGGCGGCGCTCTCGCTCGATCCGTTCTGGCTGCGCACCAAGAATCCAGCCTTCCGTCTCGGCGGACGCACAGGACTCGACAAGCGCGACACCCTCGGTCTGCGCATCTGGGGCCGCAGCGGCCGGCTGGCGTTCGACTGGACGCTGGCGCACCAGGCAGGCCGGTACACCGTCCCGGCTGCGGGTGGCGCCATGCCGGCAAGCGGAGTGGGAGGGAGCAGTCCAGGCCGCAAGACCGAAGCGTGGGCGCTGTTTGCCGTCCACAGTCTCGCATTGTCCGGCCAAGGCTGGAAGCCGCGTATCACCGCGCGGCTGGACGTGGCCTCGGGCGGGCGCATCGATGGCAGCGGAGCCGATGGCAGCGTTGCACCTGCCAGCGCTCCCCAGCGCAGCTTCAACCAGCTGTACGCCAGCTCCAACTACCTGGGCGAAGGCCAGTTTCTCAGTTTGAGCAATCTCGTCATGGTAACGCCCGGCCTGGCGCTGGCGCCCACGGCACAGACCAGGCTGTCGGCAGAATACGGCTTTGCACGCCGCTATACGGAGCGCGATGCGGCCTATGCGGGCGGTATGCGCGCCTATGCCGGCACGCAGAACGTGGCGGGCCACGAGATAGGAGGGCTGTTGCGCGTGGTTGCCAGCTGGTCGCCGGAGCCTGCGTTGACGCTTAGCCTCAATATTGAGCGCTTCAATGCCGGCTCAGTGCTGAACCGCGCAGGCCGGCCGTCGGGCGGCTACGCCTACGTTGGCGCGTGGTACCGCTACTGACCCGGCTGGCGACCGGCAGGACCTGGCTGCCGCAGTCAGGCGACAATCAGGCGACAATCAGGCGAACATATGCGTCATCTCGACGTGGGGAATGCCGGCTTCGGTGAACTCGTCGCCGACGATGGAGAAACCATGCTTTTCGTAGAATGGCGCCGCATGCGTCTGCGCACCCAGCACCACGGTCTTGTGGCCGCGCAGCTTGGCCTGGGCCATCAGCCCTTGCAGCAGTGCGCCGCCGATCCCGCTGCCGCGCGCCGGCTTGCGCACGGCCATGCGGCCGATATGCCCGTCCGGCAGCAGGCGGCCGGTGCCGATGGGCGCGCCGGCCGCGTCGTAGGCCACGGCATGCAGGCATGCCGCGTCGTTGTCATCCATTTCCAGCTCGGCGGGAACGTTCTGCTCCACCACGAAGACCTCCATGCGGATGGCCTTTGCGTCTTGTTGCAGGGTGCTCCAGTCGCCGAAGCGAATATCGTGCGCAGTATTCATGCGCAGGATTGTCGCATATGGAATCAGGCTGCGCCACCGCCTTTGACCATGTCCTTCAGCATCTGCCGGATGTGCGGGGTGGCGTCGTTGGGATCGGTCGGATTGCGGCCGGAAATCATGTCTTCCATGCGCGTCTTCAGGCCGCCCAGCGCCTGCGGATGCGTGTAGATGTAGAACTGGCCATCCTCGATCGCCTGGAAGGTGATGTTGGCCACGTCTTCGGCGGTCACCTTGCCGGAGCTGACGGCCTTGTCCGTCATGGCCTGCGAGGCCAGCTGGCTGCGGGTCGGCTTGGCGTCCATCTTCACGTCGTCCGGGCGGTTGCGGTGCGACTGGTTGATGCCGGTCGGGACGAAGAACGGGCACAGCACCGAGGCGCCGATAGGCGCGTCCACCAGGCTCAGGTCGTGGTACAGCGTTTCGGACAGCGACACCACCGCGTGTTTGGACACGTTGTAGACGCCCATCGCGGTCGGATTCACCACCCCGGCCATCGACGACGTGTTGACGATATGACCCTCGTAGCCCTCCTCCTTCTTCGCGCATTCGAGCATCAGCCTGGTGAAGATGCGCACGCCGTGGATCACGCCCCACACGTTCACGCCCAGCACCCACTCCCAGTCCGCCACCGTGTTTTCCCAGATCAGGCCACCCGAGCCCACGCCGGCGTTGTTGAATACCAGGTGCACCGAGCCGAACTCCTTCATGGTAGCGTCGGCCAGCGCCTGCACCTGCTCACCCTTGCGCACGTCGCAGATCAGGCCGATCACCTGCGCGCCCTGCTCCTTCAGTTCGGCCACGGTCTTGTCCAGCGTGTCCTGCTGCACGTCGGCCAGTACCAGCTTCATGCCCAGCTTATGCGCCTTGATGGCGAATTCGCGGCCCAGGCCCGCTGCGCCACCGGTGATGACGGCTACTTTGTCTTGGAAGTTTTTCATTCGTGTCAGCCTTAAATCAGTTTTACCAGTTGCTTGCCGAAGTTTTTGCCTTTGAGGAGGCCCATGAATGCCTCCGGCGCGGCGGCCAGGCCTTGCGCCACCGATTCGCGGTATTTGAGCTTGCCGGTGGCGACCAGGCCGCCCAGTTCGCCCAGGCCCTGCGGCCACAGCTCGATGTGTTCGGAGACGATGAAGCCGCGCACCGTCAGGCGGTTGGTCAGCAGCACGCGCGCATTGCGGATCGGGACGTCTTCGCCGTTGTAGCCGGCGATCATGCCGCACAGCGCGACGCGGGCGAACGCGTTGGTGCGCGCCAGCGCGGCGTCGAACACCGCGCCGCCCACGTTTTCGAAGATGGCGTCGATGCCGTCCGGTGTGGCGGCCGCCAGGTCCGCGTCCAGCTTGCCGGCCTTGTAATCAATGCAGGCGTCGAAGCCCAGCTCATTGACCACGTAGTCGCACTTGTCCTTGCCGCCGGCGATGCCTACCGCGCGGCAGCCGCGCAGCTTGGCCAACTGGCCCACCACGCTGCCCACCGCGCCGCTGGCTGCCGACACGACCACCGTCTCGCCGGCTTTCGGCTGCATGATCTGGTTGAAGCCGAACCATGCGGTCATGCCGGGCATGCCGACCGGACCCAGGTAGGCAGACAGCGGGATGTGCGTGGTATCGAGCTTGCGCAGCAGCGCGCCGTCGGATACGCCGATCTCGGACCAGCCGAACATGCCGGCCACGAAATCGCCCGCAGCGAACTTGGGGTGCGTCGATGCGATCACCTGGCCAACGGTCCCGCCTATCATGGTGGCGTCCAGCGGCTGCGGTTCGGCGTAGCTCTTGGCGTCGCTCATGCGGCCGCGCATGTAGGGGTCCAGCGACAAGTAGTGGTTGCGGATCAGGATCTGGCCGTCGGCGATCGCCGGGATCTCGGCAGTCTCCAGGCGGAAGTTACTGGCCTGGACTTCGCCGCTTGGGCGGGAAGCGAGGACGATGCGCTGGTAGGTAGTCATTGCAGGTCTCCTTACAGCGCGGACACGCCGCCGTCGACAGGCAGGGTCTGGCCGGTGATGTGCTTGCCCGCGTCGGACGCCAGCAGCACCACCGGCCCTTTCAGGTCTTCATCGTCGCCCAGGCGGCGCAGCGGCGCTTCGGCGGCCATCTGCTCTTCGCCCAGCGCGGCCAGCAGGCCGGCCGTCATCTTGGAAGGGAAGAAGCCAGGCGCAATGGCGTTGACCGTGATGCCATGCACGCCCCATTCCGCCGCCAGGGTGCGGGTGAAGTTGATCACTGCCGCCTTGGAGGTGTTGTAGGCGATGGTCTGCATGCCCGGCGGATTGCCGGCCAGGCCGGCAATCGACGCGATGTTGATGATGCGCCCATACTTGCGCGGAATCATGGAGCGCTTGCCCACCGCCTGCGACACCAGGAAAATGCTGCGGATGTTCAGGTTCATCACCTTGTCCCACGCTTCCAGTGGGTAGTCTTCGGCCGGCGCGCCCCAGGTGGCGCCGGCATTATTGACCAGGATGTCGATATGGCCGCCCAGCTTTTCCATTGCCGCGTCCACCAGCGGGCCGACGGCGGCTTCCTTGCCCAGGTCCGCCGCGATGGCGTAGGCGGTCACGCCATGCTTGGCCAGGATGGCCACGGCTTCGTCCAGGTCTGCCTGCTTGCGCGAGGACAGCACCACCTTGGCGCCCTGCTCGCCCAGCGCCAGCGCCATTTGCAGGCCCAGGCCGCGCGAGCCGCCGGTTACCAGTGCGGTTTTGCCTTGCAGGCTGAATAGTTCTTGGGTAGTACGCATATCGTTGGTCTCCTGCTGAGATTAAAATTCAAAACCACGCATCCTGCATGTCGAGCGTGGTCGTGTCTATACTTTCCAGCAAATCCAGCTGTTGCTGCACTTTGGGCAGCTCCCAGCGGAAGAAGTAGCGGCAGGCTTGCAGCTTGCCGTGATAGAAATTGGCGTCCTCTCCGGCAGCGCCTTCGGCCAGGCTGCGCGCGGCCACCACGGCCTGCTCCAGCCACATCCACGCCACCACGATGTGGCCCATGGCTTCCAGGTAGGTGCTGGCGTTGGCCAGGGTCTTGTTCATGTCGCCCGCCGCGTACAGGGCCTGCGTCACGTGGCTGGTGCGGCGCAGCGCGGCGGCCAATGCGTCCGCCTGCGCGCACAGTTCGGCCGACAGCGCGTGATGCGGGTTGGCCGACGCGGCGCGGTCCACCGTCTTGCGCACTTCGCCTGCGAAGGCCTTGAACAGCGCGCCCTCCTGCATGGACACCTTGCGGCCCAGCAGGTCCAGCCCGTGGATGCCGTGCGTGCCTTCGTGGATGGCGTTCAGGCGGTTGTCGCGATAGAACTGCTCCACGTTGTATTCGCGGGTGTAGCCGTAACCGCCGTGCACCTGGATTGCCAGGCTGTTGGCCTCCACGCACCATTGCGAGGGCCAGGACTTGGTGATGGGCGTGAGGAAATCCAGCAGGCGGCCGGCATGCTCGCGCGCTTGCGGCGTGGCTGCCGTGTGCTGCTCGTCCACCAGGCGGGAGCTGTACAGCACCAGCGCCAGGGCGCCTTCGCAGTAGGCCTTCTGCGCCAGCAGCATGCGCCGCACGTCGGTGTGCGCAATAATGGGCAGCTGCGGCTGCGCCGGGTCCTTGGCGGCCGGGTGGCGGCCTTGCGGACGGTTGCGCGCGTAGTCCAGCGCGTGCAGGTAGCCGGTATAGCCCAGCACCGCCGCGCCCGCGCCCACGCCGATGCGCGCCTCGTTCATCATGTGGAACATATTGGCCAGGCCCTGGTGCGCATTGCCGACCAAGTAGCCGATGGCGCCGCCTTTGCCCTGCGGCTTGAACTTGCCCTCGCCGAAGTTGAGCAGGCAGTTGCTGGTGCCCCGGTTGCCCATCTTGTGGTTCAGGCCAGCCAGCACCACATCGTTGCGCTCGCCCAGCGTGCCGTCGTCGTTGACCAGGAACTTGGGCACGATGAACAGCGAAATGCCTTTCACTCCGGGAATCAGCTTGCCGTCCGGGCCGGGGATCTTGGCCAGCACCAGGTGCACGATATTGCCGGCCAGGTCATGCTCGCCGGCCGAGATCCACATCTTGTTGCCGGTCAGGCGGTACTGGCGCTCGCCTTCGGGACCGGGGGCTGGATCGGGTTCGGCGCGGGTGGTGATGTCGGACAGGCTGGAACCGGCCTGTGGCTCGGACAAGCACATGGTGCCGAAGTAGCGGCCCTCGAACATGGGCTGCACGAAGCGGCGCACCTGTTGCGGCGTGCCGGTCTTGAGCAGCGTATTGGCGTTGCCGATGGTGAGGAACAGATACGACGTGGTGGACACGTTGGCCGCCGTGAAGTACGCCGCCAGCACCTTCTCCACCGTCACCGGCAGCTGCATGCCGCCCAGTTCATAGTCCTGGCCCGCCGCCATCAGGCCGGCGCCGACGTAGGCGTCCAGCGCGGCTTTCACTTCGGGGATGATCTTCACTTCCAGGCAGTGCTCGCCCGGCACCGTATGCGGTTCTTCCTGGTCGCTCTTCTTGTTGTGCGGCGCGAACAGGTCGGTGGCGATCTGCTCGGCCGTGTCGATGGCCGCGTTGAAGGTCTCGCGGCTATGGTCCTGGAAGCGCGGCCGCTGGTTTAGCGATTCCACGTCCAGCCATTCATACAACAGGAAATCGATGTCGCGCCGCGACAGGAGTTTGGATTGCATAGTAGTCTCGACGATCTAGTTATGAAACGGGCGCTTCTCCGAGCGCCCGTGCTTGCTGCTGTGCCGCCTTAGACGACCTCGAACAGGCCTGCCGCGCCCTGGCCGCCGCCGATGCACATGGTGACCACCACGTACTTCACGCCACGGCGTTTGCCTTCGATCAGCGCATGGCCGGTCAGGCGCGCGCCCGACACGCCGTACGGGTGGCCCACGGCGATGGCGCCGCCGTTCACGTTCAGGCGGTCCATCGGGATGCCCAGCTTGTCGGCGCAGTACAGCACCTGCACGGCGAACGCTTCATTGAGCTCCCACAGGCCGATGTCCTCGACTTTCAGGCCAGCCTGCTTGAGCAGCTTGGGAATGGCGAACACCGGTCCGATGCCCATTTCGTCCGGCTCGCAGCCGGCAATTGCGTAACCGCGGAAGATACCCAGCGGCTGCAGGCCCTTTGCTTCGGCCACTTTCGAATTCATCACGATGGCCACCGAGGCCCCGTCCGAGAACTGGCTGGCATTGCCTGCGGTGACCACGCCGCCCGGCATGGCGGTGCGGATCTTCGACACGCCTTCCAGTGTGGTGTCGGCGCGGATGCCTTCGTCGGCGGAAATCGTCACTTCGCGGCTCACCAGCATGCCGGTGGCCTTGTCGGCCACGCCCATCACGGTGGTCATCGGCACGATTTCGGCGTTGAACAAGCCGGCGGCCTGGGCGGCGGCGGCGCGCTGCTGGCTCTGCACGCCGTACTCGTCCTGGCGCTCCTTGCCGATGCTGTAACGCTTGGCCACGTTCTCGGCCGTTTGCAGCATGCTCCAGTAGATTTCCGGCTTGTTCTGCGACAGCCAGACTTCCTTATACATATGCAGGTTCATTTCCTGCTGCACGCAGGAGATCGATTCCACGCCGCCGGCGGCAAAAATGTCGCCCTGGCCGGCGATGATGGCCTGGGCGGCAGTGGCGATGGTTTGCAGGCCGGACGAGCAAAAACGGTTGACCGTCATGCCGGCGGTGGTCACCGGGCAGCCGGCCCGCAGCGCGATCTGGCGCGCGATGTTGCCGCCGGTGGCGCCTTCGGGGTTGGCGCAGCCGATCAGCACGTCCTCCACCTCGCCCGCCTCGATCTTGGCGCGGGCAATCGCCGCCTGCAGCGCGTGGCCGCCCAGCGTGGCGCCATGGGTCATGTTGAAAGCGCCTTTCCACGATTTGGCCAGGCCAGTACGGGCGGTCGAAACGATCACGGCATCAGTCATTTTCTGTCTCCAGGTTGGAAGTGTTGTAGTCGATGGATTGAGAATAGCATATTTTAGTACGGTCGTTCGCAAATTTATTCAAGCGGCGCGGCGTGTAAGTTCTGCGTAAGTTTGAAGCAAGCCTGACGTAAGGTTTCGCGTCCATAGTGCATTCAGGCTAATAAAGTAACAACTCGTTAGCTGTCGGGGTTTAATAATTATATGGAGACAATCATGGCAACAGCATCCGGCACCGCCAATGGCGCGCGCAACGTGGGCAAAGCAGCGCCCATGACGGCGGAAGAAAAGAAAGTTATCTTCGCGTCCTCACTAGGCACAGTATTCGAGTGGTACGATTTTTATCTGTACGGCTCGCTCGCATCCATCATCGCCAAGCAGTTCTTTATCGGCGACCCCACCACCACCTTCATTTTCGCACTTCTGGCCTTCGCCGCCGGCTTCATCGTCCGTCCATTCGGTGCGCTGGTATTCGGCCGCCTGGGCGACATGATCGGCCGTAAGTACACCTTCCTGATCACCATCCTGATCATGGGCTTGTCGACCTTCATCGTCGGCTTGCTGCCGGGCTACGCAGCAATCGGCATTGCCGCCCCCATCATCCTGGTCACGCTGCGCATTTTGCAAGGCCTGGCGCTGGGCGGCGAGTACGGCGGCGCGGCAACCTATGTGGCCGAGCACGCACCGCACGGCAAGCGCGGCCTGTTCACCGCCTGGATCCAGACCACCGCCACGCTGGGCTTCTTCCTGTCGCTGATGGTGATCCTGGGTACCCGCATGGCTACCGGCGAAGAAGCGTTCAACGCCTGGGGCTGGCGCATTCCCTTCCTGGTCTCCGTGCTGCTGCTGGGTATCTCGGTGTGGATCCGCCTGGCCATGAATGAGTCGCCTGCATTCGCCAAGATGAAAGCGGAAGGCAAAGTATCCAAGGCGCCGCTGAGCGAAGCCTTCGGCCAGTGGAAAAACGCCAAGATCGTGATCCTGGCGCTGATCGGCCTGACCATGGGCCAGGCAGTGGTGTGGTACACCGGCCAGTTCTACGCGCTGTTCTTCATGCTGCAAACCTTGAAGATCGACATCGCCACCGCCAACGTGCTGATCGCCATCGCCCTGCTGCTGGCTACGCCGTTCTTCATCTTCTTCGGCAGCCTGTCGGACCGCATCGGCCGCAAGTACATCATCCTCGGTGGCTGCGTGATTGCCGCCGCGACCTACTTCCCGCTGTTTAGCGGCCTGACCCACTACGGCAACCCTGCGCTGGAAACCGCGCTGAAAAATTCGCCAGTCGTGGTGGTGGCAGACCCTGCGTCCTGCCATTTCCAGTTCAACATGACCGGCACCAAGAAGTTCCCATCGTCGTGCGACATCGCCACCGCCATGCTGTCGGCTAACTCGGTGGCCTACACCCGCCAGGATGCGCCTGCCGGCACGGTTGCCACCATCAAGATCGGCGACAAGGAAGTGCCTTCCTTCAATGCGGTCATGACGCCTGACGGCCTGAACTTCAACGACGAAAGCAAAAAGCAGGAAACCGCCTTCAAGAAGGAAGCTGGCGCAGCGATCAAGGCCGCAGGCTACCCGGCCAAGGCCGATCCTGACCAGATCAACAAGCCGATGATGGTGCTGCTGCTGTTCATCCTGGTGCTGTACGTGACCATGGTGTACGGCCCGATTGCCGCCATGCTGGTGGAGATGTTCCCGACCCGCATCCGCTACACCTCCATGTCGCTGCCGTATCACATCGGTAACGGCTGGTTTGGCGGACTGCTGCCTACCACCGCTTTCGCGCTGGTAGCCTTCAAGGGCGACATCTACTACGGCCTGTGGTACCCGATCGTGATCGCGCTGGTCACGGTCGTCATCGGTACCCTGTTCGTCAAAGAGACCGTCCACAACGACATCTACGCAGCAGACTGATTACCCCAAGAAGGCGGGAGACAACTCCCGCCGGCACGTTTGAAACCGCCTTCGGGCGGTTTTTTTTACGCAGCCCGCAGCGGTGGATGAACGCATTCGCGCAGCTGCGCGTCGCTCCATGGTTTGGGGAAGATGCGCTGCGCCGCGCCGCTGTTGAGGGCATCCAGCGCCTCGGCAAAGCCGGCGTCGCCCGTCAGCAGGATACGCTCGGCGGCCGGGTCTTGCCGCGCCACCCTGGCCAGGAACTCGCTGCCGCCCATATCCGGCAGCCGGTCACCGCACACCACCACCTGCACCGGGTTGGCCTCCATCAGCGCCAGCGCATCGCCCGCGCTGGCCGCCGCCAGGATCTTGTAACCCTCGCCCTTCAACACGCGGTTCAGCGCGCGCAGTGTGCCCGCATCCTCATCCACCAGCAACAGGCAACGCTGCACCCTGTCTTCGCCTTGCGCCGCGACGGCGCCGCCGTCCGCGGCAGCGCGCTTGTCCGCCGCGCCCGGCTGGTCCTGCGCCGGCCGGGCCGACAGCGTCAGCTTCTTACCGGCGGCGAACAGGCTGGCGTAGCTATCCGCCGGCAGCGCCTTGCTGAACAGTGCGCCTTGCACGGTGTCGCAGCGCTGGCTGCGCAGGCCGTTCAGCTGCGCCTCGCTGTCCACGCAGTCGGCGATCACCTTGATGCCCAGCGTGTGCGCCAGCGAAATGATGCCCCCGCACAGCACGCCGGCGGCCGGCGAAGTGGACAACTCGTGCACCAGGGCGGGGGCGATCTTCAGGCGGTCGACCGGGAATTGCTGCAGGCATGACAGCGACACCTGGCCATGGCCGAAATCGTCCAGCGTCACGCCCACGCCCAGCTCCTTGAGCTCGCGCAGCACGGCGGCCGCAGCCTCCGCGTCCTGCACCAGGGCCTGCTCACTCACCTCGATCACCAGGGACGCGCCCGGCAGGCCGTGCGCGGCCAAGGCATGGCGCACTGTCTGGGCCAGGCCCGGCAGGCGGAACTGGCTGGGCGACAGGTTGACCGCCACCGGCGGCATATGCAGCCCCAGTCCGGCCCACTCCTTCATCTGGCGGCAGGCGCGGTCGATGGCCCAGGCGCCAACCGGCATCACCAGCCCGGTTTCTTCGGCCTGGCGGATGAACTCCAACGGCGCCAGCAAGCCGCGCTGCGGATGCTGCCAGCGCATGAGCGCTTCCGCGCCGACCACACCGCCATGCGCCAGGCTGTTCTGCGGCTGGTAGAACAGCAGCAGTTCGTCCCGCTCCAGCGCGCGGCGCAGGGCCAGCTCCATGGCGGTGCGCTGCGCCACTTGCGCATTGAGCGCGTCCGCATAATAGCGGTGCGCATTGCCGCCCTGCTGCTTGGCCTGCTGCATGGCCTGGCGCGCATGCGGCAGCAGGTCGGCTGCGTCGGCGCTGTCATCCGGATAGACGGCAATGCCGGTGGAGCACATCAGCTTGAGCTGCGGGGTACCGGGCGGCAGCAGGCCGGCATCGATTTCCTGGCCCAGCGTGGCGGCCACGCGCGCGGCGATCTTGCCGGCGTGCGCGGCCGACACCAGCCCCGGCAGCAGCACGATAAACTCGTCGGCACCGGGCCGGGCCAGCACCGCCTTGTCCCCGGCCGCCTGCGCCAGCCGCAGCGCCGCCTGCACCAGCAGCTGGTCGGCGACCGCATAACCCAGCCTCTCGTTGATCACGTCGAAACTGTCCAGGTTGATGTGCAGGCAACCCAGCTTCCTGTGCGAGGCCGGGGCAAGGCCGGCCAAAGCGGCCAGCTGGCGCTGCACGGTTTCCAGCGTGGCCAGGCCGGTCAGATTGTCGTAGTAGACCGGGTGCACCTCGGCGGCCTTGGCGGCCTCGGCGTCGGCCTGCCGCACGCACTGCGCGTGCAGCCGGCAGCGGGCAATGCCCAGCACCAGGTCGTCCGCCAGTTGCTGCAGCAGCGCCAGTTCCTGGCTGGTAAACACGTCCGCCTTGGCCGAATACAGGCCCAGCACCCCGAACGGCGCGCCGTCCGCATCGGTGCGCAGCGGCAGCGCCGCGGCGGCCAGCAGGCCGTGCGGTATAGCCGGCCGGCCCTCCGCATTGAACACCAGGTCCTCCGCCAGCTCGCTTGTCGTCATGGTGCGGTTCTGGTGGATGGCCGTGCCGAAGCCGCCCTGCTGGTGCGCGTCATCGCCCCAGGACAGGGCCAGCTTGTGGATGTAGTTCGCGTCCGTCCCCGCCCGGGCCGCCACTTCGATGCCGCGCCCCGCGTCGTCCAGCGCGTAGCCCACCCAGGCGGCGCGGTAGCCGCCATGCTCGCACAGGTGTGCGCACACGGCGGCCATCAGCTCCCTGTCGTCCGCCGCCCGCAATTGCGACTGCGCGCAGGCCGAGAACAGCGCCCAGGAGCGTTCCAGGTGCTGCAGGCGGGCGCTTTGCGCGGCGCCGCGCTTGGCGGCGATGGTGGTTTCGTCGGCGATGCGGTTCATGGAGCGTACCAGGATGTCGAACTCGCTGGCGCTGTCGGCATCGGTATTCATGCGCATGGCGCGCACGGACGCGCGGGCCTGGCTGCCGCCGTGGCTGAAATTGTCCGATGCGATGGCGCCGGCGAAAGCTATGCAGTCGCGCAGCGTGCCGTCGATGCTGTGGGTCAGGCGCCGCGCCAGCGCGATGCCGGCGCCCACGGCCAGGGCCGGCAGCAGCAACATTGCCACCAGCGCGGTCATGGCCAGGCTGGCCGCGCGCCCCCTGCCCTTTGCCGAGGCATCGGCCGCCCGCGCACCGAGCGTGTCGAGCAGCGGCGCCAGTGCGGCGGAGGGCGATGCGCCGGCGCCGGACTGGGCACCCGTGCCCGCCTCGAATTCGTAACTGAGCGTTGTCACCGCCTGCGCTGCGCGCCGCACGCCGGCCTCACTGCTCAGCGCACCGACGGTCCGCATTTGCTCGCGCAGCGCCAGCAGCCCGGCCTGGCGGGCGGCGGGAGCGTCCAGCAGCCGCAGGTCCGCGCCGGCCTTGAGCGCCAGTTCCACCGCGTACTGCTCCTGGCCGCTGTAGCCACGCCAGGCCTGGACCGCGTACAGATGAAACATGGCCGCCAGCAGCGCCGCCAGCAGCATCGGCAGCGCCAGGCTGGCCACCACGGCCCACAGCCGTCCATGCAGGCTAAGCCGCGCCAGGCGGTTATCGAACTGGGCAAGCAAGCGCATAGGGCGGGATCTCCTGTCCTCAAGGGCAATGGTCTATACCTATTACTACTAGTACATAGTAGTACGATATTTGCCTAAAGGAAAGATAAGATGCCTTCTGACACTTGAGCCAGATCAAACGGTGAGCAATTGCTGGTGGCGGAATGCTTCCTGCACGCATTCGCGCAGCTGCTCGTCGTCCCAGGGTTTGGTGAAGTAGCGGTAGACGGCGCCCCGGTTAATGGCGTCGATCACCGAATCCAGGTCGGCGTAGCCCGACAGGATAATGCGCACGGTGTCCGGGTACAGCTCTTTCACCCGGCTAAGGAATTCGATGCCGGTCATTTCCGGCATGCGGTGGTCCGACACCACCACCTGCACCGGGTTCATGGCCAGCAGCTTGAGCGCGTCGGCGGCGCTGGTGGCGGCCAGTATCTTGTAGCCGTCCAGCCGCAGCGCGCGGTTCAGCGAGCGGATGATGTTGGGCTCGTCGTCCAGCAGCAGCAAGGTGCGCGGCGTTTCCGCCGCATCCGGCAGGACCAGCCTCTTGCCGCTGGCGAGCAGCTGCGCGTAAGCGTCCGGCGGCACCGCCTTGCTGAACAGGAAGCCCTGCATGCTGTCGCAGAAACGGCGCCTGAGGTAGTTCATCTGCTCGTCCGTCTCCACGCCTTCGGCCACCACGCCCACCCGCAGATTGTGCGCCAGGCCGATGACGGCGTTGCAGATGGCCGCGTCGTCCGGCGAGGTGGTGATGTCGCGCACGAAAGACTGGTCTATCTTCAGGTGGTCGATCGGGAAGCGCTTCAGGTGGCTCAGCGAGGAGTAGCCGGTGCCGAAATCGTCCAGCGAGATTCCCACGCCCACTTCTTTCAGCTCGTTCAGCGTGCGAATGGCCGACGTCACGTCGTGCATCACCGCGCTCTCGGTGAGTTCCAGTACCAGCTGGCGGGCCGGCGTGCCGGTGCTTTCCAGGGCGCGCCGCACCGTTTGCACCAGGTCTTTTTGCTGGAACTGTTTGGCCGACAGGTTGACCGCCACCGGCGGCGCCTTGACGCCGCCTTCGCGCCAGGCCTTGAGCTGCGCGCACACATTTTCAATAGCCCAGGCGCCCAGCGGCAGCACCAGCCCGGTTTCCTCGGCCAGCTTGATGAATTCGCCCGGCGCAACCATGCCGCGCGTGGGGTGCTTCCAGCGCATCAGCGCCTCCGCCCCGGTGACGACGCCGGTTTGCAGATTGCACTGCGGCTGATAGTGCATCGCCAGCTCGCCCCGCTCCAGCGCACGGCTCAGCTCCGACTCCATGACGAAGCGCGATGCCATGCGCGCGTTAAGCTCGGGCGCATAGTAGCGGTAAGTGTTGCCGCCCTGGCGCTTGGCCTCCTGCAGTGCCAGGCCGGCATTGCGCAGCAGGTCGCCGGATTGCGCGCTGTCGTCGGGATAGACGCTGATGCCGATGGAAGCGATCGGCCGGATGGCCGGCGCAGCGGCCGGCAGCAGGCTGGCCGCCACCGGCTCGGACAGCCTTGCGGCCATGCGTCCCGCAGCCTGCGCGGCATCGGCCGCCGCCGGCACCGGCAGCAGCACGATGAACTCGTCGGCCCCGCTGCGCGCCAGCAGCGCGCCTTCGCCGGCGCACTGGACCAGCCGCTGCGCGGCCTGCAGCAGCACCTGGTCGCCGCCGGCGCGGCCGAGCGCATTGTTGACGTCCTTGAAGCGGTCCAGGTTCACATGCAGCGCCGCCAGCTTGCGGCTGCCGGCGCGCGCCTGTTCCGCCAGCGGCGCCAGTTGCGCCTGCAGCGTTTCCAGCTTGGCCAGGCCGGTCAGCCCATCGTAGTTGACATGGTGGGCCAGCTGCTCCTCGGCGCGCTGGCGCTGTCCGGACTGGCGCCGGCTGACGATGCCGAAAGCCAGATCGTCCGCCAGGTCGTGCAGCAGTTGCAGCTCGTCGTCTTCGAAGGCGCGCGCCCGCTCGGAGTAAAGTCCGAGCACACCGAAGGCTGTGGCGCCGCCGGTGCCGCCCTCGCCCCGCTCTTCGCTGAGCGGCAACGCCAGGGCCGATGCCAGGCCGTGCGGCGGCGTCAGCTCGCGCCAGCAGGTAAACACGAGGTCGGAAGCCAGCTGGGTGGTCGTCAGCGTACGCCCTTGGTGGATGGCAGTGCCGAAACCGCCCTGCTTGTGCACATCGCTGCCCCAGCTCAGCTGCAAGTCATTGACGTAAGCGGCATCGGTGCCGGCATGCGCGGCCACTTCCACGCTTTGCGCCTCATCGTCGCGGGCATAGCCCACCCATGCCACGCGGTAGCCGCCCAGTTCCACCAGATGGCCGCAGATGGCGCTGACCAGTTCGGCTTCGCTTTCGGCCTGTACCAGGGACTTGCTGCAAGCCGAGCGCAGCGCCCAGGCCCGTTCCACCCGCTCCAGCCGCGAGGTCTGTTCCACTTCGCGTTCGGCGGCGGTGACGGTTTCGTCGGCGATGCGGTTCATGGAGCGCACCAGGATGTCGAACTCGCTGGCGCTGTCGGGATCGGCGTCGATGTGGCGCGCCCGCGCGGCCGGGCGCGCCGAGCTGCTGCCGTGGCTGAAATTGCCGGCCGCGATTTCGCCGGCGAAGGCGATACAGTCGCGCAACGTGCCGTCTATGCTGCGCGTGATGCCGCTCGCCAGCACAATGGCGCCCGCCACGGCCAGCGCCGGCAGCAGGATCATGGCTGCCAGCGCAATGCGCCCCACCAGCACGGCATGCGCTTGCGCCTGGGCCGCGGCGCCCGAGGCCTGCACCACCAGATCGTCGAGCAGGGGCCGCAACGGAGCCGGCGTTACCGCTGCCGCCGCCGCAAGTGCAGCCCCCTCGTGCGCTTCCGCAGTCCTGCCGGCTTCATAGTCATAGGTGAACAGGGTGACCGCCTGCGCGGCCTGCCGCACGTTGGCGTCCCCGCTCAGGGCCGAGATGTCGCGCATCTGCGCGCGCAGCGCGCTCAGCGTGGCGCGCCGGCTGGCGGGTGTTTCCAATGCAGGCAGCGAAGCGCTGCCTTTCAGGGCAAGCTGCAGCGCCCGTTCGTCCTGCTCGGCGAAAGTGTGCCACACGGACGCCGCGTAGGCGTGCACCAGCACCACTGCCAGTGCAGATACTAGCATCGGGATAGCTAAGCAAGTGATGACGGTGCGTAGCCTGGAGCGCAAGCTCAGGCGTGCCAGGCGGGCGTGGAACTTAGCCAGCAAGGCCATGGATGGCGCTCGCCGGGCCGAGGGGGGATCTATCGTTGCTCATTCGGCATCTCCTGTCTGGATCAGGCGGACTGCGGAATGATATTACCGCTTTTCCCGAGTGGGGGAAAGACGGCTGAAGTGAAGCTTCAGCCGGCCGGGGATCAGCTGGTGATGGATCAGCCGACGATGCGCAGCGAAAAGTCGGTTGCGTGCACGTCCTTGGTCAGGCCGCCGATGGAGATACGGTCCACACCCGTCTCCGCAATGCCGCGCACGGTGTCCAGGTTGACGCCGCCCGAGCCTTCCAGCAGCGCGCGCCCGCCATTCATTTGCACGGCGGCGCGCATCATGCCGAGGTCGAAATTGTCGAGCAGGACCGAGGTGGCGCCGGCGGCCAGCGCTTCTTCCAGCTCGGCCAGGTTTTCCACTTCCACCTGTATCGTCACATTGGCATTGGCAGCGGTATTGGCCACCACGCGCTTGGCCGCCACCAGCGCGGCGGTAATACCCCCGGCCGCCGCGATGTGGTTTTCCTTGATCAGGATGCCGTCGTACAACGCCATGCGCTGGTTGGCGCCGCCGCCCACGCGCACCGCGTACTTTTGCGCCAGGCGCAGGCCGGGCAGCGTTTTGCGGGTGTCGAGAATCTTGGCGCGGGTGCCTTCCACTACCTGCACATAGCGCCGGGTGGCAGTGGCCACGCCGGACAGCAACTGCATGAAGTTGAGTGCCGCACGCTCGCCGGTGAGCAGCGCGCGCGACGGGCCTTCCAGCGTGCAAACGGCGCTGTCGGCCTTCATCATGTCGCCTTCGGCGTAGTGCCAGGTGACGCCGATGCTGCCATCGACGGCCAGCATCACGCCTTCAAACCAGGGCGCGCCGCATAGCACGGCGTCTTCGCGGACGATGACGCGCGCGGTGCTGCGGCCTTCGGCCTGCACCAGCTGGCCGGTCAGGTCGCCGGTGCCGACGTCTTCCAGCAGCGCGGCCAGCAGGTTGGCTTCAAACGCGGCCTTCAGCGGCGCGTCGAAGGGAGCGTATGGGTTGCGCAAGGTGCTCATGCCGGTCCTATCCCCTGGAACAGTTTGCCTTCCTGCGCCAGGTCCGCGCTTGGCGCAACCTTGGCTTTCTTGGCTGCTGCGAAGTCCAGCATGCGGTCGATGGAACGCTTGGCCTGCAGGCCGACCGCAGGGTCGACGTGGATTTCGTTCTTCATGTTCCCGCCTGCGGTACCGCCGAGCACATCGGCCAGGTTCTGCAGGCCGTTCATGGCCATCCACGGGCAGTGCGCGCAGCTCTTGCAGGTGGCGCTGTTGCCGGCTGTCGGCGCTTCGATGAAGGTCTTGCCCGGCGCGGCGGCGCGCATCTTGTGCAGGATGCCGTTGTCGGTGGCGACGATGAAGGTGTCGGCGTCCAGGTTGACGGCGGCGGCGATCATCTGCGACGTGGAACCTACCACGTCGGCCTGTTCCACCACATTGGCCGGCGATTCCGGATGCACCAACACCTTGGCGTTCGGATATTCGGCCTTCAGCAGGTCCAGTTCCACGCCCTTGAATTCATCGTGCACCAGGCAGGAGCCCTGCCACAGCAGCATGTCGGCCCCGGTCTGCTTCTGGATGTAGGAGCCCAGATGCTTGTCCGGCGCCCACAGGATTTTCTTGCCCTGCTGGTGCAGGTGCTTGACGATGTCCAGGCCGATCGACGAGGTCACCATCCAGTCGGCGCGCGCTTTCACGGCGGCGCTGGTGTTGGCGTACACCACCACCGTGCGGTCCGGATGCTGGTCGCAAAAGGCGGTGAACTCGTCGGCCGGGCAGCCCAGGTCCAGCGAACAGGTCGCGTCCAGGTCCGGCATCAGGATGGTCTTCTCGGGACTGAGGATTTTCGCCGTCTCGCCCATGAAGCGCACGCCCGCCACCACCAGGGTCTTGGCAGGGTGGTCGCGGCCGAAACGGGCCATCTCCAGCGAGTCCGACACGCAGCCGCCGGTTTCCTCGGCCAGGTCCTGCAGGTCCGCATCGACATAGTAGTGCGCAACCAGCACTGCTTCTTTTTCTTTCAGCAGGCGCTTGATGCGCTCCTTGAGGGCAACGCGTTCTTCCGCGCTGGGAGTGGCTGGCGTACGTGCCCAGGCATGCGCAACGCAGCTGGTTCCCTGTTGCGGGTGCTCGTACTCGACTGGCTTGATGGCGAGAGTCTGTTGCATGGTGCTCTTGGATTAGTTGATGCCCTGGCTGGTCAGGTACTCTTCGTAGTTGCCGCGGAAATCGACGATCTCGTTTTCCTTGACTTCGAGGATGCGGTTGGCCAGCGACGAAACGAATTCGCGGTCGTGCGAAACGAAGATCAGGGTGCCGGCGTACTTATCCAGCGCGATGTTCAGCGATTCGATCGATTCCATGTCCATGTGGTTGGTCGGCTCATCGAGCAGCAGCACGTTGTGGCGGCCCAGCATCAGCTTGCCGTACATCATCCGGCCCTTTTCACCGCCGGACAGCACGCGCACCGACTTCTTCACCTCGTCGCCGCCGAACAGCAGGCGGCCCAGGCTGGAACGCACGGCCTGGTCGTCGTCGCCTTCCTTGGTCCAGCGGCCCATCCAGTCGGTCAGCGTCAGGTCGGTGGCGAATTCCTCGGTCGGATCCTGCGGCATGTAGCCGACGTTGGCGTTTTCCGCCCACTTGATGCGGCCGGTGTCGGCGTTCAGGCCGGTGATCTCTTCGCCGCCGATGCAGCGCAGCAGCGTGGTCTTGCCGGCGCCGTTGGCGCCGATAATGGCGATGCGCTCACCCGCTTCCACCATGATGCTGAAGTTCTTGAACAGCTGGCGGTCGTAGGCTTTGGAGATGTTCTCCGCTTCCACGGCCAGGCGGTGCAGCTTCTTCTCGCCGTCGAAACGTACGAAGGGGTAGGCGCGCGAGGACGGCTTCATGTCTTCGACCTTGATCTTCTCGATCATCTTGGCGCGCGAGGTGGCCTGGCGGGCCTTGGACTTGTTGGCCGAGAAGCGGCGCACGAAGTCCTGCAGCTCGGCGACCTTCTCTTTCGCCTTGGCGTTGTTGGCCAGCTGCTGGTTGCGGGCCTGGGTCGAGGCCAGCATGTACTCGTCGTAGTTGCCCGGGTAGATCTTCAGCGTACCGTAATCCATGTCGGCCACGTGGGTGCACACCTGGTTCAGGAAGTGGCGATCGTGGGAAATGATGATCATGGTGGAATTGCGCTCGTTTAGCACGTCTTCCAGCCAGCGGATGGTGTTGATGTCCAGGTTATTGGTCGGTTCGTCCAGCAGCAGGATGTCCGGATTCGAGAACAGGGCCTGGGCCAGCAGCACGCGCAGCTTCCAGCCGGGCGAGACGGCGCTCATCGGACCCTGGTGCAGCGAGATGTCCACGCCGGCGCCCAGCAGCAGTTCGCCGGCGCGCGATTCGGCGGTGTAGCCGTCGTATTCGGAGACTTTGCCTTCCAGGTCGGCCGCACGCATGTAGTCGTCGTCGGTGGCGTCCGGGTTGGCGTAGATGGCATCGCGTTCCTGCATGGCGGCCCACATTTCGGTGTGGCCCATCATTACCACGTCGAGCACGCGCATTTCTTCGTAGGCGAACTGGTCCTGGCGCAGCTTGCCGAGGCGCTCGTTGACGTCCAGCGCCACGTTGCCGGCCGACGGCTCCAGGTCGCCGCCCAGGATTTTCATGAAGGTCGACTTGCCGCAGCCGTTGGCGCCGATCAGGCCATAGCGGTTGCCGTCGCCGAACTTGACGGAAATATTTTCGAACAGCGGCTTGGCGCCGAACTGCATGGTGATGTTTGCGGTCGATAACACGTCTGAAGGCCCTTAAAGCGGTAAATTCACAACCTGACATTTTACCACTCTATGAACTCAGCGTCAGCCAAGGCTCAGCTGAGCTCAGTTGACGTACCGGGCAACGAAGCAGACAGCAGCCAACTCACACCAAGTCTTCCATGGTCACATAGCTTGAGCGCATGGCTTCCACAGTAGCCCGCACGGTCGCCATTTCTTTTTCCAGGTTGATACTACGCTGGGGCATGGCTCGATATCAGCCATGCCCCAGCGTGGGGTAGCCGCTCGCGGTCAAATCGAAGCCTTCTGCATCCGACACCAGATGCGCCTGCGCGCCGAACGGCAAGGTGCAGCGCTGCTTGATGTGCCCGAATGGCAGCCCGGTCAGCACCGGTATCGGCAGCCGCGAACGCATGTAGGCCAGCATAGCGTCGAAGTCGTAACCGTTGTCGAATGCCGCCAGCTTGTAGCCGGACACGTCGCCCAGCACCAGCGCCTTTTGCTTGTCCAGCACGCCGGCGTGCAGCAACTGCAGCAGCATGCGCTCGATGCGGTAAGGGTGTTCGTTGATGTCCTCGACGAACAGGATGCCGTCCTGAACTTGCGCGAAATACGGCGTGCCCAGCAGGTGCACCAGCATGGCCAGGTTGCCGCCCCACAGTTTGCCGCTCACGTCCACCGCCGGATTGCCGGCGGCGCTGCCGCGCACCGAGTGGGCCGGGCCGCGCAGGCAGTTCCACAGCTGCTTCAGCGTGTAGTCCACCGGCTCGTCGCGGATGAAATCGTCGCAGATCATCGGGCCGGCGAAGCTGATGGCGCCGGTGGCCTGCATCAAGCCCATATGGAAAGCGGTGAAATCGCTGTAGCCGACGAACAGCTTGCCGCTGTCGGCCATGGCGCGGAAGTCGATTTGCGGCAGGATGCGGCTGATGCCGTAGGAGCCGCGCAGCGCCATCACCACTTGCACTTCGGGATCGGCCGCCGCCGCGTTCAGCTGGGCCAGGCGCGCCTGGTCCGTGCCGCCGAAACGCTGGAACTTCAGCTCCGGCTCATAATAATTGTGGACCACAAAGCCCTGCGCTTCCATGCGCGCAATACCGCGCGCCAGCAGCGCTTCATCCAGCGCATAGCCGCCCGGCGCCGCGATCGCGATACCAACGCCCTTCCCTGCTTTTGAAGTACTCAAATCGATTCAGCCCAAGGTACGCACCCAGGCGTTCAGGCAGCCTGGGAATGCCGGGCCATCTTACCTTGCACGTGCGGATCGATCAAGGCGAGCAGCCGGCCTATCAGCTGCGGCGGCAGGTCGTGGCCCATGCCCTCAATGATGTGCAGCGCGGCGCCGGCGATCTGGCTGGCGGTGTCGATGCCGCAGGCTACCGGCACCAGCGGATCGCTGGCGCCGTGTATCACCAGGGCAGGTTTGCGGATCTGCTTGAGCAGGTGGCTGCGGTCGCCGTTGGCGGCAATGGCCACCAGCTGCCGGGCCACGCCGGCCGGGCACACGCTGCGGTCCAGCGTGCGGGCGATGCGCGCCCTCAGCTCATGTTCGGGTATCGGGAACCCCGGACTGCCGATCACACGGAAGGTGTCGACCAGGTGCGCCACCAGCTGCTCGCGCGTGCCGCCCGCCGGCGCAGGCGTCAGCAGCGACTTGCGCGCCGCGCGGGTCGGCCCCGGCAGGCCGCGCCTGCCGCTGCTCGACATGATGGAGGTAAGGCTCAGCGTGCGCCGGGCATGCCGCGCCGCGAATACCTGGGCAATCATGCCGCCCATGGAAACGCCGATCACATGCGCCTGCGGCACCTGCAGGTGGTCCAGCAGGCCGTGCGCGTCGTCCGCCATGTCGTCCAGCGTGTAGGCCGGCCGCAGCGGCCAGCCGACGATATTCTTCAGGTAAGACAGCGGCAGATTCGGCACGCCCGCGCCGTCGAACTTGGTGGACAGGCCGCAGTCGCGGTTGTCGTAGCGGATGACGTGGCAGCCGCGCGCCACCAGGCCGTCCACGAACTCCTGCGGCCACGAAATCAGCTGCATGCCCAGCCCCATGATCAGCAGCACCGGCGGGCCGGCTGGATCTCCGGAAGTTTCGTAGGCGATGGTGATGCCGTTGGCGAGGGCGGTAGGCATGATCAGTACAGTCCAAAAAGGTTTTGGAAGAACGGCGTACGCTGGGGATCGAGATACAGCAGCTTCTTGATCCCGGTGTGCGCCACGCGGTCGAAACGGGACCATTGCCCTTCCGGCTGCGCCAGCCGGTCGGCAACGGCGAACAGCGCGCTGGGGTTGGCACCCATGCCGAAATGGCTGGCATGCACTTCGATGTTCTCCGAGTCCGCCGTCTCCTCCTCCATGCTGCACTGCCAGGCGACCACGCCGTCGGTGCGGCTGAAAATGGAGGTGGTGGGCACCGGCGGGCGCCGCTTCAGCGTCGCGAAACGCGCCGCATCGATGCGCTTTTCGCCCGTTACCAGCTGGTACACGCGCCAGGCATTGGTGGCCTTGGGGTGGCCGGTGAAGGGCGAGCCCATGGTGACCACCAGGCGCACCTTCTCCGGCAGCATCTTGGCGACTTCGCGCGCATACACGCCGCCCAGGCTCCAGCCGACCAGGCTGACCTTGCGGCCGGTGCTCTCATGGATTTGTTCAATGCGCGCGACACAGGCTTCCAGCACGCCCGGCTTGGGACCGAAGTTCAGGCCCTGCTCCCAGCCATAGGTATCGTAGCCGCGGTCGGCCAGGAAGCGCCTTAAAATGATGGTGGTGGTGTCGCCTGCCGCCAGGCCGGGAAATACCATGACGGGGTGGCCATCGCCGGCGGGCGCCAGGCGGGCGAAGGGGTAGGCCGCGAAGGCCGCGCCCAATTCCCAGGGCGCGCGCAACTCCAGGGCGAGGCGCACCGCGCCAGGCGCGCCCTCATCTTCTATTTGTTTGGGGGACCGCATTGAATCTCCTGCTTACGGGTAATGCCTCTTGCCGTTTGCACCAGCATAGCACCAACCGCTGAGCAGGGGGAACACCAATGCGGAGAGCGCCGCAGGTAGTGGCTTTTACTCCACAGGACCCTTACTCCGCAGCCGCCTTGCGTGCCGCCGAGGCCGCAGCGCGGCGGGCAGCGAAAAAGCTCTTCAGCATGCCGGCGCAATCATCGGCCAGCACTCCGCCCACGGTCCGGGCGTGATGATTGAGCCGCTCCTGCTCGAACAGG
The DNA here is from genome assembly GCF_001425045.1 of Massilia sp. Root351. Classification (GTDB taxonomy): domain Bacteria; phylum Pseudomonadota; class Gammaproteobacteria; order Burkholderiales; family Burkholderiaceae_D; genus Rugamonas. The sequence goes on along the minus strand of NZ_LMDJ01000023.1, from coordinate 335,575 downwards.
TTAACCACCGAGCCGCAGGCGCCGGTCTTGGGGTCGGGCGCGCCGTAGACGATGCGGGCCAGGCGCGCGTGCATCATCGCGCCGGAACACATCACGCACGGTTCCAGGGTCACGTACAACTCGCAGCCCGGCAGGCGGTAATTGCCGAGCACTTCGGCGGCGGCGCGCAGCGCCACGATCTCCGCGTGCGCGGTGGGGTCGTGCTTGCCGATAGGCTGGTTGTAGCCGCGCGCGATGACCACGCCGTCCTTGACGACGACGGCGCCCACCGGCACTTCGCCCTCGTCCCAGGCCCTTTGCGCCTGTTCCAGCGCTTCGCGCATGAAGGCCTCGTCAGCCGGCTGCACAGCCGCCGTGGGCAGCGGCCCGGCCAGTGCGGCGGGCGCCTGCAAATCAGGCATCGGTGATCTCTGCCCAGCAGTTAGGGGTTTCGTGCAGCACCAGCTTGTGCAGGTGCAGGCCTGTGCCGTAGCGGTCCTTGAAAGCTGCTTTCAGGATGTCGAAGGCCACCGCCGCCAGGTTTTCCACGGTCGGAATGCGGTCGATCACCACGGTCTTGTGGTTCGGCAGCGAAGCCAGGAACTCCTTGACCGCGCTGTCCTTCTCGTAGACCAGGAAGGCGTGGTCCCAGACGTCCACCAGGTGTTCCTTGGCGATGGTCTTCACGTCCGAAAAGTCCATGATCATGCCGTTGTCGGAATTGCCTTCGGCGTTGATCACCTGGCCGGTGAGCGTGATTTCGAGCGTGTAGCGGTGGCCATGCAGGTTGCGGCACTGGCTTTTGTGGTCCGGAATGCGGTGGCCTGCGTCGAATTCCAGTTTACGGGTGATGGTCAGCATATTGATTCTTAAGGTATTTGCAGCAGTTTATGTGTTTGCAGGCTCAGTTTCCATTTCGGATTGCGCTTGCAGGTTTCGATCGCCAGCGTGGTGTTGAATTCGGCCAGCGGGCCGTCCATGGGCTGGACGAAGAAGTTCTCGAAGTCCAGGCCTTCATAGGCGGCCAGGTCCTGGTCCTTCTGCGGGATCACAACCTTGATCTCGTTGCCTTTGTGGACCACCAGCCTGGAACCCATTTTCGGGCTCACGCAGATCCAGTCCACGCCTTCTGGCACCGGCAAGGTACCGTTGGTTTCAATCGCAATCTCAAAGCCCGCCGCGTGCATCGCTGCGATCAGGGCCGGGTCCAGCTGCAGCAAGGGCTCGCCGCCGGTAAACACCACATACTTGCTGGCTGGATAGGTCTCCGGCCATAGGCTGTTGATCACCCCGGCCAAGGCCTCCGGCGTGGCGAACTTGCCGCCCCGTTCGCCGTCCGTGCCGACGAAGTCGGTATCGCAGAACTGGCAGACCGCCGTGGCGCGGTCGCTCTCTCGGCCGGTCCACAGATTGCAGCCCGCAAAGCGGCAGAACACCGCGGGACGGCCGGCGTGGGCGCCCTCGCCTTGCAAGGTGTAGAAAATCTCTTTGATGCTGTAAGTCACGATGATTAACCCGATAGTCAACCTTCAATTATAGCCGAAAGCGGCGCTGCCATAAAGTGTGGAAAAAATGTTAGCCATACGGCATATCCGATTGACAGTTTGATATTTAACAAAGTGCATTAATTGCGTTCAGGATATGTTCAGAGCTGTTCCGACAGCTGGAGGGCCTGCCATGACCGCATCCCATGTGGAGATTCTGAGTGCCTGCACAGTATTGCTGGCGTCCATTTCGCTGGCGCTGCTGTGGCGCTGCCAGCTGCTCGAACGCGCGCTGGAAGCGGCCCGGGCGGGCGGCGCCGTACTGCTGCACGAGGAGCGCATGCGCATCGCCGGCGACATCCACGACGACCTCGGGCAAAACCTGCTGACACTGAACATCGAACTGGCGGCGCTGCAGAACCACCCCGGCATGCCGCCATCCGCGCGCCCTCACCTGGCCACCTTGCTGGCGCATACCGACGCCGCCGTGCGTTCGCTGCGCGGCGTCATCAACGGCTTGCGGCCGGTAGGGCTGGAACAGGGGCTGCGGCGCGCCGTGGAGCGCCAACTGACGGAATTCTCGCGCATCAACGGCATACACTATCAGCTGGAGTCGGCCCAGTACGGCAGCGACGCCGCCTGCCCGGCCGACGCCACCGTGTTCCGCGTGCTGCAGGAGTCGCTGTCCAACATCGCGCGCCACGCCGGCGCCACCGAAGTGCGCATCGCGCTGTGCCGCAACGACCACGAGCTGAGCATGACGGTGCGCGACAACGGCGTCGGCATGCGCGAAGGGCCGCCGCGCCGGGGCTGCGGCCTGCTCGGCATCGAACACCGCGTGGCCGCCGCCGGCGGCTGCTTCGTGCTGGCCAGCACGCCCGGACAGGGCACCGCGCTGACCATCTCCATCCCCACGGCCGCCAAGGCGGCCAATCAGCCATCTTTTGTTCCGCATCAAGCCAGGCGGTGACTTGCCGCAGCACAATAAACAGCACCGCAATCAACCACAAGCACGTAAAAACAGGTCAAAAAAGGAATCGTATGCCACAGGTTTTGCATCTGTTCGACCCGGCCCTGGCCGGCCCGCAGCACGGCCTGGCGCTCAGGCTGATGGAGCTGCTGGTGGTCCCCACCTTCGTACTGGACGGGCACGGGCGGGTGCTGATCTGGAACCGCGCCTGCGAGCGGCTTACCGGGGTCAAGGCCGGCGAGGTGCTGGGCAGCTGCGAGCACTGGCGCTGCTTTTACCACCAGCAGCGCCCCACCCTGGCCGACCTGGTGGTGCAGGGCCGCAGCGGCGAGGCCGGCCACCTGTACGACCTGCACGTGCGCCGCGCCGAGGACGAAGCAAGCCTGACCGCCGAAAACTGGTGCGACATGCCGCGCCTTGGCCGCAGCCGCTACCTGGCGGTGGACGCCAGCCCGATCCGCGACGGCGACGGCGCCATCGTGGCGGTGGTGGAAACCTTGCGCGACCTGACGGACGAAAAGAAGGCCCAGATCGCGCTCGAGCAGCTGGCCACGCGCGACGGCCTGACCGGGCTGGCCAACCGCCGCTGCTTCGACAGCACCTTGCACGCCGAGTGGCAGCGCGCCTTGCGCCAGCAGCAGCCGCTGTCGCTGCTGATGGTCGATGTCGACAACTTCAAGCAATACAACGACGCCTACGGCCACCTGGGCGGGGACGAATGCCTGCAGCGCATCGCCACGGCGGTGGCCAGCGAGATGCGCGCCAACGACCTGGTGGCCCGCTACGGCGGCGAGGAATTCGCGGTGATCCTGCCCAACCAGTCGCTGAAAGGCGCGGCCATCGTGGCCGAGCGCATACGCTGCCGCGTGGAGCGGCTGCAGCTGCCCAACCTGGGCGCGGAGAAGCAGTTCGTCACGGTCAGCATCGGTGCCGCCACCGCGCTGCCGGCGCCGGAGGCCGATCCGCCCCAGTTGGTGGCGACCGCCGACGCGGCGCTGTACCGGGCCAAGCACATGGGCCGCAACCGCATCAGCCTGACGCAGGAAGCCGAGTCCTAGCCGAACGGCGTGTAGACCAGGCCATTGCCGATCAGGCCGGCCACCGCCGCCTGGCACTCAGGCGAGTCGGCAAAGTTGAGCAGCATGGTGGCGCGCGACATGCCGCCGTCAAGGATGGCCACATTCCAGTTCAAGCCGGCCTCGTCGGGTGCGCGGTGCAGCGCGTTCAAGTACAGCTGCGTGAGGAACTGCCGGTTGTCATAGCCGCCGTAGCGTGCGTTGAACTCGGCGCTGTCCAGGAAGCTTTGCGCCAGCGCGCCGAGGCCAGTGCCGTGGTCCAGGGCGGACATCCAGAAACCCAGCCCGCCGCTGGCCGGCGCCCGGTCCAGCGCCGCCCGGAACAGGCGGAACACTTCGCCGGCCGCCCCGTCCACGCCCACGTCCAGCGCCAGCGCGCTGTCGCTGAACGCAAGCCGCTCGACGCTGCTCAGCACATCGATGCTGCCGCCGCCGTCGGTGACGGTGTAGCCCTTGCCGGACGCGCGCACCGAGTAGGAGCCGCGCGCAGCGCCGTAGACCAGCGTATCGAGACCCGCGCCGCCGTCGATGAATTCATTGCCCGGCGCCGCCTGCAGCATATCGTTGCCGCCGGTGCCGCCGGCCGGCCCGCGCAAGGCAAGGTCCGCCACGTTCACGCGCATGTCGGCGAACTGCAGCAGCTCCACGCCAGTCAGCACATCCAGCCCCTGCCCTCCTATGCGCACTTCGTCCGCCGTGCGGATGATGGAATAGCTGGCAAACAGGCCGCTGAACACCACCGCGTCCTCACCGTCGCCGGTGTTGATGATGTCGTCGCCCGCGCCGACCTTTACCACGTCGGCGCCGCTGCCGCCTTTCATTACATTGCCCGCGTCGTTGAGCGTGACGCTGGAACCGCCGGCGCCGGTCAGCACGTTCCGTATCGATACGTTGTAGGCGATCGACACATTGGCCAGGCCGCTGGCCGTGCCGCTGAAGGCGCCCGCGCGCAGGTCGATCTGCGTGGCGCCGGTACAGGCCGAAAAGTCGAAGGTATTGTTGCCGCCCGCGTCCCACACGCACACTGGCGCCTGCCCGCTGCCGAAAGCGTACACGTCGTCCCCGGTGCGGTAGCCCGTGTTGGCGCCGTACAGGTACTGGATGGCCTGGATGTCGTACAGCATGGGCGAGACGTCGTAGCGCCCGTTGAAAGCGGACGACTGGTGATAGGACATCACCGTGTAATCGGTATTGTCGGTGGCCGATGGCAGGAAGGGCCCATCCACGCTGCCGCCGGCCGAATCATAGTCGCCTGGGTGCTTCAGCCCCAGGGTGTGGCCGATCTCGTGCAGCAGCACGGCCGGACCGAAGCTGCCGGGCGTGAAAACGCTGTTGTAGTAGCCGCGGTTGTTCAGGTACAGCGCCACCCACGCAACGCCCGGTTCAGGCAGGTACGCATAGGCGCTGCTGTTGTCCCCGCTCTGGTCGTTGGTGCCGAAGCGCAGCTGTCCGCCGCCGGCGGTTTCGACGAAAGTCACGTTGGCCACGGCAGCCCAGGCGTCCAGCGCGGCGCGGGTGGCCTGCTGCTGCGCAAACGTCATCGCCTGGAAACCCTTGGCATCGTCGGCCGTGGCGTCGCCCGGCACGCTGGTCAGGAAGCGGTAGGTCAGCGTTGCCGCCGTGCCGGGCACCGTAGTCCAGCTGCTGTAGGCCAGTGCATCGATGCTGTTGATACCGGTGGTTGCGCTCATATTGTTACTTGCTCTGAATGGGCCGTTTTACTTTCATGTTAGCACGCCGAAATGCCTATGCATCCGGGCCTGAATATTTTATTCTTCCACGTTGCCACTCCCCACAAGGTTGCGTGGTTTTTTAAAACAACAAGGAGAAATAAGTGTCCAAGCTGATACCAGTCCTTACCCTGGCACTGGCCGCGCCCGCGATGGCGGCGCCTTCGGTCAGCCCGGCCAAGGCCGATCTGCTGCCCTTCAAAGCCACCGAGAAGACCCTCGCCAACGGCCTGAAAGTGATCGTCGTGCCGACCGGCTTCCCCAACATCGTCTCGCTGCAGATCCCGGTGCAGACCGGTTCGCGCAATGAGGTGGAGCCCGGCAAGTCCGGTTTCGCCCACTTCTTCGAGCATATGATGTTCCGGGGCACCAAGAACTACCCGCCCGAGAAATACCAGGACATCATCACCAAGGCCGGCGCGCGCCAGAACGCCTACACCAGCGACGACCTGACCAACTACTACACCACCTTCGCCAAGGAAGACCTGGACACCGTGCTGAAGGTGGAAGCGGACCGCTTCCAGAACCTGGAGTACAGCGAAGACGTGTTCAAGACCGAATCGCGCGCCGTGCTGGGCGAATACAACAAGAACAGCGCCAATCCGTTCTCCAAGCTGTTCGAAGTGATGCGCGACGCCGCCTTTGAAAAGCACACCTACAAGCACACCACGATGGGCTTCATCAAGGACATCGAGGACATGCCGAACCAGTATGCCTATTCCAAGGTGTTTTTCGACCGCTGGTACCGCCCTGAGCGCACCACCATCATCGTCGCCGGCGACGTGGAGCCGGACAAGGCTATCGCCATGGTGGAAAAATACTGGAGCAAATGGCAGCGCGGCAGCTACAAGGCCGACGTGCCGGTGGAACCGGCTCCGGCAGGCGCCATCTACAAGCACGTTCCTTGGGCCACGCCCACCCTGCCGCTGGTCACCGTCGCCTTCCGCGCGCCGGCCTTCTCCGAACAAGCCAAGGAGCAGGCCGCGCTGTCGATGCTGCTGTCGCTGTCCTTCGGCCGTACCTCGCCGCTATTCAAGCGCCTGGTACAGGACGAGCAGAAAGTGGACCAGCTGTTCGACAGCACGCCCAACCGCGTCGATCCGACGCTGGCCCTGATCGCCGCCCGCGTGAAGAAAGGCGATGACGCCATCTACGTGCGCGACGCCATCCTGCAAACCGTCGCCAAGGCGCGCACCGAAGCGGTCAGCGACAAGACGCTGGCCGAAGCCAAGTCCGCGCTGAAGTACGGCGTAATCCGCTCGCTGGACAATACCGAACAGATCGCCGGCACGCTGGCCTCCTTCGTGCATTTCAACCGCTCCTACGGCACCATCAACAACTACTACCGCGTGCTGGACTCGCTGACCCCGGCCGACCTGCTGGCCGCCGGCCGCAAGTTCCTCACCGACGACGGCATGGTGGTGACCACACTGTCGCACTCCACGCTGCCGGCGCAGATCGGCACGCTGCCGAAACTGGCCAGCTTCGAGCCGAAGGCGGGCAAGGCCAACCTCGACGTGCTGGTGCAAAAGTCCGCCCTGCCGCAGATCCGTTACAAGCTGCTGTTCTCGGCCGGTTCCGCCCACGACCCGGCCGGCAAGGAAGGCCTGGCGGCGCTGACCGCCGCCATGGTGGCCTCGGCCGGCTCCACCGACCGCAAGATCGACGAGATCGCCAAGGCGTTCTTCCCCATGGCAGGCAGCTTCAGCGAGCAGACCGACAAGGAGATGACCACCTTCACCGGCTCCATCCACAAGGACAACTGGGCCGCCTTCAACGAGATCGCGCTGCCGATGCTGCTGTCGCCGGGCTTCCGCCAGGAAGACTTCCGCCGCCTGAAGGATGCGCAGAAAAACGCGCTGCAAGTTGACCTGAAGGACAACAACGAGGAAGAACTGGGCAAGGAGCGCCTGCAGGCGAATGTGTTCGCGGGCAGCGGCTATGGCCACGCCGTGCTGGGCACCGCCAAGGGCCTGGACAGCATCACGCTGGACGATGTGAAGAACTTCTGGAAAACCGCCTACACCCAGGGCGCCGTGCGCGTCGGCATTTCCGGCGACGTGAGCGAGGCCATGACCGCCACGCTGAAGCAGGCGCTGGCCAAGCTTCCCGATGGCGCCGGCCTGCCGGCAAGCAAGCCGCCGGTGGGCAAGACGCCGGCCGGACTGGAAATCGAGATCATCGAGAAGAACACTCGCGCCACCGCCATTTCCTTCGGCCTGCCGCTCACGGTAACCCGTTCCCACACCGACTTCCCCGCCTTGTGGATGGTGAAGACCTGGCTGGGCGAGCACCGTTCGTCGAGCGCCCTGCTGTACCAGCGCATCCGCCAACTGCGCGGCATGAACTATGGCGATTACGCGTACACCGAAGCCTTCCCGCGCGGAATGTTCCAGTTCTTCCCCAACCCTAACCTGGGACGCAAGGCACAGCTGTTCGAGGTGTGGATCCGCCCTGTGGCGCCTGAAAACGGCCACTTCGCGCTGCGCATCGCGCTGTCGGAACTGGATAAGGCGCTCAGCAACGGCATGAGCAAGGAGCAGTTCGAAACCACGCGCGGCTACCTGATGAAGAACGTGTTCGTCATGACCTCGACGCAGGACCAGCAACTGGGCTATGCGCTCGATTCGCAGTGGTACGACACGCCCGAATTCACAAAGCTGATGCGGGACGGCCTGTCGAAGCTGACCGTCGACGACGTCAACGCGGCCATGAAGAAACACCTGTCGGCCAGAAACCTGTCGGTGGTCATGATCACCAAGGATGCCGCCGGCCTGAAGGAAAAACTGCTCAGCGACGCGCCCTCACCCATCAAGTACGACGGCAACAAGCCGAAGGAAGTGCTGGACGAAGACCAGGTGATCGGCAACCTGAAGCTGAACATCAAGCCGGAGGCGGTGAAGATCACGCCGTCGGCCCAGGTGTTCGCGGAATGATCAGGCTACGCGCCTGATTACGCTGAAGCAGATCTCGCGGCGCACGGCAAAGCCTAATTTTTCATAGACTTGCTTGGCGCCGTTTTCCGTTTTCACGTGCAGGAACGGCGTCTTGCCGGACGCCTGGATCTGCGCCATCAGCGACTGCATCAGGGCCCGCGCGTGGCCTGCGCCGCGCGCTTCAGGGCTGGTGCAGACCGCGCTGATTTCCGTGTACCCGTCCAGCGCCATGCGCGTGCCGGACATCGCCGCCAGGCTGCCGCCGGCCGCGCGTACACCAAGATAGCGGCCCATGGTGATGGTCTTCCGCACGAACGGCCCCGGCCTGGTTTCCGCCGCCAGCGCTATCATTTCCGGCACATCGTCGGCGCCCAGCGCCAGCAGCGGCCAGGCGTGCGGGCCGGCCTGCACGGGATGCGGGCCCGTGTAGACCATCTGGTCGATATAGCGCGCCCGCACCACTTCCCATTCCGGCGGCAGCGCCAGCGGGCTGGGCGTCAGCAGCCACACTTCCTCATCGGTTTCGACCATCGCGCGCAAGTCTTCGAACGCTTGTGCCGACGGCTCGCGCAGCCCCGCCAGCGGCGACACGTCGCGCGGATAGCGCGCGGCCAGGCCATTGCGCAGTGCCATCGCGGCGTGTGTTCCACTGCCGCTGCCACCGTCAAGGCCGTTGCCGCCAAGCGCGTTCCAGACCGGATTGTCCAGCGCCAGCGGCTCCAGTTTGCGGTAATAGAAAGTGGTGTCGCACAGCGCGCCGTCGGGCATCAGCGCAAAGTCGGGCACCACGCCGACGCGCTGCCAGCCCTGCCGCTGGTACAGCCGCTCCGCGTCGGGGCTGGCGGTGTCCAGCACCAGCAGCCATTTGCCGCAGTCGCGCGCCACCTGCTCGGCGTGCCGCATCAGCGCCTCGCCCAGGCCGCGCCGGCGCGCACGGCGCCGCACCAGCATCTTGGAGACGTCCGCCCGGTGCGGCTGGTTATCCGGCTGCGCCAGCACCAGCTGCACCGTGCCGAGGATGCCGGTGTCGTCCTCGGCCACCATCAATGCGCGCTCGCCGCACGCCACCCCGTCCGCGACGCCGCGCCAGAAGGCCAGCGCCTTGTCCATCCCCAAGGGCTGCATGAAACTCACCGATGCGCCGCCCTCCACGCAATCGGTCAACAGGTCCGCCAGTTCCTGGATGTGGGCCTCGCTGACGGAAGCCAGGCGGTGTACGCGATAGTCCTGCATGTCAGCTCCTGAAGTTGCCTGTGGTGGTAATGACGACCGCGTAGCGCGTGGTCTCGCCGGTAGGATTGTGGAACGCCATGGGCCGGTCCAGCACCATCGCGTAGCAGTCCCCCGCGCCCAGCCGGAACAGTTCCTCGCCATAGGTAATCTCGATCACGCCTTCCAGTATCCACACCTGCTGGTGCACCTGCGGCTCGCGCGCGGCGGTTTCATAGGCCACGCGGGCCAGAGGCGGGAACTCGACTTCCACCAGCTGGATCGGCGAGGCCACGCCTGCCGGCGACACGTTGCGCCGCACGTAGCCGGAATGCGGGTCGCGCCAGGACTGCTGCTGGGCACGGCGAGAAACTGGATCGCCCGCCGCCGCCGGCGCCTCGAACAGCGAGGCCAGTGTCACGCCAAGGCCGGTGGCCAGCTTCTCCAGCACCACGGCGGTGGGACTGCTTTCGCCGCGTTCGATCAACGACAGCATGGAACGGCTGACACCGCAGTGGCTGGCCAGCGCGTCCAGTGACTGGCCGCGCGCGGCGCGCAGTTCGCGCACGCGCTGGGCAATTAACAAATGGAGAGAAGATTCCGTCATAGTGGATTAAGTATCCAGCATATTGGATAACGGTGCAAGCGGAATTTGACGCCATGCAGCCATCGTTACTTAGCCCTGGCGGGCCACCAAATCGTCCAGCGCAGGGACGATCGCCATTGCCACCAGTAGCAGCGCCAATGGAACGGTTGCCGTGTAGCCCATGGTCTGGAAGCCCAGCGCGCCGGACACGCCGCCGGCAAAGAACGCGGATACCAGCGTCACCAGCAGCCACAGGCGCTCGCCGTTGGCTTGCACGCGGTGCTGGCCCGGCTGCAGTTCGCGCCCGTTCCAGTACGCCAGCTTGCCCAACTCAATGCCGATGTCGGTCACGATACCGGTGATGTGGGTGGTACGGATCTCGGCCTTCGAGATCTTGGTGATCAGCGCGTTCTGCAGGCCCATGATGAAGCACAGCGTCATCACGGTGAGCGGAACAAACAGGCCGGCAATGTCCGCCAGTTGCGCGCCCAAAACGCCGAAGCCCAGCAGCAGCAAGGCTTCCAGCAGCAAGGGCAGTGCATACTCGCCGTGCATCCGGCGCCGGCGCGCGTAATTGACCATGATGGCCGAACAAGCCGCGCCGGCGAGGAAGGACAGCAGAGCGCCCAGGCCCGGCAGCACCAGGCGGTAAGCGCCCAGCGCCAGGTTGTCGGCCATGTCGGACACGATGCCGGTCATGTGGGAAGTGTATTGGCGCACGGCCAGGAAGCCGCCCGCGTTGATCGCGCCGGCGACAAAGCACAACAGCACGCCAAGGTGGCGGTTGCCGTCGGGGCTGCGTTTGCTGCCGGTGAGTTTTCGGGCGTAATGAATAGGCATGGGCTGCCTGCTACTTTAGCACCGTTTTCAGGATCCGATCAGGCCATTGATCAGGCCATTGTCATCCCGGTGATCAGCGACCAGGCAGCGAAGGCCAGCAAGGCGCATCCCGATACCGCTTCGATGATGCGCAGGATTCCAGGCGAAACCGCCTTGCGGCTGGCGGCCACGCCGCCCACCAGCAGCGCCCACCATGCGATGGAACCGGCGAACACGCCGGCCACCAGCAGCAGGCCGCCGGCCATGCTGCCATCGGGGGGCGCCAGGGCCGCCAGCAGGCCGGCGAAGGAGAGGATGGTCATCGGGCTGGAGGCAGTCAGCGCGAAGGTGCTGCCGAAAGCGCCGAACAGGCCGCGCGCTGTCGCCGCGAGGGGCGCGGCGGCTGCGTCCGCCGACGGCGGCTGGGCGGCCGCAGCCTGGCCCTGCTGGCCGTGCGCGACGGGCGCCGGCGCCTGCATCGCGCGGGCGCGGCGCAGCGCGGCAATTCCTAGTCCGGCCATCAGCAAGCCGCCGACCATGCGCAGCAGCGCCGCATGTTCCAGCAGCAGCGCTGCAACGGCGCTGATGCCCAGGGCCGCGATCAATCCGTACATGGCGTCCGCCGTGGCCGCGCCCAAGCCGGACGCCAGCCCGGTGCGGGCGCCGTGGGCGAAGGTGCGGCGGATGCACAGCAGGCCCACCGGGCCCACCGGCGCCGCGATGGCGAAGCCGATCACCGCACCCCGCATCAGGGTCGAACCCATCTCGATCATGGCGCAGCCCCCTGTCCCGGGCTGAAGCACAGTTCGGAGGTTTCCTTGGCCGTATCCAGCGCGATGATGGTCTCGGTGCGCAGCACGCCCTGCACCGGCTTGAGCTGCGTGGTGAGGAAGCGCTGCAGAGCGGCGGTGTCGCACACGCGCACTTTCACCAGCCATGAATGCGGGCCGGTGATGTGGTGCGCTTCCTGCACCTCGGCGAAGGAACGCAAGGCAGCCGCGAACAGGGCCTCGTCGGCGCGCGGCTCCAGGTCCACGAAGACGAAAGCACACACGGTGATGCCGACGCGTGCCGGGTCGATCACCGCGCGGTTGCCGGCCACCGCGCCGGACGCGTTCAGGCGCCGCAGCCTGTCACTGACGGCGGAAACGGACAAGCCGATTTCCTGCCCGATCTCGGCAGCGGAGCGCCGGTTATCGGACTGGATCAGCTGTAGAATTTGCAGGTCGTGGGTATCCATGCGGCGATTTTGCCTGCATTATCATGATGAAGCAAGCAAAATCGCTGAACTTGACTTATTCGAACGGATTCTTAACGGTCTTCACGTCGGCTGCCGGCAGATTTGCCGGCAGGGATTGCGCCTCCATCTGCGCCAGCACGTCGCCCAGCAAGGCGTGCAGCGCGCGCGCGTCGGCCAGTCCGGCCTGGTCCAGGCTCAGGTCGATATCGCCGCTGATGGTAATGCGGTCCAGGCGGTTCTCTATCATCAGGCCACCGATGTGCAGCACGTCGGCCTCGTTCGCGTACGGGATGAATTTGTTTGCCATGTTCATTCTTCACTCTGGTTAACGTTTACGGATCTTCGGGCTCGGCAGGCGCAGCATGGTTTCCTTCTGGCGCGCCGACAGCGAAGGCAGCAGGTCGATGCCGATCTTGGCTTCCAGCTGCGCCACACTCATGGTGACATAATTGACGTCCGCCTTGTTCTCGACAAAGTAGGCTGCGCCGGCGCGCTGGCGCGGGCTGTACACCACCTTATACAGATGGCTGGGCGCCAGCACGTTGCCCACCTTGCGCAGCTCGCTGCCCAGGAAGGCCGGGCCGGTGATCACGTACAGGTCGCCCTCCTTCTTGGCCAGCTTGCGCACCGCCTGCTCGATGGCGGCCCAGACCTGGCGGTTATTGTCGGCATCCTGGGGGACCATATTGGCCAGCGTGAAGCTGTCGCGCTGCGTGGCGCGGTCAGGCATGTCGCCGTTGGGCGCCATGTGGCCGCGGTCGAACCCGCTGCGCGCGTAATCGGACAGCTCGGCCCGCTCGCTGCGCGGCAAGCGCGGCTCGGGATGGAAAGAGTTCTCCCGGTCCAGCTCGCGCGCCTGCTCGACGTTGCCGGAGGTCAGATGCTCGGCCGACCACAGCGGCGTGCGCGTGATCCCCGAATGCATGACACCGAACACCCCGTAGCACAATTCCCTGGTCGCCGAAGCCAGCTTACCGTTGCGTATCTCCGGCGTACGCCCATCGACATAATGAGAAGGGCAAGCGCCGGCGACCGCCCATCCCGTTGCCAGCGCCAAAACGCCGGCTATTACCAATTTCCGAATCATAAATCCCTAAATAAACAAACAGTTGCGAAAGCGAGCTGTGCCGCATTCCACCCACCACCGGGGTCTGACCCCGGTTTGGGTGGAATGCGGCACAGCTCGCTTGGGTGTCTCAAGGGCCATGGCGGGCCGCAGGGGCGCGCCGGGGCGGGCGCATTTTAGCGGACGCGGGCGATTTGCGACAGGCGCTGCGCTATCGTGTCGAGCTCGCCTCGCAGGGCGTCGGGGGTGAGGATGTGGAAGCCGAACGGCAAGCCGGCCAGCTGGCGCGCCAGCCACGACAGGTCGTCGGCCTGGTTGTGCAGCAGTACGCCGTCGGCGGTTTGCTCGAACAGGCCGATCGCGTCCTTCAGGAAGCGCTGCGCCGTGCGCAGGTCGGTGTTCAGCAACACCTTCGTGGCGTGCGTGCGCGGGATGGAGGCGAGCGACGTGCGCAGGTGGGCCAGCGCATCGAAACTGTCCGGGCGCTTGAAGCGCTGCGGCAGCGCCGACGCCGTGACAATCCGGTCCAGGCGGAAGGTGCGCATGTCCTGCCGCAGATGACAGTAGCCGACCGCGTACCAGCAGCCGTCGTAGAACGCCAGACCGTAGGGGTCGAAGCCGCGCTCGCTCTCGGCCGCGCCGGGCGGCTGGTAGCGCAGCTGGACGCGGCGGCGCGCCTGCGCCGCTGAGCTGAGCGTCACCAGCGCGGCATTGTCCTCCGGCGCGGTGGCGCGCGCCAGGTCGAGCCGCACCGTTTCGTCGATGGCGCCCACCCGCTGCTTCAGCCCGGCCGGCATGATGCGCTCCAGCTTGGCCTGCGCGCTGGCCACCGCCGGCGCCGCTTCGGCCAGCCCCAGACTGCGCGCGGCCAGCAAGCCAAGCGCCAGCGCCAGCGCCTCGTCGTCCGTAAACATCATCGGCGGCAGCTTGAAGCCGGGCATCAGCGCGTAGCCGCCGTGGCGCCCGCGCTCGCTCAGGATGGGGATGCCGATCTGCTCGAGCATGACAATATAGCGCCGCAAGGTGCGGCCGTCGACTTCGAGCCGGCGCGACATCTCGGCGCCGCTCAGGCGGCCATGCGTCTGCAGCAGCTCCAGCACGGCCAGGACTCGGGTGGTTGGATGGTACATGCCGCCAAAGATAGCAGAAAATCAGGGCGGAATCTGTCCTATTTGAACTTTATGCTCCTTCTTCGCACAAGAAATCAAGAAGGAGATTCAAATGGAACAAAGCACCAACCTGTGGCTGTACTTCGTGGTGGTATTCGGCATCATCGCCCTGCCGGGGCTGGACATGGCTTACGTCATGGCCAGCTCCATCCTCGGCGGGCGCCGCGCGGGACTGGCGGCGGTGGGCGGCATTGTGGCGGGCGGGCTCTGCCACCTGCTGATGGCCACGGCCGGCATCGCCGTCGTGCTGCAGCTGTGGCCCTCGCTGTTCAACGTGATCTTGCTGGCGGGCGCCGCCTATATCGCGTGGATGGGTATGACTTTCCTGCGCAGCGACAGCGTGTTCCGGCCCGCCACCGGCCGCGAAGTGCTGGCGCCGCCCGTCATCTTCCGCCGCGCGATGATGACCAGCCTGCTCAATCCCAAGTCGTACATCTTCATGCTGGCGATTTTCCCGCAATTCCTGAAGACCGACCAGGGCCCGCTCTGGCTGCAGTCCGGCGTGCTGGGCGCGATCACGGCGGTGACGCAGGTGGCCGTCTATGGCGCCCTGGCGTTTGCGTCCAGCCAGGCCAGCGGCTGGTTCAGCACGCATCCGCGCGCCGCCGTCGTGACCGCGCGCGCCATGGGCGTGCTGCTGATTTTCACCGCGCTGCTAAGCGCCAGCCAGGCCTTGCGCGAACTGGCGCCGCGCTGGCAGCCGCACGACGTGACCCTGGTGGTGGGCGGGCGGTCGCTGCGCTGAGGGCGGCTTACAGCGCGCGGCCGTCGTACTGCTGCACCGGCAGTGCGTAGATGTCGATGTCTTCCAGGCAGTTGATGTTGACGGCAGCCATGGCGTTGCCCTGCGGGTCTACGCCTTCGCCGTAGGTGTGGATGCCGCACGCGGGGCAGAAACGGTGGTGGATGACGTGCTTGTTGAAAGTGTAGCTGGCCAGCTTGTCTTCCGGCGTCAGCAGCGTCAGGGCGCTGCGCGGGAAGAAGGCCATGCGGGCGCCCTTGCGCTGGCAAATGGAGCAGTTGCACGTCATCGCTCCAGTGATCTCTCCTTCGACTTCGAACTTCACGTTGCCGCAGTGGCAGCTTCCGGTATAGCGCATTGCCGTCTCCATCAGATTGTTATGGAGGCAGTGTAGCGTTATTTGCTGCGCCGTTCCAGCGCTTGCAGCACGCCTTTGCGGTTCTTGTGCGCCGCTTCAAAGCTGCGGATCTTGCGCACCTGGGCGGCGGTCAGCTCATCGAGCCGGCTGCGGATCTCGGTCACGGTGAGCTGCTGGTAGTTCTTGATGGGCAGCGCGGCGTCGCCCTGCTTGCCCTTCTGTTCCTTGGTCTCGCCGCTTTCCTTGCGCTGCTTGTTGACGATGCGCGCCGCCACTTCTTCCTCGCGTCCTTTGTAGCGGCCTTCCTTTTCGAACTTTTCTTCAAGCTCGTTGTACTCGCGTTCCCGTTTCGGGCTGGCTCCTCGTGGCATGGCGCTTCTCCTGGCAGTGAAGATACCGCCGATACTACAAAATCGGCCCTGCCGGCGGCGCACGATCGGGCTTGCGCATCGGCGCCGGCGCCAGCAACGGCAGCGTCACCGTGAAGCACGCGCCCGCGCCGTCGCTGCTGCTGGCTTCCACGCTGCCGTGCAGGGTCGTGGTCACCAGCTTGTAGACGATGTGCAGCCCGAGTCCGCTGCCGCCCTTGCCCATGCGGGTGGTGAAAAAGGGATCGAACACGCGCCCCAGGTTGTCCTGCGGAATGCCGAGGCCGTCGTCGGTCACGGTGATGGCCACCTGGCCTGCGCCGTCCGGCTCGGCGGCAATGGTGACCGTGCCGGCCAGCCCGGGCAAAAAGGCGTGTTGCACCGCGTTGGCGATCAGTTGCGCCACCACCTGGCCCAGCTGGTCGGGGTAGCTGTCCATTTCTATGCCGGGGCCTATGCTGCACAGCACGCGGTGGCCGCTGTCGGTGATCGCCTGGTCCAGGCCTTGCAGCGCGCTGCGCACCGCGTCGCCCAGGTCGAAGCGCCGCCGGCCGTCGGCCGCCTGCTCGTCCGCCACCTGTTTAAAACTGGCCACCAGCTTGGCCGCCTGGTCCAGGCTGCGCATCAGGATGGCCGCGCCCTGCTCCACCGTGCCGACGAATTCCTGCATGCGGCTGCGCGTCAGGCCGCGCCCCATCTCCTGCGCGAACTCGGCGGTGCGCGACTGCAGCGTGCTGGCCGCCAGCAGGCTGTTGCCGATCGGTGTGTTCAGCTCGTGGGAGATGCCGGCCACCACCGCGCCCAGCGCCGCCATTTTCTCGGAGCGCAACAGTTCGTCCTGCAGCGAGGTCAGCCGCATGAGCGCGGCGTGCAGGTCCTGGTTGGACTGCGCCAGCTTGAGCGAGAACGCTTCCTGCTGGCGCATGGCCAGGCGCAGTTCGGCATTGCTGGCTTCCAGCTGTTCCTGTTGCTCGATTACCACGAAGTCGCGCTCGATGCTCTTCTTGATCTCCCACAGCAGTTCAACGTATTTCTGCTGGTAGTTGCGCTTCTTGCTGTCGAGTACGCAGATGGTGCCGAACACCTGCTGATCGGGCCACAGCAGCGGTACGCCGAGATAGGAAATCATGTTCAGCGCCACGTCCGGATTGCAGCGCCAGTCCTCGTCTTCCAGCGCATCCGGCACATGCAGCAGCCCGCGCGTGGCCATCACCGTCTCGCAGTACAAGCCGGTGTTCAGCTTGGCCTTTTCGTCGGCTTCGTAGGGATTGCCTTCGCTATGGCTGGAGACCAGCACTTCGATCTGCTCCGGCAGCACGCGCATGATCAAGCCGGCCGGCACGTCGAAGATGCCGGCCATGACGTCGGTGGTGGTTTGCCACTTGGCGAGGAATGTTTCGGGGATTGCGCTAGCGTGCAGGGTCACAGACCGCTCCTTCAACAGTGAATGTTGTCAAATCAATATACTCTGGCCCCAGTCCGCTAGCAAGCTCCGTCGTCGCCCCGCGCTAGAACTGTTCCACCCAAGCCGCAAGCTGCGCCGGCGTCAGCATGCTGTCGGCTTGCGCCAGCTTGCCTTGCACCGTGCCCCCTTCGCCATGGCAGACCTGCAGCGACCAGCCGTGCCTGCCGAGCCACAGCAGCGCCGCCAGCCAGAACGCGTGCTGCGCCGACAGTGCATCGCCGGTCGCCGTCTCAAGAAATTCGGCCAGGCCGGCGCCGCGCTGGAACTGCACGCCGGTGCCGCCCAGCGCGGCGCAGCTGTCGCCGAATACTTCTGCCAGCATTTCCAGCGCCCGCGCCGGTTCGGCCTGCGGATAGCGCTGCTCGATGCCTGCCAGCTGCTCCCGCACGGCCAGGCCGAAGGCGGCGCTGCGGAAGGCTTCGGACGCGGTCAGGTCGGCGTAGTCCATCAGCAGCCAGTCCGGCTCCGGCGGCGTCATGCCGGCCAGCAGCGCGGCCGACAGATAGGCATCCACCGGCAGGTAGGACACCTGGCCGGCGATGCTGGCGCTGAGCGTGTAGATGGTGCCGATGCGGGCGGCCACTGTCTGCTGCTGGCGCACCAGCAGCTTTTCCCGCAGCAGCTGGGCGTGTTCCTTGCGCAGCCGGGCCAGGTCCAGCGCCTGTTTCATCTCCATGCGCAGCGCGGCGATGTCCCACGGCTTTTGCATGTAGCGGTGGATCTGCCCCTGGTTCACCGCTTCCACCGTGTGCTCCAGTTCCGCGTAGGCGGTCGTCAGGATGCGGATGATGTGCGGGTATTTGTCCCAGGCGTAGACCAGCAGCTCGTTGCCATAGGCCCCGGGCATGCGCTGGTCGGACACCAGCACGGCGATGCTGTCGGCGTGCTGGTCCAGCAGCCGCTTGCCCTCCTCCACCGAGGCGGCGGTGAGGATGGGGGCCAGCGTGCCGAGCGCGCGCTGGAAGTATTTGAGGGCGGTGACCTCGTCGTCCACGTAAAGTATGGCCGGCGGCGGTGTGCCTGGCTTGCTGTGATTGCTGGTGTCGCTCATGCTTTTTCCTTCTCTGAACGCGGGAATTTCATGTCACGATGGATGGGCTGCACATGGCAGGTCGAATGTAAACTGGGTCCAGAACCCGACGGCGCTGTCTGCCACCAGCGTGCCGCCATGGCGCTGCACCACGCTGTAGCTGATGCTCAGGCCCAGGCCGAGGCCCTGGCCCACTTCGCGCGTGGTGAAAAAAGGTTCGAAGACGCGGCCGAGGTGCTCGGGCAGGATGCCGGGGCCGTTGTCGCGCACGCTGACCCGCAGGCGCTCGGCGGCCGCGCCGCTGCCCGCTTCGGCCACGATGTCGATGGCCGGATCGGCGGTGCCGTGCTTGCGCATGGCCAGCGCGGCGTTGCTGATGAGGTTGATCAGCACGCCGATGATGGCCGCTTCGTCGCCGCGCACCATGGTGTCGCCGCGCAGCTCGCGGCGGATGCGCACGCCCTTGGTTTCGTGGCTCACCAGCCGCACCGCCGAATCGAGCGCGCGCTCGAACATGAAGCGCGCACTGTAGTGGTCGGCGTCCTGCTTGCGGTAGGCGAAGGTCTTCAGGTCGGACACGATGTGCTGCACGCGCTGCATGCCCTGCTTGGCGTCGGCCAGGCATTCGCTCACCAGCTCACTGGCCCGCGCGGCCGGGTCTTCGATGGCCACGTCGATTGCCATCATGCAGTAGTTGACCGGGTTGTTTACTTCGTGCAGCAGGCCTGCCGCCAGCGTGCCGAGGGCCGCCATCTTCTCCTGCTGCAGCATCTGGCCCTTGATCTCGGCCAGGTCGCGGTTGGTGGCTTCAAGCTGGGCGTTGTTGTCCGCCAGTTCGGCTTTCAGGCGGTAGAGCATGAAGCGCGCCTGCTCGTTGTAGAAAGTGCACACCGCGCTGGCAATCGCGGTGAATACCAGGAACATGGAGTTGACGGCGAAGGCGCCAGCCCACTGCACCCCGGCCGGATGCAGATAGCACGCGACGAAGTAGCTCAAATAGGTCAGGCCGCCCAGCGACAGGTTTTGCCACAGGCTGAACGGCAGCGCGATGCCGGACGCGAACACGGCCAGGTTCAGGCCCGCGTAATAGATGGAATTGGCGCCCTCGGTCTGCTGGATCATCCACGCTATCATCAACTGCGGCGCCAGCAGCCAGCAAAACGTGAGGGACTGCACATTGCGCTCGCCCCACGGGTTGCGCATGGCCAGCACCACGCCAAACAGCACCGCCGCGGTGGCCACGCGCGCCAGCGCGAATTCCAGCTGATGGGCGGGGTAGAGGCTGTAGTCGAGGCCTGTACCCAGCAGGATGAGCGCAATCGCGGTGAAGGCGCCGCCCCGGCTGAAGCGCAGCCGGTAGGCGCGCAGCACGGAGGCGTAGCTGCCGCCCCGCCCGGTCATGGAATGCCGGCTTCCGCGAACACGTTGACGCCGGTCGCGTCCAGGTACACCTTGCGGTGCAGCGCCTCGAACGGCAGCAGCTGCTGCATCTTCAGTTCGTCGCGGTGGATCAGATACCATTCCAGCAGGTGCTCCATGCCGGGGCGCTCCGGATTGCTGGCGTGGACATTGGTCAGCAGCAGGTGGCCGCCGGAGCGCATGCGCGCCGTGAAGTGGGCTACCATGCGGGCGCACACCTTGTCGGACAGGTAGTCGAACAGGCCGGCGCAGTAGACCACGTCGAATTCCCCTGCCGGTTCGGCCTCCACGCGCCGCTTGAGCAACTGCTGCACCGAGTCCTGCATGAAGCGCAGCGTCACCTGGCGCCGCAGGCTGTTGTTGATGGCCCCCAGGCGCTGGCTGGTCCATTCCAGCGTTTCGCCGTTGAAATCCACCAGTTCGAATGACAGCCAGTGCGGTTCGTCGTACTCCGCCATGAAGCGCTGCAGTTCCGCCGCCGGGCCGCAGCCGACGTTCAGCACCCGGAACGGCCGCCCCAAGGCGCGCGCCGCGTCGGCCATCCGCTTCAGGAAGGCGGTGAGGATGTCGATGCGGTTGCGGTGCGCCAGCGCAACCGCCGTTTGCAGGAAGGCCGCGTTCACGATCTGGAAATAGGTGCTGGGCCCCTGGCGCGGATCGTCCAGGATCTGGTTGACCATATGGTAGTCGCCCGCGTAGCCCAGCGGCTTGGTGTAGGTGCGGAACACGAAAGGCGCGCGCAGTATCAATGGATGCAGCGCGGCCTGGGCGAACGCGCGGTGCGAAGCGGCGCATTCGTCCTCCACCAGCGCCGCCTCGGCGTTGATGTCGCCGAAATAGCGTTTGGTGCGCAGCACCAGCGGCTCGGCCAGTTCGGCGAACACGTCGGCACGCAGCTTGCCGTGCTCCCTGGGCAGCGCACCGGACAGATCCACCTGTTCCACCCAGCGCGCCACTTCGGACAGGTAGGCGCGCGTTTCGTTGATGGCGATCTGGTAATCGCGCCGGATGCGGAAGCGTTCGTCCCAGTCCGCAACGAACTGGCTGGCCTCGCGGCGCACGGCGCCGGGCGACAACGCCAGCCCGCCGCCGTGCATATCGCCCATCCCGGCCATGCCTTCCATGCCCAGCTCGCGCCATTCGTCGATCAGCGTCACCGACACCACGGCCGTCAGTCCGGTGTTGACGATGCTCACCACCACCGCCTTGCCCGAATAGCCGCAGCGGGTGCCGATGCGCACCGTCAGTTCGCTCAGCACTTCGCTGGCCTGCACGATGGAATACGGGTTGTACACCTCCATCACCAGCGCGCGCCGCTGCAGGTTGACGATGGTGGCGCGCACCGTCTCGCCCTGCGCATTCTGGAAACTCACGACCGGATCGATTTGCGTTTGTGAATACACGTTGGAACAGACTCCACGGTTATGCGATTTCCACGAATGGCGGTGCTTGCGCCTCTGCAACTTGCAATCGAGTGTACACCGTGCTTGGCGTAAATCGCAACATTTCCACCCTAGCAGTTTCACATTGTGTAGCAAAAACGATCATACAAATTTTTTATGGATTCTTATCAAGAAATATTTCTTTAAAAATAAAAATAGCACTGCTACACTATTTTTCCAGAATTCAAACAACACGCGGGAAACCAGGCCAGATGAATATCGCCAATATCAAGATCGGACACCGCCTCACCATCGCCTTCTCGCTCACCGTGCTGCTGATGGCCGTCGTGGTGGGTGTCGGCGTGACCCGCCTGCAAGCCGTCAGCGGCGAGATCGGCGTCACCATAGGCGACCGCTACAACAAGATCCGCCTGCTGAACGAGATCAAAAACAGCGCCAACCAGCAGGCGCGCAGCCTGCGCAATATACTGCTGATGCAGGACGCGGCGGCGGCCAAGGCCGAACTGGAGCTGGCGGAGCAGAGCGCCAGGCAAGCCGATGCCCATCTGGCCAGGCTGGACAGCATAGTGACGCTGCCCCAAGCGCGCGCCCTGCTGGCACGCATTGCCGCCACGCGCGCCAGCTACGGCGCCGGCACTGCCGTGCTGCTGGCGCAGGCCAAGGCCGGCGAGCGCGAAGCGGCCATCGCCACCCTGTACCAGCGCGTGCGCGGCGAACAGCTGGCCTATTTTGCGGCGGTGGATCAGCTGATCGATTTTCAGGTGGCGCTGATGCAGGCCTCCGGCCAGGCGGCGCAGGACGTGGCGGCCAACGCGCGCCTGCTCATGGTGCTGCTTGGCGCAGCGGGCGCCGTCCTGAGCCTGGCCACGGCCTGGTACATCACGCGCGGCATCGTGCGCCCTCTCGGCCATGCCGTGAAAGTGGCGCGCACCGTGGCCGGCGGCGACCTGAGCTCGGCAATCGAAGTCCGCTCCAGCGACGAGGCGGGCCAGCTGACGGCGGCGCTGCGCGACATGAACGACAGCCTGGTGCGCATCGTCACCCAGGTGCGCGTGGGGACGGACACCATTGCCACCGCGTCGGCGGAAATCGCGTCCGGCAATGCCGACCTGTCGGCACGCACCGAACAGCAGGCCGGTTCGCTGGAGGAAACCGCTTCCTCGATGGAGCAGCTGACCTCGACCGTGAAGCAGAACGCCGACAACGCGCGCCAGGCCAACCGGCTGGCGCTGTCCGCGTCGGACGTGGCGGGCAAAGGCGGCGCGGTGGTGGCGCAGGTGGTCGACACCATGGCTGCCATCAACGCATCGTCGCGCAAGATCGTCGACATCATTGCCGTTATCGACGGCATCGCTTTCCAGACCAATATCCTGGCGCTGAACGCGGCCGTGGAAGCGGCGCGCGCGGGCGAACAGGGCCGGGGGTTCGCCGTGGTGGCCAATGAAGTGCGCAACCTGGCGCAGCGTTCGGCTGCGGCGGCGCGCGAGATCAAGGCGCTGATCGCTGACTCGGTCGACAAGGTGGACGGGGGCGCCAGGCTGGTGGACCAGGCCGGACATACGATGGAGGACATCGTGGCCAGCGTGCGGCGCGTGACGGATATCATCGGCGAGATCGCGTCGGCCAGCCAGGAGCAGCTGGACGGTATCGAACAGATCAACAGCGCCATCTGCGACATGGACGAAACCACACAGCGCAACGCGGCACTGGTGGAGCAGGCCTCGGCGGCGGCGGCCGCGATGCGCGAGCAAGCGCTGGCACTGTCGGGCACGGTGGGCGTGTTTACGCTGGCGGACGGCGCCGCCAAGGCGCAAGGCGCCACTGTCAGCCGCATGCCGAAGCCGCGCCCGGCCGGCAAGGCCGCCGCGCAGCTGCCCGCCCCGGCCGGTCCGGCCAAGCCAGCCGCACGGAAGGCGGCGGGCGGCGCCGCGCCGGTGCATGAAGCCGACGGCGAATGGCAGGAGTTCTGACCGTACGTTAGCGTACAGAGCGCCTGCCGCGGCAGTGGCAAGCTTGAGGCTTCCTCCGGAGGCCGCCATGACAAAGATACGCAAGGGCCAGGCGCCCAAACCGCTGGAACGGCAGGAGTTCCGCCTGCAGTTCCAGCGTTCCTTCCTCGATCCAGCATTCGATGCGGTGCGCGGCGCCCTGGACCAGGTGGAGGAAGTGGCCTGGAATAACTACCATGCGGGCCGCAAGGCGCCTGTCACCCAGGCCGCCGGCGAAGGCTACGCCGATCCCGGATACAAGCTGTCGGCCGAATGGGTGGCCACCCGCGAGCGCCTGCGCGCCGCCGAACACAGACAGAAGGATCCGGCCACGCCTTCGCGCGCGCTGCTGATCATCGGCTCGGCGCGCAACGACGGCACCTGCCCCGGCGAAGTGTCCAAGACCTGGCGCATGGCGCAACTGGCGCGTGAAACGCTGTCCGCGCAGCAGATCGAAACGGATGTGCTGGACCTGAGCCTGCTGACCTCCAGCTACGACCTGCACATCCATCCTTGCAAGGGCTGCGTCTCGACCGCCATGCCGCTGTGCCACTGGCCGTGCAGCTGCTACCCCAACCACGCGGAACGCCAGACCAATGACTGGATGGCCGAGATCTACGAGAAATGGGTGGCGGCGCACGGCGTCATCATCCTCACGCCCGTGTACTGGTACCAGGCGCCCAGCCCGCTCAAGCTGATGATAGACCGGCTGGTCTGCGCCGACGGCGGCAATCCGGACCCCACCAGCACGCACGGCAAGCAGGCGGCCGAAGCCAAGGCGCTGGAGCTGGCCGGCTGGGGCTACCCCAAGCACCTGGCTGGGCGCGCCTACGGGCTGGTGGTGCATGGCGACGTGGCGGGCGTGGAAAGCCTGCGGCGGAGTCTGTCGGACTGGCTGAGCTGGATGGGGCTGGTGAGCGCGGGCGGCCAGGCCGAGCTGGACCGGTATCTGGGCTACTACGAATCCTATGCCGACAGCCATGAAGTGCTGGACCGCGAGCAGAAGTTCCAGCAAGAGGTCCGCGTGGTGGCGCGCGCAGTCGCCGCCTGCATCGCCCGCCTGCGCGCCGGCGATCCCGTGCGGCCGGATGCAGGCATCGTCCCGGCGCGTCCCAAATGACATACTGGCCAAGCGTACCAAGCTGTGCTGAAAAGCGCGTTCAGCTCCCCGCAGCCTGCCGTTCCAGCGCCATGGCCACGCGCGTGGCCATCTCTTCCACTTTGTAGCCTTGTGCGCGCGCGGCGTATGCTTGCGCAGCGTTTGCATAACCGGGTGTGGCGAGCATGTGGCGCACCAGCGCGCGCCAGTCGGGCGGCTTGGCCAGCATCGCGGCATTCACGCCCATCCCGGCTGCGGCGATGCGGCGCGCGGTGAGGAATTGTTCCAGCTGCATGGGCAGCATCAAAACCGGCACCCCGGCCAGCATGGCTTGCGCCAGGGTCGCCTCGCCGCCGTGGGCGACGCACAACTGCGCCTCGGCCAGTGCGGCTTGCAGCGCAACCGGCCCGCGCGCGAACGCCAGGCTGGGCGCGGTGACCGGCGGCGCCTTGCCGCCGGCGACTTCCGGCAAGTAGCAAAGCACCCGGCAGCCTTGCTGCGCCAGCGCAGCCAGCACTTCCGCGTGGTCGGCATGGCCGGTTTCAGATAGGCGAACACCTTCGGGCCGTTCCCCGGCGGCCATGCCGGCGGCGCGCCGCCGGCCGGCAGGAAGGCCGGGCCGTACCATTCGACGCCAGCGGCGCCGGCGGTGCGGCTGAACGGGTCGAGCTCGGGCCATGTGGTCAGCAGCGGCGCGTCACCCAGCAGCAGATCGGCGGCCCAGCTCAGCGGCGGCGCGCCATGGTGCGCCAGCACGGCATTGGCGGCTTGCAGCACGCGCGCTTCGGCATCGGCCAGCCGTTGCGGCGCGATGTTCTCCCATTCACGCAGGCAGGGCAAGGCGCGCCCGGGCGGCGGCATGGAGAATGCCGAGCCGACCGAGGCGCTGCGCAAACCCATGCTGCGCGCGGCCAGGATGGCGGTGGGCGCGTAGTCCGCCACCACCACCTCGGGACGCAACAGGCTGAAGATGGAGCGCCAGCCGGCCACCAGGCCTGCCAGCGGCTCCGCCTGCAGATAACCCGCGGTCAGCAGGATCTCGGCATGGCTGGCGTGGTTCGGCGGCATGCCTTCGGTGCGGTGCAGCCAGACCGGCGCCTGCAGCGGGGGCGTGCGCAATGCGGGCATCTGCGGCCCGCGCGCGCCCATGACGCCCGGAGCGGCGCGCAACGGGTCACTGAACCGGCCACTGAACAGGCCATGCGCCTGCGCCAGGTCGCGCAGGCTGACGCTCACCTCGTGGCCGCGCGCCAGCAGGGCCGCGGCCAGCACCTTCAGCCGTCCGGCGTGCCCCAGGCCGCCGCCCAGTTCCCAGCACAGGTGAAAGCGCGCCATGCGCTAGCGCTCCGCGCCGGCCAGCGCCGCCAGTTCGGCGTGCAGGCCGGCCATGTCGTCGGCAATGCGCCACGCGCCCGGAAAGTCATAGTGCCGCGTCAGCGCGTTGCGCAGCACGATGCAGCGTATGCCCGCTGCAGTGGCTGCCTGCAGGCCGCGCGGCGAATCCTCCACCACCACGCATTGGCCTGCCGCCAGTCCCAGCTGCTCCAGCCCCAGCAAATACGGCTCGGGCGACGGTTTGCTGTGCGCATAGTGCTCCGCCGTCAGCACGAAGCGGAAATGGCGCAGCAGGTCCAGCCTGGAATGGATCAGCTCGAAATGGCTGCCCATGGAGCTGGTCACTACGCCCATCGGCAGCCGTGGCGCCAGCTCGGACAGCAGCTCCGCCACCCCGGCGATGGGTTCGACGGCCGCACCCAGCAGCAATTCCGAGTAGCGCCGGTTGCGCCCTGCGCGCAGTTCGGCGATGCGCTCCTCGCTCATGCCCAGATGCGCCAGCAGGTGCCACGCGCCGCAGTTGTCGGCCAGGTACCAGTTAAAGAAATCCAGCTCGGTCAACTCCACGCCGAACGGCAGGAACAGCTCGCGGTTGGACTGGTAGAACAGCCGCTCCGTGTCCACCAGCACGCCGTCGTTGTCCCACAGGATGCCTTCGATAGGCTTCACAGGCGCTCCGTCACCGCCATCAGAGCTTCTCCAGCTGCTGCCGCGCATACGCCGCGCCGCTGCCGTTCGGCGCCAGTTCGAGGTAAGTCTTGTAGGCGCCCTGCGCCCGCTTGCCGTCGCCGGCGCGCGCCGTGGCGTCGCCCAGGTTCAGATAGGCGATGGCGCGCGACGGGTCCATCTTGATGGTGTTTTCGAACCAGCGCGCCGCTTCCGGGTAGCGCTCCTGCTTGTAGAACACGAAGCCCAGGTTGTTGGCCGCCAGCGCGAAGTCGGCGCGCAGCTTGAGCGCCTCGGTAAACTGCGCCTCGGCCGCCGCGTACTGTTTTTCCTTGTACAGCTGCAGGCCACGGTCGTTGGCGCGCTGGGCCAGCTGGCGCGCGGACACCGGCACCGCCGCCGGCGGCGTGATGGCCTGGTCCTTGCCCTGCAAGTCCTTGATGGTGACGGCCACCGGCGCCGCATCAGGCTTGGCGTCCTGCTTGGCCTCGGCCTTGGCATCGAGCTTGGAATTGAGCGCGATGGCGTCGTTCGACAGCTGCGCCGTGCCCGCGCCCAGGAACTCGGTCTCGGCCGGCAGCTCGAACACGAAGTCGCCGCCCTCGGAACCCGGCAGGCTGCCGAACGCCGGAGTCTGGCTGGACACGCCCGCCACCGCCGGCGCCACATAGGCCGCCAGCTCGGTCGCAGTGATCAGGCCGTCGCCGTTCAGGTCGGCCTTGCCGCCCAGGCCCTGCAGCAGGGTCCAGGTGAACACCGAATGGCCGTTCGGGCCGCCGTCCGCCACCAGCTGGTCGCCGCCGCCGGCAGTCAGCATCTGGCGCCCGATGCGCTTGGCGTTGTCGCGCAGGAAGGACGACGAGGAGCCGCCGCGCGTCAGGCCCAGGCCGCTGTAGCAGGCGTCCATCACGAACAGCACGTGCTTGGCGCTGAGGCTCTCGGCGATGTTCTGGATCTCGGTCATCGGGATAGCGTCCGTGGCCAGCTGGTTCGGGTCCGCGTCGGCCGGCACGATGTAGCCCAGGTCACGCCCGGAACTGAGCTTGCGCGTGGCGCCGTGGCCGGCAAAGAACACGAAGATACGGTCGTTTTTCTGCACGCCGCCATGCGCCAGCCGGTCGTGGAAGGCGCGCAGGATGCCGGCCCGCGTGGCCTCCGCATTCTTCAGCGTCACCACGCGCTCGGCGGCGAAGCCGAACTTGTCGATCAGCGTCTGCCGCACGCCCTGCGCGTCGCGCACGGCGTACTGCAGCTTGGGCCACTTCGCGTAGTCGTCGATGCCGATCACAATGGCCCAGGAGTTGCCGTAGCCGACGGACACCGGCGCCGCCGGGGCCGGTGCTTGCGCGGACGCGCCCTGCGCCGCCTTGAAGGCGGTGCCGTCCCAGCCGGCGAACTGGTAGCCTTCCGCCACCAGGCGGTCCAGGATGATGGGCAGCGCCTTCACGGTGCGCTCGTGAATGTCATGGAACAGGATGATGCCGCGCCCTTCCTTCTCCACGCCCTGCAGCACGCGTCCGGCGATCGAACTGGGCACCGGGTCGGCCCAGTCCAGCGAATCGATGTTCCACATCACCGACTGCAGCTTGGCCTTGTGCAGCATGGCCATGCCCTCGCTGTTGCGCGCGCCGTAGGGGAAGCGGAACAATGGCGAGCGCTCGGCGTCCACCGCCTTCAGCAGCACGTCGGTGTTCAGGATCTCGGCCTGCAGCTTGTCGCCGCTTTCCTTGGACAGCTGGGCGTGGCTGTAGCTGTGGTTGGCCAGCGTGTAGCCGGCCGCCTTCAGCTTGCGGCTCACCTCCGCGCCGCCGTTCAGCTTGGCCTGCTGCGCGCCGTCCACGCTGCCGATGTTGCGGCCCACCTCGAAGAACACGGCCGGCGCGCCGTACTGCTTCAGGATGGCGGCAATCTCTTCGCTGTAGCGCTTGTGCGGGCCGTCGTCGAAGGTCAGCACCACGGTCTTTTTCGGCAGCGCCTTGCCGAAGATCTCGCCGTCCTCCGGCTTGGCCGGGCTAGCGCCGGCGCCGGCGGGCGGCTGCGGATACGGCATCACCACGCCGTATTCCTTCAGGATCTGTTCGCGGCTGTACAGTTTCTTCAGGTGCGCCACGTAGTCGTCCCAGCGCTCGCGCTTGAGCTCGATGCCGCGCGTTTCGAAACGGCCGAAGATCTGCTTGATCTCCTGGTCGTAATTGCGTTCGATCTCGGCCAGCGCGTCCAGGTCCTCCGAAATGCGCTTGTGCAGCTTGATGGCAGGCAGGGAGCCGTCCTTGGCCACATAGCCGCGCAGCGATTGCAGCAGTTCCCGGAACGCCAGCCGGTCGGCGTCGTACAGGCCGGGATCGGCCTCGATATAGTCCAGCAGCGCGCCCATGCCGGCAAAGCGCCCCGCGTCGGCCGACGCCGCCAGCGCGGCCAGCGCCTCGTCGATGCGGGCGATGCGCAGCTGGTTGTCGTGGAACAGCCCCTGCCCGACCTGGTTGGCGCGCGATTTCTCCGCCTCGCTCAGCGACTGTTCATCTGCAAGCAGCACGATGGTCTTGCGGTAGGCCGCCAGCACTTCCTTGAGCTGGCCGGCGATGGCCTGCTGCGCCGGGGCGGGGGCGCCGGCGGCGCCGGGCTGGCCGGCAACTGGAGCGCCGGCGCCCGCGCCTGGCGCGGCGCGGTGGGTGTAATAGTAGCCTGCGCCGGCGGCGGACAGGACGGCGGCCGCTACGGCGGCCAGCAGGACGGGCTTGGAGATCACTCGGGGCTCTGTTTAGATGCGGTGCAGCAATTGTAGGGCATGTGCGGCCGGCGCGCCATTCGTTCCAAATTCCGTGGCTAGCCGGGGCCGGGTGTGCAATACTCCACGCTACCGAACGACTTGCTCAAAGACATGGCCCCAGCCGGCTTACTGCCACGTACCCTGAAATCCCGGATGACCACGGTTGTCATCCTGCTGGTGCTGGCCGCCACCACCATCGTCACCACTGTCGCGCTGATGCTGGCCGAGCGCGACATGAAGGCCGTCATCGGCGCCCAGCAGTATGCGGTGCTGTCGACCGCCGCCTCCTATGTCGATGAACAGCTGGAAGCCAAGCGCGCACTGCTCTCCACCCTGCCCGAAGGCCTGCCGCCCGGCATCCACAGCGACCCGGCCGCGCTGCAGGCGCTGCTGCTGGCCCGCCCTGCGGTCGGCGCGGAATTCTTTAACGTGGTGGCGTTCGACCGCAGCGGCAAAATGGTCGCCACCATGCGTCCGGACCTGAAGGAAGCAGGTCTTTCCGCCGCCGGCGCGCCCTATTTCGACAATACCGTCAAGAGCCGCGCCGGCTTGATCTCGGCGCCCTTCCTGAGCCGGCTGTCGGGCCGCCCGGTGGTCCTGATGACCCAGCCGGTGCTGGACCCGCGCGGCGAAGTGGCCTACGTGATCGCAGCCGGCATCGACTTGCAGCAGTCCGACTTCTTCGGCCCGATCAATGGCCTCAAGCCCGGCAAGACCGGCTTCATGTTCATCATGACGGCCAGCGGCATCCTGCTGCACCACCCCACGCCGGAGCGCCTGCTGCGCAACATCAATGACCGGCCCGGCTACAACCGCGCCACGGAAATGGCGCTGAACGGCTTCGAGGGCTGGACCGAGGCGAAAAACAAGGACGGCAACGAAGGCATCTATTCATATAAGCGCCTGAAGGCCACCAACTGGATCGTGGCGGCCCGCTATCCCACCGACGAGGCTTTCGCCCCGCTGATTGAATTGCGCAAGCGGGCCATCCTGGCCGCCAGCGTGTTCGCGGCGGTGGCCGGCCTGGTCGCCTGGCTGGCCATCGACCGCCTGCTGGCGCCGCTGGAGCGCCTGCGCTCGCAAGTGGCGCTGCTGCGCCGGGGCGGCACCGACCTGGCGTCGCTGCGCACCGGGCGGCAGGACGAAATCGGCGAGCTGAGCGAGGCGTTCTACCAGCTGACCGCCGAGCGCGCCGCCACCCAGGAGCGCGTGCTGGCCAGCGAGAGCCTGGTGCGCAGCATCCTCGAGCATGCGCCCGACGCCTTCGTCAGCACCGGCCCCGACGGCACGGTGACCGAATGGAACGCACAGGCTGAGCAGACCTTCGGCTGGCGCCGCGACGAAGCCGTGGGCCGCAACGTGGCCGAACTGATCGTGCCGCCCCGCCTGCGCAGCGCGCACGCGCTGGGCATCATGCGCCTGGCCGCCGGCCGCAGCGCGCCGGACGGCTTGCCGCGCCAGCGCCGGCTGCAACGCACCCGCATCGCGGCGCAGCACCGCGACGGCCACGAGATCCCGGTGGAGCTGTCGATCGGCAGCTTGCGCCACGACAGCGGCATGATCGCCACCGCCTTCCTGCACGACATCTCGGAGCGGGTGGCGCACGAGGAACAGCTGGCCGCCAGCGAGCACCGCGCGCGCATGATCGCCGACAGCATGCCCGCGCTGGTGGCCTACCTGGACCGCGACCTGCGTTACCGCTTCACCAACGAGCACTACCAGGTGCTGCTGGGGATGGACCCTGACGCCATGCTGGGCAAGTCGGTCAGCGAAGTGTTCGGCCCGGCGGTCTACCTGAACTGGAAGGACAAGATGGACGCTGCGCTGCGCGGCGAACGCGTGCATGAGGAACGCGACGGCGTGCAATTGGGGCGCGCGCTGCACCTGATGACCGACCTGGTGCCGGACGTGGACGCCGCCGGCCAGGTGCAGGGCATTTACGCGATGTCGATGGACATCACCCAGCGCCGCAACGCCGAGCTGACCCAGGCCGCCAGCGAGCAACGCCTGCAACTGATCACCGACCACCTGCCCGCGCTGATCTCGTATATAGACCGCGGGCACGCCCTGCGCTTCGGCAACGCCACTTTCCAGCACTGGCTGGGCCTGGACCCGGCCAGCCTGGCCGGCCGGCCGCTGCGCGAGGTGATGGGGGCGGCCGCCTACGGCAAAACCCTGCCCCAGCTGGCGCGCGCCTTCGCCGGCCAGCGCGTCTGCTTCGAACACCGCGCCCGCCTGCACGGCGACCTGCGCACGCTGGAAACCACTTTCGTGCCGGATGTACGGGCCGACGGCAGCGTGGCCGGCGTGTACGCGCTGACGCAGGACATGAGCCGCATCAAGGCGGTGGAACAGCAGCTGATCGAGCTGGCCCGGGTCGATGCGCTGACCGGCATCGCCAACCGCCGCAAATTCGAGGAGGTTTTGCAGCAAGCCATGGCGCGCAGCCAGCGCCTGGCGCGCCGCATGGCGCTGGCTTACCTCGACATCGACCACTTCAAGGCCATCAACGACAGCCTGGGCCACGGCGCCGGCGACGACGTGCTGAAAGAGTTCGCCAGCCGCCTGATCCAGTCGGTGCGGGCGGTCGACCTGGTGGCGCGCCTGGCCGGGGACGAGTTCATCATCGTGCTCGAGAACGTGGACCAGGGCGGCGAAGCGGCGCAGCTGGCGGCCAAGATCGTGGCCGCCGTGCGCACCCCGTTCACGGTCAATGGTTCACCGATGCAAGTGACCACCAGCATAGGCGTGGCCTTGTACAAGGGCGGCGGCGAAGGCGTGGGCGAGACAGCGTCCAGCCTGATCGCGCGCGCCGACCGGGCGCTGTACGAGGCCAAGCGCAACGGCCGGGACTGCTATGTTGTGGATGCGGAACAAAGCTGAGGTAAATGCGGCATTGTGGGATTTGGTGACAATTGTGCGTGCCGATTGCGGCACAATGTCCTTCTTAGCGGCCCGCGCCGTCAGGAGGAAAAGCCATGCTGAAGCACATGAAAATGGAGACCCGGCTGCATGTTGGACTGGGCGGTATCGTGATCCTGGTCGTACTGCTGGGCTTGACGGCTTTTGCCAGCCTGAGCGCCCTGCTGGGACGCTGGAACAATATCGAGAGCGTGACGCTGGCGCGCAAGGACGCTGTCATGTCCATCGCCGCGGCGCATGGGCGCGCCACGCACAGCTTCAAGAACTATGTGCTGCGCGGCGGCGACTATGCCGCCAAATTCCGCACCGAAATGGCCGAGATCGACAAGGCCGCCAACAGCTACCTGGCCGGCGGCGAGGTGTCGCGCGAAGAGCAAGGCTTGCTGAATGAAATCCTGGCCTCCACCAAGGAATACGGCCAGCAGATGGCGCACCTGGAGGCGCTGCGCGAAAAAGGCGCCACGGTGGCGGACCTGGACAAGGCCGTGAAGGGGGCGGACGCCGGCATCGCCACCGCCAGCGCCCGCTTGCGCGAGGTCAATGCCGCCGAGACCAAGGCCGAATCGGCCGAGATGACCGGCATCGCCCGGCAGGCCAAGCTGTGGATCCTGTCCTTCGCGGTGGTGATCGCCGTGCTGGGCTGCCTGCTGGCGGTGTGGATTTCACGCAGCCTGAGCAGCATCGTGCGCGACATCCAGCAAGTCACCGGCGCGCTGGCCAGCGCCTCCACCGAGGTCAGCGCCACGGCCCAATCGCTGTCGCAGGCCTCCAGCGAGCAGGCCGCCAGCGTGGAGGAAACCAGCGCCTCCCTCGAACAGATGACCGCTTCCATCACCCAGAACGCGGAGAACGCCCGCATCACCGACGGCATAGCCACCAAGGCGGCGCAGGAAGCGGCCAAGGGCGGCGAAGTGGTGAAAGCCACGGCGGCGGCCATGCGCCAGATCGCCAAAAAGGTCAGCATCATCGACGATATCGCCTACCAGACCAATCTGCTGGCCCTGAACGCCGCCATCGAGGCGGCCCGCGCGCACGAGCACGGCAAGGGCTTCGCGGTGGTCGCGGCCGAGGTGCGCAAGCTGGCCGAGCGCAGCCAGGTGGCGGCGCAGGAGATCGGCGAAGTGGCGGCCAACAGCGTCGACCTGGCCGAACAGGCCGGCGTGCTGCTGGACGCCATGGTGCCGAACATCCGCCGCACCTCGGATCTGGTGCAGGAAATCGCCGCCGCATCCGAAGAGCAGTCGGCAGGCGTGGGCCAGATCAATGCCGCCGTGGGCCAGCTCAGCCAGGCCACCCAGACCAACGCCGCCAGCTCGGAACAACTGGCCGCCACCTCGGAAGAGATGAGTTCGCAGGCCGACCACCTGGCGCATCTGATGGCGCTGTTCAAGCGCTACGCCAGCGAGGAGCAGCCGGCGCGTTCCAATGTGCGTTCGGTGAAATCGGCCAAGCCGCGCCCGCAGCGCCCCGGCCCGGCGGCGGCCCTGGCGCCCGCCAGCACCCTGGACGAAAGCCAGTTCACCAAGTTTTGAATCCCGAGGGGGCTGGCTTGCCGAGTGGCTTTTCGGGGTGGCTTTTTCGCGTTGTCAGTCTAGTCTTACAGAGTGGCGGGACAATCACTGCTACGCATGCAAGCGACAATTTTGCATACTGGAAAAAACTGATAGCTGAGCGAGACAAGTCATGCAGAATCCCGTAGCCACCACCTCCCCCGAAGCATCGAGGCGCATCTACGCCGCCCTGTCCGAAGCTGGCGACTCGCTGCGCGCCGCCGACGCCGCGCTATTCCTGCGCAGCCAGCTCGACACCGCAGCCGGCCAGGCTGCCTGCCTGCCTGCACGTTATGACGAACTGGCCGGCTGGATCAGCCATCACGCGCAAAGCGTCACCGACGCCTACCACCGCTACCAGGTAGCGCGCGAATTCGGCGCGCCGCGCCGCCACTTCGCCACGCAGGCGCAGGCGCGCCAGTTCTTGCGCCTGGCCGCGCCGGCCCGGCTGGCGGACGGCGCTTCGCTGTACGGCGTGGTGGAACGCTGGGACGATGTCGACTTCCAGCCCATGATTGCGAGCTATCTGGAGCAACTGGGCAATGGCGTGCCGGACCGCAACCGCTACTTGCTGTACCGCGACCTGCAGGCGGGCGGCGCCGGCAATGCCGATGCCGGCATCCCGCTGGGCAACTACCGCAGCGCAGCGCTGGAACTGTCGCTTGCACACAACGGTGACGACTTCCTGCCGGAATTGATCGGCTACAACCTGTCGCGGCAGCAGCCGTCGGCGGAACTGCTGGTGGCGCGTCACGAACTGACGGAACTGGGCTTGAACGCGGATGCGTTTGCCGCCGCCGCCGTGGCGGCGGGCAGCGGCCCTTCCGCCCTGCTCACCCTGCGCGGCGTAATGGCCCGGGTCGGCGACCCGGCCGCCTTCTACCGCCGCGTGGCAGACGGCTACCGTCTGCATGCGCTGGCGGCGCACCTGCCGCTGCCTGCGGCCAGCGACGCCGCGGCGCCGCTGGCGGCCGAAGCGCCGGACAGCCAGCCTGCCGGCCCGCAGCATGGCGGCGCAGCCCCGTCAGCCGCAATACAGCCGGCCACGGTCCAGAGCGCGCCGCAGCGGGAGCCGGCCGAACCGGTGCTGCCGCCGGACGCCGTGCCGGACCGCGCCGGCGCCAGGCCGGCTTCCAGCCAGGGGCGCACGCAAGCGGCGGCATCGTCAACAGCATTGCCGGCGTCGGCGGCCGCGCAGCATGGCTCATCCAGCGCCGGCCACGATGCGGCGCAACGGACCGGCCAGCTGGCCACCGCCGAAACCGCGCCGCGCGTGCGCACGGACCGTCCGGTTATCCGCCACCACTTTCCGGCCGACGAACACGCATGGGAATCGATAGGCTGCGAGCTGCGCCTGCTGGAAGCACGCCTGGCAGCGTCGGACAGCAAAGAGGAAGCCATGGCCACGCTGGCGCGCCTGCTGGCGCCATCGCTGCAGCACACGCCGGCAGGCCTGATGGCCGCGCGCATCTACAGCCAGCTCTTCAACTTGTAGCCGTCAGCGGGCCGGTTGCCGCCGCCATGTGCGCCGGGCCGGCAGCGTCGGCGACAGGCAGCCGCACGGTCACGCAGGTGCCCTGTCCGGACCCTGCGCTGGCGATGCCTATCGTCCCACCGTGCATTTCCACCAGCCGCTGCACCAGCGTCAAGCCTATGCCCAGCCCGCCCTGCGCGCGCTGCAAGGTCTGTTCGCCCTGCACGAACACCTTGAACACGTGCGGCAGGAGTTGCGCCGGAATGCCCACGCCCTGGTCGCGCACCGTCAGCTGCGCCATGCCGTCTTCCTGCGTTACGCGGATGGCGATGGAAGATCCTGCGGGGCTGTATTTCAGCGCGTTGTCGAGAATGTTGTCGATCACTTGCGCCAGCCGGGTCGCGTCGCCCAGCACCGGGGCCGGCTCGGCGTGCAGTTCGATGCGGTGCTGCTCCAGCCGCCCGCCGGCCTGCAGCGTTTCGACGCAGCCGCGCGCCGCATCGGCCAGGTCGATCTGGCGCTTGCTCAGCGCCAGCTTGCCCATCAGCGCCCGGTTCACCTCCAGCAGGTCATCCACCAGCGACGTCAAGTGGGCAGTCTGGCGCCGCAGTACCTCGCGCACCCGCTGGCCTGCCTGCGGCGGCGCGCCGGCCTGGCTGCCCATGTCGAGCAGGGCCACCGCGCTGGTGATAGCGCTCAGGGGGTTGCGCAGCTCGTGGCCCAGCATGGCCAGGAATTCATCCTTGGCCGCGTTCTGCCGCTCCGCGTGTTCGCGCGCGGCGCGCTCGCGCACCAGCAATTCGTTGCGTTCCGCCTCCACGCTGGCGCGGCTCACCATTTCAGCGCGCAGGCGGGCGTCGGCGTCGCGGATGGCGTCGTTCAGCGCTTCCATTTCCCGGATACTCGAATGGCGCAGGCCGGACACCGGCAGGCTGCCGCCCAGGGCGCGCGCCGCGCGGGAGGCGCCCGACACAAAGCGCACCAGCCGGCGTCCGGTATGGATGCCGAGCGCCAGCGCCGAACCGATGGCAATGACAAAACCGGCAATGGCCACCGACATCCCGCGCAGCACCGCCGCATTGATTTCCGCCACCGGCGCCGATACCACCACCGCCCAGCCGGACAGCGCCGAGCGCACGAAATACGAATAGACTTCGGTGCCCTGGGCACTGGCGTGGCGCAGCGTGCCATCCGGCGCGGCCTGCACCCGCGCCAGCACATCGGGCGCGATGCGCACGCGCGCCGGATCGTCTTCCTGGCCGCGCTCGGCGATGATGACGCCGGTGCTGTCGATGACGCTGACCTTCCAGCTTGCGGGGATGGTGCGCGCGTGGAAACTGCGCGCAAAATAGGATGGCGTGAACGCCTGCGAAATCACGCGCCGGTCGCCGGCCGCCGTGGTGATGGGCAATTCGACCGTGACGAACACCCGTTTCAGGTCCAGGCCCCATTTCATGCCCGACACCACCCCGGTGCCGCTGTCGAGTTGCTGCGCCACGACCTCGGGATCGGGCCGCAGCGGCAGCCTGGCGTCGTACGGCAGCCGGGTATTGACCAGCTGCTGGCCGCTGCGGTCGTACAGGATGATCCAGCCGCCGTGGCCGGCATTGGCGGCGCCGGCCTCCTGGTGAAAGCGCTGCATGTCGCCGGAAGCGAGGGAATGGGAATTGGCCAGCACCCGCAGCACCGACTGCGCGCGGCGGATTTCAGCGTCGATTTCCAGCGTGGCGGCGCGGGCGCTTTCCTCGATGTGCCGCATCGCCGACGCGCGCTGCGCCGTGAGCAGCATGTCGAGGGCGATGCTGCAAAATACGGCCACCGGCAGCACAATGGAGGAAGCAAGCAACCAATAGTGGGTACGTAGTCGCATCGATGATCATGGGTCTGTTGGACGCCAATTGTACAATGGCGCCGCGCGATTTAGTTGGCGCCGGAGAGCAGCGCTTCGCGCAGCAGGCCTGGCGTCTGGCCGGTCCAGCGCTTGAAGGAGCGGCGGAAATTGGTGGCGTCGTGGAAGCCCAGGTGCCGGGCCACGGCGTCGTTGTCGGCGCGGCGGGTCTGGAACAGGTATAAGGCGACGTGGGTGCGTACCTGGTCCAGTTCGGCCTGGAAGTGCGTGTGGTGGCGCGCCAGGTGGCGCTTCAGCGTGGCCGGACTGACGGCGAAGTCCGCCGCAGTCTGTTCCAGCGTCGGCGCGGCGCGCACGCGCGCCAGCAGGTAGTCGTACAGCACGGTCAGCAGGCTGGGCGATGTGGCGGCGGCCCAGGCCGGCATGACCGGCGGCGCCGGCGCGGGGGCGGCCGCCGGCCATGGACGGTCCAGCCACGCGGTGTCGATCAGCATGGCGTCGAGGTGGCAGTCGAAACGCAGGTCGGCGCCGAGGTGCACTTCGTGCTGTTCGGTGTAGCGCGGCCGCGTGCGGTTGAAACAGAAGCGCCAGGGCAGGCGCTCGCCGCCCAGCCAGCGGCACATGGACGCCAGCGCCGTCATGTGCATCTCGGCCAGGAAGGGCAACTGGCCGGGCGCGCCGTAACTGTCGGTCCAGTACAGCGCAGTCAGTGCGCCCTCCTCGCGAAAACGCGGGCAAAGCAGCGGCGACAGCAGGCACTGGCCGGCCGCCAGGATCTGCAAGGCTTCGCGCAGGCTGCCGGCGCGCAGCAGCGCGGCGCTGGCCGGACCGTAGTCGCCCGGCAGCATCTGCTGGCCCAGCATGAAGGCGGTATCGGCGCTACCGAGCACGCGCGCGGCGTTCTGCAGCAGCTGCAGATACTGCTGCGGCGTCAGGCGCAGTTCCGCAGGCGGCAGATCCGGCCCATCCAGCCCGCTGCCGCGCCACAGCGCCGGCAGCGCCGCATCGCGGCTGGCAGCGTAGTCCAGCACCTGCCACGGCTGGTGCCGCGCAGGGATCACCGCATCGCCGGCGCCGTGGTAGACGATCACGCCGCGGCCAGGCCGTGTCCGCCGCCTGCGGCTGCAGGCGCCAAGTCGACCGCCTTGCCCAGCTCGGCCAGCAAGGCCTCGGGCTCGCCTTCGGCCAGCGTGCAGGCGTGGCGCAGTCCCACCGCGATCTGTCCGGCGGGCGACGCGTGGCGCATCCGGCCCACCATGCTGCACAAGTGCTCGGCCAGTTCGCGCGCCTGCGCCTGCACCATGCCGGGCAACAGGATGGCGTAACGGTCGCCCGCGTAGCGGCACAACAAATCCTCGTTGCGCAGGTTAAGCAGCAGCATGTGGCCCACTGCCTGCAGCACCCGGTCGCCCTCGCGCTGGCCGTGTTCACGGTTGATTCTGTGGAAGCCGTCTATGTCCAGCAGCACTAGAGCGCATGGATTGCCCGGGGCGCGCGCGTGCTCCAGCCTTATCTGGGCGCGCAGGTAGTCGGCGCCGGCCAGCTGGGTTACACGGTCGAAGGCGCGATGGTCGCGGAACAGCCGTTCGCGTTTCTGCAAGTGTTCATTCAGGCTGAACTGTTCCTGGCGCCAGTAATACATGCCGCCCGTGAGTGTCAGCATCCCCAGCGGCATCAACGCCTCCAGCCAGTTGTCCCACAGCTGGTCCTTGGCGACATGGAAGAACTCATCCAGGCAATCCGCCCACGAACCCAGCATGATGGCCGCCAAGCCCAGCGCCAGCAGCCGCGTCACCAGGCCGCCCGGCCGGCTGCTCAGGGTAATCAGCAGCCAGATGCCCGCCATGGCGGACGTGCCGCCTTCGCAAAGGATATCCAGCCATTTCCATTGCGCCGGCGGCCTGGCCTCGCCCATGACCGCATAGATCACGGGGAACAGCAGCAAGCCGGCGGCCGACAGTATCAGATAGGGGCGGTGCAGTTTTAGCATGGCCGCAGCATAGCGGCGCTTTATGACAAGGGCATGACCGCCCCGGGAAGGCGCCCCTGGCAACGGGGGGAGGTGCAAACGGCTCACGCGCCGCACCCGCTTTGTAACAGAAGCGACATATTGCCTTTCTAGAATGCCCGGCGTTACCTCATCATTTCAACCAACGAAAAAAACCATGCACAAGCCAACCGCGCCAACCTTCCGCCTGTCCGCCCTCAGCATGGGCGTGCTGGCCATGCTGACCTCCATGGGCGTGCACGCCCAGGTGGCCGAATCCTCCTCCATGGCGGGCGTCGTCGTCATCACCGGCCAGCAAGCCAGCCTGCGCAAATCCATCGCCGCGCAGGACAAGGCCGACAACATTATCAGCGTCGTCAGCAGCGACGACATCGGCGGCCTGCCGGACAAGAACGCCGCCGAGGCACTGGCGCGCCTGCCGGGCGTGTCGGTGCAGCGCGACCAGGGTGAAGGCCGTTACATCACGGTGCGCGGCCTGGGGCCGGACCTGAACGCCGTCACCATCAACGGCGCGCTGGTGCCCTCGCCAGAAGCGGGCCGGCGCGCCGTGGCCCTCGACATCCTGCCGGCGGGCCTGATCCGCTCGCTGGAAGTGAGCAAGACCCTGACCCCGGACATGGACGCCAACTCCCTGGGCGCCACCGTGGAAGTGAAATCGCTGTCCGCCTTCGACCTGCCGGGCAAGGTGCTGTCGCTCAGCGCAGCGGCCAGCCGCGACCAGAACACGGCGCAGACCAGCCCCAGCGCCGGCCTGCTGTGGGCGCAGCGCTTCATGGACGGCCACCTGGGCGTGGCCGTGGGCCTGAGCGGCGAGAAGCGCAAGTTCGGCTCCGACAACGTGGAAACCGGGGGCGCCTGGGACGGCGACAAGCTGGGCGGCGTCGAATTCCGCGACTACCTGCCGGTGCGCGAGCGCCGCGCCGCCGCCATCAACCTGGACTACCGCCCGGCAGCGGGCAGCAGCTGGTTCATGCGCAACCTGCTGAGCCGCTTCAGCGACGACGAGGTGCGCGACCGCCTCACCATCAGCAATATCGCCGGCGGCAGCCTCACCGAAGGCGCTACCGCCAGCGCCCGCGCCGAGCGCCGCCTGCGCCAGCGCAAGTACACGCAAGAGATCCGCTCCACCGTGCTGGGCACCGAACAGAAGTTCGGCGACTGGCAGCTGAACGTGGAAGGCGGCGCCAGCCGCGCCAACGAAGACACGCCGGAATCGATCAATGACGCGCGCTTCCGCGGCAACGCCAACTTTGCCGGCATCGGTTTCAAGGACGGCGCCAAGCCGCAGCTCGCCGCGCCGGCCGGCGTCTACGACGCCGCCAGCTACAGCCTGAACGCCATCGCGCTGCAGCAGCGCTATTCGGAAGACAAGGAACGCCATGCGCGCTTCGACCTGTCGCACGCCTTCCCTGTCGGCGAGATGCGCTCGACGCTGAAGTTTGGCGCCAAGACCAGCCGCCGCGAGAAGGCCAATGACACCAACCAGTGGACCTACAACAGCAGCAAGGCCAGCAGCGCCAACTACTGGGGCGCCGGCCCCACCGCCCTGGCCGCTTTCGTGGGCGCCGATGAACTGGACTACAAGCTGGGCCGCATCGGCACGGCCATCGATCCTTCCGCCGTGCGCGCCCGTGTCGCCGGCCTGGACCGCAATGCGGCGCGCCTCGCTGCGGAATCGGCCATCAACGATTTCCGCATGAAAGAGGACATCGACTCGGCCTACGTACAGAACACGCTGGCCTGGGACGCCTGGCGCGTGCTGGCCGGCGTGCGCGCCGAGCACACCAGCTTCGACGCGGCCGGCTCCCAGGTCAACGGCTCCGTCATCACCCCGTTGCAGCGCGAGCGCTCCTACACCAACTGGCTGCCGTCGCTGCAAGCGCGCTACGACGCCGACGAGCACACCAGCGTCCGCGCCGCCGTCACCAAGGCCGTGGTGCGCGCCAACTTCAGCCAGCTGGCGCCGGGCGTGAGCCTGGCCAGCGCCACCGAAGCCACCATCGGCAACCCGGACCTGGCCCCGCTGCAGGCGCGCAACCTGGACTTGGGCGTGGAACGCATCCTCGGCACCGACGGCACGGTGTCGGCCTATGCCTTCCACAAGGAGATCAAGAACTTCACCTACACCACCAACCTGGCCGGTACCGGCCAGTGGGCGGGCTACTCGTCGGCCACTTCCTACGCCAACGGCGACAAGGCCAGCGTGAAGGGCATCGAACTGGCCTGGACCCAGCCGCTGCGCATGCTCCCGGCGCCTTTCAACCGCCTGCTGGCGGGTGTGAACGCGAGCCTGAGCGACTCCAGGGCCAACGTGGCGCGCTTCGACACCAAGGCCGGCAAGGTCCTGTCGCGCAGCATCTCCATGCCGGGCCAGTCGGACCGCGTGATGAATGTGATGCTGGGGTACGAACAGGGTCCGGTCAGCACCCGCCTGGCGCTGAACTACAAGTCCGAGTACCTGCTTGAAATGGGCGACATCCTGAACCCGGCGCAGGACCGCATCGTCGACAGCCAGAAGCAGCTCGACCTGTCTTTCGCATACCAGATCAGCAAGCAGCTGCAGCTGCAGTTCGAGGCGTCCAACCTGAACAACGAGAAGTACTACGTCTACCAAGGCGTCAAGAACCATAACGCGCAGTACGAGCAGTATGGCCGCACCTATAAAATCACCCTGAAAGCCAGCCTGTTCTGATATGAAGACCCAAGCAATCATCACGGCGGCATTCGCCGCCTTCGCCGGCACCGCCGCAGCAGCCGGCGCCACCGCAGCCGGCCTGCCGGCCGGCGTTGCAACCACCGCGTCGATCGGCCCGGCCGGCTCGCCTGCCTCGGCAGGCTCCCTGGCTGCCATCGCGGCGGCCACGGAGCTGGCCGCGCTGCCGGACGGCGGCTGGCTGGCGCTCGACAAGAACGCCCTGCGCCTGCTGGACGCCAATGGCGCCGAACGCGCCCGCCATGCGGTGCGCGGCAAGCAGCTGGACACCCGCAGCCAGCCCGGCGGCGTGCTCGCCACGCTGGTCGACTCGAACACCGAGCGCACCGTCGCCATCGACGCGGACCTGAAAGCGGGCACGCTGCGCGTGCAGGCGCCCTTCCCGGCGCCAGCCTTCGCACCCGAAGCGGCCTGCCTGTACCGCGACGCCCAGCAGCTCAGCTACCAGTTCCTGATCGCCAAGGACGGCCAGGGGGAACAGTGGCTGCTGGACGGCGCCGAACGCAAACTGGTGCGCAGGCTCGCTCTGCCGACGCACGTGCGCCATTGCCGCGCGGACGACGCCACCGGCACACTGTTCGTCAGCGAGTCCGGCATGGGCTTGTGGGCCTACAACGCCGATGCGGAAGGCGCGGCCAGCGTGGGCGAGCGCCATGCGCTGGCGCTGCGCCCGCCGTACGGCAAGCTGCCCGGCGGCGCCGGCGCACTGGCGCTGCTGCCGGGCGGGCTGGCCATGCTGGACGCCAAGGGCAAGACGCTGAACCTGTTCAGCCTGCGCAACGGCGCCTGGCAGGCGCAAGCGCCGCGCGTGCTGAAGGCGGCCGCCTACGGCCGCACGCTGGCCAGCCGCAGCAGCGGCGCGCGCACCGAACTGCTGCTGAACGACGAGGATGCGAAGCAATGGCACGCCGTCCCGGCCGGACTGGCTGCGCAACGCGGCCTCGCAGCCGGCAGTGCCGCCACCGCTGCGGGCAACGCTGCGGCAGCCACCGCGCCCGCCGCCTCGCCTGCGGTCGTCCTGCCCCGTGCCCAGACCGAACCCATGGCGCGCCTGGGCGACGCTGCGGACGACCCGGCCATCTGGGTCCATCCATCCGATCCGTCCGCCTCGCGCGTACTGGGCACCAACAAGAAGCAAGGCTTGCTGGTCTACGACATGCACGGCAGGCAGACCCAGTTGCTGGAATCGGGCCGCCTGAACAACGTGGACCTGCGCCAGAATGTGCTGCTGGACGGCGCCCGTCACGACCTGGCACTGGCCACCCAGCGCGACGACAACAGCATTGTGCTGTTCACGATAGACGGCAGCGGCGCGGTCGCCGAAACCGCGAGGTTCCAGACCGGCCTGGAGAAAATCTACGGCATCTGCGTCTACCAGCCGGCCGGCGGCGGCCTGGAAGCCTTCGTCAACGACAAGGACGGCACGTTCCAGCACTACCGCATCGGCCGCAAGGACGGCGCCTACACCAGCACCCTGCTGCGCAGCTTCAAGGTCGCCAGCCAACCCGAAGGCTGCGTAGCCGACGACCGCAGCGGGCGCCTGTACGTGGGCGAGGAAAAGCGCGGCGTATGGACACTGCCGGCAGTTGCAGACCAGGGCTCGGCCATGCGCATGGTGCTGCCGGTTGGCGGCGTGCTGACCGCCGACGTGGAAGGCCTGTCGCTCTACCACGGTGCGCAAGCGAGCTACCTGGTGGTGTCCAGCCAGGGCAGCAACAGCTATGTGGTGCTTGATGCGGCTGCACCGCACAAGGTGCGCGGCAGCTTCCGCATCGGCCTGAACGTGGCGGCCGGCATCGACGGCGCTTCCGAAACGGACGGCCTGGATGTCAGCTCCGCCAACCTTGGCGGCGCCTACAGCGAGGGCATGCTGGTGGTGCAGGACGGCTACAAGCGCCTGCCCGACGGTCCGCAAAACTTCAAGTACGTGGCCTGGTCCGATATTGCCACCGCCCTGAAGCTGCGCTAAAATGCGTGCGCTGCCCATTTTTCGGGCAGCGCCCATTCAGGAGTATGCGCCGATGAAGAAGTAAGCCTCCTCAGCAAGAGAACGCACGACCGCCGCGCGGCCTGCGTATGACGTCATATCTCGTCTGGAGCTTACTTTTATGGCAGTACTTGTCAACGCCACCGCCACGGTGGCCGTGGCGCCGTCCAACGCGCCCTCACCTTCCAGCGTTTTCTCGATCGCCCTGCGCCGGTTGTCGCTGGCACTGCCTTCCGGCCGCGTCCTGTTCGACCGCCTGGAGGCCACTTTCCACGCCGAACGAACCGGCCTGGTGGGCGCCAACGGCACAGGCAAAAGCCTGCTGGCCCGCGTCATGGCAGGCCTGGTCGCGCCCGACAGCGGCGCCGTGCTGCGCGAAGGCGGCGTCGTGTTCGTGCCGCAGGAAATACGCCCTGCCGCCGGCGACACGGTTGCCGCCGTGGCCGGGCTGGCCGCGCTGTTCGACGCGCTGCGCCGCATGGACGCGGGCGAAGTCCGCAGCGACGACCTGGATCTGCTGGAGGGCCGCTGGCACATGGCGGCCGAATTCGCGCAGGCGCTGGCCGAGTGCGGCATGCCGCAACTGCGGCCCGGCGACAGTGCCGCGGGCCTGAGCGGCGGCGAACTGATGCGGGTGGCCCTGGCGGGCGCCTTCCTGTCCCGGGCGGCAGGCCTGCTGCTGGACGAACCCACCAATCACCTGGACCGCGCCGGGCGCGCATGGCTGTGTGCGCGCTTGCTGGACTGGCGCGGCGGCGCCGTGGTCGTCAGCCACGACCGCGAGCTGCTGGACACGATGGACCGCATCGTCGAGCTGGACGCGGCCGGCCTGCACAGCTATGGCGGCAACTACAGCCACTACGAGACACAGCGCGAGGCCGCCGGCAACGCCGCGCGCGGCGCGCTGGAACACGCGCGCAATGAACGCGACACGGCGCTGCGCGCCCTGCGCAAGCAGCACGACGGCCAGCAAGCCCGCGCTGCCCGCAATGCCAGGGTGGGCAAAGAGGCCAATATCGCCCCTATCCTGCGCGGCAAGCTGAAACGGCAGGCCGAGGCCAGCGCCGGCCGCGAAGTCCAGCGCCGCGCCGACACCAGCGCAGCCCTCGACGATGCAGTGCGCGAGGCCGCGTCCCGCCTGAACGCACCCGCAGCCGTCGCCCTGCTGCTGCCGGCCAGCACCGTCCCGCCGGGCAGGCGCGTTGTCCAGTTCGACAGCGTGGTGCCGCCGTATCCGCCGCCAGGCTTGCAGACGCCGCTCGCGCGCGGCGGCGCCGGCGGCGCCCCGCCCCCGGCTGCGCAAGCCGGTGCGGCACTGGACTTCACGCTGGCCGGCCCGGTGCGGCTTGCGATCACAGGCCCCAACGGCTGCGGCAAGACCACGCTGCTGAAAATGATGGCGGGCCTGTTGCCGCCTTTGTCCGGCGAATGCCGGATCTGCGTGCCGCACGCCTGGCTGGACCAGCATGCCGCCGCCCTGCTGCCGCCAGAACTGACGGTGCTGGAGCGCCTGCGCCAGCTGGACAGCCCCTTGC
This sequence comes from Massilia sp. Root351, assembly GCF_001425045.1. GTDB lineage: Bacteria > Pseudomonadota > Gammaproteobacteria > Burkholderiales > Burkholderiaceae_D > Rugamonas. The sequence continues at coordinate 290,633 of NZ_LMDJ01000023.1, read as the reverse complement.
TGGAAGGCGAACTGCGCAGCCGCCTTGCCCTGCTGGGCCTGCAGACGGCGCAAGTGCAGACGCCTTCCGGCCTGCTGAGCGGCGGCGAACGCCTGAAAGCGGCGCTGGCCTGCGCGCTGTGGCGCGGGCAGCCGGCCCAGCTCCTGCTGCTGGACGAACCCACCAACCACCTCGACCTGGCCGCGGTGCGGGCACTGGAACAGGCGCTGCAAAGCTACACCGGCGCGCTCGCCGTGGTCTCGCACGACGCCCGCTTCCTGGACGCCCTCGGGCTGACCCATCAACTGGACCACCGGCTGGACCACCGGCTGGCGCCCGCGCCACACCGCCAAAACGGCTTTTGGGAGCTGACCGAGAGATGATATGCTGCTCCTGACACCATTCCGGGAGCCCCAATGTCCATCGCTGAAAGACTATTCAAACTAAAAGAAGCCGGCTCGGACGTGCGGACCGAAACCGTGGCAGGGATCACCACTTTCCTCACCATGGCCTACATCATCTTCGTCAACCCCGCCATCCTTGGCGACGCCGGCGTGCCGAAGGAAGCGGTGTTTGTCGCCACCTGCCTGGCCGCCGCGCTGGGCACGGCCATCATGGCGCTGTACGCCAACTACCCGATCGGCATGGCGCCCGGCATGGGTCTGAATGCCTATTTCGCCTACGCCGTGGTGCTCGGCATGGGCGTGCCCTGGCAATCGGCGCTGGGTGCGGTATTTATTTCAGGCTGCCTGTTTGTCGTCGTCAGCCTGCTTGGGCTGCGCGGCCTGATTATCAACGGCATCCCGCACGGACTGCGCACCGCCATCACGGTCGGCCTGGGACTGTTCCTGGCGTTGATTGCGCTCAAGAGCGCCGGCATCGTCACCGCCAATCCGGCCACCATGGTCACTGCGGGCGACCTGCACAAGCCGCCGGCGCTAATGGCCATCTTCGGTTTCATGCTGATTGTGGCGCTGGACAAGCTGAAAGTACGCGGCGCCATCCTGATCGGCATCGTCGCGGTGACCCTGCTCAGCTTCGTCTTCGGCGACAACAAGTTCAACGGCATATTCTCCGCACCGCCATCGCTCGACCCGACCCTGCTGAAGCTCGACATCAAGGGCGCCCTGTCGGTCGGCATCGTCAATGTGGTGCTGGTGTTCTTCCTGGTTGAACTGTTTGACGCCACCGGCACCCTGATGGGCGTGGCCAGCCGCGCCGGCCTGCTGGTGCCGGGCAAAATGGAGCGCATGAACAAGGCCCTGCTGGCCGACAGTGCCGCCATCGTGGCCGGTTCGCTGCTGGGCACCTCCAGCACCACCGCCTACGTTGAAAGCGCGTCGGGCGTGCAGGCCGGCGGCCGCACCGGCCTGACCGCGCTGGTGGTGGCCCTGCTGTTCCTGGCCTGCCTGTTCATCGCCCCGCTGGCCGGCGCCGTGCCGGCCTATGCCACCGCCCCTGCCTTGCTATTCGTGGCCTGCCTGATGCTGCGCGACCTGGCGGATATTGACTGGAGCGACACCACGGAAAGCGTACCGGCTGGTATCACCGCCATGCTGATTCCGTTCACGTACTCGATTGCGCACGGTATCGCCTTCGGATTCATCACCTACGCCGTGCTCAAGCTGCTCACCGGCCGCGCGCGGGAAGTCAAACCCATCGTGTGGATCATCGCCGCCGTGTTCACCTTTAAATACGCTTACCTTCCGGGCTGATTTCCCGGCAAAGGCCTGCGCTACCGGCGATTCCTTGATCGCCAGGATGCCGACGACGTTGTGCAGCCGCATGCGGCACAACGTCAGAAGATCCTCCTCCGGCGCCCCCAGCCGCATCCGCACGTCCATGCCCTGCGGGCACTGGCTAATTCGCATCGCCTCCAGATCGATTCCGGCCCGGCGCACAATCGCAAGTGCGTTCTCGAGCGTGGACAGGGCTGCGTCTGCTTCGATGGTGAAGCGCAGGCTTTTCCGGCAGGGAGTGGTGTGTGTGTTCATGTTGAGAACTATACGGCCCGACCAGGAAAATAGGCTTCCTGTTATTGCGCCATTTTCGCTAGAATGAAGAATATTCTTCTTCATTTTTGTCAATATCATGAATTCCACACCAAGCATCGATGAAACCGACCGCCGCATCCTGCGCGCACTGCGGCGCGACGGCCGCCTGAGCAACACCAAACTGGCCGAACAGGTGGGCCTGTCCACCACCCCGTGCTGGAACCGGGTGCGGGCGCTGGAAGAGAACGGCGTGATCGAAAGCTACACGGCGGTGCTGAACCAGCAGGCGCTCGGCCTGCCGGACACGGTCATCATCGAAGTGACGCTGGACCGCCACGACGACGAGATCTTCGAGAAATTCGGCCAGGCGCTGGCCGACCTGCCGGAAGTGATCGAAGCCTACCTGCTCACCGGGGAGTACGACTACCTGATCAAGGTGGCGGTGGCCGGCACCGCCGGCTACGAGGAATTCCTGCGCCGCAAGCTATACAAGCTGCCCGGCCTGCGCCACAGCCGTTCCACCTTCGTGCTGCGCTGCCTGAAACGCGCGCATTCCGTGGAACCATGACGCTTTCCGCCCGCTAGTAGTTGCCGCTGTCGAAGATGGCCGCCACCTCAGGGCGCCGGAAGTGCTCCACCACGTAGTCGACAAACACACGCGTCTTCGCCGGCAGCAGCTTCTTGCTGGGATAGTAGATCGACACCGGCCCCGCGTCCGCGTGCCAGCCCGGCAGCAAGCGCGCCAGCGCGCCGCGCTTCAGCCAGTGCGCAGCGTGGGGCATGGGCAGCAGCGCCACGCCCAGGCCGCGCATGGCGGCGTGCGCCATCGCCTCCGGGTCGTCGAATATCATGCGCGGACGGCTGGCGGCCAAGCCCTGCTCGCCGCTGTCGTGCGCCAGCGTCCAGACTTTGGCGCGCCCGGTGCCTGCCGAGCGCCGCACGATGCCGTCGAATTGGGCCAGGTCGGCTGGATGGCGCGGCCACTCACGGCCTTCCATATAGGCCGGCGACGCCACCGCCACCATATCGACCTTGGTCAACTCCCGCGCCACCACGCCCGGCGACAGTTCGATGCCGCCCCCGATGGCCGCGTCGAACCCGCCGCCCACCAGGTCCACCTGGCGGTTGTCGAAGTGCCAGTCCGGCAGCACGGCCGGATAGCGCTGCAGGAAATCGTCCAGCAGCGGCAGCAGGTACTCGCGTCCGAAGGCCAGCGCCATGCCCACTTTGAGCACGCCTGACGGCTGGCCGTCGTCCGCCGCCGCGTTGGCGAAGGCGTCCCTCAAAGTGGAGAAAGCGCCGCCTGCCTGATGCAGGAAGCGTTCGCCGCCGCTGGTGAGCGTGAGACTGCGGGTGCTACGCTGGAACAGCCGCAGTCCCAGGCTTGCCTCCAGGCGCGCCACGTTCTTGCTGACGGCGGCCGGCGTCAGGCCGAGCCGGCGCGCGGCGGCGGAAAAGCTGCCCGTCTCGGCGGCGTGGATGAATGATTCCAGGTAGTTAAGGGGCTCCATCGTTTTATTTTATACCATCAGTTGAAACTGCAATAACGGATTACGGTCTAGCGGAGAGGTAATTACAAGGACATACTGGACTCATCAACCCACCCAAGGAGAAACAACATGAACACCACCACCATCACCACCGCTACCACCTTCGCCAACAAAGTCGCCTTCGTCACCGGCGGCGCGCGCGGCATCGGCGCGGCAGTCGTGCGCCGCCTGGCAGAGGGCGGCGCCGCCGTCGCCTTCACCTACCAGTCCTCGTCCGCCGTGGCCGAGGCGCTGGCCGACAGCATCAAGGCCGCCGGCGGCCGCGCCCTCGCCATCAAGGCCGACGCTGCCGACGCTGCCGCCGTCACCGCCGCCATCGCGCAGACCGCCGCCGAATTCGGCAAGGTCGACATCCTGGTCAACAACGCCGGCGTGCTGCGCATGGGCGACGTGGCCGAGTTCTCGCTGAAGGACTTCGACGACACGGTGGCCGTCAACATCCGCGCGGTGTTCGTGGCCGTGCAAGCCGTGCTGCCCTTCATGGACAAGGGCGGCCGCATCATCAACATCGGCAGCACCAATGCCGTGCGCATGCCGTTTGCCGGCGCAGCCGCCTACGCCATGAGCAAGTCCGCCCTGCTGGGCCTGGTGCAAGGCCTGTCGCGCGACCTGGCGCCGCGCGGCATCACCATCAACAACGTGGGTCCCGGCCCGGTCAACACCGACATGAACCCGCAGGACAGCGACTTCGCCGCCGTCATGCACGGCCTGATGGCGATCCCGCGCCACGGCACCCCGGAAGAAGTGGCCGGCATGGTGGCCTACGTTGCCAGCCCTGAAGCGGGCTTCGTCACCGGCGCCAACCTGCTGATCGACGGTGGCTTCGCATCATAAGCTGGCAAATTGTAACGATTGTGTCATGAACGGCGGGGGCCAGCGGCATTAAGGTACAATGCTGGCTCACCGTATTCTGGCCGGCCTGCCCGAGCAGCACGGCACACAACACATGAAATTGATTTCGATTCTCGCGCTGGCGCTGGCCGCCGCGCACGGCGGCGCGGCCGCCCAGGACATCCCTGAACGCACCTGGTCCACCTCGGCCGAACTGGGCGCCATTACCACCACCGGCAACACCGTCGGCACTTCCGTCACCGGCAAGATCGATGCGCGCCAGGAGCTGGACAACTGGAGCAACGAATACATCCTGAGCGGCTATTTCAAGGAAGACGAAACCCACACCGACAACGGCGACAAGGTGCGCGAGCGTTCGGCCGAGCGTTTCGCCCTGTCGGCCAAGGCCGCCTACAAGCTGGTGGACGAGAACAAGAAGCTGTTCGTGCTCGGCTCCCACGTGGACGACAAGTTCGGCGCCTACACCACTTACAGCTCGCTGTCGGTCGGTCACAGCTCGCGCTGGCTCAAGTCGCGCGACAAGACCCTGGACGTGGAACTGGGTCCGGGCTACTTCACCGGCACGCGCGCCACCGGCGAATCCGAGAACGGCCTGACCGTGCGCGGCGCAGCCTCGATGCGCTGGCAGCTCAGCCCTTCCGCGCTGTTCACGCAAACGGTCAGCATGGAACGCGGCACCTCGAACCTGCACTCGCAGGCCGAGACGGCGCTTAGCACCAAGATCAACGGCACCATGCAGATGAAGGCCGCCTTCAGCGCCCGCAGCGACACCAACGTCCCCGAAGACAAGAAAAACACCGATACGCAAACCTCGCTGACCCTGGTGTACTCCTTCTGAAGCAGTTCTCCTAGGCCTGGCCCATGATGCGCGGCAGCCAGGCCGCCAGCACGCCCTGCGCCGCCGTGTAGTACCAGATCAGGGCCACATTGTTCAGCGTGGCCCGGCTGTCGGCGGTCAGGTGCCCGCGCCACGAGCGCGCGCACAGGTAGGGCGCGGCCAGCGCCAGCAGCACCACGTGCAAGGCCTGGTAGGCGCTCAGCACCGCTACCGACGCGCTCCATGCATCCCTCTTGGCCGACAGGCCGGCCGTCGCCAGGCTGGCGATGTCGCTGCCCATCGCGGCCAGCGTACACGCCAGCGCGCCTGCGACCAGCAGCCGCAAGCCGCATTGCGGTTCGCCCGGCATCTCGCCTGGCCGCGCGGGCCGGCAGGCCAGCGCTATCAATGCGGCTCCCGCCACCCACAGCGCGCTCGACAGCCAGGCCCATTGTGCCGCAGGCAGGCTGGCGCCCGGTGGCGGGCACACGGCCAGCTGCATCGCCAGGTGGATGTGTGTGAACCCGAATGACGCGAAGATGCAGCCGTCCACCACCAGCATGATTACGCAGGCCCACCACGAATGGCCCCTGCAGCCGCGCTCTCCCACCGGCAGCCGTAGCCGGTCCGCCACTTTCGCGCTCGCCATCGGCGGCACGCGGTCGGTCTGCCACAGCCAGGCCATGACGGCGGCCACCGCCAGCAGGCCGCACAACCAGGCCGGCACGGTCCACTTTACCGTAAGCAGCAGGAAGTAGCCCGCCGTGCCAGCCGCCGCCACCAGCGGCCACCAGCTGTCGCCTGCCAGTATCAGCAGGTAGCGCGGACTGGCGTCCTTCCAGCTGGTGAAGATGGTTTCGCGCCGTCCAGTGGCTGTGCCGGGCAGGAAGTGCGCGCCGCGCTCGACCTGTTCGGCCAGGCCCTCCTGCTCCCATAGCGGCTCGCTCGACGTCACCAGCGGTATGCTGCGCGGACCGTATTCCTCGTCCGGCAGCCACTCCATGGTGGCCGCCCCCCAGGGGTTGCCCTTGTCCTGCTCCGGGCGGCACAGCGTGCGTACCACCTCGACCGTGAACAGCAGCACACCGGCGGCGAACACGAAAGCGCCGATGGTGGAGACCATGTTCAGGCCATTCCAGCCCAGGTCCGGCGCGTAGGTGTAGACCCGGCGCGGCATGCCCAGCAGGCCCGTGATGTGCATCGTGAAGAAGCCCAGGTTGAAGCCGCCGAACATGAGCCAGAAGGCCCAGCGATTGCTGCGCTCGGACATGGTGTGCCCGTTCAGCAGCGGCAGCCAGTAGCAGATGCCGGCGAACACCGGGAACAGCATGCCGCCCACCAGTACGTAGTGCAGGTGGGCGACAATGAAATAGCTGTCGTGCGCCTGCCAGTCGAACGGCAGCACGGCCACCATCACGCCGGTCAGCCCGCCGAGCGCGAAGATGGACAGGAAGCCCAACATGAACAAGGTGGGGCCGTTCATGCGGCCGGTGTGCGGATCGCGCCGCACGCCGGCCCGCCAGATCGTGGCGATCCACGCGAACACCTGGACCGAGGCCGGAATCGCCACCACCATGCTGGCCGCCGACACCAGGCTGGCCGACAGCAGCGTGAGGCCGCCGGTGAACATATGGTGCGCCCACAGCGCGAAGCTGACGACACCGGTGACGGCCATCGACCAGATCACCGCATGGCGCCCCACCAGCGGCGTGCCGGCGATCGCGGGAAGCATGGTGGACACCAGCCCGGCAGCGGGCAGGAAGATGATGTACACCTCCGGGTGGCCGAAGAACCAGAACAGATGCTGCCACAGGGCCGGGTCGCCGCCGCGTTCCGGGATGAAGAACGGCCAGTCCCATGCCCGTTCCAGTTCCAGCAGCGCGGTACCGGCGATGACCGCCGGGAACGCGAACACGATCATCAGGCCGACGACCAGCATGGCCCACGCGAACACCGGCATGCGCGCGAGCGTCATGCCGGGCGCGCGGGTAAACAGGATGCCGACAACAAGCTCGATGGCCCCGGCGATGGCGGAGATTTCAATGAAGCCTATGCCCAGCAGCCAGAAGTCCGCTCCCAGGCCGGGCGACCAGGCCTTGCCGGTCAGCGGCGGGTACATGAACCAGCCGCCATCCGGCGCCAGGCCTGCGAACAGCGTGCAAAAAAAGGCCAGGCCGCCGATGGCGTAAGCCCAGTAAGCGTAGGCCGAAAGGCGCGGGAACGGCAGGTCGCGCGCACCCAGCATATTGGGCAGCAGGTAGACGGCGAACGCTTCCACCACGGGGATGGCGAACAGGAACATCATCACCGTGCCGTGCATGGTGAACAGCTGGTTGTAAGTGGCCGCGCCCAGCAGCGTGTTGCCGGGCACGGCGAGCTGCAGCCGCATCAGCAGGCCAAGCACGCCGGCCAGCAGGAAGAACAGCAGTGCCGTGGCCAGGTACAGGCGGCCGATGTTGGTGTTGTTGACGGTACTGAAGTGGCGCCAGCCGGAGGGCGTGCGCCACACGCGCTCCAGCTGTTCCAGCTCGCCGGGTGGACGCGGCAGGCTGTTGGGCAGCTGGCTCATTTCAATTGCTCCAGGTAGGCGGCCAATGCCCGCAGCGATTCCGGGTCGACGCCGCTGGCGGCCGGCATGCGCACACCGGCCTTATGGGCATTCGGATCGGCGATCCATGCGGCCATGGCGCCAGGCTCGTTGCGCAGCGTGCCGGCAGCCAGGTAGAGCCGGCTTGCCACGTGCGTCAGGTCTGGTCCAGCGCCGGACAGCTGCAAGGGACCGGCACCCGGAGCCAGCCCCGCCGCTCCCCCCGCGGTGCGGACCGCGTGGCAGGCAGCGCAGTGCTGCAGGAAGAGTTCGCGACCCAGCGCAAGCGGCGCGCCGCCTTCGCCCACGGCAGGCAGCGGCTGCGGGCGCGCCTGCTGCGCCAGCCACGCGGAAAAGGCGGCCGGCGGCTCGACCACCACGTGCAGCGCCATCCTGGCGTGCTGGATGCCGCAGTACTCGGCGCACTGGCCGCGATACACGCCGGTTTTCACCGGGCGCAGCGAAAGTCCGGTCATCCGGCCCGGCACCATGTCCATTTTGCCCGCCAGCGCAGGGACCCAGAAGCTGTGGATCACGTCCGTGCTGGTAAGCGCCAGGTAGACCGGGCGGTCCGCCGGCAGGTGCAACTCGTTCGCCAGGACGATGTCCGCTCCACCGGACGGATCGCTGTAGCGCACTTCCCACCACCACATCCTGGCCGTCACCGACACCAGCAGCGCGCCGCGCGAGGTCTGCGGGTCGAGCTGCGCGCTGCGCACCACGTTGTAGGCCATGAGTGCGGACAGCACGGCAACCGGCAGCAGCACGCCGCCGCCAACAATCCATAGTCCGGGGCGCAGCACCCGCCCGCCTGCTCCGGCCGCGCCGCCCTGCCCGCGCCGGCGCAGGCTTAGCCCGAGCAGCAGCATCACGCCGCCGAAAATCAGCGCCGCGCCCGCAATCAGCACCCAGGCCATTTGCGAGATGATGGCCGCGTCGGCACTGGCGGGGGCAAAGACGGCGTCCATGTTCAGCGCAGCGTGTAAAGGTAAGCAGCCATGTCGCGCGCATCGGCCGGCGAGACGCCCATGGCGGGCATCGCCGTGCCGGGTTTGGCGGCCGGCGGGTCGACGATCCAGCGTTGCAGCACGTCCGGGGTGTTGGGCAGTTGTCCGGCGATATAACTGGCGCGCCCGAACGTGTCGAGGGCCGGACCGATCCGCCCCTGGGTCCCTTCCACACCCGGGATGCTGTGGCAGGCAGCGCAGTGATAGCGCACCAGCAGGGCCCTGCCGGCGCCGGCGTTGCCGCCCGGGACGGGCATGGGCGCCGGACCGTCGTCGCTGCACCCGGCCAGCAAAGCCAGGGGCAGAGCCATGCAGCTGACTGTCCGATAGGTGCGCACCGCTGAACTCCTGTGCTGATGAGGCCAGTAGCTATAATACAAGCATGCCAAAATTGGCTAATTTCTATTGACCAAGAACAATGCCATCCAACCGGCGCCGGCTGATGCTCAAGACCATGGCTGCAACCACGGCCGGACTGGCTGCGCTCGGCGCGCTGGGCGCTTATCTGCTCGTCGAATCGGGGTGGTACAACGTGGCCGCCAATGAGCAGCACCTGCAGCCGGTGCACAGCTTGCTGGAACGGGCCATGCACCAGTCGGTGCGGCGCTACGCCAGCGCCACTTCCGCGCCGCCGCTGGACGAACCCGAACTGATACGGCGCGGCGCGGCGCTTTACCGCAGCCATTGCGTAGTCTGCCATGGCGGTCCGGGCGTGGCGCAGGAGAAGTTCGGGCAAAGCATGCAGCCCGTACCCGGCCCGCTGGTGGACGCGGCGCGCCGCTGGCAGCCAGCCGAGATGTACTGGATTATCCGGCACGGTATCAAGATGAGCGGCATGCCGGCATGGGAGTACCACATGGCCGAGCAGGACCTGTGGGCCACGGTGGCCTTCGTCGCCGAGATGCCGAGAATGACGCCGGCAACCTACAGCGACTGGATGGCACAGGCTACCGGGTCAGGCGCTGCGGCAGGCCACGGCGCACAGGGCGTCCTGCCCGGCCGCCCGGAACGCGGGCGCGCGGCCCTCACGCAATACGCTTGCCAGGCCTGCCACATGATACCGGGCGTAACCGGTTCACGCGTCTACGTCGGGCCGCCGCTGCAAGGCATTGCCGGCCGCGCCCTGATCGCCGGGCGGCTGCCCAATTCCGCCGCCAGCATGGCGCTCTGGATGCGCGACCCGCGCCATGTGCAGCCGGGTACCGCCATGCCCGTGCTGGGCGTGTCCGAGCAGGACGCGGTGGACATCGCCGCGTACCTTCAAACGCTGCACTGATCACTGAACCGGGCCCGACGCCCACGGCGTGCGTCACGCATTTGCGAAATGCGCAATCATATACCGATGAGCGACGACCATACCCCGCAGGCGGCCGACACCGGCCAGCGCGGTTTCCTGCACCGCGTTGTGCTGATGGACGGCATCGCCGCCCTGTTCCTGCTGACGCTGGCCGCCTTATGGTTTGCGGCGGACGCGCTGCTGCTCATCTTCGCCTGCATCCTGTTCGCCATCCTGCTCAACGCGCTGGCCCGCATCGCCCACCGGCGTTTGCGCCTGCCGTCGCGCCGCATTGCACTGGCGCTGGTGCTGGCCTTGCTGGCGGCGCTGCTCGGCGTGGGCGGCTGGCTGATGGCGCCGCAGCTGTCGGAACAGGCCAGCCACCTTGCCCAGGTGGTGCCCACCTCGCTCGACCAGGTACGGGCCGAACTGGCGCGCTATCCAAGGTTGCGCAGCCTGCTCAACGAGCTGCCCAGCAACAAGGACCTGGCGCGGCAGCTCTCTGCCATGGTGCCCAACGCCGGCCTGTTCTTCTCCGGCGTGTTCGGCGCGCTGGGCAACGCCATCATCATCCTCGCGGTCGGCATCTACTTCGCCATGCGTCCGCGGCTCTACATCGACGGCATTGTCACGCTGGTGCCGCCGGGCCGCCGCCCGCGTGCCCGCGCGGTGCTGGACGAAATCGGCGACACACTGTCCAAATGGCTGGTGGGGAAAGCCTGTTCGATGGTGGCGGCCGGCGTGATGACCGCCGTCGGGCTTAGCCTGCTGGGCGTGCCGATGGCGCTGCTGCTGGGGCTTATCGCCGGGCTGCTGGACTTCATTCCCTACGTGGGGCCGCTGATGGCGGGGGTGCCGGCGCTGCTGATCGCGTTCTCGGACAGCCCCACGCAAGCGCTGTACGTGCTGCTGCTGTTCGGCGGCATCCAGGTGGTGCAAGGCTACCTGCTGGAACCGCTGATCGACCAGCACACGGTGGCGCTGCCGCCAGCGCTGACCATCGCCATGCAGGTCACGTTCGGCGCGGTGTTCGGCATGGCCGGCGTGGCGCTGGCCACGCCGATGACGGCGGTATTGATGGTGCTGGTGGTGATGCTGTACGTGCAGGACGTGCTGGGCGACGACGCCAAGCCGCCCGCGCAGATGGCGAAAAAGGATTAGCCCGGCACCGGCGCCTGCTTCTGGGTCTGGTACAGGCGCGCGTAATGGCCGCCGCGCTCCAGCAGCGCGTCGTGGCTGCCCGATTCGGCGATGCGGCCGGACTCCATCACCACGATGCGGTCCGCCTTCTCGATAGTGGACAGGCGGTGCGCGATGACCACCGTGGTGCGACCCTGCATCAGCACTTCCAGCGCGGCCTGCACCTGGCGTTCGGACTCGGTGTCCAGCGCGCTGGTGGCTTCGTCCAGGATCAGGATGGGCGCGTTCTTGTACAGCGCGCGCGCGATCGCCAGGCGCTGGCGCTGGCCGCCGGACAGGCGCGAGCCGTTCTCGCCCACCTGCGTCTGGTAGCCCTGCGGCTGCTTCATGATGAAGTCGTGCGCATAGGCCGCGCGCGCCGCCGACTCGATGCGGGCCTGGTCCGGGGCCGGGTCGCCGTAGGCGATGTTGGAAGCCAGCGTGTCGTTGAACAGCACCACGTCCTGGCTCACCAAGGCGATTTGCGAGCGCAGTTCGGCCAGGCGGTAGTCGCGCAGGTCGTGGCCGTCGAGCAGGATGCGGCCCTGGCCCACGTCGTAGAAGCGCGGCAGCAGGCCGGCCAGCGTGGTCTTGCCGCTGCCGGAGCCGCCCACCAGCGCCACCGTTTCGCCGGCGGCGATGTCAAGCGACACGTCGCGCAGGGCCGGCGCCGCGTCCGGGTCGCCTACGTTGTACTGGAAACCCACGTTTTGCAGCGAAATACTGCCGGTGGCGCGTTTCAGCTCGCGCGTGCCCTGGTCCACCTCGGCCGGCGCGTCGATCAGCCCGAACACCGACTTGGCGGCAGCCAGGCCGCGCTGCAGCGGCTCGTTAATCTTGGTCAGATTCTTGATCGGCGACTGCATGGCCATCAGCGACACCATGAAAGCGACGAACGCACCTGGCGACAAGTGGCCGGCGCGGGCACGCAGCAGCGCAAAGTAGATTACGGCCGACAGCGTGATCCCCACCAGCATCATGATCAGGCCCGAATTCATCGCCGCCGTGGCGGCGTGCTTCACCGCCAGATGGCGGTTATGCTTGACCACGTCGTGGAAGCGGCGCTGCTCGTACGCCTCGCCGCCGAATATCTTCACCACGCGCTGGCCGCCGATGCTTTCATCGAGCACGCTGCTCAATTCTCCCATGGCGGCCTGCGCATCCTCGGCCAGGCGGCGCATGCGGCGCCCCGCCACGGTCACCACCACCGCCACCAGTGGCAACAGGCCGAAGCAGAAGCATGCCAGTTGCCAGTCGATGGTGATCAGCAGGATCAAGTAGCCGACCGTCGCAACAGAGTCGCGCACAAAGACGTTCAGCACGTTCAGGCCGGCCTGGGCCACCTGGGCAGCGTCGTACGCCACACGCGACAGGGTGGCGCCGGTGGAAGTCTGGTCGTAATACTTGTTCGGCAAGCGCAGCAGGCGCGCGAACATGGCTTCGCGCATATTGGCCTGGACGCGGCTGGTGAGCCAGGCCGAGCCGTAATCGGCGGAAAAGCTGCTCACCATGCGCAGCAGCGCCAGGCTGGTGATGACCAGCGGGATGCTCCACAGCGCTGCCTCGGCAGGATTGCCGGGCAAGAGCGAATCCAGCCAGCTCTGCACCGTCACCATCATGCCGCCGGTGGCGCCCTGGATCGCGCCCAGCGGACCGGCGGCCGAGCCGGCGGGCTGCAAGGCATCCACCACGTTTTGCAACTGGCGAATCAGCATAACGTCGGTGGCCGCCGCTATGCCCACTGCGAGCAGCGTGGCGAACATGGCGCCAAGATAGGGACGGAACTGTCCAAGCAGGCGGAAGTAGAGTTGGCGGCTTTGCACTAGAACACTGTTTCTAATTACGGAAGCATGCATTGTAATCGCATAAAATGCCCACGGCACCCCATCATCCTAATAAAAGAGACCACCATGAGTTACGAAACCTTGCAAGTGAGCCTGGAAGCGCATGTGGCCGTGATACGGCTGAACCGTCCGGACAAGGCCAACGCCATGAACCTGGCCATGTGGCACGAAATCCGCACCGCCTTCGAGTGGGCCGACAGCACGCCGGAAGTGCGTGCCGTGGTGCTGGAGGGCGAAGGCAAACTGTTCACGTCCGGCATCGACCTGCAGATGATGATGGGCCTGGCTGCCTCGATCCGCAACGACTGCGACGGCCGCACCCGCGAAAACCTGCGCCGCACCATCCTCGACCTGCAGGATTGCCTGAGCAGCCTGGAGCGCTGCCGCAAGCCGGTGCTGGCCGCCATCCACGGCGCCTGCATCGGCGGCGGCATCGACCTGGTCACCTGCGCCGACATGCGCTACTGCTCGGCCGACGCCTGGTTCAGCGTGAAGGAAATCGACATCGGCATGACGGCCGACGTCGGCACCTTGCAGCGCCTGCCCCGCCTGATCGGCGAAGGCATGGCGCGCGAGCTGGCCTACACCGCCCGCACGGTGGACGCGGCGGAAGCGCGCGAGATCCGCCTGGTGAACCGCGTGTTCGAATCGCCCGAGGCGCTGGCGGCAGGCGTGCGCGAGATCGCCGCCGGCATCGCCGCCAAGTCGCCGCTGGCCATGCGCGGCACCAAGGAAATGATCAGCTACGCGCGCGACCACAGCGTGGCCGACGGCTTGAACTACATTGCTACCTGGAACGCCGCGATGCTGATGTCGAACGACCTCCAGGCAGCCATGATGGCCAATATGAGCAAGCAAATTCCCACGTTCGACGACTAGTTCAGCCATTAATCGCTTGATATAGAACAAATATCAATATCTTAATGTTGCCTTTTCATACACTGAAACGGCGCGGCGCATCTTGCGCTTCGTTTAATTTCTCAGCGAAAAGGAGAGTGCACCATGAGAACTCCAGCAAGATCTTTGCATGCGGTCTTGGCGGCGATGCTGGCCGCCGCCCCGCAGGCGCGAGCCGAGGTAACCGTACTCAGCACCGGGTTTGACGATGTCGGCGCGCTGGGCGGCTGGCTGTTCGTCAACCAGAGCAACCCGTCCGGCTCGCTCTGGTTCCAGGGCAACAGCGGCATCTTCCCGGCGCAGGCTGGCGCCGGCAACGCCTATATCGCCGCCAATTTCCTCAGCGCGGGCCAGGGCAGCGGCACCATCGACAACTGGCTCATCACTCCGGAACTGAGCCTGCCGGGCGCGGCCACCCTCAGCTTCTACACCCGCAGCGCCGCCACACCCGGCTTCAGCGACCACCTTGAGGTACGCTACTCCAGCGGCGGTTCCGCCATCGGCGATTTCAGCAACGTGCTGTTGACCCTGGGCGGCGGCGGCCCCTATCCCGCCCTCTGGCAGCAGTACTCGCTGACCACGGACCCCGGTACCACCGTCCGTTTCGCCTTCCGCTATACCGGGCCTGCGGCCAACGCCGACTATATCGGCCTGGACACGGTGGTGGTGAACGCCGTGCCCGAGCCGTCCGTATGGCTGATGCTCGCCGGCGGCCTGCTGCTGGTGCTGTGGCGCGCGCGGCGCCGTGCCTCCGTGGCGCGCCTGCTGGCGATGGCGTCCTTGCTGGCCGGTGCGCAAGGTGCGGCGGCGGCCGGGCAGGACGGCATGGTACTGGTGCGCGACGCCGAAACCGGCGCCCTGCGCGCGCCCACGGCGGCCGAGTTCGAGGCCCTGCGGGCGCAGCAGGGACGTCCTCCCACGGTGGCGCCGCAAGTGTTCCAGCACCCGGACGGCACCCGCCAGTCGCGCGTCGCCCAGCGCCAGGTCTACTCGGTGGCCACGCGCGGCGCGGACGGCGTCCTGGCCAGCCGCTGCGTGCATGGCGAGCAGGCGGCCGAGGCCGCCCTGCGCCAGGATGGTTCCCGCCCGCGGGGCGCCAACGCCAGCGAGGAAAACAGCCATGAACACCGCTAACCGCCTCGTCTCGCGCGCTGCGGCCGCCGCCCTGCTCTGCTGCGCAAGCCTGGCCGCAGGCTGGGGCGCAGCCTTTGCCGCCGTGCCCATCGTCATCGTCGTCGCCGACGGCCCCGGCGAGGGCTTCAACGACCCCACGCCGGCCGCGCCGGTGGGCGGCAACACCGGCACGACGCTGGGCGAACAGCGCCTGATAGCCTTCACCTACGCCGCCAAGCTGTGGGGCAGCCGGCTCAACAGCAGCGTGCCGATCCGCATCCGCGCCGCCTTCGATCCCTTGCCGTGCAGCGCCAACAGCGGCGTGCTGGGCGCGGCCGGGGCGTGGGACATCTTCGCCGACTTCCCCGGCGCGCCCAAGGCCAACACATGGTACCCGGCCGCACTGGCCAACAAGCTGCGCGGCGCCGACCTGTCCGCCCCCGGCGACCCGCACATCGGCGCCACCTTCAATTCGCGCCTGGGCCTGGCGGCCGACTGCCTGCCCGGCGGCGGCTTCTACCTGGGCCTGGACGGCAACTTCGGCAGCGCCACCGACTTCGTTACCGTGCTGCTGCACGAAATCGCACACGGCCTGGGTTTCCAGACCTTCACCGACGAGGCCAATGGCCAGTACTACGCCGGCGTCCCGTCGATCTGGGACCACTACCTGCTCGACAACCGCCTCGGCCACGAGTGGGTGGAGCTGACCCCGGCCCAGCGCGCCGCCTCGGCCATCAGCAACGACGGCCTGGCGTGGAACGGCCCGTTCGTGACGGCGGCGGTACCGGACGTGCTGGACCCGGTGTCCCGCCTCACGGTGGCCGGCCCGGCAGCCGGTCCCGCCGCGCGCGACTACGAGGTGGGCGACGCCTCCTTCGGTCCGCCGCTGGCCAATCCGCCGCTGACCGGGCAGGTGATGCCGGTGGCGGACCAGCCCGATGGCCGTGGTCTGGCGTGCGAGCCGCTGTCGCCGCAAAACGGGCTGGCCGTGAACGGCAACGTGGCGCTGGTGGACCGTGGCGCATGCGCCTTCGTGGTGAAGGCGCTCAACGTGCAGAACGCGGGCGCCATCGCCATGATTGTGGTGGACAACGTGGCCGGGCCGCTCACCGGCCTGGGCGGCGCCGATCCGGCCGTCGCCATCCCGGCGGTCCGCCTGACGCAGGAGGATGGCAACGCCATCCGCGCGCAGTTGCAGCGCCGCTCCCGCACCCAGTCCGGCGTAACGGCCAGCCTGGGGGTGAATCCGCTGAAACTGGCGGGCGCGGACCCCGAGCGGCGCATGCTGATGTACGCGCCCGATCCGCTGCAGCCGGGATCCTCGGTGTCGCACTACAGCACGGCCGCCAAGCCCAACCAGCTGATGGAGCCAGCCATCAGCGGCGACCTGTCGCACGAGGTGGCGCCGCCGCGCGACCTGACCCTGCCGCTGCTGAAGGACATCGGCTGGTAGCGCCGTCGTAGCTGAATTCGGTTTGCAAGCCGGGCGCGTTCAGGTCTAATGGGGGTTTTATTGCCCGGCTGCCATGTCCCGCTCCAGCGCCCTGCTCAAACTGCACTTCGCCGCCCTGCTGTTCGGCAGCACCGCGCTATTCGGCCATGCCATGAGCGCCAGTCCGGTCATGATCGTGTTCGGACGCACCGCCTTCGCCGTGCTGGCGCTTGGCCTGTTTGCCGCCTGCGGCAGGCGTGCGCCCTGGCACGGCCTGGCAGCGCGCGACATCGGCAAGCTGATGGGGGCTGGCGTGGTGCTGGCGCTGCACTGGGTCACCTTCTTCATGGCCGTGCGCAGCGGCGGCGTGGCGCTGGCCACGCTAGGCTTCGCCTCCTTCCCGGTGTTCGTGGCGCTGCTGGAACTGGCCATCCTCGGCGAGCGCCTGCGCGCCCGGGACGCGGCCGTGCTGCTGCTGGTGCTGGCCGGCCTGGTGCTCATCACGCCCGCCTTCGACTTGCGCAACGCGTCCACCACCGGCCTGCTGTGGGGCATCCTGTCCGGCGCCATCTACGCCTGCATCGCCGTGTTCAACCGCTACCTGTCCAGCGCGGCCAGCGGCACCCAGTCGTGCTGGTGGCAGTGCCTGGCGGCGGCCTGCGTGCTGGCCCCGTTCGGCTGGCGCGAAGCGGCCGCGCTCGAGGCCGGCGAATGGCTGCTGCTGGCCTGCCTGGGCGCGGTATGCACCGGGCTGGCCTACACCATGCTGATCCAGGCGCTGGAACAGGTGAAGGCGCAGACCGTGGCCATCGTGATCTGCATGGAACCGGTGTACGCCATCGCGCTGGCCTGGCTACTGTTCGGCAGCGCGCCGGGCGCGTCCGTCCTGCTGGGCGGAGCGCTCGTCATCGGCGCGGTAATGCTCTCGACATTGCAGCCTAGAAAGCTGGCCTGAGTGCTAGAATATTGTTTATTAAATATGACACGCGCAACCCGGCGCATTCTCACCATGGCTAAAAATCGGACCCTGCTGCCCGGCATCGCCGTTTCACTGCTGCTGCATGCCGGGCTGATCGCCATGATGGCCGCCCCCGTGCACCGCGAGCGACCGCCCGACCCGCGCCGCATGATGGTGTGGCTGACGCCGCCCGCCGCCCTTCCCTCGTCCCAGCCCGTCGGCACGCCCGTCCCTGCGGCTGCCCCGGAAACGGCCACCCGGCGCGCGCCGCTCCCGCCGCCTCGCCTCTCGCAACGCCCAGGCAGCGCCGTCCGCGCGCAATCGGCCGCGCCCGTGGAACAGCCGTCCGCCGTCGCGCACAGCGGCGCCACCCCGCCGGCCACGGCGCAGGCGGGGCCCAGCCTGCCGGCCGATCCCTTCGCGCCAGCGGCAGCGCCTGTCCAGGGCAAATTTGACGTGAGCGCCGCCATGAAATCGGCCCGCAAGCTGGCCACCGCCAAGTCCACCAAGGATGATCCGCCCGTCGCACAGATCTACGACAAGCCCCTGTACGGCCCGCCGTCCGATACGCCGCTGGGCAGCGCGGTGGGCCGCACCGCCCGCGCCGACTGCAAGGACGTGGCGTCCGGCACCGGCATCCTGGCCCTGATTATCGTGCCGGTGATGATACTCACCGACAAAAAGGACTCCGGCTGCAAATGGTAGCCGCTGCCAGCCGCTATGGTCACCGCCTGAGCAGCAGCCCCGCCGGATGTCTATACAACGGAGTCAGCAAGATGTTTTTGAGCAATAGCCGCAGGCGTGGTACATTTTTGTTCAGAACAACCACCACTCCGGTACGACCACCCCTTGCCTGACCTGGACTCTAGCCACCGACGTTCGCTGCTTGCCGTGCTGCCGGCGCTGTGCACCGCGCTCTTTTGCGAGCGCGTGCTGGGCGCCCCTGCGCCCGAATCGCTTGCGGTCATCTATCCCGACATCGGCCAGCCCCACCGCAAGATCTTCACCGAAATTATCGAAGGCATCGAAGAACAGGCCAAGCTGCGCGTGCGCGGCTACCCGGTGGCCGCCAATGCCGACTTTGCCGACCTGCAGGCCACGCTCAAGCGCAACGGCGGCAAGGTGGTGATCGCGCTCGGGCGCCAGGGACTGCAAGCAGCCAGTGCCTTCGACGGCTCCACCGGCGTGGTGGTGGGCGGCGTCAGTTCGGCGCCGGATAGCGAGCGGCTGCGCGGCATCACGCTGCTGCCCGACCCGGCGCTGCTGTTCAGCTACCTGAAAAGCATGATGCCGCACGTGCGGCGCGTGATCGTCGTGTACAACCCGCAAGCCAGCGGCCCCATGATAAAACTGGCGCGCGAGGCCGCGCGCGGCCAGGGGCTGGAACTGGTGGCGCACGAGGCTGGCGACCTGGCCGGCGCCGCGCGCCGCTACGAAAGCGCGCTGGCGTCCGCCGACGGCCGTTCGGATGCGCTGTGGCTGCCGCCCGATCCGGTCACGGTCGACGAGCAAACCATCGTGCCGCTGGTGCTGAAGGAATCCTGGAACCGCAGCGTACCAATCTTTTCCAGCAGCATCCTGCACGTGAAAAAAGGCGCGCTGTTCGCGCTCTATCCCAACAATTTCGCGCTGGGGCGCGACCTGGCCACCCTGGCGCTGGGCGTGCTCAACGGCGACAATCCGCGCCCCGGCCTGACGCCGCTGCGCGCGGTGCGGACCGCGTTCAACTGGCGCTCGGCCAGTCACTTCGGGCTCTCTGTTGCCCTCGGACAACAGCGCACTTACGACGCGATTTTCCCGGAACCTTGATGGCTGCTGGGCTACCCGGCCGCGCCGGCCACAGAGTTTTAACGATCTGTTAATTGTTTCCGGTCGAAATTAAATTTCTTTCTAAACAGCCAAGTAAGTGGAATATACTACCGGCAGTAATTTGGCCGCTGTATGGCGCTAGCAGTAAGAGACCCGCGCCGGGGCCGCACCGGATAGTATAATGATTAAAATGACAATTAATGCCAGCCGCCGCCTGCGCGCCAGCGCCGCGCTGCTGCTGGCGCTCGGGACCGGCGTTGCCGCGCCGGCCGCCAACGCCGAGCTGAACGACGCCGACAGCTACATCGAGCTCCCCGGCGCCGGCGCCGACGCGCGCACCACCGTCAGCGAAGTGATGGCCCGCATCGAATCCGGCAGCACGCCGGCGTCCAGCCAGCGCGAATACCTGCGCGAATTCCAGCAAAGCCTGCCGCGCGACGTGCCGCGCGGCTACGTGCGCCCCGTCACCCTGGCGCAGCTGGAAGACCAGCTGCGCCGGCCGGAAGTGCAGGCGTCGATCGGCAAGGGTACCATCGCCGTGCTCTACCCCAATGTGGAGGCGCAATTCCGCCACGCTTTCACCAGCATCATCCAGGGCATCGAAGAGCGCACCAAGCTGCGCGTGCGCAGCTACCCGGTCGATCCCAAGGTGGACGTCGCCGAACTGAACGCCACGCTCAAGCACAACGGCACCAAGGTCGTCATCGCGCTGGGCCGCCAGGGCCTGAACGCGACGGCCGGCCTGGACCGCGAAATCACCGTGCTGGTGGGCGGTGTGCTGCTGCTGTCGGACGCCGAAAACGTGGCCGGCATCAGCCTCACGCCCGATCCGGCGGTGCTGTTCGCGCGCCTGCGCGCGCTGCTGCCGGACTTGCGCCGCGTGGTGGTGGTGTACGACCCGGCCAAGAGCGACTGGCTGATCCGGCTGGCGCGCGACGCAGCCCGCGCCCAGGGGCTGGAGCTGGTGGCGCACGTGGCCAACGACCTGTCGCGCGCGGCCCAGCTTTACCCGCAGGTGATCGGCGCGGCCGACAACCGGCGCGATGCGCTCTGGCTGCCGCACGACAGCACCACGGTGGAGGAAAGCACCATCCTGCCGCTGGTGCTGCGCGAATCCTGGAACAGCGGCGTGCCGGTGTTCTCGTCGAATATGCTGCACGTGAAAAAAGGGGCGCTGTTCGCCATGGCGCCAAACAATGTGGAACTGGGCCGCACGCTGGCCAGCAGCGCGCTGGGCGTGATTGCCGGCGACGGCAAGCGCCGCAGCCTGACGCCGCTGCGCGAACTGCAGACGGCCATCAACCTGCGCACGGCCAGCCACATGGGCCTGAACCTGGGCCACCAGCAGCAACGCAATTTCGACTACGTGTTCCCGCAGCCCTGACGATGTATTTTTGCAGCCTCTTTTCGGTGGACTATGTTTCATAATTATTTGCGCCGTACAGGATTTCGCCGTCAGCTGACCGTCATCGTCTCGGCCGCCATTCTCGGCCTGGCCCTGTTCTCGTCGCTGATGAATTCCTGGGAAGCGCGCGGCCGCATGCGCGACCACTTTACCGAGCAAGGCCAGCGCATCGCCGACAACCTGGCCCGCCAAAGCACGCTGGCGCTGCTTTTCCACTCGGCCGAGAACGCGCGCGACGTGGTCAGCACCACCTTGGCCTTCCCGGACGTGGTGGGCCTGCAGATCAGCGACGCCAAGCACAAGCCGCTGCTGCTGCAAGGCCCGCTGAGCGCGCGCCTGTCGACCATGACTGCGGCCCAGGCCAGCCCGGCCAACGCCAGCCTGGTGGGTGAAAGCTCGGAAGCGTGGCTGTTCGCCGCGCCGGTGTATGGCGGCCAGAGCGAGGCCTCGCCGTTCGACATGCAGGACCAGAAGCCGCAGCTGCTGGGCTATGTCCACGTCCAGGTCGGCAAGGACACGCTGAACCGCCTGACCTGGTCCCTGCTGGTGGGCAACATGGCGCTGACCCTCTCGTTCGCCGCCATCCTGCTGGCGCTGGTGCGCCTGCTGACGCGCCACATGATCAATCCCCTCAACGCGCTGTCGAACCTGATGCGCCGCGCCGAAGCGGGCGAATCGGGCATGCGCGCCGAGCCGGCCGGCCCGCGCGACCTGATCGACATGGCGCAAGCGTTCAACAAGATGATGAACGTGCTGGAGCAGCGCGAGGCGGAACTGAAGGAATCGCGCGACGCGGCCGTCAACATGGCCGAGATGAAGGCGCAATTCGCCGCCACCGTCAGCCACGAGGTGCGCACCCCGCTCAACGGCGTGGTCGGCATGCTCGACATGCTGAAGGAAATGCGCCTCACGCAGCGCCAGCAGGAATGCGTGGACGTGGCCTGGAACTCGTCGCGCACGCTGATCGACCTGATCAACAACGTGCTGGACTTTTCCAAGATGGACGCCGGCAAGCTGACGCTGGAGGAAACCGACTTCGACCTGCGCAAGCTGCTGGAGGAAGTGATCGAGCTGGTGGCCCGTCCGGCGCAGCAAAAGGGCCTGGAACTGGCCTACCTGGTGATGCCGGGCGTACCCGAGCGCATCACCGGCGATGCGCTGCGCCTGCGCCAGATCCTGATCAACCTGATGGGCAATGCCGTCAAATTCACGGACAACGGCGAAGTCACGCTGCAGGTCTCGTTGGCCACCGCCTTGGCGACCTCGCCGGCGGCGGGCGACACCGGCATCGCGCTCGAATTCGAAGTGCGCGACACCGGCATCGGCATGACCCGGGAGGTGCAGCAGCACCTGTTCGAATCCTACGTGCAGCCCGATCCATCCACCACGCGCCGCTACGGCGGCACCGGCCTGGGCCTGGCGATCTGCCGGCAGTTGGTCAACCTGATGGGCGGCGACATCCGCGTCGACAGTACGCTGGGCAGCGGCACCGCCTTTGTCGTCACCGTGCGCTGCCAGGCGGCGCCCGCCCAGCTGCCCTTCCAGGCCGATCCGGCGCTGGCCAATGTGCGCGTGCTGGCGCTGGACGAAAGCGCCACCGTGCTGGCCTTCCTCAAGGACACGCTGACACGCCATGCCATGACCTGCTACCTGAGCAGCTGCGGGCGCGAAGCCATGGTGGAACTGAAAGAAGCGGCCGAAGCCGGCCAGCCCTACCACGTGGTCATCATGAACATCGGCGCCACCGACGACCAGGGCAGCGACATCGCCGAACGCATTGCCGCCGCCGGCCTGTCGCCGCACTTGCTGCTGATGGACCGCCACGGCGGCACCGGCTCGCCGCCGCAAGCGCACGCCAGCAGCCACGCCGTGCTGCCCAAGCCGCTGCGCCAGTCGCGCCTGCTGAACGCCCTGCATGAACTGCTGGCCGGCCGCAGCCACGCCGAACCGCAGCACGCGCAGCCGGGCGGCGCCCTGCCCGCGCGCCAGTTCCGCGTACTGGTGGCCGAGGACAACCGCACCAACCAGATGGTGGCGGCCGGCATGCTGGCCATGAACAACTGCGTATGCGAGTTCGCCGCCAACGGCCGCGAAGCGGTGGAGGCGGCCAAGCGCAGCCGTTTCGACCTGATCCTGATGGACTGCAGCATGCCTGAAATGGACGGATACGAAGCCACCGCCCACATCCGCGTGGCGGAGGAAGCCGAAGGCTTGCGCACGCCGCTGGTGGCCATGACCGCCAACACCCAGCGCGGCGACGCGGAGAAATGCATGGCGGCCGGCATGGACGACTATCTGGCCAAGCCGATCACGCTGGTCGAGCTGCGCCACAAGCTGCAGAAATGGCTGCCGCATGGAAGCGACCCCCACTCGGCCAACCAGGCGCATGGCGCCCCCGCCACGGCTGCGCTGGCGCAGCTGCACGCAGGCCAGCATGCAGAACCGCACCACCTGGCGCCGATCGACATGGAAGTGTTCGAGAAACTGCGCGAAATCCTGGGCGCGGCGCTGCCGCACGCTGTGTCGCCCTTCCTGGAAGATTCGCCGGTCTACCTGAACGAACTGGAACAGGCCGTGCACACCGGCGACAGCGACACGGCACGGGCCCGCGCCCACGCGCTGAAAGGCTCGTCCGGCAACCTGGGCGCGAACGCCTTGGCGCTGCTGGCGCAGCAGATCGAAGCGCTGGCCATCGAGCGCCGGCTGTCCCACATCGCCCCGCTGCTGCCGGCGCTGCGCGCCGAATACGGCAGCGTGGCGGCCTTTCTCAGTGCCGAAATGAGTGTGGACGACCCCGAAACCGACGCACCGCAAGAAGAACTGGCCTCGGTGCTGATCGTCGACGACGACCGCAGCACCCGCAGCACGCTGCGCTACACCCTGCAGCGCGACGGCTTCCAGGTGGAGGAAGCGGCCGACGGCGTGCAAGCCCTGGCCATGCTGAAGCGCTTCCATCCGGACGTGATCCTGATGGACGCCGTGATGCCGGTGATGGACGGCTTCACCGCCTGCGCGCGCCTGCAGGAACTGCCGGGCGGCAGCGCCATCCCGGTGCTGATGATCACCGCACTGCAGGACAATTCCTCGGTCGAGCGCGCCTTCGCCGCCGGCGCCAGCGACTACATCCCGAAACCGATCCACTACGCCGTGCTGTCGCAGCGCGTGCGCCGCATCATCGAGGCCAACCGCGCCGAGAAGCGCATCCGCCACCTGGCCTATAACGACTTGCTCACCGGCCTGCCGAACCGCACCCTGTTCTTTGAGCTGCTGGCGCAAGGCATCCAGCAAGCCAAGAACGACGCCAAGCTGCTCGGCGTGCTGTTCATGGACCTGGACCGCTTCAAGTACGTGAACGACAACCTGGGCCACGACGTCGGCGACCGCCTGCTGGTGGCGGTGGCCCAGCGCGTGCGCCACAGCGTACGCACGGTAGATACCGTGGCCCGGCTGGGCGGCGACGAGTTCACCGTGGTGTTGAGCGACCTGGACGGGCCGGCCGCCGCCGCCACCGCCGCCCACAACATCTGCCGCGTGCTGGCCGCGCCGTTCCAGATCGACGGCCACGACATCTTCGTCACCAGCAGCGTCGGCATCGCCATGTACCCGCACGACGGCAGCGACGTGGCCACCCTGGTCAAGCACGCCGACAGCGCCATGTACCGCGCCAAGAAGACCAACACCGGCTTCCAGTTCTACGAGGCCTCGATGGAGCAGTCCATCTCCGAGCACGTGCGACTGGAAAGCGACTTGCGGCGCGCGCTGGAGCAGCAGCAGCTGGAGGTGTATTACCAGCCGCAGGCCAGCCTGGAAGACGGCCAGATCATCGCCATGGAAGCGCTGGTGCGCTGGCGCCATCCAACGCGCGGCATGGTGCCGCCCAACGAATTCATTCCGCTGGCCGAGGAAACCGGCTTGATCAACCCGCTCGGCGACTGGGTGCTGCGCACCGCCTGCGCCCAGCTGCGCAGCTGGATGGAGCAGGGCCTGCCGCCGCTGCGGGTGGCGGTCAACCTCTCGGTGCGCCAGCTGCTGCAGAAGGAATTCGCCGCCTCGGTGGAAGCGGTGCTGGCCGACACCGGCCTGCCGCCGCACCTGCTGGAGCTGGAGATCACAGAAAGCACGCTGATGGAGAACGCGCAGGACACGCTCAAGGCGCTGCACCGCCTGCGCGGCCTGGGCGTGCGCCTGTCGATCGACGACTTCGGCACCGGCTATTCCTCGCTGTCCTACCTGAAGCGCTTCCCGGTCGACATCATCAAGATCGACCGCTCCTTCGTGCGCGACGTGCCGATGGACGCGGACGACGTGGCCATCGTCACCGCCATCATCGCGCTGGCGCACAGCCTGCGGCTGGAGGTGGTGGCCGAAGGCGTGGAAACCGAAGCCCAGCTGAACTTCCTGAAAGGCCGCAACTGCGACCTGATGCAGGGCTACTATCTCAGTCCCGCCATCCCGCACGACCAGTTCGCCGCCCTGATCCGGCAGCGGGAGGGCGCAGCCCTGCGCTGACACCAACCTCGAGGCCCGCCATGCGCTTGTTCCCCTGCCTGTCTGCAATCCTGGTCCTGCCGCTGCTGAGCGGCCCCTCCATGGCGGCCGGGGTGGCCGTGCCGGCCCGGCCAGGGCCGGCGCAGTTGAGCGAGGAGGACGAGCTGGCGCTGGTGTACGGCGATAAGTCCTCGGTCAGCATCGCCACCGGCAGCGCCCAGCCGCTGCGCCGCGCGCCGGCGGTGGCCACCGTGATCACGGCCGAGGACATCGCCGCCATGGGCGCCAACGACCTGGACCAGGTGCTGGAGAGCGTGCCCGGCATGCATGTCTCGCGCTCGGCCATCAACTACGAACCGCTGTACATCGCGCGCGGCATCTACAGCGTGAACAACCCGCAGATGCTGATGCTGCAGAACGGCGTGCCGATGACCACGCTGCTCACCGGCAGCCGGGGCACCTTATGGGGCGGCTACCCGGTGACGCACATCGCGCGCATCGAAATCATACGCGGCCCCGGCTCGGCTCTGTACGGGGCCGACGCCTACAGCGGCGTGATCAACATCGTCACCAAGCGCGCGGCGGACGCGCCGGGCACGCAGGCCGGCGCGGGCGCCGGCTCCTTCCGCACGCGCGACGCCTGGGTCCAGCACGGCGGCAAGGCCGGACCGCTGGAAGTGGCGGCCTACCTGCGCGTGGGCGCCACGGACGGCTTCCGTTCGCTGATCACGGCCGACGCGCAAAGCGCGCGCGACAAGCTTTTTGGAACCCGCGCCTCGCTGGCCCCGGGGCCGGTCAATACCGGCTACGACGCCATCGACAGCCTGCTCGAGCTGGCGCTGCCGGCATGGCCGCAGTGGCGCCTGCGCGCCGGCTACCAGCTGCGCGACAACCTGGGCACCGGCGCCGGCGTCGGCTCGGCGCTGGACCCGGTGGGCAAGGAGCGCGGCGAGCGCGTGCACGCCGACCTGGGCTGGACCGAGCCCGATTTCAGCGCTGACTGGAGCGTGGGCGCCACCGTGAGCGTGCTGCAGTTCAAGCAGCGCATCACCACCGACCTGCGGCTCTCGCCGCCCGGCACGCGCTTCCCCACCGGCCTGTTCCCGGACGGCTTCATCGGCCACCCCGACACCTCGGAGCGCCAGGTGCGCCTGTCGGCCCACGCGCTGTACCACGGCTGGAACGGCCACAAGCTGCGCATCGGCGTGGGCCACGACAACCTGGACATGTACTACACGGCCACCTTCAAGAACTACATCTTCAACCAGGCCGGCGTGCCGGTGCCCACCGGCCCGGTGATCGACTATTCGCGGATCCAGCCCTTCCTGCTGCCGCAGCGGCGCCTGGTGAACTACGTCACCGCGCAGGACGAATGGCAGTTCGCGCGCGACTGGACGCTGACGGCGGGCGTGCGCCACGACCGCTATTCCGATTTCGGCGGCACCACCAACCCGCGCCTGGCCCTGGTGTGGGACGCGGCGCTGGACCTGACCGCCAAGCTGCTGTACGGCCGCGCCTTCCGCGCGCCCTCCTTCAATGAGGAATACGGCATCAACAATCCCATCCAGCGCGGCAATCCGGACCTGCAGCCGGAGCGCATCGCCACGCTGGAGGGGGCGCTGGCCTGGCAGGCCAGCCCGCAGCTGCAGCTGAACCTGAACCTGTACCGCCACAAGATGAACGACATCATCCGCGGCGTGCCCAACCCGCAGGCCGGCACCGGCGCCACGTTCCAGAACATCGGCAACCAGCGCGGCAAGGGGCTGGAGCTGGAGGCGGTATGGGAAGCGGCGCGCGCGGTGCAGCTGGCCGGCAGCTATGCCTACCAGCGCTCGATCGACGCGGCCACCGGGCGCGACGCCGGCTACGCGCCGCGCCACCACCTGAGCGGCAGGCTGGACCTGCGCCTGCCCGGCATCGGCCTGCTCAGCCCCCAGCTCAACCGGGTGGCCGAGCGCCGCCGCGCGCCCGGCGACGCCCGTCCCAAGGTGCCCGACTACACCACCGTCGACCTGGCCTTCAGCACCGGCCGCCTGCTGCGCCATTGCGAACTGTCGCTCGCGCTGCGCAACGTCTTCAACGCCGACGTGCGCGAGCCCAGCCTGGCGCCCGGTCTCATCCCCAACGACCTGCCCATGGCCCCGCGCTCGGTCTACCTGCGGGCCTTGTTCACCTTGTAATTTCATTGCAGCAATCGTTATTACGAAAGCGGCAATAGAATTTTTTCACTAATTATCACCAAATCTCACACATTGCCTGAAATTTAAGCTATTATCTCGCACTGCAACATTTATTGCATTTGAGCACTCAACGTTGCAATCTTGCTAGTTAATATCGGCTTATCGGACAAGCCGATTTCGCCCATATTAGGAGCTTATATGTTTGACAATGTCGAGTTTGAACGACAGGAGAAGTCACGCCCTGCCGCCGCCAATCCCACCCTGCACATCACCGACACCGCCGACCTGCTGGTGGCCTACCTGGAGCAGATGGGGGTCGACTACGTGTTCGGCGTGCCCGGCGGCGCCATCGAGCCGCTGTACAACGCCATCGCCCGCAACCTGCGCAACGGCGGCAACCTGAGCCAGATCGTGGCGCGCAACGAGGCCGGCGCCGCCTTCATGGCCGACGGCTACGCCCGCGAAACCGGCAAGCTCGGCGTCTGCATCTCCACCTCCGGCCCGGGCGCCACCAATATGCTCACCGCCGTGGCCAACTCCCACGCCAACGGCGTGCCGGTGCTGGTCATCACCGCTCAGCCCAATCTGCCCTCCTTCGGCAAGGTGACGCTGCAGGAATCGTCCTGCACCGGCATCGACGTGCTGGCCATGTTCCGCCACTGCACGCGCTACAACACCATGGTGTCCCACCCCGCCCAGCTGGAATGGAAACTGGTCACCGCGCTGCAGCACGCCACCCGCAGCGCGCCCGGCCCGGTGCACCTGAGCGTGCCGTCCGACGTGTTCCGCGCCGCCAGCCCGCAGCCGGCGCCCAGCTACGACCTGTCCGCCCTGCATGGCGCGGCCGGCCTGATGGACGACGGCGCGGTGGAAAAGCTGCGCTCGCTGCTGGCCGGCGCGCGCAACGTGGTGATGCTGATCGGCGCCGGCTGCACCGACGCCATCCACTCCATCCTGCAGTTCGCCGACCTGGAGGGCGCCACCTTCATCACCACCACCGACGGCAAGGGCCTGGTCAGTCCGCAGCATCCGCTGTACCGCGGCACCTTCGGCTTCGGCGGCCACGCCACGGCCGACGCGGCCCTGCGCGAGAGCTCGGTGGACCTGATCCTGGCAGTCGGCTGCAGCATGGGCGAATGGGACACCGGCGGCTGGAGCGAGAGCCTGCTGAACGGCCGCCTGGTGCACGTCGGCGACTGCGAGGAGCACCTCGCGCGCACGCCGATGGCCGGCCTGCACGTGCGCGGCAGCCTGGCCGCCGTGTTCGAGCGCCTGGTCGACGGCATCGCCCACGAGCAGGCCACCATGCTGGGCCAGGGCCACCTGGGCGTGTCCGCGCGCGCCAAGCGCCGCCACAAGCGCGAGCTGGCCAGCCACCGCTGGGAGCCGGCTTCCATGCTCGACTCCCAGGCCGCCTACGACAGCGACGCGGTGCCGATCAAGCCGCAGCGCCTGATGAAGGAGCTGGGCCGCATGTTCCCGCCCAGCACCCGCTTCCTGGCAGACGCCGGCAGCAGCGCCGCCTGGGCCATCCACTACCTGCAGCCGCGCGACCGCCGCATGGGCGAACGCCGCGCCGGCAACAGCGACCGGTCGCGCCAACTGGGCAAGCGCCGCAGCGCCGGCGGCTGGCTGCGCCTGACGTCCCACTTCGCCCCCATGGGCTGGGCCATCGGCGCGGCCGTCGGCACGGCGGCCGGCAACGCCTCGGCGCCGGTGGTGTGCATCACCGGCGACGGCAGCATGCTGATGAGCGGCCAGGAGCTGTCCGTGGCGGTGGCCGAGCAGCAGTGCGTGGTGTTCGTCATTCTTAACGACGCGGCGCTGGGCATGGTCAAGCACGGCCAGCGCCTGGGCGGCGGCGAGCCGATCGCCTTCGCCCTGCCGCAAACTGATTTCGCCGGCCTGGCCCGCGCGCTGGGCGGGCGCGGCCACACCATCCGCTCGGCGGCCGAGCTGGAGGCGCTCGACATCAAGGCCATCTGCAACTATCCCGGCCCCACGCTGCTCGACATCCAGATCGACCCGGAGGAAGTGCCGCCCATGGGCAGCCGCCTGCGGGTCCTGCTCAACGGAGGCGAGTGATGGCGCAGCAGAACCTGCACGCGGCGCCGGCGCCCTCGCCCAAGGATTTGATCCACACCGCCATCTGGGATGAAGCGCCGGAGGCCGACAACGCCTTCGCCACCCGCAGCGCGCGCCTGCGCGGCTACGACGTGTACGGCGAAATGGTGGGCAACGCGCGCTGGGTGGAGATGCTGTGGCTGCTGCTGCGCAGCGAACTGCCGGCCCGCCCGCAGCTCGACGCGCTTGAAGCGCTGGCCGTGGCGCTGGCCAATCCCGGCCCGCGCGACGCCTCGGTGCACGCGGCCATGTGCGCCGGCGTGGGCGGCTCGTCCGCCGCCTCCGCCCTGATGGCGGCGCTGGCCGTGGGCGCCGGCCGCAGCGGCGGCGCGCGCGAAGTGCACGACGCCATGACCATGTGGCGCAGCTGCGGCCCCGACCTGTCGGCCTGGGCCGCCTATCTTGCCGGCCGCCGCCAGGACGTGGTCGACGTCTGGCCCGAGGCCGCCCACGTGCCCGGCTTCGACCCGCACGGCGTGAGCACCGCGCTGCCGGTGCGCCAGCTGCTGGCCACGCTGACCGAGCTGGGCGCCGGTCCCTACACCGCCTGGCTGCACGCGCAAGTGTCGCTCGGCCGCGAAGACCATGCGCGCGCCGCCGTCGGCCTGCCGCTGGCCGTCAGCGGCGTGGCCGCCTGCGTGTTCAACGACCTCGGCTTCAGCCCCGACGAGGGCGAGATGCTGTACCTGCTGCTGCGCCTGCCCGGCGCCGCCGCCCACGCGCTGGAACAGGGCCGCACCGGCTTCAAGCACTTCCCCTTCTATAAACTGGAGCTCGATCCGGCCGCCACGCCGTCCATGCAGCTGCGGGAGGCCGCATGAGCGCCGCCTTGCACTACCAGCCCGCCGCGCCCGCGCGCGGTCCGGCCCTGCTGCAGCAGTTCGCCGGCCGCCTGCGCACGCGGGCCGGCGCCGCCTTCCCGGGCAGCCACGCGGTGTTCCGCGGCCACGACCTGCACCGCGACCTGCGCCACCTGCAGTGGATAGAGCTGTACGCCTTCGGCATCACCGGCCGCCGCCTGAGCACGGCGCAGGCCGAGATGGTGCAGGCGCTGTGGACCCACACCAGCTACCCGGATGCGCGCCTGTGGAACAACCGCGTGGCGGCGCTGGCAGGCAGCGCGCGCAGCAGCGCCGCGCTGGGCCTGGTGGCCGGCATGGCGGTGTCGGAGGCCAAGGTGTACGGCGGCCACGCCGGCCTGATGTGCATGGCCTTCCTGCAGTCGGCGCTGGCCCAGGTGCAGGCCGGCGCCAGCCTGGCCGACGTGGTATGGACCGAAACCGGACGCAGCAAGATCTACGGCTACGGCCGCCCGATCAACTCCACCGACGAGCGCCTGCCCTGGATCATGGACTTGGCCAGGCGGCTGGGCCTGCACGACGGGCCCCACCTGAAGCTGGCCTTCGAGATCGAAGCGGTGCTGCTCACGCGCTACCCGCAGCTGCGCATGAACTATGCCGCGCTGCAGGCCGCCATGATCGCGGACATGGGCCTGTCCGTGCGCGAATACCAGCTGCTGCGCGTGCCGTCCTTCGTGGCGGGCATGGCGCCGTGCCAGGCGGAAGCGGCCGAAAAGCCCGAAGGCACGCTGTTCGCCACGCCCTGCAGCGGGGTGGCCTATGCCGGCGCCGCGCCCCGAAGCTGGAAGGGGCGCAACAGCGCACCGGGACGTGCATAGCAGCAGGCTAGCAACACTTGTGGCGATTTTACCCATGGCAACGAAACCCCACGCTACAATGGCAAAAATAGACATCTGGAGATAGCCTTTGAAGTCCTCCCGCGCAACCCGTATCTGCCTGGCGGTGGCCTTGACACTGCCGGCGGCACTGGCCTGGGCCGCCCCGCCCAGCGAAGAAGACGAACTGACCTTGGTGTACGGCGACAGCGACTCCGTCAGCATCGCCACCGGCAGCCTGCAGACCCTGCGGCGCGCCCCGGCCGTGGCGTCGGTGATCACGGCGTCCGACATCGCCGCCATGGGCGCCACCGACTTGGACCAGGTGCTCGAATCGGTGGCCGGCCTGCACGTGGGCCACGGCGGCAACAGCTATTCATCCCTCTATATCGTGCGCGGCATCTTCAGCCAGTTCACGCCGCAACTGCTGGTGCTGCAGAACGGCGTGCCGGTGACCACGCTGTTCATCGGCAACAAGGGCAATTTCTGGGGCAACTTCCCGGTCGAGCACATCTCGCGCATCGAAGTCATACGCGGCCCCGGTTCGGCGCTGTACGGCTCGGACGCCTTCTCCGGCGTCATCAACATCATCACCAAGGGCCCGGCCGAGGCGGCCGGCACCGAAGTGGGCGCGAGCATCGGCTCGCTGTCC
This sequence comes from Massilia sp. Root351, assembly GCF_001425045.1. Lineage (GTDB taxonomy): Bacteria > Pseudomonadota > Gammaproteobacteria > Burkholderiales > Burkholderiaceae_D > Rugamonas. The sequence continues at coordinate 258,815 of NZ_LMDJ01000023.1, read as the reverse complement.
ACGCGCGACGCCTGGTTCCAGCACGGCGGCAAGCTCGGTCCGCTCGATGTGGCGGCCTTCGTCCGCGTGGGCACCACGGGCGGCCCGGACGGCACCATCGCGGCCGACGGCCAGACCCGCAACGACACCCTGCTGGGCACGCGCGCCAGCCTGGCCCCCGGGCCCATGAACGCCGGCAGCGACGCCATCGACGGCAACCTCGAGCTGGCCTACGGCCAGTGGCGCGCGCGCTTCGGCTACAAGCTGCGCGACAAGGTGCAAAGCGGCGCCGGCATCGCCTCGGCGCTGGACCCGGTGGGCGAAGGCCGCAGCGAACGCATCACCTCCAGCCTGGCCTGGGCCAGCCCGCAGTTCAGCAGGGACTGGGGCCTGGGCGCGAGCGTCAGCACGCAGCAGTATTCGCAGGAAATCCCGGTGGCCTATTATCTGCTGCCGCCCGGCGCGCGGCTGCCGACCGGCCTGTTCCCGAACGGCATGATAGGCGCGCCGGAGACCTGGGAGCGCAACGTGCGCGCCACCGCCTTCGCCGACTACAGCGGCTTCGCCGACCACCACATCCGCATCGGCGCCGGCCACGACGACCTGCACCTGTACCGCACGCGCGAGCGCCGCAACTTCACCTACGCGCCGAACGGCAGCCCGATTCCGCTGCCCTCGGTGGCCGATTTCAGCCACGCAGGCACCTTCCTGCGCCCGCACCGGCGCCGCATCGACTATCTTTACCTGCAGGACGAGTGGCGCCTGGCCAAGGACTGGAACCTGACGGCGGGCGTGCGCCACGACCGCTATTCCGACTTCGGCGGCACCACCAATCCGCGCGTGGCGCTGGTGTGGGACGCCAGCTTCGACCTGACCGCCAAGCTGATGTACGGGCGCGCCTTCCGCGCGCCGGCCTTCAACGAAGCCTACGGCGAAACCAATCCGGTGGCGCTGGGCAACCCCAACCTGAAGCCGGAAACCGACCACACGCTCGAGGCGGCGCTGGCCTGGCAGGCGCAGGCCGACGCGCAGGTGAACCTGACGCTGTTCCGCTACGCCATGGACGACATCATCCGCCTGCTGCCCAACCCGGTGGCCGGCACCGGCTCCACCTACGCCAACCAGGGCAGCCAGACCGGCCACGGCCTGGAGCTGGAAGGCAACTGGAATGTGAACCGCGACCTGCGCCTGGTGGGCAACTACGCCTGGCAGCGCTCGGTGGACAAGACTACCCAGCGCGATGCCGGCTATGCGCCGCACCACCACGTGTACGCCCGCGCGGACTGGCAGTTCGGCGGCGGCTACACCTTGTCGCCGCAGCTGAACTGGGTGGCGGACCGCGAGCGTCCGGCCGGCGACCTGCGCGCCCCGATCGCCGACTACCGCACGCTGGACCTGACCGTGTCCACACGGCGCGGCAAGAACCAGTGGAACTTCTCGGCCTCCGTGCGCAACGCCTTCAACGCCGACGTGCGCGAACCCAGCGTGGCGCCCGGCCTGACCCTGCCGTTCGACTTGCCGATGGCCGGCCGCACCTTCTCGCTGCAGGCCAGCTACAAGCTGTAAGCCGCTCCCTCCCCCTCCCGGCCCGGCAGCGTGCGCGCTGCCGGTTCCGCGCCGCACGCCTCGTTTCAAATTAATCATGATTTTCAACATTAGCTGTTAGACTGGCTCCTCCTAAATCCATTCTTAGTGGAGTACGCATGAGCAAGCAGAGCAGCGGGCATCTCGCCAACATCCTCAGCAAAAACCAGGAGGCGCTGCTGGAAAGCTGGCTCAGCGCCATGCTGTCGCGCACGGTGCGCCGCGACAAAGGCGCCGAAAGCGAGATGCGCCAGCAGGCCGCGCGCCTGCTGCCGCTGCTGATCCAGGCCACCCCGGCCGGCGCCAGCTACGAGATCGACGGCGCGGCCTGGACCGAAGTACGCCAGCTGCTCAGGGAAATCTCCGCGTCGCGCGTGCGCCAGGGCTACACGCCCACCGAGACGGCCACCTTCGTGTTCGCCCTGAAGGAGCCGCTGTTCGCCGGCCTGCGCGCCGAGCTGGCCCACGACGGCGCCGCGCTGGGCGCGGAGCTGGCCGACACCGGCGCCCTGTTCGACCGCCTGGGCCTGTACACCGTCGAGGAATACCAGCGCAACCGCGAAGGCGTGATCCTGCGCCAGCAGCAGGAGCTGCTGGAACTGTCCACCCCGGTGGTGCAACTGTGGCGCGACGTGCTGGCCCTGCCCTTGATCGGCACCCTCGACAGCGCCCGCACCCAGGTGGTGATGGAAAACCTGCTGCAGAAGATCATCGACACCGGCGCCTCCATCGCCATCATCGACATCACCGGCGTGCCCACCGTGGACACCCTGGTGGCGCAGCATTTGCTCAAGACCGTGGCCGCCGCGCGCCTGATGGGGGCCGACTGCATCATCAGCGGCATCCGCCCGCAGATCGCGCAAACCATCGTCCACCTGGGCGTGAACCTGGAGGACGTGACCACCAAGGCCACGCTGGCCGACGCCTTCCAGACCGCCATGAAGCGGCTGGGCGCCTCGGTCACCTACGGCCAGGCGGCGTGAGGCAGGCATGGAGCGCATCCCGATACTCAAGATGGGCCAGCTGCTGCTGGTGACTATCCAGGTCGACATGCACGACAGGCTGGCCATGACCTTGCAGGACGACCTGACCTCGCGCATCGTGCAGGACCGCGCGCGCGGCGTGCTGATCGACATTTCCACGCTGGACATGGTGGACTCCTTTATCGGCCGCATGATCAGCAACACCGCCGCCATGGCGCGCGTGCTCGATGCGCACACGGTGCTGGTGGGCATGCAGCCGGCCGTGGCCATCACGCTGGTGGAGCTGGGCCTGAAGCTGGAAGGCGTGCAAACCGCGCTCAACGTGGAAAAGGGCGTGCTGCTGCTTCAACGCCAGATCGCATGAACGCCCCCGCGCCCGGCGCCATGGTGGTGCCGCTGCGGCTGGACGAAGACATGGTGCGCCTGCGCCAGCAGGTGCGCGAGCAGCTGGTGGCGCAGGGCTTCAGCCTGATCGACCAGACCAAGATGGTGACGGCGGCCAGCGAGCTGGCGCGCAACACGCTGCGCTACGGCGGCGGCGGCGAAGCGCACCTGCTGCACGTGGCCAACGGCATGCGGCGCGGGCTGCAGCTGGTTTTCACGGACGATGGACCCGGCATCGACGACATTCCCCGCGCCCTCACCGATGGCTACACCAGCGGCGGCGGCATGGGCCTGGGACTGTCCGGCGCCAAGCGGCTGGCGGACGAGTTTGACATCACGTCGGCGCCCGGCGCCGGCACTACCGTTAGCATCACCAAATGGAAACCATACTAAATCCGCTGCAGCTGTGCTGCCCGGTATCCGACCCCACCCACGTGGCGGCCGTGCGCCGCGCCGCCGCCGAGCTGGGCGCGCGCGCCGGCATGGACGCGGTGCGCGCCGGCGAACTGGCCATCGTGGTGACCGAGGCGGCCAGCAACATCCTCAAGCACGCCGGGCACGGCGAGATCCTGCTGCGCCCGCTGCACTCGGCCCGCGGCGCCGCGGGCGTGGAAGTGCTGGCGCTGGACGCCGGCCCCGGCATGGCCAGCCTGGCCGCCAGCCTGCAGGACGGCCGCACCACGGCCGGCAGCTACGGCGTGGGCCTGGGCGCCATGCAGCGCCTGTCGACCCGCTTCGACGCCTACAGCGCGCCGGGCCAGGGTAGCGTGGTCTGGATGACGCTGTGGCAGCAAGCGCCGCCGGGGCAGCATGGACAGCCGCCGCCGCAGTCGCAGCAGTTGCAGCAGCCGTTGCAGGCGTTGCAGGCGCAGCCGTCACAGCAGGGCATGGGGGACGGCACGCAGCCGGTCATGGCGCTGGAGGTGGGCGTGGTGTGCCAGCCCATGCACGGCGAGACCATCTGCGGCGACAGCTGGGCCCTGGCGTGCGACGCCACCAGCGCCACCGTGCTGGTGGCCGACGGCCTGGGCCACGGCCCGCTGGCGGCCGACGCGTCGCGCCTGGCGGCGCATACGGTGCTGGCCAATCCCGCCCTGCCCGCCGCCGTGCTGCTGCAGGACGCGCACACCGCGCTGCGCGCCACGCGTGGCGCCGCCGCCGCCGTGGTCCGCATCGACATGCTGGCAGGACAGGTGCAGCTGGCCGGGGTCGGCAACATCGCCTGCCACGCCTGGAGCGCCGAGGCGCGCCGCCAGCTGGTGTCGCACAACGGCATTGTCGGCAGCAATATGCGCAAGGTGCAGGAATTCGGCGCGCCCTGGGACCACGGCGGCATGCTGATCCTGCACAGCGACGGCCTGGCCACGCGCTGGAACCTGGACGACTATCCCGGCCTGGCCGGGCGCCACCCGGCCGTCATCGCCGCCGTGCTGTACCGCGATTTCTCGCGCGGGCGGGACGACGTCACCGTGCTGGTGCTGCGCGACCGCCAGGGAGGCCAGCCATGAGCTTGCGTATCCTCAGCCTGGCCATCGTGGCCGAAGTGGACGTGGTGGCGTCGCGCCAGCGCGCGCGCCAGATCGGCGCGCTGTGCGGATTCGGCGGCCAGGACCAGACCCGCATCGCCACCGCCGTGTCCGAACTGGCGCGCAACGTCTACAGCTACGCCGGCAGCGGCCGCATCGAATTCAGTGTGGAAGGCGCCACCGCGCCGCAGCTGCTGGTGATCCGCGTGGAGGACCAGGGGCCTGGCATCGCCGACCTGCCGCTGGTACTGTCCGGGCGCTACCAGTCCAGCACCGGCATGGGCATGGGCATCCTGGGTGCCCGCCGCCTGATGGACCAGTGCGACATCGAGACCGCGCCCGGCAAGGGCACCGTGATCCTGCTCAAGAAGCTGCTGCCGGCCGACGCGCCCATGCTCACGGCGGCCGCCGTCGGCGCGCTGGGCGCCGAGCTGCACGCGCTGCCTCCCGGCGCCGCGCTGTCCGAGATGCAACAGCAGAACAAGGAACTGCTGACCACGCTGGCCGAACTGAACGTGCGGCAGGAGGAGCTGCTCAAGCTCACGCGCGAACTGGAGGACACCAACCGCGGCGTGGTGGCCCTGTACGCCGAACTGGACCAGCAGGCCGAGCATCTGCGCGGCGCCGATGAAATGAAAACGCGCTTCCTGTCCAATATGAGCCACGAGTTCCGCACCCCGCTGAACTCGATCCGCGCCCTGTCCAAGCTGCTGCTGGACCGCACCGACGGCGAGCTGGGCGGCGAGCAGGAAAAACAGGTCGGCTACATCCTGAAAAGCGCCGACTCGCTGGCCGAGCTGGTCGATGACCTGCTCGACCTGGCCAAGATCGAGGCCGGCAAGATCGACATCCGCGCCGAGCCGTTCGACGTGGCCGACATGTTCAGCGCCCTGCGCGGCATGCTGCGCCCGCTGCTGGTGAGCGCCAAGGTGGAACTGCTGTTCGAGATGCCGGCCGCCCCCCTGCTCATGCTCAGCGACGAGGGCAAGGTGTCGCAAATCCTGCGCAACTTCATCTCCAACGCCCTGAAGTTCACCGAGGCCGGCCAGGTGCGCGTGTCGGCCCAGCTGCTGCCGGACGGCGCCGGGGTGCGCTTTGCCGTGCAGGACAGCGGCATCGGCATCGCCGCCGGGGACCAGCAGTTGATCTTCGAAGAATTCAGCCAGGTGCCCAGCCACCTGCAGCGCAGCGCCAAGGGCACCGGACTGGGCCTGCCGCTGTGCCGCAAGCTGGCCGCGCTGCTGGGCGGCAGGGTGAGCCTGAGCAGCACCCCCGGCCAGGGTTCGACCTTCTTCGCCACGCTGCCGCTCAAGCTGCGCCAGTCCGGCGCCGGCCTGCCGGACAGCCTGGCCGCGGCCGGCGGCGCGGACGTTTCCGCAGCGGCCAACCCGGCCGGCGACGGCGGCATCCCGGTGCTGGTGGTCGAGGACGACCGTACCGCCATGCTGCTGTACCGCAGCTTCTTCCGCAACACGCCCTACCGCGCCGTGTGGGCGCGCAGCCTGTGGGAAGCCGAACAGATCTGGAATAGCGGCGCGCCGGCCGCCATCATCCTGGACCTCTACCTGAACGGCACCGACACCTGGCGCTGGCTGACGCAGACCAAGAACGACGAGCGGCGCCGCCACGTGCCGGTGATCATCGCCTCCGAAGTGGCGGACCGCCAGAAGGCCTACGCGCTGGGCGCGGACGCCTACTTCGTCAAGCCGGTGCCGCGCGCCGAGCTGCTGGCGCAGCTCAACGCCCTGTACCTGGCCGCTTCCGGCGCCGGCGCGCCGTCCCCCAAACTGCGCGAGGCCCCATGATGGCGCACGACCTGATCCTCAATGTAGACGACACCGAAGCGGCGCGCTACGCCAAATCGCGCATCCTGCAGCGCGCCGGATTCCAGGTGATCGAGGCGGCCAGCGGCGGCGAAGCGCTGGCCAAGGCCGCCAGCGAAAACCCCGCCCTGGTCCTGCTCGACACCAAGCTGCCCGACCTCAGTGGCTTCGACGTGTGCCGCCGCCTGAAGCAGAATCCGCACACCGCCATGGTGCTGGTGCTGCAGACCTCGGCCTCCTACGTGGCCTCGCCGGACCGCGTGCGCGCGCTGGACAGCGGCGCCGACAATTACCTGATCGAGCCGATCGAACCGGAAGAGCTGGTGGCCAATGTGCGCGCCCTGCTGCGCCTGGCCAAGGCCGAGCGCGAGCTGCGCGAGGTCAATCGCCGGAAGGACGAGTTCCTGGCCATCCTGGCGCACGAGCTGCGCAACCCGCTGGGCCCGATCCGCAACGCGGTCGAGCTGCTGCGCAACCTCGACCCCTACGCCCCGCCGCCGCAGGAAGGGGCGCGCCAGATGATCATCCGCCAGACCGACCACATGGTGCGCCTGGTGGACGACCTGCTGGACGTGTCCCGCATTTCCCAGGGCAAGATCGTGCTGCGGGTGGCGCCGGTGGAGCTGGGCGAGCTGCTGCGCTCGGTGCTCGAGACCGCTTCCGACAACGCCGCTCGGCGCAGCCAGACGCTGTCGTCCCGGCTGCCCGGCGAGCCGCTGTGGGTGGCCGGCGATGCGGTGCGCCTGGCGCAGGTCACCGGCAACCTGCTCAACAACGCCTGCAAGTTTACCGCGCTGGGCGGCGCCATCGAGGCCATCCTGGCGCGCGAAGGCGACAGCGCGCTGATACGCATCAGCGACAACGGCATCGGCATCCCGCCCGAACAGCTCGACAGCATCTTCACCCTCTTCGCGCAGGCCGGCCACAGCGCCGACCGGGTGCAGGACGGGCTCGGCATCGGCCTGTCGCTGGTCAAGACCCTGGTGGACCTGCACGGCGGCAGCGTGGCGGCCAGCAGCGCCGGCGAAGGCCAGGGCGCCGCGTTCGAGATCCGGCTGCCGCTGTGCGCCCCGCCCGCCGCCGGCGCCGGCGACATTGCCGCCGGGTCCGCTTCCGGCGCGGCGCGGCCGCCGCGCCGCATCCTGGTGGTGGACGACAGCGTGGATTCAGCCGACATGGTGGCCTCGCTGCTGGGCTTTAGCGGCCACCAGGTAGCCACGGCCCACACCGGCGCGGACGCGCTCCGCCAGGCGCTGGCGTTCCGGCCGCAGCTGGTCTTTCTCGACATCGGCCTGCCGGACATGCCCGGCACCGAGGTGGCCAGCGCCATCCGCAGGCTGCCCGAACTGGACGGCATCCGCCTGGTGGCGCTGAGCGGCTACGGCCAGGCACGCGACCGCGACAACGCCCTGGCGGCAGGCTTCGACCGCCACCTGACCAAGCCGGCCACGTTCGAGGCGCTGGAAGCGGCCGTGCGCGAACTGGACGCGCCATGACCTGCGTCAATCCTGTTCCAGCAAACCATTGCATATCGGCGGCGGCGGCCTAGGCTGAACTTTAGCAAGCGGGGCCGGACCGCCCGCTTCACCTAAAGGAGGCGCATATGTCGACCACAGCCACATCCCTCGCTGCACTGGCCGCCCTGTTCATGGCCGGCCCCGCCACCGCAGCGCCGCAAGAGCCCACCACCAGCATCAAGCGCGACAGCGACCCGGCCCGTTCCCTGGCCGAGCCGTCCTACCAGACCCGCGAAGAACGCCTGAACGCCAGGCCGCTGGACTGGAACGCCACCAAGGGCAAGCCCAAGCGCAAGACGCAGACGGCGGCCGAACGCAAGGCGCAGGCCGGCGCCAAGGCCGAGCACACCGAAGGCGGCGCGCCCGATCCCAAGGCCGACGAGGAAGCGCGGCGCCTGCATCCCGACGACTGGAAAGCCCCCGATCAACAACGCTAGCCGAACCCGGCAGGGAGATCCGACATGGACAAGTACACCATCATGGCGCTGGCCGCGCTGGCCGGCGTGGCCGCGCTGGGCCGGGCTGGCCCGGCGCATGCGACAGCCGACATCTTCACCCAATACCAGGAAACTGCCAACAACAACACCCCGCGCGCGATCGGCAAGCTGTTTACCAACGCCGGCAGCTGCTCCGCCTCCGTCATCAGCGGCAACAACATCATAGTCACGGCGGCACACTGCTGCTACGACCGTGGCCGCGGCAACTGGATAGGCGGCTGGGCCTTCGCCCCGGCCTACAACAGCGGCAACGCGCCCTTCGGCGTGTTCAGCTGGTCGCAGGCCCGCATCCTGACCAGCTGGATCAACAACGGCGACGTGGCCTCCGACGTCTGCCTGATCGCCCTGCAGCCGGACGCGGCCGGCCGTGGCGTCACCTTCTACACCGGCTGGCTGGGACGTTCATGGAACTATGGCAGCGTGCTCAGCCAGCACGCGCTGGGCTACCCGGGCAACCTGGGCGGCGGCAACACGCTGCAGCTGTGCGCCTCCGAGAGCTTCAGCCCCGGCGGCAGCTGCGGTGGCACCTCGGTACTCAACACCGGCTGCTCGATGACCTTCGGCTCTAGCGGCGGGCCGTGGCTGCGCGACTACCGTGGCGGCAACCATGTCGACTCGGTGGTGCACGGCTACGACGGCTCCACCTGCACCGGCACCTTCGGACAGACCTTCAACGGTCCGCGCTTCACCAGCGGCAACATCGCCGCGCTGTGCACCGCGCAAGGCTGCTGACGCGCCAGCCCCGGCGCCGCCGCGTCAGCGCGCGGCGTCGTCCCAGACGGTGGCAGCGGCGGCCTCCAGCACCGGGCGCAACGCGGGCGCCACCGGCAGCAGGAACACCTCGCGCAGCGCCTGCTCGAGTCCATCCGCATCGAGATAGCTGCGCGTGGCGTTGCCGTCGCTGTCCCGTGTCGTCAGGCGGTTCTGCAGCAGTGCGTGGCGCGCCTGCGGCGTGGTGCGCGCCACGATCAGCTTGTGGCGGAAATGCGAGTCCGGATGCGTGGCCGTGTAGTAGTTCGCCATCTCGTAATCGCCCGCCGTCTGCAGCGCCGGCGAAATCCGGTACACGGGCTGCCACGCGGCGCCGTCGCCATTCCCAGTCTCGACTTCGAGCAGCTGCTCGTTGCCGGCCGCGCGCAGGCGGAAGCGCTCGTGCGGCGTTTCCTGCGGGCCGTCGCGGTCGAAGCGCAGCGGCGCGGTCAGCACGCAGCTGCCGAAGCCCACGTCGGCCAGCCAGGGCGTGCCGTCTATGGTCACGCGCAGCACCATGTGCGTGCGCGGCCGCAGCGCCGCTTCCGGGCCGAGCTGCCAGCGCACCTGGGCGATCAGGCCTTCCACGCTGAATCCCATCGCCTCCAGCACGCGCTGGAAAAGGCTGTTCTGCTCGAAACAGTAGCCGCCGCGCCGTGCCGCGATCAGCTTGGCGTCCACGGCCTGCGGCGACAGGTCCACCGGCTGGTGCAGCAGCGGGTCCAGGGCTTCAAAGGGAATGGCGGCCGGGTGCAGCTGCTGCAAGGCGCGCAGGGTCTCCAGCGTGGGCGCGCGCGCGCCGCTGTAGCCTATGCGCGCGCAGTACGCATCCAGAAAGTCTTGCATCGATACCGCTCCGTTTTACAATCCGGCGAAAAGGATAGCACTTTCCGGTCAGGTCGGCTGCTGGCGCAACAGTTTCAGGAAGACGCCGGGCTGGAAGCCTTCCCGCATCGGCGCGCCGCGCACCAGCAGGAACGGTGTTCCCCTGGCGCCATAGGCCTGGAAGGCCCTGGCGCAGGCACTGGAGACGCTGATATTGCACTCGGTATAGGCAAAGCTGCGCTGCTCCAGCCAGTCCTTGGCGAGGTTGCAGTACAGGCAGCCGTCGGCGGTGTAGAGCATCACGTCGCCCGGCCGCACTTGCGCGGCCAGCGCGGCGGTCTGGGCCGGCGTTGCTTCGTCTTCCAGCAGGCTGCGCAGTTGCGCGCGCAGTTCGCCGGCGCCGCCCAGCGAAACGGCGGCGCCGGCGGCCAGCGCGGCCAGCGCGGCCAGCGCGCCGGCCGCGATCCACGGCGCGGAGCGCAACGGCTTAGGCGACGGCGGCCCCATGGTCCGTCCCTATTGCGGGGCCCGCGCGGCGGGCAGCCGCCCGCGCCACTGCGCCGCAGCGGCCACGTCCACCGGCCGGCCCAGTTCGCCGCGCTCGGCCACTTTGACCATGCGCAGCACGGCCGGCGCCCAGCCGCGTTTCGCCGCCAGCTCGTACAGGCGCAGCGCCTCCGCGTCATCCTTGCGCACGCCGCTGCCCTGCTCCAGCAGCTCGGCCATCAGGTACTGCGCCTCGAGGTGGCTTTGCGCTGCGGCCTTGCGGATCCATTCGCTGCCCAGCTCGGTGTCGGCCGGCACGCCGCGCCCTTCGCGGTAGGCCTTGCCCAGCAAGGTCTGCGCGGGAGCCCAGCCCTTGTCGGCCGCCTTCTGCAGCAGCGGCACGGCTTCCTCGTGGTCGCGCGGCGACTGGGAGCGGTACAGTTCGAACCCCAGCCCCTGCACCGCCACCGGATCGTCCAGCTCTGCGCCCTGGCGCAGCAGGCGCAGCGCCTCTTCAGGGTCGCGCTCGACGCCGTTGCCGGTCTGGTAAGCCCAGGCCAGCGCGGCATAGGCGCGGATCACGCCGGCGTCCGCCGCCTTGCGCAGCCAGACGAAGGCTTGCTCCGGGTCCCTGGCCGTGCCTTTTCCGGTCGCGTACAGTCCGGCCAGGCCCATCATGGCCATCGCGTGGCCTTGTTCGGCAGCCTTCAGCAGCCACGCATGCGCCTGCTGGGCGGTGACCGCTCCGCTTTCCCGGGCCAGGAACAGCGAGGCGATCCTGAACTGCGCCTCTGCGCTGCCGGCCTCGGCCGCTTTGCTCAGCCACTCCAGCGCCTGTACGTCGTCGCGCTGCACGCCCTTGCCTTGCTGGAGCATCATGCCCAGCTTGAGCTGCGCGTCGCCATCGCCCGCTTCAGCGGCCGCGCGGGTCTCGGCATAGACCGCCTGCGCCGCCGGGTCCTTGGCATCATCCTTCAGCGTCCACACGTACTGCATCTGCATCCACGCGGACTGCGGCTTGCCGTTGTGGGTGCCTGGCTGAAACTTGCATTTTGCAATGCCGAAGCGCGCCGCCTCGTCCAGCAGCGGGTAGCCGCTGGACTTGGTGACCTTGGATTCCTCGACGCTGCCGTCGGCGCCGATCTTGAACGCCATCGTCACCACCCCGGTCTGCTCGCGGCGCAAGGCTTCCTGCGGCCAGACAGGCTTGTCGCACTGGCTGAAATCGGCAACGGCGGCAGTCGGCGCCGCGCCGCCGGCGCCTTTGGCCCGGGCCTGATCGGCTGCCAGCGCCTGTCCTTGCAGGCCGGCCATCGCCAGCAGCGCCACGGCGGCTGGATGCCTCAGTTTTTGGCTGATCAAGCTCGTCTCCGCGTAGTTAGCAAAAAAATCATCTTACCCGGAAGAATGACCGCTTGTCCACCGCTGGAATCGATGTACACTTTCCGTTACCAGACAATCAGGGAGATGGCCGTATGTCCCGTATCGAATCCAGCAATTCCTTCCGCGTGCAAGGCCCTGTGGCCTCCATCGCCGACCTGGCCAAAGACAAGCCGGGCTTCGTGCTGCCCGCCACGCCCGAGCAGGTGGCGGAATTGCAGCTGCGCGAGGCGCAGATGCAGGCCCGCGAAGCGGCCGCGGTGCGCCACGCCAGGGACAACCCGGATCGGGTCTACGCGCAGATCGTCACCAACGGCGAGGTGGTGGCCACCGTGTATGCGTCGGGCGCCGCCGGCACGGTGCACAAGCTCGGGGTCAAGCTGACGCAAGACGGCTATGGCCTGCCGCTGGCCACAACGCGGCTGGCCGAACTGTCCAAGGCGACGGGTGGGGAAATCGTGTACGCCAAGGGGCCGGTCGCCGCGCCGGCGCCGCTGATGGAGTCCGACTTGCCGCAAGTGACCGCGCGCGGCCTGAACGACATGGTGCAGGACTTTGAATGGGCGCTGGCGCGGGCCCGCATGGAGGGCGGCGCCGAGGGCAAGGCTTAGGCGCCGCGCCAGGCGCCTACTTGACGCGCTGCTTTTCCAGCTTGCGCGCCAGCGTGCGGCGGTGCATGCCGAGGCGGCGCGCCGCTTCGGAGATGTTGAAGTCGGTCTCGGCCAGCACTTCGTGGATGCGCTCCCACTCCAGCGTCTTGATCGACGTGGAGCGGTTGGTCATCTCGACGCCGGCGCTGCCGGCCACGTGGGCGAAGGCCGCTTCGATGTCGTCCGTGTTGGAGGGCTTGGCCAGGTATTGGCAGGCGCCCAGCTTGATTGCCTCAACCGCCGTGTTGATGCTGGCGAAGCCGGTCAGCACCACGATCAGCATGTCCGGGTCGTGCGCGTGCAGCATCTGCACGCACAGCAGGCCGGACGTGTTGTTCTTGAGCTTGAGATCGACCACCGCGTAGCCGGGCGAATGCTCCTCCAGCAGCGCTTCGGCTTCCTCCAGGCTGGCCGCCAGCAGCACCTGGTAGCCGCGCCGCTCGAACGAACGGCCCAGCGTGCGCGCGAAGGCAGCGTCGTCTTCGATAATGATGAGCTGGCGTACCTCAGCCGCTTCCTGCCCTGATGCCTCTTCTGCGCTCATGCCTATTCCTCTTCCACTGCGATGGCCGTAAGCGGCAAGCTCAACTGGACGGCCGCGCCGCCTTCGGGACGGTTGCTGGCGCTAACCGTGCCGCCCAGGGTGCGCGCCACGTTCACCGTCAGGAACAGCCCCAGGCCGCGGCCGGGCGCCTCTTTGCTCGAATTGTAGGGCTTGCCGAACTGCTCCAGGATCCCGGGCGCGAAGCCCGGGCCGTTGTCGCTGACCAGCAGCTTCAGCGCGCCATCGTCGCAGGCGGCTTCCAGCCTGATCCATTCCGGCGACGCTTCCAGCGCATTGTCCAGCACATTGCAGATCATTTGTTTCAGCGCCGAGTCGAACACCACCGGCAAGTCCGCGATCCGGTTATCGTACTCGAACGCGGCCACCGGGCGGCTGGCGCGCCACTCCTGCACCAGTTCGTCAAGGAAGGTGTTGATGGTGGTGCGCGCCGACGACTCCCCGCGCGCCTCGCCCGCCGACAGCAAAATGCCGCTGACGATGGACTTGCAGCGCGCCAGCTGGGCCTGCATTTCGCCGATTTCCTCCAGCAGTTCGGGATGCTTGCTAAATTCGGGCATGCGGCGCCAGTCCCCCAGTATGACCGACAAGGTGGCCAGCGGCGTGCCCAGTTCGTGCGCGGCGCCCGAGGCGAGCAGGCCCATGCGGACAATGTGCTCTTCCTCGGCGGCGCGCTGGCGCATGCTGGCCAGCATGGCGTCGCCGGCGCGCAGATTGCTCATGATGCGGGTGATGAACACCACCAGCAGCGCCGCGTTGAGCGCGAAGCAGATCAGCATGCCCTGGATGTACAGGCTGAAGTAGCCGCGCTCGTGGAACAGCGGCAGCGCGATCGGCTTGGACCACACCGACAGCCCGGCCAGGCAGGCGCTGGCGATGGCGACGATGGTCCAGGTCGACCACGCCTCCAGCAGCACCGCGCTCAGGATCACCTGCAGCAGGTAGAGGTAGACGAAGGGATTGGAGGTGCCGCCGCTCAGGTAGAGCTGGGCCGTGAGACTGGCCACGTCCACCAGCATGGCGATGAACAGTTCGGCGTTCGACACCGCCCATTTTTCATGCCAGCGCAGCTGGCTGGCCACGTTGAAGGCGATCAGGCAGGCCAGCACTTCCAGCATATACACCAGCGGCAGCTTGATGCCGAAGCCCCAGGCCACCACCGCGATGGTGGTCACCTGGCCGACCACGGCGATCCAGCGCAGCTGGATCAGCTGCTGCATGTTCTGGTGCCCTGCCGCCTGTCCCGCGCTGGCCTGGGCCAGGAAGGACGGCAATTTTGCTATCGAAAGTATTTGGCCCGACATCATCCCTCGCCCGGTTTATGCGTCCGCGCCGTCCCTGCGCGCGCGGCGGCGCTCGTCGCGGATCACCCACGCCAGCGCGGCCGCCATCATAACAGCCAGCGCGTACCAGGTGAGAGCATAAACCAGATGATTGTTGGGGAAAGAAATAACCGTCATGCCGCCGTAAGGGCGCGCGGCCGGGTCCAGGTCGGCCACGTACTGGCCGGCGTCGACATCGACGAAGTAAGGCGCCACGCGCGCCGTGTGCAAGCCGCGCGCGGCCGCCATGGCGTGCACGTCGCGCGCGTACCAGCGGTTTTGCGCCGGCTCGTTGGCGCGCAGGCCCATCGGGCCCTTGCCCACTTCGCTGATGCGCAGCAAGCCGTTCAGGCGCACCGCAGCGCGGCCGGCCAGCGCGGCGGCGGCACAGGCGTCGCTGCCGGCGGGCACGCTGTTGGACAGGCTGGATTCGACTCGGGCAGCAGCGTCCAGCGGCAGGAAGCCGCGGTTGACCATGACAATGCTGACGCCGTTGCTGCCGTCCGCCAGGCACAGCGGCGTCAGCAGCCAATAGCCAGGGCCACGTTCGGTGGTCGCCTGCGCTTTGGTGGAGTATTCGGGGAGCAGCATGCCCGTCAGGTGGACATGCTTGTATTCATCGGCCTGCGCAGAGACCTTGGCCCAGTCCTGCTGGCCGGGGGCGGGCACCGGCTCCGCGTGCACGCGCGCGTTGACGCGTTCGATCAGAGCCAGTTTCCATTGCAGGCGCTGGACTTGCCAGGTGCCCAGCGCGAGCAGTACCGCAATAACGAGCACCGCGCAGCCCACCAGCGTGTAGCGCAGGCCTGCGGAACGCAGACGCAGCGCGGCGGGGGTGCGCGGTGCGGACATCATGGCATGTTGCGCATTTGGTGCGCGTCCATGCCCGGCATCATGTTGGTGTTCATGTGGTACATGACCCAGATCGAGCCGGCCAGCACGATGACCACCAGGATCAGCGTGAACATCATGGCCAGCATCGACCAGCCGCCCTCCACTTTGGCGTTCATGTGCAGGAAGTAGACCATGTGGACCACGATCTGCACGGCGGCGAAGCCGAGGATGGTGAAGGCGGTGGTGGCCGGGTTGGCGAACACATTGCCCATCACCAGCCAGAACGGAATGGCGGTCAGGATCACCGACAGGATGAAGCCGATGGTGTACGACTTCAGGCTGCCGTGGTTGTGGTCGCCATGGCCGTGGTGGCCGTGATCGTCATGGCCATGGTGCTCGTGATTGTGATCGCTCATGGCAGAACTCCCATCAGGTAAACAAAGGTGAACACGCCGATCCAGACCACGTCCAGGAAGTGCCAGAACATCGACAGGCAGGTCATGCGGCGCATGTTTTCATGCGTCAGGCCGTGCTTTTTCAGCTGGAACAGCAGCGTGACCAGCCACACGATGCCGAACGTCACGTGCAGGCCGTGGGTGGCCACCAGCGCCCAGAACGAGGTCAGGAAGGCGCTGCGCTGCGGACCGGCGTTTTCATGCAGCAGGTGCATGAATTCGTACAGTTCCAGCGAGATGAAGGCCGCACCGAACAGGCCGGTGACGATCAGCCAGCCCATGGTGGCGCCCAGGCGTTTGCGGCCCGCTTCCAGCATGGCGAAGCCGTAGGTGATCGACGACAGCAGCAGCATCGAGGTGTTCAATGCCACCAGCTTCAGGTCGAACAGCTCGGCGCCGGTCGGGCCGCCCGCGTAGTTGCGGCCCAGCACGGCGTAGGTTGCAAACAGGACGGCGAAGATCAGGCAATCGCTCATCAGGTAGATCCAGAAACCGAGCAAGGTGCCGTTTTCCGGATGGTGCTCGCGCACGAAGTAGCGCGAGCTTGGGTTCAAAGTGGCGTCAGACATGGGCATTCAGCAGTTGGGTGCGAGCATTTTCGGTGCGGACCACTTCGTCCGCAGGAATGTAGTAATCGCGTTTGTAGTTAAACGTGTGAACAATGATGGTTGCCAGCATGGCGGCGAACGACAGCCCTGCCAGGATCCACATCTGCCAGATCAGCGCGAAGCCGACCAGGCCGCTGATCGCCGCGATGGCGAAGCCGGCCCAGGTGTTCTTGGGCATGTGGATCGCCACGTAGTCCTTCAGCGGACGCTGGTAGCCGTTCTTCTTCATGTCGGCCCAGGTGTCGTTGTCATGCACACGCGGGGTGAACGCGAAGTTGTAGTCCGGCGGCGGCGACGAGGTCGACCATTCCAGCGTGCGGCCGTTCCATGGGTCGCCGGTGACGTCCAGGTTCTGCTTGCGGTCGCGGAACGAAACCCAGAACTGCATCAGCATGGCGCCAATACCGCCGGCGATCATCACCGCGCCCACGGCGGCGATCTGGAACCAGATCTGCAGCGATGGATCGTCGAAGTGGCTCATGCGGCGGGTCACGCCCATCAGGCCCAGCACGTACAGCGGCATGAAGGCGAAGTAGAAGCCCACGAACCACAGCCAGAACGACCACTTGCCCCAGTACTCGTTGAGCTTGTAGCCGAACGCTTTCGGGAACCAGTAGTTGATGGCGGCGAACACGCCAAACACCACGCCGCCGATGATGACGTTGTGGAAGTGCGCAATCAGGAACAGCGAGTTGTGCAGCACGAAGTCGGCCGGAGGCACGGCCAGCAGCACGCCGGTCATGCCGCCGATGACGAAGGTGATGATGAAACCGATGGTCCACAGCATCGGCACTTCAAAGCGGATGCGGCCGCGGTACATGGTAAATAGCCAGTTGAAGATCTTGGCCCCGGTCGGGATCGAGATAATCATCGTGGTAATGCCGAAGAATGAGTTCACGCTGGCGCCGGAGCCCATGGTGAAGAAGTGGTGCAGCCAGACCAGGTAGGACAGGATGGTGATCACAACGGTCGCATACACCATGGAGGTGTAGCCGAACAGGCGCTTGCCGCAGTAGGTCGAGACGATTTCCGAGAACACGCCGAACACCGGCAGCACCAGGATGTACACCTCGGGGTGGCCCCAGATCCAGATCAGGTTCACGTACAGCATGGGGTTGCCGCCCAGCTCGTTGGTGAAGAAGTTGGTGCCGAAGGTGCGGTCCAGCGACAGCATGCCCAGCACGGCGGTCAGCACAGGGAACACGGCCACGATCAGCGCGTTGGTGCACAGGGCGGTCCAGGTGAACACCGGCATCTTCATCATGTCCATGCCGGGCGCGCGCATCTTCACGATGGTGACCACCAGGTTGACGCCGGACAGCAGCGTCCCCACCCCGGCCACCTGTAATGACCAGATGTAATAGTCCACCCCGACGTCGGGCGAAGCCAGGATGCCCGACAGCGGCGGATAGGCCAGCCAGCCGGTGCGGGCGAATTCGCCCACGAACAGCGACGCCATCACCAGGATCGCGCCGAAGGCGGTCATCCAGAAGGAGAAGTTGTTCAGGAACGGGAAGGCCACGTCGCGCGCGCCGATCTGCAGCGGCACCACGTAGTTCATCAGGCCGGTCACGAACGGCATCGCCACGAAGAAGATCATGATCACGCCGTGGGCGGTGAAGACCTGGTCGTAGTGGTGCGGCGGCAGGAAGCCGGCCGAGTCGCCGAAGGACATGGCTTGCTGGGCGCGCATCATCAGCGCGTCGGCGAAGCCGCGCAGCAGCATGATCAGGCCCAGGATCATGTACATGATGCCGATTTTCTTGTGGTCGATACTGGTGATCCAGTTCGTCCACAGGTTGCCCCACAGGCGGAAGTAGGAAATGGCGCCGAGCAGGCCTATGCCGCCCAGCACTACGCCGGCGAAGGTCGCCAGCAGGATAGGCTCGTGGAAGGGAATCGCTTCCCAGCTCAGCCGTCCGAAGATGAGATCAGTATCGTGTTGCATTGTTGCTCTTCATGGAAAGATTAGGCACGGGAGTCGGCGTATTGCACAGCTCGGCCGCGGTTTTCGCGCGCACGATGTCATCCGCCATCATCTTGTTCATGCAGGTGGTGCCGTCGCCGACGCAGCGGTTCAGGATCGCGTCGTACAGGTCTGCAGAAACGGTCGGGTAGTAGCGCACCGGCTCTTTTTCGCTCGGCTTTTCCAGCACCTGGTAGTTGGCGCGGTCCAGCGCGACGCTGCCGGTGGCGCCGGAGGCCTTGACCTTGGCCACCCAGGTGTCGAAGTCCGCGTTGCTCACGCCGTGGTACTTGAAACGCATGTGCGAGAAGCCGGCGCCGCTGAAGTTGGCCGAGAAGCCGTCGTATACGCCAGGCTTGTTGATGATGGCGTTCAGCTGCGTCTCCATGCTCGGCATCGCGTAAATCATGCCGGCCAGCGCTGGCACATAGAAGGCATTCATCACGTTCGAGGCGGTAATCTTGAAACGTACAGGCACATCGACCGGCGTCACCAGCTCATTCACCGTGGCGATGCCCTGCTCCGGATAAATGAACAGCCATTTCCAGTCCAGCGCCACCACCTGCACTTCCAGCGGCTTGACGCCGGCGGCCAGCGGACGCTTCTCGTCAATGCGGTCCAGCGGACGGTAGGGGTCCAGCTTGTGGGTGCTGATCCAGGTCAGCAGGCCCAGCACGATGATGATCAGCAGCGGTGCGCCCCAGATCACCAGTTCGAGCTTGGTGGAATGATCCCAATCGGGTTCATATTTGGCTTTAGTGTTGCTTTGGCGATACTTCCACGCAAAGAACAGGGTCAGTGCGATGACTGGGACGACAATCAGCAGCATCAGCAAGGTGGACACCACCACAAGGCGGGCCTGCTGCGCGGCGATATCGCCGGACGGGTTCATCACCACGGTGTTGCAGCCTGCAAGCAACAACAGTGGCAAAAGAGCCAATCCACGATGGTTCAAGGGAGATTTCATGCGGTTATGTACGTTACATAAAATGAATAACATGGTACTGTAACCACAACGGCTGCTCCTGGACATTGGACACTTTGTCCTACCCCCGGGGATGGACCGTTGTACAACTAATAAGCGAGACAAGGAATATGGCCACGACGACAACATTCAACGGCGATCTTCCCGCCGAACATCCATCGCGCCAGACCAGTCAGGGGGCGCGGAATATTAATGCCAGGGATGGGCACATCGAACCCGGAGAGATAGCGATCGGGGTTGTGATAGGCCGAGCATCCGAATACTTCGACTTCTTCGTCTACGCCATCGCCTCGGTGCTGGTCTTCCCGCAAGTCTTCTTCCCCTTCGAAAGCCGCCTCGACGGCACACTGTACTCCTTTGTCATTTTCTCGTTCGCCTTTATCGCACGTCCGCTCGGCTCCATCCTGTTCATGACGCTGCAGCGGCACTTCGGACGCGAAGCCAAGCTCACCGCCGCCCTGTTCTTGTTGGGCACCTCCACCGCCGGCATCGCCTTCCTGCCCGAGTATGCGGACTGGGGCATGACGGCCATCATCATGCTGTCGGTGCTGCGCATCGGCCAGGGCGTGGCGCAGGGCGGCTCGTGGGACGGCCTGCCGTCGCTGCTGGCGCTGAGCGCGCCGAAGAACAAGCGCGGCTGGTACGCCATGCTGGGCCAGCTGGGGGCGCCGGTCGGCTTCATCCTGGCCGCCGGGCTGTTCGCCTTCCTGCTGGCCGAGCTGAACACGCTGGAATTTCTGGGCTGGGGCTGGCGCTACCCGTTCTATGTGGCCTTCGCCATCAACGTGGTGGCCCTGTTTGCCCGCCTGCGCCTGGTTTCCACCACGGAATACACCAAGCTGCTGGACGAGCATGAGCTGGATCCAACCCCGGTCATGGAACTGGCCCGCTCACAAGGCCGCAACGTGCTGATCGGCGCGCTGGCCGCGCTGGCCAGCTACGCGCTGTTCCACCTGGTGACGGTGTTCCCGCTGTCGTGGATCAATCTGTACTCGACCCGTTCGCTGAGCGACTTCCTGGGGCTGCAGATGATAGGCGCGGTGCTGGCCGCGTTCGGCATCATCGTCTCCGGCCTGCTGGCCGACCGCTTCGGCCGCCGCACCACGCTGGGCACCCTGGCCGCGCTGATCGCCGTGTTCAGCGGCTTCGTGCCGATGCTGATGGACGGCGGCGAGAGCGGCCAGAACATCTTCCTGATGGTGGGCTTCCTGCTGCTGGGCCTGTCGTACGGCCAGGCCGCCGGCGCCGTGACCGCCAACTTCCAGACCAAGTACCGCTACACCGGCGCGGCCCTGACGTCCGACCTGGCCTGGCTGGTGGGCGCGGGCTTCGCCCCGCTGGTGGCGCTGGGCTTGTCGGCCAACTTCGGCCTGGCCTATGTCAGCCTGTACCTGCTGTCCGGCGCTGTCGGCTCCCTGGCCGCACTGAGCCTGAACCGCGCGCTGGAAATCCGCGACTAAGCGCCGCCGCCTGAACAGCCAGCATCCCAGGGGCTCCCGGCGCAAGCCGCGGGCCCCTGGCTTTCGAAGGCGCCGTTTGCCGCCGATATGAAAATCCGGAAAATATGTCCCTGAGATTGTTCGCCGCCCTGCTGCTTCTGACGCTTGCCAACCCCGCCTCGGCGAGCAGTGCCCCAGCCACCTATGCCGTGCCGTGGGCGGTAGCATCGGAAGTGCTGACCTACAAATCGTGCGGCTGCGCCGACAGCTGCTGGGTCGCCGAGCTAAGGGAGCGCAAGTCGAAGAAGCTGAAGGCCCGCCTGCGCTGTGACTGCTCCAGCCTGTTGGGCCGCTATCCGGCGCAGTCCTCCGAAAGAACGCTGCAGGAAAGTTGCTCGGATATCAACCAGCAGGACGACAAAATGGGCGCGGTGTCCCAAGCCATGAAACGCCTGGTCGGCGGTGAGCCTGCCGCAGCGGCCGGCATCCCTGCCCGCTAGTGCAAACCGGCGTCGCGCCGCACGGCATTGCCGGTGAGGACGCGCAGTATGGTCTTGGGGTCGACGGAATGGGCCAGCAGGTAGGCCCAGGCGTTCGCGGCGCCTTGGGCCGCGTCTATACGCCGGCCCTCTTCGATCACCTTGGCCAGGTCGTGGTTGTTTCGCTTGCAGCTGCTCATAGTACTGACTCCCTCGGGCTGCCTACGGAGCTGGGTAGGCATGTGCTTGCTCTGCACGGAGGACGCGCTGCGGTTTGGGCGCTTGGTACGCTGTTCTGGACAGTGCTGGAAATAGTAGCACGAGCCGGGCCAAAATGTTAATACCAATCCGCTATTTAGTAGTGTTCAGTGCGGCTGCCGGCAAGCGGGCCAGTAGCAGATCGGCCACACCGACGGCCGAGGCCGGATTCTGGCCGGTGATCAGTTCGCGGTCCGAAACGATATGCGGCGCCCAGTTCGGGCCGCTGCTGTACTTGCCGCCCGCGCGCTCCAGCGCCGTCTGCGGCGTCAGTTTCATCACGCCGCCATTCAGGTAGCCCTTGCCGGCCTCCTCTTCCGCATTGCTGATCACCGTCATGCGGTAGCCGGCATAGATCCAGCCCTTGCCGTCCACCCTGGCGCCCGATTCCAGCTTGGCAACGAATGCTTCGGGCCGGTCCAGCGCGGCCACCAGCGCGGCCGGGCCGTGGCAGACCAGCGCGGTAGGCTTGGCGCTGCTGTGGAAATGGGCCAGCAAACGGCCGACCGCCGGGCTGCGGATCAAATCCTGCATCGGCGCGTGGCCGCCCGGTATATAGACCGCGTCATACTGGGCGTAGCCGCCCTGCTCCACGCGGGCCAGGCTGAGCACCGGCGAGGCGGATACCGAGGTCAGCTTGAGCTGCGCCAGCAGCGCCAGATGTTCCCGCATGGCTGCTTCGCCGCCGAACAGCGAGGCGTCCAGCGAATTGCGGTCGACGGCGGGCGCCTTGCCCAGCGGTGTGGCGAACGTGATGCTGTGGCCGGCGTCCATCAGTTTTTTGACAGGCTGCATCAGTTCGTTGGCGTAGAAGCCGGTTTCATAGACGCGCTGGCCGCGCAACGCCAGCGTCGACGCGTCCGACAACACAACCAGCACGTTGGCGGCTTGCGCGCCGGCGGCGCAAAGGCCGAGCACGGCGGCCGAGGCAAGGGCAGCAGCGGTAGGAATGACAGCTTTCATGGCAAAACTCCTTGTGGGCTAAGTGGATAAGCGCTACTCTATTCCCATTGCCAGAGACAATAAACTGCCACCAATTCAAATCATTTGTTCTTGAAAGAGCTTAATGCCTCGCCAATTCGACTACCTGGGCGACGTGGAAGCCTTCCTCGTCATCGCCGACAAGGGCACCATCAGCGCCGCCGCAGTGTCCCTGGGCACGACCGCCTCCGTGCTGAGCCGCGCGGTGGCCCGGCTGGAAGCCCGCCTGGGCGTGCAACTGATGCGCCGCACCACCCGCCGCCTCAGTCTGACCGACGCGGGGAAGGCTTACCTGGACCAGGCCCGCAGCGCCTTCGGCCTGATGGCGGACGCCGAACGCTCGATGCGCGACCAGGGCGGCGAACTGTCCGGCACCGTGCGCCTGAGCGCCCCCACCACCTACGGCCACTACCGCCTGCCGGCGCTGCTGCAGCCGTTCATGGAGCAGCATCCGCGCGTCCTGGTCGAACTGAGCATCTCCAACCGCAATGTGGACCTGGTGCAGGAAGGCTATGACATGGCCATCCGCCAGGGCACGCTGCCCGATAGCGGCCTGATCGCCCGGCCGCTGGAAGATGCGCAACTGTGCCTGGTGGCCTCGCCCGGCTACCTGGCCCGCGCCGGCACACCCGCCAGCATAGCCGACCTGGCCGGGCACGCCTGCCTGCCGTTCACCATGCCCAGCACCGGCAAGGCGGCGCCATGGCCGCTGCGCGATGGCGGCGGCGACGTGGACTGGCTGCCTGCGGCGCGCATGCACATCACTGACGACGTGCTGGGCGTGGTCACGCTGGCCCGGCAGGGCCTGGGCATCTGCCAGACTTACCGCTTCATCGCCGACGAGCGCCTGCGCAGCGGCGAGCTTGTGCCGGTGCTGCCGCAGCATTGGGGCCGCAGCCGCCGCTTTTCGCTGATCTATCCGCCGCACCGCAGCCTGTCCGCCGCCTGCCGCGCACTGATCGCCGCGATCACCGCCGGCGCGGCAATGGAGCCGCGGCAGACTTCCTGACACACTGTTGCGTTCCGTAAACAGGCCATTCGCCAATTCCTTGTCCAGCCTGTAAAATTTTGCTCTACGCCAAGCCCCAACCCCGCTTGCAGTTAACACAATTCAGCCAGGGGCATCTTCATGACGTACCACCAAACCTGCGCGCACGCCTGTGCCGCGCTCTATCTCGGCCTGTGTGCCCAGGCTGCATCTGCGGCAGAATCCGCAGCAGCCGGCGATGCACCGGCACCGGCCGTTCCGGCCGTCACTGCCAACATCACCCTGGCCAGCCAGTACGTCTCGCGCGGCATCCGCCAGACCTGGGACAAGCCGGCCTTGCAAGGCGGGCTGGACTACGTGCATCCCAGCGGCTTGTCGGCCGGCACCTGGGCCTCCGCCATCAGCGACAAGTTCGTCGAAAGCGCTACCGTCGAGTGGGACATCTACGGCGGCTACAGCGGCGCCGTGGGCGGCGTCGGCTACAGCGCCATGCTCTACGTTTACCGCTACCCGAACGCCATCTACCGCGCCACGGGCACCAGATACCACTACAACGAAGTATCGCTGGGCCTGACCTACCGGGCCCTGTACGCCAAGTACAACCGCACCATTTCACGCGACTTCTTTGGCATTCCGGACGCGCGCGGCACCGGCTACCTGGACCTGGGCGCCAATGTCGAAGTGGGCGGCGGCCACACCCTGAACCTGCACTACGGCGACGGCCGCGTGGCCGGCGCGGGCAACCACATCTGGGACTGGAAGGACGGCAAGGTCGGCCTCACCAAGGCGCTCGAGGACGGTTGGAGCATCAGCGGCGCCTACACCCGCGCCAAGGGCGCCACCAACGCCTACGATATCTACACGCTGGGCATACCGAACCGGTCCGGCGCCTTCGACATCTCCAACGTCGCGCGCGGCACGGTAGTCCTGTCCCTCACCAAAGTCTTCTAAAGAAAGGCGACACGCATGAGCATGAGTCCGAAGCAGGCCTACGCCGCCCTGTCCCTGAACGCCAAAATCTGCGCCGCAGCCACCGCGCTGGTGGTGCTCAGCCTGGCCGTCACGGCCACCGTCACCGGCATCAAGAGCAGCAGTTCGGCCGAAGCGGCCGCCATGGAGCTGGCCCACACCGCCGCGCGCGAAGCGGCCGCCGCCGTGCAAGGCCGCATCGGCAGCAACCTGTCGGCCGTGATCAACGCCGGCGGCGCCCTGCGCGCAACCAAGGCCGCCGGCGTGCCGCTGGCGCGCGAGCAGATCGGCGAAATGAGCAAGGCCACCTTGCTCGGCTCGGAAGACCTGCTGGGCGCCGCTGTCACCTTCGAGCCGAACGCCCTCGACGGCAAGGACGCCGACTACGCTGGCAAAAAGCCGCATTACGACGACACCGGCCGCTACATGCCGTACTGGACCCGGAATGGCTCGGCCGTGTCGGTGGAACCCATCGTGTTCGATCCCAAACCCGGCGCCAACGACTGGTACGACATTCCCAAGCGCAGCGGCAAGGTCTACTTCACCGAGCCGTATGCCTATCCTGTCAACGGCAAGGACGTGCTGATGGCGTCGCTGGTCGCACCCATCCTGGTGGACGGCAAGTTCATTGGCGTCTCCAGCGCCGACTTCATGCTGACCCGGCTGGCCAAGATTTTGGCCGAACTGAAGACCATCGAAGGCGGCCAGCTGGCGCTGGTGTCGAACGGCGGCCTGTACGCCAGCAACCCGGACGCGCAGCTCACCGGCAAGCCGGCCAGCGACATCCCTGCCGCCGGCATCGAGCAGGTGCGCCAGGGCAAACCCTACCAATACGAGGACGCCAGCGGCCTGGTGCACCTGCTGCAGCCGCTGTACCTGCACGCCGACATCGCGCCATGGGCAGTGAAGCTGAGCTTCCCGCGCGCCGTGGCCAAGGCGCCGGCGCGCGAGCTGCTGGGCTATACGCTGGTGGTGTCGGTGCTGTGCGCGCTGGCCACGGCGGCGCTGCTGATCATGCTGGTCAACCGCCTCACGCGTCCGCTGCGCACACTGGGCGCGGCCATGACAGGCCTGGCCAGCGGCAATGCCGACCTGGGCGCGCGCCTGAGCGTGCAGGGCCAGGATGAACTGGCCGTCATCGGCAACGGCTTCAACCAGTTCGTCGGCAAGATCCACGGCGTGCTGTCCCAGGTGTGCGTGGCCTCCGGCAGCGTGGCCACCGCCAGCACCGAGATCAGCCAGGGCAACGCGGCATTGTCGGCCCGCACCGAGCAGCAAGCCAGTTCGCTGGAGGAGACCGCCGCCTCGATGGAAGAGCTGACCAGCACCGTCAAGCAGAACGCCGACAATGCGCGCCAGGCCAGCCAGCTGGCCACCTCCGCCTCCGAGGTGGCGGTGCGCGGCGGCGGCGTGGTGGCGCAAGTGGTGCAGACCATGGAGTCCATCAACCACTCGTCAAGGCGGGTGGTGGACATCATCAGCGTGATCGACGGCATCGCCTTCCAGACCAATATCCTGGCGCTGAACGCGGCCGTGGAAGCGGCGCGCGCCGGCGAGCAGGGGCGCGGTTTCGCGGTCGTGGCCTCTGAAGTGCGCAACCTGGCGCAGCGCAGCGCCAGTGCCGCCAAGGAGATCAAGGAACTGATCAACGCCTCGGTGACGCAGGTGGAGGCCGGCAGCAGGCTGGTGGCCAACGCCGGCAGCACCATGGACGAGGTGGTGGCCAGCGTGGGCCGGGTGACATCCATTATCGGCGAAATCGCCAACGCCAGCGCCGAGCAGAGCACCGGCATCGCCCAGGTCAACCAGGCCATCGTGCAGATGGACGATGTGACCCAGCAGAATGCGGCGCTGGTGGAACAGGCGGCGGCCGCTGCCGAAAGCCTGCAGGACCAGGCCGCCATGCTGGTGGCGCTGGTGGGCGAGTTCCGCATGGGCGACAGCGCACGGCGCCCCGGTCCGGGGCTGCTCCGCTAGCTGTCCGGGTCTGCGCCAGCGGGCCTGTGCTCGGCCAGCTGGTCGAGCTGCATGCAGCGATAGCAGGCCCACAGCAGCAACTCCGGCGTTGCCGGCCCGCCGCGCTGAAACAGCGAGTGGCCTTGGGCGGCAAGCTGCGCACTGCGGACGGCGTACTCGCGGCCGAAGGCCGGCAGCCTGTGCTCCTGCAGCCCGCGCTCGGCCTGCCGGTTCAGCCAGTGCCGGAACTCGCGCAGCGGCTGCAGCGCAGGCTGCGGCCCGCGCGACAGGCGTGCGCTGCCTGCCACTGCCGCTGCCGATCCGCGCGGCCCGGCGGGCAAAGCCCCCTCGGCTGCGGCGACCGCGCCGGCCTCGGGCTGCGGAAAGTGCAGGCAATCCACCGGCATGCCATCGTCGCCCTGCAATACCAGGCTGAGCGGCTCGCCCAGCAGCCCCCCGGCCGTATCGGCGATTCGCGCCACCAGCAGCGTGCCCGGCGCGATTCCGCGCGCCGCATGCAGCTCGATGCGTTCGATGGCCGCCATGTTGAAGGGCGAATACGCCAGTTCCAGCACCAGCGGCGCATCCAGGCTGTCATACACCGTCCAGCACAGCGTCTGGCGTGCCGCGTCGAACACGGGCAAGCCCCAGCGGCGCGGCGCCAGCACGCACCAGTCGCGCATCGGGTCCGGTTCCGCCAGCAGACTGCGTCCCCACTGCGCCCGCTCCGCCGCGATATCGGCCCAGCGCGCGCGCGCCGGCAGACGGGCCGCGAAGCCAGCCGCTGTCTCCACGCTGGCTGTGGTGCGCTCGGCGGGCGACAGCCGGCCCGTGTCGTTGAGCTGCGGATTGACCAGCCGGACCAGCCGCCCGGTCGCCGCCGCCGGCGCGTGCAGGCCCTGCCAGGGCCCCGGTGCGCGGTAGCGCGCAAGCGGATTGAACCCCCGTTGCAGTACCGGGCGTGCCTCGGTGCAGGCGGTGAACTCGCGGCTGGACTCGGACCAGAACAGCATCGTCAAACCGGTGTATCCGGCCGGCGTGCGCCATGCGTGCGCGCCCAGGCCCAGCAAATCCAGCGTGCCGCCGCCCTCGTAACTGCTGCGCGCCCTGCCCAGCAAATGCTGCGGCGGCCGCTCGCCCGCCGCCTGCAGCGCGCGCGCCAACCCGACGGCCAGTGCAAGCTGCTCCAGCAGCCGGTGCTCGTCGGCGCCGGCGCCGCGCGCCAGCAACGCAGCCGCATGGTCGGCGATCCGGCGCAGCAGCAGCGCCAGGCGGTAACAGTCCGCGCCCTGCGCCCACACGGCCAGGGTGTTGAAGCGTTGCTGCGTGTTGTCGGACAGGTGCGACAGGCCCAGGCTCAAGCAATCCTCGGCGGCGCCGCACACCGCCGCGAGCAGCCTGCGCCGCGATTCATCCTGCCTGGATTGCAGCGGCGGCCTGCGCGGGGCGTCGGCGGCGGACGAAGCGGACAGTGTGGCGGACGGTTTGGCGGACCGTGCGGCGGCGGGCGCATCCTCGACCCCGTTCAGGCGGCGGAAGGCCAGCGCCGCGGCGACCTGCATCCGGGGCAAGTGTGTCGTGGCGCTGCCGGCTACCATCGCCGCCAGCCCGCCGCCCATGTAGCGCAAGGTGATACGGGGATGGCGCAGCGCCAGCACGATGCTGCGGTCGCCGGACACCGTCAGGCCGCGCCGCAGGTCCAGCGCCTGGACGTACTCCCACGCCCATCGATAGCCGGCCAAGCCCGCGTGCGCCGTCAGGGCCTCGGCCGGCAAGGCGAGCAGCTCCGCGGCGAGGAGATCCAGACCATCCGGGTCCGCTGCCGCCACGGGCCCGTCACCCGATTCGGCCTGTCCTTCCCCGGCTGGCGCCTGGGCCGGCAGAGGCACGCCAGGCGGCGCAGGAGCCGTGGACAGCGTACCGGCCGTGATCCGCTGCAGGCCGATTGCGGCAGCCAGGATGTGCTGGCAGACGCCGGCCGCCGGGCAGCTGCAGCGTGCCTGCGCCGGCCCGCGCACGTCGAACAGGATGTGCTGCCCGCCCATGCTCACCGCCAGCGTGGCCGGGTCGGCACCGCCGTCATCCACAATCTCGGCTTGCTGCGTCTCCAGGTCCTTCAGCGCGCGGCGCAACAGGCCGCGATTTGCCAGCGCAACCCAGGCGTCGTCGTCAAAGCGCGCCAGCTGGGCCGCCAGCGCGCCGAGCAAAGGATGGCGCGTGCTCACGAGACCACTTTCACCAGCCAGTGCGCCAGGCGCTGCGGCGTCAGCGCGGCGATCTCCATGCCGGATGCCGCCAGCGTGTCGGCCATCTGTCTGTCATAGACCGGATTGGCGCTGCCGTCCAGCGCCGCCAGTCCAAGCAGCCGCACGCGGGCTTCGGCCAGCTTCTGCACTGCGCGTACCAGTTCGCCCGGCGGCGCCCCTTCGCAAAAGTCCGTCACCAGTACCAGCACCGTGCGCAGCGGATTTTCAACCAGCTGGCTGCAATAGCGCAGCGCCTGGCCGATATCCGTGCCGCCGCCCAACTGCACGCGCATCAACGTTTCCACCGGATCGTCCGCCGCCTCGGACAGGTCCACTACGCTGGTATCGAATACCACCAGCTTGACGCGGAAAGCCGGCAAACCCGCCAATATGCCCGCCATCACCGCGCTGTGGATCACCGAATCGGCCATGCTGCCACTCTGGTCCACGCACAGGATGATGTCCCAAGGAAGACGGCGCGCGTTGCGTTCAAAGAACAGCAACTGCTCCAGCACGATCTGGCGCCGTTCCAGGCTGTAGTGCTTCAGGTTGCGGCGCAAGGTGCCTGCCGCGTCGAAATTGCTGGCCTGTGCCATGGGCGAATGGCGGAACCGGTTGCGGCGGCCGGACAGGGTCCGGCGCACTTCCGGCTCCAGCTTGCGGCGGATTTCCTCCACCACCTGTCGTACGATGCGGCGCGCCATCTCCAGCACCTCGCCTTTCAGATGGCCGCGCAAAGCCAGCAAGGTGCGCAGCAGCTGTTGGTTGGGCTCCAGCCGCGCCAGCGTGTCGGGATCGGTCACCAGCTCGGTCATGCCGTAACGGTCCAGCGCGTGCTTCTCGATGATTTCCACCGTCTCGCGCGGGAACAGCGCGCGCACCTCGCCCAGCCAGTTCACCACCGTAAGCTGGGTCGCGTCCAGGGAGCCTGGACGCACGCCCCGGCCGCCGTATTCGCGGCCGTAAAGATACTCCAGCGCGTGGTCCATGCGGCTATGCGCCCCCTCCAGCGCCCCGCCCGGCAAGCTGTCTTCGGCGTATTTGCCCAGCACCAGGCGCCAGCGCTGGCTAGTCATGCCCCGCTCCCCATCCGGCCAGGCCATCCTGCTCCAGCGCTGTGCGCACCGCCTGCGACAGCGCGAGATTGGCCTGCAACTGGCGCTCCGTTACGCCGTGGTGGACCAGCTGGCCAAGACTCTGTCCGCCGTGCAGCGCGGCCACCGCTTCGGCGATGCGGCCGGTCTCGCGCGGCGTCATGGCGGCGAAGGCCAGGCGCAGTTCCGGCAGGCAGCCGATGAACTCGGCCTCCGGCCAGCGCGCCAGCATGCCGTTGACCGATTCCAGCAAGGCCGGCAGCTGCCAGGCCGCCTCGCGCGCACTGCTCAGCAAGCCACGCAGGAAGGCCACGGCTTCGGGCGGCGCCAGCAAGCCTTCCAGGTGGCCGCGCAGCGAGGCCGCCAGCGCGGCGTCATCCAGGTATCCGCCGCCGAACAGCACGCCTGCGGCGGCGCCGCGCAGCATGGCGGAGGGATGGCGGCGGAAAGCATGTTGCGCCATGTTCCAGAATAGTGCAGCGTCCAGCCCCCGGCCGGCCTCGCTGGCAAGCAGTTCCCGCAAGCGCATCAGCGCAGAAGCCTGCGCGTCGTGCGCTGCGCCGCCACCCGAACTGCCTGCAGCGCCGCCGGCAGGATCGCTGGCGCTGGCCGTGGCCAGGTAGATGGCCCGTTCGTAGGCGGCGCCCAACACCAGCGGCAGTTCGCTTGCGTGCCGCGCTTCCAGCGGTTCGCGCGCCTCCCACAGCAGGGCGATGGCGACAGCGGCGCTGGTGACGCGTTCGTACCGCGCATCCGCCGCCACCGACTGGCGCAGCAAGGCCAGTACGCGCGGCAGCTCGGCATGCAAGCCCAACACGCACCCTTGCGCCAGGGCGCCGGCGGCCGCCGCGGCATCCGCCGCGCCGTTGTCGTGCAGGCGCTGCAGCTGTGCCGCGTAGCGGCTGGCGACGGCCTGCGGCAGTGTCATGCCGTAGACCGAGGCTTCCACCAGGGCCGCCTCCGTCATCGGCGTATAGGCGTACTCCCAGTGCTCCTGCAAGCGCTCCAGCCCATGCCCGGCAACGAAATCCGGCCCCGCCGTGCGCACGGCGAATGGCACCTCAAGCAGGGCCAGACCGTGCAGCAGACGGCTGGTGGCGCGGTGTTCGCTGCGGCGGTAAATGTCCAGCACCACGCGCCGGATGCCGCCCGCCTGCAGTTTGAGCCGCAGCCGCAGCGCCCGCTGCTCCACGTCGCGCACCAGCGGCGGTGCTGCGCCACCGGGCGGCGCCGTCCCCATGCGCTCGCCGCACATCAAGCGCTGCGCTGCCTGGCGCACCAGGCGGCCTTCCGCGTCCGCGTCGCCCTTGATATAGCAACTGGTGACGGCGTCCATCACGTCGTCCCGCACCGGCCCGGAGCGGCCGCGCAGTGCGGCCAGGCCCAGCGCCTGTTCATAGGCGGCCGCCAGCGCGGGCATGGGAACTGCGACGCCGTGGCTCTCGCGCAGTTGCGCGGCCAGCTCGTACAGGGTGGACAGCGCGGCTTCCTGCCGCACCCGCGCTTTGCCCGCCACGCCTGCGCGCTCGTGCTTCTGCAACAGGTCCCAGATGCGCTGGTGCCAGCCGGGCGAGGTGATGCCGGCCGCATAGCCGTTCAAGCGGTCCAGTCGTTCAAAGCTGTAGCGGATCAGGGCGTCGGCGGCGTCCAGCACGCCGGTTTCCGCTGCTTGCGGAAACCGGCCGGCTTGCAGGCGGCGCTCTTGCAGCAGCGCCGGCATGGCGACGGCATGAAAGCCCCCAAGCACGGCGACCACCGGCCCGTCTCCCCGGCGGCGCTCGGACAGCGCCGAAAGGATGCGGGCGGCCATGCCATCTTCCCGCGCCAGCGTGCCGTCCGCCATCAATTCCTCGCTGGATGCGTTGGCACGGGCCAGTGCGCAATAGGCCGCCACGTTCGCGACGTGCTGCTCCAGCGCCAGGCCGGGCGCGGGCTGTTCGAACAGGTGCTCCCACAATTCCTCGTGGTCGCGGCAGCCGGCACGGCTGGCCAGTTCAGCGAGGTACCGGCTGTGCCGGTAGTGCCGTTCATCCAGCAGCGAGCGCCCGCCGCTGTCGGGCCCATCGTCGTGCGCCGCGCTGAAGCGGAGCTGCTGGACGAAATCGAGGTCGACAAAGCGCGCCGGTATGCCCAGCCGGCGCGCCTCGCGCAGCGCCAGCAACTCCGGCGAATAGTCGCAAAATGGATAGTAGGCAGCATGGCGCTGCCCGCCCTGCAGCACGGCGTAGGTGTAGATTGCCAGCGGGGCCTGCGCTTCCGGCGCCGTCAGCGCCGGTATCAGCGGCGTGAAGGACGCCGGCCCCTCCACCAGCACCATGCTCGGACCGCGCGCGGCGAACAGCCGCTGCAGCTGCAGCGCGCAGGCGGGACTGTGGTGACGCACGGGGAACAGCACCAGCTCGTCGGACAGCAAGGACTCGCCCAACCGGGTCAGGCCAGGCACGTCCAGCATGGCCTCGGCAAGCGCAGCCACGCCAGGCGGGTCCGCCGGATGCGTCATCAGCGCTCCAGTTCCCGGCGCGCTTCGAGCACGCGCTTCCATTGCGCGCTGCGCTGGGCGCGCTGCTTGACCACCACGTCGAAGTAATGGCGCAGCTTCTTGCCGTCGTCGGGATTGTCCTTCAGTACCGTGCCGATCAGCTGGCGCGCCACGTGCTCCCCGCCCACGGCGCCGTCGCCGAAATAGTGGGCGTCCAGGCAAGCCGCGTAAGCCACCGCCACCGCTTCGGCGGACGACATCACCGCCGTCGCGCGCTCCAGCACCACGCCTTCCGCCGTCGCGCCCTCCCGCATGTCCTGGAACGCCGTCACCAGCAGCTCCATCACTTCCGGCGCCAGCTCGACCTCCACCTGCGCGTGCCGCAACAAGGCCTCGGTCTGCTCGCGCACCAGTTTCAGTTCCAGCTGCCGGTCCGCGATCGGCCGCACCGTTTCAAAATTGAAGCGGCGCTTCAGGGCGCTGGACATTTCATGCACGCCCCGGTCCCGGAGGTTGGCCGTGGCCAGCACATTGAAGCCCCTGGCAGCGTACAGCGTGCCATCCTCGCCGTTCAGCTCGGCCACGTGGATCACCTTGTCGGACAGCAGGCTGATTAAACAGTCCTGGATCTCGGGCTGCACCCGCGTCACTTCCTCGAAGCGGCACAGCCAGCCGCCGCGCATGGCCTGGTACATCGGCCCGGGCACCAGCGCGCGCTGCGTCGGCCCTTCCGCCAGCAGCAGCGCGTAGTTCCAGCTGTACTTGATCTGCTCTTCGGAAGTGCCGGCCGTGCCCTGGACGGTGCACGCCGATTGCCCCGAGATGGCCGCCGCCAGCAGTTCCGACAGCATGGATTTGGCCGTTCCGGGCTCGCCCACCAGCAGCAGGCCGCGCTGACTCATCAGCGTGACGATGCAACGGTCGATCAGGGCGTCGTCGCCATAGAACTTGCGGCGTACGTCCAGCCTGTCGTCGCCGATGATGAAACTGCGCACTGCGCGCGGCGACATCCGCCAGCCCGGCGGGCGCGGCCCGCTGTCGCGTTCGGCCAGGCGGGCCAGGTCGGCCGCGTGCACTTGCTCGGCCGGGGCGCGCAGCACCGCACGATGCGGCTCCGTGCCTTGCGGAAATACAGGTGGAATGGTATTCATCAGGGCTCGCTTTGCTGCTTGTTTTAGTAGTTGCTGAGCGACTGCCAGTCGGCATGGAAGCCGCTGCCGTCGGAAGCAATCAGGCGCATGTCGTTGTAGCACTCGGAGATCAGCACTTTCGGGATCGAACTCAGGGGCAGGCCCGCCGCCCCGCCGCGCCCGCCGCCCGGGCCGGCAAAGGCGACCTTCAGCAGCGCCACCTTGCGGTTCTCCTCGGGCAGGCCGTTGCCGGTGAATTCGATCAGCGCGGTCACCCCTTGCGTGGGAAAGCGCTTCTCGTAGACATAGAACCAGCCGCCGTCCTCCGCGGCGCCGCGCGTGTAGCCCAGCTTGAGCGCGCGGTTGCGCAAGGCGAAGGTCTCTATCATATGGCCCTTGTGGTCCTCGATGCCGGTGGCGTCCTGCTGCCCCTGCGGCAGCGAGTAGACGCCTTTGCCCAGCTGCTGGAACAGCGGCGCCACTTCGTAGTCGGCCATGTGCTGCAGCCAGCCCGCCACCTCTTCGGCCGGCAGGCAGGAATCGTGCGCGACGCGAATGCGGGCGGCCGGGGCCAGCGATACCGGATTGTCATCGCGGTCGGTGAGCGTGCCATCGTCCAGCGGCCGGAACGAACGCACGGCCACGCCGTCTTGCATTTCCACCCACACCAGGCGCTGGATCAGGCGGCGCACGATGGCGTGCTGGTTCAAGTACTGCTGCCAGTCCTCGAAAGCCCAGTCGCGCTCCGTGCACAACGCTTCGTACAGGCGCTCGCCCTGCAATTTGACGATGCCCTTGATTTCCTTCTTCGCAGCCGACAGCGCCGCCTTGGACTCCTTGGCCAGCGCCGCGTCGTCGTCGGCGCGCGGCTCGGGCAGCGCGCCGATGGCTTTGCCTTCCGGATTGAACAGCTCAACCTTGAAGTCGGGCATGAGGCGCGCGGTAAACGCGCGCTCGCCGTAGCTCAGCTCCAGCACGCCGTGTTCGTCGAAGCCGCCGGCGGGGATGGTGCGATCGGCCAGTTCCGACAGCGTCCAGCCCTTGCGCTCGGCCAGCGCCTCGGCCTGCAGCGTGGCTTCCTCCTGGAAGCTGCGGGTGCGGAAGCGGTTCCCCACCGACAGCATCAGCTGGGTGGCGCCGGGATGATCGATCCAGGCCAGCATGGCGATCAGCGCCTTGCCGTGCGCAGCGCGGGTACCGTACCACTGCTTCAGGTAAGCCGCCACCGGCGCGGCCGCGCGCCCGCCCGCGCAGGCCGACGCTATCGCCAGCAGGCCCTTGCTGGCAATGGCGCTGCCGGCCGGCTGGCGCAGCCGGCGCGGCAGCGCGCTGGCCACCAGGTCCGGCAGCGGCCGCCCCAGCAAAGGATGGTTCTCGTAGTACTGCGGCCAGTTCTGCATGCCGTGAAGTAGCGTAGCGCCGTCCGAGGCGGCCAGTTCGGCGGCCACCGAGGCCGGTATCGGCCGCACGTCCTCCTCCAGCCACGCCTCCAGCACGAACTGCCCCAGCGCCTCCCGGCCCTGCGGCGCGAACATGACGCAAAATTTGCGCAGCACCGCGTTGGGTTCCGGGGACTTCTGCTTGAAGGCCTGCACCAGCAGCAGCTTCAGCACCTCATGCGGCACGGCGGTGCTGTTGTCGGCCCACGCCACCGCCGGCAGGTGCTCCCAGGGGAACCATGCCAAGTCCTTGTGGATGCCCTTCTCCAGCGTCTTGCCGGCTTCCTTCAGCAGCGCTGCGCGGTCCAGGTATTTTTCCACCGGCTGGCCGAAGCGCTGCAACGCGTCCAGCATGGCGCCCTTGGCCAGGTCGTGCTTCTCTTTCGCTACGGCCGCTTCGAGCTGCGGCACGGCGGCGCTGTGGCCGAGCCGCATCAGCCACTGCGCGGCGACCGCACGTACCTCGGCCTTGCCGCTGGCCAGTGCGGCCGTGATGCGTGCTTCCTTGCCCGGAAAGCCGTCCAGCGCTTCCTGCGCACCGGGACGCGCGCTCTTCAAGGAGCTCAACGCCAGCTCGAACAGGGCATCGGCGACCTGCGGCGGCAGCACCGGGAAAGTCTTCAGCGCCGCATACAGCTTGCGGCGCTCGAAACGGTAGTCGTCGTCGCCCGGAGAGAGGATGCGCTGAACCAGCAAATCCCGGTTATGGGCGAGGAAGGGCCACACATCTTCGGCAGCCATGTTGGCGCCGACCGCGCACCAGCCAGCGCAGTAATTGTCCAGCACATCGCGCGCGGTGCTCCCCGCCCCTTCGGCCAGCAGCTGGTATTCCAGCAGCGTGGGATGGCCGGTGGCGCGGTACAGCGCATCGAACGCCGGCGTCACATTGGAATTGAGCAGGACGTCGCGCTTTTCCGTGAACGTCATGGCCGTCTTGGCCAGTACCGCCGGCGTCACGCCCGGCTGAACGGCAAACGTCGCCAGCGCATCGCTGGAAAAATGCAGCTCGCAGATGCCTGCGCCGGGGCGCCCGGCAATGCCTGCCTCGGCAAGATAGGCCCGCAGGCGCTCCAGGCTGGACGCAGGCAGCGGCGGTTCCAGCTCCAGTTTCCAGTTGTGGCCACGGGCCGCCGACTTCGCGTGCCACTCGGTGCGCTCCTGGTTGCGCAGCACGATGCGCTCGCCGATGCTTGCCCACAATGCCTCCAGCGCGGCATCCAGTTCAGGCGTCAGCGCCGTGGACCAGCCGATCACCGGCATCGTGTACGCGCAGGCGTCGCTGTGCGGCACGGCCGCGCTTTCCCATTCGCCCAGCAAGGCTTGCACGGTTGCGGCCTTGTCGGCTGCGGCCAGGCCGCGTGCCTGTTCCATCAGGGCCGCATCGCCGCGATCCGCGCCCACCTGCCGCAGCAGCCGCAACGCGTGCAGGCGCTGGTCCGGCTTGCCACTCGTTGCCAGCCTCACCAGCTCGGGCGATACCGCTATTGCGGCCCTGCGCGCCAGCGGTTCGGCTGCAACGCGCACCTGCTTGCTGCCGCAAGTGGCCAGGCCCGCCAGTTCGGGAGCAAGGGAGGCCAGCGTCGCGTCGCCGCATGGCCTTAGTAGTTCCATGCTCATCACGCGCCGCTTGGTGTCGCCGGCATCCAGCAATGGCCTTACCGACTCCACGTGCCGCTGCACGTAGTCCGCATACCCTTCAAGCTCCGTCACGCCGGGCACACGGTGCCCGGTGTGGAAATTGTGCTCCGCCGGTGTGCCGAAGACGCCCAGCAGCAAGGCGTCCGCCGCAAGCCCGGCCTCGGTCAGCAGGCCCTCGACTCCGGCCGCGCTCAGGCCCCGCATGGCTGGCGTGGGCCAGCGTAACCCACGGCAGATAAGGCCTCGCGCGTGTGTCATCAAGGCCTCGGCCCAGTGGCTGCCGTCCGGCATGACGATGCCATAGCACTCAACGCCGGCGTCGGTGCCGGCCGACTCCAGCAGGTGCGCCCAACGCAAACCCGTGGCGCTGCCGGCCTGGCACAGGGCCTGGTAGAAACGCCCCAGTTCGTCCCGGCCAGCCTCTTCGCGGTCGACATCCAGGTGCAACTGGCTGCTGACCGGCGACAGCCAGGCCGCCTCGCCCAGCACGGCGCGCGGCTCGCCGCGCAGCAGGTAGGATTCGATGTCGGCCGCCAGCCCGGCGCGTGCGCCGGGACGCTGGTCCAGCCCTTCAAGCGCGCGCCGCAAATGCACCAGCCACGCGGCGGCGTTGTCGTGGTCCGGCGGGGCCGCCTGTTGCTCCTGCACTGCTGCACTGCGCATTGTCGCTCCTCAAAAATGGTCCGGCCGTTAGCAAATCGGACATGTTGCCCTCATTCTACATTGGCTTCCCGCTTCTCGGTATGGCCGCTGCCGGCGGCGGCCAGCAGCCGCATGTCGTGATAGCACTCGGACAGCAGCACGGCGGGAATTTTGCCCAGCGGCGCCGCCGAGCCGCTGCGGTTGTCGGTAAACGACAGCCGCGTCAGCACGGTCTCCCGGTCCGCCTCGGGCAGGCTGTTTCCCGTAAATTCGACATGCGCGGTCAGGCCCAGCGCAGCGAAGCGCCTGTCGTAGGAATAGAACCAGCCGCCGTCCTGCGTGGCGCCGCGCGCATAGCCTAGCTTCTGCGCACGGGTGCGCAAGGCAAAGGCCTTGATGGCGTGGCCCTTGAAGTCGTCGATGCCGGCCGCGTGCCGCAGCGCTTCCGGCAAGGCATAGACGCCCTTGCCAAGCTGCGGGAACAGCGCGGCCACCTCGTAGTCGGCAAGGTGGGCCAGCCATCCGGCCACTTCCTCTTGCGCCAGGATGGTATCGTGTGCCAGCCGGATGCGCGCGGCCGGAGCGGGCCGCACGGCTTCCTCGTGCCGGCTGGTGAGCGTGCCGTCGTCAAGCGGGCGGAAGGTCCGCACCACGCGCGCGCCGCCCTCTGCGCCCTCGACCTCGGCCCAGACCAGCTGCTGCGCCAGGCGCCGCACGATGGGGTGCCGGTTCAGGTACAGCTGCCAGTCCTCGAACTGCCACTCCCGCTCGACGCACAGCGCTTCGTACAAGCGGTCGGCCTGCTGCGACACGACCGTCTTGAGCTCCTTTTTCGCAGCCGCCAGCGCGGACCTGGCGTCCTTGGCCAGTGCGGCATCCTCGCCCGCGCGCGGCTCCGGCAGCGCGGCGATGGCCTTGCCTTCCTCATTGAACAGCGCCACCTTGAAGTCCGGGCCGAGGCGCGCAGTGAACACGCGGCTGCCTTCGCCCGCTCCGAACGGCAGCTCGAGCACGCCAGCCTCGTCGAATCCCGCTCCCGGCACGGTGCGGTCGGCCAGTTCGGCTACGCTCCATCCCTTGCGCTCGGCCAGCGCCTCGATCTGACGGCTGGCTTCCTCCTGGAAGCTGCGGGTGCGGAAGCGGCTGCCCACGGCCAGCACCAGCTGGATGGCCGACGGCTGGTCGATCCAGGCCAGCATGGCGATCAGGGACTTGCCCTGGGAAGGGCGGGTGCCGTACCAGGCTTTCAGGTAGCGCTCCACCGGCGCTGCGGCGCGCGCCCCGGCGCAGGCCGCAGCAACGGCCAATACGCCTTTGCTGGCAACGGCGTTTCCGGCCGGCTGCGACAATCGCTGTTTCAGGCACCAGGCGATCAGTTCCGGCTCGGAACGGCCCTCCATCGGATGTCCCTGGTACAACCCCGGGATCTGCTGCATGTCGGCGTGCAGCGCGCGGCCGTCGTGTATCGCCATGGCGGCGGCATCGGCCTGCGACACGGTGCTCACATCCTGCGCCAGCCAGCATTCCAGCACGAACTGGCCGAAACAGTCGCGCCCGGCCGGCTCGAACATGCCGCAGAACTTGCGCAGCACCGCGTTCGGCTCGGGATTCTTCTGTTTGAAGGCCTGCACCAGCAGAAATTTCAGGATATCCGGCGCAACCGGAGCAGCGCTGCCGGCCCACGCCACTTGCGGCATGGCGCCCCAGGGGAACCAGGCCAGGTCCTGGTGTATGTCCTTCTGCGTTTTCCTCGCCTCCTTGAGCAGCGCGTCGGGGTCCAGGTACTTTTCAACCGGCTGGCCGAAGCGCTGCAAGGCGTCCAGCATGGCGCCCTTGGCCACATCGTGCTTTTCCCTGGCCACGGCCGCTTCCAGCGCGGCCACCGCCGGCGCGTGGTTCAGCCGCATCAGCCAGTTCGCGGCGGCCGTGCGCGCATCGGCCTTGCTGCTTGCCAGAGCCGCCAGGATGCGCTCCACCTTGCCCTCGAAAGCAGCCAGCGCGTCCTGCGCCGGCAAGCGCCAGGATTTTTGCGCCCCCAGCGCCTGCTCGAACAGCACGTCGGCATAGGCCGCTCCCATGCGCGGCAGCATGGCAAGGGCGCGGTACAGCTTCATGCGGTCGAAACCATAGCGGTCTTCGGCAGGCGCTGCCAGCTTGCGGCGCACCAGGTCCTGGTGCTGCTCCAGGAAAGGCCAGATTTCGTGCGGCAGCCAGTCGAACTGCAAGCCGCTCCAAGTGTGGAAATAATCGTCGAACACCTGTTCGGCCGTGACGCCGGCCGGTTCGAGCAACTGCTGCAATTCAAGCAGCGACGGCCTGCCATTGGCACGGTGCGCCGTTTCCAGCAATTTGACCAGGATCTTCCCGGCCGCGGCCTTGGCGGGGGCAAACGCCAGCAGCAGCTTGACCACGGCTGCCGGCGTGACGCCCGGCCTGGCGGCGAAGGCCTGCAGCGGTTCGCCGAACGGGCTCCAGCCATAGCGTCCTTCGAGCGGCGGCGCCGCCAGGGCGTGCTCGCCCAGGAAGCCGCGCAAGGTGGCGGCGTCGGCATCGGTGAGGTAATCCCACAATTCCAGCGGCGGCGCGCCTTTCTTTCCGGACTCCTGTATCGCTTCATCGTTGCGTTCGCGCACCGCTATATATATAGCGTCCGCGAGGTCGGCCAGGGCCGCGTCCAGTTCCGCTGTCAACGGCAGCGACCACTGCATGGCTGGCGGCGCGGCGGGCGGCGCCGCTGCTGCGGCGGCGCTGCTGCTCCATTCGGCGGCCAGCGCCTGCACCGCGCCGGCCTTGTCCGCCTGGGCCAGCGCGAGCGCGGCCGCCCGCAGTCCGGCGTCGCCCTGCTGGCCGGCGATCAGCCACAAGCCGCGCAGCGCATGCAAACGCTGCTCGGTCTTCCCCTTGACGGCCAGCTTGTGCAGTGCCGGTACCAGCAGCATGCCGCCCTTGAACAGCAGCGCTTCGGCTGCGCCCCGCACCTGCTTGCTGCCGCAGGTGGCAAACTCGGTGACTTCGGGCGCCAGTTCGGCCAGTGTGGCCGGATCGGCCTGCGCCAGCAGTTCGGCCAGCAGGGCGCGCTGCTCCGCCGACGGCGCGGACAGCAGCGGCCGCACCAGCGCCAGGTTGCGCTGCAGCTGCTGTGGGAAACCTGGCAGGTCGGTCACCAGCAACGCGGCCCGCCGCACCCAGGAGTACACCTCGGCCGGCACGGTGAACGCCGCCAGCAGCAGCGCTTGCGGCGGCAGGCCGGTTTCAGACAGCAGCGCTTCCATGCAGCTTGCGCTGGGACCGACGGCCCGGTCGCGCTGGCCGGCCTGTCCCTTCGCCTCGGTCGCTGCATGCACCAGCAAATGCTCCGCCCAGTGGCTGCCGTCCGGCATGGCCAAGCCGTGATGACGCGCGGCGCCGTCATTCCAGCCGGCGTCCAGCACCTGTGTCCAGCGCAGGGCCACGGCAGGGGGCAGGCTGCTGAAGCCGGCGTAAAACCCGCGCAGCGCCTCCTCGTCCAGCGGCGGCGGCAGGCCGCACAGGCGCAGTTGCTGGCCGAGCGCGCGCACCGCCGTCTTCAGTTCCGCCGGCACCGTGCGCGGCTGGCCAGTCAGCACGTAGCCGGCGATATCGCGCTCCAGGCCCGCGCGGGCGCCGTAGCGCGACTCGAGTCCCGCCAACTGCCCATGCAGGCTAGCGGCCCAGGCCTCAGTGCCGCTCTCCGAAGTCCATGCAGCCTGCTGCGCCATGTCAAGCATTGCCATCTCCTGATGATATATTTAACTTAGCAAAAAAACCATGTTGCCAGCATTCTACAGTGACTGATTTGAGTCCACCGCACGGCACGGCTATGCTTTAGAATCACTGGCTTCCGCGTGTTGCATGAATATCCACATCAACGCGCCTTTAAAACGATCAGGGACCATGAGACATGATTGAAGACGGGAAGAATGAACTGAAGCGCGGCCTGAAGAGCCGCCACATCCAGCTGATCGCGCTGGGCGGCGCCATCGGCACCGGCCTGTTCCTGGGCATTGCGCAGACCATCCAGATGGCCGGTCCCTCGGTGCTGCTGGGCTATGCAGTGGCGGGTTTTATCGCGTTCCTGATCATGCGCCAGTTGGGCGAGATGGTGGTGGACGAGCCGGTGGCCGGCTCCTTTGCCTACTTCGCCGACAAATACTGCGGCAACATGGCAGGCTTCGTCGCCGGCTGGAATTACTGGGTGCTGTACGTGCTGGTGAGCATGGCCGAGCTGACCGCGGTCGGCATCTACGTGCAGTACTGGTGGCCCGCCATTCCGACCTGGGTGTCGGCGCTGGCCTTCTTCGTCATCATCAACAGCATCAGCCTGGCCAACGTGAAAGCGTTCGGCGAGATGGAGTTCTGGTTCGCCATCATCAAGGTGGTCGCCATCGTGGCCATGATCGGCTTCGGTGTCTACCTGCTGGTATCTGGCAGTGCCGGCCCGGAAGCGGGTGTCGCCAACCTGTGGCAGCACGGCGGCTTCTTCCCGAACGGGATTTCGGGACTGGTGATGGCCATGGCGGTCATCATGTTCTCCTTTGGCGGCCTGGAACTGGTGGGCATTACCGCCGCCGAAGCGGCCAACCCGTCCGAGACCATCCCGAAGGCCACCAACCAGGCCATCTACCGCATCCTGATCTTCTACATCGGCGCACTGGGCGTGCTGCTGTCGCTGTACCCATGGACCAAGGTGGTCACCGGCGGCAGCCCCTTCGTGCTGATCTTCCACGCGCTGAACAGCAACGTGGTGGCCAATGCGCTCAACATCGTGGTGCTGACGGCAGCACTGTCGGTATATAACAGCTGCGTATACTGCAACAGCCGCATGCTGTTCGGCCTGGCCAAGCAAGGCAACGCGCCGCGCTCGCTGCTCAAGGTGAACCAGCGCGGCGTGCCGCTGGCGGCGCTGGGCGTGTCGGCGGTGGCCACCGGCATCTGCGTGGTGGTCAACTACTTCCTGCCGGGCCAAGCCTTCGGCATGCTGATGGGCCTGGTGGTCTCGGCGCTGATCATCAACTGGGGCATGATCAGCTGGATTCACCTGCGCTTCCGCGCGCAAAAGCAGCTCGAAGGCAAGGTCACCGGCTTCCGCAGCCTGGGCTACCCGCTCACCAATTACCTGTGCCTGGCCTTCCTGGCCGCCATCCTGGTGGTAATGTATCTGACGCCGGACCTGCGCCTGTCGGTCTACCTGATTCCAGCCTGGCTGCTGGTGCTGGGCGTGGGCTACTGGAGCAAGCAGCGCGGCACCCAGGCTGCCAGCGCTTAATCCTTCCCGGGACTGGCGCCGGCCGGATTGTGGTCCGGCCGCCTGGCGGGCGCCAGGTGCCAGTCCTCCTTCGGCACCACCATCGGCGCCGGCGGATCCGCCATATAGTGCGGCGACATCATCTGCACGCCGAACTCGTTGAACACGTCGATAATGTGCTGGTGCAGCTGGTTCAATACTTCCACACGCTTGCGCGGCGCTTCCGCCTTGGCGTACGCCACCAGCCGGTACTCCACATAGTAGTCATGCAAGGCCACCTGCATCACGTAGGGCTTGGGCGACGGCGCCACATCCTCGGTGCGCGCGGCCGCCAGTTCCAGCATGGCGTGCACCTGGCGCCACGGCGTGTTGTAGCCGATGGTGACGCTGGCGTCGAGCACGAAACCGGTGCCGGTGTGGGCGCGCGAGTAGTTCTTGGTGGTCTGGCCCATGACCCAGGCGTTGGGCAGCGCCAGTTCCTCGCCCAGGCCGGTGCGCAGGCGGGTTTCGAACATGCCCACTTCCAGCACCGTGCCTTCGCTGTCGCCGACCTTGACGTACTCGCCCTTGCGCAGCGCGCGTGTATACATCAGTATCAGGCCGCTGGCGCCCTGGCCGACCACGCTGGACGCGCCGATCGACACCATCAGCCCCACCAGCACCGACAAGCCCTGGAACGCAGCCGTGTGCGCGCCGGGAAGATAGGGATAGGCCATGGCCAGCGCGAACAGCCAGATCACCACGCTGGCGATGCGGCGCGTGGGCAGTGCGGTGTCGCGGTCCAGCCAGCCCATTTGCAGCTCGCCGCTTTCAAAGCGCTTGAAGAAGGACGAGGCGGTCAGCGCCACCAGGCGCGCGCAGGCGAAGATGATCAGCACCAGCACCATGCCGGGCAGCGCGCCGGCCACGGCGCGGCCGACGTCGCCCGCCACGTCCAGCAGGTAGCCGCTCAGGCGCTCGCCCCACGCGCGGGTGTAGGGCACGCGGCCCAGCACGAAGGCCAGCCACAGGTAGGTGGCCATCAGGAACAGCAGCCAAAGCGCGGCGTTGAGCAGGTGGCGCGCGAAGACGATGTAGTGTTCGGCGTCCAGCACGCGCACATTCTTCAGGCGCACGTCGCGCAGCCGCATGCCCAGCAGCGCGGCGCTGCGGCGCGCGGCCCAGCGGTGCAGCAGCGACAGGCCGCGCAGCAGCAGCGCATACACCAGCGTGGCGCCGGCGCAGTAGGCGGCCGCCACGGCCAGGTAGCGCAAGCTGCCCTGCTCCTGGTGCTCCGCCAGCGCCATGCCCAGGTGCGCGGCGGCGGCGCCGGCCACGCTGTCGGT
This sequence comes from Massilia sp. Root351, assembly GCF_001425045.1. Lineage (GTDB taxonomy): Bacteria > Pseudomonadota > Gammaproteobacteria > Burkholderiales > Burkholderiaceae_D > Rugamonas. Next base: position 215,373 of record NZ_LMDJ01000023.1, on the reverse strand, counting down.
GCTGTCGCCGGCCAGCAGGTTGATGTCGGCCGGCGTCACCACGAACAGTTGCATGCCGTCCAGCAGCACTTGCGTGCCTTCGGGGATGCTGCGGATGGCAGGCTTCAGCGGCCCGCCCCTGGCCATGGCGGCCTCCAGTCGGCGCAGCGCGCCGGCGGCGCGGTCCGACGGCGGATAGCCCGCCAGCGGGGCGCGGAACACGAACACGCTGCGATTGGCGAAGACCAGTGCCGAGGTGGGCGCGGGCAGGACCGGCCCCGGCGCCGCGCCGGGAACCTGGCCGGCTGGGGCTGCTGCGGCGGCTGGCGCGCCAGCGACAAGCTGCGGCGGCTCGGCGGCGCGCGGCGTCAGCGGCAGGGACAGCAGCGCCAGTAGTAACAGCAGCGACAGCAGCGGCAGAACAGGCAGCGGTGTGGAACGAGAAAAAGCGGGCATGGGACCGGGACAATGATTATCAAACCGCCATCATGCCACGCAAACCCCTTGCGCTACCGCATAAGCATATGATTAAGCTGTCGCTTGCCCTGCAAGACAGGATGGCCCGCGATCCGTTACAATGTCAGTTACGCCACTAATTTTCTACGGCGCCATCCCCCTGCTCAGCCGATTGCCAAGCAAACGCCCACCGCGCGGGGCCTGGTGCTTTCACTTTTTAGTCAATCGGGATCAGACAATGAGCAACATGAACGAGGAGAAGGTTTTAAGCGTGCACCACTGGACGGACACCCTGTTCTCCTTTACCACCACGCGCGACCCTGCCTTGCGCTTTTCCAACGGCCACTTCACCATGATCGGCCTGCGCGTCGACGGCAAGCCGCTGCTGCGCGCCTACAGCATCGCCAGCGCCAACTACGAAGACCACCTGGAATTCTTCAGCATCAAGGTTCCGGGCGGCCCGCTGACCTCGCGCCTGCAGCACCTGCAGGTGGGCGACACCGTGATCGTCGGCCGCAAGCCGACCGGCACGCTGGTGTCCGACTATCTGCTGCCGGGCAAGCGCCTGTACATGCTGTCGACCGGCACCGGCCTGGCGCCGTTCCTGAGCATTGTGCGCGATCCGGAAATCTACGAGAAGTTCGACCAGCTGATCCTGGTGCACGGCGTGCGCCAGGTCGACGAGCTGGCCTACCACGACATGCTGGTGGAGCACTTGCCCAACCACGAGTTCCTGGGCGAACTGGTGACCAGCAAGCTGCGCTACTACCCGACCGTGACCCGTGAAGAGTACAAGAACATGGGCCGCGTGACCGCGCTGATCGAAAGCGGCAAGCTGTTCGAAGACCTGGGCGTGCCGGAACTGAACCCGAACGAAGACCGCGTGATGATCTGCGGCAGCTCGGACATGCTGCGCGACCTGAAGGAAATGCTGGAAGCGCGCGGCTTCAAGGAAGGCAATACCTCCACGCCGGGCGACTTCGTCATCGAGCGCGCCTTCGCCGAGAAATAATCCGGCGCCCGCCAGGGCACCGAAAGCCAGTCCCGAAAGCCCCTGCCCCGCCAGGGGCTTTACTCATTCCACGTCGGCGATCGCGCGCTGCAGCTCGGTGATGCCGGCCGGCTTGGTCAGGTGCAGGTCGAATCCCGCCGCTTCGGCGCGCTGCTTGTCGGCGGCCTGGCCGTAGCCGGTCAGCGCGATCAGGCGCAAGGCGCCGCGGCTGCGGGCGCGCAGCGCGCCGGCCAGCTGGTAGCCGTTCATGTCCGGCAGGCCGATATCGACAATGGCCACCTCGGGCTGCTCCGCAGCGAAACTGTCGAGCGCGGCGCAGGCGCTATGGACTGCCACCACCTCGTGGCCGCTCAATTCCAGCAGGGCCTGCAAGCCCTTCGCGGCGTCCTGGTTGTCGTCCACCACCAGGATGCGGCGGCGCGCCGGCTCTGACGATGTCGCATCGGCATGCGCGGCGCCGGCATCCGGCTCATGTTCCGGCGCGCCGTCGGCAGGCAGTCCCAGCCTGGGCGCGGCGATGGCAGGCAACAGCACTTCGAAAGTGCTGCCCTGCGCCTGCCCAGGGCTGATGGCGCCGATGCGCCCGCCGTGCCGTTCCACGATATTGCGGGCAATGGCCAGGCCCAGCCCCAAGCCGCCGGCCGCCCGCGCCAGCGGCTGAGGGGCCTGGTAGAATGGCTCGAAAATATGCTCCAGCATGCCCGGATGCATGCCGACGCCGTGGTCGCGCACCTGCAGGCGGGCCTGCCCGGACACCACTTCCAGCGTTACCGCAATGGCGCCATCGCCGCCGAAACGCACCGCGTTCGACAGCAAATTGGTCAGCACCTGCACCAGCCGGCTTTCATCGCCCATGACCCAGGCGCTCTCCGGCATGCGCACGCCGATGGCGGGCCCGCGCAGCTTGGCGCCGTTGGCCGCGTCCACCGCCTGGGCCACCACCTGGCACAGGTTCACCGGCGCCATGACCAGTTCCAGCTTGCCGCGCGTGATGCGCGACACGTCCAGCAAATCGTCCACCAGCCGCTTCAGGTGCACCACCTGGCGCCGCATCACGTCGCGCTCGCGCTGGTACACGCCCTGCTCGCGCGCCGACATCAGGTCCAGCGCGCTGACGATCGGACTTAAAGGATTGCGCAGCTCATGTCCCAGCACGGCCAGAAAGTCGTCCTTGGCGCGGCTGGCGCTCTCGGCGCGCGCCAGCGCCTCCTCCTGCGCCTTCAGCGCCTGTTCCAGCGACGCCAGCAAGTGTCCGCGCTCGCGTTCATGGCCGGTGCGCTGGTGCGCCGCCGCCTCCAGCGCCAACCCCATCATGTTCACTTCATAGATGCCGGACGGCGCAATCTGCACCGGCTCGCCGCGCCCCAGCCGCACCGCCTGCTCCTGCAGCGCACCGATCGCCGCCACCATGCGGCGCGCGATCAGCACCGCCAGCCCGGTGCACAGCAGCAGCGAAGCGATGATGGCGCCCGCGTACACCGCCGCGCTTTGGGCCAGGATGCCGGTTAGCGCGGCGGTCGGCGCGCCGACCGCCACGGTCCAGCCGTAGCGCGACAGGCGCGTGTAGGCCGACACCACTTCCACGTTTTCCAGCGTGCGCGTCACGCCCACGCCTTCCATCGGCCCGTTCTGCATCAGCTGCGCCAGGCTGGCGCTGGGTCCGGTGCCGATGGTGCGCTCGTGGTCCAGCGAACGCGCCACCCGCAGGCCGCTGCTGTCATGCACCGAGATCACCCAGCCGTCCGGATTGCGCTGGCGCTGCACCAGCTTGAGAATGCGGCTGGGCTGGATCGCCGCCGTCAGCACATAGAGATTGTTCTGGTTGTCGGTCACCGGCACCCGCACCGGGAAGGCCGGCTGCGCCGCCTGGCCGTGCGCGATGCGGCCGATCACAGGCTGGCGCAAGGACATGGCGCGCTGCAGGCTGTCCGGATCGATCACCCACCCGTCCTGGGAGCCGTAGGGCAGCACGGTCTTGAACACGACTGCGCCGTTGGCGTCGGTCAGCACCACGCTGGACCAGTCGGATTGCATGTGCACCTGTTCCTTGGCGAAGTCGTAGAAGGCGCGCATGTCGCCGCTGCCCAGCGCGGGAGTGCGCGCCATGGTGCGCAGCGTGCCGACCCAGCCGTCCAGTTCCGCATCGACGGCGCTGGAGAGCGCGCGCGACAAATCCAGCATCGAGCGCTCCAGTTCGCGCCGCTGATGGTCGGCCGTCATCTTGACGCCCCAGGCGCCAATCAGGATCAGCGGAATAAAGCCGATCGCGGTCAGCAGCACCAGCAAATGGCGCAGCCGTACCGGGACACGGGATGGGACTAACATTTCACGGTTGGGAGGCTACTCCGGCAAGGCCAGGCGCGGCGCGAAGTAGCATGCGCCCGCATTGTTTTCCAGGATGGTGCGGTCCAGCACGTCGATCACGCCGCGGCGGCACTGGATCGCCCCTTCGGCCTGCAGCTTGGCGGCGCTGGCGGTAATGCTTTCGCGGCGCACGCCCAGCAGGTTGGCGATGTTCTCCTGCGTGGCTTTCAATTCAGTACCGATGGAGCGGTCCAGGCGCTCCAGCAGCCAGCGGCACAGTTTCTGGTCGATGCTGCTGTGGCGGCTGCTCACCACGTTCTGGGCCAGCTGGGTAAACATGCTGCTGGTGTAGCGCATCAGCTGCTGGGCCAGCATGCCACCCTCGGCGAACATGCCGCGCAGCGCCTCGGCATGCAGGCGGTAGCCGTAGCCGGCGCCGGTGACCACGGCGGTGTTGCTGGCGCGCTCGCCACGGTAGACGGCCACGCCGGCCACGCCTTCGCGGCCGACCACGGCGATCTCGGTGGTGGCGCCCTCCTCGTTAATATATTGCAGCGAGACGATGGCGTTGGTGGGGAAGTAGCAGTATTCGAGTTCGTCGCCGAAGTCGTACAGGCATTGGCCGGGCTTCAGCGGCACCAGCTCCATGTGCCCGAACAGGCGCTCCAGGTCGGCCTCGGGCAGGGCCCGCAGCAGCTCGTTCTGGCGGGCGCCGGCCAGCGACATGGCAGGCGCGGCGGCCGGACGGCGCACGGCTGGGGGAGGGGCGATGACACTATTGTGAGCGGCTGGGAACATGGGACACCTGATCTGTTGTTGTTTTCTTCAGGCTCTACTTTAATAGCGCCGGCAGCTCAGCAGTATCGGACCAGAAGATCGCCGCGTGTAGTACATCAGCAGGCGAAAATGTCATCTTATTCCTACGTAGTGAGAGGTAACGCACATTCAGCCATTCCCGGCTCGCCGATAATAGACCCATGGCAGCGCACCGCCCCACTACTGTTCGACGACACCAGATGGACAACTACTCCCAAGCCCTGTACGCCCTGAAACGCCAGAAACTCGCTGTCGAGCGCACGCTCGGCGCCAGGTCTACTGAAGAATGCGTGGTTGCGTCGCGCTGGGTGAGTGCCTGGCAGAAGCTGGTGCAGGCCCGGTTGGACCGCACCGCCGCCGCCTCGGCTGCCCCGATGCCGGCCGCCAGCCGCTACGTCGACCGCGCCGGCCGCCTGCTGCACTAATCGCCGCAACCCCTCTCCACGTCTCCGTCCTTGCCATGGTGCCAACAAGGCGCCTTGTGCTAGTATGCGGCAGCGTCCAGCCATGATCTGGCCAGGCGCCCATACTTAAAAAATCTCAAGACAGAGACACATTGGAGAAACACGATAGTGAGCATCTTTAGAACCAAGAATCTAGACGACATGGTCGCCGCCAGCCGCAAACCGGGCGGCCTGGCCAAAGTACTCGGCCCCTTCGACCTCATCCTGATGGGCATAGGCGCCATTGTCGGCACCGGCATCTTCGTGCTGACCGGTACCGGGGCGCTGACCGCCGGTCCGGCCCTGACCATCTCCTTCGTGATCGCCGCCATCGCCTGCGGCTTCGCCGCCCTCTGTTACGCTGAATTTGCCTCCTCGGTGCCGGTTGCCGGCTCCATCTACACCTACAGCTACGCCACCCTGGGCGAAGTGGTGGCCTGGATGATAGGCTGGGACTTGCTGCTGGAATACGGCCTGGCCACTTCCGCCGTGTCGGTCGGCTGGTCCGGCTACCTGCAGTCGCTGCTGGCCAGCGTCGGTTTCCGCCTGCCGGTGGAGCTGACCGCCGCGCCCGGCGCCGTGCCCGGCGTGAGCACCTGGTTCAACCTGCCCGCGCTGCTCATCATGCTGGTGCTGACGGCCATGCTGTCGCTGGGCGTGCGCGAATCGGCCCGCGTCAACAACATCATGGTCGCCATCAAGATCGGCGTGGTGCTGCTGTTCATCGCGGTCGGCATCGGCCACGTGGAGCCGAGCAACTGGCAGCCGTACGCGCCGTTCGGCGCCACCGGCATCATGAGCGCCGCCGCGCTGGTGTTTTTCGCCTTCATTGGCTTCGACGCGGTGACCTCGGCCGCCGAGGAAGTCAAGCGCCCCGAGCGCGACTTGCCGATCGGCATTATCGGCTCGCTGGCCGCCTGCGCCGTGCTGTACGTGATCGTCTCGGCCATCATGACCGGCATCGTGCCTTACCAGAAATTCCTGGGCGTGGACCATCCGGTCACCCTGGCGCTGGAATATGCGGGCGAAAACTGGGTGGCGCGCTTCGTCAACCTGGGCGCCATCCTCGGCATGACGACGGTGATCCTGGTGATGGCCTACGGCCAGACCCGCATCATCTTCGCCATGTCGCGCGACGGCCTGCTGCCGAAAAAACTGTCGGAAGTGCACCCCAAGCACCACACGCCGTTCTTCGCCACGTGGATGGTGGGCCTGATCTTCGGCGGTATCGCCGCCCTGGTGCCGCTAAACGTGCTGACCGAGCTGATCAACATCGGCACGCTGGCCGCCTTCTGCCTGGTGTCGGTCGCCGTGATCGTGCTGCGCAAGAAGCGCCCCGACCTGCACCGCGCCTTCCGCTGCCCCGGCGTGCCGGTGGTGCCGGCGCTGGCGGTGGTGCTGTGCCTGGCGCTGATGAGCTTCCTGGCCTGGTTCACCTGGGTCGCCTTCGGCATCTGGCTGGCCATCGGCCTGGTGGTGTACTTCGGCTATGCCCGCCACCACTCGCTGCTGAACCAAACGGCGCCCGCCGGCCTCCCTGCCAAATAGCAGAGCGCCGGATTTCCGGCAATGGCTTATGATGACGGTTTACGTATTTGACAATCACATCAGCCGGAGCCGGAAATGATAGAAGGAAAAACCCTGCGCAGCGACCTGCAACACCTGTCGCGCGCGCTCAGGACGCTGCACAAAGCGCTGCTGGACGTCGAAACCCAGTATTTCGGCAACGTCGGCAGCGCTCTCGAACACCTGCAACTGGTCACCAGCCACCCGCATTTCGCCTGGCTGCAAAAGCTGTCCGGCATCATCAGCACGCTGGACGAATGCCTGGACGACGAGGAAGCCCTGGTGGTCGACCTGGAACGCCGCTTCCGCGCCGAGGTCGAAGGCCTGGTCGGCCCCCTGCCGGCCACGGACGAGGATTTCCGCCTGCGCTACAGCGCCATGCTGCACGATTCGCCCGAGGTCGCCATGGCGCATGGCGCGCTGCGCAAGGTACTGGCGCAACTGCCGGCCGCCCCGGCGGACTAAGCACCATCCCGCACAAGCGCCGCGCCTGCCCCTCAGCCCGCTAAGCCTGTTTCAGCTGCTCCGCCTCCACCGGCAGGCGGCGCAGCCGTTTTCCGGTAGCCGCGAACACCGCGTTCACCAGCGCTGGCGCCACCATGGCGCAGCCGATCTCGCCCACGCCCCCCGGCGCCAGGCCATTCTGCACCAGGTGCACCTCGATGGGCGGCACTTCGTTCATGCGCAGCACCGGATAGTCGTGGAAGTTACCCTGCATGACGCGCCCGTTCTCCAGCGTCAGCTTGCCGTACAAGGCGGCCGTCAGCCCGTACACGCTGCCGCTCTCGATCTGCGCGATCACCCCGTCGGTATTTACAGCCTGGCCGCAATCGATGGCCGACACCACCCGTTTCAGATTGACCTGGCCCGCCGCGTCCACCGCCGCTTCCACCACGCAGGCGGCATAGCTGCCCCAGGCCACTGCCAGCGCCAGCCCCATGCCGGTCCCCGGCGCCATGGTCTTGCCCCAGCCAGCCTTTTGCGCCGCCAGCTCCAGCACCGCCAGCGCGCGCGGCTCCTTGCTCAGCACGGCGCGCCGATAGGCCAGCGGGTCGGCCTTGGCGCCGGCCGCCAGTTCATCCATGAAGCCCTCGATGACGAAGGTGTTGTGGGTAGGCCCGACACCGCGCCAGAAGCCGGTCGGCACCGCCGTCTCCACCGGGTGGAATTCCACCACCTTGTGGGCAAAGTCGTAGGGGCTGGCGGCGGCGTCGATGGCATCCGTGTCGATGCCGTCCTTCATCCATGCCGGCGCGTAGCGCGCCTCGACGGCCGAGCCGGCGAAGCGGTGGCGGAAGCCCACCGGCTTGCCCTTTGCGTCCAGCGCCATGGCCAGCTCGTCGCGGTATAGCGGACGGAAATAATCGTGCTGCATGTCCTCTTCCCGGCTCCACACCACCTTCACCGGGTAACTCACCTGGCGCGCGATCAGCGCCGCCTGCACGATGTAGTCCACCTCCAGCCTGCGCCCGAAACCGCCGCCCAGCAGGAAGTTATTGATGCGCACCGTGCCCGGGTCCACGTTCAGCGCCTTGGCCACGAAGTCCTGCGCCCGGCCCGCCGCCTGGGTGCCGGTCCAGATGTCCACGCCGTCCTTGCGCACGTGCGCGGTGCAGTTCATCGGCTCCATGGTGGCGTGGGCCAGGAAAGGCATCATATAAACCGCCTCCACCTGGCGCGCGCCGCCCTCGACCAGCTTGGCGTAGCCGCCTTCGTTCACCGCCAGCAGGCCCTTGCCGTTCATGGCCGCTTCCAGCTGGCGCTCCCATTCGGCTCCCGAGAACCTGGCGTTCGGTCCCTCGTCCCAGGTGATGGCCAGCGCGGCCAGGCCCTTGCGGGCGGCGCCGGTGTGGTCGGCGATGACCGCCACCGCATCGTCCAGCTTGACCACCTTGCGCACGCCCTTGACCGCGCGCGCCTTGCTGTCGTCCACCGACGCCAGCTTGCCGCCGAAGACCGGGCAGGCCGCCACCGCCGCCACCTTCATGCCCGGCGCCTGCGCGTCGATGCCGAATTTGGCCGTGCCGTTCACCTTGGCGGCAATGTCCAGCCGCTTGGCCGGCGTGCCCACCAGGCGGAAGGCCGACGCGGGCTTGAGCGGCACCTCCGTGGGCGGCGGCATGGTTGCCGCCTTGGCCGCCAGTTCGCCGTATGTCAGCTTGCGGCCGCTGGCCTGGTGCGTCACCACGCCTTGCGCTACCGTGCAGCTGCCCGGCTCCACGCCCCAGGTGGACGCTGCGGCCGACACCAGCATGAGGCGCGCCGACGCGCCGGCCTTGCGCATCGGCTCCCACGCGCCGCGCACGCTGGCCGAAGCGCCCGTCAATTGCGCGCCGAACAGCGGGTGGCCGTACAGTTTTTCGTCGGCCGGGGCGTGCTCCACGCGCACGTTGGCCAGGTCCACTTCCAGTTCCTCGGCCAGCAGCATGGGAATAGACGTGTAAGCGCCCTGCCCCATTTCCACGAATGGGCAGACCACCGTCACGCTGTTGTCGGCGCCGATGCGCAAATAGGCGTTGGGCGCGAATGCGGGGCCGGGCGCCATCTTTGCCGCAGCACCGGCGGACGGCAGGCAGAACGACAGCAGCAGGCCGCCGGCAGCGCCAAGACCGGTCTTCAGGAAGGCGCGCCGCGCCGCAGTGCGTGGCGTCGCATGCTTATCGTTACGCAGGTCGGATGCGTCCATGGCGGTCATCCTTTCTGCGCGGCGGTCTTGATGGCGGCGCGGATGCGGCCGTAAGTGCCGCAGCGGCACACATTGCCGGACATGGCCTGTTCAATGTCGCTGTCGCTGGGCCTGGGATTGGCCGCCAGCAGCGCCGTGGCCGACATGATCTGGCCGGATTGGCAGTAGCCGCATTGCGGCACCTCGTGCGCCACCCAGGCTTGCTGGATACGCTTGCCGGCCGGGGTGGCGCCGGCCGCTTCTATCGTCACCACCTTGCCCTTGCCAACGCTGCCGACGGGGGTGACGCAGGAGCGTACCGCCTGCCCGTTCAGGTGCACCGTGCAGGCGCCGCACAGCGCCATGCCGCAGCCGAACTTGGTGCCGGTCATCTGCCACACGTCGCGCAGCACCCACAGCAGCGGCGTGTCCCCCTCCACGTCGGCGGTCCGGCTCTTGCCGTTCACGTTGATTACATAGCTCATCATCACCCCCCCGGGTTGTTGTTCGCCTGCAAACAACATTATTGGACTATTCCGGGCCGAACTAAAGCAATGATGCGCTACCTCTTCCTTCTGGCTGAGCTGCGGCTCTACCGCCGCGTGCTATTCCTCGGCGGCGCGCTGCTCGCATATCCTGGTCAGCATGTCGATCTGCTTTTGCTGCATGGCCACCAGTTCGCGCCACTGCTCCTCGCGCAGATGGTCCAGCTTTTCATGCAGCAGCAGGATCTCCACTTCTGCCTTCAGGTTCACTTCGTAGTCGTGCTCCACGGTCATCCTGTCTTTCTGCGCCTGGCGGTTTTGTGACATCAGGATAATGGGCGCCTGCACCGAGGCCAGCATGGACAGGAACAGGTTCAGCAGGATGTAGGGGTAAGGGTCGAAGGGCTTGCCATGCCGCACCAGGATGACCGAGTTCAGCACCACCCAGGCCAGCAGTGTAGCCATGAACAAGCCGATGAAGGTCCACGAACCGCCAAAGGCGGCCACCGCGTCGGCCGCCTTCTGGCCGCGCGTGGCTTGCTGGTCGCCCTCCTGCGCCAGGTTGCGCGAAACGTGCTGGCGCGCCGCCAATTGGCGGGCTACCCGCTTGCATGCGGCATCCAGTTCGGCTTGAGAAGGCTCGGCGGCGGACGGCGGCACGGGCGGCGAAGAGACTGCAGGCATCGATTTTTTCATACTGTTAAGAGTAATACTAAGCGGCCGTGCAGGCAAACTGTGCGCAAGCGTGGCACGGCCGCTCCCGCTCAGCGCGCGCTGGCCATCTCCGCCGCCCAGTGGAACGACACCTCGCGCGGCCCATGGCCGACGTTGGCCGACCGTACTTGCTGCCGGCCGTCGACGTTGGCGATGATGCGGTAGCTGCCCGGGGGTAGCTTGGCATACACCATGGGACCGGCATCGGGCAGTTCAAGCACCGTGCGCCCGCGCCGGTCGCGCACGGTGACGGCCACGCCGGCCTGCATTTCGCCGTTGCGGTCGGCAAAGGTCAGCAGCAGGTTGTACTGATCCCGCTGCGCCTTCATTTCCTCGCGCTGTTCCGCGCCCACGCCGCCGGTAATGTATTCGGCCTCCTGGGCGCTGGCCAAAGCGCTGCTCAGTGTCAATGCTACCGTCAGCGCGGCCGCCTGCATGGTGCGCGCGGGCTTGCTGATATAGCGATTCGTGCAGGAATTCATCGCGTCCTCCTTGCCAAAGTAATGGCTCAGGGTAGCGCCGAGGCCGCAGCCATTCTGTACGCTAGCCCTCAGAGGCGCGCGGTCCGCCTTACAGCCACACCGCCAGCGCGGAATACGCCGTCAGCGCAATCATGGTGAAGCAAAACGCCTTTTGCCAGAACGGATCGGCCAGGTAACGGCGCAACAGCGCCCCCGCGCCGGCCCACAGCGAAATGCAGGGCAGGTTCACCGCGCAAAACACCAGGCAGTACACGGCGATCGCCAGCGACACCGGCGCCATCTGCGGCAGGAAGGCCGAGCCGCCGGTGATGGCCATGATCCACGCCTTCGGATTGGCGAACTGGAAGATGGCCGCGCCCAGGAAACTCATGGGCCGGTGCGTTTTCTCGGCCTCCCGGTCGAAACTCATGGCGCGCATCTGCCAGGCCAGATACAGCAGATAGGCCGAGCCGGCCACCTTCAGCAGGGTCTGCATGGCCGGCACCGCCATCACCAGCGTGCCGATGCCCACCGCGCAAATCGCCAGCAGCACCCCGAAGCCGATGGTGATGCCCAGCATATGCGGAATGGAACGGCGGAAGCCGAACCAGATGCCGGACGAGGCCAGCATGATGTTGTTGGGACCGGGCGTGATGGACGAAACGAAGGCAAACGTCATCAGCGGGGCCAGCGGCAGCAGCAAGTCCATGGGATTCTCCTTATCAAGGCCCCCATGCTAGCGCACCCCTCCAATACAGTACCGATACACTTTATCGCAAAGTCGACTTAACTGTAACGGCCATCCACCCAATACAAGCACGGAAGTCACTCCGTGCCGCGCAGCACCAGCTCGCAATAGGCAACGTCCTCCCCCTGGTTCGCCGCAACCAGGCCCCAGCCCAGCTGGCGCCGGATCTCGGGCATCGACGGCGGCGGACACTGCTGTGCCTGCCGCGTTTCCATGTATTGCCGAATCTGCTCTTTGCTCGGCTGTTGCTGCTGTCCCATCTTTGTCTCCTGATCCAAACAAACCGCTCACATTGCGGATTTCATCTTAGGAGGCCGGCGCATATCTTACCAATTCATAATTTCTTATAAGCGATATCAATACGGGTATCTATCTTTTAGCAACATTCACAATTCGAATGTCTGGCATCGGTATTTGCAATTGGATTTATATGCTGCAGCGCACTAATATGAACTCATCGCAATCCTACATGCAGGAGAACAACATGAATTTCCCACCCTACCCACCCTACGCCGTAAGTCAAGTCACCTACGGCCCATCGCCATCCGACGTGCGTCTCTGGACCCGTTTCCTGCGTGCCAAGCTGCGCAAGATCATCGAGCACATGGGCCGGCCATACATGGACGGCTACCCGCCAGCCTGAGCGGCCGTGTAAGCAATCCTTGCATCAAGGGCGCGCGGAATCCAGCTGCTCGCCCTTGCTGATCACCTCCTGGGCCTTGCTGTAGCTCTCGCTCAGCAATTGGTACTCGGGGAAGATCCGGGAGTAAATGGCAGCCCACTCCTGCGCATCGTCGCGGTGCCAGGTCTTCTGCAGTTCCGCCGCCACCGCCGCCGTGTCCATCGGCACCACACCGGCCTGCACCACGCGGGCCAGCGTAATCTCCTGCGCCATCTTGGAATACGTGCCTGACGCATCGACCACGGCGAACACCTTGTAGCCGTCGCAAACCGCGCTAATCGCCGGAAACGCCATGCATACGCTGGTAATGGTGCCGGCGATGATCAGTGTCTTGCGTCCCGTCGCCTTGACCGCCGCCACGAAATCCGGGTTGTCCCAGGCATTGATCTCGCCGCGCCGCGCCACGTACTGCGCGTGCGGCGCGTTGGCATGAATCTCCGGGATCAGCGGACCGTTCGGCCCCTGCGGCACGGACGCCGTGGTGATCACCGGCAGCTTGGCCAGCGCGGCCATCTTCGCCAGCGCCGCGGCGTGGGCGCGCAAGCGCGGCATCGGCATGTCGTTGACAGTCTGGAACAGGCCGCTCTGATGGTCAATCAGCAGCATCGCCGCGTCGGCCGGGTCAATCACAGGGCGCGTGCCGCCGCAGTTGGCGATATTGTTCGGCATACTCATTTCTAGTCTCCTTGGAAAGTTGGCTCGTGCGAAACCGCACTGCACCGATGCTATTCCCGGAACAATGCCGCCACTAGCCACTAGTTTCCCAACTCAGCGTCCCATCGACAGAACAGTGAGCGGCGCGGCACAGTTGACGACCACCGCCAAATGGTTCAACATCACGAAATGGTAGCGCTATTCATTTCGAATCGCGCACTGATAACGATAAATACGAGACAACATGACAAGCATCGCAGACAGCTCCACGGCGAAACTGGGGACGTTGGAGAAAATCGGCTACAGCCTGGGCGACCTGGCGGCCAACCTGATCTTCCAGACCCTGCTGACCTTCATCGCCTTCTTCTACACGGACGTGGCGAAGATCTCCCCCAACGCGGCGGCCAGCATCATCTTCGCCGGCGGCCTGGTGGGCGCCTGCTTCAACCCCATCATGGGCCTGATCGCCGACCGCACCGTCACGCGCTGGGGCAAGTTCCGCCCCTGGATACTGTGGACCTCGGTGCCCTTCGGCCTGGTCGCCATCCTCGCCTTCAGCGTGCCCGACCTCGGCGCGCAGGGCAAAGTCATCTACGCCACACTGACCTATGTGCTGCTGATGCTGATCTATTCGGCCAACAACCTGCCCTACTCCGCCCTCAGCGGCGTGCTTACCGGCAGCATGGAACAGCGCAACAGCCTGTCGGCCTACCGCTTCGTGGCCGTGATGGTGGCGCAGTTCATCATTCAGGTGCTGCTGCTGCCGCTGGTGCTGATCCTGGGCGGCGGCGACAAGGTGCAAGGCTTCCAGAACACCATGATCATCTTCGCCGTGGCCGGTACGCTGTGCTTCCTGGTCACCTTCTTCACCACCAAGGAGCGCATCGTACCCACCGCCGAGCAGCGCTCCAGCATCCGCCAGGACATCATCGACCTGCTGGGCAACCGTCCATGGGTGGTGATGCTGGTGCTGACCATCCTGGTGTTCATCACGCTGGCCCTGAAGGGCGGCATGTACATTTTCTACTTCAAGACCTATCTGGACGAAGCGTCGCTGGCCGCCTTCCTGCGCGACGTGGGCTTTATCGGCTTCATCAACGGCCTGAACTCGGTCCTCACCAGCGTCGGCCTGACCAAGTTCCAGTGGCCGGAAGACGCCGCCACCTCCGGCTTCAGCCTGTTCAACGCCGCCGGCATCCTGATGATGATCATCGGTATCGGCTTCTCCAAGCCGCTGGCCGACCGCTTCGGCAAGCGCGACGTGTTCGGCGCCGCGCTGCTGGTGTCCACCCTGTTCATGCTGGCGTTCTACTTCTATGCGCCCAGCTCGATCGGCCTGGTGTTCGTATCCCAGACCCTGCACGGCTTCTTCTACGGCATCACCATCCCGCTGCTGTGGGCCATGATCGCCGACGTGGCCGACTACTCTGAATGGAAAAACAACCGCCGCGCCACCGCGCTGCTGTTCTCGGCCATGATCTTCGGCCTGAAAGCGGGCCTCAGCATCGGCGGCGCGCTGGTGGCCGCGCTGCTGTCCATGATCGGCTACGACGCCCTGCTGGCGGTGCAGCCGGAAACCGTGGCGGTCGGCATCAAGCTGTCAGTCAGCATCTACGCCTCGATTCCCTTCCTGCTTGGCGTGGCCAGCCTGGTGTTCTACGACATCCGCAAAGCCACCGAGCGCACCATCGAACAAGAACTGGGCATGCGCCGCGCCGCCGCCCAGCGCTAAGCACAACAATCCACTACAAACTTAGGTAACAGAAATGCCAGAACAGGAATTGAAGCAGGACGATCTGCAGCAGCTGAAGGCGCGCGCCATCTCGCAGCCCCTGGTTGAGCACATCTACACGGCCGACCCGTCGGCCCATGTATTCAACGGCCGCCTCTACGTCTATCCGTCGCACGACATCGAAGCCGGCATCGCCTTCAACGACAACGGCGACCACTTCGCCATGGAAGACTACCGTGTACTGTCGATGGAGCGCCCCGGCGCCGAAACGGTGGACCACGGCGTGGCGTTGCACGTGAATGACGTGCCCTGGGCCGAACGCCAGATGTGGGCGCCCGATGCCGCCTTCAAGGACGGCAAGTACTACCTCTACTTCCCGGCCAAGAAGGCCGACGGCATCTTCCAGATCGGCGTCGCCATCGGCGACGGCCCGGCCGGCCCCTTCGTGCCCGAAGCGGCGCCGATCGAAGGCAGCTACTCCATCGACCCGGCGGTGTTCGAAGACGGCGGCGAGCACTACATGTACTTCGGCGGCATCTGGGGCGGCCAGCTGCAGAAATACCGCGACAACGTCTACAGCGCGGCGCACCAAGAACCGGCCGACGGCCAGCCCGCGCTGCAAGCGCGCGTGGCCCGCCTGGGCGGCGACATGAAGCAGTTCGCCGAAGCGCCGCGCGCGGTCGTCATCCTGGACCAAAACGGCAAGGAACTGCTGGCCGAAGACCACGACCGCCGCTACTTCGAAGGCCCGTGGATGCACAAGTACAAGGGCAAGTACTACTTCTCCTACTCCACCGGCGACACCCACTTCCTGTGCTACGCCACCGGCGACAGCCCATACGGCCCGTTCACCTACCAGGGCCGCATCCTGAGCCCGGTGATCGGCTGGACCACGCACCACTCCATCTGCGAATTCGAAGGCCGCTGGTACCTGTTCTACCACGACAGCAGCCTGTCCGACGGTGTCACCCACCTGCGCTCGGTCAAGATGACCGAGCTGCAATACGACGCTGACGGCAAGATCATCCCCATCTCTCCCTACGGCAAATCCGCCTAACCCGGACCACACCGTAGCTTCCGCCCAGCCGGCCCCGCCCGCTGGGTTTTTTTACAGCAAAATGGGGTCAGGGTTAATTGTTTTGTCTTGGACAAGATAATTAACCCTGACCCCATTTTGGTTTTTAGAAAGTTAAAGCCCGGCAGGGGTGAGGCTGGCGCTGGCTTAGAACGAGGTGTGNCAGGGTTAATTGTTTTGTCTTGGACAAGATAATTAACCCTGACCCCATTTTGGTTTTTAGAAAGTTAAAGCCCGGCAGGGGTGAGGCTGGCGCTGGCTTAGAACGAGGTGTGAGGCGACAGCAGTAGCTGGCGCCTGGCCTCCCTACGGCAAATCCGCCTGACCCGGAGCCCACTGTCGCTTCCGCCTGCCGGCCCCGCCCGCTGGGTTTTTTTACAGCAAAATGGGGGCAGGGTTAATTGTTTTGTCTTGGACAAGATAATTAACCCTGACCCCATTTTGGTTTTTAGAAAGTTAAAGCCCGGCAGGGGTGAGGCTGGCGCTGGCTTAGAACGAGGTGTGTGGCGACAGCAGTAGCTGGCGCCTGGCCTCCCTACGGCAAATCCGCCTGACCCGGAGCCCACTGTCGCTTCCGCCTGCCGGCCCCGCCCGCTGGGTTTTTTTACAGCAAAATGGGGTCAGGGTTAATTATTCTGTCTTGGACAAAATAATTAACCCTGACCCCATTTTGATTTTTGGAAAGTTAAAGCGCGGCAGGGGTGAGCTGCCGGGCCGGATGAGGCTGGCGCTGGCTTAGAACGAGGTGCGCAGCGACAGCGTGTAGCTGGCGCCTGGCTTGTACTCGTCGAAGATGGCGTTGCTGAACTGCGTGTAGGTCTGGCTGATGGCCTTGTTGGCGTTCCACACGCTGAACGTGACGTCGGTGTTGTAGCGGAAGTTGAACATCTGCTTGAGGTTCATGCCGACCGATGCGTCCACTTGCGCGCGTTCGGTGGTGTACGCGTAGGCGCCGCCCGGCACGTTCAGGCCGGTGCTGGTGTTGACCACGTGCGCTGCCGTGTACTGGCGGGCCACACGCACGTTCAAGCCGTTGCGCTCATAGTACAGCGTCAGGTTGTTGGTGCGCGGCGGCACGCCGGCCACCGGCGGCGCGTTCTTGGCCGAGTCGGTCTGCTTGGCGTAGGTGAAGTTGGCCGTCAAGCCGAAGCCTTTCACCGGCAGCATGTCCAGCGGCTGCTGCCAGGTCAGCTCGACGCCACGCACTTTGAGCTTGGTGTCGATGTTGAACGGCTCGGTGATTTCCACCAGGTGCTTGTCGCGCCCCCCGCTGGCGGTCACCGACTGCTGCTGCGCGTCCGTCAGGCCGATGGTGCCGAACATCTGGTCCAGCTGCGCCAGCGAGTAGGTGGTGATGCGCTGGCCCGGACGGCTGATGATGTCCTTGGCGAAGCCACTGGCCGACACGTAGGATTCGCGCGTCATGTAGTACTCCAGGCCCACGTCCAGGTTCTCCGCTTCGAACGGCTTGAGCTTGGGATTGGTGACGCTGCCCTGGCGCGCGCCCTGGTCGCCCAGCGTGAGCTGGGTCTGGCGCAGGTCGGCCGGGCTGGCGCGTGTCATGGACTTGGAGCCGGAGGCGCGCAGGATCAGCTTGGGCGTGATGTTGTAGGCCAGCGTGCCCGATGGCAGCGCGTTGCCGTACTTGACCGATTCGTAGGCCCAGACGCCAACGTTGTCGTACAGGCCACCGTTCAGCAAGGCGGCGTTGCGCGGGTCGGCGCCGACGCTGAGCGCGCCGATGGTCTGCTTGGTCTCGGCATAGCGCACGCCGGCGTTGTAGCGCAGCGTGCCGCCGAACAGCTGGGTGCGGCCAGTGGTTTCCACATAGGCTGCGCTCACCACTTCGCGGATGTAGCCGCCGCTGCCGTTCTGGAAGCCCTTCTTGATGTTGTCGCGGAAGTACTGGTAGTCCGTCGCTTGCGCGAACTTTGGCCAGTCCAGCGTGATGAAGCCGTTGCCCGATGGCTTGGCGTAGTTCACCACGGCGGAGTTCGGCACCACCGAGCCCAGGTAGGTCAGCGGCGCGGCGCCGGCGGTGGAGCCGGTGCCGTAGCCCGGATAGGCGGTGGCCACGTCGGTGACCGCGCCCGGCGTGCTGCGGCCGTCGCAGCCCGGGGTGCGGATCTGCGTGTTGGGCTGGAAGAAGCGGTAGCTCATGTTGTTGCCGCAGGCGACGTTCATCCACGCGTCGGCCACCGAGTAGCTGCGGTAGCGGCGCTCGATGTCGTCCCACGAACCGCCTACTTTGATGCTGAAGTCGTTGTCGCCCCAGTTGACGTTCAGGCGCGAGCCCTTGGTCTTGTTGTTGCGCTCGTACAGGTCCATGCGCAGGCCGGACAGGCCCTGGCCGGCCTGGTACCAGCCGAAATTGGCCGGGTCGTTCACGTCCAGGTTGCCGGAGTAGATGGGCGCCCGGCCCGATACCGTGTTGTCGTAGTTGATGACCGAGTTCGGCGACTTGGTGGCCAGCAGCACGGTCGGCATGTCGCGGAAGAAGGTGCTGTTGGTGGCGTTGAAGTGGGCGTCGATCACCCACTTGTCGGCCGGACGGAATTCAAAGCCCGGGTTGAAACTGCGGAACTTGGTCTTCTCTTCCATCGGCCGGTACTCCAGCGACCAGAAGGTGTTGGCGAAGGTGGCCTTGGTGATGGTGCAGCCGATGGTGCAGTCGCTGCGGTCGAACTCCATGCTGATCGGGATCACGGTGTTGGCGCGGGTGCCGGCGTTCATGGCCTCGTAGGTCATCTTGTTGTTCTTCTGGGCGAACAGCGTGTCGAGGTAGATGTCCCACTTCTCGTTCGGCTGCCATTGCAGGCTGATGACTTCGCCGGCGCGCTTGCGCTCGCCCTCGTACACCAGGTGGCGGCCCAGGCGGCCCATCAGGCCGTTGTCGATCTGCTCCATGGTGGCGCCGGGGTTCAACGCCAGCAGCATGGCGCGGTCGATCTGCTTGCCTGGCACCAGGATGGGGCGCGCATAGGCGGGCAAGGCGTCCAGCGCCAGGCCGGACGGCACGGTGTCCGGCGTCGATTGCGAGCCGCCGCCGGTGCTGTTTGGCTTGTCGGTGGCGTTGCTCTGGAAGCTCTTCAGCTGCAGGTTGCGCATGTCCACGGTCTGGAAGCCGTCGGTCTTGTATTCGGTGTTGCCCCATGCGATACCGGCCAGCGCGCCGAATTTGCCGAAGCGGCTGTCGTTCCAGGTATTGCTGACCAGGGCCGAGCCGGTGTGGCCGGTCTTGCTGTTTTGCTCGCGGTAGTTGCCGCTCAGGGTGAAGGCAGAACGGAAGCCGGACTTGTCGAACGGGCGCACGCTGCGCATGTTGACCGTGCCGGCGATGCCGCCTTCGATCAGGCTGGCCTGCTGGCTTTTATAGACGCTGGCACTGCGGAACAGTTCGGACGGCAGGAAGTCCATGTCCACTTCGCGGTTGGCGCTGATGGAGCCGCCCCAGCTGCCGGCCGAGGCCGACGCCATCGGCGCATTGTTCAGCAGTACGCGCGTGAAGGCCGGGCCCATGCCCCGGATGGAGATGTTCAGGCCTTCGCCGTCGATCTCGGCGCGGCGCACGGTCACGCCCGGCACGCGGGCCAGCGCGTCGGCGATATTAGGGTCGGGGAACTTGCCCATGTCCTCGGAGAACACGGTGTCGCTCAGGCCGATGTTGTCGCGCTTTTCCATCGCGGACAGGCCCAGCGAGCTGCGGAAGCCGCTCACCGTGACGACCGCCTTGTCGGCTGGCGACTTGGCGATCGCTTCGGTATTCGATTGGGCGGTGGTTTGCGTGGCCGCAGGCGTGGTGCCCTGCGCTGCGGCCGGTTCGGTCTGTGCGTATGCGGTGGAAATCAACCCCGCGAGGACGGTCATTACAAACACTTCTCCCCCCGAGCCAAAGCGCCGGACGGCGCCTCCCAGTTGCTTGGTCATACTTGTCTCCTCTGTTGTGGCCTCTTGTGCCTTGGTTGTCTGCGCCAGCGGGCGCATCAATCTTCTTATGTCAGGAAAAGCAAATTGTTGGTTGCGCAAACGCTCTGTGCGCCGCCATATACGATCAGGTGCGGATACCCTCCTTCGTTAAAATTCAATGGTAGAGATATTCAAATGAATAGCGCTACCATTTGATTGTGACCTTTTCAGCAACGCTGCGTCAACAACATCGTGTCCATGCGTTGTTACATGGACACGAAACGACTTAATTAATTTGCTTGCAACGTGGTCGACGCGCCTTGCAGCGCTGCGGATTCGGCATGCACGGTGATGGCGCCGCGCTGGCCGGGCTTGCCGCGCACAATCACCAGCGCCAGGCCGTTGAAGGCTGGCCGCTCGGCCGACGGGAACGGTACGAAGCTGGTCGGATCGCCGTTGTCGGTGGCGACGATCTCGCCCGGGCCTTCGATGCTGAACTTGACCTGGTTCTTCGCCATGGGCGCGGTGTTGCCATCCTTGTCCGCCACGCGCAAGGTGATGAAGGACAGGTCCAGGCCGTCGGCGGCGATCTGCTTGCGGTCCGGCGCCAGGTCCAGCTTCGCGGCGCTGCCCACGGTGCGCACGGTGGAGGTGGTCCATTCCTTGCCCTGCTTGTAGGCCACCACTTTCACCTCGCCCGGTTCATACGTCACCAGGTCCCAGCGCAGGCGGTATTCGAACTCGGTGCGCTTCTTGCGGCCCTGGCTTTTGCCGTTGACGAACAGCTCGGCCTCGTCGCCGGAGGTAAACACATGCACCGGCGTGACCTTGCCTTCGCGGCCCGGCCAGGTCCAGTGCGGCAAGATGTGCGCCAGCGGCAGCTCGGGCCTCCAGCGCGCCTGGTACAGGTAGAAGCGGTCCTTCTTGAAACCGGCCAGATCGATCATGCCCGAGTAGGAACTGCGCGAGGAATAGAACGGCGTCGGTTCGCCCAGGTAGTCCCAGCCGGACCAGACGAATTCGCCCGCCACGAAGGGATACTGGTCCTGCGCGGCCCAGGAGCGGTCCGCCGAGGTGCCGAAATCGGCCGCGTACAGCTCGTAGGCGCTGACCTGGCGCGTGGCCCAGTCGCCGCCTGCGTCCGGACGCACCGGCGAGGTGAGCGCGCCGGTCACCGGGAACTGGTACTCGCCGCGGCTGCTCAGCGCGGACGCGCTTTCGCTGCTGAAGATCACCTTGTCCGGGAAGCGCGCGCGGAACTCGGGGAAGCGGCCCGGATTGGTGCGGATGCCCGCACCCTGGTAGTTCACGCTGATCATGTCCACGGTGGTGGGCAGCGGCATGTCGGCGCGGGCGAAGTTCATGGCTGTCATGGTCGGGCGGCCGGGGTCTTCCTCGCGCACGATGGCGTGCAGCTTGCGGCCGATGGCGGCGCCGGCCTCGCCCGAATACTGCTCGCCCACCTCGTTGCCGATGCTCCAGATCACCACGGATGGATGGTTGCGGTCGCGCCGCAGCATGGAGCGCAGGTCCTGCTCGTGCCAGTCGGGGAAGATCAGGTGCGTGTCCAGCGCAGTCTTCTTGCGCTCCCACACGTCGAACACTTCGTCGATGACGACAATGCCCATGCGGTCGGTCAGTTCCAGCAGCTCGGGCGCGGGCGGATTGTGGCTCATGCGCAGCGCATTGGTGCCCATCTCGATCAGGATCTCCAGCTGGCGCTCGGCGGCGCGCACGTTGAAGGCGGCGCCCAGCGCGCCCAGGTCGTGGTGGTTGTTCACGCCCTTGAACGGAATGTGCTCGCCGTTGACGAACATGCCTTGGTTGGGGTCCATGCGCAGCTCGCGCACGCCGAACTTGGTCTCGTAGCTGTCCACCACGGCGCCGTCACGCTTCACGGTGGTCACGGCCACATAGCGGTTCGGACGCTGCGTCGGCGGCGGCCCCCACAGGCGCGGATTGGCGATGGCCACCGAGCCGCTGGCCGTGCCGCTGGCGCCGGCCGCCAGCCGGATGCGCGCCGGTGCGATGGAGGCGACCACGCCGCCCGTCTTCGCGCCCTTGTCGTCCAGGTTGTAGATGGCGGTGGCCACTTCCACCTCCGCTGCGGCGCCGGAATCGTTATCCACCGCCACGTCCAGCGACACTTCGGCGGATGCCTTGCTGACCTTGGCGGTCTTCACATGTGTACCCCACTGGCCCACGTGCACCGGGTTGGCCTTGGTCAGCCACACGTTGCGGTAGATGCCGCCGCCCGGATACCAGCGCGACGATTCCGGCGGGTTGTCGAGACGGATCGCCAGCGTATTGGCGCCTCCCGGCACCACGTAGGGCGTCAGGTCCACGCGCCAGGAGTTGTAGCCGTAAGGCCAGCCGCCCACCAGTTTGCCGTTCAGCCAGACCGACGAGTAGGACATGGCGCCTTCCACGTCGAGGAAGATGGAGCGGCCCCTGTCGGACGCGGGGATGGCGAGCTGCTTGCGGTACCAGCCTATGCCCCAGCTGGGCAGGCGGCCCACGCCGCCGTATGGCCCCTGCTCCAGGAAAGGCCCGGCGATGGCCCAGTCGTGCGGCAGGCTGACGCGCTTCCAGGCGCTGTCGTCATAGCCGGTCTTCAAGTAGGCCACATCCAGCCTGGGCTCCTGCGCGGGGCGCCGGTGGCGGCGCGCCGGGTCGCGGATGAAGGCGTTGCCGGTCGGGAGTATCCACGCTTTGAGCACCGGGGCCTGCGCCGCGCCGGCCTGGACGGCGGCATCCGGCACCGCGTCCGCCGCCTTGCCGTCTTCGCTGATTTTCACTTCGGGGCGCACGTCGTAGCGCAGCGAATCGGACGTGCCGGCCGGGTCGCCCATCTGGAAGCGCCAGTCGGCGTTGATCAGCACGCGCTCGCGCTGCGCCGGGCTTGCTGCCGGGGTCGCGGCCGCAGCGGCTGCCGCACTGCCGAATCCGACCGCCATACCCGCATACAGCATCAGGCGGCCAAGCGCCGTGTAGTTAGGAATTGGTTTCATGTCTCGTTGTCGTCGTATTAAAAAAAAACGCCGGGGCCACGAATGGCGCCGGCGAAAAGACCTTATGAGTTACGCGACCACCCAAATGAATGGGATAACAGGAAAAAGATAGCGCAACCATTTCAGTCTATTCCTTTGCAAGGCAACTTGTCAAGACGGCTTTTTCAATAAGCGCGGGCAGGCGGCCGGATCCGGGGCGGCGCGTCGGACTGGCGCCGGATCAGCGTGAAGCCGATGGACAGCTGCTCGGTGGCGCCCGGCTGCTGGCTGCGCTGGGCCTGCACCTGGCGCACCAGGCACTGCACCGCCGCCTCCGCCATGGCCGCTGTTGGCTGGCGCACGGTGGTCAGCGCCGGCCAGATCGTCATGGCCAGCGCGGTGTCATCGAAGCCGGTCACGGTCAGGTCGCCCGGCACGTCCAGCCGCAGCCGGTGCGCCACCGCCACTACCGCCGCAGCCATGTCGTCGTTGCTGGCGAAAATCGCGGTCGGACGGTCGCGCAGCGCCAGCAGCTGTTCGGCCGCGTCCAGCCCCGACCGGTAGTTGAACAGGCCCGGCACCACCAGCTCGGGCGCCAGCTGGCCGCCGAAATCGCGCAGCGCGGCCTGGTAGCCGGCCAGCCGCAGCGCGCTGCAGGACTGGGCCGGGTTGCCCATCACGAAACCGATGCGTTCATGTCCCAGTTCGATCAGGTGGCGCGTCATTTCGTAGGCGGCGCCGTGTTCATCGATGCTGACGGCGCTGGCGCGGCTGTCGGGCTGGCCGCAGGCCACCACCACCAGCGGCACGCCGGAATTGACCGCCAGGTCGACAATCGGGGCGCGGTCGCACAGCGGCGGCGGCAGGATGATGCCATCCAGGTTGCTGTCCAGCAGGCGCTGCGCCTGCGTCAATGCCTCCTTGCCCTCCCCGCACTGCTCCACCAGCAACTGCACATTATTCAGGCTGGCCTGGTTGAGCAGGCCAAGCAGGAATTCCGCGAGGTAGGCGCCGCTCGGTTTGCTGTACAGGAAGCCGACCCGTATCGGCTTCAGGCCGGCGATGGTGCGCGCTTCCGGATTGGGCGCGTAGTTCAGCGCCGCCACCGCTTCGGCCACCTTCTTGCGGGTGCTGCCGCGCACGATGTCTTTACCGTTCATGACGCGCGACACCGTCATGGGCGACACGCCGGCCAGCCTGGCCACGTCGATCATATTCGGACTGCGTTTGGAATCTGGGTGCATTCAGGCTGTTTCCTGCGAAAATGGTTGATATAACATGATAAGCCGAAATAGAATAGATTGCGCTATCATTCCGCACTAAACGCCGTTATAAAATCTAACAAAGGA
This sequence comes from Massilia sp. Root351, assembly GCF_001425045.1. Classification (GTDB taxonomy): domain Bacteria; phylum Pseudomonadota; class Gammaproteobacteria; order Burkholderiales; family Burkholderiaceae_D; genus Rugamonas. The sequence goes on along the minus strand of NZ_LMDJ01000023.1, from coordinate 191,336 downwards.
GACACATGACTACGCGACGCAACACCTTGCACCTGCTCGGAGCCGCCGCCGGCGCCCTGCTGCTGCCGCCATCGGCCCTGGCCGAAACATTGGCCGCCCCACCCGCACCCGAGCCGCTGAAAGACATCGCCGCGAAAAAGGGCATGCGCTTCGGTAATGCGCTTGGCAAGGTGGGCGGCCCTGCCTACCGCCAGCTCATGGCCCGCGAGTGCAACATGATCGTAGCCGAGAACGAGACCAAATGGCCAGCGCTGCAGCCGCGTCCCGGCCCGCACCAGTTCGCGGTGCCGGACGAAATGTTCGCCTGGGCCAAGAAGGAAGGCATGGCGATCCGCGGCCACACACTGATCTGGCAATCGCCGAAATGGCTGCCGGACTGGGTCAGCGCCTACGACTTCGGCGCCCAGCCCAAGCAGGCCGCCGAGCGTTTGCTGGGTGAGCATATCAAGGCCGTGTGCGGCCACTTCGGCAAGGACATCGTCAGCTACGACGTGGTGAACGAGGCGGTCGACCCGGCCACGGGCCGGCTGATCGAGAACGTGTTCAGCAAGCGCCTGGGCGCGCTGGACGAGATCGACCTGGCCTTCCGGCTGGCGCACGAACATGCGCCGCACGCGCAGTTGGTCTACAACGACTACATGAATCCCGGCGCGGGCAGTGCCAAGCATCGCGCGGGCGTGCTCAAGCTGCTGGCCGACTTGCGTGCACGCGGCACGCCGGTGCATGCGCTCGGCCTGCAAAGCCACATCGGCGATTCGCTGCCGCCCGCCGACACGGCCGCCAGCAGTGAGTGGCGCAAGTTCCTGGACGAGGCGACCGGCATGGGCTACGACTTGCTGATTACGGAGTTCGACGTGAACGACCGCAAGCTGCCGGTGGATTTCGCCAAGCGCGATGCGGGTGTGGCCGCCCTGGCGCGCGACTACCTCGACCTGACGCTGAGCTATCCGCGCTGCCGCGACCTCCTGCTGTGGGGCATGGCCGACCACGTGAACTGGCTGCAGACGTGGAAGGAAGCGGCGCGCACCGACGGCAAGGCGCAGCGCCCTGCCCCCTTCGACGACCAGCTGCGCGCCAAGCCGCTGCGCGAAGCTATCGCCAAGGCGCTGCGCGACATGCCGCAGCGCGCCGCCTGACCCGGCAGCCGCGCCGCCCAGGCCTGCCGCAAAGCGCAGGCCTGCCACAACTGCCTGGCCGCGCGCGGCCTTAGCTCTGCGGCGGCGCCTCGGCGCGGGTGAACTCGAAGCTGTCCACGTCGAGGAAGCCCGCGCCGGGTTTCGGGTTGTAGCAGAACAGCGCAAACTGCTGCCCCTGGAACGTGCCGGTTCGCCAGTCATAGGCCAGCTTGAAGCTGCCGCCCAGGCCGTGCCACTGCTTGCCGTCCACGCTGTACGCCACCTCGGCCAGATTGGTCTTGAAGTCCATGTCCGTGCGCAGGTGGATCCTGCCGGCCGCCAAAGCCGATGTCGCCGGCAAAGGCAGCGACGGCACCCGCACATCCGACTGCCTGCCCGCCGCCGTATCCTCGATCACCTCCATGCGCAGCGACAGCTTGCCCCCGGCGCCGCCCACCACGGCGATATGGCCGTTGAACTTGCCCAGCGTGCCGAAGCCGCACACGTCGCCCTCCTTCAGATTGGCCACGTCGAGCGATACGACGCCACGGCTCCACGGCCCCTGCCCTTTCTGCGTCAGCGTATTGCGCGCGGTCCAGAACTCGGTCGCCTCGGTCGGCTTCAAGCGCAGGAAGCCCGGCCGCTCGCCAAGCGACCAGCGGCTGTCGACCGGGTTGTGGTTCCACTGCCACTGGAGCCCCAGCCGCGGCGCGCTGAAATCGTCCGAGGCGGCCAGCGCCAGTACCGGCCGGCCTTGTACTGGCTTGGGCGCCACCGCAGGCACGCGGCCCGGCGCCTCCTTCGTGCCCCACACGGGCCAGCCATCTTCCCAGAACACCGGACTGATATTCGTCATGCGCCCGATCGGCCCTGCGTCCACCATCACGAAACCATACCAGCCGCCGTCCGGCAGATCGACGATGGCGCCCTGGTGACCGCCGCTGCGATCGTCGATCTGCGGGCGCGTCTCCCAAGGTCCTTGCAGGCTTTTCGCGCGCGACACCACCAGCGCCAGTTTGGAAGGCAAGGCATTAAACAGGTAGTAGTACTCGCCGCGCCTGACCAGCTTCGAGCCTTCGGCCCCCTTGTAATAGTGGATCTTGCGCGCATCCGTCACCTTGGAGAAATCGCCGCTGAGCGTCAGCAGTGTGACCGTGCCGTCCCAGCCGCCGGAGCTTGCGATATAGGCCTTGCCATCCGGTTCAATGAACAAGGCCGGGTCGAAGGCCGGGCGGTCCAGGGTATGGTAGGCCCACGGCCCCTTGATATCCTTGCTGTAGTAGATACGCGTGTTCTGGTTGACCGGCGTTACCGCCACGTAGAACATGCCGGCGTGGTGCCGCAGGCTGGCGGCAAACATGCCGTGGCGGTAGGCGCCGCCCTGCTTCAGGTCGAAGCGCTCATCGCCGTCCAGCCGTGGCACCAGGTGCGAGGCGAAGGCCCAGTTCACCAGGTCTTTCGAGTGCAGCAGCGTCAGGCCGGGACTGTTGGCGAAGGTGGTGGTGACGAAATAGAAGTCTTCGCCCACGCGGATGATGTCCGGGTCCGGGTAGTCGGCGTACAGCGGCGGGTTGGTGTAGCTGCCATTGCCGTTGTCGGCGGCGGCGGCGGGCAGTCCGGTCAGGCTGCCCAGGCAAAGCGCAGCCGTCCATGCGGCAGCGGCGCCGCGGCAAAGTCGATTCATCATGTCTCCTGTTGACGTCTTATGCCGAATCCGGCAGGATGCTAATGGTAGCGCTATTCATTATGATATACGCTATGGTAGACGTCAAAAACTTACAATAACAGCGAGACAACAACAATGAGACAACAACGCCTGGCGATCATCCTCGCCGCCGCCCTGGCCGGTACAGCCGCGAGCGCACACGCCGCAGAGGCACGCTTCGAGCGCTTCAGCTACGAAGGCCACGCGCAGGAAAGCGCGCAGCCGGCCGCCAACGAATTCCGCAACCCCATCCTGTCTGGCTACTACCCGGACCCGTCGGTCACCCGCGTGGGCGACGATTACTACCTGATCAACTCCTCGTTCACGAATTATCCCGGCCTGCCGGTGTTCCACTCGCGCGACCTGGTGAGCTGGAAGCAGATCGGCAACGCCATCAGCCGTCCCGGCCAGTTCAACTTCCAGGGTCTGCGCTCCTCGCGCGGCATCTACGCGCCGGACATCTCGCACAACAACGGCGTGTTCTACGTGGTTACCACCTGCGTCGACTGCGGCGGCAACGTGGTGATGACGGCCACCAATCCGGCCGGCCCGTGGTCCGATCCCAAGCCCGTGAAGTTCGGCGGCATCGACCCGTCCATCTTCTGGGACACCGACGGCAAGGCCTACATCGTGAACAATGGCGATCCTGTTGAAACCCCGCGCTACGACGGCCACCGCGCGATCTGGGTGCAGGAGTTTGATCCGAAAACGCTCGCCATGGTGGGCGAGCGCACGCTGATCGTAAACGGCGGTGTCGACATTTCCACCAAGCCGATCTGGATCGAGGGACCGCACTTGCTGAAGCGCGGCGAGTACTACTACCTGACCGCGGCCGAAGGCGGCACCGGCGACCAGCACTCCCAGGTGGTGTTCCGCTCCACCAGCGTGCGCGGTCCGTTCGTGCCGTTCGAGCACAACCCCATCCTGAGCCAGCGCTCACTGGACGCCAGCCGCGCCAACCCAGTGACCTCGGCCGGCCATGCCAAGTTCGTGCAGACGCAGAGCGGCGAATGGTGGGCCACCTTCCTGGCCACCCGCCCTTACGGCCCGGACTTGTACAACATCGGCCGCGAAACCTTCTTGCTGCCGGTGACATGGCAGGATGGCTGGCCGGTGGTGCTGGAAGCGGGCAAGCGCATTCCGTTCACCGTTCCCAAGCCGGCTATTCCCGGTTTAGGCACCGGCGTCCGGCCGGCCCAGCCTTTCACCGGTGATATCAGCTATACGGACGAATTCAGCGGCAGCACCCTGTCGGACCAATGGATAGGCGTACGCACGCCGGCCACCCCATTCTACAAACTGGACAAAGGCCAGCTGGTACTGACGCCGGGCGGCCGGCTGGGCGACCTGAAAAGCACGCCATCTTTTATCGCGCGCCGCCAGCAGCACCACATCACCACCGTATCCACCACGCTCAGCTTCCGCCCCGTACACGACGGCGACCGCGCCGGCCTGCTGGCCTACCAGAGCGACGAGTCCCATCTGTTCTACGGAATAAGCCGCATCGGCGGCAAGAATGTGCTGGCCCTGTACACCAGGGCGAAATCGAATGAGGATGTGCTGGTGGCCAGCGCGCCGCTTGCGGGCGACACCGCGACGTTGACCTTGAAGGCAGATGGCGGCAGCATGGCGTTCAGCTATACCATCGGCGGCAAGACCAGGACACTGGCGGACAAGCTGGACGCCACGTTCCTGTCCACCCGCAAGGCGGGCGGATTCGTCGGCACCATTATCGGCCCCTACGCCTGGCAAGCGGCGCAAAACTGAGCACGGGGGTGCGTGCTAGAATGGCGGCCCTTTCAGGCAGTCATGCACACCCCCCATGCTTTCGCAGTCTTTTACGTACTGGTCGGCCCTATTGCTGCTGCCGGTGTTCATTGCCTTTGGCATCTGGTCCTGGCGCGGCATCGCTAAATACCGGGCCAGGAAAGCGCCGCGCTCGGGCAGTTACACCAAGCGCAGGCCCAAGCGCTGATCAGAACTTGGTGCGCACGCCCAGCACGATATTGCGGCCCGGCAAAGGCGCGATATCCTTCAGCACCGAGGTCGACATGCGGATCTCGTCGTTCAGCAGGTTCTTGGCCAGCACAAACCAGGTGACGTCCTGCGAGCCGAGTTTCTGCGTGTACGAAAAGTTCGCATTGACCTGGTTGTACGACGCGGTCGGCGTGGTCTCGAACGACGCCAGGCGGTCCTGGCCGTTCGCGTGCACCAGCGACAAGCCGCCGCGCCATGCGCCTTCGCGGAAGCCGACGCTGGCGCCGAAACGGCTGGCCGGCTGCAGCGGCAGGTTGCCCGCGTTATCCAGCTTGCCCTTCGAGGTATCGGCGAACAGGCGTCCCGACCAGCCGCTGCCCTGCGCGTTATAGGTGATTTCGGCTTCCGCGCCCTTGATGGTGGCGTTGGCCTGCTCAAAGATGCGCTCGCGCAGTTCGTCGCCCGGGTTGCCTTCCTCGTCCAGCAGCTGGCCCGTGATATGCCCGTAGATGAAATCGCGCACCTTGTTGCGGAACAGGTTGGCCTTCCAGCGAACCAGGCCCGTGGTCTTCTGCACGCTCAATTCGATGTTGCGCGAGGCTTCCTTCCTGAAGTCCGGGTTGCCGATGTCGAAGGTGACGGTGGCGTCGTGCGGGCCGCCGGAGTACAGCTCTTCCGTGGCCGGTGCGCGCTCGGCGTACGAGAAGGTGGCGCCTGCGCCATAGCCTGGCGCGAAGGTCCACAACGTGCCGAGCGAGCCAGAATTCAAGTTGAAAGCGCGGTCCTGGCCGGTCACGGGCTTGCGCTTGACCGATTCCACGCGGGCGCCGGCGCTCAGCAGGAACTCGCCCACCCTGGCTTCTTCCACCAGGAAGCCGGCGGTGGAAGTCGAATGCGTGACCGGCACGGTATCGGCCGCGCCTTCAGGGCTTAGCGCAGAGAAGTGCGTGTTTTCGGTCTGCACGCCGAAGGTGCCGCGCATGCCGGCGATCGGGTTGTGCGCCAGCTCGGCGCGGGTTTCCAGCGAGCGGTTGTTGAAGATCACCACAGGCGCGTTCTCTTCGTCCAGCTCCGCGTGTTCGTAGGAGGTGTAGCCGGCCTTGAACTTGAAGCTCTCGAAACCGTCGAACGGCTTGCGCACCAGGCTGTCGATATCGTAGCGGGTTTGCTTCTGGTCGATCTTCGAACCTTCATCGCTCGGGATGCCGTACACATTGTCCAGGCGCGACACGGAAGCGCCAACAAAACCCCAGTCCGCGATATAGGAACCGCCCAGGCCCGCGTTGCGTTCGCGCGTGGCCGAATGCGGCAGGCGGCCGGAAGCCGAGCCAGGGTCGTTGACCACGCGGTTTTCCGGAATCTTGTAGTCGTCCGCGTTGCGCAAGTTGCCGTCCACATGCAGCGCGAACTGGCCTACTGCGCCGTCGACGGTGCCGGACAGGTTCTTGCCGCTGTCGACGGTACTGTAGCGCGCTTCGACCTGGCCGGTCGGCTTCTTTTCCAGCGCGGTCGGGATGCGCTCGTTGACCACGTTGACCAGGCCGCCGATGGCGCCCGAGCCGTACAGCAGCGCCGCAGGGCCGCGCAGGATTTCAACCTGGCGCGCCACCGCGCCTTCGGCCGCCACCGCATGGTCGTTCGACAGGCCGGACACGTCCGACACCGCCATGCCGTTCTCCAGCATCTTGACGCGCGCGCCTTCCATGCCGCGAATGATGGGACGCGAGGCGCCGGCGCCGAAGGCCGAGGCGGACACGCCCAGTTCCTGCGACAGCGTATCGCCCAGCGAGCTGCCCATCTTGTCGCGCAGCTCGTCGCCGGCCAGCACTTTGGCAGGAGTCAGGATCTGGTCGCCCTCCGCCGTTTTGAAGGGGCTGGCGGTCACCAGCACTTTGGGAATGGCCGCGTCGGTGGACTGGGCAACAGCGGCGGACGAAATGGCGGACAGGACCGCCGTAGCGATCAGGGTACGGGTGAAAATCATATGAACCTCTAAAACAAAAAAGACGTGAAGCGGCTGCGCGCCTTCCTGGCGCGCATGCCCGACTGGGAGTGTTTTTTTGTCAGAGGACCGGGGGAGCCCGGGATTGGAATACAACGGTGGCAAGGCGCTCGCGCACCTGCAGCAACAGCTGCGCCGGCAAGGAAGGCCTGCTGTCGGGCGCCTTGAAGCGCAGCAGCGGGCTGCTGACGGCGAACGCCAGTTCCGCGGCGGCCACGCATTGCAGGCAGATGTGGTCGACCAGCGTGGCTTCCGGTGCGGCGCTGGCCGAGGCCAGCATTTCGCCGCCAACGGCCTTTTGTATCGGCGCCCAGTGCGTATAGCCGTGCGACAGCGCTACCTGTTGCGACATCAGCAACAGGTAGGCAATTAGCAGGGGCAGCATACGGCGTAGCACGTCGGTCAATTCGCTGGGATGGAAACGGCGTATTTTAACCGCGATTCAACGTTTAGTGCTTCACCTTTTGCCTATCATCTCTATCAGGCCATTCGCCAGGCTACCGCGCCAGTGGTAATAGTCGTGGCCCGCCGCGTATTCGCGGTGCGCCACCGCGTAGCCCTTGGCGCGCAATACATCGCGCAAATGGCGGGTGGTATCGACAATGCCGGCGCCGCCATTGCGGCCGGTTTCGAACTGCCCGGCCTCCAGCAGAAAGCGCAGCGGCGGCCGGCGCGCAGCGGCACGCAGGTCCACGAACTGGCGGGTCAGCCACTCGGCGTCCTGCTGCGGCGGCGCCCACCAGAACGAGCCGGACTGGCTATACACCTTGCCGAACAGTTCGGGATGCTTCAGGCCCGCATAGGCCGCCGCCAGCCCGCCATAGCTGGCGCCTGCGATCACCGTCTGCGCGGCCGGCGCATGCACACCCCGCTGGCGCGCCCACGGCATCAGTTCCTGCGACAGGAAGCGCGCGAACGCCGGGTTGGGCGGCAGCTCGGCCGAGCGCGTCTCGCCGCTGGGATTGGCGATCAGGATGGCGGCGGTGGGCGGCAAGGCGCCGGCGGCGACCAGGTTGTCCAGGATCGCCGGCGTGGGCACGTCGGTGGTGTAGTTCTCGGCGTCAAACAGCACGACCAGGGCGTTGCCCTTTGCACCAGGACGGTAGCCGTGCGAACGGTACAAGTAGATGTCGCGTTCGTTGCCCAGGTGTTTGCTGGCCAGGCGCAGCTTTTCCAGCCCGCCCTGCGGCACGCCGGCACGCGGCTGCACCCACTGCTGCGGGGGCGCAGCGGGCAGTTCCAGCACCGAGGCGCCGTCGTACTGGTCAAGCGGCCTGGCCGGAAAGCTGCGCGGGTTCAGCGGGTCGCGCTGCACCGTCGCGAGGATGGCGCGGCGGCGCTGCATGGCCGTGCCATTCAATTCCGGCACGTCCGGCGCCAGGCGGTAGCTCAGGCGGGTGCTGGCCGGCACCCGGTAGCTGCGGTACCACACGTCGCTGCCGCCCAGGCGCTGCATCTCATCGTGGTCCGACGATGGCGCGCCCAAGATGCGGACATTGCGCTGTGCGCCGCGCCACAGGAAGGTGAGCAGCAGTTCGTCCCTGGCCAGGGACGGGCTGATCTGCGGGCCGCTGCCAGCCGTTGCACCTGCCGTGCCTCCCTCGATCAGCGGCCCGCCCTGCGCTGCAGCTTCGGCCCAGAAAGCATCCGTGCCGCCGCCCTGCGCCAGTTGCTGCTGGAGCGCGCGCAGGCGCGGGCTGTCGATGGCCGGCGGCGGCGCCACCTGCTCCGCACGCGGCACGCGATGCTGCACGCTCAACTGGTAGCTGCCCGCTTCCGGCGCGCGCACGTCCAGCGCATACGGTCCACGGTCGCCCGCAACGAACATGAAGTCCTGGTCGTCGCGGCGGCCCTTGGCCAATATCTTGGCGCGCTTGCCGTCGCGGTCCATCAGCACCAAACGCATGCCCTTGCCCACCAGCCGCCCCTGCACAAAGTCGCCCTCGGCCAGCTGCAGCGGATGCTCGCGGTGCGTCTGCGCCTCCAGCGTACCGCCGAAGCTCGCCAGGCCGGCCCCAGTTTGCGCCCCCTCGGCCGCATGGGCCAGCGCCGGAGCGGTGGCCACCGCAGCCGCCAGCGCCACGGCGAGCATCGCGCGCGGCAATGTCATACGCGGATGCGTGTTCATCAGAATTTCGCCAACAGAGACAGGAATACGCGGCGGCCTTCCTCGTTGAAGTCGGCCGACGTGTCGCGCTGGCTGCCCTTGTCGCCCAGGTTCAGCACACCTGCGCTGACGGTCAGGTTCTTGTTCCAGCGGTAGGCCGCGTTCACGTCCGCCACGGTGTAAGCGCCCTTTTTCACCAGGTTCAGGCCGCTGGCAGGCACGTTCAGGTACTGTTCCCCGATGTAGCGCGCGGTGGCGGACGCGGTCCAGCTGTCGGCCGGACGCAGGTCCAGCGTCACGTTGGCGTTGTTCTTGGGCCGGTAAATCATCGGCAGCCCGATCGCGCCGCTGACGTTCTTCGCGTCCGTGTAAGTGTAATTGGCCCGAACCGACACCTGCGGCGAGAATTCCGCCCTCAGGCTGGTCTCCACACCCTTGGTGCGCACCTTGGCGATATTCTGATAGGCAAAGATCGGCCGCCCGTCCGGCAGGAAGCCGATGAAATTGCTGTACGACGGCGCCAGCTTGCGGTCCGCCGTACGGCTGGTGATGTCGATCATGTCCTTCAGGTCGTTGCGGAAGAACGTGAAACCGCCGCCCACCTTGCCGTAGTCGAATTGCGCGCCCAGTTCCTTGCTGGTGCTCGTTTCCGGCTTCAGCGCAGCGCTGCCAACAATGTAGCAGCCCACCGTGGCGCTGCCGCACGACACCGAACCCCAGTTCTGGCTGCCCTGCAGCAGCGTCGGCGCGCGGAAGGCGCGCGCCCAGCCGCTCTTGAGCGTGATGCCGGGCGTGGCGTGATAGACCAGGTAGGCGCGCGGGCTGTGGTGCGCGCCGAAGTTCTCGTGGTGGTCATAGCGGTCGCCGATGGTCAGCTTCAGGCCGTCGCGCAGCGCCACTTCATCCTCCACGAAGGCCGCGTACTGGCTCAGCTTCACCGTCGGATTCTGGCGGTAGCCGGGCGTGCCCGGCAGGCCGGTCACGTTGGCAGGGTCGAACAGTTTCTCACGCCGCAGTTCACCGCCCACGGTGATGGTCTGGCGGGCCGCGTCCCACGGCAGCACCAGCTTGCCGTCCAGGCTGTTGTTGTTGGCCTTGTTCGGATTGACCTGGCCCGTCACGGTACCCACCAGGTTGCGCGTCTCGTCCGCGTTCAGCGTGACCTCGGAGCGGCCGAAATCGTAACGCCCCTGGTGGCTGAGCGCGCTGGCGTGGCGTTCCAGGATGAAGCCGCCGTGGTCGCGCCGGCTGGTGTCGTAACCCAGCTTCACGTCCTGCCCGGCCGCCGGCATCCACGACAGCGCGCCGCCGAACTGGCGGTTGGCGATCAGCGGGAAGCCCGGCTGCGTCACGCCGTTCACCGGCGCATTGACCTTGCCGTCCCCTTCGCGCTTGTCGTACCCGGCCGACACGCGCAGGCCCAGCACGTCCGCAATCAGCGGGCCGCTGGCGCTGAAGCTGGCCGTGCGGGTGTCGCCCTGCGCATCGTCGCTCGGCAGCACGGTGTCCAGCTTCATGGAGCCGCGCCAGGTCTTGCCCACTTTGCGGGTGATGATGTTGACTACGCCGCCGATGGCGTCCGACCCGTACAGCGAGGACATCGGGCCGCGCACGATTTCAATCCGTTCAATTTCCGAAGTCGGCACCCAGCCCGTGTCGTAATCGTTGCCACGGAAGCTCACGCTGGTGGCGTTTACGCGCTTGCCGTCCACCAGGAACAGCGTGTAAGCCTGGCCCAGGCCGCGCAACTGCACGCCGGGCACCGCATTGCCGCTGCGCGACAGCGACACGCCCTCAACCGTTCCCAGCAGCTCGGCCAGTTCGACCACCGGGCGCTTCTCGATGTCCGCCCGCGTCAACACTGAAATGCTGGCCGGCGCATCCTTCAACGTCTGTTCCAGGGAGGACGCGGTCACCACCACGGTGGGCATATCGGACTGTGCCACGGCAGGCAGGGCGAACGCGGCGCACAGCAGGCTGGCGAGCGGCAGCGGTACGGGGAATGTCGACGGGAACTTCGTTGGGGACTGCATTATCTTCTCCATGTGTGCAAATACGAATGATTCTTATTTCATAAAGACCGCCAGTGTGGCAGAATCTTGTCTAAGCAACATTTGCAAGGAAAAAGAAAATGTATGATTCGGCAAATAATGCGCCACCAGTGTGCGGCAGCACACGGTTTGTCACGCGGGCCGACCTGGTGCGTAGCGCCGGCCTGCTGGGCGCCGCCTACACCTTCAACAACAGCGCGCCCGCCGACGAGGAAGTGCTGCATGGCCAGTTCGACACGCTGCAGCTGCGCCCCGGCCTGATCCTGCACGCCGCCTGCGTGCGCGACCTGCACACCATGAACACCAGCAACCACTTAAATCCCGGCATCAAGATCGTGCTGCTGGTCGACGGCGCCACCGACCTCTCGTTCGGCCATCACCGCTTTCACCTCGGCCCGGCCACGGCTGATCCGCGCCAGCGCAGCGCGGGTGCGTTGGTCAACCTGGCCGAACAAGAGATGTTCTCGCGCCGCTGGCTGGCCGGCCGCAGCGAGCGCAAGGTCAGCCTCACGCTTACGCCCGAGTGGCTGGAGAACGGCGGTTTGCAGGGGCATGCCGCGCACGGCGCGCTGCAGTCCTTTCACGGCGAACACCTGGCACGCCAGCCGTGGACCGTGACGCCACGCGCCCGCGAACTGGCAAGGCAGATCCTGGCGCCGCAGGCGCTGATGCCCGGCCTGCAGCGCCTGCGCCTGGAAGCGCGCTGCATCGAATTGGCAGCCGAGGCGCTGGCGGCGGTCGGCGCCCAGCAGGCCACGGCGGCAGCCAAGCCAGCCCTGCGCGAGCTTGACCTGCGCCGCCTGGCGCGCCTGGAGGAATTGCTGCGCAGCAGCTGCGGCGCCGATTTGTCGATGCAGGGCATAGCCCGCGAGCTGGGCACCAATCCGGTGTCGCTGCAGGCGCTCACCCGGCGCGCGTGGGGCGTCACGGTCTTCGAACGCGTGCGCCAGCTGCGCATGCAGCGCGCGCACGCACTGCTGCAGGGCGGGGCCAGCGTGGCGCAGGCGGCGGACGCGGCCGGCTACTCGGCGGCCTGCAACTTTTCCACCGCGTACCGCCGCCACTACGGCAGCCGGCCGCGCGACGCGCGCCTTGGCGACAACGCTGCGGCATAACGCAGGGCGCCGCCGCAGCGCCATGGCAGCGGCGCCGCGCTCCGCAGTGGGCCGCAAGATTGAATTTCCCGCCAGTGTGCGTTATCGCACAGAGCGGCAGCGCCTGTCCGGCTATAGTGATGCCCCAAAAAACAGGAGCACACATGGCGGAAAATTTAGTCGATTTGTTTCAGCGGGACCGCTCGCGTATCCACGTGGAAAAAGAATGGGAAGTGGCTTACTGGAGCAAAAAGCTCGGCGTGCCGAAGGAAACCCTCGTTGAGATCGTCAACGAGGTCGGTCCGGTAGTCGAGAACGTGGTGCGGAAGATCAAGAGCCTGCACTAGCACCCGCAGTCGCCGCCTGGCGCGCCAGCCAGCGGTCCACTGCCGCTTCCAGCACGCTGAGCGGCACGGAGCCGTGCGACAGTACTTCGTCGTGGAAGGCGCGCAGGTCGAACTTCGCGCCTAGCTGCTGTTCAGCGCGCGCGCGCAGTTCGCGCAGCTTCAGTTCGCCGATCTTGTAGCTCAGGGCCTGGCCCGGCGCGGCGATATAGCGTTCCACCTCCTGCACCGCCACCACCTCGTTCTGCGGCACATTGTCGACGAAATAGGCGATGGCCTGCTCGCGCGTCCAGCCCTTGGCGTGGATGCCGGTGTCGACCACCAGCCGCACCGCGCGCCAGATCTCGGCCGACAGGCGGCCGCACCATTGCCACGGATCGTCGTACAAGCCCATCTCCTGGCCCAGCATTTCGCTGTACAGGCCCCAGCCTTCGCTGAAGGCGCCAGTACCTTCATTGCGGCGGAACGCCGGGAAGCCGGTCTGTTCCTTGGCCAGGCTGATCTCGAAATGGTGGCCTGGAATCGCTTCGTGCAGGAAGAACGCCACCGTGGTGAAGCGGGTGCGCGTTTCCGGCTTGTAGGCGTTGTAGTAGAAGATGCCGGGACGCGAACCGTCCGGCAGGCCCGCGAAGTACTGGGCCGGCGCGGCGCTCACTTCGCGAAACGATTCCACCGGGCGCACTTCGAACGGGGTGTTCGGCATCTTGCCGAAGAACTGCGGCGTCTTCGCCTCCACCCGCGGACGCAGGCTTTCGTAGGCGGCCTGGATCTGCTCGCGGGTGCTGAAGCGCTGCTCCGGCGCGGTGTTCAGGTGCACGAAGAACTCCTTCAGCGTGCCCTGGAAGCCGACGCGCTGCTTGGCTTGCTCGAACAGCGCGCGGATGCGGGTCACCTCGTTCAGGCCGATGGTGTGGATCTCCTCGGCGGTGAGCGCGGTGGTGGTCGAACTGCGCACCTTGGAGTCATACCACGCCTTCCCTTCCGGCAGCGCACCCAGGCCCACGGTCTCGCGGCTGGCCGGCAGGTAGGTGTCGCGCATGAAGGCCAGCAGGCGCTGGTAGGCTGGCGCAATCTGCTCGCCCACCAGCTTCGAGTAGGCGGCCGTCAGGCGCGCCTTGTCTTGCTCGCCGAAATCCTTGGGGAACTGGCGCACCGGCGCCATGTAGACGCTCTTGGCCAGGTCGGCGGTGCCCAGGTTCTCCAGCTGCGGCAGGATCTGCCTGGTGACGATTTTGGGCTGCACCACGCCGCGCGCCATGCCGGCGCGCATGTCGGCGATCATGCCGTCCACCGCCGGGGCAAAGCCGGCCGCGCGCGCCAGCCAGTTGTCGTAATCCTTCACCGTGGCAAAGGGCTGCGCCAGCTTGCCCGAACCGAGCTGCGCGAACAGCAGGTGCAGGCTGAAGGTCTGGTTGATGGGCGTGAGCTGCGACGGGAAGCGCATATCGTCCAGCGACTGCTGCAGCTTGTAGCGCAGCAGATCGTAGCTGATACGGTCCTCGGCGCCCAGCCTGGCTGGATCGAATTCGGCGGTGCGGGCCAGGTATTTGTCGGCCAGGCGCTTGCGCTCGGCCAGTGCTTCCCTGGACGTGATGGGGCCGAAGCGGTCGTTGTAGCGGTTGTCGCCGTTGAAGGTGGCGGACAGCGGATTCGCCTTCGAGTACTCTTCCCAGTACTCCGCGTAGATCTGGTTCATTTTTTCCGGCGTGGCCGGGACGGCAGGCTTGGCGGCGTGGCCGGCAACGGGCACAAAGGCCAGCAGGCCGGCGCTGAGAAAGAGGCTCGAGAGTGATTTTTTCATGGATGGACCGGTAAGTGAGCTAACCGGTCAATATTTACACAAAACCACTTTTCTGGATAGGCCTTCAGGCGACGGCAAGCCCGCCGGCGCGCGCAAACAGGCTCACGCCGTCTCGACCGGATAGCCTACCGTCTGCGCCAGCATGACCCGCTGCCCGCTACCCAGCCCCATCAGCGCAGCCAGTTCGGCAGCATCGAACCAGCCGCGCGCCACCGTGGCCATGCCTTCGGCAGCGCAGAACAGGTACACGTTCTGGCTGATGTGGCCCGCATCGAATGCGGCGTGCAGCAGGCGCTCGGCGTGGTCCTCCGCCGGCAGCCGGGCCAGGTTGGCCACGTACAGCAGCGTGACCGGCGCGCTGGCGGGATAGTCCTGCTTGCCGGTCGCAGCGCGGATGTCGGCCCGGCCGCACAGCAGCAGGGCCGGCGCGTCCGGGTCGTAGCGGTACCAGCCGTTGGCCGTGGCCACGTAAATGTCTATCTCCTGCGCATTGGACACCGACGGCGCGGTGCGGCCGCGTTCCGACGCCCGGTTGATGCCGAAAGCCGCCCACAGCAGGCGCGACAGCCGATAGCGCGGCAGCTCCCTCGGGCTGAAGGCGCGCTGCGAACGGCGCAGCTTGAACGTGTCGATCAGGCCCAGGCCCAGCGCGCCGATGTCCGAGTCCATTTCGAGCGCGGCCGTCTCCACCAGGCTCACCGTACCGTCACCGTCCGCCATGTCGGTTTCAGCCTCGTCACTCCCGTCCGCAGCCGGAGCGGCCGCCGGCACCAGGCGCAGCAGCGCTTGCAGCAGGTTGGCCCGGCTCACCATACCCTCCAGCCGTCCGTCGCGCAGCACCGGCACGCGCTGGATGCCGAACTCCTCCATCAGCGCCGCCACTTGCTCGAGCGGGGTGCCGGGCGCCACGCAGACGGCGGCCGCGCTCATCACCTCGCCGACCAGCGCGCCGCGCTTGCCGCTGTCATTGCCGCCGCCCCTGGCGCGCAGCAGCGCGAGCCAGGGCGGCAGTGCCGCGCCCTCGCCCAGCTCGGCGCGGCGCAGCAGGTCGCCCTCGCTCAGCATGCCGACCAGGCAGCCCTGCGCGTCCACCACCGGCAGCCCCCCCAGGCGGTGCTTGAGCATCAGGCCGATGGCGTGCTGCACGCCCGCTTCCGGCCCGACCGTGATGAGCAGGCGGGCCATGACTTCGGCAGCGGTCAAGGCCGCCGCACCCGGTTGTTGCGTGCGCATAGTTCTATCCTCCTTCATATGGTCGCCGTGCAAGTGCCGGCGCCGCATACTATGCAGGGAGGCGCGGCCGGATTCTTTGATCTGGATCAAAGCGGCCGCTACCAGCACTCGCCGCAACGTGCATGCGCGTGGAAACAAAATTGTTGTTGACTTCAAACCGCATTGGTTTAAGCTTACTGCAACGTTACAGTAAATCGTTTTACCAAGTGCCGTCGGTGTAAGACCGCCGGACTTTGACAAGACGCGATGGCTATATTTTTTTGCCATTTACTGTAACGTTACAGTAAATCGATACAGTTCTGACTTATAAAACCGATAACGGAGACAAGAGATGACTGGTAAACAGTGGCAGGCCGCAATCCGGCACCGCCCGACCCCGATAGCGGCAGCGGCGGCGCTGCTGGCCCTGGGCATCGCCGCGCCGGCGCAGGCGCAGCAAAACCCGCCCGCAGGCGAACAATTGAAGCTGGAAACGGTGGTGGTGTCCGCCAACCGCCGCATTGAAAAACTGGAGGACGTGCCGCAGTCCATCACGGTGCTGGGCGAAGAGTACGTGCAGCGCAACAACGTGCGCGAATTCAACGATATCGTCAACCTGTCCCCCGCCCTGTCGATCTCGGTCGGCACCCAGGTCGGCACCAACAGCATCAATATGCGCGGCATCGGCACCACCTCGAACAACCTGGGCATCGAAGGCGACATCGCTGTCATCATCGACGACCTGCCCTACGCCCAGGCGCAGCAGGCGTTCAAGGACCAGTCCGACGTGTCACGCGTGGAAGTGCTGAAGGGACCGCAAAGCACCATGTTCGGCAAGAGCGCCATCGCCGGCGCGGTGGTGATGACCACCAAGCCGATCGGCGCCGGACCAATGAAGACCAACGTCAGCCTGTTCAAATCCAGCGACGACGAATACCGCGCCTCGGCCGCCCTCAGCGGCCGCCTGTCGGACGACGTGGCCATGCGCCTGTTCGCCAGCAAGACCAACTTCCCCGGCCTGCTGAACAACCTGACCACCGGCCGCAAGCAAAATGGCTCCGGCGGCAAGAGCTTCATCACCAAGTTCCTGTGGAAGGTAAACAGCGACCTCGATGTGCTGGTGACGCCGCATTACGATCACTCGCTTTCGACCGGCAACACCGCCGCCATCACCTCCATCGATCCGGGCGTGGGCTACCTGTACAACAAGAACTACACCGCCCTGTCCAATACCGAGGTGTTGCGCGGCATTAACGTCAGCCGCTACAACCGCGACATCCGCAACGATTCGCCCACCGGCCTGGAAGCGACCAACCGCGGCATCGGCGTACGCATCAACTACCAGTTCCAGGACAGCTCGCCGCTGCGCGGCCACGCGCTCACTTCGATTTCGTCGGTGGTGAAGAACTTGTCCAACGACTTTCGCGACAACGACAATATCGACCTGATCTCCACCTTCTACCAGGTCAACCACCAGGGCAAGCCGTCCGGCATTTCCGATCCGCCGGAGATCAACGGTACCAGCGACAGCAAGACCTCGACCCAGGAATTGCGCCTGACCTCGCCGGACGAAGGCACGTTCCGCTACATCGCGGGCATCTGGATCGCACGCAACAGCCTGGAGCGCACCTACTATCGCGGCAATCCGTTCGTGAAAGAGACCAACTTCACCAACTACGAGACCACCTCGTCCAACCTGAACCGCGCCATTTACGGCAACAGCACCTGGGACTTCGCGCCGCGCCAGAAGCTGACCACGGGCTTGCGCGTGAACCGGGAATCGAACAACTACACCTTCCACACCATCGACAGCCTGTCGTCGAGCGCGCCGAACAATGTGCACACCGGCGAGAATTTCTACCGCGCGCCGCAGCACGACGAAACCGGCGTGACCGGCAAGCTGGCCTACAGCTATCACTTCACGCCGGACGTGATGGCCTACGGCTCGGCCGCCACCGGCCGCAAGGGCGTGGCCTACGACATGACCAGCGGCGCCAACAACGTCAACGTGTTCAAGCGGCTGCCGCTGCCGGCCGAAACGGCGGACAGTTTCGAGCTCGGCTTCAAGGCCAACCTGTGGAACAACCGCGCCACTTTCAACGCGGCCGCCTTCCGCACCCGCTTCCACGACTACCAGACCTCGGCCACCGAGCGCTTCTCCGACGGCAGCCAGGCCAGTGTGCTGTACAGCATACCGGCGTTGCAGACCAAGGGTTTCGAGGCCGACAGCACCGTGCTGCTCACGCGCGAACTGCAGCTGAACGCCAGCCTGGCTTTCACCCGCGCCACCATCCTGAACTGGACCCAGGGTCCGTGCTACAGCGGCGCCAAGGACTGCACGGTACCCAATCAGCTGGTGCCCGGCGCCTTCCTGCGCGACGCCAGCGGCGGCACCATGCCGAACGCGCCGAAGTGGAAGCTGAGCATGGGCGCCGACTACCGCGTTCCGCAGGGCTGGCTGCCGTTCAAGACCGCTTTCAACGTGCAGTGGCGCACCCAGTCGCGCGTGCAGGGCGCCATCAGCCAGGACCCGAGTTTGAACCGTCCGGGCTATGGTATCGTTGACCTGGGAGCATCCATGTCGGACGACAAAGGCAAGTACAAGCTCTCGATAGGCGTGAAGAACGTGGCCGACCATCACTACGCGTCGGGCAACGTCGGCTCCTTCCTGAACTTCAAGAAAACCTCAGGCCCGGACATCAAGTCGCTCGGCTGGCAGCCTGCGCGCGATGCCTTCCGCTACTTCACCGTCCGCCTGGATGCAGCATTCTAAGAAAACCAAGGAAACCATGAGCGAACCCAAAATTCAGGACGTGGCCCGCCTCGCCGGCGTATCCACCTCCAGCATTTCGAATTTTCTGAACAACCGGATGGGCCAGATGCGGCCGGACACCCAGCGCAAGATCCAGCAGGCGATCGAGCAGCTGGGCTACCGTCCCAACAGCGCGGCGCGCCAGCTCAAGACCGGCGTAGCGGCCATGGTCGGCCTGCTGGTGCCCTCGCTGGCCAACCAGTTTTTCGGTTCGCTCGCCTGCGCCGTGGAAGCGGCCGCCGCCCGCCACCACTGCCACGTGATGACCTTCAGCACCTTCCGCGATCCCGCCCGGGAACGCGCGGTGATGGCCGACCTGCTGTCCTACGGCGTGCAGGGCATCATCACCGGCTCGGCGCTGAGCGACACGGACCACCTGGCGGCCATGACAGCGCGCTGCCCGGTGGTAGCCTTCGACATCAAGCGCTCGGACGAACGGCATGACCGCATCGCCACCATCTCGGTGGACAACGCCGCCGCCACGGCAATGGCGGTGGAGCACCTGGTGGCGTTGGGGCATCGCTCCATCGCGCTGGTGACGCCGCCGCCCTACACGCTGAACCGCCAGGAACGCGTGAGCGGCTTCCAGCAGGCGGTGGCGCAGGCGGGCATCAGCGGCGAACTGGTGATTGCGGACGGCACCGAGGCGCCCAGCGATCCGCACGGCGACACGCAGCTGTTCGAACTGGGACGCAGCGCGGCGGCGCGCCTGCTGGCCGCGCCCGGCAAACCGACGGCGGCCATCGCCATCAACGACATGATGGCCATCGGCATCGGCATCGGGCTAAAGCAGCTGGGCAAGCGCATCCCGGAAGATTTTTCCCTGATCGGCATCGACGATATCTTCTTCTCGGCCGCACACGACCCACCGCTGACCACCCTGCGCCAACCCATCCAGGCCATGGCCGATGCGGCGGTGCAGCGCATCCTGGCGCCGTCGGCCGTGCCGGACGGGCAGCTGTTTGCGCCGGAGCTGATCGTCAGGGCGTCCACTGCGGCGCCGAAAAAATAACACCATCCAACTGGAGAGAGACATGACGGAATTGAATGCAAATGAGCTCAACGGCAAGCGCGCCCTGGTCATGGGCGGGGCCTCGGGCATCGGCAAGGCAACCTCGCTGGCGCTGGCGCAGGCCGGCGCCGACGTGGTGCTGACTTACTGGAGCAGCGCCGGCGAAGCCAATGCAGTAGTGGCGCAGATCCGCGCCATGGGCCGCCGCGCCCAGGCCATCAAGGCCGACCTGACCGACGCCGCCGTGGCCGAACAGGTATACGCCGAGGCCGAAGGGGCCATCGGCGAGATCGACGTCCTGTTCGCAAACATCGGTGGCCTGATCCAGCGCTGCCGCGTGGTGGACATGCCGCTGTCGCTGTGGAACGAATCCATGAACCTCAACCTGACCAGCACCTTCCTGATCTGCCAGGCCGCGCTAAAGCGCATGGAGCCGCGCAAGCGGGGCGTGATCGTCACCATGTCCTCGCTGGCCGCGTTCGACGGCGGCGGTCCGGGCTCGGCGCACTATGCCTCGTCCAAGGCGGCGGTGGCCACCTTCACGCGCGCACTGGCCAAGGAAGTCGGCCCGCTCGGCATCCGCGTCAACGGCGTCTCGCCCGGCCTGATCGCCACCCGCTTCCACGACACCTTCAACACCCCGGCCAACCGCCTGGCCATCGCCGAGCGCACGCCGGCCCGCCGCGAAGGCGAACCGGCCGACGTGGCCAACGTGGTGGTGTTCCTTGCCTCCGAACGCGCCGCCTTCCTGGCCGGCGAAATCATCCAGGTCAACGGCGGCCTCGGCCTCTACTGATCCGCCCGGGAGATCCCATGACACAGCAATTCACACGGCGCCGTTTTGTCGGCACCGCCGCCCTCGCCTTGCCTGCGCTCGGCAGCGGCGGCGCCCTCACCAGCCTGCCCGCCTTCGGCCAGGATTCGCGCGAAGCACTGGGAACCAGGCAGGGCAAGGCCAGCTTCGGCGGCGTGCATCCGCTGCAAACGCTGATGCAGCAGCATCCTGCCCCGCTGCGCCCGGAACTGCACGGCGTGCATCCGCGCATATTCACCACGGCGGCCGGTCTGGAACAGCTGCGCCAGCGCGCGCGCGGCAGCCACAGCGCCGTTTGGCAGAAGGCACTATCCGGCCTGGTGGCCATGCGCGCCGAACCGGAAGCCTCGCCGGCGCAAACGCGCCGCGCCCAGAACACGGTGGGCATCGGCATGGTGGGCGCTGCCCTGGCCTACAAGGTCGAAGGCGACCCGCGCTACCTGGAACGCGCCAGGGTTTACATGGACGCGGCGCTCAGCTATCCGGTATGGGGTTACACCTACAGCAAACCGGACATCGACCTGGCCGCTGGCCATCTGCTGTACGGCCTCGGAACAGCCTACGACCTGCTGTTCGACGTGCTGAGCGCAGAGGAGCGCACCCGCTACCGGGAGAAACTGGTGCGCCAGGCGCGCATCATGGCGGCGCACTTCACCCCAACAGCGGGGAAATCCTATTCGTACAGCCAGAACCACTGCTTCATCCCCATCGCCGGGCTGGCCGTGGCGGCCTACGCCGTGTTCGATGAAGTGCCCGAAGCGGCCGGCTGGGCCGCCCTGTCGCGCGCCATTTTCACCCGGGTGCTGGCGGTGGCGTCACCGGACGGCTATTTCTACGAAGGCGTGGAGTACTGGGTGTTCTCCATGCCGTGGATTATCCACGCGCTGGACGCTTTCGCGCATGCGGCCGGTGACGACATGTACGACCTGCCCGCGCTGCGCAAAGCCCACCTGTACATGGCGCATTCGATGACGCCCAACGGCCAGGACATCTTCGACTTCGGCGACGCCTTCGAAGGCCCGGTCACGCGTTCGCGCGTCGGCCACGAACCGGACCGCACCCATCCGGACGGCAAACTGCATTCCAACTACAACCTGCTGTACCGCCTTGCGCAGCGCTTCGGCAATCCCGAGGCGCAGGGTGTGGCGACGTGGATGCAGTCGCTCGGCCACGTCTGCGCGGAGGATTTCTGGTCCCTGCAGTGGTTCGACGACAAGCTGGCCGCCAAGCCGATGTCGGCCATCGCGCCACACCATCACTTCGACGACCTGGGCACCGTGTACTGGCGCAGCGACTGGAGCAGCAAGGCCACCGCCTTCGCCTTCCGGGCCGGGCCGCCCGAGGGCCACCATGCCGCCACGCTGATCGGCAAGATGCCGGACTGGCACCTGTCCATGGGCCACTCGCACCCGGACGCGGGCAGTTTCATCCTGTACGGCGGCGGCAGCTACCTGACCGGCCCGAAAGGCTACGCCGGCATCCCGAGCAGCAAATTGAGCAACACGCTGCTGGTGGACGGCCAGGGCCAGGCCAACGAGGGCGGCGGCCACGACGCCTTCCGCGACTACCCGTATGCGCGGCTGGACAGCATCCGCATCACCAAGCTGACGCTGGGCAGCGATCACGCCGACATCGTCGCCGACCTGAGCGGCGCCTACCGCCCCGAACTGGGCGTCGAGCGGCTGGAACGCCGCTTCAGCTTCGCGCGCGGCGCCTGGACCACCAGCGACACGCTGCGCGCCAGCAAACCGGTGGTGCTGACCGCGCAAGTACACGGCGACCGCGATATCAGGCAGGTGGCCGAACGCAGCTTCGTGGTCGAAGGCCGGCCGTCGGCGCTCAAGGTGGAAGCGCGCACGAAAGCGGTCAAGGCCGTGGTCGAGCCGGGCTTTGTCATCTCTGCCGGGCCGCCGGGCAATGTCGACAAGGGACCGAAGCAGCAGCGCGGCAACGTGCTGCGCATGTCGCTCCCACCCGGCAAGCAGGCAACGCTGGTCACCGGCATGAAATTCTGAGCGGGGCGCCATGGACATCGACAACATTGAAGGCGCGGGCGGCGCCGGCGGCGAGAAAATTCCGGACGTGGTCACCGTCGGCGAGGCCATGGCCCTGCTGATGGCGTGCCAGCCCGGCCCGCTGGCCGCAGTGCGCCAGTTCGAACGCGCCACGGCCGGGGCGGAACTGAACGTCTCGGTCGGATTGAGCCGCCTGGGCTACCGCGTCGGCTACGTAAGCCGCTTGGGCAAGGACAGCCTGGCCCGCAATCTGCTGGACTTCATGGCGGCCGAGGGCATAGACCTGCGCCACGTGCGGCAGGACGAACGCTACCCGACCGGATTCATGCTGAAGTCCATGGCGCTCGATGGCAGCGATCCGGAAGTGGAGTATTTCCGGCGCGGCTCGGCGGCCAGCCACATGTCGCGGACCGACATACCCTCCGGCCCGTACCAGCACGCGCGCCTGCTGCATCTGACCGGCATCTCGCCTGCGTTATCGGACACCTGCCGCGACATGGTGCTGACCATGGCGGCGCAAGCGCGGGGCGCTGGACGCCTGGTCACCTTCGACCCCAATCTGCGCCCGCGCCTGTGGCCGACCGAGGCGGCCATGGTCGAAACCGTGAATACGCTGGCCGGCCTGGCCGACATCGTCATGCCCGGCCTGGCCGAGGGCAAGCTGCTCACCGGCTGCGCCGAAGCGCACGGCATCGCGGACTTCTACCTAGCGCGCGGGGCGCGGCAGGTGGTGGTGAAGCTGGGCCCCCAGGGCGCCTACTACGCCAGCGCGGAGGGCCGGGGCGTCGCTCCCGGCGCACCGGTGCCGCCGGCTAACGTGGTCGACACCGTCGGCGCCGGGGACGGCTTCGCGGTGGGCGTCATAAGCGCCTTGCTCGAAGACCTGCCGCTGGCAGCAGCGGCCGCGCGCGGCAACGCCATTGGCGCGCGCGTGGTGCAGTACCGGGGCGACTGCGAAGGCCTGCCCACCCGCGCCCAGCTGGGCCTGCGGTAGCTGGGCTTGCGGTGGCTGGGCTTGCGGTAGCCGCGCCTGCAGCAAGAACGACAAGAGTGCGCACCGCCCCGCCGCGGGCGGGCCGCAAAACAAAACAATACAGAGACATCTTGGAGACTCGTGCATGAAGACAATGGCAGGTTTGCGCTGGCTGGTGATAACACTGGTGGCCGTCGCGACAATTATCAACTATATAGACCGCTCCGCGTTGGCGGTCATGTGGCCGGGCATCGCAGCCGAACTGGGGATGGACAAACGCGACTACGCCAACATCGTCACCGTGTTCCTGGTCGGCTATGCCGTCGGGCAGACGCTGTTCGGCAAACTGTTCGACGCGCTGGGCACGCGCATCGGCTTCATCTTGTCCATCATCGTGTGGTCAGTCTCCATCGGCCTGCACTTTGTGGCCCGTTCGGCGCTGTCGTTCGGCCTGTTCCGCGTACTGCTGGGCGTAGGCGAAGCGGGCAACTGGCCGGGCGCGACCAAGGCCGTGGCCGAATGGTTCCCCATCCGCGAGCGCGCGCTGGCGCAGGGCATCTTCGGCGCCGGCGCTTCGCTCGGTTCCATCATCGCGCCGCCGCTGATTGCCATCCTGTACGCCTACTTCGGCTGGAAAACCACCTTCCTTTTGATCGCGGTGCTCGGCTTCATCTGGGTCATTCCCTGGATGATCATCTACAAATCCGGCCCCAATGCTCATCCCTGGATTACCGAGGAGGAGCGCGGCTACATCCTGACGGGCCAGCGCAGCGAAACGGCGCGGGCCGCCGAATACGTTCCCACGCTGGGCCAGCTGCTGCGGCACCGCCAGAGCTGGGGCGTGATTGCCGCCCGCTTTTTCATCGACCCGGTCTGGTGGCTGTTCGTGGCCTGGCTGCCGCTGTACCTGAACGAGAAGTTCCACTTCGATGTGAAACAGATCGGCATCTTCGCCTGGGTGCCGTACGTGGGCGCCGCCATCGGCGCACTGTCCGGCGGCTGGCTGTGCGGGCGGCTGCTGCAGCGCGGCTGGAGCGTCAACCGTGCCCGCAAGACCGTGATCGGGCTCGGACTGGCGCTGATGCTGCCCGCCCTGCTGTTCAGCGCCAGGGCCGCCACGCCGCTGCTGGCCGTGCTGTCTATTGCCGTGATCCTGTTCGGCTTCCAGGCCGCCATCACCAATATCCAGACCCTGCCCAGCGATTTCTTCTCCGGCAAGACGGTCGGCTCGCTGGCTGGCCTCAGCGGCACCTCGGCCGTGCTGGGCGTGATCATCTGCATGCAGCTGGTGCCTGAACTGACGGCGGGCGGCAACTACACGCCGTTCTTCGTGCTGGGCGCCTTGCTGGTGCCGCTGGTGTTCGTCTCGGTCTGGCTGGGCGGTCCCGTGGCGCAAGTCACAGCGCAAGGAGAACACGCATGACGGCCGCCGCATTCCGCAAGCGCACGCGGCTGGCCGCCGCCCTGCTCGCCGCCCTGTTTGCCGCGGTGGCCGGCCCGCTGTCGCTCCCGCCTGCAGCGGCGCAAGCCCCTGCGCAGACCACTGCGCCAATCACCGCAAAGCCCAAGCTCAGCGCCTCCGAAGCATTCCAGAAGCAGGACAACGGCACCTTCCTTGAGCTGCACGCCCGTTTCCTGGCACGCGCCAAAAGCGGCCCGGTCGGGCTGCTGTTCCTGGGCGACTCGATCACGGCCGGCTGGCAGCGCGCACCGCATATCTGGGAAGCGTACTACGGCAAATACCAGCCGGCCAACTTCGGCATCGGCGGCGCGCGCACCCAGAACCTGATCTGGCAGATCGAGCACGGCGAGCTGGAAGGCATAGCGCCCAAGGTGACGGTACTGATGATGGGCACCAACAACAGCCTTGATTACAACGCCGAGGAAATCGCCGCCGCCAACCGCAAGATCGTCGGCATGATACGTGCCCGCCTGCCTGACACGCGGATACTGGTGCTGGGCATCTTCCCGCGCGGCCCGCGCGACCCCAAGGGCGGGCCGGTTACCCCGGCAGCGGTGGAAGAAGCCGCAAAACGCATGGCTACCATCGATGCCGTGAACCGCGACCTGGCAAGGCTGGACGACGGCAAGACCGTGCGCTTCCTGGACATCGGCGCCGTCTTCCTTGGCCAGGACGGGCGCATCCCCAAGTCCATCATGCCGGACCAGCTACACCCCGGCGCCGCCGGCTACCAGCTGTGGGCCGACGCCATGCAGCCGCTACTCGACAGCATGATGAAGTCCGGCTTTACGCCCAAGGAGGAATTGAGCGCCCTGTTCGAGGCCGAAGGCGAGGCGCCGTTCCCCTCGCCCTACGCCGGTACACTCGCCTTCAGCGCGCTGAAAGCCAGATATGTGTCCGGTAATGGCCACGGTTACCGCCACGAGCTGAAGACCCTGGCACCGTACAGGCAGACCGTTGCCGCCACGCGCGAGCACTTTTCCGCGAACGTCACGCCCACGCTGCCGGCAGGCGCCAAGACCATCGTCGCCCAGTACCACGCCGAAGGCCTCGATACATTGGTGAAAGTCTATGTGCAGGATACGGCCGACGCGGCCGGCATCGACGGCAAAGCCGACAACGGCCTGTTCGACGTGCTGGCCCGCCTGAAGGGCACGGACGGCAAGGAAGTGACCACTGCCCTGGGCATCGTGCGCTCCGGCGAGAGCTTCGGCCTGGACATCCGTTTCGCCGGCGGCTCCGCGATCGTGGCGGCGACCACCGTCCGGCATGGCGCCATCGATACCGGGCGCACGCCTGTCAAGGCCGACAGCGGCAGGATTTATTTCAAGTTCGGCGATTACCTTCAGGCGCGGGACCCAGCCACCGATGCGCACACCAGCAACAGCGCGAAATGGGACCAGTACTTGCAGCAGAAGGGCATCGGCAGCAGCGAGGTGCGCTTCGACAACACCAAATTCACACGCGGATAGGAAACCATGGATCAATCCCTGCAACCCGGCACACTGGCCACGCTGGAAACCGTCAGCACCTCAACCCTCACCACGCTGCTGTTCAAGCGTGGTTTTCGAAACGTCTTCATCCAGGGAGCGCGGCCCCTGAAGCCGGGCCAGCGCCTGGCGGGACCGGCGTTCACGCTGCGCTACATTCCCTCGCGCGAAGACCTGGACGGCGTTGATGCCTTCCTCGATCCACGCCATCCGCAACGCGTGGCGGTGGAAGAAATCCCGCCTGGCGCCGTGCTGGTGATGGACTGCCGGGGCGACGTCTCGGTGGCCTCGGCCGGCAGCATCCTGGCCACACGCATGCAGGTGCGCGGCGTGGCAGGCATTGTCACCGACGGCGGCCTGCGCGACGCGGCCGGCATCGCGGCCCTGGACATGCCGGCCTGGTGTTCCGGCCCATCGGCCCCGACCAACCTGCTGCGCCACCACGCGCTGGACATCAACGCGCCCATCGGCTGCGGCGGCGTGCCGGTGTACCCGGGCGACATCATGGTGGGCGACAGCGACGGCGTCGTCTGCATCCCGCGCCACCTGGCCGATGAAATCGCCCGGGACGCGGTGGAGATGGAGCGCTTCGAGGATTTCGTGCTGGACGAAGTGCGGCGCGGTGCAACCATCATCGGCCTGTACCCGCCCACGGCGCCGGAAACCCGCCTGCGCTACGAAGCCTGGCTGGCGCGCCGCGCTGCGCCATAGCCGTCCCGCTCAGAATGCCCCGACATAATTTTCTGCCAGGGCGGTCGCCATCGCGCGCGAGCTGACCAGGCATTCCAGTTCGGCGCGCTGCACCTCGCGCTTGAACGGGGTGGCGTCGGGGAAGGTGTGCAGCAGGTTGGTCATCCACCAGGAGAAGTACTCGGCGCGCCAGATGCGCTTCAGCGCGCCCGCCGTGTAGCCCTGCAGGCGCTCGTCGGCTCCCTGGCGGTAGAACTGCTCCAGTCCCTGCGCCAGCAGGTGCACGTCGGACACCGCCAGGTTCATGCCCTTGGCGCCGGTGGGCGGCACGATGTGGGCCGCGTCTCCGGCCAGGAATAGCCGGCCAGCCTGCATCGGCGTGGACACGAAGCTGCGCATGCCGATGATGTTCTTCTGGAAGATGCGTCCTTCCTGGACTATCCAGCCGTCCCGGTTCTCCAGCCGCGCATGCAGCTCGGCCCAGATGCGGTCGTCGGACCAGTTGTCGACATGGTCGGCGGGGTCGCACTGGAAGTACAGCCGCTGCACCGTGGGCGAGCGGGTGCTGACCAGCGCGAAGCCGCGCGGGTGGCGCGCATAGATCAGCTCTTCTGACGAGGGCGCCGACTCCACCAGGATGCCGAACCAGCCGAAACCATACGTGCGCTGGTAATCCTGCCGTCCCTGCACCGGCATGGCCGGCCGCGTCACGCCGTGGTAGCCGTCGCAACCGATGACGAAATCGGCATCGATGCGCGCCGCCCCCCCGCCGTGGCTGTAAGTGACCGACGGCGTGGTGGTTTCGACGCGATGCAGCTGTACCCCGCTCACCTCGAACAGCAATTGCCCCTGCGCCGCCTGCCGCGCCGCCACCAGGTCCTTGATCACCTCATGCTGCGGGTAGACGGTGATCGACTTGCCGGTCAGTTCGGTCAGGTCGATGCGGTGGCGGCGGCCGCTGAAAGCCAGTTCGAAACCGTGGTGCAGCGCGCCCTCGGCCCGCATGCGGGCGCCAACGCCGGCGTTGTTGAGGATGTCCATGGTGCCTTGCTCCAGCACGCCGGCGCGTATCGTCGCTTCGATCTCGGCCTGGCTGCGCGACTCCAGCACGATCGATTCGATGCCGTTCAGATGCAGCAGATGGGATAGCAGCAGGCCCGCTGGGCCGGCGCCGATGATGGCTACCTGGGTACGCATGGTGTCTCCGGTTGGTTGTTATGTGCAGCCATCGTAGCGCCGGGGGCGGCGAAAAAAAATGGAGGAAATCGCATAAAACTTGTACTATTTCGACACCCAGCCACTTTCACCGCCCGCCCCGCCCATGTCCCGCAGCACGAAACCGTCCCGTCCGGAAATTCCCCAGTTCGCCCTGTACGGCGAGCAAACACGGGGCGACGGCGCCGAGTTCGTGCATATCGAGCTGATCGAAACGCGCAGCCGCCTACATCACTGGCACATCGACAAGCATACCCACGCCGGCCTGTTTCAGGTACTTTTCCTGTTCGGTGGCGAAGTCCGCGCCAGCATCGGCGGCGCCGTGTGGGAACGCCGCGCGCCGGCCGCCATCACCATCCATCCCTCCGTGGTGCACGGCTTCGATTTTTCAGCCGAGGCGCACGGCTATGTGCTGACGGTGGACCAGAACGTGCTGTTCGCGGCCGGAGGCAGCCACGGCGACCTGTACTCGCCGCTGTTCGTGGAACCGCTGGCGCTCGACCTGTCCAGTGCCCCGGAGTGCGCGCGGCTGGAGCCGCTGCTGCGCCAGTTGCTGGAAGAAGCGGCCTGGCCGCGGCACGGCCACACGCTGATGCTGGAATGGCTGGCCCGCAGCGCCCTGCTGCTGCTGGTGCGCGTGCACGCGGAGCGCCGCTTCGCCGACCAGTCGGGCCGCAGCGACTTTGAACTGTTCAGCCGCTTCCGGGCGGAAGTGGAGCAGCATTACAGGGAGCAGTGGCAGGTGGGCCAGTATGCGGCAGCGCTGCGGGCCACGCCCACGCGGCTGAACCGGCTGTGCCTCAAGTTGTCCGGCAAGTCGGCGTTCGACATTGCGCAGGACAGGCTGATGCTGGAAGCGTGCCGCAAGCTGACCTATCTTCCCGCCAGCATCGCCAGCATCGCCTACGAGCTGGGATTCCAGGACCCGGCCTACTTCAGCCGCCTGTTCAAGAAACGCATGGGACTGACGCCCAAGGCCTTCCGGGCCGCCTGAGCGCTGCCCGCAGCAATCTACAGCAAGGCGTTCAGCTCCACCTGGATCTTGATCAGCGCCGGCAGGCAGCGTTCCACCATCTGCTCCAGCGGCATGCGTCCGGCGTGCACGCTGATGTTCATGGCCGCCACGATCTCGCCCCGGAAGTTCTTCAGCGGCACGGCCATGGTGCGCAAGCCCAGTTCCAGTTCCTGGTCCACCAGCGCATAGCCCTGTGCGCGCACCCGCGCCAGCTCCAGCGCCAGGCGCTCCTTGCTGACGACGGTGTGCTCGGTAATGCGTTCGGGCTGGGCGCGCTCCAGGAAGGCCTCGATCTGCGCCTGAGGCAGGTGCGCCAGCAGCACGCGTCCATTGGCGGTGCAGTAAGCCGGCACCCGGGTGCCCGGCTGCAGCGTGACGGACACCAGCTGCCCGGCGCTGACGGCGGCCACGCACACCAGCTGGTCGTGATCGAGCACGCCGGCCGAGGCCGCCTCGCCCAGCGAATAGGCGAGCCGGTACAGCAAGGGCTGCACGATGCGCGGCAGGCGCGCCGAATGCAGGTAGGACTGGCCCAGCCGCAGCACCATGGGCGTCAGCGCGAACTGCTTGTTCTCGTGCCGCATATAGCCCAGGTGCGTCAGCGTGATCAGGTAGCGGCGCGCCGCCGCGCGCGTCAGGCCGGTGCGCTCGGCCACCTCGGCGATGGTCAGGCGGCTGCGCTCCTGGTCAAAGGCGGCGATCACTTGCAAGCCTTTTTCCAGGCCGGCCACCATGTCGCGCTTGGCCGGCGATTCGTCTGCAGTGTCCATGGATAAGATATTTGCTGATTTGTGCGAGTATCGCACATTTTGGGCGCATAGCGAATGTCGCTCGACATGGGCGTATTGTCGCGCCGCGCGGCCTTTCATAACATTCAAGGCACAACAAACCACTGGAGGCCTGCCTTGCAATTCGATGCCATCGCGCCCGGCGTGTACCCGGAGCTGATCTACCCGCCATACAAATCCACGCTGAAGCGCGGCCCCACGCAGCCGCTGCTGCGCATCCGCGCCGAGCAGCCGGTGCAGGACAATCTGCAGCCTTCCCCGCGCATCCTGCTGCCCAACGACATGGACTTGACGGCGCACGGCCAGGGCGAGCCGCTGGGCGAGAAAATCGTCGTCACCGGCCGCGTGGTCGATGAAGACGGCAAACCGGTGCGCAACTCGCTGCTGGAAGTGTGGCAATGCAACGCCGCCGGCCGCTACCGCCACAAGCGCGACCAGCACAATGCGCCGCTGGACCCCAACTTCAACGGCTGGGGCAAGATGATGACCGGCGACGATGGCCGCTACCGGTTCATCACCATCAAGCCCGGCCCTTACCCGTGGGGCAACCACGACAAGGCGTGGCGTCCGGCCCACATCCATTTTTCCCTGTTCGGCAATGTGTACGCGCAGCGCCTGGTCACGCAGATGTACTTCCCCAGCGACCCGCTGTTCGACTACGACCCCATCTTCCAGAGCATCCCCGACCTGGACGCGCGCCAGCGCCTGATTTCCCGCTATAGCCTGGAGCACACCGACAGCGACAAGATGCTGGGCTATGAATTCGATATCGTACTGCGCGGCCGCGGCGCCACGCCCATGGGCATTTGAGGAGCAGCGCATGACCAGGATTACGACTTCGCAAACCATCGGTCCCTTCTCGCACGAAGCCTGGCAGTGGGCGGTCGACGCCAGCGCCGCCGGGCAGCTTGAGACCACGGCCGCCACCATCACCATCAGCGGCGCCATCTACGACGGCGACGGTGTGCCGGTGAACGACGCCCAGATCGAAGCCTGGCAGCCGGAGGCCGCCGGCGCCGAGGCGGCACAGGCGCTGCCCGGCTTCCGCCGTGTGCCCAGCGGCGACCAGGGCCAGTTCGGCCTGCGCCTGTCGCAGTGCGCAGCGCCGGGCAGCGGCGCGCCGGCCACCTTCATCACCGTGTTCGCGCGCGGCCTGGTCAAGCACCAGTTCAGCGCCGTGTTCCTGGAGGACGACGCCGGCCTGGCGCAGTCGGCGATACTGCAGCAGGTGCCGGCCGAACGGCGCCACACCCTGATAGCGCGCAAGACCGCGCCCGGGGTCTATCATTGGGACATCTGGATGCAGTCCGACAAGGAAACCGCATTCTTCGACTATGTCTGACCTGGCAGCGGGGTTCCCTTGAGCGTATCCATTTTCGACAGTTTCCTTACCACGCCGGACATGATCGCCGTGTTCGACGACGCAGCCATCGTGCAGGCCATGCTGCGCTTCGAGCAGGCGCTGGCGCAGGCGCAGGCCGAAGCGGGCTTGCTGCCGCCGGCCACCGCACGCGCCATTGCCGGCGTGTGCAATGCCCAGCTGTACGACATCCCGGCCATCGTCAACGCCGGAAGGCGCGCCGGCAGCCTGGCGATTCCGCTGGTGCGCGAGCTGACCCGCACCGTGGCGCTGTACGACAAAGAAGCCGCCTCGCGCGTGCACTGGGGCAGCACCAGCCAGGACGTGATCGACACCGCCATGGTACTGGCCACGCGCGACGCCCTGCAGCTGCTGGACGACGGCCTGCACGACCTGTGCGGCCGGCTGCTGCAGCTGGCGGAGCGGCACGTGGACACGCCGGTGCTGGCGCGCACCCTGATGCAGCCGGCGCAGGTCAGCAGCTTCGGGTTCAAGCTGGCGGGCTGGCTGGCGCCGCTGGTGCGCGCGCGGGCCCGCCTGCGCGAATGCGCCGCGCGCGCATTGCAGCTGCAGCTGGGCGGTGCGGTCGGCACGCTGGCCGTGATGGGCCAGCAAGGCGCGGCCGTGGCAGCACTGGTGGCCGCAGACCTGGGCCTGAAGCTGGCCGACGCCGCCTGGCACACGCAGCGCGACGAATGGGTGCGCCTGGGCCTGGAGGTGGCGGTGCTGGCCGGCAGCCTGGGCAAGATCGCCACCGACATCAGCCTGATGGCGCAAGGCGAGATCGCCGAGCTGGCGGAACCGTCCGGCAATGGCCGGGGCGGCTCGTCCGCCATGCCGCACAAGCGCAACCCGGTATCGGCCATGATCGCGCTGGCGGCCGCCACCCGCACGCCGCAGCACGCGGCGGCGCTGCTGGCCAGCATGGGGCAGCAGCATGAGCGCGGCCTGGGCAACTGGCAGGCCGAACTGGCCGAATGGCCCGGCCTGTTCCTCAGCGCGCACGGCGCACTGCAAGCGCTGAACGACGCCTTCGCCGGACTGCAGGTGGACCCGGCGCGCATGCTGCGCAACATCGATGCCTTGCAGGGGCTGGTGTTCGCCGAGGCGGCGTCGGCCTGGCTAGCCGGCAGCATCGGCCGTCCGGCGGCACACAGCCTGCTCGAAACCATGAGCGCGCAGGCGCTTGCCAGTGGCAGTCACCTTGCCGATGCGCTGGCCGAAGCAGTGCGGGCCGACGACCAGCTGCGCCGGCAAGTCGACCCGGCCGCGCTGGCCACGCTATTCGATCCGGCCACCGCCGCCGCACCGGCCCGGCGCCTGGCACAGCAGCAATTGCACGGCCTGCGCATGGACATCGCAACGCTGAACGGCGCCCACGCCTATTCCGGCGCCAATCCCGACACGCACGACAGGACCACCAAATGAGCTTCGACCCTATCGACCACGACTTCGAACGCGGACTGAACCACCGCCGCGCCATCCTCGGCGACGCCTGGGTTGAGCGTTCGCTGGCCAACGCCAACAGCTTCAACGCCGACTTCCAGAACCTGATCACGCGCTTTGCCTGGAACGAAGTCTGGGGCCGGCCCGGCCTGGAGCAGAAGACCCGCCGCGCCATCGTCCTTTCCATCACCATCGCCCTGGGCCGCTGGGAAGAGTTCGAACTGCACGTGCGCGCCGCGCTGCTGGGCGAGGCCGGCAACCGCCTGTCGCCGGACGAACTGAAGGAAGTGCTGATACAGTCGGCCATCTACGCCGGCGTACCGGCCGCCAACACCGCCTTCTCCCACGCGCAGGCCATCCTGCGCGAGGTCGGGCCGCAGATCGGCTATGTGCTGGAAGCGGCGGCGCCCGCCGCCGCCAGCCATCCGGGCGTGGGCCGCGAAGGCCGCAGTGCCGGCCAGCCTGCGCTGCACTACACCGTGCGCGCCCCGCGCAGCGGCAAGGCGCCGCGCCATACCGTGGTACTGAGCCATGCCCTGGGCTGCGACCTGACCATGTGGGACGCGCTGGCGAACCAGCTGGCCGCCGACTGCCGCGTGATCGCCTACGACCACCGCGGCCACGGCAGCTCGGCAGCGCCCGACGGCGCGTATTCCATGGCCGACCTGGCCGACGACGCCGCCGCCCTGCTGCGCGAACTCGATACCGGGCCGGTGGTGTGGATAGGCGTGTCGATGGGCGGCATGGCGGGCCAGGAGCTGGCGCTGCGCCATCCGGCGCTGGTGCGCGCACTGGTGCTGGCCAACACCACTTCGGGCTATCCCGAGGCGGCGCGCGAGGTATGGCGCCAGCGCATCGCCACCGTGCGCGCGCAGGGCATCGAAGCCATCGCCGACGCGGTGATGGGGCGCTACTTCCACGACGGCTTCCGCAGCACGCAGGCGGCCACCGTGGCGCGCTTCCGGCGCCGCGTAGTCAGCACGGACGTGCAAGGCTATATCGGCTGCTGCAACGCGGTTGGCACGCTCGATACCACCGCGCGGCTGCACGCGATCGCCGCGCCTGTATTGGTGATCGCCGGGGAACTGGACCAGGGCACGCCGCCTGAAATGGCACGCACCCTGGCGGAGGCCGTGCCCGGGGCTCGGCTGCTGGTGCTGAATGACGCGTCCCACCTGGCCTGCGTCGAGCAGCCGCAGGCCTTCGCGGCGGCGGTGCGCAGCTTTATGGCCGCGCTCTGACCCGCGCTGCGCATCCCCGCTACACGCCGGGATCGCGCACCTTCTCGGCCTGGTCGAACTCCACGTTGTACCAGGCCGCCCCGCTTTGCTCGGCGCGGCGGATGTATACCGTCTGCACGATGTCGCGCGTGGCGGCGTCGATGCTGACCGGGCCGCGCACGCTGGTCCAGGCCATGCCTTTCATGGCGGCCAGCAGCTTGTCGCCGTTGCTGTCACCCCTGGTCTGCTTCAGCGCCTGGTACAGCAAATGCATGCCGTCGTACGCGCCGACCGAGTGAAAGTTGGGCCGCATGCCCTTGTTCGCCTTGCCGAACGCCTCCACGTAAGCCTTGTTTTCGGCCGACGGGTGGGCCGCCGAGTAGTGATGGCTGCTGACCACGCCGGCGGCGGCCGGGCCGATGCTGGCCATCAGGTCGTCGTCCAGCACGTCGCCGGTGCAGATCAGGCGAATGCCGGCGGCGGCCAGTCCGCGCTCGGTGAACTGCTTGAGCACGGCGGCGCCCTCGCCCGACGGCACGAATACGAACAGCGCGTCCGGTTTCAAGTCCTTCACGCGCGCCAGGAACGGCGCGTAATCCGGATTGCGCAGCGGCGCGCGCAGGCTGTCGCCAACCTTGCCCCCGCCTTCGGCAAAGTCCTTCACAAACACCTTCTCCGCGTCCAGCCCCGGTCCGTAGTCGCTCACCAGTGTCACCACGTTGCGTATCTTGTTGCGGGCCGCCCACTGTGCCATCGGCGCCGTCACCTGCGCCAGCGTGAAGCCGGTGCGCACGATGTAGGGGGAACGCTGCGGTATCACCGAGGTGGCGGCCGCCATCACGATCATCGGTACCTTGGCTTGCGTGGCCACCGGCGCGGCGGCAAAGGCCAGCGGTGTCAGGCCGAAACCGGCCAGCACCTGCACCTTGTCGCGCGACACCAGCTCCTGCGCCAGGCGCTTGGTCACATCCGGCGCCACGCCGCCGTCATCCTTGAGCAGGATCTCGACCGGACGGCCGGCCACGCTGGCGCCGTTCTGCTGCAGGTAGAGCTTCACCGCCGCCTCGATCTGGCGGCCGGTGGAGGCGAACGGGCCGGACATCGGCACGATCAGGCCGATTTTCAGCGGTTCGGCAGCGGATGCGGGTACGGCTGGCAGCACGCCGGCCGACAGGGCTGCGGCGCCCAGCAGCAAATGGCGGCGCTGGTGGTTGATATTGTCTGGCATGGTGTCTCCTCGTTGTAGGTTAGCTTATAGGTCCAGCAGCAGCGTGGCGGTTTTGGCGCGGGAACAGCAGGGGGTGAACTGGTCGTTGGCGGCCTGCTCGGATTCGTCCAGATACAGGTCGCGGTGGTCCGGCACGCCGTCCAGCACGCGCGTCAGGCAGGTGCCGCACACGCCCTGCTCGCAGGAGGCGGGAATGAACACGCCGGCGTCGCTCAGCACGCGCAGCACGGTGCTGCCGGCCGGTATCGCGTACACCATGCCGCTCGACGCCAGCTTCACCTCGAACGGCCGGTCGCCTTCCAACACCGCCGCTTCCACCGCGCCGGCGCCGAAGTATTCCAGATGCAGCTGCTCCTGCGGCCAGCCGTGCGCCTTCGCGGTGGCCTTCGCATAGTCGATGAAACCGGCCGGGCCGCACAGGTAGATGCGGGTGCGCCGGTCCAGCCTGGCCAGCAAGGCCGGCAGATCCAGCTTCTGCGCGGCGTCGCCGCTGTCGTAGTGGAAATGGACCTGCGGCGCGAACAGGGCGGCGGCGATACGGCCGCGGAAGGCGGTGCGTTCGGGCGAGCGGGTGCAATAGTGCATCTCGAAGGGCGCGCCCTGCGCCGACAGCGCTTCCGCCATCGCCAGGATGGGCGTCACGCCTATGCCGCCGGCCAGCAACAGGCTGTATGGCGCATCGGCCAGCGCAAAGTGATTCTTCGGTGCGCTGATGCGCAGCGTGGCGCCGGCGCGGATCTCGTCGTGCATGGCTTGCGACCCGCCGCGCGAGCCGGGCTCGCGCAGTACGCCGATCAGGTAGCGGTGCCGTTCGTGCGGCGGATTGCACAGCGAGTACTGGCGTACCAGGCCGGCCGCGCCGGTGTGCACGTCGATATGGGCGCCGGCGGTGAAGGACGGCAGCGGCGCACCATCCGCGCTCACCAGTTCGTAGCTGCAGATGTCCTGCGCCTCCTGGTGCTTGCGCTCGACGCGGACCTGCAGGAGTTCGGTGCTCATGCGGCCCGCTCCTGCTTGCCCTGTTGCGCTTGCTCCTTTAGCAGCCACTGGTCCAGCAGGCGGCGCGACTGCACGCCGCCGGCGTCGATATTCAGCATCAGCAGCTTGCGATCGGGATGGCGCAGGATGTTGGCCTGCTGCAGCTCCAGCATCTGCCGGTCCTCGGCGAAGATCTTGCCCTGGCCCTCGCGGATGGTGGCGGTCAGTTCCTTGTCCTGCGGCTTGAAATTGCGCGCCATGCCCCAGAAATACCAGTGCGAGGTCTCGGTTTCCGGCGTGATGAAGTCGACCACGATACTGGAAGCCTTGTGCTCGGGTGCGGCATCATAGCCGCCCTTGCCGGCGTGCGCCACGCCCACTTCGATCATCACGTGGCTGGGCGGCGTGAAGCGGCACACCTGCCAGCGGTCCACCGGCACGTCGTCGGCCAGGCCGTTGCCGCGCAGCGCGGCGCGCCAGAACGGCGGCGCCATGATGTTCTCCATGTAGCGGCTGGTGATGACCTGCTCGCCCTCGACGCGGGTACTGACCGGCGCCTCGTCGATTTCCTTCTGGCCGATGCTCGACGCGTGCACATAGGTCTCGTGCGTCAGGTCCATCAGGTTGTCTATCATCAGCCGGTATTCGCAGTTGATGTGATACAGCCCGCCGCCATAAGCCCACTCGGGATTGTCGGCCCACTCCAGGTGGTGGATCAGGGCCGGATCGGCCAGCTCGCGTTCACCGGTCCAGACCCAGATGAAGCCATAGCGCTCTTCCACGGGATAGCTGCGGATGCACGGGAAGCCGCGCACGCGCTGGCCCGGCATGCTGATCACCTTGCCCTCGCAGCCCATTTCCAGGCCATGGTAGCCGCACACCAACTGGCCGCCGCGCACGAAGCCGAGCGAGAGCGGCGCGCCGCGGTGCGGGCAGAAATCCTCCACCGCCGCCACCTTGCCGCCGGCGCCGCGATACAACACGATCTTCTCGCCGCAGATCTGGCGCCCCA
Source organism: Massilia sp. Root351 (assembly GCF_001425045.1). Classification (GTDB taxonomy): domain Bacteria; phylum Pseudomonadota; class Gammaproteobacteria; order Burkholderiales; family Burkholderiaceae_D; genus Rugamonas. The sequence goes on along the minus strand of NZ_LMDJ01000023.1, from coordinate 154,398 downwards.
GCGGCTTGCCTTCGATTTCGTCCGGGGTGCAGGCCACGTACCAGGTATTTTTCGGGTACATCTCGTCTCCTTGTTTGTTTTTGATATTCAGTACACTGAATGTTGTAAAGTATAGACTGGAAACCGGAGAAGTAAACACCCGGCTCGAAATCTTTTTTACGGTACGCCATGCCAGAAACCGAAAGCAAACTGACCAATCTGTACGAGCACCCTGGCCACTTGCTGCGCCGTGCGCAGCAGATCTCGGTATCGATTTTTTACGATGAAATGGGGAGCGAGCTGACCCCGGTGCAATACGCCATGCTGCGCAACCTGGAGCGCAATCCGGGCATCGACCAGGTCACGCTGTCGGCCGCCAGCGGCATCGACACGTCCACCGGCGCCACGGTCTGCGCGCGGCTGGCCGAGAAAGGCCTGCTGACCCGCACGGTGATCCCGACCAACCGCCGCCAGCGCGCGCTCGCCATCACGCCTGCCGGCGAGCAGCTGCTGGCCGACCTGATCCCCGGCTCGCAGCGCCTGCGCCGCCGCCTGCTGGCGCCCCTGACCGGGCCGGAGCAGCTGCAGTTCATGGAACTGCTGACCAAGCTGGTACAGGAAAACAACGACCAAAGCCGCGCCCCGCTGGCAAGCCGCGACGCTTGAGGCTTCGGCGCCCGGCGGTCAGCTCGGTACTTGCTGCGGGGCCGCAGCATCGTCCTGTCGTCGCCCGGCGCCTATCGCAGCCCTCACCGACAGCGCCCAGTCGATTGCGAAAATTTGCGCCGTAGGGTCCTGTGGCGGCCATGCAATGCCAAACCGTTGCCGTTCTGTTGGCGCGGGTTTCCAATGCGCCCGTCCATGCCCACAGTGTCACGCTGCCCCGATTGCCGCGCGTACTGAAGGCGACCACTTGATTGGCGCGGCCGTCTTGTAGCTCAGCCACCTGAATATGCCCACCAGCGTCATGAGAGGAAAGACGATGGGGAAGAAGATCAGCCCGAGTACCATCATCGCCTTCTGCTCGCGCCACCAGATGCGAAATCTCTTGCCGTAGGGTCCGGCCGACGCCATGCACTGCCAAAACGATGCCGTGCTGCTGGCCCGCGCCAGTACTTCACCCGGCGGCAAGTGCGGGCCGTCTTCTTCCATGAAGCGCCGGATATGCTCCCACGCAGCCGGAACGGTCACCTCCCCCATCAGCGTACTGTTGCCGATCGCAAAACTGTCCATCGGCGTCGGATCGGTGGCGCTGGTCCGCACCACAAAGATAAGGCCGTGTTGCCGCGCAATCGTCGAGCCGGTTGTGCTTACCGCAGCGTGATGCTCGGCGTCGATGAGATCCCAATCGTACTCGGCAGTCTTGGTTGGCCACCGACTGAGAACGCCCCGGAAGCCCGAATAGGTCTCCCGGAAAATCCGGTAAACCTTACGGTTCTTCCTGTCAAAAATCGTCGGCTCATCTTCAGGTCGAAATAGCTCGAACCGGATGTACTTGATGCCGAAATAGGCACCGAATATAAAGAACAGGGATGTGCAGAACACGGCAAAAATCTCGAACAGCCGAAACTTCCCTCTCTCCAGTATGTCAAACAAGAAGAGCTGGCCGAACCAGAACGCAAAGGCCGCAATCAGGACCCCGCCCAGCATCACCACGCCCCTCATGCCCGGAGCTATGGCGGTGTATTCAATCGCGTCGTCAAAAACGTTCTTTATCAAACCGAGCGCCACCCCATGTTCCGATGCTCTCCGGCTGCGCTCGAATCGATGCAGGACACCGGACACATTGCCCGTCTTCCCGGTGTTATCGGCGCTCATGTGCTGCACCCCGAATTTGCCTGCGCAATCGCAGCCTTCTGCTCCTCCGCGGTGTTTTTCATTACCTCATCAAGCGCTGCCCGCTCTGCTCTCCAGTCGCCTTTGGCGAACATGTCATCTCTTTTCCCCTGGACTATAAAACCGCCATCCCGGCCAAAGTAGCTTCGTCCCAGCCATCGCTGCAGTTCATTTGGCGTCAGCACAATTGCAGCGACCTGAATCGCAACGCCGGCGCCAAGCAGCAGCAAACCGACACCCGATACCGTCAACCCTACTCCCGCGACGGTGCCAAGAACCGCGTTGGCCGCAAGCCGCGTCGCAACTGTTCTGACCACCGCGCCACCGATTGCGCGTGTCTCGAGCGCGCCTGCTACGGCACCGATAGTCAGCGCGCCCGAGGTCACCCCCGTGCCTGCGAACGCGTACGCCGAAATTGTGTACAGGTCGGCAACCAGCGTATTTCCAAGCTCAGCCTGGTCTTTGCTTTTCTTCCTGGAAGCAATCGCATTAATCGCGCCCCCTGCAACACCCGTTAAATTGCCCGCGATCCGCAACAAGGCCAGTTTCACACTGAGGTTGGCGGCCGCCGGGCCCAACCGCTTTGAAATATCTATCTCAGCAGCAACGGTCCACAGTGCCAGGGCGCCCCCGGTAAACCCGAACACGCTATCCATCATGCCGTAATTCGCATCGATCGCCGCCGATTCGTCTTTTGCATTGCTCACCGCTGCCAGGCCGTTCATCACGCCTATCGTCTGGATCACCATGCTGGCCAGCGCCAGGCGCGCATCGAGCGTCTTCGCTACCGCCACCATATGCGAGCCGGTCGCGCTCTGCGCCATATTGGGCAATGCGGAGCGCATCAGATTGGCAGACTTTGCGGCTGTGCTGGCCTGGCCTTGGTACAGCTGCAGGAACGTTTCTTCCGACATCGTGAATACCGAGCTGCCGGCTTTCGCGACCGCTGCCGTGGTGGCGGCGCTACCCATCTTGACCGTGCCGGCAGCGGGATTGTTGGCCACGTCGGCTACCTTGCCGTTCGCTGCCTTGATGGCATCCGTGTCGGTCAGCAACGTCAACTGGATTTTGGTGTGGTTGGCCCGCGCCTTCTTGATGCGCGTTTTGCTGATGCCAAGCGGCTGGCCTGACCGCGCCGCGAAAATGGCGAGCGCGTCGTCGGCGTTGACCTTCATCGTGACCAGCACCGGCAATTTCGGTGCGTTGCCTTTCAACGCGCCCTCCACCGCAATTTCCAGCGCACTTTGCACCAGGGACAAACTCTGAAGCTTGCCGAGCATGCTGGCGGTCGCGCCTGTCTTATTTCCCGCGTGCGACGCGAGCGCCAGTGCGGCCCCACTCAGTGCGCTGAGCTGGCCGACACTGAACAGCGCCAGCGAGTGGCCAAGCCAGCCATGGGAGCCCATGACGTTCTTGGCTTTTTGCAGTTCGCTAAAGCCTTTGACAAGATCGTACGTCTTGTCACGCATGCCTTCGGCACCGGGGTCGCCAGTCAACTGCACATGGACCTGCTTGATCATCCGGTCCATATTGCCCACCATGGCACGCAGCGCCACTGAATCCTCTGCGGTTATCGGCAGGTCGAGCAAGGCGGCGTAACGCTTCATCACCGGACCGACAATGAACGGACCCGGCTCGTTTATCCTGCTGTTCTCGGAAGAATAAGGAAGGCTGCACACATTCGAGTCAAAATGCCGCGCAAAGTACGTCAAGGTCTGCGCATCCCGTGTGGCGGCGAACCAGTCCTGCTCCAGAAGCTCTATCGGGTCATAGTGGTCCGCCTTCATCTTCGCTTCGAACTGCTTGACCCACGCCGCCCGCTCTTCCTCGTCGTAGTACGAGGTGAACTTGGCCCAGTTCTTCTTGGCCTTTTTCTCTGTCCAGGCGGCAGCCCGTGCGTCGTGGTCCGCGAAAACCACACGCACCAGTTCTTCCTTTTCAAAGGCCGACTGGTAGCCGGACAACAGGAAGTTACCAAGTGCACCACGGCACTGCGTACTGCGAATCAGCGTCTGCCTTTCCTCTTCCGTCAGGGGCCTGGCGTAGGCGTCCTTCGGCCACAAGTGCCTTTGAGCATCGAAAGACTTTTTCGTGCGCAAAGGACTGACATCGTCGTAGCTGGTGAGATCGGCCTCGTCAACCAGGCTTTGTTTTAACCCCAGCACGGTGTGGGAGCTGTTCAGCGGGTGCAGATTTTCCGGCTTTTCAATCTCTCTCTTGACAAAACTATTCCTGCGTATCCGCAGGGCATTCAGTTCGGTGGCGATGCCCACCGGGTCGCGCAGCACGATCGCCATTTCCTTACCCGCCGTCTTGGGATGCTTGGCGGCGGCAAGCGTCAAGTTGGCCGCCAGCTCGTCCACCTTGCCGGCGATGCTGTTGAATGGAAAATCGTGGTCGGTCGCGCCGTCAATCTTCAGCGTCCCGAGCGCGCACTCGAGCACTTGCTCCTTCAGCCTATCGGCCGTCGGCACGAAACTGTTCGGCCCGCAGCTTTGCAGCGAGATCTTCTGCATCACCAGCGGGTCCGCCTTGTTCTTGTCGCGCAGCTTGTCGCTCCACAATGCAACGCTGTACGCCACCCACAGCTCTTTGATCTTGTGCGCCTGCGGAATGCCGGCGACCTTCATGCCCGTGGCGATATGCTCAGGGCGCTTGCATGGCACCGGCGCGTCCGGCTGCGAAAACAGCTCGTGGCTTTCCGGCACCAGATCGGCGTGCTCCGTCACCCGGTAGACCAGCCAGTTCGGCACGCCGGCCGGCGGGCTCTCCACATAGATGTGTACATAGCCTGCACGCAGCAGCCGCAAGGCAAAGCGCGACTGGCGGGGCAAGGGCATGGGCAGCAGCCCGCCGGTGACGGCAGCGTCGGCCGCGACTTTGTCGGCGCCGGTGGCGGCAATCAGTTTACTTTTTGCTATAGGACTGGGCCGCAAAAACAATAGCGATAGGGAGCTCTTCCTGCAGACGTCGCAGCCTGTGTTCGTTACCATGATGTTCCTGAATTTCTGTCGATTTGCATAGATTTTGCGGCGCCGGCGCGCAGCGCGATGGCATCGAGATCGCGGTGCAGGTAGCGCAGGGGCTCTGGAGGCTCGTCCTGCGTGCCCTGATCGTCGAGCAGCGCTTGTACCCCAGGCAGCCGCGCCAGCTCCGGGTGCAGCAGGGACAGGGTGGCCCACACCACCTGGTCGCTGCTGTTCTGGAAGCGGTGCGGCCACTTGCGCGCCGCGCTGGCAGCCTCGCTCACCGCGCCACCGGCGGCCGGGTACAGCTCCCGGGGCGTGGCGCCGTCCTTGCGGCTCAGCTCTCCCAGCCATTGCGCGATGGTCCGGTGCAGCATCTCGCCGCCTTCCATCCGGCGCCATTCGGCCGCGTCCAGGCGCAGCGGCTGCGGCAGCTCGCCGGGCGAGCGCAGGCGGCGCAGTGCGCCGAAGGCGTCGAGGTAGGTCCAGCTTTGCACGCGGCCAAGCTGGCTGGCAACGCGGTGCTCGCCGGCCACGTGGCACAGCAGGTCGAGCGCGCGCCGGTCGGCCAGCCGCAGATAGGTGGCCTTGGTATAGGCATCGGTGTTCACCCGGCACAGCGCAGACAGGCGCGCGCCAAGCTGCTCGAAATGCATGCTGCTTTGCAGCCAGCCGCCGATGCGGTGCACCGCCCGGCCTTCGCCGTCCAGACCTTTGGACTGCGCGGCGAGCCGTTCCTCCTCCGCCAATTCCAGGGTGGCCTCCAGCAGCGGGTCGTCCGCACCGCGCAATTGCACCAGATACGGGTGCTGGCGCGGGGGCAAGGCGATCGTGCCGGCCAGCGGCACCGGCGCTATTTCCCTGTCCCATGCCTGTTCCCGCAGCGCCTGCGCCTCTGCGGCCGTGCCGGGAGCGCCCATGCCGGACAGGGGCTCGCCGGCCATGGGATCCACCAGTACGAAAAGCGGGGTCAACGCATCAACGCCGGCACGCAGTTGTTCCAGCCTAGATGGCACTGGCGCCTCCACCTGCCGCTTCCGCCTGTTTGGAAGGACATTCCGCCAGTTTTCCCAGCGGCGGCAGCGCCAGGTTGCTGCTCGAGCTCTGCGGCCCGGTCAGCTCCTTCATGCTGGCCTTGAAGGTTATTGTGCCCGGGCCGTGCAGCATGATGTTGCCGCCCTCGAGCTTGATGTAGGCGCCCTGCGCGGTCAGCAGCACGTGGGTCTTGCCGGCCACCGATACGCTCTTGGCGGTGCTGGCCACGGTGATCAGCTTGTCGGCCGTGGCGCGCGTGGGGCCGTTCTGGCTCTGCATGCTGAACTTGCCGCTGGCTGCATGCAGCCGGATGCCGGTTTCCTGGTTCGGCTTGCTGGCATTGCCCGCCTTGCCGTAGGTAAACAGGCTGATGCCGTCCTTGACCAGGTTGCAGGCGTTGCCCTGCGCGGCGAAATTGATGTCCTGCCCGGCCGTGATGCTGGCCGTGCCGCCGGCCGCCACGATGGCGCTGGCCGGCGTGGCGGCGGCGATGCCCGACGGGCTGGACAGTTGCAGGTGCGCTTCGCTGTAGGCCGTGGCCTGGCCTGCGCCGCCGGCCTCGCCGCCCTGCCCGGCGCCGCTGGCGCGCAGCACCTCGGCGCTGTGCCCCATCTGGGCCAGCGCGTCCAGCTTGGCCGGTTCCGGCTCGTCCTTGAGCTTGGCGTTGTGCTGCTGCGCCGTGCCGGCCAGTTGCTGCTGCAGCTGCCAGCTTTGCTCGACCTGGGTTTGCGCCTCGCGCGAGTCGAGCTGCTGGCCGGTGGCGCCCTGGCGCGCATCGGCCGTCAGCAGCATGCCTTGCCCGGCGCGCAGCGCCACGCTGTGCGCGGACTTCAGTTCGGCGCCGAAGCCGGCCGGGGCCAGGCGCTGGTTGTCGGACTGGTGCCGCAAGTGGCCCAGGTTCAGTTCGTCCGTGCCGGCGTGCGCGGCGGCGTGGCGCTGCAGGGCCACGCGCGGTTCGCCCGCATGGTCATCGAACACCAGCTGGCTGTAGGCGCCGGTGCCGCTCTGGCTGGCCTGCATGGCTTGCGACTTGATGCCGGACAGCGCGGCCGGATGGGCGTGCGCGCCGGCCTCGCCGGGGAACCAGGGCGGCGCATTGCCGGTGGCGGCGCCAGCGCCCTGGCCCACCTTGTTGTGCTGCGCATCGGTCTGGCCGCTGCCGTTGTACAGGCTGCCGATCGCTACCGGGCGGTCGATGTCGCCGTCGATGAAATCGATCAGCACTTCGCTGCCGATGCGCGGCACCGCCACCGAGCCCCAGTTGGTGCCGGCAACCGGCGCCAGCGGGGTGGCGATGCGCACCCAGGTGCCCGCCCTGTCGTCGCCGGGCGCACCGCTGTCGCCCTGCGGCGCCGGATGGGCCAGGCGGCTGTGGCTCTGTTCGCCGCGCTGCCAGTGGAACTGCACCTTGATGCGGTGGTCGCGGTCGGTGTGGATCACGGCGCCCGGCGGACCGACCACGATGGCGGTCTGCTGGCCGCCCGCGGTGGGCTTGGGATGCAACAGCACGCCGTGGCCATCGCGGCCGCTGTGGCGGTATGGCACGGCGCTGGGGATGGCGTCGACGCGGTTGCGGTAGAGCGGCCGCTCGCCCTTGCCGCTGCCCACCGCGTGCAGGCCGCCCAGCGATTGCTGCTGCTCGCGCAGCACCGCGGCGGCGAGCGCGCACGCGCCCAGCGCCTGGTGCGCGGCTTCGCGCACTTCGCTGCTCAAGTTGTTGTGCGCCAGGTGCACCACGCGCACGATGGCGTAGCTGTTCTCGCCCTCGCCTGCATGCACGCCCTCGTCCAGCGTGAAGGTGGTGCCGGGACTGAGCGTACGCACGGTGCCGGCGCCGGTATAGATGGCCTGGCCTGCCGCCAGCGCTTCGGCCTGGCGGTCGGCAATGCGCTGGCCGTGTTCACGCGACACATAGGCATAGGCGCCGGGCGTATCCCGGCTGGCGGGACCAGCTGCGTTGCCGGCACCGGCGCTCACCGGGCGCATGCCGGTGCTGCGGTAGTCCCAGCTGGCCACTTCCACGCCGCCCACTTTCCAGTTCAACTCGCTGCGCCAGCGGTCCATGGCGTCATCCTTCATGACCGCGCCGGGCTGGGTGAAGCGCACGCTGGCCTGGGCATTCGGCTGGAAGCTGCCGTTGTGGTCCGCAATCACCATGGTGTGGCCGCCCAGCGCCGGGCTGCCGGGCGCGCCCTCGTGCTCGAAGTAATAGAACAGGCCCTCCTCGTGCATCAGGCGTTCGGCGAAAGCCAGGCTGGATTCCTGGTACTGGCAGGTCAGCGAGCGCTTCGGGTACAAGGCGCGGTCGGCCACGTCGTAGCGCCACTGCGGCACCAGCCGGCCGGGGTTCGCCCAGCCGCCGAACAGCGCGTCCAGGATGTCGAACACGGTCATGTCCTGGAACACGCGGCTGTCGCGGCCCAGGCCGAGGAAGGCGTACCAGGGGCCGATGCTGAGTTCGTAGCGCGCCAGGCCGCCGTCGGCGCCCAGCATGCGCGCGCCCGTCACGTGACCGTGGAAGGGACGCAGCTGCTCGCGGCTGGCGGCCGTCATCAGTTGCAGCAGCACCGGCTGGCCCAGCAGCGACTTCAGCGCGATGGTGGCGTCGGTCGACAGCGCCGTCACTGTCAGCGAGTAAGGCTGGCTCAGCGCTTCCTCGCCGCGCAGGCATTCCGCCAGCAGGCGCTGTGGGCCGAGCGGCGTGATCAACTGAAGAATTCGTTTATCTTGAGTAAAATTTTCTTGCAACACAGACATTGGCCCAGCCCTCGACATACATGCAAAAACGGATAAATTAATAAATTACTATGTTCCGTCGGGCATTAAACCTGAGTTACTGCTTCGTGGCAAGAGTGATTCAATTGAATCGGGGGGTAGCCGGGGCGGGTGCGGCCGGCCGAAACGGCGCTCAAACTGGTGCCGTAAAACAACGGAAAGGACCACACGAAACGGTTCCGGCACGGCGATTCTGGTGCAATATACATGGGCAGGACCGCCGTTCCCACACTACAAGGAGACACCATGCATCGTTCCCCGCTCGCCCACCTCGCCGGCGCCTGGCTGCTGGCCGCCGCGCTGCCCGCGTCCGCGCAAAACGCCACCAAGGCCGACGCCATCGCGCTGGTGGACAAGGCCGTGGCCACCATCCAGAAGAAAGGCATCGAGGAAGCCTGCAAGGACTTCGCCGATCCCAGGGCCGGCTTTATCCAGGGCGACCTGTATGTGTTCGTGCAGGACGCGCAAATGATGATGGTGTGCCATGCCACCACGCCGCGCATGAACGGCAAGGACATGTCCCAGCTGAAGGACGCCGACGGCAAGCAGTTCGTGCAGCAGATGCGGGAAGTGGCCCAGTCAAAGAAACCCGGCTGGGTCGACTATGTCTGGGTCAATCCCGTCACCAAGGCGCTGGAAAACAAGACTTCCTATATCCGCCAGGCCGAGGATAAGTACACCGTCGGCGCCGGCATCTACAAGCCGAAGTAGATCAGGCTACGGCCACCAGGCGGTCCAGCTTGTCGCCTTCGGCCAGCAGGCTGGCGCTGTCCGAGTCGTGCACGATGCGGCCCCGGTCCAGCACGATGGCGCGCTGCGTCAGCGACAACGCCAGCCGCGCGTGCTGTTCCACCACGATCACCGACATGCCCTCCTCCCGCACCAGCTGGCGGATCACCTTCACCAGCTCCTGCACGATGATGGGCGCCAGGCCCTCCATCGGTTCGTCCAGCAGCAGGATGCGCGGATTGGTCATCAGTGCGCGCGCGATGGCCACCATCTGCTGCTCGCCGCCGGACAGCTGGTTGCCCATGTTGCTGCGGCGCTCGAACAGGCGCGGGAATAGCTGGTAGATCTTCTGCAGGTTCCACCGGCCGGAACGCGCCACCACCGTCAAATGCTCCTCCACCGTCAGCGAGGGGAACATATGCCGTTCCTGCGGCACCCAGCCCAGTCCCGCGCGGGAGCGCCGGTAGGTGGGCATGCGGGCGATGTCGGCGCCGGCCCAGCGGATGGCGCCGCCGTGCAGCCGCGTCAACCCCATCAGCGTCACCAGCAAGCTGGTTTTGCCTACCCCGTTGCGGCCCAGCAGGGCCAGGCTGTCGCCCTCGCTCAGGGCGAACGATACGTCTTCCAGCACGATGGATTCGCCGTAACCGGCAGTAACCTTGTCGAGCGCCAGCAATTCAGCCATGTTCGGCCTCCCCCAGATAAACTTCCTTGACGCGCGGGTCGGCCGCGATTTCCGCCGGCGTGCCCTCGGTCAGCACTTTGCCGCCCACCATGACCGTGATGCGGTCGGCGAAGCGGAACACCAGTCCCATGTCGTGTTCGATGAACAGCACCGTCACGTCGCGCGGCAGCTGGGCCAGCACCTCGAACAGTTCCTTGCTCTCCGCCTGCGGAATACCGGCGGCCGGCTCGTCCAGCAGCAGGATGCGCGGCTTGGTGGCCAGCGCCAGGGCGATCTCCACCAGGCGCTGCTTGCCGTAGGCCATGCTGCGCGTGACGCTGTTGGCCTGGTCGGCCAGCTTGAGCGTGACCAGCAAGGCCATGGCTTCGTCGATCACGTCGGTCAGGCTGGCCACCGTCTTGTGCCACACCGATTGCAGGCCGCGCCGCTCGCAGATCGCCAGCGCCACCGACTCCAGCACCGTCATGCCGGCGAACAGGGTGTTGAGCTGGAAGGTGCGCGTCATGCCGCGCTGCACCCGCTGGTGCTGCGGCAGCTGCGTAATGTCCTCGCCGCCCAGGTAGACCTTGCCGCCGCTGGGCATCAGGCCGCCCGTCAGAAGGTTGATGAAGGTGGTCTTGCCGGCGCCATTGGGGCCGATCAGCGCGTGGCGCGCGCCCGGCGCGAAGCTCAGGCTGACATCGCTGTTCGCGGCGAAGGCGCCCCAGCGCTTGCTCAGGCCTTCGGTGCGCAGCGTGATGTCGGCGTTCGCGCTCGTGCTCATGTTCGTCTCCATGCTCATGGCTGCTCCTTGCGTGTGAAACGGGCGGCCAGCTTCTCCAGCCCGCCCAGGATGCCGCCGCGCGCGAACAGCACGATGGCCACCAGCAGCAGGCCGATATAGAACTGCCAGTAGGCCGGATTGAGGCCGGAAATATAGTCTTGCGCCAGCATGAACACGGCGGCGCCGATCAGCGCGCCGTACAGGCGGCCGGTGCCGCCCAGCACCAGCATGATCAGCAATTCGGCCGAACGCGGGAAGCCCAGCGAGTCCAGGCCCACGAACTGTGTGGTCTGCGCCAGCAGCGCGCCGGCCAGGCCGGCCACGGTGGCGCCCAGCGTGAACACGGCCGCCAGCCGGCGGTTGACGTTGACGCCCAGCGCAGGCATGCGGCGCGCGCCCTCGCGGATGCCGATCAGGCTCAGGCCGAAGGGCGAGTTCACCACCCGGCGCAGCACCACGAACACGACGAACAGCACGGCCAGGCTGTAACAGAAAGCCACATTGCCGTTCAGGTCGAACTCGAACACGCCGAACAGTTTGCCGACCACCATGCCGGACAAGCCATCGACGCCGCCGGTGAGGAAGGAGGCTTTGTTGGCGGCTTCGAACAGCATCAGGCCGATGCCCAGGGTGACCATCAGGCGCGTCAGGTCCTGGCCGCGCACCACCAGGAAGGACATCACGAAGCCGGCCAGCCCCGCCACTGCGGCGCCGGCCAGCAGGCCGCTGAACGGTTCGCTCCAGCCGTGCACCGACAGCAGCCCGGCGGTGTAGGCGCCCAGCCCGAAGAAGGCGGCGTGGCCCAGCGAGACGATGCCCGCGTAGCCCAGCAGCAGATCGAGCGACAGCGCGAACAGGCCGACGATCATGATCTGGCTGATCAGCACCAGGTAGCCGGGGAAGGCGAAGTAGGCGGCCACCGGCAGCAGCCAGAAGGCGATTTCGAGCGCCTTCCAGCGGTCGTTGGGCAAGCGGAGCGGGGTCATATTTTTCGCACTCGGGTTCTGCGGATGCATGTTTTCCGCCTGTTCGGCGGCGGGCGCCGGTTTGACGGCGGTTTGGGAAAAGGCGTTCATGCTTTCCTCCGGATCAGGCCTGCGGGGAACAGGATCAGCAGCACCACCATCAGCCCATAGATGACGAAAGCGCCCACCTGCGGCACATAGTATTTTCCGGCCACGTCGAACACACCCAGGATCAGCGCCGCCAGCAGCGGCCCCTTGATGGTGCCGGCCCCGCCCACGGCCACCACCAGCAGGAAGTAGACCATGTATTTGAGCGGGAACGTCGGGTCCAGGCCCAGCACGTCGATGCCGAGCCCGCCGCCCAGGCCGGCCAGGCCGGAGCCCAGCGCGAAGGTCAGGCTGAACACCATGCCGACGTTGATGCCCAGGCCGGCGGAGGCGGTCTGGTTGTCCACTGCCGCGCGGATCTGCGCGCCGAAGCGGGTGCGTTCGATCAGCAGTCCCAGCGCCAGCGTGACCAGCACCACCACGCCGATCAAGAACAGGCGGTAGGCGCCCACTTCCAGCCCAAGCAGCGGCACCTGGCCGCGCAGCCATTCCGGCAAGCTTACCGGCTGCTGCGTGGGGCCGAACAGCCAGGTGGCGCCGGCCACCGACATGAAGGTCAGGCCGATGGAGAACAGCACCTGGTCCAGGTGGCTGGCCTGGTACAGGCGGCGGTACAGCAGCCGCTCCAGCACCAGCCCGGCCACGGCGGAGGCCAGGAAGGCCAGCGGCAGCGAGGCCAGGAAAGGCACGCCCAGGCGCGACAGCACGGTCACGCTGACATAGCCGCCCAGCATGGCGAAGGCGCCATGGGCCAGGTTTATGAAGTTCATCATGCCCATCGTGACCGACAGGCCGACGCTGATCAGGAACAGCAGGCTGCCGTAGGCGATGCCGTCAAATAGTACGCCGGCGAAGTTGGCTAGCATGTCTGCCTCCCGCCGAGGCATCCGCCGGGATATCCACTGAGGTATTCTTGATTCATCTTATCTCCATGTGCGATTACCGCACTTATGATTGTTTATCGCACACTCAGTTTAGCAACGCCCTCTTGCGCAGGTCAACAAAAAAACGCCTATCGAATCCGCCGACTGCATTAGAATCACGCCATGCCCAAGACTACCAAACTCAATGCCGGCGAGCCGAGTCCCGAACTTGATCATCAGCCGGAGCCTCAGCGCGAGCCCACCATCTCCGAGCAGATCGACGCGCTCACCGATCCCAGCTTCATGACCTCGCTGGCGCGCGGCCTGGCCGTGCTGCAGGCCTTCAGCGATTCGCGCAAGCCGCAAACCATCGCCAACATCAGCCAGAAGACCGGCATTCCGCGCGCGGCCGTGCGGCGCTGCCTGCACACGCTGCGCGAACTGGGCTACGTGGATGCGGAGCTGAACAACTTCTCGCTGCGGCCCAAGGTGCTCACCCTGGGCTACTCCTACTTGTCGTCGACACCGCTGACCGTGTCGGCCCAGCCCTACCTGAACAGCATCAGCCGCACGCTGAACGAATCGAGCTCGCTGGCGGTGCTGGACGACGGCGAGGTGCTGTACGTGGCGCGCGCCGCCACCTCGCGCGTGATGTCGGTGGCGCTGAACACCGGCAGCCGCCTGCCAGCTTACTGCACTTCGCTGGGCCGCGTGATGCTGGCGCACCTGCCGCCCAAGGAACTGGACCAGTACCTGGCCACCACCCGCCTCAAGCCGATGACCGAGAACACGGTGGTGAACCAGAAGCGCCTGCGCGACATCCTGGCCGGCGTGCGCCAGGCCGGCTACGCCATCAACGACGAGGAGCTGGAACTGGGACTGCGTTCCATCGCCGTGCCGGTGCGCGGCGCCTCGGGCTCGGTGCTGGCGGCGCTCAACGTCGGCGCACAGGCGTCGCGCGTCAGCGTGCAGCAGCTGGAGCAGGAGTTCCTGCCGGTGCTGCTGCGCGGCGCCCAGGAACTCTCGATACTGCTGCCTTAGGCCGGTCAGAAATGGTGGCGCAGGCCGGCCATCACGCCGTTCTGCGTCATCCCCGCGCCCACGGTGCCGCCGGCATCCAGCGCCACGGCCGAAGTGCCGGAGTTCTTCATGCGGCCTATCGCGCCGTACACCGCGGTACGCTTGGACAGGAAGTAGGTCATGCGGCCCACCAGCATGCTCACGTCCGAGGCGCTGCGCTTGGTGTCGCGGCGCGCCACCTGGACGTCGAAGGTGGCCAGCGGCGTGACCGGGTAGCTCAAGCCCAGATAGTACAGGTCGGACTCGCTCAAGCCCGTCACTGCGCTCGTACTGCGGTCCACTACCCCGGCGCCGATCTTGGCCTGCCCCACTTTGAGGTAGCCGTTCACGGTGATGCGCTTGTCGCTGTTGCTGCTGCTGGTCAGGCCGGCGGCGGCGCCGGTGTTCCCGTACAGGATGTCGTACGACACGTTCAGGCCGTACTCCGGCACTTCGTAGCCGAACAGGCCGGTGACCTGGCGGCAAGCCTTGGAATTGCCGGCCACCTCGCCAGGGCAGTTGGTGGCTGCCGGCCCGCCGGCGGCGGACGCGTCGCGCCCGGTGCTGTAGGTGGCGCCCACCACGAAGTTGTTGAAGTTGCCCAGGTAGCCCACTGCGTTGTCGCTGCGCGCATTCGGCAGGTAGGCGTCAATGCTGCCGATGGCGAACAGGTTGGGCCCCAGCACGTCGGCCTTGATCATCGCCAGGTAGGTCATGTTGATCTGGCGGCCCAGCGTCACGGTGCCGAAGGCGCCCTTCAATCCCACCGAGGCCTGGCGGCCGAAGATGCGGTTGCCCTGCCCCATGGCGCCGGTGTCCAGCGACAACCCGGTCTCCAGCGTGAATACGGCCTGCAGGCCGCCGCCCAGGTCCTCGGTGCCGCGAAAGCCCACGCGCGACGGGAAGGAGCCGGTCAGCGATGGCATCTTGGTCATGTTGCCGCCGGCGGCGTTGACGTTGGTGGTGTACACCAGGCCCGTATCCACCAGGCCGTACACCGTCACATTGCTTTGCGCCATGGCGGCGGATGCCCCCGCACCGGCCAGCAGCGCCGCAGCGCATCGGATTGCTTTCTTCATTCCAGTCTCCAGTATTGTTTTGGTTCTTACTCATGAATGTGCGATCACCGAACATTCGCTTGTTAATCGCACATATATTGGATACTATGGATCAGGCGATACACTGTCAACAACTACATCAAGGAGACCAGCATGACGATCAGCAAACTTGTACCAATTGCGACACTTGCCGCGGCCGCGTGGAGCGCCATGCCGCTGGCGCAAGCGCAGGACACCATCAAGGTGGGCGTGATCGCCGCCTTCTCCGGTCCCTTCGCCGATTACGGCAAGCAGATGGAGGGCGGCATCAAGGCGTACATGGCGCAGCACGGCGCCTCCGTCGCAGGCAAGAAGATCGAGATCATCCTCAAGGACACAACTGGCCCCGCGCCCGAAGTCGCCAAGCGGCTGGCGCAGGAACTGGTGGTGCGCGACAAGGTGGACTTCCTGGCGGGCTTCGGCCTGACGCCCGAGGCGCTGGCCGTCGCGCCCATCGCCGAGCAGGCCAGGAAGCCGATGATCATCATGAACGCGGCCACTTCGGTGATCACCACCAAGTCCAACTATATCGCGCGCTTTTCGATGACGCTGCCGCAGATCTCCGCGCCGATGGCAACCTGGGCGGCGAAGAACGGCATCAGGAAAGTGGTCACGCTGGTGGCGGACTACGGCCCCGGCATCGACGCCGAGGCGGCCTTCAAGACTGAATTCGTGAAAAGCGGCGGCGCGGTGACGGAAGCGATCCGGGTGCCGCTGCGCAATCCGGAATTCGCGCCCTACATCCAGCGCATCAAGGACGCCAAGCCGGACGCCGTGTTCATCTTCGTGCCGGCCGGCGAGCAAAGCATCGCCTTCATGAAAGGCTACCGCGAGCGCGGCCTGGCGGCGGCCGGCATCAAGGTGATCGCCACCGGCGACCTGACCGACGACCACGTGTTGCCGGCGATGGGCGACGCCACGCTGGGCGTGATCACGACGTTCCACTACTCCGCTGCCCATAAGTCCCCCGAGAATGCGACCTTCCTGAAGAATTTCGCGTCCGCCAATCCGGATGGCGGAAGGCCCAACTTCATGGCCGTGGCGGCCTATGACGGCATGGCCGCGATCTATGAGGTGGCGCGCAAGCTGAACGGCAAGATCGAGGGGGACCAAGCCATGGCCATCCTGAAGAACATGCGCCTCAACAGCCCGCGCGGCCCGATCTCCATCGATCCGGCCACGCGCGACATCGTGCAGACGGTCTACGTGCGCAAGGTCGAAAAGGTCGGCAACGAGGTGTACAACATCGAGTTCGACCAATTCGCCAGCCAGAAGGACCCGGGCAAGTAAGGGCCGCGAGCGCGGGGCATGGCTCTCCGCGCCCGACGCCCCCTGTGTACGCCGGGTGCGCCGGGCGCGCCGGGGACGCTATTTGCAGCTGAAGTTCGCCGCATCCTCGATGCTGCCGCTGCCGCTGTACTTCGCCACCTGCGGATACGGGCATAGCGGCCGGGTGCGCGTGGCGGACCAGGACGCCGGCAGTTCGGTATTGGCACCGCCCGCATTGCCCGCACCGCGCACGCTGGCAAGCACCCGCTCCGGCGCCAGGCCCTTCTCGACCCAGTTGACCAGCGGCGTCAGCATGTCGAACTGGTCGGCCGCCGGGCCGCCGGAGCAGTGGTTCATGCCCGGCACCCGGAAGAAGCGCGCGAAGCCGGAGGCGTCGCCGCCATTCGCGGCGCGCAGATTGTCGTACCAGGCGGTGGTGTCGTCGCTGGAAAAGATCGCATCGCTGGTGCCGTGGTAGACCATCATCTTGGCGCCCCGGTTCTTGATGGTGCTGTAGTCGGCCAGGTGCGGCGGCAGCATGAAGGACAGCGCGCTTTCCGTGTAAGTGGCGTCGCTTGCGGCAACCTGCGCCAGCAGCGTGTCGATGTTGGCGCCCAGGGCGAACGCCGCGCCGTTGAAGGTGGCCGGGTCCGCCGGAGGCACTTTCCAGATCATCGCCACCGCGCCGGAGTCGAGCTGCAAAGGACTGAAGAACTTCCAGAACGCCCAGTTGCCGGCGCCCAGGCCGGCATCGTACGGGAAGCTGGAATAGAACTTGGCGCCGGTGCTGGTGACCGCACCCGAGAACAGCCGTCCGATTGCCGTCTTTTGCGCCGCGCTGAGGCAGCTGCCGTCGCGGCCCTGCGCGCCGCACACGGGCACGTCGCGCTCGAGGCTGAAGGCGGCCTGGCAGGCGCTTGTATCTTGCACCAGCCCGTCCGTGGCGCCGTCGAGCGCGTCGCACTTGCCCAGCACCGCATTCGACACCAGCGTGCGTTCGGCCGCCGTAAAGCCGGTGCCCAGGTCGCCCGGCGTGCTGGCCAGCGAGGCATAGGCCTGGCCGCCGGCGATGTTGGCGATGGCGGCCAACGGCAGGCGGAAGCCGGGATTGCCGACCAGGTAACCGTCGAACTGCTCGCCGTAGCGCGCCGCAGCCACCATGGTGTGGCGGCCGCCATTGGAACAGCCGCCGAAGTAGGAGCGGTCCGGCCCCTTGCCGTAAGCGGTCTGTATCACGCTCTTGGCCATCGGCGCCAGTTTGCCGGATGCCTGGTAGCCGTAATCCAGCCGGGCCTGCGGGTCGATTCCGAACAGCGGCGTGGCGGCGCCGTGGCCGGCGTCGGAACTGATCACGGCGAAGCCCTGGTTCAGCGCGTTGTCCAGCTGCCCGCCGCCGCCCACTTCGCCCAACGCCGTGACTACGGCGCCGTCAAGGCCGCCGTTGGCCTGGTAGAAGAAGCGGCCGTTCCAGTCCACCGGCAGCCGCATTTCAAAGCCGATCGCGTAGCCCTTGCCGTCCACAGGGCTGACGCGCCGGTGCATCGCACCCTTGACCAGGCAGTGCGCGGGCAAAGGCTTGCCGGCTACCGTCAGCACGCCTGCCGCTACCGGCGCGGTGCTGGCGATGGACGTGTTGGGATAATTGATCTTGCCGGCCAAATCAGCGCAGGAGGCCAGCTTGGCGCCGCTGGCGGCGGTCAACTGCGGCAGCGTCACCGCGCCGCCGGGGGCGGCTCCGCCGCTGTGGCTGCCGCAGGCGCCCAAGGCGCCCAATGCCGCTGCCGCCAGGCCGAGCGCAGCCAGCGGCGCGCCCTTCGGCTTACGTCGTTCGATGGTCATGGCCGCTCTCCTCAGTTAGGGCTGACGTCGCGCAGCACGCCGATGGGCTCATTTACCAGCTTGCCGTTGATCTTCTTCACTTCGCGGATGTACATGTTCTGCACGATGTCGCGGGTGGCCGGGTCGATGCTGATCGGGCCGCGCGGACTGTCGCGCTTCATGCCGGACAGCGCCTGCATGGCCTTGTCGCCGCTGACGGCGCCGCCCAGCGCGCGGATGGTTTCGTAGATCATGCCCATGGTGTCGTACGCCGCCACGGTGACGAAGGTGGCAGGTGGACGGCCCGGATTGGCCGCAGCGTAGGCTTTCAGAAAGGCCTTGTTGGCCTCGTTGTCCAGCGTGGGGGCGTAGTTCAGCACCGTCACCGCGCCCAGCGCGCGGTCGCCCAGCGCCTCCAGCGTCGGCGTTTCGCTGGTCATGTCGCCCACGCCGAGGAACTTGATGCCGGCCTTGTCCAGGCCCTTGTCGCTGAAAGCCTTCAGCAGGCCGACACCGTCCTCCACGCCGGGTGCAAAGAAGAACAGCGCGTCCGGCTTTTCATCCTTGATGCGCTGGATGAAGGGCGAATAGTCGGGATTGGCCAGCGGTACGCGCGCCGTGCCCACCACCTTGCCGCCGCCCGCGCTGAAGGTCTTGCTGAAGCGCGCCTCGGCGTCCAGCCCGGTGCTGTAGTCGCTCACCAGGGTGTACACCTTGCCGATCTTGTTCTTGGCGGTCCATTCGCCGAACGGGCCGGTCATCTGGTGCATCGTCATGCTGGTGCGCAGCATGTAGGGCGACTTGGCTGTGATGCCGTTGGTGACGGCGTTCATCACGATCATCGGCATCTTGGCCTGGGTGGCGATGGGCGCCACCGCCAGGGCGCTCGGGGTCAGCGAAAAGCCGATCAGGAAGCTGACGCGGTCGCGCGTGATGAGCTCCTGCGCGGCCCGCTTGGAATGGTCGACGTTGGTACCGCCGTCGTCGCGGTAGATGATTTCGATCTTCTTGCCGGCCACCTTGTCGCCGTATTGCTGCATATAGGTCTTGATGCCGTCCTCGAACGGCTTGCCGGTGTTGGCGAATGGCCCGGTGAGCGCCGCGATGACGCCGATGCGGATGGTGTCCTGGGCTTGGGCCGGGCTGGCGGCCAGCATGGCCGTAAATACGGTAGCGAACGCAGTACTGAACGCGGTAGCGATTGCGGCGGTCTTCATCCTGTCTCCTCGATGGGTGGGGTTTGCGAAATTTAGTTATGATTTATAATGATTATAGGCTATACGCATTTTCGCCACATTGCAAGCTTTTGGATGGCCGGCGTGCGGCATCTTTGCTAGAATCGGGGCATGACCAAGCAGCCCAACAAGAAACTCGACCTGATCGACGCCGTCCAGGAGGCGGCGGATCAGCCGCTGGACCAGAGCACCCTGTCCGGCCTGGTGGGCTATAACTGCCGGCGCGCCTACATCAACATCCTGCCGCTGTTTGAAAAGCGCATGGCGAAGTACCAGCTGCGGCCGGTGGATTTCAGTGTTCTGAGCCTGCTCAAGGCGAATCCCAACATCAACCAGAAGCGGCTATCGGATGCGGTGAACGTATCGCCGCCGAACCTGGCCATCCTGCTGGACAGGCTGCAGGAACGCGGCTTGCTGCTGCGCCAGCGCAGCCCCCTGGACCGGCGCTCGCAGACGCTGGCGCTGACGCCCGCAGGCCTGAGCATGTGCACCAGGGCGGAAAAGACCGCCAGCGAGCTGGAAGCGGACGCCACCTCCGCGCTCACCGACGACGAGCGCGCGCAGCTGATCCGCCTGCTGCAGAAGATCTACATGCAGTGATCTATTCCTGGACCTGCTGCAGCTTCTTGATGCGGTAGGACAGCTGCGGCCGCGTAATGCCCAGCATGCGCGCCGCCGCCGACAGGTTGCCGTCGGCCCGCTTCACCGCCGCCAGTATCAGCGTGCTTTCCAGGTGGTCCAGCGACCATGCCTGACCTTCTCCCTGCCCCTGCTGCGCCTGCTGGCGCAACATGGCCGGCAGCACATCGAGCAAGGCGCCGCCTGGCGCGGCCTCCGCCTCCGCCGTTGCGGGCGTGCCGTGGCTGGTCAGGCGCCCGGTCTGCGCCAGCGAGAAATAGGAGGTCTGCGCTTCCTCGCCGCTGGTGAACAGGTGCGGCAGGTCGATCGGACCATCCTCGTCAGCGTAGATGACGCCGCGCTCCACCAGGTTTTGCAGCTCGCGGATATTTCCCGGGAAGTGGTAGTTGAGCAGCGCGTCGACCGCGCGCGCGGTGAAGCCGGTTACGCGGCGCTGGTGCTTCTGGCCGTAGTGGCGCATGAAGTAGCCCATCAGCAGCGGGATGTCGTCGCGCCGCTCGCGCAGCGGCGGCAGGCGGATGGGGAACACGTTCAGGCGGAAGAACAGGTCTTCGCGGAAGCGGCCCAGGCGCACTTCCTCTCGCAGGTCGACATTG
The DNA here is from genome assembly GCF_001425045.1 of Massilia sp. Root351. GTDB lineage: Bacteria > Pseudomonadota > Gammaproteobacteria > Burkholderiales > Burkholderiaceae_D > Rugamonas. The sequence goes on along the minus strand of NZ_LMDJ01000023.1, from coordinate 133,981 downwards.
GTGGCCGCCACCAGCCGCACGTCCACCTTCACGCTGCGCACGCCGCCCACCCGTTCGATCTCCGCTTCCTGCAACGCGCGCAGCAGCTTGCCCTGCGCCACCAGGCTGAGCGTGCCGATCTCGTCCAGGAACAGCGTGCCGCCGGAGGCGCGCTCGAAGCGGCCGGGCCGCGACTGGGTGGCGCCGGTGAAAGCGCCCCGCTCCACGCCGAACAGCTCGGACTCGATCAGCGTTTCCGGGATCGCCGCGCAATTGACCGCCACGAAAGGCTGCTCCTTGCGGGAACCGATCTGGTGCAGCATGTAGGCGAACAGCTCCTTGCCCACGCCCGACTCACCGGTGAACAGCACCGTGGCGGCGGTGGGCGCCACCCGTTTGAGCATATGGCAGGCCGCGTTGAAGGCCGATGACACGCCCACCATCTCCTTTTCGCCGTAGGCGCGGCCATCGTCTCCCGGCAGCTCGGCCGCCTGCTGGTGCTGGCCCGGGCCGCCGTAGGCCGTGGTGCTGACAAACGGCTCCGCGTTCAGGAAGCGCAGGTCTTCCTCCACGTTATCCCATTCGTCGGCCGGCTTGCCGATCAGGCGGCAGTGCTTGTGGCCCATGGCGGTGCATTCGATCTCGCGGTAGACGGTCAGCCGCCCTATCATCGCGCTGGTGTAGCCGATGGCATAGCCGGTCTGCATCCAGCACGCCGGCGCGGTGCCGATGCCGAAATCGGCCATATGCACCTCGGCCTCGCTGGAGTGGTGCCACAGGAATTCGCCGTGGTAGGTGCCGCGCTCGAAGTCGAACTCGAAATGCACCGGTTCCACCTTCACCGCGCCTTCCAGCGAATGCATGCGCGGCCCGGCCGCGAACAGCGAGCCCGGTTCTGCGTCCGGCCAGCGCTCGCGCAGCAGTTGCGCATCGCGCGCGCCGGCCGAATAGCCCACCCGCGTCAGCAGGCCGCGCGCGCGCTCGGCGCCTATGCTCTCCAGCAGCTCGCGCCGCAGCGCGCCCAGCGAGGTGGTGTGCAGCAGCTGCATGCGCTGGCCGTTGAGCCAGATGCGGCCGTCGCCCGGCGAAAAGTGCAGGCTTTGCGTCAGGTCCTCCAGCGAGGGCGCCGCGCCGGCGCTCAGGTGCTGGCTGTCGCCGTGCTGCAGCATCTTGCCGGTGGCGCGCGACACCTCCGCCAGCGATACGCGATGGGGTTTGCTCATGTCTCCGCCTTCCTTGTCTTTCACCAAATCATACATCGGCAATCCTCTCATTTGATCATTTCATCAGTCGGCCGGAAGCCTCGTCCCATGCTGCGCCGCGCCACGCCGGGCCAGGGAATGGCGCCGTCCTCATAGCGCGCAGCGTGCGTATTGCGGCGCAGCGGCCAAACCTTGCGGCGCGCTGGCACGCAACTTGTAATAGCTAAGGCAAGAACGGCAAGCGGACCTGAATGCAACTTGTGTGCTCACCGGGCGCAAACAGGCCGACTTCCCCACCATCCATCAACAACAGGAGACAGCATGACTGACGCTAACGCGCTTTTGCGCCCCGCGGTCTGGCAGGACCGCATCTTCAACGGCGACTGGATCGCCGCCCACGGCGGCGTCCACACTTTCACCGAGCCGGCAACCGGCGAACAACTGGGCCGTGTCGGCCTGGCCAACGCCGGCGACGTGGCGCGCGCCGCCAGCCAGGCGCGCACCGCCCAGCCGGCATGGGGCGCCAGCGACTACAAGGAACGCGCCGCCATCTTCCGCCGCGCCGCCGCCGTGATCGCCGGACACCACGACGAACTGGCCACCTGGATCGTGCGCGAAACCGGCGCCATCCGCCCCAAGGCCGACCTGGAGCTTCGCGAAGCCGGCGCCCACCTGCAGGAAGCGGCCGCCATGCTGACCCAGCCCAAGGGCCAGCTGCTGGCCTCCGCCGCCGGCCAGATGAGCATTGCGCGGCGCATGCCGCACGGCGTGGTCGGCGTGATTTCGCCGTTCAACTTCCCGCTGATCCTGTCGATCCGTTCCATCGCGCCGGCCCTGGCCACCGGCAACGCCGTGGTGCACAAGCCGGACCTGCAAACGCCCATCAGCGGCGGCGTGCTGATCGCCCGCGTGTTCGAAGCGGCCGGCCTGCCCAAGGGCGTGCTGCAGGTGCTGCCCGGCGCCGCCGAGGCGGGCCAGGCCATGTGCAGCCATCCCGACATCGCCATGATCGCCTTCACCGGCTCCACCGCCGTGGGCCGCAGCATCGGCGAGCTGGCCGGGCGCAACCTGAAAAAGATGTCGCTGGAGCTGGGCGGCAAGAACTCGCTGATCGTGCTGGACGACGCCGATCCCGACATCGCCGCCGCCAACGTGGCCTGGGGCGCCTATCTGCACCAGGGCCAGATCTGCATGGCCGCCGGCCGCATCCTGCTCCAGCGCGGCATCGCCGACGCCGTGATCGAGCGCGTGCTGGCCAAGGCCAGGTCGCTGCCGGTGGGCGACCCGATGGGCGGCCAGGTGGCGCTCGGGCCCCTGATCAACGCGCGCCAGGTGCAGCGGCTGCACGCCATCGTCGAAGACAGCGTGGCGGCCGGCGCCACGCTGCTGGCCGGCGGCAGCTACGAGCGCCAGTTCTACCGGCCAACCGTGCTGGCCAACGTGCGGCCCGGCATGCGCTGCTTCGAGGAAGAGCTGTTCGGCCCGGTGGCCTCGGTCACCGTGTTCGACACAGACCAGGAAGCCATCGCGCTGGCGTCGGCCACCACCGGCTGCCTGGCGCTCGGCGTGATCTCGCCGTCGCTGGCGCGCGCCATGTTCATCGCCGACCGGGTACCGGCCGGCCACGTGCACATCAACGACCAGACCGTGCTGGCCGAGGCGCACGCGCCCTTCGGCGGCTGCGGCACTTCGGGCAACGGCGGCCGCCATGGCGGCACGTCCGACTGGGACGAGTTCACCCAGTGGCAGTGGATGACGGTGAAAACCGAAGCGCCGCGCTACCCGTTCTGAAGCGACAGACCACACCAACAAGGAGAGCATATGAAGTTACGCAACAAGACCATCGTCGTCACCGGCGCCGCTTCCGGCATCGGCGCCGAAGTGGCGCGCCTGGCGCGCTTCGAAGGCGCCACCGTGATCGGCATGGACCGCAACGAAGCCGGCCTCACGCTGGACGGATTTATCGCCGTCGACATGGCGTCGACCGCCAGCATCGATGCCGCCGCCGCCCAGTTGCCGCAGCGCGTGGACGCGCTGTGCAATATCGCCGGCGTGCCCGGCACCGCCGATCCAGCGCTGCTGGCGAAGGTCAACTACCTCGGCCTGCGCCACCTGACCGAAGCCGTGCTGCCGCGCATGCCGGCCGGCGGCGCTATCGTCAACGTGGCCTCCATTCTCGGCGCCGAGTGGCCGCAGCGGCTGGAACTGCACAAGCAGCTGGCCGCCGTGCAGGGCTACGCGGAGGGCCAGGCATGGCTGGACGCGCACCCGGTGCCGGCCGACACCTGCTACCAGTACTTCAAGGAGGCGCTGATCGTGTGGAGCGCCGCCCAGTCGCAGAAATGGTTCCTGGCCCATTCGGTGCGCATGAACTGCGTGGCGCCCGGCCCGGTGTTCACACCCATCCTGGGCGACTTCATAACCATGCTGGGCCAGGAGCGCGTGCAGCGCGACGCGCACCGCATGAAACGCCCGGCCTACGCGGACGAAGTGGCAGCCGCCATCGGCTTCCTGTGCAGCGACGACGCGCGCTGGATCAGCGGCGTGAACCTAGCGGTGGATGGCGGGCTGGCTTCGACCTTTATCTGATCCGTTGAGGATACGCCCGGCCGCGCGCCAGCGGCCATAAAAACAATAACCAGGAGACAACATGCACGCGAACAAACGGCACGCGACGACGCGCCTGAGCCCGACCCTGCTGGCACTGGCCGCGATGGCAGCCCTGCCGGTCCATGCCCACGAATTCGATACCGGCAATCCCGAATTCAAGGTCAGCTGGAACAACACCTTCAAATACAGCGCCGCCTACCGCCTGAAGGACGCCGACGCCGGCCTGCTGGCGGGCGGCTATCCATCGGCCGGGCCCGGCGACTTCACCGGCTACAACCTGGATGACGGCAACCAGAACTTCCGCAACAAGGGCATAGTCTCCAGCCGCATCGACTGGCTGTCCGAGTTCGACGCCGGCACCCGCACGCTGGGCATGCGCGTCAGCGCGGCCGGCTGGTACGACAGCGTCTACAACCGCAGCAACGGCAACGCTTCCCCTGCCAGCAACGCAGTCACGCTGGCCGGCCAGGGCGGCAACAGCTTCGCCAAGGGGACCCGCCTGCTGCATGGCCGCAACGCCGAGCTGCTGGACGCCTTCGTCTTCGCCAAAGGTTCGCTGGGCGCACTGCCGGGCACCGTGCGGGTGGGCCGCCACACGCTGCAGTACGGCGAAAGCCTGTTCTTCGGGGCCAACGGCATCGCCAACGCGCAGGGGCCGGTGGACCTGGTCAAGCTGCTCAGTGTGCCGGGCGCACAGTTCAAGGAGATCCTGCGTCCGGTGAACCAGGTTTCCGGCCAGTTGCAGCTGCTGCCCAACGTCTCGCTGGGCGGTTATTACCAGTTCGAATGGCGCGCCACACAGATTCCGGGCGTGGGCAGCTACCTCAGCTCCTACGACGCGGCCGGCGCCGGCAGCACCGCCTTCCTGGTGGCGCCCACCGACAGCGGCGCGCCGGCCTTCCGCACCGTGCCGGACATGAAGGCGAAAAACGCCGGCCAGGGAGGCCTGCAGCTCAAGTACACCCCTGCCGGCTCGGACGTCGAATACGGCTTGTATGCCGCGCGCTACCACGACAAGACGCCATACTTCTACCTGGGCTTCGCCCCCGCGTTTCCGCCCGGCGCGCCGTCCACCGTGCAGGCGGTGTACGCGCAGGGCGTGCGCACCTTCGGCGCCAGCGCCAGCACCGTGCTGCTGGGCGCCAACGTCGCGGCCGAGATCTCGGTGCGCCGCAACTCGCCGCTAGTCAGCGATCCCACGCCCGATTTCCTGTCTCGCGCCGGCGTCGGCCAGCTCGCCGACAACCGCGGCAACCCGGCCTACGCGGTCGGCAACACGGCGCACATGAACCTGTCCGCCATCTACGTGATGCCGACCAATCCCTTCTTCCAGGGCGCGTCGCTGCTGGGCGAACTGGCGTGGAACCGCGCCACCAGCGTGGCTTTCCAGGGCTCGCTCGACCCCAACACCACGCGCGACGCCACCTCGGCCCGCGTGATCTTCGAACCGGCCTATTACCAGGTGATGGACGGGCTGGACATCTCGATCCCGATCGGCCTCGGCTACAACATCGACGGCCGCTCGCGCGCGGTGTTCAATTTCAACGGCGGCAGCTCGCACGGCGGCGACTTCAACATCGGCGTCAACGGCACCTACCGCCAGGACTGGAAGTTCGGCATCAGCTACGTGCGCTTCCTCGGCTCCAGCGGCACCTTCCTGAAGAACAATCCAGCCACCAACACGCCCGTCCTGAGCTACGCCCAGTCGCTGGCCGACCGCGACTACATCTCCTTCAACATCAAACGCGCATTCTAAGGAAAAGACCATGATGAAGACGACCCTGACTTTCGCAGCCGCCGCCCTGTCGCTGGCCTTCGCCTTGCCGCACGCCGGCGCCGCCGTTTCGCCGGAAGACGCGGCCAAGCTGCGCTCCACGCTCACGCCGCTGGGCGCCGAAAAGGCCGCCAACAAGGACGGCACCATCCCGGCCTGGGACGGTGCCTACGCCAAAGTGCCCGCCGGTTTCAAGGCCGGGGACTTCCGCGCAGATCCCTTCTCCGGCGAGAAGCCGACGCTGGCCATCACCGGCAACAACGTCGACCAGCACGCGGCCAGGCTGTCGGCCGCCACCGTGGCGCTGCTGAAGAAGTACCCCAACTACCGGCTCGACGTGTACCCGACCCACCGCACCGGCGGCGCACCGGGCTGGGTATATGACAACACGTTCAAGAACGCCACCCGCGCCAAGGCCATCGACGGCGGCTTCGGCGTGGAAGGCGCGTTCGGCGGCATTCCCTTTCCCATTCCGAAGACCGGCTACGAGGCGCTGATGAACCACCGCCTGGCCTGGACCGGCGAAACCACCGTGTTCCCGCTGCGGACCACCATTGTCACCCCGGACGGCAAGCGCGCCACCGCCACCGAGGCCGAGCAGACCATCATGCGGCCCTACTACTTCAAGGACGGCAGCCTGGAGAAGTTCGACGGCATCTACCAGATGGGCCGCCTGATCACGCGCGCGCCGGCCTCCAAAGCGGGCGAAGGCATCCTGGTCCATGACGGCATCAGCGAGGCGCAGCCGCGCGCCATCTGGCAGTACCTGGTGGGCCAGCGCCGCGTGCGGCGGGCGCCGTCGGTGTCCTACGACACACCGGACTCGGTCACCTCCGGCATCGGCCTGTTCGACGAAGCTTTCATGCTGTTCGGGCCGGTGGACCACCACGAGCTCAAGCTGATTGGCAAGAAGGAAATGTACATCCCGTACAACAACAACCGCGCCGCGTCGGCCAAGATCGGCGACCTGGTGGGACCGCAGTTCCTCAACCCGGACCTGGTGCGCTGGGAGCTGCACCGCGTATGGGAAGTGGAAGCGACGCTGGTCCCCGGCAAGCGCCACGTGGTGGCCAAGCGCCGCTACTACCTCGATGAGGACACCTGGCAGATCATCCTGGTCGACGGCTACGACGCGCAGGGCCAGATCTGGCGCGGCAACTACACACTGACGCTGCTGGCGCCGGACGTGCCGGCCGTAGTGGGCAACGTCATGTGGGGCACCTACAACGTGCAGACCGGCGCCTACCTGCTGAACGAGGCGTCCAATGAGCTGTCGTCGCAGTACAAAATGATCCCGCGCCTGCCGGCCAGCTACTTCGGCCCGGAAGAACTGGCCAATCAGGGCTCGCGCTAAATGGAGAGCGTTCGATGAACAGACTGACCCCATGCGCCGGCCACGCAACGATGGCCAAGGCTGCCGCCGCACCTCCGCCGGCACGGACAGCGTCGGCAGCGCTGGCGGCGTGCAGCGCGCTGGTGCTGGCACTGGCGCCGTTCGCCCGCGCAGATGACGCGCACGCCGCCAGCGCCGGCGGCCGGGTGCCGGCGGCTGCCGCCGGAGCAGCCGGAACGGCAGCCACTGCCGTTACGGCGGCGCTGCGGCAGCCGGCCCCGGTCACGCCCAAGGCGCTGCATGCGGCGATGCTGACGGTGGGCGTTGCCGGCCATCGAATCGTGGCGGCCGGCGAACGCGGCACCATCCTGTATTCGGATGACGCCGGCTCCACGTGGCGCCAGGCGAGCGTGCCGGTCAGCGTCAGCCTGACGGCGCTGCAGTTCGTCGACGCCAAGCGCGGCTGGGCCGTCGGCCACCAGGGCGTGGTCCTGCACAGCACCGACGGCGGCGCCACCTGGAGCAAGCAGCTGGACGGCATCCAGGCCGCCCAGCTGGCGCTGCGTGCGGCTGCTGAAGCCACGGGGCCGGATCAGGCGCGCGTCCGGGCAGACGCCCAGCGCCTGGTCGATGACGGTCCCGACAAGCCCTTCCTCGACGTCCACTTCGACGGCCCGCGCCACGGCTACGCGCTGGGCGCCTACAACCTGCTGTTCAGAACCGCCGACGGCGGCGCCACCTGGCAGCCATGGCAGGGCCGAACCGCCAATCCGAAGGGCTTGCACCTGTACGGCATGCGCGCCGCCGGCGGCGCGCTCTACATCGCCGGAGAACAAGGCCTGCTGCTGCGCTCGACCGACCAGGGCGCCAGCTTCAGCGCGCTCGCCACGCCCTACAAGGGCAGCTACTTCGGACTGCTGGCAGCACGGAGCGGTGCGCTGATTGCCTTCGGCCTGCGCGGCAACGCCTTCCGGACCGAAGACCAGGGCGCCAGCTGGAGCAAGGTGGAAACCGGCGTCCAGGCCGCGCTGGCCGGGGGCGCCGAGCTGGCGGACGGCACACTGGTGCTGGTCAGCCAGGGCGGCGACGTCCTGCTCAGCCGGGACCAGGGCCGCAGCTTCGCCCCGCAAGCCGGCCCCGCGCTGCCGCCGGCCCTGCCGCTGGCGGCCGTGGCGCAGGCGCCCGGCGGCGCCCTGGTGCTGGCCGGCCTGCGCGGCTTGCGCCGCGTCGACATCCCGTCCGCATCGGCGCCGGCGCTCCCGCGCTAGCGCCTCCCCCATACCAACACGGTTGAATCATCATGCACACAGATCAAGATTTGCAACAACAGCCGGTGGTGAAACGGCTGCAGGACTTCGACACGGCCTCGGGCAAGCTGGGCGAACGCGCACTGTTCAACTACCGGCCGCTGGTCATCCTGCTATGCCTGCTCGCGACCATCATGCTCGGCTACCAGGCCACCCGCATCAAGCTCAATGCCAGCTTCGAGAAGATGATCCCCAGCGCCCATCCCTACGTGCTGAACTACCTGGCCAACAAGTCTGACCTGAACGGCCTGGGCAACTCGGTGCGCATCGCCGTGGCAACGGGCAGCGGCAGCATCTACGAGCGCAGCTACATGGACACCCTGCAGCGCCTGAACGATGAACTGTTCCTGTTGCCGGGCGTGGACCGGCCCTTCATGAAGTCGCTCTGGACGCCCAGCACGCGCTGGGCCTCCGTTACCGAGGATGGCCTGGACGGCGGCACCGTCATCCCGGACGGCTACGATGGCTCACACGAGAGCCTGACCCAGCTGCGCGCCAATGTGGCCCGCTCCGGCGAAATCGGCCAGCTGGTAGCGGCCGACTTCAAGTCCAGCATCGTCTTCGTGCCGCTGCTGGAAAAGAACCCGCAGACCGGCCAGGCGCTCGACTACGGCAACCTGTCGGCGCGGCTGGAACAGATCCGCGCCAGGTACGAGCAGGAAGGCGTGCGCATCCACATCACCGGCTTCGCCAAGATCGTCGGCGACCTGATCGACGGCCTGCAGCAGGTGCTGCTGTTCTTCCTGCTGGCCATCGCCATCGCGGGCGCGGTGCTGTTCTGGTACACACGCTGCTGGCGCAGCACTTCGCTGGTGGTGGCGTGTTCGCTGGTGGCCGTGCTGTGGCAGTGCGGCCTGCTGGCAACGCTGGGCTACGAACTCGATCCCTACTCGGTGCTGGTGCCCTTCCTGGTGTTCGCCATCGGCATGAGCCACGGCGCCCAGAAAATGAACGGCATCATGCAGGACGTAGGGCGCGGCACCCATAAGGTAGTGGCCGCGCGCTACACCTTCCGGCGCCTGTTCGCGGCCGGTCTCACCGCGCTGCTGTGCGATGCGGTCGGCTTCGCGGTGCTGGTCAGCATCCAGATCAAGGTGATCCAGGACCTGGCCATCGTCGCCAGCATTGGCGTGGCGGTGCTGATCTTTACCAACCTGGTGCTGATGCCCGTGCTGCTATCCTACACCGGCGTCAGCGCCAGCGCCGCCGTGCGCAGCCTGCAGGCCGACAGCGCCGGCACCGACGGCGCCTCCCAGCCCTGGCTGTGGACCTTCCTGGACCGCTTCACAAGGCGCCGCTGGGCCGCCATCACGGTGGCCGCGAGCGTCCTGCTGGGCGCCCTGGGCTACCTGTACAGCCTGAACCTGCAGGTCGGCGACCTCGATCCAGGCGCACCGGAACTGCGCGCCGACTCCCGCTACAACCGCGACAACGGCTTCATGGTCGCCAACTACGCGGCCAGCTCGGACATCCTGGTGGTGATGGTCAAGACCGCGCCCGACCAATGCACCCGCTACGACACGCTGGCCAGCGTCGACACCCTGGCGTGGCAACTGGAGCAGTTGCCCGGCGTGGACTCGACCAATTCGATGGCGGCGCTGAGCAAGCTTGCCACCACCGGCTATAACGAGGGCAGCTTCAAGTGGTTCGACCTGATCCCCAACGCCGGCGCGCTGGGTGCGGTGCAGACGCGGGCCCCGCGCGAACTGTTCAACCAGGGCTGTTCGCTGCTGTCACTGTATGTTTACCTGAAGGACCACAAGGCCGCCACGCTGAGCCGCGTGGTAGACGCGGTGGAAGCTTTCAGCGCCGCCAACCACACGCCGGAAGTACAGTTCCAGCTCGCTGCCGGCAGCGCGGGTATCGAAGCGGCCACCAACATCGTCGTCAAGAAAGCCATGCGCGACATGCTGTTCTGGGTCTACGGCGCGGTGATCCTGCTGTGCTACGCCACCTTCCGCGACTGGCGCGCGGTGGCGGTGGCCATCCTCCCGCTGGTGCTCACTTCCATCCTGTGCGAAGTGCTGATGGTGGTGCTGGGCCTGGGCGTCAAGGTCGCCACCCTGCCGGTGATTGCGCTCGGCGTCGGTATCGGCGTGGACTACGCGCTCTACGTGCTGAGCGTGATGCTGACCCGCATGCGCGCCGGCGCCAGCCTGTCCAGCGCCTACCTGCATGCGCTGCATTTCACCGGGCGCGTAGTGATCCTGACCGGCGTGACGCTGGCGGTGGCGGTCGCCACCTGGCTGTTCTCGCCCATCAAGTTCCAGGCCGACATGGGCATCCTGCTGGCCTTCATGTTCCTGTGGAATATGGTGGGCGCGCTGGTGCTGGTACCGGCGCTGGCCTACTTCCTGATGCCGCAGAAGGCCGCGCAACATGCCGGGGCCTCGCCACAGGCAGCGCAGGATGAAGCGCCGGCGCCGGAGCAGCAAGCCAGCGTGGCCGGGGTCCACTAAGGCCATGCGCGCTTTCGACATGAGCATAGGTTCCCGCCTGCGCCTGGGCTTCGGCCTGATCCTGGCACTGCTGGTTGCCGTGGTGGCGCTCGGCGTGAGCCACATGGCGCAGATGCAGCGCCGCACCGACCAGATCACCCTGGTCGGCAACGTCAAGACCCGGCTCGCCACGCAAATGCGCGACACCGTGTACGAGCGCATGATCGCATTGCGCAATATGGCGCTGATCGGTTCCCTGTCCTACCTGCAGCCGGAAGCCGAACGGGTGCAGGACCAGGCCAGGCGCTACGCGGCCGCCGAAGCGCAGTTGCGCGGGCTGCTGGCCGCCACGGCGACGCCGGAGGAAACCGCACTGCTGGCGCAGATAAGCCAGCACGATGCGGCAGCACGCACGCCGATCTTGCAAGCCGTGGACCTCGCCATGGCAAGCGAGTCCGACCGCATCTACACCGTGCTGGTGGAACGCCTGCTGCCGGTCCAGTCACGCTGGATGGCGGCGCTGGAACAGCTGGCGGCGCTGGAGGCCCGCCAGAACGAGCAGGCAGCTTCCCAGAGCCGGTCCTCCGACGCCATGGCGCGGTCCTGGATGCTGGGCCTGGGCCTTGGCGCCCTGCTGCTGGGCGGCCTGCTGTGCTGGCGGCTTACGCGCGGCATCCTCGCTCAGCTGGGCGGCGAACCCGCTTATGCGGTCAGCATCGCCGGCCGCACCGCCGCCGGCGACCTGGCGGGCGGCGTTGTGCTGCGCGGCGGCGACGCATCAAGCCTGCTGTTCGCCATGCACACCATGCGCACCGAACTGGCTGCCATGGTCGGCAAGGTGCGCCAGGGCGCCGACCACATCGCCGGCGCGGCGGACGATATCGCCGGCGGCCACCAGGACCTAGCCCGCCGCAGCGATGGCCAGCGCGCGTCGCTGCGCGCCACTGCCGGTTGCGTGGAACAGCTGGCCGTGGCCGTGCGCGACAATGCCGGCCATGCCCGGCAAGCCACCGCGCTTGCCGCCAGCGCCACCACAGTAGCCGGGGACGGCGGCCAGGCTGCGGCAGAGGTGATACGCACCATGGACTCGATCACCGCTTCGGCGCGCCGCATCGGCGAAATCGTCGGCGTCATCGACGGGATCGCCTTCCAGACCAACATCCTGGCCCTGAACGCGGCGGTGGAAGCGGCGCGTGCGGGCGAACACGGACGCGGCTTCGCCGTCGTCGCCGCCGAGGTGCGCAGCCTGGCCCAGCGTTCCGCCACCGCCGCGCGCGAAATCCGCACGCTGATTGAACACTCCGTGGCACAGGTCGAAGCGGGCAACCGGCTGGTGGCGCGCGCTGGCGCCACCATGGCGGAGGTTGTAGGCAGCGTGCGGCAGGTGAGCGCCATCATCGGCCGCATCGCGACGGTCAGCACCCGGCAGCAGGCAGGCATCGAGCAGGCCGGCGCCGCCCTGCTGGCAATGGAGCGGGCCACGCTGCGCAACGCTGAACTGGTCGAGCATGCCACCGGCGCCGCCGCCGGCATGCGCAGCCAGGCGGCCGAACTGGCGCAGCTGGTACGCGCCTTCAAACTGGACGACACGCCCGCCCGGTCACACCACCTACTCCCCCACCAAAAGGACGCCTATCATGCCCGCGATAATACCTGACATTTTGCTGTACTCCGCAGCAGCCCTGGGCTTGGCGGCCGCCCTGCTGTGGCGCCGCAGACGCCGCATTGCAAGCGCCGCCGATGCTCCGTCCGCGCCGGCGCCAGCCGCCGCAGGGCCCAACGCAGCACCGCATGCGACCCGGACGGCTGCCGTGCCCGCGCCTGGATCGTTGCGCAGCACTACTCTGGGCGACGTGCTGGGCTTTGACGACCGCCACCAGACCCACGCCTGGCTCGGCCTTCCGTATGCGCAGCCGCCGGTTGGCCCGCTGCGCTGGAAGGCGCCTCGTCCACCGGGGCGGTGGAGCGGCGTGCGTGAGGCGCTGGCGTTCAGTCAGCCCGCCGTGCAACTGGGCGGCATCACGCTGGAGCTGCCGCCCGCGCAATGGGGCCGCTTGGCCGGTTCGGAAGATTGCCTGACGCTGAACGTGTTTGCCCCGCGGATGACGGCCGCCGAGGCGCAAGCGGCCGCGTTGCCGGTGATGTTCTGGATCCACGGCGGCGCCAACTCGGCCGGCACCGCCGCCACCTATACCACGCTGCGCAACCTGGCCGGCCAGGACCGTATGATTGTGGTGTCGGCCAACTACCGCCTCGGCATTCTCGGCTGGTTCAGCCTGGAGGAACTGGCCCAGGACGGCGACACCGGCGCTGACCGCTCGGGCAACTTCGGCACGCTGGACCTGATCGCCGCGCTGCAATGGGTGCGCAGCAACATCGCGGCCTTCGGCGGCGACCCGCGAAACGTCACGGTGTTCGGCGAATCGGCCGGCGGCCTGAACACCTACACCATGCTGGCCAGCCCGCTGGCCACGGGCCTGTTCCAGCGCGCCATCCTGCAGTCGCCGCTGACAGCCAGCTACACCATGGCGCAGGCGCGCAACTACGCTGAAGAAGGCCCGGAAGGCGCGCCGCCCGGCCACGCCCTCAGTTCGCGCGAACTGCTGTGCGCATGGCTGCAGCGCGACGGCCGTGCAGCCGACCGCGCCGCCGCCAAGGCGCTGATTGCCTCCATGCCGGCCGCCGACATCGCGGCCTACGTGCGAGGCCTGTCGCCGGAGGCACTGCTGGCCCCTGTCAAGCCGGGTTCACTGAGCTTCTACGATGCGCCCTGCGTGCTGCAGGACGGCCACGTGCTGCCGGCCATGCCGCTGCCCGAGGTGTTCACCGACCGCCGCCGCTACAACGCGGTGCCGGTCATCATCGGCACCAACCGGGACGAATACAAGCTCTTCATGTCCAACAACCCGGACTACGTGCGCATGGTGTTCGGCACTATCCCCCTGATGCGCGACCGCGTCCGCTACCAGCGCCACGCCGCTTATATGTCGGCCCTGTGGCAGGCTGCGGGCGCGCTGGAGCCGGCCAACGCCATGCTGGCCTCAGGCCATCGCGACGTCTGGGTCTACCGCTTCGACTGGGACGAACAGCCGGCCATACCGCTGATAGCGCCGCGCGTGCTGCTGGGCGCGGCCCACGTGCTGGACGTGGCCTTCGTGTTCCGCGACCTGGACGGCGAGTTCGATCCCTTCCGCTCCTTCACGGGCGCCAACCTGCCGGGCCGCAAGGAGGTCTCGGACGCCATGGCCGGCTACTGGACCGGCTTCGCCCGCCACGGCCGGCCCGGGCGCGGCCCCGGCGGCATGCTGGCCGACTGGTGGCGCTGGAGCGAGGACACCTCCCAGCCGCGCCTGATGGTGTTCGACACCAGCGCCGGCGGCGGCAGCCGCATGGTGGTGCACGAGAACAGCCGGGCCGCACTTAAGGCGGCGCTGGCGCAGGACCCGGCGCTGGACGGCAATCCGCGCGAACGCTGCGAGCTGTTTGGCCGCATGTTCCTGTGGTCCATCTTCGGCGGCCAGGAGGCGCCGCAGGCGCTGGCCGCCTATGCCCTGGCGCACGGCTATGCCGGTCCCACCGAGCAGCTGCGCCCCGGCTACTGGCCATGAGCGCGCACACCAAACCCGGCTTTTTCCGCAGTGTCGAAGACCTGTGGATGCTGGACGGCCTGCGCACACCCATGGCCGACTACTGCGGCGCCTTCAGCCACGTGTCGCCCACCGATCTTGGCCTCGAGGCCGCGCGCGCGGTGCTGCGCCGCAGCGGCGTGCCGGCCGCCGACCGCGGCGGCGGCCATCATCGCTTCCGGGCTGGAGCACCTGGAATGGCGTCCGTCAAAGCACAATGGCGCTCAATGAGCGCAACAGCACCCGCAGCTGCGCATGCAGCTCGCTGCGCTGGTCCACGCCCAGCTCGGCCAGCATGGCCTGCTCCAGCTGCGCCACGGCGGCGTGCCCCTGGCGCAGCAAGGCGCTGCCCTCGTCGCTCAAGCGCAAATGGATGATGCGGCCATGGTGGGCGTCCGCCTGGCGCACGATCCAGCCGCGCGCCTCCATCGCCTTCACCATCTCGTTGGCCGACTGCGGCGAGATCATGGAACGCTCGGCCAGCTGCGCGTTCGACAGCTGCTTCTGGGTGTCCAGCACCGACAGCGCCGTGTACTGGGCGGCGCTCAGTCCCAGCAGCCCCAGGCTGTCGCGCAGGCGGCGGCTCAGCACGTGGTCGATGCGGCCGATCAGGTAGGCGATGCCGGTGGGTTTGCCGGGCGCGGCGGGCTGGTCATTTTTCATGGTCTTCAACAAGTTCAAACAGCGTTCAAGAAAGCGCTTGCATTCCAGGCCAAGCAGAATATATTATAAGTCACGTATCAGGCAACCTGATATTAACCTACCATAAGAGAGTATGAGATGAGCCAATATGAGAACCGCTGGAGCACCGTCAAAGTCGAAGTCGCCGCCGGCATCGGCTGGGTGACGCTGAACCGTCCGGAGAAGCGCAACGCCATGAGCCCGACGCTGAACCGCGAAATGATCGACGTGCTGGAGACCCTGGAGCTGGACCCGGAGATGCAGGTGCTGGTGCTGACCGGCGCCGGCGACAGCTGGACCGCCGGCATGGACCTGAAGGAGTATTTCCGCGAGAACGACGGCAAGCCGGAGATATTCCAGGAAAAGCTGCGCCGCGACTGCTCGCAGTGGCAATGGAAACTGCTGCGCATGTACAGCAAGCCGACCATCGCCATGGTCAACGGCTGGTGCTTCGGCGGCGCCTTCTCGCCGCTGGTGGCCTGCGACCTGGCCATCTCCGCCGACGACGCGGTGTACGGCCTGTCCGAGATCAACTGGGGCATCCCGCCGGGCAACCTGGTCAGCAAGGCCGTCGCCGACACCATGGGCCACCGCCAGGCGCTACACTACATCATGACCGGCGACACCTTCACCGGCAAGGAGGCCGCCGCCATGGGGCTGGTTAACAAGAGCGTGCCGCTGGCCGAGCTGCGCGCCGCCACCATCGAGCTGGCGGAGAAGCTGCTGGCCAAGTCGCCGACGGTGCTGCGCATCGCCAAGCACGGTTTCAAGCGCTGCCGCGAACTGACGTGGGAGCAGAACGAGGACTATCTGTATGCCAAGGTTGACCAGTCCAACTACCGCGATCCGGAAAAAGGCCGCGCCCAGGGCCTCAAGCAGTTCCTGGACGACAAGACCATCAAGCCGGGCCTGCAAACCTACAAGCGCGCATAAGACGCACAGCAGCCCCCGCCCACACAACACAAAGGAGATACGCCATGCTTGAAGCACGCTTGCTGATTGGAGGCCTGGAGCAGGCCGCATCCAACGGCGCCACCTGCCAGCGCCTGAACCCCGCCACCGGCGACACCGCCTCGGTGGCCGCCGCCGCCACCCTGGAAGACGCCGACGCCGCCGTGGCTGCGGCGCAGGCGGCCTTCCCTGGCTGGTCCGCCACCGCGCCGGGCGAGCGGCGCCGCCTGCTGCTCAAGGCGGCCGACTGCCTGGAAGCGCGCGGCCCTGAATTCATCGCGGCCGGCGTGGCCGAAGCAGGCGGCGTGCCAGGCTGGTACGGCTTCAACGTGATGCTGGCGGCCGGCATGCTGCGCGAAGCGGCCTCGCTGACCACCCAGATCGCCGGCGAAGTGATTCCCTCCGACGTGCCGGGCCTGATGGCCATGGGCGTGCGCCAGGCCTGCGGCGTGGTACTGGGCATCGCGCCGTGGAACGCGCCGGTCATCCTCGGGACGCGCGCCATCGCCACCCCGCTCGCCTGCGGCAACACGGTGGTGCTGAAATCGTCCGAAGTGTGCCCTGCCCTGCACCGCCTGATCGGCGCCGTGTTCGAGGACGCAGGCTTCCCGGCCGGCGTGGTCAACGTCATCAGCAATGCGCCGCAGGATGCCGCCGCCGTGGTGGCGCGCCTGATCGCCCATCCGGCCGTCAAGCGCATCAACTTCACCGGTTCAACCAAGGTCGGGCGCATCATCGCCCAACAGGCGGCGCAGCAGCTGAAACCGGTGGTGCTGGAACTGGGCGGCAAGAACCCGCTGCTGGTGCTGGACGACGCCGACCTCGACGAGGCGGTGCAGGCGGCCGCCTTCGGCGCCTTCTTCAACCAGGGACAGATCTGCATGTCGACCGACCGCATCATCGTCGACCGCAAGGTGGCCGACGCCTTCGTCGACAAGCTGCGCGCCAAGACCGCCGGCCTGCGCGCCGGCAAGCCGGGGCAGGAAGGCGCGGTCCTGGGCGGCATGGTCGATGCCGGCGCAGCGGCCCGCGTGGCGGCCATGGTGGCCGATGCCCTGGCCAAAGGCGCCACGCTGGTATGCGGCGCCGCCGCCAGCGACGGCAACGTGCTGCAGCCTGCCATCATCGACCACATCACGCCGGACATGGCGGTATACCAGGAAGAATCGTTCGGCCCCATTGTCGGCATCATCCGGGTCGGCGGCGACGAGGCGGCGCTGGCCGAAGCCAACGCCAGCGAATACGGCCTGTCGGCGGCCATCTTCAGCCGCAACATCCCGCGCGCGCTGGCACTGGCGCGCCGCGTCGAATCTGGCATCTGCCATATCAACAGTTCCACCGTGGCCGACGAGGCGCAAATGCCGTTCGGCGGCGTCAAGGCCAGCGGCTACGGGCGTTTCGGCGGCAAGGCCGGCATCGCCGAATTCACCGACCTGCGCTGGATCACCATCCAGAGCGGCCACCGCCACTACCCGGTGTAATGGGGGACATGCCATGACGCAGTCCTTCCCTGTCGCCGCCGTTGCCGCCGCCACCGCCGAGCTGGACCTGTCGCGCTACCGCCCGGTGCGCGTCGGCAGCGCGCCGGTGCGGATCGAAGCCGGTCCGCATGGCGTCTGGCGCCTGGCGTCGCAGGAGCCGCTGGGGGCCTACCCGGACCGCATTACCGACTGCCTGGTGCGTGGCGCCGGGCAGCACCCCGAGCGGACGCTGGCCGCGCAGCGCGGCCCGGACGGCGCCTGGCGCCACATCAGCTACCGGCAGATGCTGGAACAGGCGCGCGCGGTCGGCCAGGCCCTGCTCGACCGCGGCCTGTCGGCCGAGCGCCCGCTGATGATCTGGTCCGGCAACGACCTGGCACACCTGCAACTGGCGCTGGGAGCGCTGTACGCCGGCATACCGTATTGCCCGGTGTCGCCGGCCGCTTCGCTGCAAGGCTCCGATTACACCAAGCTGGCCCACTTCGTGCGCCACCTGACGCCCGGCATGATCTACGCCACCGACGCCGGCGCCTGCGCCGCCGCGCTGGCCGCCACGGTGCCGGACGGCGTCGAGATTGTCGCCGGACATGGCGACGCTGGCCGTCCCAGCACGCCGCTGGCCAGCCTGCTGGCGACGGCTCCGGGCACGGTGGACGCGGCCAACGCCGCCACCGGCCCGGATAGCATCGCCAAATTCCTGTTCACTTCCGGCTCGACCAAGCTGCCCAAGGCCGTCACCACCACCCAGCGCATGCTGTGCGCCAACCAGCAGATGCTGCTGCAAAGCTTCCCGGCCTTCGGCGACAGGCCGCCGGTGCTGCTGGACTGGCTGCCGTGGAGCCACACCTTCGGCGGCAGCCACAACGTGGGCATCGCGCTGTACAACGGCGGCAGCTACTACATCGACGACGGCAAACCCACCCCGCGCGATTTCGCCACCACGGTGCGCAATCTGAAGGATATCGCGCCAACGGTGTTCTTCAACGTGCCCAAGGGCTGGGAGCTGCTCACCGCCGCGCTGCGCGACGATGCGGCGCTGTGCCGCCACTTTTTCTCGCAGATGGAACTGTTCTTCTTCGCCGGCGCCGGCCTGTCGCAGGCGGCGTGGGATGCGCTGGAGCAGGTCAGCGAGCAGCAGTGCGGCCAGCGCATCCGCATCATGGCCGGCCTGGGCATGACGGAAACGGCGCCCTCCTGCACCTTCACCACCGGTCCGGTGATGATGGCGGGCTACGTCGGCCTGCCGGCGCCGGCCTGCGAAGTCAAGCTGGCGCCGGTGGACGGCAAGTACGAGGCGCGCTTCCGAGGCCCGCACGTGATGCCCGGCTACTGGCGCGCGCCTGAAGCCACCGCCGCCGCCTTCGATGAGGAGGGCTACTACTGCAGCGGCGACGCGGTGCGCTTCGTCGATCCGGACCTGCCGGAACTGGGATTGATGTTCGACGGCCGCATCGCCGAGGACTTCAAGCTCAGCAGCGGCACCTTTGTCAGCGTGGGGCCGCTGCGGGCGCGCGTGATCAGCGCCGGCGCACCCTACATCCAGGACGTGGTGGTGGCCGGCATCGACCGCGACAGCATAGGCTTGCTGGTGTTCCCGCGCCTGGACCAGTGCCTGGCGCTGTCCGGCCTGGGGGCGGAGGCCGACGCCGCCGCTATTCTGTCCAGCGCGGCCGTGCGCCGCCACTTCCAGCAGTTGCTGGCGCAGCTAAACGCCAAGGCCACCGGTTCGGCCTCGCGCATCGAGCGCATACTGCTGCTGGAGGAAGCGCCGTCCGTGGCGGCCGGCGAGCAGACCGACAAGGGCTCGATCAACCAGCGCGTCGTACTGAGCCGCCGCGCGGCGCTGGTGGAGGCCCTGTATGCCGGCGGCCATACTGTGCTGAGCGCTGGCTAGCGGCGGCCTGCCGGCGGGGGCTCACCGGTCCGGTGCGGCGCCCGGCTGGGACTGGACGCCGTCCGCGTTCCTGGCGGCGCTGAACTGCGCTGGCTCGCACGCGGCCAGTTCCAGCGCAATGGCCAGCACGTTGTCCATGGTGGCCACATGCAGCTGGAACCATTCCATCAGCAGCCCCAGCGCTCTGCGCGCAGCCGCCGGATCGCGCGGGTCGACGTGATGCAGGGCGGCCAGCACGCGCGCATGCTGTTCGCGGTGCGCCTGGATGCCAGGAAACGCGATCTCCTCCATCAGCGCATCCTCGGCGCGGAAATCGGCCTCGATCTCGTCTACCAGCGCCGGCAGCCCGGCTTCCAGCTCGCCGTCGCTGCCTGCCGTCATCTGTACAACGCGCCCGGCCAGGGCCAGGTGGGCGGTGTCGATGGCGGGCTGGCCCAGCACCGGAACAGACGGCAAGATCTTTGTTGTCATTTAAGCCCCTTCGCTCTCAGGTTGTGGATGGCCACGTCCTCAGCGCAGCACCAGCACCGGGATCTCGCTGTGGGCTAGCACTTTCTGGGTTTCGCTGCCCAACAGCAATCCCTTGATGCCATGCCGGCCATGCGTGGCAATGCAGATCAGGTCGCAGCCCCGGTCGCGGGCGGTCCGCACGATCGCCTCGTGCGGCTGCGCGGCCTGCACCACAAGACTCTCGCAGGGTACGCCCTGCTCGCGCGCCGCCTTGCAGACCTCGTCGAGCAGCGCGCGCGCGTGCGCGGCGCTCTCCTGTTCATAGCGCTGGCGGGTGTCGGCTAGCATGTCGGTGTGATAGGTCAGCGTGTGAAAGTCGAGCACCACGTGCAGGGCTGTGACGCGCGCGCCGCAGCTGCGCGCGAAGGCCAGCGTCTTGGCGGTCATGGCGGCGGCGATGTCAGAGCCGTCGGTGGGCAGAAGGATGTGCTGGAACATGATGTACTCCTATGCAGTTGGGGGGAAACGCTGCAGTCAAAGAACGGCAATGCGATTGTCCACCGAGGACACGCCGGGCGCCTGCCAGGCCGCGCGCTCGGCACTCTGGCGCTCGCTCCACGAGCGCACCGCGCCGCTCAGCACTACCTCGTGCCCGTTCGCCTCCACGTGCACGCGCTTGGCGTCAAGCGTGGCGTCGCGGTGGAAGGCGGCCAGTATCTGGTGCTGCACCTGGCCAGGCTGGGCCGGGGGCACCACGCGGATCTGGTTCAGCACGCTCTTAACGCCGATCAGGTGGCGCACTGCCTGCTCTGCCCGCTCGCGCTGGTAGTGCCATTGCACGCAGCCCTCCAGCTTGAGGTGGCCGTGGTCGACCACCGTGCGCAACTCGGTCGCGGCGGATGGCAACTGCAGGCGCAGCGCGGTCACCGCGTCGGCGGCGATCTCGGGGTCGGGCCGCTCACCCGTGCCCAGCTGCACCACCAGCTCGTTAGCCACCGCGCGCACGCCCGCCACCCGCTTGACGGCCCGCTCGGCGGCCAGCTTCTGGGCGTAGCTGGCCGCAAAGCCGCTCAGCATGACCGTGCCGTCCGAGACCGCCACGGCCATCGTGCCGTGCCCGATCTCCGGGTCCCATGCCAGTTCGCTCTCGACCTGGCGCTTCAAATGAAAGTCGGTATCCATGATTGCTGCCTCTCGACGTTAAAAATGGCGGCGGCCGGCGGCTGCCTGTAGTTGTTGTACGCCGCCCGGCGCGCCAATTCTCCGATCTAGATCAAATTCGGCCAACTTGTGCCGCATTTCCGTGCCATTTGATCCAGGTCATGGCGCGCCCGCCGCGCCTGGCCCACACTGCCAGCTTCCTCAGCCGGAGCGCCCGCATGAACACCTCTCCCAGTAGCATGGCCCTGGCGGCCTTCCCCTCCCGGCCCCCCGCCGGCCGCCGCGCCCCCGGCGAACGCCGCGCCAGCGCCTGGCAGGGCGAAACGGACCGCTCCGCCCCGGCCGAGCCGGCGCCGCTGGACCTGCTGCTGAACGCCGGCCTGGGCAAGCTGACCGGCTACGTGTCGCCAGTGGCACTGGGCATGGCCTACGCGGACTGGCTGGGCCACCTCGCGCTGTCGCCATCCCACGTTTCCCGCCTGGCGCAGCGCGCCTGGCAGCAGCTGGCGCGCTGGCAGCAGCACGCGCTGCAGGCCAGCCAGGAGGAAGCGCCGCAGCCGCACGCCTGCATCGCGCCGCTGCCGCAAGACAAGCGCTTCACTGACCCGGCCTGGCGCCAGTGGCCCTACTCGGTGCTGGTGCAGGGCTTCCTGCTGCAGCAGCAATGGTGGCATTGCGCCACCACCGGCGTGCGCGGGGTGTCGCCGCACCACGAGAACGTGGTCAATTTCACCACCCGCCAGCTGCTGGACATGATGGCGCCGTCCAATTTCGTAGCGACCAATCCGCAGGTGCTGCAGGAGACCCTGCGGCGCGGCGGCGCCAACCTGGTGAACGGCGCCGCCGCCGCGCTAAGCGACTGGCGCCGCATGCTGGAAGGCCCGACCGCGCCGCCCGATCCGCGCTTCGTGCCCGGCCGGGGCGTGGCAGTCACGCCCGGCGCCGTGGTGTACCGCAACGAGCTGATGGAGCTGATCCAGTACGCGCCGGCCACCGGCCAGGTGCATGCCGGCCCGCTGCTGATCGTGCCCGCGTGGATCATGAAGTACTACATCCTCGACCTGGCGCCCGAGCATTCGCTGGTGCGCTACCTGGTGGAACAGGGCTACACGGTGTTCATGATTTCCTGGGTCAACCCGGGCGAAGCCGAGCGCGAGCTGTCGATGGAAGACTACCGGCTGCGCGGCGTGATGGCGGCGCTGGACGAGGTGGTGGCCATCACCAGCGCGCCGGCGGTCAACGCGGCGGGCTACTGCCTGGGCGGCACCCTGCTGGCGATCGCGGCGGCGGCCATGGCGCGCGACGGCGACCAGCGCCTGGCCAGCGTCACGCTGCTGGCGGCCCAGGCCGACTTCACCGAGCCGGGCGAGCTGTCGCTGTTCATCGACGACAGCCAGGTCAGCTTCCTGGAGGCGGCCATGTGGCAGCGCGGCTACCTGGACACGGCGCAGATGGCGGGCGCCTTCCAGCTGCTGCGCTCGAACGACCTGATCTGGTCGCGCCGCCTGCGCCAGTACTTGCTGGACCAGCCCGCGGTGGAGACCGACCTGACGGCCTGGAACGCTGACGCCACGCGCATGCCCTACCGCATGCATTCGGAATACCTGCGCCGCCTGTTCCTGCAGAACGAGCTGGCGCGCAATCTGTACCAGTGCGGCGGCAAGCCGGTGTCGCTCAACGACCTGCGCACGCCGGTGTTCGCGGTGGGCACGGTGACCGACCACGTGGCGCCGTGGCGCTCGGTCTACAAGCTGCTGCACCTGACCGACACCGACGCCACCTTCCTGCTGGCCAGCGGCGGGCACAACGCGGGCGTGGTGTCGCCGCCGGGCCGGGCCGGCGCCAGCTACCAGCTGGCCCACCGCCAGGCGGGCGCGCCCTATGCCGACGCCGACGCCTGGCTGGCCGCCGCCAGCACCCATCAAGGGTCCTGGTGGCCGGCCTGGTCCCGCTGGCTGCGGCGCCACGCCGGCGCCCTGATTGCGCCGCCGCCCATGGGCGAGGCGCTGGCGCCTGCGCCCGGCAGCTACGTGCTGCAGCGCTAGCGCCGCCGGGCGCGGCCGCCGGCGGCGTCCGCTTCAGGCCGGGTAGCCCACCGTCTGCGCCAGCGTCACGCGCTGGCCCGAGCCCAGTCCCATCAGGCTGGCCAGCTGGGCGTGGTCGAACCGGGCGCGCGCCACGGTGGCCATGCCGGCGGCGCAGAACAGGTACACGTTCTGGCTGATGTGGCCCGCGTCGAAGGCCGCGTGCGGCAGCCGCCCGGCGTGGTCCTCGGCCGGCAGGCGCGCCAGGTTGGCCACGTAGATGGAGGCGCACAGGGAACGGCGCAGCTTGAGTATATCCACCAGGCCCAGCGCGCCGATGTCCGAATCGCGCTCCAGCACGGCGGCCCCGTCGAAGGCGCCGGCGCGCAAATCGTCCAGGGCCCGGTTCGCCTGGCTCCACGCCGTCAAACCAGGTGGTCGGCCGAGATCAGCACCTTGAGCGCCCCGCTGGCGGCGGCGTCGCCGAAGCAGGCATACGCCTGCAGGATGTCGCTGAAGCGGAAGCGGTGGCTCACCAGGCCGGCCGCGTCCAGCCGCCCGGACAGCACCGCGCGCAGCAGCTGCGGCGTGGCGGCCGTGTCGACCAGGCGCGTGGTGATGGTGATGTTCTGCGACCACAGGCGCTCCAGGTGCAGGTCGGCCTTGCAGCCATGCACCCCGACATTGGCCACCGCGCCGCCCGGCGCCACGATGTCGGCGCACAGCTCGAACGTGGCGGGCAGGCCGACCGCCTCGATCGCCGTGTCCACGCCAACGCCACCGGTCAGCTCCAGCACCGCCTTCACGGCGGCGCGCTCGCCCGCGCGCACGGTGTGGGTGGCGCCGAAGCGCCGGCTCAGTTCGAGCCGGCGCGGATCGATATCGACCATGATGATCTGCTCCGGGCTGTAGAACTGCGCCGTGAGCAGCGCGGCCAGTCCGACAGGACCGGCGCCGACGATGGCCACGCTGCCTCCCGGCGCCACTTTGCCGTTTAGCACGCCGCACTCGAAGCCCGTCGGCAGGATGTCGCTCAACATGACCAGCGCGGCCTCCTCGGCCCCGGCCGGGATGCGGTACAAGCTGGTGTCGGCGTGCGGGATGCGCACGTACTCGGCCTGGGTGCCGTCGATCCTGTGCCCCAGCACCCAGCCGCCGTCGGTGCAGTGCGAGTACATGCCCCGCCGGCAGTACGGGCAGCGCGCACAGGATGTGATGCAGGAGATGAGCACCGGGTCGCCCGGCGCGAAGCCGCGCACGGCGCCGCCCACCGCCTCGATCACGCCCACGCCCTCGTGCCCCAGCGTGGTGCCGGGCAGGCAGGTCGGCACGTCGCCCTTCAGGATATGCAGGTCGGTGCCGCAGATGGTGGTGCGGGTCATGCGCACCACCGCGTCGCCGGGCGCCTGCAGCAGCGGCGCCGGCTTGTCCCGCAGCACCGGCTGCCCCGGCCCCTCATACACTATCGCGCGCATGGCCGCCGCCTCAGCCGATGGCCAGCTTCTTGGCGCCGCCGTTGGCGCGCTTGGGCAGGCTCAGCTCGAGCACGCCGTCGTGGTACTTGGCTACGGCCTGGCTCTCGTCCACCTCCTGGCCCAGCGAGAAGCTGCGCAGCTGCTGCCCCACGTAGCGCTCGCTGCGCAGCAACGTCTCGCCCTTTTTTTCCTCGTGCTCGCGCCTGGCTTCGGCGGCGATGGTGACCTGGCTGCCGTCGATCTGCACCAGGATGTCTTCCTTTTTCATGCCCGGCAGTTCAGCCTTGACGCTGTAGGCTTGCGCGTTCTCGGTCACGTCGATCCGGATCTGCGGCGGCGCGGCCAGCTCGCGCAGGGCGGACTTGAAGCCCATATCGCGGAAGAAGTCCTCCACGTTGCGCAGCGGATCGGCGCGGACCAGGTCGCGGAAGGGATCGAAGTGGGTCAGGTGGTGGTGTGCCATGGTGCTCTCCTATACGATGATGGAGCCGGAAAGTGCGTCGGGCGCCGGCTGCCCGCCCGTGTGTCGCTGGCTCGATTCTGCGGCAGGGCGCGGCCGCCTGCGCGCCGCAAAACCGACCTGGGACAAGTTTCCGCAAAATTTCTCGCGCAGCGCCCTATTTCGCAAAAAATTGATCTGGCTCCTTGTTCACGGGCGCCGATCTGGATAACACTGAATATCAGACCGGCGACCCTGCTGCGCCGCCAGAGCGCGCCCATACCCCATGCACACCGCCCCCGACACCGCTGCCTCAACCGCGCCGGCCGCCCCCGGCCGGAACTCCGCCTGCGCCACATGCCGCGGGCGCCACTTCTGCCTGCCCCAGGCCGGCGAGGCATCCGGCCGCGCGCCGCGCCGCATCCGCGTGGCGCGCGGCGCCGCCCTGTACTGCGCCGGCGCACCGGTCGGCGAACAGGTCTACGCGGTGCGCTACGGCAGCTTCAAGCTCACCCGCAGCGACCGCGCCGGCGGCCGCCTGATCCTGGGTTTTCCCGGCAGCGGCGACTTCCTGGCGCTCGAAGCGATCGGCCTGGCGCGCCACGACTGTAGCGCCGTGGCGCTGGAGGATAGCGAGGTATGCGACATGAGCTACGCCAGCATGCGCGAGCAGCCGCAGTTCTTCCAGGGGATCATCAGCCACAGCATCCGCGATATGCAGGACGTGCTGCTGCAACAGCGCCGCACCACCGCCGAGCAGCGCCTGGCCGCCTTCCTGTTGCGCCAGGCGGCGTGGCACGGCGCGCGCGGCTGTTCCGAAGTGCGCTTCGCGCTGCCGATGGCGCGCCAGGATCTGGCCGCCTTCCTCAACCTGAGCCCGGAATGCCTGAGCCGGCTGCTGCGGCGTTTCAGCCAGCTCGGCCTGGTCGCGGCGGGCCGCCACGAGGTGGCGCTGCTGGACCGGCCCGGCCTGGAGGCGCTGGCGGCGCCGGCCAGCCCATCGCCGGACCGCGTGATCAAACTGGCGCGGGTTTGATCTGGATCAATCCCGCGCGCAGCCGCTGCCCGCTATCATCGTTCCTGCGCCCGCTGTTCCACGGGCAAAAGGAGTCCGCCATGAGCGCCCGTTCTCCCCGCAACGTCATTCCCTTGCGCATGGACACCCGCGCCATGTCCTGCCTCGGCTGCGAAGCGCGCGCCGCCTGCCTGCCGGCCGGCATGGACGACGAGACATGCGCCCGCATCGACAGCCTGGTGCTGCAGCGCTACCGCCTGCTGCGCGGCGAAGGGCTGTACCAGATGAACGAAGCGGTGCGCGGGCGCGTGTACGCGGTGCGCAGCGGCCATTTCAAGTGCTACCGCCTGACGCCGGACGGCGACCAGCGCATCACCGGCCTGCCCGGACGCGGGACGCTGCTGGGACTGGACGTGCTGGGCTGCGAAAGGCATGCCAGCGCGGCCAGCGCCACCGCCGACAGCGTCTTGTGCGAACTGTCGCATCCGCGCCTGCTGGAGGCGGCGCGCCGCTTTCCGGCGCTGGAACGGCGTCTGGAGCAAATGCTTAGCCAGGAACTGGCCCGCCAGCACGGCCTGGCCGTGATGCTGAGCTATCCGAGGGCCGAGCAAAAGATCGCCTGCTACCTGCTGCAGCTGGCTTGGTCGAGCCGCCACCTCGAAGCCGGCCGCGTGTGCGTCGACCTGCCGCTGACGCGGCAGGATATCGGCGACTACCTGGGACTGACCGACGCCACCATCACGCGCCAACTGCTGCGCCTGCAGCGCGAAGGCGTGCTGCGCGTGGAGCGGCGCCATATCGTGCTGACCGACCAGCCCGGCCTGCAACGCATGGCTGACGGCGAAAGCGGCGCGCCCGAGGCGGCCCACACTGCACAGCGCTGACGCGGCGCCGCCGCGTTTGTCCGGCCCTGTGAATCCCGCTGGAATTGATCCAGATCAAAGCCGCCCCCGCCCGCAGCAGCCGACAATGGTGTTGCGGCCTCCTGGCCGCCAATACCGTCAATACCGCTATTACCGCCATTTCCGCCAAGGAGACCAGCATGCCCCATTCCATCCTGCTGCCGATCGACGGCAACCCGCGCGCCACGCAGCCCATCGAACGCTGCATGCGGCTGGCGCGCGCGAACGCGGCCTCGGTCGTCGCCATGTATTTGCTGCCGTGCGACGATCTGGCCACGCCGGAGGACGACAGCTACCTGCCCGAAAGCGAGCGCCCGGCCAGCATCGTTCACTCAAGCAACGCGCTGCGCGAGGTTGAAGCGGCTGCCGCGGCCGCCGGCGTGCCCTGCATCGTGCTCACGCGCTGCGCCGCCGCGCCCGGCGCTGCGATGATTGCGGCGGCGCGCGAACAGAACTGCGACATGATTTTCCTCGACGCGATGGAGCACGCGCCGGACGCGGCCTGCCTGTCCGCCCTGCGCCAGTGCGGCATCCCGCTGGCTGCCCCGGTTTGAGCCGGCCCGCGCCAGGGCTGCCGCATGCCCTGCACCGTGCCCAGCTTTCAGCCCCGGTTCATGCCCCGCGCATGGCCTTGCGCTTTACGTCGCTGCGCGCCTTGATGATCGCGGCGCTGCCAGCCCTGCTGGTCGCCGGCCCGCACAGCCCAGCGCGCGCCGACACCGGCAGCCACCGCGAAGAAAGCGCCTGGCTGGCGAGCTTCTACGCGCCCCGCGCCTATGCCCCCGCCTGGAGCGGCGCCGGCTCGCCTCTGGCCGCCAGGGCACAGACGCTGCTAGCCAGGGCCGGTGAACACGGGCTATCGCCCGACGACTACGCCATCGCCCCGCAAGCGGCCCCCCCGGCGCAAGCCGACGCCGCCCTCACACTGTCCATGCTGCGCTACCTGCACGACCTGCGCGCAGGCCGCACCAGCCGCAAGCTCAGCGCAGGCGCCGGCGCGCCGGTCGCTCCCTTCGATCCAGCCCCCCTGCTGCGCCAGGCGCTGGCCGCTGGCAGACTGGACGAACTGTCCGCCGCTGCCGCGCCCCAACTGCCGCTTTACAGCCGCCTGACCGCCAGCCTGGCACGCTACCGGGAACTGGCAGCGCAGCGATTCGAGGCCTTGCCGCCACTCCCTTCCAGCAAAGCCCTGGGACCCGGCGACAGCTACCGTGGCGCCGCAGCCTTGCGCGTCCTGCTGCGGGCGTTTGGCGACCTCGAAGCGGGAGTCCGCGGCGGCGCCGGCGAGGACTATGCGCCCGAATTGGCGGAGGCCGTGGCGCGCTTCCAGGACAGGCACGGCCTGGCCGCCGACGGCAAGCTGGGCGCCCAGACCATGGCCGCCCTGCAGGTGCCGCTGTCCAGGCGCGTGCGGCAAATCGAACTGGCGCTCGAGCGCCTGCGCTGGCTGCCCGAACTGCAGGGTCCCCTCATCGCCATCAACCTGCCCTCCTACCGCCTGTGGGCCTTCCGCTCCACGGACGCGGCGGCGCAGCCGGCGCTGGCGATGCGCGTGATCGTCGGCCGCGCCGGCCTGCATCCCACGCCGCTGTTCATCGGCCAACTGCGCTACGTGGAATTCCACCCGTACTGGAACGTCCCCACCAGCATCACCCGCAACGAAATCCTGCCGGCCCTGGCCAGGGACCCGGACTACCTTCCCCGGCACGACATGGAACTGGTGGACCGCCAGGGGCGCCCCGCCGGCGACGGCTCCGGCGCGCTGGCCGCGCTGCGCTCAGGCTCCCTGCGCGTGCGCCAGCGCCCCGGCGCGCAGAACGCGCTCGGTCCGCTCAAGTTCGGCCTGCCCAACGCCATGGACATCTACCTGCACGCCACCCCGGCGCGCCAGCTGTTCCAGGCCACGCGGCGCGACTTCAGCCACGGCTGCATACGCGTGGAGCAGCCGGCCGCGCTGGCCGCATTTGTGCTGGAGGGCCAGGCAGGCTGGAATCCGGACGCGGTGGAGCAGGCGCTGGCGCAGGGCCAGACCCGCAACGTGCCGCTGCGCGCATCACTGCCGGTGGTCATCTTCTACGCCACCGCGCTGGCGAGCCAGGACGGCCGCACCCTGTTCGCCAACGACATCTACGGGCTGGACGCCGAGCTGGAAGCCGCGCTGCAAGCCGCGCAGGCGGCGCGCCGCCGCACCGGCGCGGCGCCGCATTGACAGGGCGCCGCCCGCGTCAGCGGAACACCAGCACGGGAATGTGGCTGTGCGCCAGCACCTTCAGGGTTTCGCTTCCCAGGGGCAGGCCCTTGTTGCCGTGCCGGCCGTGCGCGGCCATGCAGACCAGGTCGCAGCCCTGCTCGCGCGCGGTCTGCAGCATGGCCTCGTAGGCCTCCTCGGCGCTGAGCGCCACCGTATCGCAGCGCACACCCATCTCCTTGGCCTGCTCGCCGATCCCGGCCAGCAGCATGCGCGCATGGGTGGCCGTCTGCTGCAGGTACTGTTCGCGGGTCTCGGCCAGGATCTCGGCGCCGCAGCTGAACACGTGGTAGTCGCTCACCACGTGCACCACGGTCACGCGCGCGCCGCAGCTGCGGGCCAGGGCCAGGGCCCGCGGAATGGCGGAAGCCGACAGCGGCGAACCGTCGGTGGGAAGCAGGATGTGCTTAAACATGGAAAACTTTCATTGGTTGCAATGCCGCCACTATGCCCCGGTCGAGCGCGGCGCAGCCATGATCTGGATCAAATCCGGCCGAGGTGAGCTGCATCGATTTTTTTTCGCCGCGCCACCTTACTATCGCCGCATGAGCACCAAGACCGCGCACCGCACAGGCGCAACCGCGCCGCGAGGCGCAGGCCCGACTGCGCAGCTGCGGGCCCAATACCGTGGCGCCGCACCGCCGGCGCGGCGCGCCAGCCCACTTCCTGAGCTTGCTGGCCAGCCCGCTGTCGCCGCTGCTGGCGCTGGCGGCGGTCAACTTCGCCACCGGCCAGCCCTGGAACGGCGCGCTGATCGGCGCCATGATGGCGCTGTCGGCGTTGCTGGCCTTGTCCAGGAACACCGTTCGGACCGCGCCGCTGATCGTGCTGGCCTGCCTGGCAGCGGCCCGGTGCCTCGAGCACTGGCTGGTGCGCCGCCTGGCGCGCGCCATTGGCAAGCCGGCCGCGAACAGCGAGAACGATGCCAGCTGCAGTCAGGATTCCACTGCCTCCGACACCACCTCGGTGGCGCCGGCCGGCCTCAGGGCACGCACTACGATGATCTGCAGGCGCAGCGACCACACCGCGCTGCTAGCCGCAGCGAAGCCTATGAGCACTTCGGCCATATCGGATTTGCAGGCTGCACTCACGGCGCACCGGCCTGCGCGCCCGACAAGGCCATTTGGATTGCTGGTGCCATCGCCCACCCGGCCGCGCGCGGCGCGAGGGTATTGATACCGGGCTGCACTGAGCTGCACATACTGCTGGCCCGGCAGCCCGGCTTCGACGCAGGCGGCATCGCCGTGGACCTGGTCGCCCCCACCCTGGTCGTGGCCAGGCGCTGCATCGCGCTGGCCCGCGCATCGCAGTCCGCTTAGCCCTTCTCGGGCATGGCCGACGAATGGTGGCTGGTGATCAGCCACTGGCCCTTGCTCCACTTGTAGGTAAAGGTGTAGCGCGCCTTCACCTGCTTGCCGTCGGCGAACTTGAAGGTGTACAGGCCAGCATCGACCGCGCTGTTGCAATCGACCTCGATGCTGCGGCTGTCGATGCTGCCAACCGGTTTGCCTTCCAGGAAATGCACGAAATAATCGGCCTTTTCGTCCGCCGTCAGCCGCGGCTTGTTCGACAGCGTGGGCAGCAGCACGGACTTGCTGGCATAGTTGGCCACCACCTTGGCAGGGTTGCCGGTCTGCAGCGAAGCATTCCAGCGGTCGAACAAGCCCGCAATCTCCTTCTCCGAAGCGGCGTGGCAAGGCTCGGATGTGGCGGCATGGACGTTCGACGCCAGCAAGGCGCAGGCGAATGGGATCAGGGTCAGGTAGCGCATGGGTTCCTTTGTATGGTAGTCGTCAAAAGCGACATCCAAAGTATGGGCAGCCGAGGGCCGCACGGAATCGGCCGGCCGGCGGATCTTGCATATGCCGGTTGGCATATAATTGTGTACACGACAAAATAGCATGATGAATAACCCAGCCACCCTCGCCTCCACCGCCGCGCCCGGAACCGCCCGCGTCGCCCGCCACCGCTACCGCCACACCGAAGGCAGCGCCTCGCGCCTGCGCCTGTTGAGCGACGCCGGCCTTGCGCTGGCCGGCGCCGGCGGCAGTTCCGCCGCCATGAGCGCGATCCTGGCCCGCGCGCTGGCTTTCCTGTCGATGGAAGACGGCGTGCTGCTGTTCCGGCATGGGGACGGCTTGCAAGTGCACGCAGCCCAAGGCGCGGCCTACCCGGTAGGCGCGTCCCTGCCCGTCACCGGCACGCTGCATGCGGCATTGCTGGAGGACGCTCTGCCACAGGTCCAGCAGAATGTGCAGAGCCGCCTGCTGATCGGCCGCAGCAGGGCCGGCGGCGTGGAAGTGCTGGTGCCGATGCGCTTGCACGGCAGGAGTACCGGCATCCTGGCGCTGATCACGACGCGCCAGGCGCCACCGCCCAGTGCCGACGACCTGGACGTGCTGCAGGTACTGGCCACCATGCTGGCCGCCGCCTACCTGTCGGCCAGCAAGCCGGCCGCGCGCATCGCCGGCATGGAGACGGCCGCCAAGCTCAAGCAGCTGACCACCCGCGAGCTGCAAGTGTTCGCCCTGATGCCGCGCGGACTGACCAATGCCGCCATGGCCGCGGAACTGGGCATAGCGGCCGGCACTGTCAAAGTGCATATCGAACGCATCCTGCACAAACTCGACCTGCGCGACCGCACCCAGGCCGCGGTCTGCGCGGTGGACTGCGGATACGGCCGGTGATGCGCCCCGGCCTGCACTGGAAGCACTGGCCGCTGGCGGTCAAGGGCGGCGTGGTCATCGCCGCCTCGCTGGCCATGCTGCTCGGTTCCGTGGCCACCAGCCACAAGCTGGAGCGCCAGAGCGCCGACGCCACCGCCGAAATGCTGCGCACACTGAAGGTGCAGCGCGATATCCAGCTGCTGCATGCCCTGATCGCCGAAGCCGCCACCGGCGTGCGCGGCTACCTGCTGACCGGAGTGGATGACTTCCTGGCGCCGTACCGGATCGCCGAAGCGCGCCTGCCGGCCGCCATGGCCAGCTTGCAGGAAAACGTGCGCGACCCCGAGCAGCTGGCGCGGCTGCAGCGCCTGCTGCCGCTGGTGCGGCACAAACTGGCGGGCCTGAACACGCTGCGCAAGCAGTACGGCACCGAGACCGGCGACCTGCGCGCCAGCCTGGTGGCCGGCAGGCAGATACTGAACCAGCTGCGCGACGGTATCGGCGTGATGAACGCGCGCGAAGCCGTGCTGGTGGAAGCCCGCACCGCCGCCGTGCAGGAAGCCTTGCGGCGCCACTTCCTGATGAACGCCGCCACCGTCGGGGTGGGACTGGCCGGCGCGCTTGCCATGCTGCTGTTCACCATCCGCGTAGTGCGGCGGGTGCGGCTGGCGGCCGAAAACGCGGAACGCCTGGTGAACGACCAGCCGCTGATCGCCGCCGGCGCCGCGAACGATGAGCTTGGCCGCCTGGCCGAGCGCCTGCACAGGGCCAGCTTGTTGCTGGCCAACCGCGCCACTGCGGCGCGGGCCGCCAGCCTTGCCAAGACAGAGTTCCTGTCCCGCACCAGCCATGAATTGCGCACCCCGCTCAACGCCATACTGGGATTCGCCCAGCTCTTGGAGAGCGGCGCGGCAAACCACCAGAACAAACAGCACGCCGCGCACATCATCGGCGCGGGGCAGCACCTGCTGTCGCTGATCGACGACGTGCTGGACGTAGGCCGCATCGAGGCCGGCCAGCTGCCGATGGCATCGGCCCCGGTGCCGCTGGCGCCGGTGCTGCAGGAGGCGCTGACCCTGCTCAAGCCGCTGGCAGCGCAGTACCAGGTGCAGTTGCCGGCGCCGGACTACTGCGGCGGGCTTGCCGTGCTGGCCGACCGGCAACGCCTCATGCAGGTAATGCTGAACCTGCTGTCCAACGCCATCAAGTACAACGCAGCGGGCGGCCAGGTGCGCGTCGCGGTAAGCGCGCAGCCGGCTGCGCAGAACGGCGGCGCCCCCGCCTCGGTGGCCATCGCCATCGAGGACGACGGCGCCGGCATCCCGGCCGATAGGCAGGAGCGCCTGTTCACGCCGTTCGACCGGCTGGGCGCTGAAGGCGGCAAGACCGACGGGATAGGACTGGGCCTGGCGGTATCGCGCTCGCTGGCCGACGCGATGGGCGGCAGCATCGCCGCCGCCAACCTGCCCGCCAAGGGCAGCGTGTTCACCCTCCGCCTGCCGCGCGCAGCGCCTGCGGGGCCGCAGGCCGAGCCGGCCGTGGCCCCGCCGCCGCCGGCCATATCGGTGCAGCAGGCACAAAGACCCGCCGTGCTGTGCGTGGACGGCGACGCTTCCACGCTGGCACTGATGGAGACGCTGATGGCGAGACGGCCAGGCTGGGACCTGTCCACCGCGCGCAGCGCCGACGTGGGTTGGACGCTGGCCTTGCAGCGCAAGCCGGCGGTGCTGCTGCTGGACATGTCGCTGGCCGGGGCGGGCGCCATGCTGGCTCGCTGGCGCGGCGGCCCGGCCCTGGCTGCGGTGCCGGTGGTGGCGCTCGGCATGGCTGCGGCGCCTGGCACCGACGGCCAGCTGAAAAAGCCGCTCGATCTGCCGGAATTTTTCGCGCTGCTGGACAGGATAAAAGGATAAGCCATGAACGAAGACGATTTACTGGCCTCGCGCGTGCTGATCATCGACGACCAGCCCGCCAACCTGCGGCTGCTGGAAGACCTGCTGACGCGCGAAGGCCTGACCCACGTGGTGGGCACCACCGACGCGCAAAAAGCGCTAGAGCTGTACGCCGCGTTCGACCCGGACCTGATCGTGCTGGACCTGATGATGCCGGAACTGGACGGCTACGCGGTACTGGAACAGTTGAAGCGGCGCGGCGACCCTTACGACTTTCGCCCGGTGCTGGTGGTCACCGCCGACGCCACCGGCGAAGCCAAGCGCCGCGCGCTGTCGCTGGGCGCCAAGGATTTCCTGACCAAACCCTTCGACACCATAGAAGCCATGCTGCGCGTATGGAACCTGCTTGAGACGCGGGCACTCTACAAGCGCCTGCAAGCGCTGTCGCCCAGCGCACCGCCGATCGCCCCCTGGCCGCCCGCAGCGCGCGGGCGCTGAACCCGCGTCGCCGCCGCATACGCGATGCGGTCATGTGGCAGGCCGCTCCGGTCGGCCAGCCTGGGCGCGCATGGTGTTTCGGATACAACAACCTGAGATATCGATAACAATCGTGCGCGCCGCAGTTGGAATGTCATGCTATATTTACACTGGTATCGATAACAAGGCATCAAGGAGACACAAATGCCCGATACACCAATGGAGCGTGATTTCACAACTATAAGGAAAAATTATGCACAAACAATCCAAACCGGAGCAGCAGCGCGCCGCAAGCGCCAGTTGCGGCAAACTCGGGATGATAGCGCTATCAGTCACATCGGCGCTACTGGTTCTTGCAGGCAGTCCCGCGCAGGCGCTCAACTTCGTTGCCACCCCGGTGGCCCAGCCAGTGGTCAGCGCGGCCGGCATCAAGCACCCTGCCCTGGGTTTCACGCTGCAGCAGCTTGATTATGCGCGCGCGCAAACGCGCGCCGATGTCGAACCGTACAAGACCTACTACAGCATCATGGCCACGGTGTGCTGCAACTACGCCAACATCAACCTGCAGCCCACCAACCGCGACGCCACCAAGGTGGACACGCCCAATACGCCCAACTTCAACGGCAACACCGCGCAGACCCGCATCATCAACGATTCGCAAGGCGCGCTGACCCAGGCCATCCTGTACTACATGACCGGCCAGAACGAGTACCGCCGCAACGCCATGCGCATCCTGCGCACCTGGAGCAATATGAACCCGGCCGGCTACGCCTACTATCCGGACGCGCACATCCACACCGGCGTGCCGCTGTTCCGCATGCTGGCCGCCGCCGAGATCATGCGCTATACGCCGGGCGATCCGGCCTACACCGCCTACCCGCTGGCCTGGACCGACACCGACACCCAGAAGCTGAAGGACAACCTGATCGACCCGATGGAGCGCACCTTCTTCGCCAGCAAGGAGCGCTTCATGAACCAGCACCTGTACTCGCTGATCGGCCGCATGGCCGGCGCCATCTTCACCGACAACCGCGCCCGCTACGACGAGACCGTGGAATGGATGACGGTCAACGCCAGTTCCACCCGCCAGGACATCAACGGCGCCATCCTGCCGCTGATCCCGCTGGTCGACAGCGACAATCCCTACAACAAGGCCGGCTATCCTTTCTACCAGATCCAGGAAATGCAACGCGACCAGGCCCACGGCGGCGACAACGTGGACAACCTGACCGGCCTGCTGCGCATGGTCACCGCCCAAGGCACCAAGGTCGACCCCCACACGGGCGTGCCATCGACTTCCGGCGACGCGGTCAGCGTCTACCACTTCGGCGGCAACCGCGTGCTGATGGGCGCGAACGCCTTCGCCCAGTACATGCTGGGCTACAACGCGCCCTGGGCGGACCTGAGCGGCGGCACCTCCTACATCTCCGGCGCCTACCGCGGCCGCCTGTACGAAGTGGGCGGCATACCCGAGCTGTACAACGTCTACAAGCATGAACAGGGCGTGGACGTGGACGCGCTGGCGCCCTTCCTGGCCACCGCCGCCGCCCATGCGGACGGCCCGGTCACTGCCTGGGGCCCGGCCGCGCCCGCCAACAAGGACATGGGTGCGGAAGCCTTCCTCACCCTGCCGCCGCCGCTGACCGGCGTGCCGCTGCCGCCCAACACCGGCATGCTGGAGACCGAGCGCAAGGCGGTCTTCCTGGACGGCGAATGGAGCACCGAGACCGAAGCCGAACGCACCTTTGGCCACGCCAGGGTCACGCCGGCCGGCGCCACCGTGGTATTCCACGACGTGCGCTACGCGGACCGCGCCAAGTACGCGCCGGTGGGCCTGATGGTGCGCACCAACGCGGTGACCAGGCTGGCCGCCAGCGGCTCCGCCACCGGCCTGCCCTGGAGCGAGATGACCGTGCCGGACACCGGCGGCCAGTGGCGCTACATCGTACCCGATTCGTCGTGGACCGCCAGCGCCGGGCGCGGCTTCGGCGACAACATCATCTACTTCAAGTTCACCGGCGCCGAAGGCGCCACGGTGGATGTGGACTTCGTCAACATGGCCGCGCCCACCCAGCTCACGCCGCCGCGCTTCGCCATGCCTGCCTTCCCCGCCACCGAGCTGATCGTGCAGGGCGTGCCCTACCAGGCCGCCTACACCGCCACCGACGCGCAAGCGGGCGACAGCGTGGTGTACCAGGCCATCAGCCTGCCCCCTGGGGCCACGCTGGACAGCACCAACGGCACGCTCAACTGGACCCCGACGGCGGCGCAGGCGGGCCTGCACGACGTGATCATCAGCGCCACCGACGGCGTGTCGATCAGCACCATGACCACCAGGCTGAGCGTACAGCCCGACCGCGCCGCCGCCTTCGCCTCGGCGATGGGGGCCTACGATCCGGCCAGCATTTACACCACCACTTCGCTGGCTGCGTTCCAGGCCGAACTGGCGCCGCTGCAGGCGTCCATGCTGACGGTGCCGGACGCCGAGTTCGGCGCGCTGCTGAACGCCGTCAAGGCGGTGGCGGCCAAGCTGCAGCTGCTGAACCCGCGCGTGGCCTCGGACGGCAGCCTGGACTGGAGCAAGAGCATGGTCACCACCACGGTGCTGGACGCCTCCCGCGCGGCCCTGCTGGTGGATGGCGACTATAACAGCACCTCGGGCGACCTGCGCAACGTGGTCACCATCGACTTCGGCGAGAACTACCGCGTGTCGGTGGGCGCCTTCGGCATCCAGGCGCGCTTCATGTTCGGTAACCGCTCGCAGGGTATCAATGTGTACGGTTCGAGCGACAATTCGAGCTGGACGCTGCTGACCAGCCGCGAAACCACCGACACCAGCAACCGCAACTTCGAGATGGAAGTGATTCCCGTTGTGGAAGGCCTGGAAGATGAACGCTACCGCTACTTCATGGTGCGGGTGGACCATCCCGGTCCGCCAACCGATCCGGCCTACCCCGGCATTTCGTCGTACAGCGAGTTGCGCTTCCACGGCAACCGCTACGACCTGCTGGCGCCTGAGGACGTGAGTGCCAGCGTCCGGATGGTGCAATCGGGCCTGGCGGTGAACCGCTTCACGCAGAAGTACACCGGCACGGTGGCCTTCACCAACACCACGCAGACCACGCTCACCGGGCCGCTGCACCTGCACCTGCAAGGACTGAGCGCCGGCGTCACGCTGGACAACGCCAGCGGCGTGAAGAACGGCGTGCCCTACATCACGCTGCCGACGACCGGACTGGCGCCCGGCCAAACCGCCACCGTCACCACGGTCTTCAGCAATCCGGCCAAGGCGCCGATCAGCTATGTCCGCAAACTCATCAGCGTCAAATATTAAGGGGACCACCATGAACACTCTGAACAACATCCTGGCCAGGCTGCTGCTGGCCGTATTCCTGGCGTGCAGCGCCGGGGCGGCGGCGGCCGGCCCGATGTACAGCGTCCGCATCGACACCTCCAGCCTGGGAGGGGGCGCCGCGTATCTCGGCCTGTACTTCATGGGATTGGCCGACGCCACGCCCGCCAGCGCCACCGTGAGCCAGTTGTCCGGCGCGCTGGCCGGCACGCCGGCGGTGAGCGGCACCGTGGACGGCGCCCTGCCCGGCCCGCTGGTGTTCAGCAACGCCAACGGCGGCAGCGAGCTGGTGCAAGCCATTACCCTGGGCGGCGTGTTCTCGTTCGACCTGACCTTCCTGATGGGCAGCGGCGACGTCGGCAGCACCTTCGGCTGGGCGCTGTTCAACGACGTCAGCTACCTGGGCGCGGACGGCGACCTGGGCACGGTGTCGATCCAGCCGGGCGCGGCGCCGGGCGGCGTCTATGCGCTGTCCGGCAACAGCGCGCTAAGCAGCGTCCAGGTGATACCCGAGCCGGCCACCCTGTGGCTGGTGCTGCTGGCGCTGATGCCGCTAGCCGTGCTTGGCGGCAGGCGCAGGCCCCGCGAGGCGGCCGGCCCTCACTTGCCATAAAGGTTGAGCAGTAGCCACGCGGGCAGGCCGACATACAGCGCCGCGTGGCCCGCCCGCTCCAGCCGGAGCCGGACAGGTACGGTCTGGCTGGGGCGCAGTAGCGCAGCCAGCAAGGTGGCCGCTTCAATTCCCGCGCGCAGCAGCGCTGCGCAAAGCACCACGCCGATCGCCCACGCCGCCCACCACAGCGCGAACGCGCTCAGATAAGCCTTCGGTCCGAAGGTGTAGTACTCGCCCAGGGCGCTGCCGAAGGCAATATGCTGATGCAGGTGGAAGGCCGGAATGGCCAACGCCAGCGGCAGCAGCAGGAATTTGCATAGCGGATGGTCGAGCTTCCAGCGCCGCAGCGCCAGCCGGGCTTGCGCATACCCCCCCAGCCCCGCTTGCGGGCGCTCCGCCACTGGCGGGCCGCCGGCCGCCGCCATGGCGGCAGACAATGCAACAGGGTACGCCAGCGCCAGCCCGTAGCGCCAGCGCTGGCCGGAGGCCAGCCGCACCGTAGCGCCCGGACCGGGCACAGGGAGGCGCCACAACTCGACTGCGCCGATCTCGCGAAGCGACAATTCGAGGCGCTGCGCGCCGCGCGCCAGCACCAGCCTGCCCTGCTCCAGCGTGACTTGCGCGGCAAAGGCGCGCAGCAAGCACCGGGCCACGGTTTCAGGGATCAGAAATAGCGCCGCGAACATACGGATTTGCGCCAGCGTGTTGGTCCGCAACGGTTCGTCGAACAGCAGCGCAATACACATGCCAAGCAGGCCAAGCCGTGCAATGGCGCGTAGCGTGCCGGCCGCGATGCGCGCTGCGGGCGGCAACAGCGCAACCGTTGTGGGGAAAACCATGGGCCGTACCGTGCCAGAAGCGTGCGCGGCCTGCCGGAACCGGGGACGCAAGGCCAGCCGTGCTCCCATCAGCAGCAGAAACACACAAGCCGCCGCCCCCACCCAGTCGCCCCACAGAACCATCAGCGTGGTGGGCGGCTTGCGCACCGGTACGTCCGCGATCAGCAGCGCCGGCTCGCCCATGCGCGTCCCGGTGAGGATGCCGCCGTCGGCGGCGATCGCCGCGCTGTAACCGTTGCTGGTGACGCGGAACTGCGGCAGCCGGGTCTCGATGCTGCGGAACGCCGCCACCGCCTGGTGCAGCTGCGCGCCTTGCGGGCTGGCGCTGAACCAGGAGTCGTTCGACATGGTCAGGATCGCCTGGGCGCCCAGCCGCGCGCCATCGACGGCGAGCCCGGCGTCGGTATCGTCCAGGCAGATCAGCGGCAGCACGGGAACCTCGCGGCCGTCGGCCAGGCGCAACGGGAACACGCGCGCGCCGCTTCCGGGCCGCCAGGAGCCGGTCCATGGCAGCTGGCGCCGCAGCGCCGGTCCGTCCAGCCAGGCCGGCACGTATTCGGTGAAGGGGAACAGCCGCGTCTTGCGGTAGTAGCCCAGCAGGCCCGTGCCCGGCTGCACGAAGGCGGCCGCGTTGTACTCGCCGGCGCCATCGCGCTCATAGGTGCCGAACACGAAAGGCACTCCGGCCGCATTGACGTTGGCGAGGATTTCGCGGTCGAACGCCGCCCCGGCCTCGCTCTTGGGCTGGCCGAAGGTGGTGGGATAGGCTGTCTCCGACCACAATACGGCGTCCGCGCGCTGCCGCACCACCGCGTCGTAACTCATGGCGAAGTGCGTGTCGAGCACCTCGCGCACCACCGCGTACGCACCCTTCCGTTCGCGCTGGCCCTCGTAGTCGATAAGGTTGGCCTGGATCAGTCCCATGCGCAGCGGCTTGCCGGCCGGTTCCGCGCTGCCGGACAGCGCAGCCAGTCCGTAGCCCGCCAGCAGCAGTGGCGCCAGCGCCGCCAGCGCCAGCGGGCGGGCCGCAGCGCGCCAGCCGTCCGCGCGGCGCGCATGCGCTGCCGCCACGCCTTCGTTGGCCAGCAACAGCAGCACCGTCAGGCCCGCCGCCCCGCCCAGGTCGGCCGCCTGGCGCAGCAGCAGCGAAGGATACAGCCCGTAGCCCAGCGTATCGCCAAGCAGGCGCGGAAGCAGCCGTTCCGCCGCCACCCACGCCGCCGCCGCGGCCAGCGCGGTCAGCGCCGCGCCGTGGCGGCGTGCCGCCGCACGGCGCACCAGGGCGAAGGCGAAAAACTGCGGCTGGAACAGCGGCGCGGCGAGCAGCAGCAAGGCCAGGCCGGCAGCCCCGCCCACGCCCGCGTACTGGCCAAGCGACGTGCCGAACCAGGCGAAGCCGGCGGCCGTGTAAGCGACCGTCATGGCGTAGGCGTTCAGCAGCGTGCCCGCCAGCGCGCGGCTGCTGTCCAGCGCGCGCAGCCACGGCGCCAGGAATACAAACCCGAGCAGCCAGCCGGCGCCGCCACGGACATACAGGGCGGACAAGGCCGCGCTGGACAGTATGCATGCCGCCGCGCGCAGCGTGAAACTAGTAGAGGGAGATTGCTTCATGGCGTTCAACGGCCCATTACGGCCGGGTTGGATGGAGGTGGAATGGCGACGCGCCGCAGCGGCAGCCCGGGCGGGGCCAGTTCCGGCGGCACCACGCGGTCTTTCGGCATCGTGACCGGCTGCCCGGCGGCGTCGTACAGCTGGAAATCGGGCGCGAACATCAGGATGGCCTCGATGCGCTGGCCGTCGTCGGTAGCCTGGTGGTGGCGCACGTAGCCTGGCGGCAGCGCGAAGTTCTCGGGCACCGCCAGTCCCACCAGCGGCGGACTGGTGCCGGGCGGCGGAAATGCGCCAAGGCCGGTATGCACGCCGCGCTCGTGCAGGCGTTTGATCACTTCGCCCATGCTGGGATGCTCTCCGCGCACGACGTAGCTTTTCAGGTCGCGCGACCGGTCCGCGTCGCCCTCGGGCAGGCGCGGGTCCGGCTTTTGCGCCTGCGCCGGCGGCGCACCCGGCGCCGGCTGCGCGCCGGGCACGGGCGAAGGCGCCGGGGCCACGGCGGCGGCAAGCGCCGCGGCGCCATCCTCTTGCCCGTCGCCGGACCACAGCCACAGGAAGAACGCCAGGCTGATGCCACCCACGGCGAGCATCAGCGCGGCGGCCAGGTAGCCGGAGCGTGGCCGCATGGCTGGCGTCAGGGCGTAGGCAGGTTGAAGACCGATACGGCCCAGCCCATGCGCTCATGGCCGTACTGGTTCCAGACCGGGTTTTTTCCGCCAGTGAAGGAGGTGTAGCGCGGCGCGCCGCTGCCGGTGCTGCCGCCGAACAGGCCTGCCGTCACGGTGCTGCCGGTGTAGGTGGGATGGGTGTCGTCCGACTGGATATAGTCGTAGCTGCTACTGCTGGACACGAAGTGGGCGTTGGCGTCGCGGATGGTGGCGCGCAGCGCCGTGGTGATGCGGTTGACGTAGCTGGACTGGCTCTCGCCCGCCACGTAGCGCAGCGCCTCGGAATCGATCTGGCCATCGCCGTTGCCGTCGTGGTCCGCGCCCATATACTGGGCGAAGTTATCGGCGCACATGAAGCCCTTCTGGCGCGCCACGTCGCACATCATGTGGTTGATACGCGCCAGCGACGGCAGGAATTTGTCCTGCATTTTCACGGTGGCGCCGGTATTCGGATCCTTGCAGGAACTCTGCGTGTTGTCCGCCGCGTAGCCCGGGTAGTGCAGGTTGGAGATCACCTTCAGCTTCACACCGGAATAGGCGTTGGCGTTGATATAGTCCATGGCCGCCGTCACGTAGGTCTTGCAGCTGTTCTCGGCCGCCGTGAGCACCGCGTCGTTGCAGGTGCCGGTCTGGCTCTTGTAGGCGGCGCGCGCCTGCAGGCCGTCGTTGCCGCACATCTCGAAGGTGACCACGCGGGTGCTGCTGGCCTGCATATAGGAACGCTCGGCCACGATCTTGTTGTTGTATACGTCCTCGGCGATGGCGCCGGACTTGGTGCGGCGCACGCTTTCGATGTCGGCGTTCCACTGCGCGGACAGGTATTCCGCGTCCACCGTCGGCGCCGAGTACTTGGCCGCGCTGGTGGTGGAGCCGTTGTAGCCGGCGTAGATCGAGTCGCCGTAGGCCACCACGCGGTATTTGCTGGTGGTGCCGGCCCGGTCGATGGTCCAGGATACGTTTTGGTTCAGGGTGCTGGCGGCGGCCTGCGCCCCGGCGGCGAGTAGTACAACGGCGAGCAAGGAACGGGAAAAGCGAGCATGCATGGAATGTCTCCTGTCTGTGGTCGTCAAGATGGTTTTGCAGCTCTTCTTGACGGAGCTGGCAAACAGTTCATCTTAACCAGACGACAAATTCCAAAATGCATTCCCCGCGCCTTGGCTCCGCAGGTCACCACAATGGCCTGCGGGGCCCGCCACACTGTCGCGCCGCGTTCACACCAAGCGCGCGACTTCACGAAAAAAAGGCTCTGGAATCAGCGGCTTAGCAACTGATTCCAGGCCAGCAGGCCGGCCAGCGGCATCGGCCGTCCGGGCAGGTAGCCCTGGATCAGGGCGCAGCCGAACTGGCGCAG
The DNA here is from genome assembly GCF_001425045.1 of Massilia sp. Root351. Classification (GTDB taxonomy): domain Bacteria; phylum Pseudomonadota; class Gammaproteobacteria; order Burkholderiales; family Burkholderiaceae_D; genus Rugamonas. The sequence goes on along the minus strand of NZ_LMDJ01000023.1, from coordinate 91,522 downwards.
GAAGCCCAGATGCGCGTCCGTTTCCACGCCTTCGGCGATCACCCGCAGCTTCATGTTGCGTCCCAGGTCGATAATCGAGCGCACCACCGCGCAGTCGTCGCGCTGGTGCGGCACGCCCTGCAGGAAGTAGCGGTCGATCTTCAGCGAGCTGACCGGCAAGGCTTTCAGCAGCGACAGCGAGGAATAGCCCATGCCGAAATCGTCCAGCCCGATCTCGAAACCCAGCCGCACCAGCTCGGTCATGATGGGCACGGCCTTCTCGATGCGCTGCATGACCACCCCTTCGGTCAGTTCCAGGCAGAGCTGGCCCGGATCGATGCCGGCGGCGGAGGTGATGGCCACCAGCTCGCGCGGCAAGTCGCTGTCGAGGAACTCCGGCGCGGCCATGTTGACGTGCACCCGCACGCCCGGTAGGCTGGCCCGCAACAGCGGCAGGTCGCGGCACACCTGCTCGATCACCCAGCGCCCGATCAGTACGATCAGCCGGCTTTGCTCGGCGACCGGGATGAACTGGTCCGGCGGCACCACGCTGCCGTCGGCCTTGCGCCACCGTATCAGCGCCTCCAGCGCCACCACGCTGCCATCCTGCGCGTCGCAGATGGGCTGGTATTCGAGGAAGAACTCGTCGCGCTGCAGCGCGTCCTGCAGCGCCGACAGCATCAGCAGCTGCGCGGCCGCAGCGCATTGCTGCGTATCCCCGTCGGGACTGAAATAGCTGACCAGGTTGCGGCCGTTGCGCTTGCTCACATACATGGCCGCATCGGCCGCGTGCAGCAGCTGGGCGGTGTCGCTGGCATGGCGCGGGAACAGGCCGATGCCGATGCTGGCCGATACCGACAGCTCGTGTCCCATGTAGCTGAAGCGCGTGCGCGCCGCTTCCAGTACGGCGCCGGCCAGCGCATCCAGCGCTGCTTCGCCGAGTCCGGCAGGAGCCATCAGCGCGAATTCATCGCCTCCCAGGCGCGCCGCGACGGCGCCGGCCGGCGCGAGCTGGCGCAGGCGGCCAGCGAACTGGCGCAGCACCTCGTTGCCGGCGGCATGCCCGAAGCCGTCGTTGATGGGCTTGAACTGGTCCAGGTCTATGTACAGCAGGCCGAACTCGCCGCCGGCCTCGCAGGCGGCATCCAGCAGCACATGAAAGTGGGCGCGGTTGAACAGGCCGGTAAGCTCATCGGTCTGCGCCAGCACCCTCACCCGCTCCTGCTGCACCATGCGCTGGGCGGTCTGGGCGATGAGCGCGCTGATCGATTCGGCCAGGCCAGGCAATTGCGCCTCGCGCTGGCGCGGCGCTGCGCTGAAAAACTCCAGCACGCCGGCGCAGTGCACGCTGCCGTCTGCGGCGGCATAGGTCACGGGAAAGAAGAAGCCCGATTGCAGGCCGCAGCGCTGCGCCGCGTGCACCCGCGCCATGCCGGCTTGCGCGGCACCGGTGTCCACCCACTGCGCCTGGCCGGTCAGCCAGGTCTGGCCCACCGGACCTTCGCCCGGCCTGATCGCCAGCGCCGCCGCCGCGCTGCGAAACGCGGAATAGTCGCGGTCCGCCGTGTGCCAGACATGCCGGCAGCGCAGCGTTTCAACGCCTCCGCCGCGCTCGCGGGCCCAGAACGCGCCCCAGTCCCAGCCCAGTTCCTCGCACACCAGGTGGATGATCTTGTAGACCGCCTCGTCGAAAGTGTCGGTGCCGATCAGGTAGCGCGTCAGCGCGAAATTGAACCGTTCGCGCATGGCGGCGCGCTTGACCGCCGTGATGTCGGTCAGCAGTCCGCACGCCACCGGCCGGCCCTCGGCCGCCAGCGCCTGCAAGCGCAGCCAGCGTATGCCCTGCTCCGGCTCAATCACACGGAACTCGCAGTCGGCAGCCGTGCCGTGTTCGCCGATGTCGGCCAGCACTGCGGCCAGCCCGGCCATGTCTTCCGCCACCACCGCGCCGGCCCAGCGCCCGCCCGCCGCACCGTCGGCGCCCAGCAGGCGCAGGGCCACCGTGGACAGGCTCATGTGCGCACCGGCCCGCACCATGGACCAGCGGCCCAGTCCGGCTATCTCATCGATCGGATCCGCCGGCACAGCGGGGCGTAGAGGTAAAACATTGTTAACCATAATGTCCCTGAAAGGAGTGGGGGCAAGGCCGCACCTCCGATCACCTGCACCGAAGCGAGGATTTCCCGCACCAGGCTGAGGCGCCGGGGCCGGTAAACAGTGCGTTTTGCCTCTTGCGTACTCCCGGGATGCAGAATCCGTGCCAAGCCGCGCGGCTACTCTGCCTTGAAGCTGCGGCCGGTGGCTGCCCAGTAGATTCCGCCGTACAGGTGGTGCAGGAATACCGGATCGCCATAGGTGGCCGGCAGATGGCCGAGCGCGGTGTAGAACGAGCGACCCTGGTCGTAGTTCTGGTACCAGCTGACCGGGTGGAAGCCGCCCATGCCCTTGCTGTGCCGGTCGCCCCACGAGGCCTCCGGCTTGTACGTGCCTTCATCGACCGTCAGCAGGTACCTGAGCTGTTCGGTGCGCGGCGGCCCGAATTCATACCATTCTTCGGTGGCGAGCGAACGCGCGGCAAAGCGCTCCATGCCGGGGAAATTGCGGTCCTCCACTTTCAGCACCGCGGTCTGCACCGCCGGATGCATCTGGAACATGCGGCCCACCAGCCTGGTGTACCACGGCCAGCCGTGCTCCGTATCCGCAGCGCTGTGTACACCCACGTAGCCGCCGCCGGCCTGGATATAGCGCTCGAACGCGGCCTGCTGCTTGTCGTCCAGCACGTCGCCTGTGGTCAGCAGGAACATGACGGCCTGGTACTTGGCCAGCTCCTTGTCGTTAAAGACGCGGTTCGCGTCTTCCGTCCAGAACACCTTGAAGTCGTGCAGCTTGCCCAGGTTCTGGACAGCGGCCACGCCGGCGGGGATGGAATCGTGGTGCCAGGCGGCGGTCTTGGAAAACACCAGTACACTGAACTGCTCGGCATGGGCGCAGGCCGCAGCCGCCAGGCTGCCGCCGGCCAGGAGGGCCGTGAGAAGTCGCTTCATCGGATGTGGAATGGAAGTGGTGGATTCCCGACGCTAACGGAGCGGCCGCGCCTTGTCAACCGTCCATTTGCCGAATGCACGCCGGCCCTCGCGGCGGTTGCCACCCCACGGCGGGCACCCTACAATAGCGGGCGCGCTGCGGCGCAGCGAGCAACCCGACCTTGAAGGAGCAACGCATGGCTATCCTGGTACGCGCCGGCGTCCTGACCAATTTCCTGGAAGTGGCCCAGCACCTCGGTCTCAATCCGCAAGCCGAGCTGGTCCGCGTCGGCTTGAGCAAATCCATGCTGCTCGATTCCGAGCACGCCATCCCCGCCGCCGCTGCCGTGCAACTGCTGGAGAACGCCGCCGAAGCCAGTTCCTGCCAGACCTTCGGGCTGCGCATGGCCGAATCGCGCCAGCTGTCCGACCTGGGTGCGGTCAGCCTGCTGCTGACGCACCAGCCCACGCTGCGCGACGCGCTGCAGGTGCTGCTCGAATACCGCCACCTGATGAACCGGGCGCTGGCAATCTATGTGGAGGAAACCGGCGGGCTGGCGGTGATCCGCGAAGAAGTGGTGACCGGCTCGCCGGCGCCGCGCCGCCAGGCCACCGAGCTGGCGATCGGCGTGATGGCGCGCCTGTGCGCGAACCTGCTGGCGCAGCACTGGCGCCCGGTGTCGGTAAGCTTCATGCATGACGCGCCGGCCGACCTGCAGCTGCACCGCCGGCTGTTCGGCTGCGACGTGGTGTTCGGGGCCGAGTTCAACGGCATCGCCTGCCCGGCGGCGGCGCTGGCCGCGCCCAACCCGAAGGCCGATCCTGCCATGGCGCAGCTGGCGCGCCGCTATCTCGACACCCTGCAAAAGGAGCGCGACGCCTCGCTCACCTTCGAAGTGCGCAAGGCGGTCTATCTGCTGCTGCCGATGGGACGCGCCACCGCCGAGCAGATTGCGCTGGCACAGGGCATGAACGTGCGCACGCTGCAGCGCCGCCTGGAAGACGAAGGCATCAGCTTCTCGGACCTGGTCAACGACGTGCGGCGCGACCTGGCGCAGCGCTATATGCAAAGTCCGCAATACTCGCTGGCGCGCATTGCGGACTTGCTCGGCTACTCCGTGGCCAGCAGCTTCACGCGCTGGTTCACCGCCCAGTTCGGCGCCACGCCGGCGGCCTGGCGCCAGGCCAACGGCAAGCCTTACCGCGGCTAGGCTGCCGGGCTGCGGCAGCCTGGGCCTTTACATCCAGCGCAGCAGCAACAGCACCAGCGCGGCCAGGAACACGGTTTCGCCCACCATCAGCGCCACCGGCTTGATGCCGACCGCGGCCAGCTCCTTCAGGCGGGTCTTCATGCCCAGCGCGCTAATGGCGATCACCAGGCACCAACGCGAAGCATCGTTGCCGGCCTGCTGCACCGCCTGCGGCACCACGCCGGTGCTATTGAGGCACGCCAGCGCGAAAAAACCCACGGCAAACCACGGCAGCAGCGGCGGGCGGGCTTGCCCCGGCTGGGCGCCCTGGGCGCGCGCCACCATGGCTGCGCACAAGATCACCGGCAGCAGCATGGCCACCCGCATCAGCTTGACCACGGTGGCCGCGTCACCGGTCTCGCGCGACATGCTGTAGCCGGCCCCTACCACCTGCGCCACATCGTGGATGGTGCCGCCCAGGAAGATGCCCGCTGCCTGCGGCTCGAGGCCGAACACGCGCGCGATCATCGGGTAGGCGATCATCGCCAGCGTCGACAGCGCCGACACCCCGATCACCGTAAACAGCGTGGCGCGCTCCTTCTGCGGATGCGCCGGCAGCGCCGCCGCCAGCGCCAGCGCGGCGGACGCGCCGCAGATCGCGGTGGCGCCGCCGGTCAGCAGGCCGAACAGCTTGTTGAATCCCAGCAGCCGCGCCGCCGCCACCGACAGCGCGATGGTCACCACCACGATGAGCACCACCATGGCCACCGGCTTCCAGCCCAGCGCGGCCATCTGCGCCACCGTCAGGCGCAGGCCAAGCAAGGCCACGCCCAGGCGCAGCACTTCGCGCGAGCTAAATTCGATGCCGGGCTTGCATTTGCCGTCGTCCGAGAGGAAATTGAGCGCCATGCCGAGCAGCAGCGCGAACAGCATCACCGGCGCGCCGTAGTGCCCGGACAGGAAGGCTGCGGCGGCGGCCACCATGGCGCTGACCAGCACGCCGGGGCCGAGATGGCGCGCGTGCGCCATGCCGCGCGCGACCAGGCTGGCGGACGCGGGAGACAAAGTTTGGTTCATCATGGGTGCTCCGTGTAGCCGCGCCGCGACCGGCGCGGCGGTTCAGCAGGCCTGGTCCGGCAGGATCAGATGGACGCCGTCCGGGCCTGTTTCTATGGGATAAACGGCCACCCGCAGCGCCGGCGCATTGCGCAGGCAACCGGTGGCCAGGTCGAAGCGCAGGCCGTGCGCCGGGCACTGCACGGCACCGTCCTGCACCGTGCCGCCGGCCAGGGACGCGCCCTGGTGCGGACAGCTGTCGGCGATGGCGCGGTAGCTGCCGCCGGCCTCGAACAGCGCAATGCTGTGGCCCCGCAGCGAGAGCACCTTGCGCCCGCCCGCAGGCGGCAGCATGGGCGGCTCCAGCAGCACGCGCACGCCGCTCATGCCGCGCAGCCGCGCTGCAGCGCCATCTGCATGGCCGCCAGCAGCGCTTCAGCCGGCTGAGCGCCGCCCACCTGCAGCCACTGGTCGAACACCAGGTGCGGCACGCCGGACGGCGCCGGGCCGAAGCCGGGCTCGTTGCGGAACGGCCGCATGCCGCCCTGTATGGCGGGCAGCATGGCGCGCGCCGGCAGGCCTGCCGCTTCCGCGTGCGCCAGCAGGCCGGCGCCGTCGCACAGGCTTTCGCCAAGCACGAAATGCGCGGCATACAGGCGCTCCAGCAGCATCTCGGCCTGCGCCGCCGAGCCTTCCCGGCAGGCCAGCTGGAACAGGCGGTGCGCGTCGGCCGTGTTGGGCATCAGCGCGATGCGCGCGAAGTCGATCCGCACGCCGGCTAGCCCGGCAGCCTGCATTACCTGCGCCTGCCGCCCCCGCACCGCTTCAGCGCTGCCCAGCCGGTCCCGGTAAAACGCGGCGAACGGCACGCCTTGCGCCGGCATGTGCGGCAGCAGCTGCACGCCGTGCCAGTGCACCTGCGCTTGCGCCTCCGGCGCAGCGTCGGCCAGCATCTCCAGTGCCCTGGCCAGCTGCCGCTTGCCGATCAGGCACCACGGGCAGATGAAATCGAACCAGGCGTCGATGCGCAATATCCGCGTCATGCCGCACCTCCCTGCGCTATCGCTTCGCTTTCGTAGAAGCGGCGCGCGTGCAGGAACACACAGGCCGCCGCCAGGCTGGCCAACGGGGCCACAAGGAAGGCGTGGCCCAGGCCGAGGCGGTCGGCCAGCGCGCCGGTGATGAAGGGACCCGGCGCCAGGCCTATCAGGTTGTTTGCCAGCGTCAGGGTGGCGAAGGCCGTGCCGTGCATCGAGTCCGGGGTCAGGTTGGCCACCATGGCGCCGGCCGGGCCGGAGGCGCCGGCCGCGAAGAACATGCCGCAACCGATCAGCGCCAGTTGCAGCACGCCGGGCGGCAGCAGCAAGCCGCTGCCCAGCAGCACGGCCGAGGCCAGGCCGTAGGCGGCCGCCAGCGACACCTTGCGCACCGGCTGCACACGCGCCATGCGGTCGCTCAGCATGCCGCACAGGATCATGCCGGCGCCGGCGGCCAGCACCAGCACGGCGGCGCCGGCGCCGGCCCGGCCGGCGTCCAGCCCATAATAGCGGTTCAGGAAACTGGGCATCCAGACGATGCAGGCGCCGCCGGCAAACAGCTGCAGGCCGCTGCCGACGTAGGCGGCGCGCAGCGCGCGGCCCCGGAACAGGTGCGCCAGCGGCGGCCGGGCGGCGGCCGCCGCCCGCGCCCCGGCGCGCCCCATGCGCGCGGGCCGCACCACCAGCGGGTACACGGCCGCCAGCACCAGGCCGAACAGCGCCATGGCGGCAAAGGCCCAGCGCCAGCCTACCTGGGCCGCGATGGCGCCGCCCAGCGCCATCCCCAGTACCGAGCCGAACATGCCGCCGGCCATGAAGGCGCCCGACAGCGTGGCCCGCATATTGCGCGGGAACACCGACAGCACCACGGCGATGCCGACGCTGCCGTATGCCGCCTCGCCCACGCCGACCAGGAAGCGCGCCACGAACATCTGCTGATAGTCCCGCGCCAGCGCGCAGCCCAGCGTGGCCAGGCTCCACAGCGCCGCCATCAGCACCAGGCTCTTGACCCTGCCCCAGCGGTCGGCCAGCAGCGACAGCGGGAATGTCAGCAGGCCGACCATCAGCGCGACGATGCCGCTGAGCAGTCCCAGGCGGGCGTCGCTCAGCTGCCATTCCAGCTTCAGCAGCGGGAACACGGCGTTGAGCACCTGGCGCGACATGTAGTCGGAAATCAGCAGTCCGAAGGTGAGCGCGAACACGGTCCAGGCGAAAGCGCGCGGCAGCGGTGCCGCTTGGTCGGCCTGAAGATCGGGCAATGGAGAGGCGTAGGCCATGGCTGTTCCAGTCAGGTGCGCAGCGGCACGTTCTTCTGGCCGCGCGCCCGGTTGGGGGCCATGCCGTTCATGCGCAGGGTTTCCTCCGCATCTTTGTACTGCACGCCGATGCGGTAGATCTCGCGCGCTTCCTTGCCGGAGGCGATCTCGCGCCCCAGTTCATGCGCCACGCGCACGCACTGCTCGATCTGCTGCACCGACGTCATGCGCTGGCCGTGCTGGCCGATCAGCGTGTCTTCGGTGCCGCAACGCGGGTGGAAGCCCATGGCCATGGCCATCATGTTAAACGGCAGTACGTTCTTCAGCAGGGATTCGGCCGTGATGCAGGCGCCGTCCGGCGCGCGGCGCAGGAAGTCCATGAAGTTGAACGGATTGGGGCCGTCGAAGCCGCCGCCGATGCCGATCCAGGTCAGGTTCAGCGGACCGGTGTAGACGCCCTTGCGCACCAGGCGGTCCAGCGTTTCCAGCGCGTGCATGCCGGTCAGCTGGAAATGCGGCTGGATGCCGGATGCCTGCAGGCGCTTCAGGTGCTCGGCCACCCAGGCCGGTCCGGCCGGCACCGTCATTTCGCTGTAGGCCGCGTGCATCATCGGCGAAGCGAGCGAGGTGCCTTCCAGGTACTCCGGATACAGCAGCTCCATGATGTTCATCTGGGTGGTGTTGATGGCCACCGTCACCTGGTCCGGCTTCGGGTCGAGCTCGGCCAGCATGTGGCGGGTGTCGTCGCTCAGCCACTTGGCGGCCTGGCCGTCGTCCTCCGGCGCGAAGGAGATCGAACCGCCCACCTGGATAATCATATCGGGCACGCGGGCGCGCACGCCGGCGATGAGCTCATTGAACTTGGACAGGCGCTTGCTGCCCTTGCCGTCCAGTTCGCGCACGTGCAGGTGCAGCACGGTGGCGCCGGCGTTATAGCAGTCCACCGCCTTCTGGACCTGTTCTTCCATCGTCACCGGGATGTCTTCGGGGAAGTCTTCCGGCGCCCATTCCGGGCCGTATGGCGCGGTGGTGATGACTACTTTGTCCTGGTTCTCGGGGTGCAGGGAATCGTCGAGAAATTGCATGCTGTGCTCCTGGTTGTTCTTCTGTATTTAGTAGGGGATGTCGCCGATGATGCCCGCCCGTTCCATCTTGCGGTGGCACGGCGGGTAGTCCATCACCGCGTAATGCTGGGTCGAGCGGTTGTCCCAGATCGCCACGCTGCCCGGCTGCCAGCGCCAGCGCACCTGGTACTCGGGGATGCAGGCCTGGCTGATCAGGTAATTGAGCAGCTGCGCGGCGCCCGGGCTGGCGTCCTGGCCGTAGCGCACGCGCTCCGGGGTATGGTAGTTGCTGATATGGGTGGCGAAGGCATTCACGAACAGGATCTTTTCCCCCGTCTCGGGGTGTATCCGCACCACCGGATGCTCGGCGTCCGGGAACTGCGCCTTCAGTGCATGGCGTTTCTCGATCGGCATCACCGCGCCGAAGCTGGCCTCGATGCTGTGGCGGGCGCGCAGGCCTTCGATCTTCAGCTTCACGTCCTGCGGCAGCCTCTCGTAGGCCAGCACCATGTTGGCCCACATGGTGTCGCCGCCCACCGGCGGGCACTCGACACAGCGCAGCACGGCGCCGAAGGCCGGGGCGTTGCGCCAGGTGCCGTCGGCATGCCAGGCGTTTTCATAGCGGTCGGCAGGCTGCTGCGGCGACTTGTAGATGCGCACCAGGCCCGGATGCTCCGGATCGCTGCCGGCCACCGGGTGGTCCTCCAGCTCGCCGAAGCGGCGCGCGAACGCCACGTGTTCGGCGCGCGTGAAGTCCTGCTTGCGCAGGAACAGCACGCGGTGGCGCAGCAGCTGGCTGCGGATTTCGGCGAACAGCCCGTCGTCGTGGATCGCGTCCACCAGGCTCACGCCGGTCAGTTCGGCGCCGATGCTGCAGGTGAGTTGTTCAACTTGCATCGCAGCTCCTTAGATGAGGAAGATGGACGATCCCGTGGTCTTGCGCGCTTCCAGGTCGCGGTGCGCCTGCACCGCCTCTTCCAGAGCATAGCGCTGGTTGATCTCGATGCGGATTTTTCCTTCTCCCACCAGGCCGAACACCTCCGCGGCCAGCGCCGCCTTTTCCTGCGGATCGGCGATGTAGTCGGCCAGCGCCGGGCGCGTGACGAACAGCGAACCCTTTTGCGCCAGCAGGATGGGATCGAACGGCGGCACCGGGCCGGAAGCGGTGCCGACGCACACCAGCAGGCCGCGCCGGCGCAGCGAATCCACCGAACCCATGAAGGTGTCCTTGCCGACCGAGTCGAACACCACGTGCACCCCTTCGCCATTGGTCAGCTCGCGCACACGGCCGGCCACGTCCTCGCGGCTGTAGTCGATGCTGTGGGCGCAGCCGTGGGCCCGCGCGATCTCAGCCTTGGCCGCGCTGCCCACGGTGCCGATCACGTTCAGGCCGAGCAGCCTGGCCCATTGCGCCACGATCAGCCCCACGCCGCCGGCCGCCGCGTGCAGCAGGATGGTTTGGCCAGGCTTGAAGTCGTAGATGCGGCGCATCAGGTAGGCCGAGGTCAGGCCGCGCATGGTCATGGCGGCCGCCGTTTCAAAGGCAATGGTGTCGGGCAGCTTGATCAGCGGCGCGGCGGCGATGACACGCTCGGAGCAGTAGGCGCCCAGCGTATTCAGGAAACCGGTATAGGTGACGCGGTCGCCCGGCGCCAGGCCGGTAACGCCCTCGCCCAGCGCCGTCACCACGCCGGACGCTTCCACGCCGATGCCGTTCGGCGTCGGCACCGGATAAGTGCCGTTGCGGAAGTAGGTGTCCGCGTAGTTCAGGCCCACCGCCACGTGGCGCACCCGCACCTGGCCGGGGCCGGGATCGCCCACGTCGAGCTGTTCCAGCTTGAGTACTTCCGGTCCGCCCGGGGAATAAAACCTTACTGCCTTTGCCATCCTGCTCTCCTCTGGTTCTTTCTGCTTTGGTCTGGTTCCGTGATATCAATATAACGCCGGGGTCAGCCTTGCGCGTCGCATGCGGCGACAGCGGCTTCGCTTTTTACGACAGGCGCGCCACCAGCTCCCTGGCGCGCGGCCACGGGCCATAGCCCGATGCCGGATTCAGGTGCCCGGCCTCGCCCAGCGCCACCAGCTCGCCGCCCCATGCCGCCGCCATCTCCCGCACCGCATCCAGCCTGGCCAGCGGATCATTGCTGCTGGCGGCCACGATGCAGGGGAAAGGCAACGGCTGCATCGGCAAAGGCGACCAGCCTTGTTCCGCCAGCGTGGCCGGGCTGGGATATTTGGCCGGCCAGTCCGCCCCCAGGTCGGGCGGCGTGGCGAGCAGCGCGCCGCGCACCTTGCCGCCCGCGCTGCCGTGCCGCGCAGCCCAGTGCACCACCATCAGCACGCCGGCGCTGTGCGCCACCAGCACCACCGGGCCATCGATTTGCGCCAGCTGGGCAGAAATCGCCTCCACCCGGGCCTGCAGGCAGAGCGCGTTCTCGGTCAGCGGCGGCACCGAGCGCGCTCCCGCCACCTGCTGCTGCAGCAAGCTCTGCCAGTGTTCCCGCACATGGTCGCGCAGGCCTGGAACGATCAGCAAAACCGCTTTCTCCTTGGTCATCGCCCTCTCCTCAGGCCGGCAGGCGGTAGTCGCGGAACATCTCGCGCAGCTTCATCTTCTGCAGCTTGCCGGTGGCCGTATGCGGCAACTGTTCGACGAACTGCACGTCGTCCGGCAGCCACCAGCTGGCCACCTTGCCCTCCAGGTGAGCGCGCAGTTCGGCGCCGCTGGCCTGGGCGCCGGCTTTCAGCACCACCACCAGCAGCGGCCGTTCCTGCCACTTCTCGTGCGCCACGCCGATCACGGCCGCCTCGGCCACCGCCGGGTGGCCCATGGCCGCGTTCTCCAGGTCGATCGACGAGATCCACTCGCCGCCGGACTTGATCACGTCCTTGGCGCGGTCGGTGATGTGCATATAGCCGTCCGGGTCGATGGTGGCCACGTCGCCGGTATCGAACCAGCCGTCCGCGTCCAGCACCTCCCCGCCGTCGCCGCGGTAGTAGCCGGCGGCCACCCAGGGTCCGCGCACCAGCAGGCGGCCGGAAGCCTTGCCGTCGCGCGCCAGTTCCCGGTCCTCGTCGTCGACGATCTTCATGGCCACGCCGAACACGGCGCGGCCCTGCTTCTCGCGCAGCCTCATTTTCCCGGCCGGGCCCAGCGCCGCATGGCGCGGCAGCAGGCGGCACACCGCGCCCAAGGGCGACAGCTCCGTCATGCCCCAGGCGTGGATCACCTCGGCCCCGAACACTTCGGCAAAGGTGGCGATCATGGCGCCCGGCGCGGCCGAGCCGCCGATCAGCACGCGGCCCAGCAGCAGCTCGGCGCGCGGCCGCAGCTTCTCCTGCTCCACGTGGCGGAACAGGGCCAGCCACACGGTGGGCACGCCCAGCGCCAGGGTCACGCCCTCGTCGCGCAGCAGCGCATACACGCTGGCGCCGTCCAGCGCCGGCCCGGGAAACACCAGCTTGGCGCCGCACATGGCCCCCGCGTACGGCATGCCCCAGGCGTTGACGTGGAACATGGGCACCACCACCAGCGCCGTCTCGGCCGCGCCCAGGCCCATGCCGTCCACCGTGCAGGCGGCCATGGCGTGCAGCACCGTCGAACGGTGCGAATACAGCACGCCCTTGGGGTTGCCGGTGGTGCCGGAGGTGTAGCACAGCGCGCAGGCGCTGTCTTCCGGCAGCATCGGCCACTCGTAGTCGGCGCTTTCAGCGCCCATCCACTCTTCGTAGCACAGCAGCTTGGGCAGCACGCAGGAAGGCATGTGCTGGCGGTCCGTCATGGCCACGTAGCATTTCACGTTTGGCAGCCTGGGGGCCAGCTGCTCGAGCAGCGGCGCGAACCCGATGTCGAAGAACACCACCTCGTCGTCCGCGTGGTTGACGATGTACTCGAGCTGCTCGGCAAACAGGCGCGGGTTCACGGTGTGCAGCACCGCCCCCATGCCGGCCACCGCGTAGTACAGCTCCATGTGGCGATAGCCATTCCAGGCCAGCGTGGCGACGCGGTCGCCGGGCTTGATCCCCATGCGCACCAGCGCATTGGCCGCCTGCCTGGCGCGCTGCGCCACGGCGCCGTAACTGGTGCGATGCAGCGGGCCTTCGCTGCTGCGCGAGACGAGTTCGGCACGCGGATGGTTGCGTGCCGCGTGCTCGATCAGCGACGACACGAGCAGGGGCTGTTGTTGCATATTTCCTAGCATATCCATATTCTCCGGTTGATCTCAATTGAAAGCCGTGGCCGGCTGCGGCGGCGAATTCAGCGCGCGCCGCACCGTGGCGGCGTACCAGCGTCCCCCCTGCAGCCCGGGAATACCGCGCCGGTTCAGCACCGCCGCAATGGCGTTGAAGGACAGGCCGGACGCACGCAAGGCATCGATGTCGGCGCGCAGGCGCTGTTCCAGCTGCGCGAGCCGGCTCGGCCGTGCGCGCTGCGTGCCCATCACTTCACCCGCTTCAGCAGGAAGTACGACAGCGCCGGGACCAGCACCAGGGCACCCACCATGTTCAGCGCGAACATGAACGTCAGCAGGATGCCCATGTCGGCCTGGAACTTGATCGGCGACCAGGCCCAGCACACCACGCCGGCGGCCAGCGTCACGCCCACCAGCGCCACCACCTTGCCGGTGAACTGCAGCGCGTGGCGGTAGGCCTGGGCCAGGGAGGCGCCCTGCCGCTGCTGCGCCAGCTGCACCGATACCAGGTACAGCGCATAATCGATGCCGATGCCCACGCCCAGCGCGATCACCGGCAAAGTGGCCACCTTCACGCCCATGCCCAGCGCCACCATCAGCGCCTCGCACAGGATGGAGGTCAGCACCAGCGGCAGCACCGCCACCAAGGTGGCGCGCCAGCTGCGGAAAGTGATGAAGCACAGCACGGTGACGGCGGCGTACACGTACAGCAGCATTTTGGCGTTGGCTTCCCTGACCACGATGTTGGTGGCCGCTTCGATGCCGGCGCTGCCGGCCGCCAGCAGGAATTGGCGCTCCGGCGTGGAATGCGCCTTGGCGAAGCCGTCGGCCGCCGCCACCACCTTCTCCAGCGTGCCGGCCTTGTGGTCGGACAGGTAGGCGATCACCGGCATCAGCGAGCAGGAACGGTTGAACAGGTCGGGATTGCTGGTGGAGGCCTGCTGGGCCCCGTAGTTCAGCACATTCTGGTCGCGCGACAGCGTCAGCCATTTCGGGCTGCCCTCCGAGGCGCCGGCCGTGATCTGGCGCACCGCGTCGGCCAGCGACACGGTGGTCTGCACGCCGGGCACCTGCTGCAGCGTCCAGCCCAGGCGGTCGGCCTCGACCAGACTCTGCCAGTCCAGGCATTTCTCCTTCGGCGTTTTCAGCATCACCGCGAACTGGTCGGACGACAGCGAGTAATTGGCCGTGATGTAGGCGTTGTCGCGGTTGTAGCGCGAATCGGCGCGCAGCTCCGGCGCGCCCGGATCGAGGTCGCCCACCTGCAGGCGGCTGGACACGGCCAGGCCGCCGGCCGCCAGCGCCACCGCCGCGCCCACGGCGATGGATGCGCGCTTCTTGCCGGTAAAGCTGGCCAGCGCCGCCCACAGGCCGCCTGCGCCCTCCGCTTCGGTCTGCAGGCTGCGCTGGGCCGAGCGGGCCGACACGCCGATGCAGGAGAGCAGCACCGGCAACAGCAGCAGGTTGGTGAAGATGAGCACCGCCACGCCGATCGATGCGGCCAGCGCCAGGTCGCGGATGACGGGAATGTCGATGGCCATCAGCACGGCGAAACCGACGGCGTCGGCCAGCAGCGCCGTCAGGCCGGCCAGGAACAGGCGGCGGAAAGTGTAGCGCGCGGCCACCTGCAGGTGGGTGCCGCGCCCCACGTCCTGCATGATGCCGTTCATTTTCTGCGCGCCGTGCGACACGCCGATGGCGAACACCAGGAATGGCACCAGGATGGAGAAGGGATCGAGTTCGAAGCCAAGCGCGGCCACCAGTCCCAGCTGCCACACCACGGCCACCAGCGAGCAGGCCACCACCAGCGCGGTGGAGCGCACGCAGCGCGTGTAGCCGTAGATGACGGCCGTGGCAATCAGCGCGGCCATGCCGAAGTAGGCCAGCACCTGGCGCATGCCCGACAGCAGCTCGCCCACCAGGCGCGCGAAGCCGATCACGTGGACGCGCACCGCAGCCGGTCCCTGCTCGTACTTGCGCATCAGCGCATCCACCGCAGCCGTCAGCCGGCCGTAGTCGATGGCCTTGCCGCTCACCGGGTCCTTGTCCAGCAGCGGCACGAAGACCATGGTGGACCGGTAGTTGTTGCCCACCAGGCCGCCGACGATGCCGGAGCGCGCGATGTTGGTGCGTAACTGTTCGACGCTGCGCGGCGAGCCGTCGTAATTATCCGGCATCACCGAGCCGCCGGCGTAGCCCTCCTCGGTCACTTCGTTCCAGCGCACCGACGGCGTCCACATCGACTTGACCCAGGCGCGGTCCACGCCGGGCGTGAGGAAGAGCGCGTCGTTGATCTGGCGCAGCGTGTCCAGGTAGGCCGCGTCGAAGATGTCGCCGCGCGGATTCTCCACCACCACGCGCAGCGCGTTGCCCAGGCCGCGCAGCTCCTGCTTGTTGTCCAGGTAGTTCTTGATGTAGGGATGGCTTTGCGGCAGCATGCGCTCGAAGCTGGCGTTAAGCGTGAGCCGCGTCGCGGCCAGCCAGCCCAGCACCAGCGTGGCCAGCACGCACAGTATCACCATCGCCATGCGCCGGTTGAACACCAGCCGCTCCAGCAGGCTGCCCGAGCGGGGGTTAAAGTCTTCCAGCTTGCGGATCACCGGCATGTCGCCGATGCCGCTATTGCCCATATACATAGTTGTCTCCAGTTGCCGGCTTGCGCGCTGCGCAGCCGGCTGTTGTTTCCGGGGCTCTTAGTGGGCCGCCTGCACCTGCAGGCCGCGCGGCCCGCCCACCAGCACGCGCCCGTCCGGCAACGCCAGCGCCGCGGCCGCCGGCGCCGGCCTATCCTGCCTCACCGGCGCGAAGGTGGCGCCGCCGTCGGCGCTGCGCAGCACGTGGCCGGCCTGGCTTAGCAGCAGCAGCGCGCCGTCGTTTAGCACGGCGCCCGCCGTCAGACCGGTTTGCACGCCGGTCTGCGCGCGGCGCCAGTTCTGGCCGCCGTCGCCGCTGGCGTAGGCATTGCCGCGCAAGCCAAAGGCCAGCACCGTGGTGCCCTTGCCCGCCAAGCCGAAGAAACTGCCTTTGTAGGGCGACGGCAGCGCCGCAAAGCGGCCATCCGCGCCACGCTTGAGCAGCAGGCCCTGTTCGCCGGCGATGTAGACGGCGCCACCGACGCGGCGCACGGCGTTCAGGTGCAGGCCATTCGGGTTGTCCAGCAAGTCTTCGCAATGGCGCCACCGCGCGCCGCCGTCGTCAGTGCACAGCGCCAGGCCGAAGGCGCCCACCGCCATGCCGTTGCGGTCATCGTCGAACCAGACGCCCAGCAGCGGCCGGCCCTGCCCTTGCGGGTCCGCGCGGCCGTCGGCCTGGCGCGTCCAGCTGGCGCCGGCGTCGGCGCTGTGCAGCACCACGCCATCGTGGCCCACGGCCCAGCCCTGCAGCGATCCGACGAAGGCGATAGCGGTCAGGTCGGCCGATACCGGCACCCGCGCCTGGCGCCAGGTGGCGCCGCGGTCATCCGAATACAGGATGTGGCCGCGCTGGCCGGCCGCCACCAGGCGCTGGCCTGCTGCGGCCAGGCCGTTGACGGGAGCGCGCTGCGCCAGCGGCGAGGGCACGGCCGGCGCGTCGAGCGGATCGATAAAGGCCGGTGCGGCGTGCGCGCCTTGCAGCAGGATGGCGGCGCAGGCGCAGGCGCACGCGCGGCGGACGTTCCGGGCAATCTGTTTCATGGTGTGATCTCGAAAAAGTGGCGCTGCCGCCCCGCTGGCGCGGGACGGCGCTGGTCTCGGTGGACTGCGGCCGGGTTCAGCGTACGCCGGCGCCCGACAGCGACTCGGCCGACCATTGCGACGGCTTGAGCGGATCGATGTATTTCAGGCCGCCGTGCGGTCCGGACATGCCGGTCAGGTTGTAGGCCCCGCTGATGAAGTCGTAGATCACGTGGTTGCCGGTGTAGGTCGCCTGCACGTCGTAGGCGTACACCATGTGGTCGAACGAAGCGCGGTACAGCTGGCCGCGCGCATCGTACTGGTCCGAAGCCAGCGCCACCCAGCTGTCCTCGTCGATGTAGAACACGCGCTTGCTGTAGATATGGCGCTTGCCCGGCTTGAGCACTGCTTCCACCACCCATACGCGGTGCAGTTCCCAGCGCACGAAGTCCGGGTTCAGGTGGCCCGGCTTGACGATCTCGCCCACTTCCTTGTGGCCGAACAGCTTGTACTGGTTGTACGGCACGATCATTTCCTTCTTGCCCACCAGCTTGAAGTCGTAGCGGTCCAGCGCGCCGTTGAAGACCCAGGCGTCGTCGTAGGTGGAGGCGCCGGCCGAACCCGGGTTCGGGGTATCGTAGGCCACGTCCGGCGCCAGCTTGACGCGCCGCTGGCCCGGCAGGTATTGCCACACGCGGCGCGGCTGCACCGCCGGATTGACCGCGTCGAAGGCCATCAGCGCCTCGCCGGCGCGGCGGGCCGGCGCCAGGTAGGCCAGGCGGGTGCGGAAGAACACGTCGCCCTGCTTGGCCGGCTCGGTGATCTTCGGGTCGGCCAGCGGGAACTCTTCCGAAATCTCGCCCATGGTGGCCAGGCTGGGCACGCCGGACGCGTCCACGTTCCACGATTCAAATTTGGTGGTGAAGGCCTGGCCCTGGTAGCGCAGCAGGTGGTTCCACATCACCTCGTTGCCGGTTTTCGGGATCGGGAACGGCACGCCCGCCAGCGCGCCCTCCACGCCCACGCCGCCATCCACCGAGCGCGCCGTGACGGCGTTCCTGGCGGTGTTCTCCAGCAGCGCCTTGGGCAGGGTCACCGGACGGCGGGTCGGATAGACGTCGACGCGGAAGCCGGGGAAGCGCTTGAGCAGCTCGCGCGCGCCGGCGGTCAGCTTGTCTTCCATGCCGTGCATGTCCTTGCCGGTGATGCTCAGGCGCGGCTTGTCGGCCGCGTACGGGTCGGGACGGAAGCCGCTGCCCTTGACGTAGCCGGCCGGCGGCGCACCCAGGCCGCCGGTGTACTCGGGTATGGTGCCGTCCTTGTTGCCGGCCTTCTCGGCCCCCACGGCGGTCAGCGCCGCGCCCAGCTGCCTGGCTTCCTCGGGCGTGACTGCCGCTAGCGCGGCGTTTCCGGCCAGCAGCGCAGCCAGCGCTGCCGCCAATGCGGTTCGATGCATGTTCATAGTGTCTCCTGTTGTCTTTTTTAGAAAGTGGTCTTGAAGGTGGCGGCCAGGAAGCCGCGGTCGCGCAGCAGCGCCGTCACGCCCGCATTCGAGGTGATGGCGCCGCTCGCCGGATCGGTGGCGACCGGGCCGAAGAAGTCCACGTACTTGATGTCGAAGCGGTACTTCTGGCGCAAGTCGAAGGCCAGGCCCACGCTCAGGCTGCCGGCGTCCTTGTTGCCGCCGGCCTGCACCTGCGAGTTGCCCGACAGGCCGCGCCCATAGCTGAGCGGCATGCTCAGGTCCAGGCCCGGCAGCACCTGGAACCAGGTCGGCGACACGTTTACCGTCAGGCCCACGTAGTCCTTGCCCGGCTTGTCGATCCCGGTGTAGCTGGCGCGGCCGCGGTAGAAGGCGGCGCCCTGGCTGATGCTGCCCAGCCGGCTCCACACCATTTCGGCGTTCCAGGTCAGCGCGTCCGACAGCGGCGTCTGCGCCATGGTGCCGATCAGGTTCAGCGCGCCGTGCCAGGTGTTGCCGCGCGCGCCGCTCGCCTCGCCGCGCTGCGGCAGCGCGCCCGCCGCCACCACCACGGCGCCGCCCACCTTGGCGTTCAGCGCGGCCAGGATGGCCGGACTGGTCCCCACCGGCATCAGCAGCGCCGGGGTGCTGTACAGCGGCATGCCGGTGCGGTAGGACAGGTCGGCGCCCAGCGACACGCCGGCCACGCTCTTGGACAGCGACAGGCCGTACACGCCGATGCCGTTCGCATACTCCAGCTGGTAGCGGCTGGTGGCGCCCAGCGCCGCCGGGTAGAACAAGCAGTTGCCGCCAGCCACGGCCGCACCCGGGATGGCGGCGGTGCACAAGGCCGCGCCGCTGGGACCGAACAGCGCGGCCGGCAGGCCGGCCAGGCGCAGGTTAGCCTGTGGCAGCATGTCCGAGGTGCGGCGCGCGTAGACGCCCACGGTGCCGTCCAGCCAGGCCGGGCTCCAGCGCGCCGACACGCCCCAGTCGCCCGACTTCTTCGGTTCGCTGTCGCCCTGGCGCTGCGCGGCCGGACCGAGCGGGCCGAGATTGAAGCTCTCCGCGCCCTGGAAGGCGTAGTCGAAGAAGCCCAGGAAGGAGCCCGATTCCGGCATGCGGGCCGGCTTCCAGTCCAGGAAGTATTGCGCCGCCAGGCTCAGTTGCGTGCTGGGCGACATCTGTACCGAGGCGGCCGCGCGCGGCAGGAACAGTTCCTTGGCGTCCGAACCGGGCACCGAATAGGCCTTGATGAAGTCCACCGGCGACTGGCCGAAGCTGATGCCGTGCACCGGCGAGCTGAGGCTCTCGCCCCAGAACAGCGTGTGGCGGCCCAGCTTCAGGTTGACCGGCATGTCGCCTGCGTCGAAGCCGGCGAAGACGAAGGCGTCCAGCACCTCGCCGGAGGCGCCGCCGTGGTAGCGCCTGGCGTACCGGGACAGGCCGACGGCCGGTTTGCCGTTCTCCAGGTGGTTGGACGAGGCGGGGTTGGTGTTGTCCAGCCGGCGGTAGGCGCGGTCGTACCAGCCTGCGGCCGACACGCGCAAGCCCATGCGCCGCTGGTAGACCACGTCGAACTCGCTCAGCAGGTCGACCCGGCTGGACACCGTGCCCTTGTTGAAGTTGCGGTCGCCGTCGTCGTAGTTGGCCGACTTGAGGATGGCCCCCTCCTGGCTGTTCAGACGGTGTCCGTAGTTGTACTTGACGGTGTTATCCCAGCGCATCGCCAGATCCGGATTGCCGGTCTCCAGTTCGCCGGCCCGGACGCCGCCGATGGCGCCGATGGCGCACAGGGCCGCAGCCAGCGCGGTCTTCGCAACGGGATGTTGTGCCTTGGTCATGCTTGTGTCTCCCCCTCGTTATTGGTATGTGGTGGGCGCTGCCGGACCATGCATGGCGGGCCGGTCAACGTGAGGGAATAGTAGGGCTCGGGGAAAGAAACGGCATTGCCAATTCACGACGGCGACTTCGCAATTTGCGACAAGCCGAAGTGCCAGGGCGTGTTTTGTTGCGGCCCGCAGCGCAGCATGATTCGATTCGGAGCTGGCTTGCTGCGCGATTTCCGCAGTGCGCGCACACTGATGGCTGGCCCGGTCAACTAACGAAAGGAGCCATCATGACTTTCACCACCAATGGGCGCTCGTCATCGGTCTGGATGGACGATGCATCCGAGCTCAACTATCCACCGCTGCCCGGCGACCTCGACACCGACGTGTGCGTGATCGGCGCCGGCATTGCCGGCCTGACCACGGCCTATCTGCTGATGAAGGAAGGCAAGCGGGTTACCGTGATCGACGCGCTGGGCGTGGGCGCGGGCGAAAGCGGCAGGACCACCGCCCACTTTTTCCCGCCCGATGAATGGTATGCCGGCATTGAGGAGAAGTTCGGCGCCAGGCAGTCCAGGCTGGTTGCCGACAGCTACGGGCGGGCGATCCGGCTGGTCGAGGAAATTGTTGCCCGCGAAGCCATCGAGTGCGGCTTCGAACGCCTGGACGGCTATTTGTTCAACCTGCCGGGCGGCAAGGAAAAAGACCTCGCGGCGGAAGTCCAGGCGGCCGTGCGCGCCGGCGTGCAGGCCGGCCTGGGCGACCGCGTGCCGGGCCTGCCGTTCGATACCGGGCCTTGCGTCCGCTATCATGCCCAGGCGCAGTTCCACCCGGTGCAATACCTGGTGGGCTTGGCGGGCTGCCTGGCCCGCAACGGGGCCGGCATTTATGCCCGTACGCCCGCCTTGCAGGTCGAACAGACCGACCACGGCCAGCGCATCAGCACGCCGCATGGCCGCATCCTGGCCGGCGTGGTGGTGGTGGCGACCAACACGCCGTTCAACAACCGGGTGGTGATGCACACCAAGCAAGCCGGCTACCGCAGCTACGTGATCGGCGCCCTGGTGCCGGCGGGCAGCGTGCCGCGCATCTTGCTGTGGGACACCGGAAGCCCCTACCACTACATCCGCCTGCACAGCCTGTGGCACCGGCCCAGCCACGAGCTGCTGCTGGTCGGCGGTGCGGACCACAAGGTCGGCCAGGACTGGCATCCCGAACACTGCTTCGCCGAGCTCGAACAATGGACGCGCTCCCGCTTCCCGATGGCGCTGTCGGTGGAATACCGCTGGTCCGGCGAAGTGATGGAGCCGGCGGACGGCCTGGCCTTCCTCGGCCGCAACCCGCTCGACAGCGACAGCGTCTACATCATCACCGGCGATTCGGGCAACGGCATGACGCACACGGCTATCGGTGCCATGATCATCCGCGACATGGTGATGCGGCGCGCGAATCCCTGGATCGCGCTGTACGATCCGGCCCGCAAGGCCACGCACGGACTGGGCGAATTCGCCAGGGAACAGGCCAACACCGTGTCCCAGTACGCCGACTGGATGAAAGGGGGCGAGGTCGAATCGGCCGCCGAGATTCCGCCCGGACAAGGCGCCATCGTGCGCGACGGCGCGGCCAAGCTGGCGGTTTACCGCGATGACGAAGGCGGCCTGCATGCGGTGTCGGCGAGGTGCACCCATCTCGGCTGCCAGGTGCACTGGAATTCGGTGGAGCGCTCCTGGGATTGCCCCTGCCACGCCTCGCGCTTCGCCACCGACGGCGCGGTGCTGCATGGTCCGGCCAACACGCCGCTAAAGGCCGCGCAGCTGCCGGCGATTGACGATGCGGCGGTGCGCGCAGCCGCCGGCGCCGCCAGCGGCATCGCTTCCGGCACCCTGCGCAAATAGGCGCCGCCATCGCTGCGCGCGCCACGCCGGGTGCGCCATGGCCCGGTGTGGCGGACCGATCCAGCGCGTGCCGAGCCGGATCGTGAAACGCTCATCCGGTTGATTGAATGGAGGGTCAATCAAGAATTGTTGAGGAGTAAGCTTGCGTGCTCGTCTTAAGCAATAGGGGGGCACGAATGAGCGAGCTTATGCACACCGAAGTAGTTGACTGGCTGACAATACATTTCCTGCCTCACGAGGCCGAATTGCGCAGGATGCTGCGCCGCGTGTGCACGGGACCCGCCGAGATCGACGACGTGGTGCAGGAAACCTGCTACCGGATACTGTCGATGGCCAGCCTGGACCATGTGCGCGACCCCAAGCCGTTCGTGTTCCGGGCCGCCAAGAACATCGTCCTCGACCGCATCAAGCGCGACTCGGTGGTGCAGATAGAGACCATCGCCAACCTGGAAGACCTGGATATTGCCGACACCGCGCCCTCCCCCGAGCGCGTGGTGTTCGCGCGTTCGGAGCTGAAATGGGTAATCGGCCTGGTGGCCAACATGCCGGACCGCTGCAAGAACGTGTTCCGGGCGCGCAGGATACACGGCCTGTCGCAGCAGGAGACGGCGGAAACGCTGGGACTGACCGACGGCGTGGTGGAACACGAAATGATGAAGGGTATGCGCTTGATGTCGGAAATGATTGCCAGGCATGGCGTGCATCAGGAAACCGGAGACGCCAGATTCGTCGCAAGAAAGCGGGCAGCCAGGGAAAACAACGTCAAAAGCAATGTCAACGATTGATAACCAAGCCTTCGAGTGGGTAGCGCGCAAAATGGCGCGCGGCCTGAGCGACGCCGAGAGCGCACAGTTCGACGCGTGGTACGCGGCCGATACGCGGCATCAGGGCGCGTATGTACGGGCCATGGCGATCTGCAACGCGATCAATCTCGCAACGGCGCCGCAACCGCTTGCCGCCGAACCGGCCAGCACCCGGCGCGGCCTGCTCCAGCGCGTTGCGCTTGCGGCCTGCCTGGTCGCGGCGGTCGGCACGCTGAGCTTTTCGGCTGTCCGGCAAGACACCGTATTGACCACGGCGAAAGGCGAATTCCGCAAAGTGCCGCTGCAGGACAAGTCGATTGCCACCATCAACGGCAGCAGCCGCATCGAGGTGGAGTTCACGCGGACCCGGCGCAAGATCAACCTGCAACAGGGCGAAGCGTGGTTTGAAGTGGCCAAGGACAAGACCAAGCCTTTCATCGTCGAAGCCGGGGACGCGCGCGTGCGCGCCGTCGGCACCGCTTTCGCCGTGCGGCGCTTTGCGCGCGGCACCGAAGTGCTGGTGACGGAAGGCACGGTGGAAGTATGGAGCAAGGACCGCACCGCGCAACGGCGCCTGCTGGCGGCTGGGGAACGCGCTTTTCTCGAGCCGCAGGCCAGCGCCATTTCCATAACCCGCCAGCCTTCCGAAGTGAACCGGAAACTGGCCTGGCGAGAGGGCAATTTGATACTGAAGAACCAGACCCTGGGCGACGCCGTCGCCGACTTCAACCGCTACAGCCCGAAGACCATCGTCATCGTCGACGCGGCGCTGGCCGGCAAGCGCCTGTTCGGCCAGTACAAGCTGGACGCGCCGGAGCTGTTCGCCAAGGACGTCAGCACCGTGCTGGCCGTGCCCATCACCATCACTGCGGACACGATACTCATCGGGCAGGCCGACAACGCCGGCTCGCGCTAGGTCCGATCATATTTCTGAGTGTTTAGGTTTTCCATCCAGGCAGCTTGAGGAAGCCGCCTGCGCCGGCAGTCTTTAGTATTAACGGAGCAGCATAGTTCCGCCAATCAGAAAGAGGAGATGTGCATGTTCTCTATGCACCATTGCGCTAATGCGGCCGGCGTCATGCTGGCCGTCAGTCTGGCAGCTCATGCGGGCAGTTCCGCTGCGCAGGAATCGGCCCGGCCGTTCAATATTCCGGCCGGCGTTGCGACGGACTCCATTCCGGAATTCGCGCGGCAGGCCGGCATCAACATCTTGACGTCGGCCGATATCCTGGAAGGCGTGAGCACCAACGCACTGGCGGGCGCGTTTGGTATTTCCGAGGCGGTGGACAGGCTGTTGATGTGCACCGATCTGGTAGGCAGGGTTGGCTCCAGCGGCACCGTGGTGATACTCAGGCGCTCGCCTGCGTCACCTGGAAACCTAACCAGCGACTCGAAAATATCGGACCAGACCATGACGAAAAACACTCCCCCCAGCCAGCGCAAGGCCACCTGCGTCGCCGTATCGGCCGCCGTGCTGATGATGGGCGCACCGCTGACGGACGCGCAGGCCCAGGCCGCAGCAGACCCCGCAAAGCTTCCGCCGGCCGCCGCCGGCGCGGCCAAGGACGAGGTCAAGCAGGTGCTGGTGGTGGGCACGCGGGCATCGCAGCAGTCAAGCATCGAGCGCAAGAAGAACGCCGCCACCGCCACCGACTCCATCGTGGCCGAAGACGTGGGCTCGCTCCCGGACCGCAACATCGGCGAGGCCATCTCGCGCATGGCCGGCATCGCGCTCGACCGCGGCGAGTTCGGCGAAGGGGTGAGCGTGGCGGTGCGCGGCAACGGCCCGGAACTGACGCGGGTGGAGCTGGACGGCCAGGGCGTGCAGTCGGCCGGCGGCTCCGACATGAACGGCGGCGGCGACGGCCGCGCGGTCGAATTCCGCCAGCTGTCGGCCGACCTGATCAAGAGCGTGGACGTGGTGAAGGGCTCCACCGCCGATATGACGGAAGGCGCGTTGGGCGGCAGCATCATCATCAAGACCCGCACCGGCCTGGATTTCAAGAAGCCCTACGCCTCGCTGCGCCTGGGCGCCACCCAGCATTCGCTGAACAAGAAGTGGGAGCCGGACGCGAACCTGATCCTGGCCGACAAGTTCCTGGATGGCCGCCTCGGCCTGCTGCTCAACGCGTCCACCACCACGCTGCTCAACGAAGGGCACTCGGCGCAGGCGGCGGGCAACGGCAACCAGGGCTACTTCCGCCTGCACGACTTCGACAACTCGCCGGAGAAGACCTTCACCTTCCAGCCCGGCACGGTCAACACGGCCGACACCGTGGCCACCAATCCGCTGCTGCAATCGCCGCTGGTCGGCGGCGGCTTCTTCAACTCGGGCAGCCCGATCGACATCGTCACCCGTTCCGCCGCGGCCCGCACCAAGGCCGACTGCGCCGCGGCGTTCCCGGCACTGAGCGCCGCCCAGCTGAACACCATTGCGTCGGCCGCCCGCACCGCCGCGCAGAACCAGCGCAACAACGAGCTGACTACCTGCCTGAACCAGTGGAACGACTACACGCCGTCGGGCCCGCGTTACCTGGTCAAGCGCGAGATCGACCGCCGCAAGAACCTCGACCTGCGGGCCGACTTCAAGGTGAACGACGAGCTCACCGTGTACGCGAAAGGCAGCTACAACAAGCGCCACAACGACATCAACCAGCTGGCCTACAGCCTGGGCAACCTGGCCATGGCCAACGGCCAGCCGAACACGGTGCCCGGCTCGGTCACGGTCGATGCAGCCCACCACGTGACGCAGTACACCTTCCTGGCCGGCGCGGCCCGCACCGACCAGCTGCACGACATCGGCCTGACCACCGCCAAATACCTGCAGCTGGGCGGCACGTTCAAGCGCGGCGGGCTGACCGCAGAGTTCTTCGTGGGCGATGCGGGTTCGGACTTCCGGCGCGGCGCCAAGCGCCTGTCCTTCATCGACTACTACGGCCCGGCCACCGCCAAGCTGCTGTCGAACGGCTTGTGGGGCTACACCTTCCCCGGCGTGGACCCGGTCAAGGAGCAGAGCTTCGACCGCTTCGCCCAGCTGTATCCGAACGGCGCCAGCTCGGCGGTCAACCCCGGCCCCTACAATTCGAAGCCGATCCCGGCCTACACGGCGGCGCAGCAGCAGGCCGTGACCTCGTCGCCCAACGTCACGTGGGAGCCGCAGATCCGCGAAAGCGGTGAGCGCACGGCCAAGCTCGATGTCAGCTACGCGATACCGGAGTCGGTGCCCTTCCTCAAGCGCGTGAAGTCCGGCTTCAACCTGCGCGACACCGGCAGCGACAGCTGGACCATCAACAACGGCGGCTACATCCTGCGTGATCCGGTGGGCACCTTCGGCCAGCCCGGCTACAAGGCGCCGCTGGTGCTGCCCTCGCCCACCCTGCGCAGCACGCTGTACGGCTGCCAGGACACGCCCGGCTCCCTCGCTCCGGGCGGCAACAAGTGCCAGTACGGCCTGATCATGAAGGACAACACGCGCCAGGCCTTCGACAGCTCGGCCGTCATGACCATGCCGCAGTTCCTCGACCTGCTCAAGCAAACCATGGTGCTGCAGGCAACGCCCACCCAGTTCTTCCACGGCGCCAAGGACCGCCCGGAAGGCCTGATGGACAACTGGACCCAGATCGACGTGGAAAAGGTGTTCGCGCTGACCGGCATCCCGAACGCCAACTTCGACTGCGTCAAGCGCTGCAAGGCCAGCGACGGCCAGGTCTACGACCAGCCCTACGCGCAGCTCAAGGAGCGTACTTCCGCGTTCTACCTGATGGGCGACTTCAGCGTGGACCGCGTGCCTTTTACCAACCGCGCCCTGCCCTTCGGCTGGGAACTGGAAGGCAACGCCGGCGTACGCTACGTGCGCACCCAGGTCGAAGGCACCGGCATGATGACCTTTGTCGCCATCACCAAGACGCCCACCTACGACCCGTTCAACCGCGACGCACCCGGCGGCACCGTCACCACCCGGGTTTCGCAAGCCACGCGCACCGACGCCACCTCCAACGACGTGCTGCCCAGCCTGAACCTGGCCCTGTGGATGGTGCCGGACAAGCTGGTGGCGCGCTACAACGTCGCCAAGACCGTGGCGCGCCCGCCTGTATCGCGCCTGCTGCCGTCGGGTACCTGCACCTTCGACGAACGCCGCGAGGACGAGAACGAAGTGTTCCAGCGCTGCTCCGGCACCATCGGCAACCCGCTGCTGAAGGCGCAGCAAAACCTGAACCAGGACTTCGCGCTGGAGTACTATCCGAACCGCGACACCATGTTCAGCGCATCCGTGTTCAGGCAGCGCGGCAAGGTGGGCCCGGCAATTCCGCAAGGCGTATCGCAGGTGCCGCTGTTCGCCGGCACCGACATGGTCGACCCGGCCACCGGCATACCGCTGGCCGACGTGCTGTTCGACTATTCCACCTGGATGAACGGCGCGGCCACCAGCCGCACCGGCCTGGAACTGACCACCAAGACCGCCTTTACCTTCCTGCCTTCACTGCTGCGCTATACCGGCATGGACGCCAACTACAGCAAGCAGCGTTCCAAGGCCAGCAATGAGAACATCGTCGACCTGCTGACCGGCACGCCGTTGCCGCCGGCGCGCGAGTCCAGGTACACCTACAACTGGGCGCTCTGGTACGACGACGGCAAGCTGGCAGCCCGCGTGGCCGTGCAAGCGGTGGCGGCTTCCTTCACCTGCATCGCCTCGTGCAACGCGGCGGGCGTAAACAACTACCCGAACGCGGCGCCGGTGCGGGTGGGCTTCCCTTACAACCCTGGCTCGCCGAACTTCAAGGACGCCACCCGCTACATCGACGCCAAGCTGTCCTACCGTTGGCGGCCGAACGTGGAATTCTTCATCGAAGGCCGCAACCTGACCAATAACACCACCTCCAACAGCCAGGGCCAGTACGCCCCGTTCGCGGACGGCACGCCCAACCTGCTGGACCTGAACTACTCCGGGCGCCGCATCATGGTTGGCGCCACTTTCCGCACCATGTGAGCCGCCATGAGCCAAGCCACCCATCCGCACCGCCGCCTGTTCCTGCGCAAAGCCAGCGCCCTGGCGGCCAGCGCCGGCGCCGCCGCCCCTTTCTCGCGGGCGCGCGCCGGCACCGATCCATGGCAGCGCGCGGCCGATATCGCCGCGCGCTGCGCCAGGCCCCTGGACTTCCGCAAGCAGGACTTTCCCATCACAGCCTACGGCGCCAGGTCCAGCCAGCTGGTGGCGGCCAAGTCCACCTGGCGCAAGGAACAGTGGGACGTGCAGACCCCGGCGCCGGGATCGCCCGACTGCTACCCGGCCATCGCGGCCGCCATCGCGGCCTGCCACCGGAAGGGCGGCGGCCGCGTGCTGATCCCGGCCGGGAACTGGTACTGCAAGGGACCCATCGTGCTGCGTTCGAACGTGCACGTGCACCTCGCTTCCGGCGCGCAGGTGTACTTCAGCGCCAATCCGCTCGACTACGCCAAGTACGGCGACATCGACTGCGGCGAGCGCGGCAAACTGGTGATCTCGCGCTGGCAGGGCAACGACGTGCTGAACTATTCGCCGCTGGTGTACGCCTACAACCAGCACAACATTGCACTGACCGGCGCCGACTGGACCAGTGTGCTCAACGGCCAGGCCGGCGTACCGTTCGAGTCCGGCGGCGGCTCGTGGTGGGGCTGGGTCGACCGCAAGGGCGAAGAGGTGTCCGCCGCCACCGTCAACCCGCTCAATTTACCGCTGGAGGCAGTGGCGCCGGGACTGAGCGCCGAGCAGCGCAGGCTGATCCAGGGCGAGCACCCGCGCTGGAACGGCGACACCCGCTACCTGCCGGCGCTGTCCGAGGCCGGGGTGCCGCTGGCGCGGCGAACGTTCGGTATCGGCCACCACTTGCGGCCCTGCCTGGTGGAGTTCATCGGCTGCAGCGACGTGGTGATGGAAGGCTATCAGGCGGTCGCTTCGCCGTTCTGGCTGCACCATCCGGTGAACTGCCGCTACCTCCGCATCAGCAGGGTGAACATGCAGAGCAAGGGACCGAACAACGATGGTTTCGACCCCGAGTCGTGCGACACCGTGCTGGTGGACGGCTGCACTTTCAACACGGGCGACGACTGCATCGCCATCAAGTCCGGCAAGAACCGGGATACGCAGTTCGGCCCCACGCGCAACGTGGTGATCCAGAACTGCATCATGAACAGCGGCCACGGCGGCGTGACACTGGGCAGCGAGATGGCTGCCGGGATCGAATACGTGTACGCGCAGAACATCGAGTTCCGCAACGCGCACTGGGCCAGCGATCCGCTGGGCACGGCGATACGGCTCAAGACCAATATGAACCGGGGCGGCTTCCTGCGCCATTTGTATGTGCGGGATGTGCAGCTGCCGAACGGCGTGGACGCGCGCGACCGGCGCGGCAAACAGGACCCGACCAACCCGCTCAAGGGGCTGGCGACGGGCGGCGGCGCCATCGTCACCATCGACTGCAACTACGCGGCCGGCGACGATGCCGTGCGCATCCGGCCGCCCAGCGTGTCGGAGGTGCACATTTCGAACCTGCGTGCCGGAACGGTGAAGATGGCCGATGGCGACTATTCGTGCTACCAGGCAGTCGTGATACTCGGCCCGGTCGCATCCAGTTTCAACGGACAGGCGGGGAGCGCGATCCTGCCGGTGACGAACATTTCCTTCACCAACTGCGACTTTGGAACGGTGCGCCACGCCGGCCAGCCGGTATTTTTGCACCATGCGCAGAACGTGGTCCTGACGAACGTGACGATCAACGGCAAGACCGTCAACGAAACCCTGTCAAAGTGACGGCAGTATGCCTTCGGCCCTGACCTTCCAGCCGTTTTGGGGGAAGCCGGGGGCGGGGCCGGCCTGCCCGTCCCAGCCGCCGGCCATCAGCGCAACCGCCAGCAGCAGTCCGCCGTTGGAAGGGAAGTAGGCCTCCGCGGCGCGCTGGTAGCCCGGGCCATCCGGTCCGGCCCCTGCCTGCGGATCGGCTTCGGCGCCGGCGCCGGTGGCGGTCGGCACGAAGGCGGCGGCATGCGCGTCCAGGTGTACCCGCGGCGTCATGCCGCTCTTGCCGAACTGGTTGTTCTTCGCCTCGAAGAATAGCCAATTGATGGCTTCTTCCGGCGCGCCGAGGCGCGCGGCGGTCATTGCCATCATCGGGTAGTCCCAGCCCCAGGTCTGGCGCAGATCCCAGTCGCGCTTCATGCGGTCAAAGGTGCGGCGCATGGTGGCCTTGTCCACATCGCGGCCGGGCAACCAGCCCAGCGGCATCAGGAAGGACATGTGGTCGCGGTTCTGGCATGCCTCTTCCAGCGCATTCGACTTGCAGGCGCCGGCTGCCTTTTCCCAGAAGCCGGGCTCGGAGCGCACAGGCAGGTAAAGGCCGTCCGTTTGCGGCAGCTCCGGCCACTTGGCCAGCACCGCATCCCAGTCGTCCCGGCGGGCCTTGCCGGCACGCTCGCGCCAGGCCTGGGCGGTTTCGATGCCCCAACGGTAGTAGGCCAGTTCGAACGTCGGATCAAACGTTGCCAGCGGCGGGAAGTTCTCCTGCACCGGGATGACGGGCGGACCGAGGCGCATCTTGCCGCTTTGCTCATCCAGATGCGCGTAGGACGCCAGCAGCGCAGCGCTTTCCTCCACCAGCGCGGCGTAGGCTTGCAGCACCCGCTTGCCGCCTTCTCCGGCGCCGCCTGCCCGGTACAGCAACTCGCTCATGTAGATGGGGTGCGGCTGCTGCCACATGATGAAGGGCGATACCTTCGATGGGCTGTCCACGCCATCCGGGCCTATCATCTTGGGCCACCAGGCGCCCTGCAGGCCTTGTTCCGTGGCGCGCGCCTTCGCCTTCGGCAGGAAACCGACGTACCAGCCCAGGCTCTTCTCCAGCAGCTGCGGCCTGCCCCACAGTGCAAAGTGCGCCGCATGCCAGGGATGCATCTCCAAGTGCGACTTGCCGTTCCAGCTGTTGGAGAACAAGCCCTCTTCCTGCGGCGCGAAACTGCCGGCGGCGTTCACCTTCATCAGGTATTGCGACAGGATTACGCGGCGCTCCAGCTCCACCGCGCGCGGATCGGCCGAGCCGGAGAAATCGACCATGCCGCCTTGAACCCAGTAGTTGATCCAGTGGCGCGTGGTCCACCCCGCCGCCGCCCTTGGGCTGGGCATGGCGGCGCCGGCCTCCGGCGAGAACTGCACCATGACCGCCAGCGTGTTCCCTTTCGCGCCGACCCGGTAAGCATGGATGTCCGTCTTTTCGATGCCGGAACCCGGTGCGGCGATGGCGACGTGGTAGGCGGTGCCGTCGATGCGGCGCCGCAGGCGCACCTCGCCGGCCACGCGCGGCAGCTCGGTTGTGGTGTGGGAGGCTGGATTCGCCCAGTCCGAAGGATCCGGATTGAGATTCCTGGACACGCCCGGAAAGCGCACGGCGACGCCCAGGCGGCCCTGCCCTATCAGCGCGGAACGCACATCGGCCATCACGGTGTCCTGCCCGGGCAGCACGCGGGTGACGACGGTGACCGCTTCACCGTCGTAGACGAAGCGGCTGGTCAGCGTTCCCCGCCACATGTCCAGCTCCTGGCGCGCATCGCGGATATCGGCGAAGCGCGCCGGCGAACCGTCCTTCGCGCGCAGGTCCAGCGCCACGCGGCCCAGCGAGAAACGGTGCGGATTCTCCCTGATCCATGCCACCGCCGGGTTCTTGGCGGCGTCGGCCCAGTCCTTGATGTAGCCATAGCGGCGCGTACGGCCGCGCACCTCGATCTCGACCTGCGTGTCGCGGACGGTGTAGCCCTCCGGGTTGGGGAAGCTGTGCCAGGCCCACTGCGCCTGCGTCAGCAGCGGCGCGATCTTGCTGTATGGCTCGGTGAAGGTCTGCAGGCCGGTGATGTCCGCCGTGAAACCGATACTGCCGTTGCCCAGCATGAGCGGCGCGGACGGGTCAACGCCGGTCAGAACCGGGTTGTGCCTGCCGACCAGCGCTTGGCGATCAATGGGTTCGACTCGCCCCATGCGCCCGGTGCCCTCCCCCCGATCATCGCGGCGGCCCGCAGCGCCGGCGCCGGCCGGCAGGGCCAGCGCTGCGCCTGCCGCTGCGGCGGTGAGCATGAGACGGCGGCGGGAAAGGGAAATCGGACGCATGTGGCTAGCCTTGATGATCGATTCGGGGCTGGTCATTCAACCATACGGCACCACCGAAAGTGAAGTTGTATAGGCCCGCCCGGCGCAATTAATCATGTTTTTGCGTGTTTGCGGTTTTGCTTGAGGAAGCTTCGCGTTCGCTAGTCTTAAGTAGTAACGGGGCAGCATGCGCCCGGCAAAACAAGAAGGAGACATGATGAGATTTGACAACAGGGCAGGCGTCATTGGCGCCATGTGCCTTGCGCTCGCCGCACCGGCGTTCAGCGCGGTGGTCGGCGCCAACACCCCGGCCCCCGAAGTGGGCCTGGCGCGGCTAGCCGAGCTGCCCGCCGCGCAGCGCGCCGTATGGGCCGACTACATCGCCCGCTCGCAAAAGCAGGAACGGTTCGACCGCGACAGCCTGGCCGCCGAACTCCAGCCGGGCCAGACCCCGCCGCCGCCGCCGGTGGCAGGCAGCGGCAAGATGCCGCTGACCAAGGAAGCCGCCTGGTACGGGTCCACCGAAGCCCGCGCCATTGCCGACACCATCGTCAGCTTCCAGACGCCTTCCGGCGGCTGGAGCAAGAACCAGGACCGCACCAAGCCGCCGCGCCTGCGCGGCCAGCGTTTCGCCAACGACGCGGAAACCATGCAGCTCGACACCGGCAGTTTCGACGCACCGCGCGACCGCTTCTGGACCTTCGTGGGTACGCTGGACAACGGCGCCACCACCACCGAGATGCGCTTCCTGGGCCGGGTCCAGGCGCAGTTGCCCGGCAAGGACGGCGACGCCTACCGCGCCAGCATCGCCAAGGCCATCAACTACCTGCTGATGGCGCAGTATCCCAACGGCGGCTGGCCGCAGAACTTCCCGCTGGAAGGCGGCTTCCACGACGGCATCACCTTCAACGACAACGCGGTGGCCGAAGCGGCCATGATCCTGGAGGATATCGCCGAGGGCCATGCCGATTTTGCCTTCGTGGCCAAGGATCTGCGCGAACAGGCCGGCGCCGCCAGCGCCCGCGCAATCAGGCCCATACTCGACGCGCAAGTTGTAGTCGACGGCAAGAAGACCGTCTGGCCACAGCAGGTGGACGCCATTACGTTGCGGCCGATTTCGGCCCGCAATTACGAAATGCGCTCGCTGGCCAGCGCGGAAAGCAGCGAAGTGCTGCTGTTCCTGATGCGCCAGCCGCAGCAGACCCCGGAGATCAAGGCTGCGGTCGATGCCGGCATCGCCTGGCTGAAGGCGCACGCCATCTACGGCAAGGCCTTTACCAAGGTGAGCGACGAGGAAGGCCGCAAACTGGTGGACAAGCCGGGCGCGGGCCCGATCTGGTCGCGCAACTACGACATCCGGACCGGCAAGCCGATCTTCGGCGACTGGGACAAATCGATCCAGGATGACGTAAACAATATCTCCAAGGGCCGGCGCAACGGCTATTCCTGGTACAACTCGGCGCCGCAGAAGGCCATCGACGTCCACGCGAAGGCGGCCTCCGATATCGCCATCGCCGCGCCGCGCGGCCTGTCCGGTGCGATCGTACGCGCCGAAACATTTGGCGCCAGGGGCGACGGCGTGAGCAACGACACGGCGGCCCTGCAAAAGGCCATCGACGCCGCGGCGGCGCGCAAGGCCACGCTGGTGCTCAAGCCGGGCACCTACCTGACCGGCTCGCTGTTCCTGAAATCCGGCATGGCGCTGCGGCTGGACAAGGGCGTGAAGCTGGCCGGCGCGCAGGGCATCAAGGCCTATCCGGTGATGCCGACCCGCATCGCCGGCATCGAGCTGGCATGGCCATCGGCGCTGCTCAACGTCTACCAGCAAACCGACGTGAAGATCTATGGCGAAGGCGCGATCGACGGCAACGGCAAGGTGTTCTGGGACCGCTTCCAGTCGATCCGCTACGACTACGAGGCGCGCGGCCTGCGCTGGGCCGCCGATTACGATGCGCAGCGTCCGCGCCTGATCCAGATCTACAATTCCAGCCGCGTTGAACTGGGCAACGGCCCCCAGGGCGCGCCCCTGCAGCTGATGCGTTCGGGCTTCTGGACCGTGCAGGTAGTGTACTCGCACGACGTGAAAGTCTCCGGCATCACCGTGCGCAACAATATTGACGGCAAGGGCCCGTCCACCGACGGCGTGGACATCGACTCCTCGCACACGGTGCTGGTGGAGAACGCCGACATCGACGCCAATGACGACGCGCTGTGCCTGAAGGCCGGGCGCGACGCCGACGGCCTGCGCGTGAACCGGCCCACCGAGAACGTCGTCATCCGCAACTCCACCGTGCGCTCGGCATATGCCGGCGTCACCTTCGGTTCCGAAACCTCCGGCGGCATCCGCAAGGTGCGGGTCCACAACCTGAAAGTCGTGGGGCCGGTGCGCTACGGCATCCTGTTCAAGTCGGCCGCCACGCGCGGCGGCGGCGCGTCGGACATCGATATCCACGACATCGACGTGGAGCAGGCCGAAACCGGCATCCGCATCAACCTCAACTGGTTCCCGGCCTACAGCTACGCCAAGATTCCGGACCAGGTGAAGCACGCCCCGGCCTACTGGAAGACTCTGACTGAGCAAGTCCCGCGCGACAAGGGCCTGCCGCAGGTGCGCGACATCCGCATCAGCCGCGTTACTGCCAAAGGCCTGAAGACGGCGGTGGAGCTGGAAGCCTACGCCGATGCGCCGCTGCAGAATATCCACATGGAGGATGTCGACCTGGAAGCGGAAGCAGCCGGCTCCATCCGCCACGCCCGCAACGTGCAGATCAGGCGCAGCCGCATCGCCGGCAGCAATGGCCAGCCCATCGCGCTGGAAAACGCGGAGAACATCCAGATTGCGGCGGCACCATGAAACGAGCCGATGCCGTACGAAAAAACACCCTGTCCTTCGCCATGCTCGGCCTGCTCGCGTCCGCGCTGCCGTCACTGCCGTCGTTCGCTGCCGACACAGCCAGGAACAGCCCGGCCCCGGTGGCCGGTATCGAAGCCAGCTGGCTCACCCCGCCGGCCCGGCCCGACATGGCCTTTGCGCCTGACAAGCTGCCAACGCGCGCGGCCGTGCTGGCGGCGCTGGACTACGTGTCGGCCGCGCAAATCGCCGACATGAGCCGGCACCCGATCCAGCTCTCGACCGGCTCCAACCTGGCCGAGATATCCTCCAATTGGGTGGCCGCCACCTTCTACGTCGGCGCGGCGCGGCTGGCGCGCGTGTCCGGCAACAAGGACACGCTGCGCTTCCTCACCGCCACCGCCGAGCACTACAACTACGCCTTGCGCGGCGCCCGTGCCGACCGCCTGCTGCTCAACGCCGACGAACTGGCGATCGGCGACCTGTACCAGGAACTGTATGCCCGCCGTGGCCAGCAGGGCGTCATCATGCCGCTGCGCCAGCGGCTCGACTTCATGCTGCCGCATCTGAACCGCGCGCAGGAGACCGGAGCCCTGATCTGGTGGTGGTGCGACGCGCTGTTCATGGCCCCGCCGGTGCTGGCGCGCCACTCGGCCTTGACCGGCGACCCGCAATACCTCCGCGCCATGGACAGGGAGTGGCGGCGCACCGCCGCCCGGCTGTGGGTGGAGCAGGACCGCCTGTTCCTGCGCGACGAACGCTTCAAGGACAAGGACCACCTGGGCACCGGCGGCAAGTCCATCTACTGGGCGCGCGGCAATGGCTGGGTGATGGGCGGCCTGGCGCGCACGCTGGAAGCCATGCCGGCCGATTTCGAGGGACGCGATTTCTATACCGGCATCTTCAAGAAGATGGCCAGCCGCGTCGCCGAGCTGCAGCAGGCCGACGGCTTGTGGCGCAGCGACCTGAACGACCCGAAGAACTTCCCCGAAGCGGAAACCTCCGGTTCGGCCTTCTTCGTGTACGCGCTGGCCTGGGGCATCAACCACGGCCTGCTGGACCGCAGGACCTACCAGCCGGCCGTCACGAGGGGCTGGGCGGCGCTCAACCGGCACGTGCTGCCGAATGGCCTGGTTGGCGCGGCGCAGAAGACCGGCGACCGGCCCGTGCCAACCAGCGCGGACGATGTCGGTCCCTATGCCACCGGCGCCTACCTGCTGGCGGGCCTGGAAGTCATCGGCCTGCACGGCCCGGCGCAAGCACTGCCGGAACCGGCCCTGGCGCGCGACGACGAGGCCACCATCCTGGCCACCACACCGCAGCCCATCGCCCCCAAAACCGTGATCGGCGAAGCGGAAAAAGCCCGCCGCGATCAGGAAATGCGGGC
Organism: Massilia sp. Root351; assembly: GCF_001425045.1. Taxonomy (GTDB): domain Bacteria; phylum Pseudomonadota; class Gammaproteobacteria; order Burkholderiales; family Burkholderiaceae_D; genus Rugamonas. Next base: position 55,738 of record NZ_LMDJ01000023.1, on the reverse strand, counting down.
CACCCGCGCCCTCTCCTACGACCCAGCAAGGACGCAGCAATGACGCAAGCAAGCCGCCGTACCGTATTGAAGAACCTCGTGGCCGCCTCCACCCTGCTGCCGCTATTGGCGCCATCCGCGCATAGCCGGGCGCAGACGCAAGCGCAGCCCGTTCCGCCCCCGGCCCCTGCCGCGCCGCACGGGGCGCCCATTCCCAGGGACTGGAAGGACGCGAAGTCCGGCCGCCGCATCATCCGTATTTCCGACCAGGACGCGTCCGGCGTGCTCTATTTCTACCGCCACGCCTACACGCCCGAAGGCGACGTCATGGTGATCAAGTCGCCGTCCGGCATCGTGGCGGTGAGGCTCAAGGACTGGAAGACCTCCCTGCTGATCAAGGGCAAGGAGAACGAGCTGCTGTTCATGCTGCGCACCACCCGCGAGGCGGTGTACGCCGTTACCGATGCGGGCGAAGGCGAAGCCGCACAGCGACCCAAGACCATCTACGCCATCCACGTCGATAGCCGGAAGGTGCGCAAGCTGGCGCGCATCGAGGCGGGCAGTATCAACGGCGCAAACGCCGACGACACCCTGCTGCTTGGCGCCGTGTCCTACGGCGCCAAGCCGCTGCAGCCGAAGGACGCGGCCAGCGTACAGCAGTTCGGCCAGGCCGAATACGCGGCCCTGGGGCCGGACGGCAAGCCGCTCAACTTCGCCAAGGCCAAGGGCGTGCGCATGATGGAACGCTTCACCGCGCGGGTGCCGGCCGAACTGTTCACCATCGACCTGAGAACCGGTGCGCGCAAGGTGCTGTACAAGACAGAGGACTGGATCGGCCACGCCCAGTTCTCGCCCACCGATCCAAAGCTGATCCGCTTCTGCATGGAAGGCCCTTGGCACCGGGTGGACCGCATCAAGCTGATCAACGCGGATGGCAGCGGCTTGCGCAGCGCGCACACCCGCACCATGAACATGGAGATATGGGGCCACGAGTTCTTCAGCCATGACGGCAAATGGCTGTGGTACGACCTGCAGACTCCGCGCGGCCAGGTGTTCTGGGTGGCAGGACTGGAACTGGCTACCGGCAAGCGGGTGTGGAAGCGCGTGGAGCAGAACGACTGGGGCGTGCACTTCAATATCGCGCCGGACAACAAGACCTTCGCCAGCGACGGCGGCGACTTCGACATGGTGGCCCACGCTCCGGACGGCAAGTGGATCTCGCTGCTGCAAGCGGAACCCATCGTGGACGCCGACCTGGAGTCCTACGACGACAAGCTCACCACCATCGAGAAGTTCAAGTCGGCGCGGCTGGTGGACATGTCGGCCCACGACTACCGCCTGGAACCCAACCTGCGCTTCACGCCGGACGGCAAATGGCTGGTGTTCGTCTCGAATATGCATGGCGCCAACCACGTCTACGCGGTGGAAACCGGCATCTGATTTACTAAAACAAAGAGGAGACAGCATGACAAGAGCAATTCAGTACCGGGCGGGCATTCCACACGCGCGGCTGCGGCAAATAGCGATGGGCGTCATCGCCCTGGTGGGAGCAACGCAGGCGCAGGCACAAGCGCAGGCTCAGGGCCCCCGAGCCGCCACGCAAGCGGCTGCGGAAAACACCGTGGTGGTGACCGGCTTCCGCGAAAGCCTGAACAACGCGCTGAACATCAAGAAGAATTCGGACGGCATCATCGACATCATCAAGGCCGAGGACATTTCAAAGTTTCCGGACGCGAACCTGGCCGAATCCATGCAGCGCGTGCCGGGCGTATCGGTGGCGCAGGGCGACGGCGGCGAAGGCAAGCAGATCACCGTGCGCGGCCTGAACGCGGGCTTTACGCGCGTGCGCATCAACGGCATCGAGGGCACCACGGCCACCGGCGCATCCGACATCAATGGCAGCACCAACCGCGGCCGCGCGTTCGACTTCAGCGTGTTCGCGGCGGAGCTGTTTAACAGCCTGGCCGTGCGCAAGACTTCCGAGGCAGGGGTTGAAGAAGGCTCGCTGGGCGCCACGGTCGACCTGCGCACCGCGCGCCCCTTCGATTTCAAGGGCGAAACCGCCAGCATCGGCGCGCAAGGCCTGTATAACACGGTCTCGAAGAAAACCCAGCCCCGCCTCACCGCCCTGTATTCGAACCGCTGGGACACGCCGGTCGGCAAGGTCGGCGCCCTGGTGGCGCTGGCCTATTCCAAGCGCAGCGCCATCGAGGAAGGATACGAGGCGGTTGACATCGTAGCCGGCTCCGTCAACGGCGGCTTCTGCTCGCCGATCGGCGCCGCCACGCAGTACCCGCTCAACAATGCAGCCAAGGGCATCGACGCGCAGAACTGCGGCTTCGGCGTGCCGCGCTCCGGCAATCTGGCGCTGTACAACGAGATCATGGGCCGCAAGGACGACTTCGGCGGCACCGTGGCAGCGCCGCCGGGCAGCTCGGGCGCCTTCCACCCGCGCATTCCGCGCTACCGCCGCTCGCAGACCGAATACGACCGCACCGGCCTGACCGGCACCCTGCAATGGCGCCCCGACCGCGCCACCGAGCTGAATCTGGACCTGATGGGCGGGCGCTACAGCAACAAGCGCTACGACAACTACATCCAGGCCATCTCCTTCGGCCGCGACATGGTTGAAAACGGCAAGGGACAAACCTCGATCGTGGACGCCAAGTTCGACGACAAGGGCAGCTGGACCTATGGCAAATTCAACGGGGTCGACATCCGCAGCGAAGGCCTGGTGGACGAATACACCACCCTGTTCAAGCAGGGCGTGCTGTCGGCCAAGCGCGACATCACCGACCGCCTGGTGGTCGACCTGATGCTGGGCGTGTCCGACTCGCGCCTGAACAATCCGCACCGCGCCACCGTGCAGATCGACGCACCCAACGTCAACGGCTTCACCTGGGACTTCTCGAAAGGCGGCGTGCCGGCGCTGGACTTCGGCATGGATGTGGCCAACCCGAACAACTTCTCGTTCGGTCCGCAGGAAGCCAACGGCACCGTGCACGGCAACTTCGTCGGACGCTACCTGCGCACCTCGAACCGCCTGAAAACCAACTCCGTGAACGCCAGCTACGAGCTGACCGACAATCTCACCCTGCGCAGCGGCCTGTCCGCGCGCAGGAACAGCTGGTTCAACTACGAGGTCGCGTCCGGCGGCATTCCGATCCAGGGCCTGCCGGCCGGGGTTTCGCTGGCCAGCCTCACGCGCCAGCTGTCCGGCTTTGGCAGCGGCCTGGATGCCGGCGTGCCGTCCTCCTGGGCGGCGGTGGACATGGACAAGTTCCAGTCCGTATACAACACCGAATGCCATTGCAGCGCGGTGCCGCTGTCGGAATACGTGCTGGCCAACCAGGTCAAGCGCCAGGTGGACGAGAAAATCGACGCACTGTTCCTGTCCGGCGACTTCAAGGTCAACGCATGGGGCCTGCCGCTGCGCGGCAACCTGGGCGTGCGCGGCGCCGAGACCACCACCACCGCCATGCAGCTGATCAAGGATCCTGCCGGCCAGCTGGTGCCGCGCGTAGTGGAACACACCTACCGCGACTGGCTGCCGGCCTTTAACGTGACGGCCACGCTGCCGAAAGACCTGCTGGTGCGCTTCTCGGCCGGCAAGACCCTGTCGCGCGCTGAATACGTGGACCTGGCGCCGTCGGCTTCCATCAACCTGACCGGCCAGTCGGTCTCGATCGGCAATCCAACGCTCGACCCGATCCGCGCCAACACCTTCGACCTGCAGGCCGAGTGGTACTACGCGAAGAACGCGATGTTCTCGGTGGGCGTGTTCCACAAGAACATCAAGACCTTCATCCAGCGTACCAATGAGCTGATGACGTATGCCGAGACGGGCCTGTCGAACTCCTACCTGACCGCCACCGGTTGCTCCATCACAGGCGGCACGCCCGCCTGCCAGATCCAGCCCAATACCCAGGTCAGCGTGAGCCAGATGGTCAACACCAAGGGCGGTCCGCTGGACGGCCTGGAAGTGAACTGGCAGCTGCCGTTCACTTTCCTGCCCGGCGCCTGGAGCAATTTCGGCGCGCTGGCCAACTACACCAAGGTCAAGTCGAAGATCACCTACATCACCCGGGTGGACAATCCGCGCACGCCGGCCAACGAGCAGCTGACCGAGGAAGCGAACTTCATCGGCCTGTCGCCCAACGCCTACAACCTGACGGTGTACTACGAGGACAAGAAGTTCAGCGCCCGCGTGTCGGCCACGCACCGCTCCAGCTTCATCCGCGACGTGCTGCGCAACGCCAACGGCAGCGACCATTCGTTCGCCGACCCGTCCACCAAGGTCGGGCTGTCGATGTCGTACAACGTCACGCCGCAGCTGCGCGTGTCGTTCGAAGCGCAGAACCTGACCGACGAGCCGCTGCGCTACGGCAAGGATACCGAGCGCGACGACACCCTGCTTTACGGCAAATCCGGCCGCTCCTACGTGCTGGGGGCGAACTACAAGTTCTGACGCGCGCCGCCCGCCGGCTGCACCCTTCCCTCCGCGCCGGGCGTGCCCCGGCGTTCTTGGACGCGGGCCTGTTGCCGCGTCCTTTTTTATGTCGATCGATTGGCGGCGCATGTACAATCGCGGGGTCCTTACTTTCCCGCCTGTCCGACATGCCAGCCATTACCGATTTCAGCGCCCAGGCGCCGCTGCCCGAATACGACCATCCGCGCGAAGAGCGCCGCTTGCAGGGCAATCCTGCGCGCACAACCTGGAACCATTTCAACAGCGCGAACGGCGATATGGCGGCGGGAATCTGGGCGTGCGAGGTGGGCAGCTGGCACATCGAGTTCGCCGCGGGAAAGGATGAGTTTTTCTTCGTCACCGAGGGCCGCTGCCGCCTGATCGACGAGCAGGGCCACGCCGTGGAGGCGGGCCCGGGCGCGGCGCTGGTGATACCGGCCGGTTTCCGGGGCGTGTTCGAAGTGCTGGAGCCGGTCAAGAAGCACTACGTGATAGTCGACCGCAAAGTCTGACGCGGCAGGCTTACGCTTTCTTGGAAAGATCGCGTACTTTTTTGTTCTTGGCGCCGAACACAGGATCCCATTCGGTCAGTCCGAGGCTCATCGCCAGGGCATATACGGTATCGACATCGTCGGCGCTCCACTCGCCGCCGCCCCGTTTCACGATGTGCTTGTGCTGCGGAGGAAGGGTCTGGTCGCGGTGGGTGCCGATGTGGCGCGGGTCCGCTTGCGTCAGCTCATAGGAACCCGCGAATTCCGTGTAGATGGCCGTGGCCAGCTTCTGGATCCCGCCACTGGCGCCGCCCACCGTCATGTTGGTCTCCAGCGACAGCACGCGGCCGCCCATCACGGTCATCGATTGCAGCTTGGCCGACTGGGCGCCGTTGTCAATGACCTTGTGGCTCACCGAGCGGCGGGGATTCCACAGCATGCTGACGTCGGGCTTGGCGCCAGGCTCGGCTTGCAGTTGCTGCAGGATGCCGTCGGCAAGGTGCGGCCACATGGCCAGGTCCACCCACCACAGCGTTCTTTTCTTGTCGCCTGCGATATCGAGCTGCTCCAGGCCTTCCACAACCGAGGTCTGAAATGTGTTGTATTGGTTGTTGGCGAGCTTGATATAGGCTTCTTTTCCTTCGATTACGTACGCGACTTTCTCATCGGCCATAATTGCCAGTAATTGTTCATTGGTCTTATTCACGCGCTTGGCTCCGGTATTGTTCTCACAAGATTCTTCGTACCAGGAAGCGCTCTCCGCAATGATGGTGAATGGCAGGCGGCCCGCTTCCCGGCACGCCATGCCATCTTCCAACCTTTCTTGATAATGTGCAAGACCAACGACGACTATTCGGCCGCGGCTGCGGCGCTACGGTGACACTCGCTCAGAAATCCCAGATCACCGGCACATAACGGAAGGCGTCGCCGTCCACGGCCACCCGGCCGACGGAGGGGAACGGCAGGTGGGACGCCACCAGCAGCCCGCCGTTTTCCGCCAGTTCCCGGAACAGGCCAAGCCGGACACGGGTCGATTCTTCCGGATCATGTTCGAAGCCGTTCTGCCATTCCGGATGGTCGAACGCGACCGGGAACATGGCGTCGCCGGCGAAGGTCAGCCGTTCGCCTTCGGACGTCAGGTCGACCACGCTGTGCCCCGGCGTGTGGCCGCCGGTGAGGCGCACCACCACCCCCGGCGCGACCTGGTACTGGTCCTTGAAAATCCGCAGCTTGCTGCGGTATTCCTTCAGGAAGCTCGCCGCGGTCGAGCGCAGCACGGGCGGCACCGGCGTCGGCATGACCGTCTGGGTGAAATCAGGCGCGTCCCAGAATTCCACTTCGGCGGCGGCAACGTGGATGCGCACGTCCGGGCGCAGCTGCTCCTTCACGCCGTCGGCCAGCAGGCCGCCCACATGGTCCATGTGCATGTGGGTGATGATCACGTCGGTCACCGTGTCCAGCGCGATGCCGGCGGCCTTCAGCCGCTGCGGAAACTGCCCCGCGCGCGGGAAGCCCGAGAACTGCGATCCCAACCCCGTGTCGACCAGGATGGTCTGCGCGCCGCTGCGCGCCACCATCACGTTCAGCGGCCAGTCGAAGGCGTCGCGCGGCATGAACATGTAATCCAGCCAGTTGGCCAGATCGTCGGGCGTGGCGTTGGTCGCCATGGTCGCGGTGGGCAGCGGCAGCACGCCGTCGCTGACGATCAGCACGTCTATCTCGCCAACCTGCAGCGCGTAACGGGAAGGCACCAGTTCTTCGGTGTGCCGGCTGACGGCGCGCTCGGCCTTATCTACAGCAAACATGATTCATCTCCTCTAAGACGGCCCGGTCGTCCGGGCCTGACCAGTCGGGCGACTGGCAGCAAATTGCATGCCTTTATCGTAGAGGTGATGGGAACGCGGCGGTAGGCCTGCCAACGGACGCACAGTGGTGCCTGAAACGCACCAAGCGCCACTTTTGGGAGAGGCGCTCCATTATGTTGCGCCCGCCCGCTGGCAGCAAGCGCACAGCGCACCTTGCGCTATTTCTTGCGCTACCGCTTACCGTAGTAATCGGCCAGCACGCCGAATGCCTCCTTGGGAACGCCGCTTTCCGACAGCAGCCCCTTGCGGTTCCAGCCATTCTGGAACACCGGATGTTCGCGCCGTGGCGACCGGAAGTCTTTCAGTATCCACGGGGACATGCCGCGCAGATTCGGAATCTGGTCCGCCATGGCCAGCGTCTTGCGGTAGTACTCGGCCTGGTATTCCTCGGTGAACTTCTTGTTGCCGTCATTGCGGTAGCCGGCCAGCGCGTCCGCCCCGAATTCCGACAGTATCAAGGGCCGGTCGCCGGGCACCTTCCAGTGCAGGCCCGGCAAGGCATCCAGGGTATCGCTGCCGTACCAGCCGGCGTAGGTATTTACCGCCAGCACATCGAGCTTGCCCGCCAGCGGATCCTGGATCTCGATCACGTCCTTGCCGTCGATTGTCCTGCGCTCGACCAGCAGCGCGGCGCTGACCAGGCGCGTAGGGTCGAGCGCGCGGACATTGTCGGCCATGGCCCCATGGAAACGCGTGCGGGCCACCGACACAGGCGTCTCGTTACCCACGCTCCACAGGATCACCGACGCGCGGTTCCGGTCGCGGTAGACCGTCTCGGCCTGCATCGCCAGCGCCTTGCGCAGCACGGCGGGGTTGTCCCAGTCCACCGTCCAGTACACCGGTATCTCGCTCCACACCAGCAACCCCATTTCGTCCGCCAGGCGTACCGTCACCTCCGAATGCGGATAGTGCGACAGGCGTACATAGTTGCCATGCAGGCCGTGCTTGATCTGGTGCAGCAGCGCCCGCGATGCGCTCTCGGTCATATTGCGCGACGGGTTGGGACCGAACTCTTCCTCATGCAGCGATATGCCGCGCAGGAAAATCGGCTTGCCGTTCAGCAGGATCCGGTTGCCCTCGACGGCAATCGTGCGGAAGCCGATGCGGTCGCGCACTGCGTCGGCTGCGGTGCTGAATTGCACGTCGTACAAGCTGGGCTGCTCCGGCGTCCAGCGCGCCAGTCCGGCGGGTGCCTGGATGTCGAACACGGCCCTGCCCTGGCCGTCGGTGACCGCAGCGGCGGTGGCCAGCGCGCCGATCCTGACGCTGACTTGCTGGCCCGCAGCCTGCGGCCCCTGCAGGCGCACTTCGCCGGTAATGCGGCCGCTCTGCTGCAGGGCCAGCGTGGCGTCGTCGATGAAGGTGGCCGGCGTGATGACCAGGCGCACCGGGCGCGTGATGCCGCCGTACAGGTCCCAGTCGGTGATCGCGGTTGGAATCGACTGGGCGTCATGCTGCGAATCGACGCCGACAGTCAGGCGGTTGTCACCGGCCCGCAACGCGTCGGTGACCTCCAGCACGAAGGGGGTGAAGCCGCCTTCGTGCCGGCCGATCTCCTTGCCGTTCAGGTAAACATAAGCACGGTAATTGACCGCCTCGAAACGCAGGAAGGCGCGCTTGCCTTGCAAGGGATCGGCCTTGAACTTGCGCTGGAACCACATCAGGCCATCGTAATAGCGCAAGGCCGGCTCGGCGGCGTTCCATGCACCGGGCACATTGATAAGCGGCCCCCGGTCCATGTCGAACTCGAAGAAGTCGGCGCCGCCGCGCGCCTCCTGGGCCGCGATATCGATATCGCGGTAGCGCTGCATGCGGGACTTGGCGACCCAGCCATTGATGTCCGTGAGACCGGTACGGTACAGGTCCTTCGAGTAGCGCCATTGGCCCGAGAGATCCTGGCTGTTCCGGTTGTGCGCCCCCGTGAGCAGGAACGCGGGGCGGAAACCTTGCGCAGCAACCGGGGCGCCGGCCAGGATCCACGCAAATAGTATAAACAGCGCATTGGCAAGTGTATTCATGAATGTGGAGGCTGGAGGCGGGTGGCAGCCGGGGCTGAAATATTAGTATCCATCGAGTATAGGTTCCCTTGCCGCTCAGGTGCGCTCATGTTGATGATTGCTGCCGGCGAGCCGCTCAAGCGACACCTGCATGATTTCGGCGCGTCATGACGAATTCTTCTTGCGTTATGACAAAAGCATCCGCATAATCCAAAAAAAAACAAAATGAACACTCATTCATTATGGAGACAGAGATGCAAACTTACTTCGGTGGCAATCGGCCACCATGCAAGCCCACCCGGCTTCAGCTCGCCATGGCAGCCGCACTCGCTGCCATGCCGCTTGCAACGCTGGCCCAACAACCGGCAGCCAGCCCCGGCGAGTTGGCAGAGCCCATCGACACAGTCGTGGTGACTGCACAGCGCCGGCGCGAACCGGCGCGCGAAGTGCCGCTCACGGCCGACGTCGTCAAGGGAGCGGCGCTGGAACGCGCCGGCTATCAATCCCTGGCCGACCTGACGTCCCTGCTGCCCGGGGTGAACTACAACCAGGCCGGCAGCGGCACCGGACAAAGCCAGGTCACCATGCGCGGCATTACGACCGGCTCGCAGGTCGGCGCCACGGTCAGCATGTACGTGGACGATGTGCCATTCGGCTCGAGTTCCGGCTACGCCGGCGGCGGCTCCAATGCGCTCGACCTGGGCCTGTTCGACCTGGCCAGCGCCGAAGTGCTGCGCGGTCCGCAAGGCACGCTGTATGGCGCCGGTGCGATGGGCGGCCTGATCAAATACGTGGCGGTGGAACCGGAACCGGGCGAGCTGGCAGCTGCCCTGACCACCGAGCTGTCCGGCGCCAAGGGGGGCAAACTGAACCACGTGGTGCGCGGCGTGATGAACGTGCCGATCCAGCCCGGCGTGTCCGCCATGCGCGCCACCTTGTACCAGCGAGCCGACGGCGGCTTCGTGCGCGACCGCAATCACGGCAACGCCATCGTCGACGGCCTGCGCACCGACGGCGGCCGGCTGGCGTTCACGCTGGCGCCAAGCCGCGACTTGTCGCTGCGCCTGACCGCCTTGAGCCAGAAGCAGCATCGGGACGGCGCCGCCACGGAAGACGTGTCGTTGGCCACCGGCGAGCCGGTCGATGGCCGCCAGAGCAAGCGCCTGTTCGTGACCGAGGCCGTGGACGTGCGCAACGACCTGGTCTCGCTGGCGCTGAAAGCCGACTTGAAATGGGCGACCATCGACGCCATCAGCGGTTGGCAGCGCTCGGCCAGCACCGGCCGTTCGGATCCGTCCGCGCTCTACGTGCCCTACTTGGCCCCGGCCGGCATCGTGGCGCCGGGATACGCGCTGGATTACTCCTTTTACAACAGGAAGCTGACCCAGGAGATCAGGCTGACTTCGCCGCGCAGCCGGGTATTCGAGTGGCTGGCGGGCGCCTTCTACACCAGCGAGCGCGGTTCGCGGTCGCAGCGCTTGCAGCCGCTCAACGACAACTTCGAACCGCTCCAGCCGCTGTTGGCAGACGCCCGCTTCCCGTCCACGTTCCGCGAAACGGCCGTCTTCGGGACCGGCACCTATTTCATCAATGAGCGGATGGACGCCACGCTGGGCGTGCGCAAGAGCCGCAACGCGCAGCACCTGGACCAGCGTTTCGCCGGCCTGTTCGCTCCCGGCCCGCAGCCAGCGGCGAGCTCGTCAGAAGATGTGACGACATGGATGGCGACGGCGCGCTGGCGCCCTGCCCCGCGCCAGGCGCTCTACCTGCGCGCCGCCAGCGGCTACCGCCCGGGCGGACCGCTGCCGATCATCCGCAACCCGCTCACCGGCTTGCCATTGAACAAGCCCGCATTCCAATCCGATACACTGTGGAGCTACGAAGCAGGATGGAAAGGCGACATCGTGCCGGGCCGCTGGTCGACCGAAATAGCGCTGTACCAGATCGACTGGAAGGACATGCAGGTGTTTACCAGCAACGCCGGTTTTTCGGGCATCGGCAATGCCGGCCGGGCCCGGTCGCGCGGTATCGAGGCCACGCTGCGCGGGCGGCCCGCCGACGGAGTCCGCGTAGCGGCTGCGCTCAGCGCCATCGATGCCGAACTGCGGGACGACAGCCCCGACCTTGGCGGCAAGGCCGGCGAGCGCCTGCCGGACACCGCCCGCCTGTCGGCGGCGCTGCAGGCGGACCGCGACTTCGAGCTGTACGGCAAGCCGGCCTACGTCGGCGCGTCTATCCGCTACACGGGCGAGCGGGTCAACGCCTTCGCGCGGCCACCGGCCAGCCCGCTGTACCGGATGCCAGCCTATACCACGATCGACCTGCGCGCCGGCGTGGAACTGGGCAGCATCAGTGTCGGCTTCTTCTTGCGCAACTTGTTGAACGAGCGCAGCCAGACCTCGGCCGACACAACCCTCAGCCTGCTAGGCGCGCCGGCGCGCGTGAACCTGGGCACGCCGCGCTCGCTGGGCGTGCAACTGAACATGGCGTTCCAATGAAGGGCGGCGACATGATGCTGATTTCCACATTTGTCGACCAGATCGCATTCAAGCAGCCGCTGGCCATCGCCGGCAGGACCCTGGCCGGGCAGCAGGTGCTGCGCGTGACCGCGCACTATCGTGGCTGGACCGCGCAGGCGGAGGCGGCCGGCGTGTTTTACCGGGGCGAGGACGGCGCGTCCATGCAGCAGCAGGTCCAGGCGGCGCTGGCGGACATGCCCGCCGACCTTCCCGGCCTGTGGTGCCGCGTGCAGCAGATGGCGCCCGGCGGCGCGCGCAATGCGCTGGACTGGATCTGCTGGCAGCTCGAGGCGGCCCAGCGCGGCATGCCGGCTTACCGGCTGGCCTTCCTGCCCTCGCTCGACGCCATGGAGACCATGGTGACGCTGGGGGTGGCCGACGCGTCCCGGATGGCGGAGATGGCGCGCCACTACCCGCAGGCGCGTGCACTCAAGCTGAAACTGGACGGCAGCGGCGCGGATGCCGAACGGGTGCAGGCGGTGCGCCGCGCCCGGCCCGACGTGCGCCTCTCCGTCGATGCCAACGAGGGCTGGACCATGGACCACCTGGAGCAGATCATGAGCGTGCTGCTGGCGCAGCGGGTCGAACTGGTCGAGCAGCCGCTGCCGGCCGGCGGCGATGCGGCCTTGCACGGCTACCGCTCGCCGATCCCGCTGGCGGCCGACGAGTCGCTGCAGACCATGGCCGACCTCGACCAGGTCGCCAGGCGCTACCAGGTCGCCAACATCAAACTGGACAAATGCGGCGGGCTGTCGCAAGCCCTGCTGCTGGCGGCGCAGGCGCGCCGGCAAGGCATGCGCATCATGGTGGGCTGCATGGGCGGGCGCTCGATGGCCCTGCTGCCCGCCTTCATTGCCGCGCAGGGCGCCGACCTGGTCGACCTCGACGCGCCGCTGCTGATGGCCAGCGACAGCGTGCCCGCCGCCTCGTACGCCGGCGGCCGGATCGCTTTCTGCAGCGCGGCCTATCTGCCGGCCACGCAGCAGGCCGCCGCTAGCGCTTCACCCGCACAGGTGCACCATGCAGCATCGTGACCAGCATGCGCGCCGCCTTGAGCTTGGCCTGGCACGCGGTTGGCACGCCGATCAGGGTCTGCGACTGCGCCGCAATAAGCAGGCACAGCAGGCTTTCGCCTATGGCCAGCATCTCGGCCTTGTCGACCTTGCCGGCTGCGCTGCCGACCCGCACCACGGCATCCATGACATTGCTGCGCAGCAGCTCGTAGTTCTTGACCACCACGGCCTTGACTTCGGCGCTGCGGCGCGCAATCGCCGCCACTTCGAGCGCCGTGCTGGCGGCCTGGCTGGCGGCGTCCGTGCCATCCTGCCGCAGCAGCACCGCTTCCACCAGTCCGAGCAGTTCGCCGGCAGTGGCGCAGGCGGCAAACGGCGTGCCGCGCAGGTCCGCCGTCTCGATCAGGGCCAGCAATATCGCTTCCTTGGAGCGGAAATGGACATACAGCGAGCCGACCGACAGCCCGGCCTCGGTGCTGACGTCGCTCATCGACGCTTCGTACAGCCCCTTGCGTTCGAACACGGCGCGCGCGGCGCCGAGGATTTGCTGGCGCACTGCCGCCATGTGGCTGGGATCTCGCTTGGGCATGGATAGGACCAAAAATAATGACTAATCATTCATTCATTTTACGTGAAAGACTCTGCAATGAACAACACTGACATCGAAAAACTTGAAGCGGTGGTCTCCCACCTGGCCTCCGGCACCGCGCCCGGCATCATTGCCAGCGTCCAGCGCGGCGGCGCCACGCTGCTGCGCCGCGGCTGCGGGCTGGCCAGCCTGGACTCCGGCCTGGTCAATACGCCGTCGACCAAGATGCGCATCGGTTCCACGACCAAGCATTTTTGCTGCGCGCTGATCCTGATGCTGCGCGACGAGGGCAAACTGTCGATCGACGAGCCGGTGTCGCGCTGGCTGCCCGAGTTGCCGGCGTCCCAGGGCAGCCGCACGCTGCGCCATTTCATGAACCATACCGGCGGCATGCGCGACTACCTCGACCTGTCGCTGCTGTCGAACGGACTGGCGATCGTGCCGGCGGACGCGGCCTATGACTATCAGTGCCGCCAGCAAGAGCAGAACTTCGCGCCGGGCGAACAATTAATCTACAACAACGGCGGCTACCGCTTGCTGTCCATGGTGATCGAGCGCGTGCTGCAGATGCCGCTGGGCCAGGCACTGCGGCATCGCCTGTTCGAACCGCTCTCGATGCACGACACCTCGCTCTGGTCGAGCGACCTCGATCCCCTGCCCGGCTGCGCGGCGACCCACCTGGCCCATCCGGACGGGCGCTTCTCCAAGAGCCTGTTCCCCGCGGTTATCCTCGGCGAGGGCGGCGTCGCCTCCACGCTGGACGACATGCAGCGCTGGCTGAGCCACCTGATCTCGCCGGTCCTGTGGCCGCGCGCGCTGTCGGAGGAGATGATGACGCCGACCGAGCTGCGCAACGGCTACCTCCATCCCTACGGCTTCGGGCTGATCCGCGAACGCTGGCGCGGCCTGACCATCTTCCACCACGCCGGCGGTGTGGTAGGCGGCACCTGCCAGATGCTGGCCGCGCCCGAGCACGATATTCAGATCGTTGTCATGAGCAACCGCAGCGACGTGGCCGCGGCCGACATTGCCCAGAAACTGCTGAGCTCCCTGATCGGGCCTGGGCAAACCGAGGCGGAGCAGCCCGCCGACCCGGCCCTGGCGGAGCCGCTGGGCGGCGCCTACTACTGCCCCGGCAACGGCCGCCATTTCAGCATCGAAGCGCGCGACGGCGCCCTCTACCTGGTGAATTTCGGCATGCCGATGCCCCTGCTGCAGGACAAGGACGACGACGGCCTGCTGCGCGTCAACGTGCTATCGGTCATCGCGCTGGAAGTGGCGCCAGTGCGCGATGGCAGCGGCGCCGTGCAAGCCATTGAAATCGTGGAACAGGGCGAGCGCTACCGGTGCGACCGGGTAGCCGCCTGCCAGGATGGCATGGCAGCCGCGTTCGGCGGCAAGTGGCGCAGCGCGGAACTGGGCGCCGACATCGTGATCCAGGCCGCAGGGCCGGGCGCCGCCAGTATGCGCATTGCCGGCCTGTACGGCCGCAGCGTCTACAAGCTGCAGCCGCTGCGCCCGGATGTGTGCCTGATGGTCAGCGCCGACCCGCACCTGCCCCTGCACGGCACGCTGCGCCTGCAGCAGCACGAGGGCGGCCGCCGCGAACTGATACTCGATACGGCCCGCACCCGCCGGCTGCGCCTGCAGGAGGACCACGGCCATGGCTGATTCCTCCGCTCCACCGCGCCTGCTGGCGGCCGGATTCGGCGCCGGCCCGCTCGGAGCTACCCTCAGCGCCGGTGTGGTGCCGCTGTTGTTCCTGTTCTACCTGACCGAGTTCGCCCACGTCCCTCCGGCCATGGCGGGCGTGCTGCTGGCAGTGCCGAAAATCGCGGACCTGCTGCTGGACCCGTGGATCGGCCGCTGCACCGATGCCTGGGCCCGCTCGGCAGGCAGCCGGGCCGCGCTGATCGCCGCCAGTGCCCTGCTGCTGCCGCTCATGCTGGTACTGCTGTTCGTGCCGGTGGCCGCCTGGGCCCTGCCGCTGCGGGTGTTCTTCCTCGGCCTGTGCCTGATCGCGCAGTCGCTGCTGTTGACGATGTTCTCGGTCGCGCACACGGCCATCGCAGGCGACATCGCCTCGTCGATGGCCGGGCGCAGCACGCTGATGTCGGCACGCGCCCTGGGCCAGACCGTGGCCGGGGTGATCGTGTCGATGCTGGCGCCGCAGATCATCGCCTACTTCGGCGCCGGCGCCGCCGGCTATGCCGGCATGGCGGCGGTACTGGCCAGCGGCGCCCTGCTGGCGCTGGCGCTGTGCTGGCTGGCGGTGCGCGGCGTACCGCTGCGGGCCGGGGTCGAGCCGAAGTCGGCGCCGCGCCTGCTGGCCGCCCTGCGCGTGACGCTGCGCAACCGCACTTTCTACTGCATCGTGGTGATCCTTGTGATGCTGGGCGCCAGTTCCACGGCGCTGTTCGCCGCGCTGCCGTATGCCAACCAGCACCTGCTGCGCGCCGGACCCGAGAACCTGTCCGGGCTGCTGACACCGATTTTCCTGTCGCTGCTGGTGGGCGTGGCCAGCGCGCCATGGCTGGCGCGCCGCGCGGCGCCGCAGACCTTGCTGGCGGGCGCACTGGCCGTGGCGCTGGCCGGCGTGGCCTGGTTCACGGCCGGGCCGCGCAGCAACGCGTCGATGCTGGCCGGCGGTGCGCTGTTCGGGCTGGCATGCGGCGCCCTGACCGTGCTGATCTCCACGCTGGCGATGGAGGCCGCCACCAAGTCCTCCAGCGAGGGCGAAAGCCTGGGGCTATACCTGGGCATCCTGTTCTCCGCGGAAAAGCTGGGCCAATCGCTGGGAGGGATCGTGGTCGGCTTCGGCCTGGACTGGGTTGGCCCGCTGCAAGGCGCGCCCGTCCCGCAAGCGCTCGATCGCCTTGCCACGCTGTTCGTTGGCATACCGGCGGCAGCCTTGCTGGCCGCACTGCTCGCCTTGGCGCCGCTTACTGCGCGGCTCCGTACGCTCTCCATAAAGGAATCCAAAGCATGAAAATCTTCACCTCCGCCCTGGTGACGGAAACCAATACATTCTCCACCTTCCCCACCACCCTGCGTTCGTTCGAGGAACTCGGCATTGTGCGCGGCCCGGTGGCCGACGACGTGCTGAGCGATGTCGGCCCCATCGTCAAGCAATGGCGGCGCCTGGCGGCCGCGCACGGCGACACCGTGCAGGAAGGCGTGTACGCCATCGCCCAGCCGGCCGGCATTGTCGAGGCGGCCGCCTACAGGCAATTGCGCGGGGAGATCCTGGCGGCCCTGAAACAGGCGCTGCCGGTCGACATGGTACTGCTGTTCCTGCACGGCGCCATGGTGGCCGACGGCGTGGACGATTGCGAAGGCGACCTGATCGCGGCCATCCGCGCAGAAGCCGGCAGCGCTTGCGTGATCGGCGTCGAGCTCGATCCACACTGCCACATGAGTAACACCATGGCGACCCAGGCCGACGCCATCATCCTGATGCGGGAGTACCCGCACGTGGACTACGAGGCGCGCGCGGTGGAGCTGTTTGAACTATGCCGCGCCGCCGCCGCCGGCGCCACGCGGCCGGTAATGGCAGTGGCCGATTGCGCCATGGTGGGCTTCTACCCGACTACCGCACAACCGATGCGCGGCCTGGTCGACCGCCTGGCCGAGGTGGAGCGCCTGCCCGGCATCCTGTCGGCCAGCTACGTGCACGGCTTCCCCTGGGGCGATGTGCCCGATGCCGGCAGCAAGGTGCTGGTGGTGGCGGACGGTGACCGCGCCCTGGCCGAGCAGACAGCGCAGGAACTGGCCCGCGCCCTGTACCGCGCCCGCAGCGCACTGCAGCCCAGGCTGGAATCCGTGGCCCAGGTACTGGACCCGGCGCCGGCCGGCCCGTTCCCCGTGATCCTGGCGGACGCCGGCGACAACCCGGGCGGCGGCGCCCCGTGCGACCATACCGCCTTGCTGGCCGCGCTGCTGCAGCGGCCGGCGTTGCGCTGCGCGTTCGGCATGCTGTGGGATCCCGAAGCCGTGGCCGCCTGCCGCGCCGCCGGCCAGGGTGCGCAACTGCGGCTGCGCATCGGCGGCAAGGCCGGGCCGGCATCCGGTCATGGACTCGATCTGGACGTCACCGTGCACGGCGTGGCCGAGCAGCACTTCCAGCGCGCCGGCCAGCTGCACGACCCGCTTGGCAGCGCGGCCTGGGTGCGCTGTGCGGGCGTCGACATCGTACTGGTCAGCCGGCGCCAGCAAACGCTTTCGCCCACCGCGTTTACGGGGCTGGGCGTGCCGCTGCACGAGGCCCAGGTCATCGCCGTGAAATCGAGCCATCACTACTATGCCGAGTTCTCGCGCCTGTCCAGCAATTGCCACGTCATCGAAACCGGCGCCGCGCTGTCGATGGATTTCGCCCGCCTGCCCTACCGGCGCCGCAGCATGGCATTCTTCCCCGCCGTGGCCAACCCCATCCCGGAGCTGGCATGAACCACGGACATCAAGGCGCCATGCTGCGCCAGGTGCAATCGCCCAGCTGCGCGCGCGTGACAGTCGACGGCCGCGAGCTGCTCAATTTCGGCGGCTCGGGCTACCTGGGTCTGGACGGCAATCCCTTCCTGGCCGAGGAAGGCGCGGCGGCTTTGCGCAAGTACGGCGTGCACTCGCAACTGGGGCGCCACTATGGCTTCGCCTCGGTGCCGAACCTGGACGCCGAAACGGCCGCGCGCGACTATTTCGCCGTGGACGGCGCCATGTATTTCGGCACCGGCTATCTGTTCGGACTGATCGCCATTCCCGCCCTGGCGGAAGTGTGCGACACCATCTTCATCGACGAGGCTGCGCATTACAGCCTGCGCGACGGCGCGCAGGCCAGCGGCAAGCCCGTCCACCACTTCGCGCACCGCGACGCCGACAGCCTGGCGCGCCTGCTTGCCCGCAAGCTCGCCACGGGGCAGCGGCCGCTGATTGCCACCGATGGCATGTTTCCAACCTTCGGCACCGTCGCGCCGCTGGCGCAGCTGGCGCGCCTGGCCAGGCGCCACGACGGCTGGCTCGCGGTGGACGAGTCGCACGCCTTCGGCACCCTGGGCGCCAACGGCCGGGGGGCCGTGGAAGCGTGCGGCGTGCCGCGCGAGCGGGTCGTTGCCGGCGGTTCGATGGCCAAGGCGTTTGCGGCCCACGGCGGCATCGCGGTCGGTCCCGCCGGGATGATGGAACGGCTGTGGCGCATGCCTGCCGCGCGCGGGGCAGCGCTGGGCTCCTCGGCAGGCGCCGCCATGTCGGCCGCCAGCCTGCGGCTGGTGCGCCGCCAGCCCGAGCTGCGGGCGCGCTTGCTGGCCAACAGCCGCCAGCTCAAGCGCGGCCTGCGCGAACTGGGCCAGGCCATCGACGACAATGACAGCCCGGTCGCCGCTTTCGTGCCCGGCAACGCCGCCCACATGCGCGGCATCCAGGCACGGTTAATGGAACAGGGCATCTTCATTACCTACTCCAACTATGTCGGCGCCGGGCCGGAAGGCGCCCTGCGCATCGCAGCCTTTGCCGACCACAGCGAGGATGACATCCAGCGCCTGCTGTCGGCGCTGGGCCGCCTGCTGCTCGGCGCGCCGGCCCGCCTCGGATCGCTGGCAGGGAGGCAGGCATGACCATCTCACGCAACGAAGCCCTGGCGCTCGACCGCGACGACGCGCTGGCACAGCACAAGCAGCTGTTTGACCTGCCGGCTGGCATGATTTACCTGGACGGCAATTCGCTGGGCCCCTTGCCGCACGCCACGGCGCAGCGCCTGCAGCAAGTGGTGTACGAGGAATGGGGACGCGGCCTGATCGGCAGCTGGAACAGCGCCCACTGGGTCAGCCTGCCCGAACGCATCGGCGACAAGATCGCGCGCCTGGTCGGCGCCGCCCCTGGCGAGCTGGTGGTGGCCGACTCGACTTCGGTCAACGCCTACAAGGCGCTGGGAGCGGCCCTGCCATTGGCACTGGCGGCGCGGCCTGAACGGCGCGTGGTGCTGTCCGAACGGCACAATTTCCCCACCGATCTGTATATCGCGCAAAGCCTGGCCCGGCAGCACGGTTGCGACCTGGTGCTGGTGGACGAACCCGGCCAGATCGGCCCGCTGCTGGACGAAGGCAATGTCGCCGTGCTGATGCTTACGCACGTCAACTATCGTAGCGGACGCATGCATGACATGGCCGCCCTGAACCGGCGCGCGCGGGCGCAATCGACCCTGACGCTGTGGGACCTGGCCCATTCCGCCGGCGCGGTGCCAGTCGACCTGAACGGCGATGACGCCGACTTCGCCATCGGCTGCGGCTATAAATACCTGAACGGCGGCCCCGGCGCGCCGGCGTTCGTCTGGGCGCACCAGCGCCACGCTGCGCACTGCGTGCAACCGCTGTCCGGCTGGTTCGGCCACGCCGCGCCGTTCGCCTTCCACAGCGACTATGCGCCCGCCCCCGGCAGCCGGCGTTTCCTGTGCGGCACACCGCCGGTGCTGGCCATGGCGGCGCTCGAGTGCGGCGTCGACAGTGTGCTGTCGGCCGGCGGGATGGCGGCGCTGCGGCGCAAGTCGCTGGCGTTGAGCAGCCTGTTCATCGACCTGGTGGACGCCCGCTGCGGCGGGCACGGCCTGGCGCTGGTTACGCCACGCGCAGATGCCCTGCGCGGCAGCCAGGTCAGCCTGGTCCATCCGGACGCCGCCTACCCCATCATGCAAGCGCTCATTGCGCACGGCGTAGTGGGCGATTTCCGCGCACCGGACATCCTGCGCTTCGGTTTCACGCCGCTGTACACCGGCTTTGCGGACGTATGGGATGCGGTGGACATGCTCAGCGGCATCCTTGCCTCCGGAGAATGGCGCAAGCCAAGCTACGCCGAACGGAGGGCCGTCACATGACTATCAGCATTCCGGAAGAGGCTAACGTGCGGCTCGACTTCTCCAGCGACATGAGCTACGGCGACTACCTGCACCTGGACCAGGTGCTGCAAGCCCAGCACCCGCTGTCGCCGGACCCCAACGAATTGCTGTTCATCATCCAGCACCAGGCCAGCGAACTGTGGATGAAGCTGATGCTGCATGAACTGCGCGGGGCGGTGGCCGGCATTGCCGGCGATGCCTGCGGGCCTGCCTTCAAGCAGCTGGCCCGGGTCACCCGCATCATGACCCAACTGGTGCAAGCCTGGGACGTGCTGGCGACCATGACGCCTTCCGAGTACGGCGTGATCCGTCCCTACCTGCGCAACAGTTCCGGTTTCCAGAGCTGGCAATACCGCAGCATCGAGTTTTTGCTGGGTAACAAGAACGCCGCCATGCTGCGGCCGCACGCCCACCAGCCAGGCCGGCTTGCCGAGGTTGAGGAACTGTACCGCCGGCCATCGATCTACGACCAGTCGCTGCGCCTGCTGGCGCGGCGCGGGCTGGCGGTGCCCGATACGCACACGCAGCGCGACTACACGCTGCCCTACACGGCTGACCACCGGGTTGAACTGGCCTGGCGGGCAGTGTACCGGGCGCCGGACCGGTATTGGGATCTCTACCAGCTGGCCGAGAAGCTGGTGGACCTGGAGGAAGCCTTCAGGCTATGGCGTTTCCGGCACCTGGGCACAGTCGAACGGGTCATCGGCTTGAAGACCGGCACCGGCGGCACGTCCGGCGCCGCCTACCTGCGCCGCATGCTGGACGTGGTGCTGTTTCCCGAACTATGGAGCGTGCGCACCGCGCTCTGACTGTCACTTTCACTGCTAGAACAAGACTATCATGCATACAACTCAAACTCTGCCGTTTTCAAAAATGCGCCGCGCCGCAGGCCTGGCGTTCCTGTCGGGCGAGCTGCCCTTCGACGACCAGGGCAAGATCCCGGACGGCATCACCGCGCAGACCGGCCTGACGCTGCGCCGCCTGGCGGCGACGCTGGGCACTGCGGGCCTGAGCCTGGCCGATGTGGTACAGGCCACGGTCTACCTCACCCATCCGGAGGACTTTGCCGACTTCAACGCGGCCTACCTCCAGCACTTCGACGGCGTCTTGCCCGCGCGCGCCACGGTGGTCGCGCCGCTGGTGGTGCCCGGCGCGCGCATTGAAATCGCGGTCGTCGCCGCCGACAGGGAGAGCTGACAGTGGCTGCGGACGGGACGAGCAAGGACATACTGGTCATCGGCGCCGGCATAGTCGGCACTTGCGCCGCGCTGGAGCTTGCGTTGCGCGGACACAGGGTGACCCTGATGGACCGGCGCCTTCCCGGGCTGGAAACCTCGTACGGCAATGCCGGGGTCATCCAGCGCGAGGCGGTCGAGCCCTACGCCATGCCGCGCAGCTTGCGCTTTCTTCTTGCGGCGGCACTGGGGCGCACGCCGGACGTGCACTACCACGTCGCCGGATTGCTGGCGGCCTGGCCCCAGTTGTGGCAATACTGGCGCGCTTCGGCGCCGCACAGGCACCGGCAGGCCAGCGGCGACTATGCCGCCCTGATCGCGCATGCCACCAGCGAGCACCAGCGCATGCTCGATCTCGCCGGAGCAAATGCACTGGTGCAGCGCCAGGGCTTGCGGCTGGTTTACCGAAGCGCCGGCTTGCTTGACGAGGCGCTCAAGGATGCGGCGCGGATAGAACGGGAGTACGGCATCGCCTTCCGCGCAATGGATGGCGCGCAGTTACAGGCCGCCGAACCTGGCTTCCGCATCCCCCTGGCCGGCGCGGTGCACTGGCTGGATTCGTGGAGCGTGAGCGACCCCAGCCTGGTTGTCGAACGCTACGCCCGGCTTTTCACTGCGCTGGGGGGACGTTTCGTGCTGGGCAATGCCGGCAGCCTGCGCCAGGCGGGCGCAGGCTGGCAAGCAGACACTGTGGAAGGAAGGGTGGAGGCATCCCAGGCCGTGGTGGCGCTTGGGCCATGGGCCGGGCCGTTCACGCGCCGGCTCGGCTACCGGCTGCCCCTTTTCGTCAAGAGAGGCTACCACCGCCACTATGTCAACGGGGCCACGGTCGCCGTGCCCACGCTGGACGCGGAGCGCGGCTATGTAATGTCGGCGCAGAAGAAGGGACTGCGGATCACGACAGGTGCGGAAATCGCCGACATCGACGCGACGCCCACACCCCGGCAGCTGGCCTTGGCCGAAGCGGCTGCGGCGGGCTTGCTTGCGCTGGGCGAGCCCGTTGAATCCACTCCCTGGCTGGGCAGCCGCCCCTGCGTGGCGGACATGAAACCCATCATCGGCAAGGCGGGAAGACATGATGGCCTGTGGTTCAATTTCGGCCACGGCCACCAGGGCTTCACCCTCGGACCGGCCAGCGCCCGCCTGCTGGCAGACCTGATCGACGGCGGCACGCCTTACACCGATGCGGCCGGCTATGCGCCAGGCCGCTTTGGCTGACCGGCAGGGCCTGGCTGGCCAGGCCTCACTCCCGCCCAGCCATCACCCGGCGTTGGCCGTGCGGCGATCTGCCTGGCTCAAACCGAAAGCCATCAAGTCACCCGCACGGCACAGGCGCGCGCCCCCTCGGCCAGCCCGAGCCGCTGGATCGCCGGGCGCGCCATCTGCAAGGCATCGTCGAGGAATTTGCCCTGCGCCAGCGTCGCGCGGAAGCCCGTGCGTTCCATATTGGCGACCAGGCAGGCCTCGCCCTCTGCACCCGCATCGCCACGCAGCGCCACATTGAGCGCCGACACCACGGAGCGCAGCATGGCGACACGCGCTTCCGCGATCGGTCCGCCGTCGAAGATGTCGACGTAGGAATCGACGTCGAACCCTTCCGCTACCAGGATGCCGAACGGCAGTTCGGCATCCGGATGCAGCTGCCCCATGGCCCACTGGGCTTCCTTGGACAGCAGCGACACATACACCGGCATGCGCGGCATCAGCTCGGCGATAAAACTCTTGGACCGCCCGCCCGTGCGCTGCTCGGCCTCAAGCAAGGGCATCTTGAAGAAGCGGTGCCCGAGCGCGTCCCACACGGGGCTGTTGCCCCCGTCATCGCACAGGCCGGGATTTTCCGCGCCTATCCGCTCTGCGAACAGCTGCGGGTAGTTACGGATGAACAGCAGCCGGCCGCGCGATAGCAGTTGCGGCGCCAGCGTTGCACTGTATTCGGGCTCGATGTAGAACGAACTGAGCAAGGTGTGGCCGGACAGCTCTTCACACAGCCGCAAGGTGTGCTCGCGATTGGTGATGCCCAGCTCCTCGCTGCCGTGGGCGAGAAACTCGTTCCGGTAGCAGTAGAAGCGGCCATTCGCGGCCGCACTGGCGACGATGCCGCTGGTGCCAACGACCCGCCCGGCCCGCATGTCCTCCAGCACAAAGTGGTAAATCTCATCGCCGTTCGGCGCTTCGCTGCCGGCAAAGGCCAGCAGCGACCGTTCGATGCGCGCCGCCAGGCGGGCACGGTCGGGTTTCAGGGTACGGATGCTGAATGCCGCCGCCTTGGAGAATTTTTCCATGACGTCGAGATCATCCAGGGTTGCCGGACGCAACAGGTAGTCCAGATGCTTCATTCCATCTCCTCTCCGGCGTTATTGACCTCCACTAGCGGCATGGTGTGCCGGGCACGCTCCTCCCGCGGAGTGCAACCAAAATAATTACGGTAGGTGGTGGAAAAATGCGAGCCCGAGGTGAATCCGCAGGCCAGCCCCACCTGCTGGATCGACAACGTGGTCTGCTTTAACTGGCGGCGGGCGTGCTTGAGCCGCAATTCCAGATAGTAGCGGGATGGGAAGGTATCCAGGTGCTGGCGGAACAGGCGCTCGAGCTGGCGGCGCGACACCCCCACCAGTTGCGCAATATCTTCTGTCTGCAACGGTTCGGCCAGATTAGCCGCCATCAGTTCCAGCGCATCCTTGAGCCGTGTCGACCCCACCGCCGGCTGCGCCGATGCGGGCACGGGCTGGCGCTCGTCGCCGCCGCGCAACCTGTCCAGCCCCAGCGCGACCGCCACTTCGGCGGCAAACATGCTGCCGTGGCGCTTGCCTAGCCAGTGCAGCAACAAATCGATCGCCGCAGCACCGGCACCGGCACTGATGCGGTTGCGGTCCATTTCGTACAGCCCCGGCGTGAACATCGTGGCGGGATAGCGCCGCGCCGCCTCGGCGTGCAATTGCCAGTCGATCGCGGCCCGGTAGCCATCGAGCAGTCCGTGTTGCGCCAGCACTTGCGCGCCTGTGCCGCAGGCACCCAAGACCCAGACGGTGTCCTGTCCCAGGCGGCGCAACTGCTGTCCCAGGAGGTGGCTGGCCTGGTCGCCCAGACGCTCGTCGGTGCGCTCGCCCGCGATCAGCAACAGCAGGCCGGGCTGCTCCACATGCAACCTGGCCAGCGGTTCCGCCGCCAGCGTGAGGCCGCATTGGGACGAGACCGCTTCGCCTTCCGGACTAAATTGACGCAAGCGATACAAGGGCTCCCCTTCCACCTGATTGGCAGCGGTGAACGCCGCGCGCACCGCCCCCAGCGTGAACAGCGAGAAGCCGGGTAGCAAGACCAACGAAACGGAATAGAGATTCCCCATGCTTTATTTTCCTAAAGCTGCGCCCGTCCCCAGCTTACCAGTTAAATAGTCGGCGGCCAGACTGGCGAGCGCGCGTACCCCCGTCAGCATGGCCGCCTCATCCGGATTAAAACGCGGCGAGTGATTCGCTGCCCATAGTGCCGGATCGGCGCCGGGAGGATTCGCGCCGAGGAAAAACAGCAGGGACGGGACGTGCCGGCTGTAATAGGAAAAGTCTTCCGATGTGGTGCTCGGCGCGGCGTCGCCCAGCAACTGCGCGCCCGCCACGCGGCGCAGGCTGGGCAGCATTTTTTCCGTCAGCGCGGGATCGTTCCATGTGACCGGATATCCGGGATCGAAACGCACTGCCGCCGTGGCGCCGGCCGATAGCGCCAGATGCTCTGCCGTCCGCTTGACCTGCACCAGCAATTGCTCGCGCACGGCCGGATCGAAGCTGCGTATCGTGCCGCTCATTTTGACTTCGCCGGGCACGATGTTGGGCCGCTGGCCAGCGTGCAAGGTGCCAACCGTGATCACGGCCGGTGCAACCGTCAGGTCGGTCTGGCGGCTGACAATGCTTTGCAGCCCCAGCACAATCTGCGCCGCCACCACGACCGGATCCACCCCGTTCCACGGCAGGGCGCCATGGGTTTGGCGCCCTTGCACCACGATCTCGAAGGTATCGCCGCCGGCCATCAGCCCGCGCGCGCGGGTGGAGATGGTTCCCGTGGGCTGCGGCGTGATGCCGACGTGCAGCGCAAACATGGCCGAGACCTTGGGGTTGTCCAGCACACCCGCCTGGACCAGCCGTTCGGCGCCATTCGGCTGATTGGCCACGCCCTCCTCGGCCGGCTGGAACACCAGCTTGATGGCGCCCGACAACTGCCCGCGCATCCCGGCCAGCACACGCGCCGCACCGAGCAGCATGGCCACGTGCATGTCATGGCCACAGGCATGCATCACCCCGACCTCCTGGCCGCCGGACTGCACCCGCTGGCGCGAAGCGAACGGCAGGCCGGTCTCCTCCGTCACGGGCAAGGCATCCATATCGGCGCGCAGGGCCACCACCGGGCCCGGACGCCCCGTCGTCAGCAAGCCGATCACGGCCGTCCCGGCCAGGCCGCGCGTCACTTCGTAGCCCATGCGGCTCAGTTCCTTCGCCACCAGATCCGCTGTGCGGCGCTCCTGGAACGCCAGTTCGGGATGGGCGTGCAGGTCGCGCCGCCAACGCACCACTTCCGGCAGCACGTTCGCCGCCGCAGCGTCGAGCTGCGTGTGATAGGGGGCCGGCGCAGCCGACTGCGCCACCGCGCAGAGGCAGTGGCTGCACAGCAGCAGGCTGGCGACCCAGTGGCCCGGCCGCATTACCACGCCTGATAAAAAGGCGTCTTCAGGCGTACCGGCCGCACATCGAGCCGCGCATCGAAGATCGAGTAATCATTGTCGTCCAGTCCGGCACTATCCCAGCCGCGCGTGCGTTCATCGCGCCGCAGGATGAACTCAAAACCGAGCTCAGGGGCGGGATCGGCCACTACCGCATCGGGGAACTGCTCGAGGTCGAAAGCGATGCCCCGGATATGATCGCGCGGGCCGTCCACCAGTTGCGTCAGTGCGCGCAGCATGGTGTTTTCACCGAGGATGTCGGTATAGGCGGGCCGGATATTCTCCAGGTCCGAGGCAAAGCCAGGCTGGCGGAACTTGATCTCGCCCCTGGCCAGTTTCGCCGCCAGCACCTGCCCCTGCAATTTGGCCAGGTCATAGCGGTCGCCATTGTCGAGATAGGAAATGCGCACATTGCGCACGTTCACCGGCCCCGCCTCCTGCGTGGCCTGGCGCAAGTCCAGCAACAGCGCGCCGCTGCTGCCGACAATTTCGATTTCGCTGCCGTGAATAATTGCCGCGGTATTCTCGTCCACCCCGAGGCCGACCTTGTACCCTTTCGCCAGCATCAGCGCCAGCATGCGCCCCACCCTGCCGCGCTTGATGAAATGCTGGTCGATGAACAGCTGGTCGCCAACAAAGCCCAGCCCCCGGTCGATTTCCTTACCGTCGCGCATCACGCCCTTCATCACCTGCACCGGATTGAGCGCATCGCGGAACATGGTGCTGCTCATGATGGCCGCACCGGCGCTGGTGCCGGCAATCACGCCACCGCGCCGCTGCAACTCGCGCACGGCCTGCAGCACCGGCGAGGCCACCCCGTGCGGATTCAGCACATCCACCGTGCGCTCCTGCGCGCCACCGGTAAAGAACACGCCCGTGGCGGCCCGGATCCGGGCCACGATGTCGGGGTCAGCCGCCGCCCGGCGTGCCGACTCCAGCGTCTCGCCCGCCCACAGCGGTGCGATCTTGAGCAATTCCGCCTTGGCGCCACGGCGCTGCAGTTGCGCAACCGCATCCGCGCCAGAGAGTTCGGGACGCGACGATGCGCTCGGAATCACCACGAACCGCGCCGCGGCGCCCCCTGCCAGCTGCACCAGCCGCTGCCGTACCGCCTCATTGTCGGAGCGCACGGCGCCGCCCATCGGTATCACCGTGCCCACCACAGGCTGAAACGCCAGCGCCTGCCCAGGCTCTGCGGCCTGGGCGACAGAACCCGGCAATAGAGCGCCCAGTTGCGCCGCACACAGCAGCAATATCGACACGGATTTCACAAGCAAGCTCCTTCGCCATGGCATTGCGGCTATGTTGCCATCGATCTGGCAACTGTAGCCAGCCCCCCTCTCCTATTTGCGCACTTTGGCAATTGCATGTCGCACTGTGGATAGTCCGCAACAGATGATAGCTACTTTCATAGCAAATGCGACATGGCTTTCACCCAGAGCGACCCCGGCAAGTTCCTGCGCGCGCAAGCCGCCAATGTTGCATACTATGAAACTGTTTCATCACCACCGAGGGGTGGCATCAGATTGTTGCTTCCGTACCAATACCCACTTACGAGGACTGATCGCATGAAAATACCTGGCACGCACAAGGCGTCTACATTCCGCCGCTCCCGCTGCACCCATGCAGTATTACTCGCACTTGGCAGCATAGGCTTGAACGCTTACGCGCAAACCATGCCGCGCGTGGAAATCACCGGGTCCAGCATCAAGCGCATCGAGGGCGAGGCGGCACTGCCGGTGGAGATCATCAAGCGGGAAGACATCGACAAGTCCGGCGTGACCACCGCCGCCGAACTGCTGCAAAAGATTTCCTCGAACGTGGGCGGCCTGACCGATGCCTCCAGCGTCAGCGACGTCATGGGTGGCCAGCGCGGCTTTAACGGCGCCAACCTGCGCGGCCTGGGCGTATCGAGCACGCTGGTGCTGCTGAACGGCCGCCGCATGGCCAACTTCGCCAGCCCCGGCGACAATTCCGGCGTCGACCTGAACAACATCCCGGCGGGCGCCATCCAGCGCGTGGAAGTGCTCAAGGATGGCGCATCGGCCATCTACGGTACCGACGCCATGGGCGGCGTGATCAACTTCATCACCCGCAAGGATTACCAGGGCGGCGATGCCAGCGTGTACGTGCTGCGCACGGACGAAGGCGGCGGCGGCAAGAAGTCAGCCTCGCTGTCCGGCGGCTTCGGTTCATTGAGCACCGACCGCTTCAATGTGTTCGGCGCGCTGGACGTGCAGCAAACGGACCGCCTGGCCAGCTCGCAACGCCAGTTCATGCAGGAATACAGCCTGCCCGACCGGTTGTCGCCACAGCTGTCGAGCTATTCTTTCCCCGCCAACGTCGACCTGACTGCCGCCCAGCTGGCGGCGCTGAATAAATCGGGCTACCTGAAGGGCACCGGCCCCGGCGGCACCTGGGCGCCATCGCCGGGCCGGCGCGTCAGTCTCGGCAAGGAAGCCTGCGTAAACGGCAGTCCGAACGTGGTGCGCCCACTCGGCCCCGGCGGCACGGAAGGCTGTTCCTTCAACTACATGGGCGACTCGGAAGTCTATCCGGACTCCAAAAAACAGAGCTTTATCGGCCGCGCCACCTTCCAGGCGTCGGACGACCATCAACTGTTTGCGGAAGTACTGCTGAGCAAAGCCGAGACCAGCTACGCGGCCTCGCCCGCCACCTCCGGCGCCATCAACGGCGTCAGCACGGGCATCTCCCTGCCGGCGGACCTGCAAGCCAAGACCGGCATCACCACCCCGGTCAACTTCCGCTTCCGCCTGTCGGACGCCGGCCGGCGCACTTCGGAGGTCACCAGCAAGGCCTCGCGCTTCGTACTGGGCGGGACCGGCAAGGTGGGCGACTGGGAATACGATACGGCCTACAACCACAGCGTCAACAAGGCCACCGACCTGGACATCGACGGCTGGGTTTCGCGCAGCAAAATGCTGGCCGGCATTGCCAGCGGCAAGTACAACCCCTTCGTCCCGGCCACGGACGACGCGGGCCGCAAGTTCATGGACTCGATCAAGATCCACGGCGCGGCGCGCATGTCCAAAGGCACCAGCGACAGCTTCGACGGCAAGCTGACCCGCCCGCTGATGGCGCTGGCCGGCGGCGATGTGATGCTGGCGGTGGGCGCCGAACTGCGGCGCGAGAAGACCGCGTTCAGCTCCACCGACGCGCTGCGCACCAACGACGTGCAGGGCGACCGCGCCAGCTCCGACGAACTGCTGGCCGACTCGTCCAACTCGCGCGACATCGCCGGCATCTACACCGAGATCAACGCGCCGTTCAGCAAGGAATGGGAAGGCCAGTTCGCCATCCGCCACGACCGCTACAAGGGCGTGCATGATCCGCTGACCAATGTCACCACGCCGAAACTGACCACCACCAATCCGAAAGTCGCCATCAGCTACCGTCCGAACAAGGCGGTGCTGGGCCGCGCCTCCTTCGGCACCGGCTTCCGTGCACCGTCGATCGCCGAACTGTTCCTGCCGGTGCGTTCGGGCACCACGGCCAGCTTCGTGAACGACCCGGTGTCGGGCGAAATTGCCCAGTTCGATCTGGACCGTTACGGCAACCCGTTGCTGAAGCCGGAAAAATCCAAGCAGTTCTCGGCCGGCCTGGTCCTGGAGCCGAACAGGAACTGGAACGCCAGCCTGGACTACTGGATCATCCGCAAGACCGACATCATCTCGGAAATCGGCGAGCAGACCGTGTTCGACAACCCGATCTACTACAACGATCCGGAAATCGTGGTGCGTGACGAGGATGGCTTCGTGTCCTACCTGCAGTTCAAGAAGGAGAACCGGGGCAAACTCAACACCTCCGGTCTCGATATTGCGCTGAACTGGTATGGCGACGCTACTTCGCTGGGCCGCTTCAGCGCCAGCCTGAACGGTACGCTGATCACCCAGTACAAGTTCCAGTCCGATCCCAATTCGCCGATGGCCGATGGCCTGGGCGTGTTCCGCGACGACAAGGCCGTGCAGCGCTGGCGCCACAAGCTCAATGTCGACTGGACCTTGGGCGCCGTCAATCTGAGCCTGGGCAACACCTTCTTCTCCAGCTACCGCGACCAGAACATCCCTGGCCTCGCTGACCCAGGCTGGAACGACCGCGACGTGAAGGCCTATTCCTTGTGGGATCTGACCGGCAGCTATGCGTTCACCAAGCAGCTCAAGCTGCGCGCCGGCGTGATCAATATGTTCGATACGCCGCCGCCGTTCACCAACCAGTCGCGCTACTTCGAAGTGACCTGGGACCCGACCTACGGCGATCCGCGCGGCCGCTCGATGTTTGCGAACCTGCAGTACAAGTTCTGATCCTCCCATCAGGCGCCCCGTCCTGCCTGGCGGCAGGTGGGGCGCTGTCGCGTTAACCACTCACGACGGCGCTCACGGGCAATTCGGACTAGAATTGCATCCTCTTCATGTCCAAGGTTGTGCGTCGATGAAAAAAATTCTGATGGCTGGCGTCCTGCTGGCGTCGCTGTGCGCCGGTGCGTGGGCGCAGGAGTGCAAGAGCCAGGCGGAATATGCCAAGGCGCGAGAAGTGATCAAGGACCTGGGCCGCATCGTCGCGCCGTCCGGCGTGCAGGACGCCTACAAGACCAAAATCGGCGGCATCGATCAATGGATCAACGTGCGCGGGCAGGAACAGAGCAACCCTGTGATCCTGTTCATCCACGGCGGTCCGGCCTCGCCGCTCATTCCAGCCATCTGGCAGTTCCAGCGTCCTTTGGAAGAATACTTCACCATCGTCAATTATGACCAGCGCGGGGCCGGCAAGACCTTCAATGAAACCGCGCCGGATGCGCTCGGTGACAGCATCCACATCCCGCGCTATATCGACGATGCGATCGAAGTTGCGCAACACATCAAGACCCGCTACCACAAGGACAAGGTCATCCTGATGGGCCACAGTTGGGGCACAGTGATCGGCATGGGCGCGGCGTTGAAGAGGCCGGACCTTTTCTATGCTTACGTCGGCATTGGCCAGGTCATCAGCACCCAAGAGAATGAACGCATCAGCTTTGACTACGCGGTCGAGCAATCGAAGGCGCACAACAACGGGAAGGCCGTCGCAGAACTGGCGTCCATCGCGCCCTATCCTGGCGACCAGCCGCTCACCCGCGAGCGTATCGTCACGGCACGTACCTGGGCGCAATATTACGGTGGCTTGAGTGCCTATCGCGACAGTTCGAACTATTTTTTCGCCGCCGGCAAATTGTCGCCAGAGTACAACGACTGCGACGTCCACGCCATTAACGCCGGCAATATGTTCTCGCTCGGCCGTTTGCTTCCGGAGTTTCTCAGGGTCGACTACCGCAACGTGCGCAGCTTCCCCATCCCGGTCGTGATGTTCATGGGTCGCAACGATTACACCACGCCATCGGCGCCAACCGACCAGTGGCTCAAGCGGGTCAAGGCGCCCTACAAGAGCGGCATATGGTTCGAGCATTCCGCTCACATGATCCCGTGGGAAGAACCAGGCAAGACGTTAGTCAGCCTGCTCGAGACGGTGCGGCCGCTGGCGGTGGCACCGCCCAAACGCAAGTAGCTTGCCTCCACGGCAGACCTGAGTCCGTGATTCCGCTTAAAGATGGGTTAAGTCGGCGCAGGCGCCGCCAGCGACTATCCTGAAAATGCTGGCGGCGTGCAGATGGTTGAAGCACTCGGGCGTTTAATTCTATTCCCGCATCCCTGTGCTGCCCGCCTGGCCAATGCGGGCCCGGGCGGCATAACACTTTTGGCACACTTCGTTCATGAATCAGCAGAGTAGCCAAGTCTCTGCATTCTGTCTTATTCGTCCGCACGCAACTCGGTCTATGCTCTATTCCGAAGTATTTTCGGACGTGCCAATCGAGGAAGACATTAATGAAGCTAAAAAAATGCAGCGCGGGTGTGAGCCTGTTGGCTGCCTTCGCAGGATGGGGTGGCGACAACGCAATTGCCAACAGCATGACGGAGCCTGCCAAACTGGCGTTTAACTGGACTTCCAGCCCGCAGCTGATTTCGCCTCAGGCGGATCCCAACCAGACAATCTACGGCGTGAAAGATCCTTCGATTGTTTACGTGGATGGAAAATATCACGCTTTTATCACAACCGCCGGGTCTGCTGGCTGGGGCCTTGGGTACACCAGCTTCGACAGCTGGTCGAACGCGCCGGCAGCGAAAATAGTCCCGCTTGACAAGTCCCCCATGGGGCCAGGCTATCGCGCAGCGCCGCAAGTATTCTATTTCGCTCCGCAGAAGACCTGGTATCTCGTCTATCAAGGCGCCGATCCGCTGTATTCAACCTCGAAAGATATCGGCGATCCGCTGTCGTGGAGCGCACCGAAAAAGTTCTTTCCAGTCGAACCCGACATCGTCAAGGCTCCGCAGGGCGCCGGCTGGCTGGATTTCTGGGTGATCTGCGATGATAAAAAATGCTACCTGTTCAGTACCGACGATAACGGACGATTGCTGCGGTCCGAAACCGGGTTGAGCCAGTTCCCGAATGGCTTCCGCAACACTGTCGCTGTCATGTCCGAAAAAAAGGAAGACGTATTCGAGGCAAGCAATACCTACAAGATCGCCAACACGAATACTTACATCACGCTGGTGGAGGCAATATCGCCTGCGGGACGCTACTTCCGGATCTGGAAGAGCGATAGCCTGGACGGAAAATGGGAGCCCTTCTCGTCCGCGCCGATGAACGCTTTCGCGACGCGCGATAACGTGGAACGGATCTGGTCGGAAGGGATTTCGCACGGCGAACTGGTGCGGACCAATACCGATCAAACGATGACAATCGACCCTTGCCAGCCGCTGGAGTACCTCTTCCAGGGAAATGACCCTGCAGTGCGCGTAAATGATTACATCAAGATTCCGTACCGCCTGGGCGTGCTCACGGCGAAGGGGCCGAATCCCGTCAGCGCCCTCTGCCGGCGGCCCGGCGCGGCATCCCACTGACAATCGCTGCGGCGGTGCACCCATCGCGGCCGCCCAGCTAATTCGCCTCGCTCCACTCCCGTAGGCGAAAGGCAGGGCTGACAGCAGCTTGTAGCCTGACATCAAGTTGTGTCTTAACGGCCTAGGCTTGGACGCAGGTAGCCGAGATCCGGTGGCGGACCGTTTGCAGACTGGACAGCTGACCTGCTCAGCAACTCCGAGGGGAAGGGGAATCAGATGCCGCTCGAGAAACTAAGACCTCTCGTGCCCGAGTTCGTATTCGTCCTCACGCACCGATACAGCTATTTCGCAGCCACGATAGTGTCGATCATCTGCTGGGAATAGGCAGCGCCCGTTGCTTCGGTTGTCTCCATCATGGCGCGCCAAAGCGGGACGATGCCGACGCCCAGCTTGTCGAAGCGCATCAGCCCGCAGGCATAGATGCCGTCAAAGGTATCGACGGCACCGCCCAGTTTCTCACAGGCCGCAGCTTGCTTCGCGCGGTAGGCTTTCACTGCTTCCTCGCTGAACAAGCCAGTCTGGGCCAGGGCGTCAAGTGCCATGGCCTCGGCGCCGCCCTCGTGGATCCACGGCCCCTGGTCGTCGCCCAGGCCGCCGCGGGCAACCGCCATTTGCCAGATGTGCGCCATCTCGTGTGCTACGGTTTTGGTCGCGTACTCGCGCAGTTTCGGATGGTCAAGCTGCACTTGCTTGCCTTCCATCAGGTAAGAAACCTGGCCTGCGCCCATGATGGCGCCCCCTTTCATCGAAAAGCCCGGCGATTCGACGTTGCCAATAGCGACCATGATCAGCAGCTCGTCCTTCAACTGGCGCTGATAGGCCTTCTCGTAGTACCCGGACGTTTTTGCACCGACGTCAAGTATGGTTTCGCGCAGCCACTGCGGGGCCTTGGGATCGATCACGACCTTCACCGCACCGGCAAGGATGGCCTGCGCCGGTCCAAAGTAGACATAGCCACGCTGCCCACCCGGCTTCAGCCGGTTGGCCGGCGGCGCGATCACGTTCTCCTGCGCCAGGCCAGCGAAGGTGAAATCGGTGTGCATGGAGAGCGTCTTGTCGCCTTGTTCGACGTCGCCTTGCAGATGGCCGAGGTAGACCGACGTCCCGCCATCACTGAAACGGTTGAACGAGACATATTCCTTGGGCGACCAGCCGTCGAAAGTCCTGATCTGCACGCTGGCAGCCTTGAACGGCTTGCCTTTCGACGCAATGACATCGAAGTCCGCTCCAGATGTCATGGCCATGCCGGGCGTGAGCACTTTCCACTCCTGCTTGCGGAACGCGCCTATGGAATGCAGTTTGACCGCCGTCACGGCTTGCGCGAAACGGTAATCCACGCGCCACAGGTCTTTTGCCACATGGCGCACGTCCACTGCTACGGCAATTTCAGGCTGCTGCTCCGCATGCACGAGTGGACCAATACACAACATCAGGAAAGCGGCGCACAGGCCAAGGAATCGCTGCATCGGGAGATCCTTCAATGACTTATGAAGGGACCTATTTTACTTGTTGTATTGCAAATAATGCAATCCTCGTTTGCGCCCCCCCACATGCCCCGCGTCCGGTCCATCACCGTGGCACCCCGTAGCGCACCAGCGGATGAGGGGTTGACTTTTTTTTGAGACACTCGGCTACGGAGATTTGTAGAGCCTGGCGATCTGGGGGATAAAGCGCTGGGGATTCGCGCCCGCGAGATTGGTAAGCACAACGACCGCCAGTCGATCATCCGGATAAACGAAAAAGGCGGCACGAGCGCCACCGATCCCTGCCACTTGCAAGTTGGGCGAGGTTTGCAGTACCGGCCATCCGGCTGCCCAGGCTCCGTCAGCTCCGCTGTTCAGCTTTTCTGGCGTCCACATGCTCTCGACATTGGCTGCACTAATTAGCTTGCCGTTGGACAGCGCGATGATCCAGCGCGCTACTTCATCCGCGGTGGTTTGGATTCCGCCACCAGCCCAAAGGCTATAAGGCATATCGTAAATCCAACGGGACAAGCGATTGTCATCGTCTCTCGCCATGGTTCCACGTGGTGAGTAGCTATAAATTGTCGCGGCGTTGGGAACCAGATCATAGCTATCGCCAAAAGTCGATAAAGGCATGCCTGCCGGCGCGAACTGATGCTCTGCGAGATATTGCTCATACGGGATTTTCCCTTGCTTGGCAATGATCTGCGCCAGCAGCCCATAATTGGTCTGATTGTAGGCAAACCTATCGCCAACGGGCCCATCCATCGGGCGCATCTTGACCGCCTTCCAGGCATCGCGCTTACTCCCGCCTCCAATCAGGCCCTTCTGATCGACGATGTCGGGCAGGCCTGACGTATGCCCTAGTAGTTGACGGATGCGAATGCTCCGCCAAGCCTCAGGCAGGTCATCCAGATAGCGCGAGGCAGGGGCGTTGAGCTCTACCAGTCCGGCTTCGACCAACTGCATCATGGCGACGCCGGTAAACGTTTTTGTCGCGGAATTGATGGGAAACAGCGTCGCATGAGTGACAGGTACGCGGTTCTCGACGTTGGCCAAGCCATAGCTTTCTGACAAAACAACCTGACCATCTTTGACGACCGCAATCTGCAAGCCAGGAATTCGCAGATCCTTCATCGTCCGCTGTATCGCTTCCCTGGCCAATTGATTGGCTTCATTGACCGTACTCGCCGAGGCGTTAAGGCAGGGAAACCAAAGTGCAACAGCGACGGCGGCAGGTGTGACGAGATACTTCATAAACTGCATGAATCCTCCTTCATGTTAACTGTGAGTGACGATTTCGTACCTGTGATGCGATTCATTACTTCACTGTATCAAGTTTCCTTGCCGCACCA
The DNA here is from genome assembly GCF_001425045.1 of Massilia sp. Root351. GTDB lineage: Bacteria > Pseudomonadota > Gammaproteobacteria > Burkholderiales > Burkholderiaceae_D > Rugamonas. Next base: position 20,229 of record NZ_LMDJ01000023.1, on the reverse strand, counting down.
TCGGGAAGTGTGACGAGAGGTAAAAAGAGGCCGCCAGACAGCGCATTTGCGAGACGGACTGCAACACGTGGGCCCGCTGCGATACAGGTCGCGCGCCCGCCCTTAAGCAAGACCAGGCGACCACCTTTTCACAGCGTTGAATCTTTGCTCTGCATCGCGGAACAGCATTTTCACTCTCTCGACATCCCAAGGGCGTTCGACTAGTGTCTCGTGTTCCCATTCGCTTCTGGGCTCATCCGGAGCGAAGAAATCCCCGCCATAAACATGTATCGCCGATGTCATCTTGCTGATTGGATTCAGAACTGAATGGATGGTATCCCGCCCAAGCGCCACAACGTCACCTGGCCCAAGCGATCTTGCGCTTGCCGCCTCGATGATCATTTCTTTCCTGCGCCAGAATATATTGTCTTCTCTGCCTGAATAGATGCCAATTACCGCAAACATTTGATGGTTATGCGGCATGAGCACCATATACGGTGCCCAAGTGAACTGGAGAATGGTCAAGTCATGCGCCCGATATAGCGTAGTGATACCTGCACACCGAGGTTCGCCGAGCTCTGCCATTACTTTTGCTCTATTGGAAACCGCTTCTTCCACGATTTCTCGAATGGCTCCCTGACCCTCGACCACCGCAGTCCTGCAATCCTGTATGAACCGATCTTTGCTGAACATGATGACGCTCCTCACCTAGCGTGAATGCATGGAGTTGCCCCACATCTTTAAAGGACTGCTTCGCGCGATTCAACTCCTTGTGACATTCTGATTCTACGCTTGCGAGAACGCCCTGCGCGGAGATGAACCGGACAGTAGGATTCTAGAGATGAAACGGCAACGCCAGCATGCCGGGCCCGGTCGCACCGGCATACAACAGTGTGGCAATGCCCCACCCGATCAGTAAAACTCCCGCACCGCGGCCGATCCAGTAGCCTGCGGGAACAAGCTTCTCGGCCAGAACCAGGATGGCCAGCCCGGCAATCCAGCCCAGGTTCATGATGCCGCCGACAAAGAGCAGTAGCATCAGCATCCAGCAACAGCCCACGCAGTAGACGCCATGCAGCACTCCCATCACGAACGCGCCACGCGCGCCGGATCGCCAATGGCTCAGCACGAATTCCAGGGGGGAACGACAGCTTTGCAGGCAAGTCTTCTTAAGCGGCGACCATTGATAGAGGCCTGCCGCGATCAGTATTCCACCGGCCAGGGTCTTGCTTGTCGTCTCCATCATGGGCGAGAGCAGGGCAAGCCGCTCCATGCCATACTGAAGCGCAACCGCGGCGAGGCTGAAGGCGGTCCAGATCGCGACATAGCCGGCGGCGAAGATCCCCGAACGCGCGGTCGGCATGCCGCTTGTGTCACGGCCGCGTGCAATCGCGGCGTAGAACAGGATCATTGATGCGGCGCTCGGCAGCATCATGGCCGCCATCATCACAGTCCACATAAGCAACATAACGATGGCATGGCCGGGTGTCCACGGGCCCGAGCTCATGGGCATCAGCATGCCATCCATCTCCTGCATGGTGCCTGCGCCGGCCAGCAGATAGGTCCACGACAGCACGATAACGGCCAACACGCCTGCAATCACGAGGAGGCGATCGTACCGCAAGGCTCGTTCTACCAAGCCATTGCCGCGCCCACGAGCGCGCTTCATCTACGCTTCCACGCCATGCGGCGTTTGCACGACATCGGCCAGCGTACTGTGCGTTCCCCTGGTATCGAACCTGATGGCGCCAGTGCTGTGGATATTCGCTGAGGCGACTTCGCCCTCCCGGTGCTCGAACCCTTCTGGCATGACGACTTGAATGCGGTGCGGGGCGCCCGTCACGGGGTTCTTGATCGGTTCTACCTCGGTTGTGAGCACGCCCGGAATGTCGATGCCCGCGACCCTGGCGAGCTTGTCGAACTCGAAGTGTATGGGCGCAAAGATCGGCTCATGCATTGTCGCCACGATCAGGCTGAAAATATGGAACAACGTTCCTTCCGCAGAGTTTTTCCCGGACAGGATGGCAAACAATGCTTCGCGTTGCGCCGGTGTGGCGCGCTCATCGATGATCGCTTGCGCCTCGCCGTTGCCTTCGTGTAATGGCCCGGGAAAGTGGACTGTAACGAAAAAACTCAGGCCGCCAAGATCGGTCGACTCAAAATTTCCCTTCGTAATCCGCATCCCGAGAAGGCCTTTGCATTCTCCATTGGTGGGGCGTGCATTGAAATCGCACGGGCATCCAAACGCACAGTTGCAGTTCTTGACCCATTCGCCTTCCAGCCGCCAGTCTGCTCGTACCATGATCGCATCCTCCCAGTCGCAGTGTGCCCAGCTCTCAGCAAGGCAATGCTGTGGGAGGCGGCAAGCCTCCCGCAATTCACTGTAGGTCGTATCCATGGTGTCGGCAATGGCTTTTCTATATCCCAGAGGGGGGCCAGGGTCAGAATGCAAAACGCCGACCTGTGAAGGTCGCCATTTTGACTGGAAATTCTGGTGGCCCGGGGCGGAATCGAACCACCGGCACAAGTCACCGGTGGAAACGGCGGAGCCATCGGGCCGGTTACCACCAGACCGCCCAGCATGGGGCGCACCGGCTCGGCAATGCTGCGCAAACGCATCACCCGACCGTTCAGGGCTTGCCAGGCCGCGCTCGAGGTCCAGCTTCAACGCACCGGCTTGCCCAGTGCAGTGCTGCGGGCCGCAGGACCAGCCGTGGCTGATAAGCTTCTTTCCCGTTTATGCGCTTGGCAGAAGTTCCGGAGCGAGTCGGAGGGGCGGATGGTGTCCGCGTTTCACTTCTTCGTCCATCTTCGTACTCACTGATAATTTCCTCAATTATGACGCGAGCAGGAATTCAGTGGGTCGTTACACAATCATGCAAAAGTGTCGCCGCGTCGGGCGAACTAGCGCTGTCATTTTACGCTGAAAGCTACTGCCATTTCTTGTGGCAACTGATCATCTAGACCCTACAGCTATGTCCGCTTTTCGCGCCTTAACTAACATTACTGAACAACTCGGCCGTCCAATCGGCGAACGCTCGCATGGCGGGAGAGAGAAAGCGGTGATGGGGATAAACGAGTGATATCGGCACAGGTGCGGGCCGCATATCAGGAAGCACCTCGACTAATTTTCCGCTTCGCAAATGGTCCGCCACTAAAATTTCAGCCAACTGCATCAAGCCGACTCCGTCAAGGCCAAGCTTGATGTACAACCCAGTCTCATTAACTGCAACCGTCCCGGGAACTGGAACAGTGACGCTGTCCCCGCCCTCCACGAAATGCAGTTCGCCATCCCGACGCGTCGTACTGGAAAAGTAGTGTACCGCCCGGTGCCGTTGCAAAGCCTCCAGATCCTCGGGAATACCCTTCTCATCCAGGTAGCACGGCGCCGCGCAAGTAATCCACCGCAGCTCACCCAAGCGGCGCGCGACCAGCGTCGAGTCATGCAGTCTTCCGGTACGGATCACGCAGTCGACTCCGTCCTGAATCAGGTCCACCTGACGATCATTTATGCCGATCATTAGATAGATATCGGGGTAGCGTTGCTGGAATTGCTCCAACTGCGACAGGATAACGGCATGCGCAATGCCGCCCGGCATATCGACCCTCAGTCGCCCTTGCGGATGCTCCATCGCCCCATGCAGGCTGGCTTCCGTATCGTCAATGAGATCAAGTATCTCGCGGCAGCGGTAAAAGTACCGCTCCCCCTCTGGCGTCAAGCTAAGGTTTCTGGTGGAACGGTTAAGCAGGCGTGTCTGCAGATGTTTTTCCAGCCTCTTGATGATGCCGGTAACTGATGATGCCGGTAGGCCCAAGGTCTCTGCCGCTCGGACAAAACTCTTGCTTTCAACCACGCGAAGGAAAACTTGCATTGCCTGAACGCGATCCATTTCTTGCCCTGATACCGATATAGAAAACCGAACTATACCGCAAGATTGTTCGCCTTTTCTGCATGATGAAAACCTCTAGGGCCACTTTTTCTGCGTCATCCGTGTTGCTACAGTGCAGTCACATAAGTCATCAGGAGTAATCAAGAATGTCCAATCAAGATCGCCAACTGCATGTACCTCTCACGGTGAACCCAGCGGACCCTAACGCCATGTCTCACAATATTCTCGTGCTCGGCGCCGGAGAACTTGGCCTACCAGTGCTGCGCAGTCTTGCACGCCGCGCGAAGAGCATCGACGGTGTGAAGATCAGCGTCCTGCTACGCGCAAGCGCCGTTGAGTCCACCGCACCGGGCAAGCGACGTGACATCACAGAGATTCGGGAACTTGGTATCGAGATCGTCGTGGGCGATCTTGTGAAGAGCTCCGTTGACGAACTTGCCGAAGTATTCGCACGATATGACACAGTTATCGGTTGCGCCGGTTACGCTGCCGGGATCGACACGCCGATGAAATTAGCGCGCGCTGCCTTGCAGGCGCGAATCCCAAGATATTTTCCGTGGCAGTTCGGCGTCGACTTTGATGTCATCGGACGCGGCAGTCCGCAAGACATTTTCGACGCACAGTTGGACGTGCGGGAGCTTTTGCGCAGTCAGCACCAGACTGAGTGGGTCATTATCTCGACAGGTATGTTCATGAGCTACCTGTTTGAGCCCGAATTCGGCGTTGTCGACCTGCGCAACGACGCAATCCATGCACTGGGCAGCCTCGGCACCGCAGTGACGCTGACGACTCCCGATGATATCGGGATGCTGACTGCCGAAATCGTGTTCGAGAAACCTAGAATTCGGAACGAGATTGTCTTTCTGGCCGGCGACACAGTGACTTATGGCGAGGTCGCCGACAAGTTGGAAGCGTCCCTTGGCCGGCCCTTTAGCCGTTCGGAATGGAGTGAGGAGTATTTGCTCGGCGAACTGGCCCGCGACCCGCACAATATGATGAGCAAATATCGTGCTGCCTTTGCCCAAGGACGAGGTTTCGCTTGGAACAAGAGCGGCACGTTCAACAGCCAACGCGGCCTTCCGGTTACCGACGTGGTCACGTGGATCAATGCAAACCTGACATCCAGCCGCGGCAAGTAAGCCCGGCCGTCACGCGGGCATAGGCATCAGACCAGCTTGCGACCGCTGCGCGCTAGTCGGTGCGGTCGCCTGTGGCCGGGATCATGCTATAACCTGAATTCTTTAAATACCAAAATTAAAGCCCTGCACAGGTTGCAGGGCTCCAGTTTTAATCAATCACGGAAATTTGCATTTCCATGCAGCAACCCTACTCCCACTCGATTATCAATCACAGCCTGAAGCCATTGATTTCATGCGTGAATTTCAGTCAATCCGAGTTCGATACCATCAAAAATACCATCGCATCAATTCATCGAACGCCTTCGAAAAACAACGTTGAGCGCAACAATTCATCATACAACAGCAGGAGTTTAGCAGAGCGCCACGCCGCGCTCTCCGATACCAAGACCGTCGGTGAATACGGTCTCTCTGGCCCAACTGACCCGCCAAGACGCCCCGCTCCACCGAGCGTTGGCGTCTCCGCTGTTAGTCCCTGTCAGTTTTCCGGATTGCGCGCCATGACGATCCACGCCGCGCCGTCGATCATCACTGACCGCTCTCCGGCGTAGCCAGAGAAGGCGGTACGAACTGCGGACGAGGCGCGGGCGCGGATGTCGTCGGCCTGATCAGCGAGCGCGCGCGACAGCGGCCCGACTTCGAGCGCCATTTTCACCGCGTCGTCGATCGCTGCGTCCCGCGTTCCGCCCTCGCCCAACGGGATGGGAGCATCGAAAGGCGCGATAGCGATATCCGCGAAGCCAGCCGCCATCAGGATGCGCGCCACCCGCCCCCGGTCGCCGAACGAAAATGGACCGGGGGCTTCGGGATCGGGCGGCGCGATCGACGGGACGATGCCTTTGATCGCATCCATTGGCAGGCGCACCCAATCGTTCTCGGCCGCGCCGCGCCAGCAGACGAAAGCGACCCGCCCACCCGGCCGGAGCGCGCGTCGCATATGGGCGAACGCCCTTGTCGGATCGTCGAAGAACATCACCCCGAAACGGGAGAACAGGATGTCGAACGCGCCCTCGGGCAGCTCGGCGCTGCTGGCGTCGGCCACTTGGAAATGGACCGGCGTATCCGGTGACGCAAGCGCGCGCGCCCGGCCGATCAGCGGTTCGGAGATGTCCAAGCCCAGCACCTGCCCCGACGCCCCGACGCGGGCGGCCAGAGCCAAACTCGACGCGCCCGCGCCGCAGCCGACGTCCAGCACGCGCTCGCCCGTCCCGGGTGCGACGGCTTCGATCGCAGCCTGGCCGAACAGCGCCGCCATAGCGTCGAGCCGGGCCTGGTTGGCGACCCAGCGCTCCCCACTTTCGCCATTCCAGTCGGCGACCTGATAGGTATTACTCTCTGCCATGTCAAATCCTTGTTCTGATTCGTTCTTAACTAGTTGCCTTAACTTGCTACCTTTTGATCGAGGCGTAGGGCAAAGGGCGCTGCTCAGCCCATGCCGCAATCAGCTCCGCGATCGCCACGGGGGCCTCGATGTGCAGGAAGTGACCGACGCCGGGGACGACTTCCAGCGCGTGCGGACCGGCGAACCGATGTCTGTCATTGACCTGTTGGGGTAAGATGCAGCCATCGTCGGAACCGTGGAGCTGCAGCAGGGGCGTTGTGATCGGCTGAGATAGGCGACGCATCGCACCAAGCATGCCGGGTCGCAGCAGCCCCCGGTAGTAGCGCAAGGGCGCAGGCATACTCGCCCGCAGGGTCTCGTGTAGCTCCGCCTGGAGAGCTGGCTCGAGCGAGAGGCCGGGCGACCACTGACGCCATAGGTGGTCGATGAGGGCGAGATCTCGGGCGCTGACGATCCAGCCGCTTCCCGGCAGTTGGAAGAGCCCCATGTACCAGCTCCGGCGTAGCTGAGCGAGGCGCGGCTGGCTCAGAAACGTCAGTGGGTGGGGGAATGCCAGCGTTACGGCGCGTTCAATCCGCTCCGGCGCGGCGACGCAGACATCATATGTGATCGCGCCGCCCCAGTCGTGGCCGATCAATTCTACGGCTCGCCTGGGAGACCAGCGGTCGATCAACGCGAGCACGTCACCGGTAAGGGCGGCCATGTCGAACGGCCCCGCCGTTGGGGACGGGGCGTATCCGCGAAGCCAGGGGGCGACGACGTGACGTCCACGGCGACCGAGCTCGGCAAGGAAGGGCATCGCTGTCGGCGGATGGTCGGGGAAGCCGTGCAAGACAAGTGTCGGCTGACCAGTGGGATCACCACCCTGCAGCGCGTGAAAGGTGCCGTGTGGCAGGTCAAAGGTGACGTGTTTAAAGTCCATGTGGGTCAGGTTTCTCTAAAAGCGGATGGACAAAGATGCTGATGCTGACTTCAGCTTCACGGGTTGCGGACAAGTGCGTTTCCTCAGGCGCCGGTGCGGGTCAGCCGGCCAAACGGTTCTTCGTGACACCGGCCCGCAATCTTCACAATATGGCGGCCTGCGGCACGCGGGGAAAGGACTCTCAACTCTCAAACCAGCATCGATTGCTGGGCGAAGATACCCGCCATCGCGCCCTGCGATGATGCAACTGTGACCGAAGGCAGGAGTGGCGTGGCGAGGTCGCCAGCGGCGTAGATGCCGGGCATACTGGTTTGGCGGCGTTCGTCGACCTTGAGGCCGATGCCGGCAGGTGTATCCACCGTGGCGAGGCCCAGTGATTCATGCAGGCCTGCGGACGGCCTGTTGCGCGGTTGGGCAAACAGGACGTCAACCGCGATATTGCGGCGGGTATCGAGATTGACTGTGGTGATATGCCCCTTGTGATGGGCGATCTCTACGATCCGGCCATCGACGACAGGTATCTTGCGGTGCGCCAGATCGGCCTGGATATCGGGCGGAATGTCATGACCATCGGCGAAGACAGTCAACTTGTCGGTCCAATGTTGGAACAGCCTGACAGACTGGTGCGACTGCGGGCCGGACCAGACGAAGCCCCAATGCCGGCCGGCGACTTCAAAGCCGTCGCAATAGGGACAGGGCACGATGGACGTGCCCCAGCATTCGGCAAAGCCCGGAACATCAGGCATCTGGTCGGCGACGCCATAGCTCAGGATCAGGCGGCGCGCCCCATGGCTTTCGCAATCACCAGTGAGGACGGAGAAATCATCGATGGCGCCGGAGACACTGTCGGCACGGGCACTGACCAGCCTGATCGTGGGATAACGCGCCAGTTGCTGCCGCGCCGAGGCCAAGATGTCCAGTGGTGGCTTGTGATCGTGGCCGAGCAGGCCATGCGAGTGACTGGCAAAGCGATTGCGTGGCAGGCCGGTATCGAGAACGGTGACCTTGCGGCGGGCACGACCGAGCTGCAGCGCGGCGGCGAGGCCGGCAAAACTGCCGCCGATGATGATGACGTCATTCATAGTGATGGGCTCCGTGTTGTGGATGGAGGGGGATATCGCCGGGCGTACTAGCCATTGGCTTGCGCATTTTGAATACTGAACGGTATCATAATTGACGAATTTAAATACTGTCAAGTACCTAAATTATCGTGACCGAAAACAGTTAGGGGCGGCGCGGCCGGCCCGCCAACGAGGCCCGAGGCCAAACGATAGTCGACGCTCCGTACGAACGCTTTGTGGAACTGGGTTTTCAAGCGACGACAATGGATAAGGGCGCCCAGCGGGCGAAGATTTCCAAGCTAAGCATCTATCGGCACTTCGAGAACAAGGAGGCGCTGTTCAGCGCGGCCCTTGTGGCCCGCTGCCATCAGTTTGCACCACAGGCCCTTGTTGAAAGCGTCGACGGTTCGGCCGAAGATCGGCTCATGGTTGTAGGATCATCGCCGCTTCGCACGCTGTTGAGCCCGGAAGTCCGCCGTGTCGAAGCCACGACCATGGCCGACAAGACGAATCAAAAGTCGTTAAGCAAGCTCCATTACGAAGCCGGGCCCGCCCATGCCATCGCCCAAATCGAGGCCCTGTTGCGTCAATTGCACGCGAAGGCGGTTCTGAACGTGCCCGATCCTCTCCGGTCCGCCCGCTTGTTTCCTATAGCAGGTCGGCCATCGCCTTGTTCCTCGCCGCGCACGGTAGCAATGGCCACGGGGGCGGATAGTGATCTTAATGCTGTCGGGCTAAGGGGAGGAAAAACCGGGGACTCGGAACGGGGAATATATGAAAAAGGCCCTGTAAAAACAGGGCCTTAAATCCTTCAAGTGAGCCAACATGCAATATTAATGTAATTGCAACTCACTCCCACTCAATAACCACATCCTTGACAAACCCTTTAAAATCAATAATCTAAACGAGGCAAAAAACCACTGTGTAACTTTCGCGTGACAAGAACGAAAATTTCCAAAAAAGAAATAAAGTCCACGCTTATCAATATAATCAATGACATACGCAAATGAAGTTACACACTGTGCGGCAGTCCAGCTTATGCACTGCACTATGACTTCTCACCTAACCGTCGTATTTCAAAATGGACTTCTACTACTACTTTCCGTGAATCTTCTACTTAATTGTTTTTTTTAAAAGTCTTTACTTTGAAAACGGTAGAGCATATTGGTCGTAGAATTCTTAACAATCTATCGACCTATTTTTTACCTATACCAATTAAGGTTTCAAGTTTCGTACCAACTGGAATTTCTGGAACACCTTCTTTTTCCATTTTTTCCATTGCTTCCTTAATCGGCAAAGCTTGTATAAAAAATGCACTTAATTTCCTATTCAAATCGCCGATCCAAACTTCGCTATCTTTCTTCTCTAAAAAATCAATCAACTTGGCATTTAACGGATCAGCCTGAAAGTGAAACGTAGCATTTCGGAAACGTCGCAAAAGATCCACATATTCGCCAACTGCTAAAACCTCATCAAGAGGCTTAAACCGGATATCTGGAAATTTATTCAAAAGCTCCTGATAGCCCTCGATTACCACATACAACAATGAATACCAAACCTGCATACGGCAGATCATTGATGCGTGCTCTCCAAAAGCCACATATTCGATACCAAACTTTTTAATATATTCCTCTTCCTGAATCGGTGTAACGGTCTTTTGTTTTAGCACAACACGCACAGCATCTGCAACGATCCAATGTCGATGTAAAGCAGCAAGTTTTACAATATTATCATTTTCCATTATCAGATATACTTTCGAAAAAAACTTGAATACGAACACAACACTACAACATAGATTTACCTGAAATTTCTACTCAGCGTATTTCAACAGCCACTTGGATATCGCGCCATTCTGACTGCACACCTGATGAGTGGGATTCTTCCATGTATAATGGCGCAATCGTCAACATAACGCACACCTGCAGTGTTAAAAACACTATTTTCTCACTCCCATTTGATGCAATATATAAGGCATCAACTCCTCGACCATAGTCGAAGAAAATTTTCTACTAATGTCCGGTGTAATTGTATCTCCTTCTACGAGACCTAATTTTTCACCAGCGGCAAAAAAAGAGCTCTTTACCGCATTGCTAAGGCCACGCTCTTTGTTTCGTCGCATAACTTCATCCATAGATGATGTAATTGCTGCCATATAACTTTCGTCCGTATAACCGTAGCCATTTAAAGTCTTCTCTATCATCTCATCTGTCAATGACCACACTACTTCAATATTAACAGATAGCGCAGTTGATGGATCAATAGCATAAACCTCACGTAGCTCAGGGCCATCGTAATTTTTGCTCAACTCAATTAACCATCGTGCCAATCCAAAGTATTCAACATACGCGAAAAGTCTATTCCGCCCTCTATCGCCAAAAAGTGCAATGCAGTGGAACAAAGTATTGGCGGGCCGAATTTTAACAACGTCTGCCAAATACATTAGGCCATAGCAAGACGAGTCAGCAGTTTCATCACAAACAAAATTTTTTGCATTCTCGCACGAATGAGGATTTATACCTCTTGAAAAGGCAAACGCCAGTGCAGTTTTTACTACTGATCTACCAGCTAATGGCCCACCAAAATTCATATCAATATGCAAAGGCTCATTCAAGTAACTGGTTTTGATTTTTGCATTTTCAAGAAGCTTATCTTTGTCAATTTGCGGAAATCGTTTAGCGATTTCTTCGATCTTTTTCTTGGCCTCCTTAGGCGTTCTGGCAATGAATGAGATCTTCGTTTGCTCTCCATCCTTCAATTCTTGGTACTTAAATTTAGCGGGGAGCATTGAACCATCATTTTGAAGCAGGAATTTCTCGCCCGAAACTGTCGAAACGAGTTTCGGTGGTGATTCGTTTCGGTCCCTAATTATTCCAATCATTAAAGCTATCCAGTTAAACTGTGCAGCAAGTTCCGCATCCCATTTGTCTCCAGTTGCGCTATTGCAGGAAACGCAAATAAAGTCTTCAACCTCATCCCAGCCGCCAATCGAATTTGGGATAATATGCTCTTTAGTCTTGTTCTCATCCGTAAGCTGCGTGGAACATAGCGTACAATTCGTATTTAGCACCGTAATATCTTCCTAACCTAATCTTGATCATCAAATGGAACCAAGTAATTATCGACAAACTTACTTGCACGCAGATTAGATTTCGCTAACAAGCGACTGCACTCAGCTTCAAGGCTCTTACCTTCCAGTTGTGATTCACAAAGACTAAGAAGCAACGATCTGGCATCAGAAATCAACGCTGCAATCTTTTCATACGTCAAAGCGTGAGATGCCCCCGCCACCGCTGCTTTCGTAGCTCGATTCTTGGGATGTACACTTACGCGAACGCATTCATACCCTTTGTAGTTCGCTGCAAACCATTCCGCTGCAACCAAGAGCTGGCCGTGCTCTTCTTTGGTCAATGCATTCTTACCCTTCTTTCGACTCTTTGCCTCAATCACAAAACCAACTTTATCTGGCAACAACCATAAAACATCCGGCCCCTCGCCATTGCTATCGTGACGTTCCGCTAAGAATCCCAACATAACAGCAAGATCAGCAAGGGCTTGCTCAAATTGATTTGATGACGCATTCGCATTCAAAAAGGCTACGACCTCCTCAAAGGACTGTAAAAACCCTCTTCGCAGTCGATAACCGCCCAATTGACGAACAATACTTTGCGATTGCGCCTCTGGGACATGCATTGCTCGATATGGCGGAAGAACTTTCGGTCGAAGCAAATTCCTGTTGTTTGCAAATGCCTGCCGCTGTAAATCCTCCGCTCTGTCTGAATGCCCCCAGTTATTCGCGATTCTCGCAGCCAGCTGTTCCAACCATCCCCGAGACTGAAGATCTAACGCCGAATTAGCAGATAACAATTTCTCTACTGCTGCGATTGCTTTTTCAAAATAGCCGTCATGCCAAAGATTGACCGCCTTTCTCTCAACCCCAGCTTGGCCATAGCGAAGTACGTCCGACGAGTCTTCATCAATAAGTTCAGCCAGGGTTTCCGCGTGATACTCAGTCCAACTGCGATCACGGTCAAAGCACCGCTGCATTGTTTTCGCCAGGTCTTTCAGGTCAACAACCTCCTTGCTGACTTCAGTACCCATTTCAAGCTGGGCGCGCGTTGCACTGGTCAGAAATCTGAAATTTGCGTCTTTAGCTACCCAAGCAGCCAGCGCTGAACCTACCAACATCACCACGCAATGATCGCCAGCGCCGCGGGCACCTCTGCCTATCCCTTGCTCTATGCGCTGCGCCAGCATTCTCGTAATTGTCGTGCCACCATAAAGCGCACTTGCGCGAAATAGTTCGTAGTTAGAGGTTCCAATAGGCAAGCCACTCATGATGAGAAGACGGCATGAATCACCCGGTAAATCTATTCCATCATAACGATTAGAGAAAACTGCTGGGCCGTAAGTCTGTTTCTCCTGTAATTCGGAAATTAACTTGCTAACCTCTTTAGGACCTACCGCGACGGTTGCTATATCAGTCCACGATTTCGCTGCCTCATCCGACGGCACAATTATTACTGTCCCTCGCTCGTGTTTAGTTGTCCACTTTATTAGTCTCTCAATCGAATCCTTCCCACCAAATTCAAATGGCATCAAGTCTGGTATTAGTATCATTCTTTCGCTAATACCAGCGAGCGAGCGCGATTTAAGCGCATTCTTTACCGAATTTGAATCAGCATCAAAGATGCGTACTATATCGCTGTCATCTGCAATGGTAGCCGACATGTAAATTCGTCTTGGAGCTTCTGCGAAAGTTGGAAACGCTTGCACCAAAGGCAGCATCGGGGTGAGAGTAAAGGCTTTATGACTTATTAATGCATGACAAAGATGCAATTGATCCCGTAACAGAGGCCACACTAATGCATAATCCTCCGCATCAGTTTTCAGTTGTTCACGAACAGCGTCGAGCTGCTCTTGCAATGCCCAATAAGGAACTTCCAATACTGAATAGTCAGAACCAGCTACTATGTCATCAAAAGTTCCAAGCCTATCAATCTCCTTAAACGCTTTTCGAAATAGCCCGACCAAACTTTCATACCGATCTCGACTTTTTTCAGACTTCACCTCTAACGTGAATGAGTCACGAACGACAGAAAAAGCAGCATGAGCGTCATCAAGTATGACGGCAGCAACTGTCTGGGGACGCCCCGTACCCCTAACACCAAATTTACTCCTGCCGTTAAATAGCGCGCTGTATGTTGCAATCATGATGGCTTTACTGTTTACAAAGTCATCATTGAGAGGTTTTCCAGTTTCATAGGGCACAACTGCAATACCGAGAGCATTTGCCTTCTCAATAGTTTGCTGAACCAGCTGAGTTGTAGGCGCTAAGTACAGTACTGGCTCACCAGTCTCATTCAATGTCGACTGGGCCATCAGTAACCCAACAAGGGTTTTACCGCCTCCCGTATGCAATTTCAACACCACATCTCGATCAGTTCGCCGGTCGAACCAAGCCTGAAGCACCTCTGCTTGGCTTGTATAAAGATCGTTGATGCCAATAGGCTTCGGTTGCCGACGAAAGATCTCTACAGGATCAATTGCCTTAGCCTTTGCTGTTCTTGTTCTAAGCTTGTTGAAATCAACCATCGCTACTCCTATTCAATAAAACATAAGGAAATACGAATTACTCAACATTATTGCGTAACTGCTTGATTTAATTGAAGACCACTGCCGTGCACACTTCGGTTGTCCAACCACAATGTCAGAAAATATACTGCTGCTACTTAAAACGCACGATTTTGGAGCAGCTAATGAAGCAAGCAAAAACCCTTTCCCCTGCTGAACTCAAACGCGTCCTGGCAGTTGCAAGTGCAGACAGACACGCAGAGCGTAACAAGCTGGCGATCCTGCTCAGCTTCTACGCAGGCCTACGTGTCAAGGAAATTGCCGCGCTGACTATCGGCGACGTATTCACCAAGAGCGGCGATGTCAAAAGTTTCATCCACCTAACCGCTGCACAAACAAAAGGCAGCGAAGGCCGCACCATCGTACTCGGCAGCAAGCTGATCGAAGCGATGCGTACCTACTATATACTTGCCAACTTGAAACAACAACAAGAAGTCGCCAAGCCCTTGCTGCGTTCGCAGAAGGGCACTGCGTTTTCCGCGAACTCACTCTGCCAGTTGTTCGCGCATCTGTACGCTGCTGCTGGCCTTGAGGGTGCCAGTAGTCATAGCGGCCGACGTACCTTCATCACCAACTTGTCGCAGAAAGGTGTCAGTGCAAAAGTGCTGATGACCTTGGCCGGACACAAAAACCTGTCGACGACGCAGAGGTACATCGACGTCAACGACACTATGCTTTTGCAGGCTGTTGAGCTTGCCTGACACCATATGTTGGCGCAAATGAAAAAGGAGCTTGCGACCTCTAAGCCACAAGCTCCTTGCTACGAAATTATTTTGATACTGCTAATCCATTACCAAGCCTACGCCGACTTGTCCACTTGGTACCAATCGAACAGGTCGTAAATAGGAACGCACCAGGAAGAATCAAACTAAAATTGCAGTACTCATATTCAGAAATGGCAACCTCTCTACGATCCGGCCACGTAACCTCCACGGTTGAACCTTGCTGCTCGATTCCCATATTCTCGACGATGCTGAGCAAAATAGTCCGATGATAGTAACGGCTACTTTCACCGTTTGGATCCTTTTTCACTGCATCAAGAACGGCAGACAAGCCCTCTGCCGTTTCCTTTAACTGGTGCGCCAATTGATTGTAAGCGGGACCGGTAAGATATCCCTTCGCATACCAAGGCACAACTTGATGATCCGGATACGTCAACAGTTTTTTCATCTCGATTGCTACTAAGGGTGAAAGCGTAAGTACAGAAGCGTTCACGTCCTCGCCAGTAACCCCAAGTGGCTTGTCAAGGTCACTCATCGCCATCTCCTTGCTTCGCAGCAAGGTTGCTTGCCATAACGACCAAAATGGCCTCGTCAAACGCCTTTGCTTCCGCAGCGGCAATCAGCTTGTCAAACATCTTGACCATCTGATCTTTACGAAGATTGCGATACATTTTTTTGCCAGCGCCAAAGATGTCTTGCAGCCACCGATTGCCATACTTGACGCCGATTGAGTATGTACCGTTCGGCATCTTCTTGAACACCGTGTCGAGCTTCTTTTCGCCGGCCGCAGGCTTGCCGCCGTTCTCAAAGTAGGTCTTGTTCAGTTGCAATTTCTTGACGACCTTTTGCCGCGCCTCTTCCAGAGTGTCAGGTGTATGCCGCGCCGGATTGCATTCATCGGTCGGCACCGCGTTCGGGAATTCCTGTTGAATGCTGTCCAAGAAGGACTTTAGATTGTCTTCCATAGCTAATCCTCGATAAGTTTCAAATTAGTTTGCGAACCTGCTTTGTCGCTTAGGCCTAAGCTGAGGTCAGTTTCGCACTCTGAAAAATGTCGGGGAAGTAGGGAACAGAGTTATATTTTTCTTGTTTCTCGCTATCGTTCAAAGTGATCGTAGGCGTTTGATTCAAACGGACTCAGATCAGGAAAGCGATTGCGAATGACATTCTTTGCTAATGCTTTGAAGTCTCGGCGGCATCGGTTCAATTGCACCTTGACGCTATTAAATTTTTGGTCTGATAACAAGCCAGTCTCTTCAATTCGTTTTCTTTCATCTGCTTCGAGCTCCCATCCCAAATTTCCGGCCTCTCGTCTGATGAAGTTTGCTACGACTTCTTTGTATGACAACTCGCCGCGCACATCGCCATCTTCGTCGCAATGCAGATAACTATGTTGACCGGCTATACAGGCCTGCCTCACTTGCTCATAACCGTGCAACACCTGCCCGCTCCTCTTTTTCTGCAAGCGGTATTTTGGTTCTGTTGCAGGCATCACTTCGTGCTTGATGTAATAGTCGGCCAAGTAGCGTTCCAGCAGTTTTTGCGTTTCAACTGGGTCTTTTGCAAGCGGAATATTGAGCAGAATATGACCTTCAGCTGCCGTGTATGCACTTGGGTTTATGATCTGTTGAATGCCAGGCAGAAATAGGTGCTGCCTCGGCTCAAACCAATCTTTCCATATATGGCTTTCGAGGCCGTCAAATCCATCGCTGACATCTCCGAAGTCTTCGTAGATATCCGCAATGTGCTTAAACTTCTTTTCGTAGTCCTGGCAGCGCACAACTGCATCATTCTGTCGAGCAATGCAGTAATCATCGTAATCGCTGTTTCGGCCAAGACACTGATACCAAAAACTGGCCCACTCCTCAGTCATCACCGTCATCGCCCTACCCCTTCCCTCAGCTCCTTGCCTGCCTTGAAGTATGTTTTGACGGTCGCTGGCACCGCTACGGCTTCGCCTGTCTTCGGATTTCGTCCTGTACGTGCGCCCACCTCCTTCAACTTGAATGTGCCAAAGCCGCGTATCTCGACGCCAGCGCCGGTACTGATCGCAGCAGCCACCGCGTCCAAAATCAGCTTGACAGCTACTTCGGCGTCTTGCTGGGTCAGATGCGGATATCGTTCCGCCACTGCTGCAATAGGTTCCTGTCGTGTCATCTTGCCTTGGTCGATTGATCGGTCAGTTGTACATCGTATTGGAATAGCTGCGCCGCTGCAATGCGCGCGCAAGTGCACAGACGCAAGCACCCGCCCAAAACCGCCCGCTGCTGCGTTTGTTAGGCGTCGGATATGCCTGCGTAGCTGACGGGCGGAAAAATGCGTTGTAGCGTCTTTTTTGCGCCCCATTGCTTACAGAGCAATTCGATGCCCATTGTCGCGTTATGCAATTGGTATTTTACTTGTTATGGATTTCGATTATGCACTGATGCCGTTGCCGAATCGGCCTTGAACATTTTGAAGAATTTATATCAGTCTTGAGCAGAATGCGTACATCGGTACATTCTTGAAAAGACTTATCAATTCGTATCGCCGTTGGTTGTCGTTGATACCGTGTACTGCAATAATTCTATTCGTGATAGATCCTATGCAGTTATACTGACTGGCTGATACTGTGATCATTATTGACTTATGCTGTCACTATTTATTAGTGATGTTTAGTTGAAGTGATATGAAGATAGTGATAATGCGATTACTACTGGCGTGACTGTAAACAAGGCTAACTGTTGCCAGTTGCCCTGTTCACATTTACTCAAGCCAGCAGCGTTTATTCTCTGCCTAACTGGCCTGCGTATTAGTAAATGTTGTTGTTAAGCTCGTCGTACGCGCTTGTATTACAAGTGCCAAACTGCTTTGTAATGTACTCTGCCCAACCTTCGCTGTAGATGGCTTTGCATTTTGTATGTGTATCTGGTCTATGAGTTACTTCTTGCCAAAGTAAGGCAATCAACATAGCAAAACGTTCGTCGCTATAATCTTCTGGTTTATGCAACGCGAGGTGAATATGAAAGTGTTTATCAATTCCATCACCCTCTATGAAGGCAGCAAACGGCGCACTTAATTTACAGTCGTATTTTACGGAACGTAAATGATTTTTCTTGTAATTAAGAGAAGCATTGTACTTGTCGCGAAAGAATTTTAGACGTTCTTGTACTTCTTCACGGCTATGTACCTTGTATGGAAATGTAAGCGTAACTGCATAGTCAAAATTAGCAGCGCCTTGAGTAATGCTTTTAGTAATTTCTTCGCGTACAGCTTGGCGGTTTAATGGATTTATATGCGTGTCTTGTTTAAATTTTTGCATTTATATTTTATCGAGCGAGAAGAGCAAAAATTGATATTTTTTTGCTCGTTCACCACTACGCACTATTGCTGTAGCGGCGCATAGGTATTTATACAATCTCCATCAAAATCACAATTTTTCCGTTAGCGATCCGATAAATACGAATACAACATAGGAAAAATTACGAATGCAAATACAAGATATTTACGATGAACTGAAGAAAGAAAATATGTGCAAGTCAGCGTATGCTTTCAGTCGCAATTACCTGAACAAAGACCCATCCTATATGAGCGTTTTGAAGGCGAGAGGCAAAGAGCCAAGCATCGAGGCATTAGCTGTGTTGAGCGTCGTGTTGCAGCAGCGATCCCTATTCCTAAGTCAAAGCGACAGCGAATCCATGCGATTAGCGGGAAAGAAATTAGCTACGCTACACAACCGAGTAGCAGATAGCGTGGTCAAGGCATGTGTTGAAAAAATTCAATGATTTTCGGCAATGTTTCGGTAGCTCTTTGCATTGCTCGACCATAAACTGTGAGCACTTAAACAACACACAGGAGTATGAAATGTCGAAAGCATCCATCTTGAGCACTTTGAAAATGACCGTTAAACAAGAAGCAAAAAGCAGCGATCCAATCATCAACCGTCGCAATCGGTTGCTGGAACGCCTGCAAGAGCAAAAGGCGCTCGCTCTGTGCTACGTCGATGGGAAACCCTTTGTGGGCCCAGACAAGCAGAAGAAGGTCGTGAATAAAGAGACGGGTGAGACGACTACTGAAGTCGTGCAGAAGCGCGTCAAAGCGTGGTTCAGCGGCAGCGCCGACGATATGCTGCTGGAGGTACGCTACGGCAATGTAGCTATGGAACTGGTGCCAGGCAAAACGGCGGTGGAGGTCGGCAAGATCGCAAAACTGCTACCTACGATTGGAACGGTCATTGAGGCCGTAGCAGCAGGTGTGTAACGACCCACTGAATTCCTGCACACGTCATAATTGAGGAAATTGACAGTGAGTACAAAGATGGACGAAGAGGTAAAACGCTGGACGGCCAAGCGCANTGTAACGACCCACTGAATTCCTGCACACGTCATAATTGAGGAAATTGACAGTGAGTACAAAGATGGACGAAGAGGTAAAACGCTGGACGGCCAAGCGCAAGAGCGCGCTGGTGTTGGAGATCATTCAAGGCAAGACGACGGTCGCAGAAGCGAGCCGCGCGTACGACTTGGCGCCGTCGGAAGTTGAAGCCTGGGTCGACGATGGCAAGCGTGGCATGGAGAACGCACTGCGCGCCAACCCGCTCGATGTGCGGGAGCAGTACGAACGCCAGATCAAGGAGTTGCAGGAGGCCTACGGCGAAGCGATGTTGGAGCTGCGCGTAAGAAAAAAGTTGCAGTCCCTGTTGGGCGAGGACGAGAAGTGATAGAAACGATCCGCCAGGGACTAAAAGAAGATGGATTGGTCGTCCCGGTGAGCAAGCTATGCAAGTGGCTGGAGGTGCCGCGTCGCACGGCCTACTACAAGCCGACCAAAGCAACGCCGAAGGTCAAGCCAGAGCTGTCCGCGCCCATCAAGGCGATGATCGAGGAATCGCCGTCCTTCGGCTACCGCACGGTGGCCTACCTGTTAGGCATGAACAAAAACACCGTCCAACGCATTTTCCAGCTCAAGGGATGGCAGGTGCGCAAACGGGCCATCGGTTTTCGTCCGCGCATTCAGGCACTGCCTTCCGTGGCGCGGGCGCCCAACGAGCGTTGGTCAACGGACATGTGCCGGATCTGGGCGGGCAAGGATGGCTGGGCGACCTTGGCCTTGGTGATCGACTGCCACACCCGAGAACTGCTGGGCTGGCACCTGTCGCGCAGCGGCAAGGCCTGCACGGCCTCAAGCGCGCTGGAACATGCTCTGATTGCCCGCTTTGGCACGTTGGGCCGTGTGCCGGCACCGTTCCTGCTGCGCAGTGACAACGGTCTAGTCTTCACCAGCCGCAGCTTCACGGCACTGGTGCGTGGCTATGGCCTCAAGCAGGAGTTCATCACGCCGCACTGCCCACAACAAAATGGCATGGTGGAAAGGGTAATCCGCACTTTGAAGGAACAGTGCACGCACCGGCATCGTTTCGAGACTTTGCAGCACGCCAGCCGCGTGATCGGCGACTGGATTCAGTTTTACAACCACAAGCGTCCACACCAGGCGCTGAGGATGCAAACCCCGGCGGCTACTTTTGCATTAGCCGCGTAAGTTGAGCAGATTTCGCTGGGTCATTACAG
>NZ_LMDJ01000022.1 GCF_001425045.1 Massilia sp. Root351 | reverse complement strand
GCGCTTGGCCGTCCAGCGTTTTACCTCTTCGTCCATCTTTGTACTCACTGTCAATTTCCTCAATTATGACGTGTGCAGGAATTCAGTGGGTCGTTACAAAGCTGCACAAGCTCATTGAGCCGTTTTACCCGAAAGCCGCAGGTGCTGGCCGTCCGCCGATTGGCTTGGCGCGCATGCTGCGCATGTACGTGGCCCAGCAGTGCTTCGGGCTGTCCGACGAGGGCATTGAAGATGCGATCTACGACAGCCAAGCTATCCGGGGTTTCGTGGGCATCGACCTGAACCGCGAGTCGGCACCGGACGCGACGACTTTGCTGAAGTTCCGCCATCTGCTCGAAGCCAATGGCCTGACGCGCCAAATCTTCGACACCATCAACGGCCACTTGGCCGAGAAGGGTTTGATGATGCGCGAGGGGACCATCGTCGACGCCACTGGAAGCCAATGGCCTGACGCGCCAAATCTTCGACACCATCAACGGCCACTTGGCCGAGAAGGGTTTGATGATGCGCGAGGGGACCATCGTCGACGCCACGCTGATCGCGGCRCCRCCRTCGACCAAGAACCAAGACAARCARCGCGATCCCGAAATGCACCAGTCCAAGAAAGGCAACGACTGGCACTTTGGCATGAAGGCCCACATYGGCGTGGACGCGACTTCGGGTCTGGTGCACACGCTGATCGGCACGGCTGGCAACGTGGCCGACGTCACGCAAGCKCACGCGCTGCTGCACGGCGACGAGATTGCTGCGCTGGGCGATGCGGGCTACCAAGGCGTTGAAAAGCGCGAMGAGAATCAAGGGAAATCGGTAACCTGGTTCGTGGCCATGAAGCGCGCGGTGCGCAAGGCGTTGCCGAACAATAAGCTGGGGCGCCAACGCGAAAAGCTTGAAGTACTCAAGGCAAGCGTGCGGGCAAAAGTCGAGCATCCGTTCCATGTGCTGAAGAACCTTTTCCGTCATCGCAAAACGCGCTATCGGGGCCTGGCCAAGAACACTGCCCAGCTCTACTCGCTGTTCGCCTTCGCCAACTTGGTGCTCGCTGGCCGACGCTTTAAGCTGCCCAACACCCGAGGTCCGTCCCGAGCGTAAGAATCGGTAAGAACGGAGACGAATTCGCCGTTCTTACGTCCCATTTTTCACTTGTAGAACTTAAACGATAAGCACCGAGCAAGCTCCGCGACGCCAAAAACTCAATTGATCTGCGGTTCCCTAGCCATTGCAACCCTATCGTCAACCCTCATGAAAATAAGTATGCTGCGTTTTGGCTGATGGCGATAGCGTTGGCCGCTGCGGTAGCTGTATATTAAAAATAATCGGTTTTGAACTGATTGGACAATTAATAGGAAATACGATGGATTGGAATTGGTTTTTCAGCTCACTTTCGCAGTCTTCGGCGGCGATAGTTGGCATTTTTGGTGCGTTCATTATTACTAAGATTCTTTCCAATCAAGCGCAATTCGGCGAAAGAACTGCTCGCTTCAAGTCGCTTCGAGCGGCAGCAACCAAGTTGGAGAATAGTGCGGAAAACCTTGCCTTTGCATGGTATGTTCGCCTCATGGCGGAGAGTCAGTTGGAGAAGGCTGAGGATCTCCTTGATAAGGACGATAACCTCACGTCAGAAGATCTCTATGCGAAGCTAAGGTTCCCACCTTATCTCGCGCGCGAAAATGCAATTCGAGCTCTTCAATCTGCAAAGGATAGGCGTGAGGCGGCTGCTGAGGCTGAGCGACAACGCATCCAAGAAATGGCACGGTTGCAATCAGAGCGTCGCTCAAAGCTTGGGGCGGCCGGGGCGTTGGCATCATCGCTAGGGTTGGGCGGAGACGGATTCTCTATTCCCATGTCACATCCGATTTCGCGCAGGCTTTCATCAATTAATAATCCGCATGCCGAACTTCAGAAGGAGCGTGAAGCGATCGATGCGTTAGAAGTCGAGATACGCCATCACATGCGAACGATTTCGGACTTTCTCGAAGCCACGTCGTCAAACCCTGAGTCATCAGCAGCGATTATGTGGGCACTAATAATGGTTTCAGCGTTATTTCTGGTTGGAGTGGTTTATCCGCTGAGTTTCATGCCTTCGCCGGTTCCTTGGACCCCTGCTTTGGAGATTCATGGATTTTGGGGGCGCGTGTTTTCATTGCGCGGTATGCTTCTCATATTTGTATCTCTGATCTTTCTCTCAGCACTCACAATGTTTGCGGTCATGAACCGCCGGATGCGCTACTCTCCAGACGAGATTCGATCTCTTGAGGATTTCACTCGTATAGAAACGTACTCCAAGTACTATGCGATAGCGGAAGAGAACGAAAGAGTAGCACGCGAAACGGCGAAGTCGTTGTAAAGGCTTTTCCACGACCATAAAAGTGTCACTATGATGTGGGTAAAACGCTCAGATACTTTGGGTCTGGAGATTAGTGAGCTTGAACCGGCTGGGGCGACGAATTCGCTTTTTCAGTGCGATCATGAAGCAAGTGTTTTTTTGATCGCGTTGATGAAGCCGATATCAAACAGTTTTCTACCACGGGAGTTTAGGATCTCGCCGTTGGCGCCCTCAGACCAGCCTTCCTGAGTTAAGAACTCAGCGGATATCGCCCGCCCGCTGCAATGCCTGTTTTTCGGTCTCCGACAACCCCACACTGCTCATCACTTGGATGACTTCGCCCTTCGGGGTAACGTTAATATGACCAGGAAGGACACGTCGATCGACCACTACGTTAGCGTTTGCACGAAGCAATTTGACTTCACCACGTAGGCGCGGCTGGAACAGGCCGCGCCCAGCGTCAGCTGGATAACCAGTCCCTACACGCTGCCCGTGCTCGCGCCCATGCTCACGCGCCGCCTGGATTGCGAAATCGACGGCGGTCAATTGGTCGTGATGCGCTTCTACGACCCGCGCATCCTGCTCGGCCTGCCCTCCGCGCTGGACGCGCAGCAGAAGCGCTACTTCTTCGCCCCCGTGAGCGCCTGGAGCGCGCTCGAACCGCGCCGCCGGCAGCGCTACAGCATCGACATCGTGCCCGCCACGCCGGCCGACATCGCCCGCTACGCCTTCGCCCCCATCAGCCTTACGCTGGCCCAGCGCGACCAGCTGATGTACTTCGACAAGNGCTGGTCGGCGTGCCGGTGATCCTGCGGCTGATGCGGGCGGGGCGCGCCGACAACAGCGCTACAGCATCGACATCGTGCCCGCCACGCCGGCCGACATCGCCCGCTACGCCTTCGCCCCCATCAGCCTTACGCTGGCCCAGCGCGACCAGCTGATGTACTTCGACAAAGAGAACCTGTACGAAAGCATCGTCCGGCATTGGGAAGAGACCTGCCCGGAGGACATCGCCGGCATCAAGCGCGGCATGCTGCGCGAAGCGGCCATCGCAGCGGTCAGCCGCGCCAACGGCTACGGCATCACCGATCCCAGCGCGCAGCACCTGTTCGCCGGCCTGATGATGACCGTCTCGCCCTCGTTCGACGACAACGCCATGGTCAAAGCCCATCTGAGCAACCCCGATGTGCCGCAGGCCGAACGCCTGAGCCGGATGATTGCGCAACTGCCGGAACAGGCCTGGGAGCAAATCGTCAAGGCCAAGCGCTACGACGCCCTGTTTGAACTGGCGCCTGGCCAAACGGGTGCGCAGCCATGATGAACCTGCAAGACATCACCAAAAAACTCTCGGACGATTAACAGCATAATGTTGA
>NZ_LMDJ01000021.1:2775-4332 GCF_001425045.1 Massilia sp. Root351 | reverse complement strand
GCCATACTCTAGAAAGGAGGTGATCCAGCCGCACCTTCCGATACGGCTACCTTGTTACGACTTCACCCCAGTCACGAATCCTACCGTGGTAAGCGCCCTCCTTGCGGTTAAGCTACCTACTTCTGGTAAAACCCGCTCCCATGGTGTGACGGGCGGTGTGTACAAGACCCGGGAACGTATTCACCGCGACATGCTGATCCGCGATTACTAGCGATTCCAACTTCATGCAGTCGAGTTGCAGACTACAATCCGGACTACGATACACTTTCTGGGATTAGCTCCCCCTCGCGGGTTGGCGGCCCTCTGTATGTACCATTGTATGACGTGTGAAGCCCTACCCATAAGGGCCATGAGGACTTGACGTCATCCCCACCTTCCTCCGGTTTGTCACCGGCAGTCTCATTAGAGTGCCCTTTCGTAGCAACTAATGACAAGGGTTGCGCTCGTTGCGGGACTTAACCCAACATCTCACGACACGAGCTGACGACAGCCATGCAGCACCTGTGTGMAGGTTCYCTTTCGRGCACTCCCYRATCTCTCRRGGATTCCTKCCATGTCAAGGGTAGGTAAGGTTTTTCGCGTTGCATCGAATTAATCCACATCATCCACCGCTTGTGCGGGTCCCCGTCAATTCCTTTGAGTTTTAATCTTGCGACCGTACTCCCCAGGCGGTCTACTTCACGCGTTAGCTGCGTTACCAAGTCAATTAAGACCCGACAACTAGTAGACATCGTTTAGGGCGTGGACTACCAGGGTATCTAATCCTGTTTGCTCCCCACGCTTTCGTGCATGAGCGTCAATCTTGACCCAGGGGGCTGCCTTCGCCATCGGTGTTCCTCCACATCTCTACGCATTTCACTGCTACACGTGGAATTCTACCCCCCTCTGCCAGATTCTAGCCTTGCAGTCTCCATCGCCATTCCCAGGTTGAGCCCGGGGATTTCACGACAGACTTACAAAACCGCCTGCGCACGCTTTACGCCCAGTAATTCCGATTAACGCTTGCACCCTACGTATTACCGCGGCTGCTGGCACGTAGTTAGCCGGTGCTTATTCTTCAGGTACCGTCATTAGATGCAGATATTAGCCGCACCCGTTTCTTCCCTGACAAAAGAGCTTTACAACCCGAAGGCCTTCTTCACTCACGCGGCATTGCTGGATCAGGCTTGCGCCCATTGTCCAAAATTCCCCACTGCTGCCTCCCGTAGGAGTCTGGACCGTGTCTCAGTTCCAGTGTGGCTGGTCGTCCTCTCAGACCAGCTACTGATCGATGCCTTGGTAGGCCTTTACCCTACCAACTAGCTAATCAGATATCGGCCGCTCCAGGAGCACAAGGCCTTGCGGTCCCCTGCTTTCATCCTTAGATCGTATGCGGTATTAGCGTAACTTTCGCTACGTTATCCCCCACTCTTGGGTACGTTCCGATATATTACTCACCCGTTCGCCACTCGTCAGCGGAGCAAGCTCCCTGTTACCGTTCGACTTGCATGTGTAAAGCATGCCGCCAGCGTTCAATCTGAGCCAGGATCAAACTCTTCAGTTCAATCTCTGTTTTCA
>NZ_LMDJ01000021.1:0-2756 GCF_001425045.1 Massilia sp. Root351 | reverse complement strand
TTGAGCGTTTAATAATTTGAGCTAAGAGGCTTGCGCCTCCGGCATCATCATCAAACGCCCACACTTATCGAYTGTWAATTTTTAAAGAATTCTGCGTTACTTGCTGAAGCGTTTTGTTCAGCAGCAGAGAAGGAAGATTATGGGGCTTTTCGCTTCATCCGTCAACCCCTGTTTTTTTCCTTCATCCTGCGCTGCGGATGTTCAGCAGCGCGGGGACGGAATTATAGCCGCCCCCGCCCGGCAATTGCAAGACTAATTTTCCGTCAGCACTTTATGCTTGTAGCCTGCGTCGGTGCGGATCTGCGTGTCCGTGAATGGCAACCGGAAAAGCGCTTTGCGTCCGTACAGCGGCAGCTGGTCCGCATAGTGCGCAGACTTCGGATCGACCGACTGGCCGTAGACCAGCAAGCCCTTGGCCACCGGACCGGCCTGGTCGAAGCCCACCACCTGCACATAGCTGGTCCCCCAGTTGACGTTGGTATAGCCCGTAGCCTTCAGCTCCCCATCCATATTGATGGAATTGTAGGACCCATCGATGTCGCCAATACCGCCATGCAGCGGATAACGCTTACCGTTGCGGATCTCATTCTGGTAATCGCCAAGTCGGCCATACAGGGGCACGCCCTGTGCATTCAGCTTGGCCACGGCCGTGCGCAGCGCGTCCAGCATGGCCGGCTTGGCTGCGGCGGCCAGGCCGCGCGGAGTATTAACCGGGTCGGCAGCGTCGAACGGCACGGCCCACTTGTCCGGGATGCCGGCAGCCACATTCCAGAACTCTCGGAACAGCACCGCGCCCCGGCTATCGAGATCGACCTTACGGTCCCATATCATCAGCACCGCGCACGCCAGCAGCAGGTTCCGGTCGTTCGATGCCAGGCAGGCCGGCAGCAGCTCGGGCAGGACCAGCTCGGCGGCATGCACGCGGTTGGCAAACATCAGGCGCTGCAAGTCGTCGGTATTCAGGAAGCGCTCCTGGGTCAGCGCGGATTCCAGCTGCTTGAAGCCGATGCGCGTACGCAGTGTCTGCTCCACATCCGTCGAGCCGTACAGCGGCGAGTATCCATAAGGTGCGGGACCGGTGAGGAATTCGCGCGCATTGCTGAGCCAGTAGGCATCATTGGAATTGGCCACGTAATCCTGGCGCTCCTGCGCCGGCATATTGGCGCCGCCAAAAATCCCAGCGGGCGTGTCCGGATCCTGGCCCCATGCGCACTCGCTGCGCGCGCCGTCGAAGCCGACCAGGGCCGGTAACACCATGCAATCCGACAGGAATTTGTCCGCGCCCATATGCGGCACGGCACTGCCGTCCATGTACAGCGTGTTACCGTCCCGGTCCGCCGCTATCGTGTTCACCCACGGCAAGCCAGCGATGGCGTTGAGGCTACTCTTCACCGCTGCGACGTTGGACGCCTTGCCGATGGCCAGCCACTGCTGCACCAGGCGCGTATTGTTGCGGTTGGCGTCGCCCAGCACGAAGGCGGTAGTGGCGGTCCAGTCCACCCCCGCGTCCGGCATAACAATGACCGCGCCCTGCTTGCTGAAGTAGAAGGTCTTCTGCCTGGATGCCAGTGTGCCATCAGTCTGCAGGCTGTCGACCGACACGGTGCGCGAAGTCATCTTGAGCGGCGCGCCGTCATAGAAATATGTGGTGCCGGTGGGATCGGCAGGGTCCAGGTCGAGCTTGAAGGTAGTGAAATGCACCGCCTTGGTCACAGTATGGGTCCAGGCCATGTCCTTGTTGAAGCCGATGACCACGGCGGGCATGCCGCCCAGGCTGGCGCCCATGGCATCGTACTTTCCCGGCACTGTCAGGTGGATCTGGTAGAAACGGTCCGCGCTGTTCCATGGATAGTGGGGATTACCGAGCAGCAGCCCCCGTCCGTTGGCGCTGGCATCTTTGCCGATCGCGACACCGTTGCTGCCCACTCCGGCAGGCATACCCATCGGGATTTTACGGCTGGCCGGCGCCATGGTCTTGGCCAGGACAACAGCGGCCGACGGTTCGCGCGCGGCGGCGACAATTGCGCCGGCAAACGCTTCACCGGTGGCATGCAGCGCTTTTTCAGCGATCAGCAAATACATGTCATCCAGGCTCATGGGCTTGACCCAGGCGGCGCCTTTGCAGGCGGCGGGCAACGTGGCGGCGCGGTCACGCAGGTAGCGGTTATAGCCGGCCACGTAGCCGGTCAGGACATCGCGCACTTCCTGGGTGCTGGCAGCATAGCCGGCACGCAGTTGCTCCAGATCGAGATAGCCTTTGAAGAAGAAGTCGCTGTCCTCATTGCGCAGGTCGATGAAATCAAGCGCCGCTCCGTATTCCCCGTTCTTCGGTTTGGTGGCGTGCAGGTCGGGGCCGAAATAACGCGAGCGCTCGCCGCGCACTGTCAGCAGCGTGTCGGCCAGCATGCAAACATTGTCTTCTGCGTAGGCGTAAGCCAGCCCGTAGCCCAAGCTGCGGAAATCCGCCGCCTTGACGTGCACCACACCGTAGCTGGTGCGCGTGACGTCGCTGCGGAAGGACTCCGCCGCCACGCCAGTTGTCACCATTGCAGCCGCCAGCAGCCCGATTGCCCGTGTTCGCATGTCAACTCCTTTGCTAATTGATATTGCAAAAATCTTATCAGATAACAAAAGGATAATAGTTGTTTTTTCGGCTGCAAACGCAAAAAAGCCCCACCAGATCACTGGCGGGGCTTTTTCATATAACTAGCCTGACGATAACCTACTTTCACACTGGTTGCAGCACTATCATCGGC
>NZ_LMDJ01000020.1 GCF_001425045.1 Massilia sp. Root351 | reverse complement strand
TCCGGCATCATCATCAAACGCCCACACTTATCGACTGTTAATTTTTAAAGAATTCTGCGTTACTTGCTGAAGCGTTTTGTTCAGCAGCAGAGAGGCGATATTATGAGGCTTGTCGATACTTCCGTCAACCCTCTTTTCTCTTCTCATCCAGCGCTGCGTGTGTTCAGCAGCGCGGGGACAGAACTATAGCAAAGCCTGCCCCGCCTTGCAACAGTGTTTTTGGAATATACTTTCCGCAGCAGGTGTTGCAGCCATATTCGACAGGAGTCAGGATGGTCCCACATGAACTGCCGGCCGGAAGTCCGCCCACCATACTGGTGGTGGATGACTCGCCTTCATTCCTGACCGCCCTGCTCGATCACCTGTCTTCCCGGGGCTTCCTGGTGCTGATTGCCCGCCATGCGGAAGAAGGCCTGATGCGCGCGGAGTTCGGCCTGCCCGACTTGGTGCTGATGGACGTGGTGCTGCCGGGCATGGACGGCTTCGAAGCCTGCCGCCGCCTGAAGGCCAGCGAGGCCACCCGCGATATCCCCGTCATCTTCATGACCAGCCTGGCCGACGCGCGCCAGAAGGTCAGCGGCTTCGAAGCCGGCGGCGTCGATTACATCACCAAGCCCTTCCAGATCGAGGAAGTGCTGGCCCGCATCAACACCCATTTGGAATTGCGCAAGGCCAACCGGGACCTGCAGCAAATGTTCGAACAGTTAAACCGCGCGAAAGAGGAACTGGTGCATAGCGAAAAGCTGGCGGCGCTGGGCGCGCTGGTTGCCGGCATCTCGCACGAGCTGAACACGCCCATCGGCAACAGCCTGATGATCGCCAGCGCTTTCGAGGACCAGACCAGCGAGATCCGCGCCATGTTCAGCCGGGGCGAGCCGATGAAACGCTCGGTGTTCGACAGCTATCTGTCGAACGCGAATACGGCGGTGGAGGTGCTGGTGCGCAATCTGCACCGCGCGGCCGACATGGTGTCGAACTTCAAGCAAGTGGCGGTGGACCAGACCAGTGCCCAGCGCCGCACCTTCCTGCTGGCGGACGTAGTGTCCGGCAATGTGCTGACCTTGTTGCCCACCATACGCCGCACGCCTTACACGGTGACGCAGGACATTCCGCCGGCGCTGATGATGGACAGCTATCCCGGTCCGCTGGGCCAGGTCATCACCAACCTGCTGACCAACGCCATTACGCACGGACTGGACGGGCGCGATTACGGCACTATCGCGATCAGCTCCAGCGGAGAAGAACAGGGCAGCGTGGTGCTGACCATTTCCGACGACGGCAAGGGCATCAGCGCGGACAACCTGCTGCACATCTACGAACCTTTTTTCACCACCAAGCTTGGAGTGGGCGGCTCGGGGCTGGGGCTGCACATCGTGCACAATATCGTCGGCGATATCCTGGGCGGGCGCATCGATGTGCGCAGCACGCCCGGCGCCGGCACCACCTTCACTTTGACCTTGCCGATCACGGCGCCGATGCGTGCGTAGGACACGCCCGCCTATCCCACCCTACGCGGTTTGCGCCAGCTCTTTTAACCGCCTGCGGTTGTTCTTGATCCAGCCAGCCAGCGCGCTGCCGGGCATGGGCGCGGCCACCAGCGCGCCTTGCGCCAGTTCGCAGCCCAGGCTGCGCAGCAAGGCCAAATCCTCCACCAGCTCGACGCCTTCGGCGACGGCCGCCATGCCCATCTGGTGCGCGGCGGCCAGCGATTGCTGCAGCAGCGCCTGGCGCGGCGGATGCTGTGACGCTTCGTGCACGATGACGGGGTCGATGCGCAGCTCGGTCAGCGGGCAGCGCGCCAGGTGCTGCTGCGTGGTGTGGCCGGCGCGGTAGCCTCCCAGCGCCAGGCCGAAGCCCCGCACGCCCAGGTGCGCCAGGTTGGCAATGGTGAGCGGCGCACCGCCCGCCAGCACCGGCTCCTGGCATTCCCAGGTCACGGTGCGCGGTTCCAGGCCCAGTTCGCGCACCAGGGCACTGAGCCGGTCAATCTGGCTGCGGTCGGCCAGGGTCTCCACCGGCAGCTTGATCGACAGGCCCAGCGAGATCAGGCCGATGTCATGCCAGGCACGCAGCTGGCGCAGCGCCTGCGCCGCGATGTCCGCCGTCAGCGGCGCGATCCAGTCCGTGCCAGGCAAGGCGGGAAGAAAGCGCTCCGCGCGTATCAGGCCGCGCTCCGGGTGCATCCAGCACGGCTGCACGTCCAGGCTGCGCAACATGCCGCTGGCGATCTCGATGCGCGGCTCGTAGTAGGGCAGGAAGCGGCCGTCCGCCAGCGCCGCTTCCACTTCGGCCGGTGCCGGCAAGCCGGTGGCAGTAGCCTGGCGCAGCCCGCCGGCGTCGGCCCGCGCCAGGATCTCGCCAAGCCTGTCGAAATGCAGCGGCTTGAGCGCGGTCCCCAGCAGCACCAGGCGCGCCGCGCGCTGCGCCATACTGGCCTGTGCTTCCTGCAGCCGTTCTTCGCGCGCGCTGGCCACCACCAGGCTGGCAGCGAGCTCCAGCTCGCACAGATGGCGCATCAACTCGATACCGTCCATGCCGGGCATGTCCATATCGGTCAGCACCAGTTCCACCGGCACGCCGCGCGCATTGAGCTTGCGCAGCGCATCGATGCCGTCGCAAGCCAGCAGCACGTCGCCGAAGCCGGCCTGGCGCAGCAGCCCGGCCATGTGGTCGCGCTGGACAGGGCTGTCCTCCACCACCATCGCCGTGCAGCCGCTCCAGTCAGCCATGGACTGCCTCAGGCCAGGAAGGAATTCATCTGCTGCACGATCTCGCGGCCGATCTGGTCCAGCGTCACGGTGCGCTCCACGCCGCCGCGCTTGACTGCTTCCTTCGGCATGCCGTACACCACGCAGCTGGCTTCATCCTGCGCCACCGTGTAGGCGCCGGCGTTGCGCATCTCCAGCAGGCCGGCCGCGCCGTCATCGCCCATGCCGGTCATGATCACGCCCAGCGCGTTCGAGCCGGCGCACTTCGCCACGGAGCGGAACAGCACATCGACCGAAGGCCGGTGCCGGTTCACCAGCGGGCCGTCCATCACTTCCACAAAATACTGGGCACCGTTGCGGCGCAACAGCATGTGCTTGCCGCCCGGCGCGATCAGCGCGCGGCCGGGCGTGACGCGGTCCCCGGTCTGCGCTTCCTTGACGGTGATCTCGCACACGGAATTCAGGCGCTCGGCAAAGGCAGCCGTGAACTTCTCCGGCATGTGCTGCACGATGACGATGCCGGGCGACACGCGCGGCAGCGACGTGAGCACCACTTCCAGCGCCTGCGTGCCGCCGGTGGAGGTGCCGATGGCCACCACGCGCTCGGTGGTCTGCGTCATGGCGCGGCCGTCGGCGGCAGGCAGGATGGCGTCGGCGGTGAGCTTGGCCACCGGCTGCAAGGGCGCGGCGCGTCCGGCCAGGCGGCGCACATTGGCCACGGCGGCGGCACGCACCGCGCCCACCAGTTCGTCCGAGCTGTCGTTCAGGAACTGCTTCAGTTCCAGCTTGGGCTTGGTGATGATGGAGACCGCGCCGGCGGCCATGGCCTCCATGGTGGTCTTGGCCGCCTTGGCCGTCAGCGTGGAGCAGATCACCACCGGCGTGGGGCGCTCGGCCATGATCTTGCGCAGGAAGGTGATGCCGTCCATGCGCGGCATTTCCACGTCCAGCACGATCACGTCCGGCCACACCGTCTTCATGCGCTCCATGGCCAGGATGGGATCGGCCACCGCATGCAGCACCTGGATGTCCGGCGCCTTGTTCAGCAGCGCGGTGACGACCTGGCGTACCACGGCCGAATCGTCCACCACCATCACATTGATTTTCTTCATAAGCGCTCCTTCAACGACTTGACCCCGGGTGTGCCAGGCGGCCCCTGGCGCACCCACACGTCGCCGGTCCTGACGTTGAAAATAATATGGCGGTGACCGACGCCGAACAGGCTTTCGGACACCACCGGTATCTTGTGCTGCTCAAGCAGGCGTTCGGCTGTCTCGCCGTTGCGCCGTCCTATCCCCATGCTGTCGCCGCGTTCTATGCCGGGGAACATCATGCCGCCGCCAAACACCTTGGCCTGGCATTCGGCCGGATTGATGCCGGCCTGTTCCAGGTCCGCCAGCATCAGCTCCAGCGCGCCTTCGCAATAGCGCCCATTCAGCTGGCCGACATTCTTGGCGTCCTTGTCGCCCATGGTCAGCAGGAAGTGCGACATGGCGCCCACCCGCGCCAGTGGATGCCAAAGCGTAATCGATACGCAGGAACCGAGCAAGGTTCGTATCCTGTGCCGTGCGTCGCCGACAAAATGTTGGCCGGGCAGCAAGAAGACGTCAATGACGGCCATGGCGGCCTCATACCTTGCGATAAACCGACGGCGCCAGCACCTGCAGCGGACCGCCCATGTCGTGCAGGCTCTCGGAGTGGCCAATCAGCAGGTGGCCGCCAGGCCGCAACGCGCCCAGCAAACGCCCCACCACCTCGTGCTTGGTCGAGGGACTGAAGTAGATCAGCACGTTGCGCAGGAAGATCACGTCGAACTGGCCGAACTTGGGCGGCGTGGGCGAGTTCAGGTTCACCTGGTGAAATTGCACCCGCTGGCGCAGGCTCTTTTCCACCAGCAGCGTGCCGTCCTGCTCGGCCACGCCGCGCAAGCAGTAGCGCTTCAGGTAGGCGGGAGGAATGTGGCTGGTGCGCTCGCGCACGTAATGGCCGGTGCGCGCCGCCGCCAGCACGCGGGTGCTGATGTCGGACGCGTACAGCTCCCATTCCTGGCCGCCCAGCACGTCGTCCAGCACCATGGCGATGCTGTACGGCTCCTCGCCAGTGGAGCAGGCCGCGCTCCACACCCGGAACGGGCGCCGCTGCGACAGCGCTTCGGCAGCCAGCTTGCGCAACAGGTCGAAGTGCTTGGACTCGCGGAAAAAATAGGTTTCGTTAGTGGTCAGCAGATCGACAGCGGTCTGGGTTTCGGCCGGGGACTGGCCGCTGGCGATCATGTTGAAATACGCGCCGTAGCTGGTGAGCTTGTGGTGCGCGAGGCGCTTGGCCAGTCGGCCGCTGACCAGCGCCTTTTTTCCTGGCGCCAGCGTGATTCCGGCCACTTCGTAGATGAAGCGCTGGAACTGGGTAAATTCCCGATCGGAGATGGGTTCGGCAGTCATCGGATCAGGAACCTCAGAAACGCGTGAATTGCGATTCGTCCGGCTCCGTCTCGGCGCCCATCACTTTGCGCGGCGCGGGCCGCACGGCGGCGGCCCGGACCGGCGCCTGGCGCACGCCGGCGCGGCCGCGCGCAGCCCGCGCCGGCGCCGCCACCGCGCCCACATTGAAGAAGGCCATGGTGTGCTGCAGCTCCTCGGCCTGGCTGCTCATTTCCTCGGCGGTCGATGCCAGTTCCTCGGAACCGGCCGCGTTCTGCTGCGTGGTCTGGCTCAACTGGCCCATCGCCATATTGATCTGGCTGACGCCGGTGGCCTGCTCTTCGGAGGCGGCGGTAATTTCCTGCACCAGG
The DNA here is from genome assembly GCF_001425045.1 of Massilia sp. Root351. Classification (GTDB taxonomy): domain Bacteria; phylum Pseudomonadota; class Gammaproteobacteria; order Burkholderiales; family Burkholderiaceae_D; genus Rugamonas. Next base: position 1,752 of record NZ_LMDJ01000020.1, on the reverse strand, counting down.
TCGGATGTCTTTTTAATATTGGGCACCATGGAGTCGAGCAAGGTGCCAGCCTTCTCGGCCAGGTTCACGCTGCTGCCGGCCACGTTGCCGATTTCCTGGGCCGCCACCTGCGCGCGCTCGGCCAGCTTGCGCACCTCGGCCGCCACCACCGCGAAGCCCTTGCCATGCTCGCCGGCGCGCGCCGCCTCGATGGCGGCGTTCAGGGCCAGCAGGTTGGTCTGGTAGGCGATATCGTCGATGATGACGATCTTGGTGGCGATCTGTTTCATGGCCGCTACGGTTTCCTTCACCGCCGATCCACCCTCGGTGGCCTCCGTCGCCGCTTTGCTGGCCATGGCGTCGGTGACCTTGGCGTTCTCGGTGTTCTGGCTGATGGAGGCCGTCATCTGCTCCATCGAAGCGCTGCTTTCTTCCACACTGGCGGCCTGCTCGCTGGCCGCCTGCGACAGCGACTGCGCCGTGGCGCTGACCTGCTCGGAAGCAGCGGCCAGCGCCGCCGCGCTGTCGTTCACTTCGGACACCACCTGCGACAGCTTGGCCACCGCAGAATTGGCGAAGCCCATCATCTCGCCAAACGCGCCTTCGTATTTCTTGTCGATGGTGCGAGTCAGGTCGCCGCCGGCGATGGCTTCCATCATGCCTACCATGTCGTCGATGCCGCCCTGGGTGGTGGTCACAAGCTGGTTCAGGCCTTCGCCCATCTCCTTCTGGAAGCCTTGCAGGCCCTGCAGGTCGACGCGGCTGCTGAAGTCGCCCTTGTTGGCGGCCTGCACCGCCGCGCGCTGGCCGTCGATCACCTGTTTCAGCTTGGCCACCATATTGCCCATGGCGCGCAGCAGCTGCCCGGTTTCGTCTTTGGCTCCGGACTGCAGCGACACCGCCAGGTCGCCTTCGGCCAGGCGGTTGGCTGCCTGCACCGCGTTATCCAGGGGCAGCGTGATGCTGCGCGTGATGAAGACGGCGGCCAGTATCGACAGGATCACCAGCAGCACCAGCGCGGAGACGATGAGCTGGCGCGCACGGGCGCTGACTGCGGTCATCTTTTCGTCGGAAGCCTTGGTGGTCTGGGCCGTGATCTTGCGCAGCTGCTCCAGCGCATCGGCCAGCGGCTTGTCGGCGCCGCTGACGGACTTGTCGAGTGTTTCGGCATCTTTGACGCCACTTGCGCGAAGTTCAACGATCTTGCCGAGAGCGGTGCGGTACAGGATGGTGTCCTGGTGGACCTTGGCGAGGATGCGTTCTTCCTCGGAAGTCATGCGGCCGGTGGCCTTGTAGTCGTCGTCGATGCTATCGATGATGTCCAGCTGGGCGATCAGGCGCTTGTCGTAGTCTTCGCCGCGCAGCACGTAATTCTTGAACATCTGGACCGCGCTGCCCAGCGCCACCGAACCCTTGGTGGTGGCATTGGACTTGGCAATGGCATCTTCCTTGACGGTCTGCCACTGGCTGTTCATGGCGGAGATCTCGCTGTAAGCCATCAGGCCGAACAGCAGCGACAGCAAGGTCAGCAAACCGAATGCAAAACCAAGACGCTTCCCGATCGAGAATTTCCCCAGCATGGCCACCCTCCAGTCTAGTGATGTCTTCACATGCTAGGCTGAGCCCTACCTGCAAGCAATAGAAACCGGGAAAAAAGCAGCCTCCAAGCCACAAACGCAAAAAAGCCCCACCAGATCACTGGCGGGGCTTTTTCATATAACTAGCCTGACGATAACCTACTTTCACACTGGTTGCAGCACTATCATCGGCGCA
>NZ_LMDJ01000019.1 GCF_001425045.1 Massilia sp. Root351 | reverse complement strand
CGGGTTGATCAGGTAGACCTTGCCGTTCGACTGCAGCGCGCCGAGGATCTTGCTGGGGTCCTGGCCGACAATACGGTTCAGCACCTTGCTGTCGCCGCCCTGCTGGATGAAGCGGGTGATCTCGCCGGCGTTGATAGAAAAGCTCTGCCAGTTGATGATGGTGTTGGGCGCGTTCGCAATCGAAAACAGGTTGCCCTGCTGGCTGAATTGCGCCTGTCCCGCCACCACTTGCGGCGCCGTGGGATTGGCTTGCGCAGCCGCGCCGAAACAGGCGGCAACGGTGGCCGCCAGCAGTTTGCGCTTCAGGTTCAGGTGGCCAGGGAAATACGCTCGCATCATTAACTCGTTCAATAAGACAGTCCCAGCCGCACGTGCAGCCGGTTGGCGCTGCCGCGCCCCGTTGCGCCCGCCTGGACCACATGGCCGTAGTCGAGCTGAAGATTAAGGTAAGTGGCCATCAGCACGCGCAGGCCGAGGCCGGTGCTGCCGATGGTGGTGCTGGCCAGTTCACCGGCCAGCGCGTGGTTGCGCGACACGTGGGCGGTGTCGTAGAAGGCCAGCGCGCGGCACTGCCAGCGCTCGCTCCTGCAGAAATTCGGCGTGTACAGCTCCAGGTTGCCGCTCACGCCCTTATCGTTGGAAATCTCCCGCTCGGAAAAGCCGCGCACCGAACTGGCGCCGCCGGCGCCGAACTGCTCGCCGGGAATCAGCGCGTCCGGCGTGTACTGGCCGTTGACGATGGCGCGTACCTGCCAATCCTGCGGCAGGCTGCGGCTATAGCTGCCCGACAGGCGCAGCAGGTTGTAATCGTCCTTGGCGCCGATGCGCGCACGCGTGAAGTCGGCCTGGCTGCCGCGCGATCCGCCGGCCACGTTGTGCAGCACGGTCACCGAGCCGCCCAATTCGCCGAATGCGGCGCTCCAGCTGGCGACGTAGTTCACGCTCAGCGGATGCACCGTCACATCGTTGCCCAGTTCGGCGCCCAGCACCACCACGCTGTTCTTGAAGGCCTTGTGGTCGACGCCGTACACCAGGCGCGAGTCGAGCTTGCCGCGCTTGGCCAGGCCCTGCGTGTAGCGCGCACCGAACACGGTGCCCTTGCCGCTGACCGCCAGGTCGATCACGCCGGCCGACACGGTGCCCGAGTCGACGTTGGAATAGCTGCCGAAGAAGTCCAGCGAATCGCCCAGGCTGTAGAGCGGTATGTGGTAACCCACGCCGTACACCTTCACGCGGCCCGGTTCTTCGGCGGTAGTGGTGTACTGCAGGCTGGCCACGTGGTCGCGCCCCCACAGGTTGGCGTTTTGCAGCACGAAGCCCAGGTGGGTCTTGCCGGTCTGCCCGGTGCCGGTGTTGTCGGCGTTCAGCATGGCTTTCCAGGCATCCTCGTCCGTCACCTCGAGACGGGCATCGACCTCGCCGTCGGTGTCGCCGCTTTGCAGTTTCAGGTTGACCTTTTTGGAGGGATTTTCATTGGCCAGGCGCAGGCTGTTCGAGACCTCGTTCAGGTTGGGCGTGCGCCCCTCCTGCAAGGCGGGCAGGCTGCGCCGGATGTTGGCTTCATCGAAGTAGCGGTTGTTCTCCACCTTGACGCGGCCGACTTTGGTTTCGACTACTTTCAGCAGCACCACGCCCTGGTTCAGTTCCTGTTCCGGCAGCTCCACCGTCACCACGTTGTAGCCGCGTGCATGGTAAGCCGCCTCCAGCGCTTCCAGCGCACGCTGCACGTCGCCAAAGTCGCGCCGCTGGCCCGTGAACGGCGCCACCAGGCGCTCCACGTCGGCCTGGGGCAGCAGGGTATTGCCCTTCACGTCGAAGCGGCTGATCTCGAAGCGGATGTCGTCGCTGGCCCCTTGGGCCCAGGCGGCGTTGACGGCGGCGGCTAGCAAGGTGCCAGCGAAAAAGCGCGCTAGTTTCAATGTCATATAGGCTCTTGGAGTTATTTGGTGCTGCGCTGGTGCGATTATTACCCAGGACCAAGGCAATTCTTCTGAATTTGCCGAAAAATCAAGGAGATTGTCGCCTCAGAAGACACATCCGGTGCGCGGACGGCGAAATGCTAGCACGAATCGGCAATTTAATGCCCAAAAGAAACTAGCATGGCCAATGTGACGGATTGCGGCCGGGGAAGCCGCATCCGGTCCCGCACGACATCAGTTGCAGAACATCTTCTTGGCCGGTTCCGATTTATTGACCGCTGCCTTTTCGGCATCCGGCCCGCTCTTGCCATCGGATTTCTTTTCATCCCCATCGTCGGGCACACTGGACACCGCGCTGCCGCCCGAGCTGGAACCCGCGCCAGCCGCCTCCGCAACCGCAGGCGGCTTCACGCCTGGCGCCGTGCTGGCCGCGCTGCCCGTGCTGGTGGACGCGTTGATGATATTGACCGTGGAGTTCACCGCCTGGCCTACCGGCTGGGTCGGATCGTTCTGCGCCGCAGCAGCCGCCGCGTCCGCCGCTGCCTTGGCCGCCGCCGCGTCGGAGGCCGCCTTGGCAGCCGCATCGGCAGCCGCCTTGGCCGCCGCGTCAGCCGCTGCCTTGGTCGCCGCGTCGGCCGCCGCCTTCGCCGCAGCTTCCGCCTGTGCCTTGGCTGCCGCTTCCGCAGCAGCGTCCGCCGCCGCCTTGGCCGCCGCATCGGCCGCCGCCTTGGCCGCCGCTTCCGCCGCCGCCTTGGCCGCCGCTTCCGCCGCCGCCTTGGCCGCCGCTTCCGCCGCCGCCTTGGCCGCCGCTTCCGCCGCCGCCTTGGCTGCCGCTTCCGCCGCCGCCTTGGCTGCCGCTTCGGCTGCCGCCTTGGCTGCCGCTTCGGCTGCCGCCTTGGCCGCCGCTTCGGCTGCCGCCTTGGCCGCCGCTTCGGCTGCCGCCTTGGCCGCCGCTTCGGCTGCCGCCTTGGCCGCCGCTTCGGCCGCCGCCTTGGCTGCCGCTTCGGCCGCCGCCTTGGCCGCCGCTTCCTCTGCCGCCTTGGCTGCTGCTTCGGCTGCCGCCTTCGCTGCCGCTTCCGCCGCGGCCTTGGCCGCAGCGGCAGCCGCACCGTCGCGGATGTCCGGTATGGTGCCTGGCTGGAACATGCTGTTGGCCACGTTTACCGAGCCGGTGAGGGCCGACAGCCGCGCCGGACCGCTGCTCGCAATGGATGTGCCGCTGGCGGCCGTGATGGAACCGGCCTGCGCCAGCACGCCGATGCTGCCTGCGGTGCTGGCCAGTATGCCGCCCAACTGCACGCCGGTACCGGCGTCCAGGCTGATATCGTGCGTGGCCAGCAGTTCCGATGACCCGGCCAGCGTGATGCCAGTGCTGGCCGCCAGATTGATACTGTCGGCGGCAATCACGTGGCTCACCAGTACCGGGCTGTGCGCCGTCAACGACACCGCGCCGGCCAGCGCGCTCAGGTTGCCTGTGGTGTGGATGCCGCCCACGTTGTCAACCACGATGCCGCCGCCCGAAGTGGTCAGGTTGCCCACGCCCAGCTCGTCGCTGCCGCTCAGCACATTGCGCAGGCTGATGCCGCCGCTGCCGCTGTTGCTGCCGCTGAAGTTGCGCACATGGTTGGCGCTGTTGTCCAGCGTGGTGCCGCTGGCCGACACGGTGTGCAGGCTGCCGGTGCTGAGCGCGCCGCTCTGCGTGATCTTGCCGTTTTGCGCCGTCAGCGAAACCGCTTCCAGCGCCGACAGGGAACCCACCACCAGGTTGCCGCTGGCCTGGTTGATGATGATGTTGCCCGGCGTGGCGATGCTGCCACCGGTCTGGCTGAACTGACTGCCGACCGCCAGCGTACCCAGCCCGCCGATCGCGCCGCCGCTCATGCTGAAAGCGCCCGCCGCCAGGTTGCCGCTGCCGCCCAGGGTGCCGCCGGTCTGCGTGTAGCCGCCAGTGGCCAGTGCGCCGCCCAGGTTCAGGCTGCCGCTGTTCAGGCGCACCATGCCGCTCAGCGCAGAGGCGTCGCCGCCGTGCTGGCCCAGCGTCAGTGCGCCGCCGCTGATGGTCAGGCCCTGGCCGCCGCTGCCGGTCAGGCTGCGCAGGAAAGTGGCGCCGGCGTCGTAGGTAACCACGCTGCCGCTGCCGCCGGTGAGCACCACGTTCAGCACATTGCTGGCGTCCGGTACGGCGCCGCCGTACCAGTTGGCGCCGTCGCTCCACAAGCCGCTGGCGCCGCCGATCCAGCTAACCGACTCAAGCTGGGTGATGTCGGCCGTCAGGCCCGGCACCGACAAGGTGTAGTTGCCCGCGTCGCCGCCAGCCAGCGCCAGCCCGGTCACGGTCACCGCCTTGCCGCTGCCGGCGTGCCTGTCGCTGTAAGCGGCATTGCGGCCGCTGGTGTTCAGGGCCACCACGTCGTTGCCCATCACACCGCTCAGGCTGCCGCCTTCGACATAGGCGGCGGTGCCGCCGTTGTAGACGCGGTTGTTGGCCACCATGCCGCTCACCGTCAGCGCCGCCGGCGTGATGCTGGCGCTGGCGCCTATGCTGGCGGGCGACGTGCTGACGTAGTAGTTGCCGCCGTCGGCGCCGCCCACGCCCACCGAGTTGACGGTAATGGTCTTGCCGCTGCCAACGTTCTTGTCGGCGAACACCGCGCTGACCGGGCCCAGCGCCACGGTGTCGCCGCTGTACACGCCGCTGAACACGGCGTTGCTCAGCTGGGCGGCGTTGGTGCCGTCGTAGACCCGGCTCACGCCGCTGGCCGACACCAGGCCCAGGGCTGCCGGCGTGATGGTGCCCAGCGCCGTCGTGTACGGCAGATAGTTGCCGGCATCGGCGCCGCTCAGGGTCAGCGCCACGGTGATGGGCTTGCCCTCGCCCGCGTTCTTGTTGTTGAAGGTATAGCTGCCACCGGCCAGCACCGCGCCAACCTGGTCGCCATCGATGCCGGCAGCCGTCAGCGTGCCGCTGATGCTGGCGGCCAGCGTGGCGTCGTAGACCCGGGTCACGCCGCTGATGCCGCTCACCGTCAGCGGTGCGCGCTTGATCTCCGCGCCGCCGCTGCTGGCAGTGCCCAGCACGTAGTTGGCGGCGCTGGCGCCGCTCAGCTGGCCCTCGCTCAGCGTGAGCGGCTTGCCGCTGCCGGCGTGCTTGTCGGCGAACAGGGCCGAGAAGGTAGCGGCCACGTCGTCGCCGGCCACGGCGTTGGCAAAGGTCACCGTCTGGTTGGCGGCGGCCAGGGTCAGCGTGCCGTCGTACACCTTGCTGCCGCCCACCTGGGCCAGCAGGGTGCGCGGTGTGATGCTCAGCTGCGCGCTGCCGGCATAGCTGATGTCGTACTTGGTCGACCACAGCCCGCCAACCGCGTAAGTGCCCACGTTGCGCGCGCCGGCCCAGCCCAGGCTGCCCTGCGTGGCGGTGTCGCCGTCGATAAAGCCGGCGCCGCTGCTGCTGCCGCCGAAGACGGCGCCCAACGTGCCGTCATAGACCCGGCTCTGGTCGCCGCTGACTGTCACGGTGAGCGGTTTGAGCAGGCTCTTGAGCAGCGGCGTGGTGTAGCCCTCATAGATGCGCCACACCGGTCCGTCGCTGAAGTTGAAGCCGGCGAAACTCGATTGCTGCATCATCTGCGCCGGCGTCAGCGCCGTGGCGCCAGCGGCGTCGGCGCTGGTGCCGGCCTTGACGGCGTCGAAGTAGCCGTGCGTCACGCTGCCGCTGCTCAGTTGGCCGACCAGGCCACCGACATGGTCGAAACTGCCGCCCGTGATGGTGCTGCTGCTGAATGCATTGGTCACGCTGCCGGCCAGGTTCTCGCCCAGCAGCCCGCCCATATTGTCCGCCGGATTGATCAGGGCGGGGGCGGCATGCGCGCCGACCGCGCCGCTGGCGTACACATTCACCATCGTGCCGTTGCCCGCATAGCCGGTGCTGTTGCGCCCCGCCAGGCCGCCCACGTTGCGGCCGCCCAGCACGCTGCCGGACGCATACGACGCGCTGATGGCGCCGCCGGCGTTGTCGCCCACCAGGCCGCCGACGATTTCGCCGCTGGAGCTAACCGCGCCGGTGGCATAAGAATTGTCGATGCTGCCGTTGCCTTGCGCGCTGGAATAGTTGGCGCCCACCAGGCCGCCGGCATAGCCCTGGCCGGCGGTGGTCACGCTGGCGCTCGAGTGCGAACTGCTGATGGCGCCGAAGTTGTAGCCCACCAGGCCGCCGATATTGGAGGCGAACTCCGGCGCGTAGCCGCCGTGCACCGCGCCGCTGCTGCTGGCGTTGACGAGTTGCGCGCCGCTGTAGCCGGCCAGTCCGCCCACGTTGCCGATGCCGCTCACCGCTGCGCTGCTGTGCACGTTGAACAGGTGGCCGCTGGCGCCGCCGGTGGCGCCCACCACGGCGCCCACGTTCTTGCTGCCGGTCACGCTGCCGCCCGCCAGCGTCAGATCGCTGATGCTGCCGGCGAAATAGCCAAACAGCCCCACATTGTCGATGCCGGCGCGGTTGATCACCAGGCCGTTGATGCTTTTGCCGTCGCCGTCGAAGATGCCGCTATAGGCGTAGTCGCTATTGCCGATGGGCGTGAAGCCGGCGCCGCCGTTCCAGCCGCTGGTGCCGCTGGCATCGATAGTGTTGTCCAGCACGTAGGACTGCGAATTGGGCAGGCTGGCGACGCCCTGCAAACCGTAGACGTCCGCCAGCGCGTAGGGCGTGTCGGCGCTGCCGTTGCCGCCGCGCGCGCGCAGGAAGGAGCCGCCGCTCAGGCGGAAGTCGCCGGCGCTGAAGGCCGGCAGCGTGCTGGTGTTCTGGCTCCAGTTGCCGGCCAGCAGGTTGAAGGTACCGGCCACGGCAACGCTGCCGGTGGCGGTAATCTCGCCCGGCGCGCTCAGCGTCAGCTCGCCGGTGGCAAGCGCAGCCTGGATGGCGATGCCGCCCCGCGCGCTCAACACCAGTTTGTTGCCAAAGGAAATCGGCGCGCTCACGACGAGGTCGCCTGCACCGCTGTGCCCGGCGCCCACCGCCACTTGCAGTTCGCCCGCCTGCACCGAGGCCAGGTCGCCGCTGGTAAGGGCCAGCGTATCGGCCGGGTTGCCGGTGGCGCCCAGGTTGATGGCGTTGTCCGATTCCAGCAGCACCGATGGCCCCGACAGGGTGCCGCCGGACAAGCTCATCTTGCCGCTCTTCAGCGCAATGCTGCTCTGCGAAGCGATGGCGCCGCTGTTCGTGATGCGGTAGTTGCCGTTGCGCTGCGTAGACAGGCTCACCGCGCCGCCGGCGTTGACCGTGCCGCTGACGGTGAGATCGCCCGTGGCTGCAGTGGCGGTGAGCGTGCCGCCCGCGCTGCTGCTGCCCAGGTTGATGCTGGCGCCGCTCAGCGTGATATTGCCGCTGCCGGCGTTCAGCGTGGCGGTGCCGGCAATGCTGTTGCCGCTGTTATCCAGCGTGATGTCGGTGGCGGCCAGCGCGCCCAGGCTTTTCACCGTCAGGCCGTCAACCGGGCTGGTGGTTTGCACGATGGCGCCGCCGGCATGCAGGTTGAGCGCGGCGTTGGGCGCCGCGATGGCCGCCTTCAGGTTGATATTCTTGTCCGCGTTCAGCGTCAGGCTGTTGCTGGTGGACCAGGCCAGCGGGCTGATGACGTGGATGGAGCCGTCGCCGGTGCCGGCCGCGTTGGCGGTCTGGATGGTGACGTCGGTGGTGAGCAGCGTGTTCTGCAGCGTGCCGGTGGTGAGCAGCGAGTCGCGCACCGCGCCGGCCGGCAGGAACACCCCGGCCGCGCCGCTCAGCTGCGGCGCGTCGCCCAGCATGCCGCCATAGGAGGCAGTGGCGGCATCGGCGGCTATGTAGATGTCGGTCGGGTCCAGCAGCAGCGTGCCGGTCTTGCCGCCCGGCGCCTGGGCGCGGGTATCGACCCTGGCTTGCATGTCCAGGTAATGGCCGGAGGTTTCCACCAGGCCGCCGTTGCCGCCGGCCTGGCCGCCGCGTGCCGACAGGCTGCCAAAGACGCGGGTGGCGCCGTCGCTCCAGGCGATGATCTTGCCGCCGTCGCCCTGCCCGGTGGCGTCGGCGCGCACGCTGGCGTCGGCGCCGATATGGGTCTGCTGCGCATGCGGCACCGCCGCGTTCTTGCCTTGGTAGTCGCCGCCGATCAACACCGTGCCGCCGCCGGCCGCGCCGCTGGCGTCCACCGCCGCGTCGCCGGTCAGGCCCACGCGCTCGCCCAGCAGCTGGATCTCG
>NZ_LMDJ01000018.1:2896-13681 GCF_001425045.1 Massilia sp. Root351 | reverse complement strand
CTGTTAATTTTTAAAGATCTGCTGCGTTTGACAAAGCGTTTTGTTTGTCAGCAGCGAAGAAGGAAGATTATGAGGCTTGTCGTTGCTTCCGTCAACCCCCTGCTTTTCCTTCCATCCTGCGCTGCGTATGTTCAGCAGCGCGGGGACAGAACTATAGCAAGCCGCTGCGCGGCTTGCAAGCATTTATTCCGGCTGCCCCTTATCCCGCATCATATCGGCCAGGCTGCGCGGCGCCGGCTTCAACGGCGCGCGGTGCCGGGTCCAGCCCAGCTGCTCCGATGGCGTCAGCACACGCAAGCGGGTGGCCGCCCAGCGGAACAGCTTATATACGGATGGATGGGAAAACGCCCCGCTCCAGAAACGCCACACCAGGCGGTCGCCGCGGCTGAACTTCGCGCCCTGCCCTTTCAGCGGATGCGCCACCTGCTCCTGCGGGTTGCGGTTCGCTTCCGTGCGCAGGCGCACCAGCAAGGCGGGGATCGGAATCCGCACCGGACAAACTTCGCCGCAAGCTCCACACAGGCTCGACGCGGTCGCCAGATCCGCTGTCGCCTCCAGTCCCAATAAATGCGGCGAAATGATCTTGCCGATCGGCCCCGGATACGTGGTTCCGTAGGCGTGCCCGCCGATGCGGCCATAAACCGGACAGTGGTTCATGCAAGCCCCGCAGCGGATGCATTGCAAGGTGGAGCGCAATTGTTCGTCCGCATACGCCTGCGTGCGGCCATTATCCAGCAGCACCAGGTGCATCTCGCGCGGCCCATCCAGCTCGCCCGCGCGGCGCGGCCCGGAGATCAGGTTGAAGTAGGTAGTAATAGGCTGCCCGGTTGCGGAGCGCGTCAGCAGGCTGGCCAGCGGCACGATGTGCTCGAGCTTGGCCACCACTTTCTCCATGCCCATAAGGGCGATATGCACATCCGGCACGGTAGTCGACAGGCGGCCATTGCCTTCGTTCTCCACCAGCCAGATAGTGCCGGTGTCGGCAGCGGCGAAATTCACACCGGACAGCCCGATATCCGCTTCAGCAAACGCCGTGCGCAGCGCCCGCCGGCCGGTCTGGATCAGCGTATCGACATCCTCGCTGTAGGCGGTGCCCGGAATATGCTGTTCGAACAAGGTGCCGATGTCTTGCCGCGTCTTGTGGATCGCCGGCATGACGATGTGCGATGGCTTTTCCCCGGCCATCTGCACGATGTATTCGCCCATGTCCGATTCGATGCACTCGACACCGCGCTCGCCAAGGTAATGATTCAGTTCGATTTCCTCGCTGGCCATCGATTTGCCCTTGATGACCTTGCGCGCGCCATGCTGCTGCGCGATGCGCGCGATGATCTCGTTGGCGTCATCCCCCGTCTCTGCCCAGTGCACGTGAACGCCGGCGGCAGTGAGCCGCTCCTCCAGCTGCACCAGCAGCTGTGGCAGGTTGGCCAGCGCGTGCTTGCGGATGGCTTCGCCCACGTCGCGCAGCCGCTCCAGTTCCTCCGTGTCGGGAAACTGGCCGCTGCGCTTGGTTTGCAGGAAGTCCATCGCGCCACGGAAGCTCGCGCGCAGCTTGGGATCGTCCAACGCGGTCTTTGCGCGCTGGTGAAAATTCTCCGGCGCGACGAAATGCAGGGTCTGTCCGCTCATGGCTTGTTCCTTGCGGTGACGATCACTACCCACATCCAGCGTGGCCCGTGCGCGCCGAAGGCGAGGGTTTGCTGGATGTCCGAAGTTTTTGATGGCCCCGACGCCAGCACCAGGTTGCTCGGCATGCCGTCGCTCCAGCGCTCGGCGCGCGCAGCATCGTGCAGGGTGGCGTGCAGCGTGTCCGCATAGACCAGCGCGATGTGCAGCGGCGGCACCAGCGACACGGTGCGCGGCGTGCGCGCATCGGGCGCCAGTATCAAGGTGCCGGTGGCGGCGATCCCGGAGCGGACCACCGTGAAACCCGCGTCGACCGTACGGAACAATTCCCCCTTCCAGGCTTCCAGGGGGCCGGCAAAAGGCAGCGATTCCATGGTGGCCGGCAGCGCACCGGCCAGCGCAGCGCCTTCCTCACCGGCCGTATCGAGCAGCAGGCGCTTGACGCCATGCTGTGCCAGTTTTTCGGCCAGCTGCGCCGGCCATTCGTCAGCCGTGGCCCGCCACACTTCGGCGCGCGACGCGCGCAGCGCGCTTTCCAGCGCATCGATCCGCGCCGCCGCGTCCGGACGCGGCCCCGCATAGTGCGCGGCAATCCGGGCATCGAGCGCATCAAGGGCATGGTGCGCATCAGCCACCGGCGCCGCCGCCCGCAGTCGGCCCAGCATGCGTTCGCGTGCATTCATCATGGCTGCACCTCCCCGCCGGCCGCCACGCCGTTGGCCCGGCGCCACAGGAAGCTGGCCATGTGCTCCACCTGCAGCGGCGCGCCTTGCGCCCTGGCCGCGTGGCCGATATTGAGCAGGCAGGCGCAATCGGCCGATACCACGCGGCGCGCGCCGGTGGCGCAGGCCGACGCGACTTTGTCGCTGACCATGGCGCCCGAGATGTCCGGGTGCTTCAGGCAAAAGGTGCCGCCGAAGCCGCAGCATTCCGACTCGCGCACATGCTCCCGGCGCTGCACGCCCGGCAGCTCGTCCAGCAGCGCCACGCCATGCACGCGCGTGCCCATTTCCCGCCGCGCGCCGCACGATGTATGCAGCACCACGTCCTCATCGGCCTGAGGCTGCTGCGGATAACGTACCTGCAATACCTTCAGCAGGAATTCGCTCAGCTCATACACGCGTTCGGACAGCTCGCGCGCCTGCTGCGACAAGGCCGCGTCCCCCTTGAACAGCTCGGGCCAGTGGTGGCGCATCATGCCGGCGCAGGAACCTGACGGGACGATCACCGGCCAGTCCCGGGGGAACAGCGCCATCTGCGAGCGCGCCACCTCCCGCGACTGTTCGGGATTGCCGCTGCTGTAGGCCGGCTGGCCGCAGCAGCTCTGGCCGCGCGGGTAATGCACCGTGACGCCTTCGCGCTCCAGCAGGCGCACCGCATCCAGGCCGGCCTGCGGCATGAACAGGTCGATGACACAGGTGCCGAACAAATAGACGTCGGACGGCGGCGAGGCCGGGTAATGGCGAACTTGCATTTTGTCTCCGCAATTCTTGATGTAAGCGGCTATCATTCGCTCATTTTTTCATTCGCACAAATTGGTTGGACCAATTTTTGGTATCCTGTACGACGCGACCTGAGCGGAGACTGATGTGATGAAAGCGGACACCGGACGCGTTGAGAACGTGATGCGGCGAATCGAAACGGCACTGCTGGACGGCAGCTACCCGGCCCATGCGCGGCTGCCCGCCGAACGCGTGCTGGCGGAGCAATACGGGGTATCGCGCAACACGGTGCGCGAAGCGATCCAGCGCCTGGCTGCGCGCGGCCTGCTGCGCAGCCGCCAGGGCGCCGGGGTCTACGTGACGGAGCAACTGCGCACCGGCCCGCCGTCGCCGTGGGGCCAGCTGATAGCCGACCACCCCGGCGTGCGCGACGATGTGCTGGAATTCAGGCGGGTACTGGAAGGGGCCACCGCGTACTTCGCGGCCCAGCGCGGCACCGACGGCGACCGCGAACGCATCCGCGTGCAACTGGCGGCGCTGGAGCAGGCGCGCCTGGCCGACGACCAGCCGGCGGAAGCGGCGGCCGACGCCAGGCTGCACGAGGCGATAGCGCTGGCCTCGCACAACACGATGTTTTTACATCTGCACGCGAGCATCATCGGCATGCTGCGCGAGCACATCACCTTCAACGGAAGCAGCCTGCGCGCGCAGGAAGCGGAGGTGGGCACGCAGTTGCTTGCCCAGCACCGTTCGATCTGCGAGGCCATTTGCACCGGCCGGGCCGATGATGCGCGCGCGGCGATGCAAAGCCATATCGACTACGTGGCCGGCAGGGTGGCGGACTAGTTCGCCTTGTTGGACAATAAACGGTCCAGCAGTTCGATCCAGTGCCCGACCGGCATGTCGGTCCCCGCCTGCAAATGGCTTTGGCAGCCGATATTGGCCGATACGATCTGGTCGGCGCCGGTGGCCCGCAGCGCCGCCAGCTTGCGTTCGCGCAGCTGGCCGGACAGTTCCGGCTGCAGCAGCGAGTAAGTACCTGAAGAGCCGCAGCACAGGTGGCTGTCGGCGCACAGCCTCACATCCACACCGACCGCGCGCAGCAGTCCTTCCACCTTGCCACGGATCTGCTGCCCGTGCTGCAGGGTGCAAGGCGGGTGGAAGGCTACTTTCTGCGCCTGTCCTGCATCGATCCTGCCCGCCAGCGCGTCCTCGAAACCGCACAGGATTTCGCTGACGTCCCTGGTCAATGCGGAAATGCGGGCCGCCTTTTCCGCGTACGCTGCGTCGTGCCGTAGCAAATGTCCATACTCTTTGACCGTGGCGCCGCAACCGGACGAGGTCATGACAATGGCCTCGGCCCCGGCGCCCACCAGCGGCCACCACGCGTCGATATTGCGCCGCATGTCGTCCAGCCCTCCGGCCTGGTCGTTTAAATGGTAGCGGATGGCGCCGCAGCAGCCAGCCTTCGGCGCCATCACCAGCTGGACGCTGAGCGCATCGAGCACGCGCGCGGCGGCCGCATTGATATTGGGCGCCATCGACGGCTGCACGCAACCGTCGAGCAGCAGCATCTTGCGGGCATGGGTGGCGCGTGGCCAGGCGCCGGCCGGCGTCGGGCGCGCCACTTTTCCGCGCAGCGCGGCAGGCAGCAGCGGCCGCAGCCACTGTCCCGCCGCCATGGCCGGCCTGAAAATCCAGCGGCGCGGCAAGACTTCCTGCAACAGGGCGCGCGCCGCCTGCTGCGCGGCGGGACGCGCCACCTGGCGGTCGACGACGTGGCGGCCGATGTCGAGCAGCCGGCCGTACTGCACGCCCGACGGGCAGGTTGTTTCACAGCTGCGGCAAGTCAGGCAACGGTCCAGGTGCATCTGCGTGCTCGGGCCGGGCGTGGCGCCTTCCAGCACTTGCTTGATCAGGTAGATGCGGCCGCGCGGGCCATCCAGCTCATCGCCCAGCAGCTGATAGGTCGGGCAGGTCGCGGTGCAGAAGCCGCAATGGACGCACTGGCGCAGGATTGCTTCGGCTTCCAGGCCTTCCGGTGTGTCCTGGTATTGTGGAGCGAGATTGGTTTGCATGGTTACAGGTCCTGGTACATGCGGCCCGGATTGAAAATGCCGGCCGGGTCGAAAGCGTTTTTGAGGTTGCGGTGGATGGCATGCACCGCCGGCGCCAGAGGATGGAACACGCCGTGCTCCCGCGCCGCGCCGCGATACAGCGTGGCATGGCCGCCCCGCTGCGCCGCCAGCGCGCGCAAGCTGTCCGGCGCGTCGTCCGTCAATAGCCAGCGCTGCGCACCGCCCCATTCGATCAACTGCGGGCCGCCATGCGCCAGCGCCGGCGCCACCGTTGGCAGCGCCAGCCGCCACAGCGAGGCGGCTGGATCGGCCGAGAAGAAGGCATGGCGCTGTTCGCGTACATCGTCCCAGAAGGCGACGCCGGCGGCGGCGTGCACAACGTCGCCGCCGATGCGCAGTGCCGCCGCTTCCACCGCCGCCTGCGCACCGGACAGGCGCACCATCAGCATGCCGCGGTGCCATGCGCTGGCCGACACCGGCAAAGGCTGGCCCGCCCAGGCATTCAGGCGCCGCAACGCCTCGTCCTGTTCCAGCGCCAGGCACAGTGTGCATTCCGCCGCCGGTCGCGGCAGCACCTTGAGCGACACCTCCAGTATCAGTCCAAGCATGCCGAGCGAGCCGGCCAGCAGGCGGGATACGTCATATCCCGCCACGTTCTTCATTACCTGTCCGCCAAAGCGCAGCACCGCGCCGCGTCCATCCATCAGGGTTGCGCCCAGAACGAAATCGCGCACCGCGCCGGCGGCCTGGCGGCGCGGTCCGGCCAGGCCGCCCGCCACCACCCCGCCTATGGTGGCGCCGGCGCCGAAATGCGGCGGCTCGAACGCCAGCATCTGCCCCTGGCCGGCCAGCACCGCCTCGATCTCGCGCAAGGGGGTGCCGCAGCGCGCCGTGATTACCAGTTCAGTCGGCTCATAGCTGGTGATACCGCTATAGCCCGAGGTATCCAGCAGCGCGCCCTGCGGCGGGCGGCCGTACCAGTCCTTGCTGCCGCCGCCGCGCACGCGCAGCGGGGTCCGGTCTTGCGCGGCGCGCAGCACGCGCTGGCGGAATTGATTCAATATGTGGTCCATATCGTTCATTGCTTCATCGATTGAGCGAACCGGAACAGGCCGGCGTCCACCTTGCGTTTGCCGTACTGGGCGCAGCGGTCCAGCGTGGGAATGGCTTTGTTCGGATTCAGTTGCGCAGCCGGATCGAAGGCGTGCTTGACGGCGATAAAGGCTGCAATCTCCTCGCTGCTGAACTGCTCGCACATGGCATCCAGCTTTTCGATGCCCACGCCGTGCTCGCCGGTGATGGTGCCGCCGGCGGCTACGCACAGCGCCAGGATGGCTTCGCCAAACTGCTCCGCGCGCGCGAACTCGCCGGGCTGGTTGGCGTCGAACAGGATCAGCGGGTGCAGGTTGCCGTCGCCGGCGTGGAACACGTTGGCGCAGCGCAGCCGGTACTGCTGCGCCAGCGCTTCTATGCCGGTCAGTACCTCGGCCAGCTTGCGGCGCGGGATGGTGCCGTCCATGCAGTAGTAGTCCGGCGAGATCCGGCCGGCGGCGGGGAACGCGTTTTTGCGCCCGGACCAGAAACGCAGCCGTTCGGCTTCGTCGGCCGACACCGCGATGGCGGTCGCGCCGGAACGCTCCAGCACCGCGCGCATACGGGCGATTTCCTCATCCACTTCCTCCGGCAAGCCGTCCGATTCGCACAGCAGGATGGCGGCGGCGTCCGTGTCGTAGCCGGCGCGCACGAAAGGTTCGACCATGCGGGCGCTGGTGCGGTCCATCATCTCCAGGCCGGCCGGAATGATGCCGGCCGAAATCACGTTGGCCACCGCGTCCGCGCCCTGCACCACGTCGTCGAAAGAAGCCATGATGACGCGCGCCAGTGTAGGCTTGGGCGTCAATTTCACCGTTGCTTCGGTCACCACGCCAAGCATGCCCTCGGACCCGATGAACACGGCCAGCAGATCCAGGCCGGGCGCGTCGGGCGCGCCGCAGCCCAGCTCGACGATCTCGCCCTCCGCGTTGACCATGCGCACGCGCAGCACATTGTGCAGCGTGAGTCCGTATTTGAGGCAGTGCACGCCGCCGGAATTCTCGGCGATGTTGCCGCCTATGGTGCAGGCGATCTGCGACGAGGGATCGGGCGCATAGTACAACTGGTGGACGGCAGCCGCCTCCGAGATCGCCAGGTTGCGCACGCCCGGCTGCACGGTGGCGGTTCGGGCATGGGCATCAAGTGCGACGATGCGGTTCAGTTTCGCGGTCGACAGCACGATGCCTTCGGCAATCGGCATGGCGCCGCCGGACAGGCCGGTGCCGGCGCCGCGCGGCACGATGGGCACCTGCAGCCTGCGGCAAACCTGCAGCACGGCCACCACCTGCGCCTCGCTTTCCGGCAATGCCACCGCCATCGGCAACTGGCGGTAGGCCGTGAGGCCGTCGCATTCGTAGGGACGGGTGTCTTCTTCGTTAGACAGCAAGCAGTGTGCGGGCAGCACTGCGCGCAAGGCGGCGACGGTGGCGCGCTGGCGCGCTGCGGTCAGGGCAGGGTCGGGATGGGGCGCATTCATGAGAGGCTTCCTGCTGGTACGATCCAGTGTTTGAACTGAACCCAGTGTAGCGGGAGGCCACGGCTGCAAGCGGTGAAAAGAATTCAGCGCTGCATCCGATAATTTTCATGTGCCGGCGTATGCCGCGAGCAGCCAGTCGATGAACAGCTGCACTTCCGGCCGCAGGCGCGTATTGGCGTCGTACACCACGTAATAGGCGTGCGGCGGCGACGCCAGCCGGATGTCGAACAGCTCGACCACTTCGCCGCTGGCGATCATCTGCTGCGCGAAGTGCTGGCGCGTCAAGCCGACACCGTGGCCGTGCCGCACCGCCTCCAGTAGCAGGCCCAGGTCATCGACGCGCAGGCCGGTGGCCGGTTCCGGCCAGCCCAGGCCGGCCTGCTCGAACCATGGCTTCCAAGGCTCCAGCGCGGACCGCAGCAGGATCGCCTTCGATAAAGCCTCCGGGCTGTCGATGCCGCCGACGCGCTCAAGATAGTCCGGACTGGCGACCGGGAACGCCGGCTCCTCGAGCAGCTTGACGGTTTCCAGGTCCGGGTATTTTCCAGCCCCGAAGCGTACCTCCAGATCCGACTCGGACAAGCTCAGGTCATATAGCGGGACCGACAGGAACACGTCCACCACGATATCGGGATGCGCATCGGTGAAACTGGCCAGCCGCGGCATCAGCAAATAGCGCGCAAACGTCGGCGGCACGGTGAGCTTGATGCGCGGCTGGGCCGACGCAGTCCGCCCGGGCAAGGGAAAGTCGGTCAGGGTGCGCAGCGCCACGCAGACCACGTCCAGATAGCTGCGGCCGAACGGCGTCAGGGTCGGCGCGCGGCCGTCGCGGATGAACAGGCGGTCGCCGACGAACTCCTCCAGCAGGCGGATGCGATGCGACAACGCCGACGGCGTGATGCACAGCTGGTTGGCCGCCACCGCGAACGAGCCGGAATGGGCGGCGGCCTCGAAGGCAGCCAGCGCATGGACTGGTGGAAATCGTTTTGGCATTGGCAGTCCCGGAGAGTGGTTTCAAAACGCGGCAACGCCCGTCCTGATGGCACGGGCGTCGCGGGTCAGGGCGTGCCGCTTTAATGAGGAATCATCCCCGTAAATACATAGGCCTGCAAGGTGGTCATGATGCCGACGATGACAACAAACAACAGACTGTGTTTGAGCGTAAAGCGGAACAGCTCGGATTCACGGCCTACCAGGCCGGTCGCCGCACACGCCACCGCGATGGACTGCGGCGAGATCATCTTGCCCGTCACGCCGCCGGTGGTGTTGGCGGCCACCATGAGCGTGTCGGACACGCCGATCTGGTGCGCGGTGGTGCTTTGCAGGGAGCAGAACAGGGCGTTCGACGAGGTGTCCGAACCGGTGAGGAACACACCCAGCCAGCCCAGCATCGGCGAGAAGAACGGGAAGGCGGCGCCGGTCCCGGCCAGCACCAGGGCCAGCGTGGACGACATGCCGGAATAGTTGGCCACGAATGCGAAGGCCAGCACCAGCCCGATCGACAGCACTGGACGGCGCAGCTCCACCAGCGTGTCCTTGAAGGCGCGCACGCCGTCGCCTGCTTTCATGCCCAGCAAGACCATGGAGATAATCGCGGTCAGCAGGATGGGCGTGCCGACGGCGGACAGCAGATCCAGCTTGTACACGGCGTCATATGGCTTGGCCACGGTGACGATGGGCGCGGTCTTGACGACCATCTGGTCGAGAAAGGGCACGTGCACTTTCAGTACGGTCCAGGCCAGCAGGCCCTTGCCCGCGAACAGCGCCTTGAATCCCGGCAGGCTCCACACGGTGACGATCGCCGTCAGGATGCCGAACGGCGCCCAGGCCCGCACGGTTTGCGCCAGCGTGTAAGGCGAACTGGTGCGGCCGCTGCCGGCTTCGGCGCTGCCCAGCGAACCACTGCCGCCAAAGCCGGACAGCGCAGCCGCGCCGCCCATGTTCACCACGCCGCGCGCGCCGCGCTTGGCGCTGACCGGCTGCCAGACTTTGAGCAGCAGCGTCAGCGACACCAGGCTGGCCAGCGCGGATGTGATATCCGGCAGTTCCGGGCCGATGTAGTTGGAGGTGAAGTACTGGGTGACGGCGAAGGTGCCGCCCGCTACCAGCGCGCCCGGCCACACTTCTTTCACGCCCCGCATGCCGTCCATCATGAACACCAGCCAGAACGGCACGAACAGCGACAGCAGCGGCAACTGGCGGCCGGCCATGGCGCCAATGTGCATGGCGTCGATGCCGGTGACCTGGCCTGCCACGATGATGGGTATGCCCATGGCGCCGAAGGCCACCGGCGCCGTATTGGCGATCAGGCACATGCCGGCCGCGTACAACGGGTTGAAGCCCAGGCCCACCAGCAGCGCGGCGGTGATGGCCACCGGCGCGCCGAAACCGGCTGCCCCTTCCAGGAAGGCGCCGAAGGAAAAGCCGATCAGCAGCATTTGCAGGCGCTGGTCATCGGTAATGGCCAGTATCGATGCACGGATGACGGTCAACTGGCCGGTGCGCTCGACGATCTTGTACAGGAACACGGCAGTGATGATGATCCACGCGATCGGCCACAGCCCGTAGGCGAAGCCGTAGGCCGCCGACGCCAGCGCCTGCGGCACCGGCATGCCGTACGCGAAGATGGCGACGATCAGTGCCAGCGCCAGCGTAATGCCGCCGGCCACATGGCCCTTGATGCGCAGAACGGCCAGCGCGACAAAGAAGAAAATGATAGGGACGGCGGCGGCCAGTGCCGACAATGCCAGGCTGCCTAGCGGTGCGTAGATCTGATTCCAGGGCTGCATAGTGCTCTCCTCCACGAGATGGTTTTTTGTAATGTCGGAGGAAAGTGTACGGCGCGCGGGAGCGTGAAAACCGCCGCCGCCGGATGAAATGAATTGACCGCAGAGGTGAAAATCTTTCAGCGGCCGACGCCACAGCCCAAACGCAAAAAACCCCGCACAGATCACTATGCGGGGTTTTGCTTATAACTAGCCTGACGATAACCTACTTTCACACTGGTTGCAGCACTATCATCGGCGCAAAATCGTTTCACGGTCCTGTTCGGGATGGGAAGGGGTGGGAC
>NZ_LMDJ01000018.1:0-2889 GCF_001425045.1 Massilia sp. Root351 | reverse complement strand
ATGTTATAGGGACAAGCCTTACGGGCAATTAGTACTGGTTAGCTTAATGCATTACTGCACTTCCACACCCAGCCTATCAACGTCCTGGTCTCGAACGACCCTTCAAGGAGCTTAAAGCTCCGGGAAATCTCATCTCAAGGCAAGTTTCCCGCTTAGATGCTTTCAGCGGTTATCTCTTCCGAACTTAGCTACCCGGCAATGCCACTGGCGTGACAACCGGTACACCAGAGGTTCGTCCACTCCGGTCCTCTCGTACTAGGAGCAGCCCCCTTCAAATTTCCAACGCCCACGGCAGATAGGGACCAAACTGTCTCACGACGTTTTAAACCCAGCTCACGTACCACTTTAAATGGCGAACAGCCATACCCTTGGGACCGGCTACAGCCCCAGGATGTGATGAGCCGACATCGAGGTGCCAAACTCCCCCGTCGATATGAACTCTTGGGAGGAATCAGCCTGTTATCCCCAGAGTACCTTTTATCCGTTGAGCGATGGCCCTTCCATACAGAACCACCGGATCACTATGTCCTACTTTCGTACCTGCTCGACTTGTCGGTCTCGCAGTTAAGCACGCTTATGCCATTGCACTATTAGCACGATGTCCGACCGTACCTAGCGTACCTTCGAACTCCTCCGTTACACTTTAGGAGGAGACCGCCCCAGTCAAACTGCCTACCATGCACTGTCCCCGAYCCGGATYACGGRCCAAGGTTAGAACCTCAAACAAACCAGGGTGGTATTTCAAGGTTGGCTCCACGAGAACTGGCGTCCCCGCTTCAAAGCCTCCCACCTATCCTACACAGATTGGTTCAAAGTCCAATGCAAAGCTACAGTAAAGGTTCATGGGGTCTTTCCGTCTAGCCGCGGGTAGATTGCATCATCACAAACACTTCAACTTCGCTGAGTCTCGGGAGGAGACAGTGTGGCCATCGTTACGCCATTCGTGCAGGTCGGAACTTACCCGACAAGGAATTTCGCTACCTTAGGACCGTTATAGTTACGGCCGCCGTTTACTGGGACTTCAATCAAGAGCTTGCACCCCATCATTTAATCTTCCAGCACCGGGCAGGCGTCACACCCTATACGTCCACTTTCGTGTTTGCAGAGTGCTGTGTTTTTATTAAACAGTCGCAGCCACCAGTTTATTGCAACCCTTTCGCCCTACTGAAGTAAATCAGCCAAGCTACCGGGGCGTACCTTTTCCCGAAGTTACGGTACCAATTTGCCGAGTTCCTTCTCCCGAGTTCTCTCAAGCGCCTTAGAATACTCATCTCGCCCACCTGTGTCGGTTTGCGGTACGGTCTCGTATGACTGAAGCTTAGAGGCTTTTCTTGGAACCACTTCCGATTGCTACGTGAACAAGTTCACTCGTCCCACTCCCTTGAATTACGCRCCCGGATTTGCCTAAGYGCCTTCTATGAAGCAGAAACTGACTATTCCAACAGTCAGACAACCTTCCGCGATCCGTCCCCCCATCGCATCATACGACGGTGCAGGAATATTAACCTGCTTCCCATCAGCTACGCATCTCTGCCTCGCCTTAGGGGCCGACTCACCCTGCTCCGATGAACGTTGAACAGGAAACCTTGGGCTTACGGCGTGGGGGCTTTTCACCCCCATTATCGCTACTCATGTCAGCATTCGCACTTCTGATACCTCCAGCATCCTTTACAAGACACCTTCGCAGGCTTACAGAACGCTCTCCTACCATATGCATAAATGCATATCCGCAGCTTCGGTGACTGGCTTAGCCCCGTTACATCTTCCGCGCAGGACGACTCGATCAGTGAGCTATTACGCTTTCTTTAAATGATGGCTGCTTCTAAGCCAACATCCTGACTGTTTTAGCCTTCCCACTTCGTTTTCCACTTAGCCAATCTTTGGGACCTTAGCTGGCGGTCTGGGTTGTTTCCCTCTTGACGCCGGACGTTAGCACCCGACGTCTGTCTCCCAAGCTCGCACTCATCGGTATTCGGAGTTTGCAATGGTTTGGTAAGTCGCGATGACCCCCTAGCCATAACAGTGCTCTACCCCCGATGGTGATACTTGAGGCACTACCTAAATAGTTTTCGGAGAGAACCAGCTATTTCCAAGTTTGTTTAGCCTTTCACCCCTACCCACAGCTCATCCCCTAATTTTTCAACATTAGTGGGTTCGGTCCTCCAGTGCGTGTTACCGCACCTTCAACCTGGCCATGGGTAGATCACTTGGTTTCGGGTCTACACCCAGCGACTGGCGCCCTGTTCGGACTCGATTTCTCTACGGCTCCCCAATCTGGTTAACCTTGCCACTGAATGTAAGTCGCTGACCCATTATACAAAAGGTACGCAGTCACGGAACAAGTCCGCTCCTACTGTTTGTATGCACACGGTTTCAGGATCTATTTCACTCCCCTCCCGGGGTTCTTTTCGCCTTTCCCTCACGGTACTGGTTCACTATCGGTCGATTACGAGTATTTAGCCTTGGAGGATGGTCCCCCCATATTCAGACAGGATTTCTCGTGTCCCGCCCTACTTGTCGCATACTTAGTTCCACACATCGCATTTCGTGTACGGGGCTATCACCCGCTATGGCCGCCATTTCCAGAGCGTTCCACTATGCGTCATGCTAAATCATGCAGGCTCATCCCATTTCGCTCGCCACTACTTTGGGAATCTCGGTTGATTTATTTTCCTGCAGCTACTTAGATGTTTCAGTTCGCCGCGTTCGCTTTGCATGCCTATGTATTCAGCATGCAATGACCTAAAAGGCCGGGTTTCCCCATTCGGAAATCCTCGGATCAAAGCTTGTTTGTCAGCTCCCCGAGGCTTATCGCAGACTTCTACGTCCTTCATCGCCTGTAATCGCCAAGGCATCCACCATGTGCACTTATTCACTTGTCCCTATAAC
>NZ_LMDJ01000017.1 GCF_001425045.1 Massilia sp. Root351 | reverse complement strand
GAAACAACTGTAAACCTCGCTTCCGCACCGGGCCGGTTTCAGGTGACAACCGGCCAAGATAGTTGTCGTCTACCGGCCAAGATAATTGTCGCTCACCAACTTCCCAGTACTTTGCAGTATTCACCGTTCGCGTTGTCTTTGGCGCTGGCCAGAACGAGCTCGGCAGACGTAATCGTTGCTCCCGTGGTCGGCAAGCCTATGTCGGTTGCCGGCACTGTTAAATTGGGCAGCGCCGCACACATCTCCGCAGCGGTTTTTGCGACTGTCGTCTCTTGACCGGCTGGGTGAACTTCATTGCTTCCGCTGCTGCATGCTTGAAGGGCCATCGCCAATGCGGCAATCTTAAGAAGTGTCTTTGTTGTCATATTGTCTCCATGTTTGTATTTTTAAATCGAACAACCTTGATACAGCGGTCGCTGCTAAGGAGCGGGTGATCGCGATCCCATCACCGTCTGCGATGTTGCTGGCGCGTTTCGCGTGAGCCTCCCTTGTTATTTCTTGTAGATACCGCACGCGACAGTGAGATTGCCCGCCTTTTCCACATAGGTGGATTTGGATTCAATCACTTTGGTGACGGGATTGGGCCATTTGTACTCGACCCACCCGCTTCCGCGCTTTTGAGCAGTGTCGATGAGCGACTTTATGAATGCTTTTCCGTCGGCATCTTTCATTTCAAGAAGCGACTTTCCAATTATTTTGGGATTCGCGCCATGCGCCACCATTATTCCTTTTTCATCGAGCACGGCAATGTACAGGTCGCGGTCCACAAACGGTCCCGCTGCCTCATTAAACTGTCTGAAGGCTTCGTCCTTTCCTTTTTTATCAATCAGGGCCGTGGCCCGCTTTACCATGGCAATTGCCTCTTCCGCAGTCCCGAGATTGGCCGCCTGCGCAGGAGAAATCTGTCCAATGAACAGGAAAAAGAGAAATTTAAGTAAGGTTTTCATAGTGGTTCGAATGAATAAATAAACAAATGACACGAACTCCCGTGCCGCTCCTTTCAAGCCTCAGCCAGCCCGACGATGGCGGTCCCGCATTGCTCATGCGCGCCGTTAAGTGAATCGAAATTCCTTTAAAGCTAGCTGCCTTGGACGACGAGGTCAATACTTTTGTGTAGCAGATATGCCGCTCAACGCGGACCTGATGGGTGCAAGCGGCCTCTGCTTTACCGTGCCGATCGAACGTGGTGCGGGCGCCACACAGGCGGGAAGCGGTCGTCATGCTCATTGGCAACATGCGGTTCCGGCTTGGCGCGCCGGGTGCGTCACGATGCCGGCAGCAATGGCCGTGAGATCAGGGGAGGGAAGTGCAGCGCTTTTGCTTGACTAAAGTGAATATTGATTCTACTATCAGTATGTGGAACGAAGATTCACTTAAGAGGGCTGTCCTGAAGCCCTGGATTCCACGCCTTGCGACGCTGAAGACTAGATTGGGAAATGCCATTAGAGCAATGCCTAAAGAGGGAATCCTCTTTTAACAAAAAATAGGAGATGAATCATGTGCAGTCTGGCTGTTGTAATAACTATGTGCGCAATGCTTGCAATAACCGGAGACCATCATGCAAACGGTTAATATGCAAAAACTCATAGACGAGTCCAAATTTAACGGCTATCACGCCATGATCTTGGCCTGGTGTTTTCTGGTGCTGGTGCTTGACGGTTATGACCTTGCCGTCGTTGGCGCCGCGCTGCCATTAATCATGAAGGAAATGGGCGTTACCGCCACCACGGCCGGGTTCATGGCGAGTTCGGCACTGTTTGGCATGATGCTGGGGGCGATGTTTTTCGGCACCTTGGCCGACAAGGTCGGCCGGCCCCGCATGCTGGTGATTTGCGTTGCGCTGTTCAGCGTATTTACCGCCGCCGCCGGATTGACCCACGATCCCTTGTCGTTCAGTGCGACGCGGTTTATCGCGGGCCTGGGCATTGGTGGCGTGCTCCCTATCGTCGCGGCGCAAATGGGCGAGTATGCGCCGGCGTCGATCCGCACGCGTATGGTGGCCCTGGTGTTCGCCGGGTATGCGGTCGGCGGTATCCTGGTGGCATTGACGGGAAAGCAATTGATCCAGGACTTCGGATGGCAGTCGGTGTTTTATGTGGCTGCACTGCCCGTGTTGCTGATTCCGCTGATCTTGAAAACCATGCCCGAATCGGTTCCTTTCCTGATCAGGAATAACCGGGAGGCGGATTTGCGTGCAATCGCCGCCAAGATCGATCCCGCCAGGCAATTGCCGCCTGCCGCGCGGTTCGTGGTGTCGGCAAAAGCCGATGCCGGCAGCGCGCCCATCCAGGCACTGTTCCTCGATCAACGCGGCTTCAGTACCATCATGATCTGGGTCGCGTTCTTCTTCGGCCTGTTCATGGTGTACGCACTCAGTTCCTGGCTGACCAAGCTGCTGGCGCTGTCCGGCTACAGCCTGGGGTCGGCCTTGAACTTCATCCTGGTATTTAACATCGGCGCCATTGTTGGAGCGATCGGCGGCGCCTGGCTTGGCGACCGCTTCAACATCAAGCATGTGCTGGTCAGCCTGTACGCGGCCGGTGCGGCGTCGCTGACACTGATGGGCTTCGTCAAATCTACCGAATTGCTGTTTGTGACGGTGTTCATCGTCGGCGCCACCACGCTCGGCACGCAGCTGGTGGCCTACGCCTATGCGGCGGAGTTCTATCCCGCGGCTATCCGCTCGACCGGTGTCGGTTTCGCTTCCGGCGTGGGCCGGGCAGGGGCCATCCTGGCGCCGATCATGATCGGCGCGCTGGTCGCGCTCGACCTGCCGCTGGAGCAGAACTTTATTGCGATCGGCCTGGCCGGATTGCTGGGCATGTTCGCGGTTGTCTTGATTAACCACCGGCTGTGCGCCTCGGTTGCCCACCCGGCCGTGGCGTAAGCTGCAGGCGCGTATGGCCGCCCATGTTCGCGGTTGGGTAGCGGCGGCCGTACGGATTTTTTGTTTGGACATTGAATGATGAAAACGCGATTGGATTCACCACCTGATATCGATGCCGGGGATCTGCTCCGCTCGGTCGACTGGGCGCTAGGCACCCGCCGCTCGATCCGGGCCTTCTTGCCGACGCAGGTGCCATGCGAAGACATTTCCGCCATTCTGGATGTGGCGCGGTATTGCGCCACCGGCGTCAACACGCAGCCGTGGCAAGTGCACGTCGTGATGGGCGCCGCGAAGGAGCGCCTGACTCAAGCGATCCTGCGGGTCTATAACGATCCCGCGCTGAGGGAGACGCTCGACGAACCATACGACTATTACCCGCGCGAATGGATATCGCCTTATATCGACCGGCGACGCCAGGTTGGCTGGGATCTGTATGGCTTGCTGGAAATAGAGAAGGGCGACAAGATGAAGATGCATGCCCAGCACGCCCGCAACTACCGCTTCTTTGACGCGCCGGTCGGGCTGTTGTTTACGATCGACCGCAGCATGGGCCGTGGCAGCCTGATTGATTACGGCATGTTCTTGCAGAACATCATGACCGCGGCCCGGGGACGCGGTCTCGACACCTGCCCGCAAGCCGCCTTCAACGAATTTCACCGGGTCATTGGGCAGGAACTGAATATCCCCGACCAGCAAATGTTCGTCTGCGGAATGAGCTTGGGTTACGCCGATCCTGAACGGGTTGAAAACTCCCTCGTTACCAGCCGGGTCGCGGTGGAAGACTTCACGACTTTTCATCAATAACAAATCATAAAAAACAAATAAAGGAGATAGAAAAATGAGCGCGAGTGCATATGCTAGCGGCCTGGAAAAGAGCGCCGCCAACCATGTTCCGCTGACACCGCTGGGTTTTCTCGATCGCACGGCTGATGTGTATCCGCAGCGTACCGCCATCATCCATGGCGCTGTCCGGCAAAGCTGGGCGGTGACGCGTGAGCGCTGTTATCGTCTCGCCTCGGCGCTGGTCAAGCTGGGCGTGCAGCCGGGCGACACGGTGTCGATCATCGCGCCGAATACGCCGGCGATGCTGGAAGCCCATTTCGGTGTTCCCTTGTCGGGCGCGGTGCTCAATGCCATCAACTGCCGCCTGGACGCCCAGGGCATTGCCTTCATCCTGCGCCACGGCGAATGCAAGGTGCTGCTAGTGGACCGCGAGTTCGCCGCGCTGGTGGCCAGTGCATTGCGGGAGGTGGACCATCCGCCGCGCCTGATCGATATTAACGATCATTTGGCGCCGGACGGTGCGCCCATCGGAGAGACCGATTACGAATCCTTGCTGGCCAGCGGCGATCCCGCGTTTGGCGGTTGCTGGCCCAGCGATGAATGGTCTCCCATTGCACTGAACTATACGTCCGGCACCACCGGCGATCCCAAGGGTGTGGTGCCGAGCCATCGTGGCGCCTACCTGATGAGCATGTTGCAGATGACGAATTGGGCGCTTCCGCGCGCACCTGTGTATCTGTGGACGCTGCCGATGTTTCATGCCAACGGCTGGTGCTTTACCTGGGCCATTACCGCCGCGGCCGGCACCCATGTTTGCCTGCGCAAAGTGACTGCCGAGAACGTATTTTCCGCGATCGCCCAGCACGGCGTCGATCACCTGTGCGCCGCGCCCATAGTGTTGGCCGGTATCGCCAATACGCCGGCAGCCGAGCGTCCCGAACTGGCGCGCCGCGTACGCATCCTGACGGCGGGCTCGCCGCCTCCGGCCACGGTGCTGGAAGCGGTCGGCGCGATGGGATTTGATGTCGAGCATGTATTCGGCATCACCGAAGTCTCCGGCACCCCGGTCAGCTGCGCCTGGCAGGATGACTGGGCGGAGCTGCCCAGCGCGCAGCAAGCGCGCATGAAGGCGCGCCAGGGCGTGCGCGCGGCGGGCCTGGAAAACTTGCGGGTGGCGAACGCCGATACGCTGGAAACCGTGCCTGCCGATGGGAAAGCTGCGGGGGAGATTTTGTTCCGTGGTAACACCGTCATGATGGGATACCTGAAAAACCCCGCCGCGACAGCGGCCGCGTTCGAGGGGGGCTGGTTCCACACCGGCGACGTGGCCGTGGTCCATCCCGACGGCTACCTGCAAATTACCGATCGTTCAAAAGACATCATTATTTCGGGCGGGGAAAATATCTCCTCGGTCGAAGTGGAAGAAGTCCTGTACCGCCACGCCAGCGTGCTCAACGCTGCCGTGGTCGCGCAACCCGATGCCAAGTGGGGGGAGGTGCCGTGCGCCTTTGTCGAGTTGAAGCACGATGCCGCGCCGGTGCTGGAAGCCGAAGTGATCGCATTCTGCCGTGAACGCCTGGCGCACTTCAAGTGCCCGCGCCGCGTCGTGTTCGGCGAGTTGCCCAAGACGGCCACCGGTAAGATCCAGAAATTCGTCTTGCGGGAGCAAGTCGGTAGCCGCGCCGCCATTGCCAGTTTGAATCAGGTCAGGAATTGAGTTCCGGCGGCAAGAAAACATGACATTGCCCAAACCCGCAAGCGTATCCGTTGGCGAAACATTCTCGCGATGCCACGTCTTCAATCAAATGGAAGTGCGCGCTTTCGCCACGGCGGCGGGCGACACCAATCCATTGCATCACGACAGCGGCATTGCGGCGCGCAGCCGCTATGGCGGGTTGATCGTCAGCGGTACGCACACGACGGCGCTGCTACTGGGGCTGGCGGCGGCGCATTTTTCAAGGAGTTTTTCCGTTGTGGGAACAGCTTTTTCAGTGGAATTTCGCCGGGCGGTGGCGGCGGACGCGACTGTTCAGATCGGGTGGGAGGTGGCCGCTGTCACTGTTGCGCGCAAGGCGGTGCAGCGGGTCGAGTTGCGCGGCGGCGTGTACGGCCAAGGTGGTGAGGTGTGCGTGTCGGCCACCGGCATGGTGAGGCTGAGCGCACCCGCCTGAATTGCCGTGTGATGCATTGCCGTTCGGCGCCTACGGCTGCGGTACGAACGTCAGTGGTCCGCCAGATACCCCGCGCAGGCAAAAGGTGATGATGGCGACCGCATGCGCGGTCAAACTCGGTTCATCCGAGGCCGTGTCCGCCAGCGGACCGACCAAGCCCTCGAACAGGCATCCTACGATGCAATCGGCCGAAGCGCGCTCGCTTTGCGGCGGAAATTCGCCGGTGCGAACGCCTTGTTCGATGATGGTCGTGAAAACCCTGGCCAATGCACGATGATATTTCAGGCGAGCCGCCTCGACCTCCGGTTCGACCGGTTCGGCCACCAGCGCATGGGCCATGCGGCGTCCGCGCAGTGCGCGGTTGGCGAAGGTCCACGCTGCGGCGCCAAGACGGTCGGCAGCGGAGCCTTCCCTCATGGCGATGCCCGCCACAACGTCGACTTCGCGCTGGGCGGTCAGTGAGACCACTTCGATCATCAAGTCGGTTTTCGCGGGAAAGTATCGATACAGCGTGCCGATGGCAATGCCGGCTGTTTCCGCAATCGCCGACATCTGGACTTCACGAAATCCGTGGCTTGCCACCAGATCGCGAGCGGCCTTAAGTATCAGCGGATACTTGTCCGGCCCCCGGTGACGAATGCGGGGTTTGCGTCCGGGAATCGTTGTCTCCACCGGGATTTTTTCGCCATCCACACTGCCTCCGTCAACGTTCAAAGGCACATTATACACCCGCGTTTGTTGCGTCTTGATCCGTTAAGCGAGCGGTTCCTCATGCTTTTGTTGGTTGGTGCCCATGAGACTCCGCAGATTGGATATCGATGCAAGCTTTGACATCGGCAGCAATTGATCGTAATCTTAAATGAAGATAGATTCTACTAACCATGTAAAGTTCAGTGTGCGCAGAAAGGGATCCCATGTGCAATGCCGCTCAACCAAGCAAAGAAGAAGTGAGGGAATGGCTGCGGCGGCGCAGGAGCGCCCAGACTTTGCCGGAACTGGAACAGATACGGCGTGAACTGGGCTGGGTATGGTGCTCCTGTCCTCTTCATCGAACGGCTGGCGGCGTTGGTTTCGCCGCCTTTGCATCGTTGCCGGCCGCAAGAATCGCTGCCATCGCCGGTGCTGCCCGTGAGCCAACTGTTCCGGCTTGAACGCATGTCCACAGATCGCGGCCTTGCCGCATCAGCCTTTGTGCGCGAGCAGCCGGTATTCGCCGGGCGAGGCCCCTGCCCATCGCTTGAAGGCGCGATGAAACGCGCTGGCTTCGCCGAAGCCCAGTTCCGCAGCGATGTCCGCGATGCTCCTGCTGGTATGGCACAGGTAGTCGATCGCCACGTCCCTGCGCAGCTGGTCCTTGATGGTCTGGAACGACTGCCCTTCCTGCTCCAGGCGGCGGCGCAAGGTGGAAGGGGTTTTGCCGAGCGACCTGGCGACCGCCTCGAATTCCGGCCACTCAAAGCTGGGCGCCGATCGCAGCTGCCGGCGGATCTGCGCCGCCAAGCTGTTGACGTTCTTGTACTTGAGCACGATGTTGGCCGGCGCATTGCGCACAAACTCCTTCACCGTGCGCTCGTTCTGGATCACCGGCAAGTTGAGGTGGGAGCGGTCGAAGCACAGTGATGTCAGGGCTTCATTGAAGCGCAGCTGGCTGGAATACATGAACTGGTATTCCGCGCTGCGCGAGGGCTCGGGATAGGCGAAAGTAGCCGCCAGCACCGGGATGCGCCGGCCGACCAGCCAGCAGGCCAGCCCGTGCTGCAGCATCAGCAGCGTCTCGTGGCCGAACACCCGTGGCAACGGTGCGTCCGGCGTTTCCTGGATGGTCAATAGCGCCTGGCGTCCCTTGATGTCCAGGCCGCATTGGAAATTGTCGAGTATCAGATTGAAGAACTTCCCCATGCGCGACAGGGCGTCGTGCAAGGTCGCGCAATCGGTCAGGATATGGCTAAGCATGGCGAAGCTGCCAACCTTCATGCGCCGCGCATCCTGCCCGAACAGCTCATCGTCCAGTACTTTGGCCACGCTCAGCCACAAGGCGCTGAAGCTCTGAGGCGTCACCCGACCCAGCGGCGCCTGCAGGACGGCCGGTGAAATGCCGGCCTCCGCCAGCAAGGGCGCCACGTCCATTCCGCGCGCCAGCACGGGCGCCAGCGCGGACTTCACGAAGTAAATCGAAACACTGCCTTTTTGCATTTGAGCCACCCATGTACGACGCAAGACGCGACACGCGGCACGGCAAGGCGCCGCCTGCGCGCCCCGATCATAGCGCATCCGATCGGCAATCCGTATGGCCAAATCGCTCACGATGAATGGCGATTTCGGGCATCGCCGGCAAGGCACCGTCTCCCTATACTTGGACCGATACGGGCAATGTACCCGTCGCGGTTCACACAAGAACACACCACAACAATGGAGACGACAATGCACTATTCCGAGCTGCGCAGATTGGCCGATGAATCCAGGTTTAGCCGCTTTCACGGGGGCGTGCTTTTTTGGGGAGCCCTGATCCTGATCCTGGACGGCTACGACCTGGCGATAGTCGGCGCCGCCTTGCCCGCCATCATGAAGGACATGGGGGTGGACGCCAACAGCGCGGGATTGATGGCAAGTTCGGCCCTGGTCGGCATGATGCTGGGAGCGATCACCTTCGGCACCCTGGCCGACCGCATTGGCCGTCCCATGCTGATCTCGATCTGCGTTGGCCTGTTCAGCGTGTTTACAGCGGCGGCCGGACTGACGAGCGATCCTTACTCATTCAGCGCGACGCGCTTTCTTGCCGGCTTGGGGATAGGCGGCGTGCTGCCCATCATGACGGCGCAGATGGCCGAATTCGCGCCCGTCAGGCTGCGCGCGCGGCTGGTCACGCTGGTGTTCGCGGGCTATTCGATCGGCGGCATCCTGGCCGCGCTGATCGCCAAGCAAGTCATCGCCGCCTACGGCTGGCAGGCGCTCTTCTACACGGCCCTGGCGCCCGTGCTGCTGATTCCCTTCATCCTGCTGACGATGCCCGAATCGCTGCCCTTCCTGATCAAGCGCAACCGCCTGGCCGAACTGCGTAAAGTGATAGGCAAGTTCGCGCCGCAATTTACCGTGCCGGCCAACGAGCGCTTTCTGCCACCGCTAGGGGCGGCAAGCGGGAGCAGCCCGGTGCGCGCTCTTTTCCAGCACGGCCGGGGCTTCAGCACGGCCATGATCTGGATCGCCTTCTTCATGGGCTTGTTCATGGTGTACGCGCTCAGTTCATGGCTGACCAAGCTGATGGCCATGGCGGGCTACAGCCTGGGATCGGCCCTCAATTTTGTGCTGACGTTCAATATCGGCGCCATGGCCGGTGCGATAGGCGGCGGCTACCTCGGCGACAAGTTCAACATCAAGTATGTCCTGGTCTCGTTCTACGCGCTGGGGGCCGTGGCGTTGACCCTGATGGGGTACACGACTTCGACGGAGTTGCTGTTCGTCGTGGTGTTTGTCGTGGGCGCATCGACGCTCGGCACGCAGCTGCTTGCCTACGCCTACGCCGGCGAATTCTACCCGCTTGCTATCCGTTCGACCGGCGTGGGCTTCGCTTCCGGCATCGGCCGGATCGGCGGCGTGGTTTCTCCCTTGCTGATCGGCTGGCTGGTGTCGCTCAAGCTGCCGCTGGAACAGAACTTCTTCGCCATCGGCATCGCCGGCGCCATCGGCACGGTGGCAGTCATGCTGATCAATCATTCGCGCAGCGCCGCGAAACAGGCACGGGACCTGGTGGCGCCGGTTCCGCCCGCCGGCGCGCCGGCTGGCGCGGCAGGCTGACGTCATCGAACAACCAACAGGAGACCACTATGTACCTTTCCCCAGACACCCATCCGCAAGCGCGCGTCGGCCAGCTGCTCGCGATGTACGGCGCGGACCACGCCAGCGCCGCCTACCTGCTGTGCGACCGGCATGACCCATCGGCGGTGGCCTACCGGATCGTCGGCGCCGACCTGTCCGTCGACACCATCACCTATGCCGAACTGCGCGCGGAATCCGAGCGCTTCGCGGCCGCGCTGCGTGCCAGGGGCATCCGGCAGGGTGACCGCGTGGCCACGCTGATGGGCAAGGGCCGCGCGCTGCTGGTGGCCCTGGTCGGCATCTGGCGCCTTGGCGCCGTGCACGTGCCCTTGTTCACGGCGTTCGCGCCCGCGGCCATTGCCATGCGCCTGAACGCCAGCGGCGCCAGGGCGGTCATATGCGACCAGTCGCAGCAATCGAAACTGCACGGCAATGAAGACATGCCGGCCGAGGCGCCGTGGATCGTGGTGGTGGCGGGCGCCGGACCGGGCGCGGTGGAGGCGGGCGGGCAGCGGTTTGAAGACCTGATGGCCGAGGACCATCCCGTGGCCGAGGCGGCCGCGCTCGGCGCGCACGCCCCGCTGATTCACATCTATACGTCGGGCACCACCGGCCGCCCCAAGGGGGTGGTCGTGCCCCTGAAGGCGCTGGCCAGCTTCCATGCGTACATGGAGTTCGGCATCGGCCTGAGGGCGGATGACGTGTACTGGTGCGCGGCCGATCCGGGATGGGCGTACGGCCTGTATTTCGGCGTGCTGGGATCGCTGGCCACGGGCGTGCGCAGCGTGCTGCTGGGCGCCGGATTTTCGCCCGAAACCACCTACGCCACGATGCTCCAGTGTGGCGTCACCAATTTTGCGGCCGCCCCGACGGTGTACCGTTCGCTGCGCGTGTCGGAGGTGCCGGTGCCGCCAGGCTTGCGGCTGCGCTGCCTCTCCAGCGCCGGTGAGCCGCTCACGCCGGAAGTCAACGAATGGGCCATCGGCGCGCTCGGCATGCCCGTTGCCGACCATTTCGGCCAGACCGAGACGGGCATGCTGATCAACAACCACCACCACGCCATGCTCGGCAAGGAGATCAGGCCGGGTTCGATGGGGCACGCGATGCCGGGCTGGAAGGCGGCGGTGCTGGCGCAGGACGCGGACCGCCCGGCTGCGGAAGGCGAGGTGGGACGGATGGCGATCGACCTGTCCGGGAGTCCGCTGGCCTGGTTCGGCGGCTACCAGGACGACGCGCAGAAGAGCGCCGAGAAATTCTCCGCCGACGGCCGCTGGTACCTGACGGGGGACGCAGGGCGCGTCGATGCCGATGGCTACTGCTATTTCTCGGCCCGCGACGACGACGTCATCATCATGGCGGGATACCGCATCGGTCCCTTCGACGTGGAATCCATCATCGTGACGCACGGCGGCGTGTCCGAATGCGCGGTCATCGCGGTGCCCGACGCCGTGCGCGGCGAGATCATCGAGGCCTTTGTCGTGCTGCGCGACGGGGTCAGCCCGACACCCGCGCTGGCCTCCGGCATCCAGCAACTGGTCAAGACCAAGTTCGCCGCGCACGCCTATCCACGGGCCGTGCATTTCGTCGCCGGGCTCCCCAAGACGGCGAGCGGCAAGGTGCAGCGCTTCGCGCTGCGCAACCGCCGGCGCGAAGAACTGGCGCGTAGCGCGGGGGCTCCGGTGCACTGAGCACTGTCAAATTCTTGCAGCGATATTGAACTTTCCGGGCATTGCCGGGCCTGCGGTGCAACCGTATTCTCAATGCACTGCCCATCAACTGTTATGAGGAACCTTATGAATACCAAGCAATCGATTCCGACCGTCAAACTGCTGATCAACGGCGAGTTTGTGGAGTCATCGAGCACGCAGTGGCAGGACGTCGTCAACCCGGCCACGCAGCAGGTGCTGGCCCGCGTGCCGATGGCGACGGCGGCCGAGATCGCGGCGGCGGTGGGCGCGGCCAGGAGCGCGTTCAAGACCTGGCGCAAGACCCCGATCGGCGCGCGCGCCCGCATCTTCCTCAAGTACCAGCAGCTGATCCGCGAGAATATGCAGGAACTGGCCGCGCTGCTGACGGCCGAGCAGGGCAAGACCCTGGCCGACGCGGAAGGCGACATCTTCCGCGGGCTGGAGGTGGTGGAGCATGCCGCCAACATCGGCAGCCTGCAGATGGGCGAGATCGCCAACAACGTGGCCAGCGGCGTCGACACCTTCACGCTGCAGCAGCCCATCGGCGTCTGCGCCGGCATCACGCCGTTCAACTTCCCCGCCATGATCCCGCTGTGGATGTTCCCCATGGCTATCGCCTGCGGCAACGCCTTCGTGCTCAAGCCCTCCGAGCAGGACCCCATGGTGACGATGCGCCTGGTGGAGCTGGCGCTGCAGGCCGGCATCCCGTCCGGCGTGCTGAACGTGGTGCACGGCGGCGAGGCCGCCGTCAACGCCATTTGCGACCATCCGGACATCAAGGCCGTGTCCTTCGTCGGCTCCACCAAGGTCGGCACCCACGTCTATCACCGCGCTTCGCAAACCGGCAAGCGCGTGCAGTGCATGATGGGCGCGAAGAACCACGCCATCGTGCTGCCGGACGCGAACAAGCAGCAGGCGCTGAACAACCTGCTGGGCGCCGCCTTCGGCGCGGCCGGCCAGCGCTGCATGGCCTTGCCGGTGACGGTGCTGGTGGGCGAGGCGAACAACTGGATTCCCGAACTGGTGGAAAAGGCGCGTGCGCTGAAGATCAACGGCGGGGCGGAGCCGGGCACCGACATCGGGCCGCTGATTTCGTGCGCGGCAAAGAGCCGTGTGGAAAGCTTCATCGCCAGCGGCATCGAAAGCGGCGCAACCCTGGAGCTGGACGGCCGCCAGCCGGACGTGCCCGGCTACGCGGGCGGCAACTTCGTCGGCCCCACCATCTTCTCCGGCGTCAAGCCTGGCATGGCGATCTATGACCAGGAAATCTTCGGGCCGGTGCTGTGCCTGGTCCAGGCCGCCACCCTGGATGAAGCGATCGCCTTCGTCAACAACAACCCGAACGGCAACGGCACGGCCATTTTCACGCAGTCGGGCGCCGCCGCGCGCAAGTTCCAGGAAGAAGTCGACGCGGGCCAGATCGGCATCAATGTGCCGATCCCGGTACCGGTGCCGCTGTTCTCGTTCACCGGCTCCGGCGCGTCCAAGCTGGGCGACCTGGGGCCGTACGGCAAGCAGGTGATCCTGTTCTACACGCAGACCAAAACCATAACCGCGCGCTGGTTCGACGACGACAGCGTGGCCGGCGCGGTCAACACCACTATTTCGCTGAAATAAGCGACCCGGGGAGGCCACATGGACTTCGAACTATCCGAAGAGCAGGGCGCTTTCCGCCAGGCGGCGCGCGAGTTTGCCGCCGGGGAGATGGCGCCGCTGGCGGCGCACTGGGATGCCGAATGCATCTTCCCCGTCGACATCATCCGCAAGGCCGGTGAATTGGGCTTTTGCGGCATGTACACCTCGCAGGAAGACGGCGGCATGGGGCTGTCCCGGCTGGACGCGGCCATCGTCTTCGAGGAGCTGGCCGCCGCGTGCCCGTCGACCACGGCCTACATGACGATCCACAACATGGTCAACTGGATGCTCGCGACCTGGGCCAGTCCCGCGGTGCGCGAACGGTGGGCGCCGCTGCTGGCAAGCGGGCGCAAGCTGGGCTCCTATTGCCTGACCGAACCGGGCGCAGGGTCCGACGCGGGCTCGCTCAGCATGCGCGCGCAATTGAGGAACGGCTACTACCACCTGGACGGCGCCAAGGCCTTCATTTCCGGCGCCGGCGCCACCGACCTGCTGATCGTGATGGCGCGCACCGGCGGCGCCGGGCCGAACGGCATCAGCGCCTTCGCCGTGCCGGCCGATACCCCCGGCCTGGGCTTCGGACGCAAGGAAGTGAAAATGGGCTGGAACAGCCAGCCGACGCGCGCCATCAGTTTCGACGACGTGCGCGTTCCTGCCGACCACCTGCTGGCCGCCGAGGGCGAGGGCTTTCGCATTGCCATGCGCGGGCTGGATGGCGGGCGCATCAATATCGCCACGTGCTCCGTGGGCGCGGCGCAGGCGGCGCTGAACGCGGCGCGCGAATACATGGGCGAGCGGCGCCAGTTCGGCAACCGCCTCGCATCCTTCCAGCACCTGCAGTTCGAACTGGCCGACATGCAGACCGAGCTGGTGGCAGCGCGGCAGATGGTGCGCCTGGCCGCGACCAAACTCGATGCGGGCGCCGCCAACGCATCTGTCTATTGCGCAATGGCCAAGCGCATCGCCACCGACATCGGCTTCAAGGTGTGCAACCAGGCCTTGCAGATCCATGGCGGCAATGGCTACATCCGGGAATACCCGCTGGAGCGCTACCTGCGCGACGTGCGCGTGCACCAGATACTGGAAGGGACCAACGAAATCATGCGCGTCATCGTCTCGCGCCATTTACTGGAACAAACAACCGAGGAAATCCGATGAGCGACTATACAAACCTTGAGCTGGAAATTGTTGGCCATACCGCAGTCCTGACGCTGGCAAATCCGCCCGCCAATACCTGGACCGGCGAGAGCCTGGCCGCGCTGGTGCGGCTGGTGGGCGACCTGAACGCCAATCGCGGGATCTACAGCTTGGTGGTCACGGGCCAGGGCGAGAAGTTCTTTTCCGCCGGGGCGGACCTGAAGCTGTTCGCCGACGGCGACAAGGCGGTGGCGCGCGAGATGGCGCGCCGGTTTGGCGAGGCATTCGAGGCGCTGTCGCAGTTCCGGGGCGTGTCGATCGCCGCCATCAACGGCTACGCCATGGGCGGCGGCCTGGAATGCGCGCTGGCCTGCGATATCCGCATTGCCGAGGCGCAGGTGCAACTGGCACTGCCGGAAGCGGCCGTTGGCCTGCTGCCGTGCGGGGGCGGCACCCAGACCCTGCCGTGGCTGGTCGGCGAGGGCTGGGCCAAGCGCATGATCTTGTGCGGCGAACGGGTGGACGCGCAGACCGCCTTGCGCATCGGCCTGGTTGAGCAGGTGGTCGGCAAGGGCGAGGCCAGGCATGCGGCGCTGGCGCTGGCGGACCAGGCCGCCAAGCAAAGCCCGTCCAGCGTGGCGGCCAGCAAGCGGCTGATCCAGGGCGCGCGTGCCGGCGCGCCGGCCGAGTGGTTGCCGGTCGAACGCGAGCTGTTTGTCGACTTGTTCGATACCGAAGACCAGAAGGAAGGCGTGAACGCCTTTCTCGGCAAGCGCGCGGCGCAATGGAGGAACCGCTGATGGGAGAGCGACTGAACATGCCGGTGCTGGCCGAAACCCTGGTCGCCAACAATGGCAGCCTGATCGGCGTGCTGAGGCTGAACGCGGAAAAGACGCTGAACGCCTTGTCCTTGCCCATGGTGGACCTGCTATCGGCGCAGCTGGCGGCCTGGGCCTATGACGAGCGCATTGCCATGGTGCTGCTGCAAGGGGCCGGCGAGAAGGCATTCTGCGCCGGCGGCGACCTGCACAACTTATACAGCGCGATGATGGGCCATCGCGGGTCCCGCCAGGCCGGCGATGTGCTCGGCAACGGCTACGCCAACGAATTCTTCGCCCGCGAGTACACGCTGGATTACCGCATCCACACCTATCCCAAGCCGATACTGTGCTGGGGCCATGGCATCGTCATGGGCGGAGGCATCGGGCTCATGGCCGGGGCCAGCCACCGCGTGGCCACGGAAAAGACCCGGCTGGCGATGCCGGAGACCGGCATCGGCCTGTTTCCCGATGTGGGCGGTTCGTGGTTCCTGAGCCGCATGCCGGGCGGGCTCGGCCGCTTCCTCGCGCTGACCGGCGCCAGCATCAATGCCGCCGACGCGCGCTATGCCGGGCTGGCCGACCGCGTGCTGCCCCATGCCGAGCTGCCGCAGGTGCTGGCCACGCTGCTGCGGCAGCCCTGGAGCGATGACTGCGCCGGCAACCATGTCTTGCTGGGCGCCGTCCTCCGCGTTGCCGAGGAAGGGAGCGCCGCATGCGCGCCCGGCCCGCTGCGGCAGCATCGCGACTTGATCGACAGGCTGTGCGGACAGGAAAGCCTGGAGACGGTATTGGCGGCGTTCGCGGCCGTGCAGAGCGACGATCCCTGGCTGGCGAAGGCCCTGGCCGCCGTGCAGCGTGCCGCCCCCGGTTCGCTGGCGTTGACCTGGCGCTTGCTGGAGCGGGCGCCGCGCCTGTCGCTGGCGGACGTATTCCGCATGGAGTACGGCGCCGCCCTGCATTGCTGCGCCCAGGGCGATTTCATGGAAGGCGTGCGCGCGCTGCTGATCGACAAGGACATGCGTCCGCGCTGGCGGCCTGCCGGCAGCACCCGGCACTTCCTCGACAACCCATGGCGCCCCCGCGAGCATCCGCTGGCGGGCCTGGACAACTAACTACGGAGAAAATATGAGCCATATCGCATTTATCGGCCTGGGCAACATGGGCGGGCCCATGGCCCTGAACCTGCTGAAAGCCGGCCACACGCTGAGCGTGTTCGACCTGTCGGCCAGCGCAACGCAAGCGCTGGCCGAGGCCGGCGCACAGGTCGCGCCGTCCGCGCACGCGGCTGTCGGCGAGGCCGACGTCGTGGTGTCCATGCTGCCGGCCAGCCGCCATGTGGAAGGGCTGTTCCTGGGCCCTGACGGCATCATCGGTCGCATGCGCCCCGGCGCGCTGATCATTGAATGCAGCACGATCGCTTCGCAATCGGCAGTCGCCGTGGCTGGCGCCGCAGCCCAGGCCGGGCTGGCGATGCTGGACGCACCCGTGTCCGGCGGCACCGGCGGCGCCATCGCGGGCACGCTGACCTTCATGGTGGGTGGTCCGGCCGAGGTGCTGGAGCGCGCAAGGCCGGTGCTGCTGGCGATGGGCAAGAACATCTTCCACGCCGGCGCGCACGGCGCAGGGCAGATTGCGAAGATCTGCAACAACATGCTGCTGGGCGTCCTGATGGCGGGCACCGCCGAGGCACTGGCGCTGGGGATGGCCAACGGACTGGACCCAGGCGTCCTGTCGGACATCATGAGCAAGAGCTCCGGCCGCAACTGGGTGCTGGAGTTATACAACCCGATACCGGGCGTGATGGAAGGCGTGCCGGCGTCGCGCGGCTACACCGGCGGCTTCGGCGTGAATCTGATGCTGAAAGACCTGGGACTGGCGGCGGAATCGGCCATGGCCGCCAAGTCGCCGGTCCCGCTGGGCGAACTTGCGCGCAACCTGTATGCGCTGCACAGCGGCGCCGGCGCGGGCGAACTGGATTTCTCCAGCATCGTGCAACTGCTGCAAAGTAAAAAGGAGAAGTGATGAAAGTTCTGGTGCCCGTCAAGCGCGTGGTGGACTACAACGTCAAAGTGCGCGTCAAATCCGACGGCACTGGCGTAGATATCGCCAGTGTCAAAATGTCGATGAACCCGTTCGATGAGATCGCACTGGAAGAAGCGGCCCGCCTGAAAGAAGCCGGCAAAGTCACCGAAGTGGTGGCCGTGTCCTGCGGCGTGGCCCAGTGCCAGGAAACCCTGCGCACCGGCATGGCCATCGGC
>NZ_LMDJ01000016.1 GCF_001425045.1 Massilia sp. Root351 | reverse complement strand
TTGCGCCTCCGGCATCATCATCAAACGCCCACACTTATCGATTGTAAATTTTTAAAGAATTCTGCGTTGTTGCTGAAGCGTTTTGTTCAGCAGCAGAGAGATGAGATTATGGGGCGTTTCGTTAAATCCGTCAACCCCTGTTTTCCTACCTCTCCTACGCTGCAAGCAGTGCTCAGCAGCGCGGGGACAGAACTATAGCAAAGGCTCTCGCATTCCGCAAGGGCAAGCTGTACCATCGCAACTCGTTTTCCTTCTCTATGAATTCCCATGCAAATTTCCCCTACCGCGAATGCCGAACTGTCCGCTGCGCTGGAGCGCGTCGTTAACAACAAGACCAAGCCGCTCGGCAGCCTGGGCGTCCTGGAGGTGCTTGCCAAACAGATCGGCCTGATCCAGGGTACGACGGCGCTCTCTATAGTGGGTCCGGCAATCCTGGTATTCGCAGGAGACCACGGCGTCGTTGCGGAAGGCGTTTCCGCCTATCCGCAGGACGTGACCTGGCAGATGGTGGAAAACTTCCTCGGCCAGGGCGCCGCCATCAATGTGTTCGCGCGGCAGATGGGCTGCGCTCTGCATGTGGTGGACGCGGGCGTAAATCATGACTTCGGCGCGCGCAACGGCCTGCACGACCGCAAGGTGGCACACGGCACCCGCAACTTCGCGCAGGAACCAGCCATGACGGCGGAACAATGCGCTGCCGCGCTGGCACATGGCGCGGCGCTGGCCGCGGACCTGCCGGGCAATGTGGTGGGCTTTGGCGAGATGGGTATCGGGAACACTACCGCCGCCGCCGCGCTGATGCACAAGCTGACCGGCATCCCGGTGGCGCATTGCGTAGGCGCGGGCACCGGGCTGTCGGCCGAGGGCGTGCTGCACAAACAGCACGTGATCGAGGCGGCAGTTGCGAAGCATGCGGACATCTCCGATCCACTGGGCGTGCTCGCGGCATTCGGCGGCTTCGAGATTGCCATGATGGCGGGCGCCATGCTGAAGGCGGCCGAAATGCGCAAGGTGCTGCTGATCGACGGCTTCATCGTCACCAGCGCGCTACTGGTGGCCGCGCGCCTGCAGCCGGCCATCCTCGACTACTGCGTGTTCGCGCATTGCTCGGACGAGAGTGGACACAAGCTGATGCTGGACAACCTGGGCGCGCGCCCGTTGTTGAACCTGGGCCTGCGCCTGGGCGAAGGTACCGGAAGCGCACTGGCCTTGCCGCTACTGCAAGCGGCGGTAAACTTCGTGAACCAGATGGCGACCTTCGAGTCGGCCCAGG
Source organism: Massilia sp. Root351 (assembly GCF_001425045.1). GTDB lineage: Bacteria > Pseudomonadota > Gammaproteobacteria > Burkholderiales > Burkholderiaceae_D > Rugamonas. The sequence goes on along the minus strand of NZ_LMDJ01000016.1, from coordinate 17,359 downwards.
TCAGCGAAAAGTCCGAGTAAGCGCCCGCCATGCGTCACGCGCTCCGTGCTCCCCTTCACCAGCTGCGCCTGTTCTTCATCGCACTGCAGTTTTTCACGCGGTTGCCCATTCCAGCGTGGGTAGGTTTCGATTCCGCGTGGCTGCACCACGCGTCGCGTTATTTCCCGCTGGTAGGGCTGGTGGTAGCCGCCCTCGCTGCGGCCGTGTATGCGGCGGCTGCCTTCGTGTTCCCCGCGCCGGTGGCCGTGCTGCTGGCGACGGCCGCCGGCATTTACGCCACCGGCGCTTTCCATGAAGACGGCTTTGCCGACATGTGCGACGGCTTCGGCGGCGGCATGACGCGCGAGCGCGTGCTGGAGATCATGAAGGATTCGCGCATTGGCGCGTACGGCGCGATCGGCACCATCTGCCTGCTGGCGGTGAAGTGCACGGTGCTGGCCATGCTGCCGCCCGCCACGGCGGTGGCCGCGCTGTTCCTGGCGCACCCGCTGTCGCGCCTCGCCGCCACCTCGCTGATCTGGCGCATGGAATACGCGCGCGCGGAAGGCAAGGCCAAGCCGATGGCGCAGGAGATGAGTGGGGACGAATTTGCCATCGCATGCGTCTGCACAGCGTTGCCTGCAGCGGCGATCGGCGCGGCGGGATGGCTGCCGTGGTTGTCCATTTGCGCCGCCTTGCTGGCCGCGCTGGCCGCAGCCGCCTGGCTGGGTCGCAAATGCGCACGCCGCATCGGCGGCTACACGGGCGACTGTTTGGGCGCGGTGCAGCAACTGGCCGAAGTGCTGATTTACCTGTGCGTGCTGGCCGGCCTTGGCCACGGCGCGTGGGCGGCATGAACACATGGGCAGCGGCGGCGCTGGCGCCAGCCCGGCCGCGTCGCGGCAGGGACAGGGGCAGCCGATGCGCCTGATCCTGGTCCGTCATCCGCAACCGCTGGTGGCGCCGGGCGTCTGCTACGGCAGCAGCGACCTGGCCGCCGCGCCGCACGACGTCGCGCGCGTGCATGCCGCGCTGCTGGCCAGCGCCAGCATCCCGCCCGGCACGCCGCTCTACTCCAGCCCTTTACAGCGCTGCACCGCCCTGACTAGCCTGCTCGGCGCCCACACGCTGGATGCGCGCCTGGCGGAGATGGACTTCGGCGCCTGGGAGCGGCGCAGCTGGGACGATATCCCGCGCACCGAAGTGGATGCCTGGGCGGCGGACCTGGCCTGCTACCGTCCCGGCGGCGGCGAGAGCGTGCTGCAAGTGGCCGAACGCGTGGCAGCCTTCCGCGCCGAGCTGCTTGCCCGGCACAGCGGGGCCGCCTGCGACGGGCGAGCGCGCGGCGCGCATGAAGTTGCCATCATCTGCCACGCTGGCACGATCCGCCTGATGGTGGCGCTCGAGGCGGGCCTGCAAGGCGGCCTGCCGCTGGCCGAGATCGCGCTGCGGGCCGCCGCCTTGCCGCACAAGATCGCCTACGGCGAGACTGTCATTCTGGAAGCCGCGGCCTGAAGTCCGTATAATGGCGGGGTTTTGGTGCCCGCGCGCATGCCCATGCGCGCAGTTAAACGGGAAACACGAAGCCGCGCCCCTACCAGGAAAACGGCCAACGTGTGCTGCCCCCGCAACGGTAAACAAGTGTCGCCCACGGCGACAAGCTGCCTCCGACAAACCACTGTGCACTGCATGGGAAGGTAAGGCAGTTCAACTTGCGAGCCCGGATACCGGCCAAAGCAGGTGGATGCGCAGCGCGCATCTGTTCAATCCAGCCCACGGGGAAGTAGGCTGGTTGCATACTATACAAAGAAATACTATGAGCTTTCCTGTAATCCGGCACGCGGCCCTGACGTCGCTGGCCATGGCTATGGCCGCGCCTTCCTTCGCCCAGATCACCGTATCGGACGCCGTCATCGTCACCGCCACCCGCTCGGCGCAACTGCAGCGCGATGTGCTGAGCGACGTCGTCACCTTGCAAGCGGAAGACATCGCCCGTTCCGGCGCCGGCTCCATCACCGACCTGCTGCAGCGCCAGCGCGGCATCGAAATCGCCCGCAACGGCGGCCCGGGCACCAACTCCAGCGTCTACCTGCGCGGCGCCAATGCCAACCAGACCGTGGTGCTGGTGGACGGCGTGCGCATCGGTTCGATCACCTCCGGCACGGCCAGCTGGTCCGGCATTCCGCTGCAGGCCATCGAACGCATCGAGATCGTATACGGCCCGATGAGCACCCTGTACGGCGCCGACGCCATCGGCGGCGTGGTGCAGATCTTCACTAAAAAAGGCGCCGGTGCGCCGAACGTGGCCGCCTCCGCCGGCGTGGGCAGCGACCAGACCCGCAAGTACGACGCCAGCATTTCCGGTGCCAGCGCAGGCGACAACAGCTTCAGCTACGCCATCAGCGCCGGCCGTGAACAGTCGGACGGCTTCTCGTCCACCAAGCCAGGCACCAGCAACTACAACGCGGACGATGACGGCTACGAGCGCACCAGCACTTCCGGCCAGTTCGGATTCGAACTGGCCAAGGGCCACGACCTGGGCCTGGTATTCCTGAACAGCCGCACCAACGGCCAGTTCGACAGCGGCGCCAGCCGCTACGATACGCGCAGCCAGACCAAGCTGGCCAACCTGGGCGTGTTCAGCAAAAACCAGGTCATGGACAACTGGTACAGCACCGTGCAGCTGGCCAAGGCAGAAGACACCTCGATCTCCGACACCGGCGTGGCCAGCTCCTACAGCCGCATCGACAGCAAGCAGACCGACGTCACCTGGCAAAACGACATCCGCATCGGCGAGGACACGCTGCAAGTGCTGTTCGGCCACCGCGAAGAGAAGGTGGTCTCCGGCTCCACGCCCGCACTGGGCAAGGTTCGCAAGACCGACTCCTACGCCGGTGCCTACAGCCTGAAGCGCGGCGCGCACCTGGCCACCTTCGGCCTGCGCGCGGACGACAGCTCGCAATACGGCACCAAGACCACCGGTTCGGCCGGCTACGGCTACCGCTTCAGCAGCGCGCTGCGCGCCAGCGCCAGCTTCGGCACCAGCTTCCGTGCGCCCACCTTCAACGAGCTGTACTACCCGGGCTTTGGCTACGAGAACAACAAGCCTGAGCAGGGTCGCAACGGCGAAGCGAGCCTGCAGTACGACGACGGCGTGACCGAATTCGGCGCCAGCATCTACCGCAACAAGCTGACCGATATGCTGGTGACCACCACGCCATGCCCGGACCCGACCCGCAAAGGCAGCTGCTCGTACAACGTGAACCACGCCATGCTGGAAGGCGTATCGCTGAACGCCGGCCGCCGCATCGGCGCCTTCACCGTGGCCGCCAACGCGGACTGGCAAGACCCGAAGGATGAGACCACCGGCAAATCGCTGGCGCGCCGCTCTAAAAAACACGGCAACGCCAGCGTAGAATACGCCGCAGGCGCGCTGACCGCCGGCGCCGAACTGCAGGTTTCCGGCAGCCGCTTCGACGACGCTGCCAACCGCAACCGCCTGGGCGGCTACAGCCTGCTGAACCTGTATGCCACCTGGCAGTTCGCGCGCGACTGGTCGGTACTGGCGCGCATGAACAACGTCACCGACAAGAACTACGAGGTGGCGCGCAACTACGCCACGCCGGGCGCCAAGTTCTTCGCCGCTGTACGCTACGGTATCAAGTAAAGCATTTAACCTAAGGTACGTAAGGCACCATGCATCCACATTCCTCCAAGCTGCGCGCACGGGCAACCGCCATCACCGGCGGCCTGCTGCTGTTCGTCATCGGCAGCCTGCTGTTTTCCGGCGTAACCGGCTCGGTTCACATTCCGCTGTCCGACATTCCCGGCGCGCTGGGCGAACTGTGGAACGGCAAGGCCGACAGCCTGGCCGCCACCCTGCTCGACCTGCGCGGCAGCCGTGCGCTGACCGCCTTCGTCACCGGCGCGGCGCTGTCGCTGGCGGGGGTGATGATGCAGGCCCTGCTGCGCAATCCGCTGGCAGACCCCTATGTGCTGGGCATTTCGTCGGGCGCGGCGGTGGGAGCGCTGGCGGCCATGATGTTCATGTGCGCGGCCTGGGTGGTGGATGCGGCGGCCTTCGGCGGCGCCGTGGCCGTGTCCATGATGCTGTACTTCCTGGCGCGGCGCGACATGCGCAGCGGCGCGGCGGCCGAAGGCGGCACCGCCCTGCTGCTGCTCACCGGCGTGATCCTGACGGCGGCCTGCACGGCGCTGATCACGCTGATGCTGTCGATAGCCCCTGAAAGCCGCCTGCGCACCATGGTGTTCTGGCTGATCGGCGACCTGGCCGGCGCACCGATGCGCTGGATACCGTGGATCGTGCTGGCCGGCGCCACCGTGTTCGCGCTGCGCAGCGCGCGGGCCATCAATGTGATGGCGCTGCACGCCGAGGCGGCCGTCACGCTGGGCATCAACGTGGGCGCGCTGCGCAAGGGGCTGTTCTTCGTGTCCGCCCTGCTGACCGCCAGCGCGGTGACCAATGCGGGCAGCGTGGGCTTCGTGGGGCTGATCGTGCCGCACGCCTGCCGCTTCGCCTTCGGTCCGGACCACCGCGTGCTGATCCCGGCGGCGATGCTGACCGGCGGCGGCTACCTGGTGCTGGCCGATACCCTGGCGCGCACCCTGTTTGCGCCGCTGCAGCTGCCGGTGGGCGTGGTCACCGCGCTGATCGGCACGCCGGTGTTCCTGTATCAACTCCACAGGCTGCAGAAATGATCGCTACCGGCAATTTGACACTGCGCATCGGCGCGCGCACGCTGATCGACAACCTGAGCTGGCAAGTGCGCGACGGCGAATGCTGGAGCGTGATCGGCCGCAACGGCGCGGGCAAGAGCACGCTGCTGCGCACCCTGGCAGGACTGATTCCGCTGCAGGAAGGCGGCGTGTCCATCCAGGGCCGCAGCCTGCCGGACTGGCCGCTGGCCGAGCTGGCGCGCGAGCGCGCCTTCCTGGCGCAGTCGCGCAACGACGCTTTCGCCTACAGCGTGATCGAAACCGTGCTGTCGGCGCGCCATCCCTACCACGGCGACCGCTATTGGGAAAACACCGACGACCACCGCCTGGCCATGGAGGCCCTGGCGGCGATGGAAGTGGCGGAACTGGCGCAGCGCAATGTGCGCACGCTGTCGGGCGGCGAGCGCCAGCGCGTGGCCATCGCCGCCATGCTGGCGCAGGACACGCCGCTGCTGCTGCTGGACGAACCGGCCAATGCGCTGGACCTGGCGCACCAGGTAAGCGTGATGCGCCTGCTGGCGCGCCTGTGCCGCGAACAACATAAAACCGTGGTGATGGTCGGCCATGACCTCACGCTGGCGCACAGCGTCTCCACCCATGCCCTGCTGCTGATGGGCGACGGCCGCTGGCTGGCCGGGCCGGTGGCTGACGTGATGCAACCGGACATCCTGAGCGACTACCTGGGCCATCCGATCGACGTGATCCGGCACGGCCAGCGCCACATCTTCATACCGAAGGAAGAAACCGCATGAATGAGAATAATGACATCGACGCACTGAACGAGCGTCACCGCATCCGCATGGAGCGCAAGAAGGCCATCATCGACGCCAAGATCGCGGCGGCGGACAAGCAGATCGGCATCATCATCGTCAACACCGGCAACGGCAAGGGCAAGAGCTCTTCCGGCTTCGGCATGGCGGTGCGCGCCATGGGCCACGGCATGAAAGTGGGCGTGGTGCAGTTTATCAAGGGCGCCATGCAGACCGGCGAAGAGCTGTTCCTGCGCCGCTTCCCCGAGGAAGTGAGCTTCCACTCCATGGGCGAGGGCTATACCTGGGAAACCCAGAACCGCGAGCGCGACATCGAGAAGGCCGAACTGGCGTGGGAGCAGGCCAAGCGCTTCCTGGCCGACCCCGGCGTGGGCCTGGTGGTGCTGGATGAACTGAACATTGCGCTGAAATACCGCTACCTGGACGTGAACACGGTGATCGCCGACCTGCTGGAGCGGCCGGCCATGCAGCACGTGGTGATCACCGGGCGCGGCGCGCCGCAGGAGCTGGTCGACGTGGCGGACACCGTCACCGAGATGAACGTGGTCAAGCATGCCTTCAAGGCCGGCATCGGCGCGCAGGCGGGCACGGAATGGTAACGTCCTCGCATATCAACGCCCCGACGGTGCTGGTGGCGGCGGTGGCGTCCGGCCAGGGCAAGACCACCGTGACGGCCGCGCTGGCGCGCAAGCTGACCCGGATGGGCCGCAAGGTGCGCGTATTCAAATGCGGGCCGGACTTCATCGACCCCATGCTGCTGGAACGCGCCAGCGGCGCGCCCGTGAAATCGCTGGACCTGTGGATCGTGGGCCGCGAGGCTTGCCGCGCACAACTGGCGCAAGCCGCGCTGGAGGCGGACGTGATCCTGATTGAAGGGGTAATGGGCTTGTACGACGGCTCGCCGTCTTCGGCGGACCTGGCGCGCGAATTCGGCGTGCCGGTGATGGCGGTGATCGACGCGGGCTCCATGGCGCAAACGGCCGGCGCGCTGGTGCATGGCCTGCGCGACTACGGACCGGTGGACATGGCGGGCGTGATCGCCAACCGGGTCGCCAGCCCCGGACACGCGGCCATGGTGGCGGCCTCGCTGCGCGACATTCCGTTGTTCGCCACCCTGCCCAAGCAGGCTCGCTCGCTGCCCGAGCGCCACCTGGGGCTGGTGCTGCCATCCGAGGTGGATGGCATCGATGAGATTCTGGACCAGCTGGCGGACCAGCTGAACTTCGACGAGGCCGCGTGGAGCAATCTGCGCAGCACGCGCCTGGAGCTGGGGGACGCGCTGGCGGCAGCCAGTGCCGCCGCAGCCGCAGAGCCGCGCGAAGCACTCTCCAATGCGCGTCCCTTGGCTGGCCGCAAGATCGCCATCGCGCGCGACGCGGCCTTCATGTTCCTGTACCCGGCCAACCTGGAAACCTTGTGCGAACTAGGCGCCACGCTGGAATTCTTCTCGCCGCTGGCGGACCATCCCGTGCCGGCAGGCGCGGACGCGGTCTATCTGCCGGGCGGCTATCCCGAACTGCATGCGGAGAAGCTGGCCTACGCGCAGCGCTGGCAGGAATCCATCCGCGCGGCGCACCGTGACGGCACCCCCATCTTGGCGGAGTGCGGCGGCATGATGGCGCTGGCGGAAACCCTGGCCGACAAGGCCGGGGCAGTCTGGAACATGGCGGCGGTGCTGCCCGGCCGCGTGGCCATGCAGGCGCGCCTGGCCGGGCTGGGCTCGCAAGGCATGCCAACGCCCCATGGCGTTTTACGCGGCCACACTTTTCACTACTCGACCCTGGAAACGCCGGTAGCGCCTTCCGTGCGCACGGTGAAGCATCCGTCGGGGCTGGACGGCGAGGCGGTCTACAAGCTGGGATCGCTGACGGCCTCCTATTTCCATGCCTACTTCCCGTCCAATCCGGCGGCGGTAGCGGCCATGTTTACGCGGAGCGCGGCATGAGGATTGCGCAATGACCTGCACGCTGGTGTTTGGCGGCGCACGCTCGGGCAAGAGCGCGTATGCGGAGCAGCTCGCCATTACCTCCAGCAAGGAGGTGGTCTACCTCGCCACGGCGCACGCCGGGGATGGCGAGATGGAAGTACGCATCGGCCACCACCAGCGTCGGCGGCCCGCCGATTGGAGGACTGTCGAGGAACCGCTGGCGCTCGCGCAAACGCTGCAGCAATGGTGCACGCCCGGCCGCCTGGTGCTGGTCGATTGCCTGACGCTGTGGCTCAGCAACCTGATGTTCGCTGACGGCACGGAATACCCGGACGTGGGCGAGATCGCCCTGCCGGCGCGCTTCCATGCGGAGCGCGCGGCGCTGCTGGACGTGCTGGCGCGGGCGGCTGACGGTCCGGCGGCGCCGGCGACGGCCAGCGGCGCTGGCCTGGAAGCGGATACCATGGGCGACATCGTGCTGGTGTCGAACGAAGTCGGCATGGGCATCGTGCCGTATGGCGCGATCTCGCGCGCCTTCACCGACGAAGCGGGACGCCTGAACCAGGCTGTCGCCGCCGTGTGCGACCGTGCCGTATTCGTGGCGGCCGGGTTGCCCCTCGTGCTGAAAGGCGCACCATGCTGATGGGGATGAGCGCCGCCGCCATCGCGCTGCTGCTCGCGGCGGGCGTGGCACTCGATCTGCTGCTGGGCGAAACGCCACGCTGGCACCCGCTGGTCGGCTTCGGCAACCTGGCCAGCGCCATCGAGCGCCGCCTGAACCGGGATGGCTCGCGCTTCCCGCGCGGCGCGTTGGCCTGGCTGCTGGCGGTCGCACCGGTCACGCTGCTGGCATGGGCTGCGGCCGCCACTGCAACAACGGCCGCCGCCGGCTTCGCACTGCACGCGTTGATGCTGTACTTCTGCATCGGCTTGCGCAGCCTGCGCGACCACAATTTGCCTATCGCCACGGCGCTGTCCAAGGGCGACCTGCCGGCCGCGCGCTACCTGACCTCCCGCATCGTCAGCCGCGACACGGCCAACGCCACGCCTGCGGACCTGGCCAAAGCCAGCACCGAATCGCTGCTTGAAAACGGCAACGACGCGGTGTTCGGCACTTTGTTCTGGTTCGCCATCGCAGGCGGCCCCGGCGCGGTGCTGTTCCGCCTGGCGAACACGCTGGACGCCATGTGGGGCTACCGCAATGCGCGCTTTCTGCAGTTCGGCTGCGCCGCCGCCCGCCTCGACGACGCGTTGAACTATGTCCCGGCGCGCCTGACAGCACTCTCTTATGTGCTGCTCGCGCCCACGCTGGCGGGCAAGCGCCTGGCCTGGCATTGCTGGCGCACGCAGGCGCCGGCATGGAGCAGCCCGAACGCCGGCCCCGTCATGTCCAGCGGCGCCGGTGCGCTCGGCCTGGCGCTGGGAGGCGCGGCGATCTATGACGGCGAAACCGAACAGCGTCCACCGCTCGGCAGCGGCAGCTCCGCCCAAGGCGCGGATATCGCGCGCGCATGGCAACTGGTGGCGCGCACCACCGCGCTCTGGCTTATCATTGCAGCAGCCATCGCAGCGCTCGTGGCGACCGTGCCGGCGGCATCGGCTACGTCGGCGGCACTCCAGCCGGCGACCGGCATTGCAGGAGACTCCCATGCTTGAACACGGCGGCAACCTGCGCCAGGCCGCTATGCGCTACGGCCGCAATGACTGGCTTGACCTGTCCACCGGCATCAACCCCGCGTGGTATCCGGCGCCAGCCATTGCCGGCAACGCCTGGCATAGGCTGCCGGAGCCCGATCCGGCGCTGGTGCTGGCGGCGCAGGCCTACTACGGCGCACCGCAGATGTTGCCGGTGGCCGGTACGCAAGCGGCTATCCAGGCATTGCCCCGCTTGCGGCTGCCCTCGCGCGTGGTGGTGGCGGCGCCTTCGTATGCCGAACATGCCCACCATTGGGCGCAGCATGGCCACACGCTGCGGCAAGTCCCATACGACGCACTGGACGCCGCCGTCGCCGAGTGCGACGTGATGGTGGTGGTCAACCCGAACAACCCTACCGGCGCCACCGTGCCGCGCGAACGCCTGCTCGAGTGGGCGGCCCAGCTCTCCGCGCGCGGCGGCTGGCTGATCGTGGACGAAGCTTTCGGCGACACGGCACTGCAAGCCAGCGCCGCCGGCGGTGCGCCGGGCGATGCGGCGGACGATGCGGCAAACCAGATACCGGACGGCCTGATCGTCCTGCGCTCGGTCGGCAAATTCTTCGGCCTGGCCGGGCTGCGGCTCGGCTTCGTGGCCGCGCAGCCCGCACTGCTGGATGGGCTGGCCGACCTGCTCGGCCCCTGGACCGTCAGCGGTCCCGCGCAGCAGGTGGCACTGGCCGCACTGCGCGACGCAGCCTGGCAGCAGCGCATGCGCGTGCAATTGCGCGCCGGCGGACAACGCCTGGAACGCCTGCTGGCCGCGCACGGTATCCGCTCCAGCGGCTGCGCGCTGTTCCAGTGGTGGCCCGAAGCGCGCGCCGAATCCTTCCACGAACACATGGCGCGGCAAGGCATCTGGGTGCGGCTGTTTACCAAGGCCGCGCGCGGCATCCGCCTCGGCCTGCCGCCGGACGAAGCAGGCTGGCAACGCCTGGAACAAGCACTCTCTCTATGGAACAAGGAACAACGATGAACAAACTCCTGTGCATGATGGCCGTCGCCTCCGCCGTCACGTCCGCGCATGCCGCGATCACCGTTCTGGACGACGACGGCAAACCCGTCACCCTGCAGAAGCCGGCGCAGCGCGTCATCGCCATGGCGCCGCACGTCACCGAGCTGCTGTTCGCGGCCGGCGGCGGCGACAAGATCGTCGGCACCGTCACCTATAGCGACTATCCTGAAGCGGCCAAGAAGATCCCCAACATTGGCGACAACCGCCAGGTGGACATGGAACGCATCGCTGCACTGAAGCCGGACCTGATCGTGATCTGGATGCACGGCAGTTCGGAACGCCAGATCGATACGCTGCGCCAGCTCGGCATTCCGCTGTTCCACAGCGAACCCAAGAAGCTGGCCGACATACCGGACAACATCCAGCGCATGGGCCAGCTGCTCGGCACCGAAGCCGTGGCCAGCAAAGTGGCGACCGAATGGCGCGACAAGCTGGCCGCCCTCACCGCCCAGTATTCCAGGCGTGCGCCGGTACGCATTTTCTACCAGGTGTGGGACAAGCCGCTCTACACGCTCAGCGGCAGCCATATCGTCAGCGACGCCATGCGCGTTTGCGGCGGCGTGAACATCTTCGGCGGCATGAAGATCACCGCGCCGGTGGTGGATATCGAAGGCGTGCTGCGCGAAGACCCGGAAGCGGTGTTCGCAACGGCGGAAAAAAACTACGGCGGCGTGAACCTGTGGCGCCCTTACAAGACCATGCTGGCAGTGAAGAATGACAACCTGTTCACCGTTGACGGCCACCTGCTGAACCGCTCCGGCCCGCGCATGATCCAGGGCACGGCGGTGCTGTGCGAAAAGCTGGAACTGGCGCGCCAGCACAGGAAAAACTGATGGCGTTCCCGTACAAGACATTGATGGTGCAGGGCTGCACCTCGGATGCCGGCAAAAGCACCGTGGTGGCGGCCCTGTGCCGCCTGCTCAGGCAGGACGGCGTGCGGGTGGTACCGTTCAAGCCGCAAAACATGGCGCTCAACAGCGCCGTTACCGCCGACGGCGGCGAGATCGGCCGCGCGCAGGCGCTGCAAGCCATCGCCGCAGGCCTGGCGCCGCACACCGACATGAACCCCGTGCTGCTGAAGCCGTCGAGCGACACCGGCGCGCAAGTGGTCATCCACGGCAAGGTGCGCGCCGAGATGAACGCGCGCGACTACCACCAGTACAAGACCATCGCCATGGGCGCCGTGCTGGAATCGCACGCGCGCCTGGCCGCGCAGTATGAAGCCGTGGTGGTGGAAGGCGCCGGCAGCCCTGCCGAGATCAACCTGCGCGACCGCGACATCGCCAACATGGGCTTTGCCGAGGCGGTGGACTGCCCGGTGGTGCTGGTGGCGGACATCGACCGGGGCGGCGTGTTCGCGCACATCGTCGGCACGCTGTCCTGCCTGTCGCAGAGCGAGCGTGACCGCACCATCGGCTTTGTCATCAACCGCTTCCGGGGTGACATCAAGCTGCTGGAGCCGGGCCTGGACTGGCTGGAGGAGCAGACCGGCAAGCCGGTGCTGGCGGTGCTGCCGTATCTGCACGGCCTGTTCCTGGATGCCGAGGATGCGGTGCAGCCGGTGCAGGCTACACGCGGCGCTTTCCGCGTGGTTGTGCCCAGCCTGCCGCGCATGAGCAACCACACCGACTTCGATGCACTGCGCGCGCACCCGGACGTGGACCTGACGTTCGTGCGCCAGGGCGAAGCCATCCCGCCGGCGGACCTGATCGTCATCCCCGGCAGCAAAAACACGCGCGCCGACCTGGAGTGGCTGCGCGCACAGGGCTGGCCGGAGAAGATCGAACGCCACCTGCGCTACGGCGGCAAGGTGATCGGCATTTGCGGCGGCTTCCAGATGCTGGGCCAGGACGTGAGCGACCCGCTGGGCATCGAAGGCGCCCCCGGCCGTTCGCCGGGCCTGGGCCTGCTCGCCATGCACACCAGCCTGACCAGCGAAAAACGCCTGGTGCAGGTGAGCGGCACCTGCGCCTTCTCGCAGGACGCGATGCACGCCGCCGTGAGCGGCTACGAAATTCACATGGGCGTGTCGGACGGCCCGGCCCTGTCGCGGCCCGCCTTCCGCATCGATGGCAGGCCGGAAGGCGCGCGCTCGCCGGACGGCCAAATACTCGGCACGTATCTGCACGGCCTGTTCGACGCGCCGCAGGCATGCGCGGCGCTGCTGCACTGGGCGGGCCTGCACACCGAGCACCGGGTGGACACGTCCGCGTTGCGGGAAGCGAGCCTGGACCGTATCGCCGAGGCCAGCCGGCCGTTGCTGGACGCGCTCCTCAAACTGGAACGCGCGGCGTGAGCCCGCACGCATTCAGCCCGGCCGAGATCGACGGCGTGTACCGCGCCATCCGCGAGCGGCGCGACGTGCGCCACTTCAAACCGGGGCCGCTGGAGCCGGGCCAGCTGGAACGCTTCATCGCGGCCGCCCACAATGGTCCCAGCGTGGGACTGATGCAGCCCTGGCGCTTCATCCGCATCGTCAACCCGGCACTGCGCGCGCAGATCCACCAGCTGGTGGACGATGAGCGCAAACTCACCGCAGAAGCGCTGGGCCAGCGCGCGGAGGAGTTCATGCGGCTGAAAGTGGAAGGCATCCTGGCCTGCGCCGAAGTGCTGGTGGTGGGCCTGATCGACCAGCGCGAGCGCTTTGTGTTCGGTCGCCGCACCATGCCGGAAATGGACCTGGCGTCCGCTTCCTGCGCGATCCAGAACTTCTGGCTGGCGGCGCGCGCCGAAGGCATAGGCGCGGGCTGGGTGTCGCTGTTCGATCCACAGCGCCTGCGCGAGCTGTGCGGCATGCCTGACGGCAGCCAGCCGATCGCGGTGCTGTGCGTGGGCCAGGTGGATGAGTTCTACCGCGCGCCCATGCTGGAACTTGAGCGCTGGGACCAGCGCATGCCGGCGCAGCGGGTGCTGTATGAAGATAGCTGGGGCGCGCAGGCCGGCCAACCGGCGGACTAAAGCGGGAGGCGCGCAGCGCCGTATTGTGTGACAATCGGCTGCATGACCAGTTCCGCGACATCCTCGACCAAGCGCTATCTGCCCTGGGTGGTTGCCACCACCCTGTTCATGGAGCAGCTCGACTCCACCATCGTCAACACGGCGATTCCCAGCATGGCCGCCAGCCTGCAAGTGACGCCGCTGAGCCTGAAGGCGGTGGTCACCAGCTACATTCTCAGCCTGGCGGTGGCGATTCCCATCAGCGGCTGGATGGCCGACCGTTACGGGACGCGGCGCGTGTTCATGACCGCCATCGCCATCTTCACCATCGCCTCCGTGCTGTGTGGGCTGTCCATCAACTCGCCCATGCTGGTGGCGGCGCGGCTGCTGCAGGGGCTGGGCGCGGCGATGATGATGCCGGTCGGGCGCATCGCCATCATCCGCACCTTCCCCAAGGCCGAACTGCTATCGGCCATGAACTTCGTCATCATCCCGGCGCTGATCGGGCCCTTGCTCGGCCCCACCGTGGGTGGGCTGATCGTGCACTGGCTGTCGTGGCGCGAGATCTTCTTCATCAATGTGCCGGTGGGTGTGGCCGCCATCTACCTGGCGTGGCGCCACCTGCCGGACTACCGCGCGGACGTGCAGCGCCCGCTGGACCTGATTGGCCTGGTGCTGTTCGGCACCGGCGTGGCACTGCTGTCATGGCTGCTGGAAGTATTCGGCGAACACAAGCTCGACCCCACCTCGGCAGGCGTGCTGCTGTTCATTTCATGCAGCCTGCTGGCGGCTTACGCCTGGCACGCCAGCCAGGCCCCATTTCCCTTGCTGCGCCTGGCGCTGCTGCGCGTACGTACCTTTCGCGTGTCGGTGCTGGGTGGCTTCGTCACCCGCCTGGGCATAGGCGGCCTGCCGTTCCTGCTGCCGCTGCTGTACCAGCTGGGCCTGGGCTTGCCGGCCTGGCAATCCGGCCTGCTGATGATGCCGGCCGCCGCTGCGGCCATGGGCATGAAGTTCATCTCCACCCGTGTGCTGGCGCGCTTCGGCTACCGCCACGTGCTGATCGTAAACACGCTGCTGATCGGCTGCACCATCGCCATGTACACGCTGGTGGGGCCGGGCACGCCGCTGTACGCCATCGTGGCGATCGGCCTTTGCCTGGGCTTCTTCAATTCGCTGCAGTTCTCCAGCATGAACAGCATCGCCTACGCCGACATCGAGGGCGCGGACAGCAGCATGGCCAGCACCATCGCCAGTTCGCTGCAGCAGCTGTCGATGAGTTTCGGACTGGCTTTCGGTTCGCTGATCGCGGGATGGTACCTGGGCGACCTGCCGCAAACGGACAGGGCGGCACTGACCAGCGCCCTGCACCACGCCTTCATGACGCTGGCGGTACTGACGGCGCTGTCCTCGGTCACCTTCTGGACCCTGCGCAAGAGCGACGGCGAAGGGCTGGCAAAAGGCAGCGCGGGCTGACCTCTACAACACAGATTCGGAAACGATTTTCCACTGCGCGCCTTCGCGCGCCCAGTACTGGCGCAGCCGCACCGAATGGCGGAATTTGCCCACCGCGACGTGCTGCGTGAAGGTGCTGATAATGATCTCGTCCCGGCTGGGCTGGCGGAAATGGCTGGTGTCCTGCAGCGCCACGTGCACGCGCCTGGCGCCAGGCAGGAACAGCTGGCGCGCGATCCATGCATCCGCCGACTCGTCGTTGACGGATTTGAAGCGCGCCGAATAGTGCGTGCGCAGCTGGCCGCTGTCGCGTTGTTCGGCGTCGCGGCGCCAGCCTTCCAGCAGTGAGTCGGCCAGCTTGCGGTCGTTCTCGCGCACGCCCGGTTGGACGAATTCCACCTGGTCGCCGATCAGGATGGGCGTTTTGCCCACTTCCACAATGCGGCTCAGCTTTTGCAGGTCGTCATTGCTGACCACCACGCAGCCGTCGGTCGACAGCGGCGCGCGGCTGAAGGTCTCCGGCGGCACGCCGTGGATCCAGATGCCGGAGCCGCTGCGGCCATTCAGCTTGTCCCAGGAATTCGGATAGTCCAGCGGCAGCGCCCCTTTGCCGTAGAAGTCCGGCAGCCGGGAGCCGGGCAGCCGGCCGGAGATGTAATACACGCCGATGGGCGTGCGCATGTCGCCTTCCTTCACCTTGTTCGTGCCCAGCTTGCCCTGGCTGAAATAGTAATCGCTGACGTAGCGGATCTCGCCGTTGCGGTGTTCGTAAAGGTAGACGCGGGAACGCCTGGCGTCGACGATGAGCGCGTGGCGCTGGTCCTTGCGCATCTGGAGCAGCGCACGCGGCTGCAGTTCCCCGGCAGGCCGCACCTCGGCACTCAGGCGCGCGGCGGCTTCACGGCGCAGGTCCTGCAGGCGCGCTTCGGCTTCCTTGTTGCGTGCGGCGCCGCCCAGCTGGGCGACGGGGCGCGTATGCAGCAACAGCAGATCGCTACGCACCAGGTGGCCGAGATGGAAATGGGGATAGGTTTCGACCAGGGCGTCGGCCTTGGCTTGCGCGTCGCGCAGATGGTTTTCCGCCAGATCCTTGTAGATCTCCGCCAGCATCTGCTCGGGTTCGGATTTGGCGGCCGCGCCACTCCCGCCCGATGCCAGCACCAGGGAGGCGCATAGCAAGCCGCGCGCCAAACGGCCCCAAATGGCTTTGGAATGGAACATCAGCTACCCGACAATTCCTGCATGATCTGCCATTTGCCGGCATGCCTCGCCATAACCAAGGTCTTGCGGCTGTTGGCCGACAGGCGGTCCGATTCGTACACCTGGCGGAAGGTGACCCTGGCGGAGTCGCCGCTGATCTGCACCTGTGGCGCGTTGACGTCCACGCGGATGCGACCCTTGCCCTCGATGCGCGCGCGGCGCTCGTCGGCCCACGCCTTGCGCGACAGCCCTTTCGGCGGCGCGAATTCGTTGCTGTAGTAGGCGAGATAGCCGCCCACATCCTTCGACGCCCAGGCTTTGGCCCAGCCGTTGACGCGGGCCAGTACCTCGTCGCGCTCGTTGGCGCCGGCCGGGGCGGCAAGCTTGGGCGCGTCAGCTTTGACTGCGGTCGCCGCGGCAACGGCGGCAACCGGTACCGGCGCCGGCGCCGAGGCCGGAACCGGGCTCCGGGCAGGGGCCGGGGGCAACTTGGGTAGTGCGGCTGCTGCAGCAGGCGCTATGGCCAGTGCAGGTTTGGCGGGCGCTGCGGCTATGGCTACAGGCGCAGGGGCAGGGGCGGGCTTGGCGGCAAGCGGGGGCGGCGCCGGCGGCGCAGCCTGTGGCGCCACTGCCATCGACGGAATACGCTGCATCGGCACGCTCTTCGGTTGTTCAGGTATCTGCGACACCAGCTTGACCGGGGCGGCCGGCGCAGCAGATGCGGTCGCGGCGGGAGCGGCGGGAGCGGCGGGAATAATCGCCGCTGGCGCAACGGGAGCCGGCGCCGCCTTGCTGCCGGTACTGCTGGAGAAAGTACGCAACAGTGTGAGTTTGGACGTGGCCGGCGGCGTGGTGGTGCCCAGCGCCAAGGCCTTGTCATATGCCTGGCTGGCCAGCCGGCCGTACACGTCGCCCAGGTTCTCGTACGCCGTCATGTAGCTGGGATTGGTGCGGATAGCTTTTTCCAGCGTCACGCGCGCCTTGTCGTACTGGCCGCTGGCAGCATACAGCACGGCCAGGTTGTTGTACGGTTCCGGCAGATCCTTGTAGTCCTCCGTCAGCTTGGTGAAGATGGCGATCGCCGCCTCCGACTTGTTCTGCTCCGTCAGCAGCACACCCTTCATGAAGCGCATTTGCGGATCTGCCGGATTCCTGGCCAGATAGGCATCGGTACGCGCCAGTGCTTCGCCGGCCTTGCCGGCGCGCATCAGCTTGCTCACTTCGGCCAATTCATCGGCAAATACGGGCGTGACCAGCAGCGCGGCGAGCAGTCCGGCTCCGGTACAGACGTTACCTACGGCACGGCGCAGCGTGTTGGGGTCGGTCTTGGCGGTCATGGGAGTTTGAAGGAGGGAAAGCGGACATGGTACACCGAATGTTGCCACGAATCAAAACCGACAGTTACCAACCAGCCACACTGCGTCCAAACGCAAAAAAGCCCACCAAGATCACTTGATGGGCTTTTATTGAGAAGCACGGCACTGCAGTACTGAAAAAATGGCCGATAAATGCGAAAAGCCCACCAGCTTTACTGGTGGGCTTCTCTGTATAACTAGCCTGACGATAACCTACTTTCACACTGGTTGCAGCACTATCATCGGCGCAAAATCGTTTCACGGTCCTGTTCGGGATGGGAAGGGGTGGGAC
>NZ_LMDJ01000015.1 GCF_001425045.1 Massilia sp. Root351 | reverse complement strand
TCGGGCGTGATGGTGCAGGTGCAGAAACTGGCGCCGCAGTTCGACGCCGTGCTGCAGGGCATGCAGTCACAGGCCGTGGGCGCGCAACAGATCACCGAAACCATGATGCAGCTGAACGACGCCACCCAGCAGACCGTGGAGTCGCTGCGGGCAACCAGCGAAGCGGTGCACCAGTTGCAGTACGCGGCCGGCGACCTGCAGGCCAGCGTGGCCAACTTCGCCGTTACCGTGTAAGGCGCGCGCCATGAAACTGCTGGTTTTTCACATCGGCCAGGACCGCTACGGGCTGCGCCTCGGCGTGGTGCAGCGCGTGCTGCCGCTGATGGCGCTCAAGCGCCTGCCGCTGGCGCCGCCCGCCGTAGCCGGGCTGATGAACCTGCACGGCCACACCTTGCCGGTGATCGACCTGTCCCGCCTGGGCGGCGGCGCCGCCAGCGCGGAACACGTGGACACGCGCATCGTGGTGGTGGACTACACCGCGCCGCACGGGAGCGTGCACGCGCTGGGCCTGTTGGCCGAACGGGTGCTGGGCGTGCAGGACGTGGCCGAGCGCGCGCTGGCCGGCAGCGGCGTGCAGGCGGCGCCCTTCCTGGGCGACGTGGCGGGCGACAGCGCCGGCATCGTGCAGCTGGTAGAGCCGGAGCGCCTGCTGCCGCCCGAACTGCGCGCGGCGCTGTTCCAGGCTGACCAGCCTGCCACCGGCAGCGCGGAAGCCGCGCCATGAGCGCCCAGGCCATGCTGCGCCGGGTGACCGGCCTGACCGTCTCGAAGGCGGCGGCCGACCGCGCTATCCGCGAACGCATGGAGCTGACCGGCGAAGTCAATCGCGAGCGCTACCTGGCCGCGCTGACGCAGGAAGAGCTGACCGAACTGGTGGAACTGGTGGTGGTGCCGGAATCATGGCTGTTCCGCGACGCGCAAGCGTTCCAGGTGGCGGTGGAGTTCGTGCAGGGCCGGCTGGCCAGGCGCCCGGCCGGCACGCCCGCACGCCCGGTGCGCATCCTGTCGGTGCCGTGCGCCGGCGGCGAGGAACCGTATTCGCTGGCCATGGCGCTGTGCGACGCGGACGTGCCGCGCGGCGCCTTCAGCATAGACGCCTGCGACCTTAGCCCGGGCTGCGTGGCGCGCGCGCGCAGGGGCGTGTATGGCCGCAACGCCTTCCGCGCGCAGGACCTGGCTTTCCGCGAGCGCTACTTCACCAGCGTCGGCAACGACGACTATCTGATCAGCGAAGCGATCCGGGCGCAAGTGCGCTTCAGCCAGGGCAACCTGCTGGAGCTCGACGCCGGCGGCCGCCGCTACGACATCATCTTCTGCCGCAACCTGCTGATCTACTTCGACAAGCCGACCACCAAGGCCGCCATCGAACGCTTGTCCGCGCTGCTGGCGGACGACGGCATCCTGTTCGCCGGCTATGCCGAAGTGCCCTCGTTTGCACACCACGGCTTCACCCCGCTGCCGCACCGGCAAGCATTCGGCCTGAGAAAGGACGCGGCCAGCGCTGTGCTGTCCATGCTGTCCGTACCGGCGAACGCCGCACCGGCTGGCATGCCGCCGCCCTTCACCGCCGAGCGCCGCAAGAGCGTGCGGCCGCAGGTGCTTGCACTCGCCGCCGCCCCTGCAATGCCGCGTCCCGAGGCCGCCCGGCGCGCCAGCGCGCCCGCAACCGCGTTCTCCGCCACCTCCGCTGCCATGGCCGCAGCGCCCGCAGCGCCCGCCGCGCCGATTGCCGCACGCGCTGCCAGGCCCTCGGGAGCGCCATCAGGCGCGTCCCCGGTGAGCGGTGCCGCTGCGCGGGCGCCGGCCGCGCCGGCGCCGCCCTGTGCCGCCGAACTGCTGCTGCAAGCGCGCAAACTGGCCGACCGTGGCGAAACCGGCGACGCGGAAGCAGCCTGCCGGGCCGTGCTCGCGGCGGCCCCTGAGACCGCCGGCGCCTATTTCATCCTCGGCATGCTGAGCGAGCACGCCGGCCAGTCCGCGCAGGCCGAAGAACACTGGCGCCGCTGCATCTACCTGCAGCCCGACCACTACGAAGCCCTGTGCCACCTGGCGCTGCTGGCCGAGCAGTCCGGCAACAGCAGCGGTGCGGCCACGCTGAAGGCGCGCGCCGCGCGTATTTACCAGCGCCAGCAGAAGAATAGCCCCGCGAGAGCCGAACCATGATGACCATCGCCGAACAATCCATCCAGGACATCAACGACTGCTGGAACCGCATCGGGGTCTCCGGCGATCATAGCTGCGAGAAGCTGCAGCAGTTCGTCCACTGCCGCAACTGCGACGTCTACGCCGGCGCCGCCCAGCGCAACCTGCAGCGCCCGGTGGACGCCGCCTACAAGCAGGAATGGGCCGAGCACTTCCGGCAGCCCGAGGACAACCGCGCACAGCTCGACAGCTCCTGCCTGGTATTCCGCATCGGCCGCGAGTGGCTGTCGCTGCCGACCTCCGTGTTCCTGTCGGTGGCGCCCCAGGCGGCGCCACACCGCCTGCCGCACCGCAACGCGCGCGGCCTGGCGGGCGTGGTCAATGTCGGCGGCAAGCTTTACCCCTGCATTTCGCTGGCCGCCTTGCTGGACGTGGACGACACCGAGAGCGTGGCCCGCACCGGCCGCCACACCTTTGCCCGCCTGCTGCTGGTGCAATGGGACGGCCAGCCCTACGCGCTGCCGGTGGCCGACCTGCACGGCATCCTGCGCTACGCGGCGTCCGACGTGCAGCCGCCCGCCGCCACCATCAACAAAGGCCTGTCGCGCTACCTGACCGGCGTGATCACGCACGACGGCATGCAAGTCGGCTGCCTCGACGCCGGCCTGCTCGGCTACCAACTTGCAAGGACGCTGCGATGAGCCAGGACAACAACGGCGATCTGAGCCAATTCTCGATGCAGGAGCTGTTCCGCATGGAGGCGGATGCGCAGACGGTGATCCTGACCGACGGCCTGCTGGCCATGGAGCGCCATGGCGGCGACGCCAACGCGGTCGAGCCGATGATGCGCGCGGCCCACTCGATCAAGGGCGCGGCCGCCATCGTCGGCCTGGACGTGGTGGTGCAGCTGGCGCACGGCATGGAGGACGCCTTCATCGCCGCCCAGCACGGCAAGCTGAAACTGACGCCCAACCGGGTCGACGCGCTGCTGGCGGGGGTGGACCTGATCCTGCAGGTATCGCGCCTGGACGACAACAGCGTGACGCCATGGCTGGCCGCCAACGGCGCGCAGATCAAAAAGACCATGGACAGCATTGCCGGCATCGCCTTCCTGCCGGAACCGGTGAGCAGCTTTGCCGGCGCCGCACTGTCGGGGCCTGCCGCCGTCGGCACATCCGATACGCCGTCCGCCCTCCCGCCGGCCACCGCTGCGCGCCCCACCGCCGCGCCGACGCCGCCAGACATCGCCGCGCTGCTGGCCGATATGGCCGACGCCGAAGCCCAGGCAGACGCGCTCGGCGCCGGCGCACTGCCCGCAGCGCTGGCGCCGGCATCGGCCGCAGCGCCCCTGGACACCGACGAACCCGCCGCCGCCCCGGGCGCCCGCATCATGGCGCCGATGAAGACCGCGCAAAACTTCGACCGCCTGCTGTCGCTGGCCAGCGAATCGCGCATCAACGCGCACCAGATGCACCCCATGCTGCAAGCCATGCAGCGCTTCAAGCGCAACCAGGCCAGCCTGGTCACGGTGATCGAACAGCTGCACGAAGCGGTCTCCGGCAGCAGCGACGCCGGCCTGAAGGAAAAGTCGCTGCTGGCCCTGCAAAAGACCCAGCCTCTCAAGCAGTTCGTGCTGGAACAGATCGCCGATTTCGAAAACTGGGAACGCCGCCTGCTTACGCTGTCGCAGAATATGGTGGACGAGGTGCTGGCGCTGCGCATGCGCCCGTTCCGCGACGGCGTGCAGCATTTCCCACGCATGGTACGCGACCTGGCGCGCAGCCTGGGCAAGGACGTCCAGCTGCGCATCGACGGCGAAGACACACTGGTCGACCGCGACATCCTGGCCAAGATCGAGAGCCCGCTCAACCACATGCTGCGCAACGCCATCGACCACGGCATGGAACCGGCCGCGGAACGGGTGGCGCTGGGCAAGCCGGCCACCGGCTCGATCGTGCTCGAAGCGCGCCACCGCGCCGGCATGCTCAGCATCGAGATCAGCGATGACGGGCGCGGCGTGGACCTGGAAAAAATCCGCCGCACCGTGGTCGAGCGCAAGATGGCCAGCACCGCCATGGCCGCCGCCATGTCGCAGGCCGAACTGCTCGAGTTCCTGTTCCTGCCCGCCTTCAGCCTGAAAGAAAACACCACCGAAATCTCCGGACGCGGCGTGGGCCTGGACATCGTGCACGACACCATCCGCCAGCAGAACGGCACCGTGCGGCTCGAGTCGGAGCAAGGGCGCGGCTTCCGCAGCTACATCACGCTGCCGCTGACGCAGTCCATCGTGCGCGCGCTGGTGGTGGACATCAAGGGCGAGGCCTACGCCATCCCCATCGTCAAGGTCGAGCGGGTGATCAAGGTGCCGCAGTCCAACATCCACACCCTGGAAAACAAGCAGTTCTTCGACCACGCCGGCGAGCACCTTGGGCTGGTGTCGGCGGCCCAGGTGCTGGAGCTGGGCGACAGCAGCGCCTCCGAGGCCGAACTGCCGGTGGTGCTGATCGGCACCGGCACGCGCCGCTACGCGATGGTGGTGGACGCGATACGCGGAGAGCAAAGCCTGGCGGTGCAAGCCATCGATCCCATCTTCGGCAAGATGCGCGACATCTCCGCCGCCGCCCTGCTCGACGACGGCGAACCGGTACTGATCCTGGACGTGCCGGACCTGCTGATTTCGATCGACAAGCTGCTGCACGAAGGCGGCCTGCACCAGCTGGCGCGCGGCAACCGCGGCGAGAAGCGCCGCATGAAGCGTATCCTGGTGGTGGACGACTCGCTGACGGTGCGCGAAATGGAACGCAAGCTGCTGGTTGGCCGCGGCTTCGAAGTGGACATCGCCATCGACGGCATCGACGGCTGGAACGTGGTGCGCAGCGGCGAATACGACCTGGTCATCACCGACGTGGACATGCCGCGCATGGACGGCATCGAACTGGTCAACCTGATCAAGAAGGACCTGCACTTGCACAAACTGCCCGTGATGATCGTATCCTACAAGGACCGTCCGGAAGACCGGGCGCGCGGCATGTCGGCCGGGGCCGACTACTACCTGACCAAGGGCAGCTTCCACGACGAGACCCTGCTCGACGCCGTGGCCGACCTGATAGGGGACGCACGCAAATGAAAATCGCCATCGCCAACGACGTCGCCATGGCCGCCGAAGCGCTGCGCCGCGTGGTGGCCAGCACCCAGGAACACCAGGTGCTGTGGATCGCCCGCACCGGCGTGGAAGCGGTGCGCATGTGCGCCGAGAACCGCCCGGACCTGGTGCTGATGGACTTGAACATGCCGGAACTGGACGGCGTGGAGGCCACGCGCCAGATCATGGAGCAAAGCCCGTGCGCCATCCTGGTGGTGACCGGGCGGCCGCAAGACAACGTCAACCAGGTGTTCCGCGCACTGGGCGCCGGCGCGCTCGATGTGACCGCCACCCCCATGCTGCAGGGGAAAGCCGGCGGCGCCGAGGAGCTGCTGGCCAAGATCAAGACCATGGACAAGCTGATACGCCATAGCGGTGGCAGCCAGGCCATGCAGCCGCGCAGCAGCACGGCCGCGGCCGAACGCCGGGAAGCGCCGGTGACCAAGCTGGTGGCGATCGGCGCTTCCACCGGCGGGCCGCTGGCGGTGTCCAAGATACTGGCCGGCTGGCTGCCGCCGCCCGGCTGCGCCATCGTCGTGGTGCAGCATATCGACGAGAACTTCGCCGAACACTTCGCCAGGTGGCTGGGCGAACAGCTGCAGATGCCGGTGCGCGCCATTGAGCACGGCGACGAGCTGGCGCCCGGCACGGTGCTTATCGCCAAGAGCAATGACCATCTGGTACTGGATAAAGACTACCGGCTGGGTTACGATGCGACACCGAAGGACTACGCCTACCGCCCCTCGGTGGATGTGTTTTTCCGTTGTGTGGCGCAGCATTGGCGCGGCGACGCGGTGGGCGTGCTGCTGACCGGCATGGGCCGCGACGGGGCGGAAGGCTTGCTGGCCATGCGCCGTGCCGGCCATACCACCATCGCGCAGGACCAGGCCAGCTGCGCGGTGTACGGCATGCCGCGTGCGGCTGCCGAGCTGGATGCGGCACAACTGATACTGCCATTAGATAAGATAGGCCCCATGCTGCGCAGCACCACCGGCAGCCGGGGCTAGCAACCAAGAGAGCAGCAATGTCCCATAGTTTTTCCGTTCCAGCGGAACTGGAGCCGGCCCTCACGGCCTTCAAGGTGCGCGTCCTGCTGGTGGACGACCAGTTGATCATCGTCGAGGCGGTACGCCGCATGCTCAGCGACCAGCCCGACATCGAGTTCCACTACGTGACCGACGCCACGCTGGCGCAGCAGACCGCCGGCCAGCTGCAGCCCACCGTCATCCTGCAGGACCTGGTGATGCCGTCGGTGGACGGCTTCGCGCTGATCCAGGCCTACCGCGACGACGAACTGATACGCCATGTGCCGGTGATCGTGCTGTCGGCCAAGGAAGATCCCAAGCTCAAGGCGCACAGCTTCGCCGTGGGCGCCAACGACTACCTCGTCAAGCTGCCGGACAAGCTGGAACTGCTGGCGCGCGTGCGCTACCACTCGGCCGCCCACATCAGCCGGCTGCAGCGCGACCAGGCCTTCCGCTTCCTGCGCGAGAGCCAGAAGAACCTGGCCGACGCCAACATCGAGCTGCAAAAGCTGGCCGCGCTGGACGGCCTGACCGGCATCGCCAACCGCCGCCGCTTCGACGAGACCATGAAGCTGGAGTGGCAGCGCGGCCAGCGCGAACGCCAGCCGCTGTCGCTGCTGCTGTGCGATGTGGACTTTTTCAAGATCTACAACGACACCTTCGGCCACCTGACCGGCGACCTGTGCCTGAAGAAGACGGCCGCCGTGTTGACCGAGCACCTGAAGCGTCCGGCCGACCTGGCGGCGCGCTACGGCGGCGAGGAATTCGCCATTGTGCTGCCGGACACCCGGCTGGAGGGCGCGGTACAGCTGGCGCAGTCGTGCGTGCAGCACCTGGAAAAGCTGGCCATCGAGAATCCGAATGCCGCGCCGCTGGGCGTGGTGACCATGTCGATCGGCGTGGCCAGCGTGGTGCCCTCGCCGCACTCCACCATCGAGGAGCTGATCGAGAGCGCAGACCGCGCGCTGTACGCGGCCAAGAAGGCCGGCCGCAACCAGGTGGCGTCAGCCTGAGCGTGGCGGGCTGAGCGTGGCGGCCCGAGCGTGGCGGATTGCGCGCCAGGGCGCTAACGCGCTTTACACGAACACCGGCTCGGGCTCCAGGCGCACGCCGTAGCGCGCCTGCACGTCATCCTGGATCGCCTGCGCCAGGCGCTGCACGTCGGCGCCGGTGGCGCCGCCGCGGTTCACCAGCACCAGCGCCTGCTTCTCATACACGCCCGCCGCGCCCATGCTGCGGCCCTTCCAGCCGCACTGGTCGATCAGCCAGCCGGCGGCCAGCTTCTCGCTGCCGTCGGCCTGCCGGTGGTGCACCAGCGCCGGGAACTGCGCCAGCAACTGCGCGCACTGCTCGCCGCTCACCACCGGATTCTTGAAGAAGCTGCCCGCGTTGCCGATATCGGCCGGGTCCGGCAGCTTGCGGCGCCGCACGGCGATCACCGTGTCCGCCACCTGCTGCGCGCTCGGCGTATCGATGCCCTGCTGGTCCACCGCCTGCGCCAGTTCGGCGTAGCGCAGATTCGGCTGCCACGCGCGCGGCAAGGCGAAGGTGACATCGACGATGATCAGTCCGCGCCCCGCTTCCTGCTTGAATACGCTGTCGCGGTAGCCGAAACGGCAGTCGGCCGCGTGCATCGTGAGCAGCTGGCCGGTGGCCGGGTCGCAGGCCGTCAGGCTGTGGAAAAAATCCTTGGTCTCGGCGCCATAGGCGCCGATGTTCTGGATCGGCGCCGCGCCCACCGTGCCGGGGATCAGCGACAGGTTTTCCAGCCCGTCCAGTCCGTGCGACAAGGTCCACTGCACGAACTGGTGCCAGTTCTCGCCGGCCGCCGCGCGCACGTGGTGATGCGTGGCCGTGCCTTCCAGCACCTCGCGGCCGTGGATGGCGATGTGCAGCACCAGGCCGGGAAAGTCGCCGGTCAGCAGCAGGTTGCTGCCGCCGCCCAGCACCAGGCGCGGCAGCGCCGCCAGCGCGGGATCGGCCAGCGCCGCCTGCAGCTGTTCCGCCGACGCCACCCGCAAATACGTTGCGGCCTGGGCGTCTATGCCGAAAGTGTTAAGCGAACGGAGGGAGTAGTTGTGACAAAGGGGTAGGTTCAAGTGCTTAGCCGAGTAGATATTTTGGTCGATTATAGTGGGAAAGTCGAAAAATCACGTCAAAAACGACCGAGCGTTCGGTCCGTTGTCCGTTAAAATGGCACATCTTTTTACGCGGCGCCGCAGCACGGGGCGCCACCGCACTAATTAAAGGAAAGCAACATGCCGTCGTTTGATGTAGTCTCCGAAGCCGATATGATCGAAGTGCGCAATGCCGTCGATCAGGCAAAGAAGGAAATCACCACCCGTTTCGACTTCAAGGGCAGCAGCGCCAATGTCGAACAAAAGGAAGCCGAACTGACCGCCTATGCGGATTCGGACTTCCAGCTGACCCAGGTCAAGGACGTGCTGATCAACAAACTGGGCAAGCGCAACGTGGACGTGCGCTTCCTGGACGAAGGCAAGATCGAAAAAATCGGCGGCGACAAGGTCAAGCAAGTCATCAAGATCAAGAACGGCCTGGAAACGGAAGACGCCAAGAAGATCACCCGCATCATCAAGGACAGCAAGATGAAGGTGCAGGCCAGCATCCAGGGCGAATCGGTGCGCGTGACCGGCGCCAAGCGCGACGACCTGCAGGCTGCCATGGCCATGCTGCGCAAGGAAGTCAAGGACACCCCGCTGGAATTCAACAACTTCCGCGACTGATCTTTTCCCGTACCGACCCGGTGCGCCCGCCGCACCTTGCCGCAGGGCCGCTCCGGCCCGGCGGCGCCACGTAGTTAAGGACTGTGTAATGAAACGAGTAGACGACTTCCGCCTGCGCTTTGGCGACAAGGAATACGT
Organism: Massilia sp. Root351; assembly: GCF_001425045.1. Classification (GTDB taxonomy): domain Bacteria; phylum Pseudomonadota; class Gammaproteobacteria; order Burkholderiales; family Burkholderiaceae_D; genus Rugamonas. The sequence goes on along the minus strand of NZ_LMDJ01000015.1, from coordinate 11,638 downwards.
ACCCATCATGATAGGCGGCATGGGCGTGGACATTTCCACCTCCGAGCTGGCGCTGGAGGCGGCCCGCCTGGGCGGCATCGGCCACATCTCGGACGCCATGGTGGAAGACGTGTCGGACCGCAAATTCGACACCACCTTCGTCAAGGACAAGACCAAGCTCTACAAGTACAACATCTTTAACATGGACAAGGCCGTGGTGCAGTTCGACCTCGAGCGCCTGGCCGACGCGCAGCGCCGCCACATCGGCAGCACCATGGCGGCGAAGAAAGGCCCCGGCCTGATCTTCGTCAACTGCATGGAAAAGCTGACCATGAACGGCCCCAAGGAAACCCTGCGCACCCGCCTGAACGCGGCGCTGGACGCGGGCATCGACGGCATCACGCTGTCGGCCGGCCTGCACTTCGGCTCCTTCGCGCTGATGGCAGACCACCCGCGCTTCCGCGAAGCCAAGCTGGGCATCATCGTGTCCTCGGTGCGCGCGCTGCAGATTTTCCTGCGCAAGAACGCCAAGCTGAACCGCGCGCCGGACTTCGTCATCGTCGAAGGCCCGCTGGCCGGCGGCCACCTCGGCTTCGGCATGGAGGACTGGAAGGACTACGACCTGCACACCATCGTGGCCGAAGTGCTGGCTTACCTGAAGAATGAAAACCTGGAGATCCCCGTGATCGCCGCCGGCGGCGTATTCACCGGCAGCGACGCGGTATCCTTCCTGGAAGCGGGCGCGGCCGGCGTGCAAGTGGCCACCCGCTTCACGGTGACCAAGGAATGCGGCCTGCCGGAGAAGGTCAAGCAGGAATACTTCAGGGCCAGCGAGGAAGACATCATCGTCAACGGCGTCTCGCCGACCGGCTACCCGATGCGCATGCTGAAGAACACGCCGGCCATCGGCGCCGGCATCCGCCCGGGCTGCGAATCCTACGGCTACCTGCTGGACGCCACCGGCAACTGCTCCTACATCAACGCCTACAACCGCGAAGTGGTCGCCAACGGCGGCAGCGACAAGGGCATCTCGGTGATGGACAAGACCTGCCTGTGCACCCACATGCGCAACTTCAACTGCTGGACCTGCGGCCACTACACCTACCGCCTGAAGGACACCTCGCACAAGAAGGAAGACGGCAGCTACCAGCTGCTCACCGCCGAGCACGTGTTCAAGGACTACCAGTTCAGCACCGACAACCAGGTCGCGCTGCCGGAAAAAGAAGCATAAAAAAAGGCGCCTCGGGCGCCTTTTTCACGTCCGGGGCCTTCAGCCCCGCTCAGCCCTGGCCTCAACCCTCGTGGGTGATGCGCGTGATCAGCGCGCCCAGCACATCGTCGGCGCGCTCATTGTCCACCTGGCAGGTGCCGGCGTTCTCATGCCCGCCGCCGCCGTATTCCAGCATCAGCGCGCCGATATTGGTCTTGGACGTGCGGTTCAGGATCGACTTGCCGGTGGCGAACACGGTGTTCTGGTTCTTCAAGCCCCACAGCACGTGGATGGAGATATTGGTCTCCGGGTACATCGCGTAGATGATGAAGCGGTTGCCGGCGAAGATGGTCTCTTCCTTGCGCAAATCCAGCACCACCAGGTTCTGGTGGATGGTGGCGCAGCGGCGGATCTGGTCCTTGCACTTTTCGCTGTGCTCGAAGTACAGTTCCTTGCGTTCCTTCACGTCCGGCAGTTCCATGATCTGTTCGATCGTGTGGTTCTTGCAGTAGTCGATCAGGTCCATCATCAGGTTGTAGTTCGAGATGCGGAACTCGCGGAAGCGGCCCAGGCCGGTGCGCGCGTCCATCAGGAAGTTGAGCAGGTCCCACCCTTGCGGATTGAGCACTTCCTCGCGGTTGAACTGGGCCGAGTCGCCCTTGTCCACCGCCGCCATCATGCCGTCCCAGGATGCCGGGAACGCCTTCAGGCCGCCGTAATAGTCGTACACCACGCGCGCGGCCGACGGCGCTTCGGGGTGGATGATGTGGTTGCTGCGCTCGCCGGTGTTGCGGATGGTTTCCGACAAGTGGTGGTCGAATGCCAGGTGCGCGCCCGCTACATAGGGCAGGTTGGTCGTGATGTCCTTGTCACTGATGGCTATCTTGCCGTCCTGCATGTCCTTGGGATGGACAAACAGGATGTCGTCGATCATGTCCAGGTGTTTCAGGAGCACAGCGCATACCAGGCCGTCAAAGTCGCTGCGGGTTACCAGGCGAAATTTTTTTGCTTCAGCTGACATGGGGTACCTTTTCGTTGAGTGACATGATGAATCATACAACTCAACTCACCGGCTTGCCCAGTACTTTGCCCTGCGCTTGGCCGCGTGCTGGTGCGGCGGCCCGGGCAGCGGCATGCCCCCTGGCCGCACGCAGCGCCGCATGCCCCGCCAGCAGCGCTGCCAGCACGGCGCCGGCGATCCACATCGACCATAGCGTGTGGGTAAGGAAGTGCGCCCCGCGCATCTGTTGCATCCAGCCCACGGCCGCCCCCAGGCCCAGCGCGGCCAGCCCCGCCGCGGCGGCCTTGCCTGGCCGGTGCGGCAGCCAGAACACCGTCAGGCCGACCAGCCACAGCGCGCTGGACGCGTGTCCGCCCGGCAGGCAGTGGCCGGATTCCACCCAGTGCGGCATGGATTCCAGCAGCCGGTAATACGGCTGGTAGCCGCCGTAGCGCTCCAGCTCCCACGGGCAGTGCGAACGGCTGGCGCGTTTCAGCATGGAAGTGAGCAGCGGCACCAGCACCACACACAGCGACAGCAGCCGCAGCCGCAAGCGCCACCAGACCGGCAGCCCGCCGCCGTTGCGCCCCGGCCGCCGCTGGAGGAAGTCCCAGGCGCAGGCCGCCAGCGGCACGGCGCCCAGCAAGGTCAGCAGCGTTTTCAGCACGCCGTGGCTGAAACGCTCGGTCAGCCAGGCGTGCTGCCAGGGAAATTCATGGACGTGGAAGTCGAACATCATGTCGGCCAGCGCCAGGTCGGCGTTGCCCATGCCCAGCAGCAGGATGAGGGCCGCCGCCCCCATCAGCGTCCACGCCGCGCGCCGCAGCGCCGGCCAGCCCAGCAATTCTTCAGCCATGGGTGCAGGCGTTGAACATGTCCAGCGCGGGGTTGTAGACGGCGGTGCTCACGTCCAGCATGCCCAGCACGGAATGGAATACATTGTCGTGCGAGAACGGCTGGCTGGCGCGCGCGGCCAGGCAGCGGCGGTCGATCTTGAAGCGCTCGGCGTACTGGTCCGAGAACCACAGCATGAAGGGCACGCGGCGCTGCTCGGGCGGCGCAATAATGTAGGGCGCGCCGTGCAAGTACATATTCTTCTCGCCCAGCGATTCGCCGTGGTCCGAGAAGTACATCATGCCGGTATCCACGCCGCTGTCGGCGCTGCCTTGCTGCAGCAGCTTGATCAGCTTGTCGAGGAAGTAGTCGGTGTACAGGATCGTATTGTCGTAGGCTGCGGTGATCTGCGCCTGCGAGCATTTTTCCAGCTCGTTGGTGTCGCACACCGGACCGAACTTGCCGAAGGCGGCCGGATAGCGCTTCGCGTAGGCGGGGCCGTGGCTGCCCTTCTGGTGCAGCACGATGACCAGGTCGTTCTTCGCCGCGCGGATCAGCTCGGGCAAGCGCTCGAGCAGCTTCTCGTCGTAGCATTCCTCGCTGGTGCACAGCGGATCGCCGGCCACCGGCTGCGACCAGTCCTCGTAGCCGACCCGGGCACAGGTGCCCTTGCAGCCGGAGTTATTGTCGCGCCACAGTACGTCGAAACCGGCGTGCTTGAGCACGTCCAGCAAGCCTTCCTGGCCTTGGGCGCGCGTGTCTGAGTAGTTTTCGCGTCCCAGCGCCGAAAACACGCAGGGCACGGACACGGCAGTGGCGGTGCCGCACGAGGACACATTGCTGAAGTTGATCAGCCCCGGCTGCTGCGCCAGCAGCGGGTTGGTGTCGCGGCCGTATTTATTGAGAGAAAAGTTCATCGCGCGTGCCGTCTCGCCCACCACCAGCACAGTGACGCTGCGGCGCACCTGCCCGGTCCAGGTCACGCCCTTGGCGGCATCGCGCCCCAGCGGCGCCACCACCTGCGGCTTGGCCCATTTCTGCCTGAGGAAACTGTTGGCGGCCTGGATGTAGTTGGTGGGAGTCAGCAGGAAGCGCAATTCGCGGTGCTCGCGCACGGCCGGCGCGTAGCTCTTGAAGAACAGCAGCAGGATGGCCGCCGCCAGCAGCAGCGAGCCGGCCAGCACGCCGGCGTTGGTCAGCAGGTGGCGGCCGCGCGGCGCGAACGTCAGCCTGGTGCGCGCCACCAGCAGCGCCGGCAGCACGCCCAGCAAGCCGACGGTCAGCAGCATGTTCAGGCTGAACAGCTCGCCCGCTTCGCGCACGTCGGTTTCCACCACGTTCTGAATCATGGCGCGGTCGATCTGCGTGCCGTACTCGTTCATGAAGTAGGTGGCCGCCGAGGTGGCCAGCAGCAGCACGATGACGACCGGCTTGATGAGGAAGCGGAAGTTGACCAGGCTCAGGCAAGCGTTGAAGGCCAGCACCAGCAGCAGGAAGGTGGCAGCCAGCAGCGGCAGGTTGCCCGCGCTGAAACCGCCGGTGGCCAGCAGGAAACGCTGCCAGAAGCTGTGGTTGTAAGCCGCCACCAGGAAGACCGATGCGGCCAGCGTGAACATGGGGGCGCTCAGGCGCGGAGAGAATTTGACAGTCACAAGGGTTCCAGACGGCTGTGGAGAGACAGCGGCCACTATAGCCAGCGGCCGGTCAAGCCTGCGTCAACCGGGCGTTAAGGCCGCGTTAAACCCTGCAGCAATCGACGCAAATACCCCTCGCAAGACCTATTTGTCGGCAAAGCGGATCACGAAGATGCTGCCGCCGCCGGGCCGGTCTTCCAGCACCAGGCTGGCGCCCAGATAGCCGCAGATGCGGCGCACCAGGGCCAGGCCGAGACCGGTGCCGGCCGAACCGGCGCTGCCGGCAGCCGGCACGCCCTGCTGCGAGGCGCCCCGCTCCCCGCCGGCAAGCGCCGCGCGCACCGCCGCCGGCAAGCCCGGACCGGTGTCTTCCACGCTGACGCTGCGCGGCCCCATGCGCACGGTGACCGTGCCGCGCTCGGTGTACTGGCAGGCATTGCGCACCAGGTTGCCGATCGCGCTCATGCACAGTTCGCGCGGGGCGCGCACGGCAAAGCTGCCGGGATGGCCGTCAGCGGCGGCGCCGCCGTCGAACAGCAAGCGCACCGGGCGCGCCGCCACCAGGTGCTGGTAGCGTTCCGTCTCGCCGCGCGCCACCTGGCCGATATCGACCTGCGCCTGCTCATCCAGCTGCGGCGCGCGCGCCAGCAGCAGCAGCACCGTCACACACTCGGCCGCCTCCTGTGCCGCGCGGTAAATGCGCGCCGCCTGCGCGTAGCCGGCGCTGCCCTCGCCCTGCGCCATGATCACTTCGGCCGCGCCCATGATGACGGTTAGCGGGCTGCGCAATTCATGGCTCACGTCGCCGGTGAAGAAGCGCTCGCGCTCCAGCACGTCGCGCAGCTGCGCGGTGTGGGCGGCAAAGGCGCGCGCCAGCACGCCCAGCTCGTCCTTGCGCTCCTGCAGCGGCAGATTGAGAATGTCGGCCCGCACCGCCTCGGCCATGTCCGTGATCGGCGTGACCAGCCGGCGCGCCACGTAGCCGCCCAGGAAATAAGAGAACAGCAGGAAGCCGACAAACCCGATGGCAAACACCGAGTACACCACCAGTTCCACTTTCTCGTAATCGCTTTCGTGGTCCACCGCCACGTAGTCGCCCATCTCGTCATGGCCGGCCAGCACGTGCAAGCCGACGCCGTCGACGGTCTTCTCCTGCACTCCCGGCGGCAGGCCGCGCAGCGACTGCGGAATGTCAGCACCGCGGTGGAAGCTGAGACCGGCCGGCATTTCCACCGGCAGGTTGCCGGCCTGGCGCGGCGCGGCCCATTCGGCCACTTCGCGCAGGCGGTTGTCGACCAGGTGCTCTTCGATGCCTTCCACCGCGAAGGCGGCGATCAGCGCGAAGAACAGCACGAAGCCAAAGGAATACAGGGTGTAGGCGACAACGATGTGGCGCCGCAGCGAGTGGGCCGCCGTCATTGCGGCTCGCCTTCGCGGCTCACCAGCTTGTAGCCGATGCCCGGCACGGTGCGCAGCATGGGGAAGGGAAACGGCTTATCCAGCGCCTGGCGCAGCGCATGCAGATGGGTGCGCAGCGCGTCCGAGTCGGGCCGGTCCTCGCCCCACACTTCCTGCTCGAGCATTTCACGCGGCACCAGGCGCGGGGCTTCCCGCATCAGGCAGCGCAGCAGCACGTAGCCGGTTTTGGTCAGCGCCAGCGGCCGGCCGGCGCGGGTGGCGGTGTAGGTGCTGGTATCGAAGCTGAGCTCGCCCACCCGCAGCACGGCCGCCGCCGCGTGATTGCCCCTGGCGCGCCGCACCAGCGCCTTCAGGCGTACTTCCAGCTCCACCAGCGAGAAGGGCTTGACCAGGTAATCGTCGGCGCCGGCGTCGAAGCCGGCCACTTTGTCGGCCAGGGTGTCGCGCGCGGTCAGCATCAGCACCGGAGTGGAATCGTTCAGCTCGTTGCGCAGTTTCTGGCACAGCTCCATCCCGTTCAGGCCGGGCAGCATCACATCCAGCACCACCGCGTCATACCGGTGCTGGCTGGCCAGGCCCAGGCCCGTGTACCCGTTCACCGCCGAGTCGAGCACATAGCCCTTGGGTTCAAAGAATTCGTACAGGTTGGCGACAATATCTGGATTGTCTTCAATGATGAGCAGGCGCATCCAGGTATTCTAACTTCCGCCCTTCGTGTAATGAAACTACAACATAAAACGCGTGCTCGTTGACGCTTTTCGTATACGAGCGTACATTTTTATCGCCACACCGTAGTAAAAGTACATATTAAAACAACGGAGACTTTATGAAACTACGCCGCACCGCGAGCGCCGCCATGGCCGCGTTCGCGCTTTCCTCGCTGTCTGCAACATGCCTGTTGGCAGTCCCTGCCCCAGCCCTCGCCGCCATCAACGCCAGCCAGCTCGGCGCCGCCTATGACGCTGGCAAGACCAGTGTCAACTTCCGCATCTACTCCAGCCGCGCCACCCGCATCGAGCTTTACCTGTACAGCAGCGCCACCGGCACGGCGGAAAAAGCGCGCCTGGGGCTGACCAAGGGCAGCGGCAATGTCTGGAGCGCCAATGTCACGGCCGCCGCGCTGGCCGGCTACGGCATCACCGGCACCGTCTACTACGGCTACCGCGCCTGGGGCCCAAACTGGCCCTACAACGCGGCCTGGACCAAGGGCTCGGCCACCGGCTTCATCAGCGACGTGGACGCGGCCGGCAACCGCTTCAATCCGAACAAGCTGCTAAGCGACCCGTACGCCCGCGAGCTCAGCCACGACCCGACCACGCCGACCATGAGCAACGCCACCATCTACGCCAGCGGCGCGTTGTACCGCAACATCGACAGCGGCTCTTCTGCGCCGAAAGGCATGGTGCTGGCCGGCGACACGCAATCGATCGGCACCAAGCCGACCCGCGCGCTGAAAGACGACATCATCTACGAAGCCCACGTGCGCGGCCTGACCCAGAACGACACCGGGATTGCCGCCGCCTACCGCGGCACCTACAAGGGCGCGGGCCTGAAAGCGGCCTACCTGGCCAGCCTGGGGGTGACCGCCATCGAATTCCTGCCGGTACAGGAAACCCAGAACGACACCAACGACGCCGACCCGACCAGCACCACCGGCGACAACTACTGGGGCTACATGACGCTGAACTATTTCGCCCCCGACCGTCGCTACGCCGCCGACAAGACCCCGGGCGGCCCCACCCGCGAGTTCAAGGAAATGGTGAAGGCTTTCCACGACCAGGGCATCAAGGTGCTGATCGACGTGGTCTACAACCATACCGGAGAAGGCGGCGCCTGGTCCGGCAGCGACACTACCACCTACAACGTGCAAAGCATGCGCGGCCTGGACAACCCCACCTACTACTCGCTCACCAGCGACATGCAATCGTCGTGGGACAACACGGGCGTAGGCGGCAACTACAACACCCGCAACCCCATCGCCCAGAACCTGATCGTCGACTCGCTGGCCTACTGGCGCGACACGCTGGGCGTGGACGGCTACCGTTTCGACCTGGCCTCGGTGCTGGGCAACACCTGCGAGCACGGCTGCTTCAACTTCCTGAAAACCGACAGCGGCAACGCGCTCAACCGCATCGTGGCCGAATTGCCGCCGCGCCCAGCAGGGGGCGGCAGCGGCGTCGACCTGATCGCCGAGCCGTGGGCCATCGGCGGCAACTCCTACCAGGTGGGCGGCTTCCCGGCCGGCTGGTCCGAATGGAACGGCCTGTACCGCGACATGGTGCGCGCCAGCCAGAACCAGCTCGGCTCGGTCACCGTCACAACCGGCTCCATGGCCACCCGCTTCGCCGGCTCCAGCGACTTATACGGCGACGACGGCCGCAAGCCGTGGAACTCGGTCAACTTCATCACCGCGCACGACGGTTTCACGCTGAAAGACCTGTACGGCTGCAACAGCAAGAACAACACCCAGCCTTGGCCCTACGGCGTGAGCGACGGCGGCGAAGACAACAACCACAGCTGGGACCAGGGCAGCATCGCGGCCGACCAGCGCAAGGCGGCGCGCAACGGCATGGCCCTGATGATGCTGTCGGCCGGCGTGCCGATGGTGGTCGGCGGCGACGAGGCGCTGCGCAGCCTCAACTGCAACAACAACCCCTACAACCTCGATTCCGGCGCGAACTGGCAGGGCTGGAGCTGGACCACGGACCAGAGCAATTTCCAGAACTTCAGCAAAGGCATGATCGCGTTCCGCAAAGCCCATCCGGCGCTGCGCCCGGCCAACTTCTACTCGGCCGTGGACAACAACGGCAACGTGATGGAACAGCTGCGCTGGTTCAAGCCGAACGGCCAGGTGGCGGACGCGGCCTACTTCAACGATACCGCCAACCATGCCATCGGCTGGCGCATCGACGGCAGCGAGTTCGGCGACAGCGCCTCGGCCATCTATGTCGCCTACAACGCGTGGAGCGCGCAGGTGAACTTCGTGCTGCCGTGGCCGGGCGCCGGCAAGACCTGGTACCGGGTAACGGACAGCTGCGGCTGGGCCGAAGGCGCCGCGCAGGTGCGGGCGCCCGGCAGCGAAGACCTGATCGGCGGCGAAAACACGTCCTATGGCCTGTGCGGACGCGGCGCCCTGCTGCTGATCGCTAAATAAGCCAACCCTCCCCTACCTGGGCTATCCCAGGTAGGTGGACAGGTCGATATTGAGCGCGACGAACGCCTTGGCGGCCAGCAGGGCCAGCGCAACCATCAGGAGTTCGGCGGCGTATGATTGGGAATCCATGCCCGCCATTAGACGCGATCACGGGCCGCAGAATAACTGTCAATGTTTACAGTAGACGCAGCATCGCGGCCTTGACGGCGGCGGCGGTCTTGTTGGCCACGCCCAGCTTTTCGACGGCGTTATTGAGGTGAAAGTTCACGGTGCGCTCCGCGATGCCGGTGATCTGGGCAGTCTCGCCGGAGGTCTTGCCGTCCGCGGTCCAGCGCAACATTTCGGCTTCGCGCGCAGTCAATGCCGGCAACTGCGGCAACTGGCTTGCCAGCAGACGCGCCATGGCCGCGTGCGCCGCATGCGCCAGCCAGGACATATGCGCGCCCTTGTGCCGCAGTTCCGCCGCGCCCAGCGCATCATGGCCGCGCGCCAAAGTCAGCATGCCCACGCCGCCTTGCGCGTCGCATGAGGATTGCGCCCAGCCTACGTTCAAGCCATGCGCGCGCGCCTCCTCCCATAAGCCGGGATTCGGGCTGAACAGCGACTCGTCCCAGACCGCAGGCTGCACCGAGCGCAAGGCATAGGCCACGGTTGGATCGGCCGCCAGGTAGTTTTCCTGCGCATAGCGCTGCTGCCATGCGCTTGGATAATTGCTGAACATGTGGATGCGGGGATTCGACACCGGCAGCGGCGCGCGCATGCCATAGGCGCAGTAATCAAAACCCAGTTCGCGGGCGGCGTGCGCCACCACGGTACGCAACGCATCCTCGCTGCCGGCAGCGGCCAGCCCATCCACGATCTCGCCGGTGTCCAAGGCGCGCCTCAATACGGGTGCGGCAAACGCGACAAGCGCCAGGCGGCTTGCACATTGCGGCCCAGCGCCTGCCAGTCGGCTGCGGCGGTCAGCTTGAACGGGCGCAACGCTGCGGCTGGCGCGCCCTCGGGCAAGGCCCGGCCCACCCCCATGTCCACCACGCGTGGCACCCCGTTCTCAAATAGCAGCACTTCAGGCGCGGCGCCGTTGCTGTTGACGTCCACCGCGTGGACCCGGCCCTGGTATAAACTGCTTACCCGCTCGACCTGCGTGTGGCCCACGACGATGGCATCCGCGCCGAAATGGCGCAGCGCCGCTTCGATATCCTCCTGGCTGGCCCGTGACTCTTTCTTGTCTCCGGCATCGAAATATCCACGATAGCGGCTGACACCGTCCGCCCCGAGCACCGCGTCCAGCTCTGCCTTGCTGGCCGGTTCGCCGCGCCAGTAGCGCCGCATGGCCTCGTTCAATTGTTCCACGCTCAGACCGCTGGCGGCCACTTCGCGGCTGATGCCGCCATGCGTCAGCAAAACCTTGCCTGCCTGCACCACCACCGGCTGCGCCCGCAGCCAGTTTCCCAGCACGGTATCGGCGGCAAATGCGGCGCGCTGCCCGCCCAGTTGCTCAAGCGCGTACAGATGCTCGCGGTTGGCGCGTGAGACATTGCCCCGCAGCAGATATTGCTCGTGATTTCCCAGTACCATGTGCACGGCGCCGCCCACCTGCGCCGCCTGCAGGCTGAGCCCATAAATACGCCACAGCACGCCAAATACGTCACGGCCCCGGTCCACCGCATCGCCGGCAATCACCAGCTGGCCCCTGCCGTAGCGCCAATTCCCATCGGCATCGGCGACGCCCAGCTTTTGCAGCGCCGCGTCGAGGAAAGCGAGGTTGCCTTCGACATCGCTCAGCACCAGCAATTGGGCCGGCATGGGAATGACGGAGGGAGGCACGGAAGGTGGGGCCGACACCGGGTAGCGCGACTGCTTGCCGCCACAGCTAATGTGCAGTTCGGCGCCGGCGCCGCTGCTGCGCTCGACCCGGTCTTCGCAGAACCAGGCGGCGGACCATGTACCGTCCGCTTCGTTGCGCACTACGGGGCCATCGAGAAAGCCGGGGAGCACAGGTTTGTCACCGGTGCCACCCCACAGCTGGATCGCGGCATCCTTGCTGGCGCCTGCAGGGAACAGCAAACGGCTGTGTACGCCGTTCGGCGTCAGCTCGACTTCCGATTGTGACAAGCCGGCCAGCAAAAGAACCGCTGCCAGCGCCGCCAGTCCCAACGTGCCCAAGCCCAGACACTTCGCCACGCTCTTTCGCACCTGATGCTCCCTATGAAATAGTTCCATAAAGCATAACAGAAAAGGATGGCGATCTTGCAATTGTGTAGTTGCCGCACAAACGCAAAAAAGCCCCACCAGATCACTGGAGGGGCTTTTTCATATAACTAGCCTGACGATAACCTACTTTCACACTGGTTGCAGCACTATCATCGGCGCAAAATCGTTTCACGGTCCTGTTCGGGATGGGAAGG
>NZ_LMDJ01000014.1 GCF_001425045.1 Massilia sp. Root351 | reverse complement strand
CTGTTAATTTTTAAAGATCTGCTGCGTTTGACAAAGCGTTTTGTTTGTCAGCAGCGAAGAAGGAAGATTATGAGGCTTGTCGTTGCTTCCGTCAACCCCTGCTTTTCCTTCCATCCTGCGCTGCGTATGTTCAGCAGCGCGGGGACAGAACTATAGCAAGACACTGTCCCATAGGCAAGCGCTATTTCAGGTTCATGTAAGGTGGTGGCATCAGGCTTGCTAAGTAATAGAAAGCGGCACGGCCAACGGCCCTGGCGCGGCGTTTGTTCCGTCCTGGGTGTTCCATAACGATACAAATGCGCCATACTGTAACAACCGACACACAAAAAACGCCGCGTCAGACGGCCCGCTAGAGGAATCGGAGACATGTACCAGCCAACCGCCACCACTGCCGCCATGGATATGGCCGGCATCATCAGCACTTCGCACGAGCGCTCGCTCGCCTATGGACTCTGCCCGGAAAGCAAACTGGACATCGGACCCATCGCCAGCGGCGACCTGTCCCTGCTAATAGAGCAGAACAAAATGCTGCACACCCACGCGCTGCCGGCCATGGAAACGCTGTACCAGCAAATCATCAACACCCACAACATGGTGCTGCTGACGGACGCGAACGGCGTGATCCTGCATTCGCTGGGCGATGCGGACTTTCTTGAGAAGGCCAACCGCGTGGCGCTGCAGCCCGGCGCAGCCTGGTCCGAAGAGCGCAGGGGCACCAACGCGATCGGCACCGCCATCGCTGAAAAGAGTGCTGCGCTGGTGCACGCGGACCAGCATTATCTGCAAGCCAACCACTTCCTGACCTGCTCCGCCGCGCCGATCACCGACCATCACGGCAACGTGGTCGGCGTGCTGGACGTATCGGGCGACCAGCGCAGCTACCACAAGCACACCATGGCGCTGGYGCGTATGTCCGCGCTGATGATAGAGAACCAGCTGTTCCAGGCCACGTTCGAGGACTCGATCACGCTGCATTTCCATACCCGGCCGGAATTCATCGGCACACTGATGGAAGGCATTGCCTCTTTCACGCCGGGTGGACGCTTCCTGTCCGCCAACCGCAGCGGACTGTTCCAGCTGGGCTTGAGCTATGCGGCGCTGCAGACGCACACCTTCAATTCCCTGTTCGGCTTGCCGGTGTCGGCGCTGTTCGACCATTACCGTACCGCCGCCCCCGGCCTGCTCAACCTGTGCATGCACAATGGCGTGCGCGTGTACGGCCGCGCCCAGCTGCGCCTGGGCAGCAGCCACTTCCAGCATGTACTGGCCGAGCCGCACGACACCGAGCCCGCAGCACGTCCTGCGGCGGCGCCGTCCGCGCTGCATGCCGCGAACGCGGCGCGCAAGCTGTCCGGCCTGCGCTATCTGCGCACCGGCGATCCGCAACTGGAACTGGTGATCGACAAGGTGACGCGCGTGCTGGGCAAGGACATTCCCATCATGATCATGGGCGAAACCGGCACCGGCAAGGAGCTGCTGGCCCAGGCCATCCACAACGACTCGCCGCGCGGCCAGGGGCCCTTCATTCCGGTCAACTGCGCGTCGATTCCCGAAACGCTCATCGAATCCGAACTGTTCGGCTATGAAGACGGCGCCTTCACCGGCGCCCGCAAGAAGGGCGCGGTCGGCCGCATACTGCAAGCCAACGGCGGCACATTGTTCCTGGATGAAATCGGCGACATGCCCTACAGCCTGCAGGCCAGGCTGCTGCGCGTGCTGCAGGAACGCATGGTGACGCCGCTGGGCAGCAGCAAGTCGATCCCGGTCAACGTCGAAGTCATTTGCGCCACCAACCACAACCTGCGCGACCGCATCGCCAAGGGCTTGTTCCGCGAAGACTTGTATTACCGGCTGAACGGCCTGGTGGTCAAGCTGCCGCCGCTGCGCGAGCGCACCGATCTGGAAACGGTGGTGAAGAAGATTATCGCCATCGAATCAGGCAGCACGCGCTATACGGTGGCGCCTGAGATGCTGGCACTGTTCCGCTGCCACAAATGGCCGGGCAACTTCCGCCAGCTGACCAATCTGCTGCGCACCGCCATCGTAATGGCGGGCGACGAGTTTGAAATCTCGCAGCGGCATATGCCGGATGACTTCCTGGACGATATCGCTGCAGCCGATCCGCCATGCGCTGCTGCTGCCGCTGCTGCTACATATGGCGGATCGGCCCCAGCCATCCACCTGCCGGCCGGCGGCGCCAGCCTGGAGGACGTGGAACACTCGCTGATCCAGAGGACCCTGGCGGCGCACGGCGGCAATGTGTCGGCCACGGCGCGCGCGCTGGGCGTGTCGCGCAACACCATCTACCGCAAGATGCCGCACCTGAAGTAAGGCTGTCATGCGCGCCCCGCTGCCGCTGCGAAACCGGGCGAGCGGCGCGCCCGGCCCTGCTTGTCCACCGTGAGCAGGTCAATGCCAGGCAGGCGGCCGGCCAGCGCATGCGCCTTCTTTGCGCCCATGACCATGAAAGCCGTGGACAAACCGTCCGCCAGCAGCGCGGATGGCGCCAGCACTGTCACGCCGGCCAGTTCCGGCGGCGAGTCGCCCCGCTCCGGGTCCAGTATGTGGTGATGCACGCGGTCTTGCGTGAACACCGACTCATAATCGCCGGACGTGGCCAGGCAACGGTCGCGCGCCAGCACGATGTCGGTACAGGCGCCGGCATCGCGCGGATCACGGATACCCAACGCCCAAGGCAAGCCGGGCGGCTTGGCGCCGCTGGCAGCGAACTCGCCGGTGTCGAGCAGCGCGTTGCGGATGCCGTGCCGGCGCAGCGCGGCCAGCGCCAGGTCGGCGGCATAGCCTTGGGCCAGGCCATTCAGGGTGAGCGCCATGCCCGGCCGCAAAAAGCGCACTTCCCCGCGCTTGAAGGCGAGCTGCCGCCAGCCGACCAGTGCACGGGCACGGCTCAGGGCCAGCGCGTCCGGCAAGCCACCCCGCTCTGCAGCCTGCGCGTACGCCAGCCACAAGGGCTGGACAGTGACGTCGAAGGCGCCGTCGGTCAGCAGCGCCAAGGCGCGCGCCTGCGCCAGTACCAGCAACAGACGGTTGTGGGGATTGGGCAGCACGCCGTCGCGGTTGAGTTGGTAGACCTGGCTGGCCGGATCGTAGATGGACATCAGCCGGTCCACTGCCTGGGCTTCTCGCAGCGCGGCGCGCATTGCCGCTTGTGCCGCTGCGCCGTCCGCGTGCGCCACCGTGACGGTGACAGTGGTGCCGAACGCCTGCGCTGCGGCCGTGTGCAGCGGCGGCCCCGCAGCCGCTGCCGAGCTGGCGCCCGCCTCGGCGCCGGCCAGCACGCCGATCGACGCGGCCAGGAATGTCCTTCGTTTCATGATGCTGTCTCCTTGGCGCCTGCGCGCGCAATGGGAATGACGCCGCTTCGCTTGCGCTCCAGCAGCAGCGGTGCGCATTGCGCTTCGCTATCATGGATGGCGACGCAGTCCAGGCACTGGAAGCACTCTTCGTAGTCGATCGCGCCGGCCGGCTCGATGGCCTGGTAGGCGCAGCGGTGGCGGCAAGTCTGGCAGGGCTGGCCGCATGCTTTGCGGCGCGGCACCCAATCCAGCAGCCTGGCCCGCCCGAGCAGCGCCAAGCCCGCACCCAGCGGGCACAGGTAGCGGCAGAAGGCGCGGAACCAGACTGCGCTGAGCAGTACCAGACCCGCCGCGTAGGCAACGTAGGGCCAGCTGCGCACGAAGCTGAGCGTGATGGCGGTCTTGAACGGCTCCAGTTCCAGCAGCAGGTCAAGACTCGCCGCTGCCGGCGCGGGGGCAGCGCCGGCGGCATCGGCCACTGTGCTTTCCAGCGCGGCACTGGAGGCGATCGCCACATTGACGGCAATGGCGGCAAGGGCCACGAACTTGAGCCATTTGAACTGTCTATCGGCCTTGCTGCGCAGGCGTATCTGCGGCAGGCGCAGCCACTGTCCCAGCCGGGCGCCGAATTCCTGCAGTGCGCCGAAGGGGCACAGCCAGCCGCAGTACGCGCCGCGTCCCCAGAACAGCAGCGCCACCAGCGCAAACGCCCACACCATCAGCGTGGCGGGGTCGAACAGCAGGTATTCCAGGCTGCGCCCGGCAGCCAGCGCTTGCGCCACCCCGGTCAGGTTGACGATCGAAAGCTGGGCCTGGGCCCAGTAGCCGACGAAGCCCAGCGTAAACACCAGGTAGGCGAACCGGAAGCGCGCCAGCCGAACGCTACGCCCGGCCAGGCGCCGTTGCAGAATCAGCGCGCCAGCCAGCACCAGCAAGCCCACGGCCAGCACGCCAAGCGGCACCGCCTGCGCGCGCCAGACACCATGCCATGCCGGTTCCGCAGCAGCGCCGGCGGTATAGAAGCGCTCGGGCAAGCGGTATTGCAGCGCCAGTTCGCGCGTGGTCCGCTCCGGGTAGACGATGCCCTTGCTGCGCGTGACGGGCAACGCAAAGTCCAGCGGCAGGCCGGGGTCCAGCCCGGCCTGGGCGATCACGCGGAACACGGCGACATGCGCGCCGCCAAACGCGGCAGGATCTTTCAGCGACAGTTCCATGTCCAGGTCACGCAGCTCTAGCGGCAAGCCTTGCTGCCGAAGTAGCAGCCGCTCCGGAACGCTGCCCGGCACGAATTCCTCCGGCATCAGCGTATGGCGACCGGACCAGGCCGCGAGCACCGCATGGTCGCCAGGTTCCAGGCGCGCAGCAAGCTTGTTCCAGCTGCGCGGCGCCAGCAGGCTCCGGCCCACTGCCGGCAACGACACATAGGCCAGCCGCAAATCGACGAAGGTGCCGTCAGGATCGCGCAGGGCCTCCGCATCCAGGCCGGCGCCGGGCGAGCCGCTGAACAGCGCCTCGGCCTGCCGGTTGGTCACGCGCAGCTGGTGCAGCACGCCCTGCGCCACCATGCGTTCAAGGCTGAGCGGCTCTTCCACATCGGTGCGCAGCCGGGCAGCCTGCGCGGGATCGCGCCCGGCCGCGAAGCCGAGACGGGCCCGCGCAACCTTCAGCGCGGCGGATAACACACTCTGGTTGATGATGCGCACCGAAGCGGTCGCCTTGGCCACGCCGTCCAGTTGTACTTCCTGCGGGCCGCCTTTGCCGTCCTTGACGCCAATCCGGATGGAGCTGGCCAGCGGCACGCCCTGGTACTGCGACAGGAACTGGGCCAACGGCGCGTCGCCCAGGCCTTCCAGGAACACCGGCTCGTGATGCGACAGCACCGAGACACCAAGGAAAGCGCCTTTCGCATCCAGCGCGATGAGCAGGTTAGGCGGCACGCCGGCGAAACCTGCCACCGGCGCCAGGTCGATGGACTCGAACGCATAGCCCACCAGTTCCGTCGCCGTCGCGTTCTGCCGGTACAAAGGCCACACCGGCAGCGCCGCGTCGCGCTCGCCCACCATCAGCGGCGCGGGGAAGCGCTGCGCCACGGCGGCGCGGTCCAGCACACCGGCCGCCGCCGGCGCGCCCGGCGCCGACAGCAAGAGCGCCAGCAGCAGCATCGCCATGCGCCGCAAAACGTTGAGTACCGAGTGAGCCATCATAGCGCCGCCAGCCTCCGCAGGTCAGAAGAAGATGATGCCGCCGAGCGAGGCGCCGCTCATCTTCGCTTCGCTGCCGTTGAAGCCCTTGGAACGGGTCTGCCCCACTTCGCCCACCAGCGTGATGGCGCTGTTCAGCGTGTAGTACGCCCCCAGCGTAAGGTTGGCGTTCGATTTCAAGCCGCCGGTGCCCGCCGTGTTGTCGCTGTTTTTGCTGATGCCGTAGCCCAGGCCCAGTTTCATCTTGCCGGTGGCCTTGTAGGTGCCCTGTACGAAGTAGTTGCGCGCCGTGGTTTCGCCCTGGTCCGCGTCGGACAGCACGCCCAGTCCTTTGCCGCCCTGGAAGTTGGCCAGCAGGCCGAGCGTGCCCTCGTTGTAGGAGGCGCCCACTTCGAAGGCGCGCATGGTGAAGTCGTTCACGCCGGGGGTCACCGACTCGAACTTCTGCCCCTTGGCGCCCAGCCAGGCCTTGGCGCCGCCCGCGCTCCAGGTGAGCTGGCCCTGAAGTTGCGGGCTGGTCTTGGTCGAGTACACCGACGGCGTGAGCAGCGGCGTGTCGGATACGGGGCTTACCAGCGCCACGTCGACGCCGAAGCCGCTGCTCTTCGGCGAGCTGTAGGCGATCTGGCCATAGTAGCCGACGTAGCTATAGCCTGCGCCGATGTGGCCCAGCGTGACGCGGCCGCGCTGCGTGGCCTGCACCGGCGCACCGGCGCCGATCAGGGTCATGTCGCCGAAAATGGCGCCGGCGCCGAACAGGCCGTTGTCGCGTCCCATCTTGATGGTGCCCATGTCGGCCGTGCCGAAGGTGAAGTAGGCCTGGCGCACGTCCACGTTGCTGTTCTGGCTGATGGCGCTGTCGGTGGCGGTGGCGTGGTAGATGCCGATCAGCGCCTTGACGTCGTAGCCGCCCAGGTTGGAGCTGGCGGAGGTAACCAGGCCATTGGGCAGCAGGCCGTTGCCGATGGTGCTGCGGTCGTCTTGGCCGCCGCAGCCCAGGCCCTTGCCGGCCAGCGCCAGCCCGCCCACGGCATCGCCGGAGCACGATACCTGGGTGTAGTAGGCGTTGACGATACCGCCCACGCCCACGGTCCAGTCGCCAGCTTTGAAATCAACCGCGCCGGCATGCTGCGCTGCGAAAGTGGCAACGGCGATGCCGCCCGTGATGATCTTTTTCATTCCAGTCTCCCTTGGTTTTATGTTTGAGTGCACCGCGTTCGGTGCACCACCTAAGGGGCAAGTTGCGTGCCGGGTATGCATCAGAGGGAGAGACCTGCGGCGCGCGGCCGCTGTTGTGTCAATACGGATCAGAATACGGATCACAAGCGCGCCGCAGGTGTTCCTATTTTCTACACTGCCTTGCCCAGCTGCTCGAGAATGGCGGGGTTCTCCAGCGTGGAGACGTCCTGCGTGATTTCCCCGCCCTGCGCCAGCACACGCAGCAAACGGCGCATGATTTTTCCCGAGCGGGTTTTAGGCAGCTGTTCGCCGAAGCGCACATCCTTGGGCTTGGCGATCGGCCCGATCTCCTTGCCCACCCAGTTGCGCAGTTCCTGCGCCAGCGCCTTGGCATCCGCTCCGCCGGGCCGCGCTTTTTTCAGCACCACGAAGGCGCAGATCGACTCGCCGGTGGTGTCGTCCGGCTTGCCCACCACGGCCGCCTCGGCCACCAGCGGATGCGCCACCAGCGCGGACTCGATCTCCATCGTACCCATGCGGTGGCCCGATACATTGAGCACGTCGTCGATGCGGCCGGTGATGGTGAAGTAGCCGCTGTCCTCGTCGCGCACCGCGCCGTCCCCGGCCAGGTACAGTTTGCCGCCCAGCTCCTCGGGGAAGTAGCTGCTGCGGTAGCGCTGCGGGTTGTTCCAGATGGTGCGTATCATCGACGGCCACGGACGCTTCACCACCAGGATGCCGCCCTGCCCGTCCGGCACATCGTGCCCCGCCTCGTCCACCACGGCGGCCATGATGCCCGGCAGCGGCAGCGTGCACGAACCGGGCACCAGCGGCGTGGCCCCCGGCAGCGGTGTGATCATGTGGCCGCCGGTCTCGGTTTGCCAGAAGGTGTCGACGATGGGGCAGCGTTCGCCGCCCACGTTCTGGTGGTACCAGCGCCAGGCTTCCGGGTTGATCGGCTCGCCCACGGAGCCGAGCAGGCGCAGGGTGGACAGGTCGTAGTTGCGCGGGTGCGCCGTGGGGTCCATGTCCGAGGCCTTGATCAGCGAGCGGATGGCGGTGGGCGCAGTGTAGAAGATGCTCACGCCGTGGCGCGCGATGGTCTGCCAGAAGCGGCCCGCGTCCGGATAGGTCGGCACGCCTTCGAAGATCACCTGTGTGGCGCCGACCGCCGTCGGCCCGTAGGCGATGTAGCTGTGGCCCGTGACCCAGCCGATGTCGGCGGTGCACCAGTACACGTCGTCCGGCTTGATGTCGAAGGTCCATTTCATCGTCAGCGCGGCCCACAGCAGATAACCTCCGCTCGAATGCTGCACGCCTTTCGGGGTGCCGGTGGAGCCGGAGGTGTACAGGATGAACAGCGGGTGTTCGGCGTTGACCCACTCCGGCTCGCACTGCTCCGGCTGGTCCGCCATCAGGTCGTGCAGCCAGATGTCGCGGTCCGACACGTGGGTCACGCCGCCACCGGTACGCTGATAGACGATCACGTGCTTGACGCTGCCGCAACCGCCCAGCGCCAGCGCCTCGTCGACGATGGATTTCAGCGGCAGCCGCTTGCCGCCGCGCAGCTGCTCGTCCTGCGTGATGACGGCCGCGGCGCCGGCGTCCACGATGCGTTCCTGCAGCGCCTTGGCCGAGAAGCCGCCGAACACCACCGAATGGGTGGCGCCGATACGCGCGCAGGCCAGCATGGCGGCCACGCCTTCGACCGACATGGCCATGTAGATCACCACCCGGTCGCCCTTGCCGATGCCGCGCGCGCGCAGGCCGTTGGCGATGCGGCACACCCTGGCATGCAGGCCGCTGTAGGTCACGTGCGTGAAGGCGCCGTCGTCCGCCTCGAAGATGATGGCGGTCTTGTCGCCCAGGCCGCGCTCGATGTGGCGGTCCAGGCAATTGTAGGAGACGTTCAGGCGGCCGTCGTCGAACCAGCGGTAGAACGGCGCTTCGCGTTCGTCCAGCACGCGCGTGAACGGCACGTGCCAATCGAGGTTGGCGCGGGCCAGCATGCCCCAGTAGCCTTCGTAGTCGCGCTCCGCGTGGGCGCACAGTGCCTCGTAGGCATCCATGTCGGGAATGGCCGCTTGCGCGGAGAATGCGCTTGGCGGCATGTAAGTCGTCTGCATTTGCTGCTCTCCAAAAAAATCAGGCAAAAAAACTGGCGACCGAGGCCGCCAGAAAAAGACACCAGGCAATCGATCCGTTCTACTTCATCAGCTTGAACACCCACACCGAACCGCCCTGCTCCAGGAAATTGACCTTCTTGGCCACTTCCCCGCCCCACAGCGGCACCGCGCCGCCCCAGCCGGACACCACGGCCACGTACTGCACGCCGCCTTCCTGCCAGGTGACCGGCGGCGCCACCACGCCGGAACCGGTCTGGAACTTCCACAGTTCCTTGCCGCTCTTGGCGTCCAGCGCTTTCAGGTAGCCTTCCGGTGTGCCGTAGAACACCAGGCCGCCGGCGGTGGCCATCACGCCGCCCCACAGGGGCGCGTTGTTCTTCACTTCCCAGGCGATCTTGCCGGTCTTGGGGTCGAGCGCGCGCAGCGCGCCGATGTAGTCGTCGAACAGCGGCTTGATGGTGAAGCCCGCGCCCAGGTAGGCGCCGCCCTTCTTGTAGCTGATCGGTTCATTCCAGATATCCATGCCCCACTCGTTGGCCGGCACGTAGAACAGCTTGGTCTGCGGGCTGTAGGCCATCGGCATCTGGTTCTTGGCGCCCAGGAAGGCCGGCGCGGCGAACACGGTCTTGCCCTTCTTGCCTTCCTCACCCTTGGTCGGGTCGCCCGGACGGCCTTCGGTGATGAACTTGGGGCGGCCGGTCTGCAGGTCGATGCCGGTGGCCCAGGTGATCTTCTTCACGAAGGGGAAAGCATTCTGCAGCTTGCCGGTGCTGGCGTCGTTCACATAGAAGAAGCCATTGCGGTCGGCCTTGCCGCCGTAGCGCTTGCCGTCCATGTCGAAGGTCACGAACTCGTTGGCGCCGTCGAAGTCCCAAGCGTCGTTCGGCGTGTTCTGGTAAGCCCACTTGATCTGGCCGGTGGTCACGTCCAGTGCCACGGTGGAGGAAGAGTACAGGTTGTCGCCGGGGCGCAGGTGGCTGTTCCACGGGGCCGGATTGCCGGTGCCGAAGTAGGCCAGGCCGGTGGTCGCATCGTAGGTACCGCCCATCCAGGTGGAGGCGCCGCCGGTTTTCCACAGGTCGCCCGGCCAGGTCTTGTTGGGCGTGCCGGTGATGCCGTTGTCGATGGCGTTGCCGTCCTTGTCGTACTTGTGGCCCATATGGCCTTCCACCATGGGGCGCGACCAGACCAGCTCACCGGTCCTGGGGTTGCGTGCCTCCACCCGGCCGACGATGCCAAACTCGCCGCCGGACACGCCGGTCAGCAGCAGGCCCTTGGCGATCAGCGGCGCCGCCGTCATCGAATAGCCGGCGGCGTAGTCGTCCACTTTCTCCTTCCAGACGACTTTGCCGGTGTCCTGGTCCAGCGCCACCAGCTGCGCGTCCAGCGTGCCGAAGATGACCAGGTTGTCGAACAGCGCCGCGCCGCGGTTGACCACGTCGCAGCACGGCATGATGCCGTCCGGCAGGCGGTGCTCATACTTCCACAGCTTGGCGCCGTTCTTCAGGTCCACCGCGAAGATGCGGGAATAGGACGCGGTAACGAACATCTTGCCGTTGTGGATCAGCGGCTGCGATTCCTGGCCGCGCTGCTTCTCGCCGCCGAAGGAAAACGACCAGGCCGGCATCAGCTTGCCGACGTTGGCGGTGTTGATCTGGGTCAGCGGCGAAAAGCGCTGCCCCTCCGAGCCCATGCCGAACGACAGCACGGCAGCGGTATTTTTCGATGCCCCTTCCAGCATGCTGGTGGTGACGGCGGCGCCGCCCGCAGCCCAGGCCATCCCCATGCCGCCGGACGCCAGCAACGAAGCCAGCAACGATCCCATGATAGTTTTTTGCACAGTCTTCTCCTCTATTCTTCTCTAAGTATGATTTTTTTTGAACGGAAAATTACGGCAGGCCCAGTTCCCTGCATTCCTCGTCGGTAAACACCCGCGAGCGGGTGAGAAACCGGCGGCCAGTGCCGTTATCGAGCGAGAACATGCCGCCGTTCCCCGGCACCACGTCGATAATCAGCTGCGTGTGCTCCCAGTAGCCGAACTGCTCCAGCCCCATGTAGAACGGCGCACCGTTCAAATTGCCCAGGTAGACGTCGGTGTCGCTCAGATTGAACTCGCCGGCCTGGTAACACATCGGCGTGCTGCCGTCGCAGCAGCCGCCGGACTGGAAGAACATGATCGGCCCGTGCTTGTGGCGCAGTTCGGCGATCATTTCCAGTGCGGGGCCAGTCGCGATAACGCGGGCTACGGCTGCTTTCATGGCATTCCTCTCAGAAGAAGCCCAGCGCTTTCGGGCTGTAGCTCACCAGCAGGTTCTTGGTCTGCTGGTAGTGGTCCAGCATCATCTTGTGGTTCTCGCGGCCGATGCCGGACTGCTTGTAGCCGCCGAAGGCGGCGTGCGCCGGATACAGGTGGTAGCAGTTGGTCCACACGCGGCCGGCCTGGATGCCGCGGCCGATGCGGAAAGCGCGCGCGCCGTCGCGGGTCCACACGCCGGCGCCCAGCCCGTACAGCGTGTCGTTGGCGATGCGCAGCGCATCGGCTTCGTCCTTGAAGGTGGTGACCGACACCACTGGGCCAAAGATCTCTTCCTGGAAGATGCGCATGGTGTTGTCGCCCTTGAACACGGTGGGCGTGACGTAGTAGCCGCCTTCCAGCTCGCCCCCCTGCACGTTGCGCGCGCCGCCGGCCAGCAGCTGGGCGCCTTCCTGCTTGCCGATATCCATATAGGACAGGATCTTTTCCATCTGCTCCTGCGAAGCCTGGGCGCCTATCATGGTGGACGAATCGAGCGGGTTGCCCTGCTTGATGGCGGCCACGCGCTTGAGGGCGCGCTCGATGAAGGCTTCGTAAATCGATTCCTGGATCAGCACGCGCGACGGGCAGGTGCACACCTCGCCCTGGTTCAGCGCGAACATGGCGAAACCTTCCAGGCATTTGTCGAAGTAGTCGTCGTCGGCCGCCATCACGTCCTCGAAGAAGATGTTGGGCGACTTGCCGCCCAGTTCCAGCGTGACCGGAATCAGGTTCTGCGCGGCGTACTGCATGATCAGGCGGCCGGTGCCGGTTTCGCCGGTAAAGGCGATCTTGGCGATGCGCTTGTTCGAGGCCAGCGGCTTGCCCGCTTCCAGGCCGAAACCGTTGACGATATTCAGCACGCCGGGCGGCAGCAGGTCGCCGATCAGTTCCACCAGCACCAGGATGGAGGCCGGGGTCTGCTCGGCCGGTTTCAGCACTACGCAGTTGCCCGCCGCCAGTGCCGGCGCCAGCTTCCACACCGCCATCAGGATCGGGAAGTTCCACGGAATGATCTGGCCCACCACGCCGAGAGGCTCATGGAAGTGATAGGCGTAGGTGGTGTCGTCGATTTGCGCCACCGAGCCCTCCTGGGCGCGGATGCAGCCCGCGAAATAGCGGAAATGGTCGATCGCCAGCGGGATGTCGGCCGCCATGGTTTCGCGGATCGGCTTGCCGTTGTCGATGGTCTCGGCGGTGGCGATCAGCTGCAGGTTCTGCTCCATGCGGTCGGCGATGCGGTTCAGGATGTTGGCGCGCTCGGCCTGCGAGGTCTTGCCCCAGGCTTCCTTGGCGGCGTGCGCGGCGTCCAGCGCGATCTCGACGTCTTCCGCCGTGGAGCGCGCGATCTCGCAGAACGGCTGGCCGGTGATCGGCGTCAGGTTGGCGAAGTATTCGCCTTTAACCGGCGCGACGAATTTGCCGCCGATGTAGTTGTCGTAGCGTTGTTTGAAAGGGTTGGCGACACCCAGTTTGTTGATATCCGCGAGATTCATGTCATCCTCTTTCTTCAATGTGGGTTGGACTTGCACCCTCTATTCCGCAAACACCGTGCCAGCCCCTGCTGCGGCTAGAACGGTGCCCGCGCTGTTGCAAGGTGTTCCAAAGTTGAACAGGTGTGCCACGGCGGCTGTTGCAGGTGTGACCGCAGTCAGGGAATCGCCACGCCCCAGGGCAGTTCGCCCACGCCGATGTCGGCCACCTTGCGCGCGGCGGCGGTGTCGATCACGGAGACGCTGTTGGAACGGCCGTTGGCCACGTACAGCTTGGCGCCGTCCGGCGTCAGGGCCATGTTCCAGGGTCGCTTGCCGACCGCTACCGTGGCGCTGACGGTATGGGTGGCGGTGTCGATCAGCATCACGCTGCCGTCCGTGCCGTTCGACACATAGACCTGCTTGCCGCTGGGGTGCACCGCGATGCCGTTGGCGTTGCGTCCGGCCGGTATCTTCGCCAGCGTGCTGCGGGTGGCGGTGTCCACCACGTACACCGTATTGACCAGCTCGCAGGCGATATAGGCGCGGCTGCCGTCCGGCGAAAAGCCGATGCCGCGCGGGCGCAGGCCGACCGCCACCGTGCCGGCCTGGCGCCGCTGTTCCACGTCGATCACGTCCACCTGCTCGGCTTCCTCGGCGCTGACGTAGAGCCAGCGGCTGTCCGGGCTGAACACGGCGTGCTCCGGGTTGCGGCCCTGCACCGGAATATCGGCCAGCCGGGCGCCGCTGCGGGCGTCCACCAGGGTGACGCTGTTGCTCTCCTCTACCGCGACGGCGGCGTAGCGCCCGTCCGGTGACACGCTCACGCCTTCGGGCGATTTGCCCAACGCCAGCGGCGCCGGCACGGCGCCGCCCGCGCTGTCGAGTATCAGCAGCGTGTTGCTGCCGGCGTCCGTGACGAACAGCCGCGTGCCGCCCGGGACCGCCGCGATGCCGCGCGGGCGCTTGCCGGCCGCCAGGCTGCGCAGCACCGTGTCGGTGGCGGTATCGACCACGCTCACCGTGCCGGACTTTTCGTTCGGCACATAGGCCAGCGGCGCTGCAAGGGCGGCTTGCGCCAGTGCGCAGGAAAGGGTTGCAAACACGCTCGCGGCGCGCAGACAATACGGGATTTTCATGGCTGCCTCTGGAAAGATCGCGCCTGCGGAATGCGCGCGCGTGCGCAAGACCATGCAAACGCCATGCCACAGGCGCGTCGCGTCGGCGTGATGGCAGGTATATTGCTTACGGGTTGAAGCAGACTTGCCGGCCCCCGCCAGGCAGGCGCGGAACTCAACCAAGGAGATTGACCATGCAGCACCGATTTCGTTTGAAGGCTGTCGCAGCCCTGTTCACCGCCGGCGCGCTGCCGCTTACGCCGGCCGTCCACGCGGCCGAGGCGGCCGAGGTTGCGACAGCTGTTGCAGCACCGGTGGTCATCGTCAGCGGCAGCCGCGTGGAACACAGCAGTTTCGATTTCCCTGCCGCCGTCGACGTGATCGGCGCCGAGCGCATCCGCGACAGCCAGATGCGCGTAAACGCCTCCGAAGCGCTGGCTTCGGTGCCGGGGCTGGTGGCGCAGAACCGCCAAAACTACGCGCAGGACTTGCAAATTTCGTCGCGCGGCTTCGGCGCCCGTTCCGCCTTCGGCGTGCGCGGCGTGAAATTGGTCGCAGACGGCATCCCGGCCAGCATGCCGGACGGCCAAGGCCAGGCCGCCACCTTCAACCTCGACATGGCAGAGCGCATCGAAGTGCTGCGCGGCCCGTTCTCGGCGGTGTACGGCAACCACGCCGGCGGCGTGGTGCAGCTGTTCACGCGCGAAGGCGACGGCGCGCCCAGCGTGGAAAGCACGCTGTCGGGCGGTAGC
Source organism: Massilia sp. Root351 (assembly GCF_001425045.1). GTDB lineage: Bacteria > Pseudomonadota > Gammaproteobacteria > Burkholderiales > Burkholderiaceae_D > Rugamonas. The sequence continues at coordinate 13,321 of NZ_LMDJ01000014.1, read as the reverse complement.
GACGGCGCCCGCAAGCTGGACGTGAATGCGCAGGGCAAGTCCGGCGGCATCGGCTACGTGCTGGACGTTTCCCGCTTCGACACCGACGGCTACCGCGACCACGGCGCAGCGCGGCGCGACCAGGCCTACGCCAAACTGACCCTGGCGCCCGTCGCCGGCAGCAAGCTGACCATCACCGCCAGCGGCCTGCGCCAGCACGACACGCAAGATCCGCTGGGCGTCACCTGGGCCACCTGGCAGCGCGATCCGCGCGCCGGCGAAACCGACGCCACCGACACCGCAACGCCCAAACGCACTTTTGCGGACCGCTACAACACCCGCAAGAGCATAGACCACCAGCAGATCGGCGCGGCGTGGGAACACAAACTCGGCGCCGGCGACAGCAAGCTGCGCGTCACCGTCTACGGCGGCAACCGCCAGGTCATCCAGTACCAGGCCTTTTCGCGTGCCTTCCAGGCGCCGGCCAGCCATTCCGGCGGGGTGGTCGATTTCGACCGCGACTTCAGCGGCGCCGACATCAGCTGGGTGGACGTGCGGGCGCTGGCCGGCGGCAAGCTGACCTCCACGGCCGGCATCGAGTACGGCCGCTCCAAGGATGACCGCAAGGGCTACGAGAACTTCAGCGGAGCCGAACTTGGCGTGCAAGGCAGGCTGCGGCGCGAAGAAACGGACAAGGTCAGCAGCACCGATCCCTACCTGCAGGCCGAGTGGGCGCAAGGGCCGTGGGTACTGAACGCGGGCCTGCGCCACAGCCGCTTCAAGGTGGACGTGAGCGACCGCTATCTGTCCAACGGCAACGACAGCGGCGGCCTGCGCTACCGCCGCACTACACCGGTGGCGGGCCTGCTGTACAAGGTGTCGCCGGTGCTGAACGTGTACGCCAGCGCGGCGCGCGGCTTCGAGACACCGACGCTGAATGAGCTGTTCTATTCCGGCGCCGGCAGCGGCTTCAATTTCAAGCTGCAGCCGGCCCGCAGCACGCACGCCGAAGCCGGCGTCAAGGCCATGCTGGGCGGCGCCACCCGTATCGACGCGGCGCTGTTCCAGGTCCGCACCGACGACGAGCTGGTGGTGGACGCATCCAGCGGCGGCCGCACCAGCTACCGCAACGCCAGCAAAACCCTGCGCCGGGGCGCCGAAGTGTCGGCGGACACGAACTTCGGCCACGGCTTCAGCGCCAGGCTGGCACTGACCGCGCTGCGCGCCACCTACGACCAGGCATTCGGCAGCGTGCTCAAAGGCAGCCGGCTGCCGGGCGTGCCGAACGCCTACGCCTACGCCGAGCTGGCCTGGCAGCTGCCCTCGCGCGCGCTGGGCGCAGCGGTCGAGACGGTGGCCGCAGCCCGCGTCTACGCGGAAGACAGCAACACCGAGAAGAGCGCACCCGGCTACGCCATCGTCAACCTGCGCGTGACGGCCCAGCAGCAAGGCGGCAGCTGGCGCTTCAAGCAGTTCGCGCGATTGAACAATGCGGCCGGCCGCACCTACGTGGGCTCGGTGATCGTGGGCGATGCCAACAAGCGCTACTATGAAGGCGCACCGGGCCGCAACTGGCAACTGGGCGCCAGCGCGCAGTACCAGTTCTGACGAAGAAAACCCCGGCTGCCAAAAGCAGCCGGGGCTGAGGCGGCGCCGTGGCGCCACGGCGTACCTGTGCGCGGCCCCCGGCGACACCGGGACCGCCGTCAGAAGCGGTAGCGCAAACCTGCCGAGATGGAGCGCGGCGCGCCCGGCGCCACGAAGCGCCCCAGTTCCGCCTCGCCGCCCGCGCCGTGCGGACTGGCCAGCTGCCCGCCCGGGAACATGTCCGCAGCCACGGCGCCAAACGTTTCATGGCGGCGGTTGGCCACATTATTCACGCGCGCGAACAGCTCCCAATTCGGCTGCGGCTTGTAGCTGAGGCGCAGCGCCAGCAGCGCATAGCCGCGCGTGCGCAGGTCGGCGCGCTGCGGCGCTTCCCCATCTTCGGTATCGGCGGACAGGCCATCCTCGTTGCCCTGCGTGCCCTGGCTGGACACTGCGCGCACCTCCGCTCCCAGCGTCAGCCCGCCGCCCGCCCTCCAGTCCAGCGCCAGCTTGGCGCTATGCCGGGGCAGGCCCGCGATGCGCGTCCCTGGCATGACTGCCACGTTGCGGGTCCCGGTAAACAGCGAACCCTCGGCCGCGTACACCGCGTCCAGCCAGCTGTAGCTAAAGCGCACGGCGAACGGACCGCGCTCGGCCGCCGCGCTCAGGTCCAGCCCCTGGTGGCGGGTACGGGCGAAGTTCGAGAAATAGCCGTGCTGCGTCAGCCCCGCACTGCGGAACAGGATATCGTCCTGATTGCGGGTGCGGTAGATGGTGGCGGTGATGGAATCGCGGCCCGCCTGCCAGCGCGTGCCCGCCTCCACCGTGCGCGACACCACCTGCTTCAGATAAGGATCGGACTGCAACCCTACAGGCAGCCGGCAAGGCTGATCGGGATCGGCGCAGCCAAGCTCGATCACGGTCGGCACGCGGGTGCTCTGGGCGGCGTTGGCAAACACCGTCCAGCCCGGAGCGACTTCATGCGAGATGCCGAGCGCGGGATTGAGCTTTCGGTAGCTGAACGCCTCGCGCGGCTGCGGCACGCCATCGTTGCTGATGGTGCTGGCCACCCGCGCATGGCCGTAGCGGGCGGACCCGGTGAGCCAGGTGCCGGCAGCGACGCTCCAGGTGCCGCTGAAGTAGGCGCTGCTGTTGCGTGCCCTGCCATCGACCGAAGCGTCCAGCTCCCGCTCTTCGTCGCCGGCGGCCACGCCGCGCAGCGCGTCGAAACCGGCTTCCTGTTCGTACTGCGCAAAACCCACTTTGCTGCGGTCGTGCGCCAGCCCTGCCAGCAGTTGCAGGCCGGGCAGCTGCGCCGACCATTGCATGCTGAAGCCCTGGCTGCGCTGGCGCGTGCTGGTGGTGTTCAGGGAAGCGCTATGCAGCGCCGCGCCCTGCTCGCGCGTGTAAGGACACTCATCCGGCTCGCGTGGCTGGCCATTGGCGAGGAAGCCTTCGTCGCACGCTTCCACGTAATCGGCATAGCCGTCATCGATGTCGCCGTTCACGGTGTCGCGGCGGCTGTTGCGCACATAGGCTGCCGCGGTCAGCTGCATGTCCGGCGCCAGGCGCCGGGTTACGCTCAGTTGCGCCTGCCGCAGCCGGTTACGCGTTTCGTCAGGCCAGGTGTAGACGGCGCGGCGGTCGTCTTCATACAGGCCGTCGGGCAGCAAACCGTTACCGACCAGGCGGCTTTCTCCGCCCAGCATGGTGAGCTGCCATTCCGTATTGCGCTCCACCTTGCCCAGCTTGACAAACAGATTGGCGAGCCGGCCGTCGGAATGCGCGCGCCAGCCGTCATCGCCGAACAAGGTCGCGGCGGTAAACAGCTGCCAGCCATCGCGTGCGGCGCCATAAGCCAGGTCGGCGCGCCGCTGGCCATGGTTTCCGCCGCTGACGGAGCCGGCGAACCCAGGGTCGCTGGCGCCGGAACGCGTGTTCAGCGCGAGCGCGCCGCCCAGCGTGTTCAGGCCGTACAGCGGATTGGAGCCCGGCGCCAGTAGCACGCTGCCGATCGCCGCCTCCGGCAGCATGTCCCAGTTGACCACGTCGCCGAAGGGCTCGTTCACCCGCACACCGTCCAGGTAAACCGAGATGCCCTGGCCGGTGCCCAGCACCGGCGAAGCGCGGAAGCCGCGGTAAGTCAGGTCGTTCTGGAACGGGCTGCCTGAGATTTCATTGACGTTCACGCCGGCGAAGCTGCGCGCCAGCAGCTCGCTCAGATTGGCGCCGTCGGCGCGTGCCAGTGCCGCGTCGGACGCGGTCTGCACAGCGTACGGCAGCGTTTTGCGGTCCACTCCCAGCCCCGGCAGCGGGGCCATGCCCACGATCTCCACGCTGGCCATCGGCGAAGCGCGTGCGCCGCCGGCCATGCCCGCGCCGCATGCCAGCGCCATGGCAGCCAGCGCCAGCTGGGTGCGGCGGATACCCACAGCGTTCATGGCTGCACCATGCGTACGCCATGCTTGGCGAAGATGGCTTGCAATTCGCCGCTGGCGCGCATCTCATTTACGGCCGCCTGCAGCAGGCGCGCCACGTCCTGGTCATCCTTGCGCACCGCCATGCCGACGGCCCAGCCGTTGCGCGGCAGGCGCTGGAATACCGCCTGCTCCAGCGGGAACGCGGGATCGCCCTGGAATGCCGCTTCGATTTCAGAGCGATTGGCCAGCACCGCGTCCAGCCGGCCCGCCTTCAGCTCGTCCATCGCGGCGGCAGCGGTGGGGAAAATACGCACGTTATCCCGGAAGCGGCCATTGCCCTCGCCCAGCAGCACCATGGCCGCGATCGATACCTTTTCCACTCCCACCCGCTTGCCCGCCAGCGCCTCGATGCTGTCGAACGCCGGCATCGACTGGGCGCTGCGCACCAGGCGCACCGCCTCCACGTGGTAAGGCGCGAAGATCTCCACCTTGTCGTTCTCCGCCATCAGGCGGCTGTCGACCGGGACGTGCAGCAGCACGTCGGCCGGGCCATAGCCGAGGTAGTGCCCCTTCCACACCATGTTGCGCAGGTCGTCGCCGAGGTTCTCGCCCGCCGGGAAAGGCAGCAGCGTGAGCCTGAGCTTGAGTTTCTTTGCCAGCGCTTCTGCCAGGTCGATATCGATGCCGCCCCCATGGTCGGAGAACGGCGCAAACTCGTTATAGACCGCCACCTTCAGCGCCCCCGTTTGCTGCAGCTTGTTCCAGTCGGCCTGCGCAGGCAGGATGGTGCCGGCCAGCGCCAGCGCGGCAGCGGCCTTGCGGTAAAAATAAGAATGGCGCATGGTGTCCTCCCCGCGTCAGTTGGTTTCGCGGCGGGTTTCCAGATAGGTCTTGATGGCCCACATGGCTTCCTGATTGAAGATGCCTTCAAACGGCGGCATGTACACCGCGCCATTGCGTACCTTGCCGGCGCGGATGGAGCTCAGGAAGTAGGCATCGACGTCCTTGTAGCAGGCGGCCTTCTTGGCTGCGTTCTTGACATTGGCGCAGTCGCGGTCCATCAGCCGCAGGTCTGGCGCGATACCGCCCGACACGGCTTCCAGGCCGTGGCAGCGCGCGCAGTTCTGGTTATAGGCCGAAGAGCCTATCTTCAGCGCCAGCTTATTGCCCTTGTAGGGATTCTCGTCACGCCATTTGTCGCCCAACGGCGTCAGGCCGGTGGTGTCCACCGCCTGTGGCGTGACTGCGCCGTGCGCCTGGGCGCCGAAGGAAGTGACGAGGGCTGCCGCCGCGATGCAAATACTGAGTGCGCGTTTCATGATGCTGTCTCCTATAGTTGTGAATAGCTGCTGATTCACTAGGAGCAATTGGCGTGCCACACGGCTTTCCCGTGCGCGCGCCCGGCGCGGTGTCCCAGATTGGAACAGGTGTCACATCACGTGCAACACCTGTTCAGCCGAAGCACCGTCTCAACGCGCGGAAATGGTACAGGTACTGTGCCGCTCACCGGCGTCGAAGCGGATAGCCACCGGCAGAAAGCGGCCGATCACGTCCGCATTGGTAAGCGCATGCTGCGACACGCGGTCCAGCGTGAAGCTGCCGCCGCCCGCCAGCGCCATCGGCAGCAGCAGCTGATCCGCCAGGTGCTCGCCCACGGCGGCGCCGGACGCGAGATAGCGGCGCACGTCGCCCAGCGCAAGCCTGGCCACCTCCTCGGCGCGCACGGACTTCTCTCCAAAGGCTGCGAACACCTCGGTCACCTGCTCGGAGTCCAAGGTGATGAGCAGGACATTGCCCGGTCCCTCCTCCTCAGCCAGCCGCCGCTCATGCAGCTGGGACCCGGACCAGCCCATGCCGGCGGCCACGCATTCCAGTTCGCGCTGCGCAACGCGCGAGGGCACACCCGCCACCAGGCTTTCCGCGTAAGAATTGCGCCGTGCGCCCGGCGACATCAGCGCGATGCGCCGCAGCTGCGCGCAAGGCTGCACGCGCGCGACGATTTCGCCTCCGCCGGCTGGATAAAAGCCATGGCGCCTCAGCTCTATCGCGATGTCCGCTCCCATGCGGGCCATCACGCGGCCATAGCTGCGCTCAAGGAAATGCGCCGGAGGCGCCTTGGGGTTGTGCGTGCCGCCGCTGACCGTCACCGTGGACGGCGCGTCGGCAAACAGCAGCGCCGGCAGCAGCGTTTGCAGCACCAGCGTGCAGCTGCCGGCGCTGCCGATGGCGAAGCTGTAGCTGCCGCCACGGATCTTGCCCGGCCTGAATTCCAGCTCACGCGCGCCCACCGCCGCCTGCGGCACATCAGCCCCGCACACTGAGGCCGCCGCCTGCACCGCAACCAGGTGCTGCCGCATCAGGCCAGGCTTGGCGCGGTTGGCGCGGATGTTAGCGATGCGAAAGGGCTGCCCGGTAATCATCGACAGCGTCAGCGCGCTGCGCAGCACCTGGCCGCCGCCCTCGCCTTGCGAGCCGTCCAGTTCGATCAGATCTGCCGACATCGTCATCCTTTCACGCAGACGACCTGCTTCAGCGTGTGCACCACTTCCACCAGATCGCGCTGGGCGTGCATCACTGCGTCGATGTCCTTGTAGGCCATCGGGATCTCGTCGATCACGTTGGCGTCCTTGCGGCACTCCACGCCCTGCGTGGCGCGCGCCTGGTCCTCCAGCGTGTAGCGGCGCTTGGCTTCGTTACGGCTCATGGTGCGGCCAGCGCCGTGACTGCAGCTATTGAAGCTTTCCGCGTTGCCCTTGCCGCGCACGATGAAGCTCTTGGCGCCCATCGAGCCCGGGATGATGCCCAGCTCACCCGCGCGCGCCGACACCGCGCCCTTGCGCGTGACCAGAACGTCCTGGCCGAAGTGGCGCTCCTTCTGCACGTAATTGTGGTGGCAGTTCACCGCCTCGACGTGCGTCTCGAACGGCTTGGTGATCACCTTGCGCACGGCCGCGATCAGGTTCCGCATCATCACCTCACGGTTCATGCGCGCGAACTTCTGCGCCCAGCCCACCGCCTGCACGTAATCGTCGTAGTGCTGCGTGCCCTCGTTCAGGTAAGCCAGGTCCTTGTCCGGCAGGTTGGCGATGTGGGTACGCATGTCCCGCTGCGCCAGTTCGATGAAGTGGGTGCCAATGGCATTGCCCACGCCGCGCGAACCCGAGTGCAGCATGAACCACACCGCGCCCTGCTCGTCCAGGCACACTTCCACGAAGTGGTTGCCGCCGCCCAGCGTGCCGAGATGGCGGTAGTTGTTGGTGTTCTTCAGCTTCGGCGTCTTCTGGCAAACAACGTCGAACTCGTCCTTGAGCTGCGCCCAGGCTGTGTCCACGGCCGATGGCGGCGTGTGCCAGGACCCCTCATCGCGGCCCTTGTAGCCGCGCGTCTTCGGCGTCATGCCGTGCGGGATGGCCTTCTCGATCGCGCTGCGCAACGGTCCCAGGTTATCGGGCAGGTCGCGTGCGTTCAGCGTGGTCTTGGCAGCCATCATGCCGCAGCCGATGTCCACGCCCACCGCTGCCGGAATAATCGCGCCCAGCGTCGGAATCACGCTGCCGATGGTCGAGCCTTTCCCCAGGTGCACGTCCGGCATCACTGCGATGTGCTTGTAAATGAAGGGCATCTTGGCCGTGTTGGCCAGCTGTGCTTTGGCCTGCTCTTCCACAGGCACGCCGCCGGTCCACATCTTGACCGGGCTGCCGCCCTGATTATCCAGCAATTCGTAGGTTTCGTTTTTCATGATCATTCCATTTAATCCGGTTTATACATCGCCGACAAGAGCCGCGAAAACGCCGTGCCAGACAAGCTTGGCTTGTGCGGCAGGCAGGGCGCCCGCCGCCGGGTGCAGCTGCCAGCAGGCCGCCGTATTGCGCGACGCGGAACCGATGCTCACGCCCACGCCTTTCTTGCCTTTGCCCACGCTGCCTGCGCTGATCAGCCAGCCACCATTGGTCTTCATCATTTCGCTCTCCTCTCGGTGTATGTGCCGGTTATTGCAATCACCGTGCCATATCGGGAAAGAAAGCTAACTGCTTGATAAATATAACTATATGCATAGTCACCCGATTCGTCATTTCATGATAAATTATCCAAACAGATAAGTATTTATCCTAAAATGAAAAAGAAAACAGTCATCCTGGGCTTCGTCGGCACCACGCTGGACAGCGGCAACGGCAGTGCGCGGTGGGAAAAGTGGCGGCCCACAGTGGCCATGGCGCAGCACGAAGACCTGGTGGTCGAGCGCTTCGCGCTGCTCTACAACGGCAACTACGGCCCGGTTGTCCAGCAAGTGGCGCAGGACATCGCGGCGATATCGCCGGAGACCACGGTCACCCAGCACAAGCTGCACATCCGCGATCCGTGGGACTTCGGCGACGTCTATGGCGCGCTGTATGACTTCGCGCGCAGCTATCCGTTCGACCCGGACAAGGAAGAATATTGGATCCATATCACCACCGGCACGCACGTGGTGCAGATTTGCCTGTTCCTGATGACCGAGGCGCGCTACTTTCCCGGCTGCCTGCTGCAAACCTCGCCGCCGCGCCGCCACGCGCCCAACTCGCCGGGCAGCTACACGCTGATCGACCTCGACCTGTCGCGCTACGACCAGATCGCGCAGCGCTTCGCCACCGCGCAGCAGGAAGGCGTGGCTTTCCTCAAGTCCGGCATCGCCACCCGCAATCCGCAGTTCAACCTGATGATCGACGAGATCGAGCATGTAGCGGTACGCTCGCGCGCGCCGATGCTGCTGATGGGCCCCACGGGTGCCGGTAAGTCCTTCCTGGCGCGGCGCGTGTTCGAGCTAAAAAAAGCACGCCACCAGCTGAAGGGGGCGTTCGTCGAAATCAACTGCGCCACGCTGCATGGCGACGGCGCCGGGTCCACGCTGTTCGGCCACATCAAGGGCGCCTTCACCGGCGCTGCCTCCGACCGTCCGGGCCTGCTGCGCACAGCGCACAAGGGCTTGCTGTTCCTCGATGAAATCGGCGAGTTGGGCCTCGACGAACAGGCCATGCTGCTGAAGGCAGTAGAGGAAAAACGCTTCCTGCCCATGGGCGGCGACCATGAAGTGCAAAGCGACTTCCAGCTCATCGCCGGCACCAACCGCGACCTGGCCGTCGAGGTGGCGGCGGGGCGCTTCAGGGAAGACCTGTACGCCCGCATCAATCTGTGGACGTACTCGCTGCCCGGCCTGTCGGACCGGCCGGAAGACATCGAACCCAACCTGGACTACCTGCTGCAGCAGTACAGCGCCGAGCATGGCGATGCCGTGCGCTTCAACAAGGAAGCGCGGGAACACTTCATGGCATTCGCCGCTTCGCCGGATGCGCGCTGGAGCGGCAACTTCCGCGACCTGTCCGCCGCCGTGACGCGCATGGCCACGCTGGCGGAGGCCGGGCGCATCACCAAAGCGGTAGCCAGCGCGGAGATAGTCCGCCTGCAGCGCCAGTGGCGCACGCTGGCGCCAGGCCTCGGCGCCAGCGCCGCGAACGGTCCGCGCATCGCACTGGAAGACGCGATCGGCGAAGACGCTGCGGCCCAGATCGATCTCTTCGACCGCGTACAGCTGGAGGCGGTGCTGGCCGTATGCCGCCAGTCGAAAACCATGTCCGACGCCGGGCGCAAGCTGTTCGCCGTGTCGCGCGCGGAAAAGGCCAAGCCGAACGACGCCGACCGGCTGCGCAAATACCTGGCCCGCTTCGGCCTGGACTGGGAGCAGGTGGCATAAGGCAGGCGGCATAGGCTGCGCGCCCGGCGCCGGCTTGCTGGTAAAGTAGGGCCAACCCGGAGGATGGAATGAACAAGGAACTTGAACTTAAAAAGTCCAAGCGCACCGCCCTGCTGTTCCTGGCCGCTGCGGCATTGGTCTTCATGGTGACCGCCTTCCTGCCGCGCAGCTTCGCGGTGGACTGCATCAAGGCAGTGTCGGAGGCGGCCATGGTGGGCGCGCTGGCCGACTGGTTTGCCGTGGCCGCACTGTTCCGCAAGGTGCCGATACCGCTCATCTCCGCGCACACCAACATCATCCCCAACAACAAGGACCGCATCGCCGACAACCTTGCGCGCTTCGTGCAGGAGAAGTTCCTCGACCCCGAGTCGCTGGTGGGCCTGATCCGCAAACATGATCCGATCGCGAAACTGGGCACCTGGCTGGCCGAACCGGCCAATGACCGCATCCTGGGCGGCTACGTGGTGCGTCTGGCGGCGGGCATGCTGGATATGGCGGAAGACGCGCGCATACAGCGATTCCTGAAGGATGCCTTCCACGCCATGCTGGGCAAGCTCGATCTGTCGCGCTCACTGGCCACGGTGCTCGACGCGCTGACCAGGGACGGCCGCCATCAGGAGGTGCTGGACGATGTGATCGACGCGGCTCTGCTGCACCTGCGCGCTCCGGAGAACCAGGAGCTGATCGCCAGCAGCATCATCCAGTGGCTCAAGCGCGAGCACGCGGCGATGGAGAAGCTGCTGCCAACGGCGTGGCTAGGCGAGAAAGGGGCGGACTGGGTGACCGAAGCGCTCAACACGCTGCTGCTGGAAGTGGCGGAAGACCGCTCGCACAAGCTGCGCCGGCGGCTGGACCGCATGATCGCCGACTTCATCGTGCGGCTGCGCGATGATCCATCCTTCCATGAGCGCGCCGAGGAAATCAAGCGCTACATCCGCGACGGCGAAGCGGTGAACGCCTACCTGGCGGAGATCTGGAACGGCTTGCGCAGCTGGATGCGGCAAGACCTGGCGGCGGAGGAATCGGAGCTGCACCGGCGCGTGGCAGCGATGAGCAAGTGGCTGGGAGAGGAGCTGGCCCGCAATGAGGATTTGCGCGAGTCGCTCAGCCGGCACATGGAGGACGCGGCGCGCGCAATGGCGCCGGACTTCGCCGACTTCCTCACCCGCCACATCAGCGACACGGTGAAGAAGTGGGATACGGAAGACATGTCGCGCCAGATCGAACTGAACATCGGCAAGGACTTGCAGTACATCCGCATCAACGGGACGATCGTTGGCGGATGTATCGGGCTGCTGCTATTTCTGTCCTCGCACCTGATCGGCCTGGTGCGCATGCAATGAAGTATTAATAGGCTGTCAGCGCCTTGCCGAACTTGATCAGCCACAAACGGCTTGGACGCTCACGGTCGTCGCCTCGCGCCACGCGGATGCTGTTGGCGGCGTTGCAGCCCAGGGTGCTGCTGGTGACGATCGCGCCGTTCGCATCCACATTGCATTTGGTGACGTCGGCGTCGGCCACCGCTGCACCGTCTGGCGTATAGACCTTGGTCTTCAGGCCAAAGTCGTTGTCGTTGGCCAGGGCCAGCGTGTTGCCATCGACGATGGTCAGACCTTCGGCCTTCTCAGCCAGCCAGCCGATGGCGTTCAGGTCCAGCAGCACGGTCTTCTTCAGCGCCACCACCTTGGACCAGTCCGCCCCGTTGACCGCCACGCCGCCCATCGAGCTTTTCTCCAGGTCGGACGTGGTGGCGTTGAAAGCGGCCGCGTTGATGTCGGTCGCGCCGGCGATCTCCACCAGCATCAGCTTGTTGAACACTTTGCCGCCAGGTGCTGCGCCCTGCTCGATCACGATGAACTTGCCGTTGCCCAGCGCGACCACGTCGCCCAGCTTGGCGTTGCCGGTGCGGCCGTCCTGGTAGTCGGCGCCGTTCAGCGGATAAGCGTACATCTTCGAAGTGCTGCCGCTTACCGGATCGAACTCCACCCAGCGCGTGAAGCGCGCAAAGCGTTCAACCTGCTCGCTCTTGCCGGTCACCGAGTAGGGCGCGCTGCCGTCGGTGAGTGGGCTTTGCAGGAAGGTGTGCAGCTTGTCGGTGGTGGTGTCCAGCGCCATGCCTTCGATGCCGCGGTTGGCGCGGCGCTTGGCGAAGATGGCCGGCAGGCCGCTGCCGGCAGCGTACTTGTTCTGGATGATGCCAGTGGCCGGGTCGATCTTCACAACGAACGGGCCGTATTCGTCCGCCGCCCACAGCGCATTGCGTTTCTTGTCCAGCACCAGCGCTTCGCTGTCCAGGCCATTTACGTTGAAGGAAGCCTTGCTGTTGGCGTCAAACTTCATCGCATCCATGACTGGAATTTCAGCCGAGTTGCCCAACGTGCCAGCCGGCAGCGGCAGGCCGGTGGTGTTCGCCGTGGCCGATGCCTTGATCGGCAGCACGGACGTCAGCACTGCGCCGTTCTTACCGACAGTGACGATGCCGATCGACGGCGTGAAGCTCGGCGACGGGAAAATTTTTGCGCCCATGACGCCGGCGCCGGTCAGCGCCGGCACGTTCGGGCCGTCGCCGTTAGGGCCACGGTCGGTCAAACCGTAGAACTCCAGGTCGCCGTTGGCGTTGGTGCCCTTGAAGGCCAGCGAGGAGCCAAACGACGGCAGGAAGCCGAGCGGGAACTCCTCTTTCACCTTGGCGTTGCTGCCCTCGTAGGGGATGTAATACCTGGCGTCCGCCTGGATCTGGTAGCGGGTGACGGTCACGCTCACGCCGCCCTGCGTAAAGGCCTGGTTGACGGGGGTACCGAGCTTCGATGCCATCGTGTCCTCAAAGTGTTCGCGCACCAGGGCGCGGCGGTCATCGTCGACGCTGCGTGCCGCGTATTTTACGCCGGCGGCGGTGAGGTTAGCGCTCATTGCGGTATTGAAGGCGGCTGCCGCCAAGGTAAAGTCGGCGCTCTTGGCGGCCAGCGCGGTTTTGACATCACTGGTGATCTTGATGCCGTTCTGCGGGTCGCTGTCTTCATCGAGCAACTGCAGGGCCAGCAGGCGGTTGACCACTTTCAGATCGCCCACGTCGGTGGCGCCGGCCAGCTGCAGCGGCGTGATGGTGGCGGCGCAGGGTGCGCTGCCCAGCGCGATGCCGCCGATGCTGAAGCTCACGGTGTCGCCCGTGGTGCAGGTGAATTCGCCCTTGGGGCCGGTGCTGGCTTTGGCGGCGGTGCCGGCCACATAGTCCAGGCCTTCGACGGCGCCGTCCAGGAACAGGCCGCTGATCTGCGGCTTCACCGGCGCGACGACGGCTGGAGCATCATCGCTGCTGCCGCAAGCGCTGAGCGCAACGGCAACGGCCAGGGACAACAGGGAGAGTTGGGGGAGCTTCATGCTGCGGACCTCTTCTGATTGAAAAGGCGCAGTCTACTGAGCTGTTATGACAACGTTATGACACCCAAAAAGCAAAATCCCCCATCTGCACTGAACGCGATCTCGAGCGCGTTCAGGCTGATGGGGGATTTTATATAACTAGCCTGACGATAACCTACTTTCACACTGGTTGCAGCACTATCATCGGCGCAAAATCGTTTCACGGTCCTGTTCGGGATGGGAAGGGGTG
>NZ_LMDJ01000013.1 GCF_001425045.1 Massilia sp. Root351 | reverse complement strand
TTGCATGATCGGCTGAGCAGTGATGGACAATGTCGTATTGTCTCAGGTTCAGATCGCCGCAGATTCAGCCGCTGAGGAATAATTCAGCGGCTCCCTAGCAATTAAGCTGGGTCAATTCCAGGGCAGCGCAAACACTATCTTGCCATCTCCGCATCATCGCCGTGACATTTGGAGAGAATTTAAGCGCTTGTTGCATCTATAATTCTGCATAGCAATTTTTGCTCGCCCTACAACCCAATTGGTCGCCTTTTGGAATTTCCATATTTCATAGCCTGTCTTGGTCATTTCGCAAGAAACAACCAACCGAGCCTTTTCAAATTAGGAACTGATGGACTCAGCAAGCCGAATACTTAGTGCGATCACTGTGCACGTGAAGGGCCTAGATTTACCGCACCGGTGCGAGCGCACATGCATCGCCGGACTCGCCGACCGCTATCCTGCCGCGATATGCACGGCGCAGCCCGCACCATGAGCTCTCGATCCTGGTTGCTCAGTTGGGTCGGCGCCGCCGATCACGAGGCTGCGGAGGGTAAGCGCGCCGGCGAACTGGGGCCGGTTGCGTCGGCGCTCGCCACGCACCAGCCGGCGTTTGACCGGATCGTCTTGCTGACTAATTACGATGTTGAGCGCAGCCGGCGTTATGCAGCTTGGCTACAGCGGACGACCGGCTGTGCCGCTCCGGACTTGTATCCTATCGGCCTAGCCAGCCCAATTGATTATGCCGGTGTGTACGCCCAGGTAAGCGCCCAGCTCAAGCAATTGGCGCTGCCGCAGGATGATGTGGACCTGACGTTCCACCTTAGCCCAGGTACTCCTGCGATGGCGGCGATCTGGATTATCCTCGCCAAGACGCGATTTCCGGCGCGGCTGATTCAGACATCGAAAGAGAAGGGGCTGGAACGCGTCGACTTCTTCTTCGACTTGGCCAATGAATTCCTGCCTGAGTTCCTGCAGCGTGGCAGCGAGCGCATCGATCGGCTTAGCAGAACCGCGCCGAAGCCAGCGCCCGAGTTCGGCAAGATAATCCATGGCAGTCGCGTCATGCGCGAACAGATCGGACTCGCCAGTAAGATAGCGGCGTTTGAGGTGCCGGTGCTAATCCTGGGCGACACCGGCACCGGCAAGGAATTGTTTGCTGAGGCAATCCATCGCGCTAGCGTACGCAAGGGAAAGCCGTTTGTCGCGGTCAATTGTGGGGCAATCCCGAAGGACATGGTGAATAGCGAGCTGTTCGGCCACGTGAAAGGGGCCTACACGGGGGCAGCGGCCGAGCGCGCTGGTCATTTCCGCGAAGCCGAGGGCGGAGTCTTGTTTCTCGACGAGATTGGCGATCTTCCGCTCGACGCCCAGGTGCGCCTTTTGCGTGTGTTGCAGCAGCGGGAAGTGACGCCGCTGGGAGCCTCGGTGCCGTGCAAGGTCGACGTGCGCATCGTCGCGGCAACCCACCGCGACCTAACGGCTGATGTCGCCGCTGGACTGTTTCGGGAAGATCTGTTTCACCGGCTGGCGGTGGGTATCCTGCGCCTGCCACCTCTGCGTGAGCGCGAAGGTGACCTTGACCTCTTGATCGACTACCTGCTGGCAAAGATTAATGCCGATGGCGCAGGCCGTCCCGAAACCCAAACCAAGGAGCTGGCGTCGGGCGGGCGCGAACGCCTGCGCGCGCATCACTGGCGAGGCAATGTCCGTGAGCTTTACCACACTCTGTTGCGTGCCGCGATCTGGTCCGACAGCGCCACCATCGACGAGGACGATGTTACCCGCTCGCTGGTGCAACTGAGTCCGCCCGACGGCGGCGTGCTGGAACGCCCGCTTGCAGCCGGGTTCGATCTCCAGGGTGTGCTCGACGAAGTATCCCGGCATTACTTCCAGCGCGCGCTGGCCCAGTCCGGCTGGCGTAAGAAGCGTGCTAGCGACTTGCTAGGATTCCAGCATTACCAGACGTTCGGCAACTGGGCGGAGCGCCTTGGCATCGATGTCGACTGCGCCGAGTGAAATTTCACGAGAGAGTAAATAATTTTAAGTGGACATAAAAATATTTACACCAAACCAATCCGTTCTACAGTTGATGAGTTCGTAAGCCATTGATTGAGTGGGACAATACGGCCCGCTTCCATTGGCACGATCTTTGCTGAACATAATAGCGGCGGCAAGACCAGCCGATTATTAACCGGAGCGGGATAAATGGGATTCGCAAAATACGCAGAAGACGACTTGAGCAGATATCACGCGGCGACCGTGATAAGGGACCGCGAACACGAACGACTGAAAGCCGGCGCTGGCACCGGCCACCACCAACCAGGCAAAGGAGCACCATCCATGCAGCAACCCGCAGCGAAACAGAGAATGAAGGACTTTGCCATCGCCAAGCCGCGTCCGCTGCCAGTCATTGTACTGGCCGACGCCAGTGGCAGCATGAGCGAAAACGGCAAGATCGAAGCGCTCAACCACGCACTGGCGGACATGGTCAAAACCTTCGCCAGCGAAGCGCGAGTACGGGCTGAGATTCAAGTAGGATTGATCACCTTCGGCGGCCGCCAGGCCGAGCTGTATGAACCGCTGACGCCGGCACACCAGATTCAGAATCTACCAGCCATCCAAGCGGCAGGCGCCACGCCGCTCGGGCAGGCATTAGCGCTGGTCACCGCTCTGCTGGAAGACCAGGAGCGCATTCCATCACGTTCTTATCGGCCGGTGCTGGTACTGGTATCTGACGGCCTGCCGACCGACGAGTGGGAACCCGCCCTGGCGGCCCTCGAGAAGTCCGAGCGGGCCTCAAAGGCGACCCGCATGGCGATGGTGATCGGAGACGAAGCCGACGGACAAGTCCTGGCGAGGTTTGCCAACGACCGCGAAGCCCCGGTATTCCGGGCGCATCAGGCGCGCGACATTCACCGCTTCTTCCAAGCGGTCACGATGAGCGTGGCGACGCGGACAGTTAGCGCCAATCCCGACCAGCCGACCGGGCTATTGCTGGGCGAGGCACCTGATGACGAGGCGCTGGACCTGGATTTCTGATGCTGCTCGCGGCAGGCGCTTCGATACGCGGACCGGCCCACACCGAAAGCGGCGAGTGCAATCAAGATGCACTGGGCCTGTGGGGCTGGCGCCATGGTCAGCTGGCGGCAGTTAGCGACGGACTCGGCTCGCGTCCATTTAGCCATCTCGGGAGCCGGCTGGCGTGCCTGTCGGTACGTCAAGTGCTGCGCCCAGCCGCGTCGTGGGACAATCCCAGGGGCCTGATTGGCCAGCTTTACCGGCACTGGCTGCAGGCGCTGCCTATAGCTCCATCGCGGGCGCCGTGCACGCTGCTGTTAGCGGCGTGCCGACCGGACGGCGATACCCTTGTGGCCCAGCTCGGCGATGGTGTGTTGGCCTACCGGGCCGGCGGCCGCTTCGGCATCCTGTCCCCTGCACGCACTGGTTTCTCCAACCAGACCGAGGCGCTCGGCATCAGCCGTTCCTGGGCCAGCTGGCATGTCGCGCGGCTGCGCCTGAGCGCGCCTGGCGACGCCCTTTTACTGATGACTGATGGCCTGGCTGATGACCTAGAACCGAGCCGTACCGACGACTTCCTGCGGATGCTGCGTCGCGAATGCGCGGCACGCAGCCGCAGACGCGCGCGGAATTGGCTCCGCTGGCAGCTCGAGGCGTGGCCAACGCCCGGTCAGGCCGACGACAAGACGATTGCAGTGATTTACCGACGATAGCGATGAATAAGCCACAAAAGAATCCAAGCAAGCGTGTTGTGCTTGACACCAACGGCATCGAGCACGAATTGATCGAACGCTTAGGTGAGGGCGGCCAAGGGGTGGTGTTCCGCACCCGCGATCCGGGCGTGCTCCTCAAGTTGAGCAAGGTCGGCCTGGCCGACGCCCGCGTACAATCCTGGTTTCACCACGTTTCTTGGGTCGCGCGCCAGCCGCTCACCGGTTTGCAAATCGCGGTGCCGGTCGCCCTGATCGACAACCGGCACAATCCCGGCTACGTGATGGAACTGATGGACGGCATGGAGCCGCTCGGTCGCATGCTGGAGCAAGCGGCCCAGGCGCTGCAGGAGGGCGAGGGCCTGGACAGCTATCGGGCCAGCGGCGGCGTCGCCCGGCGCGTGCGATTGCTGGCAAAGCTGGCCCGCATCCTCGCCGAGCTGCATGGACGCGGGCTCGCCTACGGCGACCTCTCGCCGGCCAACGTATTTGTCTCCCGTTCGGTCGACCACGACGAAGTCTGGCTCATCGACAGTGATAACATCAGCGTGTCGAGCCGCACGGGCGGTCGCATGATTTGGACCCGCCAGTTCGGGGCGCCGGAAATCTTGCGCGGCATGTCAGGTATCAACAGCCTGACCGATTCCTGGAGCTTCGGCATCCTCGCTTTTCAGCTGCTAACCTTAATCCACCCGTTTAAGGGTGACCTGGTGGAGGACGGGGTCGCCGAGCTTGAAGAGCAGGCGCTGCGCGGCGAGCTGCCCTGGATCGACCATCCCCGGGAGCATGCCAATGCATGCAGCGGCGGCTTGCCGCGCACCGAGTTGCTCAGTCTGCGTCTGCGGACCCTGTTCGAGCAATGCTTCAATGCCGGCCGGGAAGAACCGGGTGCGCGGCCCTCGATGGCCGAATGGGCTGAAGGGTTCGAAGCCGCCGCCGCCATGCTGGCGCAGTGTGAGCCCGAGGATGGCTGCGGCAGCAGCTTCATCTACAACCCACGCGCCTGCTGTCCATTCTGCGATACCGTCATCCCCGCAGCGCGTCACCTGCGGCTGCGCCATGTCGTCTTCGCACCTATGACCGAGCTGGGAGAAGGCGCCAGCGAACACGATCAATGGCTGGCCACGCCCGACCTGTTGCTGTTGCAACATGGCTATGAGGTGGTGTTGCGCTCGTCTCCGGTCGGGACCTCGACCTACGCCTCCAGTCCTGCGAGGTGTCGGCTGAGGTTCGACGAACAGGGTCTGCACCTGACGCCCCTGTCTACCCTAGGCCTGCACGTGGCAAAATCGAACGGCGGCCCGCTCAAGGCGCTCGACAAGCCTTTCCTATTCAAGCGCGAGTGGCAGGCGAGAGCCACCGCTTCGATCCACCTCGGCGACCCGACCCGTACCCATTCGGTCTGGCGCTTCATCTGGTGAGCATGCGATGAAACTGGCAGAGTTTCCACTTCTTCATCCCGATATGTTCGTGGTTGCGACTAAGGCTGGCGCGTTGGCCAACTGGGAGTTAAACACTGAGGTTCGGTTCTGGCGCGACGACAGCGGGGCCTGGCTGGCGCAGAATGATGGTGCAGTGATGGTCGAGCTGCGTTCGCCCGGCTTGGCCGCGCGCCTAGAGCGCAGGGAGCTGCCGTGGCTGCTGCGCAGCGTGCGCGGCGAGAACGTCTACTTGCAGTGCGCGGAACCCATGGATTCGATCTACCTCGATGCGCCGCTCGAGCTGTGCATCGACGAGCACATCGCCGGGCAACTGGCGCGCGATGGCGTGATCGCGCGTGGCGACCTGGCGCTAGCACTCGCCTGGTGCCGGAGCGCCTTGCTGGTCGAGGGTAGTCCGCAGCGCTTGGCTGCCGTGCGCTTCGATTCCGGCGAGCCAGGTGAGTGGCAGGTGGTCGGCAACCTGTGGCGCGCCGACTTGCAGCGCTCGGCAGAGGGGCGGGTGCTGGTCAGGCGGCTGATACGTTCGCCACACCGGCCGGAAGCGTGGACCTTGGTCGAGGGCGCGATCGGATTCGCCGACGTGTCGGTCACTAGCCAGCTTATGAGCGAAGGGCAGCAGGCACTACTGCGTCAGGCGCTCCAGACCCACGGTGACTACATCGACTTGTGGAAGAAGTACAGCGACGTCGAATGGCAACGTTCCCTGCGCCAGGCCGGTGCGTTGGGGGTGCTCGCCTACCGCAGCTGCGAGGAGGCGTCTGACGAGGGCGGACTGGTCCGGTTCATGGTCGATGCCGACGATCTGGCGGATTTCAGAAAGGCCTGGCTGGCCCTGGAATCTGATGGCGCGCTTGCACTGGAGGCGCACGCCCACCGTCCCGACTGGCATTCGGCGCGATACCAAGACCTGAGTGGCACCGAAAGCCGGCGTCGCTTCCGCGGACGTCCGCGTTTCGAGCGCGGCTCGGTGCTGATCGAATCGACGTACTTGCCGCCGCCGGAGGGCTTCCTGTACCTGTCGCTCACCGGAGACAAGACCGTCCAGGAGCGCCGCCAGAAAGCGCTGCAGAACATCAATACCCAGGCCCGTTCGCTCAGGCTGCGATATATCCTGCAGGGCGTCGGTGTACCTGTGTCGCGCATTACCAGGCATGCGCCGCTGTCGGCCTCGGCGCGTGCCTGCTTTAAGCACGGCGCCGCGACCCCGAACCAAGAGGCGGCCATCCGCGCCGCCCTCGAAACGCCGGACGTTGCGCTGATTATCGGGCCTCCTGGAACCGGCAAGACCCAGGTGATTGCGGCGTTGAGTCGCAGGCTGGCAGAGATCGGTGGTGAAGGCGGAGCCCAGCACCAGGTTCTGATCACCAGCTTCCAGCATGACGCGGTCGAGAATGCCCTCGACCGGACCCGGGTGTTCAACCTACCCGCCGTTAAGATCGGGTCGAGCCGCAAGAACGAAGGCGCCGACGCGGTGCGGCAGTGGTGCCTGCAACAGCACCATGAACTCGAACGCGCGCTGGTGCTGCGCGAGGCCGACGAGCCGCACGCTGCACTGCTGAACACGGTGCACCTCAAATTAGCGACTCTGCGCCATGGCCAACTCGACGTGGCGGAACGCGCCGCGCTGATGCGCGCCGTCGCCGATACCCTCGAGCAGTTGCAGACGACGCACGGAATTCGTCTGCCTCGCAGGTTGCAGGACGAAATGCGCGCCTATCTGGCCCAGATACCTAACGGCGCCAGTGTGCGACCGTCCGGCGGTGCCAGATTGCGCGTGCAGGCCCTTAAGCGCGTGCGCGCGCTGCGCCATACGCTGATCGGCTTTGCCGATGATGGCGCGGCACGCGCCGCCCAAGCGCATGCCGCGCTGCTCGCCTGCGGCGTCGCGGTGGATATCGGAGACTTGTACCTGCTGGGCCAACTGCAAGAAAAGACGGCGCTGGACGAGGCCGAGGCGGAAGGTGTGGTCGCCCTGCGCGAACGCCTGATCGATCTGCTGCGTGCCGACGATCGTCCGGCACTGCTTAGGCACCGGCTGGACGTAGCTGGCCAGCATCTGATCGGTGCTATCGAAGAGGCATTGGCCGACAGGCTGAAAACCTCGCGCCTGGGCGTGAGTGGCGTGCTGGCGCGCTACCGCGATGCGTTCGTCAACCACCCGTCTCGCACACGGGAAACCGTCCGCACCTATGCGATGGTGGTGGGCGCCACCTGCCAGCAGGCCGCCGGTGTCGAGATGGCGAGCCTGAAGTCGCTTGCCGGTATTGGCGATGCCGGGATCGTGTTTGACACCGTCATTATCGACGAGGCTGCACGTGCCAATCCGCTTGACCTGTTCATCCCAATGTCGATGGCCGGCACCCGGGTGATCCTGGTCGGCGATCATCGCCAGTTGCCGCATTTGCTGGAGCCAGAGGTGGAAGACGAAGTTGCGCAGCAACACGATCTGGACAGCGCCGAGCGGCAGGGTTTCGCGGACAGCCTGTTTGAGCGCTTATGGCGCCAGCTGAAACAGCGAAGCGAGAAGGATAGCTTCAACCGGGTGGTCATGCTCGATACCCAGTTCCGCATGCACCCCTTGCTCGGCCAACTGGTTAGCGAACAGTTCTACGAGAAGGAGGGGCTTCCGGCTCTGAAGCCGGGACGCGCCGAAGACGCTTTCCTGGCCGATATTCCCGGCTACAAAGGCAAGGTTTGCGGTTGGATCGACGTTCCCGTCAGCCGGGGGCCGCAGGACCGGAGCAATGGCAGTCGCTTGCGCGCGCCGGAAGCGTTGGCTGTTGCAAGCGAGGTCAAACGCTTGCTCGAGCACGGCGGTCCGCACCTGTCGATTGGTGTCATCACGTTCTACAGTGCGCAACGCGACTTGATTTTCGAGGAATTGATGCAGTTGAATATCACCGAGCGCGACGCAGACAGCGGCCGCTGGCAAGCTCGCGCGCCATGGGACGGTCTGACCGCCAGCGGCGATGAAAGGCTACGAATTGGGACGGTCGACGCATTCCAGGGAAAGGAGTTCGACGTAGTGTTGTTGTCGGTAGTTAACACTAGTGCCTTGGCCCTGCCGGGCCCGGGGGATGCAGTTGCGCGCGCGAAGGCCGCGAACGCCAAATACGGTCATCTGCGGCTGAGTAATCGCATGAACGTCGCCATGAGTCGGCAGCGCAGTCTGCTGGTGGCCGTTGGCGACTGCGCGCTGGCCGGCGGCGTAGAGGCCGACGAAATGGTGCCGGCACTGGCGGCATTTCTGGCACTATGCAAAGGAGGGCGTGGCATTGTTCGCTGACCGTTATGTATACTTCGAAAACAAGTCGCGCCAAGAGGGGCGGCAGGGACTGCTGTGGCCGGCCTATGCCTGGAAGGTCCTGTTTCCTTCCGAACAGCAACGCCTGGGCGCCAACCTGTTCCAGGAAGCCATACTCGGGCTGTTGCGTGCCGGTGAACGCGATGTGATGCAGTTGTCCGGGCTGCTCTCCCTCGACCCAGAACTGGTGCGCTACATCATCGCGACTCAGTTGCAGCCCAATGGCTGGGTCGATGAGCGCATGAAGGTGTCGCCGGACGGCGAACGCCTGCTCGACGACGCCGAGGACCTCCGGCTCGACCTGACTCTTGGTTATGCATTTCAGGATGCTGTGTCCGGCGCTTGGTTTCCTCGCTTCGTCACCAGCATGCCGGAGGTTCGGCCGCATGCGTTTGACGCACGGGGACGCCCAGCCTTCCTGCTCGACCGCGAACGCGGCTGGATTGACCGTCCGTTTGTCTTGTCGCCGGCCATTGCTCGCCCCGTGCTCGAGGTCGGCGCCCTGACTGAGGCCTATCGCGCCTACCGGAAGGACATTGCGAGCGCTGCCCGGCGTGGCCAGCTGGAAGGTGGCGTTGATTTCCAGGCGATCGAGGCGATCGACTCCCAGCCCACCCCGGTCTATCTGTGGTGCGAGCTGTACCGGGACGAGTCCGAACCGCAGCCGTGGTTGGTCAGCGATCCGTTCCGTCTGCGCAAGGCGGCGGCTTGGTTGCGCAAGCCCCTATTGGTACTGGCACCGTCGAATCGAGGCTTGGTGCAGCGCATGCAGCGCCTGACCGGCGCGCAGGATACCGAGTTGTCCGCCGAGGAATGGCTGCGCCAGGTCGAGGGAAGCGCGCAGTTGGCGGCCTGGAGCGACTACCCCTTCGTCATGAGCCAACCACTGGTGTCTGAACACCTCATGCGGCTGCTGCGCCAGCGCGCGAAAGTGCAAACCCAGTCGCGCGTCAATAACGAAGACGTGGGTCTGCTAGCCGGCGAGTCCTACAACCTGATTGAGGCCGTGCTCAAGTGGATGCTGGTGCGCTGGAGCTGCGACACTTCGGCTTGGCCGAA
This sequence comes from Massilia sp. Root351, assembly GCF_001425045.1. Lineage (GTDB taxonomy): Bacteria > Pseudomonadota > Gammaproteobacteria > Burkholderiales > Burkholderiaceae_D > Rugamonas. The sequence continues at coordinate 20,101 of NZ_LMDJ01000013.1, read as the reverse complement.
GACGCAGTGGCGGCGCGACCAGGCCAGGCAGGAATTTAACAGTCTTCGGCTGGCCGCAGTGTCGCCGCAACTGGTGGAACAACTGGCTGGCCAACAGCCGCGCATGATCGCCGGGGCGATCAACAGCCAGAGTGGATCGTTTAAGGCCTTGCTGGCAGGCGCCGTGTTCTGTGCTGCGGTCCACCCCGACCACCCCCTTCACAGCGTGCCGGCTGCCAGTCTGCAGCTGGATCGCCTCGCGCCGCTGGCGGATTTCCGCAACGTGGCAAGCGGCCATGCGTCGGGCGTCAAGGTGACGCTGGCCGACGCGCAGGACCGCAGCCGATTTGCCATCGAATGGATGGCCTTGTTCCAAACCTGGTATTGAGATCATGGGAAAAAGCAACCGTAAAAATAGTATTCCGCAACCTGCGGCCACGACGCAGCGCCCGCATACCCTGCTTAGCGGACTCATGCCGGCAGTGGCGAACACCATTAAGCTGGTGAGGACACCGCAGCCGGGATGGAGTGAACAAGTGTTCGATGAACTGCACGCCGCACTGCCCGAAGAAAGGCGTGCGGCGTTCCAAGATGTACTGGCCGAGTTCATGCAGCTCGGCAAGGATGCGAACCAAGCGCTGGAGCGCGCCGAGCAGCAGGCCAGCGAACAGTCGGCCAGGCTTGCGGCGCTCGATGTGCAGGGCGCCGCGCTCGAAGCCAGATCCGGGGAGTACGAACGGCGCGAAGCAGAGCTTGCGGCGCGCAAGCAAGCGTGCGGCGAGCGCGAAGCTCAGTTGCTGCAACGCAGTGCCGACTTGGCTATCCGCGAAGAAAACGCCGCTGCCGGATTTTTGAAGGAACGGATCGCCGCGACCGCCCAGCTGCAGATGGCGCTCGAGGCCCTGGCGGGACAGCGCCTTGCGCTGCAGGCCGAACTGGCTCGGGTCGGCGAAGCTGGTCGGCAGGACCTAGACGCGCGGGTGGAGCAGCAGCTGCAGGCACTGCGCGAGCGCGAGCGCTTGCTCGACGATCAGGCCGTGCAGCAGGCGACAAAGGAAGCGCTGCTCGAGGTCGAACAGCGCACCCTGCAGCGCAGGACGCGGACAGCAGAAGAAGTCGAGGCATTGCTGCGCGCCGAGTTGTTGCAGCAGTTCTCTGACGAACGCGCGGCGCACGAGGGCAAGATCTCCGGACTCAAGCGGCAGGTCGAGCACGCCTATGGCGAGATCGATCAATTGACCGACCAGGTCGACGCTTGGCGCAGTTTCGAGGCAACGCTCGCGGGTCGCACGCCGGACCAGATACTCGACGAGCTCGACGGATTGCGACTTGCGCTGCGCGATCGCGAGCGGGCCATGCGGGAACTGGAGGCGTTGCAGGCGCGTGACGACAGCGGTGCGGTGCGCGCCGAACGCGATGCGTTGCTTGAAGAGCTGCGCGAATTGCGCCCCGAACTTGCCGACTTGCGGCAGCAGAACCATCGCGTCCAGCTCGGAGTCATGGAAAAGGAACACTGGGAGCGCGAAAAGCGCTTGCTCCAGAAGAACAAGGAGTTGATGGAGAAGGGGTTGGTCGAACTGGAAGGGCGTATCCGGGGGCTGACCGAGGAGGGGCAGGCCCAAGGGGCCTTCCCGGAGCTGGGCAGGATGGACACGGATACCACGCTGCAATTGACGGCCGCTGTTGCACCGATCCCGGAACTGAAGCAGTTCACTAACGAGCTGCGCGAGCGCATCGCCCTGAGCCAGCCTGACAATCCGTTGGTGTTCGGCATCGACGACCTTCAGCTGTTCGTTGGAGGGCTCGCGATGAGCCAGTTGCATGTGTTGCAAGGGATCAGCGGTACCGGCAAGACCAGCCTGGCGAAGGCGTTCGCCAAGGTAGTCGGCGGTGAGTGCACCGACATTGCGGTCCAGGCCGGATGGCGCGACCGCAGCGACCTGCTCGGCCACTACAATGCGTTCGAGAAGCGCTACTACGAGAAGGATGCCTTGCAGGCACTTTACCGAGCGCGCACGCCTGCCTTGGTCGACCGCATCAACGTGGTGCTGCTCGACGAGATGAACCTGTCGCGGCCAGAGCAGTACTTTGCCGACTTCCTGTCCGCGCTCGAGAAGGCTCCTCACGACCGGATAATACCCTTGATGGAGTCGAGTCCGGCGCACGCGCCGCGCCTTCTCGCCAAGGGACGCACCATCCTGCTGCCGGAGAATGTCTGGTTCATCGGCACCGCGAACCAGGATGAAACCACCAATGAGCTGGCCGACAAAACCTACGACCGTGCATTTGTGATGGAACTGCGCTCGCGCCACAAAGGCCAGCAATGGGGGCCGCGCGAAGGCCTGCGTCAGGTCACCTATTCCTTCCAGAGCATGAAGGAAGCGTTCGACAAGGCCCGCAAGGCTTACCGAAAGGAAGTCGAGGAAATCCTCGAGTCCCTCGATGCGAGCCCGCTTACCGAGGTGCTGGAAGCACGCTTTGGTCAGAGCTGGGGCAATCGATTCGAGCGCCAAGCAAAGGAATTCCTGCCGGTCGTGCGGGCGGCCGGCGGTTCGCTCGAGATGGCGCTGGATCACTTGCTCGCGACCCGCATGTTCAGATCAGGTAAGGTGACCGGCCGATACGACGTCGGCGCGGACGACCTGCACGCGGTCGAAGCTGCGCTCGACGACGCTTGGAGCCGCATGTCGCTCCCGGGCTCGCCCGAGCGCTGTCAGCTGGCGATCGACAAGGATCTCAAGCGCCGGGAACGCGGCGGATGAGAGTCTTTGACCGATACACCGGTTGCGAGGTCGATCTACCGCAAGTGATCGCACCCGGGCGCTTCCGACTTCTGCGGGATGCCGATGCAACTGTCGCGCTTGGCCTAGGGGCGGAGCAGTTGCTGGTCGGCGACACCTGGAACGATTTTCCTCTCGGCGACGGCGGCGCGACGTTGCTACCGGCTGCCTGCCGTGCGACCAACCAGGGCAGCTTCGACCTGCTCTGCCTAGCCTTATCCATCCTAGTGCAAGCGCCGGAATGCGAGCGTTTTTCGCCACTCATGCCGGCGTCGATCGGCGAGCTCGCCGAGCTGGAGGAGCTAGAGAACGTGCTGGTCAAGCGCATCGCTCACCTGCGCGAGATCGATGCCCGACCGCGGTTGAGCATGCGCTACGAATCCGAAGTGGCGCCATTGTCGCGGGTGCGCAAGCTCGCCCCAGGCGCGATCACACATCTCGCCGCTCATTCTGAAGACTGGCACAAGCGGACGATGTCCGGTATCGCGCCGAAGCGTATCCTCGGTTTGTTCAGCGAAGACGACTTGGGCATCTACGAGAACAGGGTCTATGCGCGCCTGCTCGACAAACTCGATGCTCACCTGACGCTGCGCTGGGACCAGATCACGAGCCTGTTGGCACAGTTCGAGCAGGCGCTAGCGATGAGCGGCGCGGAAGACCTAGATTACCGGCTTCGCAACGATCTGTGTGCCTTGTGGGGCAGGACATTTTCTGGGGACGAGACGCAGAATCTGCTGAATGCGTCCAAGGAGACGCTGCGGATTCTTGCTGGCCTGCGCAAGCAGGTCAGGGTGCTGCGCGGCGGCGTCCTATACACCCGCTTGCCGCGGTCGGTCTGCGTCCCGGAGCAACTGCGCGATACCAATATCCTGCAGCATGACCAGCACTACCGGCATCTGCGTACGCTTTGGCGGCTGCACCAGCAACGCGGCGTGGGGAAGACCCCGCCGATACGCCAAATCGTGGCGCGCAATCTGGCGCTGCTGCGCGACTACGTAACGTATGTCGGCCGACTGGGCCGGGAGGCGATCGGGCACATCAAGCTGCTGGAAAGCAGGGGTGGCAAGACGCTATTTGCGGGACAGGAAGTCGTATTCGTCCGGCGCGACGATGAGTGGCACTTGGGCTGCGGCGAGTCGAGGCTAGTCCTAGTCCCCGGGCTGCGGTACGAGTCCATGGGAGTCGTGGTTGCCATCGACGGCGCCGCGCGGGTGCTGGTCTGCCTCCAGCCACCAGATGGTGCGGACTGCGGCGTCGACCTCGAGTGCCATGCCGACAGTCGCAGCGTGTATATCAGCCCTAGTGATTTCTATGGTCTAGAGAAGCTCAGGCTGGTGATCGAGGCATTCCTGTGGCGCACTGCTGTATCCGCCTATGGCCGATCACTTGGCAAGCTGCCCGGCGCGCTCAGTGATCGACTACAAGATCGGGGCTGGCTTGGCGCCGTCGCTGGGGGCGGACTTGGTATGCTGGTTCCGGTCGAAGGCAGGGATGAGGAGGAATTCCTGCAATGCCTGCAAACCGGCGGGCTCAATCCGCAGACTCAGGTGCGACTGCGCCAAGCCGCCGATAATTTAAAAACATTGTCGTCATGCCGGGAGTGTGGACGTCGAACCAGGTTCGAGCCGAGTGAGGGCGGGTTCAGAGCGCGTTGCCCGGGCTGCTCCACGACCGCGCAGTTGTCGATGGAAAGTGGCAAGCGGGTGGCGCTGATGTCGATCGACAGCGAGACTATGCCGTCGTTCAGGACCTTGGGAGCACGTTATCTCAGGCTGGGGATTCCGGCAGCATCGGCGCCTGGATAGCGCCCGCCATCGGAGGCCGGGCCCTCCGATGGTTCTCCAGTGTAGCCTCATACCTATGACTTCCTATGAAAGCCCTGGGCCGTCGTGCTGTTGGCGTACCGGCCCTTGATTTGCAAGACTACAAGTAGAACACACTATGAAATTGACAGGACATTTACTCTATATCGACATTACGCAGATTTGCGGGATCGGATGCGGATTCTGCATGTACGCGGACAAGCACGCACGTGGTCAGAGCATGGTGCTGGACGAGCTGTCGTATGCGAATCTCGCCACACTGATCAATGACCCCGAGGTCAAGCGGATCTCTGTGAGCGGCGAAGGTGAGCCGCTGAACAATATCGCCACGTTCCACGAAATTCTGCGCCTTTCGGAAGGCGGGAAAGCATTCGAGTTTATCACCAGCGGCTTCTTGCCGCATGATCAACTGGAACGGTTTTACCACGCGACGAACGAGATCGTGGCTGGAAACGGCGACACCTGCAATATCCGCCTCAGCGCCGATTCGTACCATGTGGCCAAGGTACGGCATCGGGCGCACGGTTTTAGTGTCGGTTACGCGCTTGGGCAGCGGCCGGAAGCGTTGCGCTTTTCCTTCCGCTCGGTCGACACCGACCGAGCCTTCACCCGAAATTACCTGGTAGAAGAGCTGGCGGCACATGGCCATGCCGCCCGCATCCGTGCAGAAAGTGCGCTGGGGGACATGTTACTTGCGGATAGCACGGAATTCGGCATCGAGTACAAGAACCACGTGCATCCGCAAGTGCTCATGCCCGGAGAATTCCTCGATTTCTACCGCTACATCGACGCGATCGAGGCCCGGTACGGAAAGCGTTTCACGCTCGGCAGCCTAAATCGCTTCCCCCAGGATAACGGCATGGACGTCACCGTCAAGCCTGACGGCCAGGTCTATTTCTATGGCGCCGAACATATCGTGCTGGGCAATATTCACGCAGACCGCATCGACTGGAGGGACTTGCGGCAGCGCCTGCTCGACGATCGCCTCCTGAATGCGCTGTACTCCACCCCAATTGTCAATTTGCTGGATCGGATCAGTGACAAGGAGGCAGTACGGCATGCAGTCGCGCGCGCCAACAATCCCTACTGGGTCGTGAAGGAGCTGGTAAAGGTCGATGGGCTCCTGGAAGGGCTAGTGGCGGCATGATCGACTCACACACGCACACTGCGTATTCGAAGCACGCCAGGGGATCGGTCGACGAATTGGCTGCGGCCGCCTATCGGCGTGGCGTTACCGTGCTCACAATTACCGACCATGCGCCATTCACGGTCGACGCCACCAACCGGCTGCTTGAATCGGAACTCGACGCCTACTTCAGGGACATCGAGCGGGCCAGGAAGCACTACGCCGGCAGGATGACCATTCTGGCCGGCTTGGAGTGCGATTTCATGCCGGACTGCGTCGACCAGGTGCAACGGCTGATCTCCCCGTGGCCGCTAGATTTCGTGATCGGGGCGATCCATTATGTTCCGCTTGGCACCGAGCTGGTCAAAGTATGGGACTTGCCGCGACTGCACGAGAGCGCCGTGCTAAACGCCTATTTCACGAGCCTGCGCGAGTTGGTAACGTCTGAACTATTCGACGCGGTCGCTCACGTCGACAACCTGCTGCGCGGCGTACCGGAATCGGTAGTGGTCGAACGCATGGCGCCGTTGCTGCCATTGTTTGCATGTCACGGCGTTTCCTACGAGCTTAACGCCTCGGGCGCGCGCAAGAGCGTCTATTGTCCGGTGACCGGGATCGAGTCCGCTCCTGGCGACGCCTCATACCCGAGTCGCCGGACGGTGGCCAGCCTTCACGAATTCGGAGCAACATTCACTATAGGTTCGGATGCCCATGATCCTGTCGATACCGGCGTCGGGATCATCGCGCTGCTCGACGAACTCCAGGACACCGGTTTGCGGGAGATCTGCTATTACGTGCGGCGCCGGCGCATCGGTGTCCCGGTTGCCGGGCTGGTCGGGCAGGCGCATGCGCGGTCCGGAGGTGCGCCATGATGGCCCGGGATCCTGCCCCGATTGAAGCGCTGCGCTCGCCCGAGACTGAGTTCGATAGGCAGCTGGAGGGCCGTTCAGGAACGGCCCTGCGCGCCATGTTTGCCGAGCAGGCGGCCAGCCGCGACCCGGGAATGGTACAAAAGGGCCTACGTCAATTCGGAGCGGCGCTGCTGGCACAGGGCATGATCGGTATGCCGGAATACGCGTCCCTGTTCGGAGGCCACGCCATCCACAATTTGACCGTCGATGGTGCGGGGCGATTCGTCCATGCGCACGATGGCGCCTGTGCGCAAGTGCTGGTGCGAATCTACAGCCGCGCTAAGTACGGGGCGATCGATGACATCCGGCTGCTGGCGAACATGGTGAGCGCTAGGCTGTCGGCCGCGCTGGACGATACTGCTGATCCATGGCGCCGAATGTTCGACCGTGCGCGCGCGGACGGCGACCAGGTGGTGATGCTGACGACAGGCTGGCGCAACGTGCCGTCGACCGCGAATGTACTGTTTGACATGGTCGTCGAATGCATCAACGTCAAGCTGGCCTACCTTGGGCTGCCCACCCTCATCGGTGTCAAGCTGCCGCGCATCGCGCCGCCTTGCGAGAACTATGCGAGTCTGGCGGCCGAGGAACGCGAGCGTGTCTCGGCGCTCCAGGACCACGTGCTGCCAGCGCCAGATTTCTATCGTTTACCCGGCGTGCATGTGGTGTTCGGCGACGATGTCCTGGTGACCGGTGCGACCGCCGACAAGGTGTATGCCAGCGCCCTAGCCAACGGTGCGAAGTCGTTCATGGCGATCTATCCGGTCCTGCTCGACCCTGCGGTGGCGTTGTTGGATCCTGCGGTCGAGGAGCGTTTGAACACTGCTATGGTCAGCGGTCAGCTCGACGATTCGTTCGCCGCTGTCCTTTCCTCTCCGGGCTACGTGCCAATCCTGCGCTCGCTGCGTACGCTTCTCGATAATGGGCACGTGGCCGATCTGCATGGATTTCTGCCTAGCGTGCCGGCGCGCAATCTGTTGCGAATATATATTTCGGCGCTGAACAACGACTTCTTGCGTGATCCGCGTAGCGCCCCATCGCTCGCCCTACTGCGCGCATACTTGACAGGTACGGGCATGCTCGATGCATCCGGCTTTCCCTTGATTTCATGAGAGTGCCGGTCAGCTTCGCTTCTAGCATTTCCGTCCCTGCGGAATCGGGTAAGCTCGTACAACATCCGCCACGCGACGGCCATCCATATGCTACGCAGCGGCGTCGACGTCAATATGATCCGAGCCTGTTGGGGCATATGTCGCTGGCTCCAACCAATTTATACGCTGAAGTTGACCTAAAATTGAGGTCAAAGCGCAGGAAAGCCCTATGTTCCACGGCTTTCAGCGGAACCCTGGCGGTAACGCGCCTTGAAGTCACGGTGCCGAACTCGCGTTCGCTTTTAGGGCTAGATAGTACCGGCTTAGCCCTGAGTTCCTCGATTCATGATGGGCCACTTTGCATACTTGCACCGATACAATTGGTAGTGCATGATATAATCATTTTGATGATATCCACCGCCTATCAATGAGCAATCGAACTTTTGTTTCCGATCTTACGGCCGCCAGATGTGTATGAGGATCGCCTAACTATGCATGCCCAGCGTGTCGAGAGCCTGAGCCATGCCCAGCGTGTCGAGAGCCTGAGCCACGCCCAGCGGGAGCGACTCGCTTACATTGACTTCCGCCTGTACTTCATGGGTGAAATCGGCCGCCCAGACTTGGCGAACCGTTTTGGGGTGGCGCCGGCCGGTGCGACGCGCGATCTTGCCCTGTATCGGGAAATCGCGCCGCAGAACATCGAGTTCGACGGTAGCAACAAGATCTACCGGATAGGCAAGGCTTTCTCCCCGATATTCGATCACGCGACGAAGCGTGTCTTGTCGGCCCTCTCTCTTGGGTTTGGTGATGGCGAAAACGTCGATTCACAGCCGCTGCTGCCCTGCGAGTCCCCTGCGGCATTGAGCAGCCCTCGGATGGGCGTACTGGCTCCGATTTGCCGTGCCATCTATGCCAAGCGCCCGGTGGCGATTCGCTACCACTCAATGACCAACGGAGAGTCCGAGCGGGTCATCGTTCCTTTTGCGCTGGTAGACACCGGCCTTCGCTGGCACGTCCGGGCCTTTGATCGCAATAGCAGCGAGTTCCGTGACTTTGTCGTCACCCGCATTGAAGCGCCGACCTTGGTTGATGAGGAACCCAAGGCCAGCGAGCACCCTGACAAGGACATTCAGTGGACTCGGATCGTGGAGTTGGACTTGGTACCACACCCGCGCCTCGCTCGCCCTGAAATCATCAGGATGGACTATGGGATGACCGACCGTTCGATCCGGATACGAGTCCGTGCGGCGGTCGCGGGCTACATGCTGCTGCGTTGGAGCGTTGACGCATCGCCGGATCACAGCCTCAAGGATGAACATTACCGCCTGTGGCTTAGCGACCCGTTGGCCTTGTATGGTGTGGAGAACGCCAAGCTCGCACCAGGGTATCGCCCTCCAGCAGCGCAAACAAAGAAATGATTGTAAAGACAAAACACGATGGCCAAGACACTTGAAGCGCACGACAAGCTGATCCGGGAAATTTTCGAGGGCAGCTACCAGTTCGAAATTCCGGACTACCAGCGCCCCTACGCCTGGACGAACGAGCAAGCTGATGAGCTGTTCAATGACCTTGTGTCGGCGATGCAGGATGCGCGCACCGCCGGCACAACTAGCCAGTATTTCTTGGGCAGCATCGTTCTCATCAAGAACGACCGGGAGCCGAGGTCATCGGTAGTTGATGGTCAGCAGCGCTTGAGCACGCTGACTATGCTGTTCGCCGTGCTGCGCGCGGTGATGCCTGATGCCGCCGACGACATCACGGACTTCCTTTATAAAAAAGGTAAGGTCAGTCTGGGCGAGACGAACGAGTATCGTTTGACTGCCCGCGAAGAAGACGCCGAATTCTTCCGCACTTTCATTCAGGAGCCCGGTGGCATTACTCGCTTGGTGGCCAGCACAGACAAGCTGGAAGACAGCCGTCTGCGCTTTCGCGAGAACGCCACACTGCTGATGGGCAAGGCCACGGCTTTGTCCAACGCCGAGCGCGAGGCCCTGTGGAAGTTTCTGGCCAACGACTGCTCGCTGGTTGTGATCTCTACTCCCGACCTCGAGGCGGCGTATCGGATCTTCTCGGTGCTGAACAACCGAGGCCTCGACCTCGCACCCATCGACATCATTAAAGCGGCCGTGCTGGGATCTATCCGCACCATTGCAGGTGATACCAAGAGCCGCGTTTACGCCAAAGAGTGGAGCCGCATCGAGAGCACGCTGGGGCGCGATGCATTCAGCGACCTGTTTGTCCACATCCGCACGATCTACGCCAAGCAAAAGCAGCGGGCCACGCTGGTCAAGGAGTTCCAGGATTACGTCACCGAATACAAGACCCCGATTGACTTGGTCGACAAGGTCATCAAGCCCTTTGCCGAGGTCTGGGACTTTGTACGCGATGCCGACTTTGAAGCCACCGAGCTGTCCGAGATCATCAACGACTACCTGTCGTGGTTGAACCGCGTCGACTTCAAGGACTGGGTGCCCCCTGCACTAATATATTTTAAGCGCTTCCGCCAGCAGCCCAAGTTGCTGGCCGATTTCTTCAAGGCGCTCGAACGGCTGACCTACTTCATGCTCGTCACCAAGGTGGGGATCAACGAGCGCATCGAAACCTTTGCCGATCTCACCAAGGAGATTGAACCTGGGGCTTTCGACGGCGATCTGGCCGCATTGAATACACTCGCGCTCACCGACAAGGAGAAGCGTGAGTTTCTTGCCGCACTCGACGGCGACATCTACCGCCGTTTGCCCAAGGCGCGTATGGCGCTAATGCTGCGCCTCGAAGCCTTGGTCAGCGACGGCAGCAAGAAGCAGGTGTTTGCCCACTTGTCACTGGAGCATGTACTCCCGCAGACACCGCCCGCAACGTCTGATTGGCTCAAGTGGTTCCCCGATGACGACGAGCGCGACACGTGGACGCACCGACTTGCCAATTTGGTTCCGCTGCATGTTCGTAAGAACCCTGCAGCCAGCAACTACGACTTCGACACCAAGAAGAACGTGTACTTCAAGGGAAAGGGCACGGCGTCGCCCTTCATCCTGACGCAGGAAGTCAGGTCGGAAGGCGCCTGGACACCGGAGGTGCTGTTGGACCGGCAGAAGCGCCTCGTCGACGTTCTTGAAAAGCACTGGGAGCTGGAGGTGCTGCCAATCGAACCAATCAGCAGAGCGCTTGACACAATAATAGCAACGCAAGGACAAGCTAGATGAAACCCGTAAAACAACAAGACCAAAGCAACCTGAAGTGGGTTGCCGACTTCATCTGGAATATCGCTGACGACCGCCTGCGCGACGTGTACGTGCGTGGCAAGTACCGTGACGTTATCCTGCCGTTCACCGTGCTGCGGCGGCTTGATGCCGTACTGGAGTCGACCAAGCAGGCGGTGCTGGAGCGGAAGAAATTCCTTGATACGCACAAGATCGCAGAACAGGATGGCGCGCTGCGGATGGCTGCGGGGCAGGCCTTTTATAACACCTCCGAATTCACGCTCGAAAAGCTAAAGGCCAGTAGCGCTGGCCAGCGCCTGCGCAACGATTTCATGGACTATCTTGATGGCTTCTCGCCCAATGTCCAGGAGATTCTTGCCAACTTCAACTTCCGCAATCAGATTCAGAAATTAGTGGATGCGCACGTCCTTGGCTACTTGATCGAGGACTTCCTTGATCCTGAAATCAATCTCTCAACGCAGGCCGTCAAGGATGCTGACGGGCGCGTCAAGCTGCCTCCGCTTGATAACCATGGCATGGGTACCGTCTTTGAGGAACTGATCCGTCGCTTTAACGAGGATAACAACCTTGAGGCTGGTGAGCACTACACGCCGCGCGACGTGGTCAAGCTAATGGCCCAGCTACTGTTCCTTCCCATCGCACACAAGATCGAATCCAGCACCTATTCCCTTTACGATGGTAGCTGCGGTACGGGAGGCATGTTGACCGTCGCTGAAGAAGCCTTGCAGGAGCTTGCTGCGAAGCATGACAAGGAAGTTTCTATCCACCTGTTTGGTCAGGAGATTTCTGACGAAACGTATGCCATCTGCAAAGCCGACATGCTAATCAAGGGCGAAGGCAGTGCTGCGGAAAACATTGTGGGGGGAGCAGACAAGTCCACATTGTCTGCTGACCAGTTCCGGTCACGCGAGTTTGACTTCATGATCTCCAATCCGCCATACGGAAAAAGCTGGAAGACCGACCTTGACAGGATGGGCGGCAAGAAGGAGTTCAGCGATTCGCGTTTTATCGTCAATCACGGCGGCGATTCCGAGTTTAAGCTTATCACCCGTTCCAGTGACGGGCAACTGATGTTCCTGGTGAACAAGCTGCAGAAAATGAAGCACAACACGCCACTGGGCAGCCGCATCGCGCTGGTGCATAACGGCTCGGCCTTGTTCACCGGCGACGCGGGCCAGGGCGAAAGCAATGTGCGACGCTGGGTGCTGGAGAACGATTGGCTTGAAGCCATCATTGCTTTGCCACTCAACATCTTCTACAACACCGGCATCGCGACCTACATATGGGTGCTGGCCAACAAAAAGGCTGTACACCGACGCGGCAAGGTGCAGCTGATCGATGCTTCGCAGTGGTTCCAGCCGATGCGGCGCAACCTTGGCAAGAAGAATTGCGAGTTGGCGGATGCGGACATTGAACGTATCCTCAAGCATTACCTCGACCAGCAGCCCGTTGATACTGACGCCGCCGGCATGGCCAAAGGCGCAACGCCCGAATGCAAATGGTTCGACAATGCCGACTTCGGCTACAAGAAGATCGTGATCGAGCGCCCGCTGCGGCTCAAGAGCCAGCTCAAGCACAGCGCCATCGAAAGCCTGCGCTTTGCCACGGGCGACGAGGCGCTGCGCAGCGAGATTTACGCGAAGTATAGCGATAAGCTGTACACGGAATTCGCCAAGCTCAAGGCCGAAATCGAAGCTTGGCTCAAGGGTGACGATGGCGACGAGGGTGCCGACGACGAGTCGGACGACGACGACGCCAATATCACCAAGACGACAGTGCCGGAAAAACGGCGCAAGAAGCTGCTCGACCCAGCGACGTGGCTGCGTGACAAGACGCTGGTAGATCTGGCCAAGTTGGCGCAGCAGGACCTTGGCGAAGGCGTCTTTGACGACCACAACGAATTCCGCACCCGCTTTGACGCCACGATGAAGGCGCACAGCAAGAAGCTCGGCGCGGCTGAGAAGAAGGCCATCTACAAGGCGGTGAGCTGGCGCGACGAAACGGCGCCCCCCGTTGTCGCCAAGCGCAGCAAGCTCAAGAAAGGTGAGCACTTCGAACCGGGATTTGATGGCGCGTACCTGGAAATCGTTGGCAAGGATCGATTTATGGCCGAGTACGAGGCCGATACCGACCTGCGTGACACCGAGCAGGTGCCGCTCAAGGAGTCGGGCGGCATCGAGGCCTTTTTCGTTCGCGAGGTGCTGCCACATGCGCCGGATGCATGGATCGCGATGGACGCCACCAAGATCGGCTACGAGATCTCGTTCGCGCGCTACTTCTACAAGCCCACCCCGCTGCGGACGCTGGAACAAATCCGTGCTGACATCCTCAAGCTGGAGAAGCAGACAGAAGGCTTGCTGCATAAGATCGTGGGAGCGGCGTAATGGGCGTTGTGTACCAGTCATACCGGACATCTAAGATGCAATGGCTTCCGCCAGTGCCGGAGCACTGGAACGAGCAGCGCGCCAAGGTCTTCTTTCGTGAGGTGGACGAACGCTCACGCACTGGCGAGGAAGAGCTACTTTCGGTTTCGCACCTGACGGGCGTTACACCGCGCAGCCAGAAGAACGTAACGATGTTTAAGGCCGCGAGCTACGTTGGCTCCAAGCTGTGTCGTCCGGGAGACATAGTGATCAACACACTTTGGGCGTGGATGGCGGCGCTTGGGGCGAGCAGGCATGTGGGAATCGTCAGTCCGGCCTACGGCGTGTATCGGCCGCACCGTGCCGACAGCTTCAACCCTGCGTATCTCGACTATCTGCTGCGCACCCGTGCTTACGTTGCTGAATACATTGGGCGCTCAACCGGCATCCGATCCTCGCGCTTGCGTCTGTATCCGAGCCAGTTTCTCGACATTGCGCTGATTCAGCCACCTCGCGCCGAGCAAGACCAAATGGTTGCCTACCTTCGGGCGCAGGACCTTCACATCGCCCGATTAATCAAGGCCAAGCGTGAACTTATCGCGCTGCTCACGGAGCAGAAGCTGCGAATCATTGATCACGCCGTCACGCGAGGTATCGATTCTTCCGTCGTGCTGAAACCCTCTGGCATCGAATGGCTGGGGGACGTGCCCGAACATTGGGAGCTTCGCCGTTTGAAGTTCATCGCCAGCAACGTCACAAGCCAGACCTCCACCAAGGCCGGCGATGAAATATATCTGGCAATGGAACACGTTCAAAGTTGGACAGGTGTAGCGCGACCGCCCGAAGGCGAAGTTGAATTTGCCAGCACGGTGAAGCGGTTTGTTGCTGACGATGTTTTGTTTGGCAAGCTCCGCCCATACTTGGCGAAGGTCACGCGGGCGAACTGCGCTGGAGTCTGCGTGAGCGAGTTCCTCGTGCTACGGTCGCGCGAGGAGTTTGTCCTCCCTGCGTATCTTGAGCAGCTACTACGCTGTAAGCGTGTGATTAGCCTTATCAACAGCTCGACGGAGGGAGCGAAGATGCCACGTGCCGATTGGGCTTTCATCGGAAACGTGCGGCTTCCGGTTCCTCGTGAAGATGAACAAGAAGCAATCTTGCTGCAAATCGGGCTCAAAACGAAGGATTTGGACGAAGCCATCGCTCGCGCCGAAGAAGAAATTAAGCTGATCCGCGAGTACCGCGACCGGCAGATTGCAGATGTGGTTACTGGCCAAGTGGATGTACGCGGCTGGGTGCCGGGCCCGGATGACATGATGTCCGATGAAATTCTGGCAGTGCTCGGCGGCGACGATGAATTGGATACCGATGGGGAGGACGATGATGGCGACGACTGACACCAGTGAAAAGGGCCTGGAGGCCTCGATCGTACGCCACTTGGCGGGAGCTACTGAGCACCCGATAGTTGCAACGACGGAGGCTCAGGAGGCCGCCAGCATTTATGCCCCCGGTGGTTACGTCCTCGGACGAGCGGCGGACTTCAACCGCGACGTCGCGGTGGATGTGGTGCAATTGCTGTCCTTTCTGCAGGCCACCCAGCTCAAAGCAGTCGAAACACTGGAACTCGGAAGCGATGGCATCAAGCGAACCCAGTTTCTACATCGTATCCAAGGCGAGATTACAAAGCGGGGCGTGGTGGATGTGCTGCGCAAGGGCGTGAGCCACGGCCCGGTTCACGTTGATCTGTACAAGCTACTGCCGACGCCGGGCAACGTCAGTGCGGCCGAAAACTTCGACAAGAACATCTTCAGTGTCACCCGTCAGTTGCGCTACAGCAACGACGAGGTTCAGCGTTCTCTAGACATGGTTATCTTCATCAACGGCCTGCCGGTGATGACCTTCGAGTTGAAAAACTCGCTGACCAAGCAGACTGTTGCCGACGCCATCACGCAGTACCAGACTGACCGGAACCCGAGCGAGCTGCTTTTCCAGTTGGGGCGCTGCGTGGCGCACATGGCGGTAGACGATGCCGAGGTGCGGTTCTGCCCGCATCTCACTGGCAAGACCTCGTGGTTCCTGCCATTCAACCAGGGCTGGAACAGCGGTGCAGGCAACCCTCCCAATCCAGGTGGCCTGAAAACTGACTATTTGTGGAAGCAGGTGCTGATCAAGGAATCGCTGGCCAACATCATCGAAAACTTCACGCAAGTGGTGGAAGAGGAAGACGAAAAGGGGAAGAAGCGGCGCAAGCAGGTGTTTCCACGTTTTCACCAACTTCGTACCGTCCGTGCCTTACTTCGCCGCTCCCGCGAGGATGGAGTTGGCAAGCGTTATCTCATTCAGCATTCGGCAGGCAGCGGCAAGAGCAACACCATCGCGTGGCTGGCACACCAGTTGGTCGAACTCAAGACTTCCGCTGATGCGATGTTAGCGCAGTTCGACTCGGTCGTCGTCATCACTGACCGTCGTGCGCTGGATACCCAAATTGCCCGAACCATCAAAAGCTACGACCATGTTGCGTCAATTTTCGGGCATTCTGAGGATGCTGCCGAGCTGCGCACCTTCCTGCGCAAAGGTAAGAAGATCATTGTGACGACGGTGCAGAAGTTTCCGTTCATCCTTGATGAGCTGGGCGGCCTCGGTGGAAAGAAGTTCGCGCTGCTAATCGATGAGGCGCATTCCAGCCAAGGTGGCAAGACGACCGCAAAGATGCACATGGCCTTGTCGGGCGTTCTTGGTGACGACGAGGGTGACGAAGACTCCGTAGAGGACGCAGTCAACAAGCTGATCGAGTCGCGCAAGATGCTGCCGAACGCCAGCTACTTCGCGTTTACGGCTACGCCGAAAAACCGGACGCTGGAGTTGTTCGGGGAGCGGTTCATTGAAGGCGGTGAGGCGCGCTACCGCTCACCGGAGGAACTCACCTACACCACCAAGCAAGCGATTCAAGAGGGCTTCATCCTCGATGTGATTGCGAATTACACGTCGGTGGGCAGCTTCTATCACGTCGCTAAGACAGTCGAGGACGATCCCGATTTCGACAAGGTGAAGGCGCTGAAGAAGATTCGTCACTACGTCGAATCCCACGACAAGGCCATCCGCAAGAAGGCCGAGATCATGGTCGACCACTTCGTGGCGCAAGTGGCGGGCAAGCAGAAGATCGGCGGCAAGGCGCGCGCGATGATTGTCTGCAGCGGCATCGCACGGGCCATCGACTACCACCGCGAGGTAACAGATTACCTCGCTACGATCAAGTGCCAGTTTAAGACCATCGTGGCGTATTCTGGCGACTTTGAAATTGGCGGGGTGAGGAAGACCGAAGCCGATCTCAACGAATTCCCGAGCAAGGACATTCCGTCCAAGTTCAAGCAAGACCCATATCGTTTCCTGATCGTTGCCAACAAGTTTGTCACCGGCTTCGACGAGCCTCTGCTGCATACGATGTATGTGGATAAGACGCTGGAGGGCGTTCAGGCGGTGCAAACGCTGTCCCGCCTGAACCGAGCCCACCCGCAAAAGCGCGATACCTTCGTGCTGGATTTCGCGGACAACGCCGAGGCTGTGAAGGTCGCATTCCAGGACTATTACCGCGCGACAGTGCAGGTCGGTGAGGCCGACGCCAACAAGCTGCACGACTTGAAGAACGACCTCGATGCCAAGCAAGTATACAGCTGGCAGCAGGTTGAAGATTTGGTCGCGCTCTATATCACGGGCGCAGACCGCGACAAGCTCGACCCCGTTCTCGATACCTGCGTAGCCGAGTACATCGACAACCTGGATGAAGATGGCCAAGTTGAATTCAAGGGCAAGGCCAAGTCTTTCGTGCGCAGCTACGGCTTTCTCGCTGCGATCCTGACGTACGGCCACCCGGCCTGGGAAAAGCTGGCGATCTTCCTGAACTTCCTGATCCCGAAGCTACCGGCCCCGAAGGAGGAAGACCTCTCCAAGGGGGTGCTGGAAGCTATCGACATGGACAGCTATCGGGTAGAGGCGCAGGCGTCACTGAAGATTTCGATGGACGATGCGGACGCCTTCATCGAGCCGCCCCCGCCTGGCGGTGGCGGAGGTGGTGGTACTGCGGAAATCGACAAGCTCTCGAACATCATCAAGGCCTTCAACGATATGTTCGGCAACATCGAGTGGAAAGATGGCGACAAAATTCGCAAGGTCATCGCCGAGGAAATTCCGGCGCGCGTGGCCCAGGACAAGGCTTACCAGAACGCGCAGGCCAACTCCGACAAGCAGAACGCCAAGTTGGAGCACGACAAGGCGCTGAATCGAGTGGTGCTGGAGCTGATCTCCGATCACACGGAGCTCTTCAAACAGTTCAGCGACAACCCCAGTTTCAAACGCTGGCTGACCGATATGGTCTTCGACTCGACCTACCACTTGGGCTCGGTGCCACCCAAGACCCCGCCACAGACGGGAGCGTCGGCATGAGGGGGGAAATGGTAGAGGACGCAATGATAGGAGCCGCCGCATCCGACCTGGACAAGGCTTCCGCACTTCGCAGGGAGGCCGAGCGACTGGAAGAAGACGCCCTCTATTCGAGCAAGGGGCATTTCAATGCTGAAGACACATGGGTGCGGCGCAACTACTGGTTGGGTGTTCCGGCAACCATTCTCGGAGCGGTCGCCGGAGCGACGCTGATCAAGAGCCAACCTGAATGGGCGACAGCGTTCACCCTTCTGGCATCCCTGCTCACTGGGTTGATGACTTTTCTCAAACCCAACGAGCGCGCGGCATTGCACAGGGCCGCCGCTGGCCAGTTCCTTGCCCTTCGTAACGAGGCACGGTTTTTCCGGGAGATCGAACTGCTTCAGTCACATCGACTGGACGAGCTCCCCGAACGACTGAAGGCACTTTCGGTAGCGCGTAATGAGTTGAACTTAAAGAGCCCGAGCATTCCGCGTCGAGCGTTTGTCGCTGCGCGAAAAGGAATCGAAGAAGGCGAAGCAACCCACAAAGTGGACAAGGAGGAATGACCGGATGTCGATATTGAGTTTTCTTACGGCGACGGCCAGCAGTGCCGTGCTTTCTGCAACGGAGCAGTCGTCAATTAAGACGTCGATCACAACGCTTCAAGCCCGGATGGCGTTGCACTTTGACAGTGGCGCAATCGCGCAGCATTTCCGATTCGGGTCGTCAACGCGAAGCACGATCTTGCCTCGCTCGATGGATGAGAAGTCTGACATCGACTATATGGTTGTCTTCAGCGACGCTAGCGCCACCCCGCAGACGTATTTGAATCGATTGAAAGCCTTTGTCGAAAAACGCTATGGCTCCTCGGAAATCTACCAGTCCAGTCCGACCATTGTTCTCGAACTTAACCACATCAAGTTCGACCTGGTGCCAGCGACAAAAAATTGGCTTGGCGGACTTCAAATTCCTAATGGCTCGGGTGGTTGGATGGCCACGAGCCCGAATGACTTTAACGCCACGCTTGAAGCGAAAAACAAGGAACACAATTCGCTGATCAAGCCGACCATACGTCTGTTTAAGTATTGGAATGCAACCGCCGGATTCCCGTTTCAATCCTTCGAAATGGAGAAATGGGTCTGCGGCCTGCGTTTCTGGTTCTTGGCGAATCAGAAGGACTACATCCTTGCCGTCATTGAAAACCTGAACACCAGCACCTCGTACTCGCAGCGGGTAAACAATGAGATCACGCGTGCAAAGTGTATCGTGGCCGACGTAAGGCGGTACGAGAAGGATGAGATGCCGGTAACGGCTGAGAACGAAATCAAGAAGTTGTTCAGGCTCTGAGGGGAATTTCTATGGCATTGAATTTGGCAAAGGTGGTACTACGTTACTTGAAGGAGCGGCCTGATGAGAAACTTACCGCGCGGCAGATCGCCGAGTGGATCTTCGCCACGTTCCCCGATGAATGCCAAGCGAAGAAGCAGAGTAGCCAGTACGTCAGCACGGATGCTGAGCTGGTACAGCAGCTGGTCGCGGAAATCAGCTCACAGCGCCCGCGCTTGCAGAAACGCCACCCGGAGCTGAAGACTACCGAGGGGCGGCCGCGCAAGTACTTCTACTCGGAGAAGTCCGATATTGCCGAGGTTGCAGCGGTTGAGGGCGTGGTTGCTGCCCCTATGGCAGACAGTAACGATGCCAAGCTCGGGGAGCAAGGGTTGTACCCACTGCTTTCGCTGTATCTGTGGGAGGAGTTTGGGGTCTATTCGAAGCGCATCGACGAGAAGCGATCTTCGAACAAACGAGGGCCAAACGGCAACCGTTGGCTGTATCCGGACCTGGTCGGGATGGAGGACTTGGGCGCTGAGTGGCACCAGGAGGTTCGGGACTGCGTGAATCAGTATTCCGACAAGCGCACGAAGCTGTGGTCGTTCGAGGCCAAGTTGTTGATCAACCGGTCGAACGTGCGTGAATGCTTCTTCCAGGCGGTTTCCAATTCGTCGTGGGCTAATTTTGGTTATCTCGTCGCAGCGGAGATCGAGGGCCAGGACACGCTCAAGGAATTGCGGATGCTGTTTGCGGCGCATGGCATCGGCCTGATCAAATTGGATGTCGAAAACCCGGCAGAAAGTCAAGTCTTGATTCCTGCTCGAGAAAGAGATGAGATCGATTGGGACATGGTCAACCGGCTGGCGACTGAGAACAGGGACTTTCTGGAGCACGTGAAGTTGGTGAAGCAGTTCTACCAGACCGGAGAAGCAAGGCTCGCCGATTGGGATGTGCCCGACACGACGGACTAAGGAGCCGCTGAATTATTCCTCAGCGGCTGAATCTGCGGCGATCTGAACCTGAGACAATACGACATTGTCCATCACTGCTCAGCCGATCATGCAA